>CAWJMG010000003.1:0-865000 GCA_963843975.1 uncultured Actinomycetes bacterium | reverse complement strand
GCTAAACGCCTCAAAGACAGAGGACGTCTTCGGACTGATCCTGTTGGAGACGCGTGACCCGAACCAGTAGTAGGCAAGCGATGGGGTGACGCAGGAAGGTAGCTCAACCCGGGCGATGGTAGTCCCGGGGTAAGGATGTAGGGCGAGACGTAGGCAAATCCGCGTCTCATGTGCCTGAGATCTGATGCCGAGCCGATTAGGCGAAGTGAGTGATCCTATGCTGCCGAGAAAAGCCTCTAGCGAGTGACATAGCCGCCCGTACCCCAAACCGACACAGGTGATCAGGTAGAGAATACCAAGGCGATCGAGTGAACCATGGTTAAGGAACTCGGCAAAATGCCCCCGTAACTTCGGGAGAAGGGGGGCCAGGGCTGGTGACAGGTCTTGCTCCTGAAGCTGGCTCCGGCCGCAGAGACCAGGCTGAAGCGACTGTTTACTAAAAACACAGGTCCATGCCAAGTCGCAAGACGATGTATATGGACTGACGCCTGCCCGGTGCTGGAACGTTAAGGGGACGGGTTAGCACGCAAGTGCGAAGCTCAGAACTTAAGCGCCAGTAAACGGCGGTGGTAACTATAACCATCCTAAGGTAGCGAAATTCCTTGTCGGGTAAGTTCCGACCTGCACGAATGGCGTAACGACTTCAGCGCTGTCTCAACCGTGGACTCGGCGAAATTGCACTACGAGTAAAGATGCTCGTTACGCGCGGCAGGACGGAAAGACCCCGGGACCTTTACTATAGCTTGGTATTGGCGGTCGGTTCGATTTGTGTAGGATAGGTGGGAGACTGTGAAGCAGGGACGCCAGTTTCTGTGGAGTCAATCTTGAAATACCACTCTGGTCGTACTGGCTGTCTAACCTAGGTCCGTGATCCGGATCAGGGACAGTGCCTGGTGGGTAGTTTAACTGGGGCGGTTGCCTCCTAAAGAGTAACGGAGGCGCTCAAAGGTTCCCTCAGCCTGGTTGGCAATCAGGTGTCGAGTGCAAGTGCACAAGGGAGCTTGACTGTGAGACCGACGGGTCGAGCAGGGACGAAAGTCGGAACTAGTGATCCGGCGTCGGCATGTGGAAGCGACGTCGCTCAACGGATAAAAGGTACCCCGGGGATAACAGGCTGATCTTCCCCAAGAGTCCATATCGACGGGATGGTTTGGCACCTCGATGTCGGCTCGTCGCATCCTGGGGCTGGAGTAGGTCCCAAGGGTTGGGCTGTTCGCCCATTAAAGCGGTACGCGAGCTGGGTTTAGAACGTCGTGAGACAGTTCGGTCCCTATCCGCCGTGCGCGTAAGAGTCTTGAGAAGGGCTGTCCCTAGTACGAGAGGACCGGGACGGACGAACCTCTGGTGTGCCAGTTGTCCTGCCAAGGGCACGGCTGGTTGGCTACGTTCGGAAGGGATAACCGCTGAAAGCATCTAAGCGGGAAGCCTGCTTCAAGATGAGGACTCTCACCGGGTTAACCGGGTAAGGCCCCCAGCTAGACCACTGGGTTGATAGGCCGGAGGTGGAAGTGCAGCAATGCATGCAGCTGACCGGTACTAATAGGCCGAGGGCTTGACTACACTTTACAAACTAGATTATGCGTCCACTGTGCGGTTCCCGAGATACGGTCGGGAAACGATCAACATCTCCATAGAGTTTCGGCGGCCATGTCGAAAGGGAAACGCCCGGTCCCATTCCGAACCCGGAAGCTAAGCCTTTCAGAGCCGATGGTACTGCGCGGGTGACTGCGTGGGAGAGTAGGACGCCGCCGGACATTCTTTCGAGACGAGGTCGCCCCGTATGGGGCGGCCTCGTTTTCGTTTATGTCGTGAAAGTCCGGCTCCGGCCGGCGATGAAGGAGTGTCAGATGGCGAACGGACCGCGCAGCGGCAGCTCGGCGGGCAAGGGCGGCAAGGGTCGTCCCGGTGCCTCGAGCGGCGGCTACAGCAAGGGCAGCGGTCGTCCGACCTCTGGCCGACCCACCTCCGGCGGGCGCCCCAGCGGTGCCGGCAGCGGCGGCGGCTACCCCCGCAGCGGCGGTCAGAGCGGTGGCGGCTACGCCCCTCGCGACGACCGGGGCTACGGTGACCGTCCCTCGGGCGGCGAGCGCGCTCCGCGCCGCAGTTTCGACGATCGTCCGCAGGGCGACCGTCCCCAGCGTTCCTCCGGCGACCGCCCCTCGGGCGGCGGTTACCAGCAGCGCGATGACCGTCCGCAGCGCTCGTACGGCGACCGCCCGCAGGGCGACCGTCCGCAGCGTTCGTACGGTGACCGTCCCTCCGGTGGCGGCTACCAGCAGCGCGACGACCGTGGCCCGCGTTCGTACGGCGATCGCCCGCAGGGTGACCGTCCGCAGCGCTCGTACAGCGACCGCCCCCAGGGCGACCGTGCTCAGGGTGACCGTCCGCAGCGTTCGTACGGTGACCGTCCCTCCGGTGGCGGCTACCAGCAGCGCGACGACCGTGGCCCGCGTTCGTACGGCGACCGCCCCCAGGGCGACCGTCCGCAGCGTTCCTACGGTGACCGCCCGTCCGGTGGCGGCTACCAGCAGCGCGACGACCGTGCCCCGCGTTCGTACGGCGACCGCCCCCAGGGCGACCGCCCTCAGCGTTCCTACGGCGACCGCCCCCAGGGCGACCGCCCTCAGCGTTCCTACGGCGACCGTCCGCAGGGTGACCGTCCCTCCGGTGGCGGCTACCAGCAGCGCGACGACCGTGCCCCGCGTTCGTACGGCGACCGCCCCCAGGGCGACCGCCCTCAGCGTTCCTACGGCGACCGCCCCCAGGGCGACCGCCCTCAGCGTTCGTATGGCGACCGCTCGCAGGGTGACCGTCCCCAGCGTTCCTATGGCGATCGCCCGCAGGGTGACCGTCCCTCCGGTGGCGGCTACCAGCAGCGCGACGACCGTGCCCCGCGTTCCTACGGCGACCGTCCCCAGGGCGACCGTCCCCAGCGTTCGTACGGCGACCGCCCCCAGGGCGACCGTCCCCAGCGTTCGTACGGCGACCGCCCCCAGGGCGACCGTCCCCAGCGTTCGTACGGCGACCGCCCGCAGGGCGACCGTCCGGCGCGCTCCTACGACGACCGTCCGCAGCGTTCGTACGGCGACCGCCCCCAGGGTGACCGTTCGCAGCGTTCGTACGGCGACCGCCCCCAGGGTGACCGTCCGCAGCGTTCGTACGGCGACCGCCCCCAGGGCGACCGTGGTCCGCGTCGCGACGACCGTGGTGGCCAGGGTGGCTACCAGGGACGTGGCGGCCAGGGCGGCAACCGTGGCCCGCGTCGCGACGACCGCGGCGGCCAGGGCTACCAGGGCCGTGACCAGCGTCCGGCACGCGTCGAGGGCCCGGCCGTTCCGGCGGACGTGACCGGCCAGGAGCTCGACAAGGCGATCCGCGGCGATCTGCGCGGTCTGTCTGTCGAGGCCGCCGAGATCGTGAGCCGTCACCTCGTCATGACCCAGCGCCTGCTCGAGGACCGTCCGGACCAGGCGTGGGAGCACGCCAAGGCCGCGGTCGCCCGTGGCGGCCGGCTGGCCGTCGTGCGCGAGGCCGCCGGTGTGGCCGCCTACACCGCCGGCGAGTACGCCGACGCGCTCGCGCAGTTCCGCGCCGCGCGCCGGATCTCCGGCTCGGACAGCTACTGGCCGATCATGGCCGACTGCGAGCGCGGCCTCGGCCGCCCGGAGCGGGCCATCACCATGGCCGGCTCACCCGAGGTGGACCGCCTCGACCGCGATGGGCGGGTCGAGATGCGCATCGTCGCCTCCGGCGCGCGTCGCGACCTCGGCCAGCTCGACGCGGCCGTCGTCACGCTGCAGTGCCCGGAGCTTCTCGAGCACGAGCACCGAGTCGTGGTCGGCGCGGATCAAGTTCGCGTACGCGGACGCGCTGCTGGCCGCCGGTCGCGAGGACGAGGCGCGCGAGTGGTTCGCCAAGGCCGGCGAGGCCGACGTCGCCGACGAGACCGATGCGGCCGAGCGGCTCGCCGACCTCGACGGCATCGTCTGGGTCGACACGCTCGACGGCGAGGAGGACCTCGAGGACGAGGACGACTCGGACGAGGACGAGGACGACTCGGACGAGGACGAGGACGACTCGGACGACGACGACGTGCTGCTCGACGAGATCGAGGACGACTCCGACGCCTCGGACGAGGATGAGGACGAGGACGACTCGGACGATGACGTGCTTGAGGGCCTCGACGACGGGTCGGAGCCGCTGGAGTCCGAGCTGGACGACGACGAGGACGACGACGAGGACGACGACGACACGGACACCACCGCCGTCGCGTTCCTCGCTCCCGACGTCGACTCCGACGTGGACCCCGAGGACGAGGTCGCCGAGCTGCTCGGCGAGACCGACGAGGAGTCCGACCGCTAGTCGCACGCTCCGCACGACGCCGACGGGCGCCGTTGCCCCACCAGAGGGTGGTGGCAGCGGCGCCCGTCGTCATGTCCGGCCGAAAGAACCGGCACGGCTCAGCCGTTCTCGAGGGCCGCCTGCTGGTCGAGGTAGCGCCAGATGCCGTGCACGTCCGCCTCGGTGCTCGACAGGAGCTCGAGCTTGGCCTCGACCTCGGGCAGCGAGCGCACGGCGTACCGCTCGAGGGTGCGCTCGCGGACGCGTGCGACCGCGTGGTCGACGTCGAGGCCGTCGGCTCGGGCCTCGCGGACCAGCTCGACCCAGAGGCGCAGCTCCTCGACGGAGCGGTCCAGGGTCGTGCCGACGTCGGTCACCGGGCCGAAGTGGCTGAACAGCAGACGTGTCGGGTTCCGCTCGCGCATCTTCTCGAGCGAGGCGATCGCGGTCTCGAGGTCGAACTCCGGCGGCGGAGTCGCGGGGCGCAGGTCCTCGGTCTCCGGAGTCCAGACGCCGGCGGCGTCGCCGGTGTAGAGGTCACCGGTGAGGGAGTCCAGGAGCCCGACGTGATGGCGCGCGTGGCCGGGGGCGTCGAACGACTCCAGCCGCCGGCCGCCGCCGAGGTCGACGTGGTCGCCGTCCGTCAGCACGCGCACGCGCGAGGCCTCGGTGGGGAGCAGCGGGCCGAACAGCTCGTCGAGCACCGGGCCGAAGACGCGCGCCGCGCTGGCGAGCAGCCGTGACGGGTCGACCAGGTGTCGGGCACCGGCCTCGTGGACCACGACCTCCGCGTTCGGGAAAGCGGCCGAGAGGTCGCCCACGCCGCCTGCGTGGTCGAGGTGGATGTGCGTCACGACGATCGTCGCGAGGTCGGACGGTCCGATGCCCAGCAGGTCGAGCGAGCGCACGACCTCGCCGGCCGACTTCGCCGCCCCCGTCTCGACGAGGGCGGGTCGCTCGCCGCGGATCAGGTAGCCGGCGGTGATCCCCTCGTAGCCGCCCATGCGGGTGTCCACCAGCCAGACGTCGCCTCCGAGGCTCGACCGGTGCCGGTGCTCCGTCGGCGGTGCCCTCCACAGGCGAACCTCCTCGCGTGTCGTCCCCAGGGGCCGCGGGCGATCGGCGACGCTCCGTGGGGAGTGCCTTGCGAGCGTACGACGCGGATCGCACCGGACGGGTGCGGGCACGCAGAGGAGGACACATGGCAGGGCGAACTGCGCGGGCAGCAGGACTCGACGGGTCGGCCGAGGCGATCGAGGCGGCGGTCAACGAGGTGCGGCTCCGAGGGCGCCTGTCCGGCGACCCCGAGGAGCGCGAGCTGCCGTCCGGCGACTCGGTGGTCGTGTTCCGGCTCGTCGTCGACCGTCCGCCCGGGGGTCGGGCCACGCACGACACGATCGACTGCGCGGCCTACGCCTCGCGGCTGCGGCGCTCGGTCCTGCGCTGGTCGCACGGGGACGCGGTGGAGGTCGTCGGCGCCGTGCACCGTCGGTTCTTCCGGGCTGGAGCCGGCCCGGTGTCGCGCTACGAGGTGGAGGCCGCGGCGGTCCAGCGGCTCGCGACTGCGGCGCAGCGAGAGCGTGGCACGATGACCGGGTGAGCGACGCCGTCCCCGAGCCCCACCGCGCGGACACCCCGGGCCGGGTCGACGGGGTCGTGCCGCTCGAGGCCGAGGACGGCGTGCCGGTGCTGCGGATCCCCGGAGGGATGCTCGCACCGGCGGGCGAGGCCTACGACTGGTACCGCCGCGGGACCGAGCTGCTGGCCCAGGGCAACGCCGCCGCCGCAGCGGAGCTGCTCGCCTGGGCGGCGCGCGCCGAGCCCGAGGCCGCCTCGATCCGTGAGGCGTGGGCCCGATCGCTGTTCGACGCCGGTCGGTTCGCCGAGGCGGAGCGCGAGTTCCGGATACTCGTCGACCTCGTCCCCGACGACGACTACGCGCGCTTCGGCCTCGGGCTCGCGCTGTGGCGGCTGCGGCAGTTTCCCGAGGCGGCCGAGCATCTCGCGATGGCCACGGTGATGCGCCCCGACCGGGCCGAGTACGGCCGGGCGTTGACCCAGGTGCGTGCGACCCTTGCGGCCAGGGCCGAGGCGGGGCTCGATCCCGTCGGCTCCGCCGACGAGGGGCTCGGATGACGACCGGCACCGAACACGCGCTCGGGCCCACGCTGCTCGACCTGCACGACGCGCTGCTGCTCGACCTCGACGGCGTGGTGTACGTCGGTCCGCACCCCGTGGCGCACGCCGTCGCCGCACTCGGCGCGGCTCGCGCGGCGGGCGTGCTGACGGCGTTCGTCACCAACAATGCCGCCCGCCCGGCCGGCGTCGTCGCGGACCACCTGCGCTCGTTCGGGCTGGTCGTGGCCGATGACGACGTCGTGACCTCCGCCCAGGCGGGTGCCCGCGAGGTCGCTGCGCGCGTGCCCGCGGGCAGTCGGGTGCTGGCCGTCGGCGGGCCGGGGGTCGCCCTGGCCCTGGAGGCGCGCGGGCTCGTGCCCGTGGCGTCCGCCGCCGATGCACCGGCCGCCGTCCTGATGGGCTACGGACCCGACGTCTCGTGGCGGCACCTGGCGGAGGCGGCGTACGCCGTGGGTGCCGGAGCGCTGCTGGTCGCGACCAACCTCGACCTCAGCATCCCCACCGATCGCGGCATCGCCCCAGGCAACGGCACCCTCGTCGCCGCCGTCGTGAGCGCGACCGGCGTACTCCCTGCCGTCGTGGCCGGCAAGCCCTTCGAGCCCCTCGTGCGCGAGTCGATCGAGCGGATCGGTGCGCGGCGGCCGCTCATGGTGGGGGACCGGCTCGACACCGACATCGAGGCGGGTCACCGCAGCGCCATCCCCAGCCTCATGGTGCTCACGGGCGTGCACGGCGTGCTCGACCTGCTCGCGGCACCGGCCGACCGGAGGCCGACGTACCTCGCGGCCGACCTCCGCGGGCTGTCTCGCCCGGCGTCCACCCTGGCGCTGGCCGGTGGTGACTCGGACCGGGCCGCGGCAGGCGACGGGCTGGGCGCCCTGCGTACGGCATGCAGCCGGGCGTGGGCAGCCGCGGACTCCGGACGTTCGTCGCCGGTCGTCGACGTCGCAGCGCTCGAACGAGACGTGATGGCAGCGCTCGCGGACTGACGCCGACCTCAGGCGTGCCGGCCCGTGCCGGCCGTGGGGCGTTCGCGACGGCGATGCCCATCGGTCGGGATGTGCGGCAGCGGCACGTCGGCGAACGGCACGGGGCGCCCGGTCAGCCAGCCCTGGACGAGGTCGCAGTCCATGCCGCGGAGCGCCTCGTACTCCTCCTGGGTCTCCACGCCCTCGGCGACCACGCGCTTCCCGAACCGGTGCGCCAGGTCGATGATCGAGTGGACGAGATCGAGGTCCTCGCGGCGCCCGAGCATCGAGGCGATGAAGACCCGGTCGATCTTCACGATCGACGCCGGCAGCGAGCGGAACGACGACAGACCGGCGTAGCCCGTCCCGAAGTCGTCGATGGCCACGCGGACGCCTGTGTCGGTCAGCTCGCGCAGCAGGTCGGCCGCCGTGAGCCCGAGGCTCACCCAGAGAAGGTCCGCTCCCAGTCCCGTGCGGTCCGAGGGATGGCGCCTGACGACCGCGACATAGGCGAGGATCGAGACGAGCTCGAGCAGGCCGGCAACGGCGCTCATCGCCCACGGCATGCCGATCAGATGGACGGCTGCCGCAGCGGTGACGGCGTACGGAACCAGGACGAGCCACCAGCGGCGCGGCGGGAGGACCACGCAGCACCCGGCGACGACGCCGCCGCCGATCCACACGACGAGGATGGTGTCGGGGGTCCACAGGAGCCGGTCGACGACGACGAGGGTGGCAGCGGCCACGAGCGTGAACAGCGCGAGGTCGCGCACGTTCCGAGGCGCCTGGATGTGCACGACGAAGCCCCCATCCTGCTCCGGGGTCACGCTAGGCCCGGAGCGGGGCCGGCAGCGCGCTGAGCAGGGGTGATGCCGGGCTCAGAGGAACTTGCGGAGCTCCCAGATGTCGCGGATCCGGGCGTCCACCTTGACCTTGCCGTGGCTCCACGCGTGCGCGAAGTCCTGCCGGCCCTCGACGATGTCCAGGAACGTGTCGGAGTCCATCGCGAGGCGCAGGTGCGCGTCCTTGCGCGATGCCGGGTCGATCTCCACGACGTCCACGAGGGACCCGGACTCCAGCCGCCCGGCGAAGGCGGCATCGAGGTCGGTGAAGTACGCCGAGACTGCACGGTCCGGGATCTTGCGACGGGTGTCGGGGTCGAGGTCGTCCATCGACGCGACGAGCGCGGTGAGACCCGCACGGACCGACTCGAGGGTTGCCACGGTGCTCGACGCTAGCGCAGCGCCTCGCGATAGCGTGGGTGGCGGGTCGCGCGGACGACCCGACCAGGCACCACCGGACGATGGGGTGAACGACGTGCTCGAGGCGCTGCGGGGATATGTCCAGCTGGCGACGGGCCTCACCGAGGTGACCGTGACCAAGGCGCGCGAGGCCGCAGCCGCCCTGCTGAGCCAGGGCCTCGATCTCACCGGCGCAGTTCCGGTGCCGGGCAAGGACCAGGCGGCGCAGGCTGCGACCGCCGCGGCCGGCCAGGTCTCCAAGCTCGCCGACGAGCTCGTCGAGACGAGCGAGCAGAACCGCGAGCTGCTCGTGGGCCTCGTCCGCACCGAGGTCGACCGGGCAGCGGGACGGATGGGCTTCGTCCGCGAGGAGGAGCTCGCCGCGGTGCGGCGTCACGTGTCTCGGCTGGAGTCCTCGCTCGCCGAGGTGCGCGCCCAGATGGGCTCCACCGCCGCCGCTCAGGAACCGGCACCCGCCGAGCCCGCGGCGGAGCCGGCGGCTGCCGCGGACGCGCAGTCGGCACCCGCGCCCCGCCCGCGCAAGAAGAAGGTCCTCGTACAGCCCGCCGAGGACGGCGACGCGTGAGCGAGACCTGGGACTCGACCCCGTACGAGGGGACGGAGCAGGCGCCCGACGACATCGAGGCCACGGTGGTGGTCGAGGTCGCGACGTCGGTCGAGGAGATCGACGTGGTCGAGGACGCAGCCGACACCCTCGTGGTCGAGGACGGCGCCGAGGTTGCCGTGGACGCCGAGGCTGACCCCATCGACGCGATCGACGACGGCTCCACCGCCGTCGGCCCCGGTGCCGCGCACGAGCAGCAGCCGAGCGGCACGCTGGCGTTCGCGCTGTCCGCGCGCGAGCAGCTGGCCTCGCTGCCCGACCCTGAGGTGACCGGCGACGCCCGCGTGGACGCCGCGACCGCTCGTCTCGGCGACCTCGCCGAGCTGCCGACGTCCGACCACGTCGCCGTCTACGACGACGTGCACCGTCGGCTGCAGGACGCCCTCGCCGACGCCGAGGTGCGCTGAGCGCGGTGGCCCAGGCCCGCCGGCGGCTCGACGCCGAGCTCGTCCACCGCGGTCTCGCCCGCTCGCGGGAGCAGGCGCGCGCCCTCATCGAGGACGGTCGCGTGCTCGTCGGCAACGTCGTCGCCACGAAGCCCGCGACGCAGGTGGACGCCGGTGCCAGCCTCAAGGTGAGCGAGGCCGAGGGCGGGCCCGACTACGTCTCCCGCGGCGCCCACAAGCTCGTCGGCGCGCTCGACGCCTTCGGGCTCGAGGTCGCCGGACGGCATGCCCTGGACGCGGGCGCCAGCACGGGCGGCTTCTGCGACGTGCTGCTGCGACGCGGGGTCGCCGCGGTGGTGGCGGTGGACGTCGGCTACGGCCAGCTCGCGTGGCCGGTGCGCAGCGACGAACGGGTGACGGTGCTCGAGCGCACCAACGTCCGCGACCTCACCGCCGCGCTGCTGCCGTACGCACCCGACCTCGTGGTCGGCGACCTGTCGTTCATCTCCCTGCGCCTCGTGCTCCCGCCGCTGGCGGCGGTCGCGACCCCCGACGCCGACCTCGCGCTCATGGTCAAACCGCAGTTCGAGGTCGGCAAGGAGCTCGTCGGCGCTGGCGGCGTCGTGCGCGACCCGACGCTGCGGTCCGGCGCTGTCCGTAGGATCGCGGTGGCGGCGTGGGACCTCGGTCTCGGCACCGCAGGCGTCGTCGCCTCGCCCCTGCCCGGGCCGAGCGGCAACGTCGAGTACTTCCTGCACCTGCGCCGTGGGGCCGAGCCCCTCGACGACGCAGATCTCGCACGTGCGATCGAGGAGGGTCCCCAGTGACGCAGCAGCCCGAGGGTGCGCCGCGCCGGGTGCTGCTCGCCGTCCACGGCGTCCGGCCCGAGGCGGTGGCCGTCGCGCACGAGATCGCGCACGCCCTCGTCGCGGCGGGCATCGAGGTCCGCGCGCAGAGCGACGTCGAGATCGACCTGCCGCACGTGACGATCGTCGGGATGGACGGCGCGGCCGAGGGCTGCGAGCTCGTCGTCGTCATCGGGGGCGACGGCACGATGCTGCGCGGCACCGAGCTCGCGCGCCCGTACGACGTCCCGATCCTCGGCATGAATCTCGGTCATGTCGGCTTCCTCGCCGAGGCCGAGAGCGACGAGACGGGCACCGTGGTGGCGGCCGTCGTCGACCGCACCTGGACCGTCGAGGAGCGCACCACCCTCGAGGTCGTGGTCTCGCGCGACGGTGTGGAGGTCGCGCGCACCTGGGCGCTCAACGAGGCGTCGGTCGAGAAGGACTCGCGCGAGCGGATGATCGAGATCCTCGTCGAGGTCGACGGCCGGCCGCTCTCGCGCTGGGGTGCCGACGGCGTCGTCGCCGCCACGCCGACCGGCTCGACGGCGTACGCCTTCTCCGCCGGTGGCCCTGTCGTGTGGCCCGAGGTCGAGGCGCTGCTGGTCGTGCCGATCAGCGCGCACGCCCTGTTCGCGCGCCCGCTCGTCGTGTCTCCGCGCAGCACCATCGCGGTCGAGGTTCTTCCGGGCCAGGGCGGCGGCGTGATGTGGTGCGACGGCCGTCGGCTGGTCGAGCTGCCCGAGGGCTCGCGCGTGGAGATCACCCGGCACCCGTCGCCGGTGCGGTTCGCCCGCCTGCACCAGAAGCCGTTCACCGACCGCCTCGTGGCGAAGTTCGCCCTCCCCGTCGAGGGCTGGCGGGGCGCGCGCGGGTGATCGAGGAGATCCGCATCCGCGGCCTCGGCGTCATCGACGACGCCGTGGTCGAGCCGCATGCCGGGTTCACGGCGCTCACCGGCGAGACCGGCGCTGGCAAGACCCTGGTGCTCAGCGGGCTCGGCCTGCTGCTCGGCGGCCGGGCCGATGCCGGCGTGGTCCGGCCGGGCACGGCCAAGGCCGAGGTCGAGGGCCGCTTCAGGGTCCGCGAGCAGCGCGTCGTGGACCGCGTGGTGGACGCCGGCGGCGACCTCGACGACGGCTCGCTGGTCATCGCCCGCACCGTTGCAGGGGAGGGCCGTAGCCGCGCGTTCCTCGGCGGCCGCTCGGTGCCCGCGTCCGTCTTGCTCGAGCTGGCAGACGACCTCGTGGCCGTGCACGGGCAGAGCGACCAGCAGCGGCTGCTCGCGCCCGCCCGTCAGCGCGCAGCGCTCGACCGGTTCGCGGGCGATGCCGTGCTCGTGCCTCGGGCGGCGTACCGCGCGGCGTACGACCGGCTGCGCGAGCTCGAGCGCGAGCTCGACGACATCACCGCGCATGCCCGAGAGCGCGCGCAGGAGGCCGACCTGCTGCGCCACGGCCTCACCGAGATCGAGTCCGTCGCCCCGCTGCCGGGCGAGGGCGAGGCGCTCTCGGCGGAGTCCTCCCGGCTCGGTCACGCCGAGTCGCTGCGCGAGGCCGCGGGCGAGGCGCACACGGCGCTGCGCACCGACGGCGACTCCACGAGCGACCTCGACGCGATCGCCCTCGTCTCGGCGGCGCGGCGCAGCCTCGACGCCCAGCGCGAGCACGACTCCGAGCTCGGCTCGCTCGCCGACCGCCTGGCCGATGCGTCCGCAGTCCTCGCCGACATCGCCGCCGAGCTGGCCTCGTACACCGCGGCGGTCGAGAGCGACCCAGCCCGTCTCGCCGCGGTCGAGGAGCGGCGCGCGGCCCTCGGCGGGCTCACCCGCAAGTACGGCTCCACCGTCGACGACGTGCTGGCGTGGGCGGAGCAGGCCTCGGCGCGGCTGCTCCTCCTCGACGCCGACGACGAGAGGCTCGAGGCACTGGCGGCCGAACGAGTCGCGCTGCGCGTCCGAGCTCGGACGCCTGGCGGGCGAGGTCTCGGCCGCGCGTGCCGAGGCTGCCGCGCGGTTCGGGACGCTCGTGACGTCCGAGCTCGTCGAGCTGGCGATGCCGCACGCGGTCCTCGGCGTCGACCTGCGCCACCTCGAGCACCCCGACGGCCTCGACGTCCCCGTCGACGGACGCACCGTCCGGCTCGCGTTCGGCCCGTCCGGGGTCGACGAGGTCGAGCTGCTGCTCTCGCCGCACACCGGCGCGCCGGCACGTCCCATCGCCAAGGGTGCGAGCGGGCGGCGAGCTCTCCCGCGTGATGCTCGCGGTCGAGGTGGTCTTCGCGGGCTCGGAGTCCGTGCCCACGCTCGTGTTCGACGAGGTCGACGCCGGCGTCGGGGGCAGGGCCGCGGTCGAGGTCGGGCGGAGGCTCGCGCGGCTCGCGCGCTCGGCCCAGGTCGTCGTGGTCACGCACCTGCCGCAGGTCGCGGCGTTCGCCGACCGGCATGTCGTCGTGGTGAAGAGCGACGACGGCAGCGTCACCACCTCCGGCCTCACCGTGCTCGACGACGCCGAGCGCGTGCGCGAGCTCGGCCGCATGCTGGCCGGCCTCGAGGGCTCGTCGTCGGCGGCGGCGCACGCGCAGGAGCTGCTCGACCTCGCGGCCGCCGAGCGTTCCAGCGTCCCCGTGAACAAGCCCTCCCGGAAGAAGGCCACCGCATGACCCAGGTGTTCGACCTCGCGTCCCGCATCGTCGACGGGACGGCGGCCGGTCACCCGATCTTCGCCACGTACATGGGTGTCCCCGGCGTCGATCACCTGCTCACGGACCAGTCGCCGGCGGCCTATGACGCGCGGGCGGAGCAGGCCCGCGGCTGGCTGCGCGAGCTCGACGACGCCGTGGTCGAGAACGACGACGACCGCCTCGCGGTCGCGGTGATGCGCGAGCGCCTCGGGTCGCGCCTGGCTGTGCACGGCCTCGGGCTGCACCTCGCCGACGTCAACGTCCTCGGCAGCCCCGTGCAGCACAACCGCAACGTGTTCACGCTGATGTCGACGGCCGACGACGACGCGTGGACCCTCATCGCCCAGCGGCTCGAGCAGGTGCCCGGCGCGCTGTCGTCGCTGCGCACGGCGTACGAGACGGGCATCGAGCGCGGCGTGCTCCCGGCCCGACGCCAGGTGCTCGGCGCGGCCCGGATGGCCGCGGTCTGCGCGGGCCTCGAGGCCGACGGCGACGGAGAGCCGACGCCGTGGTTCGGCACCTACGTCGCGGGCTACTCAGGCGACGACGCCGCGCTGCGCGAGCGACTGGTTGCTGCGGCCGACGCGGCCACGACGGCGTACGCCGACCTCGCGACGTGGATGCGCAGCGCCTACGCGCCCGTCGCGCTCGAGCACGACGGCGTGGGCCGCGACGTCTACCGCACCATGGCCCGCGTCTACAGCGGCACCGACATCGATCCCGAGGAGACCTACGCCTGGGGCTGGGCCGACCTCGCCGCGATCACGCGTCGCATGAACGCGTGCGCGGCGCGGCTGTACGGCGGGGTCACGCCGTACGAGGCGATGCAGCGGCTCGACGTCGATCCCGAGTGGACGATCGAGGGCGCCGAGGACGCGCGCGCCTGGCTGCAGCAGGTCACCGACGACACGACCGCGTCGTTCAACGGCACGTACTTCGACATCCCCGACCAGATGCTGCGGTGCGAGGCGATGCTCGCACCGGCGGGTGCCGCGGCGGCGCCGTACTACACCGCTCCGAGCGAGGACTTCAGCCGCCCCGGCCGCACGTGGCTGCCCGTCGTCGGCCCGACCTTCCGGAAGTGGTGGCTGCTCTCGGTCTGGTACCACGAGGCCGTCCCGGGTCATCACCTGCAGCTCGGCTACGTGAAGACGCAGACCGACGCTCTTTCGCGCTTCCAGCGGATGGAGTTCATCTCCGGCAACGGCGAGGGCTGGGCGCTGTACGCCGAACGGCTCATGGACGAGCTCGGCTACTTCTCCGAGGCGGCCA
This sequence comes from uncultured Actinomycetes bacterium, assembly GCA_963843975.1. Taxonomy (GTDB): domain Bacteria; phylum Actinomycetota; class Actinomycetes; order S36-B12; family CAIYMF01; genus Longivirga. The sequence continues at coordinate 850,501 of CAWJMG010000003.1, read as the reverse complement.
CCGAGCTCGGCTACCTGTCCAACCAGGCGCTGCGCGCGGCGCGCGTCGTCATCGACATCGGCCTCCACCTCGGTCTCGAGATCCCCGCAGACATCGACCCGGCGCTGGTCGCGGGCCTCGAGGCCGACCCGCGCGGGAGAGTGTGGGACGCCGAGACCGCGCGCGACTTCCTGCGCGTCCGCGGGCTGCAGACCGAGGCGTTCGCGGCCAGCGAGATCGACCGCTACCTGGGTCTCCCTGGCCAGGCCATCTGCTACAAGGTCGGCGAGCGCGAGTGGCTCGCTGCCCGCGCCGACGCCGAGGCGGCGGCGGGGGAGTCGTTCGACCTCAAGGCGTGGCACATGAAGGCCCTCGCCCTCGGATCCGTCGGACTCTCTGTCCTGCGCGAGGAGCTCGCCCGGGTCTGATGCGCCACGGCCGTGTGCACCGGACGGGTCACGACGTACGGCGCGTCCGTCTCGTAACCTCGGGCGGGTGACCCGTCGCCCTGCCCGCGCCCTCGTGGCCTCGCTCGTCGCCGTCACGGTCGGCGTCCTGCTGCCCGTAGTCGCCGGCCTCGTCGTGTCGGGAACGTCCGCCTCGGCCGCCACGGTGCGTACCGCGTCCGACACCACCCTCGCCTGGAGGGCGGCGGCACCGGACGCGATGGTGATCGGTCGCTCGGTGACCGGCCGCTACATCATCGCCCGTCGTCAAGGCCCGGCCTCGGCGTCGAAGGTCCTTCTGGTGCTCGGGCAGATGCACGGCAGCGAGCCCGCGGGCCGGGCTGTGGTGGGGCAGGTGCGCACGCTGGCCCCGCCTGCCGGGGTGCAGGTGTGGACCATCTCGACGATGAACCCGGACGGCAGCGTTCGCGGCACCCGTCAGAACACCCGCCGGGTCGACCTCAACCGCAACTTCCCCCAGGGCTGGAAGCGCACCTACTCCAGCAGCGTCTACTACCCCGGTGGCTCGCCGCTGTCCGAGCCCGAGAGCCAGGCGATGGTCCGCTTCCTCGACCAGCTCCGGCCGGACCTCGTCGTGTCGCTGCACCAGGCGGCGCGCTCGATCGACGTCGGCAACGCCAAGACGCGCCTGTGGGCCTACCGCCTGGCCCAGGCCTTCAACCTGCCCACCCGCACGGTGTCGTGCGGCGGCCCGTGCGCAGGCACCATGACCGGCTGGTTCAACACCTACTACGCCGGCTTCGCGGTGACGGTCGAGCTGCCGCGCACGGTCACGCCGTACATGGCCCGCTACTACGCGCGGGCGGCCCTCAAGGTCGGCGGGATGCTGGCGCTCGACACCCCGTCGCCGACCCCCACGCCGGCCACGACGTCGCCGTCGCCGACGGTCACATCCGTCACTCCGACCCCGACCGGCACGGGCACGACGCCGCCTCCGGGGCTCGTCGCGGCGGCGCCACGCCCGGACACGCCGTCGGTCTCCGTGACGGTCGGACCGTCCGTCGTCCCCTGATAGCCTGGACCCCCGTGGGCCACACGACTAAGCACCTCTTCGTAACCGGCGGCGTCGCCTCCTCTCTCGGCAAGGGGCTCACGGCCTCCTCGCTCGGGAACCTCCTGAAGTCGCGCGGTCTCCGCGTGACGATGCAGAAGCTGGATCCGTACCTCAACGTCGATCCAGGCACGATGAACCCCTTCCAGCACGGTGAGGTGTTCGTCACCAACGACGGCGCGGAGACCGACCTCGACGTCGGCCACTACGAGCGCTTCCTCGACGTCGACCTGCACGGGTCGGCCAACGTCACGACCGGCCAGGTCTACTCGCAGGTGATCGCCAAGGAGCGCCGCGGCGAGTACCTCGGCGACACGGTGCAGGTCATCCCGCACATCACGAACGAGATCAAGTCGCGCATCCGGCGCATGGCCGGGCCCGAGGTCGACGTCGTCATCACCGAGGTCGGCGGCACCGTCGGCGACATCGAGTCCCTGCCGTTCCTCGAGGCGATCCGCCAGATCCGCCACGAGATCGGCCGCGACAACGTCTTCTTCCTGCACGTCTCGCTGCTGCCCTACATCGGGCCGTCGGGCGAGCTGAAGACCAAGCCCACCCAGCACTCGGTGGCCGCGCTGCGCAACATCGGCATCCAGCCCGACGCGATCGTGCTGCGCGCCGACCGCGAGGTGCCCGCCGAGCATCAAGCGCAAGATCTCGCTCATGTGCGACGTCGACGTCGAGGCCGTCGTGGCCGCGGTCGACGCGCCGAGCATCTACGACATCCCGAAGGTGCTGCACAGCGAGGGCCTCGACGCCTACGTCGTGCGCCGCCTCGACCTGCCGTTCCGCGACGTCGACTGGACCGCGTGGGACCAGCTGCTGCGCCGCGTCCACCACCCCGCGCACGAGGTCACCGTCGCTCTCGTCGGCAAGTACGTCGACCTGCCCGACGCCTACCTGTCGGTCACCGAGGCCCTGCGCGCCGGCGGCTTCGCCAACGACACCCGCGTGAACATCCGATGGGTCACCTCCGACGACTGCGTCACCGCCGAGGGTGCCGAGCGGCTGCTCGGCGACGTCGACGCGGTGTGCGTGCCGGGCGGCTTCGGTGTGCGCGGCATCGAGGGCAAGCTCGCAGCGCTGCGCTTCGCCCGCGAGCGCGGCATCCCGACCCTCGGCCTCTGCCTCGGGCTGCAGTGCATGGTGATCGAGTACGCCCGCACGATGTGCGGCCTCGAGAACGCCGGCTCGACCGAGTTCGACGAGGCGACGCCGTACCCCGTCATCTCCACGATGGCCGACCAGCGCGACGTCGTCGCGGGCGAGCGCGACATGGGCGGCACCATGCGCCTCGGCCTGTACCCGGCCAAGCTCGCCGACGACTCCATCGTGCGCGAGGTGTACGGCGAGCCGTACATCGACGAGCGCCACCGTCACCGGTACGAGGTCAACAACGACTTCCGCGGCCAGCTCGAGGAGGCGGGGCTGTGGTTCTCCGGCACCTCGCCGGACGGCCGCCTCGTCGAGTTCGTCGAGCTGCCCGCGCGACGTGCACCCGTACTACGTCGCCACCCAGGCCCACCCCGAGCTGCGCTCGCGCCCGACCAAGGCGCACCCGCTGTTCCGCGGCCTGATCGCTGCGGCCAACGCGCGTCGCGGCGTCACCGTGTCGCTCACCGACGTCAACGCCTGAGCCGCGCGACGTGACGCACGAGCCGCCGCCGTACGTCATCGCGCAAACGTGGGCGGGCGACCCGGCAACGCTGCAGGACGAGGCTGACGACCGCACGATCGTCGCCACCGAGCTTCTGCACGGCGGCATGGTCTGGGACCTCCGGCGCGACACGGTCGATCTCGGCGACGGGCAGACCGTGCGTCGCGAGTTCGTCCAGCACCCGGGTGCGGTCGGCGTCCTGGCGCTCGACGACCACGACCGTGTGCTGCTCATCCGCCAGTACCGCCACCCCGTCGGCATGTCGCTGTGGGAGCCGGTCGCCGGGCTGCTCGACGTCGCCGACGAGTCGCCGCAGGTCGGGGCGGCGCGCGAGCTCGTCGAGGAGGCGGGCCTGGTCGCCTCGCAGTGGGACGTGCTCGTCGACCTCGAGAACTCTCCCGGCGGCTCGAGCGAGACCATCCGCTGCTACCTCGCGCGCGGTCTCTCGCCGGCACCCGGTGGGCGTCCTCCCGGCGACGGCGAGGAGCGCGACCTCCCGGTGTCGTGGGTGCCGCTCGAGGAGGCGACGCTCGGCGTGCTCGCCGGTCGGCTCACCGCACCGCTCACGGTCGCGGCGACGCTGGCCGCCCTCGCGTCCCGTGCTGCCGGATGGACGACGCTTCGACCGGCGGAGGCGCCCTGGCCCCAGCGCGAGCGCGTCGCCGGGTCGGGCCGCGCGCGCATCTATGGCACGCCGCCGTCGTCCTGATCGCCTGCGCTACAGCGGGATGCCTGCGCCGGGGAAGTGCTCGAACACCAGGCTGGTCTGGGTCGACTCGGTCTCGGGCCGCGACGACAGGTTCTGCGTGACGAAGTTGCGCAGCCCCTCGGTGTCGGACGCCGCCACGTGCACGAGGAAGTCGAAAGCACCCGCGACGAAGTAGACGTTGAGCACGCCGGGCTCCTGGGCCAGGCGCTTGCCGAACTCCATGAGGCTGCCGCGGGCACCGGGACGCACCCGCACCGACACCATGGCCTGCAGGCCGGCGCCCACGCGTGCGTGGTCGACGTCGGCGCGGAAGCCGCGGATGACGCCGCGCTTCACGAGGTTCTGCGTCCGGAGCAGAGCCGTCGACGGCGCGATGCCGAGGCGCTCGGCGAGCACGTTGTTGGGCAGGCGGCCGTCGCGGACGAGCTCGGTGAGGATCTCGCGGTCGACGGCGTCCAGCGGCTTCTGCACCGGATTCGGGGCGGCGGTGGGCGTTCTGCGCTTTGGCGAACGTGGTGCAGACATGGGGGCATTCTACCGAACGTGCTGCGGTATCACTACCCGATCGCGCGGCCTGGGTTCACCATTCTCGACAAGCACCCCTACGGTTCCTGGAGGCAGTCTCGTGAAGGTCGGCATCCCGCGCGAGGTCAAGAACCACGAGTACCGCGTCGCCATCACCCCGGCGGGCGTGTTCGAGCTCGTGAAGAACGGCCACGAGGTCTCCATCGAGCACGACGCCGGCGTCGGCTCCTCGATCACCAACGACGAGTACGTCGCCGCGGGCGCGACGATCCTCCCCACGGCCGACGACGTCTGGGCCACGGGCGACCTCATCCTCAAGGTGAAGGAGCCCGATCGCGGAGGAGTACCACCGCATGCGCTCGGGCCAGACCCTCTTCACCTACCTGCACCTCGCCGCGGGCCGCGCCTGCACCGAGGCGCTCATCAACAACGGCGTCACCGCCATCGCCTACGAGACCGTCGAGCTGCCCGACCGCTCGCTCCCGCTGCTCGCCCCGATGTCCGAGGTGGCCGGCCGGCTCGCCCCGCAGGTCGGCGCCCACGCGCTCATGCGCGCCAACGGCGGCCGCGGCGTGCTCATGGGAGGCGTCTCCGGCACGTACGCCGCGAAGGTCGTCGTCCTCGGCGGCGGCGTCTCCGGCCAGAACGCCGCGGCGATCGCGCTCGGCATGCAGGCCGAGGTGCTCCTCCTCGACCTGAACATCGCCCGCCTGCGCCAGATGGACGCGATCTACCAGGGCCACGTGCAGACCATCGCCTCGAACTCCTTCGAGATCGAGCGCGCGGTGCTCGACGCCGACATGGTGATCGGCGCCGTGCTGGTGCCGGGTGCCAAGGCCCCGAAGCTGATCACCAACGAGCTGGTCTCGCGCATGAAGCCGGGCTCGGTGCTCGTCGACATCGCGATCGACCAGGGCGGCTGCTTCGAGGACTCGCGTCCGACCACGCACGCCGACCCGACGTACACCGTGCACAACTCGGTGTTCTACTGCGTCGCGAACATGCCGGGAGCGGTGCCGAACACCTCGACGTACGCGCTCACCAACGTGACGCTGCCGTACGCCGTCGCGCTCGCGAACAAGGGCTGGAAGCAGGCGCTCGCCGACGACAGGTCGCTCGCGCTCGGCCTCAACACCCACGCGGGCCAGATCACCTACGGCGCCGTGGCTGAGGCATTCCCCGACCTCCCCGCGACCACGCTGGAGTCGGTCCTTGCCTGAGGCACCGCATGCATGACGGATGGGCCGGCTCCTTCGGGAGCCGGCCCATCCGTCGCGTGAGGTCACGCGGCGGTGTTGCGATCCGGCCACACCACGGACGGCGTCGGCCCAACCTCCGAGACTTGGTGCAGGAGACGTGCGACGGACGGGGGACTGGCATGAGGGCGGGAGCGCTGCTCGGGGCTGCTGCGGCAGCCGTGATCCTGGCGGGATGCGCCACGGCCGACGAGCCGAAGCGGATGACCGGCGTGGATCCTCCGGAGACGGGAGCTGCGTACACGATCCGGGCGAGTGCCGAAGCTGCGACCGCGTGCGCCGATCGCGATGGATCGCAGCTGGGCGCCTGCGTCGGCTGGGACGAGAGCGGCGCTCTGCTGGTCGTCGCAGGCGGCGGGTCCAACTGCCCCAACGTCGCAGTGTCCGCTCGGTCGGACTCGCCGCAGACGATCGTGGTCGAGATGACCAACCTCGGCGGGAACAGCTGTCGCGCCGACTCGGTGCCGACGACCAGCTCTGTAGCCGTGCCTGCCTCGATCGACCGGAGCAAGCCGGTGACCGTCATGCTGCCGAACGCCACGATCGAGCTGCCGCCTCGCGTCGGGTGACCGTTCCACCTACAAGGCGGCCGTGATCGGCACTCCTGCGAGGGCGAACGCGAGCGGCAGCGCCACCAGGTCGCCGGCGTCGAGGTCGTGCACCCGCAGCAGGAGTCGTGCGTCGGCGGTGAGCGCGAGCCGTTCGTCCACGGCGAGCGGCTGGCCGCACAGGGCGGCCGCGATCGGGCGCTGCGCGATCACGGGGACGACCGACAGCGCGCTGCGCACCACCGCGAGGTCGAGCAGGTAGCCCGTGACGTTTCCCGGCGCGCACGGGATCGTGAGCGAGCCGGTGAGCCGGTAGGCGCCCGGTGCGGCACCGGCGGCGGACAGCGCTCCCGGGAGCCAGCCGGGGTTCGAGGTCTGCCGGATGCTGCTGCGGCTGAAGGTGAAGCGGGGGATCGGTGCCAGATCCGCGACCTGCGTCGCCGTGCGGCCCTGGAGCTTCTGCGCGTCGACTCCGGCGCGCGCCGCACTGACGATCATGGCCGCGTCCATGCCGTCGAGCTTGTCGGCGTGGAGGTTGAGGACCTTGCCCGTGGCGTTGGTGGTGAACGGCGCCGACGCCGTGCTCGAGGTCATCAGCCGCAGCGCGGGACCTGCGGCGTCGTTGGCGACGGTGGTCGGCGCCGACGCGGTGTTGATCCGGCCGAGCACGAGGCCGGAGCCGGTGGCGGCATATGAGGCGGCGTCGATCGTGACCAGGAAGGCGGCGGCGAGGGCCGCGGCCAGCAGCAGCGGCCGACGCAGGCGGCGGGAGGGACGGGGTGCGGGGGTCGGATCGGGCACGGGGGCTCCTCAGGACGGGCGTGGTTGCCGACCGGACCCTGCAAGCCACCCAGGTCCGCGGTCGAGGGCGGCCCGGGGCCCGCTGTGGACGACGCGCGGGCACGTGCCCGCTGGGGACGCAGGACCTCCGCGGAGCTGTCAGTTATGTCAGGTACGGTCGGAGGGTGAGCGACGAGCAGACGGCGGACGAGGTCACCGACGTCACGGAGGCCCGGCCTGCGCGGCCGTCGGCGCTGGCGCGTGCCGTGACGCTGTACCTCGACCACCTCGCCGTCGAACGCGGGCTGGCGGCGAACTCGCTGGCGGCGTACCGGCGAGACCTGACCCGCTACCTCGCGTGGACCGCGGCGAAGGGCATCACCGAGCCGTCCCAGGTCACCGAGACCGACATCAGCGACTTCCTGCTCGCCCTGCGCAGCGGCGACGCCGAGCACACGCCTCTGGCAGCCTCGAGCGCCGGCCGCACGGTCGTGGCCGTGCGCGGGTTCCACCGCTTCGCGGCGAGGGAGGGGCTCACGCCGTCCGACCCGGGCAAGGAGGTGCGGCCGCCGAGCCAGACCCGCCGGCTGCCCAAGGCCATCTCCGTCGGCGAGATCGAGGCGATCCTCGCCGCGGCCGGAGGCGAGGGGGCCCCGCGGGAGCTCCGCGACCGGGCCCTCATCGAGGTGCTCTACGGCACCGGCGCGCGCATCTCCGAGGCGGTCGGGCTCGACGTCGACGACCTCGACCTGGACTCCGCCTCGGTGCTGCTGCGGGGCAAGGGGTCCAAGGAGCGGCTCGTGCCGGTCGGACGGATGGCCGTGGCAGCCGTCGAGGCCTACCTCGTGCGGGGTCGCCCGGCTCTCGTGGCGGCGGGGAAGGGCAACCCCGGCCTGTTCCTGAACGCCCGGGGAGGCCGCCTGACGCGGCAGAGCGCGTGGAGCGTGCTGGCTGCCGCCGTGGAGCGGTCCGGGGTCACGGCCGAGGTGTCGCCGCACACGCTGCGGCACAGCTTCGCCACGCATCTGCTCGACGGAGGGGCCGATGTACGTGTCGTTCAGGAGCTGCTGGGGCACGCATCGGTGACCACGACGCAGATCTACACGCTGGTCACGGTCGACCGCCTGCGCGAGGTCTATGCCCTCGCACACCCCCGCGCGCGCTCGTAAGGCGCCTCTGACCTGCGGTTTCGCCCCTGAGGCAGCCGCACATCGTCACCCGTGCGACGGACCGGTCAGGCCCCGACCTTGCTTCGGCCACCGCGACGCGCCTAGGGTGGCGGCTCATCGCCAAGGCGATCAGGACCTCTATCGCGACAGAGATGAGTCTGCTTGTGACTATGTCGACAAACGCGACCGAGCCGGATCCGGCTCCCGCGGACGACACCAGCACGACCGGCGGGGGAGCAGCTCCTCTCGCCGCCGCCACGGAGCCGGCGGTGGTCGAGCTCGACGCCACGCTGCGCCCCAAGATCATCTTCCCCGAGCCGCCCGTGCTCCAGTCGCACGGCCCCGCTCGCGTCATCGCCCTGTGCAACCAGAAGGGCGGCGTCGGCAAGACCACGACGACGATCAACCTCGGCGCTGCGCTGGCCGAGGCGGGCCGCCGGGTGCTGGTGGTCGACTTCGATCCCCAGGGTGCGCTCTCGGTCGGCCTGGGGGTCAACCCGCACGAGCTCGACCTGACGGTCTACAACCTGCTCATGCAGCGCGACGTCTCGATCGAGGACGTCCTGCTCAAGACCTCGGTCCCCGGCCTCGACCTGCTTCCGGGCAACATCGACCTGTCCGCCGCCGAGGTCCAGCTGGTCTCCGAGGTCGCCCGCGAGCAGACCCTCGCCCGGGTCCTTGCCCCGGTGCTGGGGGAGTACGACATCGTCCTCATCGACTGCCAGCCCTCGTTGGGCCTGCTGACGGTGAACGCCCTGGCGGCAGCCGACGGCGTCATCATCCCGCTGGAGTGCGAGTTCTTCGCCCTGCGCGGCGTCGCCCTCCTCATGGACACCATCTATCGGGTTCAGGAACGCATTAACCCTCGACTTGAGGTTGAGGGAATTCTGGCCACGATGTACGACAGTCGGACACTGCACAGCCGGGAGGTCCTGGCCCGTGTGGTGGAGGCGTTCGACGACAAGGTCTTCCACACGGTGATCGCCCGCACCGTGCGCTTCCCCGAGACCACCGTGGCGGGCGAGCCGATCACGACGTACGCGTCGAGCTCGACGGGCGCCACGGCGTACCGCCAGCTCGCCCGGGAGGTGCTGGCCCCATGAGCCGACGAGCGACGCTGCCCGGAGCCGATGAGCTCTTCCGGCGCACCTCCGACGGGGCCGACCAGCCCGCGTCGGCACCGGCACCCGAGCCGGCCGCTGCGGTGGCGCTGGCGGCGGCGCCGGCTCCGGCCGAGCCGCGCCTCGAGGCCGTGGAGGACTCCGCACCCGCGACGGCCTCTGCCCCGACTCGCGTGCGGTCCACGCCCAAGCGCAGGGCGCGCGCCGGCGACGTCCGCCCCACCGGCCGGGAGAGGCACGAGGAGAAGATCACCGTCTACGTCTCGCCCGAGGAGCTCGTCGCCCTCGAGCAGGCGAAGCTGGCCCTGCGCGCCCAGCACGGCATGGCGGTGGACCGCGGGCGCATCGTCCGCGAGGCCGTCGCCGTGGTGATCGCCGACCTCGAGGCCAAGGGCGAGGAGAGCATCCTCGTCCGCAGGCTGCGCGGCCTCTGACGCATCATCCGCGCCCACTGTCCTGCATCGTTGCAGGTCAGAGGGCGTAGATGTGTCGACACACCGATTCATCGGCTCTCGCCCGAGCCGAACGAGCAGGTAGGTCGTGCCGCCGCTTCAGCGACGCGCCGGGCGGCCGCTGCCGCTCGCGCGTCCGGGCCGTGCCCCGCGGAAGGTAGGTTTCCGCGCGTGATCGACGTCCTGGCCTCCGACCCGTCCGGGCCTGCGCCCGCCCCGGGTGCGAGGCCTGACGACGCCGTGCCCGAGGTGGCGGACGCCGCTGCGGTTGCGGAGGCCGACGAGTCGACGACGGTCGAGCCGGGGTTGGGCGAGGAGAGCCCGGCGACGGGTTCTCGGTGCGCCTCGACGAGTTCGAGGGGCCGTTCGACCTGCTCCTCTCGCTCATCGCCAAGCACAAGCTCGACGTCACGGTGCTGGCCCTGCACACCGTCATCGACGACTTCCTCGCGCACATCCGCGCCCGCGGCCCGGAGTGGGACCTCGACGAGGCCACCGAGTTCCTCGTGGTCGCCGCGACCCTGCTCGACCTCAAAGCGGCCCGCCTGCTGCCCTCGGGCGAGGTCGAGGACGAGGAGGATCTCGCGCTGCTCGAGGCCCGCGACCTGCTGTTCGCCCGGCTCCTGCAGTACCGCGCCTTCCGCGACGTCTCCGAGCTGCTGGGGGAGATGCTGCGCTCCGGAGGTCGCCGGCGCCCGCGCACGGTCGGCCTCGACCCGGAGTTCACCGACCTGCTGCCCGAGGTTCTCCTCGGCCTCGGCCCGGTGGAGTTCGCGGTCCTCGCAGGGCGCGCCCTCGCGCCGAAACCCGTTGCTGCCGTGGGGATATCGCACATCCACGCCCCGCGGGTCAGCGTCCGCGAGCAGGCCGCCGTGCTGGTCGAGCGGCTGCGCCGCAACCCCTCGCAGACCTTCCGGCACCTCACCGCCGACTGCGACACCACGCTGCTCGTCGTGGCCCGGTTCCTGGCGCTGCTGGAGCTCTACCGCGAGGGCTCGGTGGCCTTCGACCAGGTCGACCCCCTCGGCGAGCTGCACGTCCGCTGGACCGGCCCCGCGGACGGCGAGGTCGTCGTCGCGGTGGAGGAGTACGAGGGCAGCCCGGTGGCCGAGCCAGAGCTCGAGGCAGCCGCTGAGGTGACGGATCAGGACATCGCAGACATCTCGGGCGTCGTCATCGGCGACGACCCGGACGAGGACGACCCCACGACCGGCCCGACGGCCGAGGACGATGAGAGCACGGAGGCAGACGCGTGAGCGAGCCCGACGTCCCGACCGCGGACGGCGCCGAGGAGGCCCTGCAGGAGGCCCAGGAGGCCGTGACGGCCCCCGAGGAGTCCACGGGCGCCCCGGACGCCACGGAAGGCGCGGAGGCCCCGGCAGACGGCCCTGCGGGCGACCTCGACGGCACCGACGAGGACGACCAGCCGGCCGACAGCCTCGGCGCACCGACCCTGTCGGCAGCGCTCGAGGCCCTCCTCCTGGTCACCGACGAGCCGCTCGACGTGCCCACGCTGGCCACTCTCGTGCGCCGGCCGACCGACGAGGTGCTCCGCACCCTGCGCCAGGTGGCCGCGTCGTACGACGCCGAGGGCCGTGGGTTCGAGCTGCGCGAGGTGTCCGGCGGGTGGCGTTTCTACACGCGGGCGGACTGCTCGGAGATCGTCGAGCGCTTCGTCCGCGACGGGCAGCAGGCGCGGCTCACCCAGGCCGCGCTCGAGACCCTGGCCGTGGTGGCCTACAAGCAGCCCGTCAGCCGGGCGCGGATCTCCGCCGTGCGCGGCGTCAACGTGGACGGCGTGATCCGCACGCTCACCAGCCGCGGGCTCATCGCCGAGGCGGGGCACGATCCGACGAGCCAGGCGATCCTGTACCGGACCACGGACCTCTTCCTTGAGCGCCTCGGGGTGTCCGACCTGGCGGAGTTGCCTCCTTTGGCTGACTACCTGCCGGACATTGAACTACTTGATGCACTAGCCGATGAAATGTGAAGTTGAGGTTGAGACTGTGAGCCCCCAAACGTCGAGCACGTCCTCCGAGTCCGGAGTGCGGCTTCAGAAGGTGCTGGCTGCGGCCGGGATCGGCAGCCGTCGCGCCTGTGAGGAGATGATCGACGAGGGTCGGGTCGAGGTGGACGGCCGGATCGTCCTCGAGCAGGGACTCCGGGTCGATCCCGCGCGCTCGGCCATCAAGGTCGACGGCATGCGCATTCCGACCGCGCCCGGTCATGTGGTGCTCGCCCTCAACAAGCCGCGCGGCGTCCACTCGACGATGAGCGATGACCGTGGCCGGCCGTGCGTGGGCGACTACCTGAAGGGCCGCAAGGAGCGCCTCTTCCACGTCGGCCGCCTCGACGCCGACACCGAGGGCCTCCTGCTGCTCACCAACGACGGGGACCTCGCCCAGCGGCTGGCCCACCCCTCGCACGGGGTCACCAAGACCTACCTCGCCCAGGTGCGGGGGACCATCCCGCGCGACCTCGGCAAGAGGCTGCGCGAGGGCGTCGACCTCGAGGACGGCATCGTCCGCGTCGACAGGTTCCGCGTCGTCACCTCCGCTCCTGGCCGGAGCCTCGTCGAGCTGGTGCTGCACGAGGGCCGCAAGCACATCGTCCGCCGCCTGCTCAAGGAGGTCGGCCACCCGGTCGAGGGCCTCGTGCGGGTCAAGGTCGGCCCCATCGGTCTCGGTGACCTGCGCTCGGGCAAGGTCCGCACGCTGTCGATCCAGGAGGTCGGCGAGCTCTACGCCGCCGTCGGGCTCTGACCGCCGCAGTCCTCTCGGTGGGCGAGTAGATCTGCCGAGGTAGCGCTTCATCGCTAGGTCGACAAAACCACGGGTTTCCCCTGAGTGGGGCTATGTGGCTTTGTCGACTCGCACCGCAGATGGATCCCATCCGGAGTATGTCGACAAACCGATCCGTCTCCCCCGCAGGGACTCGCGCAGGTGGCCGGCGGCACACCATCGATGCAGGTCAGCGGGCTGGTGACCCCCGGCGGCCGCCATCGAGGCCGGCAGTTCGGCCCGAGACGCCGGGATCCCAGACGGCCCCTGTCAGCTTTGGGTGGACCGCCGACTCCTGCCGGGCGGGAACGGGGGAGTAGCGCTGTAGCGTCACGTCGCATTGGTGATGTAGCGGTAGATCGATAAACCTGTTCGGCGCTTTGCCGGTAGGTCTGTGCACCGATAGATCTTCCTACCGATGGAGCGTCTCATCGGTGAGTCATCAAGGCGAGGGATCGCTGGATCGCTAAGGTGAGGCGTCGACCGAAAGGGGATCCCGTGTCCGTCCGAGCGCTGCGCGGCGCCACCCGGCTGTCCGCCGACGATCCCGCCGAGATGACCGAGGCGGTCGTCGAGCTCGTGCGCACGATGCTCGAGCGCAACGGCATCGGAACGGACTCCCTGATCTCGGTGATCTTCACCTCGACGCCGGACCTCGTCTGCATGTTCCCGGCGGCCGCTGCCCGGGAGATCGGCCTGGGCGACGTGCCGCTGATCTGCGCCCAGGAGATCGCGGTGCCGGGGGCCCTGTCCCGGGTGGTGCGGGTGATGGCGCACGCCGAGCTGGATCGCCCGCGGTCGGAGGTCGCCCACGTCTACCTGCGGGGGGCCGAAGCCCTGCGCCAGGACCTCGCGCAGTGAGCATGCTGGAGCGGCCGGCTGCTACCGACGGCGCCGTCCTCGTGGTGGGGACGGGTCTGATCGGCACCTCCATCGCCTTGGCTCTGCGGGCGCTGGGCCGCGAGGTGTGGCTCCAGGACGACGACCCCGCTGCGCTCGCCGTCGCGCTCGAGCGTGGAGCAGGCATCTCCCTCTCCGAGTGGCGCGGGTCGAGCGACGGCGCCGCTGCAGCCCTGGTGATCGTGTGCGTTCCGCCCTCCGCAGCTGCCTCAGTCATTACGTCGTCACTACGTACGTACATCAACGCGACAGTGAGCGATGTTGCAAGCACCAAGGCTAGACTTCAGGGTGAGGTCGAGGCTCTGGCCTCTGATCCGTCCGATCTGGCTCGCTACGTGCCGGGGCACCCCATGGCGGGGCGCGAGGTGTCGGGCCCCGCGGCTGCACGGGCCGATCTGTTCGCCGACCGGGTGTGGGCGCTCACACCCACGGCTGCCACCGACCCCGTCCGCACCGCCGCCGTCGTCGCGCTCGTCGAGTCGCTGGGTGCCGTCAGCGTGGTGACCACCCCGGAGGAGCACGACCGGGCCGTGGCCCTGACCTCCCACACACCGCAGGTGGTCGCCTCGACGGTCGCGGCGGGGCTTGCCGGGCTGGGGGAGACGGGCGTCCGCCTCTCCGGTCAGGGCCTTCGTGACGTGACCCGGCTCGCGGCATCGGACCCCGTGCTCTGGTCGGACATCCTCACGAGCAACGCCGACCCCGTGGCCGATGCGCTCGACGCGCTCATCGCCCGCCTCGGCACTGTCCGGGACGGCTTGCGTGAGGGAGCCGCCGGCACGGTCGAGGTACGTCGTGCGCTCGAGGACGGCGTGGCCGGCTACTTGCGGGTGCCCGGCAAGCACGGCAGGGCACCGGTGGCCTGGGCGGTCGTGTCGGTGTCCGTGGCGGACCGCCCCGGCGAGCTCGGTCGCCTGTTCGCCGATGCGGGCAGCACCGGCGTCAACCTCGAGGACGTGCGGATCGAGCACGCCCAGGGACGCCCGACCGGCCTGGTCGAGCTCGAGGTCGCGCCCGGTTCGGCCGATGCGCTGGCGCAAGGCCTCCGGCTCGCAGGCTGGGACGTTAGAGCCTGATGGGCTGGTCCAAGCCCCTGACCTGCACCGACGCACCCGGTATGGCTCTAGCACTAGAGCGGTAAGTCGACATGAGAACCCACCAACGACAGCTTCCACTTCACTGTGAAATGTCGACACGGCGACAGGTCGCTCCATCGCCGGATCGGTCTCACGTCACGTCGCGCGAGCGCCCGCTCCGGGCGGAGCCACCTCCTCGTGGCCGTAGGCTCTGGAGGCCGTCCGCGCGCGGGCGCGCCCGCCCGTCAGCCGTCCGACCCCTCAGCACCCGGAGCCCCGCATGGACCCCCGCACCGTCGGCCCCGCCACGGCTGTCGTCGCCGTCGACGGCCCGTCGGGCTCGGGCAAGTCGAGCGTGTCGCGGGGCGTGGCGCGTGAGCTGGGCCTGCGCTACCTCGACACGGGGGCGATGTACCGCGCGATCACCTGGGCGGTCCTCCGCGACGGCGTGCCGACGGAGGACCCCGCGGCCGTGGCCGGCTCGGCCCGCGCCGCCGACCTCGAGTGGTCCACCGATCCGGATGAGTCGTGGGTGCGCCTCGACGGGGTGGACGTCTCGCGGGCCATCCGTGAGCAGTCGGTGACCTCGGCCGTCTCCGCCGTGGCAGCCGTCCCCGAGGTGCGTGCTCAGCTCGTCGAGCTCCAGCGTGGTGCGGTCGAGACGGCACTCGCCGCCGGCCAGGGCATCGTCGTCGAGGGCCGCGACATCGGCGCGGTCGTCCTGCCCGAGGCCGACCTCAAGGTGTGGCTCGTGGCCGACCCGGCCGTCCGTGCTGCCCGGCGGGCTGCGGAGGACGCCGCGGCGGGCCGCGCCCACGTGACCGCGCCCGAGGTCATCGCCGCCGACCTCGCGCGCCGCGACCGGGCCGACGCGACCCGCGCCGCGTCTCCCACCGCCCAGGCGGCTGACGCCGTGGTGGTCGACGCCACCCACCTCGGGCTCGCCGAGGTCGTCGCAGTCGTGGCCGGCCTCGTGCGCGAGCGGACCGCCCCGTGATCGAGCCCCAGCCCCTCAGCACCTCCGGGGCCGCGACCGGCCGCAACCTCGCTGCCCTGGTCTCACGGCTGTGGAAGGTGCGCGTCACCGGTTCCCACCACGTGCCGGCCGACGGTGCTGTGATCCTCGTGGCGAACCACACCGCGTTCCTCGACGGGATCGTCCTCGCTGCAGCGAGCCCGCGACCCGTGCACGTGCTCGCCAAGAGCGAGATCTTCGTGCCGCCGATCGACCGCCTCATGCGCGCCACCAGCCAGATCCGCCTCGAGTACGACGGCCCCGATCGCAGTGCTCTTCTCCAGGCCCTCGAGGTGCTGGCAGCGGACGGCGTGATCGGCGTCTTCCCTGAGGCTCACCGTGGGGCAGGGGACGTCCAGCACCTGCGTCACGGCGCGGCCTACCTGGCCTCTCTCAGCACCGCGCCAGTCGTGCCCGTGGCGATCCTCGGTGCGCGGCCCGACGGAGCCGGGAAGGATGCGCTGCCCCGGCTGCGTTCCACCGTGCACGTGGTGTTCGGCGCACCGGTCGCGATCGCGGTCGCGGGCGACGCGCGCCGCCGCGCTGTCGTGGCCCGCTCGGGGGAGCGTCTGCGCCAGGCGCTGTCCGACCACGTCAACGAAGCAGTCCGACGTACGGGGCAGGACCTTCCCGGCCCCCTGCCCGTGTCCACCTCAGACCACCGGAGCACCACGTGACCCCCGACGACCAGCCCGACGACCTCCGCGAGGGGTCGGCTCTCGAGCCGAGCGCCGACATCGACGACGCCGCCTGGGACGACGACGAGGTGATCGTCGTCGACGACCTCGATGACGACGACCTCCCGGACCTCGGCGACCTCGGCGACGACGAGGAGATCTCGGCGGAGACGCTCGCCGCCTTCGGCTTCGACCTCGACGACACGTCGTGGGACGACGAGGACGACGACGAGCTGCTGCCCGTCGTCGCGGTCGTCGGGCGCCCCAACGTGGGCAAGTCGACGCTTGTCAACCGCATCATCGGCCGCCGCGAAGCGGTGGTCGAGGACGTCCCTGGAGTCACCCGCGATCGCGTGACCTACAAGGGCGAGTGGTCCGGTCACCGGTTCCTGCTGGTGGACACCGGCGGCTGGGAGCGCGAGGCGAAGGGCATGGCTGCGCAGGTGGCCGCTCAGGCCGAGCGCGCGATGCGCGAGGCCGACGCCGTGATGTTCGTGCTCGACGCGACGGTCGGGGCGACCGACGCCGACGAGGACGTCGTCAAGGTGCTGCGCGGCACCAAGAAGCCCGTGCTCCTCATCGCCAACAAGGTCGACGACAGTCGCGGCGAGGCGGACGCGGCGATGCTGTGGTCGCTCGGACTCGGCGAGCCCCAGCCGGTGTCGTCGCTGCAGGGCCGCGGCATGGGCGACATGCTCGACAACCTCATCGCGATCCTCCCCGACGAGGGCTCCCGAGTCGCCGAGCCGAAGGGCCCCCGTCGCATCGCGCTGCTGGGCAAGCCCAACGTCGGCAAGTCGAGCCTGCTCAACCAGCTCGCGGGGGAGCAGCGCGTGGTGGTCGACTCCGTCGCCGGAACGACGGTCGACCCCGTCGACGAGCTCGTCGAGATCGCAGGCGTGACATGGCGTTTCGTCGACACCGCCGGTATCCGCAAGCGAGTGCATGAGGCGAGCGGTCACGAGTACTACGCGTCGCTGCGCACAAAGTCCGCGCTCGACCAGGCCGAGGTCGCCGTCGTCCTCCTCGAGGCCGACAAGCCGATGGCGGAGCAGGACACCCGGATCCTCTCGATGGTGGTCGAGAGCGGACGCGCGCTCGTGCTCGCGTTCAACAAGTGGGACCTGATGGACGACGAGCGCCGCAAGTACCTCGAGCGCGAGATCGAGCGGGACCTGCACCAGGTCGCGTGGGCGCCGCGGGTGAACATCAGCGCGCGGACCGGTCGGCACACCGACAAGCTCGTGCCGGCGCTGGACAAGGCGCTGGAGGGCTGGGAGACCCGCATCCCGACGTCGCGGCTCAACGCGTTCCTCGCCACGCTCGTGCAGTCGCACCCGCACCCGGTCCGCGGCGGCAAGCAGCCGCGCATCCTGTTCGGCACCCAGGCCACCACGAAGCCGCCGACGTTCGTGCTCTTCACGACGGGCTTCCTCGAGGCCGGCTACCGCCGCTTCATCGAGCGCCGGCTGCGCGAGGAGTTCGGCTTCGAGGGCACGCCGCTGCGCGTCAACCTCCGGGTGCGCGAGAAGCGTCGCCGGAGCTGAGCCGCAGCCAGCGGCCGGTTTCATCGGCACGCACCACGTGGGGTAACCTTCGTGGGCCGATCGCGGGTGATCCTCGCGGTCGGAGCTCGGGCTGTAGCGCAGCTTGGTAGCGCACTTGACTGGGGGTCAAGGGGTCGCAGGTTCAAATCCTGTCAGCCCGACAGACGACGAAGGCCGGCCGCTTGCGGCCGGCCTTCGTCGTCTGTCGGGCTCCCTCTGGATTTGTGAGGAGTCCTTCGCGCCCGCCTCGACCCCCGCGCCGCAGGCGCCGCCCCGTCGCTCCCTGGCGCCACTCTGCGACGGATCCTGTCAGCCCGACAGAACGACAGAGGGACGGCCGTCAGGTCGTCCCTCTGTCGTTGTGTCGGGCTCCCTCTGATCTGGGAGGAGTCCTTCGCGCCCGGCCCGACCCCCGCGCCGATGGCGCCACCTGTCGCTCCCTGGCGCCCCGCTGCGACGGATCCTGTCAGCCCAGGGATCCGAGCGGCGTCCCTCACGCTGGCCCGACGTCCCGACCCAAGGCGCCGCCCTGTCGCTCCCTGGCGCCCCACTGCGACGGATCCTGTCAGCCCAAGGATCCGAGCGGCGTCCCTCACGCTGGCCCGACGTCCCGACCCAAGACGTCCGCCCCGACGAGGGGTAGCGGTCGTCGCGACTTCTGCGCAGAATCCTCACGGGACGTCCGACCCTGCGACAGGGGATGCCATGCCGGTTCCTGACCCTGAGGACCTCGACCTCCTGGCCGCCTCGCTCATCGAGGAGCCGGACGAGCTGGCGCCCTCCAAGGCGCCGTCCGACCCAGGCGACGAGTGACATGCGGCTCCGGACCGCCACCAAGGCCGTCGCCACGGCACTGGCTGAGGCGCAGGACCCCTCGGAGGACTACCGCCGCCACTGCGACCACTTCGTCGGCATCTGCTACGGCCTGGCGCACTCGGGGTACGAGTCCGCGATCGTCCACTGGAAGGCGATCCCCGACGCGCACAAGCATTCGGGCCCTCCGGTGACCGGCGGTGTCGCCTATTGGGACATCGGCACGTGGGGCCACACGGCGATCGTCGTCGCGCCGGGGACCATCGCCTCCAACGACATCGTGGTGAAGGGACGCATCTCGGTCGTGCGCATCGGGCGGATCGAGGAGTCCTGGCGGACGTCGCAGTACCTCGGGTGGGCCGATCCCTACTTCCACGGTTCGTGGATCGATCTCGCCCCCGACAAGACCGGCGCTGCACCGCCCGCGAAGGGCACGGTGTCGCTGACGTCCGTGCAGACCGCCGCGATCACGGATCCACCGGCCCCACAGGGACACCTGACGGACCTGGCCGGGACCCTGCTCGTCGAGAAGGCGCTCGCTGCCGAGGGTCTGCTCGACGAGCAGTTCGTGGACGGTTCCTTCGGCCGTCGGACGGTGGAGGCGTACGCCGCATGGCAGCGGGGTCTGAGCTTCCGAGGCACCAGCGCCGACGGCATCCCGGGGATCAAGACGCTGACCGCACTGGGCTTCCGGCACGGCTTCACCGTCGTGGGGTGATCCCGCACCGGACCGCACAACCGGGGTGCGGCCAGATCCCTCATGGCCGCTGGCGGTTTCGTCCCGCTCGTTGTCGTCAACGGCATGGGCGCGACCGGGCAGCGCTGCCAGCATCGGCTCATGCGCATCGCAGACATCGGCCTGCCCTCCACCAGCGCCGCCGAACAGGCTCGCTGGGTCGTCACGACGTTCGCCTCGCCGGCGCTCGCCAACCACAGCGAGCGCTCGTACCTGTGGGCTGCGGCGTACGGCGACGCGCACGGCATCGGGTACGACGCCGAGCTCCTGTACGTGGCGTCGATGCTGCACGACATCGGGCTCGTGGCGTCCTTCGACAGCCATGCGGTCCCGTTCGAGCGCGCGGGAGGCGACGTCGCGCGCGTGTTCGCAGCAGGGGCCGGGTGGACACCCGAGCGGGGCGTGCGCGCCGCCGAGGTGATCGAGCGCCACATGTGGGACTCGGTCGACGTCACGGCGGATCCCGAGGGCTACCTCCTCGAAATCGCCACCGGGCTCGACATCAGCGGTCGCAACCCGTCCTGGTGGCCGGAGGATCTGCGCGCCGAGGTCGTGGCGCACCACCCCCGTCTCGGGATCGGGCCGGAGTTCACGTCGTGCTTCATCGCCGAGGCCGCGCGCAAGCCAGAGAGCGCGGCAGCGAGCCTGGTGCGGCGCGGCATCGCGGAACGCATCGCGGCCAACGTTCTCGACACGGGCGCAGTCGGCTAGCGGGACGACGAGCCGCGCTCGACGGTCGAGCGGAGGTCGGCGACCTCGGCACGCAGAGCGCGGAGCTCGACCAGCACCTCGTTCTCGACCTCACGGGTGCGGCCGACGAACCAGGCGGCGACCGACGCCGTGAGCACGCCGAGCAGGCTGATCCCGACGAGCATGAGCGCGAACGCCACGAGCCGTCCCACGACCGTGACGGGGTAGGTGTCGCCGTACCCGACGGTCGTGACCGTCACCGCTGCCCACCAGAGGGCGTCGCCGAACGTCGTGATGTGAGACGCCGCTGCCGAGCGCTCGGCGTCGAGCACGGCGACAGCGCCGACCAGCATCAGGTAGGCGACGCCGGCCAGCGCCGCGGCCAGCGCGCGCCCGACGGCGGCACGCGTCCCCGAGGTGTAGGCGTCGGCCGTCAGGCCGCGCAGCTCGCGCAGCGGCCGCAGCACCGGCAGCAGGACCAGGACGACGTCGATCGGGTGCCGCACGAGCCAGCGGCCGGGGCGGCCGGACAGAACTGCGCGGACGCCGAGGTCGACCAGGAACGCGGCCCACAGCAGCGCACCCAGCAGGTCGAGGAGGCCCGCGTCCGTCCGGGGCATCGCGGGCATGAGCACGGGCAGCGCGTATGCCACCACGTACGCCATCGCCGCGGCGACCAGCGGTCGACGGCTCGCCCTCTCGTAGCGCTGGAGCAGGCTGTCGTGCGGTGCAGCGAGGGGGTCCACGCAGGGTGAACGTCCCGGAGTCCCGCCAGGATCCCGGCCCGTGCGCCACCATGCGTGCATGGAGCGGATCGCCACCCATTCGGTGCCCCTGCCCGAGGTGTCGGGGCTGACCGCTCGTCGCACCGACGCCGGAGTCCTGCTGCTCGCACTCGGCGACGACCGCGTGGCGTTCGCCATCACCACGGTCGTCGACGGCGTGCCCGGCGAGTTCGAGGTGGTGACCGCCGACGACGTGGGAGCCCGGCCCGGGTACGAGGAGCGCGCCACGCAGCTCGAGGCGCTGGCGCTCGACGGTGCCGGCCGAGTCTGGGTGCTGACCGAGGGGACGTCGATGGTCGGCGGGGTCGACCTCGCTACGCGGCGCATCTTGTCGCGGTTCACCCTCGACACGAGCACCGTCGCAGACCTGCACGCCAGCTGGTCGAAGCAGGGCGCTTCGCGAGGGGAGGGAGTCCTCCTGCTCCGCGATGGCCACGTGCTGGTGGCGAAGGAGAAGAAGCCCGCCGGCCTGGTGGAGTTCGGCCCGAGAGATGCTCTGCCGCAAGGCGTCTCGGCCGCAAACCTCCCGCCTCACGACGAAGGCTGGGCGCCGCCCCTGGACGAGGACGGCCTGGTGGCCCTGGCGTGGTGGCCGTGGGACGGCGACGGCACCGACGATCTATCCGACCTCAGCGACCTCGCGCCCGACCACGAGGGCGGCGTATGGGTGCTGTCGGACCAGGGTCGTTGCCTCGCGCAGCTGGTACTCCCGCTGGTGCCCGGTGGCTCCGTCGCCGCGACCTCCGCGATGCCGCTGCCGAAGAAGGTGGCGAAGCCTGAGGGCCTCGCCTTCCTGGGCGGCGGCCTGATCGCGGTCGCGGACGACCGCAAGGACGCACGCGACAACCTCATGGTGCTGCGGCTCGCTTGAGGCGACTCAGCCGACGAGGTCGAGGACGCCGCGGAGCGCGAGGAACACGCCGGCGCAGACGACCGCCGCGCCCGCGAGCCGCGGCACCAGCGCCAGCCACCGGAGCGGCAGCCCGCGCGCGACCGCGAGGTCCGCCGCGCGTCGGCCGAGCACCACGGCCAGCAGCCCGGCCCCGACGAGCGTCAGGGCCATGCCGATCCCGAAGGCGAGGACCGCGAGCAGGCCCGCCAGGGGCCGCCCCACGGCGAGGGTGCCGAGCAGGACGACGAGCGCCGTCGGGCTCGGCGTGAGACCGCCGACCGCGCCGAGGGCCACGAGCGTGCGACGCCGGGTGCCCGTGTCGTGCTCCGGGTGGTCGCCATGCGCGTGCGCGTGCGCGTGGTCGTGGTCGTGGTCGTGGTCGTGCGCGTGGTCGTGCACGTGCGCGGTCACGACGGGCTCGGTGCCGGTGTCGTCCAGGACTGCCGTGGCCGAGAGCGCGGCCTCCTGCCTCCGCGCAGGGGAGGGCGGTGCGGGGGCGTCGTGGCCGTGGTGACTCCCGTGATCGTGAGCCTCGCCGTGGTGGTCGTGGTGGTCGTGGTCGTGGTCGCCGTGGGTGTGGCCGCCGGGGCCGTGCACGTGGGCGCCGCCGCGACCGCGCAGCAGGCCGATGCCGACCGCCACGACGATCCCGCCTGCCACGACCGCGAGCGCGGGGAACAGCGCCGCGGGCACGACGGCCCCGAGCGCGGTGAGAGCGACGCCGACCAGCACGACGCTCCCGGTGTGCGCGAGCGTGATGCTCGCGCCGAGGGTCGCGGCGGCCCGTGCGAGCTCACGGCGTCGAGCGCCCTGGCCCGCGAGCGCAGCCATCGCCACGACCGTCTTGCCGTGCCCGGGGGCGAGCGCGTGCATCGCGCCGAGCACGAGGCCGCCGAGCACGAGCAGCACCAGCGCGAACGGGCCCGACGCGGTGGCCAGGCCCTCGACCGCGGTGGTCACCCCGTCGACGCCTCGAGTGACGACACCGAGCGGTCCAGAAGCAGCCGCGACGGCGAGGCGCGGCCCGCCGGGCTTGATCGTTGCGGCTGCGCTCCGCTCGTCCGGCGACGTCGTGAGGTCGCCGGGGTACGACGTCAGCCGCGCGCTCACGCTGGCCGACGGGACGTTCGCGGACACCACAGTGGTGCCGTCGCCCGCGACCGTGATCTCGCGCCACCCCAGGTCTGTCGGAGGGGCGACGTCCACTGTGACGGCGGTGGCTGCCGCCACGCGGAGGTCGGCGCCGAGGTCGCACTCGACGCGGACCGTGGCCAGACCGGCCTGGCCGGGCGCTGTCGTGGCGGAGGCTGTGCGGACGCCGAGGTCGAGGGGCGTGCCGTCGGCGGCCACCCGGATCCGCGAAGCGGCTGCGGCGCAACGGCTCCCGGCCCAGGCCCCCAGCTCCGCCGGCGAGGTGGTGCCGTCGACGTCCGTGTCGGCCGTCCGCAGTGCGGCGACCGAGGGCACCTCGGCGATGTCTTCCACGTGGTCCACCCGCACGCCGTCGGGTGCGACGACGACACCGTCGTAGGTGTTGACAGACAGGTTGCCGAGCGGGTGCGCCGACGCCGTGGGGGCAGCGAGCACGACCACCACGGGGACGAGCAGCGACGCGAGGCCGAGCCGACGCGACCTCATGAGGCACCGCCGGCGAGCGAGGCGCGGATCGCGTCACGGTGCTCGCTGAGCGAGGGCGTCGTCGTCCCGAGCTCGAGGGCGCGGTCGGCGAAGCGGAGAGCCTCGCCGTCTCGGCCCACGGCGTGCAGCGCGACCGCGTAGGCGTCCGCGGCGTACACGCCCTTCTGCCTCGACCACAGCGACTCGGCCATCTGCAGTGCGGTCGCGGGGGCGCCGTACGTGGCCTCGAGGACGACGTCGGACGGCTCGGGCTCCACGCCGTTCGCGCGGTTCACGGCGAGCTGCGCCTGGGCGAGCGCGACGAGGTCGGACGCCTCGCGCTGGTCGCCCGACCGGGTCATCACCTGCGCGGCCTCGATCGCGAACGCCGCTGTCGGACGCCGCTGCACCAGCGTGCGGAAGAGGTCTGCGGCCAGAGCGGAATCGCCCTGGGCGACCGCGATGCGGGCCCGGAGGTGGAGCAGGGTCAGGTCGTCCGGTGCGACGGCCGCTCCCGCGGCGTACGACCGCTCGGCCCGCTCGACGTCGCCGGACTGCAGCGCGAGCAGGCCCTCCTGGTAGCGCGCGAAGGCGGCCTGCGAGGGGGTGGCGGCATCGTCGGCCGCGAGGGCGAGGAGCGAGAGCGCCTCCGCCACATGGCCGCGCAGCTCCTCCTGGTACGCGAGCCGCGTGTACGACGAGAGCCCGGGGTGCGTATCGTCGAGGCGCTGCGCGGCCGCGAGCGACTCGTCGTACCTCCCCAGCTCGGTGAGCGCGTCGACGAGGATCGCCTGCGCTGTCGCGTCGAGCGGGTTGACTGCGAGGGCGGCGCGGGCGCCGGACTCGGCGACCACGAAGTCGTGCTTGGCCGCATCGACGGCGGCGATCCCGGCCAGTGCGGGCGGGTTGCCGTCGGGCCTGATCTGCAGCGAGCGGCGGAACGACTGCTCGGCCCGGCCGTACCACTCGGGCGAGCCCGTCGAGCGCGCGCGCTCGAGCTGCAGGCCGCCGAGGCTCGACCAGCCGTGCCAATCATCGGGCACCGACTCCAGGTAGGCGGCGAGGCCCTCGACCGTTGTGGTCGGGCCGGACGGCTCCTGCGCCTGCTGCGCCGGCGCGGTCGTCGGGCGCAGCAGCGATCCCGCCCCGACCAGGCCGGCGACGGCGACGGCGCCCACGAGCACGAGGGCCACGCGGGCGCGTCGGCGACGCGGCTGCGCCGATGGTGCAGCGGGGCGGAGGTCTGTGGTGGTCACGGCGCGTCTCCCGGAGACTGGTGCGGAACGGGTGCGGTGCGGGGCCCCGGCTGTGCCGGGGCCCCGCACTGGTCAGCGGACGGTGGAGCCGCTGTGGGGGAGTGCGACGTACGGGAACGTGTCCATGAACGGGACGTCGTTGGCGTCGACGCCGTCACCCAGGTCGTTCGGGTGGCCGACGAGCTCGCCTGCGACGACCTGCAGCGAGGCGTCGAGGATGTCGTCAGCGAGGCGACGGCCGTTCGGGAAGCCGTTGAGGTCGCCGCCGATCACGCCGAGCCGGTTGTACGTCTGCCCCGAGAACCGCGTCAGGTTGAGCCGCAGCATCTCGGAGGGCTTGACGTTCTTGGGCTGGTTGAGCCCCGGGACGCCGGTCAGGAACACCTGCACGAGGTCGTTGCGCGGCTCCTTGGGCACGGGCAGGCCGTAGACCGCGTTGAGCAGCTTCGGCAGCTCGGGCTTGGTCACGTACTTCAGGAACTGCGCGTCGCCGGAGGGCTTGGACGCGTTGAACTTGTCCTTGTCCTTCAGCGGGATGACGACCTCGTTGACGAGCGGCATGCCGAGGCGCGAGACCTGGACGTAGGAGCCCCTCGACGTGGCCTTCTTGGTCGAGGACCAGACGCCGATGATGTTCTTCTTGCCGCCGAGCTTGGACACCGGAACCTGGATGGCGACGGTCTGGACGTTGTAGCCCTTCAGCGAGTCGTTGCCGACCTCGCTCAGGTTGCCGCCGTAGAGCAGGTTGAACACGCGCAGGTCGAGCGCGAACGGGTCGTCGGCCTGGCCGGCGAACGTCGTCACGCCGCCGCGGGCGTACGTCGCCTGCGTGCGGAGGGCGGCGTAGTTGGGCATCGACGCCGTGCCGACGTTGGCCGGCGCGGTGTAGAGGCCCTTGGCGAGGAACCGCGCGCCGCCGTTGCGCTTCCACTCGACGAGGTCGTAGTTCTGGACCACGTTGAGGTCTGCATCACCGAGGCGGGTCACCGGGCCGGTGTTGTAGAGGAAGGTCCCGGGGTTGCGGACCTTGGTCTTGAACCGCCAGCTGTAGATGATGTCGGCTTCCGAGTCCCCGTTGGTGTCGATGTTGATGTAGTAGCGCGCCTTCGGGTCGAACGAGTAGAAGTTCGGGCCGCCCGCCGGGTCCTCGAACGGGTTGAAGTTCGCCACGATCGTGGCGGTGTCGGGCTTGTCGGGGCTCACGAACGCGTAGACGTCGGTGTTGTCGAGCTTGGGGGTGCCCGCGATGAGCGGGGCCTCACGGTGGCTCGAGGCGGTGGACGTGCCGAGGCCGACGGCTGCGCCGACGGCCAGCGAGGACGCCGCGACGGCGCCCGACACTGCGAGCAGGCGGCGACGACGCCGCGATGGGGTGGAGGTCACGAGGTACTCCGGGGTGAGTCCGCCGCGCGTCCGGTCGACGCGCAGTCATCACTCGTTCGGAGCAGGTCGGTCGGCGGATTGGTCCAGATTCCCGCTGCTTCCGCGAGTCGTGACATGACAGAGGGGCGGTGCGACGTGCGCACCGCCCCTCCGCCCCGATCAGGACGCGGGGTCGATCGAGCCGCTGCCGGGCAGGACGGTGCCGGGCTGGTTCGGGTAGGCCGCCGCCGCGGTGCAGACCGCCGACGAGATCGCATCCAGCGTGGTCTGGTCCAGGCCCGCCGACGTGGCGGTGCAGCCGGCAGCGCTCGCCGTGATCGCGAGCTCGGCGCTGCCGCCGGCCGTGGTCAGGGGCAGCGTGATCGCGCCGTCGGGGGTGAACGCCGCCTCGACCGGGAGCTCGGCGACGGACGTCCCGGACGGCAGCGCGCCGTCGACGACGCCCACGAGCTCGCCGAGCGGCAGACTGACCGGGAGCGAGATCCCGCCGGGGTCGACCACGGGTGCGGACGACGTCGGCGCGCTGGCCACCGGTGTCTTGGTGCCCTCGTTGCCCAGGAGACCGAGGGACACAGTGGCCACGACGGTCACCGCCGCAGCGGCACCGAGGGCGCCGACGCCGTACCAGGCGCGACGGCGGCGGGTGCGTGCGGCGGCAGCCGACGCGATGACAGGCGTGCTGAACTCGCGGGCCGGTGCGTCGGCCGCCGCGGTCCCCATCAGGGTGCGGATGTCGTTCTCGCTCATGGTGTCTCCTCGGACAGGCCCGCGTGCACGGGCGTTCGCATCAGGACGCGCAGGCTCTCGAGCCCGCGCGAGGTCGTGCTCTTCACGGTGCCGGGCGTGATCCCGAGCAGACGTGCGGTCTCGTTCACGTCGAGGTCGTCGAAGAACCGCAGGACCAGCACGGCGCGCTGGCGCGGGGGCAGCTGTGCGAGGGCGCCGACGACGTCGTACGGCGTCTCGTCCTCACGCGGGGAGACGTGCTCGGGCAGGACGTCGCTGGAGACCTCGCGCCGCCACGGCCGCCGGGCGCGGTCGATCGTGGCTGTCGTGATCACCCGACGTGCGTACGACGTCGCTGCATCCGGGCGGATGCGGTGCCAGCGCTCGTACACCCGCACCAGCGCGTCCTGCACCACGTCGTCCGCGGCATGCCAGTCGCCGCACATCAGGTACGCCGTGCCGCGCAGTGATCCGACCGTGCGCTCCACCCACGCCGTGAACTGCGCGTCGTGGTCGGTCGTCATCCCTGCCTCCGCTCTGCTCGTCGTCGAAGCAGAGACGGATGCAGGTGCCCCGGAGGTTGCCTCGGTGTCGGACTTTCCTGCACCGGGTTCCCGGGCCCTCAGACGTCGCGCGTCGTGACGATGCGAAGGCGTTGGCCGGTGACGTGCTCGATCGAGTCGCTCATCGCGTCGAGGAACGTCGGCTTGGCTGCCCGCTCGTAGCCGTGCACGCCGGCCATCTTGGTCGCGTCCACGAAGTCGAGCACCAGGACGTCGCCGTCGAGGGAGGCCAGCCGACCGTCGAACAGGGCCAGCCACGCCGTGCGGTGCCGTGCCTCGAGGTCGTAGAGGACGTCGATCCAGCGCAGCTTGAGCGCCGCGAGGGTCAGCGGCTGGTCAGCGGTCACGTGCCGATCATGCCCGCTCGGTCGGCCGAGCAGGCGGGCGCACCCGTGGCGCGGCCGCGCCGCACGCCCGCACGGGGTTACCGTGACGACGTGTCGCGTGCAGGATTCGTGGTGTCGGGGGTCGCGGCCGCCGTCCTGGGCAGCTCCCTGCTCGCAGGCGGGATCGTGGTCGGCCTCGCCTTCGGGCCGGACGGCACCGTCACCACCGAGCCCACCCGAGTCCGTGCCGCCGGCGTCGCGCTGCTCGTGGACGGCCTCCAGGTCGACGCTGTCGGCCTGCCCGTGCCGGACGGCGTCGGCGTGCTCACCCTCTCGGCGACCTCGGCCGACGGCGCTCCGCTGTTCCTCGGCGTCGCGAACGGATCCGACCTCGACACCTATCTCGCAGGTGCGCCGTACGACGTGGTTGCCCAGCTGTCGACCGGAGGCTCCACCACGACCCGGACGGTGCCCGGCACGCAGCAGCCGCCGCCGCCGTCGGCGCAGCAGTTCTGGCTCCGGCAGGACGAGGGCTCGCCGGCCGAGCTCACGGCCCGGATCCCGGCGGGCTCGACCGTCGTCCTCATGCGCGCGGACGCGACCCCGTCGCTGGACGCCGACCTCGCCGTGACGCTCGAGGTCGACCGAGCGTGGCCGGCCGCGCTGGTGATCGGGGGAGCCGGCGTCATCCTGCTCGGGGTCGCGGTCGCGCTGCTGCTCGGTGCGCGGCGTCGCAAGACGTCGGCATCCGTGGGTGCCCACACGGCCCCTGCGGCTGCAACCGTTCTGCCCGGTTCCGGGCCGGCCCCGGAGGGCGCGCCACCGGCGGACGCACCGCCGAGGGACGACGCAGCGGCGGCCGACGAGCCGACGGGCGGCTAGGGTCGCGACGTGGACGTGCAGGAGACCGAGGTCCAGACCGACCGCATCCTCACCGTGCCCAACATGCTGTCGTTCCTGCGGCTCCTGGGTGTGCCCCTCTTCCTCTGGCTGATCCTCGTGCCGCAGGCGGACGGCTGGGCGCTCGTCGTCCTCATGGTCGCCGGCTTCACCGACTGGCTCGACGGCAAGATCGCTCGCGCCACGAACTCGATCAGCCGGCTCGGGCAGCTGCTCGACCCGCTCGCCGACCGGCTGTACATCGCGGCCACCCTGATCGGCCTCGCGATCCGCTCGATCGTGCCGTGGTGGCTCGTCATCCTTCTGCTCGCGCGCGACGTCGTGGTGGGCCTGTTCCTCGCACTGCTCAAGCGAAGGGGGATCACCGGGCTCCCGGTGCACTTCCTCGGCAAGGCAGCCACGTTCAACCTGCTCTACGCCTTCCCGCTCCTGCTCCTCGGCGACGGCGCGGATGCCGCCGGCATCGACTACCACGACGTGGCCCGCATCATCGGATGGGCGTTCGCGATCTGGGGCACGGTCCTCTACTGGTGGGCCGGAGTGCTCTACATCGAGCAGGCCCGACGGATCCTGCGACGTCCCTGATGGCGGCCGAGCGCGACCCGGCGGCGTCGATGGCGCTGCTGCGCGAGCTCGTGCGCGACGACGCCGCGCAGGAGTACGCCGAGGCCGCGCGCAGGCACCAGGGCACCCGGCCCAGTCGCGGCACGCGCATCCTGTTCGTCCTGACCTGCGCCGTGGTGGCGGGCGTCCTCGCGCTGTCGGTCGCCCAGCGCCAGGCCGCGGCGCCCGAGGCCGAGAAGGCCCGGCAGGTGCTCGTCGAACGGGCGACCCAGGCCCAGAGCGACGTCGCCGCGCGGGAGGAGGAGATCGCGACGACGCGCGCCGATCTCGCCGCGGCTCAGGAGGTGCTGCTCACGCAGTCGGCGGAGGGTGCGGCGCTGGCGGAGCGGATCGCCTCCCTGGAGTCGGCCTCCGGCTACACCGCCGTCACCGGCCCGGGGCTCGTGGTCGTCCTCGACGGCGCGACCGGGTCGGACGCCGCGACGCCCGACGACCCGGGCCGCGTGCTCGACTCCGACGTCCAGAACGCCGTCAACGGGCTGTGGGCGTCCGGTGCCGAGGCCGTGGCCGTCAACGGCGTGCGCATCACGTCGACGACGGCCATCCGGTCAGCTGGCGCCGCAATCCTCGTCGACTTCCGACCGCTGGTGCCGCCCTACCGCGTCGAGGCGATCGGGGACGGCGCCGCGATGGCGACCGCATTCCCGCGCACGACGTCGGGCCGCGAGCTCGCCGGCGTCTCCGACCAGTTCGGGCTCCAGGTCGGGGTCGAGCGGTCCGAGTCGCTGCTGCTGCCGGCCTCCACGGCGCTGCTGCCGGTGCGCGCGCGGATTCCCGGCGTCCCCGCGGCTACGGTGGATCCGGCGACGTCGACCGCCACAGCGGGCGAGGAGGGTGAGCGATGATCGCAGCGATCGGGCTCCTGATCGGCATCGTGCTCGGCGTCGTCCTGCAGCCGGACGTACCGCTGTGGATGCAGCCCTACCTCCCCATCGCGGTCGTCGCTGCGCTCGACGCCGTGTTCGGGGCGGCCCGCGCTCTGCTCGACGGCGTGTTCGACGACCGCGTCTTCGTGATCTCGTTCCTGTCGAACGTCGTCGTGGCCGCGTTCCTCGTCTTCCTCGGCGACCAGCTCGGGGTCGGCGCCCAGATCTCGACGGGTGTCGTCGTCGTCCTCGCCATGCGCATCTTCGCCAACGTCGCCGCGATCCGTCGTCGCCTCCTCAAGGCATGAGCCGATGAGCGACGACACGGGGAGCGCGGAGGCCGGCCCGTCGACGGAGACGTCCGAGGGAACGCCGGATGAGGCGACCGCTGCCCGCTCGCGGTTGCGCACCGCGCTCGCGCCCCGGGCCACGGTCCAGCAGGCGGTGATCGGGCTTCTGTTCGTGGGGCTGGGGTTCGCCGGGGTCGCCGCGACCCAGGGCTCGGCGCAGACCGGCCTGCTCGCCACCGCGCGCGAGGACGAGATCGTGCGCGTGCTGGACGACCTCACCGAGCGGCAGGCGCGGCTGCAGGCGGAGCAGCGTGCGCTCGAGGCCGCGCGCGACCGGCTGCTGTCCGGGAGCGAGGAGCAGCGCCTCGCCGCCTCGCGCGCCCGTGCCGACGCGCTGGCGATCCTCGCCGGCACCGTGCCCGCCACGGGCACGGGCATCCGCGTGACACTGCAGGACGGCGGGGGAGCGATCACCTCGGCCGTGCTGCTCGACGCGGTGCAGGAGCTGCGGGACGCCGGGGCCGAGGCCATCCAGATCGGCGACGTCCGCGTGGTCGCCTCGACCTGGTTCGAGGACGAGCCCGGCGGTCGGGGCGTCTCGGTGTCCGGCACGGTCCTGACGACGCCGTACCGGCTCTCGGTGATCGGGGACTCGTCCACCCTCGCCACCGCGCTGGAGATCCCGGGCGGTGTCGCGGACACCGTCCGCACAGCCGGAGGGTCCATCGACGTGGTCGCCGACACCAACGTGCTCGTCACCGCGTTGCAGCCGGTCTCGACACCGCAATACGCTCGCCCCGCCCCGAGCCCGAGCGGCTCGTGACCCTGACCGAAGGAGCTCCCCGCATGGCCGGCCAGACCCCCGACAACCTGCGCTACACGCCCGAGCACGAGTGGGTCGAGCCGACCGCCGACGGCACCGTCCGCTTCGGCATCACCGACCACGCGCAGGACGCCCTCGGCGACATCGTGTTCGTCACGCTGCCCACCGTCGGCGCCGTCGTCAGAGCGGGGGAGCCCTGCGGCGAGGTCGAGTCGACCAAGAGCGTCTCGGACATCTACGCGCCGGTCTCCGGCACGGTCGTGGCCCGCAACGACGCGGTCGAGACGAGCCCGGAGACCATCAACTCCGAGCCCTACGGCGCCGGCTGGCTCGCCGAGGTGCAGGTGGCCGCGGGCGCCTCGCTCGACGGCCTGCTCGACGCCGCCGCGTACGCCGCCCTCGTCGGCGGCTGAGCCCCCGCACCGCACGGCATGAACCCTCGACCTGATGTCGAGGGTTCATGCTGTTGACCCTGCCGTACGCAGGTCCGTAGTCTCGGCCTGCACCCTCGACGACATGTCGAGGATTGGACGTCGGGCAGCGCATCAGTGGAGGCCGCATGAGCCGGGAGTGCCCTAGGTGCGGTCACCTGGCGGAGGATCACGACCACTTCTGCGCGTCCTGCGGGGCGCTTCTCGAAGCAGGTCCTGAGGCTGCGTTCCAGACAGGCGTCCTCGGCGTGCGCATCGCCTCGGAGGGCGACTCCGCCCCGCTTCCCACCGTCGACCCGACGAGTGTGGGCGGGCTCGGCCACGGCCACGCCGTCCTGGTGGTCCTGCGCGGACCGCAGGAAGGTGCCCGCTTCGACCTCGACCCGGCCGTCGGCGCCGTGGTGCTCGGCCGCGCACCCGAGTGCGACCTGTTCCTCGACGACGTCACGGTGTCACGCCGCCACGCCGAGCTCCACGCCGTCGACGGCAGCTGGGAGCTCGCCGACCTGGGCTCGCTGAACGGCAGCTACGTCAACCGCCGTCGCATCGACAGCCAGCTGCTGGCCGGTGGCGACGAGGTGCAGATCGGCAAGTACCGCTTCGTGTTCCTCGAGGCTGCCTCAGGTGAGGGCGCATGAGCGCCGTACCCAGCGCGTCCGCGCGCGGCCTCATGGGCATCGGCGACGTCCTCGAGGTGCTGCGCCCGGACTTCCCCGACGTCACGATCTCCAAGATCCGCTTCCTCGAGGGCGAGGGGCTCATCACCCCGCAGCGCACCGCGAGCGGCTACCGCAAGTTCAGCCACGCCGACGTCGAGCGGCTGAAGTACGTCCTCGCCTGCCAGCGCGACCAGTACCTCCCGCTCAAGGTCATCCGCGAGCACCTCGAGGCGATCGACCGCGGTCTCGAGCCTCCGGCGTCCAGCGCCGACGGCCCCCGGGTGCCGCGCGCGCTCGTCTCCACCGACGGCATGCCGTCCGCAGACTCCTTCCGCGGCAACGCCGACGTCCGCCTCTCGCGCGGCGAGCTGCTCGAGGCCAGCGGCCTGAGCGACTCCCTCCTCGAGCAGCTCGAGGGATACGGCCTCATCACCAAGCGCGGCCAGCACTACGACGGCGACACCCTCGTGATCGCCTCGACGGTCGCGGAGATGGCGGCCTTCGGCATCGAGCCCCGGCACCTGCGCACGTTCAAGGTGGCGGCCGACCGCGAGGTGGGTCTCGTCGAGCAGGTCGTCACCCCGATGCTGCGCCAGCGCGACCCGGAGAGCCAGCAGCGCGCCGACGACGCGATCCGCGAGCTCGCGGCGCTGTCGGTGCGCCTGCACGCCTCCCTCGTGAAGGCCGGGCTCGCCACCGAGGCTCCGTCGCTGACGCCTCCAGTCGCACCCTCTCGGTCGAGTCGCACGGCCGGCACCGACGGCTACGCTGCACCCATGCGCCAGATGGACGTCGTGGGTGTCCGGGTCGAGATGCCGTCGAACCAGCCGATCGTGCTGCTCCGCGAGGTCGAGGGGGAGCGATACCTCCCGATCTGGATCGGTGCTGTCGAGGCGACCGCGATCGCCTTCGCCCAGCAGGGCGTCGTCCCGGCGCGGCCGCTGACGCACGACCTCCTGCGCGACGTCGTGGCCTCGCTCGGCCACACCCTCAGCGAGGTGCGCATCACCGAGCTGCGCCGACGGAGTCTTCTTCGCGGTGCTCGTCTTCGAAGGCGGCGTGGAGGTCAGCGCCCGTCCGTCCGACGCCATCGCGCTCGCCCTGCGCACGGGCACCCCGATCTACGGCGCCGAGGGCGTTCTCGCGACGGCCGGCATCGCTGTGCCGGACGAGCAGGAGGACGAGGTCGAGAAGTTCCGGGCCTTCCTCGACGAGATCTCGCCGGACGACTTCCTCGGCGGGAACGCCGCCCCCGAGCAGGGCTGAGCACGGCAGACCCTCGACCTCTAGGTGAGGGTTGAGGTCGCCGGCAGATCCGTCCGGCGTGTCGGGGCCCGCTGCGTTGACCCGACCCCCGCGCAGTCCTAGCGTTCGATGCAGAACGTCCCCGGTGTAACTCTCGCGATGTGCTTCCCCCACCCGCGGCACCGGCGGCGGCTCCAGGAGGTCTCCGGTGAACGGAGTGCACGAGGGCCACGAGGCCGACGACCGTCAGCGCCAGGCCGAGGCCGAGGCGGCTGCGGTGGTCGCCGGTCGCCAGGGACTGCTGTTCGGCGACGAGGTGCGGGCCATGCCCGCCGACGTCGGCTTCCGCGGCCCGATCGCCTGCTCCGCCGCCGGCATCACCTACCGCCAGCTCGACTACTGGGCGCGCACCGGGCTCGTCGAGCCTTCGGTCCGCACCGCCCACGGCTCGGGCAGCCAGCGCCTCTACAGCTTCCGCGACATCCTCGTGCTCAAGGTGATCAAGCGCCTCCTCGACACCGGGGTCTCCCTGCAGAACATCCGCACCGCCGTGGAGCACCTGCGCGAGTCCGGCGTGGACGACCTCGCCCAGGTCACGCTCATGAGCGACGGCGCCAGCGTGTACGAGTGCCGCAGCCAGGACGAGGTCATCGACCTCGTGCAGGGCGGCCAGGGCGTCTTCGGCATCGCCGTCGGCCGTGTCTGGCGCGAGGTCGAGGGCGACCTCGCCGAGCTGCCCAGCGAGCGTATCGACGGCACCCCGAACATCCCCGACGTCGAGGGCGACGAGCTCGCCGCCCGCCGCGCCGCGCGATCCGCCGTCTGAGCCTGTCCGGCTCAACCCGCCCGTAGCCGCCCCTGGTCCTCGACCGGGGCCGTCGGCGCGCCCGGGGACGCCGGAGGGCTCCGGCGCGGGTAGTCTCGTGCTCGCGCCGCAACCCGGGCGGGAGAGACCTGTCGCAGCCAGCGGCAGGCGCCGAAGGAGCAACTCCCCGTCAACCTCTCAGGCATCATGGACCGCCCAGGCTTGGCGCCTCTGGAAAGCGGGACCTCTGGTCCCCGCCGACGGTGCAAGCCGTTCCTCTCCGCAGGAACCGGTGAAGCCTCTCAGGCGCGCGGGCTCGCGCATGGACAGAGGGGGACCCCACCGACGCGCGCCCGCGCGACGGGGTCGCCTGCCGAGCGCGCTCGGCCGTCACCACTGAGAGCCCCCCGTGACCGACACCTCCGTCACCCCGGCCGTCACCTCGCCCCTGTCCGACGGCGTGCCCTTCGCCGACCGGCACATCGGGCCCGGGTCCGACGCCGTGGCGCGCATGCTCGCCGTCGTCGGCTACGACTCGCTCGATGCGCTGTCGTCCGCGGCCGTGCCGGAGACGATCGCCTGGACCGAGGGGCTGGACCTCCCGGCAGCCGGTTCCGAGGCAGAGGTGGCCGCCGAGCTCCGCGCCCTCGCCAGCCGGAACACCGTGGCGCGCAGCATGATCGGGCTCGGGTACCACGACACCCACACGCCGGCGGTCATCCGTCGCAACGTGCTGGAGAACCCCGCCTGGTACACCGCGTACACGCCGTACCAGCCCGAGATCAGCCAGGGCCGGCTCGAGGCGCTGCTGGCCTTCCAGACCCTCGTCTCCGACCTGACCGGGCTGCCGGTCGCCGGCGCGAGCCTCCTCGACGAGCCGACCGCGGCCGCCGAGGCCATGTCGCTGGCGCACCGCGTGTCGAAGTCGACGTCGAACCGCTTCGTCGTCGACGCCGACACCCACCCGCAGACGCTCGCCGTCCTCGCCACCCGCGCCGAGCCGCTCGGCATCGACCTCGTCGTCGTCGACGCGGACGGCGACCTGCCGGCGGAGGACTTCTTCGGTGTCCTGCTCTCGTACCCGGGCACGTCCGGCGTCGTGCGCGACATCGCCGGCACGGTCGCTGCCGCGCAGGCGCGTGGCGCCGTGGTCGCCGTCGCCACCGACCTGCTCGCCCTCACGGTGCTCACGTCGCCCGGCGAGCTCGGTGCCGACGTCGCCGTCGGCTCGGCGCAGCGTCTCGGCGTGCCGCTGGGCTTCGGCGGCCCCCACGCCGGCTTCATGTCGGTGCGCCAGGGCCTCGAGCGGTCGTTGCCCGGCCGACTCGTGGGCGTCAGCGTCGACGCCGACGGCCGCCCCGCGTACCGGCTCGCGCTGCAGACCCGTGAGCAGCACATCCGCCGCGAGAAGGCGACGTCCAACATCTGCACCGCCCAGGTGCTGCTCGCCGTCACCTCCGCCCTGTACGCCGCGTACCACGGCCCGGACGGCCTCACCCGGATCGCCGAGCGCACGCACCTGCACGCCGTGGTGCTCGCTGCCGGCCTCGCCGAGCGCGGCGTCGAGGTGCTGACCTCGGCGTACTTCGACACGATCCGCGTCCGCGTGCCCGGCCGTGCGGTCGAGGTGCTGCAGGCCGCCGAGGTGCTGGGCGTCAACCTTCGCCTGCTCGACGCCGACTCGCTCGCCATCGCGACAGACGAGACCACGACCGTCCGCGACCTGGTCGCGGTGTGGGGCGCCTTCCAGGAGGTGCTCGGCGGCACGGGTCTCGACGAGGCCGACGCCGAGCGGCTCGCCGTCTCGGTGGAGCGCGCTCTGCCCGCCGGCCTGCGCCGCACGTCGGAGTTCCTGACGCACGCGACGTTCCACGACCACCGCAGCGAGACCGCGATGCTGCGCTACCTGCGCAAGCTCTCGGACAAGGACGTCGCCCTCGACCGCGCCATGATCCCGCTGGGCTCCTGCACGATGAAGCTCAACGCCACCACGGAGATGGAGCCGATCACCCAGCCGGGCTGGGCGGCCATCCACCCCTTCGCGCCGCTGCACCAGGCCGCGGGCTACGTCGAGCTGATCCGCACTCTCGAGAAGTACCTCGTCGAGATCACCGGCTACGACACCGTGTCGCTGCAGCCGAACGCCGGCAGCCAGGGCGAGTTCGCCGGCCTGCTCGCGATCCGCGGCTACCACCGCGCCAACGGCGACACGCACCGCGACGTCTGCCTCATCCCCAGCAGCGCCCACGGCACCAATGCCGCGAGCGCCGTGATGGCCGGCATGCGGGTCGTCGTGGTTGCGTGCACCGACGCGGGCGACGTCGACCTCGACGACCTCCGCGCCAAGATCGACCAGCACGGAGACAGCCTCGCGGCGCTGATGATCACGTACCCGTCGACCTTCGGGGTCTACGAGCAGACCGTCACCGAGATCTGCGCCCTCGTGCACGACGCCGGCGGCCAGGTGTACGTCGACGGCGCCAACCTCAACGCGCTCGTGGGCCTGGCCAAGCCAGGCAAGTTCGGCGCCGACGTCTCGCACCTGAACCTGCACAAGACCTTCTGCATCCCGCACGGCGGCGGAGGCCCCGGCGTCGGCCCGGTCGCCGTGCGCGCGCACCTCGCGCCGTACGTGCCGGGTCACCCGCTGCGCCCCGAGGCCGGCCCGACCGGCCGCGGCCACGTCGACGGCGGCACCGGCCCGGTCAGCGGCGCGCCGTGGGGGAGCGCGGGCATCCT
This sequence comes from uncultured Actinomycetes bacterium, assembly GCA_963843975.1. GTDB lineage: Bacteria > Actinomycetota > Actinomycetes > S36-B12 > CAIYMF01 > Longivirga. The sequence continues at coordinate 813,623 of CAWJMG010000003.1, read as the reverse complement.
GCCGATCCCGTGGGCGTACATCCGGCTCATGGGCGGCGACGGCCTGAAGCACGCCACCCAGGTCGCGGTGCTGTCGGCCAACTACGTGGCCGCCCGCCTGCGCGACCGCTACCCCGTGCTCTACACCGGGCGCAACGGCCTCGTGGCGCACGAGTGCATCGTCGACCTGCGCGAGATCACCAAGGACACGGGCGTCACCGTCGACGACGTCGCCAAGCGCCTCGTCGACTACGGCTTCCACGCGCCGACCATGTCGTTCCCCGTCGCGGGCACGCTCATGATCGAGCCGACGGAGTCCGAGGACCTCGGCGAGCTCGACCGGTTCTGCGACGCGATGCTCGCGATCCGCGGCGAGATCGACGATGTCGCCGCGGGCCGCTGGGCCGTCGAGGAGTCGCCGCTGCGCGGTGCCCCGCACACCGCGGAGTGCCTGCTCGGCGAGTGGTCCAAGCCCTACACGCGCGAGGAGGCGGCGTTCCCCGTCGCGACCCTGCGCGAGACGAAGTACTGGCCGCCGGTGCGCCGCATCGACGGTGCATACGGCGACCGCAACCTCGTCTGCAGCTGCCCGGCCCCCGAGGCCTTCGAGAGCTGATCGGGGCGGGTGCGGGCGAAACTCGCACGCGCGCAAGGGGTCACGGCTAGTACGTTCCTGCGCTTGTGTCCTACAGGGCACCTGACCGACAGGAGCAAGGAGTCATGACCCCGTCTCTCGGCACGGACAAGTCCGTCCTGTCGTGGGCTTCGACGCTGGAGCCCGCGGCCATGGACCAGGCACGGCGCACGGCCTCGATGCCGTTCGTCGTGAAGCCGCTCGCCCTCATGCCCGACGCCCACGTCGGCAAGGGCTCGACGGTGGGCTCGGTCATCGCGACCGAGGGCGCGATCATCCCGGCGGCCGTCGGCGTCGACATCGGTTGCGGCATGGCCGCGATCGAGACCTCGCTGACGAGCCACGACCTGCCGGACGACCTCGGAGCGCTGCACGACCGCATCCGCCAGGTGGTCCCGGCCGGCATGGGCAAGGGCCACGACGCTCGCGACGTCGACGTCATGGAGGTCGTGCGCCGCGACCCCTCGACCGAGCTGTCCGACCGCCAGCTGCGCACGGCGCGCACGCAGTACGGCTCGCTCGGCTCGGGCAACCACTTCGTCGAGGTCTGCCTCGACGAGCGGGACCGGGTCTGGGTCGTGCTGCACTCGGGCTCGCGCGGCATCGGCAACCAGCTCGCGGCTCACCACATCGCGGTGGCCACGGGTCTGATGAAGGACTGGTTCATCAGCCTTCCGGACCCGGACCTCGCGTACCTGGTGGCCGGGACGCCGGAGTTCGAGGCCTACGTCGCGGACCTCCTGTGGGCGCAGGCGTACGCCGCGGCCAACCGCGAGGAGATGCTGCGCCTCGTGCTGGTCGAGGTCGAGGCCGAGCTCGGCCGCACCGGGATCGAGACCAGCCGCGTGAACTGCCACCACAACTTCACGCAGCAGGAGGAGCACCGGGGCCGGACGGTCTGGGTCACCCGCAAGGGAGCGATCCAGGCGAGCGCGGGGAAGCTCGGCATCATCCCGGGCTCGATGGGCACGCGGTCGTACATCGTCGAGGGCCTCGGCTCCGCGGCGTCGTACGAGTCCTGCTCGCACGGTGCCGGTCGCCGCCTCTCACGCACGGCGGCGAACAAGACGCTGTCGGTCGCCTCGCTGCGCGAGGCGATGGAGGGGCGCAGCTGGAACGACGCCGACGCCGAGCGTCTGGTCGACGAGCACCCGCTCGCCTACAAGGACATCGACCAGGTGATGGAGGACCAGCGCGACCTCGTGCGCCCCGTGCGCACGCTGTCGCAGGTCCTCAACTACAAGGGCGTCTGACCTCCCGGGCAGGGAGAGGGCCGGGGCGATCACCGCGATCGCCCCGGCCCGCTGTCAGGTGCGGCCGTCGGTCTCCTGTGCGTCGAAGAGCGTCTGCTGCTGGTCCTGCGCGGCTCGCATCCAGGTGGCGTGCACGACGGGCCAGCCGTCGCGGCGCAGCACCTCGACCACCGCGGTGTCGTCGTCGACGACGGCGACCACCGTGGCGTTGCGCGCGATGCGGGCGAGGGCCTGCGGCTTGAAGAACCGCGCAGGGCGGCGGTCGTCGTCCCGGCGCATCACCAGGCGGCCTGCAGGGAGGCCGTGCTCGGCGAACCATGCCTCGGTGACGCCACGGTAGGTCTCGTTGCGCCCGGTCAGGTAGACGATCGCGTGGCCGGCTGCCGCGTGCTCACGTGCGAGGGCCACGCCCTCGGGCAGGGCGGCGTCCTCAGACATGGCGCCGAAGAACGCAGGCCAGTCCTTCGGCTTGGTCTCCACGTGGTGCAGCCGGTGCCGTACGTCGGCCAGCACTCCGTCGACGTCGAAGACGACCACCGTCGGCCGGTCAGGCTGGCCTTCCCTCTCGGGAGGCTCGAGAGGCTGCTCCTGGGACGGCATGCAGGCGACGCTAACGCGTAGGGTCGTCCGCATGGCACTCGACCTCGACACCGTCCGCTCGACCATGCCCACCGCCGTCCCGATGGTCGGCACCCTCGGCCTGGAGTACCTCGAGCTCACCCCGCAGCACGCGGTGGTCCGCATGCCCGACGACGCGAGGTACCACAACCACATCGGTGGCCTGCACGCCGGCGCGATGTTCACCCTCGCCGAGACGGCGTCCGGGGCGATCGTGCTCTCGAACTACGGCGAGATGCTGGGCGAGGTCACCCCGCTCGCCGTCGAGGCGACCATCAAGTACCTCAAGGTCGCGCGCGGCCCTGTGACGGCGACGGCGCACATGGCCTCGAAGGCCGATGCTGTGCTGGCCACGCTGAAGGCTGGTGGGAGGCCGGAATTCCACGTCGAGGTCGAGCTGCACGACGGGCGAGGGGGACGAGCGGCTCGTGACCGGCGCCGTGACCGTGCTGTGGACCCTCAAGCCGAACAAGCGGCCCGAGAACGCCTGAGCCGCATCACTTCTTGGGGGGTCGCACCAGGCTCTCGAGCGAGATGCGCGCGACGGGGGCGTAGGTCATGACCGCCGCTGCAGGGCCGTCGACGACGAGCGCCGTGCTGGTGCCGCCGCCGATCCTCGCCTCGCTGCGGTGGTCGAGGTGCATCCGCACGGGCCCGGCGACGACGTCCCACGACCAGCGCCAGTGCTCCTCGTCGTACTCGACGACCTCGAAGCCGGCGCCGATGTTGGGGATGACGCCGAAGACCATGCCGGTGACCCCGACCGCGAGGCGCTCGGCGGAGCACTCGACGCGACGGATCTGCGGCGCCCACGTGCTCCACAGCTCCGGGACGGAGTAGCGCTGCCAGACCAGGTCGAGGTCGGCAGCCCCGTCGGCACGAAGCGTGAGTCGCATGCGCCCATCCTGCCCCGCGCCGGGTGCGCCGGGCGATCCGGGGCTTTCGCGGCGCGCCGCGGGGCGTCCACCTGCGGGACGTCGACCCGGGCGCCGTACCGTGGGTCCGTGAGCGAGATGACCGATGCCCGTGCAGGGTGGCTGCCCCACGACGACCTCGAGCAGGCGCGCGACCGCGTCCCGATGGTGTACGTCGACGCCTTCCCGGTCCGCGTCGACGACCGCGGGGTCGTCGTCTCCGTCGGGCTGCTGCTCCGGGCGATGCCCGACGGATCCATCAGCCGTGCGCCGGTGTCGGGCCGTGTGCACTACGGCGAGCGCGTCCGCGACGCGCTCGTGCGCCACCTCGAGAAGGATCTCGGGTCGATGGCGCTGCCACAGCTGCCCGCCGCCCCGCAGCCGTTCACGATCGCCGAGTACTTCCCCGACCCGACCGTCACCGGCTTCCACGACCCGCGGCAGCACGCGGTCTCGCTGGCGTTCGTCGTGCCGGTGAGCGGCGACTGCGTGCCGTCGGCGTCCGCGCTCGACCTGCAGTGGATGACGCCCGAGGAGGCCGCGGGCGAGGGCGTGGCCGTCGAGATGACGGGCGGTCAGGACCGTCTGCTGCGCCTGGCGCTGGCGCACGTCGGCGTCCTGCCCTAGCCGTGCCGACGAGGATCGTCACCGCTCGGCTCGTCCTCGAGGCCCTCAGCCTCGAGGAGGCCGCGGCCATCCGCGCCGACGACCGCAGCGGTCGGACGTGGGCTGCCGACTACCCGACCGAGGGCGACCGCGTCGTCGCCGCCGTCGTGGGGGAGGCCGGCGACCACTACGACGTCGACTCGGCGCTCGGGCCGCTGCAGATCCGGCTCGGATCGACAGGCGAGGCCGTCGGCGGCGTCGGCTTCCTGTCCGCGCCCGATCGCGACGGCATCGTCGAGGTCGGCTATGGGCTGGCTGAGTCGGCACAGCACCAAGGGCTCGCGACCGAGGCCCTGGCGGCCGTGCTCGGCTGGGCTGCGGCGCACGGTGCGGCCGGTGTCGAGGCCATGACCGATCCGGACAACACGGCGTCGCACCGGGTGCTCGAGCGCTGCGGCTTCGACCAGGTGGGCGAGGTCATGGCGGAGGAGGGCAGGCTGCTGCGCTGGCTCCGACGGCTGCGCTAGCGAGGCTGCTGCGTCAGCGCGTCCGGCGTCGGAGCGTCCCGGCGCCGGCAGCGAGCAGGCCGAGGGCCATCGCGACGATGACGGCGACGTCGATCCAGAACCGGGCGTCGGGCGAGGCCTCGGTGGCCACGTGGTTCATGGCGTCGATCGCGTACGTCAGCGGGAGGACCCACGAGAACCACTCGAGCACGGTCGGCAGCTGGTCGGTCGGCACGATCAGGCCGGAGATCAGCAGCTGCGGCAGAAGGACTACGGGCATGAACTGCACGGCCTGGAACTCGGTCTGCGCGAACGCGCTCACGAACAGGCCGAGGGCTGTGCCGATGAGGCCGTCGATCACCGCGACGAGCACCACGAGCCAGGCGGAGCCCGCCACCTCGAGCCCCAGGAGGCCGAAGGTGACCGCGCCGACGAGCAGCGACTGGACGACGGCGAGCGCCCCGAAGGCGAGCGCGTATCCGAAGACGAAGTCGCCCTTGCCGATCGGCATCGACAGGAGCCGCTCGAGCGTCCCGCCGGTGCGCTCGCGGAGCGTCGCGACCGACGTCGTCAGGAACATCACGAGCATGGGGAAGACGCCGAGCAGCGGCGGCGCCCACGACTGGAACGCCGGGTCCGGCAGGATCCACGCGAGCAGCGCCAGCAGGGCGACGGGGACGACGAGGATCAGCGCGACGGTCCGGTGGTCGTGGCGCAGCTGGCCGAGGACGCGTCGTGCAGTGGCGATGGTGCGCCGGGCGCTCATGCCTCGCTCCCGTCGATGAGCGACAGGAACGCGGACTCCATGTCGGAGGCGCCGGTGCGTTCGAGCAGCGCAGCGGGAGTCCCGTCGGCGAGCACCCGTCCGGCGCGCATCAGGACCAGTCGCTGGCAGCGCGTCGCCTCGTCCATGACGTGGCTCGACACCAGCAGGGTCGCGCCGGCATCGGCCAGTCGGTGGAACAGCGCCCAGAGATCCCGTCGCAGGACGGGGTCGAGCCCGACGGTCGGCTCGTCGAGGACCAGGAGGTCGGGGGAGCCGAGCAGCGCCGTCGCCAGCGACACCCGGCCGCGCTGCCCGCCCGACAGGCGCCCGACGAGCCGATCGGCCTCCGGGCGCAGGTCGACGTCGTCGATCGCCTGCTCGACGGCGGCTTCAGGTGCTCCGAGGATGGTGGCGAAGTAGCGCAGGTTCCCCCGCACCGTGAGGTCGGAGTAGACCGAGGGCGCCTGGGTCACGTAGGCGACGCGTGCACGCAGGGACGGCGTCCCGGCCTCCTCGCCGAGCACCGTCACGCTGCCCGACCCAATCACCTGGACCCCGACGATCGAGCGCATGAGCGTCGTCTTGCCGCAGCCGCTGGGGCCGAGCAGCCCGGTCACCTGCCCTGCAGGGACAGTGAGCGTGACGTCGTCCAGCGCCGTGACGCCGCCTCGTACGACGGTGAGTCCTTGCACGTGCACGGCGGCGATGCCGCCCGCTGGGTCGGTCACACCCCGACGCTAGCCCTCCGCGCCGCCCGGATGCGTGCGGTCAGTCGGACGCGATCGGGCGCGGGCGCACGACGACATCGTCGAGCAGTTCGGCAGTCGCTCGCGCTATCTCGTCGACCGCGCGGTCGAAGGCCTCCCGGTTGGCCGCCGACGGCGCCCGCATGCCGGCGATCTTGCGCACGTACTGGAGCGCCGCGGCGCGCACGTCGTCGTCGGTGACGTCGTCGGCGTACGGCGGACGCAGCGTCTTGATGCTCCGGCACATGTCAGGCCTCCGTCCGTCCGAGCTCGCGCGCGAGGGCGTCGAGCGTCGCCTCCATGGTGCCCCGGTTGTGCGTCTCGCGGTCTGCGACACCCGTGCCGACCGTGCCCAGCAGCTTCATGAGCGCGCCCCGGTGGTCGTACCACTCCTCGCGAACGAGGCTGCCGCCATCGGCGGGCTCGATGAGGTAGCGCCAGCGCGCGACGGCGAGCCCGACGTACGTGACGTCGAACGCGAAGGCCGACGGCGCCGCCGACTCGACCACCCGGCACTTCGTCGACCACCGGAACAGGCCGTTGCGGTTCGCGCCTGCGAACCGCGTGCCGACCACCATCGGCCCGTCACCGCCGTCCTCGCGCGTGACGCCCGCCGACTCCGGCGACCAGCCGGTGACGCGCGCCGGATCGGCCACCGCGCGCCAGACGGCGTCCGGGGGCGCCGCGACGTGGCGCGACACGGCGAGGTCGGGTACGGCGCTCATGCGGCGACCGCGTGGTCGACGAGCCCGACGTCGGCGAGCGCTGCGGCCACCAGGGCGTCGTGACGCCCGGCCGCGAGGTCGCCGAGCGGGTCCGGCGTCCAGGCGAGGAGCTCGTCGTACGGGAGGCCGAACGCCGCGCGCATCGCGAGCAGCCGACGGCGCTCGGGGTCGTGCAGGTCGACCAGCACGCGCGACGCCACCGACATGTGCCGGACCCGCCGGATCCGACGTGGCAGGACGACCGCGAGGAGCACGAGGATCGGCAGGGTCGCGGTCACGATCCCGACGATGCGGGCCACCGTGAACACTGCGTCCTCGCCGGACTGCCCGAGCCTCGGCGAGGTTGCCGCCCGTGCCGTCGCCGGCACCGGCGATCGCGTTGCCGATCGACTCGCCGACCACGGGCACGCCGGACACCGCGTCGGCCACGGACTGGAAGCCGCCTTCCACTGTCAGGCCGGCCTCCTTCACCCCCGTGGCGAGGACGGCGAGGGTGCCGACGGTGTCGTGGACGAACTTCCCGACCCAGATGAAGAAGACGATCAGCAGGACGACGACCACGTCGGACGCGATCTGCTTGCGACGCTGCTCCGGGACCTCGCTGTACAGGCGGATGCTCATGCCCCGGAGGCTACGACCTCAGAGCAGCCATGCGAGGACCAGTGCGAGCAACGGCAGCAGGCCCTGCACGAGTGCGGCTCGCGCCATCCGCGGCCGCGCCACCACGAGCACGAGCGCCGCCGCCACCATGCACGCGCAGCAGAAGGCGACCAGCGTCGGACCCTGCGGCTCCCAGCCGCGAACGGTGCCGACGACGCCGATCAGCGTCCCGACCGCGAGGAAGAGGTTGTAGAAGCCCTGGTTGAGCATCGAGAACGCCAGCGTCTCTACCTCGGCAGGGTCCGTGATCCCGAACGTGCGGTGCGCGAAGGGCTTGCGGAACAGCACGCTCTCGAGGAGGAAGAAGTACACGTGCAGCAGCCCCGCGAGCGAGGCGAGGACCAGCGAGATCGTGGGCATCCCGACACCGTACGGCGCCGACCGCTCAGCCGGGGTCGATCTCGGTCACCTGGCCGCCGTCGACGTGCCAGCGTCGGGTGAGCCGCACGGTGTCGAGCATCCGACGGTCGTGGGTCACGAGAAGGACAGTGCCCGGGAACGACTCGAGCGCGTCCTCGAGCTGCTCGATCGCCGGCAGGTCGAGATGGTTCGTGGGCTCGTCGAGCACCAGCAGGTTGACGCCGTTCGCCTGCAGCAGCGCCAGCGCGGCGCGGGTGCGCTCGCCAGGCGACAGCGACGACGCCGGGCGCCCGACGTGGTGCGCCCCGAGGCCGAACTTCGCCAGCAGCGTGCGCACCTCGGCCGTGGGCCAGTCCGGCACCTCGCGGGCGAACGCGTCGGCGAGCGGCTCGTCGCCCTCGAAGGCGGCCCGAGCCTGGTCGACCTCCCCGACCACGACGCCTGAACCGAGGCCGACCATGCCGGAGGTGGGCGGCGTACGGCCGAGCAGCAGCGCGAGCAGCGTCGACTTGCCGGCGCCGTTGGGGCCCGTGACCGCGACGCGGTCGCGCACGTCGAGCTGGAGGTCGACCGGGCCGAGGGTGAACGAGCCGCGCTGCACCATGGCGTTGCGGGCCGTGGCGACGACGTCGCCCGAGCGGGGCGCCGTCGCGATCTCGAACTGCAGCACCCACTCCTTGCGCGGCTCGTCGACGACGGCGAGACGCTCGAGAGCCTTCTCGGTCTGCCGCGCCTTGGACGCCTGCTTCTCGGTCTGCTCGGTGCGGAACTTGCGGCCGACCTTGTCGTTGTCCTTCTGCTTGCGCCGCGCGTTCTTGACGCCCTTCTCCATCCAGGCGCGCTGCATGCGGGCGCGCGCCTCGAGCTCGGCCTTGCGGCCGGCGTAGTCCTCGAACGCCTCGCGCGCGCGGCGGCGGGCGACCGACCGCTCCTCGAGGTACGACTCGTAGCTGCCGCCGTACGCCGTGACCCGCTGCAGGCTCCGGTCGATCTCGACGACACTCGTGACGGTGCGTGCGAGGAACTCGCGGTCGTGGCTGACCACCACGACGGGTGCCTCGAGGCCCTGCACGAACTCCTCGAGCAGATCGAGGCCGTCCGGGTCGAGGTCGTTGGTCGGCTCGTCGAGCAGGTAGACGTCGTACCGCGAGAGCAGCAGGGCCGCGAGCCCGACGCGTGCGGCCTGGCCGCCCGAGAGCGCCGTCATCTCGAGGTCGAGGTCGACGTCGAGCCCGATGTCGGCGACGACCACCGCGAGCCGCTCGTCGAAGTCGGCGCCGCCGAGGGCGAGCCAGGTGTCGAGGGCGTCGGAGTAGCGGTCGTCGGCTCCGGCCACGCCGTCGGCGAGCCCCTGCGCCTGCTCGTCCATGTGCGCCAGCGCCTCGGCGACTCCGGTGCGCCGCTCGAGCTGCGCACGCACGGTCTCGCCCTCAGGCCGTTCGGCCTCCTGCACGAGGTAGCCGATGTGGGCGTTCGTGGGGGAGAGGGTGACGGTGCCCGAGTCTGGACGCCGGTCGCCGGCCAGGATCCTCAGGAGCGTGCTCTTGCCGGCGCCGTTCGGGCCTACGAGGCCGACGACGTCGCCGGGGGCCACGACGAGGTCGAGGCCGGCGAAGAGCTCGCGGTCGCCGAACGCGGCGGCCAGGCCTCGGGTCTGCAGGGTGGCACTCACACGGGACATCCTCGCCTGTCCCGGGGCTGCGCCCCGCACGGGTTTGCCGTCAGGCGGTTCCGACTCCAGCTGCATCGTCGGCCGACGCGCGTTGAGCGGGCGACCCCGTGGGCCGCGTGGCCCAGTAGGAGCCCAGCAGCACCAAGGGGAAGCCGACGACCGTGCCCCACGTGAGCGGCTCGGACAGCACGACCAGGCCGAGGAGCACGGCGACAGCCGGGTTGACGAAGGTGATGACCGTGGCGCGCACCGGCCCGGCCGTGGCGATGAGCTCGAAGAACAGGACGAACGCCAGCGCCGTGCAGACGAGCGCCAGCACCAGGATCGAGCCGACGACCGAGGGGGAGGGCAGGCCCTGCCCGAGCTCGCCGATCGTGAACGGGAGGTAGAGGACAGCCACGATCGACAGCGAGAGGGCGATGACCCCCATCGACGGCACGTGGCGCAGCTTGCGGTCGGCGATCGCCGGCGCGATCGCGTAGAGCGCCGCGACCGTGAGCAGCTCGGCGACGCTGAGAAGGTCGACGTGGCCGCCGAGCGAGTCGAGACCGACGAGCGCGCCTACTCCCACGAACCCCGTGGCGAGGCCCAGCACGCGCACCCGCGCGAGGGCGTGCCGGTCGCCCAGCAGGAATGCGAGCAGCGTGCCGAACATCGGCACGGCTGCGATCACGAGCCCGGCGAACCCGCTCGAGACCCTGATCTCCGCGTGGCCGATCAGCACCCAGGGGATCGCCATCTCCAGGACGCCGAACGCGAGGACGTACGGCCACGAGCGCAAGGCCGGCCTGAGTGCGCCCGCGCGGGCGGCCAGGGGCAGCAGCACGAGGGCCGCCAGCAACGTCCGCATGCCCGCGAGGGCGGCCGGCGAGACCTCGACGACGGCGATCTTGATGAAGAGATATGGGATACCCCAGATCACGGCCATCGCCCCGAAGAGCACCCAGGCACGACGGGTCATGTGCGCAGGCGCCGGGCCGGCGGCGGTTCTGGGGGAGTCGGTCACCGGGCGAGCGTACGGCCGACGTGCGACTGCGGACCGGCGGTGATCGGCCACGGACTCGGACACGGCAGTTCCCCTGCGGAGGTCGTCCGGATCGCTGCGCCCCTATGTGCCCGGCGTCCGGATGGCGGCCGGGTGACCTAGGAGACAGGCGGTTGCGGGCTGCCGGCACGCATCCGGGAGGAGGATGGAGACGAACGGGAGGCAACCATGGCCACTCTGGTCGTGTACGAGTCCATGTTCGGCCACACCCGCGACGTCGCCCTCGCGGTGGCGCGCGGCCTGGCGCCCACGGGTGCGGTCGACGTCGTCGAGGTCGGCGAGGCGCACGAGCTGCCGCACGACCTCGACCTTCTGGTCGTCGGTGGTCCGACCCACGCGTTCGGCATGAGCCGTCCGCAGTCCCGGGAGGGCGCCCGCGGCAAGTCGGCCGACGGCACGGTCGTCAGCACCGGCGACGGGCTGCGCGAGTGGCTGCAGCACGTGCCGCACCAGCGCCGTCCGATCCCTGCCGCGGTCTTCGACACCAAGGTGAAGAAGCCGTTCACGGGCTCCGCCGGCAAGGGTGCGGGCAAGGCGCTCAAGGCGGCCGGCTTCGAGCTCATCGTCCCGCCGGAGGACTTCGGGGTCGCTGGCACGACCGGTCCGCTGGACGCCGGCGAGCTCGAGCGCGCCGAGCACTGGGGCGAGTCCGTGGCACTGGCGCTCGCTGCCGCACGCACCCGCTGAAGCACGTACCGGCTGAACCATGCGCCGCGGAAACCCTGCGGCGCCGCCTGCGCGGCGCTGCCAGGGTGAGCCTGTGCCCTTCACCGCTGACCTCGTGCGCACGGCGTACGCCGACGGCTGGCAGGCCGAAGGGCGCCTGCGGCAGTCCGTCGGTGGCGCGACGACCGAGGTCGCCGGCGCCCGGCTGATGTCGAGCGGCCTCGACCATCCGCAGTGGAACAGCGGCGACGTCCACGACCCCGATGCCGTCGACCTCGATGCTGTGCGCTCCTGGTACGCCGGTCTCGGCGTCCCGTGGGGCCTGCGACTTCCGGCAGGGGCGACCTGGGCGCACGGCCACCGGATCCTGTCGCGCGGCCTGATGGGGCTGACGTCGTCCGGGCACCGGCCGGCGCCGCCGGTTCCCGGGCTCGAGCTGCGGCCCGCGACGGTCTCCGACGTCGACGTCGTGCTGGCCGTCGACTCGGCCGCGTTCGGGTCGGACCCCTCCGCCGAGCTGCCGTGGACCCTTCCGCACCTGCAGTCGCCCGACGTGGACACCGTGCTCGGCCTGCTGGACGGCGTCGCGGTGGCCACCGGGTACGCGGTCCGCAGCCACGGGCTGGCCGGTCCGGCGGCGCTGCTCGGCGGCATCTGCGTGCTGCCCCCCGCCGAGGGACGGGGAGTGGCCGGCGCCCTCACCTCCTGGCTGCTCGAGGGGGCGTTCGCACAGGGAACCCTCCTGGCGACCCTGCAGCCGGAGACCGAGCGGGCCTCGGCGGTGTACCGCCGGCTCGGCTTCGACGCCGTCGACGGCGTCGACATCTACCTCGACGGGCCGCCCACGGCGTGAGCCTCGCCACGTCGGGAGGTGCGAAACCCGAGGTCACGGCGTCGCGGAGCGACGGAACGGCCTGGGCAGCCGTGTAGATTCACTCCGTGCCGCATCGCGACGTCGTCATCTGCTCCTTCCACACTCCGGACGAGTACTACGCGGGCCATGCCCGCGAGCTCAAGGAGCAGCTGGACTCCCTCGGTCTGTCCTACGAGCTCCTCGAGGTCGAGAAGCGGGAGGGCGAGGACTGGGCCGACGTGACCCGCCGCAAGATCGGGTTCATCCACGACGTCTGCCAGAAGCACCCGGACGCGATGGTGTTCTGGATCGACGTCGACTGCCGCATCACGCACCTGCCGGACTACGTCCGTGACTCGACGGCCGACCTCATCGGTTTCCAGCGCAGCTTCCGCTCGCCGCTGCACATCGGCTACGCCAACCGCGCCCGCTTCTGGGAGCCCTCGTTCTGGGGGATCGCCCCGACGGCGCAGGGCCGCAAGCTCGTCGCAGACGCGTACGAGCTGGAGAAGCGCTCCGACATCAAGGCGACCGACGACTACTTCCTCGAGGAGGCGTGGCGCGCCAACGCCCGCAACCTCACCTTCCAGATGATCCCGTCCACGGCGATCGTCCGGAAGCGCAAGATCGACGAGCCCGAGCGCCGCGAGAGCTTCTTCGTGTTCGGCTCGAGCGGCAACGTCGCGGAGTTCAAGGACAAGGTCGTCCAGCACACCGGCAAGAAGAACGTCGGCACGCGCAAGAAGCTGCTGGGCCAGGCCAAGAAGATCGAGCGATCGCTGCCGGACGGCGCCCGTCGTCCGCTGCGGCGGATCGTCGACACCGTCGGCGTCACGGGCGTCCTGACCGCGGACTCCACCAAATCGCTGGACCCGGAGCGCGGCAAGGCCATCAACGACATGCTCGCGGCCGGCATGTCCGGCGACCCGGAGCGCTTCGAGTCCGCGCGGCACGACTTCGACAACAAGTACATCGCCGCTCCCGGTGCAGCTCGTGATCCGCTCCGCCTCCGAGGCGTTCATGGAGTACTCGGCGCGGGGCAGCGACTCCACGATCCGCCTCGCCTGGTGGTCCAAGCCGTTCCCGGGCAACTTCGGCGACTGGCTCAGCCCGCTCGCGGTGGCGCAGTACACCGACGCCAACATCCGCCTGCAGGCCGTCACGAAGGCGACGAACAAGCCGCACCTCGTCTCGTTGGGCTCCATCGGGCGCTTCATCCGCCCGAGCTCGATCGTCGTCGGCACGGGCATCTCGCGCGACGACATCGAGATGGCGAAGAAGGCGCACTACGTCTCGGTCCGCGGCCCGATCACGGCCCGGGTCGTCCGCGAGTCCGGCGGCCCCGTCGTCGGAGCCTTCGGAGACCCCGGCCTGCTCATGGACCGCCTCGTCCCGGTCGAGCGAGGCGCCACCAACGGTCGCATCGCCTTCGTCCGGCACTTCTCGCACAAGAACATCCCGATGCAGCTGCCCGACAACGTCGACGAGTACCCCGTTCTCATGGGCCGCAGCGAGGACATCGCTGCCTTCTGCGCCACGCTCAACGAGTACGACGCCGTCGTCACGAGCGCGATGCACGTGATGATCGTCTGCCAGAGCTACGGCATCCCCTGCGGCCTCGTGACCTTCGAGGGCTTCGAGGGCAACGTCCACGGCCTCGGCATCAAGTACGAGGACTATGCCCTCGGCGCCGACGTCGAGGTGATGAACCCGCAGGTCGTGCCGCTGGACCTGCGCCACCAGGATCTGCACAACCTCGTCCGCGACATCCGCGTGAGCGAGGCGAAGAAGGACGAGGTCGAGTCCCATCTGAAGGCCGCCGTCGCCGCGGTCCTCAGCGCCGGGAACAAGAAGCGCAAGTAGTCACAGCCCGATCCGCACCGTGGTGCCGCCGTCCCGGACGTCGGCACCACCCCGCATAAGAAGGATGATGGCCAAGAAACCGTCGCTGCTGCCCTCGCGTGGAGCCTTCCGCGAGCTCATGCGCGACCCTTTCCAGATCGCCATCCTGAGTCTGGCGCGCTCGCTGCACAACACGTACGAGCAGCTGATCCCCAAGGGCCGCGACCGAGGCATGTTGCTGTTCCTCGTCGCGCTCGGTGCGTTCATCCCCGTCACCGAGCTGTTCGTCACCAAGCTGTTCACGGACGTCATCACGAAGGAGCGCAACGGCGCCGGCCTCAAGCTGATCGTCGGCGAGCTCCTGATCTTCTTCTTCCTCTTCCTGCTCACGCGTGTGGCCCACTACGCGCAGCGCATCTACCGGGTGCAGTTCTTCGACACGGTCTTCCGCAAGACGGGCCGCCAGGCGACCGGTGGCAAGGCGAGCTGGGAGTGGGCCCTCGGCCTCGAGCTCGTGAACGTGCTGTCGTTCGCCACGCAGCTCGCGGTCATGGCCGCATTCTTCGTCTGGCTGGCACCGGTCTACGGCGCCTTCAACATCCTGCTGATCCTCCTGCTCACCGAGGTGGTCGCCCGCCTGTTCAAGGCGCAGATGGTCCAGCAGAAGCGCTACCACGAGCAGCGGTTCTCCAAGAACCAGGTGTCGGCCTACCAGAAGCTTCCGCTCGCGCATCATGAGCGCCGAGGTCGGCACCCTGATCTCGTCGGTCGGTGTCGTGATCCTCCTCGGCGGGCTGATCGTCATGAGCGTGAACGGCCTCGTGAGCATCTCCACCACCGTGGTGCTGTTCCTCGGCGCACGCCTCCAGAACGGCACGTTCGCCAGCCTGTCGGGCGCCGTCATGCGCTACGCGCGAGCAGTGGCCAACGCCGAGATCAAGGACAAGCGGCCCGACGACGATGACGACGAGGACGACTGACGCCGTGACCGCGCGGATCACCCTCGGCTACTCGACGACGGCCGACCGCGTCCGCAACGTCGCGCCGCCGCCCCAGGACCCACGCCTCGCGGTCGTCGTGTCCGTGCAGAACCCGGACTCCGTCGAGTGGCGCTCCACGTTGCCCGCGTCCCTCACCTCGCGCTCGGACGTCGTGATCCTCGAGCAGATGGCGTGGGGCGTGGCCAAGAGCCGCAACCTCGTCCTGGACTCGACCGCGACCGAGTACCTGCTGTTCGCTGACGACGACGTCGAGTTCGACTGGGACGGGATTCTCGAGGGCGTCGCGCTCCTCGATGCCGATCCGGCCGCGGACATCCTGCTCGCCGCGGCGCGGGACGAGCACGGACGCATGCGCAAGGACTACCCAGCCGCCGTCGTCCCGTTGAGCGTGCGCAACAGCGGCAAGGCGGCGACGTACGAGATGCTCGTGCGCGTTCCCGCCGTGCGCGCACGAGGGATCCGCTTCGACGAGCGATTCGGCGCAGGGGCCGAGAACTACCTCGGCGACGAGTACATCTTCTGCGCCGACCTCCTGCGCGCCGGCGGGCGCGGACTGCACGGGCCGGTCGTGGTCGCGATGCATCCGGACGACAGCTCAGGCGCGCGCTGGGGGACCGATGCCGACCGGCGTGCCCGCGCGGTGGTGTTCGACCGGGTCTTCGGCTGGAAGGCGCCCGCGGTGCGCCTCGCGTTCGGCCTGCGGCGGCGCGCCCTGCTCGGGGGCCTCGGCGGCGCTCTGCGCTTCACGCTCGGCCGCTGACCCGGCGTACGCCTCCTACGGGGCCCTCGGCACCGGATACCGGGACATCGCGCACAGCCCTGGCTAGCGTGGTGGCGTCAGCCGAGGCGAGGAGGCCGAGGTGCTGGGCCGACGACGTACTGCCCTCGTCCTCGCGACCGCTGCGCTGGTCGTCGTGCCTTGGGCGCCCACGGCTGCCCAGGCGATGGTCTCCGACGGCGGTACGACCACGGTTCCCGTCGGGCTTCCTACGACTCCGCCTGCGCCGACCAGGTATGTCGGCCCGGCCTTCGTGATCGGCGACTCGGTGCTCCTGGGCGCTCGGACGTGCGTCGCAGCCAAGGGCTGGTCGTACGACGCGAAGGGCAGCCGGCAGGCTCGCGCGGTGCGCGACGTCCTGGCGTCGATGGGCACGAAGCTGCCGCACCTCGTGGCCGTGCACGTGGGCACGAACGGCGGCGTCACCGACCAGCAGATCGACGCGATCATGAAGGTGCTGGGGTCCAAGCGCATCGTCGTCTGGATCACCATCCAGCTGCCGAACGACGGCCGCTACTCCCATGAGCTGCGCAGCAACACCGCGATCCGCCACGCGGCGTGGCGATTCCCGAACACGCGGCTGGCCGACTGGAACGCGAAGTCCGAGCCGAACCTCGCGACGTGGACGTGGTCCGACCACATCCACCTGCAGCCGGCCGGATGCCGCGCGTTCGCGACGCTCATCGACTCCGTGGGCCGCGCACCCGTGGCTGCCTGATCGCACGGCGTACGACGAAGGCCCCGACCTCGCGGTCGGGGCCTTCGTGGTGGTGTCCGAGGGGGGACTTGAACTCCGAGTAGGGCCCTGTCGTAGGCGACCGCGATGGTGTCCACAGTGCCGTTTGCGCTGGTCAGCGGGATGGAGCGGAACAGGACGGACTGCACTGTGCGAGTTGCTGCCGGGGCGTCTGTGACCATTTCTGTGACCGGGACGCCCTGACCACGAGCCCGCCGCGTCTTTCAGGCAGCAACGGGGCGCTGCTCCCGCCGCCTTTGACGACACGAGGAGCTGAGTCAGCTGAAATCCACGGAAGAGCGACGCCGCATGGTTTCCCGTGATGTCCCTATCCATCCTCCTACAAGGAAAAGGACGCCTGCAGCCACCAGTGACGGCCAGTGACCAGCAGGGCGCAGCACCCACCACACAATTGAACCGTCGGAACCTAAGACCGAGGCAACCACCGCTGACGCAGGCGCGACGATCAAAGCAGCCAGGCCACCGAAGAGGCGAAACGAAAGGAGTGCGGCGCCCAAGTAGCCACAGAGATTTCGCGCGGTGACGCCCGCAAGCGATGTGCCGCCAGTGGCGAAGACGGTGAGCGTGATCCCAAAGATCACGGCAACGATGGCCGAACGTGACACGAAGGGGGTCGGCCGAACCGCTACTGCCTCAAACCCGAGTAGGCCCCGCTGCAGACCGCTGGCCACTCCGGTGGCAATGAGGGCCGGCAGCAGCACCGAGAAGGGAGCATCGCCCAAACCAAGCCGGAGAACCGGCATTGGTCGACCTCCGACCCAGCCCTCGGCAAGCGTGGCGACTACGACGAGTGCAAAGCCGGCGGGTTCGAAATGAGATTTCAGCCAAAGAATCAATTGACGGTACCTGAACAGACTCGAGCGGCCCGCTGCACCAGGGTGTTGATGGCGTCCTTCTGCTCCGGCAAGGTCAGCGCAACGATCTTCGCAAGGCTTTCGCGCTGCTCATCGGTCGCGCCGCCCGCAGTGAGGGCCTCTTCGACATCAAGACCGAGTCGTCCGCTCCACCACGCCCTGACTATTGGCCCATCGTCGGGGCCTTGCTGCGGACTCGCCGTCCCCAAACCGCTAGTTCCCTGTTCGGTGCACTGTGTCGCCGGAAACAAGGCTGAGACGGCACCCGCAAGCAACTTCTCTCTGCTCCCGGACGACGCGTCCCATGAGCTTGATGGCCAACGGACTAGACCCGGATCCAACTCTGTAAACCTGTCGGGGATGTCAACGCCGGCAGCTTGGCTGAGGATTCGCTGGAGAACTTGTTCAGCTTCGCTCCGGTTCTTCTCGTGCTCGGACCACAAGCACAACTCAACACCCGAGGCGGAGCTGCAATCGGGAGCCCCGGCCCTACTTTCGCTGGCTGATGGGCCAAAGATCTGAGCTGAGAGGAAGGCAGTCAGAAGGGACACAGAGGCAAGGGTCAGGAGGAGCGCCCGAGTGACGTTGGCGCGCGCGTTCCAGGCCGGAAGGGCGGCCGCCGCAGCAAGCGCCAGCGACAGAGAGAAGGCTAGGTGCGCACCCAGCGCACGACTGGGCAAATCCTCGTAGATCCAGCAGCAGTTGTTGGATATGCCGGTGACGTGCCTGATCCAATAGGTGCTCAGCGCGGGGGGAAAGGCGATGAGGACATAGGGCAAAACGAGTGCAACGGGGACTGCCATGACTGACGGAAGATTGCTGCCCAATGCCAAACCGAGCAGCACGTAGGCGGCCGACTGCAGCGCCGCAGCGACAGCCAGCCGCGGGTCGAGGAGCGGATAGCTCGAGCCGGATGAGGCGGCTGCGGATGCCATCAGGGCCCAGAGGAGCGCAGAGAACGCCACAACAGGGAGCGCTGCAAGGTTGAACCAGACGCGCGACGCCCCACGTCGGTGGGGACCCGAGTGCTGCAGCAATCCGGATCGCCGGAGTCGGCCGCCGGTTAGCGCGCCGCCCAATGCCACCACCGGGGCAATCAGGACCAGGGCACCGTATGCGCGAATGTTCTCGGATATGCCGTAGCCGGTACCCGTTGGAAACGTTGACCCGAGAAAGAGTTGACCACCAATGGCCGCGAGGGGAAGCGTGAGCCACAGGAAGGCGAACCACGCAGCACTTCGAAGACGCATCAGGCGACGAGCCCCGGACGCGATTCGACAATCGCGCATGCCGCGCGGTAGGCCGTGACCGCATCGCCTCGACGGCTGCTGTCAAGGGCCAGAAAGTCAGTGACTGCCGCGGCGTAGGGCGCACGACCGGCCAACAGCACGATGACGTGGTCAAAGAGGGATTCGATGCCCTCAACCTGGTGCGTCGCAACAACAACGGGGATGTCGAGTTCGCCGATCAAGCGCGCAAAACGATCACGCTGGTCCGGGTCGAGACCGGCAGTCGGCTCATCCAACAGCAGCCAGGCGGGTGAACCTACGAGCGACTGAGCCAGGCCCAGGCGTCTGATCTGACCCCCGGACAGTCGTGTGGATTGGGTGGAGGCCACGCCAGCCAAGTCCACTCGTTCGAGAGCCAGCGCCGCTTCGGTAAGCGCTGTCCGCTTGTCAAGGCCCTTCAGCCATCCGCAGTAAGCGACCTGTTCACGAACCGACAACCCTCCAAGAGGGCGAATCTGTTGCGACATGTATCCGATCGACGCATCTGGCGAAGGAACAAGAGTCCCGGCGCTGCACCGTGCAAGGCCCACCGCGAGTCGCAGCAAGGTCGACTTTCCAGCGCCGTTTGGGCCCAGCAGCAAGGTTCGCCCAACGGGGAACTCGCATGAGAACTGTTGGAATACGATCGTTCGTCCGTAGGAGAACGACACGTCTTGGAAGAGAATCGCCCGGCGCTCATCGGACGCGCCGGGCGATCCTTCGTATGAGGTGGACGATCTCAATATGAGACCTTGATGCCAGGTGCCGATGCCGTACCTACGTCGAGGCGGTTGGGCGGCGTGGGCGTGCCGTTAACAAAGATCAGCGTCTCGTGGTAGTTGCCTGCCTTGACCCGCCCATAGTTGTACACCTGCCACACCGTTGAGCTGCCGCAGTTGTAGACGACTTGGCCCATGTTCTCGTCGGGACTGAACGTATTCTCATAGGTCAGCTGCACCTGAATGTTCCTGAAGGTGCTCGGCGTGTTGTTGTAGAAGTGGCAGTCGCGGAACGACGTGATCGTGCCCACCGAATCAGTGTTGCCATCTGTCCACGTTCGAGTGTCCTTGCCCGTCAAGACATAGGACCAATAACTCGTCCAACTGCCCTCCGCTTGAGCCGGCTGAGCAAGGGCAAGCGCTATCACCATGGAAGCGAAGATTGCAGCGATGCCGCGCTTCATGGCTTCTCCCCTCATCTCAGGGGGATGGAGCCAGCAAGCCGTTCTTGCTGAAGTGAATCGAGCCCCCCGTAGTGGTACGAAACTAGGGAGATTCGCGTCCGCGGTCAAGCATTGAGCAGCGGACCGCGCCCAGCGTGGGCGAGTGACGATGACGCCGAGAGCGTCCGCGTGCCTGTTGCGGGGTGCTTGCTGGAAAGACCGGCTCATTGCCCATGTGTTGGGCGCTTGTTACCACTCACTTGAACGGGGTGTCCGTTCGTGCTTTGGGCAAGGCCGAGGCGCTTTCACACATCGGGCCGATGATTGATGACCGGCCGCCGCCAGTTGCCCGCTTGCGCCACTTGTCCGGGGAGCAAAGCCAATGCACTACCGGGCTCGCACCCGCCGAGCTGGCTAACGCCCAGCACAACGTTGCCGCTGTCACGGTCTGATGTCGGCACGTGTCCGAAGACGCCCGGCGGACCGTGACCAGTTGTGTGACCATGCGCGGCGTTCCGTCGCGAGCAAGAGCGGCGACTCGTCGGCACGCGAGTCAGATCGGTTGCTAAGGCACCCCGAGTTCGGTCGAAACGCCTCGTCAGCTAGGGGCGACCGCTGATGAGTAACGCCGCTGTTCCGCGCTACGTGCAGGGGTCCTCAAGTTCGGGTCCTCTGGCCCGAAAGGGCCGGCGGGGCAGGCGCACGAGCCCTTGGCCGACCCACCTCGCGCCGCCGTCGGGTGTTATAACGCCAACATCAGTTCCGCGTCAGGACGCGCCCAGCTGAGTCGTACACCTCGACATTGTCGCGCGGAGGCACGGGGTGCTCGGCGTCTGCCACGAACTCCTCGAACGGCAGAACCGCGTAGAACGCCACCCAATCTCCTGCCCCAGTCGACACGATGGATCCGTCGGCAGAGCCTGCCCTGTTCCACGCCTTCAGGCTGACTGCTTCGGGGCCGGCGATGCCATAAACAACGGCCCACTCGCCCGACCCGTATGAGGTGGCCGTGAACCTATTTGCGGCGAGATCTAGGTTCTTGTCGTCGACGCTGAAGCAGCCCTCTGGGATGTCCTTGGCGACGATTGGTGGCGTGGCCTTGGCTGGCCGAATGCACGCTGTCGTGGCGGTCAAGACCAGTTCCGCGCCGGATGTGCCGATGGGCACTGCCTCACCCACTGCCACCACCTGCGTCGTGGTCCGTGATTCGCCGGATGGGGAGCCACCGCTGGCCGCCGCGGGCTTTGCCGACGTTCCAAGAACTTCCTGAGGACGGGAGTTACTGGAAACGGTCCACAATCCGACAACCGCAAGCACGCTAGCGGTGATCACGACGACGAGCGAGGCGTTGCCACTGCCCACACGCTTCATCAGTACCCCCGAAATCAACTGCAGTGAGACGCGAAGGGGCTGGTTGCAGCCGAAGCTGTCCAAGGAACCGACGTACTGCTGACGCTGGTCTCACCGAAGGCGAAGATGCAGTGATTCACTGCGGAGACAGAGACGGGTCCTGCGTAGTAGCTGAACCATGGGGTGCTGCCGTTCGGAGGATCCTGCTGATACGCCGTCCGCGTGCAACGCCCGCCCTCCACCGTCTCGCTGCAAACCGAGATGTACGCGTAGGTGAACGACGGAGTGCCGTAGAAATGCGTCTTGTTGTTGCGCGCGCAGTTCTTTCCTGTGCTGGAGTTCCAATAGACGTCGAGGTAGCCGTAGTTAGTCCCGGAGTCCACTTCTGCAAGATGCTCGATCTGAGAACCTGAGCATGACGCCGCACTGGCAGGAGCCGTCCCTGAGAGGCCGACGAGACCGACAACCAGCACAATTGCTGCGAATAATGAAAGCCTTCGCCTCATCTGGCCCTCCCCCGCTCCACTAGTTGCGACACCGCGGACCCTGTTGAAGGTAGCGCCACGCCAACCCAAGGATCAATAGTCCTGCTGAGGGGTTGGCCCACGCAGAGGTCACGTCCCGCCGCGTGGTGCAAGTTGAGGCCGTCGTGATCGGCTTCGCGGTGGTGATGGTTCAGATCTTGAGGCCATGAGGTCGGGGACCGCCCTTCCTTGCTCGCGTCGGGGTGGATGGCACCGATCTGGGCCATGGATCCTCCGGAGATGTGGCGGCGGTCGAAGACCGGCCATTCGTCGTGGGTCTTGATGAGAACGCTGCCGGCCAGGCGCAGCAAGGCGGCCGGGTTGGGGGAGACCCCGACGAGGTCGGTGCGAGGCTTGATCTCCTTGTTCACCCGCTCCAGCCGCCCTCACCAGGTCGTCGACCTTGCGGACGGTGCTTTCGGTGACTTACGGCCTCCATCACCACCGCTAACAACGCCTGGTCGAGCCGGCGGCGCCGCTCGAGCAGGCACGGGAAGAACGACCCCGCCTGCAGCTTGGGGATCGCCCGCTCCAGATCCCCCGCGCTCGTGCGGGCCGGCACCGATGCACTCGGTTGCTTCGGCCTCGATCAGTTCCTGATCCATCCGCTGCTGCGACAGGCCGACCCGTTTTGGGCCATTGGCGGCGTCCAGAGCGCAGAGCAGTTCGAGCAGGGCGTTCTGGGACAAGGACATCGTGTGTAGTTCCCTTCACGAGTTCCTTGTCGGGTTCTCAAGAAGCTTCACACGATGGCCTCTCAACGTTCAGGAGGCAGGCCCGGAATTGCACCAGGCGTCGGGACGTGGCGGGCTCCCATGACGCCTCCCTCGATTGACCAGCAAGCTCGCGCACGGGGGCAAGATCCGGGCAAGCTCAACGGGTCGAAGACTCCACCGGCCTAGGTCTCTCGTCGACCTCCCTGCGTAAGGCCTCGAGAGATCGGCTGCAGACATGTGCATTGTCGGAGAGCCCTGTTACCGTCCAGATCGATTGCAGCGCAACGTGTTTCCGGATTCTAGTGCATTCTGTCGGGTGGTGGTTGTTGGTGCTGTCCAGTGCCAAGATCGGCCGCTCGTCGTGGCGCTACTACCAGGACTCGGTGGCGCGAGGTGCGTGCGAGTACTACGCGGAAGGTGGCAACGCGCCCGGCCGTTGGCACGGTGCCGGACTGCCCGAGCTGGGCTTGACGGCCGGAGCGGAGGTCGACGAGCGGGAGCTGGAGGCTCTGTTCGCGCGAGGCCTGAACCCGGCCACAGGTGCGGCGCTGGGCCGGGCATGGCGTTCGGACGCCGTGACAGGGCACGACCTGACCTTCTCGGCCCCCAAGTCGGTGTCGGCGCTGTGGGCGTTGGCCGATGACGCGACTGCTGCGCAGGTGCGAGCCGCGCACACCGAGGCTGTGAGTGCTGCGCTGGGGTTCCTGGAGGTGCATGCGTCCTTCTCAAGGCGGGGCCGCGACGGCGCGGAGCAGATCGCGACGGCCGGGTACGCGGCGGCGCTGTTCGAGCACACAACCTCACGCACCGGGGACCCTCAGCTGCACACGCACACGCTGGTGGTGAACAAGGTCCGCTGCAGCGACGGGGTGTGGCGCACCATCGACGGCTACGAGGTCTTCCATCACAAGAAGGCCGCCGGCGCGCTCTACCAGGCCGCGCTGCGCGCCGAGCTCGGCACACGTCTGGGGATGGTGTTCGGGCCGGTCAGCGAGCACGGGCAGGCCGAGATCGCCGGCGTCCCCGACGAGCTCCTCGTGGCGTGGTCGACCCGCACGGCAGCGGTGATGGCCGACGCGGTCCCGACACTCGCGGACGCGGAGGAGGCGCTGGGGCGGCCGGTGACGGCCGCGGAGCGGGCGCGGATCATCAAGACCGCGGTCCTGGCCACGCGCCCGCCCAAGGACGACCACGTGCCCGCGACGGTGCTGCGGTCGCGGTGGCGGGATCAGGCCGCCGCGCTCGGTTGGACCAGCACCCGGCTGCAAGCGACGCTTCGCCGGCCGCCGCTGGCAGCCGTCGTGGAGTCCGTCACCGAATCCGTCACCCCGTCCGACGCTCACGGGCCCGTCGCTGGCACTGGCACTGTCGCGACGGCCGTGACCGCCGTCACCACACCCGACGCTCGCGAGCCCAGCACCGTCGCGACCGTCACGGAGTCCGTCACCACCGTCACAGAGGCGGTCGCGACTGTCACGGAGACCGTCACCAACCAGGGCGCGGGCGCTGCGGGAGCCGAACTCTCTGTCAGTGCGCGACGGCAGCAGCTCGGCGCGGGAGCCGATGCCCCAAGCGGCCCCGGCGTGGGACCGGACGGGGACCCGCTCGCGGTGCTGACGGACGCGGTGACAGCGGTCGGGCGAACCGGTGCGATCTGGTCGGCGGCCGATCTCACCGTGCACATCGCTGCCCGGCTGCCCGCGATCGGAACGGGATCGCCGCGCAACGGGCACGAGGCTGCCGTGATGATCGAGGCCCTGACCGCGCGGGCCCTGACTGATTCCGCTGCGGGTGCTGTCGGTCTGGGTGCGGACCCGTCGGGGGCGACGGCGCGGGCGTCGGACGCCCGGTTCGCCTCGCGCGAGGTCGTCGAGACCGAGGCCAAGATCATCGAGGCGGTCCTGGACGGGCTACGCCCGCCTCGGCGCCTCCCGCCCACGGTCCTGCAGCCGATTCTGGAGCGCGGGCTGTCGGCGGAGCAGCAGGTGGCGGCGGTTCGGCTGGTTTCCTCCCGGGATCTGGTGACGGTGATGGTGGCACCGGCCGGGGCGGGCAAGACCACCGTGCTTGGGGCCGCGGTGGCGGGCTGGTCCGCGGCGGGGGAGCGCGTGCTGGCCCTCGGCCCGTCGGCGCGGGCCGCGACCGAGCTCGCCGCAGCGACCGGGCGGTCCGGGGCGACGGTGGCGCGGTTCCTGACCCAGCAGGCCGCCCTCGACGAACCGCAGAGCAGAAACCCTGTGCGCGGCCTCGACGAAAGGCGTCTGCGGCGCGGCGACGTGATGCTGGTCGACGAGGCGTCGATGCTCGCCACCGCCGACCTCGCCGCCCTCACCACCCGAGCAGCGGCGGTGGGGGCGCGGCTGGTGCTGGTGGGCGACCCCGCCCAGATCGGGGCGATCCGCGCGCCGGGCGGCATGCTCGAGCACCTCACCGGGCTTATCCCGGCACGGGTGATCGAACTCGAAGGGCTGCACCGGTTCGCGCACGCGTGGGAAGCCGCCGCCACACTCGCGCTACGAGCCGGCGACCCCGACATCCTGCAGGTGTATGCCGCCCACGGGCGGATCCATCCCGCCGCGACGAGCGACGACGCAGCCGACGCGGTGTTCGACCGCTGGCACCAGGCCGTCACCGGAGGGCGGGATGCGCTGATGCTGGCCCGCGGTTGGAGCGACGTCACGGCGCTGAACGCCCGGGCACGTGCCGTCGCGATCGCGACCGGTCAGGTCACCGGCCCGGCCTTGCTGATGGTGACGGCGCGCACGGCCAGCACCCGCGGGCGCCCCGAGCTGCGGGACTGGCGCGCCGGGGACGTGATCATGGCCAAGAAGAACACCCCCGCACTGCACCTCGGAGTAGACAGCGTCCGCAACGGCGACCGCTTCCAGGTCCTCGCGACCAGCGCCGACGGCAGCGGCCTGGTCGTGGCGGATCTCGCCGGCCGCGGCACGACCACGATTCCGACCGCCTACCTGGCCCGGCACACCGAGTACGGATGGGCGGCGACCATCGATGCCGCGCAGGGCGCCACCACCGACGTCGCCGTCACTCTCGCCCGTTCGGGGTTGGATCGTGAGCATCTCTACGTCGCCATGACCCGCGGCCGGTTGGAGAACCACATCCACACCACCCTCGAGGCCGCAGCGGTCGATGCCGGCCCGCACCACCCACCCGCGCCGTCGGCTGACCGGGCAGCGCTATCGACCGCCCACGCAAATCCGCACGACGACCAGCAGGTCCGGTCGGAAATGCCAGCGAGCCCCGAGATTGCAGAGGCGATCGACCAGCTCGCCCGCGCCTTGACCACGACGGGTCGGGAGCGCGCGGCGCATAGCCTGCTCGCTCCCGCCGTGGATGACGCGCGAGCCGCACTGTTTGACGCGACCGAGGCGGCCCGGCTGACACCGGAACCGCCGGTCGCGCACCGTCGAGCTGAGAGCCGGTTGAAGGAGGCTGTCGCCGAGCGTGACCGGCAGCGGACCAGGCTCGACCCGCTGCGCGCGGAGACCGTGCGGCTCAGCGCCGAGCTCGATGGGCTTCCGGTGTGGTCGCGACGGCGCCGCCGGGAGCTCGCGACCGAGCTGGCTACGGCGCAGCTGACTGTCGGCGCAGCCAGCGAGTGGCTGGCCCGCGCCGAAACCGCCGTGGACACCGCGGCCGGCGTCGTCGACGGCAGCGCGCGCGAGCAGGAGGCGACCGCTCTGTCCGAGAGTCGAGATCGGCGCAGCCGCTGGGAGCGACGCGCCAATGAGCCCTACCGCGACCCCAACCTCGCCGGCGACCCGGATGACCCCACGATGGTGGTCGTGCGCGAACCGTTGCCGGCACGACGAGACCGCGAGGCGGACTCCCGCGATCGTCAGCGCCAGTTGCGTCCCCCGAGGGGTCCCGAACCGCTCGGACGGTGACGGCGTGGGTGGCCCGCGCTGCCCCTCGCCCTCGTCGCTGGAACCGGGCGCTCGTGTCGGGGCCGTCTGCGGCGCACCTATCGGTGAGTGCTCGTGCCAGACGGGCGCCGACACCACCGGGGAGTACCGCATGGACCGCACCAACCTCGACCAGCTGCCCGCCCTCATCGACGTCCCCACCGCAGCCGCCGTGCTCGGGATCGGCCGGACGCTGGCCTACGACCTGATCCGCACCGACCGCTGGCCCACCCCGGTGCTGCGGATCGGCAAGCTCATCCGCATCCCCACCGCCGGACTGCGCCGCCTCCTCGACGCCGACACCGTCCCGTCGGCCGCCAAGGAGGCGTGACGGCATTGAGGGGAACGGGCGCGCCGTTGGGCGTGTCGTCCACAGGCGCAGGCGCACAGAGTCGCGGCACGCGCCGCGGGTGAGACATGCCTGGCCGTCAGCAGCGAGGGGAGACTTCCATGGCACACCGTGACCAGCCCGGAACGCCCGAAGGGCGTCCGTCCAATCTTCGAGGTGGTGCCCAGTGACTGGCCGGCGGGGCAGCATCCGCCAGGACACCAACGGCACCTGGTCCTTCACCGTCGACATCACCGCACCCGGGGACAAGCGCCGCCAGATGCGCAAACGCGGCTTCCCGACCCGACGCGCCGCGCAGACCGCGCTGACCAAGGTGCTGCGCGAGCTGGACACCGGCGCCCACGTCGACCCGAGCCGACTCACCCTCGCCGACTACGTCGAGAGGGACTGGCTCCCCAATGCGCGGATGCGGCTGCGGCCCTCCACGCTGCACTCCTACCAGCGGAACCTCCGCATCCACGTCCTGCCCACCCTCGGCGGGACGCCGCTGCAGCGCATCACCGGCAGCCAGCTCACCGGCCTCTACGCCAGGCTCCTCGAGGACGGCCTCGCCGACAGGTCCAAAGCCCGCAACGGCAACACCGGGCTCAGCGTGCGCACCGTCCGCTACATCCACACAATCATTGGCAGCATCCTCAAATCCGCCGTCAAAGCCCGACTCCTCAACCACAACCCCGCCGACCAGGCCGAACCTCCCCGCCTGTCCGCCGCAGCCGACGGCACCCGCGCAGCGAAGACCTGGACCGCCGCCGAGCTCGCGGCCTTCCTCGACGCCACCCGCGGCACCCGAGAGCACGCCCTCTGGCACCTACTCGCCACCACCGGCCTCCGCAGAGGCGAAGCGCTCGGACTCGCGTGGGCCAACGTCGACCTCGACGCCGCACGCATCACCATCGTCCGCACCCTCATCGACATCCACGACACCGACGACGACCGGCCCGTCTGGTCCGACCCCAAGACCGCTGCAGGCCGACGCTCCGTCGCCCTCGACCCCGGAACCGTCGCCGTCCTCCGAGCACACAAAGCCCTCCGCGCCCAAGACCGACTCATGATCGGCACCACCGGCAACGCGGACGTCGACGACCTCGTCTTCACCCGAGCCGACGGTCGCCCCTACCACCCCGAGCGCCTCACAAGGATGTTCAAGGCGGCGGTCCGCGCCACGGGTTCTCCGTCGATCCGCCTGCACGACCTCCGTCACACCTGGGCCACGTTGGCACTGCAGGCGGGCATCCCCGCCAAGATCGTGCAAGACCGGCTCGGGCACTCGACGGTCGCGATCACGCTGAACGTGTACAGCCACGTGACTGCGAAGCTCCAGGTCGAGGCCGCCGATGCGGTGGCTGCTCTGATCGAGCGTCGAGGCCGGTGAACGCCGCGATAGCCGCCGATCCAGCGGCAGCACGGCCAGCATGAGTCGAAACAGGTTGCCGGCAGCTGTCACGAGAGGCCCGTGACCAAAAGCGTGACCAGCGGCCGTCTCAGTCCGCGCAAGCAAGAAGCCGCAGGCCTCTGGCCTGCGGCTTCTTTGATCTCGCGTGGTGTCCGAGGGGGGACTTGAACCCCCATGCCCTTTCGGGCACTAGCACCTCAAGCTAGCGCGTCTGCCTATTCCGCCACCCGGACACGTCTGCCCGCCGGTTACCCGGCTGGCGCGACTTCGGAACTATACAACTGCACCGGCTCAGCCCCGAAATCGGGAGCATGGGCCACGATGGTCCCGTGACGGAGACCAGCGCGAGCCTGCTGCCCGAGCCCCTGCCCGACGCCGAGGCGGAGGTGGTCGACCTCGCACGCGACCTGATCCGGATCGACTCCAGCAACTTCGGCGACGGCAGCGGCCCCGGCGAGGCAGAGGCTGCGTCGTACGTCGCCGAGCGCCTGCGCGAGGTCGGTCTCGATCCCGAGGTGTTCACGTGCGGCCAGGCGGGGCGGGACGGCGTCGTCGTGCGCATCCCGGGCCGCGACCGCACCCGCGGTGCGCTCCTGCTGCACAACCACCTCGACGTCGTGCCGGCCGCGGCCGACGACTGGTCGCACCCGCCGTTCGCTGCGGAGATCGACGAGGACCTCGGCGTACCCATGATCTGGGGCCGTGGCGCGGTCGACATGAAGGACATGTGCGCGATGTCGCTCGCGACGGTGCGGTCGTGGGCGCGGGGCGGCGTGCAGCCCGAGCGGGACGTCGTGCTGATGTTCCTGCCAGACGAGGAGGCCGGCGGACACATCGGCTCGCACTGGCTGATCGAGCACCGCCTCGACCTGTTCGAGGGCGTGACCGAGGCCGTGGGCGAGGTCGGCGGCTTCTCGATGACCGTGCGGGACGACCTCCGGCTCTACCTCGTGCAGACGGCCGAGAAGGGCATCGGCTGGATGCGGCTGAAGGCCGCGGGGCGTGCGGGCCACGGCTCGATGCTCAACGACGACAACGCAGTCACCGCGATCTGCGAGGCGGTCGCGCAGATCGGTCGCATCGACTACCCGGTGCATGTGACGCCTGCGGTGCGCGACTTCCTGGCGGTGCTGTCCGACGTCACCGGCACCGAGCTCGACCCTGAGGACATGCAGGGCACGCTCGCCAAGCTCGGGCCGATGGCGCGGCTGGTCGGCGCGACGCTGAAGAACACCGTGAACCCGACCATGCTGTCGGCCGGCTACAAGGCCAACGTGATCCCGGGCCACGCCGAGGCGTCGGTCGACATGCGCTTCCTGCCGGGGTACGAGGAGGAGGCGTTCGCGCGGATCGACGAGATCCTCGGCGACCGGATCACGCGCGAGTTCATCAACCACGACATCGCCCTCGAGACGACCTTCGACGGGCCGTCCATCGACCTCATGGCCGCGGCGTTGCGGGCCGAGGACGAGCACGCCGTGGCGGTGCCGTACATGCTGTCCGGCGGCACGGACGCCAAGGCGTTCAGCACGCTCGGGATCCGCTGCTACGGCTTCGCACCGCTGCGGCTGCCGCCGTCGCTCGACTTCGGCGCGCTCTTCCACGGCGTCGACGAGCGTGTGCCCGTCGAGGCCCTGCACTTCGGCACGAGGGTCCTCGGCCGCTTCCTCCGAGCCGCCTGACCTGCACTTTTCGCCCCTTAGGGTCGAAAGACGCAGTTCAACTGCACGGATCCCGCCCGAAGTCGTGATCTTGGTCGCCGATGGCTGCTGCCCGCGACGTCGGCCCGCGCGACAGCCACGTACGCCAAGATCACGATTCTGGGCAGCAATCATGCAGTTCAACTGCCGATTGCTTCCCTAAGGGAAGAAACGTGAAGTCGGTCAGGCGGTTCTGACGGCGCGGAGGACTCGGCGGCGGAGCCAGACCCTGCGGCGGCCGTCGGGGTAGAGGCGCAGGCGGGCGAGCTCCCAGGAGCCGTGCTCGGCGAGCTCGGTCAGAGCCGCACGGGCGGCGTCACGCGCGGTGCCTCGGGGCAGCGTGATCTCGCGGTACTCCCACGTCGAGGCCCTGGTCGCGGACATGGCACACATTGTGCGACAGGTGCGCCGGTCAGCCGGTCAGCAGGGCCGCGAGCCTCGTGCGGCGGGGGCGGTCGGGGGAGCCGGCGATCGCGGCGGTCAGCGCCACCGGATCGCTGCCGTGCACGACCGACACGTGCCGCTCGCCGGCGACCAGCCCCGCGTAGACCAGCGCCCGCGTGAAGGCCGGCCCGGGCGGGCCGAGCACGAGCACCGCGGCGTCCCACGCCCGGTCGAGCGGCCCGACCAGTGGAACGACGGTGCCCGCGCCCTCGAGCGCGCTCGAGACAGCGGCCGGGTCGAGCGAGCCCGGTGCCAGCAGCACAGCCACCTCGGAGGCGGGTACGTCGAACGCGCGCGGGATGGAGGTGCCGACCAGCTGGCCGACGCGCACGAGCGCCTCGTCCGGCCCGCCGACGCGCACCTCGACGATGCTGCGGTCCTCGGCCGACGTGCCGAACCAGTGCCCTGACGCGATGTCGACGCGGGCACGGGCCAGCGCCGTCCGCGCCGGCGGTGCGGTCGCCTTGAGCACGGGGCAGACGCCGGACGCCGCAAGGTCGAGCGCGACGGCCCCCGGCACTGCGGCCAGCGGCAGCGCGGGGTCGAGCGACAGCGCCAGCACCGCCTGCTCGGGCAGGTCCTCGACGGCGGCCAGCACCTCGTCCACGCCGAGCAGGTGCGCGTCGTCGAGCACGACGGCAGGCACGCCGCCGAGCGCGGTCGCCAGCGCCTGCGACCGCCCGGCGGCGACGGCTCCGACCACCACCGCGAGCCGGTTCTCTGCCGCGAGCCCGGCGAGGCCGTCCGCGAGCATCTCCTCGGACTCCGCGAGGTCGACGAGCGACAGTGCGGCCGAGCCCGACCACTCGACCTCGACGACGGAGAGGTCGGCGAGTGCCGCGCGGATGTCGGAGTCGGAGCAGGTACGGCGGACGACGTCGACAGGCAGCACCGTGTGCCCGGCGCGAGCGGCGGCGGTGAGGAGGTCGGTGACGGGGCTCACGGCGTTCACCGGTCCACGGGGTTCGGGGAGCTACGGGGCATCGAGGTGGGCGCCGTCCACGCGTGCACGGAGCGCACGACGTGACACCGCCGACCGCTCATGGCGGTCAGCGGACGTTCCAGCCGTCGTCGGGGTAGGACCGCGACGGCGCCGACACCTCGTCCAGCGCCGCGACGATCTCCTCGGGCAGCGTGAGGTCCTCGACCGTCAGCGCGCCCCGCAGCTGTGCCGCACTGCGCGCGCCGATGATCGGGGCGACGACACCCGGCCGGTCGCGCACCCAGGCGATCGCGACCTCGAGCGGTGCGACGCCGAGCCCCTCGGCGGCGGTGCAGACGGAGTCGACGACCGAGCGGGCGGAGGTGTCGAGGTACGGCGCGACGAACGCCGCGAAGTGGGCGGAGGCGCCGCGCGAGTCCGCAGGCGTGCCGTGGCGGTACTTGCCCGTCAGGACGCCGCGGCCGAGCGGCGACCAGGGGAGCAGGCCGAGGCCGGCGTCGGCGGCGGCGGGCACCACCTCGCGCTCGATCCCGCGCTGCAGGAGCGAGTACTCGACCTGGGTGGACACCAGGGTCGAGCCCGCGGCCTTGGCGGCCTGGAGCGCAGCGGCCTTGGCGGTCTGCCAGCCGCTGTAGTTGCTGATGCCGGCGTACCGCACCTTGCCCGAGGCCACCGCCGCGTCCACCGCAGCGAGGGTCTCCTCGAGCGGGGTGAGCGGGTCCCAGGCGTGCAGCTGCCACACGTCGACATGGTCGAGCCCGAGGCGGGCGAGGGAGCCGTCGAGGGCTCGGAGCAGGTGGCCCCTCGACGCGTCGAACCGGCGGGCCGTGCCGCCGCGCGAGACCGCCTTGGTGGCGACGACGACGGAGTCGCGGCCCACCTCGGCGACGAGGCGGCCGACGATCTGCTCGGAGAGGCCGTCGGCGTAGACGTCGGCGGTGTCGACGAGGGTGCCGCCCTGCTCGACGAAGGCGAGGAATTGGTCGCGGGCCTCGTGCTCGTCGGTGTCACGGCCCCAGGTCATCGTGCCGAGCGCGAGACGGGACACGTGCAGGCCCGAACGGCCGAGGGGGCGGAGCTCCATGGTCCACGACAGTAGTGCCCGGCCCGCCGAGTTCCGGCGCGACGAGCCGGGGCCGGACGGGTGCGTCGGATGACCGACCGTTTACCTGGCCCGACTACGCTCGGAGCGGTCGCACGGCCTCCGGGCGACCACCTGCTCCGGACGATCTCGGGGTGGGCCGACGACCTGGAAGGGCGAGTGCATGCGCCTCGGCATCAACCTCGGCTACTGGGGCGCGGGCAACGACGCCGACAACCTCGCCCTCGCGCGCGAGGCCGACCGCCTCGGCTACGCCGTCGCCTGGGCCGCCGAGGCCTACGGCTCGGACGTCGTCAGCGTCCTCGCCTGGGTCGCGGCCCAGACCGAGCGGATCGACGTCGGCTCGGCGATCTTCCAGATCCCCGCCCGCACGCCGGCCATGACCGCCATGACGGCCGCGACGCTCGACACGCTCTCGGGCGGACGCTTCCGTCTCGGCCTCGGCGTCTCCGGCCCGCAGGTGTCCGAGGGCTGGCACGGCGTCCGGTTCGACAAGCCGCTGGCCCGCACCCGTGAGTACGTCGCGATCGTCGAGAAGGCGCTGCGCCGCGAGCGCGTCAGCTTCGACGGCGAGTTCTTCACGCTGCCTCTTCCCGACGGCCCGGGCAAGGCGCTGACACTCACCGTCCACCCGGTGCGCGAGCACATCCCGGTCTACCTCGCGGCGATCGGCCCGAAGAACCTCGAGCTCACCGGCGAGATCGCCGACGGCTGGCTCGGCATCTTCTTCTCGCCCGAGCACGCGTCCGAGCACCTCGCCTCGATCTCCACCGGCCGCGCCAAGGTCGGCAAGACGCTCGAGGGCTTCGACGTCGTCCCCACAGTCCCGATCGCGTACGGCGACGACGTGGCGGCGTGTGCGGACGCGATGCGCGGCTACAGCGCGCTCTACATCGGCGGGATGGGCAGCCGCGATAAGAACTTCTACAACCAGCTCGCGGTGCGCATGGGCTACGACGCCGAGGCCGCGGAGGTGCAGGAGAAGTACCTCGCCCGTGACTACGCAGGCGCAGGTGCCGCGGTGCCGTTCGAGTTCATCGACCGCACCTCCCTGATCGGCCCGCGCGAGCGGGTGCAGGAGCGGCTGCACGCATATGCCGACGCCGGCGTCACCACGCTGACGATCGCGACGTACGCCGGTTCGCTCGACGAGCGGATCGAGACCCTTCGGACGACGGCCGAGGTGCTCGACGCATCCGGCCTCAGTGAGTGAGCGGCGTGAACATCTTCCAGGCGATCGTCCTCGGCATCATCCAGGGCCTCACCGAGTTCCTGCCGATCTCCAGCACCGCGCACCTGCGCATCGTCCCGGCGCTCCTCGGCTGGGACGACCCCGGAGCAGCGTTCACGGCCGTCATCCAGCTCGGCACGATGGCCGCCGTCCTGCTGTTCTTCTGGCGCGACATCGTGCGGATCATCTCGGCCTGGGCGCGGTCGCTGTGGACGCCCGAGCTGCGGGGCACCCTCGACGCCCGCATGGGCTGGTACATCGTCCTCGGCACCGTCCCCATCGGCATCTTCGGCTTCGTGTTCAAGGACCAGATCTCCACCGGCGCACGCGATCTCCGCCTCATCGGCTGGGTGCTCATCGTGTTCGGCGTGATCCTGTGGGCCGTCGACCGCTTCGCGCCGCAGCGCAAGGAGACCGAGGACCTCTCCCTGCGCGACGGACTGCTCTTCGGCCTCGCGCAGGCGCTCGCGCTGATCCCGGGCGTCTCGCGCTCCGGCTCGACCATCACCGCCGGCCGCGGTCTCGGCTTCACCCGCGAGGCAGCCGCCCGGTTCTCGTTCCTGCTGTCGATCCCCGCCGTGGTGCTGTCGGGCCTGTTCGAGGCCCGCAAGATCGGCGACGGCGGCGGCCCCGAGCTGCTGCCGACCATCATCGCCACGGTCGTCGCCTTCGTCGTCGGCTACGCGTCGATCGCCTGGCTGCTGCGCTGGCTCACCCGCCACTCGATGCTGGTCTTCGGCGCCTACCGCGTCGTGGTCGGCATCATCATCCTGGGCCTCGTGTACGGCGGGGTCATCGCCGCCACCTGAGCGCCGCCGGGGGCTAGAGCCAGCCGCTGCGCTTGAAGGCGCGGTAGAGGGCGAACATGCTGCCGCCGATCACGATCATCACCGCGGGGTAGCCGAACTCCCAGCGCAGCTCGGGCATGTCCTGGAAGTTCATGCCGTAGATCGCCGCGATGGCGGTGGGGATCGCGGCGATGGCGACCCAGGCCGAGATCTTGCGCATGTCCTCGTTCTGCTGAACCGCCTGGCGCGAGCGCGAGGCCTCCAGCGCGGCGCCGAGCAGGTTGTCGTGCTGGGTGGACAGGTCGCTCGCGCGCAGGAGGTGGTCGCCCAGATCACGGTAGTAAGGCCGGAGCACGTCGGGGATCTCGATGAGCTGTCCCCGCAGCAGGTCGTCGGCCACCGGGGTCAGGGGCTCGACCGCGCGGCGCAGCTCGAGGTTCTCGCGCTTGAGCTTGTAGATGGTCTCGGCATCGTCGGTGCGGACGGGGGAGAAGACCTGCTCCTCGACCTGCTCGATGTCGACGCCGAGCTCCTCCGCCACGACCGTGTACCCGTCGACGACGACGTCCAGGATGCCGTGCAGCACCGCCAGGGGCCCGGCCGCGAGCAGCTCGGTGTCGCCCTCGAGCCGTGCTCGCATGTCGCGCAGGTCGCCGGGCTCGCCCATGCGCACCGACAGCACGAACGACGGGCCGACGAAGACCGCGATCTGCCCGGTCTCGACGTCGGACGTCGCCTCGACGTAGCCGAGGATCTTGAACACGGCGGTCACGCGGTCGCCGTCCACCTCGACCTTCGCACGCTGAGTGACCGACAGGGCGTCCTCGACGAGGAGCTCGTCGAGCCCGAGGACGTCGGCCGCGCGGGTCGAGCTCGTCGTGGTCGACGTTGCGCAGGCCGAGCCAGACGAAGCTGGCGGGCCCGGCGTCCTTGGCCTCCTGCCAGAGCGAGGCGAGCACGCGGGCGTCGGCCTCGTCGAAGGAGGTGCCGGCGACGATCGGCACGACGCCGTCCGGCCGCGGCTTGCCGTCGCAGTAGAGCCCTACTCCTCTGATCACCACCACATCGTGTCAGCCCACGGGCCAGAAGACCCGGAGGCCCGTAGGGTCGGCGCATGGCCACGGTGATCCTCGTGCGGCACGGCCGCACCCCGGCGAACGCGGGCGGCGTCCTCGCCGGCTGGACCCCGGGCATCTCGCTGGACGATGTCGGCCGCACCCAGGCCGCGGCCGTCGGCGCCCGCCTCCTGCCCGTGCCGCTGGCCGCGGTCGTCACGAGCCCGCTCGAGCGCACCCGCGAGACCTCCGAGCACCTGCTGGCAGGACGAGACCCGCTGCCCGCCCTGCACGTCGACGAGCGCGTGGGGGAGTGCCGCTACGGCGACTGGACCAACCGCGAGCTGAAGACCCTCGCCAAGGAGCCGTTGTGGAAGGTGGTGCAGAGCCACCCGAGCGCTGCGGTCTTCCCCGGCCCCGAGGGCGAGGGCCTCGCGGACATGTCCGCGCGCGCGGTCGCCGCCGTGCGCGACTGGAACGCACGGCTCACGGCGGAGCACGGGCCCGACGTGACGTATGCCGTCGTCTCGCACGGAGACGTCATCAAGGCGATCGTCGCGGACGCGCTCGGGATGCACCTCGACTCCTTCCAGCGCATCGCGATCGACCCGTGCTCGGTCACGGTCGTCAGGTACACCGATCTGCGCCCGTTCGTCCTGCGGCAGAACGACACCGGGGGCGACGTCGCAGGGCTCGTGCCGCCGAAGAAGAAGCCGGGGCGGCGCTCGAAGGCGGCCAGCTCGGACGCGGTCGTCGGCGGCGGCTCCGGCGCCTCACCGCACTGAAAGGCACCCGCGACGGGCCCGGGATAGGGTCGGCGGGTGCGTCAGGTCCACCTCTTCGACCAGCCCGAGCGCTTCGTGGCGGGCACCGTCGGCCAGCCCGGTGAGCGGCAGTTCTACCTCCAGGCCCGAGACGGCGCGCGCGTCGTCTCGGTCGCGCTCGAGAAGTCCCAGGTGCAGGTGCTTGCGGAGCGGGTCGACGCACTCCTCGACGAGGTCGTGCGCCGTACCGGTGGCGAGGCGTCCGTTCCGGCCACCGCCCCGATCGGCAGCGACGACCTCGACCCGCTCGAGCCGCCGGTGGTCGAGGAGTTCCGCGTCGGGGCGATGGGCCTCGGCTGGAACGGCGACAACGAGCTGCTGATCATCGAGGCCCACGAGGTCGTCGAGGACGAGGACGAGGTGCCCGACCTCGAGGAGGACCCGGACGACGGCCCCACCGTCCTGCGCGTGCGCCTCACCGGTGCGCAGGGCCGCGCCTTCTGCAAGCGGGCGCTGTCGGTGGTCGCGGCCGGACGGCCGCCCTGCCCCTTCTGCAACCTCCCGCTCGAGCCGAGCGGGCACATCTGCCCGCGGGCCAACGGCTACCGCCGCTGACGCCGTGCTGACCCACGACGACCTGCTCGAGGTGCTGCGGCACGGGGCGCTGACGGTCGAGGGCCGTCTGGTCGACGCGAGCAACGCCACGCTCCTGACCAGCTGCGTCCTCGAGGGGGTCACGTTGACGGCCGTCTACAAGCCGACGGCCGGGGAGCGCCCGCTGTGGGACTTCCCCGAGGGCACGCTCGGGATGCGCGAGGTCGCGGCGTACGCCGTCAGCGACGCGCTCGGGTGGCACCTCGTCCCGCCGACCGTGTGGCGCGACGAGGGACCCTTCGGCCAGGGCATGGCGCAGGCGTGGGTCACGCCGGACGGCGGGGGAGAGATGGAGCCGGGCGGGGGCCTGGTGGACGTCGTGGACCGCGGCCTGGTCCCGACGGGCTGGCTCGAGGTCATCGACGCGCACGGCGAGGGCGGGCGGCCCGTCACGCTGGTGCACGCCGACGACGCCGACCTGCGCCGGATGTCGGTCTTCGACTCGCTGGTCAACAACGCCGACCGCAAGGGCGGTCACGTGCTCCGCGGACGCGTGCAGGACGGCGCCGACCTCGGCACGTACGGCGTCGACCACGGAGTGACCTTCAGCGAGGACGAGAAGCTGCGCACGGTCCTGTGGGGCTGGGCGGGCGAGCCGCTCGACGAGGGGATGTCCGACGATCTCGAGCGGCTCCTCGACGCCCTCGACGGCGACCTCGGCACCGAGGTGTCGGAGCTGCTCACGCGACGCGAGCTCGCGCGCACCAAGCAGCGGGTCATGCGGCGCATCCGCGAGGGCGCGCACCCGCTGCCGGGCGACGGCTGGCCGTCGCTGCCCTGGCCCGCGTTCTGAGCTGTCCGCCACGGTCGAGGCACCGCCCGGGTGG
Source organism: uncultured Actinomycetes bacterium (assembly GCA_963843975.1). GTDB lineage: Bacteria > Actinomycetota > Actinomycetes > S36-B12 > CAIYMF01 > Longivirga. The sequence goes on along the minus strand of CAWJMG010000003.1, from coordinate 776,192 downwards.
CCACGGCGCAGCGCGCATAGGATCGCGCCCATGCGAGCATGGACTGCCCCTGACGTCCCGACGCTGCCGGGGCACGGGCTCCCGCTGCGCCTGCACGACACGTCCACCGGAGAGGTGCGCCCGACCGCGCCCGGTCCGGTGGCCCGCATCTACGTCTGCGGGATCACGCCGTACGACGCGACCCACATCGGCCACGCGGCCACCTACATCACGTTCGACCTCGTCCAGCGCGTGTGGCTCGACGCCGGCCACGAGGTCGACTACGTGCAGAACGTCACCGACGTCGACGACCCGCTGCTCGCGCGCGCCCTCGACACCGGCGACGACTGGATGGCCCTCGCCGACCGCGAGACCCAGCTCTTCCGCGAGGACATGACGGCTCTGCACGTCCTGCCGCCCAAGCACTACATCGGCGCGGTCGAGTCGATCCCCGCCGTGCTGTCCTACATCGAGAAGCTGCAGTCTGCCGGTGCGGTCTACTCGGTCGACGGCGACCTCTACTTCCGGGTGCACGCCGACCAGCGGTTCGGCTCGGTCGCCGGGCTCGACCTCGACCGCATGCTCGAGATCTTCTCCGAGCGGGGCGGCGACCCCGACCGCGCGGGCAAGCAGCACCCTCTCGACTGCCTCCTGTGGCAGCTCGAGCGGCCGGGGGAGCCGGCGTGGGACAGCCAGTTCGGCCGCGGCCGCCCCGGCTGGCACATCGAGTGCACGGCCATCGCGCTGGACCACCTCGCCTCACCCCTCGACGTGCAGGGCGGCGGCAGCGACCTCGCGTTCCCGCACCACGAGATGGGTGCGTCCGAGGCCCACGTCGCGACCGGTGCGTGGCCGTACGCCCGGCACTACACGCACGCCGGCATGGTGCGGCTCGACGGCGAGAAGATGAGCAAGTCCAAGGGCAACCTGGCGTTCGTCTCGAAGATCCGCCTCGCCGGCACCGACCCGGCCGCGATCAGGCTCGCGATCCTCGCGAACCACTACCGCCACGACTGGGACTGGACCGACGCGGGCCTGGCTGAGGCCGAGGCACGGCTCGCCGCGTGGCGCGAGGCTGTGGCCGCGCCGCTCTCAGCGCCCGCGGACGACGTGCTCTCCGAGGTCCGCGCCTGCCTCGCCGACGACCTCGACGCCCCCGGTGCCCTCGCGGCCATCGACCGCTGGTCCGAGGCCACGCGCCTGCGCGGCGGGGCAGCGGGACATGAGGACGCCGCTGCCGGTGCGGTCGTGCGCGACCTCGCCGAGGCGCTCCTCGGCGTCACGCTCTGATCCCGGCCCGGCTGCGGTAGCCGCGATCTTCGCGCTGCTACGCCCCGGTGGTCGTCGCTAGGGTCGTCGTGACCACAGCGGCGGGGAGAGGCTGGGCGCGATGCGCTGGGATCCGGGGGTGGACGAGGCGCTCCGACGTGCGGCGTCGGCCATCGAGGCGGCGCCCGGCGAGGGCCAGGTCGTGCAGGACGTGCTCGGCAGGATCGTCGGTGCCGACGACCTGGGGCTGGCGCTCCTGCACCAGACCTGGGACGACGTCACGGGCGTCAGCTCGCTCGACCCGCGCTGGCAGGCGTGCTCGCCCGAGGGCTCGGACATCCCGGGCGAGGAGCACCCGTCCATGAGGACGTTGGCCACCGGCCTCCCGGTACGCGGGTTCGCGATGGGCGTCGAGGCGTCGACGCCGGACGACGTCGGGACGTTCGTCTGGCTCGAGATCGACACCGACCTGCTGCTCGACGAGCACGACAAGCCCCTCGGCGTGATGGCGACGTTCCGGGACGTGTCCGAGACCCCGGCGGGACGCCGGGCGACGCAGAGGCTGATCCGGTCGTACCGCACCATGGCCCGTGAGTCGGCAGCGCAGAGCGAGCGGCTGCGTGCCATGGTCGAGAGCTCGAGCGACGTCATCCTCGAGGCGGGCACCGACGGAACAGTGCAGTGGGCCTCGCCCTCGGTGCGCGAGGTGCTGGGCTGGGACCCCGAGCGGATCCTGGGCACACCCGTGGTCGACCTCGTGCACCACCTCGACCGCGAGACCGCGAGGGCGCGGGCACGCGCCCTCATGGACGCCGACGAGACGTCGGGGCGGGAGGAGCTGCGCCTGCGCACCGCGGACGGCGACCTGCTCTGGATGAACGCGGTGTGGCGCGTCATGCGCGGGCCGAAGGGCGAGGACTACGGTGTCCTCGTCTCCTTTCGCGACGTGCACGCCGACGTCGTGCGCCGCGAGGCCCTGGCCCACATGGCCCACCATGACGGGCTCACAGGTCTGCTCAACCGCGACAGCGCCTACGCCTGGCTGCGTGCGCAGATCGCGCAGTCACGCCTCGCCGATCGCGGGCTGGCCGTCCTCTATGTCGACGTCGACCACTTCAAGGGCGTGAACGACACCTACGGCCACGCGGTCGGGGACCGGGTGCTCGCGGCGGTGGCCAGGGTGCTGTCCCGCGCCGTGCGCGACGACGACATGGTCGCCCGCACGGGTGGTGACGAGTTCGTGCTGGCGCTGCGCGCGTCGCCCGACATCTCGGCGGTCGAGCACCGCGCGTCCGCCGTTCTCGACGGCGTGCGGTCGCTCCGGGTCGACGACGCCGGACCGCTCAGCGTGAGCGTTGGCCTCGTCCGGGACGACGGGATCGGCGGCGTCGACGACCTCGTCCGACGTGCAGACGAGGCCCTCTTCCGGGCCAAGAACGCCGGGCGCGACCGCTTCAGCTGGTGAGGGCGGTCAGTCCTTCTTCTCGTGGTGGCCGCCGAACTGCTTGCGCATGGCCGACAGCACCTTGTCGGCGTACGTCGCGTTGCCGCGGCTCGAGAACCGCTGGTAGAGCGCGGCCGTGAGGACGGGCGCGGGGACGCCCTCCTCGATCGCAGCGATGGCAGTCCAGCGGCCTTCGCCGGAGTCGGACACGCGGCCCGAGAACTCCTCGAGCTGCGGCGACTCGACCAGGGCGGCGGCGGTGAGGTCGAGCAGCCAGGAGGCGACCACCGAGCCCCGGCGCCACACCTCGGTGACGGCCGGGATGTCGATCTCGTACGAGTAGAACTCGGGGTGGTCGAGCGGCGCGGTCTCGGCGTCCTGGGCGCGGGTGCGCAGGCCCTCGTTGGCATTGGCCAGGATGTTGAGGCCCTCGGCGTACGCCGCCATGGCGCCGTACTCGATGCCGTTGTGGACCATCTTCACGAAGTGGCCGGCACCGGCCGGCCCGCAGTGCAGCCAGCCCTCTTCCTCGGGGGTGATGTCGCCGGTGCGGCCCGGCGTGCGCGGCGCGGTCTCGACGCCGGGGGAGATGGTCTGCCACACGGGTGCGAGACGGGTGACGGCGCCGGTGTCGCCGCCGAGCATCAGGCAGAAGCCGCGCTCGAGGCCGTAGACGCCGCCGGACGTGCCGACGTCGAGGTAGTGGATCCCCTTCGCACCTAGCTCGGCCGCACGCCGGATGTCGTCGCGGTAGTACGAGTTGCCGCCGTCGATGATCGTGTCCCCGGCCTCGAGGTGCTCGGCCACGGCCGTCACCGTCGACTCGGTGATGGCGCCGGCGGGCACCATGATCCAGACCGCGCGCGGGCCGGTGAGCTTGGCGGCGAGGTCCGCGTACGAGTCCGCACCGGTGGCGCCGTCGGCGACCAGGGCGGCAACGGCGTCCGGGTTGACGTCGAACACGACGCAGGAGTGTCCGTCGCGCATCAGGCGGCGGACGAGCCCCGCGCCCATGCGGCCGAGGCCGACCATGCCGATCTGCAGGGGGGACTGCGTGGCCATCGTCATGCCCTTCGTCGTGCGTGCGGGGTCCGACGGCACAGAGGCCCTCGGTAGGGTCGTGGAAGGAGACTAGGGGACGGCAGATCGTCCCGAGCGGCGAGTGGTGGAGGGTGACGTGACCGAGGACTGGCGTACCGAGCAGGGGCCCGTGACCTCGGCGGCGGCCTGGGCCGACCTGACCGCCCACCGGGCCGCGTGGGGCGACCGGACCATCCGGCAGCTCTTCGCGGAGGACCGTGGACGGGCGACCCGCATCACCGTGGACGCCGCCGGGATCCACGCCGACTTGTCCAAGCACCTCGTGACCGATGAGACGCTCTCGCTGCTCGTCCGGCTGGCCGAGGAGCGGGGCCTGCCTGAGCGCATCGACGCCATGGCCACGGGCGCGCGCATCAACACCACCGAGAACCGCTCGGTGCTGCACCATGCGCTGCGCATGCCGCGCGGGTCGTCGGTGTTCGTCGACGGCGTGGACATCGTCGCCCAGGTGCACGCTGTTCTCGACCAGATGTCCGCGTTCTGCGACCGGGTGCGCTCTGGTGAGTGGACAGGCACCACCGGCAAGCCGATCGAGGCCGTCGTGAACATCGGGATCGGCGGCTCCGACCTCGGCCCCGTGATGGCCTATCGCGCGCTCCGGCACTACTCGCGGCGGGACATCGCGTTCCGCTTCGTCAGCAACGTCGACGGCACGGACATCGTGGAGGCCACCCGCGACCTCGACCCGGCCACGACTCTGTTCATCGTGTCGAGCAAGACTTTCACCACCCAGGAGACCATGACCAACGCGCTCACCGCGCGCTCGTGGCTGGTCTCCGGTCTTGGACCGGATGCCGACGTGGCCAAGCACTTCGTCGCCGTCTCGACCAACGCCGACGCGGTCGAGCGGTTCGGCATCGACACCGCGAACATGTTCGGCTTCTGGGAGTGGGTCGGCGGGCGCTACTCGATGGACTCGGCCATCGGTCTCTCGCTCATGCTGGCCGTCGGCCCGACCGCCTTCCACGACATGCTCGCCGGCTTCCACGCGATGGACGAGCACCTGGGCCACACCGACCTCGACCGCAACCTGCCGGTCCTCATGGGGCTGCTCGGCGTCTGGTACCGCGACTTCTTCGGTGCGCAGACCCACGTGGTGCTGCCGTACGAGCAGTATCTCGAGCGCTTCCCGGCGTACCTGCAGCAGCTCACGATGGAGAGCAACGGCAAGAGGGTGACGCTCGACGGCGCCCCGGTCGGTGTCGACACCGGCGCCATCTGGTGGGGTGAGCCGGGCACGAACGGGCAGCACTCGTTCTACCAGCTGCTGCACCAGGGGACGACGCTCGTGCCGAGCGACTTCATCCTGTTCGCCGAGCCCGTCAACGGCGTCGGCGACCACCACGACAAGCTCATCTCGAACGTGCTCGCACAGGCGCACGTTCTGGCCTTCGGCCGCACCGCCGACGAGGTCCGCGCGGACGGCGTCCCCGAGGAGCTGGTCGAGCACAAGGTGATGCCGGGCAACCGGCCGTCGACCACGCTCATGCTGGAGACGCTGACGCCGTACGCGCTCGGCACGCTGGTCGCCCTCTACGAGCACCTCGTCCTGACCCAGGGCGTGGTGTGGGGCGTGAACCCGTTCGACCAGTGGGGCGTGGAGCTCGGCAAGGTGATGGCCGGCCAGCTGCTGCCCGCGCTGACGAGCGACGACGTCCCGGACCTCGCGCACTTCGACCCGAGCACTGCCGCGCTGGCCCTGCGCTACCGCAGCCTCCGCGGCCGTTGACCGCGGGCCGCTACTTCGGGGGCTCGACGTTCCTGCGGCGCAGGTAGCGCTCGAACTCCCGCGCGATCGCGTCGCCGCTGGCCTCGGGGAGCTCTGCGGTGTCGACGGCCTCCTCGAGGGTGCGCACGTACGCCGCGATCTCGTCGTCCTCGGCCGCGAGTTCGTCCACGCCGAGCTGCCAGGCCTTGGCCTCCTCGGGGAGGTCGCCGAGCGGCACGGGGACGTCGAGGAGGTCCTCGATGCGCCCGAGCAGCGCGAGCGTGGCCTTCGGGTGCGGCGGCTGCGCGACGTAGTGGGGGACTGCGGCCCAGAGCGACACCGCGGGGATGCCGGCGCTGGCGCAGGCGTCCTGCAGCACGCCGACGATGCCGGTCGGCCCCTCGTACGACGACGGCTCATAGCCCATCCGCAGCGCGATGTCGGGGTCGCTCGACGTGCCGCTCACCGGGACCGGCCGGGTGTGCGGGCTGTCGGCGAGCAGAGCGCCGAGGGTGACGACCATCTCGACGCCGAGGTCGCGGGCCGCACCCAGGAGCTCGGCGGTGAAGGTGCGCCAGCGCATCGACGGCTCGATGCCGTGCACCAGGACGACGTCGCGGGTGGCGAGGGGGATCCGGGCGACCGAGAGCCGCGTGGTCGGCCAGACGACCTCGCGCTTGCCGTCCTCCATCACGATCTCGGGACGGTTCACCTGGAAGTCGTAGTAGTCCTCGGGGTCGATCTCGGCGATCTGCGTGGCGCCCCAGACCTCCTCGAGGTGGAGCACCGCACCGCTCGCGGCGTCGCCGGCGTCGTTCCAGCCCTCGAACGCGCACAGCATCACGGGGTTGACGAGGTCGGGCAGCGCCTCGGGGAGGCCCTCGAACTCGATCACCGGCGGCTCCTCGCACTCGAGTCGGACGGCCCCCGTCGGCCGGGGATCTGGCCAACCTACGCCCGTCCGCGAGGCGGCGCGCCACCGGCACGCTGAGTACGCGCTGAGGCGATCCCGGCCCTCGCGGATAGGCTTGCCTCATCATGACGCTCCACGACTCCGCTCGCGTGTCCGCTCTGCGTACGGCCCTGGCCACGCGCGTCGTCGTCGCGGACGGCGCGATGGGCACGATGCTGCAGGCCGCACGACCTGTCGCTGGACGACTTCGAGGGCTACGAGGGCTGCAACGAGGTCCTCAACGTCGACCCGGCCGGACGTCGTGCGCTCGGTGCACGACGCGTACTTCGCCGTGGGCGTCGACGCCGTCGAGACCAACACGTTCGGCGCCAACCTCGCCAACCTCGGCGAGTACGGCATCTCCGACCGCATCGAGGAGCTCGCCGAGGCCGGCGCCCGGCATCGCGCGCGAGGTCGGCCGACGGCTACTCGACCGCCGGACCGGCCGCGCTGGGTCCTCGGCTCGGTCGGCCCGGGCACCAAGCTGCCGACCCTCGGCCACGCGCCGTACGCCGACGCTGCGCGACGCCTACGAGGCGCAGGCCCGCGGCCTGATCGCCGGCGGCGTCGACGCGGTCCTGGTCGAGACGGCCCAGGACCTGCTGCAGGCGAAGTCCGCGGTCGTCGGGCGCCAAGCGCGCGATCGCGCACCACGGCGTCGACGTGCCGGTGATCGTCCAGGTGACGGTCGAGACCACCGGCACCATGCTGCTCGGCATCCGAGATCGGCGCCGCGCTCACCGCGCTCGAGCCGCTCGGCATCGACATGATCGGCCTCAACTGCGCCACCGGCCCGGCCGAGATGAGCGAGCACCTGCGCCACCTGGCGCGGCACGCCCAGATCGGCGTCTCGTGCATGCCGAACGCCGGCCTGCCGGTGCTCGACGGCGACGGTGCCCGCTACCCGCTGACGCCCGAGCGAGCTCGCCGACGCGCACGACATGTTCACGCGCGAGTACGGCCTCGGCCTCGTCGGTGGCTGCTGCGGCACGACGCCCGAGCACCTGCGCCAGGTCGTCGAGCGCGTCGGCGGCCGCGACATCGGCGTACGCCGGCCGCGCACGGAGCCCGGCGCGTCGTCCATCTACCAGCACATGCCGTTCCGCCAGGACACGGCGTACCTCTCGATCGGCGAGCGCACCAACGCCAACGGCTCCAAGGCGTTCCGCGACGCCATGCTCGAGCAGCGGTGGGACGACTGCGTCGAGATCGCCCAGGAGCAGATCCGGACGGCGCCCACCTGCTCGACGTGTGCGTCGACTACGTCGGACGCGACGGCGTCGCCGACATGCGCGAGATCGTCGGCCGGTTCGCCACCGCGTCGACCCTCCCGCTCGTCCTCGACTCGACCGAGCCGCCCGTCGTCGAGGCCGGCGCTCGAGATGCTCGGCGGCCGCGGCGTCGTCAACTCGGTCAACTACGAGGACGGCGACGGCCCCGGCTCGCGCATCCAGCAGATGATGCCGATCGTCAAGGAGCACGGCGCCGCGGTCGTGGCCCTGACCATCGACGAGGAGGGCCAGGCCCGCACCGCCGAGTGGAAGGTGCGCGTCGCCGACCGCCTCGATCGCGCGACCTGACCGGGAACTGGGGGATGAACGTCCAGGACATCCTGGTCGACACGCCTCACCTTCCCGATCGCCACCGGCCAGGAGGAGACGCGCCGCGACGGCATCGAGACGATCGAGGCGATCCGCGGCTCAAGCAGATCCACCCCGACGTCCAGACCACCCTCGGCGTCTCGAACGTGTCCTTCGGCCTCAACCCGGCCGCCCGCGTGGTGCTCAACTCGGTGTTCCTGCACGAGTGCGTCGAGGCCGGGCTCGACTCCGCCATCGTGCACGCCAGCAAGATCGTGCCGATGGCGCGCATCCCCGACGAGCAGCGCGAGGTCGGCGCTCGACCTCGTCTACGACCGTCGTCGCTACGACGACGAGGGCAACCTCGTCCACGACCCGCTGTCAGCACTTCCTCGAGCTGTTCGAGGGCGTCGACGCGCAGGCGCTCGCGAAGGCGCGCGCCGACGAGCTCGCCGACGCTGCCGCTGTCCGAGCGGCTGCAGCGACGGATCGTCGACGGCGAGCGCAAGGGCCTCGAGGCCGACCTCGACGAGGCGCTGCAGACGCGCCCCGCGCTCGAGATCGTCAACGACACCCTGCTCGAGGGCATGAAGACGGTCGGCGAGCTCTTCGGCGCGCGGCGAGATGCAGCTGCCGTTCGTGCTGCAGAGCGCCGAGGTCATGAAGACCGCCGTCGCCCACCTCGAGCCGCACATGGAGCGCAGCGGCGACGAGGGCAAGGGCACGATCGTGCTCGCCACGGTCAAGGGCGACGTCCACGACATCGGCAAGAACCTCGTCGACATCATCCTGAGCAACAACGGCTACACGGTCGTCAACATCGGCATCAAGCAGCCGGTCAGCGAGATCATCGAGCAGGCCGAGAAGAACACCGCCGACGTCATCGGCATGAGCGGCCTGCTCGTGAAGAGCACGATCGTGATGCGCGAGAACCTCGCAGGAGATCAACCTCCGCGGCGTCGCCGCCGAAGTACCCGGTGCTGCTCGGCGGTGCCGCGCTCACCCGTGCGTTCGTCGAGCAGGACCTCGCCGAGATCTACCAGGGCGAGGTGCGCTACGCCCGCGACGCGTTCGAGGGCCTGCGCCTGATGGACGCCGTCATGGCGGTCAAGCGCGGCGAGCCCGGTGCCGAGCTGCCCGCGCTGCGAGGGCGCCGCGTCACGTCGGCCACCGTGCGTCTCGACGAGACGCCGATCGAGGACATGCCGGCGCGCTCCGACGTCGCCACCGACAACTCGGTGCCGACGCCGCCGTTCTGGGGCACTCGCGTCGTCAAGGGCGTGCCGCTCGCCGACTACGTCAGCTACCTCGACGAGCGGGCCACGTTCCTCGGCCAGTGGGGTCTCAAGCCGGGCCGCGGCGAGGCGGGCGCGTCGTACGACGAGCTCGTCGAGACCGAGGGCCGGCCACGGCTGCGCATGCTGGCTCGACCGCCTGCAGACCGAGGAGCTGCTCGAGGCGGCGGTCGTCTACGGCTACTTCCCCTGCTGCGTCCGAGGGCGACGACCTCGTCATCGCTGCACCACGACGGGCCCGCTGACGGGCCAGGAGCGGGTGCGGCTTCACCTTCCCGCGCCAGCGTCGCGACCGGCACCTGTGCCTGGCCGACTTCTTCCGCCCGCAAGGAGTCCGGGCGAGACCGACGTCATCGCCTTCCACGTCGTGACGATGGGCAACCGCGTCTCGCGAGGCCACCGCGAAGCTGTTCGCCGCAGAACGCCTACCGCGACTACCTCGAGCTGCACGGCCTCTCGGTGCAGCTCACCGAGGCGCTGGCCGAGTACGTGGCACGCGCGGGTCCGCGGCGAGCTCGGCTTCGGCGCCGAGGACGACGCCGACATGGACACCCTGATCGCCAAGCAGGGCTACCGCGGCTCGCGCTACTCCTTCGGCTACCCCGCCTGCCCCGACCTCGAGAAGCAGGCCGTGCTCGTCGACCTGCTCGAGCCCGAGCGCATCGGCGTCGAGCTGTCCGAGGAGTTCCAGCTCCACCCGGAGCAGTCGACCTCGGCGCTGATCGTGCACCACCCCGAGGCGAAGTACTTCAACGCCACATGAGCTCGACAGCCTGACCCTGCTGCCGGCCGCCGTCCTGTTCGACATGGACGGCACCCTCGTCGCAGACCGAGGACCTCTGGTACGACGCCGAGGCCGAGATCATGGCCGCGCTCGACGTCGAGTGGGGGCCTGACCACCAGGCCCAGCTCGTCGGCGGACCCCTGGAGACTGCGGTCGACTACATGGTGCGCCACACCGGCGGAGCCCTGACGCACGAGCAGATGATGGCCCAGCTGCTCGACACGATGGAGCGCAACCTGCGCACCCGACCCGTCGAGTGGTGCCCGGGGGCGCGCGAGCTGCTGCTCGCCCTCGAGGACGCCGGGGTGCCGTGCGCGCTCGTGTCGGCGTCCTGGCGCCGGCTCGTCGAAGCCGTGCACGACGCGGTGCTGCACGAGGTCGGGCACGAGATGTTCGCGACCTCGGTGGCGGGTGACGAGGGGGAGCGTACCAAGCCGTTCCCGGACCCGTACCTCCTGGCCGCCGAGCGCATCGGCGTCGACCCCGCTCACTGCGTGGTGCTGGAGGACTCGCACACCGGCGTCGCCGCCGGAGTGGCCAGCGGGGCGCTGGTCGTGGCCATCCCGTCGCTCGTGCCGATCGAGGGGACCGACGGCCTGCACGTGGTCGAGTCGCTGGTGCAGGTGACGCCGGCGATGCTCGGCGCCTGGTCGCACGACTGGTCGCCGCGCTCCTAGGCGGCGCGGGCTGGCTGCGTCAGTCGGTCGCGATCGCCTTCAGCACATCGAGCCGGCTCGCGGTCACCGACGGCCACAGCGCGGCGACGAAGCCGCCGACGACGGCCAGGAGCAGGAACCAGCCGATCTGGCCCACGGGCACCGCGAGCTCGGTGACGCCCTGCGGCTCGAGCACCTTCTGCAGCAGCGAGCCGTAGACGACGCCGAGCACGACTCCGAGCGCCGCGCCGAAGACCGAGATCATGACGGCCTCGAGCACGACCATGCGGCGGACCTGTGCGCGTGAGGTGCCCACCGCGCGCAGCAGGCCGACCTCGCGGCGCCGTTCGTGGACCGACAGGGCGAGCGTGTTGACGATGCCGATGAAGGCCACGATCACCGCCAGCGCGAGCAGCGCGTAGATGAAGCCGAAGACGCGGTCGAACTGGCTGTCGATCTGGTCCTTGAGGCTCGCCTGGTCCTGCAGCGCGACGCTGGGGAACGCCTCGAGCTCGGACTCGAGCTGTGCCTGGACGGCGGGGAGGTCGGCGCCGTCGTCGAGGCGGATGTAGACGGCCGAGTCGAGCTCGCGCGCGCCGATCGAGGTGAGGGTGGGCAGGCCGGTGATCCACCCCTGGTACGGGCCGGCGGCGGTGTAGATGCCGCGCAGCGCCAGGGTGGACTTGCCGTTCACGAACGTCGCGGGGACCGTGTCGCCCACCTTCAGCCCCAGGTCGGCGGCGGTCTTGTCGTCGACGATCGCCTGCCCCAGGCCGAGCGACGGCACGGCCGCACCAGACTGCATCGTGAGGTCGACGACGTCGGGGAACGCCCCGAGGTCGACGCCCGTCAGCGCGGTGCGGTCGCCCTCGACCTCGATCGGCACCTGCCGCACGTAGGTCACCGTGCGGGTGCCAGGCGTGTCCTTCACGGCGTCGTACACGTCCGGGCTGAAGGGCTGGAACTTCACGCCGAAGACCACGAAGTCCGCGCCGATGGTGTCGTCGATGACGGCCGACACCGACGCCTTGGTCGAGGCGGCGATCACGCCGATCGCGCTCATGAGGGCGAGCCCGATCGCGAGCGCGCTCGCGGTCGCTGCGGTGCGCCGCGGGTTGCGTCGGCCGTTCTCACGGGCAAGGCGCCCGATGGTCGACCCGCTGAACGGCGCCGCCAGCACCACGAGCACCGCGCGGCCGATCATCGGTGCGAGGGCGATCACGGCGATGAGGGCGCAGAGCGCGGACACTCCCGCGAGGCTCGCCGCGCGCTCGCCGTCGTCGACGGTGCGCAGGGCGACCCATGCGGACACCGCTGCCGCGATCAGCAGGACCGCGCCGAGGGCCGTCCGCACACGGAGCGAGCGCACCGGCAGAGAGATCTCGTCGCGCATGGCGGCCACGGGCGGGACGACGCCGGCGCGCCGGGCCGGAAGGTATGCCGACACGAGCGTGACGACGAGCCCGACGACGAGGGAGACGACGATGGTGCGTGGCTCGATGACCAGTGGCGCCGCCGGGAGGTCGGCGCCGAAACCCTTGAGCAGCAGGCGAAGCCCCTGGGAGACCAGGATGCCGCCCAGCACGCCAAGGATGGCTGCGAGCAGGCCGAGCACAGCGGCCTCGGCCAGCACCGAGCGCCGCACCTGGCCCCGGCTCGCGCCGACCGCGCGCAGCAGCGCGAGCTCGCGGGTGCGCTGGGCCACGAGCATCGAGAACGTGTTGAAGATCAGGAAGATCGCCACGAAGAGCGCGATGAAGGCGAAGGCCAGCAGGAACGTGTTGATGAACTGGAACGTGGTCGCGAGCCGCTCGGCGATGTCGGCGCTGCGCTGGGCACCGGTCTGGGTCTTGGTGCCCTTCGGGAGCACCTTCTGGATGCTGGCGGCGAGGGTGTCCTGGTCGACGCCGGGCTCGGCGCGCACCGCGATGCTCGTGACCCGGTCGGCCTTGCCGAGCATGAGCTTCTGCGCGGTCGGCAGGTCGAAGACGGCCAGGGTGCTGCCGTCGCTGCCGGAGATCCCGCGGGTGACGATGCCGACCATCGTGAGGTCGACGAGACCGCCTGCCGGGGTGTCGATCCTGACCGTGTCGCCGATCGAGATCGCGCCAGCGGTGGCCGTCGACTCCAGCAGAGCGACCTCGGTCGGACCGGACGGCGCGCGGCCCGCGGCGATCGTGAGCGCGGAGATCGCCGGGTCCCCGATGAACGTGCCACCTCTCGCAGGCGGGCCGTTCTCGCCGACGACCTTGCCGTCGGAGCCGATGACCAGCGCACCGTCGGAGCCGACCGACCCGTACGCCGCGGCGACGCCGTCGACCGCAGCGACCTTGGCGACCAGTGACTCGGCGAGGGTCGGGGCCTGGTCGAGCCCGCCCGGCGCGCCGCCGCCGCCACCCACCGGCACCCCGGTGTCGACCGAGACGGACACGTCGGGCTGAGGGGCGTCGAACAGCGCGTCGAAGGACTTCTTGAGCGAGTCGGTGAAGATGTAGGTGCCCGCGACGAAGGCGACGCCCACGACGACGGCGAGCAGGGTGAGCGAGAGCCGCAGCTTGTGCTGCAGCAGCGAGCGGAGCGCGGCGCGCAGCATGTCAGCCTCGCGCCTGCTCGAACGCCTTCATCCGCTCGAGGACCCGCTCGGCCGTGGGATCGAGCATCTCGTCCACGATCCGGCCGTCGGCGAGGAACAGCACGCGGTCGGCGTACGACGCCGCACCGGGGTCGTGCGTGACCATCACGATCGTCTGGCCGAACTCGTCGACGCTGCGGCGCAGGAAGCCGAGCACCTCGGCGCCGGAGCGGGAGTCGAGGTTGCCGGTGGGCTCGTCCGCGAACACGATCGTGGGCCGGCTCGCGAGCGCGCGGGCGCAGGCGACGCGCTGCTGCTGGCCGCCGGAGAGCTCGCTCGGGCGGTGCGTGAGGCGGTCGCGCAGGCCGACCGTGTCGATAACTGTGTCGAGCCAGGCCGGGTCGGCCTTGCGGCCGGCGATGTCGAGCGGGAGCGTGATGTTCTCGAGCGCAGTGAGCGTGGGGATCAGGTTGAAGGCCTGGAAGACGAACCCGACCGAGTCGCGGCGCAGCTGGGTGAGGGCCTTGTCGGACAGCCCCGAGACCTCGGTCTCGCCGATCCACACCTGGCCGCCGCTGATGGAGTCGAGGCCCGCGAGGCAGTGCATGAGCGTGCTCTTGCCGGACCCGGAGGGCCCCATGATCGCGGTGAACCGGCCGCCCTGGATCTCGACGTCGACGGCGTCGAGCGCGGTGACCTGGGTGTCGCCGTTGCCGTAGATCTTGGACAGGGCGGTGGCGCGGGCGGCGGAGGTCGTGGTCGTCACCCCGCCACGCTAACCCGCGACGCGGGGGCGTACCCCTCCGCCGTGCCCGATCGGGCCGTCAGACGGGTGGGACGACCGGCACAGGAAGCGTCGGCAGGGGCGGCGGTGTGCCGCCGAACGCCGGGCAGATCGCGTGGTGGTCGCACCAGTCGCACAGCCGGGACGGGTTGGGGCGCCAGTCGCCGGTCTCCTGCGCCTGCTGGATCGCCCGCCACAGGGCCTTGATCTTGCGCTCGGTCGCGAGCAGGTCGGTCTCGTCGGGCTCGTAGCGCAGGATCTGCTCGTTGCCGAGGTAGAGCAGCTGGAGGAGCCGGGGGAGCGTGCCCGTGGCCTTCCACAGCACCAGGGCGTAGAAGCGCATCTGGAACAGCGCCTTCTGCTCGTAGCCCTCGCCCGGAGCCTTGCCGGTCTTGTAGTCGACCACCCGGGTGTCGCCCGCGGCGTTGCGGTCGAGGCGGTCGACGTACCCGCGCAGGACGAGGCCGTCGTCGAGGGTGGTCTCGACCCGCAGCTCGCGCTCGGCAGGCTCGAGACGGCTCGGGTCCTCGAGGCGGAAGTACGTCTCCAGCAGCGGCACGGCCGAGGCGAGCCACTCGTCGGCCTCCTCAGCGGTGCCGAAGAGCTCGGTGGCCGCGGCCTCGTCCTCGCGCTGCACGACGTCCCACGCGGCAGGGAGCATGGAGGCCGCCTGCTCCAGCGTGCGCTGCTCAGCCGGGAGGTCGAACAGGTCCTCGAGCACCTGGTGCACCACGGTGCCGCGCACCGCGACCGGGCTCGGCTTCTCGGGGATGCGGTCGATCGTGCGGAAGCGGTAGAGCAGCGGGCAGGTCATGAAGTCGCCCGCCCGGGACGGCGACAGCGAGCCCGTGCGGGTGGCCGCGCCCTCCCAGGCCTCGGCGGGGTCGCCGGCGACGGGGGAGGGGGAGTCGGGCGCGCTCGTGCTCATGGGGCTGACAGTAGGCGCCGGGTCCGACGCCGTGCGGGCGGGACGCGCACGACACGGCCGGGTGAGGCGGACGGGCCGTCCCGGCGTACGCCGCTTACGGTGGGGCGGTGAGCAGCGAGGAGCAGACGGCGCCGACCCGACGACGGGCCGGCGGCATCGCGTTCCGCCTGGGCTCAATCCCGGTCTCGATGCCCTGGAGCGGCCTGCTCGGCATCCTGGTGGTGGCGTTCCTGTGGCGCGACAACCTCGGGGCCGACCGGTCGCAGCCGACCGAGGTGCTCGTCCTCTCCCTGGTGTTCGCCGTCCTGTTCTACCTGTCGATCCTCGGGCACGAGCTCGCGCACGCCCTCACGGCGAAGATGTTCGGCTTCCCCGTCCACAGCATCACGCTGTGGGTGTTCGGCGGCTACACGTCCTTCGAGCGCCGCATCCCGTCGGCGTGGCGGGACGCAGTCATCTCGGGCTCGGGGCCGGTGTCGTCGGTGCTCATCGGCTTCGTGTGGCTGGGGGTCGCCAACTCCCCGGTGGCGGTCGACCCGCGGGTCGACGGGGTGGCGTACGCCCTCGCCGTGTCCAACATCTTCCTGGGCATCTGGAACGCGCTACCGGGCCTGCCGCTCGACGGTGGCAACGTGCTGCGCAGCATCATCTGGGGCATCACGGGCAACGAGCACCGGTCGACGGTCATCGCCGCCTGGGCAGGGCGGGTCGTCGCGGTCCTCGCCTTCGCCGTGCCGCTGCTGCTGGTCCTCCAGCGTGGCGGTCAGCCCAGCATGGGCTCAGTGGTGTTCAGCGCACTGATCGCGGCCTATCTCTTCGCCGGTGCGTCGGACGCCCTCAAGCGCGCGCGGCTGATGTCCAAGGTCCCGGCGCTGCAGGCCGGCGCCCTCGTGCGCCCCGCTGTGGTGGTGCCGCACGACCTGCCGCTGGCCGAGGCGCTGCGGCGCCTCGAGGCCTCCGGAGCCCGCGCCGTCGCCGTCGCCGACGGCAGCGGCACGGTGGTGGCCGTGGCCCAGGAGGACGCCGTCTCCGCCGTCCCGCTCGAGCGCCGGCCGTGGGTCTCCGTGTCGTCGGTGTCGTCCACCCTCGACCCGCAGGCCCGCCTGCACGTGTCGCTCAGCGGAGACCCGCTTCTGCGCGCGATGCAGGACGTGCCCGCGACCGACTACACCGTGCACGACGACACGGGCACAGTCGTCGGCATCCTCACCACGAGGGACGTCGAGAAGGCCCTCGGCGTCTGACGGCCGGTCAGTCGCGGGTCGCCTCGACCCAGCGGCGGCACGTCGCGACGATCGACGTCGTGCGCTCGGCGAGGTCGACCGCATCGCGCACGACGATCACCCCGCGGTCGGGCGTCGACCAGGCGATGAGGCCGTCAGGATCATCGAAGGCGAAGCCGTCCGCACCGCGCACGGCCGCGCCTCGGTGCAGCACCAGCTCGACGCGGTCGCCCGGCTGCAGCCGGAACGTGAGGCGGTCGGTGCCGTCCGGCCCGAGGCTCGGCGCGTTCCACTTGATGCGCTCGGTGAGTCCTGGGATCCCGTCCAGCAGCGCCTGGCGCAGGGCGCGGACCTCGTCGAGCCTGCTGTGCGCCGACGTCGCGAGGAACGTGCCCACGTCGGAGGTCGTGGCTGCCACCGGTCTCCTCGCGGTCCCGCCGTACGGATGCGCCGACGGCGTACGCCGCGGACCCGCCTATCCTTGCCGACCGTGACCTCCGACCACGTCCCCACCGGGGCCGACAACCGCCGTGGCCCGCTCCGCGAGGGCGAGCGCGTGCAGCTCACCGACCCCAAGAAGCGGATGCACACCATCACGCTGGGCGCGGGCAAGGAGTTCCACACCGCCAAGGGCGCCATCAAGCACGACGAGCTCATCGGCGGCCCGGAGGGTGTGATCGTCAGCTCGACGCAGGGCGTCCCCTACCTCGCCCTGCGCCCGATGCTGTCGGACTTCGTCCTGTCGATGGCGCGGGGCGCCACGATCGTCTACCCCAAGGACGCGGCGGCGATCGTCGGGCTGGCCGACATCTACCCCGGCGCGCGCGTGATCGAGGCCGGCGTCGGCTCGGGCGCGCTGTCGATCTCCCTGCTGCGTGCGGTGGGCGACCAGGGCGGGCTGTCGTCGTACGAGCGCCGGCAGGACTTCGCCGACGTCGCCAAGACCAACGTGGAGACGTTCTTCGGGTCCGAGCACCCGGCCTGGTCGCTGACCGTCGGCGACCTCGTCCCGACGCTGCGGGCCCGGATGGCCGAGGGCCTCGACACAGGCGTCGACCGCATCGTGCTCGACATGCTCGCGCCGTGGGACTGCGTCGAGGTGGCGGCCGAGGCGCTGACCCCCGGCGGCGTCCTGGTCGTGTACGTCGCGACCACGACCCAGCTGTCGCGCACCGTCGAGACCATGCGCACGGACGGCCGCTGGACCGAGCCCTACGCCCAGGAGCTGCTGCTGCGCACGTGGCACCTCGAGGGTCTCGCCGTACGCCCGGACCACACGATGAACGGCCACACCGGCTTCCTCATCCGCAGCCGCCGCCTCGCCGACGGCACGGTGCTGCCCCCGCGCCGCACCCGCCCAGCCAAGGGCGCCTACGGCGAGGACTACGAGCTCCCCACCACGTAGCCGGCCGGGACGGATTCCGGACGTCTGGCCAGCGTGCCCGGCGGGTTACGTCTTCGTTGCGACGCGCGGCTCGTCCCTCAGCGCGCGCGCAGAACCGGTCGACGTGGGTAGGGTCGAGAAACGGCCCAGCCGCGGTGGACCCCACCGGGGCGGACGCACGGGAGGTAAGCACCGTGACGTACTCCGACGAGCGCGCGCCGGATCCGCGCGTCACCCAGCTCCAGAGCGAGCTGGCGGCGGCGTCCGCGCAGAACCAGCGCCTGGTCTCCACCCTCAAGGACGCCCGCGACCAGATCGTGGCGCTCAAGGAGGAGGTCGACCGGCTTGCCGAGCCGCCGAACGGGTACGGCGTCTTCCTCGAACGCTTCGACGACGGCACCGTCGACGTCTTCACCGCGGGCCGCAAGATGCGTGTCGTCGTGCAGCCCCGGCGTCGACGTCCGACGAGCTGCGCCCCGGCCAGGAGGTCGTGCTGAACGAGGCCCTCAACGTCGTCGCGGCGCGCGAGTTCGAGCGTCACGGCGAGATCGTCATGCTCAAGGAGATCCTCGAGGACGGCGAGCGCGCCCTGGTGATCGCGCACTCCGACGAGGAGCGCGTCGTCCGCCTCGCAGCACCTCTCATCGGCGCGCACGCTGCGCGCCGGCGACTCGCTGCTGCTCGAGGCGCGCTCGCAGCTACGTGTTCGAGAAGATCCCGAAGGCCGAGGTCGAGGAGCTCGTCCTCGAGGAGGTCCCGGACATCGACTACGGCGACATCGGCGGACTCGCCGCGCAGATCGAGGAGATCCGCGACGCCGTCGAGCTGCCGTACCTGCACGCCGACCTCTTCCGCGAGCACGAGCTCAAGCCGCCGAAGGGGATCCTGCTCTACGGCCCGCCCGGCTGCGGCAAGACGCTCATCGCCAAGGCCGTCGCCAACTCGCTGGCCAAGAAGGTCGCCGAGGTCGAAGGGAAGGCCGAGGGGCGGTCGTTCTTCCTCAACATCAAGGGCCCGGAGCTGCTCAACAAGTACGTCGGCGAGACCGAGCGGCACATCCGGCTGGTGTTCCAGCGGGCGCGCGAGAAGGCGTCCGAGGGCATGCCCGTCATCGTGTTCTTCGACGAGATGGACTCGCTCTTCCGCACCCGTGGCTCGGGCGTGTCGCAGCGACGTCGAGAACACGATCGTCCCGCAGCTGCTCAGCGAGATCGACGGCGTCGAGGGCCTCGAGAACGTCATCGTCATCGGCGCCTCGAACCGCGAGGACATGATCGACCCGGCGATCCTGCGCCCGGGCCGCCTCGACGTGAAGATCAAGATCGAGCGCCCCGACGCCGAGGCGCGCGCGCGACATCTTCACCAAGTACCTGACGCCCGACCTGCCGCTGCACCCCGAGGACCTCGCCGAGCACGGTGGCGACCCGGTCGCGACGTGCCGCGGGATGATCCAGCGCGCCGTCGAGCGGATGTACACCGAGACCGAGGAGAACCGGTTCCTCGAGGTCACCTACGCCAACGGCGACAAGGAGGTCCTGTACTTCAAGGACTTCAACTCGCGGCGCGATGATCGAGAACATCGTGGCCCGCGCCAAGAAGATGGCGATCAAGGACCTCCTCGAGCACGGGCCAGCGCGGCATCCGCGTGCAGCACATGCTCGCCGCCTGCGTCGACGAGTTCCGCGAGAACGAGGACCTGCCCAACACCACCAACCCCGACGACTGGGCCCGCATCTCGGGCAAGAAGGGCGAGCGGATCGTGTTCATCCGCACGCTCATCCAGGGCAAGCAGGGCACCGAGGCAGGGCGCTCGATCGACACGGTCGCCAACACCGGCCAGTACCTCTAAGGCGGCGGTGCCACGTGAGCGTCCATCGCGTGATGGGCATCGAGACCGAGTACGGCGTCTCGGTGCCCGGGCACCCGCACGTCAACGCGATGATGACGCAGCTCTCAGGTGGTCAACGTCGTACGCCGCCTCGGTCGCGCGGGGCGCCCGCGCGCGCGCTGGGACTACGACGAGGAGAACCCGCTCCGCGACGCACGCGGCTTCGACATGACGCGGGCGGATGCCGACCCGAGCCAGCTCACCGACGACGACCTCGGGCTGGCCAACGTCATCCTCACCAACGGCGGCGCGGCTGTACGTCGACCACGCCCACCCGGAGTACTCCAGCCCCGAGGTGACGAACCCGCGCGACGGCGTGATCTGGGACAAGGCCGGCGAGCGCATCATGGCCCGCGCCACCGACCTCGTCCGCAGACCTCCCGGGCGCGCAGCCCGTGAACCTCTACAAGAACAACACCGACAACAAGGGCGCGTCGTACGGCACGCACGAGAACTACCTCATGCGCGCGCAGCACGCCGTTCGCCGAGATCGTGCGGCACCTGACGCCGTTCTTCGTCTCCCGCCAGGTCGTCACGGGCGCCGGTCGTGTCGGCATCGGCCAGGACGGCCGCACCCACGGGTTCCAGGTGTCCCAGCGCGCCGACTTCTTCGAGGTCGAGGTCGGCCTCGAGACCACGCTCAAGCGACCGATCATCAACACGCGCGACGAGCCGCACGCAGACCCGGAGAAGTACCGGCGGCTGCACGTGATCGTGGGCGACGCCAACCTCGCCGAGGTGTCCACGTACCTCAAGATGGGCACCACCTCGCTCGTCCTCGCGATGATCGAGGCCGGCACGCTCGAGATCGACGCCGTGCTCGACGAGCCGGTGCGCGAGATGCACCGCGTGTCGCACGACCCGTCGCTGACGCACCTGCTCACGCTGCGGTCGGGCCGGCGGATCACCGCGGTGCAGATGCAGATGGAGTTCCTCGAGCAGGCACGAAAGCACGTCGAGAACACCCTCGGCGACGACGTCGACGCGCAGACGGCCGACGTCCTCGACCGGTGGGAGTCGGTGCTGGGCCGGCTCGAGACCGACCCGATGAGCCTGTCGTCCGAGCTCGACTGGATCGCCAAGCTCGCGATCCTCGAGGGCTACCGCTCGCGCGACCAGATCGAGTGGGACCACGCGCGGCTGCACCTCGTCGACCTGCAGTACAGCGACGTGCGGCCCGACAAGGGCCTGGCGCAGCGGCTGCAGCTGCGCGGGGAGCCTGGAGCGGATCACGACCGACGCCGAGGTCGAGGCCGCGGTGGCCAACCCGCCGGCCGACACGCGAGCCTGGTTCCGCGGCGAGTGCATGCGCCGGTACGCCGACCACGTCGCCGCGGCGTCGTGGGACTCGGTCATCTTCGACGTGCCCGGTCGCGACGCGCTGCAGCGCGTGCCCACCCTCGAGCCCCTGCGCGGCACCCGGGCAGCCGTCGGCCCCCTGCTGGACGCGAGCCCCACGGCAGCCGACCTCCTGCACGCCCTGAACACCTGACCCCACCGCTCGCACTGATCAATCCGCTGCTTCCCGGGCCGGGAGGCGACGGATCGATCAGGTTCACGGCGCGGGGTGTACCGGAGCGCGTGCGGCGACCGCCGTGTATAGGGTCGAGACCAGCCCCGACTTCGGACGTCGGGTCACACCTCGTGGAGGCACCATGCCCACCCGGGACACCGGCGAGCACGCGCACAAGAGCCGCACGGACGCCGACGTCGACCAGGTCGAGGAGACCACGGCTGCGACGAGCGACCTCGCCGAGCGCAAGGAGGCGCTCGACGCCGACATCGACGCGATCCTCGAGGACATCGACGAGGCGCTCGAGACCAACGCCGAGGAGTTCGTCCGCGGCTTCGTCCAGAAGGGCGGACAGTGACCTCAGCGCAGCAGGGACGGTTCGGGGGCACCCTGTCGTCGGCGTTCACCGCGACGGGTTCGTCGTCCTTCGCCGAGTTCCTGGCCACGCACGACCCCACGCTGCTCCCGGGCGGCCGGTCGCTCCCGGCGGGATCGGTCCCCGAGTCGGTGCACGGCACCACGATCGTCGCGCTGACCTTCGCGGGCGGCGTGGTCATGGCCGGCGACCGCCGCGCCACGATGGGCAACATCATCGCGCAGAAGGACATCGAGAAGGTCTTCGCGGCGGACGAGTCCAGCTGCGTCGGCATCGCCGGCACCGCAGGCCTCGCGGTCGAGATGGTGAAGCTGTTCCAGGTCGAGCTCGAGCACTACGAGAAGATCGAGGGCGCGCAGCTCTCGGTCGACGGCAAGGCCAACCGCCTCGCGACCCTGCATCCGCGGCAACCTCGGCATGGCGATGCAGGGCCTCGCGGTCGTGCCCCTGTTCGCGGGGTACGACGCCGAGACCAGCGGCGGCCGGATCTTCAGCTACGACGTCACCGGCGGTCGGTACGAGGAGCACCGCCACCACAGCGTCGGCTCCGGATCCCTCTTCGCGCGGGGCGCGCTCAAGAAGCTCTGGCGCGACGACCTCACGCCCGACGAGGCCGTGCGCGTCGTCATCGAGAGCCTGTACGACGCGGCTGACGACGACTCGGCCACCGGCGGCCCCGACCTCGCCCGCGGCATCCTGCCGGTGGTGGCGATGGTCGACGTCGACGGCTACCGCCGCCTCTCCGAGGCCGAGCTCGACCCGCTCGTCCGCTCGGTCGTGGCCGCCCGCCAGACCCGGCCGGACGGTCCCAACGCGCCGCTGACCGCCGGAGGGGAGTGAGCCATGAGCGTCCCGTTCTATGTCTCGCCCGAGCAGGTCATCAAGGACAAGGCCGACTACGCGCGCAAGGGCATCGCCCGCGGCCGCAGTGTGATCGTCCTTCAGTACGCCGACGGACTGCTGTTCGTCGCCGAGAACCCGCTCCCGCGCGCTGCACAAGATCTGCGAGATCTACGACCGCATCGCCTTCGCCGCGGTCGGCAAGTACAACGAGTTCGAGAACCTCCGAGTCGCGGGCGTGCGCCTGGCCGACCTGCGCGGCTACTCGTACGACCGCCGCGACGTCACCGGCCGCAGCCTCGCCAATGCCTACGCCCAGACCCTCGGCACCATCTTCACCGAGACGCAGAAGCCGTACGAGGTCGAGATCGTCGTCGCCGAGATCGGCGAGACGGTGCACGACGACCAGCTCTACCGCCTGACCTTCGACGGGTCGGTGGGGGACGAGCACGGCTTCGTCGCGATGGGCGGCTCGGCCGACCAGATCACCACGGCGCTGCGCGAGCGGTGGAGCGAGGGGATGTCGCTCGAGGCCGCGCTGCAGCTCGCAGTCGAGCTGCTGGGCTCGGCGCCGGTGGCCGGCAACGGCGCCGAGGGCGAGACGCGCGTGCTCACCCCGGCTCAGCTCGAGGTCGCGATCCTCGACCGGGCCCGGCCGCGTCGGAAGTTCCGCCGCATCAACGGGCCCCGCCTCGCCGACCTCCTCGGGGTCGACGACGACAGCGACGACGCCGCGGGCGATCCCGCCTAGCAGGACGTCGCTCGTTACTGGTGCGTGACGCCGTGCGCGCCGGACTGCGCGTCCGGCGTACTCGTGCCTAGGGTGGCCACGTGGACCGGCGGATCTTCGGGATCGAGACCGAGTACGGCGTCACCTGCACCTTCCGGGGGCAGCGGCGCCTCTCCCCGGACGAGGTCGCCCGCTACCTGTTCCGCCGCGTGGTGTCGTGGGGCCGCTCGCAGCAACGTCTTCCTGCGCAACGGTGCCCGCCTCTACCTCGACGTCGGCAGCCACCCCGAGTACGCCACTCCGGAGTGCGACCAGATCACCGAGCTGGTCACGCACGACAAGGCGGGGGAGCGGATCCTCGAGGGCCTCCTGGTCGATGCCGAGAAGCGCCTCCAGGAGGAGGGCATCGCCGGCGACGTCTACCTGTTCAAGAACAACACCGACTCGGCCGGCAACTCCTACGGCTGCCACGAGAACTACCTCGTGGGCCGCCACGGCGAGTTCTCCGAGCTCGCGGACACGCTCATCCCGTTCCTCGTCTCGCGCCAGATCGTCTGCGGCGCCGGCAAGGTGCTGCAGACGCCCCGCGGAGCCGTCTACTGCGTGAGCCAGCGGGCCGAGCACATCTGGGAGGGCGTCTCCAGCGCCACCACACGGTCACGCCCCATCATCAACACCCGCGACGAGCCCCACGCGGACGCCGAGCGCTACCGGCGCCTGCACGTGATCGTCGGCGACTCCAACATGAGCGAGACCACCACGATGCTCAAGGTGGGCAGCACCGACCTCGTGCTGCGCATGCTCGAGCACGGCTCGGTGCTGCGCGACATGACGCTGGAGAACCCGATCCGGGCCATCCGCGAGATCAGCCACGACCCGACCGGTCGCAAGACGGTCCGCCTGGCGAACGGGCGCGAGCTGTCGGCCCTGCAGATCCAGACGGAGTACCTCGACCGGGCTCGCGACTTCGCCGAGCGCCGCGGCCTCACGAGCGACCCGGACAGCATCCACTCGCGGGTCCTCGACCTCTGGACCCGCTCGGTCCGCGCCGTCGAGACCGGCGACCTCGGCCTCGTCGAGCGCGAGATCGACTGGGTCATCAAGCTGCGCCTGCTCGAGAGGTACATGGCCAAGCACGACCTGCCGCTCTCGAGCCCGCGCATCGCGCAGATGGACCTCGCGTACCACGACATCACCCGCAGCCGGGGCCTCTACTACCTGCTGGAGAAGCGCGGTGCCGTCGCACGGGTGAGCAGCGACCTGCCGATCTTCGAGGCGAAGACGCTGCCGCCGCAGACCACGCGGGCCAAGCTGCGCGGGGAGTTCATCAAGAAGGCGCAGGAGCGTCGCCGGGACTTCACCGTCGACTGGGTCCACCTGAAGCTCAACGACCAGGCGCAGCGCACCGTGCTCTGCAAGGACCCGTTCCGTTCCGTCGACGAGCGCGTCGAGAAGCTCATCGCGAGCATGTGACCGTCTCCGGGCACCGGCCCTCGGCCGGGGTCCCGTGCACGGAAAGGCCGTCGGATCGGGTTAGGGTCGGGGATCATGAAGCGCTCCCGCCTCGTCGCCCCCGCGACCCTCGCCCTGTCCGTGTCGCTCGTCCTGTCGGCCTGCGGCAGCTCGACGGAGACCCAGTCCGGAGCCGGCTCGTCCGCTCCCGCTGCCACCTCCTCGGCGCCGGCCCAGGAAGGCATCGGCAACGACGCCAGCGGCGTGAAGGTCGAGGGCGGCTTCGGCGAGAAGCCGGTCATCACGATCGGCGACCAGACCAAGGACGTCACCCAGCTGCAGGTCGTCGACCTCGTCGAGGGCACCGGTGACCCGGTCCTCGCAGGGGCCACCGTGCTCGCCGACTACGCCGGCGTAGGTGCATCGACGAAGAAGCAGTTCGACTCCTCGTTCGACCGTGGCCAGCCGTCGGAGTTCGGCCTCGACCAGGTCATCGCCGGCTGGACGCAGGGCATCCCGGGCATGAAGCTGGGTGGACGCCGCCTCCTGATCATCCCCGGCGATCTCGCGTACGGCGCCAACCCGCCGAGCGCCGACATCCAGCCGAACGAGGTGCTGGTCTTCGTGGTCGACATGGTCAACTACATCAACCCGGGCGAGACCGCTCCCGCCAAGTGATCTGACCTCCCGGCACAACCCCATCAGCACGGCCGAACCCACGAGGAGACCGACCATGGACAAGCCCGAGATCGAGTTCGTGGGCGACGAGGCCCCGACCGAGCTCGTCATCACCGACATCGTCGTGGGTGACGGCGCCGAGGCCACGCCCGGTGCGACCGTCGACGTGCACTACCTCGGCGTCGAGTTCGACACCCTCGAGGAGTTCGACTCCAGCTGGGGCCGCGGCCAGTCCGTCAACTTCCCGCTGAACCGCCTCATCGCGGGCTGGCAGGAGGGCATCCCGGGTATGAAGGTCGGCGGACGCCGCCAGCTCGTCTGCCCGCCGCACCTGGCCTACGGCCCCGCGGGCGGCGGCCACCGCCTGTCGGGCAAGACGCTCGTGTTCGTGATCGACCTGCTCGGCGTCA
This sequence comes from uncultured Actinomycetes bacterium, assembly GCA_963843975.1. Classification (GTDB taxonomy): domain Bacteria; phylum Actinomycetota; class Actinomycetes; order S36-B12; family CAIYMF01; genus Longivirga. The sequence continues at coordinate 750,646 of CAWJMG010000003.1, read as the reverse complement.
GCTGACGCACCAGGCCCCGGATCCGCACTGGATGCGTGGGAGGCACGTCCACGTGCCTCCCACGCATCCAGACCGAGGTCCTCGCCGTACGACACCCGTGGGGGAGCGATGAGCCAGAAGGACCGCACCGAGCGGCTGCTCAACCTGCTGTTCGCGCTCATGGCGTCCTCGCGCCCGGTGCCCAAGAGCTTCCTGCGCGACGCCGTCGAGGCCTACCGCGACAGCCCCTCAGACGAGGCCTTCGAGCGCATGTTCGAGCGCGACAAGGAGGAGCTGCGCTCGATGGGCGTCCCGATCGAGACGGTGGAGGGGTCCGACGGATCCGGCGGCATCGAGGGCTACCGCGTCGCTGCGAGCGAGTACGCGCTCCCCGAGATCGCGCTCACGACCGACGAGCTCGCCGTGGTCGGCCTGGCCGCGCGCGTGTGGGAGCAGGCCAGCCTCGGCCCGGCTGCCCAGAGCGCCCTGCGCAAGCTCGAGGCAGCCGGCGGCACGATCGTCGAGGGCCCGGTCGGTATCGAGACCCGGGTCGCGACCGCGGAGCCGTCGTTCCCCACGCTTTACGAGGCCGTCCGACTCCGCCGCGCGGTCACCTTCGGCTACCGCCGCCCCGACGACAGCAGCGCCGCCACCCGCATCGTCCAGCCGTGGGGCGTCACCTCGCGTCGCGGCCACTGGTACCTCGTGGGCCACGACGTCGACCGCGCTGCAGCGCGCGTGTTCCGCCTCTCGCGCGTCGTGGGGGAGGTGACGGGCGTCGGCCAGCCGGGTGCGTACGAGATCCCCACGGGGATCGACGTCGCCGCGCTGGTGGCCACCGCCACGCCCGCGCCCGGCTCGCTCGTGGCCGAGATCCGCGTGGCGGCCGACCGTGCCCACGGCCTGCGGCGTCGCGCCACGGCGGTCGACCCGGGCACCGGCACCGACCTCCTGCTCGTGCCCTACTCCGACGACGAGGTGCTCGCCCGCGAGCTCGTGGGCCTCGGAGCCGACGCCGTCGTGGTCGCCCCCGAAGGCCTGCGCGACGCCGTCGTACGACGGCTCGGCATCGCGGCGGGGGAGGTGCTCGCATGAGCGCGGTGAAGAAGGCCGACAACACCGCTGCAGGGCGCCTGTCGCGGCTGCTCGCGCTGGTGCCGTGGCTGACCGCCCACGAGGGGGTCACGGTGGCCGAGGCCGCCGCCCACTTCGGGGTGTCCGAGGCCCAGCTGGTCGAGGACCTCAACCTCCTCATCTGCACGGGGCGCCCGGGCCACCAGCACCAGGAGCTCGTCGACATCCAGTTCTGGGACGAGGACGGCACCATCACAGTGCTCGACCCGCAGACGATCGGCCGGCCGCTGCGCTTCTCGGCCGACGAGGCGGCCTCGTTGCTCGTGGCGCTGCGCCTGCTCGCCGCCGTCCCCGGCCCGCACGACCGCGACGCCATCGCGTCGGCGCAGGCCAAGCTCGAGGCCGCCGCGGGCGAGGCACGTGCGGCCGCGGAGGGGCTCGTCGTGCAGGTCGACGCCACGGTCGCGCCCGAGGTCGACGCCGCCGTGCGCACCGGCCTCGCCGACGGACGTCGCCTGCACATCACGTACGTCGGGGCGCTGGACGACCGCACGGAGCGCGATGTCGACCCCCTGCGGATCGTCTCGCTCGACGGCCGGGTCTACCTCGAGGGCTGGTGCCACCGCGCCGAGGCCATGCGCACGTTCCGGCTCGACCGGATCGTGGCGGCCGCGGTGCTCGGCGAGGCCTCCGAGGTGCCGGCCGATGCCGTCCCGCTCGACCTCGGGGCCGGCGTGCTGCGCCCCCAGGGCGGTGCGGTCACGCTCGTGCTCGGGAACGGCGTCCGCTGGATCGCCGAGGAGTTCCCCGTGGACTCCGTCGCCGAGCTGGCCGACGGCCGTCTGCAGGTGGTCCTTCCGGTCGCGGACGAGCGCTGGCTGGTGCGGCTGCTCCTGCGCAGCGGGCCCGAGGTGGAGGTCGTGGACCGCCCCGAGATCGCCGAACGTGTGCGTGCCGAGGCCGCGGCCGCGCTGGCGGCGTACCGAGCGTGACCGGTTCGTAGCCCGGAGGGCGAGATTTCTCCCCCGTTCGGGCTCAAGCCCCACCGGTCAGCGTGCCGAATCCAGATCTGTCACCCCCGACCAGGGGATGAGAGACCGGGAGGAGGCTCCGATGGCCACCATCAAGGCGACCTGTCCGATGTGCGGTGACGTCGACCTCACCCCGCGCCAGGTCCACGTCCGCGTCGTCGAGGCGATCGAGGACGACATGTCGCGCCGCACCTACACGTTCGGCTGCCCGCAGTGCCACGAGGACGTCGAGAAGTCCGCGGACGCCGAGGTCGTGCGCCTGCTGTCGACCGCCGGCGTCGAGATCGTGCGCGTGCCGGTGCCCGCCGAGGCCCGCGAGCACCACGACGGTGCTGCGATCGGGTACGACGACCTGCTCGACCTGGCCCTGTGGCTCGAGCACACCGACGACCTCATGGCCGAGCTCGCCGCTCGCACCGCCTGAGAGGCCCCAGAACACTCCCTGCGCCCGCACCCCGCCTGCTCGGTGGGTGGCGGGCGCTCGGGTTATCGTGTGTCCACGCCCGGATCGGCCGGGTGCGACCTTCGACGAGTGAGGCAGTGCCGTGACCGCTCTGTTCGAGAAGCCGGCGTTCTGGATCCTGATCCTGATCGTCCTGCTCCTGTTCGGTGCCAAGCGCCTGCCCGACCTCGCGCGCGGCGTCGGCCGCTCGCTGCGCATCTTCAAGGCCGAGACCGACGGCCTCAAGGGCGAGTTCCAGGCCGGTGCCGGCACCGACCCCGACGCCCCCGCCGCCGTCACCCCTGCGCCGGCCGCCCCGGCCGCCCCCGCTGTTCCCGCGGCGCCGCCCGCGCCGGCACAGCCGGTGACCCCGCGCTACCTCATCGACCCGGTCACGGGCGAGCAGGTCCTCGCTCAGCCGGTGACGCCGCCGGCCGACGGCACCCCGCGCGCCTGAGCCTCGACGTCCGGAGCAGGTCGTCGTGGTCGCAGGTGAGGTGAGCCCCGGCTCCGCCGCGACCCGACGGCGACGTCGCAAGCCGGCGAACCCGGAGGGCGCGATGACGCTCTTCGAGCACCTCCGCGAGTTCCAGAAGCGGCTGTTCCGCGCGGTGCTCGGCATCGCGGTCGGGTCCGTCGTCGCGTGGTTCTTCTACGACGAGATCTTCGCGTTCATCCGTGCGCCGTTCGACACGGTCGTGGCCGAGGCGCAGAACCAGGGCAAGCAGATCGTGCTGGCGATCACCGGCGTCGGCGACGCGTTCACCCTGCAGCTGCAGGTCGTGCTCGTCTCCGGCATCGTGCTGTCGCTGCCCATCTGGCTCTACCAGCTGTGGCGCTTCCTGGCCCCGGGCCTGAAGAAGAGCGAACGCCGCTGGGCGTACGGCTTCGTCATCGCCGCAACGCCCCTGTTCGTGTTCGGTGCCTGGATCGCCTACATCGCGATGCCGCCGCTGCTCGGACTCCTGCTGGGCTTCACGCCCGAGAACGTCTCGAACATCATCAACGTCACGACGTACCTCAGCTTCACGCTGCAGATCATGCTCTTCTTCGGCATCGGCGCGATGATCCCCGCCATCTTCGTGATGCTCAACTTCGCCGGGCTGCTCACCGGCATGAGGCTGTTGAAGGCGTGGCGGTGGCTGATCATCGGCTGCCTGACCTTCGCCGCCATCGCGACGCCCTCGCCCGACCCGATCAACATGCTCATCGTGGCCGCGCCGTTCCTGGGGCTGGTGTTCTCCGCCGTCGGCATCATGCTCATCAACGACAAGCGGCGCGCGCGGCGCGACCGACGTGCAGCGCTGCGGGCACCGGCGGACGACGAGGCCTCGGCCCTCGAGCCGGTGCAGATCGATCCGACAGACCTGCGGCCGAGCCCGATCGACGATGACCTCCTCTGAGGCTCCCGCTTTGCCCGTGCCTGTGCGCATCCGCCGGGCACGGGGATAGAGTCCGGCGCCGTGGCTCCTCGCGTCCTGATGCTCGTCAACCCGACCTCGGGCAAGGGGCGGGCGTCGTCCGGCGCACCCGCCGCCGAGGCGCGGCTGCGCGAGCGAGGGTTCGACGTCGTGCACATCCAGGGCGTGGACGCCGAGCACGCGCTGTCGAGCCTCCGCGAGGCGATCGAGGCCGAGCCGCCCGCCGCCGTGGTGGCCTGCGGGGGCGACGGCACGGTGCACCTCGTGCTGCAGGCCGTGGCCGGCACGGACGTGCCGATGGGCATCCTGCCGCTCGGCACCGGCAACGACTCGGCCACCGTGCTGGGCGTGCCGACCAACGCCGAGGCTGCGGCCGACCTCGTCGCCGACTGCCTCCAGGCCGGCACCAGCAGGCGCCTGGACGTCGGACGCGCGGTGAGCGCCGACGGCGTGGCCCGGTGGTTCCTCGCGGTGCTGTCCAGCGGGTTCGACTCGATGGTCAACGAGCGCGCGAACCGCATGACGTGGCCGACCGGCCAGGCGCGCTACCTGCGCGCGATCCTCGCCGAGCTGCGGTCGTTCAAGCCGGTGCCGTACGTCATGGTGATCGATGAGGGGCTGCCCACCGAGCACCGGCACGAGGGCACCGGGATGCTCGTCGCCGTGGGCAACGGCACCAGCTACGGCGGCGGCATGAAGGTGTGCCCCGGTGCCGTCCTGGACGACGGGCTGCTCTCGGTGACCTTCCTCGACGAGCTGCCCACGGGCACGTTCCTGCGGGTCTTCCCGAGCGTCTACAAGGGCACGCACGTGTCACGGCCCGAGGTGCACGAGCACACCGGTGTGTCCGTCCGCCTCGAGGCGCCTGGGCAGATCGCGTACGCCGACGGCGAACGCATCGGCCCGCTGCCGGTCGAGGTGAGCGTGACGCCCGGCGGGGTGCACGTTCTCGTCCCCTAGGACGGCGGAGCGCCGAGCCGCGATACGGCCCGCCGCAGCATAGGTTTGCCGTATGAACTCGCCCGCCGAGCGCTACACGGCCGCCCAGCAGAGGGCCAAGGACGAGAAGACGGCGCTGCACGAGTTCCGCGGCCTGTACGACTTCGAGCTCGACCAGTTCCAGCTCGACGCCTGTCGCGCCCTCGAGGGCGGCTCGGGGGTCCTCGTGGCGGCACCCACCGGTGCGGGCAAGACGATCGTCGGCGAGTTCGCCGTCCATCTGGCACTGCGCTCGGGCACCAAGTGCTTCTACACAGCGCCGATCAAGGCCCTGTCGAACCAGAAGTACCACGACCTGGTCGCTCGGTACGGCGCCGACAAGGTCGGCCTGCTGACCGGCGACAACTCGGTCAACGGTGAGGCACCTGTCGTCGTCATGACGACCGAGGTCCTCCGCAACATGATCTACGCCGGCTCGCACACGCTCGGCGGCCTCTCGTACGTCGTCATGGACGAGGTGCACTACCTCGCCGACCGCTTCCGCGGCGCGGTGTGGGAGGAGGTGATCATCCACCTGCCCGAGCACGTGGGGGTGGTGGCGCTGTCGGCGACGGTGAGCAACGCCGAGGAGTTCGGCGAATGGCTCTCGACCGTGCGCGGCGAGACCGAGATCGTCGTCGAGGAGCATCGCCCCGTGCCGCTGTGGCAGCACGTCATGGCGGGCGACCGGCTCTACGACCTGTTCACCGACGACGACCAGACCAAGGTCAACCCCGAGCTCGTGCGCCTGGCGCGCGAGGAGTCGCGCGTCCAGAAGATGGCCCGCGACGGCTCCGCGGGGCGTCCCGGTCGCGGCGGCAAGCGCAACCGCAGCGCGCTGATGCCCCTGCGGTTCGAGATGGTCGAGCGCCTCAACCGCGAGCGGCTGCTGCCCGCGATCACGTTCATCTTCAGCCGCGTCGGCTGCACGGCCGCGGTCGAGCAGTGCCTCGCCGCCGGCCTGCGCCTCACCAGCAACGACGAGCGCCTGCAGATCCGCGGCATCGTCGAGCACCGCTGCGCCGACCTGCCGCAGGAAGACCTGATGGTCCTCGGCTACCTCGAGTGGCTCGACGGGCTCGAGCGCGGCTTCGCCGCCCACCACGCCGGGATGCTGCCGACCTTCAAGGAGACGGTGGAGGACCTCTTCCAGCGCGGTCTCGTGAAGATGGTGTTCGCCACCGAGACGCTCGCTCTCGGCATCAACATGCCGGCGAAGAGCGTGGTGCTCGAGAAGCTCGTGAAGTGGAACGGCGAGACGCATGCCGACGTGACGCCGGGGGAGTACACCCAGCTCACCGGTCGGGCCGGACGCCGCGGCATCGACGTCGAGGGCAACGCCGTCGTCGTGTGGCACCAGGGCTTCGACCCCAGCGCCCTCGCCGGTCTCGCCTCGACCCGCACCTACCCGCTCCGCTCGTCGTTCAAGCCGTCGTACAACATGGCGGTCAACCTCGTCGGGTCCGTGGGCCACCACGCGGCGCGCGAGCTCCTCGAGACGTCGTTCGCGCAGTTCCAGGCCGATCGCGCCGTCGTCGGGCTCGCCAAGCAGGTGCGCAAGCAGGAGGAGGCACTCGACGGATACCACGACGCGATGGAGTGCCACCTCGGCGACTTCGCGGAGTACGCCGAGCTGCGCCGCCGACTCACCGACCGCGAGAAGGAGCTGACGCGCGACGGCGCCGTGCGACGTCGCGCCGCCTCTGGTGCTTCGCTGGCGGCACTCAAGCCGGGCGACGTGATCATGGTGCCCGCCGGCAGACGCAGCGGCGTCGCCGTCGTCCTCGACCCGGGTCTCACCGAGAAGGACGAGCCGCGACCGACCGTGCTCACTCTGGACCGCCAGGTGAAGCGGCTCTCGGTGCTCGACTTCCCGGCACCGGTCGAGCCGCTCGAGTCGATCCGGATCCCGAAGCTGTTCAACCCGCGGTCGGCGAACTCGCGACGCGACCTCGCGGCCAAGCTCAAGGACCTCGTCGGCGACATCCGCGTCGACAAGCCCCGTAAGCCCAAGGGCGACCAGGGCGAGGACGCGCAGGTGCTCGAGCTGCGCCGCCAGATCCGCCAGCACCCCTGCCACGGCTGCGACGAGCGCGAGGTGCACGCCCGCTGGGCCGAGCGCTACCACCGCCTCCTGCGCGAGACGCGCGGCCTCGAGCGACGCGTGGAGAACCGCACCAACTCGATCGCGCGGCAGTTCGACCGCGTCTGCGCGATCCTCGAGCAGCTCGGCTACCTCACCGCTGACGACGACACCGCGCAGGTGACCGACGCCGGACGCATGCTGCAGCGCCTCTACAACGACATGGACCTCGTGGCTGCCGAGTGCCTGCGTCAGGGCCTGTGGAACGGCCTCACAGCCGCCGAGCTGGCCGCCTGCGCATCGGTGCTGGTCTTCGAGGCCCGTCAGTCCGACGACTCCCTGCCGCCGCGCCTTCCCCAGGGACCGGCGCGCGAGGTCATCGCCGAGACGGTCTCGCTGTGGCGCGAGCTGAGCAAGCTCGAGGCCGAGGAGCACCTGCAGTTCCTGCGCGAGCCCGACCTCGGGTTCGCCTGGGCGGCGTACCGGTGGGCCAGCGGGCACCGGCTCGAGCCGGTGCTGCGCGACACCGACCTCCAGGCCGGCGACTTCGTCCGGTGGTGCAAGCAGCTCGCCGACCTGCTCGGCCAGATCGCGGACGCCGCCGGCTCGCACGGCACGGTCGAGGGCACGCACCTCGCCCGCACCGCCCGCGAAGCCGTGGACGCCGTCAAGCGCGGCGTCGTGTCCTTCACGTCCGTCTGACGCGGAACCGCTCCCGCGTGAGCGGCGTCACAGGGGCGTCGGCGCAGGCCGGCTCGACCCGGGAGGCCGTCGCATGACCCGCTCGCCGCTCACCGCCCTGCGCCCTGCCGCCGTCCGCCGCGCGGCCCTCCCTGCCCTGCTCGTCTCGGGAGCCCTGCTGCTCTCCGCCTGCGGCACCCAGACGGGACCGGGCGGCTCCGGAGGCACGGGGACGCCGTCGCCCTCGGCCCCCGCGGCGATCACCTCCCTGGCCGCCGCGCAGGCCGCGTGGGCGGCGTACGCCGGGCGCACGGGGGAGTACCGGCTGATGATCGTGCCGTCGTGCTTCTGCCGTCGGATCGGTCTCGACGTCACGGTGAAGGGCGGGAAGGCCGTCGCCCAGACGCCGATCGACGTCGACAACACAGGCGGCGCGGCCACGGACCCGGTGCTCGAGGGGTTCCCCCGGACCGTCGAGGACCTGCACACGGTCATCGCCGACGCGAAGGATGCCGCCTCGATCTCGGTGACCTATGACAGCCGGGGTGTGCCGCTGCGCATCTACATCGACGCGATCGCCAACGCGGCCGACGACGAGATGGGCTACACGGTCAGCTTCTCATCGGCGACGGACGGCGCCACCACGCCTGCCGACGACGGATCCTGGAAGCCCTCGTCACTGCCGTCAGGGGTCGCCTGGCCCGCGGACATGCCGATGCCCGCCCAGGGCAGCGGTCAGGCGGCCGTGGTCCGCCGTGGCACGGGTGCCTCGCTCGTGCTCGGGCTCTGGGGGTCGTCGTCCTGCCCGCAGGTGCCGAGGACGCTGCGACTCGAGCCGGCCACCGAGCCCTCCGGGCGCGCAGCGGCCGTCATCCGTGCCGTCGTCGAGGTCGACGACACGCAGCCGGCCGACACCGCCTGCACGGCCGACCTCGGACCGACGGTGTACGCCGCCGAGCTCCCGGCCGACGTGGCGAAGGCGCTGACCGCGCCCGACCCGGCTGCCGACTCCACCTCTGCGGTGGTCGGGTCGGTCACGGTGCTCCAGGTGGTCGTCGAGACGGTCACGGGTGCTCCTGGGGCTACGGGTTCCTCCTCGTACGCGCTGGACGCGTACGCGCTCTGAGCCTCGGCGCCTCGACGAGCACCTCGCCGCCCCGGCGCGTGGCAGGCTGCACGCATGCCCGTCGTCCCCCTGCCGCTGCGCACCGAACGGCTCGTCCTTCGTGCGTGGGCCACCGGCGACGTCGACGACATCCACGCCTACCGGAGTCGAGAGGACGTCACACGCTGGCTGTTGTTCGGCCCGCAGCCACGCGAGCGGATCGCCGAGATGGTCGTGGAGCGCGCAGCGATGACCGCGGTCGAGGCCGACCGCGCCTGGGTGCACCTCGTGGTCGAGCTCGACGGGCGCGTGATCGGGGACCTCACGCTGAAGTGGGGCGCGCTGCAGGACGCGCAGGCTGAGATCGGGTGGGTCTTCCACCCCGACGTGCAGGGGCAGGGGTTCGCGCTGGAGTCGGCGGCGGCGTTGCGGGACGCCGCGTTCGACGTCCTGGGTGCGCACCGCGTCCACGCGGCGCTCGACCCGCGCAACGAGCGGTCGGCACGCCTCTGCGCCGCTCTGGGCATGCGGCAGGAGGCTCACCTGCGCGAGGAGTCGTGGTTCAAGGGCGAGTGGGGCGACCTCGCGATCTGGGCGATGCTCGCCCACGAACGGCCGTGACCTCGCGCTGACCGCGTCGTGACGCCGCCGTGACACCGATTCCAGGGATGCCGTGCTGCCGGGGTAGCGTGACGGGACCCCGAGGAGGTCCGTCCGTGCTCCGTCCCACCGCCGTCGTCGGCGTCGTCCTGACCGGCGTGCTCGCCCTGACCGGCTGCAGCAGCTCGAGCGGCGACGTCGCGCCGTCCGACAGCTCCTCGCCCACCTCGGCCCAGCCCTCGGGCTCCACCACGGCCTCGGCTGCGCCGTCGTCGTCGAACACGGTCAACCCGTTCGTGATCCTGCCCGAGTCCGAGCTCGCGATCCTCCCGAACTTCGCCTACGTGGCGGCCGACGGGCAGGACTCCCAGGTCGCGTCGCAGGGCACCAACGACACCGTCGCGCGGGTCTTCTCCGGTGCGGTGGCGCGCCAGCTCGTCTACGCCGGCAGCGAGGTCGGCGGCGTGCAGCTGTGGCGCTTCCGCGAGGACGTGCCCGTCTCGACCAAGGCGCAGCTGCTGACGTTCATGGTCGGCGGCTTCGGGGGCAAGGACGCCACCACCGGCACGCTCAACGGCATCCCCGTCGCTCAGGTGGAGCAGGCGCGGAACTCCCAGATCACGGCGGTCGGCTTCCTGACCGGCGAGGACATGGTGCTCGTCTGGTCGGCGGGCACCGAGGCCGCGCAGCGTCTGGCGGTCACGTACATGGCGGCTGCGGGCATCGGCAAGGCCGGCCCGTCGGCGCCGGCGTCGGCCTCGCCCTCAGCGTCGGCCTCCTGACGCTCCGGCCTACGCGGCCGCGTTGCGGCGCAGAGCCTTCAGCAGGCGGTCGACCGAGCTGGTGAGACCCCAGCGCTCGGTGAGATAGGTCAGCGCGTCGGGGTCCGCAGGGTCGGCGTGCAGCGTCGGGTCGTGCGGCGCCACGGGTGCATCGACAGCCACGTTGACCACGAGCGGCGCGACGGCCAGGTAGTCCGCCGCCGCGAGGATCTTGGCGTGCACGGTGGCCCGCACCGCGGGGTCGCCCGCCTCGGCCGCCGCGATCACCGCCGCCAGCGAGCCGTACGTCGTGATCAGCTGCGCCGCGGTCTTCTCGCCCACGCCCGGCACTCCGGGCAGGCCGTCGGACGGGTCGCCGCGCAGCGCGGCGAAGTCGGCGTACGACCGGCCCGGGATGCCGTACTTCGCCTCGACGAAGCCCTCGGTGACGAGGTCGGGGCGACCGACGCCGCCCTTGGCCGTGTAGATGATCCGGACCCCGCGGTCGTCGTCGACGAGCTGGAACAGGTCGCGGTCTCCGGTGACGACGTCGACGGGCATGGTGGCGTGCACGGCCAGCGCGCCGATCACGTCGTCGGCCTCGTAGCCCGGCGATCCGATGCGCGCGATCCCGAGCGCCGCGAGGACGTCGGCGATCACCGGCACCTGCGGCTCGAGGGTGTCCGGCACCTCCTCCTCGTTGAGCGCCGGGTCGACCACGCGGTGCGCCTTGTACGACGGGATCGCGTCGGTGCGGAACGCCGGCCGCCAGTCGTCGTCCCAGCAGGCCACCAGGTGCGTCGGGCCGTGGTCGGACACGAGGCGCGCGATCGAGTCGAGGAACCCGCGCACAGCGTTCACCGGGATGCCGTCCGGGGAGACGACATCCTCCTTCACGCCGTAGAACGCGCGGAAGTACAGGGACGCGGAGTCGAGCAGCATCAGCTTGTCGGCCACGCGGTCACCCTAGATCGCGGCGGCCTTCAGCGGGGGCCCCCCGGTGCCGATAGGCGTGAGGTGCGGCGCCGGTCCCGGTGCTCGCCGAAGCACGGGGGTGCACGTGAGTCATCAGATGCCGGATCCCGGGTCGTCGCGTCAGCGGAGCCCGTACACGCCGCCGCCTCCGCCCTACGGCTCGGCACCCCCTCCGCCCTATGGCGCCGCACCTCCGCCGCCGCCGTCAGCGCCGTATCCGTGGACCGACCCGCAGGGCGCGGTGAACCCGTTCGCTGCACCGCCGCCGTCGCGCCGGATGCCGCCGCCGCAGCGCAGCGTGCCGATGCGCCTCGTCGTCCTGCTGGTGCTGCTCGGCATCCTCGTCACCGTGGGCGCAGTGAACGCGCTGCGGATGACGACCGGGGATCCCGATCCCGTGCGGGTGGGCAGCGCGTACGACCCGGCCAACGTCCCGGCGCTGACCGGATACACAACCTCCCTCGGGATCCACGGTCGCCCCATCGCCGCCACCGCGCCCTGGGGGTATGAGTGCGCCGCAGTCGTGCTCGCCCTCGATCCGGCCATGCCGGCCGCGATGAGCAAGCAGGTGCGCGCGGTCGTCGAGACAGCCCGGCACGACGGGCTCAACGTCGCCGCCGTGCGCGCGGGGACGTCGCCTCCCGAGAAGTCGCTGGCGGGTCCTCCGTCGTCGTGGATCGTCGTCCCCGTCAGCTACAGCACGGCGACGCCGCCGCCCAACGACGTCGGGAGGCCCCAGGGGCTCGGGGGGACGTTCACGACCGTCCTCAGCGCCGACGGCCGCTACGAGCACATGCGCCGCTGGAAGCTCGTCGCGTACGGGCAGACGCTGGGCACCAGTCCGCTGCAGGCACGACGCGCAGCACGGCTCATGGTCGCGCGGATGACCGGGGTCGGAGGGGGCATCGCACCGTCGAGCGGAATCGCGCGCTCGTTCACGTCGAAGGTCGACGGCTTCACCGACGCCGACCTCGCGGCCATGCACGCGATGTCCGGATGCCCGGTGCCCGCCAAGCCGATCCCGTGACGTCGGCGTCCGACGTGCGTGGCGTGGTCCGAGCTCGTCGTCGGCCGGGGTAGCGTGCGCCTCCTGCGCCCGCCCCCGGTGCGCGCCGAGGAGGAGCCATGACCAGCTGGGCCAGCAGCGTGGACGCCATCACCCTGTTCGCGGAGGACCTCGACGCGGTGAAGGTCTTCTTCGCCGACGTCGTCGAGCTTCCTGTGGCGTACGAGGACTCCGACAGCGTGGTCTACCGGATCGGCGACCTGATGCTGAACTACCTCGTCGTGTCCGAGGCTGACGACCTCGTCGGTCCGGCGGCTGTCGGGGACGCGTCGGCAGGGGTGCGGTTCCAGCTCACGCTGACCGTGGACGACGTCACGGCCGTTGCCGAGCGGATCGTCGCCGCAGGGACGGTGCTGCTGCGTGGCCCCGAGGTGCGGCCGTGGGGGCCGACGACGGCGACGTTCCGCGACCCGGCCGGGCACCTGTGGGAGATCGCGTCCTGAGGCGTCGCGCCTGAGTCGTCAGCCCTGGGGAAGCGCCAGGAGCGCGTGCAACGCGTAGAGGAGGTCGACCTGCCAGCGCGGGTCGATCGGGGCCAGGGCGGCGTCGAGGCCGGCCAGGGTGCTGAGGTCGCCGTCCAGCAGGCCCTCCGCGGGCGCCCGCTCCACGAACAGGCCGTCGGGGTCCGGCTCGAACCCGGTGTCGGAGAGGGCGAGCAGCCGGTCGTCGAGCGCCAGCTCGAGGTCCTCGCGCTCGCTCGCCGCGACGAGTGCGGCGTACGTCCTCAGCGCCGCCGGGGTGAGCACCTCGGCAGGCTCGGGCAGGGAGAGGACGTGCGCGACGCCGTCCGGAGTGACCCACACGCGGTGCAGTCTGTCAGGAGGCGCCCCTCGGCGTAGGGTCGCCGTCGTGAGCAACCACCCGCCGATCAGCGACCTCTCCGACCGCCTCGAGCGTGCCCAGCGCGCCACCGCAGCGCAGGAGGTCGACGCCCTCCTCGTGAGCCCCGGGCCCGACCTGCGCTACCTCACCGGGTACGACGCGATCCCGCTCGAGCGCCTCACCTGCCTGGTGCTGCGCGCCGACGGCGACCCCACGATCGTGGTGCCGTTCCTGGAGAAGCCGGCCGCGCTGGCCAGCCCGATCGGCGACCTCGGCATCGAGATACTCACCTGGCACGAGACCGACGACCCCTTCGCGCTGGTCGGGTCGCTGCTGCCCGAGCGCGGTCGCGCGGCGCTGGACAACCACATGTGGGCTGAGAAGGTGCTGCGCCTGCGCGCGGCCATGCCGGGCGTCGACCAGATGCTCGCGGGCACCGTTCTGCGCGAGCTGCGGATGCGCAAGACGCCCGACGAGGTCGAGGCTCTGCGCCGTGCCGGTGCAGCCATCGACCGCGTGCACGCCCAGGTGCCGCAGTGGCTGCGTGCCGGCCGCACAGAGCGCGAGGTGGGCAAGGACATCGCCGACGCGATCATCGCCGAGGGGCACGTGACGGTCGACTTCGTCATCGTGGGCAGCGGCCCGAACGGTGCAAGCCCGCACCACGAGCTGTCCGACCGCGTGATCCAGGCGGGGGAGCCCGTCGTCGTCGACATAGGCGGCACCATGCCCGACGGCTACTGCTCGGACGAGACGCGCACCTACTCCGTGGGCGAGCCGCCGGCGGAGTTCGCGGCGTACTACGAGGTGCTCCTCGCAGCGCAGGTCGCGGCCTGCGAGCACGTGCGCCCCGGCGTCACCTGCGAGTCGGTCGATGCCGCCGCGCGCTCGGTGATCGAGGCCGCTGGGTACGGCGAGTACTTCGTGCACCGCACCGGTCACGGCATCGGCCTCGAGACCCACGAGGAGCCGTACATCGTCACCGGCAACACCGAGGTGCTCGAGCCGGGCATGGCCTTCTCGATCGAGCCGGGCATCTACCTGCCGGGGCAGCACGGCGCGCGCATCGAGGACATCGTGGTGTGCGGCGAGTCCGCCGGCGAGCGCGTCAACCTGCGCCCGCGCGAGCTGGAGGTGGTCTAGGTGGCCCTCTCTGTGACGCCCGCCTCCCGGATGCTGCCCACCGACGAGTCGGTGGCGCTGCTCGACCTCGTCCGCGAGATCGCGGACGCCGAGCTCGCGCCGAAGGTGGCGCAGTACGAGCACGACGGCACCTTCTTCCGTGACGAGCTGCGCACTCTCGGCGCGGCCGGACTGCTCTCGCTGCCGTACGCCGAGGAGATCGGAGGCGGCGGCCAGCCGTACGAGGTCTACCTGCAGGTGCTCGAGGAGCTCGCCGGCGCGTGGCTGTCGGTGGCGATCTCGGTGTCGGTGCACTCGCTCGCGTGCTTCCCGGTCGCCGAGTACGGCACCGACGAGCAGAAGGCGCAGTGGCTGCCGGGGATGCTGGGCGGCGATCAGCTGGGCGCCTACTGCCTCTCGGAGCCGTCGTCCGGCTCGGACGCCGCTGCGCTGGTGACCCGCGCAGTGCGCGAGGGCGACGACTACGTCGTCAACGGCACCAAGGCGTGGATCACCCACGGGGGAGTGGCCGACTTCTACAACCTCATGGTGCGCACGTCGGACGACGGCGCCCGCGGCATCTCGTGCCTGGTCGCCTCGGCCGACACGGACGGTCTGTCCAGCGCCCCGCCCGAGCGCAAGATGGGCACGAAGGCCTCGCGCACCGCGCAGGTGCTGCTCGACTCCGCGCGGGTGCCGGCGTCGCAGCTGGTCGGCGTCGAGGGCCAGGGCTTCAAGATCGCGCTCGCTGCACTGGATGCTGGGCGGCTCGGGATCGCGGCCTGCGCCGTCGGTCTGGCCCAGGCTGCAGTGGATGCGGCGTCGGCGTACGCGAAGGAGCGGCGTCAGTTTGGCCGCGCTATCGGCGACTTCCAGGGCATCTCGTTCATGCTCGCGGACATGGCTACCCAGGTGTCGGCGGCGCGAGCCCTGGTGCTCGAGGCCGCGCGTCGCAAGGACCGCGGGATGCCGTTCTCGGTCGAGGCCGCCAAGGCCAAGCTCTTCGCCACCGACGCGGCGATGCGGGTGACGACCGACGCCGTGCAGGTGTTCGGCGGCTACGGCTACGTCGAGGACTTCCCCGTCGAGCGGTACATGCGCGAGGCGAAGGTGCTGCAGATCGTCGAGGGCACCAACCAGGTCCAGCGCATGGTGATCGGGCGGTCCCTGACCTCCTGAGGGCGTCCTACCGCCGTACCGGCCGGTAGTGGTCACGATCCGGGGATCCTGCGGGACATCCGTGCGCCTCTCGGTAGGTTGTGCCGGAGATCCGGTCGTGCGGGCCGGTCGGGACGAAGGGCTGTGCGTTCGTGGAGGAGATCGACCAGGCGATCGTGCGCCTGCTGGCCGGCGACGGCCGCATGTCGTACACCGACCTCGGCAAGGCCACCGGTCTCTCGACGTCCGCCGTGCACCAGCGCGTCCGCCGGCTCGAGCAGCGCGGCGTCATCAAGGGCTACACCATCGTGGTCGACCACGACCAGCTCGGGCTCCCGCTCACCGCCCTCATCTCGATCAAGCCGATCGACCCCGCCGCGCCCGACGACGCGCCGGCGCGGCTCGAGGAGGTCTCGGCGATCGAGGCCTGCCACTCGGTGGCCGGCGACGAGTCGTACGTGCTCAAGGTGAGGGTGGGCAGCCCCGCCGACCTCGAGCTGCTGCTGGCCGAGATCCGGGCCAAGGCCAACGTCTCCACGCGTACCAGCGTCGTGCTCTCCACGCCGTACGAGAACCGCCCACCGGCCCTGTAGCCGCCAGGACTCGTCGCCTCCGCCGTCCTACGCTGGCTGGGACGAGGACGGAGGCGACCGATGGTTGCCGGTGGACGCACCGCGGCGGGTCAGCCGCCGGGGGCGATGTCCTGCGGCCTCAGCCAGCGCGCGTTCGAGGCGCTTCCCCAGGGCATCGTCGTCCTGGCTGCGGACGGCCGAATCGTACGGAGCAATCCCGCGGCGTGGCGGATCCTCGGGTACACCGCCGATCAGATCACCGGTCTGACCCCGATGGACGCCGGCCGGCGCACCATCCACGAGGACGGCACCGAGTTCACCGGCGAGACCCACCCCGGGACGGTCGCGCTCGCCACCGGCGAACCGGTGCTCGGTGTGAGGATGGGCATCCGCGCGCACGACGGAGACGTCACGTGGGTATGGGTGAACGCCGTGCCACTGGCCGCGCCGGCCGACGAGGACGACGGCGCTGTGGTGGTCACGCTCGCAGACATCAGCGACCAGGTCAGTGCCATCGACGCGCTGCGCAGCGCGAGGGCGGAGCTCGCCGAGTCGGAGGAGCGATACCGCCTGCTGGCGGAGAACGCGTCCGACGTCGTGTTCCACATCAAGGACGGCATCGTCCGCTGGGTGTCGCCGTCCATCACCCATGCGCTCGGATGGTCTCCCGAGGAGTGGATGGGCCACGAGGGCCGCAGCTTCCTGCACCCGGACGACGCCGCCGACCTCGGTACGACTCGTGAGGCGCTGCTGGCTGGCCGGTCGGTGATCACGCGTCGGAGGGTGCTGGCCAAGGACGGTCGGTACCACTGGGTCGAGTCGAACGCGAAGGTGTTCATCGACGGTGACGGGCAGCACCAGGGCGTGCTCACGTCGTTCCGCGTCGCTGACCAGCAGGTGGAGATCGAGCACCAGCTCGTGCACGCCGCCGAGCACGACGCTCTGACCGGGCTGCTGACAGGGGCCGCTCTGCTGAGGCGACTGGAGCCGCGCCGCATCCCGGCCCAGGGCGGGCGTGCGGCGGTCCTGTTCTGCGACATCGACGACTTCAAAGCGACCAACGACGAGTTCGGCCATGCGGTCGGAGACGAGGTGCTGCGCATCGTGGCGGCGCGTGTCGGTGGTGCGCTTCGGGGTGCCGACCTCGTCGCGCGCTTCGGCGGTGACGAGATCGTCGCGCTGCTCGTGAACGTCGCCGACCCCGGCGAGGCTGAGCACCTGGCCGAGCGGGTGCGGCAGGCGACGTCGGAGCCGGTCGTCGTGGGCGGCACGACCGTCCCTCTCACCACCAGCATCGGCGTCACGCTCGCGCGCACCGGTGAGCACGTGGAGCAGGTCATCGCCCGCGCCGACCAGGCCATGTACGAGGCCAAGGGCCACGGCAAGAACCGAGTAGTCAGCCTCTGACCCTCGCCTCGATTTGGTAGTGGTAGAGCGTCACGGGTAGCGCGTTAGCACTACCAAATCCGTCAGGCACAGGTCGGGCGTGCGGCGCGTCATCCCCATTCGGCTCTGTGCACCGGCGCGCGCCCGCGTGTCGTACGCCGATGGTCGGCCCATGACAGGTCGCACTCAGCCACTGGCCTACATTCCCGGTCTGCGCGAGCTCGCCTCGCAGCAGGCGGGCATCGTGCATCGCGACCAGCTGGCCGCCTTGGGCGTCACCAAAAACCACGTCCGGAGCCAGCTGCGCGCCCAGCGGTGGCAAGCAATCACGCCGAACGTCATCGGTCTGATGACCGGGGTGCTCACGGAGGGGCAGCTGCAGCGTTCGGCGCTGCTGCACGCCGGGCCGCGAGCGCTGCTCGACGACCGTACCGTCCTGTCTCTGGGCGGCCTTCGAGGTTGGGAGTCCGGGATGACTCATGTGCTCGCGCCCCACGGCGTCGTGATCAGTCCCATGCGTGGCGTGGTGTTCCATCGCAGTCGCCACCTCGACGGGGCGGATGCCACGATCCACGGAGGAGTGCGCTGCACGACTGTCGAACGGGCGGCGGTCAATGCCGCGTCGCGGCAGCGATCACCCCGCTCGGCGTCAGGGCTCGTGATCGCGGTCGTGCAGCAGCGGCTCTCCACACCCCTGGCGATGCTTGAGTGTCTGGAGCGGCTCACCAAGGTGCGTCATGTCGATGCCATCCGCGATTCGCTCGTACACGCTGCGGGCGGGGCGGACTCGCTGTCCGAGGTCGATGTGACGCGCCTGCTCCGCCGTGCAGGGCTCACGTCGTTCAGGCGGCAGCACGTCGTGCGCACTGCGGACGGCCCCAGGCCTTACGACGTCGTCGTCGATCTCCCCGACGGGACGCTGCTCCTCGTCGAGGTGGACGGTGTGTTCCATGACGACCCTGTCCGCCGCGCCCGCGACCTGGCCAAGGACGCTGCGGCAACGGCGCTGGGTCACCAGGTGCTCCGGATTCCAGTCCACCTCCTGCGACCCGAAGCGAGGCGGATCGAGGCCCAGTTCGAGGAGATCCGTAGAGCCGCCGAAGCACGATTTGGTAGTGCTAAGGCGCCACGGGTGACGCTGTAGCACTACCAAATCGGGGGGTCAGCTGTGGATCTCGCGGCTGGCGTCGGCTTCGGCGACGGAGTCGTCGGCGTGCAGGCGCCACCAGTCCTGGCCGGCCTGGGGCAGCGTGTGGATCGGGTCGTAGTACTCGTACGTGCGCTCGAGGGCAGCGGAGTCCGCGGTCTCGATGCCGGTGCGGTAGTTCTTCGTCCAGTACGTGATGCCGCGCTCGCGGTCGTACTCGTGCACCTGGTGCACCCAGCGCTTGCCGACGTACGGCACGTCGCAGACGATGCGCGGCGTCGCGAAGCCTGGCAGGTAGCCCATGATCCCGTGCTGCAGCGCCTGCGCCTCCCAGACCGCGAGCCGCCAGTGCTCGGCGTTCGGGATCATGTCGCACATGTAGAAGTAGTACGGCATGATCCCGGCGCCATCGAGCAGGCTGAAGCAGAGGTCGAGCAGCTTGTCGACGGAGTCGTTGACCCCGCGCATGAGGACGCCCTGGTTGCGTACGTCGCGGACACCCGCCTCGAGCATCGCGCGCGTCGCCTCGGCGACGAGCGGCGTCACCGTGTTGGCGGAGTTCACGTGGGTGTGGATCGCGAGGCCGACGCCGCGCCTGCGCGCGGTGGTCGCGACCCGCTCCATGCCGGCGCGGACGTCGTCCTGCAGCCAGTGCTGCGGGAGGACCGCGAAAGCCTTGGACGCCAAGCGGATGTCGCGCACGTTCTCGATCTCGAGGAGCGCGGCCACGAACTGCTCGAGGCGGGCCCACGGCATGTTGGCGACGTCGCCCCCGGACACGACCACGTCGCGCACGCCGGGGGAGCGGCGCAGGTAGTCGAGCATGTCGGCAAGTCGGGCGTCGGGCTTGGCGACGAACTTCAGCTTCTCGACCTGCGGGGTGGAGTTGCCGACGAGGTCCATGCGGGTGCAGTGGCCGCAGTACTGCGGGCACGTGGTGAGCAGCTCGGCGAGCACCTTGGTCGGGTAGCGGTGGGTGAGGCCCTCGACCGCCCACATCTCGTGCTCGTGCAGCGAGTCGCGCGTGGCGTGCGGGTGCGACGTCCAGTCGGTGCGCCGGTCGCTGAGCACCGGCAGCATGTAGCGGCGAACCGGGTCGGCGTAGAACGCGTCGGTGAGCGAGCCGGGGCCGGACGGCGAGACGGCCGGTGCCATGGTGTTGACCATCTGCGGCGGCACGAGCATCGACATCGTGGCCGCGCGCTCGATGTCGGCCTCGAGGTCGGCATAGAAGCGCTCGTCGAGCAGGTCGCCCACCACTCCGCGCAGCTGCGCGACGTTCTTGACGCAGTGGCTGCGCTGCCATTGGGCCGAGCGCCACTCCTCGTCGGTGACGTCCTTCCACCCGGGGAAGCGTCGCCAGTCCGGCTCGACCAGCGGGTTGTGCCGGTACACGTACGGCTGCGGCAGGGCGCGCCCGTCGGCCGCGGCTACGGCGTTGGCGAGGGTCTCGGTCACGGCTGCCTCCGGTGGGACGAGGACGCGCGGCCGGCGGTACGCCGGACACGCGCGTGATCTTGGCGCGAGGATACGGGACAACCTCCCGATCTGGCATCATTCGACGCAAGGATTTGCGCTCATCGTGTGAGTTCGAGCGAGATCGTCCCGTTACCTGCGGTATGGGCTGCCTACCTGGCGCGTCCCGAGACAGCGGCGTCGCCGCACGGAAGGATCAGTGCGCGTGAGCCCCCGTCATCCGGTGAGCCCGGTCGGTCTGCACCGCGTCCTCGAGCCGAGCGGCGTGCTGCCCCAGGCCGCGTGGCGCCTCGACGCCACCCCTGACCTGCACCCCGGTGAGATCCGCGTGCGCGTGCAGCGGCTCAACCTCGACGCCGCAAGCTTCCGCCAGCTCTCCGACAAGCATTTCGGCGACGGCGTGGCGGTGCGCGCGGAGGTTCTCGAGATCGTCCGCACCCGAGGCAAGATGCACAACCCCGTCACCGGGTCGGGCGGCATGCTGGTCGGGGTCGTGGAGGCCATCGGACCCGACAGCCACCACCACGAGGTCGCCGTCGGCGACCAGATCACCACGCTCGTCTCGCTGACCCTTACACCGCTGCAGATCGACGACGACCTGCGCGACTGGGACGGACTGTCGGAGCAGGTGCCCTGCGACGGCCACGCGATCCTCTTCGACCGCACGATCCTCGCCAAGGTGCCCGACGACCTCGAGGGCCCGCTCGCCATGGCCGTCATGGACGTCTGCGGCGCGCCCGCGCTGACCGCCCGAGTCGTACGCCGGTACGTCGAGGCCGGCCATGCGCCGACGGTCGCCGTCATCGGGGGAGCGGGCAAGAGCGGTTCGCTCTCGCTCGCGGCCGCCCGCCGCGCGGGCGCTGCACGCACGGTCGGCGTCGTGCCGGTCATGCGCGAGGCCGAGGCGCTCGAGCGCGTCGCCCTCGCCGACAACGTCGCGCTCGCGGACGCGCGCGACCCCGTCGGTCTGTCCGATGCGATCGCCAACGCGCTCGGCGACGTCGCCGACATCGTCGTCGTGTGCGTGGACGTCCCGGGCTGCGAGCACGGCGCCGTCCTGTCGTGCGGCGACGGCGGCACGATCATCTTCTTCTCGATGGCCACGTCCTTCGCCACCGCGGCGCTGGGCGCCGAGGGCCTGGCCGCCGACGTCACCATGCTCATCGGCAACGGCTTCACCCCGGGTCACGCCGACATGGCGTTCGACCTGCTGCGCACCGAGCCCGGCATCCAGACACTGTTCCGCGAGCGGCTCGAAGCCGAAGGGCACCGATGAGCAGCGCGCTGCTGTCGGGCGGGCTCGCGCTGCACGACGGCGCGGTCCGTGCGCCTCGACGTCGTCGTCAGCGACGGCGTGTTCGCCTGGGTCGGCGCGCGCGGCGAGGCGCCCGCGACGGACACGGTGATCGAGCTCGGCGGCGCGCACGTCCTGCCCGCGTTCGTCGACGGGCACGTGCACACCACCGACACGGGTCTGGTGCTGTCGGGCCTCGACCTGTCGGGCACGCGGAGCAAGCAGGACGTGCTCGACCTCGTCGCCGCGCGCACACAGCAGCTGCGGGGTCGCGCGATCCTCGGCCACGGCTGGGACGAGACCACCTGGTCAGTGCGCGAGCTGCCCACGGCCGCCGAGATCGACCGAGCGTCGTACGGCTCGCTCGTCTACCTCTCACGTGTCGACGTGCACTCCGCGCTCGTCAGCAGCGCGATGCTCGCCTCGACACGTGGTGCCCGTGAGCCTCGAGGGGTGGTCGGCCGACGGCTGGATCACGCGCGAGGCGCACAACGCCGTACGTCAGGCCGCGCTCGGCTCGGTGACCGCTGCGCAGACCACCGAGGCGCAGCGGGTCGCGCTGCGATCGGCTGCGGCGCACGGCATCGCGGCTGTGCACGAGATGGCGGGCCCGGACATCTCCGGCGAGGACGACGCCGCCTCGCTCATCGCCCTGGCTCAGGCCGAGGCCCTGCCCGAGGTGGTCGTCTACTGGGGCCAGCTGGCCTCCACCGGTGGCCTCGACGTCATGCGCCGCCTCGGTGCGTACGGCGCGGCCGG
The DNA here is from genome assembly GCA_963843975.1 of uncultured Actinomycetes bacterium. Taxonomy (GTDB): domain Bacteria; phylum Actinomycetota; class Actinomycetes; order S36-B12; family CAIYMF01; genus Longivirga. The sequence continues at coordinate 728,714 of CAWJMG010000003.1, read as the reverse complement.
CGACCTCTCGGTCGACGGCGCGATCGGATCGCGCACCGCGTGCCTCCGCCACGGCTACCACGACGAGGCAGGCACCCACGGCGCCCTCTACATCGACCCCGAGTCGATCGCCGACCACCTCGTGCGCTGCACCGACGAGGGCGTGCAGGCAGGCTTCCACGTGATCGGCGATGCAGCCATGGACGCCGTCCTCGCCGGCCTGCGCGCCGCCGCCGACAAGGCCGGTGTCGAGCGGGTCCGTGCGCTTCGGCACCGCCTCGAGCACGCCGAGATGCTCGACGCCGACGGCATCGCCACCCTCGCGCACCTCGGGGTCATCGCCTCGGTGCAGCCCGCGTTCGACGCGTTCTGGGGCGGCACCGAGGGCATGTACGTCGACCGCCTCGGCCCCAGCCGCGGCCCGTCCCTGAACCCGTACGGCGACCTGCACCGCGCCGGAGTCCCGCTCGTGCTCGGCAGCGACTCGCCCGTCACGCCGTTCGACCCGTGGGGTGGCGTGCGTGGCGCGGTGCTGCACCGCACGCCCGCGCAGCGCATCGATGTCGCGACCGCGTTCGACGCGCACACCCGCGCCGGCCACGCGTCGGTCGGCGACCATGGGTCCGGCCTCATCACCGTGGGTGCGCCTGCGACGTACGCGATCTGGGCCGTCGGCGTCGCCGACGACCAGGGCTGGCCCGACCTGTCCACCGGCTTCACGCCGACCTGCCTGCGCACGACCGTGCGCGGCACGGTCCTGTTCGACGCCGGCGCACTCGAGGAGGTGGCGGCGTGAGCCGCAGTCCGTACATCACCGCGGCGAACGATCCGCGGCGCATGCTCGACCTCGACCCCGTCACGATCCGCAAGGCGCGATCGCTCGCGCGCAAGGCCGGCGCACCCGTGGTGAAGCTCGCCAAGCAGCACACCACGGTGTCGGTCGAGCGCGCGACGCTGCGCCTCGCCGGCCTCGAGGGCGCCGACGTCGAGGGCATCCCGTGGGTCAACCGCCTCGTCGACGTCGTCCGCGAGCAGGTCGGCCTCGAGCACGGCGTCTCGATCCCGGTCTGGGACGCCATCATCCGCACGGGCGACGACCTCGTCACGGTGGCGCAGAAGGCAGCGGCCGGCTCGGTGCAGTTCCGGATCCCCGGGGGAAGGCAGCTGCAGCGGCGGCCAAGAAGGCCCGGGCGCAGATCTCCGCCGGGATCCGCCGCGTCGACTCCCAGCGCGCGGCGCGCGACAAGCTCATCGGGAAGTACGGCGACCCGCCCTCGCCCTGGATCTACCTCATCGTGGCCACGGGCGACATCTACGAGGACATGCCGCAGGCCCAGGCCGCCGCACGTGAGGGCGCCGACGTCATCGCCGTCATCCGGTCGACCGGCCAGTCCCTGCTCGACTACGTGCCCGAGGGCCCGACCCGCGAGGGGTACGCCGGCACCTACGCCACCCAGGCGAACTTCCGCCTCATGCGTGCGGCGCTCGACGAGACGAGCAAGGAGCTCGGCCGGTACGTGCGACTCACCAACTACGCCAGCGGTCTCTGCATGCCCGAGATCGCAGCGTTGGCAGGCCTCGAGCGGCTCGACATGATGCTCAACGACTCGATGTACGGGATCCTCTTCCGCGACATCAACCCGGTGCGCACGTTCGTCGACCAGCGCTTCAGCCGCCAGGTCCACGCCCGCGCCGGCATCGTGATCAACACGGGCGAGGACAACTACCTCACCACGGCCGACGCCGTCGACGCCGCGCACACGGTCACGGTGAGCCAGCTGCTCAACGAGTTCTTCGCCAAGGAGGCGGGGCTGCAGGACTGGCAGCTCGGCCTCGGGCACGCGTTCGAGATCGTGCCGGAGATCCCCGACTCGTTCCGGCTCGAGCTCGCGCACGCGATGCTCGCTCGCGCGCTGTTCCCCGACGCGCCGCTCAAGTGGATGCCGCCCACCAAGCACATGACCGGCGACGTCTTCCGCGGCTACCTGCTCGACGGCTTCTTCAATCTCGCGGGTGCGCTCACCGGCCAGGGGATCCTGCTCGTCGGGATGATGACCGAGGCGGTCGTCACGCCGTGGCTGTCCGACCGCGACCTCGCCTTGCAGAACGTGCGCTACGTCTTCAACGCCGCGGGCAACCTGCGCGAGGACTTCCGCCCGGCGCCGGACGGCTTCATCGCGCAGCGCGCACGGCAGGTCCTCGGAGAGGCGGTCGACCTCCTCGACGACATCGTCGACGACACGCTGCTGAACGCGATCGCCGACGGCACCTTCGGACTCATGAAGCGCCCCGCCGACGCCGGCCGCGGCCTCGACGGCGTCGTGCGCAAGGCGCCGGAGTACGTGAACCCGGCGTCCGACCTGCTCGAGGAGGGGGCGACCCGATGAGCGCCAGCAAGCACATCGTCCGCCCGTACGGCGACACCACCGGGGACGGCATGGTGCAGATGTCGTTCACCCTGCCGCTCACGCACGACAAGCGCGCGGAGGGTGCGGCCCTGCAGCTCGCGAAGAAGATGGGCATGGACCCGGCGATGGTCGTCCACGCCAAGGCGATGGGGCCCGACTTCACGTTCTTCGTCGTGTACGGCGCGGTGCAGCACCTCGTCGACGTCCGCGAGGTGCAGGTGGTCGAGCGCGACTACCCGCTGCTGTCTCCGAAGGAGATCAACACCGCGATCAAGAAGGGCCTGCACCGGCCCCTGGTGGTCGTCGGCGCCTGCATCGGCACCGACGCGCACACGGTCGGCATCGACGCGATCCTCAACATCAAGGGGTTCGCGGGGGAGAAGGGCCTGGAGTACTACTCCGAGATCACGGTCGTGAACCTCGGTGCCCAGGTGTCGGTGCCCGACCTCGTCGAGGCCTCGCGCGTCGCGAAGGCAGACGCCGTGCTCGTGTCGCAGGTGGTCACGCAGCGGGACGCGCACCTGCACAACACGCGCGAGATGAGCGCTGCCTTCCGTGAGGCGTTCCCGCGCGACAAGCGCCCGCTGCTCGTCGTGGGCGGTCCGCGCTTCGACGAGTCGATGACGGCCGAGCTCGGCGTCGACCGCATCTTCGGCAAGGGCACGACCCCGGGCGAGGTCGCGTCGTACCTCGTGTCGTCGCTCGTGCCCGCACCCTCGACCCGGAAGAAGGCTGGCTGAGATGACCGACGACCCCCGCCTCGGCGTGAGCGTGACCCACCGCCGCTACGTGCCCTACTCGCACGCCCACTACGGCGGCAACCTGGTCGACGGCGCGTACGTGCTCGGCATGTTCGGCGATGTCGCCACCGAGCTCTGCATCCGCACCGACGGTGATGAGGGCTTGTTCGCCGGCTACGAGTCGGTCGCCTTCCAGGCGCCGGTCATGGGCGGCGACATCCTCGAGGCGACTGCCACGGTCACCCGGGTCGGACGCCGGTCGCGCACTGTCGCGTTCGAGGCGCGCGTGGTCTGCCGCGCCAACCCGGAGGTGTCCGTGTCGGCCGCCACCGTGCTCGCCGAGCCGCTCGTCACGACGTCAGCCACCGGCACGGTCGTCGTCCCCGGCTGAGGGGCCTCGACGCCCCGACGTCGGGGGAGGACCATCGGCACATGACCGAGACCGGGATCATGCGTCCGACCTGGCGGCTGCCACAGACCGCGAAGATCGCCCTCATCGCCGCTGCGGCCTGGTCGGTGCTGCTGCTGGTGGCCGCGTTCACCTTCCCGGCGTACGGCACCGCGAGCAGCTCGGGCTCGGTGGACGCCAACGGCAACCTGACGAGCAGCGAGGAGATCACGGGCACCGCCACCCTCGTGGGGGTCAACGGCCTCTACGCCGCGCTGCTCGTGAGCATCCCGCTCGCCGTCACGGCCGTGGTGGCGCTGCTCCTGCGGATCGGCGTCCGGCCGGCACGGGTCGTCGCGTGGGTGCTCGTCGGACTGCTGGGCGTGTTCACCGTGCTGGGTCTGATGTCGATCGGTCTGTTCATCCTCCCGGTGACCGTGGCGCTGGTGGTGGCCTGCGCGAGTGCGAGCAAGCACCGAGCGCTTACGGTGGGGGAGTGAGCACCGAGCCCGGAGAGACCTTCAGCTGGCCCGACGACACGCGGCCCGAGCCTGAGCGGCTGCACGACCCCACCGGCCCCGACCAGGCGTTCGCGATCGCGGCCGCCGGCAGCCTCTGGGTCCTGCCCGTCATCGGTCCGCTCCTGATCCGCCTGTTCGCACGCGAGCGTCCGTTCGCCCAGCACTGGGCCCGCGTGTCGCTCTACCTGCAGCTCGTGTACGTCGGCCTCTTCGTGATGGGCGCGTTCATCGCCACCCAGCCGAACCTCAAGCCGGTGCTCGGCTGGATCGGCCTCGCAGGCTGGGTCTTCGGGCTCTACGCATCCGTCATGTCGCTCGTGAAGATCCTGCGCCGCCGCGTCGAGTCCGTGTACCCGGTGCCGCTCTCGCTCGTCTCGCGCCCCTGACGTCGCCGTACGCCGATCCGCGGGTACGCCGCCACCGCCGCGCGTAGGGTCGTGCCGTGGCCCGCTACTACGACGTGCACCCCGACAACCCGCAGGCACGCTCGGTCGGTCAGATCGTGCAGCAGCTGCGGGACGGCGCGCTGATCGCCTATCCCACCGACTCCTGCTACGCGCTCGGCTGCACGGTGGGCAACGCCGCGGGGCTGCAGCGGATCAAGGAGATCCGCCACCTCGACGACAAGCACCACTTCACCCTCGTCTGCGCCGACTTCGCCCAGCTCGGCCACTACGTGCAGGTGAGCAACGCGATGTTCCGCGCCGTGAAGGCAGCGACGCCGGGCAGCTACACGTTCATCCTCCCCGCGACCCGTGAGGTGCCGCGCCGGATGCTGCACCCGAAGAAGCACACCGTCGGCGTCCGCATCCCGAAGCACACGGTGACGCAGGCGATCATCGCCGAGCTCGGCGAGCCGTTGCTGTCGAGCACGCTGTTCCTGCCGGGAGACGACGAGCCGATGACGCAGGGCTGGGAGATCAAGGAGCGGCTCGACCACCTCGTCGATGCCGTGGTCGACTCCGGCGACTGCGGCATGGAGCCGACGACCATCGTCGACCTCTCGACGCCAGAGCCCGAGATCCTGCGCTACGGCGCCGGCGACCCCTCCCGCTTCGAGCAGTGACCGACCTGAGTCCGTCGGACTGGGCCGATCTCCTCGACCGGTCGGCCGCCTCGGTGGCGGGGCTGGTCGAGAGCGCCCCCGAAGGCACCGACTGGACGGCTCCCGCACCGGGCCTGGACTGGAGCCTCCACCAGGTCGTCGAGCACATGGCCGACGACGTCGTCTTCTACGCCTCGCAGCTCACCCGGGGGAAGACCGATGGCTGGGCGAACTTCGCCGTGAGGATCGAAGGGACCCAGACGCCGGCGGCGCTGGCGGACGTCCTGGTCTCGCTGTCCGGTCTGCTGTCCGCCGTCGTGCGGCAGTCGCCGCCGGACGCTCTCGGCCATCACGTGTTCGGCGTCGCCGGCCCCCGGGACATGGCGGCGATGGGCATCGTCGAGCTGCTCGTGCACGGAGAGGACATCCGGCGCGGCCTCGGTGCGGAATGGGTGCCGGACGACGACGTCGCTCGCGCCGTGCTCGCGCACCTGTTCGCCGAGCCCGACCCCGGGGTCGACGCCTGGGGTGCGCTGCTCGACCGGTGCGGCCGTACCGGGGGAGACCCTGACTGGCGCTGGCGCAACACGGCGACGTAGCCGCTGCGGACGCGGGGCACCCAGACCCCATCACGTACTGTCTGGGGGTGCCTGTGACCGGTGACGACGCCGCCCGCGAGGGGCTCGACGACGTCCCGGGCGTCGACGGCGTCGCCCCCGCCCGCGGACGCACGTCGTCGCGCCCCGAGCTGCTGCTGCGGGTGCTCGGGTCCGTCCTCGGCGGCGCCCTCCTGGTGCTGTCCTTCCCGCCGTACGACGTGGTCTGGCTCGCCCCGCCCGCCCTGGCGCTCATGACGCTGTCGTGGCACGGCGTACGGGCCCGGCGCGGGCTCTGGCTGGGCTACCTGGCCGGGGCCGCGTTCCTCCTGCCGCACCTCGCGTGGATGCGCGTGGTGGGCAGCGACGCCTGGCTGCTCCTCGGCGGTGTCTTCGCGCTGTTCATCGCGCTCACCGCAGCGGGCATCGCCGCCACGTCGCGCCTGCGCGCGTGGCCGCTGGTCGTGCCGCTCATGTGGGTGCTGAGCGAGGCGATCCGCGACCGCGTGCCGCTGGGCGGATTCCCGTGGGGCCGCCTGGCGTACGGGCAGACCGACACCACGCTGACGCCGTACGCCGCGCTGGCGGGGGCCCCGCTGGTCACGTTCGTCATCGCGCTGATCGGCGCCCTGCTCGCCTTCGTGGTGCTGCGCTGGCGCGAGCCGCGCCTCGCCGTCGGCACGCTGGTGCTCGTCGCCGTCCTCAGCACCGCCGGCGGCCTCGTGCCGCTGCCGACAGAGGGCCAGGCCACCGACGGGCAGCCGTCGGAGATCGTCGCCGCCGTCGTCCAGGGCAACGTGCCCGAGCCGGGCATGGACTTCCAGGGCGAGCGCGAGCAGGTGCTGAAGAACCACGTGGCCGAGACCGAGCGGCTCGCGGCCGACGTCGAGGCGGGGCGCGCACCGAGGCCCGACATCGTGATCTGGCCGGAGAACTCCACCGACATCGACCCGATCCGCGACGCTGCCGCCGGCGCGAAGATCCAGGGCGCGGTCGACGCCATCGACGTGCCGGTGCTCGTGGGGGCGGTGCTCGAGAAGCCGGACGACCCGAACTACATCTGGAACACCGGGATCGTGTGGCTTCCGACGTCGTCCGGCACCCCTGGCCCGGCCGACTACTACGTGAAGCAGCACCCTGTGCCTTTCGGCGAGTGGATCCCCGGCCGTGCGGTGCTGGCCAAGCTCATCGGCCGGTTCGACCGGATCCCGCGCGACTTCGCACCGGGCGACAGCACCGGCGTGCTCATGCTGGGCCCGGCCCGCATCGGCGACCTCATCTGCTTCGAGGTGGCGTACGACGAGCTCGGGCGCGCGGCCGTGCAGGGCGTCGGCGTGAAGGGCGAGCTCGAGGGCCAGGGCGCGCGCATCCTGGCCGTCCAGACCAACAACGCGACGTACAACCTCACCGGCCAGCCGCAGCAGCAGCTCGCCATGTCACGCCTGCGCGCCGTCGAGCACGGCCGCGCGGTGCTCATCGCGTCCACGAGCGGCATCTCGGCGATCGTCCGCCCCGACGGCACTCTCGCCGGGTCGCTGGGCGAGCTGCAGGCCGGCTACCTGGTCGACACGGTGCCGCTGCGCGACGACCTGACCCTCTCGGACCGCGTCGGAGCGGTGCCGGAGCTGCTCGCCGCGGCCGCAGCTGTCGTGATCTGGGTGCTCGCAGCATTCGGTATCCGGAGGCGGCGGGACGTAGGCTCGGGAGCGCCCCAGCCCAGCGAGGAGCCCTACGCGTGACCGACCCCGCAGTGCCGCAGTTCGCCGACCTCGGACGCATCGTCGTGGTCATCCCGACGTACAACGAGAAGGAGAACCTCGAGCTGATCGTGGCGCGCGTGCGCGCCGCGCTGCCCGAGGTCCACGTGCTCGTCGCCGACGACAACAGCCCCGACGGCACCGGCGACATCGCCGACGCCCTCGCCGCGGCGGACGACCACATCCAGGTGATGCACCGGGCCGGCAAGCAGGGCCTGGGCGCCGCCTACCTCGCGGGCTTCGACTGGGCGCTGGAGAACGGCTTCGACGTCGTGGTCGAGATGGACGCCGACGGCTCGCACCAGCCCGAGCAGCTGCACCGCCTGCTCGACAAGCTCCGTACCGCAGACCTCGTGCTCGGCTCCCGGTACGTCAAGGGCGGCTCGGTCGTGAACTGGCCGAAGTCGCGCGAGATCCTCAGCCGCGGCGGGAACGTCTACACGCGGATCATGCTCAGCGTCCCGCTCAAGGACGCCACCGGCGGCTACCGGGCGTTCCGCGCCTCGACGCTGCGCACGCTCGACCTCGAGGGCGTCGAGAGCAAGGGCTACTGCTTCCAGGTCGATCTCGCCCGGCGCGCGGTGCAGGCGGGCCTGCGCGTCGCCGAGGTGCCGATCGAGTTCGTGGAGCGCGAGCTCGGCGACTCGAAGATGGATCAGCGCATCGTCACCGAGGCGCTCTGGCGGGTCACCGTCTGGGGTGCGCAGGACAAGGCGCAGAAGGCCCGCCGTCTGCTGGCCGGGAAGAACTCGCAGGACCACGGCGGTTGGTGACTGCATGGGCCTGCTGATCCTCGCCGGAATCGTCCTCTACGTCGTCGCCGAGTGGTTCGTGGCGTCGTGGCTGGCGAGCCTGATCGGCTGGGCCGGCGTCCTGCTGGCGGTGGCGGCCCTGGTGATCATCGGCTCGGCAGTCATGCGTCGCGCGGGGTTCGCCGCGGCCCGGTCCCTCCGGCCCGTGCAGGCTGACGGCGTGACCGTGATGCCCGGGCAGGCGAGCACGCAGCAGGTGGGCCGCGAGGTCGGCGACGCCGGTCTCGTGTTCCTGGCCGGCGCGATGATCGCGATCCCCGGCCTCATCACGAGCACCGTCGGGCTCCTGCTCCTGATCCCGCCGGTGCGCACCTTCGTGCGCCGCACGGTCTCGCGCTCGTTCAAGCGGCGGGCCCAGGCGGCCGGGCTGGTGTTCGAGCAGACGACCATCGTCAACGGCACCGTCGTGCGCGAGGACGGGGTGCGGCCGGTGCGCGGCGAGATCCTGCAGGGCGAGATCGTGCGCGAGGACGACCCGCCCACCACCTGAGCGCGACCCCCACGAACCCAGACGACCCCGGTGCTCTCGGCACCGGGGTCGTCGTGGAGGGGGAGAGGTAAGGACGTCAGGCGGACTTGCGGCTCGGCTCGCGGGTCTCGCGGAGCAGCTCGAGGCGCTCCTGGAGCAGGACCTCGAGGTCCTCGAGCGTGCGGCGCTCGAGCAGCATGTCCCAGTGGGTGCGGGCCGGCTTCACGAACTTGGCCTCGGGGCGCTCACCGTCACGGTTGAGGGCCTCGGCACCGCACGTGTGGCACTCCCAGAGGGCCGGCACGTCGGCCTCCATGCTGAACGGCATCGAGGTGGTGTGGCCGTTGGGGCAGTCGTAGTGCACGACCTGGCGCGGAGCGAGCTCGACGTGGTCGTCGTTCTCGTAGCTCGTCGCACCGAGGCGGGTGCCGCGGAGGGCGCCGTCGCTCATGTCGGTTCCTGTCGTCGGGGTTCGGGCGCCGGTCGGGGGGCGACCGGTCTTGTTGCTCTCAACGTGCATGGACGCACCCGGTGTTCCCGAGGATCCCGCGCCGTAACCCATCGTCCGGTTATCGTCCGCTAACCGGACAGGCGGGAACCGGCCGGAAGGGCACGGCCCGTGCATCGGCGCAGGTCACGGCCCCACGCGAGCACCACGGCCGACCTCGCGTGCGCCGGCCTCCCGCCCGTGGTGAGGTGGAGGCATGACGGACGTCACGCCGGGGGAGCAGCCCTGGCAGACCGCGCTGCGCCGGTCGGTGCCGGTGCTCGGTGTCGTGCGCCTCGGCCTGGCAGCCCTCTGCGCCACGACGCCGGGGGAGACCCGGCTGGTGGGCGCCCGCGAGCTCGCGCTCGGGCTGGGCACGCTCTCGGCGCACCGCAGCGGCGCTCCCACCTCGGGCTGGGTGGCGGCGATGGCGGTGTCGGACGGCGGCGACGCGCTGGCGTTCCTCGCCGAGGCCGCCCGCCCCACGGCCGACGGCATGGCGGGCGGGAGCCGCAGCAAGGCGCTGTGGCTCGCGGCGTTCGGGGCCTCAGGCCTCGTGGCCGAGGGGCTGACGGCGTACGCGCTCCGGCGGGCGGGGGAGTAGCCGTCAGACGACTGCGGGCACCTCGTTGCCCGCCTCGACGATGCCGCGGCGGACGTCGACCCGGCTGAGCAGGAAGCCGCCGAGGACGAAGAAGACCACCAGCAGCACGATCGCGATGCGGTACGAGCCGAAGACCGTGAAGGCCAGGCCGAACGCCAGGGTGCCCAGCCACGAGGTGCCGCGCTCCATCGCCTGGTAGAGCGAGAAGTACTCGGCCTCGCGACCGCGGGGGATCAGCTGGGAGAACAGCGACCGCGACAGCGCCTGGGTGCCGCCGAGCACGAGCCCGATGGACGCCGCCAGCACGAGGAACGGCACGACCGCCTTCTCCGGGATCAGGTAGCCGCCGACGATCACGAACATCCAGGCGACGAGGCTGCCGAGGATCACGCGCTTGGCGCCGTACTTGCCGGCGAGACGGCCGAGCAGGAGCGCGCCGAAGACCGCGACGATCTGGACGACGAGGATCGCGATGAACAGGATCTTGGTCTCGAAGCCGAGCTCCTCGCTGCCGTAGACCGAGGACGCGTAGATCACGGTCTGCACGCCGTCGTTGAAGAACAGGTAGGCCACGAGGAACAGCAGCGTCATCGGGTAGGCGCGTGCGTGCTGGAGCGTGTGCCAGAGCTGGGCGAAGCTGCGACGCATGACGCCGCCGTCGATCTTCTCGACGTTGACCGGCGGTCGGTTGCGAAGCCGCACGAACGGCACGAACGTGAAGCCGGCCCACCACAGGGCAGCCGACAGCATGCTGATGCGCGCCGCGGTGCCCTGGTCGGACATCGCGGTGAGCAGGCCGAGGTTGACGATGAGCAGCAGTGCGCCGCCGACGTAGCCGAACGCCCAGCCGCGGCTCGAGACGCCGTCGCGCTCGTCGGGCGTGGAGATCTCGATGAGGATCGCGTCGTACACGACGAGGCTCGCGCCGAGGCACAGGGACGCGACCATCATCGACGCGACGCCGAGCTGCCAGTTGCTGTCGCGGACGAAGAACAGCAGCGCGGCGAAGAACGAGCCGATCCAGGCGAACGTCGCAAGCAGCCGCTTCTTGGTGCCGCTGCGGTCGGCGAACGCGCCGACGACAGGCAGCAGGAACGCCGACAGGATCGTCGTCAGCGTGATCGCGTAGAAGTACAGGGCGCCTGCGCTGACCTGGATCCCGAGGATCGACAGGGGCACGTCGCAGTCGCCGTCCGACGTCCCGCACGCCGCGGTCTTGGCCACGGCGGTGATGTACGGCCCGGCGAGGACGGTCGCCGTGGTGGTGACGAAGGCCGAGTTGGCGAAGTCGTACCAGTACCAGCCTCGCTGCTCCCGTCTGCGCTCGACGGGATCGATCTGCGACGCCGTGCTCACTGCGGACATGGGTGACCTCCGGGGCAGATGATGGTGGACCGGGTGCCCCGGCGTCCTCGACTCGCCGAAGCCTGACCAGGACGTGAACCACGGGCCGGGGGAGAGGCGGGCAGGATGGGGCCGTGGACCTCCGAGTGCTCGACGACCGCCTGTCCGTCTGCAAGCTGCCCGCCGGGTCCCCCTGGCCGGTGCCCGAGCCCGGGGCGCGCTTCTGGTCGGTGACGCGCACCGACTCCGAGCTCTCGATCGTGTGCCCGGAGGACGAGGCGCCGACCGGCGACCATGTGCAGGTGGAGCCCGACTGGCGGGCGCTGGAGGTCGCTGGGCCGCTCGATTTCTCGATGGTCGGCGTGATGGCGGGGCTCACCCAGCCGCTGGCCGACGTCGACGTCAGCGTGTTCGTGGTGTCGACGTACGACACCGACTACGTCCTGGTCCACGCCGCGGCGCTCGAGCGGGCCGTGGAGGCCCTGCGGGAGGCCGGGCACCAGGTCCACGCCGGCTGACGCTGATCCCCCGATATGTTCGATTACGTACGATTTGCCAGGAAGCGTTCAGAGCGGCTCGCGCAGGCTGACGACGTTGCCCTCGGGGTCCACGGCGTCCACGTGGCGTCCGCTGCGCCATTCCCACTCACGCTCGACCGGGTCGACCGAGCCGCCGAGGGCCGGGGCAGCGGCACGGGCGTCCGCCAGGCTGTCGACGGGCAGGACGACCTTGACGGGCGTCTCGCTGCGCCGTTCGACGGGGTCGGCCAGCGGGTACGCCGCGGCCACGTGTGCCGGCACGCGCACGAACGACAGCTGCAGGTGCGCGGACTCCAGCGTCACGAAGTCGCCGTCGACGGTCTCGACGGTCTCCAGGCTGCCGAGCGCGGCGTAGAACGCGGCGACCCGGTGCTCGTCGATGCAGTAGACGACGGCGGCCGCCGGAGCGGGGCTGGGCGTGGTCGCGCTCATCCGTGCTCCCTGACAGTTATCCGATAATGAGCATTATGTAATGTCACGCGAGCGGGAACCAGGGTCTGCGCCGCGAGGGCCGTCCCCCGGATCCCGCTCGGGACGTCAGCCCGGCTGGACGTCGGGGTGGCGCCATTCGGCGAACGCACGCACGCGGCCGGAGACGCGCGCCTCGGCAGCGCGGGCCGGGAACCACGCGAGCCTCCTGACCGCCGTCGAAGGCGGCTGACCGAGCCAGCACGCCGCGCAACGACGCCCGGCGTACCAGCCGAGCCGACCGACGGCACTCGGTCCACGGCACCTCACCGCCGCGTGGGCGTCGCGGATAGGTCCGCGGGAGCCCCAGCGCAGCGAGCCCCACGTCGGTCGTCGCGTCCGCCACCCGCTGGCGGGCCGGGAGGGCGACGGGGACGAGCACGAAGGGGGCGTCGTCGCGCAGGTCCTCCGGGTCGATCGCCGTCCCCTCGAGCAGGCGGCCCACCTGGGCGCGCGCGGTGTCGACATCGGCGTTCAGGTAGAGGGTGGGCCCGTCCCCCGGCGTGTTCCAGCGGCCGCCCACGCGGTCGGCCCAGACCGGATCGACGGGGTCGTCCCACGCGACGTCGGCCACCCGCCACCACGTGCGGTCGTCGTCGAGCACCACGGCGCGGGGGCCGGGGCGCGGGCGCGCCGGGCGCTCGGTCACGCCTGGACCCTGCGCAGGTCGAGCATGCGCGCCGCTCCCCTGCGCACGTCGGCGTGCTGGCCGGCCTCGGCGAGGTCGAGCAGCGAGCGCCCGCCGAGGATCTCCGCGGGTCGCCGTACGACGGCGGGGATGCGGTCGCGGCGCACGTAGCGCTCGAGGACGTCGGTCGCTGCGACGAGGTCGGCCAGGGCGACGGCCCGGTCGTCGGGGACGCCGCTCCCCCGCCACTTGGACACCGCCTGGCGGCTCACGCCGAACACCCGGGCCGCACCGGCGGCGGTGAGGTCCCAGCTCGCCATGAGCCGCTCCAGCGGCGCGCTGCGCACGCGGGCGTCCAGGGCGCGCAGGAACTCCTGCGTCCAGGGGTCGTCGACGCTCCCCGAGATCTCGGCCGCGACAGTGACGGGGTCCAGCCTGCGGAGTGCTGCTACCGATCGGCTCATGCCTCCAGCATGCGCCGTCTCGACCCCATGCGCAACCTGTTGTCAACCTCAGGCACGAGTCAGCCGCAACCGATCGTCAACCCGGCTGGCAGCGACCGCGCAACCAGATGTCAACGAGGGCGGACGATCGTCCTGGTGCCCGAGAGTCGCTCGTGCGGACCGCGACGGTCCTCGTCGCGGAGCGTCATGGCGACGACGACCGCGATCCACAGCGGTGAGAGCAGCACGGCCGCCAGCAGGAGCACGGGGCTCGCGGCCGATGCGCTCGCCACGACTCCGGCGAGCACCCAGGGGCCCCACAGAACGAGAGTGCGCAGAGCCAGGGCACCGAGCCTCGGCCGCTCCCCCGCGTCCGTCGACATGCGCAGGAGCACGAACCACTGCCCGGGAGTTGCTCCCCGAGCCAGCGGCCAGAGGACGGTCACCAGCACGAGACCGGTCACCAGGGTCCACCGGCCGACCACCGTCGACGTGACGTCGAGCTGGACCAGGGACGCCACGACCGCCACGACCAGGCCGCCCAGCACCAGGGCGAGGACGTAGTCGACGAGCGTGGCGAGGAAGCGCCTCGGCAGCGATGCGCGGACCGGGCGGGGCTCGGTCGCGCTGTCACCACGCTCCGGGAGGATCCGGAAGGCCGGTGCTGCCCACCAGCCGAGGGCGGCACCTGCGGTGTTGGCGATGAGGTCGTCGACGTCGAAGGTGCGGTACGAGCAGTCGTAGAGGCCCCAGATGCCGGTGATCTGCGTGAGCTCGAAGGCGAGCGAGAGGCTGAACGCGATCGCGGTCGTGGAGAGCCACCCGCGCCCCCACCAGCGGCGTAGGTAGACGCCGAGCGGCAGCAGGAGCAGGAGATTGAACACCCGGATCACGAGCGGGCCGTTGGTGAGCAGCGACGTGATGCCGGTGCCCTCCTTCTGGGCCTCGCGGATCGTCTCGAAGAGCCAGTGGAAGGGGACGAGCTGGATCTTCGCCGCAGTGGTCGCGCAGTACTTCGCGATGTCGGCAGGGAACGGGAGCAGCACCAGCGCCCAGGCGCAGATCAGGTAGAGCAGGAACGAGGCCGCGACCCAGGTGCTCCGGGACTCGACGCGCCCGTGCCGGCGGTACTGCAGGACGAGGAACGGCACCGCCAGCACGACGGACGCGAGGAGGAACACCACCACCCCGCTGCCGATCGGCTCGAGGTAGCGGCCGTAGAGGCCGGAGGCGGCGAGCACGGAAGCGCGGGCCGGCGCCGGTCAGGCGGCGGTGGCCTGCTGGGCAGGCTCGTCCGGAGTCGGATCCTCGTCCTCGCGCTTGGCGCCGCTCGGCGGCAGGCCGAGGGTGGCGAGCAGGCCGAGGAAGACGAAGCCGGCAGCGGTGTACGCCGTGACCTTGATCGCGCTCGCGAAGGCCTCGCTCGCGGCCGACGCCACAGCCTCTCCCCCGGGCTGTGCCGCGAGCCCCGGGATGGCCGTGCCGGCCGACTCGGTGACGATGTGGGCGATCTCCTGCGCCTGCGCCTGGTCGAGGCCGGGGACGGAGGCGAGGTTGGACTCGGTGTTCGAGGACAGCGTCACGAACAGCACGGTGCCGAGCACTGCGGTGCCCAGTGCGGAGCCGATCTGGCGGGCTGTGCTCTGCGTGCCTGAGGCCTGGCCGCTCTGGCGGCGCGGGACGTCGGCGAGGATGAGGCTCGTCAGCTGCGCGCTCGCGTAGCCGACGCCGACGCCGTACACGACGAGCCAGAACGCGATGAGCCAGCCGCTGACGGTGGTCGACAGGACGAGGCCGAGACCCAGGATGGCGATGCACTCCAGGCCCATGCCGATGCGTGCCACGAATCGCGGCGACCGGGCTTCGGCGAGCCGGGCGGACGTCGGCCCCGCGAGGAACGCGCCGATCGCGAGGGTCGCGAGCATGGCGCCCGCGCCGAAGGCGGAGTAGCCCAGCACGCTCTGCAGGAACAGCGGCAGCGAGAACAGGATGCCGAACTCGCCGAGGCTGAGGATGAGGCCCGCGATGCTGCCGAGGCTGAACGTGCCGATGCGGAACAGCGTGAGGTCGAGCAGGACCGCTTTGCCCACGGCGGCCCGCCGGCTCTCGAGCAGGAGCAGCGAGCCGATGCCGACGACCGAGACGAGGAACGCCCACATGACCGGGGAGATCGAGCCTTCGGCGAACGTGATCCTCGCGACGGTGATGTCGGCCGTCGTCCGCACCCAGCCGTAGCTGCGGCCCTCGATGAGGCCGAACACGAGGGCACCGATACCTACGGCGGACAGGACTGCACCGAGGACGTCGAAGCCCTTCTCGATGTGCTCGTCCTTGCTCTCGGGCACCTTGAGCAGCGAGCCGACGACGATGATGATCACGACGGGCACGTTGATGTAGAACGCCCAGCGCCACGAGTGGTGCTCGGTGAGCCATCCCCCGAGCAGCGGGCCGATCGCGGCCATGCCGCCGATGATCGAGCCGTAGATCGCGAAGGCGACCAGCCGGGCCCGGCCGATGTAGATCGAGTTCAGGAGCGAGAGCGACGCCGGCGACATCATCGCGCCGCCGACGCCCTGCAGGGCGCGAGCACCGATGAGCGCGGATCCGTCACCCGTGCGGGCGGCAATGATGCTCGCGACGCCGAAGATGACCGCGCCGATGACGAAGATCAGCCGTCGCCCGATCCGGTCCCCCAGTCGGCCGGCGATGATCAGCAACGCCGCGAAGATGAGCGCGTAGACCGCGTTGACCCACTCGGCGTCGACCGACGAGATCCCCAGGTCGCGGATGATCGAGGGCAACGAGACGTTGACGATCGTCGCGTCCATGATGAACAGCGCCGTGCCGAGGCCGATGAAGATCATCGGCGTCCAGCTCGGGCGCGCTGCGGCGGTGGGTGCGCTGATGGTCGTCCCGGTGTCGGTCACGGGAGAACGCTAGACCATCTAGCGGTCTTCGAACGAGTGCGGGTCAGATCGGTCGTGTCGGACGTGTCACGTCACTCCGAGACGATGAGGATCCCGAGGCACATCTCGTCGGTCGTCCCCTCGCCCCAGACCACGTACCGGTCGGGCACGTCCTGGAGCGCCGGCAGCTTGTCGCGCAGGGTCGCGTCATGCGTGCAGGTGACGGTCACGGTGTCGCCGGCCTTGAGGGAGACGGGCTGGGCCAGCGGCTGTGCGGACTGGTTGTCGAAGTCCCACACCGGGATGTCGAGAAGCGTCTTCTCACGGTCGGTGCCTGCGTTGGTCACGATCGTGATGCTCTTGCCGAGCAGGTGCATGTGCCCCGCTGCGGCGCGGACGGTCTCCGGGGCGCGCACGATGCGGGTGCAGCTCTGCGTCACGCCCGACTTCGGCGCGAACGGGTCGCCGCCGCACAGGAGCTGGAGGCCCCCGATGGTGCGCAGCGATCCCGCGCCGAACCGCGTCACGACGTCCGAGACGGCAGTGCCGCGCTCGCACAGAGGTCCGGACTGGCCCGCGGCGCACGGCAGCTCGACCGGCGCAGGGAGCAGCGTCGTGCGCAGCGCCGTGAGGTCGTCGCGGGACGAGACGCGCAGCCGGATCTGGGTGTTGTCGGCGGCGGCGTCACCGGTGGCGACGCGAAGGTTGTAGTGCATCTGCACCACGACCTGGCTGCCGGCGGCGAGCGGCACGCCCAGGCCGTCGGCGAACGTGTTCTCGCGGCCGCCGGGGGCCCAGCCGGCGAGCCAAGGCGCGGCGTCCAGGCCGTCGAGCGCCGACTGGCCCTTGCTGGGCAGGCCGGGGCCGCCGAAGCACTGCCAGCCCGGTCGCGGGTCGGACGCGTCCTTGGCCTTCGCGGCCGCCACCTGGTCGGGCTCGACGCGGAACACGATCGAGTGGTGGACCACGGCGGGGTTCTGCGGGAGGAACTGGACGCCGGTGACGAACGAGTCGGCCGAGACGCCGGGATCGGCGAGGAAGCAGCGGTAGTCGTCGGTGCCCCCGTCGGGTGCCTCGGGCACGTACTCGCCCCCGGGGAGCGTGTCGGCGATGCCGACCGTCACGAACTTCTCCTGCGGCCGCAGCGGTGCGGGCGACGGCGGAGGACTCGGCGTCCCGTGCGTCGCGTGGTCCGAGGACGCGGCGTCGGTCGGCTCGGCGTTCGCGTCGAGGTCGTGCGATCCGGTGCCGCAGGCAGCGAGCAGCAGGACGGCGCAGGCTGCGGCTGCGGTGCCTCGGAGGCGCCTGCGGCGGGACATGCGGGCCAGAGTACGTCGCCGCGGCGCCATCGCCCGTCGAAAGCGCGAGCCGTACGCCACGTGGCGGCGGACAATGGCCCCATGAGTGGTGACGACGAGCTCGAGCGGCTCCTGCGCGAGGTGGACGCATCCCTGTCCGGTACGCCGGCCAAGGCACCGGTGCCGGCACAGGCGTCGGCGTCGAAAGAGGTCGCGGCTCCTGGCGCGGCGCCCGGGCGGTGGGGCAGGTCGCTGCGCACCGGCCTCGTGGCGGGTGTGGTGTGCGGTGCTGTCGTCGGCACGGGCACGTTCTTGCTGGCGTGGCTGCCCTTCATCGACAACCCGTTCAGCAGCGCGGCGGGTGCGTTCGTCGGCGCGTTCGCGACCGGTGCCGCGCTGACCGCCGTACGGGGTTAGAGGCCCCAGCCGAGCAGCGCCCGGGTGCTGCGCTCCCAGCCGAGCACGCCGATCCCCGCGGGCGGCAGGACGAAGGACCGACCGCCGGTGGCGGGCAGCCCGAGGTGGACGGCGGTGAGGATCCGCAGCAGGTGCGCGTGGGCCACGAGCAGCACGTCTCCCCCGCCCTCCACGACGGGCTGGCAGCGCGTCAGCACGCGCGCAGCTCTCGCGCCGACGTCCTCGACCGTCTCGCCGAGCCCGTCGAGGGTCGTCCACACGCTCCACGCCTGGTCTCCGAGATCGTCCTTGATCCCCTGCGTCGTGCGTCCCTCGTAGGTGCCGTAGTCCCACTCGAGGAGGTCGGCGTCCACCTCGGCGGTCAGGCCCGCGAGCTCCGCGGTGCGTCGTGCGCGCTGCAACGGGCTCACGAGGACCAGCGACGGTGCATAGGCCGCGAGGCGTCTCGAGGCCGAGCGCGCGGCCTCCTCGCCCTCCGGCGTCAGGGGCACGTCGGTGCGGCCCGTGTGCCGACCCGCACGGCTCCACTCGGTCTCGGCGTGCCGGAGCACGACGATGCGTCCCTTCGTTGCGGCCATGGCCGTAGCCTGCCATCCGTGGAGATGCAGGGAAGGCCCGTCGACGACGTCCTGGCCGAGCTCGACGCCGCGCGCGGCAGCGACCCCGATCCGCACGGTGCCCATCTGTTCGGGCTCACGTACCCGACCGGCGACCCCGAGATCGAGCGACTCACCCATGCGGTGCACGACCGGCTGCTCTACAGCAACGCGCTCAACCCCTTCCGCTTCCCCGAGCAGTCGCGGCTGTCGGAGGACGTCGTGCGCGAGGTCGGGCGGCTCGTCGCGCTCCCGGGAGGCGGCGGTGGCAGCACCACGTCCGGCGGCACCGAGTCGATCCTCATGGCGGTCCTCGTGGCCCGGCAGCGGGCCCGCGCGCGGGGTGTCGAGCGTCCCGTGGTGATCGCGCCGGCGTCCGCGCACCCGGCGTACGCCAAGGCCGCGCACTTCCTCGATCTCGACTACCGGCAGGCGCCGCTCGACCCGGCGACCCTCACCGTGGATCTCGACGCGCTGCGCGGCCTGGTCGACGAGCGCGCGGCCCTCGTCGTGGCCTCCGCCTTCTCCTACCCGCACGGGGTGATGGACGACGTCGCCGCCGTCGCCGCGATCGCGGCCGACGCAGGCGCGGGCTGCCACGTCGACGCGTGCGTCGGCGGCATGGTGCTGGCGTTCCTGGCCGCGCCGGTGGCGCCGTGGACGTTCGACGTCCCGGGTGTCACGAGCATGTCGGTCGATCTGCACAAGTACGGCTTCGTGCCGAAGGGCTGCTCGGTGGTGCTGCACCGCGACGGCGACTGGGCCCAGCACCAGTGGTTCGTCTACGACCAGTGGCCCGCCGGGCTGTACGGCTCGCCCGCTGTCGCCGGCGCCAAGTCGGCCGCACCCGTCATCGCGGCGTGGGCGGTGCTGCAGCACCTCGGTCGCTCCGGCTTCGAGCGGATGGTCGCCTCGATGCTCGAGACCGGCAGCCGGATCCGCGGCGGCTTCGAGTCGTGCGACGGTGTCGTCGTCAACGGCTCGCCGGTGGGCACGGTGCTGTCGTGGCGCTCGGAGCGGCCGGACGTCTCGCTGTTCGCCGTCGCCGACCTCATGGAGGGCCGGGGCTGGTTCCTCAACCGGCTCACGGGCACCAACGGTGGCGAGCCGGGTCTGCACGTGATGGTCTCCCCCGCCCACGCGGGCGTGCTCGACCAGCTCCTGCCTGACTTCGTCGACTGCTACGAGGAGGTCGTGCGCACGGGTGCGTCGAGCGAGGACGCCGGGCGCTACGCCTGACCGAGCGCGTAGAACGTGACCGCGCTCGCCGCCGCGACGTTGAGGCTGTCGACACCAGCAGCCATAGGGATGCGGACGCGGTGGGTGCAGGCCGCGAGGGCAGCGTCGGTGAGCCCCTCCCCCTCGGTGCCCAGCACCACCGCGACGCGATCGGGGATCGCCAGCGCGCGAAGATCGGAGCCAGCCGGGTCGGGTGAGAGGGCGTACGTCGCGAAGCCGCGATCGGCCAACGAGCGCAGCGCTTCCGGCCACGGCTCGGCCCGGGTCCACGGCACGGCGAAGACCGAGCCCATCGACACCTTCACGCTGCGCCGGTAGAGCGGGTCGGCGCACTCCGGGCTGACGAGCACGGCGTCCATCCCGAGGGCGGCGGCGTTCCGGAACACGGCGCCGACGTTGGTGTGGTCCACGAGGTCCTCGAGGACGACGACGCGACGCGCAGCAGCGAGGACGTCGTCCAGCGACGGCAGCGGCGTGCGCTGCATCGACGCGAGCGCGCCGCGGTGGACGCGGTAGCCGGTGACGCCTTCGAGCAGCGAGTCGTCTGCGAGGTAGACGTCGCAGTCGTGCGGCTCGACGACGTCGCGCAGGCCGTCCCACCACTTGGCCGCCATGAGGAGCGATCGTGGCTCGTAGCCGGCGGCCAGCGCGCGGCGCACCACCTTCTCCCCCTCGGCGAGGAAGAGGCCCTCCTCCGGCTCGCGGATGCGGCGCAGCGAGACGTCGGTGAGATCGGTGTAGTCGCGCAGGCGCGGGTCGCGCGGGTCGCTCACCTCGAGGAGCCTGGCCATGTCACATCCTCGCGAAGCTGACAGCCGCCGCGACGATGCCGACCACCACGATGAGCCCGCGCAGCACCGCGGCCGGCAGCCGCCTCGCGACCGGAGCACCGACCGCACCCCCGACCGACGCGCCCACAGCGAGGGCGAGCGCAGGCGCCCACGCGACGACGCCCGCGATCGCGAACACCACCGCGGCCACACCGTTGGACACGCCCTGAAGCACGTTCTTCACGGCGTTCGAGCGCTGCACGTCGACGTCGAACAACACCGTCAGCGCGGCCACGATGATCACGCCCTGCGCCGCGCCGAAGTAGCCGGCGTACAGGCCGACGACGAACAGGAGCGGGAGCAGGACGTGCCGCGGCAGCGTGGTGGGGTCGACTCCGCGGGCCTTGAGCAGCGAGGTGAAACGCGGGCCGACCACCACGAGCAGGCACGCCAGCAGGATGAACCACGGCACCACGCGCTCGAACACGCTCGCGGGCAGTGCGACGACGAGCAGCGCTCCGAGGAGCGCGCCGACGCCGACGGACGCCGCGAGCGGCACGACCTCGCGTCGACGCCCGGCCATCTCGCGCCGGTAGCCCCACGCCCCGAACAGGTTGCCGGGCGCCAGTCCGGCGCTGTTCGTGCCGTTGGCGACGACGGGCGGCAGGCCGGACGCCAGCAGCAGCGGGTAGGTCAGCAGCGTGCCGCTGCCGACCGCGGCGTTCACCGCTCCTGCGACGACACCCGCGCCTGCCAGGAGCAGGAGGTTCATCCGCGGACGGTCAGCCGTTCTCGCCGGAGCCGGAGGCGCCGCCCTTGGTGAACGCGGTGCCGAGGTTGTGCATGGCCTGCGAGAGCTCCGCGGGCAGGACCCACACCTTGTTGGCCGTGCCGTTGGCGATCGACGGGAGCGCCTGGAGGTACTGGTAGGCCAGCACCTTCTCGTCGGCGTCGCCGGCGTGGATGGCGTCGAAGACCTTCTGGATGGCCTGGGCCTCGCCCTCGGCGCGGAGGATCTGCGACTGCGCGTCACCCTCGGCGCGCAGGATCGCGGACTGCTTCTCGCCCTCGGCCGTGAGGATCTGCGACTGCTTGAAGCCCTCGGCGGTGAGGATCGAGGCGCGCTTCTCGCGCTCGGCCCGCATCTGCTTCTCCATCGACTCCTGCACGCTGGCGGGCGGGTCGATGGCCTTGAGCTCGACGCGGTTGACGCGGATGCCCCACTTGCCGGTGGCCTCGTCGAGCACGCCGCGCAGAGCGTCGTTGATCGACTCGCGCGAGGTGAGCGTCTGCTCGAGGTCCATGCCGCCGATGACGTTGCGCAGCGTCGTGACGGTCAGCTGCTCGATACCCGTGATGGGGCTCGCGATCTCGTACATCGCGGCCTTCGGGTCGGTGACCTGGAAGTAGATGACCGAGTCGATGTTGACGACGAGGTTGTCCTGCGTGATCACCGACGACGGCGGGAAGGACACGACCTGCTCGCGCATGTCGACCAGCGGCTTCAGCGCGTCGATGTACGGGACCAGGAGCGAGAGCCCGGGGCTGAGGGTGCGGCTGTAGCGGCCGAGCCGCTCGACGATGCCGGCGCGTGCCTGGGGCACGATGCGTACGGCCTTGGCGAGCGTGACGATCACGAACAGCACGAGCACTGCTGCGATGATCACGACGACGATGTTTCCGGTGTCCACGACCCCGTCCTTCCTTCACGCGGCGGGTACGCCGCGCCTCGTCCGCCGTGCCGGGGTTCCGGCCGGCGGCAGTCCTCTAGTCGACGAGCGCTGTGGCGCCGTCGATGCGGATGACCCGCACCATCTCCCCGGCCTCGATGCTCCGGTCGGAGTCGACCGTGCGCGCCGACCAGGTCTCGCCGCCGATCTTCACGCGGCCGTCCCGTGCGGTGACCATCTCGACCACCTCGGCGTCCGCGCCCACGAGCGCGTCGACACCGGTGCGGATGGCCGGGGGCTGCTTGCGGTGCTTGCGCGCGATCGGGCGTACGACGAACAGCAGGCCGAGCGCCACGACGGCGAACACCCCGAACTGCAGCGGCACGCCTGCACCGGCGAGGGCCGCAACGGTCGAGGCAGCGGTACCGCCGGAGATCATCGCGAGCACCAGCGTGGTCGTGAGCATCTCACCGACCAGGAGCAGTCCCGTCGCGATCAGCCACCACACCCATGGGTCCATGTCCCTGATCCTAGGTGCGACCCGCCCCGGGGCCTCGGAGATTCACCGCAGACCGGCCGTACGGCGGATGCGCTCAAACGGCGCGGGCCCACCAGCGGTCGCCGCGGAACTCGACGGTGAGGTCGAGGCCGAAGGTCCTGCTGAGGTTGGCGGCGGTCAGCACCTCGTGCAGCGGGCCCTGGGCCACGACCGCGCCCTTGCGCAGGAGCATGCCGTGGGTGAAGCCCGACGGGATCTCCTCGACATGGTGGGTGACGAGCACGGTGGTGGGCGCATAGGGGTCGTTGGCGATCTCCCCGAGGCGGCGGACGAGGTCCTCCCGGCCACCGAGGTCGAGCCCGGCCGCCGGCTCGTCGAGCAGCAGGAGCCTCGGGGTCGGTCATCAGGGCGCGGGCCACGAGCACGCGCTTGCGCTCCCCCTCGGACAGCGTGCCGATCGTCCGCTTCACGAGGTGGCCCACGCCGAGCTGGTCGAGGAGCGCCTGGGCGCGGCCGTGGTCGTCGACCTCGTACCGCTCGCGCCAGCGCCCGGCCACGGCGTAGGCGGCGGTGACGACGACGTCGGCCACGATCTCGTCGTCGGGGATGTACTCGCTCAGGGTCGGGCTGGCGACGCCGATGCGCGGCCGCAGCTCGAAGACGTCGGTGCGGCCGAGGGTCTCGTCGAGCACCTCGGCTGTGCCGCGGGTCGGGTGGATGAGCGTGGCGGCGATCGCGAGCAGCGTGGTCTTGCCGGCGCCGTTGGGGCCGAGGATCGCCCAGCGCTCGCCCTCGGCGACGTCCCAGCTGACCTTGTCGACGATCGGCACGCCACCGCGCACGACGTCGACGTCGAGGAACCGCAGGACGTCGCTCACGTCCCGAACCCTACGGGTCGCCGGCGTCGTCCTAGGGTTGCGGGGTGCCCTCGGACCGACGTGCCGCGCTCCCCCGCGCCGCCCTCGTGACCCTGTGGGGCAACGCGTGCCTGTCGGGTGCGACGACCGTCGAGGACGCCTCCGTGCACGCGGTCGGCGTCGACGCTCTGCACCGCGTGGTGGGCGCGCCGGGCGAGGACGACGCCGTCTCGCTCGCGCTGGCCTTCGGCCGCCTCCGGGGCGCAGGTGTGACGGCGCTGCGGGTGGTGCTGCCCGAGCCGGGCGACCCGCTGGGGATGCCGGGGCCACCTGACGTGACGGCCGATGCCACCGCTGCGGGCGAGGTCGTGATGACGGTGTCCGGGCCCGGCACGCAGCACTGGGCGCTGCTCCCCACGTCGGCCCCGAGCGACTCGGGTGCGGTGGTCCGTTGGGACGTGCGCGAGGTGCCGTACTCGGTCCATCCGCACGGGCTGCCGACGCTGTCGGAGGCCGAGCGCGCGCTCGCCGACGCCCTGCGCGAGACCACGAGCACGCTCGCCTCCCTCGACCTCGCCCGCGGCCGGGACGACGTCGCCGGGCGCCTGGCGGGCGTCGAGCGGGCCGTGTCGCGCATCGACCTGCCGCCCTCGCTGCCCGCCCGGGCGCAGCGCTCGGTCGTGCAGGCGGCGCGGCTTCTCGGCATCCTCGACGTGGCCCTCGGCACCGACGGCGCGGCCGTCACGGCGGCCGAGATGAACGCCCGGGCCGAGACTCTTCGCCCTCTGCGCGCTGCCGCGCGTCACGCCCTCTGCGCCGCCTGCTCGGCCGAGGCGGAGCCGGAGCCTGCACCGAAGGCGTGGCGCTCCGGTCGCTAGGCTCGGCGCCGAGATGGACCACGACGCCGACGAGCAGCCGCGCACGCTCCTCATCACCCTCACCGGCCGCGACCGGCCCGGCGTCACCGCGACCCTCACCGCAGCCCTCGCCGTCCACGACCTCGAGATCCTCGACGCCGAGCAGGTCGTGATCCGCGGCCGTCTCACCCTCGGCGTCCTCGTCGGCCCGACGGTGGAGCACGGCGCCACGCTCGTGCTCGACGCCGCTGCTGTCACCGCGCGCGAGGTCGCGCACGAGCTGGAGATGGACGCCGACGTCGTCCTCGGCGCGGCCGAGCACGTCCCCGGCCGCCGAGGCCGCCTCCTGGTGACCGTGCTCGGCCACCCGCTGCTGCCGTCCGCGCTGTCGGGCATCACGCGACGCATCTCCGCGCTCGGGGGCAACATCGACCGCATCGTGCGCACCGCGGCGTACCCGGTGACCGCGATCGAGCTGTCTGTCTCGGGCGCCGACCAGCAGGAGCTGCGCGAGGCCCTGGCTGCGGAGTCGGCAGCGCTCGGCGTGGACGTCGCGGTGCAGAGACGCGGCCTCCGCGGCCGCGGCACATACCTCGTGGTGATGGACGTCGACTCGACGCTCATCCAGGACGAGGTGATCGAGCTGATCGCCGCGCACGCCGGCTGCGAGGCCGAGGTGCGCGAGGTGACCGAGCGCGCGATGCGCGGTGAGCTCGACTTCGCGGAGTCGCTGCACGCCCGGGTCGCGCTGCTGGCCGGCGTGCCCGAGTCGGCGCTGGCGGAGGTGCGCGAGTCGGTGCGACTGACGCCAGGTGCGCGCACCCTCGTCCGCACCCTCACGCGCCTCGGCTTCCGCGTCGCCGTGGTGTCCGGTGGCTTCTCCGCCGTCGTCGACCCGCTCGCCGAGGAGCTCGGCATCCACCACGCGCGCGCCAACGTGCTCGAGGTGGTCGACGGCGCCCTCACCGGGCGCGTGGTCGGCGCGGTGATCGACCGCGCGGCCAAGGCCGCAGCGCTGCGCGAGTTCGCCGAGCCTCGAGGGCATCCCGCTCGAGCGCACGGTCGCCATCGGCGACGGGGCCAACGACCTCGACATGCTCGCCGCCGCCGGCCTCGGCATCGCCTTCAACGCCAAGCCGGTCGTGCGCGCCCAGGCCGACACCGGGCTGACTGTGCCGTTCCTGGACCCTGTGCTCTACCTGCTCGGGATCACCCGCGAGGAGATCGAGCAGGCCGACGCCGACGCAGGCACCCCTACCCCGGCGCCCCCCGTCCGCTGATCAGCCGCGGGGGGCGACGAACTGGGCCAGGTGGGCGCTGCCCGCGGTGCAGCTCGGGCCATGGGACGTGCAGGTCGAGCACGGCCAGGCCGGACGTCGGGTACTTCAGCGCGAGCCGCGCACGGGCCTCGGGGTCGGCGGTGCCGGCGAGGTGGGCGACGAGGTCCTCGCAGCCGGGGTTGTGCCCGACGATCACCGCCGTGCGCACACGGTCGGGCAGCTCGCGGAGCACGGTGACGAGGGTTCCCACCGATGCGTCGTACACGCGAGGGTCCACGGTGAGCGGGCCGGGTGAGTCGACGTCGTACCCCGCCGCGCCGATGTAGCCGAGCGGTCCGGCGACGAGGGTCCAGGTGCCTCGGGTGCGCCGGGCGCTGGAGACGACGACGTGGTCCGGCAGCCCGACGTTCTCGCGGAGCCAGGCACCGACGGCCTTGGCGTCGCGCACACCGCGCTCGTCCAGCGGGCGGTCGTGGTCGAGAACCCCGGGCGGCCAGG
Organism: uncultured Actinomycetes bacterium; assembly: GCA_963843975.1. GTDB lineage: Bacteria > Actinomycetota > Actinomycetes > S36-B12 > CAIYMF01 > Longivirga. The sequence continues at coordinate 702,599 of CAWJMG010000003.1, read as the reverse complement.
CGCTCTTGGCGTGCCGCAGGACGACGAGTCGGCGGGTCACTGGGCGTGCGCCCGCTCGTGCAGGCGGTCGACCTGATCCGCTGTGCCGACGACGATGAGCACGTCGCCGACCGTGAGCGCGCGGCTCGGGTCGGGGTTGGTGACGAAACGGCCCTGGCTGCGTAGCGCCAGCAGGATGGCGCTGCCGCCCTCCTCCGCCCGGGTGTCCGCGATCGACGAGCCCACCAGCGGCGAGCCCGCGTGCACCTCGATGTCGGACAGTCGGAACTCGTGCCGGCCCTCGTGCATCACGACGTCGAGGAAGTCGACGACGTCGGGCGAGTCGGCGAATGCCGCGATCCTGTTGCCCCCGATGCGCTGCGGGTTCACGACTCGGTCGGCGCCGGCTCGCAGGAACTTCGCCTCGGCGTCGTCGGTGCGCGAGCGCGCGATCACGAAGAGGTCGGGGTTGACGCTCCGGGCGGTGAGGACCACGAACACCGAGCCGGGGTCGTCGTCGAGCGATGCGACGAGCGTCTTAGCCGTACGGATCCCGGCGGCACGCAGCACGTCGTCGTCGGTCGCGTCGCCGATCACGTGCGGCAGCGGGCAGGACTCGAGCCGGGCCTCGCTCTGGTCGACGACGACCACATCGACGCCGGAGGCTGCGAGCTGCTCGGCCGCCGCCCGGCCGACCCTGCCGAAGCCGCACACGATGGCGTGGCCCTCGAGCTTGTCGATGTCGCGTTGCATGCGTCGCCGTCCCCACAGGTTGCCGAGCTGTCCCTCGAGGACGAGCTCGAGGGTGAGCGTGAGTGCGTAGAGCACGGTGCCGACGCCGGCGAGGGCGACGATCATCGTGTAGATCTTGAGGCCGTTGTCGAACGGGACGACCTCGCGGAAGCCGATCGTCGTCACGGTCGTGACGGTCTGGTACAGCGCGTCGAGCGCGTCGATGCCGAGGGCGACGTAGCCCATCGACCCGACGACGATCACCACGACCACCGCCGACAGAGCCACCGTGAGGCGGCGGGCGTTGGCGGAGTGATAGCGGTACGGCCGCGCCACGACGCGGTCGTACTTCCGCTGGCCTCTCACCACGGTGCCAGCATGCCGCAGCGACGTACCCGGACTCGCGGCGACAGGCGGCGTCCGGGTGGGCGCCTTCGAAGGAGGGGTCAGGCGCCCATCGCGTGCACGCCGCCGTCGACGTGGATGATCTCCGCCGTCGTCTTGGGGAACCAGTCGGACAGCAGCGCGACGCAGGCGCGCGCGGCAGGCTCGGGGTCGCTCATGTCCCAGCCGATCGGGGCGCGCGAGCCGCCCCAGACGCCGTCGAACTCGTCGAACCCGGGGATCGACTTGGCTGCGGTGGTCTTGATCGGGCCGGCAGCCACGAGGTTGACGCGGACGCCCTGCGGGCCGAGGTCACGGGCCAGGTAGCGGGAGGTCGACTCGAACGCCGCCTTGGCGACACCCATCCAGTCGTACTTCGGCCACGCCACCTGAGCGTCGAAGTCGAGGCCGACCACCGAGGATGTGCGACCCTCCCCCACCATCAGCGGCAGGCAGGCGACGGCGAGAGACTTGAGCGAGAACGCCGACACGTGCACGGCGGTCGCGACGTCGGCCCACTCGGTGTTGAGGAAGTTGCCACCGAGCGCGGCCTCGGGCGCGAAGCCGATCGAGTGCAGGACGCCGTCGAGCCCGTCGACGTGCTGGCGCAGGACGTCGGCCAGGCCGGCGAGCTGCTCGGGGTCGGTGACGTCGAGCTCGATGACCGGTGCCTCGGCCGGGAGTCGCTTGGCGATGCGCGTCGTGATCGACATCGCGCGGCCGAACGACGACAGGACGATGGTCGCGCCCTCCTGCTGGGCCAGCTTCGCCACGTGGAACGCGATCGACTGGTCGGTGAGGACGCCGGTGATCAGCAGGCGCTTGCCCTCGAGAATTCCCATGAACGGTCCTTCTGCTCGGTCGGTGCTCAGTGGCCCATGCCCAGTCCGCCGTCCACGGGGACGACGGCACCGGTGATGTAGCCGGCGGCGTCGCCGGCGAGGAACGTGACGACGCCGGCGATCTCGTCGGTGGAGGCGTAGCGGCCCAGCGGGACGGAGCCGAGGATCTCCTTCTTGCGGTCCTCGCCGAGCACGGCCGTCATCTCGGTGTCGACGAAGCCGGGGGCGACGACGTTGGCCGTGATGCCGCGGCTGCCGAGCTCACGGGCCAGCGAGCGGGCGAGGCCGACGAGGCCGGCCTTGGACGCGGCGTAGTTGGCCTGGCCGGCCGAGCCGAGGAGGCCGACCACGCTGGACACGAAGACGATGCGGCCGCGGCGCAGCCGGACCATGCCCTTGGCGGCGCGACGGGCGACCCGCAGCGAGCCGACGAGGTTGGTGTCGATGACGGCGTTCACGTCGTCGTCGCTCATCCGCATGATGAGCCCGTCGCGGGTGACGCCGGCGTTGGCGATGACGACCTCCACCGGGCCGAGCTCGGCCTCGATGCGGTCGAAGGCGGCGTCGATGCTCGCGGTGTCGGTGACGTCGGCCTGCACGACCAGGACGTCGGTGCCCTCGAGCTCGGTCGGGAGCTGGCCGTTCCGGGCCGTGATCGCGACCTTGTCGCCGAGCGCCACGAAGGCCTGCGCGATGGCGAGGCCGATGCCCCGGTTGCCTCCGGTCACCAGCACGACGCGGCTCACGCGGGACTCCGATCCGTCCGTCCGACCGGCTCCCGCTGGTCGCGGACGCCTCCGGTGAAACTAGCGGTTACCGAGGGGTACGGAGGAACCGCATCGCCGGTCGGGCCGGTCTAGGGTCGGAGGCATGAGAGCGATCCAGGTGCGCACCTTCGGCGGCCCCGAGGTCCTCGAGCCCGTCGTGCTCGTCGACCCCCATCCCGGCCCGGGCGAGCTGCTCGTCCACGTCACGGGCGCCGGCGTCAACTACGCCGACACCCACCAGGTCGAGAACACCTACCTGTCCGGCAGCGACCTGCCGTTCGTGCCGGGCTCCGAGGTCGTCGGCGTCGTCGACCCGGACGGCTTCCCGCGCCGCGTGTGCGGTTTCGTGGCGCACGGCGGCGGCTACGCGGAGAAGGCGGTCGTCAACGCCGGCCTCGCCTTCGACGTGCCGGACGGCGTCAGCGACGCCGCGGCCCTCAGCCTGCTCGTGCAGGGGCTCACCGCCTGGCACCTCGTCAAGACCTGCGCGCGCGTCCAGCCCGGCGACAGCGTCGTCGTGCACGCCGCGGCCGGCGGCGTCGGCAACCTCGCCGTCCAGCTGGCCAAGCAGGCGGGAGCCGGTCGCGTCATCGCCACGGCGTCCTCGCAGGACAAGATCGACCTCGCGCTCGACCTCGGCGCCGACGTCGGCGTCGTCGGTCACCCGGACGCCTCCGCGCAGGACATCGAGCACCTCCTGATCTCCGCCAACGGCGGCAAGAAGGTCGACGTCGTGTTCGAGATGGTCGGCGGCACCACCTTCGACGGCAGCCTCCTGGCGCTGGCGCCGTTCGGCCGGCTCGTGACGTTCGGCATGGCGGGCCGGAAGGCTCCGCACCCCGTGTCGCCCGGCAACCTGCTGGTCGGCTCGCACTCGATCATCGGCTTCTGGCTGGTGGACGCGATGCGCCCCAAGCACGCCCAGGCGATGGTCGTCGAGCCCTTGCGCGAGCTGGTCGCGATGGTGGCCGACAAGCGCCTGCGGCCGCTCGCCGGTCACACCTACGCTCTGTCCCACGCCCGGCAGGCCCACGAGGACCTCCGGGCCCGACGCACCACCGGGAAGGTCGTGCTCGACCCGACCCTGGACGGAGACGACGCGTGACCCACGAGGTCGACAGCGAGTTCCTTGCCCTACCCCTCGACGCCTGCGCCGACGCGGCCCTGTCGCGCGCCCGATCCCTCGGGGCCTCGCACGCCGACGTACGGGTCGTGTCGACGCTGACGACGTACCAGAAGCTGCGCGACGCGCAGGTCGAGGGCTCGAGCCACGACGACGACAACGGCATGTCTGTACGCGTCCTCGTCGACGGGTGCTGGGGCTTCGCGGCGTCCGACGTGATCGAGCCCGGCGTCGCCGTGGGGCTCGCCGACCGCGCTGTCGCGATGGCCCGCATCAGCGCTCCACTCACGACGGCACGCGTCGAGCTCGCGCCCGAGCCCGTGCACGTGGGCTCGTGGGTGTCGTCGTACGTGATCGACCCGTTCGGCGTCGCCGAGGGCGAGCGCGTGGCGCTGCTGGCCGAGCGCAGCCGTTCGGTCATGGCGCACGACGCCGTCGCGCACGCGACCGCGTCGCTGCACGCGGTGAAGGAGCGCACGTTCTACGCCGACCTCGCGGGCAGCCGCACGGTGCAGCAGCGGGTGCGGCTCGAGTCCGAGATCACAGCGCTGGCCGTCGATCCCGCGACGGGTGCGTTCGAGACCATGTCGACCACTGCACCGCCCTCGGGCCGCGGCTGGGAGTACGTCACCGGCGACGTGACCGACGTCGGGGGTGCCCGCCGCTGGGACTGGGACGACGAGATCGCGCAGCTGCCGACGTACCTCGCGGAGAAGCTCGCGGCGCCGTCGGTCGAGCCGGGCCGCTACGACCTGCTCATCCACCCGACCAACCTCTGGCTCACGATCCACGAGTCGATCGGCCACGCCACCGAGCTCGACCGCGCGCTCGGCTACGAGGCCAACTACGCCGGCACGTCGTTCGCCACTCCGGACAAGCTCGGCACCCTGCAGTACGGCGTGCCCGGCATGCGCGTCACCGGCGACCGCGTGGTGGAGCACGGCCTGTCCACCGTCGGCTGGGACGACGAGGGTGTAGCCGGCCAGACCTGGGACCTCATCAACGGTGGGGTCCTCGTCGGCTACCAGCTCGACCGGTCGATGGCCCACGAGCACGGACTCGAGCGGTCGAACGGCTGCGCGTACGCCGACAGCGCCGTGCACACGGCCATCCAGCGGATGCCCAACGTCTCCCTGCAGCCCGCCGCGGACGGTCCGACCCTCGAGCAGCTCGTCGAGGGCGTCGAGGACGGCATCTACATCGTCGGCGACAAGTCGTGGTCGATCGACATGCAGCGCTTCAACTTCCAGTTCACCGGGCAGCGGTTCCACCGCATCCGCAACGGCCGCATCGAGGGCCAGCTGAAGGACGTCGCCTACCAGGCGACCACCACCGATTTCTGGGGCTCGATGAAGGCGATCGGCGGCGAGTCGACCTACCTGCTCGGTGGTGCGTTCAACTGCGGCAAGGGCCAGCCCGGTCAGGTCGCCGCCGTCTCGCACGGGTGCCCGGCCGCGGTGTTCGACCAGGTCAACGTGCTCAACTCGGCGAAGGAGGCCGGTCGATGATCGGGCCCCAGGAGATCGTCGAGCGCGCGCTCGCCGCATCGACCTCGCGCGACTGCATCGTGCTGGTGCAGGCGCGGAGCATCGCCAACCTGCGCTGGGCCCGCAGCACGCTGACGACCAACGGCGAGACGCTGTCGACGTCGGTCACCGTGATCGCGCTCGTCGACGTCGAGGGCGGTGTGGCCGCAGGATCGGTCACCGTCAGCGCCCCCAGCGCCGCCGCGATCCCCGACATCGTGCGCCGCGCCGAGATGATGGCCGTCGAGGACGGCCCGGCCGAGGACGCAGCAGAGCTCGCGCGCGACCTCGCGGCGTCACCGGACTGGGCCGACGCGCCTCTGGTCGAGACCGGAGCCTCGTTCGGTGCGATCGCTCCCGGCCTCGGCGAGGTGCTGGCCGCCGGCCGCGCCGACGGCCTCGAGCACTTCGGCTACGCCGAGCAGGCCGCGTGCACGAACTACCTCGGCACGAGCACCGGCGTACGCCTGCGCTTCACCGACACCGAGGGCCGGCTCGAGCTCACGGGCAAGAGCCACGAGCGCAGCCGGTCGGCGTGGGCAGGGCGTGCCGCACGCACGCTCGAGGGCCTCGACCTGGCCTCGGTCGACGCCGAGGTGCGCCAGGGCCTCGCCTGGCAGGAACGCCCGGTCGAGATCTCCCCCGGCCGCCACCGCGCCCTGCTGACCCCGAGTGCCGTGGCCGACCTGATGATCGACCTCTACTGGTCGTCGGCCGCCCTGATGGCGCACGAGGGCCAGTCGGTGTGGAGCCGTCGCGGCGGAGGCACGCGCGTCGGCGAGACCGTGGCCGACGCCCGCGTCTCGCTGAGCTCGGACCCTTCCTGGGTCGGCCAGGAGGCGCAGCCGTTCCTCATCACGTCGGCGTCCTCGCCGTACGCCTCGGTGTTCGACAACGGCCTGCCCGTGCCCGCCACGCGGTGGATCGACGGCGGGGTGCTCGCCGGCCTCATCACGTCGCGGCACACCTCGTCCGTCACGGGCGTCGGGTTCGCCCCGGCGGCGGACAACCTCCGGCTCGACGTCGTCGGCGCCAGCGGGTCGCTGGCCGAGGTCGTGGCGCGCTGCGACGACGGGCTGCTGGTGACCTGCACCTGGTACAACCGCACGGTCGACGCGCAGACCGGCCTGCTCACCGGCCTCACACGCGACGGCGTGTACGTCGTGCGCGGCGGCGAGGTGGTCGGTGCAGCCACGAACTTCCGGTTCAACGAGTCGCCGCTCGCGCTGCTCTCGCGGATCGCTGATGCCGGCACCCCGGTGCCGACGCTGGCACGCGAGATGGGCGACTACTTCAACCGTGCGGTGATGCCGCCGCTGCTGGTCGACGACTTCAACTTCAGCACCGTCAGCCAGGCCTCGTAACAGGCTCTATCTGGCTCCGCGCCAGGGGCCGGGCGAGGGCTGCGTGACGTCCCAGTGCTCGGTCTCGGTGCCGTACGGCGTGAGACCGCGGGCGAGATAGTTCGCGAGCGCGGGCTCGGAGTCGAGCTCGCTCGTGTGCACCCAGACGCGGGTCGTGCCCTCGACGGCCCACGCCCGCTCGATCGCGCGCGTGAGCAGCCATCCCCCGAGGCCGAGACCGGCGAAGCCGGGCAGGAGGCCGAAGTAGGCGATCTCCACCGAGCCCGGGCCGCCGGAAGAGCGGTCCAGCTCGACGTAGCCAGCGGGCGCTCCGTCGACCACGGCGTACCAGAGCTCGTGGCCCGGCGCGCTCACCCAGGCGAGCCACTGCTCGTACGTCCAGTCCAGGCGGTCGAGCCAGTACCAGTCGCCGCCGACTGCCCGGTAGAAGAAGCGCGACAGCTCGGGAGCAGGCCTCCCGACGTGCACCAGCGTCGCGGGCACCCTCGGCTCGCGGGCAGGTCGGAGCGCCCCCGCGTCGGTCATCTCGAGGTGGGTGATCACCACCTCGCGGACGCCCGGCCCGGGGCCGTCGACCCGGGTCACGAGTCCTCGAGCCGGAAACCGATCTTCATGCCGACCTGGAAGTGCTCGACGTTGCCCTCGCGGAGCTGTCCGCGGATCTCCGTGACCTCGAACCAGTCCATGTGGCGCAGGGTCTGCGCGGCACGGGCGAGGCCGTTCCGGATGGCGGGCTCGAGGCCCTCGCTGGAGGTGCCGACGATCTCGGTGACGCGGTAGGTGCGGTTGCTCATGCCGAGCATCCTGCCCCCAGCCAGCGGCGCACGGGGAGCCAGGTGTCGCGGAGAGCGGTATGCGGCGCGAATCACGTCCGGGCCCTCGGCACCAGCGGATGCCGGACCGCCCCCGTCGCCGTACCGTGGGCGCGTGCTGGACAAGCCCGCTCGCGAGGAGGTTCACCGCATCACCGATGCGGGCGCCTCGCTGAGCGACGAGCAGTCCGGGCGCACCCGCCGCTACCTCTGGCAGATGGGTATCCGCACCGCGTGCGTCGTCGGCGCGGTGCTCGCACCCCCGCCGTGGCGCTGGGTGCTCGTGGTGGGCGCTGTCTGCCTGCCGTACGTCGCGGTGATCATGGCCAACGCCGGCCGGGAGCGCAGCGACCGCGAGGGCTTCACGCTGGCCGTGCGGCCGTCACGGCGGATGCTCGGGCGCGGCGACGCCAAGCCCGACAGCCCCTGACCGGGTCCTCAGCCCCCGATGGCGGACATCGGACGGTCGGGCTGGATGAAGTCGACGTCGCCGATACCGTGGCCGGCCTTCTTCACGGCCATGGCACCCAGGAACACCGCGGCGATGTCGTCGTCGGTCCCGCCCGAGCGCACGATGTCGCGCAGCGGGTGCTCGTCGCGGGCGAAGAGGCAGTTGCGCACGGCGCCGTCGGCGGTGATGCGCACGCGGTCGCAAGCGGCGCAGAACGGGCGCGTGACCGAGCCGATGACCCCGACCGTGCCGAGGTGGCGGCCGTCCTTGTCCGCGACCCGGAACCGCTCTGCGGGCTGGCTCCCCCGCGGCACCTCGTCGGCGCTGAGATCGAACCGCACAGCGAGCAGCTCGAGGATCTCGTCGGCCGCGATCATCTCCTCGCGGGTCCACGCGTGCTGGGCGTCGAGCGGCATCTGCTCGATGAACCGCAGCTCGTAGCCTCGCTCCAGGCAGAAGGCCAGAAGGTCGACGGCCTCGACGTCGTTGACGCCGCGCATGAGCACCGCGTTGACCTTGACGGGGGTGAGGCCCGCGGCCGCAGCCGCCTCGAGCCCCCGGAAGACGTCGTCGATGCGCGGACGGCGGGTCAGCTCCTTGAAGCGGTCCGCGTCGAGCGTGTCGAGCGAGACGTTGACGCGGTGCAGGCCGGCGTCCTTCAGGTCCTGCGCCACGGAGGCCAGGCCGATGCCGTTGGTGGTCAGCGAGATGCGCGGGGCCGACGGGTGCGACGCGATGTCGCGCACGATGCGCGGCAGGCTCGGACGCAGCAGGGGCTCCCCACCGGTGAAGCGGATGTCGGTGACGCCGAGGTCGACGGCCACGCGGACGACGCGGATCAGCTCGTCATCGGTGAGCAGGGTGTCGTTGGGCAGCCAGGGCAGGCCCTCGGCGGGCATGCAGTAGGTGCACCGCAGGTTGCAGCGGTCGGTGAGGGAGACACGGAGGTCCGTGGCGATCCGACCGAACCCGTCGACGAGACGCATGAAGTGAGACTAGGTGCCCGTCGCCCTGTCCGCGCTGCGCAGTCCGGCCTGGCTCGAGGCCGTTCCGCACCTGCGCCCTCCTATGCCAACGAGATCCCGCGGATGAGGATGTGCGCACGGCGGCTTAGGCTCGTCCCGTGAACAGATACGGGTTCCTGCGCCAGCCTCGGTGGCTGGCGCTCGGGTTCCTCGTGCTGCTCGTGCTCCCGTCGTTCATCCTGCTGTCGCGCTGGCAGCTGCACCGCCTCGACGACCGGCGCCACTACAACGACCTCGTCACCACGCACAGCGCCTTGGCCGCGGTGCCCGTGGAGCAGGTGATGACGGCCGGGGCACCCACCTCGTCGGTCGGCGACGACCAGCGGTGGATCCCCGTCACCGCGACCGGCCGGTACGACGCGGCAGGCACCGTGCTCGTCCGCAAGCGCCCCCTCGACGGCAAGAACGGGTTCTGGGTCGTCACGCCGCTCGTCACCACCTCGGGCAGCGTTCTCGTCGTCAACCGCGGGTGGATCGGAGCGGATGGGGCGGCCACGGCGACCCAGACGGTTCCTGCGCCTCCCACGGGCGTCGTCACCATGACCGCCCGGGTCCAGCCCTCCGAGGAGGCGCCGGACGTCCAGCCGTCCGACCTGCCCGCGGGGCAGATCACCGACCTGTCGGTGCCCCTGGTCGCGGGCGACGCCACGGCGTACCCCGGCTACGTCACCCTGGTCACCTCGACGCCAGCCGAGAGCAGCGACCTCACGGCCATCCCGCTTCCCGACCTCTCGGACGGCCCGCACCTGTCGTACGCCGTCCAGTGGCTGTTCTTCGCCGCGGTCGCCGTGATCGGCTTCGTCGTCCTCATCCGGCGCGAGTCCGAGTACGCCGCGGCCGAGGCCGCCCTGACCGACGAGGCAGCTCCCGCCGGCACGGTCGGACAGCCGACAGGGCTCGACTGAACCGGTGACGCTGCGTCGACTTCTCGGCCGTCTGCCGTAGCGCAAAGCGACCAATTGTCACCCGTTCGGCCGCGTGGCACGGTGCCGACCCGCCCGACGGACGGCACACTGCAGGCATGGACCTCGGCCTGAACGATCGCGTCTTCGTCGTCACCGGTGGCTCGCGCGGCCTCGGGCTCGCCTCCGCGCGCGCCCTGGTCAACGAGGGCGCCAAGGTCGTCATCTGCGCCCGCGACCAGCAGGGCATCGACGAGGCGGTGGCTGAGCTCGGATCGTCCTCGGCCGTCGGCGTCCCAGCCGACCTCGCGGACAGCGCCGCAGCCGAGCGTGTCGTGGCAGCCTCGGTCGCCATGTTCGGCCGCCTCGACGGCGCCCTCATCAGCGTCGGAGGGCCTGCCGCCGGCACCCCCATGACCACCGACGACGAGACCTGGCGGATCTCCTTCGAGACCGTCTTCCTCGGCGCCCTGCGCGTCGCCCGCGCCGCGGCCAACGCCATGAGCCCGGAGCCGAACGACGTGGCCGGCACCGGTGGCTCGATCCTGCTGATCCTGTCGTCATCGGCGAAGGAGGTCGTGCCCGGCCTCACGACCAGCAACGGCCTCCGACCGGGCCTCGCCATGATGGTCAAGGACCTCGCCGACGAGCTCGGGCCGCGTGGCATCCGCGTCAACGGCATCCTCCCCGGCCGTCTGGCGACCGACCGCATGTTCGCGGTCGACGCCCGCCTGGGCGCTCCCGACATGGTCCGCCGCCGCAACGAGGCCGCCATTCCCCTCGGCCGCTACGGCGAGCCCGACGAGCTCGGCAAGGTGTCGGCGTTCCTGCTCTCCCCCGCCGCGTCGTACGTGTCGGGCAGCCTCGTGCCCGTCGACGGCGGGATGCTGCGCAGCCTCTAGCCGGCAGTCCATACTCGCCCGCATGGCCGACGCACCGAGCACCATCGACGACTACCTGGCCGCCCAGCCCGAGCACGTCCGCGAGGTGATCGCGCAGATCCGCGCGATCGTCCACGAGGTGGTGCCCGCCGCCACCGAGCGGATCAGCTACGGCATGCCGACCTTCGACGTCGACGGGCACGCGGTCGTGCACGTGGCCGGCTGGGCCAAGCACGTGAGCATCTACCCGACGCCGGGTTCTCCGCCCGACCTGGTCGAGGAGCTGGCGCCGTACTCCTCCGGCCGCGGCACGACCAAGCTCGCGCTGAAGGACGGCGTCGACCTCGAGCTCGTCCGCCGCATCGTCGAGGCCCTGGCCGCCGAACGCACCTGACGATTCGGTAGTGCCGAAGCGTCACGGGTGACGCCTTGGCACTACCGAATCGGGGGTTCAGGCGGTCGCGGGCTCTTGGGTCGCGAACTGGGTGCGGTAGAGGTCGGAGTACGTGCCGCCGGCGGCCAGCAGTTCGTCGTGGCGGCCCTGCTCGGCGACGCGGCCGTCGACGATCACGAGGATCTTGTCGGCCTCGCGGATCGTCGACAGGCGGTGCGCGATCACCAGCGACGTGCGGCCCTGCAGCGCGTTGGCAAGCGCCTCCTGGACGGCGACCTCCGACTCGCTGTCGAGGTGGGCAGTGGCCTCGTCGAGCACGACGACGTCGGGGGCCTTGAGCAGAAGGCGCGCGATGGCCATGCGCTGCTTCTCGCCACCCGAGAGCCGGTAGCCACGGTCGCCCACGACGGTGTCGAGGCCGTCCGGCAGAGCCTGCACGAGGCCGAGCACCTGGGCGTCCCGCAGCGCGTCGTGCAGCTGCTCGTCGGTCGCACCTGGCTTGGCGTAGAGCAGGTTGGCGCGGATCGTGTCGTGGAACATGTGCGCGTCCTGCGTCACGACGCCCACGAGCGCGTGAAGGGACTCCTGCGTGACGTCGCGGACGTCGGAGCCGTTGACCGTCACCGACCCCTCGGTGACGTCGTACAGCCGGCTGACGAGGGCCGTGATGGTGGTCTTGCCGGCACCGGACGGGCCGACGAGGGCCACCATCTGGCCGGGCTCGGCCGTGAAGGAGACCTCGCGCAGCACGTCGTCGCGGACCGGCGAGGTGTCTTGCCGCGCGATCGACTCGAGCGAGGCCAGCGAGACCTCCTCGGCCGACGGGTAACGGAAGCGGACGTGGTCGAAGCGCACGGTCGCGGGGCCGGGTGTGAGCGCCGCGGCGTCGGCCTTGTCCTGCACCATCGGCTCGAGGTCGAGCACCTCGAAGACGCGCTCGAAGCTGACCAGCGCCGTCATGACGTCGACGCGCACGTTGGAGAGGGCGGTGAGCGGCCCGTACAGCCGGCCGAGCAGCGCCGCCAGCGCCAGCAGGGTGCCGATCGTGAGGACGCCCGTGATGACCAGGTTGCCTCCGACACCGTAGACCAGCGCCGTCGCGAGCGAGGCGACGAGAGCCAGGGCGGTGAAGAACACGCGGTTGGCCATGGCGATCTTGACGCCGATGTCGCGCACCCGTCCGGACTTGCCGGAGAAGTCGGCGGCCTCCTCGTCAGGGCGGCCGAAGAGCTTCACCAGCAGGGCGCCTGCGACGTTGAACCGCTCGGTCATCTGCGTGGACATGTCGGCGTTGAGCTGCATCTGCTCGCGCGTCATCTGCTGCAGCGTGCGGCCGATCCAGCGTGCGGGCACGAGGAAGATCGGCAGCAGGATCAGCGAGGCGACCGTGATCTGCCACGACAGGAACATCATCGCGATGACGACGGCGACGAGGCTGATCATGTTGCCGACGACGCCCGACAGGGTCGAGGTGAAGGCCTGCTGCGCACCGATGACGTCGTTGTTCAGACGCGACACGAGGGCGCCGGTCTGGGCACGGGTGAAGAAGGCGACCGGCATCCGCTGCACGTGGTCGAAGACCTGCGTGCGGAGGTCGTAGATGAGGCCCTCGCCGATGCGCGAGGAGTACCAGCGACCGACCAGCGTGAGGCCGGCGTCGAAGAACGCGATGACGGCGATGAGGATCGCGGTGACGGTGACGACCTGCGCGTTGCCCGGCGTCACACCCTGGTCGATGATCCGGCGGAACAGCAGCGGCTGGGCCACGACGAGCACGGCGTCGATGACGAGGGTGATCAGGAAGCCGACGACCAGGGCCTTGTACGGCGTGGCGTAGCGCAGGATCCGGCGGAACGTGCCGGGAGCGAGCTTCTTGCTGAGCACCGAGTCGTCACGACGGTACGAGCGCCATGCCATGTGCTGGCCGGACATCGACACGCGTGAGCCTCCTGGGTCCTGCGGCCGCCTGGCCGCACCGTGGTCGCAACGCGATGCTCCCCCGCGTTGTTCCCGTGGACAGCGTCCCAGGCTCCCCCGACGGCCCGCGACCGGAGGGCGCGCCTACAGCCCGCGGATGAGCGCGGTGGGGCCGATCGCGATGGTGGGCTGGTACTCGGGGTGGAACCAGCGGGCCAGCCAGAGCATCTGCGCCTTCGGCACCGAGACGCAGCCCGCGGTGGCGCCGTCGCCGTTGACGTGCAGGAAGATCCCGCCGCCCCGTGCGGTGTTGGCCGGGCTCGCCGTGACCCACTGCCCGTCGGCGCGCTGGAAGGGCTTCGCCTGGGGCAGGTTGAAGTTGATGACGAACGCGTAGGTGTACTGGCTGCGGAAGTCCCAGAGGTGCTCGCTGTACGGCGATCGCGCGCGCCACCACGACGTCGCAGGTCGTTGGGTCTGGAACACGTTGTAGGTCTTGGGATCGCGGGCGTCGTACGTCCAGTAGTCGTTGCGGTCGAAGCGCCGCCACCACATCGACGTGCCTGGGTTGGCGACCGGGCCGAAGCCGTAGCCGATGCGGTACAGCCCGGTCGGCGTGGTGCCGTCGTTCTGCTTGCGGATCCCGGGCCCCATCGCCGAGAGCCCGTTGTAGCCGACTCGCCCCGTCGTGCGCATGCGCACGACCCACGAGCCGTTCACCCGGGCCCAGGCGGTGACGGTCGCGTAGGTGCTCGCGTAGCCGCCCTCGACCGTCACGATCTGCTTCACCGTCGCAGGGAGCGCGCTGATGTCGGCCGGCAGCGGCACCGCCGCCTCGGCCGCCGGAGCCGGGGCGAGCGCCGCCAGGACGGCGAACGCGGCAGCGGCCAGGGCCGAGACGGCAGCGAGCGGGCGGCGGCGGGTCACCCCGACATCCTCCCCCGCGCAGGGCCCCATCGCGGCAGGCAGACGGGCGACACCCGTCCGCTGGGCGGTCAGCCGCCGAGCAGGCCGCGCAGGAGCCCGATCTGGGTCTCCCGCTCGGTACGGCGCTGGGCGACAGCGTCCTGGCCCATCGCTGCCCTGAGCACGGCCTTGGTGGCCCGCAGCGACGCCTCAGGCGCCGCCAGGAGCCCTGTGACGGTGGCGTCGACCACGGCGTCGAGGTCGTCGCCCACGGCGGAGACCAGTCCCCAGGCCTTCGCCTCGTCGGCCGGGACCCAGCGTCCGGTGGCGCAGAGCTCGAGGGCGCGGCCGTAGCCGACCGCGCGGACGAGCGGGTGGGTGCCTGCGAGGTCGGGGACGAGGCCGAGGGACGTCTCCCGCATCGCGAAGCGGGCGTCGGCGCTGGCGACCCGCAGGTCGCAGGCGAGGGCCAGCTGGAACCCGGCGCCGACCGCGGCGCCCTGCACGGCCGCGACGGTGATGACGTCGTCGCGGTCGTGCCACCAGCTGAACGCCCGCTGGAAGCCTGCGATGAGGTCGGAGACACCGGGATCGTCGAGGGCCGCGATCTGCTCGAGCAGCTTCTCGCCGTCTACGCCGTCGGGGGTGAAGGTGCGCAGGTCGATGCCCGCGCTGAACACCGGGCCGGCGCCGCGGAGCACCACCACGCGGGTGCCGTCGGGAAGGTGGTCGCCGACGGCGGCCAGCGCGCGCCAGGTCGCGGGCGTCTGCGCGTTGCGCTTCTCGGCCCGGTCGAGCATGACGGTGACGACGGGCTCGCCCGAAGCACCCGACCAGGAGACGGTGATGCCGCCGTCGTCGAGGACCTCGGCGGGAACAGGAGCGTTCAGGGCTACGCCTTCGCCTTCGGCTTGGCCTTGCCCCGGGTGGCTCCGCCGCGGCCGCGAAGCGTCACGCCAGACTCCGACAGCAGCCGGTGCACGAAGCCGTACGAACGACCGGTGGCCTCGGCGAGGTCGCGGATGCTGGCTCCGGCGACGTACTTCTTCTTGAGGTCGTTGGTCAGCTTGTCGCGCTCGCCGCCCTGGACCCGTCGACCCTTGCCGAGCTCTGCCACCGCTGCCTCCAGTTGCCGGGATTGATCAACGGTACCCCGCCGACGGGACGCTGCAACCGGCCCGGTCTCGGATCAGGCGAGCGAGACGAGGTCGGCGTAGTCGGGGTTCCAGAGGTCCTCGACGCCGTCGGGCAGCAGCAGCACCCGCTCGGGGTTGAGCGCGTCCACGGCACCCTCGTCGTGCGACACCAGGACGATGGCGCCCTCGTACGAGCGCAGCGCACCGAGCACCTCCTCACGGGAGGCCGGGTCGAGGTTGTTCGTCGGCTCGTCGAGCAGGAGCACGTTGGCCGCCGACACCACCAGGGTCGCGAGGGCGAGCCGCGTCTTCTCGCCGCCCGACAGGGTGCCGGCCGGCTGGTCGACCGTGTCGCCGCTGAACATGAACGATCCCAGGACCTTGCGCATCTCCGGCTCGAGGAGGTCGGGCGCGGCCGTGCGCATGTTCTCGAGCACCGTGCGGTTCGCGTCGAGGGTCTCGTGCTCCTGCGCGTAGTAGCCGAGGCGCAGTCCGTGCCCGGGCAGGATCTCACCGGTGTCGGCCTTGTCGACGCCGGCGAGGATGCGCAGCAGCGTCGTCTTGCCGGCACCGTTGAGCCCGAGGACGACGACGCGGCTGCCCTTGTCGATCGCGAGGTCGACGTCGGTGAAGATCTCGAGCGAGCCGTACGACTTCGACAGCTCGGCGGCGCGCAGCGGCGTCTTCCCGCAGGGCGCCGGCGTCGGGAACCGGAGCTTGGCGACCTTGTCGCTGCGACGCGTCTCCTCGAGGCCTCCGAGGATGCGCTCGGCGCGGCGGGCCATGTTCTGCGCGGCCTTGGCCTTGGTGGCGGTGGCACGCATGCGGTCGGCCTGCTTCTGCAGCTGGTCGGCCTGCTTCTCGGCGTTCGCCCGCTCGCGCTTGCGGCGGCGCTCGTCGGTCTCGCGCTGAGTGAGGTAGGCCTTCCAGCCCATGTTGTAGACGTCGACCTCGCCGCGGTTGGCGTCGAGGTGGAAGACACGGTTGATCGTGGCCTCGAGGAGGTCGACGTCGTGGCTGATGACGATGAGGCCGCCCTTGTGCGACTTCAGGAAGTCGCGCAACCACACGATGGAGTCGGCGTCGAGGTGGTTGGTCGGCTCGTCGAGCAGCAGCGTCTCGGCGCCGCTGAACAGGATGCGTGCGAGCTCGACGCGGCGTCGCTGGCCGCCCGAGAGCGTGCCGAGGTTCTGGGCGAGGATGCGCTCGGGAAGGGCGAGGCTCGACGCGATCGCGGCAGCCTCGGACTCCGCGGCGTACCCGCCCTGCGACATGAAGTGCGCCTCGGCGTTGCTGTAGCGGCGCATCGCCTTCTCGCGGGCCGCGTCGTCGGTGGCGTCGGCCATGCGCCTCTCGGCGGAGCGCATCCGGCGTACGGCCTCGTCGAGCCCGCGGGCCGAGAGGATCCGGTCGAGGGCGATCTCCTCGAGGTCGACATCGCGGGGGTCCTGCGGCAGGTAGCCGATCTCTCCCCCACGGGCTACGGTCCCGGCGGCAGGCTCGCCCTCGCCCGCGAGCACGCGGGTGAGGGTGGTCTTGCCGGCGCCGTTGCGCCCCACGAGACCGACGCGGTCGCCCGGTCCTACGCGGAAGGTCGCGCCTTCCAGCAGCAGGCGGGCACCGGCACGCAGCTCGATGCCCTGGGCGGAGATGGTCACAAGACGGAGATTCTAGTTGGCGCGCGGACGCCCCCCGACCACACGGCCAGGGGGCGTCCCGACGCTGCTACAGGTTGAAGCCGAGGGCGCGGAGCATCTCGCGGCCGTCGTCGGTGATCTTGTCCGGGCCCCACGGCGGCATCCAGACCCAGTTGATGCGGTAGTCGGCGACGATGCCGTCGAGCGCCGCACGGGTCTGGTCCTCGATGACGTCGGTCAGCGGGCACGCCGCCGAGGTCAGCGTGAGGTCGATGGTCGCGATGTTGCTGTCGTCCACCTGGACGCCGTACACGAGGCCCAGGTCGACGACGTTGATCCCCAGCTCGGGGTCGACGACGTCCTTGAGGGCCTCGATCACCTCGTCGTCGGGCGTGATCCCGTCGCCACCCGCGATGGGTGCAGTGGTCTCGGTCATGAGGGCTCCTTCGTTGCCACGACGGCCTGGGAGACCGCGTCCTTCCATGCCATCCATGACAGCAGCGCGCACTTGACGCGTGCCGGGTACTTCGCGACGCCGGCGAACGCCACAGCGTCGCCGAGGACGTCCTCGTCGGGCTCGACCTGTCCGCGCCCCTGCATGAGCGCGAGGAACTCGTCGGTCGTGGCGAGCCCGGTCTCCACGCTCTGGCCGACGAGCTGCTCGAACAGCACGCTGGCCGAGGCCTGCGAGATGGAGCAGCCCATGCCGTCGTACGAGACGTCGGTGACGATGTCGCCCTCGACCTCGACACGCAGGGTGATCTCGTCGCCGCAGGTCGGGTTGACGTGGTGCACCTCGGCCTGGAAGGGATCGCGAAGTCCCTTGCCGCGCGGGTGCTTGTAGTGGTCGAGGATGATCTCCTGGTACAGGTTCTCGAGGTCCATCACGCCACCCCGAAGAAGCTCTGCGCGTGGCGCACGGCGGCCACGAGGTCGTCGACGTCCCGCGGGCCGTTGTAGACGTAGAACGTCGCCCGAGCGGTGGCGGCGACGCCGAAGCGCCGGTGCAGCGGCCAGGCGCAGTGGTGGCCCACGCGCACCTCGACACCGCGGTCGTCGAGCACCTGGCCGACGTCGTGGGCGTGGATGCCGTCGACCACGAACGACACGGCAGAGCCGCGGGCCTCGGTGTCGGCGGGGCCGACCACCCGCACTCCGGGCACCTCGGCGAGCGACTCGAGCGCGTACGCCGTGAGCGCGTGCTCGTGCGCGGCCACGGCCGCCATGCCGGACAGCGAGCCGTCGGCGCTGCGCAGTGCCTCGAGGTAGTCGACGGCCGCGCCGAGACCGACAGCCTGCGCGGCCATCGGCACACCGGCCTCGAACCGCTGCGGCGGCGGAGCGAAGGTCGAACCCTCCATGCGGACGATCTCGATCATCGACCCGCCCGTGAGGAACGGCGGCATCGTCTCGAGCAGGTCGTAGCGGCCCCAGAGCACGCCGATGCCGGACGGGCCGAGCATCTTGTGGCCGGAGAACGCGACGTAGTCGACACCGAGCGTGGCGACGTCCACCGGCATGTGCGGCACCGACTGGCACGCGTCGAGCACGACGAGGGCGCCCACCGCGTGCGCGGCGTCGGCGACCTTCTGCACCGGCGTGACGGTGCCCAGCACGTTGCTCTGGTGGGTCAGCGCCACGACCTTGGTGCGCTCGTTGATCACGGCGAGGCCGTGCGCGGGGTGGTCGAGGTCGAGCCGCCCCTCCTCGGTGACGCCGATCCAGCGCAGCACTGCACCGGTCTTGTCGCAGACCTCCTGCCACGGCACGAGGTTGGCGTGGTGCTCCATCTCGGTCACGACGATCTCGTCGCCCGGCTTGAGGATGAAGCGATCGGCCCCTTCGGGCAGGGCGCTGCCGAACTGCGCCTTCGCCGTGGCGTTGCTGAAGGTGTACGACACGAGGTTGAGCGCCTCGGTCGCGTTCTTCGTGAAGACGAGCTCGCGGGGCTGAGCGCCGATGAGCTCGGCGATGCGCAGGCGGGCGTGCTCGTAGGCGTCGGTCGCCTCCTCCGCGAGGAGGTGCGCTCCGCGGTGCACCGCGGCGTTGTGCCGGGTGTAGAAGCCGCGCTCGGCGTCCAGCACCGCCGTGGGCTTCTGCGACGTCGCGCCGGAGTCGAGGTAGACCAGCCGGTTCCCGCCGCGCACCGTGCGCGACAGGATCGGGAAGTCGGCCGCGACAGCCTCGACGTCGAGGAGCCCGGACACCGGCGTGTGCAGGGTGGTCATGCGGAGGCGGCCGCCTTCACGTAGGTGTCGTAGCCGTTGGCCTCGAGCTCGTCGGCCAGCTCGGCGCCGCCCTCGGCCACGATGCGGCCGTCGACGAACACGTGGACGAAGTCCGGCTTGATGTAGCGGAGGATCCGCGTGTAGTGCGTGATGAGCAGCGTGCCGATGTCGCCGGACGCCTTGACCTTGTTGACGCCCTCGGACACGACCTTGAGCGCGTCGACGTCGAGGCCGGAGTCGGTCTCGTCGAGGATCGCGATCTTCGGCTGGAGCAGCTGCATCTGCAGGATCTCGTGGCGCTTCTTCTCGCCGCCGGAGAAGCCCTCGTTGACCGAGCGCTCGGCGAAGGCGGGGTCCATGGACAGCTCGTCCATGGCCGTGCGCATCTCCTTGACCCAGGTGCGCAGCTTGGGCGCCTCGCCGCGCACGGCGGTGACCGAGGTGCGCAGGAAGTTCGACACCGAGACGCCGGGCACCTCGACGGGGTACTGCATCGCGAGGAAGAGGCCGGCACGCGCGCGCTCGTCGACGCTCATCGCGAGGACGTCCTCGCCGTCGAGCAGGACGGTGCCGCTCGTGATCGTGTACTTCGGGTGGCCCGCGATGGAGTACGCGAGCGTCGACTTGCCGGAACCGTTGGGGCCCATGATCGCGTGGGTCTCGCCGGAGCGGACGGTGAGGTCGACTCCGCGCAGGATCTCCCGCGCACCGGCGTCGGTCTCGACGCTCACGTGCAGGTCGCGGATCTCGAGGGTGGCCATGACTACTCCTGGGGCAGGTGGTGCGGGGTCAGCGGGGGCGGGCGGAGGTGTCGACGAGGACGACGGCGTCGTCGCCCTCGCCCTCCACGCTCACCAGGTAGACGGGGACTGCGGTGACGGCCGGGGGGCCGGTGGGCTTGCCGTCGCGCAGGTCGAAGCGCGAGCCGTGCAGCCAGCACTCGATCGTGCAGCCGTCGACCTCGCCCTCGGACAGTGCGACGTCGGCGTGCGAGCAGATGTCGCGGATGGCGTGCAGGTCGCCGTTCTCGTCGCGCACGACGGCCACGGGGACTCCACCCACGACGACCGCGAGCGCGCCCACGGCCGGGACGTCGGCGAGCTTGCAGACCTCGACGGCGCTCACTCGTCGCCGTCCTCGAGGAAGCCGCCCGCCTGGAAGCCGAGCTCGTTGTCGATCGCACCGAGGAGGTGCAGCTCCCACTCGGGAAGCCCGAGGCGGGAGATCACGTCGGCGAAGAAGCCGCGCACGACGAGCTGGGTGGCGACGTCGGCCGGGATGCCGCGCGCCTGCAGGTAGAAGAGCTGCTCGTCGTCGAACCGGCCCGTGGCGCTCGCGTGGCCGGCGCCGACGATCTCGCCGGTCTCGATCTCGAGGTTGGGGACCGAGTCGGCCCGCGCGGCGTCGGTGAGGACGAGGTTGCGGTTGAGCTCGTAGGTGTCGGTGCCGACAGCAGCGGCACGGATGATGACGTCGCCGACCCACACGCTGCGCGCGATGCCCGACTCCCCCGCCGACGGGTCGCCCTTGAGGGCGCCCTTGAACAGGACGTCGGACGTGCAGTGCGGCACGGCGTGATCGATCAGCGAGCGGTGCTCGAGGTGCTGGCCGGCGTCGGCGAAGTAGATGCCGAAGAGCTCGACCGCTCCGCCCGGGCCGGAGTACTCGACCGTCGGGACGAGGCGCACGGTGTCGCCGCCGAAGGTCGCGATGAACGACCGGAGGCGGGCGTTGCGCCCGACCACCGCGTGCTGACGGCCCAGGTGGACGGTGTTGTCCTCCCATTCCTGCAGCGACACGACGGTGAGCTGGGCGCCGTCGGCGAGCTCGATCTCCACGTTGTCGGAGTACGTCGCAGAGCCGGTGTACTGCACGACGACGACAGCCTGGGCGAATGCCTCCGCGCGGATCACGAGGTGACCCACGGAGTGGCTGCCCGTGCCCGCGCCGGTGACGCGGACGACGGTCGGACGGCTCCCGACGGACTCCTTCGGGAAGGTGAGGACGGCGGACTCGGTCGCCGCGGCGCGCGCGAGCGCGGCCGGGAGCTCGACCGGGCCGACGGCCGCGGGCAGGGAGGCGGTCGGCACGACGTCGTAGACGGCCTCGGGTGCGAGGTCGACCTCGATGCCGGGCGCGACAGGGCGCTCGACGCCGGCGTGCAGGCCGCGGAGACGGGCCAGCGGCGTGAACCGCCAGGCCTCCTCGCGGCCGGTGAGGGCGGAGCGCTCCACCGCGGACGAGACGTTTCCGGCGGCGGTGCCGGGGGTGTCGGTGGCTGTGGTCATGTCAGCCGACCGCTCCTTCCATCTGCAGCTCGATGAGCCGGTTGAGCTCGAGCGCGTACTCCATGGGCAGCTCACGCGCGATCGGCTCGACGAAGCCGCGCACGATCATCGCCATCGCCTCGTCCTCGGTCATGCCGCGCGACATGAGGTAGAAGAGCTGGTCCTCGCTCACCTTGGACACCGTGGCCTCGTGGCCCATCGACGCGTCGTCGGTGCGGACGTCGACGTACGGGTAGGTGTCCGAGCGGCTGATGTCGTCGACCAGGAGCGCGTCGCACTTCACCGTGCTCTTGGAGCCGTGGGCGTCCTCGAGCACCTGCACCAGACCGCGGTACGACGTACGGCCACCGCCGCGCGCGACCGACTTCGAGATGATCGTGGACGACGTGTGCGGAGCGGCGTGGACCATCTTGGAACCGGCGTCCTGGTGCTGGCCCTCGCCCGCGAACGCGATCGACAGCGTCTCGCCCTTGGCGTGCGGGCCGACCATCCAGACGGCCGGGTACTTCATGGTGACCTTCGACCCGATGTTGCCGTCGATCCACTCCATGGTGGCGCCCTCCTGGGCGACGGCGCGCTTGGTGACGAGGTTGTAGACGTTGTTCGACCAGTTCTGGATGGTCGTGTAGCGGCAGCGGGCACCCTTCTTCACGACGATCTCGACGACGGCCGAGTGCAGCGAGTCGCTGGAGTAGATCGGCGCGGTGCAGCCCTCGACGTAGTGAACGTAGGCACCCTCGTCGACGATGATCAGCGTGCGCTCGAACTGGCCCATGTTCTCGGTGTTGATCCGGAAGTAGGCCTGCAGCGGGATGTCGACGTGGACGCCCTTGGGCACGTAGATGAACGAGCCGCCGGACCACACCGCGGTGTTGAGCGCGGAGAACTTGTTGTCGCCGCTCGGGATCACCGAGCCGAAGTACTCCTTGAAGGTGTCCTCGTGCTCGCGCAGGCCGGAGTCGGTGTCGAGGAAGATGACGCCCTGCTCCTCGAGGTCCTCGCGGATCTTGTGGTAGACGACCTCGGACTCGTACTGCGCGGCCACGCCGGACACGAGGCGCTGCTTCTCGGCCTCGGGGATGCCCAGGCGGTCGTACGTGTTCTTGATGTCCTCGGGCAGGTCGTCCCAGGTGGCGGCCTGCTTCTCGGTGGACTTCACGAAGTACTTGATGTTGTCGAAGTCGATGCCCGACAGGTCCGAGCCCCAGCCAGGCATGGGCTTCTTCTCGAACAGGCGCAGCGCCTTGAGGCGCATCTGCAGCATCCACTCGGGCTCGTTCTTGCGGGAGCTGATGTCGCGGACGACGTCCTCGTTGAGGCCTCGTCGCGCGTTCGCACCGGCCACGTCCTTGTCGGCCCAGCCGAAGTCGTACCGGCCGATGCCTTCGAGATCGTCGTGGGTCTCGGTCGTCATGAGCTGACCTCCGTGGTGGCGCGGGTGGTGATCGGCACGTCCGACGCCGGCTGGCGCGGGACGAGGGTGGTGCACACGCCGTCGCCATGGGCGAGCGTCGCGAGTCGGGTGACGTGCGTGCCGAGCAGGCGCGAGAACGCCTCGGTCTCGGCCTCGCAGAACACGGGGAACTCGGCGGCCACGTGGCCGACCGGGCAGTGGTGCTGGCAGATCTGGACGGCGTACCCGGTCTCGTTCTCCACGAGCGTGGCCGCGAAGCCGTCGCCGGAGAGGGCAGCGACGAGCACCTGCGGCCGGTCGGACTCGCAGACGTCGGCCAGCGTGGTGGCGTAGCGCCGCTCGAGCTCGGACACCCGGTGCCGGGCGAAGCCCTCCACCGCAGCGTCACCCCCGGTCTCTGCGAGGTAGCGCAGGGCGCCGACCGCGAGGTCGTCGTACTGCTGCTCGAACGCGTCGCGCCCGGCGGCGGTGAGGCTGAAGACCTTGGCCGGTCGGCCTCGGCCCCGGCTGGTCGAGATCGCGCCCGGGCCGTACGGCGCCTTCTCGGTGGCCTCGACGTGGCCGGCCTCGAGCAGCGCGTCGAGGTGGCGGCGCACAGCGGTCGTGGTCAGGCCCAGTCGCTCGGCGAGCGTCGCCGCCGTCTGGGGACCGCCTTCGAGCAGGGTCCGCGCCACGCGGGCGGGGGCTCCTGACAGGGGGGCGGTCGATTTCACAACGTCATTGTTGCCTAATTGGTTCCGATCCGCACCCTCGGGCCTGCCCGGCCCGCCGACGGGCGGTGCGCGGGGTGCTGCCTATGCTCGCAGGGTGACCTCGAGCAACGCCTCCGGCGGCACCACGCCCGCCGTGGTCGTCGACTCCCTGGAGCTCAGCTACGGCCCCACCCGGGCCCTGGACGGCGTCTCCTTCACGGTCGCCGCCGGCAGCATCACCGCCGTCCTCGGACCGAACGGCGCCGGCAAGACCAGCACGGTCGAGGTGTGCGAGGGCTACCGCAGGCCGGATGCCGGATCGGTCCGGGTCTGGGGCCTCGACCCGCTGCGCGACGCGGCGGCGCTGCGCCCACGGGTGGGCGTGATGCTGCAGAGCGGGGGCATCTACGCCTCGTCCCGAGCCCTGCCGGTGCTGCGTCACCTCGCCTCCTTCTACGCGCGGCCGCTGGACGTCGACGACCTGGCCGACCGGCTGGGGCTGCATGGGGTACGGGCGACGTACCGCCGGATGTCGGGCGGCGAGAAGCAGCGGCTCGCCCTCGCCTGCGCCCTGGTAGGACGCCCGGACCTGGTGTTCCTCGACGAGCCCAGCGCCGGCATGGATCCGCAGGCCCGGATCACCTCGTGGGAGCTGGTCGAGCAGCTCCGTGCCGACGGCGTCACGATCGTGCTCACCACGCACCTGCTCGACGAGGCCGAGCGGCTGGCCGACCAGATCGTGGTCATCGACCGCGGCCGCGTGGTGGCCGACGGCAGCCCCGCCCAGCTGACAGGCGACGCCGAGGTGCTCACCTTCACAGCGGCGCCGGGCCTCGACGTCGCGGCCCTCGCCGCCGAGCTGCCCGAAGGCTCCCTCGTGACGGAGTCCCCCGCGGGCTCGTACCGGGTGGAGGCGCCGCTCGGCCCGGAGGTCCTCGCCGCAGTCAGCGCCTGGTGCGCCGAGAACGGCACAAGCCCGCGGTCGCTGTCGAGCGGGCGCCGCTCGCTCGAGGACGTGTTCCTCGAGCTCACGGGACGGGACCTGCGCCCATGAGCACCGACGCGTCCGGCACCCGGGTGCCCGGCGGCCTGGCCCCCGACCCGGGCGCCGCCCCGATGGCGCGGATCGTGCTGTCGCAGGCGGCGTACGAGGTGCGCTCCACGCTGCGCAACGGCGAGCAGCTGCTGCTCACGCTGGCGATCCCGCTGATCCTGCTCGTGGGCCTGTCCCGCCTCCCGGTCGACGTCGTGGGCCACTCCCCCGCCGTCGACGCCGTCGCGCCGGGCGTCCTGGCGCTGGCCGTCGTCTCCACCGCCTTCACGGGCCAGGCCATCGCGGTCGGGTTCGAGCGCAGGTACGGCGTCCTGCGCCTGCTGGGCTCCACGCCGCTCGGCCGCACCGGGCTCCTGCTCGCCAAGACCCTCGGCGTGCTGGCTGTCGAGCTGGTGCAGGTCGCGCTCGTCGCGGGCGTCGCCCTGGCCCTCGGCTGGCACCCCGCCGGAACGCCGCTGGCGGCGGCCCTGGTCCTCCTGGTCGGTACGGCGACCTTCTCGGCGCTCGGGCTGCTGCTCGGCGGCACGCTCCGCGCCGAGGGCACGCTGGCCGTGGCCAACGGCCTCTACCTGCTGATGCTGGTGGCCGGCGGCCTGGTCGTGCCGGCGACCCGCCTGCCCGACGCCTGGGCGGCCGTCGTCCCGTGGCTGCCGTCCGGGGCTCTCGGCGAGGGCCTGCGCTCGGTGCTGCTGGACGGCACCGGGCTGCCGCTGGGCCCGCTCCTGGTGCTGGTCGCCTGGGGAGCCGCGGCCGGCGTGGCGACCGCGCGCACGTTCCGCTGGGACTAGCCGGAAGATCTCGGCCCACCCCGCATCCAGACGGGCACCCGTGGCGGAAGAGGGGGTGTGGGCACGGACGAGGACCGAGATGCGGACCCGCCGCGCCTGCGCGAGCCTTCAGCCGTGACGCCGACCGAGGAGCCAGACGTGAGCACGGCCACCGCCGCCGCCCGCTCGGTGCCCCGACCCCGAGCGGTCCCCGACCCCGAGGTGGCCGAGCCTCGGCAGGCGGTTCGCCGCCGGCGACCCTGAGGCGCTGCCCGAGGCCTACCGACGCTGGTCGTCGCTGGTCCACACGCTCGCCCTGCGCTCGACGGGCGACTCCGAGGATGCCGCGGACATCACGCAGCAGGTGTTCGTCGCCGCCTGGAAGGGCCAGAAGGGCTTCGACCCGGAGGCCGGCAGCCTTCCTGGGTGGCTGGTCACCATCACCCGCAGGCGGATCGCCGACCGCTGGGAGGCCAGGTCGCGCGAGCGGCGTGCCGTCGAGGCCGTCGGGTCCACCGCTGACACCCTGCCTGCAGACGGCCCCGAGTCCGGAGTCGCCGACCGGGTCCTGCTTGCCGACGAGCTCGCTCGCCTCGGGGAGCCACAGCGCAGGATCATGGAGCTCGCGTTCTTCCACGACCTGACCCACGCACAGATCTCGAGCCTGCTGAGCCTCCCGCTCGGCACGGTGAAGTCCCACATCCGCCGGTCGCTCGACCGGCTCCGCACCCGACTGGAGGTGGACGATGCCTCTCTCTCCGCATGACGGCGTCCACCTCGACCCGGAGCTGCTCGCGCTTCTCGCCCTCGGCGAGCGCCCGGGCACGCCGGAGGAGTACGTGGCGAACGAGCGCCACCTCAGCGCCTGCGGCGTCTGCTCGTCCGAGCTCGACGAGCTCTCTGCCGTGGTCCGCTCCGCCCGCCGGGTGACCCTCGACGACGCCCCCGTCGCTCCCCCGGAGTCCGTCTGGGCCGGTATCCAGGCCGAGCTCGCGGCCGACGCGGCGCCCGCTCCTGTCGTGCAGCCTCTCCGAGCGCCGTCGCCGGGCCCCGGGCTGGCTCGCGCTCGCCGCGGCCGCCTGCCTCGGCCTCGTCGTGGGAGGAGGCGGCGTCTACGCGGCCACCACCGGCGGTTCGGCGGCCACCCCTCAGGTGCTCGCCGCCGCCCCGCTCGAGCCCCTCGAGGGGCAGACGGCGAAGGGCGAGGTCACCGTCGTCTCCACCGCGAACGGCCCTCAGGTCTCCGTGGACGTGTCCGGCCTCGCGAAGTCCGACGGGTTCTACGAGGTCTGGCTGCTCGACAAGGACGCCACGAAGCTCATCGCGCTCGGCGTGCTCGACGGCACCGACAAGGGCGTCTTCGCGATGCCTCCGGGCGTCTCGATGTCGGACTACCCCGTGGTCGACGTGTCGCTCGAGCCCCAGGACGGCAACCCGGAGCACTCGCACAACTCGTTGGTGCGCGGCATCCTCCCGGCATGAGGCCTGTGAGCCTCGTCGCTCGGAGCCTGTCCCGGAGGGTGATGGCGAGCCGCCTCGCCTACCCTGGCCACCGTGACGACTGACGCCGCTCCCACCAGCGTCCAGGTGGCGCTCGTGCGCGAAGGTGGCCGCGCACCCAAGGCGGTCCGCGGCGTGTACGTCGCCAACCTCGTGGCCCAGGGCGCGATCGTCGTCACCGGTGCTGTCGTACGTCTCACGGGCTCAGGTCTCGGGTGCCCCACCTGGCCGCAGTGCACCGAGGGCTCGTTCGTCCCTACGCCCGAGCAGTCGGAGGGCTTCCACAAGCTCATCGAGTTCGGCAACCGCACGCTCACCTTCGTGCTGGTCCTGCTCGCGGCCGCCTCCATCGTCGCCGCGCTGTACGACGCCCGGCGTCGCAGGCGCGAGGACCTCCCCGCCCGTCCCGTGCTCACCCGGCTGGCCTTCGTGCCGTTCCTCGGCACCGTCGCCCAGGCAGTGCTGGGCGGTATCACGGTGCTCACCGGCCTCAGCCCGCTCGTCGTCGGCTCGCACTTCCTGCTCTCGCTCGTGCTGGTGCTGTTCTGCACGATGCTCGTCCACCGATCCGGCGAGTACGGCGACGAGCCCGTCCTCGAGGCGGTGCGCCGCGAGATCCGCATCGGCATCCACGTGCTCACCGGTGTCATGGCCGTCGTGGTCGTGCTGGGTGTCCTCGTGACGGCGAGCGGCCCGCACGCGGGCGACGAGCGCACGCCCCGGCTCGGCCTGGACCCGCAGCTGATCTCCTGGCTGCATGCCGACGTCGTCTTCCTCGCCCTCGGCCTGCTCGCAGGCCTCATCGTGGCCCTGCGAGCCTCCCGATCGGACACGTACGACGTGGCCCACGACGCCGTGGTGGTGCTGCTGCTGATGCTGGCGCAGGCCGGAGTCGGCTACGTGCAGTACTTCACCGGCCTCCCCTGGGTGCTCGTCGCTGTGCACGTCCTCGGCTCGGTCGTCGTCTGGTGGGCGACGGTCCGGCTGCTCCTGCGCACGCGTCGTCGCGGCGCGCCGGGGCCGGTCCTGGTGGCGGCGTCCGACTGACCCCCGCCGTCGGCGTCTCGACGTAGGCTCGGCGTCCATCGACGCCGGGAGCGGCGCCGGTGCACCGGACGGAGGCACGATGCCCGCGAAGAAGACCGGCTCTGCGACCGGGTCCCACCCGGCCGACAGCCACGACCTCATCCGGGTGCACGGTGCGCGGGTCAACAACCTGCGCGACGTCACGGTCGAGATCCCCAAGCGCCGGCTCACGGTCTTCACCGGGGTGTCCGGCTCGGGCAAGAGCTCGCTGGTGTTCGGCACGATCGCCGCGGAGAGCCAGCGGCTCATCAACGAGACCTATCCGGCGTTCGTGCAGGGCTTCATGCCGTCGATGGCGCGTCCCGACGTCGACGTGCTCGACGGCCTCACCACCGCGATCCTCGTCGACCAGCAGCGGATGGGCAGCGACCCACGCTCGACCGTGGGCACGGCCACCGACGCGAACGCCATGCTGCGCATCCTGTTCAGCCGACTCGGCCAGCCGCACGTCGGGCCGCCGCAGGCGTTCTCCTTCAACGTCGCCTCGATCAGCGGTGCGGGCGCGGTCACCACCAGCAAGGGTGGGCGCGAGACCAAGGAGCGTCGCTCCTTCAGCATCGTCGGCGGCATGTGCCCGCGGTGCGAGGGCCGCGGCTCGGTCAGCGACTTCGACCGTACGGCGCTCTACGACGAGACGAAGTCGCTCAACGAGGGCGCGCTCACCATCCCCGGTTACAGCACCGACGGCTGGTACGGACGCATCTTCAGCGGCTGCGGCTTCTTCGACCCCGACAAGCCGATCTCGAAGTTCACGAAGAAGGAGCCTCGACGCGCTCCTCTACAAGGAGCCGACCAAGATCAAGGTCGACGGCATCAACCTCACGTACGAGGGGCTGATCCCGCGCATCCAGAAGTCGTTCCTGTCCAAGGACGTCGAGGCGATGCAGCCGCACATCCGCGCCTTCGTCGAGCGGGCGATCACGTTCACGGTGTGCCCCGACTGCGGCGGGACGCGCCTGGCCGAGCACGCGCGCGCGTCGACGATCGAGGGCATCTCGATCGCCGACGCCTGCGCGATGCAGATCACCGACCTCGCCACCTGGGTGCGCGGCCTGTCCGAGCCCTCGGTCGGCCCGCTGCTGGAGAACCTCGGCCGCACGCTGGACTCGTTCGTCGAGATCGGCCTGGGCTACCTGTCGCTCGAGCGCCCCGCGGGCACGCTGTCGGGCGGCGAGGCCCAGCGCACGAAGATGATCCGGCACCTCGGGTCATCGCTCACCGACGTCACCTACGTCTTCGACGAGCCCACGGTCGGCCTGCACCCCCACGACATCCAGCGGACGAACGCCCTGCTCCTGCAGCTGCGTGACAAGGGCAACACCGTGCTCGTCATCGAGCACAAGCCCGAGGTCATCGAGATCGGCGACCACGTCATCGACATCGGGCCCGGCGCCGGCAGGGCCGGCGGCGAGGTCGTGTACGAGGGCACCGTGGCCGGCCTTCGGAAGTCCGCCACGCTGACCGGCCGCCACCTCGACGACCGCGCACAGCTCAAGGACTCGGTCCGCACGGCCACCGGCACCCTCCCGGTGCGCGGCGCGAACGCCAACAACCTCAAGGACGTCGACGTCGACATCCCCCTCGGCGTCCTCGTGGTCCTCACCGGCGTCGCGGGATCGGGGAAGAGCTCGCTGCTGGACGGCTCGGTCGTCGGCCTCGACGGCGTCGTCTCGGTCGACCAGGCCCCGATCAAGGGCTCGCGCCGCAGCAACCCCGCGACGTACACGGGCCTGCTCGACCACATCCGCAAGGCGTTCGCCAAGGCCAACGGCGTGAAGCCCGCGCTCTTCAGCGCGAACTCAGAGGGCGCGTGCCCCACCTGCAACGGCAACGGCGTGATCTACCTCGACCTCGGGATCATGTCGGGCGTCCCGATGACGTGCGAGGTGTGCGAGGGACGGCGGTTCGACTCCGCGGTGCTCGACTACCACTTCGGCGGCCTCGACATCAGCGAGGTGCTCGCGATGCCGGTGAGCGAGGCGCACGCGTTCTTCTCCGACGGCGAGGCCCGCATCCCCGCCGCGGCTGCGATCCTCAGCCGGCTCGAGGACGTCGGCCTCGGCTACGTGACGCTCGGGCAGCCGCTCACGACGCTGTCCGGCGGCGAGGGCCAGCGGCTCAAGCTCGCCACCAACATGACGGACTCCGGCGGCATCTACGTGCTCGACGAGCCGACCGCGGGCCTGCACCTCGCCGACGTCGAGAACCTGCTCGCCCTGCTCGACCGGCTCGTCGACTCCGGCAAGTCCGTCATCGTGATCGAGCACCACCAGGCCGTGATGGCCCACGCCGACTGGATCATCGACCTCGGCCCGGGCGCGGGCCACGACGGCGGCCGTGTGGTCTTCGAGGGCCCGCCGGTCGCCCTGGTGGCCGAGCGCACCACCCTCACCGGCCAGCACCTCGCGGCCTACGTCGGCGCCTGACCCTCGCCTCAGGGGAGGCGGGCGGCGACGCCGGCGGCCAGGACGCGGGCAGCGTCGGGGTGCAGCGTCAGGAAGAGCGTGGGCTCGGTGAGCTCGAGCTCGAGCAGCGCGAGGGCGCCGGAGGCATCGCGCACGAGGTCGACCCGCGCGTAGAGATGCTTGGACGAGCCTGAGGCCGCGAGCACGTGCTCGGCCATCGCCGTGAGCTCGTCGGTCAGGGGCACGAGCGTGCCGTCGCCCCCGGTTCCGCCCTCGGTCAGGGCGGGAGTACGGCGGACCGCGTGGGTGATCTCGCCGTCGATGACGAGCACGCTCGTCTCCCCCTCGGCCGTCACCGAGTCGAGGTAGGGCTGCACCATCACCCCGCGCCCGGAGACCAGGACCTCGCGCGCGTGCATCGTGGCCTCGACGGGATCGCTCGTGAGGATCGTGTCGCGCGCACCGGCCGAGATGGTCGGCTTCACGACGACCGCCGGGCCGAAGGTGGAACGGATCTGCGCCACGACGGCGTCGGCGTCGTCGGCTCGGGCAACCCAGCCCGTCGGCACGGTGCGGACGCCGCGGTCGGCGAGCTCGCGGAGGTACGACTTGTCGGTGTTGCCCTCGATCACCTCGGCCGGGTTCTCCAGGCGGGTGAGCGCGCTGACGTCCCGGGTCCAGGCGAGGAACTCTCGGCGCCGGAGCACGTAGTCCCACGGGCTGCGGACCAGGACCAGGCCGGCCTCGGACCAGTCGAAGCCGTGGTCGTCCCAGGCAGCCACCTCGAAGGTGATGCCCTCCCACGCGAACGCGGCCAGGGCCACCTCGAGGTCGGTGTCGACGTCCGGCGACGGGTTGCCCGGGTCGACCTCATGCGTGACGTAGACGACGTCGGTCACAGGCCGGCCGGACGTCGGAGGGCTCGGGTCACCACGGCAGGAAGGCGTCGATGGCCACGGCGAGGAAGAGGAGCGCGAGGTAGGAGATGGACCCGTGGAACAGGCGCATGGCCTTGACGTCCTTGTCGCCGCGCTTGACGCGTCGCATGAGCCCGTGGGCCTCCGCCACGAAGGCACCGCCGAGCAGCACCGCGGCGACGCCGTAGAACCACGTCATGCCGGCGGCGGGGATGAGCAGGAGCGACGTGAGCGCCATCGCCCACGCGTAGCCGATGATCTCCTTCGCCACGCGGGACATCGGTGCCACGACCGGGAGCATCGGCACGCCGGCGGCGGCGTAGTCGTCCTTGAACCGCAGCGACAGCGGCCAGTAATGCGGCGGGGTCCAGAAGAACACCACGCCGAACAGCACGACGGGCGCCCACGTGATCGACCCCGTGACCGCCGCCCAGCCGATGAGGATCTGCATGCACCCTGCGGCGCCGCCCCAGACGATGTTCTGCGGCGTACGGCGCTTGAGCAGCAGCGTGTAGCCCACGACGTACATGAGGATCGCGGCGGCCGTGAGCGCGGCGGTGAGCAGGTTGGTCAGCAGCGCGAACCAGACGACCGACGACACCGCGAGGAGCAGGCCGAAGACCAGGCCCGTGCGCGGGCTGATCTCGCCGGTGACGAGGGGCCGGTGGCCGGTGCGCACCATGAGGCGGTCGATGTCGCGGTCGACGTACATGTTGAGCGCGTTGGCGCCACCGGCCGCCAGGAACCCGCCGAAGACGGTGATGAGTACGAGCCAGAGGGACGGGAGTCCGTCCGAGGCCAGGATCATCGTGGGGACGGTGGTGACGAGCAGCAGCTCGATGATGCGCGGCTTGGTCAGTGCCAGGAGGGCTGCGGCCTTCGACCGGGTCGGCGCCTCACCGGTGCCACCGCGGACGGACGTCGGGTCCACCCGATCACCGGCCTCGAGGGACCGGGGGTCGACGGCGGTCACGCGCGGCCTCCAGGACTGGGGATGGACCCGGGCGAGCGGGTCGCGGCGAGTCTACCGGCCCCGACCCCGCGGCACCTCCCGCCGGTAGGCTCGTGGCTCGTGACGAGCAGCCCCTCCACCGCAGCCCCGTTCGACCCCGCCTCCTGGACCGATCTCGACCGCCGCGCGGTCGACACGGCCCGCATCCTGGCGGCCGACTCCGTCCAGAATGTCGGCAACGGCCACCCGGGCACCGCCATGAGCCTCGCGCCGGCGGCGTACCTCATCTTCCAGCGCTTCCTGCGCCA
This sequence comes from uncultured Actinomycetes bacterium, assembly GCA_963843975.1. GTDB lineage: Bacteria > Actinomycetota > Actinomycetes > S36-B12 > CAIYMF01 > Longivirga. The sequence goes on along the minus strand of CAWJMG010000003.1, from coordinate 670,210 downwards.
CGACCCGGCCGACGCCGGCTGGCTCGGGCGCGACCGCTTCGTGCTCTCCTGCGGCCACTCGTCGCTCACGCTGTACGTGCAGCTCTTCCTGTCCGGGTACGGCGTGGAGCTGTCCGACCTGCAGTCGTTCCGCACCTGGGGCGCGCTGACCCCGGGCCACCCCGAGTTCGGGCACACCGCCGGCGTCGAGACCACGACCGGCCCGCTCGGCCAGGGCCTCGCCACCGCCGTCGGTCTCGCGATGGGCCAGCGCTACGAGCGCGGCCTGCTGGACCCCGACGCGGCAGCGGGCACCAGCCCGTTCGACCACGACGTCTGGGTGATCGCCTCCGACGGCGACCTCGAGGAGGGCGTGACCTCCGAGGCGTCCTCGCTCGCCGGCACCCAGAAGCTGGGCAACCTCCACGTGGTCTGGGACGACAACAAGATCTCGATCGAGGACGACACCGCGGTCGCCTTCAGCGAGGACGTCCTCGCGCGCTACGCCGCCTACGGCTGGCACGTGGAGTCCGTCGACGTCCTGCCCGACGGCAACGTCGACGTCGAGGGCCTGGCCCGCGCGCTCGACGCCGCCCGCGCCGAGCGAAGCCGCCCCACCTTCATCCGCCTGCAGACCGTGATCGGCTGGCCGGCACCCACCCTGCGCAACACGTTCAAGGCGCACGGCTCCGCCCTGGGCGCCCCCGAGGTCGCCGCCACCAAGGAGCTGCTCGGGTTCGACCCGGAGAAGAGCTTCGACGTCGCCCCCGAGGTGCTCGCGCACGCCCGCGAGGTCATGGCCCGCGGTGCCGCGATGCACGGTCAGTGGGACGTCGCCTACGCCGCCTGGCGCACCGCCAACCCCGACCGCGCCGCGCTCCTCGACCGCCTCGTGGCCGGCACGCTGCCCGAGGGCTTCACGCTGCCGGAGTTCGAGCCGGGCACGGCCGTCGCGACGCGCAAGGCCAGCGGCGAGGTCATCCAGGCCATCGCCTCCCAGCTGCCGGAGTTCGTGGGCGGCTCCGCTGACCTGGCCGAGAGCAACAACACGACCATCGAGGGCGCGCCGTCGTTCCTGCCCGAGGGCACGGTCGTCTCGGCCACGTCGCCGTTCGGCAAGAGCCAGTCGCCGTACGGCCGGATCCTGCACTTCGGCATCCGCGAGCACGCCATGGGCTCGGCGCTCTCGGGCATGGCCCTGTCGGGCCTGCTGCGCCCGTTCGGCGGCACGTTCCTCGTGTTCTCCGACTACATGCGCGGTGCTGTCCGAGTCGCGGCGATCATGGGCGTCAACGTCACCTACGTCTGGACGCACGACTCCATCGGCCTCGGCGAGGACGGCCCCACGCACCAGCCGGTCGAGCACCTCTGGGCGCTGCGCGCGATCCCGGGCCTCGCCGTCGTCCGCCCCGGCGACGCCAACGAGACCGCCGCCGTCTGGGAGGAGATCCTGCGCCGTCGCAAGCCGACCGGCCTGATCCTCACCCGCCAGAACCTGCCCACCTTCGACCGGGCGGCCGACGGTCTCGCACCGGCGTCCGAGGCGGCCCGCGGTGCCTACGTCCTGGCCGAGGCCTCGGGCGGCTCCCCCGCCGTGCTGATCCTCGCGACCGGCTCGGAGGTGCAGCTGGCCCTCTCGGCGCGCGAGACCCTCGAGGCCGCCGGCACGCCCACCCGCGTCGTCTCGGTGCCCAGCGTCGAGTGGTTCGAGGAGCAGGACTCCGACTACCGCGAGTCGGTGCTGCCGAGCTCGGTGCGCGCCCGCATCTCGGTCGAGGCCGGCATCGCGCAGGGCTGGTGGAAGTACCTCGGCACCGACGGCCGCGCCGTCTCGCTCGAGCACTTCGGCGCCTCTGCGGATGCCGCGACGCTGTTCCGTGAGTTCGGCATCACCGCCGAGGCTGTGGTGGCCGCCGCCCACGAGTCACTGGCGGCCGTCTCGTCCTGACCGCACGTCGCGCCCGGCCCCCCGATTTCCTCGGGTGGGCCGGGCGCGCTGCGTCTGGGCTCGTTAGGGTCGAGACATGTCTCAGGACCACCTTGCCGACCTGTCCGCCGCCGGAGTGTCCATCTGGCTCGACGACCTCGACCGCGGTCGTCTGTCCGGGGGTGGCCTCGCCGCCCTCGTCGAGGGCTCGCACGTCGTCGGCGTGACGACGAACCCCTCCATCTTCGAGAAGGCGATCGTGTCCGGCGCGGCGGCGTACGCCGACCAGGTCCACGACCTCGCGATCCGTGGCGTCGACCTCGGCGAGGCCGTCCGTGCGATGACGACGTACGACGTGCGCTGGGCCTGCGACGTCCTCGCACCCGTGCACACGCGCACGAACGGCGTCGACGGTCGCGTCAGCATCGAGGTGGACCCGCGCCTGTCGGCCGACACCGAGGCGACCGTCGCGGAGGCCAAGGCCCTGCACTGGTCGGTGGACCGCCCGAACCTGCTCGTGAAGATCCCGGCGACCCTCGAGGGCCTCCCCGCCATCACGCAGGTGCTGGCAGCGGGCATCAGCGTCAACGTGACGCTGATCTTCTCGGTCGACCGCTACCGCGGCGTGCTCGACGCCTGGCTCGCTGGGCTCGAGCAGGCCCAGGCCAACGGGCACGACCTCGCGACGATCGAGTCGGTCGCGTCGTTCTTCGTCAGCCGCGTCGACTCCGAGGTCGACAAGCGCCTCGGCCCCGACTCCCCGCTGCGCGGCACCGCCGCCATCGCCAACGCACGGGTCGCGCACGAGGCCTTCGCCGAGGTCATCGCCTCCGACCGCTGGAAGGCGCTGGCCGCGGCCGGTGCGCACGTGCAGCGACCGCTGTGGGCCTCGACCGGCGTCAAGGACCCGGCGTACGAGGACACCCGCTACGTCATCGACCTCGTCACCGCCGACACGGTCAACACGATGCCGGAGGGCACGCTCGACTCCGTGCGCGACCACGGCGTGGTGAAGGGCGACACGATCGTGCCCGAGTACGCCGCCGCGCACGCCGCGCTGGACGCGCTCACGGCTGCCGGCATCGACCTCGACGACGTCGTGAAGGTGCTCGAGGAGGAGGGCGTCGACAAGTTCGTGCAGTCGTGGAACCAGCTCCTCGAGGCCGTCACCACCGCTCTCGCCGAGGCCCGCTCGGCGGCGGGGCGCTGAGGCCGGCCGTGCGCACCCGCATCTGGACGCCGACGGAGAACCCGCTCCGCGACCCGCGCGACCGGCGCCTCCCCAGGATCGCCGGGCCCTGCAGCCTCGTGATCTTCGGCGTGACCGGCGACCTCGCCCGCAAGAAGCTCATGCCGGCGGTCTACGACCTCGCCAACCGCGGCCTGCTGCCGCCGGGCTTCGCGCTCATCGGTTTCGCGCGGCGCGACTGGGCCGACCAGGACTTCGCGCAGATCGTGCACGACTCCGTGCGCGAGCACGCACGCACCGAGTTCCGCGAGGACGTCTGGCAGGAGCTGTGCCGCGGCATCCGCTTCGTGGCCGGCGACTTCGCCGACGACGCGGCGTTCGACACCCTCGTCGAGACGGTGCTCGACCTCGACAGGGTGCGGGGCACGCAGGGCAACCACGCGTTCTACCTGTCGATCCCGCCGAAGTTCTTCGGCGACGTCGTGCAGCAGCTCAAGCGCAGCGGCCTGTCGGTGTCTGCGGACGGCGCGTGGCGCCGCGTCGTGATCGAGAAGCCGTTCGGCCACGACCTCGAGAGCGCGCAGCAGCTGAACGAGACGATCGGCGAGGTCTTCCCGTCGGGCTCGGTCTTCCGCATCGACCACTACCTCGGCAAGGAGACGGTCCAGAACCTCCTGGCGCTGCGCTTCGCCAACACGATGTTCGAGCCGATCTGGAACGCCAACTACGTCGACCACGTGCAGATCACGATGGCCGAGGACATCGGCATCGGCGGCCGCGCCGGCTACTACGACGGCATCGGCGCCGCCCGCGACGTCATCCAGAACCACCTGCTGCAGCTGCTCGCCCTCGCCACGATGGAGGAGCCGCTCACGTTCTCCGCCCGCGACGTGCGGCTGGAGAAGGAGAAGGTGCTGGCCGCCGTCACGCTGCCCAAGGACCTCGACCTCGGAACGGCCCGCGGGCAGTACGCCGCCGGCTGGCAGGGCGGCGAGCACGTCATCGGCTTCCTGCAGGAGGACGGCATCTCGCCGACCTCGACCACGGAGACCTTCGCCGCCGTCCGGCTCGAGGTCGACACCCGCCGCTGGGCCGGCGTGCCGTTCTACCTGCGCACGGGCAAGCGTCTCGGCCGACGCGTGACCGAGCTCGCCGTCGTGTTCAAGCGCGCGCCGCACCTCCCCTTCAGCGTGACCGACACCGAGGAGCTCGGCCAGAACGCGCTCGTGCTGCGCGTGCAGCCCGACGAGGGCGTCACGCTGCGGTTCGGCTCGAAGGTGCCCGGCACCCAGATGGAGGTGCGCGACGTCAACATGGACTTCGCGTACGGCGACTCCTTCACCGAGAACAGCCCTGAGGCGTACGAGCGGCTCATCCTCGACGTGCTCCTCGGCGATCCGCCGCTCTTCCCGCGGCACGAGGAGGTCGAGCTGGGCTGGAAGGTCCTCGACCCGATCCTCGAGCACTGGGCAGCGAGCGGTCAGCCCGAGCAGTACGACGCAGGCACGTGGGGGCCGGCCGGCGCCCACGCGATGCTCGCGCGTGACGGACGTCAGTGGAGGCGGCCATGAGCGTCAGGCTCGACGACACCACCGCGGGCGAGGTCTCGAGCGCCATCAACCGCGAGCGGTTCCTGCAGGGCTCGAGCGCGGTCAACCGCGTCCTCACGCTCGTGATCGTGGCCGACGAGGAGACCCAGGCGGACGCCGTGGTCGCTGCCGCGGAGGCCGCGCGCGAGCACCCGTGCCGCATCCTCACGGCCATCCCGAGGCCCGGTCGCACCGATCCCCGGCTCGACGCCGTCATCACGGTCGGCGGGGGCGACGGGCTCGGCGAGCTGGTCGAGCTGCGCCTGCGCGGCCACCTCTCGCAGCACATCGCCTCGGTCGTCCTGCCGCTGCTGGTGCCGGACTCCCCCGTCGTCGTCTGGTGGCCGGGCAAGGCTCCGGCGTCGCCGTCGGAGGACCCCGTCGGCCGCCTGGCGCAGCGGCGGATCACCGACGCGGCCGCTGCGGCTCGGCCGCTGAAGGCGCTCGAGGAGCGCCGCGCGAGCTACGTCGACGGCGACACCGACCTCGCCTGGACCCGCCTCACACCCTGGCGGGCCCTGCTGGCGGCCAATCTCGACCAGCCGCACGACCCCATCACCGGCTGCACGGTCGAGGTGGAGCGCAACAACCCCTCGGGCACTCTGCTGGCTGCGTGGCTGCATGCGCGGCTCGGCGTCGCGGTGGAGGTGAAGGCCAGCAAGGGTCCCGGCCTCACCGCGGTGTCGGTGCACACCACCCACGGCGACATCACGCTCAGCAGGCCGTCGGGCGGCGTCGCGCACCTCACGCGTCCAGGCTTCCCGGACCGCGAGGCAGCGCTGGGTCGTCGGACGACCGAGGGCCTGATCGCCGAGGAGCTGCGACGCCTTGACGCCGACGAGGTCTACGGCGAGACGCTGCAGGCCGTCGTCGACTTCGACGCCCAGCCGCCCGCCCCGCCGGCAACGAAGAAGGCGGCTCCTGCGAAGAAGGCCGCACCAGTGAAGAAGGCCGCAGCGGCCAAGAAGGCGGCTTCGCCGGCGAAGAAGGCAGCACCCGCCAAGAAGAGCGCGCCGAAGAAGACACGATGAGCACTCCCGAGGTGCTCGTCCATCGCGACGGCGGCACGCTCGCAGCCGCGGTGGCCGCGCGTCTCGTGACGCGGATCGTGGACGCCCAGTGGGCGTCCGGGGTGGCGCACGTGTGCCTCACGGGCGGTCGGATGGGAACCGCCTCGCTGGAGGCGCTGGCCTCGTCGCCGGCGCGTGACGCGATCGACTGGTCGGCGCTGCACGTCTGGTGGGGCGACGAGCGCCACCTGCCGGCCGGCGACCCCGAGCGCAACGAGACCCAGGCCCGGGCGGCGCTGCTCGACCTCGTCCCCGTCCGGCCCGAGAACGTCCACGCCCCCGCTCCGCGTGCGGACGGCATGGACGTGGACCGGGCCGCCGGCCTCTACGCCGACGCCCTGCTCGCTGCGTCCCGGCCCGAGGACCACGCGGACGTGCCGTCCTTCGACGTGCTGCTTCTCGGCATCGGTGAGGACGCGCACGTGGCCAGCCTGTTCCCGCAGGCACCCGCGACGCACGAGACCGACCGCAGTGTCGTCGGAGTCCACGGCTCACCCAAGCCGCCCCCCGAGCGCGTCACCCTGACGTTCCCGGCCATCTGCGCCGCGCGCGAGGTGTGGCTCCTCGGCAGCGGGTCCGGGAAGGCCGACGCCGTCCGCCTGGCCCTCTCCGACGCCGGCCCCGTCCAGGTGCCCGCCGCAGCGGCCCGCGGACGCGAGCGCACGCTCCTGCTCCTCGACGAGGACGCCGCGGCAGCCATCCCGACCAGGCTCCGCCGCCTCGCCAGCCCCTGACCGTCCCCGCCCATGACGAAGGCCCGGATCCTGGTGGATCCGGGCCTTCGTCGTGCGTCGTGGTGCTCAGGCGTCGCGGAGCTTCGCCAGCGCCTCGTTGAGGATGGCCTCGCCGTCGGCGTCCGAGCGGCGCTCCTTCACGTACGCGAGGTGCGTCTTGTAGGGCTCGATCTTCGGCGCGGCCGGCGGGTTGTCCTTGTCCGGGCCGGCGGGGAGGCCGCAGCGCGGGCAGTCCCAGGTCTCGGGCACAGCGGCGTCGGAGGCGAAGCTCGGCTTGGTCTCGTGGCCGTTGGCGCACCAGAACGTGATGCGCTGCCGGGGAGCGGCGTCGCCGCGCTCGGCCTCGCCCATCGGTCCGGCGCCGACTCGGCTTCCGCGGATCGCGCTACCACTGGCCACAGATCGTGCCTTTCGTCGTTCGTGCGTCTGGGTGGTGCAGGCGGGCCATGCGGCCCGGGATCAGCTGATGGTGCCCTTGAGGAGGAGCCCGAGGCCGATCACGAGTGCGGCCCACAGGACGCCGAGCCCGATCGTGATGCGGTCGAGGTTGCGCTCCGCGGCGCTCGACCCGCCGAGGGAGGACGAGATGCCTCCGCCGAACATGTCGGAGAGGCCGCCGCCCTTGCCCTTGTGCAGGAGGACGAGTGCCACCAGCAGGACGCTGTTCAGCATGATGAGGATCTGGAAGAACAGGATCATGACGCTGCGGGTGCTCCCCTCGGGCCACGCCGGGCGGCGCGGTCCCGGAAAGGATACGTGACGCGGCGCCGGAAGCGGGTACGGGCCTTGCGAGCACCCCCGAAGGAGCGTCGCAAGGCCCACTGACCGGATGCGAACGTGCGGATCAGGCCTCGTCGGCCGGGTGCAGACGGAAGCGGGCGATCGCCACGAACTCGTCGGGGTCGAGGCTCGCGCCGCCCACGAGGGCGCCGTCGACGTCCTTCTCCGCCATGATCGCGGCCACGTTGTTGGCCTTGACCGAGCCGCCGTAGAGCACGCGGATCTTGTCGGCGATCTCGGGCGTGTAGAGCTCGGCGAGACGCCCGCGGATCGCGCCGCAGACCTCCTGCGCGTCGGCCGGGGTCGCGACCTCGCCGGTGCCGATGGCCCAGACGGGCTCGTACGCGACGACGACGGTCTCGGCCTGGGCTGCCGTGATGCCCGCGAGCGAGCCGTCGACCTGGGCGAGCGTGTGCGCGACCTGGTTGCCGGCCTGACGGACCTCGAGGCCCTCGCCCACGCAGACGATCGGCACGAGGCCATGCTTGTACGCGGCCTGCGCCTTGGCCGACACGACCTCGTCGGTCTCCGCGTGCATCTCGCGACGCTCGCTGTGACCGACGACGACGTACGTGCAGCCCAGCTTGGCCAGCATGGCCCCGCTGATCTCGCCGGTGTAGGCGCCCTTGTCCGCGGTGCTGAGGTCCTGGGCGCCGTACTTGATGTCGAGCTTGTCGCCGTCGACCAGCGTCTGCACCGAGCGGATGTCGGTGAACGGTGGCAGCACGGCCACCTCGCACGCCGCGAAGTCCTCGTCGTTCAGCGAGAAGCCGAGCTTCTGCACCGTGGCGATCGCCTCGAGGTGGTTGAGGTTCATCTTCCAGTTGCCCGCCATGAGCGGGAGTCGGCTCGAAGCCACAGTTCAGTCCTCCAGGACCGCGATGCCCGGCAGGACGCGACCCTCGAGGAACTCCAGGGACGCACCCCCACCGGTGGAGATGTGGGAGAAGCCGGCCTCGTCGATGCCCAGCAGGCGCACGGCGGCGGCGGAGTCGCCACCACCGACGACAGAGAGCCCGTCGACGTGGGTGATCGCCTCGGCCACCGCGCGGGTGCCCTCGGCGTACGGCGCCAGCTCGAACACGCCCATGGGCCCGTTCCAGACGACGGTCTTGGCGTCGGCCAGGGCGGCGGCGAAGAGCTCGCGGCTCTTCGGGCCGATGTCCAGGCCCATCCAGCCGTCCTCGATCGAGTCGACCGCGACGACCTTGTGCTCGGCGTCGGCCGAGAACGCGGTCGCGACGACGACGTCGACCGGCAGGACGAGCTCGACGCCCTTCTCGGACGCCGTGGCGATGAGGCCCTTCACGGTGTCGATCTGGTCGGCCTCGAGGAGCGAGGAGCCCACACGGTGGCCCTGGGCGGCCAGGAACGTGAAGCACATGCCACCTCCCACGAGCAGCCGGTCGACCGACTGCAGCAGGTTGTTGATGACAGCGAGCTTGTCGCTGACCTTCGAGCCGCCGAGCACGACCGCGTAGGGCCGGTCGGGGTCGCCCAGGACCTTGCGGAAGACCTGCACCTCGGACAGCACCAGCTGGCCGGCGGCGTGCGGGAGGAGCCGCGCGACGTCGGTGACGCTGGCCTGCTCGCGGTGGACGACGCCGAAGCCCTCGCTCACGAAGGCGTCCGCGAGCGAGGCCAGCTCGGCCGCGAGGGCTCCGCGCTCGGCGGGGTCCTTGCTGGTCTCGCGGGCGTCGTAGCGGACGTTCTGGAGCAGGGCGACGTCGCCGTCGCCGAGCCCGGCCACGACGGCCTGCGCCGAGGGGCCGGTGACGTCGGTGGCGAAGGTCACCGGGGTGCCCAGCAGCTCGCCGAGACGGGCGGCGACGGGCGCGAGCGACAGCTCGGGCTTGGCCTCCCCCTTCGGACGGCCGAGGTGGGCGACGAGGACGACGCGAGCACCGCGGCCGCGGAGGGCCTCGATGGTCGGCAGCGCCGCACGGATGCGGCCGTCGTCGGTGATGCGACGGGTGCCGTCGCCGGCGTCCTCGAGCGGGACGTTGAAGTCCGCCCGCACGAGGACCCGGCGACCGGCGACGTCGAGGTCGTCGATCGTCTTCACGTGGTCAGTCCCGCTGGTCTAGAGGGACTTGCCGACGTACTGGACGAGGTCGACGAGGCGGTTCGAGTAGCCCCACTCGTTGTCGTACCAGCCGAGGACCTTGGCGGTGTTGCCCAGGGTCTTGGTGATGCCGGCGTCGAAGATGCAGGAGGCCGGGTTGGTGACGATGTCGGTGGAGACGATCGGGTCCTCGGTGTACTCGAGGACACCGGCGAGGTAGCCCTCGGCAGCGGCCTTGATCGCGGCGTTGATCTCCTCGGCCGACACCTCGCGCGACAGGGTCACGGTGAGGTCGGTGGCCGAGCCGGTCGGGACCGGGACGCGCATGGCGTAGCCGTCGAGCTTGCCCTTGAGCTCGGGCAGCGCGAGGCCGATGGCCTTCGCCGCACCGGTGCTGGTCGGGATCATGTTGATCGCGGCGGCACGCGCACGACGCAGGTCGCTGTGCGGGTAGTCCAGGATCACCTGGTCGTTGGTGTACGCGTGGATCGTGGTCATGAGGCCGTTGACGATGCCGAACTCGTCGTTGATGACCTTGGCCATCGGGGCGAGGCAGTTCGTCGTGCACGACGCGTTGCTGATGATGTTGTGCGACGCCGGGTCGTAGATGCCCTGGTTGACACCCATGACGATCGTGGCGTCCTCGCCCTTGGCGGGCGCGGAGATGATGACCTTCTTGGCACCGCCGGCGATGTGGCCTGCGGCCTTGGTCGCGTCGGTGAAGAAGCCGGTCGACTCGATGACGATGTCGACGCCGAGGTCGCCCCACGGGAGGGCGGCCGGGTCGCGCTCGGCCAGAGCGACGATCTTCTTGTCGCCGACGTAGATCGCGTCGTCGGTCGCCTTCACGTCCTGGCCGAGGCGGCCGAGGATCGAGTCGTACTTGAGGAGGTGCGCGAGCGTGGCGTTGCTGGTGAGGTCGTTCACCGCCACGATCTCGACGTCGGCGCCCTGCGCGGCGAGCGCGCGGTAGAAGTTGCGGCCGATGCGGCCGAAGCCGTTGATGCCCACACGAACGGTCACTGGAGAGTCCCTAGGTCCGAGGACGACGCCGGCATCGTTGCCGGCTCTGGTTCGCACGTCGGGCTACGGGGTACGCGCCCACGTGGCTAAAGCGACCCTATCCGAATCCCGCAAGCGCTTGCGGGCCCTCCCGCTACCCGGGAGTAGGGCGCCGGTCACGTAAGCGCAGCCTTAGTCGGCGTCCACCAGGTCGGCCGGGATCCCGGCCTCGGTGTCGGGGATGCCGAGCTCCTGGGCCCGCTTGTCGGCGAGGGCGAGCAGGCGGCGGATGCGGCCGGCGATCGCGTCCTTGGTCATGGGCGGGTCAGCCAGCGCGCCGAGCTCCTCGAGCGAGGCCTGCTGGTGCTCCATCCGGAGCTTGCCGGCGTCGGCCAGGTGGTCGGGCACCTCGTCACCGAGGATCTCGAGGGCACGCTGCACGCGCGCACCGGCCGCGACAGCCGCACGGGCCGAGCGGCGAAGGTTGGCGTCGTCGAAGTTGGCGAGACGGTTCGCGGTGGCGCGGACCTCGCGGCGCATGCGCCGCTCCTCCCACGCAAGCACCGACTCGTGCGCACCCAGGCGCGTGAGCAGGGCCGCGATGGCGTCTCCGTCTCGGATGACGACACGGTCGACGCCGCGGACCTCGCGGGGCTTGGCTGCGATCCCGAGGCGGCGGGCCGCGCCGGACAGCGCGAGCGCAGCCTCGGGCCCCGGGCACGTCACTTCGAGCGCGGAGGAGCGTCCGGGCTCGGTGAGGGACCCGTGAGCGAGGAACGCGCCGCGCCAGGCGGCCTCGGAGTCGCAGAGCGAACCGTTCACGATGGACGTCGGGAGACCGCGGGCGGGGCGGCCGCTGGCGTCGACGAGACCGGTCTGACGAGCGAGCTGCTCGCCATCGGCGTGGACTCGGACGAGGTAGCGGTTGCCCTTGCGCAGGCCGCCCGGGTGGATCACGGCCATCTCGCTGGCGTGACCGAAGACCTCGCTGATGTCGCGACGCAGGCGCCGCGCCGCGATGGCGGTGTCGAGGTCGGCCTCGATCACGATCTTGCCGCCCACGATGTGCAGCCCGGAGGCGAAGCGCAGGATCGCGGAGACCTCGGCCTTGCGGCAGCAGGGCTTGGTGACCTTGAGACGCGCGAGCTCGTCCTTGACCGCTGCCGTCATTGCCATGGCGGGCATCCTGCCACCCACGTCAACGACCTCGCTCCCCGACCCCGATCCGGAAACGCTGCCGAAACTCGAGCGAGCAGGTCGCGTCGGACGCTCCCCGGGGCATGGCTGTACGCCGGGTCCGTGCCCCGGGGGTGCGGGGTCGGTCCGGCGAGCAGCCGTGGTCGAGGGGGCGGTCAGAAGGGTGGCGGGTCGTCGTCCGGTGGCGGGGTGTCCCCGGGTGGTGGGGCGTGCTGGGTCGGCCCGGCAGCGTCGGGTGGCGCGGGCTCCGGCTGCTCGGTGGCGGGCGGGTCGGGGTGTTCGAGGAACGGTCGGGGCGGAATGTGCACGACCTGGCCCCAGTCGGTGGTCCAGGTGCAGGACCCGTCGGCCGCCGAGTCGGTGATGTCGACCCTGCGGGCGGTCTTGAGCTGATGGGAGGGGAGGCACAGCGCGCCGCAGTTCGGTGCCGAGGTGGGCCCGTGGGGGAACTCCTCGGCGTGGTCCATCTCCAGCCGCGTCGAGGTCAGGGCGTGCCGGTGGACGGGGTTGCGGCAGATGTCGCGGGCAAGGATGAACGAGCGCAGGTGCGGGTCGACATAGACGTCGGTGCCGCGGTCGATGAGGTGCCCGTCGACGGGGTCGGTCACGAACCGCCGCCACGAGTGGGTGCGGCCCGCGATCTCGCGGGCGATCTCCGCCGGGATCGGCTGGCCGTCCAGCAGACCGATCCCGTCGGCCTCGCCGCGCAGGGTGTTGAGGTCCACGACCAGGCTCGTACGCACCTGCGTCGAGGCTGCGCGATCCCACGTCACCGAGCCGTCCTCGTGCACCACGCCCAGCACCCGCGCGGCGAGCGCGTCCGCGCGGTCGGCGTCCGCCGACGACTCCTCCGAGTTCGGCACGGCCTCGTCCCGCAGGTCTCTGCTGTCGGCGTCGGCGTTGGTGGAGTCCTCGACGACATCGAGCGGACCGGGGGCGCTCGGGTCGCTTTCGACGACGTCGACCTCGCGGTCGGCGACTGGGACCAAGTCGCCGCCCGGCGTCGCGGCCTTCTTGCCGTGCTTCGTGCCCGCCTTCTTGTCCTTGCGGGCCTTCTTCGTGGCCTTGGCGTCGGCGGCGAGGGTCTCGTAGACGGCGTTGACCACGGCCCACTCGTCGATGTAGCCGAGCATGCCCATGCCGTCGGCGAGCTGCTTGACCCAGACCTTGCGATCCTTCTTCTTGGCCTTGCGGTGACGTGCGGCGGCGTCAGGGTCGAACCGGGCTACGAGCTTCTCGACCTCCTGTGCGAACTGTCCGGGGGTCCGGGTCAGCGCACGGACCAGCGCCCGGGTGCCGATCTCCGTGAGCGCGGTGGGGTTCTCCACGAACCGGGTCCGCTCCACCAGCACGGCCAGATGCGACCACGACACCCGGCCGGCGCCAAGGGCGACGAGGAACTCCGGGAACGTTGCAGTGATCGTGCGCGCCAGATCCAGGGCCTTGCCCGCGGAGTAGTCCGAGGTGCGCCGGGCGACGGCGATCTCATGCTCGAGATGAAGCTCGTCGACCAGGGCCTCGCCCGGCTTGGTGCCGGCGAGCGAGGTGAGGGCGCGGATCCGCAGCGACCCGACCAGCCCTTCGATCTTGTCCAAACCCTTGAGCACCGCGAGCTTGTCCATCGGCTCCGAAAGCGCGGCCGGGTCCACCGCCTCGAGGACGCCGAGGTCGAACGAGGTCGCACCCGATCCCTCACCCGCAAGCAGCGACAGCGCCGCCACCGGGTCCACGAACAGGTCCGTCCGATCCAGCACATCGTCCGGGTGCTGGAGCTCATCACGCTCGCCCGAACCCAGGGAGGCCATGCGCGCCTCGTGCTCGGCGATCTCCAGCAGCGAGGGGTATGGCGACCAGCCCGCCGGCATCGGCACGCCCTCGTCGAGATCGACGAAGGAAGCAGCAGTAGCGGCCACGGTCACCTCCTCACCACCACCGAACCTGATGAGGACAAGTCTGCCGACCACCTCTGACAGTGCGGCGCCTCCAGAGGCCATCCAGACCGAGAACCGTTCAGCCCCAAGCGAAATCAGCCCGCGGAGAATCTCTCCGCTCACGGGGAAACCCAATCGATAACGGCACTTCTAGCCCGTCATGGACGAGCGGACCTCGGCGCACCGGAAGCGCAGGGTGCCTTCCTCTGCGTCGGAAACCTCGAAGTCGGCTCGTTCCCAGCCATCGAGCGAGCGATCGGTGATCTGCAGGGTCATCGGCCACCCGGTCATGAAGTCGTGGACTTCCAGAGCGATAACCCCGAGGAACTCGAGTTCGACGGTTCGCCCGTCCGAGGTCAACAGGGCAAGGGCCACATCCGGCTGGCCAAGCTTCCGGGACCGAGACGGTGAAGCGAGCGACCCGACCCACCCAGATCGTCGTCTCACGGGCCGTTCCATCGCCGGCAGGCGCCGCCTGATCCATGGGGACGAGGATGCCGCTTAGCTACGCGAGGGGCGAGCGCTATCGGCACATAGGCGCTACCAACCGACCTCGGCAGCCGACGCCTCGTAGCCGTAGGGGATCACAGGGAGGTCCGCCAGGTTGGGGATCGTCGAGTCGCTGGCAGGTCGGACGACCGAGTGACTGAACTCCTCGGGATGACCCGGCGAGAAGCGCCCCGCCGATAGGTGATCGCCCCACGCCTGTGCTTCCGTGGCCGAGAGCGCCGTCACGATGAAGACAGCGGGCCACTCCCGATCCTGGTCGTCTTCCACCAGCCGGTTGTCGCGAATCCATGCGACGTACTCGTAGGGCCGCTGCTCACTCACCCGAGCGATAGTGCCGGATATTGGGCGGGTTGTCGTGTGGCGTTACGGGGTGAGAACGCCACCCAGGGCTGAGGCGAGGAGGTCCACGTCGTGGCGCGGCGAGCCGTCGCGCGAGGCGACCGGGGCCAGGGCGAGACGAGCGCCGAGAGCGCGGGCGGCTGAGGCGAGGGCCTCGACATCCGGCACATGCTCGGGGTCGGCCAGCACGGTGTCGACGCGCAGCGACGGCATCTGCCGGCTGAGCACCTCGAGGTGGCGCTGCGGGCTGAAGCCGTCGGTCTCCCCCGGCTGCGCCTCGAGGTTGAGCACGACGACCACGCGACCGGGGGTGCGGGCGACAGCCTGGCCGATCCCCCTCACCTGCAGCGGCGCCAGGACGCTGGTGAACCATGAGCCTGGACCGAGCAGCACAGCATCAGCCTCGCCGATCGCCTTGACGGCCTCGGGGCACGCCGGCGCCTCGCGGGGCTCGATGTGCAGGCGCACCACCTCGCCGCGGGTCGTCGCGACCGAGACCTGGCCGATGACCCGTTCGAGGATCGACGGATCCTCCGGGTGCAGGCCGCGGACGTCGGCCACGACCTCGAGCGGCACCGTCGCGACGGGCAGCACGCGGCCGTGCGCGCCGAGCAGGGCACCGACCCAGTCGAGGCCGGTGACGATGTCGCCGGTCTCCTCCCACAGCGCCGTGATGAGCAGGTTGCCGAGCGAGTGTCCGGCGAGCGGCCCGGTGCCGGTGAACCGGTGCTGCACCACGCGGCTCCACGTGCGGCCCCAGCTGTCGTCGCCGCAGAGCGCGGCAAGAGCCATCCGCAAGTCACCCGGGGGTACGACGTCGAACTCCTCGCGCAGCCGCCCGCTCGAGCCACCGTCGTCGGACACCGCCACGATCGCGGTGACGTCGTCCGTGACGCGTCGCAACGCGCGCAGACTGGCGGCGAGACCGTGCCCGCCGCCGAGCGCGACGACGCGCGGACCGGTGGCTCTAGGGGCGCGGCGGCCGGCCGGGCCGCTCTGCGGGGCGCTCACTCGCGGCCCAGGTCGCGGTGCACGACGAGGACCTCGACACCCACCTTCACGAGGCGGGCCGCGAGGTTCTCGGCCATGGCGACGCTGCGGTGCTTCCCGCCCGTGCACCCGATGGCGACCGTGACGTAGCGCTTGCCCTCGCGCAGGTAGCCGTCGGAGACGAGGTCGAGCATCCCGGCCATGCGGTCGAGGAACTCGCGGGCCTCGGGCAGCTCGGTGACGTAGTCGCTCACCTCGGCGTCCAGGCCCGATAGCTCGCGCAGCTCGGGCACCCAGAACGGGTTGGGCAGGAAGCGCACGTCGTTGACGATGTCGGCGTCGAGCGGCAGGCCGTACTTGAAGCCGAACGACATGACCGTGGCGCGCAGCTGCACGCGGTCGCTGCCACCGAACGCGGCGTCGACCTTGCGCCGGAGGTCGTGCACGTTGAGCGAGCTGGTGTCGATCACGAGGTCGGCGCGCGCTCGGAGGTCGCCGAGGGTCGCCCGCTCGCGCACGAGGCCGTCGAGGATCCCACCGGATCCCTGCAGCGGGTGCGGACGCCGGCTGCTCTCGAACCGGCGCACCAGCTCGTTGTCGCCGGCCTCGAGGAAGAGCACCCGGAGGTCGAGCCCGGAGGCGAGGACGTCGTCGAGCGCGCGGGAGAGGTCCTCGAACATCCGGCCGCCGCGCACGTCGACGACGACGGCCAGGCGCTCGACGTCGGGCGATCCCGAGACGTGGTCGACGGCGGCGGCGAGCAGCTCGGGCGGAAGGTTGTCGATGACGAACCAGCCCAGGTCCTCGAGCGCGCGTGCGGCCGTGGAGCGGCCCGCCCCGGACATGCCGGTGACGAGCACGAGCTCGAACGCCGGATCCACCACGAACTTCCTCTCGAATCAGCGCGCCCTGCACCGGGCGCTGCCGAAAGCGTGGCACAGCGGGCACCGAGAACCACGAAGCAGCGCCGTGCCCGCGGTGAACGGGAGGCGAACGAGTCGGTCTCCCGCTGACGCCGTCGGCACGCGGCACCACCATGCGGGCATGAACGCTCTCGCGGTCTTCGCGATCCTCCTGGTGATCGTCGGCGCCGGCCTGCTCGGGCTGTGGCTCCTGCTGCGCCCCGAGCCCCCGGATCCGGATCCGGCCGAGCATGACGACCTGCGTCGGGCCGACGACGGCGCCGACCCGGACCCCGGCGAGGGCCTCGGCAGCGCGTCGTACTGGCCGACGGGGTGACCCGAATCAGTCGACGATCTCGCCGGTTGCGGTGTTGACGGCCGGCGTAGGGGCATCGGCGGCGAGGGCCTCGACGACGGCCTGGGCGAGCGTCGGGCCGATGCCCGGCACGGTCGCGAGCTCGTCAGCCGTGGCGGCACGCAGCCGCTTGAGCGACGTGAACTGGCGCAGCAGCGCCTTCTTGCGCGCCTCCCCCAGCCCGGGGACGTCGTCGAGGATCGACTCGACCATGCGCTTGCCGCGCTTCTGCCGCTGGTAGGTGATGGCGAACCGGTGCGCCTCGTCGCGCACGCGCTGCAGGAGGTAGAGGCCCTCGCTCGTGCGCGGGAGGATGACGGGGTCGGGATCCCCCGGCACCCACACCTCCTCCAGGCGCTTGGCGAGGCCCACGACGGCGACGTCGGTCACGCCGATCTCGGACAACGCGGCCTGCGCCGCCTCGACCTGGGGCTGGCCGCCGTCGACCACGAGCAGGTTGGGCGGATAGGAGAACTTGCGCGGCCGCCCGGTGGTCGGGTCGATGCCCGGCAGCCCGTCGTCGGTCACCGAGGCCTGCTCCTCGGCGAGGCGCTTGAACCGCCGCGTGACGACCTCGGCGATCGAGCGGGTGTCGTCGCTGATGCCGTCGCCGGCGGCGCCCCGGATGGCGAAGCGGCGGTACTCGGACTTGCGTGCGAGCCCGTCCTCGAACACGACCAGCGAGGCGACGACGTCGGTGCCCTGCAGGTGGCTGACGTCGATGCACTCGATGCGCAGCGGCGCCTCAGGCAGCCCGAGCGCCTCCTGCAGCTCCTCGAGGGCGAGGCTGCGCGAGGTGAGGTCTCCCCCGCGCCGGGTCTTGTGCAGGGCGAGCGACTGGCCGGCGTTGCGCGTGACCGTCTCGAGCAGGTCGCGCTTGTCGCCTCGCTGAGGTACGCGTAGGTCGACGTGGCTGCCGCGGAGGTCCGAGAGCCAGGCGGTGGTCAGCTCCGGGTCCGGCGGCAGCACCGGGACGAGCACCTCCCGCGGCACCGCCTCGGGGTTCTGGTCGCCGTACAGCTGCTGCAGCAGGTGCTCGATGAGGTCGCCGGTGGTGAGGTCCTCGACCTTCTCGACCACGAACCCCCGCTGGCCGCGGATGCGTCCGCCGCGCACGTGGAAGACCTGGACGGCCGACTCGAGCTCGTCGTCGGCGAGCCCGATGACGTCGGCGTCCGTGCCGTCGCCCAGCACGACGGCGCTCTTCTCGAGGGCACGCTCCAACGCCCGCAGGTCGTCGCGCAGCCGAGCGGCCCGCTCGTAGTCGAGCTCGGCGGCGGCCGCCTTCATCTCGCGCTCGACCCGCTTGGTGTACGCCGCGGTCTGCCCCGACAGGAACGCGCAGAAGTCCTCGACGATGCGCCGGTGCTCCTCGGCGTCCACCCGCCCGATGCACGGGGCGGAGCACTTGCCGATGTAGCCCAGCAGGCAGGGGCGACCGATCTGACCGTGCCGCTTGAACAGGCCCGCACTGCAGGTGCGCGCCGGGAAGACGCGCAGCAGGAGGTCGACAGTCTCGCGGATGGCCCAGGCATGGGCGTAGGGGCCGAAGTAGCGCACGCCCTTGCGCTTGGCTCCGCGCATGACGGTGATACGCGGGAACTCCTCGTCGAGAGTGACGGCGAGGTACGGATAGCTCTTGTCGTCGCGGTAGCGGACGTTGAACCGCGGGTCGTACTCCTTGATCCAGGAGTACTCGAGCTGCAGCGCCTCGACCTCGGTGTCGACGGTGACCCAGTCGACCGACGCGGCCGTGGTGACCATCGCCTGGGTGCGCACGTGCAGCGCGGAGAGGTCCTGGAAGTACGAGCCCAGCCGGCTGCGCAGGCTCTTGGCCTTGCCCACGTAGACGACCCGGCCGTGCTGGTCGCGGAACCGGTAGACGCCGGGCGAGTCTGGGATCTCGCCCGGCGCCGGCCGGTAGGTCGCTGGGTCCGCCACGCGGGGTCAGCCCTCCAGGGTGGTGCTCAGGCGACGGTGATGCTGTCGCCCGAGACGGTGGCCTTGAGCTCGGCGAGCGGGCTGCTCGCGGGGCCCTGCACGACGGAGCCGTCCGTCGCGGAGAAGATGCTGCCGTGGCAGGCGCAGTTGATCTTGCCGTCCGCCACCGACGACACGACGCAGCCCTGGTGGGTGCACACGGCAGTGAAGGCCTTGTAGGTGCCCGCCGCGGGCTGCGTCACGACGATCTTGGTGTCCTGCACGATCGTGCCACCGCCGACGGGGACATCCGCGGTCTTCACGGTCGTCGGGCCGGCGGCTGCGGTGGAGCCGGAGTCGCCGGACCCGTTGCCACAGGCAGCAGTGACGGCGGCGGCAGCGACGACGGTGCCGGACGTGAGCAGCACCTGGCGGCGGGTCGGGCCGAGGATCGGGTCGGTCATCGGTACTCCTTCGGTGTGGGGCGCGGCAGTGGTCGCGTGGCGTTCACGCGGCGGTGTTGCCGCCCCGGCCGCCCCGACGGGTCGTTCCCGTCTTCCCGCCCGACGATCGGCGCGGGGCTTTAGTTTCCGCTTCAACCGACGCCGCGGGCAGCAACGGCTTCAGGAACACGCCGGTGTGGCTTCCGGGTGCGACCGCGATCTGCTCGGGCGTGCCCTCGGCCACGACGGTGCCGCCGCCGGAGCCGCCCTCGGGGCCCATGTCGACGATCCAGTCGGCCGTCTTCACGACGTCGAGGTTGTGCTCGATGACGAGGACGCTGTTGCCCTTGTCGACGAGCGAGTGCAGGACCGCGAGCAGCTTGCGGATGTCCTCGAAGTGCAGCCCGGTGGTGGGCTCGTCGAGGACGTACACGGTGCGACCGGTCGAGCGCTTCTGCAGCTCGCTCGCGAGCTTGACGCGCTGGGCCTCGCCGCCGGACAGCGTGGTGGCCGGCTGCCCGAGCCGCACGTAGCCGAGACCCACCTCGACGAGGGTGCGCAGGTGACGCGCGATCGGCGGGACAGCCTCGAAGAACTCGAGCCCCTCCTCGATCGGCATGTCGAGCACCTCGGCGATGGTCTTGCCCTTGAAGTGCACCTCGAGCGTCTCGCGGTTGTAGCGGGCGCCGTGGCACACCTCGCACGGCACGTAGACGTCGGGCAGGAAGTTCATCTCGATCTTGATCGTGCCGTCGCCGGAGCACGCCTCGCAGCGCCCGCCCTTGACGTTGAACGAGAAGCGGCCCTGGAGGTAGCCGCGCATCTTCGCCTCAGGGGTCTCGGCGAACAGCTTGCGCACGTGGTCGAAAACCCCGGTGTACGTCGCGGGGTTCGACCTCGGCGTGCGGCCGATCGGGCTCTGGTCGACGTGGACGACCTTGTCGAGGTGCTCGAGGCCCCGCACGCGGCGGTGGCGGCCGGCGACCGAGCGCGCACCGTTGAGCTCGCGCGCGAGCGTCGTGTAGAGGATGTCGTTGACGAGAGTGGACTTGCCCGAGCCGCTGACGCCCGTGACGGCCACGAAGCAGCCGAGCGGGAACGACACGTCGACGTCGCGGAGGTTGTGCTCGCGCGCCCCCTCCACGGTCAGCTGGCGCGCCGGGTCGACGGGACGCCGGATCGCGGGCACCTCGATCGACCGGCGGCCCGAGAGATAGGCGCCGGTGATGGAGTCGGGGCTGTCGAGGAGGTCCTGCAGCGTGCCGGACACGACCACCTGGCCGCCGTGCTCCCCCGCCCCCGGGCCGATGTCGACGATCCAGTCGGCCTGCTTGATGGTGTCCTCGTCGTGCTCGACGACGATGAGGGTGTTGCCGAGGTCGCGCAGCCGGACCAGCGTCTCGATGAGGCGGTGGTTGTCGCGCTGGTGCAGGCCGATGCTGGGCTCGTCGAGGACGTACAGCACGCCGACGAGACCCGCACCGATCTGCGTGGCCAGGCGGATGCGCTGGGCCTCGCCACCGGCGAGAGTGGCGGCCGCGCGGTCGAGGCTGAGGTAGTCGAGCCCGACGTCGACGAGGAAGCGCAGACGCTCCTGCACCTCCTTGAGCACCCGCTCGGCGATCTGCTTCTCGCGGGCGGAGAGCTTCAGCCCGTCGAGGAACTGGGAGCACTCGCCGATCGCCATCGCCGCCACCTCGGCGATCGACTTCTCGCCGAGCGTGACCGCCAGGCTGATCGGCTTGAGGCGGGCGCCGTTGCAGGCCGGGCACGGCACCTCGCGCATGTAGCCCTCGAAGCGCTCGCGGCTCGCGTCGGAGTCGGCCTCGGCGTGCCGGCGCTGGACGTACGGGATCACGCCCTCGAACGCCGTGTGATAGCTGCGCTCGCGGCCGTAGCGGTTCTTGTAGCGCACGTGCACCTGGGTGGCGTGACCCTGCAGCACAGCCTTCTTGGCCTTGGCCGACAGGTCGTCCCACGCGGAGTCGAGGGTGAAGCCCAGCTCGTCGCCGAGAGCCTCGAGCAGCCGCTCGAAGTAGTCGCTGATGTGACCGCTCGACCATGGGCCGATGGCGCCCTCGCGCAGCGTCATCCGGCCGTCCTGGACGACGAGCTCGGGATCGACCTCCATGCGCGTGCCGATACCGGTGCACTCGGGGCAGGCGCCGAACGGCGAGTTGAACGAGAACGAGCGGGGCTCGAGCTCCTCGAACGAGAGGTCGTCGTACAGGCAGGCCAGGTGCTCGGAGAACATCCGCTCGCGGTGCGGGTCGTCCTCAGGCAGGTCGACGAACTCCAGGGTGACGAGACCGCCGGACAGCTTGAGCGCCGTCTCCACCGAGTCGGTGAGCCGTCGCTTGGCGTCGGCCTTCACGGCGAGGCGGTCGACGACCACCTCGATCGTGTGCTTCTCCTGCTTCTTCAGGGTCGGCGGCTCGGCGAGGGTGTGCACCACGCCGTCGACCCGGGCCCGGGAGAAGCCCTGGGTCTGGAGCTGGCGGAAGAGCTCGGCGTACTCCCCCTTGCGCTCGCGGATGACCGGCGCCAGCACCTGGAAGCGCGCGCCCTGCTCGAGCTCGAGCACCCGGTCGACGATCTGCTGCGGAGTCTGCCGCGCGATGGGTCGGCCGCAGACCGGGCAGTGCGGGCGTCCGGCACGGGCGTAGAGCAGGCGGAGGTAGTCGTAGACCTCGGTGATGGTGCCGACGGTCGAGCGCGGGTTGCGGTTGGTCGACTTCTGGTCGATCGAGACCGCCGGCGACAGGCCCTCGATGAAGTCGACGTCGGGCTTGTCCATCTGGCCGAGGAACTGGCGGGCGTACGCCGACAGGCTCTCGACGTACCGGCGCTGCCCCTCGGCGAAGATCGTGTCGAACGCCAGGGAGGACTTGCCGGAGCCGGACAGCCCCGTGAACACGATCATGGCGTCGCGCGGGAGATCGAGGGAGACGTCCTTGAGGTTGTGCTCGCGGGCGCCGCGGACGACGAGACGATCAGCCACCAGAGATCCTGTCCATCGGGGGTCGGTCGGACGCACGCGTCCGGGGTCAGGCTAACGAGGACCCCCGACAGCCACATTCCCACGCCGGGGCTCCGGGGCGGCTAGCGTCGTCCAGGTGACCTCATCCCCGCGCGACACCCTCGCCGCCGACCTCGTCCAGGTGACCGAGGCCACGTCCCGCCTCACGCAGCGTGTCGACGGGCTCACCGATCCGGACCTCTCCGAGCCGTCCCTTCTCCCCGGCTGGTCGCGCGCCCATGTGGTGGCCCATGTCGCGCGCAACGCCGAGGGCATGGTCAACCTCGTGGCCTGGGCGCTGACGGGCCGGCCCACGCCGATGTACCCGTCGGTGGAGGCCCGGACGGCCGGGATCGAGGAGGCAGCGGCCCTGCCGCCCGCCGCGCTGCGCGCCCTGCTGCTCGACAGCGCCGAGGCGCTCGGCGTCGCCACGTCACGCCTGGTCGACGCCGACGACGCGGCGCTCTGGCGGCTGCTCCTGTTCGGTGCACCCCCGCCCGGCACGGCACCCGACGTTCCCGCCTGGACCCTGGGCTGGGCGCGCCTGCGCGAGGTGGAGATCCACCATCTCGATCTCGACGCCGGCCTCGCGCCGTCGGACTGGCCGGAGCCGTTCGTGGACCGGATGGTCGACTTCCTCGACGGCCGGGGCTCGGCGCCCGCCGTCACCGGAGACCTCGCCGAGATCGTCGCCTGGCGCCTCGGTCGCGGCTCCTTCCCGTCGGTACGCAGCACGGACGGCTCAGACCCCGGTGAGCCGCCCGCCTGGTGAGCGCGCGACCCCCTAGCGTGGCGCCATGATCAGCTCCTTCTTCGCCCCCGCCGTCGACGTCGCCCTGGCCGAGCCCGACGGGGGCGGCACGCCCACCGGGATCGGTGACGGCTTCGCCGGCGCAGGCCTCGAGTCCGGCGTCTGGGTCCACGGGGTCGGCAACTCGGTGGGCGACTTCGGCGACGAGATGTTCGTCGTGCTCTCCGGTCGCGGCACCGTCACGTGCCAGAACGGCGGCCGCATCGACCTCGCCCCCGGCGTCGTCGGGCTGCTGAACGCCGGCGACATCACCACCTGGGACGTCACCGAGACCCTGCGCAAGGTGTGGATCGTCGCCGCATCCTGAGCGACGCGCGACCTCCCTGGCGTGACGCCCGCCTGCACCCTGGGTACGTTCGGGTCGTGAGCTACACCGGGAACGTCACCGTCGGCGGCCCTGCCGCAGTCCACGACCTGCGCGACCTCGTGGTCAGCAAGCTGGCCGTCGGTCCGTACGACAACAACGCCTACCTGCTGCGCTGCACCGCCACCGGCACGCAGGTGCTGCTGGACGCCGCGGCGGAGGCGGACCGGCTTCTCGAGCTCGTGGGCGACGACGGCCTCCAAGCGGTGATCACGACGCACGGTCACAAGGACCACTGGCAGGCGCTGGCGGACGTGGTCGCGGCCACCGGTGCCGAGCACTGGGCGCATGCCGCCGACTCCGTCGACATCGAGGTACCCGTCGACCGGACTCTCGCCGACGGCGACCTCATCACGTTCGGCCAGGTCTCGCTCCGCGTCGTCCACCTGGTCGGACACACACCAGGCTCGGTCGCGCTGGTCTACGACGACCCGACCGGTGCGCCGCACGTCTTCACCGGTGACTCGCTCTTCCCGGGCGGCATCGGCAACACCTGGGGCGACGCGGCGAGGTTCGACAGCCTGTACTGCGACGTGGTCGGCAAGCTGTTCGACACTCTCCCGGACGAGACCTGGGTGTACCCGGGCCACGGCAAGGACACGACCCTCGGCGCAGAGCGCCCGCACCTCGCCGAGTGGCGCGAGCGCGGCTACTAGCCGCGCTGCCGCTGTCCAGAACGCGCGACCGACCAGGGTTAGACCATCGGCGCCGGGGTACGGCACCCGCATGATGAAGACCCAGCGCCACCAGCGCTCCGCTGTGTCCCCCGCCCGACGACTCGCCCTCGTCACCGTGCCGCTGCTCGTCCTCGGCGTGACCGCATGCGGCGACATGACAGCGCCCGAGGGCGCGACGACCACCCCGCCCGCGGTCACGGACTCCTCCACGACCGACCCGACGGCGTCGCCGGGCAGCGGTGACGTCGCAGCCGTGATCGGAGGGTGGGCGGCCCGCTACGGCTCCGCACGCAACGATGTCGAGTCGGCGATGCAGACCCTCGGCTCCGCTGCCGCCAACGGCCCGGCAGCCGTGAAGCCCGCAGCGACCGATGCGCTGGCCGCCCTCAAGGCAGCGCACGACGTGCCCATCTGCCCTGACCCCGCCACGGAGAAGGCCTTCCGCGCAACGCTCGACGAGCTGCACCGCGAAGGTGTCGCCGCTGACGACCTCGGGTGACCCGGCCGCCGCCCAGCAGGCCGCCGACGACGCCGCCGGCGCCTGGACCGCGACCGAGGAGGCCCTCGCGGCCGCCTACGGCTGACCTCCGATCGGCACCGTGGCGGCCCTTGCAGTGTCAGGGGCCGTCACGGGCGCCCGATGCCCCTGTAGGTCCAGCCCGCCTGCCGCCAGACCGCGGGATCGAGCGCGTTGCGCGCGTCCACCACAGTGCGCCGGCGCACGAGGCCCCCCATCGCGACAGGGTCGAGGTCGCAGTACTCGCGCCACTCGGTCAGCAGCAGGACGGCATCGGCGCCCACCACTGCCTCCTCTCCCGAGGTCGTGTAGGCAAGAGTCGGGAAGAGGCGATGCGCGTTCGACGTCGCCTCGGGGTCCGCCACCCGCACCTGCGCGCCCTGCAGCTGCAGGGCTGCGGCGACGTTCAGCGCCGGCGAGTCGCGGACGTCGTCGCTGTCGGGCTTGAACGCGGCACCCAGGCAGGCCACCGACATCCCGAGCAGCCGGCCACCCAGGGCCTCGCGGGTGAGCTCCACGACGCGGTGACGCCGCCGCATGTTGATCTCGTCGACCTCGCGCAGGAACGTCAGCGCCTGGTCGACCCCGAGCTCGCCCGCCCGCGCCATGAAGGCACGGATGTCCTTCGGCAGGCACCCACCCCCGAACCCGAGACCGGCACCGAGGAACGTGCGTCCGATACGGGCGTCGGCCCCGATCGCATCGGCCAGCATCGTGACATCGGCGCCGGTGACCTCGCACACCTCGGCCATCGCGTTGATGAACGAGATCTTGGTCGCCAGGAAGGCGTTCGCCGACACCTTCACGAGCTCGGCCGTCGCGTAGTCGGTCACCATCACCGGGATCTCGCGCTCGATCATCGACGCGTACACGTCCCGCAGCACCGCTTCCGCCGACGGCGTCTCGACTCCTAGCACGATGCGGTCCGGCGACATGGTGTCCTGGACGGCGAACCCCTCACGGAGGAACTCCGGGTTCCACGCCAGCTCGACGGCATCACCAGCGGGGCTCAGCTCGGTGAGCATGTCCGCGAGTCGGCGGGCGGTGCCCACCGGGACCGTCGACTTCCCGACGACGAGGCACGGCCTGGTGAGCATCGGTGCCAGACCTGTGACCACGCTGTCGACGTGCCGCAGGTCGGCGGCATAGGACCCGTCCTTCTGGGGAGTGCCGACACACACGAAGTGAACGTCGCCGAACTCCGCCGCCTCGGCCAACGAGGTGGTGAAACGCAGACGGCCGGACTCGAGCGCACGGGTCAGGCTCTCGTCGAGTCCGGGCTCGAAGAACGGCGTCTTGCCGTTCGCGAGGACTGCGATCTTCTCGACGTCGTGGTCGACGCCGAGCACGTCGAAGCCGAGGTTGGCCATGCACGCGGCGTGGACGGCACCGAGGTAGCCGGTTCCGATGACGGTCATGCGGATGCTCATGGGGTTTCCCTGTCTGTCGTGCGATGTGCGGAGGCGACGGGAGCGGCGTAGGTCACGTCGTCGGTGCGAGGGCGGAGCGGGTGACGAGGCCGACGGCGTACTCGGGCCAGAACGTTCCTGCGGGGGGCTCGCCGGGCCGGCAGGCGCCGTCGCTGGCCCCCGGGGTCTTGATCCAGAGCAGCGCGTCGACACGCGGGTCGTCGACCGGGCTCAGCGGTGACGCACCCACAGCTCGCCCAGGCGGGTTGCACCACGACTCGTCTCCGTCCCAGCGGCCGTTGCCGTTGCGGGAGGTGTCGACGACGAAGGGCTTGTCGTCCACGAGCGCCGACAGCTCGTCGCCGTACTGCGTCTCCTCGGCCGTGGTACCGAAGTTCGAGACGTTGAGCGCGAACCCGCGCGCCTGGTCGATGCCTGCGGTCCGCAGTCGGCCAGCCATCTCCTGCGCAGGGATCCAGGACGAGTGACCGGCGTCGAGGTACACCGAGACGGCGGGGTACGCCGCAAGGGTGTCGACGGCGAAGGCCAGCAGCGTGGTCCTTTCCGAGCGCTGGGCATCGGACAGGCACTCCAGCTGGGACAGCGCGTCCGGCTCGAGCACGACGGCGGCGGACCTGTCGCCGATGCCAGAGGCGAACGCGAGCATCCAGCTGCGGTACGCGTCCGCGGAGGCGGCACCGCCCGCGGACTGCTGGTCGCAGTCCCGACCGGGGATGGCGTAGGCGACCAGCACGGGGTACTCGCCCCGGGAGGTGGCGTCACCGACAAGCCGCGAGACCTCGCCAGTGACGCGGTCAGCGGGCACCCAGTCGCCGAACCACGACGACGTGGGCTGGTCGGCCAGCACGCGCAGCGCCTGGATGTCGGCCGGCGGTGTCCCCGACGCGAGGGCCTGCTCGACCGCTGCGCTCGCCGGAGTGCCGTCAGCGACGAAGAGCCGCACCCCCACGAACGGGTTCGGTGGTCCGGACCCGCGCGCCATCACCCACACAACGGCCAGCAGCATGAGAACCCCGGCGGTCGTCAGGAGCAGGACCGGCGTACGCCTTCCCCTCTCCCCGTGCCCGGTGCCGGACGCGACCCTGTGTGGTCGCTCGACCATGGCGTTCCCCACCGGTGATCAGTCCCTCGGCGACGTCGCCGGGGCGATCCCGGCGTCGTCCAGCTGCTGGGCGACGGCGGGGGTAAGGACCTTCGCCAGCGTCGCCGTGATGTGCGAGTCGTCCCGGTAGAACAGCGTGCCTCCGCGGGCCGCCGGGCACGAGGACTCGGGACAGAGATAGCTCGTGAAATCGAGGATGCTGACGCCGTCGGCCTTGCCCTGGAGGGCCTCCACCTGGATCGGATCAGTGGTGAGCGCCGCGTCTCGGGCGAACGAGCACCGGGACCAGTCCTCCTCGGCATCCGACATGCACACGGGCACGTCCGCGTGCGGGAACGGGGTGTCACGGATGTAGGCGATGGGCGCCCCCGCCGCACGAAGCCTCTCGAGCGAGGTGTTCCAGGCTGTCCGGACCTCGGCCTGGTCCGGCACGTAGTTCCAGAGCGACGACACCACGATGAGATCGGGCTTCAGCTCGGTGGAGATGCGCTGGAAGGACTGCTCCCGCCATTCCGCACAGTCGGGCTGTGAGAACAGGGCTCCGTCCTCACGTGGCGAGATGAGTGGCACGGGGCAGCCGGACTTGGTGACGACGACGAGTCGCCATCCCCGGTCGTCGGCCATGGCCTCGAACGTCGGCTGCCACTGCTGCGCGTGGCTGTCGCCGAACAGGACGACCGTAGGTCCGGACGCCAGTCCGAACTCGCAGGCAGGAGCCGCCGTCTGGCCGCGCTGCAGGATGCACTCGTCCGGCCGTGGCCTGTCGTCCCGCGCCTTGAGCGGCGTCGGGCTGACGGCCCCGGACGTCCGCGAGGCTTCACCCGCGTCGCCGAACACCGACGAGATGGTCGCGGCCTGGGCCAGGGTGTCGACGCTGCCCAGCGTGAGGAGCGACTGCGTGCCGACGAACAGGCCGGCCACGAGGGCGACCATGGTCGAGATCGCCCCGACCGCCAGTCCGGCGCTGGCCCGCGAGGCGATGCCCGGTGCGAACCGGATGGGTCGCTCGAGGAAGCGCAGCGACAGCCATGCGGGCGCAGCAGACGCGAGCACGAGCAGGACGAGCACCGGCCATGCGCTGTCGGCCCCGAGGATCTGCTGGCCGAAGACGACGAACGGCCAGTGCCAGAGGTACCAGGCGAAGGAGAGCCGGCCGATGGCGCGCATCGGTGCCGTGGCCAGCAGCGACGACGCGCTGCCTGTCCCGGGCCGGCCGAGGATGCCCGCCACGATCATGGCCGCCGTGCCGAAGGTGGGCAGCAGTGCTGCTGACCCCGGGTACGGCGTCGACTCGTCGAACAGCACGGCCGAGGCAAGAACGCCGAGCAGACCCGCCCAGCCGAGCAGGAGGAGCACCGGCGCCGCGCCCCGTCCCTCGGCAAGGCGGCGCAGCGCCGGTGCGGCCAGTGCGATCGCGGCACCGACGGCGAACTGCCAGGCACGGGTCGGTGAGCTGAGGTAGGCGAAGGGTGGCGATCCGGCGGTCGACAGGAGCGACAGCGTGAACGACCCGACGGCCGTGGCGGCGACCACGACCCCGATGGCCGCGACCCAGGACCGGCCGAACCGGCGCGCGAGGTAGACGGCGAGGAGCAGGGCGGCGGGCCACACGAAGTAGAACTGCTCCTCCACCGCGAGCGACCAGAAGTGCAGCAGCGGGCTGTGGTCCGAGCTCGCGGCGAGGTAGTCGGTGCCCTGCGCGATGAAGTGCCAGTTCACGACGAACAGCGCGGCGGCGACCATGTCCTGCGCGACGTTCCGGACGCCCAGCATCGGCAGCACGAACCACGAAGCGATGCCGATCGCGACGATGACGACGCCCGCGCTCGGCAGGATGCGCCGTCCTCGTCGTGCGTAGAACTCGCGCAACGAGATCGTGCCCGTCTCCGACAGCTCCACGAGCATGAGGCTCGTGATCAGGTAGCCGGAGATCACGAAGAAGACATCCACACCGACGAAGCCGCCGGCGAGGTGCGGCACAGCCGCATGGAAGGCGAGCACCGTGAGGACTGCGATCGCTCGCAGGCCCTCGATGTCGGGGTGGAAGCCCGCCACGAAACGCGGGGTCTGCCGTTCCGCAGCCGGTGCCTGCTCGAGACGTGCGTCTAGCGTGGACATCAGCCGCTCCAGGGCATCATCGGGTCGAACCAGCCCGCAGCGACGGCTGCTGCCAGGCCGACGGCCACGGACAGTGCGATCGCCTCGGCCCGGCCGAGGCTTTCCGGTGATGCGACGTCCAGAGGACGTGGCGGCTCGACGGCCCCGGGCTCGCGCAGGTGGCGGCTCATGCGGCGCCGCCCTCGAGAGCGGTCCGTGCCGCCGGGACGAGCCCGCGCAGGTCGATCTCGCGGATGTCGACCGTGGCGTCGGCCTCGGGGGCTGCTTCGACCGGAGCTGTCAGCGCCCTGGTGGCCGCGCGTCCGGCGCCGAGCAGACGACCGAAGTCGAGCGCGAGCGGCAGAGCCAGGTAGGTGTAGCCGATGTTGAAGACGATCATCGGCCAGAACTCCGCAAGACCGAACGCCGGCACGGCGTAGAGCACGCCCGCCCAGGACGCGGCCATGGTGAAGGTGAGCGTCACGAGACCGACCTTCGCGATGGTGCGCGCGAGGTGGCTCGACGCGCTGACGGCACCCGTCGGCACCCAGCCGGCCGACCGCCCGGTCACCTTGTGCACGAGTGCCACCGTGTGGCTGAAGCTGTAGGCCATCTGCACGCGCAGGACCTCGAAGCGCCAGTGCGACTTGAAGACGCTCGGGAGAAGCACGAGGTAGACCCAGGCCCCGACCATGAAGGGCACGTAGTGCGCCGCGCGTACCTCCTCCGGGTAGAAGAAGGCCATGACCGTGCCGGGAAGGTGGACGACGAACACGTTGACGGCTGTGCCGATGTAGTACATGAAGCCGGCCCAGAAGCACATGCGCTGGCGCAGCTTCAGCGGCCGTCGGTGGGCCTCGCCGCTCTTGAGCAGCGTGATGGAGCCGTTGCACCAGCGGTACTGCTGATTGAGGAACCCCGCGAGGTCGTCGGGGCAGAGCCCCTTGGCCACCACGATCGGCACGTACTTCGTGCTCCAGCCTCCACGGAGGAGCGTGATACCCGTGTGGACGTCCTCGCTGTGCTCGATCTGGGCGAAGCCGCCTACGTCGGTGAGCGCCGCCCGTCGGTAGATCGCGTTCGTACCCACGCAGATGGGGGCGCCCGCACGGTCGCGCGACGGCTGCACCCAGCGGTAGAAGAGCTCCTGCGTCGCCCCGGCGGTGCGCTGGAGCCAGCCCATCTGCCGCGAAGCATCGAAGGCCTGCGGGCTCTGGACGATGCCCACGTCGGGCTCGTCCAGATACGGGATCAGGTGGAAGAGATAGTCGGCTCGGGGACAGAAGTCGGCGTCGAAGATGGCGATGTGGTCGCCGTCGGTCACGGAGAACCCGTGGCGCAGGTTGCCCGCCTTCTTCATCCGTCCTCGGTCCGGCCGCACCTCGTAGCGGAACCCGTAGGACTCCGCGAGCTCGCGCACCTCTGCACGATCACCGTCGTCCAGGACGAGCACGGTCAGCCGACCGTCCCACCGCAGGGCGGCCACGTGGTCGTAGGTGTTGGCGAGGATCTCCAGTGGCTCGCCGCAGGTCGGCAGGAAGACGTCCACGCTCGGCGCGACCTCGGGGTGCCACGCGGCGATCAGCGCCTCGTGGTCAGCACGGTCGATCCGCCGGCGGTTGAGGCCGGACAGCATGGAGAGGATCGAGCCGAACACGTTGATCGCCAGCACGACCAGGATCGGCAGCAGCCACGCGCTGTTGAGGGAGAACTTGAAGAGGCTGTAGGCCGCGAGGGCGAACGCGGTTGTCATGAACAGGCTGACCCAGCGCTTCTGCGGGCCGAAGTAGTAGTAGACCTCGCGGTCCGACGGTGCCGACACCGGCCGCTCAGCGAGTGCCGGCGCCAGGGCCTCACCCGATTCGGTGTGCACGGAAACGCTGTCCGGGCTCAGCCCGACATCGATCGACATCACAACCCCCTTCGACCGTCCCCACGGTCGTGATCCCCGTGACCAGCTGCCCACGTCATCGTCGACGTGCAGTCCTGGCCTTCTCTGTCGAGGACGCTAGGGAGCGTGCGTAACGCTCGTGTACCGCTGCGACGGCGCGTCGCGTTAACCATCTCTGACCTGTCAGTCGGTGCACGACGACGTCGGCCAGCGACCACAGGCGGCGATGAAAGTCGTTGCACACCAGCGGATCGCGGACGACACGCCCGGGCGGTTCGGGCGTCCGGTGCCGCGCGTGTCGTGCTACCTGCACATTTCGCCGTTGCTGCGTCGGCAAGACGTCCAGCGCGACGCGCCGGTCATCGCAGCCGGATGTCCCGCGCCGGCCCTGCCGCGGTGACCCTGTACCAGTACAGGGCCACTTCTGCGGTGCGCAGTGCCTCCGCCGGGGTGAGAGCCGGCGTGCACACGCACATGCCCACGCCGATGCGGCGAAGAAGCTCCTCGCCGGCGACGAGCAGCGGCCGCGTCACGCCGTCAGCCGCTGGGCCGGTCGTCGTCCTGGTGCGGGGCCGGATCGGTCACTGTTCCGGCGTGGGCTGTCCGCGACGGATCGCGCCTGACCGCCCACCAGCTCGCCAATCCCGTCACCAGCAGCACGATGCCGATGACGGCCAGGGACGTCGACGTCTCGATCTTGGGCACCGACGGCCAGGTCTCGTGCGCCCACAGCAGCACGAGCTTCACACCGATGAAGACCAGGATCAGCGCCAGCCCGATCGACAGGTAGACGAGCTTGTCGAGCAGTCCCTTGAGCAGGAAGTAGAGGGCGCGGAGGCCGAGCAGGGCGAAGGCGTTCGCGGCGAAGACGAGATAGGGCTCCTGCGTCACCCCGAAGGTCGCGGGGATCGAGTCCAGCGCGAACAGAAGATCGGTGGACCCGATCGCGATCATCACGAGGAACAGCGGCGTCGCCAACCGCTTGCCGTCGATGTGCGTGAAGAGCTTGTCGCCGTCGTACTCGTCGGTCACAGGGACGAACCGGCGAACGTTGCGCACGACGGCGTTGTCCTTCGGGTTCGGGTCCGCGTCCCGGTGGCGGAAGAGCCCGATGCCGGTCCAGATCAGGATGCCGCCGAAGATCACGAACGTGAACGCGAACGCCGACAGCGCGGCGGCACCGATCGCGATGAAGATCGCGCGGAAGATCAGCGCGAGGACGACGCCCACGAGCAGAACGCGCTGGTGGTAGATGGATGGCACAGCGAATTGCGCGAGGATGATGACGAAGACGAAGAGGTTGTCGACCGACAGCGACTTCTCCACGAGGTACGCCGCGAAGTACTCGGTGCCGGGGCTCGACCCGTAGGCGAACCAGATCCAGGCGCCGAACGAGATCGCGATGCCGATGTAGAACACCGACCACAGCGCCGCCTCGCGGAACTCGACCTCGTGCGGCTTCCGGCTGACCGTGACGAAATCGAGCGCGATCAGCAGGAGGATCCCGGCGATGGTGCCAGCCCAGAGCCCGAAGGTGACGTCCATCCACCGAACCTACCCGGACTCGGCGGACCCCTCACGTCGGGAGACGACGAGACTGGCCACCGTCGTGATCGTGAGCACGACGACGATGACGGCGAGCGAGAGCCCGGTCGAGGGCACGGGCACCTCGAACGGCTCCCCGCCGTTGAGGAACGGCACGGAGTTGGTGTGCATCGCCTCGAGCACCAGCTTGACGCCGATGAACCCCAGGACGATGGCCAGGCCGATCGACAGGTAGATGAGCCGGTTCAACAGGTCGCCGAGCAGGAAGTACAGCTGGCGCAGGCCAAGGAGGGCGAACACGTTCGCCGCGAAGACGATGTAGGCCTCCTGGGTGAGGCCGAAGATCGCCGGGATCGAGTCCAGCGCGAACACGAGGTCGGTCGTGCCGAGGGAGAGCAGCACGAGCAGCATCGGGGTCCACAGCTTCTTGCCGTCCACGATCGTGTGCAGCTTCGTCCCGTGGAACTCCGGCGTGGTGGAGACGAGACGCGACACCCAGCGGACGAGGGCGTTCTCGCGGTACTCGTCGTCATCGGTCTCACCCTCGGTCGCCAGCTTGACCGCCGTGAACACCAGGAAGACGCCGAAGAAGTAGAAGATCCAGCTGTACTGCGCGATCACCGCGGCGCCGAGCACGATGAACACCGCGCGCAGGATCAGCGCGATGAGGATGCCGTACATCAGCACCGACTGCTGCAGCTCTCGCGGCACGAAGAAGCGCGCCATGATCAGCAGGAACACGAACAGGTTGTCGACCGACAGGCTGTACTCGGTGACCCAGCCGGCGAAGAACTGGATGGCGTAGTCGCGCCCCGCCCACCACCACATGGCGAGCCCGAAGGCCACCGCGATGCCGACGTAGAGACCGAGCCAGCGGACGCACTCGGCCGTGCTCGGGATGTGAGGACGTCGGCCGACGACCAGCAGGTCGACGACGAAGAGCAGCGCGTACAGCGCGATCGTCGCAGCCCAGATCCAGCCGGGGATGTTCACGCAGGTCCTTCGGTCAGCGGTGCGCGGGCTCCCTCATCCTTCCACGGGAACCGGCCGCCGCAGCCCGGCTACGCGTGCCCGGCCGCCTGCATCTGCCGGAGCTCCTTCTTGAGGTCGGACACCTCGTCGCGCAGCCGGGCGGCCACCTCGAACTGCAGCTCGGCGGCTGCCGCGTGCATCTGGTCGGTGAGCTCGCCGATGAGCTCGGCCAGCTCGCGCGCCGGCATGCCGCTGACGTCGAGCCCGCCCGCTCCCCCGCGCGCTGATCCCATGCCCGGGACCGGCGCCTTGCCCCGGGACTGCGTGCGGCCGGATCCGCCCAGCAGCTCCTCGGTGTCGGCGTCCTCGCGCGTGATGAGGTCGCTGATGTCCTGGATCTTCTTGCGCAGCGGGGTCGGGTCGACGCCGTGGGCCACGTTGTAGGCCACCTGCTTGGCGCGACGACGGTTGGTCTCGTCGATGGCCTTGGCCATCGACGGCGTGATGGTGTCGGCGTACATGTGCACCTGGCCGCTGACGTTGCGGGCGGCGCGACCGATCGTCTGGATCAGCGATGTGCCCGAGCGCAGGAACCCCTCCTTGTCGGCGTCGAGGATGGCCACGAGCGACACCTCGGGGAGGTCGAGCCCCTCGCGCAGGAGGTTGATGCCGACCAGGACGTCGTAGAGCCCGAGCCTCAGCTCGCGCAGGAGCTCGATCCGCCGCAGGGTGTCGACCTCCGAGTGCAGGTAGCGCACCCGGATCCCCTGCTCGAGAAGGTAGTCGGTGAGGTCCTCGGCCATCTTCTTGGTCAGCGTGGTGACGAGCACGCGCTCGTCCTTGTCCGTGCGCAGCTTGATCTCACCCATGAGGTCGTCGATCTGACCCTTGGTGGGCTTCACGATGACCTCGGGGTCGACCAGGCCGGTCGGGCGGATGACCTGCTCGACGACGTCGTCGTCGACGCGCGACAGCTCGTACTTGCCCGGCGTCGCCGACAGGTAGACGGTCTGCCCCACGCGCTCGAGGAACTCCTCCCACTTGAGCGGACGGTTGTCCATCGCGCTCGGGAGGCGGAAACCGTGCTCGACGAGCGTGCGCTTGCGGCTCATGTCGCCCTCGTACATCGAGCCGATCTGGGGCACGGTGACGTGCGACTCGTCGATGACGAGCAGGAAGTCCTCGGGGAAGTAGTCGAGCAGGCAGTGCGGTGCCGTGCCGGCCTCGCGGCCGTCGATGTGGCGGCTGTAGTTCTCGATGCCGGAGCAGAAGCCGACCTGGCGCATCATCTCGAGGTCGTAGGTGGTGCGCATGCGCAGGCGCTGCGCCTCGAGCAGGTTGCCCTGCTTCTCGAGCTCCGCGAGGCGTGTCTCGAGCTCGGCCTCGATGCCTCCGATGGCCCGCTCCATGCGCTCGGGCCCGGCGACGTAGTGCGTGGCCGGGAAGATGTAGAGCTCCTGGTCGTCCGTGAGGATCTCGCCCGTGACCGGGTGCAGGGTCATGAGCCGCTCGACCTCGTCGCCGAACATCTCGATCCGGACGGGGTGCTCCTCGTAGACCGGGAAGATCTCGATCGTGTCGCCGCGGACGCGGAAGGTGCCGCGCGTGAAGGCGAGGTCGTTGCGCGTGTACTGGATGGACACCAGCCGGCGGAGCAGGTCGTCGCGGTTCCACTCCTGCCCGACCTTGAGGCGGGCCATGCGGTCGACATACTCCTGCGGCGTGCCCAGGCCGTAGATGCACGACACCGACGCGACCACGATGACGTCGCGGCGGGTGAGCAGGGAGTTGGTGGCCGAGTGGCGCAGCCGCTCGACCTCCTCGTTGATCGAGGAGTCCTTCTCGATGTAGGTGTCCGACTGCGGGATGTACGCCTCGGGCTGGTAGTAGTCGTAGTAGCTGACGAAGTACTCGACGGCGTTGTTGGGAAGCAGCTCACGGAACTCGTTCGCGAGCTGCGCGGCGAGGGTCTTGTTGGGCGCCATCACGAGCGTGGGTCGCTGCAGCTTCTCGATCAGCCAGGCGGTGGTGGCCGACTTGCCCGTGCCGGTCGCTCCGAGGAGCACGACGTCCTGCGCCCCCGATTCGATGCGCGCGGCGATCTCGGCGATGGCGGCGGGCTGGTCGCCGGACGGGACGTAGTCGGAGATGACCTCGAACGGCGCGACGGTGCGCTGGAGGTCGGTGACAGGGCGGGCCATGCAGCCACCGTACGAGAGACCACCGACAACCACCCGCCGGTTCACGGCGGGCGTAGCGGGATCAGGCGGTGAGGCGCTCCCAGAGGGCGTCCACCTGGGCGTCGAGCTCCGCGAGCGTGCCGTCGTTCACGATGACATGGTCGGCGATCGCCCGGCGCTCCTCGTCCGTGCACTGCGAGGCGATGCGTGCCTCGGCGTCCCAGTCGGGCAGGCCGCGCGCCACGAGCCGCGGGATCCGAGTCTCCACGGGAGCCTCGACGACCACCACGTGGTCGTACTCGTCCGTGGTGCGCTGACCCTTGACGACGAGCTCGGCGAGCAGGGGGACGTCGTAGACCACGACCGCCTGCGGCGGGGCCGCGGCGATGATCTGGCCCGAGCGCAGTGCGACGAGCGGGTGAACGATCCGCTCCAGGGCCGCGCGGCGCTCCGGGTCGGAGAACACGATCTTGGCGAGCGCGGCTCGGTCGAGGGTGCCGTCGGCGGAGAGGATGTCGCGCCCGAACTCCGCCGTGATGGCCGACAGACCAGGCGTGCCGGGTTCGACCACCTCGCGGGCGATCGTGTCGGCGTCCACGATCACAGCGCCATGGTGGGCGAAGCGCACGGACACCGCAGATTTTCCGGCGCCGATTGCACCCGTCAGACCGATCTTCATGCGGCTGAATCTAGCGCCGGACGTACGAAGCCCCCCGGACCTCGCGGTCACGGGGGGCTTCGTGTCGTGCTGATCAGCCGATCAGCGCCGGGAGCCGGTGGCTCAGGCGCCGGTGAGCTTGTCGCGCAGCGCCTGCAGCGCCTCGTCGGTCGCCAGCGTGCCGGCGGCCTCGGGGGCGGGCGAGGCGTACGACTGCGTGCCGGACTCGGCGTCGGTGGCGACCCCGGCCTCGGCGTCAGCCTTGCGCTGCTCGTCGACCTGCTTCTTGTGCGACTCCCAACGGGAGTGCGCCTCGGCGTACTGGCGCTCCCACTCGGCCTGGGCGGCCTCGTGGCCCGGGAGCCACTCGCCCGTCTCCGGGTCGAAGCCCTCGGGGTACACGTAGGCGCCGGCCTCGTCGTAGGTCGCAGCCATGCCGTAGAGCGCCGGGTCGAAGTGCTCGTCGTCGGCGCCCGAGATGCCCTCGGAGGCCTGCTTGAGCGACAGCGAGATGCGGCGACGCTCGAGGTCGATGTCGATGACCTTGACGAAGATGTCGCTGCCCACGGTGACGACCTGCTCCGGCAGCTCCACGTGGCGCTCGGCCAGCTCGGAGATGTGGACCAGGCCCTCGATGCCCTCCTCGACACGAACGAACGCGCCGAACGGCACCAGCTTGGTGACCTTGCCGGGGACGACCTGGCCGATCTGGTGCGTGCGGGCGAACTGCTGCCACGGGTCTTCCTGCGTCGCCTTCAGCGACAGGGAGACACGCTCGCGGTCCATGTCGACGTCGAGCACCTCGACGGTGACCTCGGTGCCGACCTCGACGACCTCGGACGGGTGGTCGATGTGCTTCCACGAGAGCTCGGACACGTGGACGAGACCGTCCACGCCGCCGAGGTCGACGAACGCGCCGAAGTTGACGATGGACGAGACGACGCCGGAGCGGATCTGGCCCTTCTGCAGCTGCGTGAGGAAGTTCTGACGGACCTCGGACTGGGTCTGCTCGAGCCAGGCGCGGCGCGACAGGACCACGTTGTTGCGGTTCTTGTCGAGCTCGATGATCTTGGCCTCGAGCTCCTTGCCGACGTACGGCTGGAGGTCGCGGACGCGACGCATCTCGACGAGGGAGGCGGGGAGGAAGCCACGGAGGCCGATGTCCAGGATGAGACCACCCTTGACGACCTCGATGACGGTGCCGGTGACGACGCCGTCCTCTTCCTTGACCTTCTCGATGGTGCCCCAGGCACGCTCGTACTGAGCGCGCTTCTTGGACAGGATGAGACGGCCTTCCTTGTCCTCCTTCTGGAGGACGAGGGCCTCGACGACATCGCCGAGCTTGACGACCTCGTTGGGGTCGACGTCGTGCTTGATCGACAGCTCACGGGAGGGGATGACGCCCTCGGTCTTGTAACCGATGTCGAGGAGGACCTCGTCACGGTCGACCTTGACGATGGTGCCCTCGACGATGTCGCCGTCGTTGAAGTACTTGATGGTCTCGTCGACAGCGGCGGCGAAAGCCTCGGCATCGCCGATGTCGTTGACCGCGATCTGGAACGTCGCGGGGGTGTCGATGGTGGCAGTCATGGAGTAAGGAGCTCCGGTGGATGGGTGTCGTGACGGATGCGACGACGGGCCCTCGCCATCAGGCGCGGCCGAGCAACAGCCCGTGAGGGCGGCGGCGTGGGTTCACTCCGGACGACATGCACGTGCCTGCTCGGTATGAGGCGCGCGCAGGCCCGCGACGCACACGCCAGGATACGGACGTGGCAGATCACGGGTCAAACCGCCCTCAGGGCTCCCCCATGCGCTCTGACCTGGGAAAACGCGACTCCGTGCGGGCCTCGAGGCAGTGGTGGGACGCCGAGGCGCCCCAGTACGCCGCCGAGCACGGCGCCTTCCTGGGCGACGAGCGGGCCGGCTCCGACCTCGTGTGGGGGCCCGAGGGCTGGACCGAGGCCGAGCTGGGCCTGCTCGGCGAGGTCGCCGGACGCCGCGTGCTCGAGGTGGGCGCGGGTGGCGCGCAGGGAGCCCGCTGGCTGGTCGAGCAGGGCGCGGAAGCCGTCGCCCTCGACCTCAGCCACGCGATGCTGGCGCACTCCCGGTCGTACTCCCCCGCGGTCCCGCTCGTCCAGGCGGACGCCGGCGAGCTGCCGTTCGCGGACTCCTCCTTCGACCTGGTGTGCTCGGCGTACGGCGCGGTCCCGTTCGTCGCCGACGTCGCCGGGGTGTTCGCCGAGGTCGCCCGGGTGCTGCGGCCCGGCGGGCGGTGGGTGTTCTCCGTGACGCACCCCGTCCGCTGGGCCTTCCCGGATGCCCCGGGCCCCGCTGGTCTCCTGGCCGACCGTCCGTACTTCGACCGCACGCCCTACGTGGAGCGCGACGCGGACGGAACGGCGACGTACGTGGAGCACCACCGCACGCTCGGAGACACGGTCCGTGTGCTCGCGCGCTGCGGCTTCGCGATCGAGGACCTCGTGGAGCCTGAGTGGCCCGAGCGCAACGACGAGGTCTGGGGAGGTTGGTCGCCGACCCGCGGCCGGATCATTCCCGGCACGGCGATCTGGGTCTGCCGGCGGTCCTGACGCACCAGGTGGCGTGCGGGCGTCACCCGTTCGGCGCATCCAGTTCATGACGGGCTGCGACGGACGTCGAAGACCACTACGTGCTCCATGGCGTGGTCGGACCGGTCGTCCTCGCCCTCGTCGCCGCTGCGGGGGCAGGTGCGCCGTCGTCGTACGCGCCGCACTCCGTGAGCGGCGCCCACCCCGCGGCGTCCCAGACCATGACCGGTGCTGCCCCCACCGCGGCGCCGACCGCCACCGAGGACTGCGGCGACGAGCCGAGCGACGCCGCCGGATGGAGTCGGCTGTTCGGTGCGCAGGACGGGGACTGGGCGGGCGGCGACGGAGCGTCCAGCACACGGCTGCCGGACGGTCGGCTGCTCTGGGTGTTCGGGGACACCTTCACCGGCACCGTGGACGACGACGGCGTTCGAGGACCCGATGCCGCCATGCTGCGCAACAGCGTGGTTGTCACGGACGGTGGGTGCTGGACCTCCGTGTCGCCCGGGAAGGACGCGCTCCCGGGCCGAGACGGCACCTGGCTGTGGCCCACGCACTCCGTGGTCGTCCGAGGGGATGACCCGGTGACCGTGGTCGTGTTCGGCCAGCGTCTCGCCGTGGACCGTGGCGACGCCTTCGGATTCCGCCGGGTGGGCGCCGCGACGGCGACGTTGACGATTCCTTCCCACGGTGCGCCGCAGGTCGGACCCGTCGTCGACCTGCCCGCGTCGGACGTGCTCTGGGGCGCCGCATTCGCACCGGTCGGCGACCACGTGTGGATCTACGGCACCCGCCCGCACGCCGGCGAGCTCGGCCGGGATCTTCTGCTCGCCAGGGCACCCGTCGCCACCGTGGCGGACGCCGCCACCTGGACCTACCGCACCGCGACCGGGTGGTCGCCCTCGCCCTCGGCCGCGCGGGTGGTCCTCCGTGCCGGCGTGTCCACGGTTCTCGCAGCGCGTGCGACCGCCGCGGGCGTCCTGCTCGTGACCAAGCCCGAGGAGTTCCTCGACGAGGACGTCGCTGCGCTCACCTCCGCGCACGCGTGGGGACCGTGGACGTCGCGCGTCCTGCTGCAGTCCCCCTCGACCGACTCCGAGTACACGTACGCGCCGGGGCTGGTCGCTACGCCCCCCGGTGCTGCAGGGGTCGTGGTGCTGAGCCGGACGTCGCCCTCAGCGCGTGTCCTGATGAGGGACGCGCTCGCCTCGGTGCCGGAGTTCGTCGACGTCGGTGGCCTTGCTCCCTGACGACGAGACGCGAGGGCCCAGCCGTGACGGCTGGGCCCTCGCGTCGTGATCGGATGGTGCTGGCTAGGCGTCCGTGCCGTCCGGCCGACGGATCAGCAGGATGCCGATGACCAGCAGGACGAGACCGGCGACGGCGGCGACCACAGGAACGGTGTTGGCGAGAAGCCCGAGCTTGGCGGAGTTCGCCTTCGCGTCGGAGACGGCGGTCGCCTTGTTCTCCGCGGTGAAGCCGATCTTGGCCTTGATGATCGTGATCTTGTCCGTGCCATCAGGGCCGCGGAAGGTCTGGAGCTGGTCCTCGTAACCGTCCACGACCTGGCCGGTGATGGGCTCGACGAAGACGACGCGATCGTTCGCGTAGAACCGGGGCGCCACGAAGTCCGCGGTGCCGCCGACCTTCTCGCCGATGCCCTCCTGCTCACCGATCTGGGTCGGCTCGATCTTCGACTCGAACTTGTAGACCGTGAGGCCGTCGATCTGCGTCTCCTCGACGAAGGCCAGCGGGTAGCCCTTCAGCAGCGAGGTGTCGAAGTAGTTGTAGACGGCGTTCTTGTCGACGAAGAAGGGGAGCTTGAGCGGCATGATCGCGTCGCCCGCGATCATCGCGTCCGTGATCGGCTCACCGTCGAGGTTGGCGTTCGACCCCGTCGTCATGACGTTCGTGGTGCGGTCGAACGCATAACGCTCGGTCCCCGCGGTGACGAGGCTGCCGTCAGCACGGTTGACGCGGCTGAACGACTCGTACACGCCGATGTTGCCGCCGGCGGCCTGCGAGGCGGCGACGTCAGCGGTGGTGAACCGCGTCGAGGTGACGGGGACGTTGGTCTGCTCGGTGAGCGTCGAGATGTCGAGGAGCGTCTCTGCAACGCCCTCGTTGAGGCTCGGCGACTTCGGATCGAGGTCGAGGGGCGCCACCGCCAGCTTGGGGACGGCGTAGAACTTGACCATCGGTGCCAGCACCAGGAGTGCCACACCGAGGGCGACGAGCACCAGACCGATTCCTCGGCGCATTCCGGACCTCCGCGAGTTGTGTCGCGCGGAACGTACCGGACAGTAACCTCCCTGACCAGCATCACGGCGAAACACGCAGGTCACAAAACGACACCGGTTCCGTCATGCCGCGCCCCCGACCTGCGCGTCGGCAGGTCCGGTCCGCGGCGTGGGGCACAATCACCCGGACATCGGAGACAGGACACGGGGAGAACCATGGCGAGCGCTGGGGTCGTGGTGTCGGCGCACGCCGATGCGCGCACCCTCCTCACCCGCTACTGGGACCCGCGACGCGGTGCGATCACCGTCGCCGCCCTCGGTGTCGTGGTGAGGTTCTGGCTGCTGGGCAGCGGGTGGTTCCACGACTCCGACCACGTGCTGCGCATCCGCGGCTGGGAGCTGCCGTTCACCCAGGACTACCTGCTCCAGGCACCGGTCCCGGGCATCACGCCCGGCCTGGCCGCGCTCCAGTGGCCGCTGTCGCGGGCGTGGCCGATGAACTTCACTCCTCAGTCGCTCATCCTGATCGGTCTCCAGTGCCTCGTGGTGCTGCTCGCCACCCGCCTCATGCTCAGGCTGTGGCCTGGCTCCTGGTGGACGCTCGTCCCCGTCACGCTCCTCGCGTTCTCGCCCCTCACCCTGCCTCAGTCCGCCTGGTGGACCTCGGGCGTGCCCACGTCGCTGACGCAGATCAGCCTCCTGCTGCTCCTGCTCGCCGGGACCACCTGGTGGCGGCGCGGATCCACGGTGCCCCTGGTCCTGGCCACGATCGTCTGGATCCTCGTGTGCCCGTTCGGGGATCTGGCGCTGCTCGTGCCGGTCCTCGCCGTGGCCGTCCTCCCGGTCCTCGATCCCGGAGGCGCGCGACGGAGCCGGCGTGCCGTCACCATCCTCGCGGCGGCGGCGACTGCGCTGGTCGCCGCGGCTGTCGTCGCCCGGATCGTGCTCGTGCCCACGACATATCCGGGGCGGCCGCAGGCCGAGGACTGGGCGAACGCTGTCGGGCGTGCCGTCAGCGACGGACTCGGCGCCCTGGTCGGCGGGCCGCTCACCTGGGCGCCGCTCGCCCCTGAGACGCCGGCGACGAACCCGCCCCTGTGGTGGACGATCGCCGCCCTGCAGGTCGTCCTCGTCCTCGTGGTGACGAGCTCGGCGCTCTCCCGTCGTGCGCTCGCCCTCTGGGTCTGGGCCTTCACCTGGCTCCTGCTGACCGTCGGCCTGGCTCTGCTCGCTTCGCCTGTCCCGTCCACGACGGCCTACAGCATCCAGACCTTGCGCGTCACCGCCGCTGCCGGGCTGCCGCTCGCTCTGGCGCTCGGGATGGCGCTGCAGGTCCTGCGCGGCCCCACGCGCCGCGGCCTGGCGCACCTCCGGGGAGTCCACGTGCCGTCCCTGGCGAGCCCTGCCCTCGCCGTCACCGCTGTGTGCGCGG
The DNA here is from genome assembly GCA_963843975.1 of uncultured Actinomycetes bacterium. Lineage (GTDB taxonomy): Bacteria > Actinomycetota > Actinomycetes > S36-B12 > CAIYMF01 > Longivirga. The sequence goes on along the minus strand of CAWJMG010000003.1, from coordinate 627,786 downwards.
TCGTCGTCGCGTCGCTGGTGTCGTTGTCGGGGTACCGGACGGTCTGGTCGGCCAACGACGGCCGGGGGTACGTCGGAGGAGCCACGTACTCGCTTGCGACAGCGGCCGAGGGGCCGGCGCTGCTCGACCAGGCCGTGCCCCCGGCGGTGCTCTCCCCGCTCTCCTCGCCGTACCAGCTCATCGGTCGGTTCCTCGCCCCTCTGGAACCACGCCCTGACATCGCGGACGTCACGACGCAGCTGCGGGTCCTCGCTGCCGACGGCAGCCTCCGGCAGGGAATCGTCCAGGGCGTGGCCAGCGCCAAGGGCCCGGTGCCGGGCTGCGGCTGGCTCCTCCGCGACTCGGGCTCGGTTCCGCTCGCGACAGCCGTTCCCGACTTCGCGCACACGATCCGCATGACCTACTTCGCCTCGGGGAACGGGACCGCCATGGTCTCGTTCGGTGATGCGCCGGGAGTCGAGGTCCCGATCTCCCGCGGCCTCGGCGAGGTCGACCTCAACCTCACCGGTGGGGGCGACGCCGTGCGCATCGGGTCCATCTCGTCGGGCGTCTCGGTGTGCACCGACGACATCACCGTGGGAGTGCCGGTGATCGCGCCGTGACAGCCGTACACACCCCTGCCCACACGAAGGTCGCGGACCGTTCTGCGGGCGCGGGGGCGAAAACCCCGCTGCACCCGACGCAGGCGCGCGTCCGGCAGGTGGCCCGCGCGATGGTCGGCGCCCAGATCGCGATCCTCACCTGGCTGTGCCTGCGCGGCTGGTACTACGCCGACGACTTCATGTTCCGCGGCCAGGGCGCGCACTTCGACTGGCTCGACCCGGAGTACGTGTTCCAACCCTGGGGCGGGCACTACATGCCCCTGTCCTTCGTCGTCGCCCAGCCGTTCTCGAAGCTTCGGCGGCTTCCAGTACGCCTGGATCGCCGTGGCCCTGGCCCTCGGCCAGGCGCTGATCGCCGTGATGGCGTACCGCTTCCTCGTGCGGCACGTCGGACTGCGCTGGCGGATGCTCGTCCCACTGGTGCTCTTCCTCACCAGCATCCCGGTGGTGCAGATCTCGGTGTGGTGGGCGACGGCCCTGAACTCCACCCCCTTCATCGCCTGCATGCTGATCGTCGCGGACCACGCGCTGAGGCTCGGCCACGGGCGACGCTGGGGAAGCTACTTCTGGATCCTCGGGGCGACGGCGGCATCCCTCGGCTTCTTCGAGAAGTCGGTGCTGCTGCCCGTGGTCGTGGCCCTCCTCCTCGTCGCGGTGACCCCGGTCCACAACGTCGTCAGGGCAGGGCTGCACGTCCTGCGCCTGCACTGGCCGCTGTTCCTCGGACTGGTGGCGCTGCTGGGCGGCTGGTACGTCGCCTACCGCAGCAACGGGACGTCGTCGGTCGTGGCGGGACCCAACATCGCGCGCTTCGCCGATCAGCTCTCGTCCGGCCTCATCGGCACCTTCGTGCCCTCGCTGTTCGGGGGGCCCTGGGACTGGGGCTCGGCGCTCAGCAGCTACAACGCCGTTCCCACGCCCGGCTGGGTGGGCCTCGTCCTGAGCGTCGTGGTGCTCGCGGCCGGCCTGTTCGTGGCCACGTTCGGACCGCGAGCCCGCCGAGCCCTGCTGCTGGTCGTCGTCTACGGCGCGTTGGTGCTGCTGCTGATCAACCTCGGTCGCGCCCAGTTCCTGGTCGAGACCTCCAGCCTCCCCCGCTACTACTCCGACCTGGTCGTCGTCACCGTGATCGCGTCGGCGCTCGCCCTGGCACGGCTCCGCGACGACCCGGCGCCGGAGATGCTGACGGAGTGGCGGCCGCGACGTCGCACGGCAGCTGCGATCTCCGCCCTCGTGCTCGCCCAGCTCCAGATCGCCTCGTTCCTGGTCGCGGTCGTCGCCTTCGCACCGGGGCTCGGCGACGGGCCCGAGGCGCGCTGGGCCAAGTCGTCGTTGACCGAGCTGCGCACCGTGGGGCCCGACAAGGACTTCATGGACGGCAGCGTCCCCGGGTTCGTGATCTGGGCGCTGGTCTTCCCGTTCAACCAGTACAGCTGGTTCTTCGCCGGCGAGGAGGACCTCCCCACGTTCACCGGCACCGTCGACCAGCTGCTGCTGATCGACGACTTCGGCAAGGTCGTGCCCGGCCGCGTGCAGGGGCCCGCCTCGGTGCCCGGACCGGTCCCCGACTGCGGCTGGCTCGTTCGCGACGCAGGGACCTCGGTGCGTATGAGCACTGAGGTGGTGCGGTTCGACCACATGGTGCACATCGCGTACATCGCGTCCGCCCCGACATCGCTCGAGATCAGCATGGGCGCCGACCCGGTGCGCACGGTCGCGCTGGAGCCAGGCCTGCACGACATCTACACCGGCATCCTCGGAGGCGGGCGCACCGTCACGCTTCGGGCCACGTCTCCGGGTGCCACCGTCTGCGTCAGCACGGTGCGCCTGGGACAGGCGACGACCGCACCACTCGAGGCTGCCGCACCGTGACCACCGTGAGCACCGCGCCGCTCGCCGCACCAGCGCCGACCGAGCATCGGCTCGCCGCGCTGGACGGCTACCGGGCCGTCGCCGCGCTGCTCGTGCTCACGACGCACGTCGCCTTCCTCACCGGGTGGGTCCAGCTCAACGCTGCCGGACGATTCGCCTCGCGGCTCGACTGGGGCGTCACGATCTTCTTCCTGCTGTCGGGGTTCCTGCTCTACCGCCCGTGGGCCCGGGCGGGGATGACCGGGGGTCGCCCGCCCCGTCTGGCCGGCTACCTGTGGCGGCGCGCGATCCGGATCCTCCCGGCCTACTGGGTGCTCGTCGTCGTGGTGCTGCTCTGGCTGCCGGCGTCCGGGGGGCCGCACCCGCTGCGGACCTGGCTCGTGCACCTGGGCGTCCTGCAGACCTACTCCCCCGATCCGTTGGTCGAAGGACTCACGCACACGTGGAGCCTCGGAGCGGAGATCGCGTTCTACCTCGCGCTGCCGCCCCTGGCCTGGCTCGTCACGCGGCGCGGGCGCGGCGACGCAGACCGGTCGGCGCGTGCCCAGCTCGTCGGGCTGGGCTGCGTCGCCGCGCTCGGGCTCGCGACCACCGTCGCGCGATCGGTCGGCCTCGTGAGCGACCCGCGTGCAGGCCTGTGGCTGCCGGCGTTCCTGGACTGGTTCGCGCTCGGGATGGCGGCCGCCGTGCTGCACGAGCGACGTCGCCTCGGGACCCCGGGCCCGGCCACCCGACGCGTGCTGGAGCTCGCGAACGACACCGGGACCTGTCTCGTCATCGCCCTGGCCTGCCTGCTCGTCGCTGCAACACCGGTGGGTGGCAGCTACACCCTGGAGCAGTCCCCCGCGTGGACGGTCGTGGCACGCCACGTCCTGTACGGGGCCGCAGCAGTGGCATTCCTCGCACCAGGGTTCCTCGGCACCCGTCACGACGGCTGGCACCGTGCCTTGACCTCGACGGTGGGGCGTGCGCTCGGCCGATGGTCCTACGGCATCTTCCTCTGGCACCTGGCCGTGGTGTGGACGCTCCTCGAGGTGACCGGACGTGACCCGTTCACGGGCGGCGCCTGGTGGCTGCTCCCCGCTGCTGCCGTCTGCTCGACAGGCGTCGCGGCACTCAGCTGGCGGATCGTCGAGCGCCCGGCGTCGCGGCTTCGGCACCTCGTCCGGGCCTGACCCAGCCCGCGGGGCACACGAGCACGAGCACGGCGAAGAGGGCGACCAGCGACGCGGCCAGGACCAGAACGGGACTGTCCAGCGAGCCTGGCCAGGGGGCCGCTGCGGCCAGAACCGATGCGGTGACCGCACTCAGGGCCACGGCGCGGACCCGGTGACGGCTTCGAGCGGCGATCAGCGCCAGCGCGCCCACGACGACTCCGGCGACACCGGCGACGACGATCGCGACCGTCGTCGCCGCGATGAGGCCCGGGGGCAGCCGCAGGATGGAGATGGGCCGGCGAGAGGCTGGCACGGCTGTCACGCCCTCGCGCCGGAGACGGGGCCAGGCAACCAGGACGAGGAGCGCAAGGACCGCCACGGCGCCCCCGGCAAGCCCTAGCCGGTAGAAGCGGTCGGGCCCGAACACCACGGCCACCTCGCCTCCGGCCCCCGCCGGGAGCACGAACGCCTGGCGCCACCCGTCGACCACCACGCCGGCCAGGGGCTCGCCCCCAAGGGTGGCGACCCAACCCCTGTTGGCGTTCTCGGCCAGCTCGAGCGTGCGGACCTCGGGGAACGGCGTCACGAGCAGCGTGCGATCGGTCGCCGTCCATCGCACGATCTCGGCCGGCTCGGCATCGGAGGCTGTCCGCGCGGCGCCCACCGGGGTGAGCGCGAGGGACACCACCGAAAGCTCCGGGGTCGACCGCACGCGAATGCGGTGCGTGCCCGCCGGCAGCGGCAGCGTCCCGCCGCACGCGTTGGCCCGCAGACTCCGACCGTTCAGGAGCGAACCGGTCGTCGTGAGAAGGGTCGTCTGCACCGCCGGTGCGCCGTCCACCTCCACCGCAGGACCGAAGCCGCAGGCCACACCCGTCGCCGCCTCCCTCGACACGCCGAGGCCGAGGTCCAGCGCACCGCGCACGAGGACCTCCGAGACACCGACCGGGAGCACCGTGCTCATCCCTCGCTGCAGGTCGATCGAGCGCAGCGACGTCGCACCGCGGAAGGTGATGGTGATGCTCGACGTCGTGATCGGGGGCAGCGTCACAGCCCCCTGCTCGTCCACCGCCGTGTCGATGCTGCGTCCGCCGGCCTGCACGGTCAGCAGGAACGGGCGGGAGGCACCCACGTCCGGCTCGGTCTGCAGCACCAGGCCGGTGATGCGGCGGGGCTCGGGGAGAGTCAGCGTGAGCTTCGGCCGGACGTCGCCGACGGCGGCGATCCAGGCCGTCGACGGGTCACGGTCGACAGCCGCCTGCGGCCTGTTCCTCGCGTCTGCGACCAGGACGCTCGACGCCGAGGCCCTGATCGCCGGCCGGGACGGGTCCTGCAGCCGACCGGCCCCGCTGCCCGAGCGCTGCCGGACCGTCACCGCGACGTCATAGGTGCCGCCGTCGGCAAGGTCGACCAGACGGTCGATGCCGACCTCGTCCTCCCCCTCGCGGGGAAGGGCGGAACCGCACGGGAAGCGCAGGGGGACGCTCGCGCATCCGTCGCGGGCGCCGTCGCGGGCTGTCAGCACCACGCCGCCCGACCCCGCAGCGCGTGGAAGCTGGAGCGGAGCTCCCGTGAGCACTCCGGGCACCAGCACCTCACGGAGGCCGACGACACGTGCGCCGGCTGCCGGTGATGCCGCCGTCAGCTCGACGCGCAGAGAGCGGGTCGCACCGGGAGGCACGGCCACGGTCTGCAGGTCCTCGCCGTCGGCCACAGCCGTCTGCGCACTGCCCGTGTCGGTCACCACGGTCACGTCCGTGGGGCCGGCACCGGTCACCGGATCGCGCAGGACCGCGATCTGCAGACTCCCGAGATCACGGGGCGCGGTGAAGGTCGTCTCCCACCACGAGGGCGAGGCTGAGGCGAGATCACGGACCTGCCACGCCGTGGTGAGGTCGCCGTCGAGGGCAGCCCGCGGCGACCGCCCCGGCACGATGCCGTCGAGCGCGCCGACACCCGACTGGCTGGACGACGCGCGCACCTCCTCGACACCCTCGAGCGTCGACGTGACGGGCACCGACAGGCTCCCCGCTCCGTAGTCGTGCGCCTTGCGCGCGCGCACGTACTCCTCGTCGGCCCGCAGGACCGCGGTGCGGTTGTCGTGCACCAGGCCGAAGTCGACCTCCGTCCGACGGTAGGAGTCGGTCAGGACGGGCGTGGTGGTCACCCCGTCGGGGGCCGACTCACCGAGGACGGCGGCCCGGCCGGAGAGCAGGCCCGCGTCTGCGAGGTCGACGACCGCGTCGCTGGTGGTGGTCGGCGACCACACCGTGTCGCTCGCGTCGCGCACGACCGCGCGACCGTCGCCGGGTTCGGTCGGCGAGGTCACGCGGTAGACCTCGACGGCGCTGTACGCCGCGTCCAGTCGGGCGTCGACCACCGTCGTCCCGGTGCCGAAGGGCACGATGGGCGGTCCGAAGCCGCGCTCGAACGTGATGCCGGGTGACGCGTCCATCGCCTCGTGGACGAGGATCGCCCGGGGCGCCTGCGCGGACACGGTGTCCAGGTCGTTGCGGACCACGAGGTAGCGGACGCCGGCCCGGGCGAGGGCCTCCGTGAGGCCGGCAGAGCCGCGCCCCGAGGCGAGCCTCGCCTCGACGCGGTCGAGGAGCCTGATGTTCCCCGCCGACGACAGCGGGACGGCGTCGCGTACGGCCCACGGGGTCGAGGAGAGCGGCTGCAGCGGCTCGTCCTGGCTCCTGCCCCAGAGGTACACCCCGAACGGCGCCCCTGGAACGACCAGTGCGGTGCCGTCGGCTTCGCCGTCCGCCGCCAGCCAGTCGGCGACGTCCTGCCAGTAGCCAGGGATCGACTCGTACGAGCGGTTGCGCGTGATCGAGCCCGTCACCAGCGGCCAGGCCGCGCCGACCACCAGCACACCGGTCACCACGACGGCCGTCCGCCGCGCCACTGCCTGGGTGAGCCGTGGCCGACGTAGCCGGGACAGCCGGGTCCCCAGGGCAGCCACGACGAAGCCGACACCGAGCGCCAGAGGCAGTCGCATCACCACGTCGAACTTGTGCGTGTTGCGCAGCGGCGCCAAGGCACCGTCGAGCAGCTGCTGCAGCTGCGGCGCGCCCAACCCTTGGACGGCACCCGTGTGCCCGAGCGTGGTGAGCACGAGCCCGACGAGCAGGGCCAGCAGCAGGAAGCGGCGCTCGCGTCGTACCAGCGCCAGGCCCGTGAGTCCCGCGGCGGCCACCAGCCCCGTGAGCAGGATCAGCAGAGGCTCAGTGACGAGGCTCCAACCGGCCGGCCACGACGGCCCGCCGCTTCCGGCGACGTACGCCACCCAGTCGTCGCTGCCGCGGAGAGCCGTGGCCACATCGGTACGGCCGGTCGTGACCGACGCGGACTCGATCCAGTCCAGGAAGGGCGGGGAGTAGCGGCCGAGCGTCAGGAGCGGCACGACCCACCACAGCGTGGCGAGCCCGACGCACCCCGCCCACCACAGCACCAGTCGGCGTCGCGCCGGTCCCCCCGCCCGCGTCATGAGCCACAGGAAGGGCAGCACGAGAGCCGCGCCGGTCGCCACGGCGTTGACCCCCCCGGCTGCCAGGACGGCGACGGCGGAGACGGCGGCGGCGCGCCTCGGCGTCCATCGAGGCGCGCCCTGCGTGGCCAGCACGAGCGGGATCAGCACCCACGGCGTGATCGCGACGACCAGCGTCTCGGAGGAGATGGGGCCGAGGGTCGACACCACCCTCGGCGCGAGCGCGAAGGCCAGACCTGCCACCCAGCGCGCGCCAGGGCTGTCGACACCGAGGAGCCGCGCGAGTCGGACGGCGCCCAGGAATGCCGCGCCCAGCAGCACGGACCACCAGATCCTCTGCACGACCCAGGCGGGAAGTCCCGCGCTGGTGAGCACGCCGAAGAACGGGCCCATGGGGAAGAGGTACCCGTACGCCTGGTTCTGCAGCTGGCCGAAGAAGCCCTGGTCGTCCCAGAGGTGTAGCGCCCGCCCGAGGAACCCCCACGGGTCGGCCGTGAGGTCGAGCTTGGTGTCGGCGGCCACCCTGCCTGGGTCCTGGAGGAAGGCGAACGCCGTGAGCGCCAGGCACGTCGCGAGCAGACGGAACCGCCAGACGGCGCGCGTCACGTCCTGCGCCCGACGACGACGAGGTTCCAGCACACGACCTCGCGCACCGCGGGGATCCTCGCTGCGGCGCCGGCCCACGAGGGCAGGTAGCGCGGGACGAGCCGGACGTCGCGCAGGGCGCCCGACGCGACGGCGCTGCGAGCCCAGCGGTCCGCGGCGGCGGCGGTGACGCGGAACAACGAGGTGCCGTAGACGTTCTTGGGGTCGTGGCCGGTCCGGCGTCGGTACCGGTCGGCGGCACGGTCTCCCCCGAGCCAGTGCCAGGGCGAGGTCTCGTGCCCGCCCCAAGGGCCGTACCAGAGGGTGTACGACAGGAAGACGAGACCGCCGGGCCTCGTCACCCGCACCATCTCCTCGGCCATCCGCCACGGCTCAGGGACGTGCTCGGCGACGTTGCTGGAGTAGGTGACGTCGAACGAGCCTCGGGCGAAGGGCAGGGCCAGCCCGTCCCCCAGGACGGTCCGCGGGCCTGGCGTGCGCCCGTGCAGGGCCAGCTCGCCGGCGTCCGCGTCGAGCGCGACGTACCGCGCACCCTCGGCGGTGAAGGCGTCCTCGAAGTAGCCGGGACCGCCGCCGACGTCGAGCAGCGTCGCCCCGCGCAGGGGGTGCAGCGAGCCGACCTGGGCGGCGGAGTCCCGTGCCAGGGCGCCGTAGAAGCGGTCCGGGTCGTCCTGCTCGTGCCGGAAGTCCCGCAGCAGGCGCACCGAGCGACCCAGGGTCGCCCGGAACTCCTTCGCCTCCACGCCGCGGGACGCTACCCGACTGCGTCGAGGGAGTCGGCATCAAGGTGACTCGCGAGTAACCTTCGTGCCGCACCCGTGATCTTCACCCCAGCAGAGCGAGCCCCCGTGCCCCACCGCCCCGGCCCCGGAGCGACGTCGCCGACGCCGCTGCGCGTGCTCGTGTGCAACTGGCGGGACACGCGGCATCCGGAGGGCGGGGGCTCGGAGGTCTACGTCGAGAGCGTGGCCAAGGCGCTCGCCGCGGGTGGCGACGCCGTCACCGTCCTCTGCGCGCGCTACCCCGGATCCACGGCGGAGGAGGTCCGCGACGGCGTGAGGTATGTGCGTCGCGGCAGCAAGCTCGGCGTCTACCCGACCGCGTTCGTTCTGCAGCTGGCGCGGCGCCTCGGCAGCTTCGATGTCGTCGTCGACGTCCAGAACGGTGTCCCCTGGGCTTCTACCTGGGCCACTCGGGTCCCGGTCGTCAACCTCGTGCACCACGTCCACCGCGAGCAGTGGCCGGTGGTCTACGGCCCTGTGCGCTCGCGCATCGGGTGGTTCCTCGAATCGCGGGTAGGTCCGCGGGCGTACCGCCGCTCGCGCTACGTCGCCGTGTCGGAGGTGACCCGCGACGAGCTGGCCGTGCTCGGCGTCGCACCCGACGCGATCACGGTGGTGCGCAACGGGATCGAGCCTCCACGGCTCCCCCCGGCACCGGCAGCGGTGCCGACTCTCATCGTCCTGGGACGGCTCGTGCCGCACAAGCAGGTCGAGCACGCTCTGCAGGTGGTCGCCCGCCTGCGCCCGCAGTTCCCCGACCTCCGGCTGCGCATCGTCGGCGACGGCTGGTGGTCCCCCGAGCTGCGCACGGAGGCCGCCCGGCTGGGGGTGGTGGACATGGTCGACTTCGTGGGCTTCGTGGACGAGGACACCAAGCACCAGCACGTGTCGGAGTCGTGGCTCATGCTGCTGCCCTCGCTCAAGGAGGGCTGGGGCCTCGTCGTCATGGAGGCTGCCGGCTACGGCGTCCCGACGATCGCCTACCGCAGCGCCGGCGGGGTCCGTGAGTCGATCGTGGACGGCCGCACCGGTGTCCTCGTCGACGACCTGGACGGGTTCGTCGACGCGGTGACGCTGCTGCTCACCGAGCACGACATGCGGCACCGCCTCGGGGCCGCCGCCGCGCTACGAGCCGAGTCCTTCGGCTGGGACGAGACCGCCCGGCGCTTCGCCGCCGTTCTCGCGGAAGCCACCGGACGCACTGCCCCGGTGGAGCCCGCTCCGCCGGCGCACGTGCACCACCCTCTCCCTGCCGCAGACGCAGACGAGGCGGCCACCCCATCGGGGTGACCGCCTCGTCGAGCTCTGCGTCGGCGCCTAGTTGGTGCCGTAGACCACGATCGCGCCCGGCACCTGCTCGGGGAAGCTGCCGCCACCCTGGCTGGCCACAAGCCCGACTGCGCCGCCGACACCGACGACCGCGCCGATGACTGCCGCGATGATCGCAGCGATGATTCCAGCACCCACGAGAAGGCCCTCCTCAGGACAAGTGCCGCGAACACTACCAGTCAGTAGCCCAGAGGGAAGAGCCGTGACCCACCTGTGTCGCGAGGAGTCACCTGCTGGCGCGACGCCGTACGCCCAGCAGGGCGGCGGCCGCTCCCAGCACCACGAGCAGGTACGCCGCCAGCGCCGCCGCAGGCGCGAGCACCGGTCGGGCCGGGGCCGCCTCAGGCTCGGCCGAGAGCCGGTACAGGCTGAAGGACGCGCCGGCCACGACGGCGGTGGAACCGGTCGGCAGTGCAGCGGCCGCCTCCGGCAGGTCGGAGGCGACCACCGCGTAGGCCACGCCGAGCCGGGCGAGGACCGGGCCCAGGGGCTCGCCGGCCTCGAGAGCGGCGTCGACCTCCGTGGCGCGCGGGTCGTCCCCCGGCAGGGTGAGGATCAGGTCCCCCCTCTGCACCGGCAGGCTTCCCGAGGACAGCACCGTGCGGGGCAGGGCGCGCGGCAGCGGATCGAGCGACACGCGGCCTCCGTCGTTCCAGGGGAAGGCCCGGAAGGTCTGCCACGGCAGGCTGACGACGTCGCCCTCGGGCGCATCGTCGAGCGCGGCGCGGACCCGCGCGAGGTCGTCGGGGTACTGCGTGGCCGCGAGGCGGCCGCCCACGCCGGCGACGAGGTCGGGCAGCGCGAGCACCGGCAGCAGGGCCATACCGACGAGCAGCGCGACCCCGGCAGCCCGGTCCCCTGACCGGGCTGCCATCTGCCGGGCGATCCGGCCAGCCCCCAGACCGGCGCTCACCGCGACCAGCAGCGCCCAGGGCGCCAGCCACTTCTGCGCGTCACGCAGCAGGCCGCCGCCCGGCATGCTGCCCACCACCCACTCCGCCACGGGCCTCGTCGCCGACCAGCCGCCGACAAGGCACCACAGCACCCCCGCGACGGCGACGACGACGAGCGGCAGCGCGATCGACCGGCCGAGCACCCGTGGAACATCCCGGGCACCCGCCGCAGCGACCACCAGCACGAGCACCCCGAGCGCGATGCCCCACCAGCCCGTCCGCGAATCCGGTACCGCCCCCGAGTTCCAGGCGCCGCCGGAGGTGAGCACTGTGAGCAGCAGGCCCCACGGACCCTCGGACCGCGCGGCGAACACGTCGGCGCCGACCGCGCCGGTGACCGGGGCCGGGTGCAGAAGGGTCGGGACGATCCACGGCAGCTGGAGCACGATCCCGAGCACCCCCGCGCCGAGCCGGACGCGCGTCGTAGCACCGCCGCCCGGCCACAGGATCGCCGGAAGGCTGACGACGAGGACGAGGATCCCGCCGGACGGCGTGAGCGATGCGAGCGCGACCCACAGCAGCCACCGCGCGAGCGACCCCGTCCGCCCCGACCTCACGTCGCGCGCCGCCGCGAGCGCCCACGGCAGCGCCGCCACAGCGAGCAGCAACGACCAGTGCCCCAGGAGAAGCCGTTCGGCCACGTAGGCGGACCACAGGGCGACGAGGCCCGCCACCACCGCAGCCCCCGTGCCGCGAGGTCGGACGAGGCGCGCCGCGCCGACCGCGACGAGGACGAGAGCGGCCAACAACGCCGCCTTCTCGAGCAGCCACCCCGGCACCGGCCCGGACAGCAGCGCGACGACGCCGTCCTGCGGAACCGCGCGCGGCAGGCCCGACCCGACGCCGAGCATCCACGGCAGCAGGTCCTGGGTCGGGACGAACACCTGGTCGGCATGCAGCACATAGCCCGGGCCGAGGGCAGGACCGAGGACGACGACAGCCGCGACGACTGCGACGCCCCAGATGGTCGCGTCGCCTCGCCACGCTCGTGCTCCCGACGTCGCCGGGGAGGCGGCCACGCGACCTCCAGGCTTCGACGGGGTGGACGGGCCTATTGTGGCGCGTCCGTCAGCCACGAACCGGGGAGCAACGTGAGCGCGTCGTCCGACCAGTCCGTCCGGCGGCACCGCGCGCTGCTCGGCAGCAGCGCGCTGCTTGCGGTCGGTCTCGCCGTCGGCCAGGTGCTCGGATACGCCGTCAACGTGGTCGGCGCCCGACTCCTCGGCCCGGCAGCGTTCGGAGAGCTGGGCGCGCTGCTCAACGTGCTGCTCATCGGCAACGTCGTCTCCCTCGCCGTCCAGGCGGTCGTGGCCCGCCGCGCTGCCCGGGGGGACGACGGAGCCGCACTCGGCCGGGTGGCGCTCGCCGCGGCGTTGGTCGAGGGGGTGCTCGCCCTCGTGGCCGTGCCGGTGCTCGCCGTGGTGCTGCACCTCGGTCTGCTGCCCCTCGCGGCGCTGGCGCTGGCCTTCGTGCCGTTGACCCTCACGGGTCTCGCCCTCGGCACCGCCCAGGGTGCGGAGAGGTTCGCAGCACTGTCGACGCAGTACGCGCTCGCGGCCGTGCTGCGCAGCGGTCTCGCCCTCGTGGCCGTCGTGGTCACCCGCAGCGTCACGATCACCGCGATCGCGATCCTGGTCGGCTCGATCGCCGGCTGGTTCGCCGTGCGACCGCTCGGCCCGGTGGCTCACCCGACCCGTGGACCCGTCGAGCGTGCCATGGCTGCCGAGACCGGTCGCGCCGCCCTCGCCCTCCTCGCGATGTTCACCCTGACCTCGATCGACGTCCTCCTGGCACGCGCCCTCCTGAACCCCGAGGACGCAGGGCAGTACGCCGCCGGTGCCATCCTCGCCAAGGTCGCGTTCTGGCTGCCGCAGGCCGTGGTGGTCGCGGTGTTCCCCCGCCTGGCGAACGGCGAGCGCGGAGCGCTGAGGCGCGCGCTCCTGCTGCTGTGCGGTCTCGGAGCGGTCGAGGTCGCGGTCGCCGCCGCGATCGGTGCCCGGGCGGTTCCGCTGCTCCTCGGCCCGGGCTACGACGTGGTGGCCGCGTCCGCCGCGGTGTTCGTGCTCTCGGGCGTCATGCTGTCCCTCGCCTACCTCGTTCTGTACGACCGCCTCGCCGCCGACGACCCGCGCGCCGCAGTCCTGGTGTGGGCTGCGGTCGTCGTGCTCGTCGTCCTCGTGGTGACGGTGGGTCGCACCTCACCCGTGTCGGTCGCCTGGTGCGTCGTCGCATCCGCGACACTGCTCACGTCGGCAGGAGCGGTCCTGCGGGCACGGCGGAAGGGGGACGCATGAGCAGGGCCACGGCGCTGCTCTCCGCGCTGCGTCCGCGCCAGTGGGCCAAGAACGTCCTGGTGCTCGCCGTCCCGCTCGCGGCAGGTCGCCTCCTCGAGCCCGACGTGCTGCGGCCCTCGCTGATCGCCGTCGTCTGCTTCTGCCTGGTCTCCAGCGCGACGTACCTCGTGAACGACGTGCTCGACATCGAGTCCGACCGCGCGCACCCGGTGAAGCGCGATCGGGCGGTGGCGCGAGGTGCGCTCACTCCCGCTGTCGCGCTGGGCGCGGCTGTCGCTCTGGTCGTGCTGGCGCTCGGTCTTGCCTGGTGGTTCACGCGCCCCGAGCTGGTCTGGGTCCTGGCCGCGTACCTCGGCGCCACGGTGGCGTACTCCACGCGGCTCAAGCACGAGCCCGTCCTCGAGCTGGCGCTGCTCTCGGCCGGGTTCCTCCTCCGCGCGATCGCGGGCGGCAGCGCCACCGGGATCCCGGTGTCGCAGTGGTTCCTCATCGTCGCCGCGTTCGGCTCCCTGTTCATGGCCTCCGGCAAGCGGTTCTCCGAGCTGCTGGCCCAGCCTGAGGGTTCGGAGCCCGCGCGACGGAGCCTGTCCAGCTACACGCCGAGCTACCTGAGGTTCGTCTGGGGACTGGCTGCAGCTGTCACGATCACGGCGTACTGCCTGTGGGCGTTCGAGGTCGGCATCCGCGCCAACGGCTCCTGGGCCGCCTGGTCGGTCGCACCCTTCGTGCTGGCGGTGCTGCGGTACGCGCTGGACATCGACGCGGGTCGCGCCGAGGCCCCGGAGGATGTCGCTCTCCGCGACCGCCCGCTCCAGGTGCTCGCCCTGCTCTGGGTGATCACGTTCGCGTTGGCGGCCAGCGGTGCCTGAGCAGCTGCTGCACGGGTGGGGGCGCACGAGCCCCACGTCGGCGGAGGTCCGCGCAGTGCGGGCGGCAGCCGACGTCACGCGCATCCTCGACGAGGCGCCGCCGCGCGGCGTGGTGGCCCGGGGGCTCGGGAGGTCGTACGGCGACGCCGCGCAGAACGCCGGCGGCACCGTGCTCGACCTGTCCGCCCTTGCACGGGTCGAGGTCGGCGACGACGGCGTCGTGCGGTGCGGAGCAGGCGCTCGCCTGGGCCAGGTGATCGACGTCCTGGAGCCGTACGGGCTCTTCGTGCCGGTGTCCCCGGGCACCAGCCGCATCACCGTCGGCGGCGCCGTCGCGGCGGACGTGCACGGCAAGAACCACCATCACGACGGCTCGTTCGGCGACCACGTCGTCGACCTCGAGATCGTCACCCCGGCCGGGGGCATCCGTCGGGTGGGGCCGTCCTCGACCGGCGCCGACCTGGACCTGTTCCGCGCGACCGTCGGCGGCATGGGGTTGACGGGCGTCCTGACCGAGGTCTCCTTCAGGGCCCTGGCGGTGGCGTCCACCGACGTGCTCGTCGACACCCGCCGGCTCGACAGCCTCGACGCCGTCATGGCGCACCTCGTCGCCACCGACGCGTCCCACCGCTACTCCGTGGCGTGGATCGACGCCACGGCGACGGGGGCGCGTCTCGGCCGAGGTGTGGTCACCCAGGGCGACCACGCGCCCACGGCAGGCGTTGCGGGCGCGGTTGGGGCGCCGGCACGTCTGCGCGTGCCCCTCACGCCGCCCTTCGGCCTGGTCAACCGCCTCACGGTCGCGGCCTTCAACGAGACCTGGTTCCGCAAGGCGCCCCGTTCGCGCGACGCAGAGCGCCAGGGGGTGCGGGCCTTCTTCCACCCGCTCGACGGGGTCGACGACTGGAACCGCGTCTACGGACCCGGTGGACTGGTCCAGTACCAGTGCGCCGTGCCTGATGCGGCCGCAGACCTCGTGCCCCGGATCCTCCAGCGTCTGCACGCGGCCGGTGCGCCGTCGTTCCTGACCGTCCTCAAGCGATTCGGCCAGGGCAACGCCTCGGCGCTGTCGTTCCCGCTGGCCGGGTGGACCCTCGCCGTCGACGTCCCGACCCGGGTGCCGGCGCTCGCCTCGACCTTGGACGCGCTCGACCGGATGGTGGTCATGGCGGGCGGGCGCACGTACCTCGCCAAGGACGCCCGCACGACGCCCGCCACCCTGCGGGCCATGTACCCGCGCCTCGACGAGTGGCTGGCCGTCAGGCGCGACGCCGACCCCCGGGGCGTGCTCGCCTCGGATCTCTCCCGGAGGCTTGACCTGTGATCGATGCCCACGGACGCCCGCAGTCCGTCCTCGTCCTCGGTGGCACCAGCGAGATCGGTCTTGCCACCGTCCGCGCCCTGGACCCGCAGTCGCTCACCCGCGTCGTCCTGGCAGGGCGGCCGTCTCCAGAGCTCGACGCGGCGGCAGAATCCCTGACCCGTGCCGGGGTCGCGGGAGTCGTGACGGCGCAGTTCGACGCGTCGGACACCTCCTCGCACGAGGCCTTCGTGGCGCAGGCCTTCGACGCCGGCGACATCGACGTCGTCCTGCTGGTTGCCGGGGTGCTGGGCGACCAGAGCGAGTTCGAGTCGGACCCGTCGCTCGCGGTCCGCGCGGCACAGGTCAACTACGTCGGGTCGATGTCCGTGGCCCTGCACGTCGCGACCCGGTTGCGGCAGCAGCGGCACGGAGTTCTCGTGGTTCTGTCCAGCGTCGCCGGAGAGCGTGCCCGTCGCTCCAACTTCGTCTACGGGTCGACGAAGGCGGGCCTGGACGCCGTCGGGCTCGGCATCGTCGAGATGCTCCGCGGCTCCGGTGCACGGGCGATGGTCGTGCGACCCGGATTCGTCCGCACGCGCATGACGGCCCACCTTCCGGACGCGCCGCTCGCGGTGTCGGCCGAAGATGTCGGTGCCGCCGTCGTCGAAGGCCTCGCCAAGGGTCGCGAGATCGTGTACGCCCCGGGCCTGATGCGCCCCGTGATGTCAGCGCTTCGGCACGTGCCGCGTCCGCTGTTCCGTCGACTTCCCCTCTGACGACTCCCTGCGGGCATCACGGCTCACGAAGCGTCGGCCGTGTTGGGCCACGGGCCGGGAGTCCACAGCGGGCTGTATCCCGAAGAGTCGCCCATCGCGGACTCCACCGCTGCTGCACCCGGGAAGACGCCGTCCTGGACCCAACGGGTCAGCAGCCCCATGACCGCGACCCGCGACTCGGACGTGAAGTTGCAGTGACCCGCGCCGTACGGCGCGCCCGGCTCCTCCGGGTAGGTCGACGGCGCGACGGTGTAGAGCTGCACCAGCCCCGCTGTGGCGGTGCCGGCAGCCGTGGCGGCCGCGAACCTGTCAGCGAAGAAGGTCTCGTTCTGGGCGATGACGAGCGGGTCGGCAGCCGTGTGCAGGGTGATCGTCGGGTCCTGCACAGTGCCCTGGGGATCGCCGCCCTCGGACTTCGCCTTCTCCAGCGCGGCCGCGTCCGCCTCGACCCGGACTCCAGCGGCCATGAGCGCGTTGAGATCCGCCGTCGCGCCTGCCGTCACCGCGTCCACGAGCGATGCCTCCGACGCGTCGACGCGCGTCGAGTAGTCGGTCCCGACGTTGGACGAAGGGTTGCCCCCGAAGCGGTCCTCGAGGTCGTAGCGCGCGAACGTCGCGTACCCGAGACCGGTCGCCAGCGCCTCTACGGTGGCCTTCACCTTCGACTCCACCGTCGAGCCGTCGAAGCGCTGCGTCTGGACGGGCGCGTCGATGAGCGCGGCGATGTAGAGCACCTTCGCGGTGCCGCCGCCCGCGGTGTCGGACGCGGCGGCGACGACGCGCTTCACGGCCTCGGTCCAGTTCTGCACCGACTCCTCGTACGACGCATAGCCCGTGAGCTTCATCTCCGGGTACAGCAGCGTCTTCACGGCGTACGAGACGTCGAGAGCGAGGTTCATGTTCGGGACGACACCCGCGACGGCACCGCAGAACGGCGCTGCGCCGTCGACCCACTCGGGGTGCTTCTCGGCGATGGTCTGCGTGATGAGACCGCCGAGCGAGTCGCCCCACACGAGCACCCGGTAGGGGTCGCCGACGTTGTCCTTGAAGTAGGCGTACAGGTCCTCGGCGGCCTTGACACCGTCGGCGACGGCCCAGCCGTTCGAGGCGTACGCCGAGCCCGCCAGCGCGTAGCCCTGGTCGAGCAGCGTCTGGGCGGTGACGTCGTCGGGCGCGGCCTGCGGCTCGGTGTTCACCGGCGTGAACGCCGGCGGCGCGGGCTGCGCGTAGCGGTAGCCGTGGCTGTACAGCAGCAGGGTGCCGTTCCAGGTCTTCGGCAGCTTGATCTCGTACGGCGCCCCGTTGATCGTGTCCGTGCACTTCGCGACGTCGCAGCCGGTGAAGGCGACGTCGGGCGTCACCTGCCGGGCCCGCGGGACGTCGCCCCCGCCGGAGCCGCACCCCGCGAGGAGGAGCGCGGAGGCCGCGAGGGCGGCGACGACAGGGACGGTGCGGCGGAGACTGGGCATGGGCCGGATCCTTGCACGGCGCAACGACTGCGGCGCGTCAGCGGGACCGGGATGTTGCACCTGACGAGTCGCGGCGAGCGTGTCAGGTGGCTCAGTGCCCGGCGTCCTCCCAGGTGCGACCGACGCCGACCGACACGTCGAGCGGGACGGTCAACGGCACGGCACCGCCCATGCCCTCCACGACGACGGCGCGCAGCGCGTCGAGCTCGCCCGGCGCCACCTCGAGCACGAGCTCGTCGTGCACCTGCAGCAGCATCCGCGAGGCGAGCCCCTGCGCCTTCAGCGCGGCGTCGACGCGCAGCATCGCCACCTTCACGATGTCGGCCGCCGATCCCTGGATGGGCGCGTTCAGCGCCATGCGCTCCGCCATCTCGCGGCGCTGCCGCACGTCGGAGGTGAGGTCGGGCAGGTAGCGGCGACGTCCGAGCATCGTCTCGGTGTAGCCGGTGCCGCGGGCGCGGTCGACCACCTCGCGGAGGTAGTCGCGCACTCCCCCGAACCGCTCGAAGTACTCGTCCATGAGTCCGCTCGCCTCGGCCGGGGTGATCCCCAGCTGCTGCGACAGGCCGAACGGCGAGAGGCCGTACGCCAGGCCGTACGACATCGCCTTGATCTTGCTGCGCTGCGCGGCGTCGACGTCGGCCGGTGCGACGCCGAACACTCGGGACGCGACGTAGTTGTGCAGGTCCTCGCCGGAGTTGAACGCCTCGACGAGGCCGGCGTCCTCCGACAGGTGCGCCATGAGGCGCATCTCGATCTGGCTGTAGTCGGCGGTGAGCAGCGACTCGTAGCCCGGCCCGACGACGAATCCGCTGCGGATCCGACGTCCCTCGGCCGTGCGGATCGGGATGTTCTGCAGGTTGGGGTCCTGCGACGAGAGCCGGCCGGTGGCGGCCACGATCTGGTTGAAGGTCGTGTGGATACGGCCGTCGTCCGACACCGACGACAGCAGGCCCGTCACGGTCTGCCGCAGCTTGGAGACGTCGCGCCACCGCAGCAGCTGCTCGAGCAGCGGGTCGCCGGTCTGGGCGAACAGGCTCTGCAACGCATCGGCGTCGGTCGTGTAGCCGGTCTTGATCTTCTTGGTCGTCGGGAGGCCGCGCTCGCCGAAGAGGATCTCCTGCAGCTGCTTGGGCGACCCGAGGTTGAAGGGACGGCCCGCGAGCTCGTGCGCAGCCGACTCGGCCGCGCGCATCGACTCGCCGAACTCGTCCTCGAGACCCTGCAGGTGGTCGAGGTCGACCGCGATGCCCGCCTGCTCGAGATCCGCGAGCACGTGCAGCAGCGGGAAGCTCGACGTCGGCCATCAGCCGCGTGCCGCCGCGGGCCTCGAGCTCGGCCTCGAGCGCGTCGGCCAGGTCGAGCACGGCCTTGGCCTGCATGCCCAGCGACGCGGCCCGTGCCTCGTCCGGATCGGTGTCGAAGGACAGCTGGTCGGACCCGGCCGAGGCGGCGCCCGCGAGGTCGCGCTTGAGGAAGCGCGGCACGAGGTCGGTGAGGTCGAAGCTGCGCTGCCCCGGCAGCACGAGGTACGCCGCCAGCGCGGTGTCGCAGGTGAGCCCGGCCAGCACGAGGCCGCGCGACCGGAGCGCGAGCTCCGGGCCCTTCGCGTCGTGCATCGCCTTGGCGCGATCTGCGTCAGCCAGCCACTCCGCGAAGGCCGACTCGTCCTCCGGGAGCAGGGAGCCCACCGACCACCACGCCACAGAGCCGTCGGGCGCGGCGATGGCGAACGAGTCGACGTCCCCGCCGCCCCTGCCCCAGCGACCCTCGAGGACGACCCCGACACGTACGCCGACCGCCGCGTGCTGGTCGAGCCATCCACCGAGGGCGCCAGCGGCCAGGGTCGCGACCTCGACCTCCTCCGCTGCGCCGGCGGCAGGTGCGGCGTCGTCGCCGTGCAGCGCGAACAGCCGCTCGCGGAGCACGCGGAACTGGAGCGCGTCAAACACTTCGTGCACGGTGTCGCGGTCGAAGGCACGGCGCTCGAGGTCGGCCGGGGTGAGCGGCAGCGGGACGTCGCGCACGAGCTCGGTCAGTCGGCGGTTGCGGACGACGTCGGCGAGGCCCGCCCGCAGCGAGTCGCCGGCCTTGCCCTTGACCTCGCCCACGCGCTCGACCAGCTCGGCGAGGGATCCGAACTCGCGCACCCACTTCGCGGCGGTCTTCTCCCCCACACCGGGGATCGACGGCAGGTTGTCGCTGGGGTCGCCGCGCAGCGCGGCGTAGTCGGGGTACTGCGCCGGGGTGAGGCCGTACTTCTCCTCGACCGCCTCCGGCGTCATGCGCGCGAGGTCGCTGACGCCCTTCTTCGGGTAGAGCACGGTCACGTGCTCGCCGACGAGCTGGTAGGCGTCGCGGTCGCCGGTGATGATGAGGACGTCGAACCCATCCGCCACGGCCTGCGTGGTCAGGGTCGCGATGAGGTCGTCGGCCTCGAAGCCCTCGGCCTCGACGTACGGGATGTTCAGCGCGGTCAGCACCCCGCGGATCAGCGGCACCTGGCCCTTGAACTCGTCCGGGCTCGCCGAGCGGGTCGCCTTGTACTCGGGGTACTCCACCGAGCGGAAGGTCTGCCTGCTGACGTCGAAGGCGACGCCGAGGTGCGTCGGCTGCTCGTCGCGCAGCGAGTTGATGAGCATCGAGGTGAAGCCGTAGACCGCGTTGGTCGGCTGGCCCGTCGTCGTGGAGAAGTTCTCGACCGGCAGGGCGTAGAACGCCCGGTAGGCCAGCGAGTGGCCGTCGAGCAGGAGGAGGCGGGGTCGGCCCGACGGCGCTGTCGTTGTCACCCTGCTGATCCTAGGGTGGTCCTATGACGGACAACCTGGAGCAGTTGATGCGTTATGGGCTCGGCGAGCTCGCCGAGTCGATGGGGATCGAGATCCTCGAGGCGGCGCCGGAGCGGTTCGTCGGCCGGATGCCGGTGGCGGGCAACCGCCAGCCGTTCGGCCTGCTGCACGGGGGTGCCAGTGTCGTGCTCGCCGAGACCCTCGGCTCGTTCGCGGCAGCCCTCCACGCCGGCCCCGAGAAGGTCCCGGTCGGCATCGAGATCAACGCCACCCATCACCGCAGCGCCACCTCGGGCCACGTCACGGGCACGGCCACCGCCATCTCCCTCGGTCGCACGCTCGCGACCTTCGAGGTCGTGATCGTGGACGACGAGGGCACGCGCGTGTGCACGTCGCGCATCACGTGCCTGCTGCGCGACCGCCCGGGCGCCTGACGAGGGCGCCCTCCGGCCTCAGGGGCGGACGGCGCGACGCGGGGTGAGCAGCACCCGCCGGCGCAGCGAGCGCTGCGTCGGCGTGAGATCGACCGTGGTGTCGCGCACGTCCAGGCGCGGCTCGACGCCGAGGCGGCGACGCAGCTGGCCGATCGGCGCGGAACGGCGTACGACCATCGGCGTGAAACCGTAGCGGGCGAAGAAGCGGTTGACGTCGCGATGTGTCGGCGGGACGTTCACGACGACGTCGCCGGCACCGACCTCGTCGGCGAAGCCCGCGGCCTCGCGGAGCAGCGCGGTGCCCACGCCGTGCTTGCGGTGCTTGCCGCTCACGTGCACGACGTCCACCACGACCGCTGCGGTCGCCGACAGCAGGCCCCGGTCGACGACGGACAGCGAGGCGAAGCCGACGGGTGCGCCCTCGACGTCGGCCACGATGACGCGGAAGGTCGGACGCCTCCCCGCGGCGACGGCGTCCTCCGAGGCGATGACGCGCTCGCGGACACGCTCGGCGATGTCGAGGGAGCCGGGGACGACGAGGCTCGCGTGCTCCTGCGTGATGAGCTCGTTCCAGAGCTCGGCGAGGGAGTCGATCTCGTGCGCCGCGACCGTGCGGATGGCTACAGGCGAACGACCCACAGCACCTCCCAGGAGTGCGCCGGGGCCCAGGGCCCCGCCGCGGAGTGACCCCCCGTCACCGGAACCGCACTCTAGGTCCCCCGCCCCGACCCCCGGCAAGGGCTTCGCGCAAGAATCTGCATCACACCCGCCCGCCAGGCACGGATCCCGTCGCCCGACGCCCACCTGGCAGCAGGATCCGAACCGACGGACGAGGAGACGCCGTGCCGCCCGGAACCGGGACGCTCGTGAACGTGGTGGCGATCCTGGTGGGGTCCGCCATCGGCGTGGCCCTCGGCGACCGGCTGCCCGAGCGCACACGTCAGGTGGTCACCGACGGCCTCGGCCTCGTGGTCCTGCTGGTGGCCGCGCTGTCGGCGTCCGCCGTCCTCGACCCCGAGCTGCGTGCCGCCACGCCGTCCGGCGCCCCGGTGCTCATCGTGCTCGGTTCGCTCCTGGTCGGCTCGATCGTCGGCTCGCTGCTGCGCCTCGAATCACGGCTCGAGGGCCTCGGCTCCTGGCTGCGCCGGCGGCTGGTGAAGGGCGCGGACGACTCGGGCAGCCACCGTTTCGTCGAGGGCTTCGTGACAGCCTCCCTCGTCTTCTGCGTGGGGCCGTTGGCGATCCTGGGCTCGCTCTCGGACGGACTCGGCACCGGGATCGAGCAGCTGGCCCTGAAGGCGACCTTGGACGGCTTCGCGTCCATCGCCTTCGCGGCCGCCCTCGGCTGGGGCGTCGCCGCCTCGGCCCTGGCCGTCATCGCCTACCAGGGGTTCTGGACCATCCTCGGGCTGGCGCTCGGCAGCCTGCTGCCGCCGGCTGAGATCTCGGCGCTGACGGCGACCGGCGGGCTGCTCCTGGTCGGTGTGGCCCTGCGGCTGCTCCGGATCCGTGACGTCCCCGTGGCGGACATGCTGCCGGCGCTGGTAATCGCCCCCGTGGCGACGGCCCTGGTGGCACTGCTCGTGTGACGTGCCCGTATCGAGCGTGTGACGGTTCGAGGAGCAGAAGCGGGCCGCGTGTTCACGACCTCGACACAGCCCGGGCACCTGTGTCCCGCAACGCCGGTTACATGGCTATGCTCCGGCGCGACCGTTCCCCGTGGACGGGAGCGCCCGGGACCTTCCCGGGCCCGGCGAGAGCCTCGGCTCTCTCGCGCGAAGGAGGACCGAGTGCGCGCACGCGCTGCGGCTCTGCTGGCCGCCTTGCTCGCTGCGGCAGCCCTCGTCGTCGGCCTGGGTGCATCCCCGGCCGCGGCGTCTACGTCCGGTCCCGTGCTCTTCGGCACGGTCACCGCGGCGGACAAGGGCGTCGCCGGCGTGAAGATCACCGCCAGCAACGACACCGGTTTCTCCGGGGCCGCGACCACGGACGCCACCGGCGCCTGGGAGATCAAGACCCCCAAGTCCGGCACGTACAAGGTCGTCCTCGACGAGGCCACCCTCCCCGAGGGTGTGGCGCTCGCGCCCGACTCCGGCAACACCCGGACGGTGAACGCGTTCCTCGGGAAGGTGCGCATCCAGTTCCCCACCGGTGATGGGGTCGTGGAGACCACGTCCAAGTGGGAGCAGGCGATCCAGCTCACGGTCGACGGCCTCCTGCTCGGCCTGATCCTGGCGCTGTCCGCCGTCGGCCTGTCGCTGATCTACGGCACCACGGGCCTCACGAACTTCGCGCACGGCGAGCTGCTCACGCTGGGCGCGGTCTCGACGTACGTGTTCAACAACCTGCTGCACATCCCGCTCGTGCTGGCCGCGGCCCTCGCGCTCATCACCTGCGCGATCCTCGGCTCGCTCCAGGACCGCCTGCTCTGGCGGAAGCTGCGCAAACGAGGCACGGGCCTCATCGCGATGCTGGTCGTCTCCATCGGCTTCGGCATCCTCGTGCGCTACGTGATCCTGTTCTTCTTCGGCGGCAACACGGTCCAGTACGCCGAGTACAGCGGCCAGGCCGGCATCCAGATCGGCGTCGTCAGCATCACGCCGAAGGCGATGATCGGCGGCGCGGTCGCGATCATCGCGATCCTGCTCTGCATCTACTGGCTGCTGCGCACGAAGATGGGCAAGGCGTCGCGCGCGGTCGCCGACAACCCGGCGCTCGCCTCTGCGTCCGGCATCGACGTCGAGCGCGTCATCAACGTCGTCTGGATCCTCGGCGCCACGATGGCGGCGCTGGCCGGCGTCCTGCTCGGCATGACCCAGGGCGTCAACTGGTTCATGGGCTTCCAGATCCTGCTGCTCGTCTTCGCCGGCGTCACGGTCGGCGGCCTGGGCACGGCGTTCGGCGCGCTCCTCGGATCGCTGCTGATCGGCCTGCTCATCAACCTGTCCACGTTGTTCGTGCCGCCGGAGCTCAAGAGCGTCAGCGCACTCGTGATCCTGATCCTCGTTCTCATCGTCCGGCCGCAGGGCCTGCTCGGACGACGCGAGCGGATCGGCTGAGAGGAGAGGGTCATGGACTGGGGAAACATCATCAGCCAGACGCTGACGCAGTCGATCGGCATCCTGGCGATCATCTACTGCCTCGCGGCTATCGGCCTCAACGTGCACTTCGGCTACACGGGCCTCCTGAACTTCGGTCAGGCCGGCTTCCTCGCCGTCGCCGCCTACGGCCTCGCGGTCACGGTGTCCTACCTCGGGGCGAGCCTCTGGCTCGGCGTCCTCGTGGGCATCCTCGGCACGGTGGTCCTGGCGCTCCTGCTGGGTCTTCCGACCCTGCGGCTGCGAGCCGACTACCTCGCCATCGTCACCATCGCGGCGGCGGAGATCATCCGCCTCCTCGTGCGCTCGGTGACCTTCCGCGAGATCTTCGGCGGCTCCGACGGCATCACGCGCTTCGCTGACGAGTTCTACGCGCTCAACCCGTTCAGGACGGGCATCGCTCTCGGCCCGATCAGCTTCAGCAAGAACGACTCCTGGGTCTTCGTGGTGGGCTGGTCGGTGGTCGCGTTCTGGCTGCTCGTCGTGTGGCTCCTCGTGCGCTCGCCCTGGGGCCGCGTGCTCAAGGGCATCCGCGAGGACGAGGACGCCGTGCGCTCGCTCGGCAAGAACGTCTACTCGTACAAGATGCAGGCGCTCATCCTCGGTGGCGTCATCGGCGCCTTCGGCGGCTTCATCTCCGCCGTGTACACCCAGGCGGTCCAGCCGGACACGTTCTCGACGGACTTCACGTTCTTCGCCTACACGATCCTCATCCTGGGCGGCGCTGCCCGGGTCTTCGGCCCGGTCGTCGGCGCGATCATCTTCTGGGCCCTGATCATCTTCGTCGGCGAGTTCCTCACGGAGGCCGTGGCGAACGGCGTCATCACGTTCATCACCAGCACCCAGGTCGGCCAGATCCGCTTCATGCTGGTCGGGCTCGGTCTGATGCTGCTCATGATCTACCGACCACAGGGGATCTTCGGCGACCGGAAGGAGCTGGCGCTCGATGCCCGCTGACACCACCTACGGCAGCCGCAAGGAGGCCGCCGTCGCCGCCCTTGCCGGCGTCGAGCACACGCCGGGCTCGAAGAAGCCCGACCCGATCGTCGTCGCCGACGGCATCGTGCGCCGCTTCGGCGGCCTCACCGCGGTCAACGTCGGCCACGTCGAGATCCAGCGCGGCGCGATCACCGCGCTCATCGGTCCCAACGGTGCAGGCAAGACCACGTTCTTCAACCTGCTCACCGGCTTCGACCAGCCGAACGAGGGCGAGTGGGCCCTCAACGGCACGAGCCTGAAGGGCGTTGCGCCGCACAAGGTCGCGCGCATGGGCATGGTCCGCACGTTCCAGCTGACCAAGGCGCTGTCCAAGCTCACGGTCATCGAGAACATGCGGCTCGGCGCCACGGGGCAGAAGGGCGAGAGCTTCTTCCGTGCGCTCCTCCCCTTCCTCTGGTCGGCGCAGGAGAAGAAGAACACCGAGCGGGCCGACGAGCTGCTCGCCCGCTTCAAGCTCGACGCCAAGCGCGAGGACTTCGCCGGCGAGATGTCCGGCGGCCAGCGCAAGCTGCTCGAGATGGCGCGCGCTCTCATGGTGGGCCCGGAGATGGTCATGCTCGACGAGCCGATGGCCGGTGTGAACCCGGCCCTGACGCAGTCGCTGCTCGGCCACATCAAGGACCTCCGCGAGCAGGGCATGACCGTGCTGTTCGTCGAGCACGACATGGACATGGTCCGCGACATCAGCGACTGGGTGATCGTGATGGGCCAGGGCCAGATCATCGCCGAGGGTCCGCCCGACGCCGTGATGAGCGACCAGGCCGTGATCGACGCCTACCTCGGCGCGCACCACGACCAGGCGCTCACCGAGAGCGGCGAGGCCTTCACGGCCGACGACGTCCCGGCCCCCGAGGCCGCGCCCGAGGCGACCCCGGAGGAGCAGGCATGAGCGTCACCCCCGACAACCCGAGCGAGTTCCAGCGCGAGCTCCATGTCGACGCCGAGCAGCACCACGACCACGAGCACGGCCACGGGCACGGCTCGGCGCGCTCGGAGTCGCTGGACCGCACCTCGCACCTGTCCGAGGCCGAGGGCGCGCTCGTCCGCGTCGACGACGTCATCGCGGGCTACCTGCCCGGGGTCAACATCCTCAACGGCGCCGACCTCTACGCCCACGAGGGCGAGCTGGTCGGCATCATCGGCCCGAACGGCGCCGGCAAGTCGACGCTCCTCAAGGCGCTGTTCGGCCTCGTGCGCATCCGCGAGGGCGCGGTGACGCTGCGGGGCGAGGAGATCACCAACATGCGCGCCGACCAGCTGGTCAAGCGCGGCATCGGGTTCGTCCCGCAGACGAACAACGTGTTCCCCTCGCTCACCATCGAGGAGAACCTCCAGATGGGGTCCTACCAGGCGCCGGCGAGCTACTCCGAGCGCTTCGACTTCGTCACGAACCTGTTCCCCACCCTCGGCGACCGGCGCAAGCAGCGCGCGGGCTCGCTCTCGGGCGGCGAGCGCCAGATGGTCGCCATGGGCCGCGCGCTCATGATGAACCCGTCGGTGCTCCTGCTCGACGAGCCGTCCGCGGGCCTGTCCCCCGCGCTCACCGACGAGGTCTTCGTGCGCGTCCGGGAGATCAACAAGACCGGCGTCACCGTGATCATGGTCGAGCAGAACGCCCGCCGCTGCCTGCAGATCTGCGACCGCGGCTACGTGCTCGACCAGGGGCGCAACGCCTACACGGGCAGCGGCCGCGACCTGGCCACCGACCCCAAGGTCATCCAGCTCTACCTCGGCACCCTCGCCAAGGCCTAGCCAGCCCAGAACCACCCAGAACGGCTCAGAACGACCGAGGAGCCCCGGACACGCCGTCCGGGGCTCCTCGCACGTCCAGCCCCCTCGAAGCGCCCCACAGGGCCGAGAAGTGGTCACCAGAAGGCCCTTCACGGGCGCTTTCAGGCCCTCAGGGTCACAGAGCGCCCTTCAGGGGGCTTCTGGTGACCTCTTCTCCGGGTTTTCGCGCCGTGGGGCACGGGCCGCGAGGCGCGTCGGTGCACGGCGGAGCTCGGCACCTGGGCCGGGACAGCAGAAGACCCCCGCAGCCCGGGGGCTGCGGGGGTCTTCCGGTGCTAGGACTTCAGCGGGCTGAGATCAGCTCGCGGCCGGGACGTCGCCCGAGATGAAGTCGACAGCGGCGTACTTGTTGTCCGGGCCGTAGGCGTAGACGCCCATGGTGGCCTTGGACGGGTCGCCGTTGGCGTCGAGGTCGCACGGACCCGACTGGCCCTCGTAGTCGATGTCCTTGCCACCGTCGAGAAGGGCCTTGCAGTCCTTGAAGTTGGTGCACTTCTCGCCACCGGAGGAGACCTCCTGCATCTTCGCCGCGATCGCGGTGCCCGCGTCGGACTTGGCAGCCTCAGCGGCCAGGGCGACGAGGTTCACGGCGTCGTACGACTCGGGAGCGTAGGAGAAGTCCTCGAGGCTTGGGGTCGATCGACAGGAGCGAGGCCTTGAACGCGTCGGAGGCCTTGGCGCCCGGGGTCGTGCCCTGGCTGCCGTTCATGATGCCGGCGGGCAGGCCCTCGGCGAGGGACTGGGCCAGGTTGCCGTCGCAGAGGAACAGCGGCAGCTTGTCCGGGCCGATGCCCTGCTTGATGAGCTCCTGGAGGATCTTCTTCGACTCGTCGAAGCCGATGAGGACCAGAGCCTCCGGGTTGGCACCCTTCACCTTGGTGACCTCGGCCTCGTAGGACGCGGCCTTCGGGTCGTAGATGATCGGGTCGATCGCCATGGTGCCACCGGCAGCGGTGAACGCCTGGACGAAGGTCTTCGCGAGACCTTCGCCGTAGGCGTCCTGCAGCGCGAGGACAGCGGCGGTCTTGTGGTCCGCGCTGGCCAGCTGGCCGAGGACGGCGCCCTGGAACGTGTCCGGCGGCGCGGTGCGGAAGTAGAGGCCCTTGTCGGCGTACGTCGACAGCGCGATCGAGGTGTTGGCGGGCGAGATCTGGAGCGCGCCAGCGGCCGTGATCTTGTCGATGATCGTGAGTGACACCGAGGACGAGGCGGCACCGACGAAGGCGTCGACGCCCTTGGCGAGGCCGGAGTCGACGGTCGCCGAGGCGATGTTGGTCGACGTGTCGCCCGAGTCACCCTCGATCTTCACGACGGGCTTGCCGAGCACACCGCCGGCGTCGTTGATCTCCTTGAGCGCCAGGTCGACGCCCGCGAACTCGGGCGGGCCGAGGAAGGCGAGCGAGCCGGTCTGCGGGAGAACGGTGCCGATGGTCAGCGTGCCGTCGCCGGTCGCGCCCGTCGGGGCCGCGCTCGAGCTGTCGCCGGAGCCGGTGCTGCTGCTGCCACAGGCGGCGAGCAGGAGCGCCGAGGCGCCAGCAACCGCGAGCGACCGCACCAGGGTGGGTCGGGTCATGAAGTGTCTCCTTCTTCCATGGCACCCGCGCGTGACCGCACGGGTGTGGGGGTGTGGGAAACGTAGTGGAGGGCTGTTACGAGCGCATGACCTGGGACTGGTCCGTCGCTGGCTCGTTGCTCATTCGTGACCTAACGGACCGAATCAGGCGGAAAGCCTCAACTCATCGGCCCCATTCGCCTCACCCTTCGCTGCCGGTGGCCCCGACCTCGCGGATGACCACGTCGGCCACCTCGCGCATCGTGAGGCGGCGGTCCATCGCGGACTTCTGCAGCCACCGGAACGCGTCGGTCTCCGAGAGCTTGTACGCCTGTTGCAGCAACGACTTGGCGCGTTCCACGCGCTTTCGGGTCTCGAACCGCTCGCCGAGGTCGGCGATCTCTGCCTCGAGGGTCACGATCTCGGCGTACCGGCTGACGGCGAGCTCGATGGCGGGCACGAGGTCGCCCTGCGTGAACGGCTTCACGAGGTAGGCCATCGCGCCCGCGTCGCGCGCCCGCTCCACGAGCTCGCGCTGGGCGAACGCCGTGAGCATCACGACCGGGGCGATCCGTGCGGTGGCGATCCGCTCGGCCGCGCTGATGCCGTCGAGCACCGGCATCTTCACGTCGAGCATCACGACGTCGGGGCGCAGCTCCTCGGCCAGGCGTACGGCGTTCTCGCCGTCCCCGGCCTCGCCGACGACCTCGTAGCCCTCCTCGCGCAGCATCTCCACGAGGTCGAGGCGGATGAGCGCCTCATCCTCGGCCACCACGATCCGCAGAGCGCTCTCGTTCGCTGTCACGCGTACACCCTACGGAACCGGGCCTGCGGCTCCTGCCCGGTACGCTGGCTGACCGTCGCCCCGATAGCCCAACCGGCAGAGGCAGTGGTCTCAAACACCATCCAGTGTGGGTTCGAATCCCACTCGGGGCACCGTATGGCTTGCCGCTGCGCGGCAGGCTCGGCCTGGCTCGCTGCGCTCGTGCTCGGCCCGCGAGGGGACGCTGCGCGCCCCCTCCGGTCCTCGGGCCGGGCCGTTCGTGGCGTGCTCGCGCTGGGTGGCTCGGCGGCGCGCTTCGCGCGCTCGATCTCGTCGGGGACCCTGCGGGCCCCCTCCTCGCTCTCGGCCTCGCTGAGCATCTGACCTCGAGACTCTGACTTTCGCTCGCGCTGGCTGGTCGGGGGTGGGGTCAGTCCTGGACGTGGGAGTCGGTCAGGGTCTTCAGGGTCTGCTCGGTGAGGGTGTAGCGGCGCAGCACCGGGAGGCTGACGAGCATCAGCACGGCGGGCACGGCGCCGAAGCCCAGGGCGATCGCGGTCAGGGCGCTCTGCGGCTGGTCCGCGGTGACCCCTGAGGTCGTCGCGACGAAGCCTCCCGCCGCCAGCACCATGGCGAACAGGAACGGGCCGAGCGCGAAGCCGAGGGTCTCCCCCGCGGTCCAGACTCCGGTGAAGACGCCCGAGCGCAGGCGGCCGGACCGCAGCGCATCGGCCTGGATCGTGTCGGGCAGCATCGCCAGCGGGAAGAGCTGCTGGCCGGCGTAGCCGGTGCCGGCGACGGCCACGCCGACGAGCAGGAACCATGTGGGCACCCGGCCGGCGAGCGCCATCACCACGGCTCCGGCGAGGAAGAACAGGGTTGCCAGGCGGAAGCCCGCCTGCTTCCCGCGGCGGGCGGCGAACAGCCGCCACACCGGCACGAGCAGGATCGCCGGGGCCACCAGCGCGACGAACAGGACCGTGGTCATCCCCTTCGCGCCGAGCAGGTACTCCGCGACGTACGCCGCGCCGGCGAGAGCGGTCGACGTGCCGAGCGCCTGGATCACGAACGCCGCGAAGAGCACGCGGAAGTCGCGGTTCTCCCCCACGGCGCGCAGCTGTTCGCGCAGGCCGCCGGAGGGCTCGGCGCGGAGCACGGTGGGCAGGTTGCGGGTGGCGAGGATGGCGACGCCGAACCCGAGCAGGAACAGCGCGCCGCACACGACGCCCATCAGCCGGTAGCCGGCGAGCCCGTCGCCGCCTGCCTTGACGAGCTCGGGCGCACCCGCCCCGAAGACCAGGATCGCCAGCGTGAGGAACGCGATGCGCCAGGTCATGAGCGACGTGCGCTCGGCGTAGTCGTCCGTGCAGCTCGGCGGCCTGCGCGATGTACGGGACCTGGAAGAACGCGAAGCCGGTGGCCGCCAGCAGGAAGCATCCGGCCACCCAGAGCGCCGCGCCCCCGCCGGTGAGCCCACCGGGTGCCCAGAACATGAGGGCGAAGGCGACCGGCAGCAGCAGCGCGCCACGGATCATCCAGGGCACGCGGGCACCCCAGCGCGAGGTCGTGCGGTCGCTCCAGCTGCCGACGAGCGGGTTGAGGAGCACGTCCCACGCCTTGGGCAGCAGCACCACGAGGCCCGCGACGGCGGCGGCGACGCCGAGCTCGTCGGTCAGGTAGTAGAGCAGGAGCAGGCCGGGGACGGTCGAGAAGCCGCCCGTGCCGACCGAGCCCGCGGCGTACCCGATCTTGTGCGACGTCGACAGCCGGCTGCTCACCCGCGGACCGTAGCGCCTGGGCCGCCACTGGTAGTCGATTCGCGGCCTATAGCGTGCGAATCGACTACCAGTGGCAGCTAGAGGGCCAGGCTGGGCTTGACCGTGAGGATGCGGGCGAGGAGGCCGTTGACGAAGCTCGGCGACTCGTCGGTCGAGAGCGACCGGGCGAGCTCGACGGCCTCGTTGATCGCCACCGCGTCCGGGACGTCGTCGCCCCAGAGGATCTCGTACGTGCCGATACGCAGCAGGTTGCGATCGACCGCGGGCATGCGGTCGAGGGTCCACCCCATGCTGTACGTCGCCAGCAGGTCGTCGATGCGGTCCGCGTGCTCGACGACGCCCCACACCAGCTCGGCGGTGTACGGGTTCATCCCCTGCACCGCCGCCTCCGTGGTGGCGTCGAGGACGTCGGCCGCGGACACGCCGCGGGCCTCCGCCTCGTACAGGACGTCGAGCGCCTTCTTGCGGGCCTTGCTCCGTGCCGACACCTCTAGTTGACGCGGCCGAGGTACGACCCGTCGCGGGTGTCGACCTTGACCTTGGTGTCGTTCTCGATGAACAGGGGCACGGCGATCTCGGCGCCGGTCTCGAGCGTCGCCGGCTTGGTGCCGCCGGTGGAGCGGTCGCCCTGCAGGCCCGGCTCGGTGTACGTGATCATGAGCTCGACCGAGGCCGGGAGCTCGATGTACAGCGGGACGCCGTCGTGCGTCGCGAGGATCGCGGCCTGGCCCTCGAGCATCCACTTGGCGTTGTCGCCGACGACCGCGTCCGGCACGTGCACCTGGTCGTACGACGAGGTGTCCATGAACACCCAGTCGTCGCCGTCGCGGTAGAGGTACTGGAAGTCGCGGCGGTCGACGTTGGCGGTCTCGACCTTCACGCCGGCGTTGAACGTCTTGTCGACGACCTTGCCGGACAGGACGGCCTTGAGCTTGGTGCGCACGAAGGCCGGACCCTTGCCGGGCTTGACGTGCTGGAACTCGACGACGGACCAGAGCTGGCCGTCGATGTTGAGGACCAGGCCGTTCTTGAGGTCGTTCGTGGTGGCCACGGGAGGGTCTCCTGGGAGGGTCGCTAGAGGACGAGCAGCTCGCGTGCCGTCGTGGTGAGCGACACGGGCCCGTCGGCGTGTACGACGAGGGTGTCCTCGATGCGTACCCCGCCTCGCCCAGGGAGATAGACCCCAGGCTCGACGGTCACCGGCGTGCGGTCCCCCAGGATACCCGTCGCGGAGTAGCCGATCATCGGCGCTTCGTGGATGTCGAGCCCGACGCCGTGCCCGAGGCCGTGCCCGAAGTGCTCGGCGTGCCCCGCCGCAGCGATCACCGAGCGGGCCGCGTGGTCGACGTCACGCACGTCCGCGCCCACGGCGAGCGCGTCCACGCCGGCCTGCTGGGCCCTCGCCACGAGCTCGTGGATCTCGACCTGCCAGGGCTCGGGGTCGGCGCCGACGACGAACGTGCGGGTCTCGTCGGCGTGATAGCCGGCGTACAGGGCCCCGAAGTCGATCTTGAGGAAGTCGCCCGCCTCGATGGCGCGACCGGTCGGGCTGTGGTGCGGGATGGCCGAGTGGGGGCCCGACGCCACGATCGTCTCGAACGAGACCGCCTCGGCTCCGTGGTCGAGCATGAGGCCGTCGAGCAGCCGGGCCACCTGCCGCTCGGTCATCCCGACGCGAACCTGCGGCAGCAGCGCCGCGAGGGCCGAGTCGGAGATCCGGCAGGCCTCGGCCAGATGGGCCAGCTCGACGTCGTCCTTGGTCGAGCGCAGCCCCTCGACGACGCCCGTGGTGGCCACGAGGTCGAGGTCGCGGTGGGCCGACCGCAGGCCGTCGTGCGACGACACGGTGAGATGCGCGGCCTCGATGCCCAGGCGTGCCGAACCGAGCGACACCGCGTACGCCGCTCCACCGCCGTCGACCGCCCGCTCCACGACCACGCCGATCCCGGGGCACTCGGCGGCGGCCTGCGTGACGTACCGGAAGTCGGTGATCAGCCTGTCGTGCTTGGCCTCCCGGGCGACGACGACCGCGCCGTTCGACCCGCTGAACCCGGACAGGTACCTCACGTTGGTGAGGTAAGTGACCAGAAGGGCGTCCAGGCCACGCTCCTCGAGCTGCGCCCGGACGGCGTCCCGCCGCGCGAGGGACATCAGCCGGCGAGCGCGCGGAGCGCGAGGCGGTAGCTGTCGACGCCGAAGCCGGCGATCGTGCCGCTGGCCACGGCCGCCACGACGCTCGTGTGACGGAACTCCTCCCGGGCCGCAGGGTTCGACAGGTGCACCTCGACCAGCGGCGCAGTCCGCTGGGCGATGGCATCGCGCAGGGCGTACGAGTAGTGCGTGAAGGCGGCCGGGTTCAGCACGACGGGCGTCGAGGAGTCGGCCGCCTCGTGCAGCCAGTGCACCAGCTCGGCCTCGTCGTCGGTCTGGCGCACCTCGACCTCGAGCCCGAGGGAGGCCCCCTCGGCCGTGAGCAGGTCGACGAGGCTCGGGGTACGTCGTCGCGCCGTAGACGTCGGGCTCGCGCGTGCCGAGCCGCGACAGGTTGGGGCCGTTGAGCACGAGCACCTTGGTCATGACGCCACCTCCGACACCTCGGCGTACGCGGCCTCGAGCAGGCTCAGGTCGGGCCCCTCGAGAAGGCCCGGGCGGCCGATGCCGTCCAGGACCACGAAGCGCAGCACGTCGCCGCGCGACTTCTTGTCGATCCGCATCGCCGCGAGCAGCTCCTCGAACCGTCCCGGAGCGTACGTCGTCGGCAGCCCGAGCAGCCGCAGCACGCGCAGGTGCCGTGCGGCGTCCTCCTCGGGCAGGCGTCCTGCCAGCCGCCCGAGGGCGGACACGTAGTGCAGCCCGACGGCCACAGCGTCGCCGTGCCGCCAGCGGTAGTGCTCGACGTTCTCGACCGCGTGCGCGAACGTGTGCCCGTAGTTGAGGACCTCGCGGCCGAGGCCGCCCTCGCGGGCCTCCCGGAAGTCGTCGCTCAC
Source organism: uncultured Actinomycetes bacterium (assembly GCA_963843975.1). Taxonomy (GTDB): domain Bacteria; phylum Actinomycetota; class Actinomycetes; order S36-B12; family CAIYMF01; genus Longivirga. The sequence goes on along the minus strand of CAWJMG010000003.1, from coordinate 594,090 downwards.
GACGTCGGCCTTGACCTGGACCGCCCGCTCGACGAGCTCGCGCAGGACGTCGCTGGCCGGGTCGACCGCTGCGGCCGCGTCCTCCTCGACCAGGTCGAGGATCGAGGGGTCCGACGTGAAGCCGACCTTGACGACCTCGGCAAGCCCGGCGACCAGGTCGGCCGGCGGCAGCGTCGCGAGCGACGCGAGGTCGCAGAGCACAGCGGCCGGGTGGTGGAAGGCGCCGACGAGGTTCTTGCCCTCGGCGGTGTTGATGCCGGTCTTGCCACCGACCGCGGCGTCGACCATGCCGAGCAGCGTCGTCGGCATGTTGACGAGGCGTACACCGCGCAGCCAGGCTGGCCGAGACGAAGCCGGCCAGGTCGGTGGTCGCTCCCCCGCCGACGCCGACGACGACGTCGGAGCGCGTGAAGCCGGCCTGCCCGAGCGCCGACCACGCGGCGACGAGGACCTCCGCCGTCTTGGCCTCCTCGGCGTCGGGCACCGGGACGAGAAGCACCTGGTGGCCGGAGTCGCGCAGGGCCTCGGCCACGCGAGCGACGTCGCCGGGGCGGGACGACGGGTGCACGACCGCCACGCGGTGGGCGCCGCGCACGGCAGGAGCGAGCTCGTCCAGCAGGTTGCGGCCGATGACGACGTCGTACGGCGACTCGCCGCGCACGCCGATCCTGGTGGGGGTGCTCACGACGCGACCTCCAGACCGAGCTCCTCGATCACGAGCTCGGCGACCTCGGCCGGCGTGCGGGTGTCGGTCTCGAGCGTGATCGTGGCGACCTCGGCGTACAGCGGGCTTCGCTCGGCGACCAGCGCCGCCAGCTGACCGCGGACGTTGCCGAGCAGCACGGGCCGCGGCACGTCGAGCCCGACGCGCTTGGCGCCACCCGCCGCGCTCACCTGCAGCCACACGGTCCTCTGGTCCATGAGAAGTGCACGCGAGCCCTCGTCGAGGACCGCGCCGCCGCCGAGGGCGAGGACGCCGTCGTGCTCGGCGATCGCCGCGGCAACCGCTGCGCGCTCGAGCGCTCGGAAGTGCGCCTCGCCGTCGTCGACGAAGATGTCGGAGATCGGCTTGCCGGCTGCCCTCTCGATGTCCCGGTCGGTGTCGCGCAGGGAGACGCCGAGGCGCTCGGCGAGCACGCCCCCGACGGTCGACTTGCCCGAGCCGGGGACGCCCACGAGGACGACGCGAGGTGCCACGCGCTTACTGGACCACGAGGGCGGCACGGTACGCAGCCGCGTTCCGGGCCGTCTCGGCGACGGAGTCGCCGCCGAACTTCTCGAGCACGGCGTCGGCCAGCACGAGCGCGACCATCGCCTCGGCCACGACGCCGGCGGCGGGCACCGCGCAGACGTCGCTGCGCTGGTTGATCGCCTGCGCCGGCTCACCGGTGGCCACGTCGATCGTGCGCAGGGCCCGCGGGACGGTCGAGATCGGCTTCATGGCCGCACGCACGCGCAGGACCTCGCCGGTGGACATCCCGCCCTCGGTGCCGCCGCTGCGGCCGCTCGCGCGGACGACGCCGTCGGGGCCGGGAAGGATCTCGTCGTGGGCCTTGGAGCCGCGGGTGCGGGCGAGCTCGAACCCGTCACCCACCTCCACGCCCTTGATGGCCTGGATGCCCATGAGGGCTGCGGCGAGGCGCGCGTCGAGACGACGGTCCCAGTGCACGTGGCTCCCCAGGCCCGGCGGGAGGCCGTGGACGACGACCTCGACGACGCCGCCCAGGGTGTCGCCGTCCTTGCGGGCTTGGTCGACCTCGTCGATCATCGCGGCCGCGGCCGTCGCGTCGAGGCAGCGGGCCTCGTCGGCGTCGATGGCGTCGAGGTCGCGCGGCAGCGGCACGAGGCCGGCTGGCGCCACGACCGTGCCGAGCTCGACGACGTGCGACAGCACGTGCGCGCCCACGGCCTGCTCGAGGAAGGCCTTCGCCACGGCACCGAGCGCGACCCGCGCTGCGGTCTCGCGGGCGCTGGCACGCTCCAGGATCGGCCGGGCGTCGTCGAAGCCGTACTTCTGCATGCCCACCAGGTCGGCGTGACCGGGGCGAGGGCGAGTCAGCGGGGCGTTGCGCGCCTGGGCGTCGAGGACGTCGGCGTCGACCGGGTCGGCCGCCATGACGGTCTCCCACTTGGGCCACTCGCTGTTGCCGACCTCGATCGCGATCGGACCGCCCAGCGTCGAGCCGTGGCGGACACCGCCGAGGATGCGCACGGCGTCCTTCTCGAACTTCATGCGCGCCCCGCGGCCGACGCCGAGGCGTCGACGGGCGAGGTCGCGGTCCACGTCGGCGGTCGTGACGGCGACACCCGCAGGCAGGCCCTCGAGGATCGCGACGAGCGCGGGACCGTGGGACTCACCGGCGGTCAACCAACGAAGCATGCGGTGATCATCCCATGAGCGGCTGCTGCCGCCCGAGCAGGGCGGCGCGGCCCGGCACAGCACGGCAGGAGGGCCGCACCCGTGGGTGCGGCCCTCCTGAAGGGTTCGTGCGGCCGGTCCGTTACGGGGTCACCGTGACGGGAGCGGTGGAGCAGACGGCGACGCTCTGGTCGCCCATGAGCACGCCGACGCACTTGGCGTTGAAGACGCTGTACAGCACGTAGTACTTGCCGAACGTCTCACCGACGACGGCGGCGTACTTCTTGCCGTCCACGCTGATCGTCGCCGACTGCGTGGCGGGCTTGATGCCCGAGACGCCGAGGGTGACCGACGTCGTCGTGCTCGGGGTGCCCGTCGTGGAGCTGGCGGACGGAGCCGGAGTCGCGCCCGTGCCCGAGGTCGTCGGGTCGGTGCTGCCGGTCGTGGTGCTGGGCTTGTCGGCCGGGAACAGCGGCGCGAACGGATCGCGCGCCGTCACCGCGACCGCGGCGGGCTTGACCACGACGGTCGGCTTGGCCGCCGAGCTGGGCTGGGCGCCCGGGTCTGCCGGGGCCGAGGCCTTCGGCGGCGCCACGATCGGCGCCTCGACCTCGTCACCGCCGCCGGACGAGAGCAGGAAGAACGCTCCGGCTCCTGCCACGAGGACGGCGCCCACGCCGGCGAGGGCGAGGAACACCTTGCGATTGCCGCCGGACGACTCGTCCACGTGCGGCTCGGCGGGTGCCGGCGCCGTCATGGTCGATCCCGAGGCCGGGAAGAGGGGCTCAGACATGGTGGATGCCTCCGTGTGCCGTCAGTTGGCCGCGGTGCCGGTCGAGGTTCCGACCGCACCTCCGGCGGGGGCTGCGCCGTCCGTGGTGCCGGTGGCGGTGGAGCTCGCGGGAGCGGGCGCAGTGCCCTTGTTCGCGATGAAGACCTTGCTCGTCAGGTCGACCTTGAGCTGGTTGCCCGGGGTCGTGCTGCTCGGGGTCTCGTCACGCGTGATGCTGAGGCCGGTCACGAGGATCGCGCGCTGCATCTTCTCGAGTCCCGAGAGGAACAGCTTCACGTTCGCGAAGCGGCCGGTGACGCCGATGCCGACGGGGATCTCGTTGACCTGGCCCGGCGTGCTGAGCGCGGCGGAGCCGGAGGTCGAACCCGGCGCCACCATCGGAGCAGGCTGCGACGGGGTGACCGAGACGAGCGAGACGCCCGAGGTCTTGGCGAGGGTCGAGAGCTGGCGCAGCAGCGAGGCCATGCCCGGCGTGGTCGGGATCTTGGTGCGGATCGCCGACGTCTGCTTCTGCAGCTCCGGGAGGTCCTTGAACTGGGCCTTGAGCGTGGCGATCTGGGCCTCGGTGGCCCGGTTCGTCTGCTCCTGGGCCTGCACCGACGCCTGGATCTCCTCGGCCGACGCGCGCTGCGGCGCGACCAGGAGGAACCAGCCGGCGACGAGGACCAGCACGGCGGAGAGGCCGGCACCGATGTACCAGCGAGCGGCGCGTCCGAAGGACATGTCAGCCACCGTCCTTGATGTCGTAGCGGTGGGAGAGGGACTTGTCGCTCACCGAGGACGTCGCCGTGAAGGTGTAGCCCTTGCCGGGGGACGCCGTCGTGCCGGCGGAGACGCCGGTCGTGACGGCCTCGGCCGACTGCACGGTGCCCGGGTACGGGTCGACCAGCGTCTTCTGCTTGGCGAGGACGTCGAGCAGGGCGGCGACGTCGGTGTAGCCGCGCGCCTCGCCGGCGTACTGGATCTCGCCGATCGCGGGCTTGCCGAGGATGCTCGCCTGTCCGCCGGCAGCGGTCGCGCCGGTTGCGGCACCTGCCGCGCCCGGCGTCGGGGCGAGCCCGTTGATCAGGCCCTTGAACTCCGTGAGCGAGGTGCCGCGCGGGAGGGTGAGCGAGAGGTTGTTGAGCAGGAACGACCAGCGCACCTCGCCGCCCATCGCCAGGTACTGCTGCGCCTGGGCGCTGGCGAGGTCGGCACGGGCCGCAGGGACGTCGGAGTACTGCGCGACCTCGGCAGAGAGCACGGTGCCCCGGGCGGCGGCCTGGTCGAGCGACTCCTGGGCGGAGCTGACCTCGGCGCCGGCCATCATGAACAGGGCGCCGACGGCGCCGACGGACACGACGGCCGCACCCGCGAGCACGAGCTTGGCCCGACGGATCCGGGCCTCCTCCGCGATCTCGTCGGGCATGAGGTTGACGCGCGGGAACGCGGCAGCGCTCGTCGGGATGGAGGGCGCGTCCACGACGGGAGCGGCCTGCGGCTCGCTCTCGACGACGGCCGATCCACGGTTGAGAAGTCCCATCACACGGCTCCCATCGCGAGGCCGACCGGCACTGCCGAGAGCGGCTCGACGAACTGCAGCTGCTCAGGCGTCAGACCGGTCTTGCCGACCGTGACCTGGCTGAACGGCCGCCCGTACTCGACGGGCGTGCGCACGGCGGTGGCGAGGCGCTGGGCCAGGCCGTCCGCGAGCGAGCCGCCGCCGCTGAGGACGACGCGCGACAGCGGTCGGCCGCCGCTCATCGCCACGAAGTAGTCGACCGAGCCGCGGACCTCGTCGACGAACTCGGCCAGGGCCGCGTCGATGATGCGCCGGGCGTCGGCGGAGGCCGGGTCGGCCAGCGAGTAGCGGTCGCGCTTGAGGCGCTCGGCCTCGGCGGTCGGGATGCCGAGGCGCTCGACCACCGCTGCGGTGACGTCGTCGCCGCCGAGGAGCAGGATGCGCACGAACTTCGGCACACCGCCCTCGTGCACGACGATGTTCGTGACCTTGGCGCCGATGTCGACGACGGCCTCGGGGCCGGACAGGCCCAGCGAGTCCTGCGCACCGGCGACCCGCAGCACCGCGAACGGCGTGAGGTCGACGGTCGAGACCCGGAGGCCTGCGCGCTGCGCGGCGCGGATCGCGTCGAGCACCGCGTCCTGGGACGCCGCCACGAGCAGACCGCGCACCATGCGCGACTGGTCCGTGGTGACCTCCTCGAGTGCCACGAAGTCCAGGACCGCTTCCTCGACCGGCATCGGCACGAGGTCGGCGACCTGGAACTTGAGGCTCGTCTTGAGCTCGTCGGCCGGCAGCCACGGGAGGTCGACGAGACGCACGACGACCTTCTGGTTCGAGACGCCGAGCACGACCTCCTTCTTGGTGAACTTGGCCTGGCTCCACAACGTCTTGATCGCGTCGCCGACTGCGTCGGGCTCCACGACCTCACCGTCGCGCACCACACCCGGAGGCAGGGCGACCTGGCCGAAGCGGTCCAGGACCGCCTTACCCTTCGACACAGTGACCTGCGCCGCACGGACGCTCGACGTGCCGATGTCGAGTCCGATGGCGGTTCGACCAGCCACGGTTCCCACCTCTCACCTGTCACCACCGCTCCGGTGGTCTTCCCCCTGGGTTTCGGCGGTGGTGGGGCTCGCCTTGAGCAAACCGGGAGGGAAAAGGTCCAGTGCCGTGAGCGGCATGGCGCCGGACGGGTGACGGCGGCCCGCGCGGACCCTCCGGGCTACAGCCCGAGGCTGCCGACGTACCAGTCCACGATCGGCTGGCCGACGGCGAAGGCGACGTACACGCCCATGAACATGAAGGGCCCGAACGGCACCTTGGACTTGCGGCCGCCCCGGCGGGTAACGATCAGGACGAGCCCCACGACGGCGCCGATGACGAACCCGGCGAAGGTGCCGACGACGACGAGCCCCCAGGACACCCAGCCGAGATAGAGGCCGATCACTCCCCCGAGCTTGACGTCGCCGAAGCCCATGCCCGCCGGGTAGACGATGAGCAGGAGGAAGTAGAAGGCGAACAGCGCCAGCCCCGCGAGCACGCCGCGCAGCAGGTCGTCCCAGCGGGAGTCGAGGAAGGAGGGCACCAGAAGGAGCACGAGCGCCACGCCGTACGACGGCAGCACGATCGCATCGGGGAGCCGCTTGACGTCGAAGTCGATCATCGACAGGGCCACGGCGATCGCGGCGAGGTACAGGAACGCGGGCAGCTCCCAGACCGGCCCAAGCCACCACGCCGTGAGCGCGAACAGGACGCCGGTGGCGAGCTCCACGAGGGGGTAGCGCACCGAGATGGGCTCACCGCAGCTGCGGCACTTCCCGCGCAGGACCAGCCACGAGACGACCGGGATGTTGTCGTACGCCTTGATCTCGGTCTCGCAGCGGGGGCAGCGCGAGCGCGGGGACACCACCGAGAGGCCTGCGGGGACGCGGTAGATCACCACGTTGAGGAAGGAGCCGATGAACAGCCCCAGGAAGCCGCACACGGCCGTGAGCAGGGCGGTGTCGGTCTCGGTGGATCCAGTCAGCACGTCGTGACCCTAACGAGCGCACGCGCGGCGGGGCGTGAGCCCCGCCGCGCGTCGCGTCAGCTGGTGTAGGCCGGCTGCGGCTCGGACCAGAGGGACGGCTGGTACGCGGACTGGATCGGGTCGAGGAACTTCGGCGGCGACGCGTAGCGCAGGCGGGCGTCGTAGACGTAGTTCTTCGCGAAGCCGGCGGAGCCGGAACCGACGATGCCGCGGTAGCGCTGGGCGATCGCACCGGTGATGTTCAGCGTCCCGAGGGTGGTACCCCAGCGGTAGTTCTGGACGCGGAACGAGTGGTTCACCGACAGCAGCGCGGCGTTGATGCGGGTGTTCGTGAAGACTGTCGCCTTGCCGGTCGGAACCAGGTTGGTGCCCGCCGTGCACTGGCCGCCGCTCGTGCTGGTGCAGCGGACGGGGTGGTAGACCTCGATGTAGTTGTTCGCCACGAGGCCCAGCAGGTCCGTGCCGGCCGAGCCGCCGGCGTAGTCGATGTGCCAGGTCGCCACGATGTTGTTCTCCGCGGCGATGGTGAGCTGGCCCTTGAGGCTGCCCTCGAGGAACACGTCACCGGCACGGCATCCGTACACCGTCATGTCGTTCGTCTGCGGGTAGCCGAGCGGGTTTCCCGCGCCGGCGTTGATGCAGGCGGTGGTCGGGGTCGCACGGGTGTACGCGTCGGCGACCGCCGGCACGGACTGGACGTAGATGACGCCGTTGGCCGGTAGCGGCAGGTTGTTGCCCACGCCGCACCAGGCCGGACCGCCGTTCTTCGTCCACGGGCTGTTGACGTTCATCGTGCCCGCGGCGTTGAGGACGATCGAGGTCGGACCCACGTAGAGGCAGCCCACCGGGTTCGAGTAGACCGGGTCGACCTCCTTGCGGATCGCGTTGTTGCTCGGCGGCATCGTCAGCGGTGACGCGTACTTCGGGTCACCGGCGACCGAGAAGATGGGGTTGCCCGAGCAGCCCGTGTCCCTCTTGTAGCGGACGTTGGCCGGGTCGTTCCACGACGTGGACGTCGCGCCCTGGAACTGCGGGGAGCCGCAGGTGTAGAACGCGTCGTTCGAGTGCAGCGGGCCCTGGATGACGTCGTTGACGCCGCCCGATCCGATGAAGCGGATCGTGGTGCAGCCCGTCGACACGCCGTTGATGGCGTCGACGCGGCCCTCGTAGACGTGCTTCGCGCAGTTGGCCTGCGCCTGCGTCGGGTTGTAGTCGTCGCCGACGACCGTCTCGTACGCGGCCGGGTCCTTGGTGTCGTAGTCGGTGAAGTAGAGGTAGTCGATGAATCCGCGGCGGCGGATCTGGACGTCGACCGTGCGGATCTCCTTGCCGACCTTGCCCGAGGCACGGAGCTTCAGGATGCCCTGCGAGGTGAACAGCGAGTTGTTCACGTCGTACCGGAAGTACGAGCGCGTCGTGGTTCCCGGCGTCCCCACCCAGCCGGTGAAGGCGGCGTTCGCGGACGCGCCGGTGGGCAGCGTCATGGTCGAGCCGGTCGAGTAAGGGCTCGCGGGGTTGCCGTAGCGCCAATAGGTGCCGTCGGAGTTCAGTCGGGAGATGTACTCGTCGACACCGGCCTGGGCCGCCGCGAGCGCGCCGTTCCAGTCCTGGTCGCCGCGCACCTGCTTGAGCTGGTTCACCGCGAAGCCGGCGCTCGCGAACATGATGAGCGTGAGCATCGTGCCGATGCCGAGCACGGTGATGAGCGCCATGCCACTGTCGCCCTGTGCGGCATCCAGACGCTTGCGCAGGCCGAGGAAGATTCCGTTCATCGCTTCGCGATCCCCATGTTGGGCAACACGACCGTGTTGCTGACCGTGACCGGACCCCCGCCGCGGGCGGGGTCGACGTCGACCGTGAGCGCGATGACCACGCTACGGATGAGGGCGAGGTCGTTGAGGTTGGTGGACGTCTGGTTGGTGATGGGCGCCCCGTTGGAGTCCAGGAACGTGAACAGAGGTGCGGCGGTCGTCGGGATCTTGCGGGCGATCACCGTCGTGCGGGCCGTGTTCGAGAAGGTCCAGTACGGGTTGCTCGCCGCGTTGCCGACGTACCAGTTCTCCACCAGCTCGCGGTTGGCGTTGATGGAGTACGTGATCTTCGTCGGGACGGCGCCGAGGCTGGCGTAGACCGTCACCTTGTTGGGCGCGATCTCGGCCATGGCCGGCGCGTCGGCGAGGCCGCTGCGCTGGATCGACATGCCCGACCGGATGTTCATGGTCAGGCGGTTCATGCCGATGCGCGCGGTGTCGAGGCTGTCCGCGTTCGCCTGGTTGTGCGTGACGGTGTTGGTCACCGAGATGACCGTCGAGATCATGATGGTGCCGACGACGCCCATCAGGACCATCGTCACCATGAGCTCGGCCAGGGTCAGGCCCTGGTCGCCGCGCGCCGCGCGGAGGCGGGAGATGATCCCCCTGAGCCGGGTGGTGCTCACGCGACCCTCACCTCCACGTAGATCTCCGAGGTCGTGGGCGAGAAGGTCGGTGTGACGGGTGCGATCACCGTGCGTCCGGGGACCGTGAAGTCCCACGTGCCCCAAGGCATCGACACCTTCACGTCTCCTCCGCCTCCGGTGGCCGGGAGCGTGAAGGCCTCGCCCGGGAAGTCGCAGAAGGCCGTGCCGGCGTGGGTGGCGAGCACCGACGCGCCCGAGATCCCGTTCCCCGTGGCGTCCTCGATGACAGCGACGCGGAGCCTGGCCATCTCGACGTTCACCGTGGTCGGGGAGCCGCTCGTGTCGGCCTGGACCGCAGGGCCACGGGTCGCACTGGGGTAGTAGGAGCCGGAGCTGTCGGCACCCTGCGGATCGGCGTCCTGGCAGGAGCCCGCCCACATCGTGTAGCCGCTGGCGAAGGGGAACAGGTTCGTGAGCGAGCGCGGGGTGCCGGTGCCCATGTTCGACACTGTGCCGTCGGGCAGGAGCGCCGTCTGGCCGATCGCAAGCGGGACGTTGGCCGGTGCCGGGTAGCTGGCGTCGCCCAGGGAGGCGCTCAGCGTGCCGACCTTGTCGTAGTCGAACACGATCGGCGTCGTCGCTCCGGTGGCGACCGACGCGGGCTGCGACGGGTTGAAGACGCCGGCCGAGGTCACGTACCCGGAGGCGTTCGCTGCCACCGTGAAGGACCCGGGCGTGAGTCCCTCGAAGAAGGCGCATCCCTGGTCGTCGGTGTAGTTGGTGCGGTTGGTCGCCGCACCGGTGACCTGCACCGCGATGCCCTCGACGGGCTGGCCGAGCGCGTTCAGCACCTTGGCGCCGATGTTGCCCTTGGTGGGGTCGAAGCTGCTGGCACCGGGCGCGAGGAGCGTCTCGGCGCGCACGGAGCTCGTCCCCCGCTTCATCCGTGGCCACGTCACGCGGATGGAGATCTTCTTGTACTTGATGAAGCTGCCGGCGGTGCCGTCGCAGGGCGACGCGGTGCCGAGGCTCGAGTAGGCGGTGACGGTCCGGAGCACGGTGAACGTCTCGCCGTTCACGGTCTGGGTCGTGGTGCTCCCCGACAGTCCGACGTAGTCGGTCGTGGCGCGGGCCTGGTCGATCGCGCCAGCCGCGAGGTTGGCCGCGACCTCTCGGTCCTTGGAGTCCCGGCTGCTCCAGAGCGACTGGGCGACGCCGTAGGCGACACCGCTCAGGATCACGCTGGCGACCACGAGGGAGACCAGGAGCTCGACGAGGGTGAAGCCCGCGTCGTCGTCGCGCAGTCGTACGCGCAGGTCTCGCATGCTCGTGAGCATGAGCCGGTCCCTTCCGATAGTGGTCCACCCAGGTTCTCGGCCCATCGTGAGCGGGGCTTGAGCCTTCGGCGGCCCGTTAACCCGCTCGGCGGGCTGAACGGCGACGAGGTGACGCCCCGTGCGGGGCGCCACCTCGTCGCGATGGTTCAGTCGGGTCAGCAGGCACCCGCGATGGGAGCACCGGTGGCCTTGTCGAACTTCCACGGCTCGCCCGCGCCGAGCGAGGCGTTGCTGGCCTCGATGCAGTACGTGGTGGCCGTGACGGTCTTCACGGTGACGGTGTTGCCCGTGGTGGGCGTGAACTCGACCGTGCCGGCCGGGAGGACGGTGTTCGCGGCGAGGGTGCCGCCGAGGGTGAAGTCGCCCTGCTTGTCGACAGCAGCGGACTCGAGGCCGGTGGCAGCGTTCTTCAGGTCGGCCTTCAGCGACGAGCGGTAGCCGTTCTTGCGCTGGTTGAGGAAGGTCGGGATCGCGATCGCGGCAAGGATGCCGATGATGATCATGACGACGAGGAGCTCGATGAGGGTGAAGCCCGAGTCCTTGTCGTGGATCGAGGTGCGAAGTCGCGTGAGCATGGCGGCGGATCCTTTCGGTGTCGAGCCGCACCGAGCAGCTCTCTCAGGTCCTGTTATCGGTGCTGTGGAGCGGGACTTGAGCCGGAGGTTCGTCTCTGCTGAGCCGTTCAGGGTCCGCCAGTCGGATGACATCTGCCCCGGCAGCGCGAAGGGCCCGACCGGTCGACGTCTCCGTCGCCCAGCCGGGCCCTTCGAGGTGCTGGTGCGTTCAGCAGGTGCCGGCGACCGGGGCGCCGACGGCCTTGTCGAACTTCCAGGTCTCGGCCGCTGTCAGGACGTCGTTGACGCCCTGGAGGCAGTACGTGGTCGAGCTGGACGAGATCACCCTGATGGTGTCCCCGGTGGTGGCCACGAACTCGACTCCTGCGGCTGGCAGGATCGAGTTGGCCGCCAGGGTGCCGCCGAGGGTGAAGTCGCCGAACTTGTCGACCGCCGCCGACTCGAGTGCGGTGGCGGCGTTCTTCAGGTCGCTCTTGAGTGCCGAGCGGTGGCCGTTCTTCCTCTGGTTGAGGAAGGTCGGGATGGCGATCGCGGCGAGGATGCCGATGATGATCATGACGACGAGGAGCTCGATGAGCGTGAAGCCCGAGTCCTCCTCCTCGATCGACGTGCGGATACGAGAGAACATGACGTTCCTCCTAGGACGACCGTCGACGCTCGACCAGCAGGCTCCCGCGCACGGGTGACCCACCGGGCGCCCAGCCGGATGAAGGTGGTGCTGGGTGGGCGTCGATCGCGACGGACATGAAATTCGATGACCCTTCGGGGATCGGCCCGACATCCGGACGCTTGAGAGCGTGTGACCCGTACGGGTCTGCCTCACGCCTGGATCTCACCCGGAGGGCCTAGGCGAAACGCGCGAGGGGCGGGCCCGCAGGCCCGCCCCTCGCTTCGTGCTCCGACGGCCAGGCCGTCGGTCAGTTCATCACGGGCAGGCGCCCGCAACCGGCGCACCGGTCGCCTTGTTGAACTTCCACGGCTCAGCCGCACCGAGCGAGGCGTTGGTGGCCTCGATGCAGTAGGTCGTCGCCGTGACGGACTTGACGGTCACGGTGTTGCCGCTGGTGGCGGTGAACTCGACACCGGCAGCGGGGATGACCGTGTTCGCGGCCAGGGTGCCACCGAGGGTGAAGTCACCCTGCTTGTCGACAGCGGCCGACTCGAGCGCGGTGGCGGCGTTCTTCAGGTCGGCCTTGAGGGCCGAGCGGTAGCCGTTCTTGCGCTGGTTGAGGAAGGTCGGGATCGCGATGGCGGCAAGGATGCCGATGATGATCATGACGACGAGGAGCTCGATGAGCGTGAAGCCCGAGTCCTTGTCCGAGATCGACGTGCGGATACGAGAGAACATTGGTGTTCCTCCTGAAGGACGACCGCCGTCGACCGGATGGACCGAGGTAGCTGGGCCGACCCGGAGGGTCCCCTGGCTTTGCGACCCCGCCTCGCGGCGGGTGTGCCCGTTCTGGTCTCTGGCGGTCATGGATTTCCATGACAGATGCTTCTTCGACGCCTGTGAGGCGGGCTTGAGCCTTCGACGTCCACGATCACGGAGCGTCACCCTCTCGGCGCAGCGAGACGGGGCGGACCGGTCGGTCCGCCCCGTCCCGGGGTGCTGGGGTCAGCAGGTGCCGGCGATCGGTGCGCCAGAGGTCTTGTCGAACTTCCACGGCTCGGCGACGCCGAGGGAGTCGTTCGTGGCCTGCAGGCAGTAGGTCGTCGAGGTGACGGTCTTGACGGTGACGGTGTCGCCGGCGGTCGGGGTGAACTCGACCGTGGTGGCGCCCGGGAGCACCGTGTTGGCGGCGACGGTGCCGCCGAGGGTGAAGTCGCCCTGCTTGTCGACGGCTGCCGACTCGAGCGCGGTGGCGGCGTTCTTGAGGTCGCTCTTCAGCGCGGAGCGGTAGCCGTTCTTGCGCTGGTTGAGGAAGGTCGGGATCGCGATGGCGGCAAGGATGCCGATGATGATCATGACGACGAGGAGCTCGATGAGGGTGAAGCCCGAGTCCTTGTCGGAGATCGACGTGCGGATGCGAGAGAACATTGTGTTCCTCCTGCGAAGCGACCGCCGTCCGGCCTGACCGAGGCTGCTGGGCTGACCACGTGGGTCCCCTGGCTCTGCGGCCCCACCTCGCGGTGGGTGTGCCCGTTCTGGTGTCCGGCGGTCATGGATTTCCATGACAGAGACGGTGTCGGTCGCTCCGGACCCCGGTCCTTAAGGTTCCCGAGAACTTTCCGCCCACATCACCCGGTCGGGGGATCAATCCCGAGCAGCGCCACCGGCCCGTGGACGCAGGACGGGCGGGCCCGAGGGCCCGCCCGACCGTGCTGATCACCCCTGCGGCTACTTGCTGCCGCCGATGAGGTCGAAGATCTTGAAGATGGGCATGTACAGGGCGATGATCATCGACCCGACGATGCCGCCCAGCACGGCGATCATGAGCGGCTCGATGAGCGCGGTCATCTGCTCGGTGGTCGCCTCGACCTCGGCGTCGTAGAAGTCGGCGATCTTCGCGAGCATCGAGTCCAGGGCACCGGTGTCCTCGCCGACCGCCAGCATCTGCACGACCATGGCCGGGAAGACCGCGTGCTGGGACAGCGGCTGGGTGAGACTCTCGCCCCGGCGCACGCTCTCCTCGATGTCGTGCACAGCATGCGTGATGACCTTGTTGCCCGAGGTGTCCGCGACGATGTCGAGCGACTGCAGGATCGGGACGCCGGACTGCAGCATCGTTCCGAGGTTGCGGCAGAAGCGGGCGAGGGCGATCTTCTGGAACATGCCGCCGAAGATGGGCACCTTCAGCTTGATCGGGTCGACGAAGTTGCGGACGCGGTCGGTGTTCTTGATGCGGATCCAGACGATGAACCACACGATCGACAGGATCACGATCGGGATGATCCCGACCTTGAGGAAGTTGGAGAGGTTCACCAGCATCTGCGTCGGCGCCGGCAGCTCGCCGCCGAGGTCCTCGAACAGCTTCGCGAACGTCGGGACGACGAACAGCAGCATGCCGATCGTGAGCAGCACGGCCATGACGAGGACCGCGACCGGGTAGGTCATGGCCGACTTCACCTTGCCGCGGAGCTTGACCTCGGCCTCGTAGTTGTCGGCGATCTGCACCAGCACCGCGTCCAGGAAGCCGCCGACCTCGCCGGCCTTGATCATGTTGATCATGAGCGGCTGGAAGATGTCGGGGTGCTTGGCCATCGAGGTCGACAGCGCAGAGCCGCTCTCGACCTCGCCGCGGATCTCGCCGATGACGGTGGCGAACTTCTTGTTCGGCTGCTGCTCCTCGAGGATCGAGAGCGAGCGCAGCATCGACAGGCCCGAGTTGATCATCGTGGCGAACTGCCGGCTGAAGACCGCGATCTCCTTCAGCTTCACCTTGTTGCCCAGGGTCGGCAGGGTGATGTCGGTCTTCAGGCCACCCTTCTCGACCGAGCTGATCTTGAGCGGGGCGTAGCCCATGCTCTTGAGCTTGGACGCGACCTGGGCGGGCGAGTCCGCCTCGATCTTTCCGGTGACTACCTTGCCGCTGCGGTCACGAACCGCGTACTGGAAGGTCGCTGTGGCTGCCATGGCTTGATGCCTCTCCTCGCCGCTCAGGCCCGGCCGACGAGCCGGTTGAAGTCCTCGATGTGGTGGCACTTCTCCACACCGTGCTCGTACGTCACCCGGCGGGTGCGGACGAGCTCGGCGAGGTGCTGGTCGAGGGTGTGCATGCCGAACTGCGCACCCGCCTGCATGACCGAGTAGATCTGGTGGGTCTTGCCCTCGCGGATCAGGTTCCGGACGGCGGGGGTGACGACGAGGACCTCGGTCGCGACGACGCGACCGTGGCCGTCGGCCGTCTTGCACAGCGTCTGGCAGACGACGCCCTGGAGCGACATCGCCAGCTGCTGGCGGACCTGCTGCTGCTGGTGCGGCGGGAAGACGTCGATGACGCGGTCGATGGTCTGCGCGGCATCCTGCGTGTGCAGCGTCGCGAAGACGAGGTGACCGGTCTCGGCGGCGGTGAGCGCGACCGAGATCGTCTCGAGGTCGCGCATCTCGCCGACCAGGATGATGTCGGGGTCCTGGCGCAGCACGTGCTTGAGGGCGTTGGCGAACGACCAGGTGTCCTCGCCGACCTCGCGCTGGTTGATGATGCAGCTCTTGTGCCGGTGGAGGAACTCGATCGGGTCCTCGACGGTCATGATGTGGTCGTGCCGCGTGCGGTTCGCCAGATCGACCAGCGCGGCGAGCGTGGTCGACTTGCCCGAGCCGGTGGGTCCCGTGACGAGCACGAAGCCGCGCGGCAGGCTGGCGAAGTTCGCGACCGACGGCGGGACGCCGAGGCTCTCGAGGCTCTTGATCTCGAACGGGATGATGCGGAAGGCCGCGCCGAGGCTGTCGCGCTGCTTGTAGACGTTCACGCGGAAGCGGGCGCGCCCGGGCAGCGAGTACGCGAAGTCGAGCTCGAGCTCCTCCTCGAACTTCAGGCGCTGGCCCTGGGTGAGGACGGAGTAGATGACGCGCTGCAGCACCGGAGGCGTGAGGACCTCGAACTCCTCGAGGCCCACGAGCGATCCGCTGACACGGATGGTCGGGCGTGCGCCCGAGGTCAGGTGGAGGTCGGAGGCACCTCGGTCGAGCATGGTCAGCAGGGCGTCGACGAGGCTGAAGTCGTCCTCGCGGATGGTCTGCTCGGTGGACTGGCGCGTGGGGACCACCTGGGCGACGCCCGTGCCGTGGTCGTTCAGCGGGTTGTTCACCACGCCGGCCGGCGCGGGCTCAGGTGCCGACAGGACCGGCGGGGCCGCGGCCGGGGCGGCAGGCATCGGCATCGGCGCGACGGGCGCAACCGTGGCCGTGGCCAGGGCGGGCGCCGGGTATCCCACCGGGGCGGCCACGGGTGCCGCAGCCTCGGGGATCGCGCCCGACGGGTACGGCGAGGCGCCCGGCTGCACGGACGTCTGTCCGGCGTACGGCATGGACTCCACGGCCACTCCTCGTTCGGGCCGGCACCTCGCGTGCCGGCGTCCTTGCTGACCATCGGCCGCCCGAGAGCCTTGCTTGAGCCTTCGGGGCACCCGCTCGGCGCAGAGCCGGGGGTTGCACAGCGTGCGCGGCGCCGTCAGGCGACGACGCGGAAGACCTCGTCGATCGTGGTGATGCCCTGGGAGGCCTTGAGCAGACCGTCCTCGCGGAGCGTGCGCATGCCCTGCTCGATAGCGACGGCCATGATCCGCGTGGACGACGCGCGCTCGACGGTGAGGCGCTCGATCTCGTCGCTGATCGCCATGACCTCGTGGATCGCGACGCGGCCCTTGTAGCCGGTCTTGGCGCAGCTCGCGCAGCCCACCGGCCGGAAGAAGTTGGGCTCCGGGTCCCCCGGGTACGGCTTGAACCGGATGTGCTCGAGCTGCTCGGCGTCCGGCACGTACGGCTCCTTGCACTTGCTGCAGAGCCTGCGGGCGAGACGCTGGGCGAGCACCGCGTCGACGGCGGACCCGACCAGGAAGGGCTCGATGCCCATCTCGGTCAGTCGCACGATCGCGCTGGGGGCGTCGTTGGTGTGCAGGGTCGAGAGCACCAGGTGACCGGTGAGCGAGGCCTCGACGGCGATCTGCGCCGTCTCGTGGTCGCGGATCTCACCGATGAGGACGATGTCGGGGTCCGAGCGCAGGATCGAGCGCAGGGCTGCGGCGAAGTTGAGGCCGGCCTTGTTGTTGACCTGCACCTGGTTGACGCCGGGGAGGCGGTACTCGACCGGGTCCTCGACCGTGATGATGTTGACCTCGGGCTTGTTCACCACGTTGAGCGTGGCGTACAGCGTGGTCGACTTACCCGAACCGGTCGGACCGGTGACCAGGATCATCCCGTACGGCTTCACGTACGACTTCTCGAAGATGCCGAAGTTGTGCGGGCTGAAGCCGAGATCGGCGAGATCCATTCGCGCCGTTGAGTTGTCGAGGATACGCATGACGACCTTCTCGCCCCAGACGGTGGGGAGGGTCGCGACGCGGAGGTCGACCTTCTTGCCGTGCGCGGCAACCGACAGTCGGCCGTCCTGCGGGATGCGGCGCTCGGCGATGTTGATGTCGGCCATGATCTTCAGGCGGCTGATGACGCCGGACTGGATCGCCCGAGGAGAGCGCATGACCTCGTGCAGCACGCCGTCGATGCGGTAGCGCACGCGGAGGTCGTGCTCGGTCGGCTCGAGGTGGATGTCGGACGCACGGTCCTGGATGGCCTGGGTGATCAGGAGGTTCACGTAGCGGACGATCGGGGCGTCCTCGGTGATCTCCTTGACCTTGGACAGGTCCTCCTCGTCCTCCCCCGTGTCCAGCTCGGAGGTGAGGTCGTTGAGCTCGTCGCCGGCGCGGTAGAACCGGTCGATGGCCGCGGCCACGTCGTTGCGCGTGGCGACGACGGGCTTGACGTCGATCCCGGCCGCGGAGCGGATGTCGTCGATCGCGAAGACGTTGGCCGGGTCGGCCATCGCGACGAGGAGCTTGCCCTCCTCGTAGCCGATCGGGATCGCGGTGTGGCGCCGGGCGACGTGGCCCGGCACGCGGCCGAGGGCCGAGCCGTCGATCTGGATGTCGCTGAGGTCGACGAACCGCATGCCGATCTGGGCGGCGAGCGAGGCGACGAGCTGGGACTCCGTGAGCACGCCCTGGTCGACGAGGACACGGCCCAGGCTGCGGCCGAGCCGGTTCTGCTCGTCGACGGCGACCGCGAGCTGGTCGTGGGTGACCAGACCGCCCTCGAGGAGGATGTCCCCCAGCTGCTTCACGTCGCGCCCTCCCGCATCGGACCGCCCGGCGTGCGCCGGTGCCATCAGGACCCTCCGCTGGAAGGCCCCTCATCACCTGTTCGGCACAGCCGCGCCTCGTCTGTAGCCCGTACGGGCGTCCACGAGGGACGCCGTGTCATCGACCGGGCGCATCCAGGAGGGCGGCGGCCGCGGCCCGGAAGGTGCGCACGCGCGGGTCGTCGTCCTGCAGGGCGACGCTGGCACCGTCGGAGAAGCCGAGGGTGACGGCACGACCGGCGTCCGTGGTCACGCTGCGTGACAGCTCCGCGGTCTCCTGCGCCTCGAGAGCCGCCTCGGCTGCGCCGGCGACCGACTCGGCGACGACGCTCTCGGCGGTCACGGTGGAGGCCACGAGGGACGCCGCGGCACCCGGCATGCTCACGCCCGTCATGACGCGCGAGTGCCGACCGACCGGTTCGGGTCGGCGGGCGGGCCAGCGCAGCAGTCGCACGGGATGCTCCTAGGCGTGGGCCGCGGTGGCCTCGATGTCGTCCAGCACGCTGTACAGCAGGGCGAGCAGGACGGCCTTCACGGAGTCCTTGTCGGTCGCGTCGCACGGGACGACCGGCGTCGACGGCGAGAGCTCCAGGGCCTCGCGGACCCGGTCCTCGGCCCGAGGGTCGAGCTCGGTCGTGCGGTTCAGCGCGACGACGAACGGCACGTGAGCCATGCGGCGGAAGGCCGCGAGGATCCCGGCCGCCTCGTCCAGGGTCTCCGGGCGCGCGGCGTCCACGAGCAGGACGTAGCCGAGCATCCCCTCGCCGAGGATCTCCCACATGAAGTCGAACCGCTCCTGGCCGGGCGTGCCGAACAGGTAGAGCACGAGGTCGCGATCGATCGTGATGCGGCCGAAGTCCATGGCCACCGTCGTCTCGGCCTTGCGGCTCCGGGTCTCGTCCGTGATCCCGCGCTCGGTCGAGAGCACGGTGATCTCGCTGATCGTCCGGATGAGCGTGGTCTTGCCGGCCGCGAAGGGGCCGGTGACCACGATCTTGACGGCCTGCCCTCCCTGGCGGCGATGCCTGCGCGCTGCCATCAGAGCCCCCTGACACCGGCGATGAGGCGCAGCAGCAGGCTGCGGTTGACGGACGGATCGCGCTCGATCGTGGCGTCGTGGCGCGGGTCGGGGGCCGCCAGCGGCGCGGGCGCGGCGAGCGAGCGCGCCGTGGCGCCGTCCACCGACCCCGAGCTCTCGGCCATGGGCGCGTAGCCGGACGACGTGGTCGGGTGCGGGGCCGCGGGCGCGGACGGCATCCCGTGGGCAGGAGCAGGAGCGGCGGCGAACGCGGACGCCCCGGCAACGCGCTCGGGTGCGGGTTCCGGGTGCTCGGGGCGCCGTCCGGGCAGGAACGGCTCCGGGCGGGGCGGGACGACCTCGTGCCGCGGTGCACGGCCTGCCGACCCGGGGACGCCGGGCTGCGGAAGCCCTTGTGCCGCACGGGCTGCGGCGAGTGCTGCAGCGGCCGACATCCCGAGCGCACCAGGCCCTGCCGTGGGCTCCTCGACCGCCTGGACCGGCTGCGCCGGCTCGTCGGACGGGGCGGTCGGCGCCGCACCCTCGACGGAGGCGAGCATGCCGAGTCGGCGCTCGACGACCGTCACGTGGTCGGGCGCGGAGGCGTCCTTCACGTGCAGGAGGCCGCGCTGGACGAGGCGCGCCAGGATCGTGGTGACGGCGAACTCGCCGGCCCCGGTGCAGCTCGACAAGGTCGCGCACGCGGCGGTGGCCGTCCACGAGGGACAGCAGCGCCCACTCGTCCCGGGAGACCTCGGGGTCCTGCGCGAGCACGGTCGGCACCGTCAGCACGGCGTCGCGCGTAGGGATGACGACGACGAGCGCGCCCCATGCCTCGACCCGGGCCCGGGCCTCGGCCAGCAGCCGCTCGTGCTCGATGGCGAGCCCTACGTCGTCCGGGTCGGAGGCTGCTGGGTCGAAGGCGAACTCCCCGTCGGACCAGCGGAGCAGGTCGAACACGGCGTCCACGGTCTGGTCGTCCGCCGCCTGGCGGAGCAGGTCGGGGTCGACGGCACCGGACTCGAGCAGCGCACGGGCCACTCCCCCGCCGGCGGACACCGCACGGGCGACGGCCTGGCGCAGGGCGTTGTCGTCCACGGCGCCGGAGCCGACCACCCGGCGTACGAGGGACGCGCGGGAGCGGTCCGACGTGGCGCCGCAGACACGGCCCTCGCGGAACCACACCGCGCCCTCGAGCCGGTCGACCCGACCGTCCTCCCCGTCCGTGTCACGGCGCAGCAGCAGGCCACCGGACTTGCCGGTGGCGGCGAGCAGCGTCAGGACGTCGGGAAGTCCGAACGCGTCGAGGGAGCCCTCGAGGTTCACGGGTGCGCCCCTCCTTCAGGTGGTGGCGGGACGGTCAGGACCAGGACGGGGCGGACGCCACGGGAGCCGTGGCGTACGGGTCCCAGGACGCGGCCGGGGCCACGACCTCCGGGACCGGGGCGGCGGCGGGCACCGCCTGGGACGCGCGGTAGGCCTCGTACGCCGCCTCGGCGTCGGCGAGCGCCTGGTCGTCGACGTTCGGGGCCTCGACGACGGGCGCGGCCTCGCGGAGCACCTCGCCCACGGCGGCGGCCGAGCGGCGGACCTCGTACAGCATGAGGCCCGCCTTGGCGCCGGCTGCGGCGACGGCGACCAGGACGGCCTCGTCGTCGGCGGAGATCAGGAAGACGGTGCCGGACTCGCCCTCGACGTAGACCTGGGACAGGTCGCCCCGGCCGAGGCCCTGGGCCGCCTTCTCGCCCAGGCTGAGGAGCGCGGCGCTCATCGCCGCCACGCGGTCCTCGTCCATGCCCGAGGGCAGGCGGGAGGCCATGGCGAGGCCGTCGAAGGACACGACCGCAGCCGCCTCGAGCTCAGGGGCCTGCGCGAGCAGGTCGGCGAGGGCACGGTCGAGACGGGCTGCGCGACCGGTGGAGGATGGCTGGCCGGACATGGGACACCTCGACGAGTCGCAGGACGGAGGTCAGACGACCCTCCGTGCATGCCATCGGCGCCCCAGACCCCCGCCTTGAGCGGCGCGGGCGATAACCCCGGCATACGGCGGCGCGCCCTAGGAGTAGAGCGCGCTCCGCATGGCCTCGACGGGCGGTGTCAGGCCGGTCATGAGCTCGACCTGGCGGACGGCCTGGTGCAGGAGCATGTCCAGCCCGGAGGCCACCTCGCCCCCGGCGCGGGACCAGGCGGCGCCCAGCGGCGTGGGCCAGGGGTCGTAGACGACGTCGAGCAGGCAGCCCCGGGGCCCGGGGGCCGCGGCCACCTCGGCGGCCACGTCGTCGAGGGCTCCCCGGGGCACGGTGGAGACGACGACCTCGGCCTCGAGCGCATCGACCAGGGACTCCCAGCCGAGCACCTCCACGAGGACGCCGACCTCCAGCGCCGTGGCCAGCACTTGAGCGGCAGCCTCGGGCCGGCGGGCGACGACGACCATCTCGGTGTGACCGCGGCGGGCCAGCGCGGCCACGGCGGAGCGAGCGGTGGCTCCGGCGCCGATCACGGCCGCCGAGCCGCGCGGCGCCCCGCGCTCGTCGAGGGCGGCGACGATGCCCTGCACGTCGGTGTTCCATCCGTGCAGGCCGTCGTCGTCGATCACGACGGTGTTGACCGCCCCCGTGGCCAGTGCGACGAGGTCGACGTCCGTGAGCAGGGGGATCACGGCCTGCTTGAGCGGCATCGTGAGCGACAGGCCCGCCCAGGTGGCGTCGAGCCCGGCGACGAAGGTCGCGAGGGTCTCCTCAGTGACGTCGTGCAGGCCGTACTCCCAGTCGAGGCCGAGCGCGGAGTACGCCGCCCGGTGCAGCACGGGCGACCGCGAGTGGGCCACGGGGTGGCCCAGCACGGCCGCACGGCGACGCACGGGGCGATCAGCCGACATTCGCCTGGAACTTGCGCTTCAGCACGAGGAACTCGTCGTACGTGACCGCGAACTCGGTGGTGAGCGTCTTGGGGTCGGTCGTGACGAAGTACAGCCACTTCCCCTTGGCCGGGTTGAGCACGGCCGTCATCGCGGCCTCGCCGGGCGAGTTGATCGGCCCCGGCGGCAGGCCCTTGTTGACGTAGGTGTTGTACGGGCTGTCGGTCTTCAGCTGGTCGGCCGACAGTTGGATGTTGCTCGTGCCGAGGGCGTAGTTCACCGTGGAGTCCAGCTGCAACGGCATGCCCTGGTCGAGGCGGTTGAAGATCACCCGTGCGACCTTGTCGTAGTCCTCGGGGGCGCTCTCGCCCTGGACGAGGCTGGCGATGATCATGACCTCGTACTCGGTCAGGCCGTCCTTCTTGGCCTCGGTCGCGAGGTCGACCTCCTTGGCCGCCTGGCGGAAGCGGGTGAGCATCGCCTTGACGACGGCGTCGGCCTCGACGCCGGGCTGGAACTCGTACGTCGCAGGGAACAGGAAGCCCTCGACGTTGCCCTCGGCGTACGACGGCAGGCCCAGCGAGCCGGCCCGCGAGAGCGAGTCCTTGACCTGGTCGGCGGTGAGGTCGGTGCCCTTCTCGATCTTGGCGACGGTCTTCTCGAAGCGCAGACCCTCGGGCACGACGACCTTCTGGACGAGGCGCGAGGCGGGGTCGAGCATGAGGTCGAGCGCCGCGGCGCCGCTCATGCCCGAGCGCAGCTGGTACGCGCCGGGCGCGATGCTCTCGGCCCGCGAGTCGGCAGAGGCCGCGCCCACGAAGGCGTCGGACGTCGCGACGACGCCGGCGTCGGCCAGGGTGCGGCCGATCTCGGTGAGCGAGTCGCCCTTGGCCACGACGATCGTGACGTCGCCGGTGCCGTCGCCCTGGAAGTCGCCGCTGCCGCTGCCGGTGAGCGACCGGATGCCGAGGAAGGCACCGAGCGCGACCACACCGAGCAGGACGACGGCGAGGATCACCGCGACCGGCCCCGAGCTTCGCCGACGACGGGTGCCGGGCTCGTCGTAGTCCATGCCGAGTCCGAGCTGGCTCATGCGAGGTCCTCCGGGGGCTCCGCGAGGGTGCCCGGCGGGGCACCTGTGGCGCGCTCGGCGTCGAGCGCGTGCTGGACGATCATGACAGCCGCGGCCTGGTCGACCACGGCACGGCTGCTGCGCGAGTCGCGGCCGGCCGACCGCAGACCCTTGGTGACGGCGGCGGTGGTCAGCCGCTCGTCGACGAGGCGCACCGGAACCGACGCCCCACGACGGGCGAGCACGCGGTGCAGGTCGGCCACCCAGGCCCGGACTGCCTCGGTGGCGGGCCCCTCGGTGCCCTCGAGCGTGAGCGGGAGGCCCACGACGACCTCGAGGGGCTCGTACTCCGTGACCAGGTCGGCGACGCCGTCGAGGTCGGTCCGCGGCGCCGCGACGGCCTTCGGGCGCGCGAGGGTCGCCACGGGCACGGCCATGAGGCCGTCAGGGTCGGTGCGGGACACGCCGACTCGGACGGATCCGACGTCGACGCCGATCCGGATCCCACGACGGAATCCGGCGTCTGTGGGCGACGTCACGCCCCGACGGCGGCCCGGACGGCCCCCGCCGCAGCCTCGAACGCCGCGTCCACGGCCGTGACGTCGGTGCCGCCGCCCTGGGCCATGTCGTCCTTGCCGCCGCCGCGGCCGCCGACCGCACCGAGCGCGGCCTGCAGCACGGAGTTGGCCGAGGCGCCCGCGGTGCGGCCCGCCTCGTTGGTCGCCACGACGATGCTCACCTTGCCGTCGGAGACGGCTGCGCCGACCACGACGGACGGGAGCTCGCGCCGCGCGGCGTCGCGGCCCTTGGTGACGAGCTCGCGCAGGCCACCGGCGTCGGTGCCCTCGGGCGCGGCGAAGGTCCAGAGCCGGACCTCGCCGACCTCCTGGGCGACGCCGAGGATGCCCTCGAGATTGGCCACCAGGGAGGCCGAGCGCACCTTGGCGATCTCCCGCTCGGCGTCCTTCAGCCGGGTCAGCAGGCCGTCGACGCGCTCGGGCAGCTCCTCCGGGCGCGCCTTCACGATCTCGGCGAGCTGCGACACGAGCAGGTGCTCCCGCGCGAGGAACCGGTAGGCGTCGACGCCGACGAGCGCCTCGACGCGGCGTACACCCGTGCCGATCGAGCCCTCCGACAGGAACTTCACGAGGCCGACCTGGCCCGAGCGCTGGGCGTGCGTGCCGCCACAGAGCTCGCGCGCCCAGTCGCCGACGGACACGACGCGGACCTTGTCGCCGTACTTCTCGCCGAACAGCGCCATCGCACCGGCGGCGCGCGCCTGCTCCTGGCTCATGATCTCGGCCGTGACGGCGAGGTCCTCGGCCAGGACGTCGTTGACCCGCGCCTCGACGTCGGCCATGACCGACGCCGGGACCGCGCCCGAGAGCGGGAAGTCGAAGCGGAAGCGGCCGGGCGAGTTCTCCGACCCCATCTGGGTCGCGGTCTCACCCAGCGCCTCACGGAACGCCTTGTGCACGAGGTGGGTCGCGGTGTGGGCGCGCGAGATGGCCCGACGACGCTCGAGGTCGACCCGGCCGACGGCAGCCTGACCGACGACGGCTTCGCCGGACACGACGCGGCCGCGGTGGACGTAGAGGCCGGGTACGGGCTGCTGGACGTCGGCGATCTCCAGGACCGCGCCGTCCGCGAGCGTGATGAGCCCCGCGTCGGCGAGCTGGCCGCCGCCCTCGGCGTAGAACGGGCTCCGGTCGAGGACGACCTCGACCTGCTGGCCTTCGCGGGCGCTCTGGACGTTCTCGCCGTCGAGGAGGATGCCGCGCAGCGTGCTCTCGGACACGACCTCGTCGTAGCCGGTGAAGGACGTGAGCCCCGCGGCGTCCATGACGTCCTTGTAGACCGTCAGCGGCGTGAGGCCGGCCTTGCGCGCCTTGGCGTCGGCCTTCGCGCGGTCGCGCTGCTCCCCCATGAGGCGTCGGAAGCCGTCCTGGTCGACCTCGATGCCCTTCTCGGCCGCCATCTCGAGCGTGAGGTCGATCGGGAAGCCGAAGGTGTCGTGCAGCGCGAACGCGGCGTCGCCGCCGAGGACCGTGCCGCCCTGCTTCTGCAGGTCGGAGACCGCGGTGTCGAACAGGGTGGTTCCGGTGCGGAGCGTCTCGGCGAACACCGCCTCCTCGTTCTCGGCGATCGAGACGAGGCGGCCGAGGTCTTCGACGAGCTCGGGGTACTGCGGGCCCATGGCGTCCACCGACGCGCTGATGAGCTCGCCCATGACCGGGTCGTTGGAGCCGAGCAGGCGCATGTTGCGCACGACGCGGCGCAGGATGCGGCGCAGGACGTAGCCGCGGCCCTCGTTGCCCGGGAGGACGCCGTCCTGCATGAGGAAGGCGACGGTGCGGGCGTGGTCGGCCACGACGCGCAGCCGGACGTCGTCCTCGTGGTCGGCGCCGTACCGCGCACCCGACAGCGCCGCGGCACGGTCGAGGATCACGCGCGTGGTGTCGATCTCGTAGATGTTCTCGACGCCCTGCAGCAGCGCTGCCATGCGCTCCAGTCCCATGCCGGTGTCGATATTCTTCGCCGGCAGCGGCTGGCGGATGTCGAAGTCCATCTTGCTGCGGACCGCGGAGAGCTCGTCCTGCATGAACACGAGGTTCCAGACCTCGAGGTAGCGGTCCTCGTCCGCGACGGGACCGCCCTCGATGCCGTGCTCGGGGCCGCGGTCGTAGTAGATCTCCGAGCACGGGCCGCCGGGGCCGGGGACGCCCATCGACCAGTAGTTGTCCTTGGCGTCGCGGCGCTGGATGCGCTCGAGCGGTACGCCGACGACGCGGTGCCAGATGTCGAGCGCCTCGTCGTCGTCGTCGTAGACGGTCGCCCAGAGCTTGTCCTCGGGGAAGCCGTAGCCGCCGTCGGCCTGCGAGGAGGTGAGCAGCTCCCACGCGAACGGGATGGCGCCTTCCTTGAAGTAGTCGCCGAAGCTGAAGTTGCCGGCCATCTGGAAGAACGACGCGTGCCGCGTGGTCTTGCCGACCTCGTCGATGTCGAGCGTGCGCACGCACTTCTGCACCGAGGTGGCTCGGTCGTACGGCGCGGGCGCCTCGCCGAGGAAGTACGGCTTGAACGGCACCATGCCGGCGTTCACGAACAGCAGCGTCGGGTCGTCGAGGAGGAGCGACGCCGACGGCACGGGCGTGTGCCCGCGGTCGGCGAAGAACCGCAGGAAGCGGCTACGGATCTCGGCGGAGTCCATCAGGGTCGGACCTCTCGGCTGGGGCTGCTGGTGGGGCTGGGAGCGGGACGGACGGGGGGCGCGGCTGCTCGAGAGGGAGGGGGAGCATCGGCCGGTGGGGCCTCGGCGCTGAGCGACCGGGCCTTCTCCCCCAGCGTCACCGCGGTGCGGGAGGCGGTCGCGGCCACCTTGGTGGCGGTGCTCGCAGCGAGGGTGACGTTGCCGACGACGCCGCGCTCGCGCGCACGCTCGAGGACCTCCTCGCCGCGGCGGGCGGCGTAGTAGCCGGCCGCGGCGCCGACGCCCAGCCAGAACAGGCGCTTCACCGCCCGCTCACCCCTTCCCGCTGCTCGAGGGGCCGCCTTCCGGCCCGTCGTCCGACCCTACCGGCGGTGCGGCGGCAGGCTCGTCGGAGTTCGGCGCCGGCGCCGGCTCACGGCCGAGCGCGACGCGGAGGCGGTCGAGGACGTCGGCGTACCGCGCCTCCGCGCCGTAGCGCGTCGGCACGTAGTAGCGGCGCCCGGCGGCCTGGTCCGGTGCGTACTGCTGGTCGGCGACGCCTCCGGGCACGTCGTGCGGGTAGACGTAGCCGACGCCGTGCCCGAGGTCGGAGGCACGGGCGTAGTGGCTGTCGCGCAGGTGGGCGGGCACCGGGCCGATCAGGCCGCGCCGGACGTCGGCCTCCGCCTCGCCGATGGCGACGGTGACCGCGTTGGACTTCGGCGCGAGCGCGATCGCCACGGTCGCCTGCGCCAGGGTCAGCCGGCCCTCGGGCAGGCCGATCAGCTGGACGGCGGTCGCGGCGGCGACCGCGGTCTGGAGCGCGGTCGGGTCGGCCATGCCGACGTCCTCGCTCGCCAGGATGATCAGGCGCCGCGCGATGAAGCGCGGGTCCTCCCCCGCCTCGAGCATGCGCGCGAGGTAGTGCAGAGCCGCATCGACGTCGGACCCGCGGCAGCTCTTGATGAACGCGCTGATGACGTCGTAGTGCTGGTCGCCGTCGCGGTCGTACCGAGGTGCGGCATGCGCGACGGCTCGCTCCACCGCCGCGAGGTCGACCACGTGCGTCCCGGCGTCCAGCGCCGCGCCTGCTGCGGCCTCGAGGCTTGTCAGCGCGCGGCGCGCGTCGCCGCCGGCCACCCGCAGGAGGTGGTCCTCGGCCTCGGCGGACAGCTCGATCGTGCCGTCGAGGCCGCGCGGGTCGGTGACCGCGCGGTGCAGCAGCTCGCGGAGGTCGTCGTCGGTCAGCGAGGCGAGCGTGAGGACCAGCGAGCGCGACAGCAGCGGCGAGATGACCGAGAACGACGGGTTCTCCGTCGTGGCTGCGACGAGCGTGACCCAGCCGTTCTCGACGGCAGGCAGCAGCGCGTCCTGCTGGGTCTTGGAGAAGCGGTGGACCTCGTCGACGAACAGGACCGTGCCCTGCCCCTGCATCCCGAGGGCGTCGCGCGCCCGCTCGACGACCTCGCGGACGTCCTTCACACCCGCGGTGACCGCCGACAGCTCCACGAACCGGCGCCCGGTGCTGGTGCTGACGAGCGAGGCGAGCGTGGTCTTCCCGGTGCCTGGCGGCCCCCACAGGATCACGCTGGTGATGCCCGCGCGGCCCGACACCGGGTCGGCCACGAGGCGCCGCAGGGGGCTCCCCGGCTCGAGCAGGTGCTTCTGGCCGACCAGCTCGTCGAGCGTCCGCGGACGCATGCGCACAGCGAGCGGCGCACCGGCGCGCGTGGGCGCGGCACCGTCGTCGAACAGGCTCGCGGTCACGCCCGAACCCTAAGCCGTGAGCCTCCGGCGGTCTGCTTGGGTAGCGGCGTGAGCCCCGCACCCGACGAGCGCCAGACCGCCCTGCACGCCGAGCTGATGGCCGCGCTGCCGGACGACCTCTGGATCCGCTACGACGTCGATCCCGGTCATCTCCAGCGGGTGGCCACCGACCCGGGCCGGGCGGTGGCGCTCGTGAGCCACCACGCGTGGCGCGGCGCCCGGTGGGTGAGCGGGTTCGCCGCAGACCCTCGGGACCCCGCCCAGGTGGCGGCCGCCGTGGACCTCCTGGTCGCCCTGGCCGACGCCGGGGCGTCGGCGGGCGAGCCGATCACCGGGGTCACCGTGCCTCGCGGCGGGCTCGCGCTGCTTCCGTCGCGGCTGCAGCCGGTCGACCACGACGAGTGGGACGGCTGGTGCACGCTCGTCGCGCCCGGGCCGCAGTCCACGCCGTACGGCGATGGCGCCACGGTCCGCACGCTGGACGCCGACGACCCGAGGATCGGGGCGCTGCTGCAGGCGCACTCCCCCACCGCCTCGATCCCGGCAGGCGACCCGCGCGTGGTGCGCTGGGCAGGCATCGAGGACCCCGAGGGCGGGCTCGACGACACGGGCGGCCTCGCCGCGGTGCTCGCGGTCACGCGGCAGCGCTCGGGCAGCCACCACCTCAACAGCGTCGCCACCCACCCCGAACGGCGTGGACGCCGGCTCGCCCGGCTCCTGTGCGCCGTGGTCACCGAGGAGTCGCTGGCCTCCGGCGCCCCCGCGGTGAGCCTCGGCATGTACGCCGACAACGACGCGGCGCGGTCTGTCTACGCGTCACTCGGCTTCACCTGGCTGCGTGGCAGCACCTCGGGGGCGCTGGCGCCGCAGGCCTGAACGCGGAGGAGCCCCGGACCGCGAGGTTCGGGGCTCCAGCCGTGGTGGGGATCAGCCCTGCTCCGCGCGGCGGGCTGCCGCGATCGGCTCGGGCATCGCCGGGAGCGACGGCGGCCGCTCGTGCACGACCTTGTGCGCCTCGACCGCCTGGCGGTGGTAGTCCTCCAGCTCGGACACGAACTCCGGCTCGACGTACCCGCGTCCGTCGACGAGCGGGCCCTCGGTGCCGTCGATCACGGCCGCGACGTCCTCGCCCGAGAGTGTCTTGTACGTCTCGAGCGCGTGCGCCACCGCCAGGACCTCGCGGCGGTTCTCCTCGAGCACCGTCACCGTGCGGTCGTAGAGCTCGCGGAGCTTGGCCTCGACCGCGGACGCGGTCTCGCCCTCGAAGGGCACGCCCTCGACCAGCGGGATCCCGCCGGCCATGAGGCCGGACCGGGCGAGCATGCCGCCGTTGAAGGCGCGCAGGTTCGGGCCCATCGCGTGCGACAGCATCGAGCGCGTGACGATCCCGGTGGCCGAGGCCATGTCGCCGCCGACGCCCTGGGTGTGGTCGCCGTCGTAGAACATCCGCTCGCCCGCGAGCGACGCGAGGAACGTCATGACGTCGACGTCGACCTCGCTGCGCCACTCGACGAAGCGCTCCTCGATCGGGATCGGCGACACGAAGCCGCCGACGTCGCCACGGCGCTCGATGGTGGCGGTGTCGATGATGCTCGAGTGCTGCAGCCGGAACATCACGACGGCGTGGCACGCCTCGTGGATCGCCAGCGAGTGACGTTCGCGGTCGACGTAGTTGAAGCCGTCCGGCAGGCCGTGGTCCTTGAGCGACTTGGCCTTGATGAGGTCGGCGTACGTCACGGCGTCGCGGCCGTCGCGGATGGCGATGACCAAGGCCTCGTTGACCGAGTCCTTGATGGTGGCGCCGGTGGCGTACGGCGAGATGGTCGCGAGCGTCTCGATCTGCTCGTCGGTGACGACGTGCTTCACCTTGTCGAGGTAGTTCTTGTACGTGACGATGCGGCCCGCCTTGGACGGGTAGCCCATGCGGTAGATGCGGTCGATCCGGCCGGGGCGCAGCAGGGCCGGGTCGAGCGCGTCGGGCATGTTCGTCGCCATCATCACGAGGATGCGGTACTTCGGCGGAGGCTTCGGGCGCATGCCGAGGGTGCGCCGCACGACGCGGTTGACGAACCCGCGCGGCTTCTTGAGGCCCGACAGCTCGGTGAGCAGCGCCTGCAGCGTTCCCATGCCGCCCATGCCTCCACCGCCCTGGCCGCCGGTCGGGACGAACAGCTGCCGGTCGGCGAGCTCGGACTCGTAGAGGTAGCGCTGGGTCTGCGGCGACGTGTAGTAGCGGCCGTTGCAGGTCGAGCCGTGCTCGAGGTCGAACGACGTGCGGGTGTTCTCCAGCGCGGCCCGGCGGGCCTGGCTGACCGCGCCGCCGCGGCTGCCGAGGGTGTCGGCCTCGTCGAAGAACACGATGACGCCGCCGTAGCGCAGCGAGAGCTTGCGCAGTTTGCGGAACAGCCCCTTGACCTTGAGGACGCCGACACCGAAGAACATGTTGATGAACGCGCCCGGGTCGACGAAGACGTACGGCTTGCCGGTCTCGCCCGCGACCGCCTCGGCCAGCAGCGTCTTGCCCGTGCCGGGCGGGCCCCACAGGAGGATGCCGCCGGGCACGTAGCCGCCCTTGGCCTCGATCTCCTCGGGGTTCTCCATGAAGACGATGTTCTCCCGCACGCGCTCGAGGACGCCGTCCTGGCCCCACACGTCGTCGAAGCGGGTCTTCACGTCGTCCGGGAAGTAGACGTCGACGCCGCCGCGGGAGAGGAACCAGAAGATCAGCCCGAACTGCGCGACCGCGATGAACAGGTACAGGACGAGCTGCAGGATCATCGGCAGCTGCGAGATGAACCACGCGGGCACCTGGAACAGCGCGAGGATCGGCGGCAGCCCGGAGATCGCCGCGAGCACCATCGACACGACGACGAGGCCGATGACCCACTTGGCGACGCGGGCGACCCGGTAGCGCGTCCAGGCGCTGTAGCGGCCGGTGAAGCGCTCGGTGCGTGCGAAGAGTCGCAGCCACGTCTGGTGATAGCCCGCCGAGTGCTCGGCCAGCACGAAGTGGATCTGCCGCAGGGCCTCGAGCATGATCAGGACGAGCAGGATCTGCCCGAACCCGGACGCCGCAGCCGAACGCTCTGCCTGCGGGAACGACACCAGCCGGTTCTGCGCGGCCTGCGCCCACACGATGACGCCGAACGCCGCGCTGAATAACAGCAGCAGCTTGATGCGGTCCCAGAAGACCAGCGGCTTGCGGGTGAGGATGTCCGGGTTGTCGCGCCGGCCGTGCATGGGCGACACCACCGGCCCGACCTCGGGCTCGGGAAGCCCGGTGGGGACGGGCGTGGTCTGCTCGGCCAACGGGATCTCCCTCGGTCGGACGCGGTCCGCGTACGGCGCTCGATCAGGCCCCCCGGACCTGGTGTCGGCAGCAAGTATGCGCGCGGCGACGGGCCACGGCGACGCCACCCGCCCCCGTTCGGGGGGCGGGCGCGTCGCGGATCAGGCCTCGGCCGGGGCGTCCTCGGGCTCGGGCACGAAGTCGACGCCCGCCTCGGCGCGCTGCTGGTCGCTGATGGCCGCCGGTGCGCCCGTGAGCGGGTCCTGGCCGCCGCCGGTCTTCGGGAACGCGATCACGTCGCGGATCGAGTCGCTGCCCGAGAGCAGGGCCACGATGCGGTCCCAGCCGAAGGCGATGCCGCCGTGCGGCGGCGGGCCGAACGCGAACGCGTCGAGCAGGAAGCCGAACTTCTCCTGCTGCTCGTCCGGGCCGAGGCCCATCATCGCGAAGACGCGCTCCTGCACGTCCTTGCGGTGGATACGGATCGATCCGCCGCCGATCTCGTTGCCGTTGCAGACGATGTCGTAGGCGTAGGCCAGGGCCTCGCCCGGGCTCTCCTCGAAGCGGTCGATCCACTCCGGCTTGGGCGAGGTGAACGCGTGGTGCACCGCGGTCCAGGCGCCGGCGCCGACGGCGACGTCGCCGCTCTCGACCGCCTTGGACGACGGCTCGAACAGCGGCGCGTCGACGATCCACACGAACGCCCACGCGGACTCGTCGATGAGGCCGCAGCGCCTGCCGATCTCGAGGCGGGCGGCGCCGAGCAGCGCGCGCGACGGCGTGGTCTCCCCCGCCGCGAAGAACACGCAGTCTCCGGGCTTCGCACCGACGCGCTCCGCGAGGCCCGCGCGCTCGGAGTCGCTCAGGTTCTTGGCGACCGGGCCGCCGAGCTCGCCGTCCTCGCCGATCAGGACGTAGGCGAGGCCGCGCGCGCCGCGCGACTTGGCCCAGTCCTGCCAGGCGTCGAGCTGCTTGCGCGGCTGTGACGCCCCGCCGGGCATGACGACGGCACCGACGTACGGCGCCTGGAAGACGCGGAACGTCGTCTCGCCGAAGTAGTCGGTGCACTCGACGAGCTCGTTGCCGAAGCGCAGGTCGGGCTTGTCGTTGCCGTACCGGGCCATCGAGTCGGCGTAGGTCATCCGCGCGATGGGCGTGGGGATCTCCACCCCGATCTCGCGCCAGATCGACGAGACGACCGCCTCGCCGATGGCGATGACGTCGTCCTGGTCGACGAAGCTCATCTCGATGTCGAGCTGGGTGAACTCCGGCTGACGGTCGGCGCGGAAGTCCTCGTCGCGGTAGCAGCGCGCGATCTGGAAGTAGCGCTCCATCCCGGCGACCATGAGCAGCTGCTTGAACAGCTGAGGGCTCTGCGGCAGGGCGTACCAGGTGCCGGGCTGCAGCCGGGCGGGCACCAGGAAGTCGCGGGCGCCCTCGGGGGTCGAGCGCGTGAGCGTCGGCGTCTCGATCTCGATGAAGTCGTGCGTGTAGAGGACGTCGCGCGCGATGCGGTTGACGCGGCTGCGCAGCCGCAGGGCCGCCGCCGGCGCGGGCCGGCGCAGGTCGAGGTAGCGGTGGCGCAGGCGCGCCTCCTCGCCGACCTCGACGTGCTCGTCGATCGGGAACGGCAGCGGGGCTGCGGTCGAGAGCACCTCGAGCTCGCTCGTGACCACCTCGACCTCGCCGGTGGGCAGGTCGGCGTTGGCGTTGCCCTCGGGGCGTGCGGACACGACGCCGACGACCTTGACGCAGAACTCGTTGCGCAGCGGGTGCGCGACCTCGGGGTCGCGGACCACGACCTGGACGACGCCCGAGGCGTCGCGCAGGTCGAGGAAGGCGACGCCGCCGTGGTCGCGGCGGCGGGCCACCCAGCCGGCCAGCGTGACGGTCTGACCGACGTTCTCCGCGCGAAGGCTTCCGGCGGTGTGCGTGCGGATCACGACGTGCTCTCCTCGTTCTGAGCCAGCGCGACGACGGGGACGAGGTCCTCCGCCGGCGGCGTCCAGCTGGTGGGGTCGGCGTCGACCTGGTCGCCCGACCGGATGTCCTTGACCGAGTGCGTGCCGTCGTCCGCGATGAACCACACGAACGGGATGCCACGTCGGTCGGCGTGGCGGATCTGCTTGCCGAACTTCGCCGCGCTGGGCGCGACCTCCGTGCTGACGCCGCGGCCGCGCAGGGCGGCAGCGACGTCCTCGGACGCCTGGCGGGTCGCCTCGTCCGAGACGGCCACCAGCACCGCGGTGGGCACCGAGCGGCTCGCGGTGACGAGGCCGCGGCCGATGAGCACCGAGAGCAGCCGCGAGACGCCCAGCGAGATGCCCACGCCGGGGTACGTCGTGCGGCCGTCGCTCGCGAGCGAGTCGTAGCGGCCGCCCGAGCACACCGACCCGAACGACTCGTAGCCGACGAGCTGGGTCTCGTAGACCGTGCCGGTGTAGTAGTCGAGGCCGCGGGCGATCTTCAGGTCGGCGACGACAGCGCCTGGCATGCGTGCCGAGGCCGCCCCGATGACGGCCTCCAGCTCGCCGAGCCCCTCGTCGAGCAGGGGGTGCTCGACTCCGAGGTCGCGCACCTGCTGGACGAACGAGACGTCGGCGCTGCGGATGCCCGCCAGCGCGAGGCACTTCTGCGCACCGTCGGGCGTGAGGCCGGCGTCGGACTCGAGAAGGGCCGCGACCTTGGCCGGCCCGATCTTGTCGAGCTTGTCGATCGCGCGCAGCGCGGCCGCGGCGTCCGAGGCGCCGGCACCGAGGAAGAAGCCCTCGGCCAGCTTGCGGTTGTTGACGAGGATGACCGCAGGCGGGCACGGCAGGGCGCGGAACACCTCGGCCATGACCAGCGCGACCTCGACCTCGTGGTGGAAGGAGAGGGTGTCGCGGCCGATCACGTCGATGTCGGCCTGGGTGAACTCGCGGAACCGGCCCTCCTGGGGCCGCTCACCCCGCCACACCTTCTGGATCTGGTAGCGGCGGAACGGGAACTCGAGGTGCCCGGCGTTCTGCAGCACGTAGCGAGCGAACGGCACGGTGAGGTCGAAGTGCAGGCCGAGGCCGGCGTCGGGCTCGTCGCTGTCCGCGTGCAGCCGGCGCAGGACGTAGACCTCCTTGTCGATCTCGCCCTTGCGCAGCATCTGCTCGAGCGGCTCGACGGCGCGGGTCTCGATGGAGGCGAAGCCGTGCAGCTCGAAGACCCGGCGCACGGTGTCGAGCACCTGCTGCTCGACGACGCGCTCGGCGGGCAGCCACTCGGGGAATCCGGACAGCGGTGCGATGCGGCTCATGAGGTCCTAGAGCCCCCGTCCGGGGGCGGCGATGGTGGCGCCCTGCTCGCGCAGGGCTCGGAGGTACGGGTTGGTGGCGCGCTCGTCGCCGATCGTGGTGGTCGACCCGTGGCCGGGGAGCACGACGGTCTCGTCGTCCAGCGGCAGCACCTTGCCGGCGAGGCTCGCGAGCATGGCCGCGTGGTCGCCGCCGGGGAGGTCGGTGCGGCCGATCGAGCCCTCGAACAGGACGTCGCCCGACAGCAGCACCGGGGGCACGCCGTCGGACGCCGCGTGGCGGAACATCACCGAGCCGCGGGTGTGGCCCGGGGCGTGGTCGACCACGAGCTCGAGCCCCGCCAGCTCGAGCACGGCACCGTCGGTGAGCAGGCGGACGTCGTCCGGCTCCCCCGCGGCGAGCGTGCCGTCGGTCATGGAGGACAGCATCTGCGCCGTCTGGGCGCTGATGCCCGCCAGGGGGTCGGCGAGCATCGAGCGGTCGTCGGGGTGGATGTACGCCGGGATGCCACGCGCGCCGCACACGGGCACGACCGACCAGACGTGGTCGATGTGGCCGTGGGTCAGCAGGACGGCGACCGGGTCCAGTCCGTGCTCGCGGACGGCGTCCTCGATCCCGGGGGCGGCGTCCTTGCCCGGGTCCACGACGATGCACTGCTCGCCCGCGGCAGGGGCGATGACCCAGCAGTTGGTGCCCCAGGGCCCGGCAGGGAAGCCGACGACGAGCACGGGACTCCTCCTGCTGCGGGGTCGCATCACGGGCTGTGACGGGGCCGCCGGGGCGACACGCCCGGCGTGCGCAGCCTACCTTCCGCCCCGCGTGCCCCCGAGCGCGTATCGACTGCCTAGACTCCCAGGGCGCGAGGTGCGCGGCGAGGCACCGGACCGGTGCAGCGCCTGGGACGTGACGGGAGCCTTGGGGCGTGTCGAGCAGCAACAAGCGTGAGCGCGATCTCGCGCGGGCGAAGTACGAGCGGCAGCAGCAGCGCCGCACGGAGCGCCAGCAGAAGGACCGCCGCCGCAACCAGATCATCGCGGTGGTCGCGGCCCTCGTCGTCGTGCTCGCCGGCGTGCTCGCCCTCGTCCTGACCAACCGCTCCGACGACGATGTCGCGTCCGGCGACGGATCGCCGTCCCCCACTGCCTCGCCGTCCACCTCGGTGTCGCCCTCGACCTCGCCGTCGACCTCGCCCTCCGGCTCGGTCAGCCCGTCGCCGTCGGTGAGCGTGAAGGGCTGCACCAAGGCCCCCACCCCCACGGTGAAGACGCAGACGTGGAGCTCGCCTCCGGCCGACACCCGGCCCGCAGGCACGAAGTCGACCCTGACGCTCGCCACCAACTGCGGCGACATCGTCATCGAGATGGTGCCGAACGAGAAGGCGCCGCAGACGACCACCTCGATGGTGTTCCTGGCCCAGCAGGGCTTCTACACCGCCAGCGACTGCTTCCGCCTCACCACCGAGGGCATCTTCGTGCTCCAGTGCGGCAGCCCGAACAACGACGGCACCGGCGGCCCCGGCTACGACCTGCCCGACGAGAACCTGCCCACGGCCACGGGCGTGAACTACCCCAGGGGCACCGTGGCCATGGCCAATGCGGGTGCCGGGACGAGCGGCAGCCAGTTCTTCATCGTCTACAAGGACACGACCCTGCCCGCGAGCTACACGATCTGGGGCACAGTGGTGTCCGGCCTCGACGTCGTCGAGAAGATCGGCGAGGCCGGGGTCACGCCCGGAAGCGCGAACATGAGCGACGGAACGCCCGCACAGCCCATCGTCATCACGAAGGCCACGACCAGCGACACGCCGGCCGGCTGAGGAGTGAACACCAGCATGAGCGAGAACAACGCCCCCGAGGGCACCGAGCAGTCCCCCACCGAGGCCGTCGACGCCGTCGAGGCAGCACCTGCTGCGGAGACGGTGGAGGCACCGCCGACCGAGGTCGTCGAGGCCGTCATCGACGAGGCCGTCGCCGACACGGCAGCACCGGCCGTCGAGACGCCCGTCGTCGAGGCGCCGGTCGCTGAGGTGGTCGAGGCCGCACCCGTGGCCGACGCGATCGAGGCCGCACCCGCACAGGCGGCGGTCGAGGCCGCACCCGAGCAGGCGGCGGTCGAGGCCGCACCCGAGCAGGCCGCAGTCGAGGCCGCACCCGAGCAGGCCGCGGTCGAGGCCGCACCCGAGCAGGCCGCGGTCGAGGTCGCCTCCGCACCTGAGGCCGTCGAGACTCCCGCTGCCGAAGCGGCACCCGCTGCCCCTGCTCCGACCCCCGCGGCCGTCAAGCCCGGGCCGCGCATCAGTCCGGCCGCCCTGGCCGGCAGCGTGCGCCCTGCTCCCCCGCGCCCGGTGGCCGCCGGTCCCGCGACCCCGGCCCCGGCCGCCGCGGCCGAGCCCGAGGTGCTGGACGCCGACCGCCCCACCGACTCCGCCACCTTCGGCCGCGTCGACGACGAGGGCAACGTCCACGTCGCCCTGGGCGACGGCTCCGAGCACATGGTCGGCCAGTGGGCCGCCGGCACTCCCGACGAGGGTCTCGCCTTCTTCGTGCGCAAGTTCGACGACCTCTCGGTCGAGGTCAGCCTCGCGACCCGCCGCCTCACCGAGGGCAAGGCGTCGCCCGAGCAGGCCGGCGCCGTGGTGAAGCGGGCCTTCGAGTCGCTCGAGTCGCCGACGATGGTCGGCGACCTCGCCTCGCTCCGCACCCGGGTCGAGGCGCTCGACGTCCTCGTGCACGAGAAGCGCGCCGCGGCCGCAGAGGCTCGCGCCACCGCCAAGGCCGCCGCCCTCGCCGCCCGCGAGGCGATCGTGGCCGAGGCCGAGGCCCTGGCCGAGTCCACGCAGTGGAAGGCCACCGGCGAGCGCTTCAAGGAGCTGCTCGACGACTGGAAGAGCGCGCCGCGCGCGGACCGCACCGGCGAGCAGGCGCTCTGGAAGCGCTTCAGCCACGCGCGGTCGCAGTTCGACAAGCACCGCCGCCAGCACTTCGCCCGCCTCGACGGCGAGCGCAGCGAGGCCAAGCAGGTGAAGGAGGCCCTCGTCGCCGAGGCGGAGGCCATCAAGACCTCGACCGACTGGGGCAGCACCGCGTCCTCCTACCGCGACCTGATGTCGCGCTGGAAGGCGGCAGGCCGCGCCGGCAAGGCCGAGGAGGAGGAGCTCTGGCAGCGCTTCCGCGCCGCCCAGGACGAGTTCTTCGCCGCCCGCAACGCCGAGCTCGGCAAGCGCGACGCCGGCTTCGCCGAGAACCTGACGGCGAAGGAGGCCCTCCTCGCCGAGGCCGAGGCGATCGACACCTCCGACCTCAAGGGCGCCAAGGCTGCGCTGCGCTCGATCCAGGAGCGCTGGGAGGCCGTCGGCCACGTGCCGCGCGGCGACAAGGAGCGCATCGAGGGCCGCCTGCGCCGCATCGAGGACGCCGTCCGCAAGGGCGAGCAGGACCAGTGGAAGCGCACCAACCCCGAGGCCAAGGCGCGCGCCAACTCCACCGTCGAGCAGTTCAGCGCCTCGCTGGCCAAGCTCGAGAAGGAGCACGCCAAGCACGTCGCCGCCGGCGACACCCGCAAGGCCGCCGACCTCGAGGGCCGGATCGTCACCACCAAGGCCCTCCTCGAGGCCGCCGAGCGCGCCGCCGAGGAGTTCTCCGGCTGATCCCGATGTGGTAGCGCTGAAGGGTCACCCGTGACGCGTCAGCACTACCACATCGGTGCTTCAGACCCGGTAGACGTCGTAGACGCCCTCGACGCCGCGCACCGTCTTCAGCACCGAGCCGAGGTGCGTGGCGTCGGCCATCTCGAAGGTGAAGCGTGAGAGGGCGATGCGGTCGCGGGTGGTGCTGACCGACGCCGACAGGATGTTGACGTGCTGGTCCGACAGCGCGCGCGTGACGTCCGACAGCAGGCGCGAGCGGTCGAGCGCCTCCACCTGGATGTTGACGAGGAACACGCTCGTGGCCTTCGGCGACCACGTAACCGGCACGATGCGGTCGGGCTCCTGACGCAGCGACGAGATGTTGACGCAGTCGGTGCGGTGCACCGAGACGCCGTGCCCGCGCGTCACGAAGCCGAGCACGTCGTCGCCCGGCACCGGCGTGCAGCAGCGCGCGAGCTTGACCCACACGTCGTCGTCGCCGTCGACCACGATGCCGGGGTCGCCCTGGGGCCGGGCCTTGCCGGTCGCGATCTTGCCGGGGGTGACGACCTCGGCGAGGTCCTCGGTGGCGCCGTCCGTCCCGCCGTGGGCCTGGACGAGCTTCTGCACGACGGACGTCGCCGACACGCGTCCCTCGCCGACCGCGGCGTACAGCGCCGAGACGTCCGACATGTGCAGGTCGGCCAGGAGTCCTTGCAGCGCACCGGGAGACAGCAGACGGTGCAGCGGCAGCCCGGCCTTGCGCATCGCGCGGGTGATCGACTCCTTGCCGCTCTCGACGGCCTCCTCGCGGCGCTCCTTGGAGAACCACGCCTTGATCTTCGAGCGGGCGCGCGGGCTCTTGACGAACTGCAGCCAGTCTCGGTTCGGGCCGGCGTTCTCCGCCTTGGAGGTGAACACCTCGACGACGTCGCCGGAGGTGAGCGACGACTCCAGCGGCACGAGCTTGCCGTTGACGCGCGCACCGACGCAGCGGTGGCCGACCTCGGTGTGGACGGCGTACGCGAAGTCGACCGGCGTCGAGCCGCCGGGCAGCGCGACGACGTCCCCCTTGGGTGTGAAGACGAAGACCTCGTTGGAGGCGAGGTCGTAGCGCAGCGAGTCGAGGAAGTCGTCCGGGTCCTCGGTCTCGCGCTGCCACTCGAGCAGCTGCCGCAGCCAGCCCATGTCGTCCGGCCCCTGCTTGCCGCCGACGCTGCCCTGCTTGTAGCGCCAGTGCGCGGCCACGCCGTACTCCGCCGCCCGGTGCATGTCCATCGTGCGGATCTGCAGCTCGACCGGGCGGCCGGTCGGCCCGATCACGGTCGTGTGCAGCGACTGGTACATGTTGAACTTGGGCATCGCGATGAAGTCCTTGAACCGGCCGGGGACCGGGTTCCAGCGCGAGTGGATGACGCCGAGGACGGCGTAGCAGTCGCGCACGGACTCCACGAGGATGCGGATGCCGACCAGGTCGTAGATGTCGGCGAAGTCGCGGCCCCGCACGATCATCTTCTGGTAGACGGAGTAGTAGTGCTTCGGCCGACCGGTGACGGTGTGCTTGATCTTGGCGTCGTCGAGGTCCTTCTCGACGGCCTCCTTGACGGCGGTCAGGTAGCTGTCGCGCTCGGGCGCGCGCTGGCCGACGAGGCGCACGATCTCGTCGTACATCTTCGGGTAGAGGGTGGCGAACGCGAGGTCCTCGAGCTCCCACTTCATGGTGTTCATGCCCAGGCGGTGGGCGAGCGGCGCGTAGATCTCGAGGGTCTCGCGCGCCTTCTGCTCCTGCTTCGCCGGCGGCATCCAGCGCAGCGTGCGCATGTTGTGCAGGCGGTCGGCCAGCTTGATGACGAGCACGCGGATGTCGCGCGCCATCGCCACGACCATCTTGCGGACCGTCTCGGCAGCGGTCGCCTGGCCGTACTTCACCTTGTCGAGCTTGGTGACGCCGTCGACGAGCGCCGCCACCTCGTCGCCGAAGTCCTCGCGCAGCGCATCGAGGGAGTACTCGGTGTCCTCCACCGTGTCGTGCAGCAGCGCCGCAGCCAGCGTGGGCGGTGTCATGCCGAGCTCGGCCAGGATCGTCGCGACCGCGAGCGGGTGGGTGATGTACGGGTCGCCGCTGCGGCGGTGCTGGTCGCGGTGGAGGTACGCGGCCCGCTCGTAGGCCAGCTCGAGGATCTTGAGGTCGGCCTTGGGGTGGAACTGCTTCACCGTGCGCAGCAACGGCTCGAGCTCAGGGTGGGCGCTGGACCGGCCGCCGCCGCGACGGGCGGAGATGCGCGGCAGGAGCGATCGGCGGCTGGTGGCCTCGTACGCCGGCGACGTGCTCGGCGGCTGGTTGGGCGCAGGCGTGGGACCCGCGGGCGCGGAAGCACCCGGCTTCGCCACGACGTCCTCAGCCACCCGGCCTCCTCGCGCGGTGCGTCTGACAGTCCGGTCAGTCTACGTGCGGGGACGCCGCTCTGCGGGGCGGGAGTCTCCGCGCGCCGTCAGAGGTAGCGGTACGCCACCATCGCGGCCACGAGCGCGAGGATCACGAGCGCGATCCCGGTGTCGGCGCCGAGCCGCAGCCATCGTTCGACCGTCTCCTGGTACCGGCCGAAGGTGATGTTGCGGTCGAGGATGTTGACCCGTGTGATCGAGGTGAAGACGAGCGTCGTCGCCGCCGTGACGAGCAGGCACCACGGGCACAGCGCACCGATGACGAAGTAGGCCTGCAGGAACAGCCAGTAGGCGAACGCGATGGCGATCGTGTAGAGACCGTGGGCGCCGAGCATGAAGCGTCGCGGGAACCGGACTCCGGACAGCGACGCGAGCGCGATCGTGATGACCACCGACTCGAAGATCAGGCCCAGGTAGGCGTTCGGGAAGCCGAGGAGCGTGGCCTGCCACGACTCGGCGACGGTGCCGCACGAGATCTTGTTGTTGACGTCGCACGAGAAGATCGCGTCCGGGTCCTGGGCCAGCAGCCACGCCTCGACGGAGAGCACGAGCGCCGCGGCGAGCGAGGCGAGGCTCGAGATCAGCATCTCCACGTAGGTCCAGCGGTGGCGGACCTCGAACACCGCTGGGACGGGTGCCCGGTCGGTCTCTGCCACTGCGTCGTCCTCCGTCACGCGATCGACCGTCGCTCACGAGGAGCCTAGTGCCGCAACCCCATCACCCGACGTGCCCGCGACGCGCGGCGAGTGGGGACGACGTGAGCGATCAGACCTGACGCAGGGCGATCACGGGGACGTCGAGGCGGTCACGGCCGCCAAGGGCCGGCA
This sequence comes from uncultured Actinomycetes bacterium, assembly GCA_963843975.1. GTDB lineage: Bacteria > Actinomycetota > Actinomycetes > S36-B12 > CAIYMF01 > Longivirga. The sequence goes on along the minus strand of CAWJMG010000003.1, from coordinate 552,927 downwards.
GCTCGAGCAGGCACGCGAGCGCGACGACCACGGCACCCGCCGAGCGCAGCAGGCTCACGGCGGCTGCTGCGGTGCCGCCCGTGGCGAGGACGTCGTCGACGAGGACGACGCGGTGCCCGTGGGCGACGGCGTCCACCTGCACCTCGAGGGTGGCCTGGCCGTACTCGAGGTCGTAGCTCGCCGCGTGGACGTCGCCGGGCAGCTTGCCCTGCTTGCGCACCGGGACGAACCCGACGCCGAGGCCCACCGCGAGCGGCGCACCGAGGACGAAGCCGCGGGCCTCGATACCGGCGACGACGTCGACCTCATGGATGCCGGCTGCCGACAGGGCGTCGACGATCCCGGCGACCACGGCGGGGATGCCCGCCGGGTCGGCGAGCAGCGGCGTGATGTCGCGGAAGACGACGCCCTCGACGGGCCAGTCCGGGATGGACCGGATCCGGCTGTCGAGCAGCGCGTCGAGGTCGGGCATCAGCGCTTCTTGCGCTGCTGCCGCGGGACGTTGCGCTTGGGCTGCTGGCGCGGACCGGTCTGGGTGACCGGCTGCGGGTTGGCGAGCTGCTCGGCGACGGTCTGCGCGTCAGCCTGGTCGCCCTCGAGCACCGCGGTGGCGGTGCCGCCGTCAGCGCCCTGGGCCGGGCGGCGACGTGCGCGCGAGTCGAGGCCGGCGCGACGGGCCGCCACTCGGGCGGCCAACGCCTTCATCTCGGGACGGCGCTCCTGCAGCTGGCAGGCGACCGGTGTCGCGATGAAGATCGACGAGTAGGTGCCGGCCGCGGTGCCGATGAACAGCGCGAGCGCGAGGTCCTTGAGCGTTCCGGCACCGAGCAGCCCGACACCGATCACGAGGATCGCAGCGACGGGCAGGAGCGCGACGATCGAGGTGTTGATCGAGCGCACGAGGGTCTGGTTGAGCGCGAGGTTGGCCGCCTCGCTGTACGTCGCCCGGTTGCCCGAGGTGATGTTGCGGGTGTTCTCCTTCACCTTGTCGAACACGACGACGGTGTCGTACAAGGAGAAACCGAGGATCGTGAGCACGCCGATGACCGTCGCGGGCGTGACCTCGAAGCCGGTGAGGGCGTAGATGCCGATCGTGATGACGAGGTCGTGCAGCAGCGCGACGAGCGCTGCGACCGCGAGCCGCCACTCGAAGTAGAACGACAGGAAGATCACGACGAGCACGAGGAACGCGATAAGGCCCTGCAGGGCTCGCTGGGTCACCTCAGCGCCCCACGACGGGCCGACCAGCTGCACGCCGATGTCCGCCACGGGGACGCCCAGGTCCTTCGACAGCTGCTCGGTGACAGCGGCCGACTGGGTCGGCGTGAGCGCCGGGGTCTGGATCCGCAGCGTGCCCTGGCCGACCTGGGTCACGATCGGGTCGGCGACGCCGGCCGACTGGGCGGAGGCGCGCGCCTCCTCGACCGTCGCCGTGGTGCCAGGCACCCGGAACTCCGAGCCGCCGCGGAACTCGATGCCCAGGTTGAGACCGCGGCCGAGGAGACCGACGAGCGCGACCACGACGATGACACCCGAGACTGCGTACCAGCGGCGGCGGCGTCCGACGAAGTCGTACGACACCTCGCCGCTGTAGAGACGGTGGGCGAGCGAGCCGATGGTGCTCATCAGGACTCCTTCGAGGCGGCGCGACTGGCGGCCAGGGTCTGGCGCGGGGCGTCGTCCGAGATCGTGGGCTTCACGCCGAGACGGTCCGGTGACAGGCCCGTCCACGGCTTGCCCGACGTGAAGGCCTTGTTGCGCATGAGGATCTGCACCAGCGGCCGGGTGAACAGGAACGCGACGAGCGACGTCGACGAGAGTCGTCAGACCGAGGGTGAAGGCGAACCCGCGGACGCTGCCGACCGACAGGACGTACAGCACGACGGCGGCGAGCAGCGACACGAAGTCGGCGGCCAGGATCGTGCGCCGTGCGCGGACCCAGCCGATGTCGCCTGCCTGGCGGTGCGTGCGACCCTCGCGGATCTCGTCACGGATGCGCTCGAAGTAGACGACGAACGAGTCGGCCGTGATGCCGATCGCGACGATCGCACCGGCCACACCCGCGAGAGAGAGCGTGAACCCGATCGTCCGCCCGAGGATCACGATGAGCGTGTAGGTGATGAGGCCTGCGACCAGCAGCGAGGCCACCGCCACGAGGCCGAGCGCGCGGTAGTAGATGACCAGGTAGACCACGACGAGCAGGAGGCCGAGGGCGCCGGCGATGAGGCCCGCGTTGAGCTGGTCCTGGCCGAGGGTCGGCGAGAGCTGCTCGACCGACGACACCTTGAGGGCGACGGGCAGCGAGCCGTACTTGAGGACGTTGGCGAGCGCCTTGGCCTCGTCGGCGGTGAAGCTGCCGGTGATGACGGCGTTGCCGCCCAGGATCGCCTCGTTGACGCGCGGCGCCGACTGCACGAGGCCGTCGAGCGTGATCGCGAACTGGTTCTGCGGCGGCTGGTTCTTGGCGAGCTGGCCGGTGACCTCGGCGAACTGGGTCGCACCGGTGGAGGTGAACGTCAGGTTGACCTCCCAGCCCACGCCCTGCTGGGCGACGGTCGCCTGGGCGCTGGCGATCTCGACGCCCTGCACGGCAGCCGGGTCGAGCAGGTACTTGAGGGACGCGTCGTCCTGGCAGGTGACGATGTACTTCTTCGGGTCGGCCGGGCCGCCCTGGGTCATGCCGGGAGCCGTGCAGTCGAGCGCGGTGAACTTGGCCTGGAGCGCGGCGTCGTTCGTCGCCGACTGGATCGGCGGCACGTCGCCCGCGGCGGCGGTGCCCGACGGGCTCGGGCTCGCGGACGGCGACGCGGTCGAGGACGGGCTGGCCGCTGCCTTCGGCAGGACCGCGCCGTTGGACGACGCGGACGGCGACGCCGACCCGCTGCCGACGCTGGTGCTGGCCGACGGGCTGGCCGAGGCGGACGGTGAGGCCGTCGCCGAGCCGCTGCCGGACGCGCTCGGGCTGGCCGAGGAGGTCGGGAGCGCGATGGGCGAGCCGTAGTCGACCGACAGCACCGGGCGGAAGTCGAGCTTCGCGGTGGTGGCCAGCGACTCGAGCACCGCCTGGTTGGTGACGCCCGGGATCGACACGACGATCGTGGCGTTGGTGCCGGAGCCCTGCGTGGTCACCTCGGACTCGGCGACGCCGAAGCCGTCGACGCGCTGGCGGATGATCTCGACCGTCTGCTTGAGCTGGTCGTCGGTGATCGCACCGCCGTCCGAGGCAGAGGTCGGCGTCAGGATGACCTGGGTGCCGCCGCGCAGGTCGAGGCCGAGCTTCGGCGTCCGCTGCGAGGGGATGAAGGTCCACAGGACGAGCCCGAGGATCACGAGGCCGAGGATCACGAGGGTGCGGCCGGGCCGCGCACTCGCCTGGGTCGGTGCTGCCACCGTGAAGTCTCCTGTGCGTCCCGCCTGGGGTGCTCCCCCGGGTCAGGACCGTCGTGCCCGCTGGGCGGGACCTGTCAGAGCAGCCGGAGCCGCCGTGGACCGGATGGGCTCGAGGAGCCCACGCCGGGCACGGCCCCCGCGAGGAGCCCGTGCCCGGTAAGTATGGACGACCCGGAGCCGTGCTCCGGACCGCGGGGGGCTAGGAGCCGGACGTGTCGCCCTCGATGATCGACGGACGGCTCTCCGCCGGCGTTCCCTCGACTCCGAGGGCGGTGTCGGCCACGGGCTCGACGACCTTCGCGATCGCCGCTGCGACGTAGCGGACGGTGACGCCGGGCGCGATCTCGAGCAGGACGTCGTCGCCGTCGAGCGCCTCGATCGTGCCGAAGAGGCCGGCCGTGGTCATGACCCGGGCACCGGGCGCGAGCTGGGACCGGACGGCGGCCGCCCCGGCCTGCCGGGCGCGTGCCGGGCGCAGCACCAGGAAGTAGAAGGCCACGCCGATCAGGAGCAGCGGGAGCAGGGAGGTCAGGTTCTGCGGCACGGGGATCCTCGTCTCGGGCCGCAGCGGATGCGACCCATCCCCGGAAGTGTAAGTGCTCGATCGGAACGGTCCGGCGCGCTGCAGAATGCCCCGGACGGCCGCCGGATCAGGTCTCGTCGTCCTCGAACGGCAGCGCGACGGCGGCCGCCGCGGAGCCGGCCGGCGCGGCCAGGCCGAGGTGCGCCCAGGCTGCGGGGGTGGCGATCCGGCCCCGCGGGGTGCGGGCCAGGAGACCGGCGCGCACGAGGAACGGCTCGCAGACCGTCTCGACGGTCTCGGACTCCTCCCCGACGGCGACCGCGAGGGTGGACAGGCCGACCGGACCCCCGCCGAACTTGCGCAGCAGCGCGTCCAGCACGGCGCGGTCGAGGCGGTCGAGCCCGATCTGGTCGACCTCGTACAGCGTGAGGGCTGCGTGGGCGACCTCGAGGTCGACGTGACCGTCGGCGCGGACCTGGGCGAAGTCGCGCACGCGGCGCAGCAGGCGGTTGGCCACGCGGGGCGTGCCGCGGCTGCGGCCGGCGATCTCCACGGCCGCGTCGGCTGCGAGCGGCACGTCGAGCAGGGTGGCGCTGCGGGCCAGGATCAGCTCGAGGTCGGACGCGTCGTAGAAGTCCATGTGCGCCGTGAACCCGAACCGGTCGCGCAGCGGACCGGGCAGCAGACCCGCGCGGGTGGTCGCCCCGACCAGGGTGAACGGCGGGAGCTCGAGCGGGATGGCAGTCGCGCCCGGCCCCTTGCCCACGATGATGTCGACCCGGAAGTCCTCCATCGCGAGGTACAGCATCTCCTCGGCCGCGCGGGACATCCGGTGGATCTCGTCGAGGAACAGCACCTCGCCGGGCACGAGGCTCGACAGCACGGCCGCGAGGTCGCCGGCGTGCTGCAGCGCCGGGCCGCTCGTGACGCGCAGCGGCATGCCGAGCTCTGCGGCGATGATCATCGAGAGCGTGGTCTTCCCGAGACCGGGCGGGCCGGCGAGCAGCACGTGGTCGGCGGCACGGCCGCGCGCCGTCGCCGCCTCCAGGACGAGGCCGAGCTGGTCCTTGACCCGCTGCTGCCCGATGAAGGTGTCCAGGGTGCGCGGCCGGAGCGCGGACTCGAGCGCGGCCTCCTCCGAGCCGGCCTCGGGAGCCAGGATCCGGTCCTCGGGCGAGGCGTCGTACGAGCCGTCGTCGTAGGTCATGCGCGGTCCAGCGAGCGCAGGGCGAGGCGCAGGACCGTCGCGACGTCGGCGTCGGGCGCGGCCTCCTCCGCCACGGCGGCGACGGCGTCGTCGGCCTCGCGGGCGGACCAGCCGAGGCCGACGAGGGCCGAGTGGACCTGGCCCTGCCAGACCGGGCCGGCACCGCTGCCGGGCGTGAGGTCGACGATCGCGCCGCTGGGGGCACCGAGCTTGTCCTTGAGCTCGAGCACCAGGCGCTGGGCACCCTTGGTGCCGACGCCGGACACGCGGGTCAGGGCCTTGACGTCCTCGGTGGCGACGGCGAGGCGCAGCGAGTCGGGCGTGTGCGCGGCGAGCAGCGCCTGCGCGAGGCGCGGACCGACGCCCGTGACCGACTGGAGCTTCTCGAAGACGGCGCGCTCGTCGGAGTCGGCGAAGCCGAACAGGGTCATGGAGTCCTCGCGCACGACCATGGTGGCGGCCAGCGTGGCCTCGTGCCCGACGCGCAACGAGGCGAGCGTGCGCGGGGTGCACTGGAGCTCGTAGCCGACGCCGCAGACGTCGAGCACCGCCGTGCTGGCGCCGGCCGACACGACGTGGCCGCGCACGAAGGCGATCACGAGACGCCTCGCACCGGGGGCACGGCGATCCGACGGCCGGGCGCGGTGCGCGCGGCCGCCGCCGTGCGGGGGATGCGCGACTTCGGTGCGGCAGCGGCCGCCGCGGCGAGTCGGGCCGAGGTGTCGCCGCGCCAGAGGTGGCAGATGGCCAGGGCGAGGGCGTCGGAGGCGTCGGCAGGCTTGGGCGCGGCGTCGAGGCCGAGCAGGCGCATGACCATGAGGGCGACCTGGTCCTTGTCGGCGCGGCCCTGGCCGGTGACCGCGGCCTTGACCTCGCTGGGCGTGTGCAGCGCCACGGGGATGCCTCGGCGGGCCGCTGCGGCGATGGCGAGCGCACCGGCCTGCGCCGTGCCCATCACGGTGCGGACGTTGTGCTGGGCGAAGACCCGCTCGACGGCCACGGCGTCCGGCTGGGTGGCGTCGAGGATGGCCTCGATACCCTGCTCGATGGCGAGGAGCCGGCTGGCGAGGTCGAGGTCGGCCGACGTGCGGACGACGTCCACGCGCACGAGGCTCACCCGGCGCCCGGGGGCGCCGTCGACCACGCCGACACCGCAGCGGGTGAGGCCGGGGTCGACTCCGAGCACGCGCACGCGTCGTCCTCCTGGGTGAACGGTGACCGAACAGGTGTTCGGATCCTAGCCGCGCTCCCCCGGCAGGTCACCGCGCCACGCCGTCTCACTCGGCGTCGAGAGACTCCATGACGTCGTCGGCCACGTCGAAGTTGGCGAAGACGTTCTGCACGTCGTCGCTGTCCTCGAGCGCGTCGATGAGCCGGAACATCTTGCGGGCGCCGTCCTCGTCGAGGGGCACCTGCATGCTCGGCAGGAACGGGGTGTCGGCCGACTCGTAGTCGATGCCGGCGTCGACGAGCGCCGTGCGGACGGCGACGACGTCGGACGCGGCCGAGACGACCTCGAAGGACTCACCGAGGTCGTTGACCTCCTCGGCACCCGCGTCGAGCACCGCGCCGAGCACGTCGTCCTCGGACAGGCCGTTCTTCGGCACGATCACGACGCCGCGACGGGCGAAGAGGTAGGCCACCGAGCCCGGGTCGGCCATCGAGCCGCCGTTGCGGGTCATGGCCACGCGGACCTCGGCCGCAGCGCGGTTGCGGTTGTCGGTGAGGCACTCGATGAGCACCGCGACGCCGTTCGGGCCGTAGCCCTCGTACATGATCGTGGCGTACTCGGCCCCGCCCGCCTCGGCACCGGAGCCGCGCTTGACGGCGCGGTCGATGTTGTCGTTGGGGACCGAGCTCTTCTTCGCCTTGTAGATGGCGTCGTACAGCGTCGGGTTGGCTGCGGGGTCGCCGCCGCCGGTCCGCGCCGCCACCTCGATGTTCTTGATCAGCTTGGCGAACAGCTTGCCGCGCTTGGCGTCGATCGCGGCCTTCTTGTGCTTGGTGGTCGCCCACTTGGAGTGGCCGCTCATGCCTGCTCTCTCACCATCTCGACGAAGTACTGATGCACGCGGGTGTCCCCGGTCAGCTCGGGGTGGAAGGAGGTCGCGAGCAGGTGACCCTGCCGGACCGCGACGATCTTACCGGCGGCCGGGCCGCTCGGGACCGTGCCCAGCACCTGGACCTCGGGGCCCGCCTGCTCCACCCACGGCGCGCGGATGAACACCGCGTGCATGGGCTCGGCGCCGAAGGCCGGGATCGACAGGTCCGCCTCGAACGAGTCGACCTGCCGGCCGAAGGCGTTGCGGAGCACGGTGACGTCCAGGCCGCCGATGGTCTCCTGGTCGGGACGGCCGCCCACGATGCGGTCGGCGAGCATGATCATGCCCGCGCAGGACCCGTACGCCGGGAGCCCGCCGCGGACCAGCTCGCGCAAGGGCTCCATGAGCCCCCAGCGCAGTGCGAGGTTGCTCATCGTCGTGGACTCGCCGCCGGGGACGACGAGCGCGGCGATGCCCTCGAGGTCCTCGACGGTGCGGATCCGTCGCGTGGGCGCGCCGCACGCCGCCAGGGCGCGCTCGTGCTCGCGGAAGTCGCCCTGCAGGGCGAGGACCCCGACGAGGGCGTCAGCCCCGGTCGGAGCGGAGGTCACCAGCCACGGTCCTCGAGACGGTGGTGCACGGGGATGTCGGCGACGTTGATGCCGACCATGGCCTCGCCGAGACCGCGGCTCACCTTGGCGACGATCGAGGCGTCGTCGTAGTGCAGCGTGGCCTGGACGATGGCGTTGGCGCGCTCGGCCGGGTTGCCGCTCTTGAAGATGCCCGAGCCCACGAACACGCCGTCGGCGCCGAGCTGCATCATCATCGCGGCGTCGGCCGGGGTGGCGATGCCGCCGGCGGTGAACATCACCACAGGGAGGCGGCCGAGGCGCGCGGTCTCCACGACCAGCTCGTACGGCGCCTGCAGCTCCTTCGCGGCGACGTACAGCTCGTCCTCGGCCATCGACGACAGGCGGTTGATCTCGGCGCGGATCGTGCGCATGTGCTTGGTGGCGTTGGAGACGTCGCCGGTGCCGGCCTCGCCCTTGGAGCGGATCATCGCCGCGCCCTCGTTGATGCGGCGCAGGGCCTCGCCGAGGTTGGTCGCGCCGCAGACGAACGGCACCGTGAAGGGCCACTTGTCGATGTGGTTGGCGTAGTCGGCCGGGGTGAGGACCTCGGACTCGTCGATGTAGTCGACACCGAGGGTCTGCAGCACCTGGGCCTCGACGAAGTGGCCGATGCGGGCCTTGGCCATGACGGGGATAGAGACGGCCTCGATGATCTTGTCGATCATGTCGGGGTCGCTCATGCGCGACACTCCGCCCTCGGCACGGATGTCCGCGGGCACGCGCTCGAGGGCCATGACGGCCACGGCTCCGGCGTCCTCGGCGATCTTGGCCTGGTCGGCGTTGACGACGTCCATGATCACGCCCCCCTTGAGCATCTCGGCCATGCCGCGCTTCACGCGCGCGGTGCCGGTCTCGGGGGTGGTGGACTCGGGCTGGACGGACATGGAGGACCTCGGGTCAGTCGGGGCGGCCCCGGGGAGGGGCCCGTCGGTTCTGACGCCGGATCGGCGTCCGGTGCCCAGGATACCGGGCCGGGCGCTCGGCGCCTCCGCGCCGGTGCGGAGCACGGCCGAGCCGACCCGCTCCCGGTCGGAGCAGGCGCAGGAGCTCGGCGGTGGCTAGGCGATCGTGACCGGCTTGGTGCGGTTGACGAGCGCGACCCACACCTGGCCGGGCGCGAAGGTCACCACCTGGCCGTCGGCGCCAACGAACTGCGTCGGCGACTTCTTGTCCGGACGGCTCCAGGTGACCTTGTACGCCTTGCCGTTGCGGAAGACCCAGCCCTTGCCGGTGCCGATGGTCTCCTCCTTGGGCGTGCGGCCGCCGAACTTGTCGCCGAAGCCCGAGTCGTACTGCTTCACGTACTGGATGACGACGGTCGTGGCGCGCTGCGTGCCGCCCTCGGTCGCGCGGGCGGGCGAGCCGTTGAGGCGGACGTCGTACCCGCCGCTCTTGGCGTTCCAGAGGAACTGCGCCGACGACGACGGGTAGGTCGCGGTGATCTTCTGCACGGCCTTGCCGCCCTCGGGCGCGGCCTTGCTGAACTGGAAGCCGATCTGCGGCGCCTCGGACGCGGTCTTGGCCCGCTTGATCAGCTTGTCCGGGTAGCCCATGAAGTTGTACGGCGCGCGACGGCCGTTGTCGCGGAAGTAGCCGTACGGGCCCTGGTCGCCGCTGACGTCGATGAGGGCGGACGCCGCGATGAACGGGCGCAGCTTGTGCTGCGCGCCGGAGTACGAGAACGCGGGGGTGCCGTAGTTCGCGAAGAGGTCGAGGTCCGAGATGCGCGCGCTGCGGATCGGGCCGACGACCTTCGGCAGGTCGGTGGCGAACACGGCGGCGAGGCGGGTGAGGCCGTACTCGACCTCCTCGACGTAGACGACGTCGGCCTTCTTGATCCCGGAGTGGGGCTGGGCGTTCGGGGTGTTGTCGAACTTCACGATGATGGTGGGCTTGCCCGCCCCGCCCGCGCGCCCCGACAACGGCGACGCGTCCGCCGGCATCTGGTCGCCGGTGGGCGAGGCCTCCGGGGAGGCGCCGTCGTCGCTGCTCGTGGCGCTCGGCGAGGCGCCGCCGGTGTCCGTCCCACCCGGTGCCGGGTCGCTGCTCGAGCATCCGCTCAGCACGAGTGCTGCGGCCGTGAGGACCGTCGCAGAGAGGGTGATGGTGGTCCGTCGCGCCCGCACAGTGGTCTCCCCGATCTCCGGGCCCGACGAAGGTGCGGGCCCGCAGCGACTGTAAACCGGTCCGGGTCAGCGAGTCGCGAGGCCCGCCGGGGGTGTGTCGTCGAAGTCGATCGGCGCCGGCAGCGGAGTGTGACCGGCGAGCCGGAACCAGCGGGAGATCCGGCGGCGCCGCAGGTCGAGGCAGCTGCGGACGACGTCGTTGTGGAACCGGCGCGCCAGCTCGACGCGGCGGCAGGCCACCGCGAGCTCCTCGAGGAGCTGGTCGGCCACGGCGGCATCGGGCCCGGCAGCCTCGACGACGTCGTCGGCGTCCTCGCGGGACTCGAACACCGTGCCGAGCGTGCGGGTGAGCTCGCTCTCGACCAGGGACCGGCGGGCGTCGTCCTCGGGGTCGACCACGAACGCCGACTGCGCGGCCGAGGACAGCACCAGCGCCGAGGCGGGGTCCATCAGGCCGGAGGACGCGAGGTCCTGCGTGGCCGCGACCCGGCGCAGCAGCTGGGCGTCGAGGGCGGCATGCGCGGTCTCGATCTTGCGGTGCAGCCGGTCGAGACGGCCGGCGAGCGAGGAGAGGTACACCGTCACGGCCCCGAGGACGAGGACGACGATGAGGATGTCGGTGAGGGTCGTGAGCTGCACGGTCAGCCACCGCCCCGCGCGAGTCGGCCGACGAGCTGGCCACGGAGGTCCTCGGTGACCTTCTCGCCGGTCACCGTGACGGACTCGTAGACCTCGACGACCCGCTTGGCGACCGTCTCCCAGTCGAACTCCTGGGCCCGCAGGAGGCCCTCCTGGCGCAGCCGTGCGCGCTCCGCCGCGTCCGAGAGCAGCGCGATCGCGGCGCGCGCGAGGTCGGCAGGGTCCTCGTTGGCGAACGAGCCTCCGGCTCGACCCTCGTCGGTGACGCGGCGGAACGCCTCGAGATCGCTCGCGAGCACAGGCGTGCCGCTCGCCATCGCCTCGAGCAGCACGATGCCGAAGCTCTCGCCGCCGGTGTTCGGAGCGACGTAGACGTCGGCCGAGAGGAACGCGCTGGCCTTGGTCTCCTCGCTGACGAGGCCGAGGAACGTCACGTGCTCCGCGACCTCGGGCGGGAGGTCGCCCTCGATCTCCTCGACGTCGCCGGGGCCGGCGACCAGCAGCCGCACGCCGGGGTGCGCGGCGATGATCTCGGGCATGGCGGCGAGCAGGACCTGCAGGCCCTTGCGCGGCTCGTCGATGCGGCCGATGAAGAAGAGCGCGCCGCCCTCCCCCGGCCAGCCGTCGAGCGGCTCCCCCTCGCCGAAGAGCGAGCAGTCGACGCCGTTCGGGATGAGCACGGCGTCGCCGCCCATGTGCTCGACGAGGGTCTGCCGGGCAGCCTCGCTCACCGCGATGCGGGCCGAGACCTTCTCCAGGGCGGTCTGCCCGATCGAGAAGCCGGCCGCGAGGATGCGCGACCGTGCCATCGACGAGTGCCAGGTGGCGACGATCGGGCCCTTCGCGGCCCAGCAGGACAGGATCGACAGGCTCGGGGCGAGCGGCTCGTGGATGTGCAGGACGTCGAACTGCCCCTCGCGGATCCACCGCCGCACGCGTCGCGTCGAGATCGGCCCGAGGGCGACCTTGGCCCGCGACCCGTTGTAGGCCACGGACACGGCCCCGCCCGTGGACACGACGTACGGCGGGAGGTCGGTCTCGTCCTCCGCGGGGGCGAGCACGCTGACCTCGTGGCCCAGCCGCTGCAGCGCCACGGCGAGGTCGCGGATGTGCACCTGCACGCCGCCGGGCGCCGACCAGTCGTACGGGCAGACGATGCCGACCTTCATGCGCCGGACGCCTTCGGTGCCTTCGAGGGGTCGAGGTCGTCGACCCAGAGGCGCTGCATCATGTGCCAGTCGGTCGGGCGGGCGCGGATGCTGTCCTCGAAGTTGTCGGCCACGAGCTGGGTCGCGCGGAAGATGCGGCGCGAGCGCTCGCCCTCCTCGGGCACCTGCACCGGAGGCTGGAAGCGCACCCAGTTGCGGCCGTCCTCGAGGTACAGCGAGGCCGTGATGAGCACAGCGCCGGTGTCGACGGCGAGGGCCGCCGGACCGGCCGGCATCTTGGCCTTCGCGCCGAAGAACTGAACGGGGACGCCGGAGTTCGACAGGTCGCGGTCACCCAGCAGCGCGACGAGGTTGCCCTCGCGCAGACGGTCGGCGAGGTAGGGGAACACGGGCTCGCCGCCCGTGAGCGGGATGACGTCCATCCCGAGACCGCGGCGGAAGGCGAGGAACTTCTCGTACAGGTCCTCGGGCTTGAGCCGCTCGGCGACGGTGACGACGTGCGAGTGCTTGAGCGTGGCCCAGGCTCCCGCGTGGTCCCAGTTGCCCATGTGCGGCAGCGCCACGACGACGCCGCGACCGGTGGCGAGGCCCTCGGCAAGGTGGTGGTCGTCGATGATCCCGATGGACTCGACGATCCGCTCGTGGCTCCAGCCCGGCAGGCGGAACGCGTCGCACCAGTAGCGGAGGTAGGACCGCATCGCCTGCTTGGACAGGACTCGGAGCTCCTCCTCGGTGACGTCCGGGCCGACGATGCGGCGGATGTTGGACTCGAGCCGCCGCACCGACGGTCCGCGCCGGGCCCAGGAGGTGTCGGCGAGCCGCTCGAAGGTGGCGTACGCCGTCCGGTCGGGCATCCGCTTGACGACCGACCACCCGGCGCCGAAGCCGAGCGTGGTGATCTGGTCGACGAGCGCGCTCATGCGGCGTCCGCCGTCGGGGCCGTGCGCAGCTGGCGGCGCACGTGCAGGATCCGCTGACCGACGGTGATCCAGGTGAGCACGACGAGGATCCAGACGGCGACGGGCAGCACGAAGGGGACGCCGAGGCCGGTGAGGAACGTCGCGACGAGCAGGAGGATCACGCGCTCGGCGCGCTCGGCGATGCCGACGTTGCACTCGACGCCGATGCTCTCGGCCCGCGCCTTGGCGTACGACACGACGCCGCCACCCACGAGGGCGAGGAGGCAGGCGGCCGCGGAGACGGAGTCGCCCGAGAGGGCGAGGCCGAGCACGACACCGCCGAAGATCGCGCCGTCGGCCACGCGGTCGAGGGTGGAGTCGAGGAACGCCCCCCAGGGCCCGCTGCGCCCGGACATCCGGGCCATCGTCCCGTCGAGCAGGTCGGCGACCACGAACGCCGTGATCACGAGGGTGCCCGCCACCCACTGCTGACGTGGGAAGAACCACAGCGCGGCGGCGCAGGTGGCGACCGTGCCGATGAGGGTCACGGCGTCCGGGGACAGGCCGAGCCGGAGCAGGCCCCGGGCGACGGGGTCGACGATTCCGGAGACGGCCTTGCGGGCGGCGGCGTTGTTCAGCATGACGGTGACGAGAGTAACGGCCTGCGCATGGCGGGAATCGGTTGCCTCGCGGGGGTCGCAGGAGAAGGGTGTGAGCCAGTGCCGCGCCCCCAGCGCGGCAGGAGCCACCGCAACGACGCTGGAGGCGATCGAGATGGCCGACAAGAACACCCCAGGAGCCGCCGGGAGAGCACCCGAGGCCGACCGACCTGGCGACATCCGCAACGTGGTCCTGGTCGGCCCGTCCGGATCGGGCAAGACAACGCTCGTCGAGCAGCTGCTCGTCGCCGCGGGGACGATCCCGCGAGCAGGCCGTGTCGAGGAAGGCTCCACGGTCTCGGACTTCGACGAGGCCGAGCTCCGGCAGCAGCGCTCCGTGGGACTGGCGCTCGCCCCTCTCCAGCTCGGCGACGTCAAGGTCAACCTCGTCGACACACCCGGGTACGCCGACTTCGTGGGCGATCTGCGCGCCGGCCTGCGGGCCGCGGACGCAGCCCTCTTCGTGATCTCCGCCGTCGACGGTGTCGACGGATCCACGCAGCTGCTGTGGGAGGAGTGCGCCGCCGTCGGCATGCCGCGCGCCGTCGTCATCACCAAGCTCGACAAGGAGCGCGCCGACTTCGACGACGTCGTGGCGATCTGCCAGCGCGTGTTCGGCGAGGGCGTCCTGCCGCTGTACCTGCCCATGGCTGCCGACAACGGCACCGCTGCCGGGTTCATCGGGCTGCTCTCGCAGCAGGTCTTCGACTACTCCTCCGGAACGCGCGTGGAGAAGGACCCCGACCCCGAGCACCTGCCGCTGATCGAGTCCGCACGCGGCAACCTGATCGAGGGGATCATCGCCGAGTCCGAGGACGAGACCCTCATGGACCGCTACCTCGGCGGCGAGGAGATCGACGTCGACACGCTGATCGCCGACCTCGAGACCGCGGTGGCCCGTGGCTCGTTCTACCCCGTGCTGGGCTCAGCGACGTCCCCCGTCGGGTTCGGGACGGCCGAGCTGCATCGAGCTCATGGTGCGCGGCTTCCCGTCACCCCTGGAGCACCCCCTCCCGTCGGCGGCGGCTCCGGACGGCACGCCTCGCGAGCCTCTCGCCTGCGATGTCGACGGCCCGCTGTGCGCCGAGGTCGTGAAGACCACGACGGACCCGTACGTCGGCCGCATCTCGCTGGTGCGCATCTTCAGCGGCACGCTGCGTCCGGACGCCGTCGTGCACGTGTCCGGCCACTTCGCGCCCGAGCGAGGCCACGAGGACCACGACGTGGACGAGCGGGTCGGCTCGCTGTCGAGCCCCCTCGGCAAGACCCAGCGCACGGTGACGCACGCGGTCGCCGGCGACATCGTCGCCGTCGCCAAGCTCGGGCGCGCCGAGACCGGGGACACGCTGTCGGACAAGGAGAGCCCGCTGCTGATCGAGCCGTGGGTCATGCCCGATCCGCTCCTGCCCGTCGCGATCGTGGCGCACTCCAAGGCCGACGACGACAAGCTCGCGCAGGGCCTCGGCCGTCTCGTGGCCGAGGACCCGACGATGCGCCTCGAGCGCAACCCCGAGACGAACCAGCTCGTCCTGTGGTGCATGGGCGAGGCGCACGTCGACGTGCTCCTCGACCGCCTCCGCAACCGCTACGGCGTGGCCGTCGACTCGGTGCCGCTGCGGGTGTCGCTTCGCGAGACGTTCGCCTCCCCGGGCAAGGGGCACGGACGCCTGGTCAAGCAGTCCGGCGGCCACGGGCAGTTCGCCGTCTGCGACATCGAGGTCGAGCCGCTCCCCCAGGGCTCGGGCTTCGAGTTCGTCGACAAGGTCGTGGGCGGCTCCGTACCGCGCCAGTTCATCCCGAGCGTGGAGAAGGGCGTGCGCGCGCAGATGGAGAAGGGCGTGGCCGCGGGCTACCCCGTCATCGACATCCGCGTGACGCTCGTCGACGGCAAGGCGCACTCGGTGGACTCGTCCGACATGGCGTTCCAGCAGGCGGGCTCGCTCGCGCTCAAGGAGGCCGCGGCGCGCGCCTCGGTCTCGCTGCTCGAGCCGGTCGACCGCATCAAGGTGCTGGTCGCCGACGAGTACGTCGGAGCCGTGATGGGCGACCTCTCCGGCCGCCGCGGCCGCGTGGCGGGCAACGAGCCCGTCGGCAGCGGTCGCTCGGCCATCACGGCGGAGGTGCCGCAGCTCGAGCTCACGAGGTACGCCGTCGAGCTGCGCTCGCTGTCGCACGGCACCGCGACGTTCACGCGGACCTACATCGGCCACGAGGCCATGCCGCCGCAGATCGCCAAGAAGGTCCAGGAGGAGTCGGCCGCGCACTGACGCGGGGCCGTCCACGACGGGGATAGCAGCAGGGCCCGGGCCGCGCGAGCGGTCCGGGCCCTGCCGTCTGCTCGCTCAGGACGCGCGGGGCATGGCGCACGCCGGCGTCCCGCCGGGCAGTCGCTGGCGGTTCGCTGCGACGGCGGCGTAGACGACGTCGGCGAGGAGCGACACCGGCACGACGTCGGCGACCGTGCCCGCGGCCTGCCACAGCGCACCGGCGTACCCGCCGATGCTGCGGCCGCCATGGCGCACCATCGCCGCGACGGCGCGGGCGCCCTCCGAGCGCGTGGTGCGCGGTGCGGCGACGTCCTCGATCCACTGGACCTTGTCGGTGCACTCGCGCTCGGTGAGGCCGAGAGGCTCGAGATCGGTGAACTGGTACGGCGTCGTCGCGAACGAGTCCGGGAAGCGCCGCTCGAACCACCGGATCGAGGTCGTGCAGAACCCGCAGTCGCCGTCGAACACCAGCAGCGCCCCGGTCCGGAGCGAGGTAGCCGTCATGGGTCGATCCTCCCCCGACCGCGCCGCCACGGCACCCCGACCAGCAGTTGCGGACGCCACAACGCCCCTCAAGGGCACGTGTTGACCCTGAGGGACACGAAGTGCCCTTAAGGGGCGTTCTTGTGACCACTTCTTGGTCGTGATCTTGGTCGGCGGTCGGGCTACCAGGCTTCGAGGAGGAGGTCCCTGGTGGCCTCGAGGAGCTGGGGCATGGTCTTGGTGTGGCCGATGACCGGCATGAAGTTGGTGTCGCCGCCCCAGCGGGGCACCACGTGCTGGTGCAGGTGACCCGCGATGCCGGCGCCCGCGACGTGGCCCTGGTTCATGCCGATGTTGAACCCCTGCGCCCCCGACACCGCGCGCAGCGCCCGCATCGTGCGCTGCGTGTACGCCGCCAGCTCCACGACCTCGTCGTCGGTGAGGTCGGTGTAGTCCGCCACGTGGCGGTACGGGCACACCATCGTGTGGCCGGCGTTGTACGGGTAGAGGTTGAGCACGGCGAACACGTGCTCGCCGCGCGCGACGATGAGGCTCTCCTCGCCGTCGATCCCCGGCGCGCGGCAGAACGCGCACTCGTCGCCCGCGTCGGTGTGCGTGGGCTTGTTCTCGCCCTTGATGTACGCCATGCGGTGCGGCGTCCAGAGCCGCTCCCAGCCGTCGCTGCCGGGAGGAAGGCCCGCCGAGCCGTCCATGGCCGTCACACCTGCACGCGACGCTGGACGGCGTCGAGGATCTCGGCGATGGCATCGGCGACCGGCACGCCGTTCTTCTGCGACCCGTCGCGGTAGCGGAACGACACCGCACCCGCGGCGACGTCCTCGTCGCCGGCGATGAGCATGTACGGCACCTTCTGCTTCTGCGCGTTGCGGATCTTCTTCTGCATGCGGTCGTCGCTCGTGTCGACCTCGATGCGGATCCCCTGCGCCCGCAGCTGCGCCGCGACGCCCTGCAGGTAGTCGACGTGCCCGTCGGTGATCGGGATTCCGACCGCCTGCACGGGTGCGAGCCACGCCGGGAACGCACCCGCGTAGTGCTCGAGCAGTACGGCGAAGAAGCGCTCGATGGAGCCGAACAGCGCTCGGTGGATCATCACCGGCCGCTGGCGCGAGCCGTCGGCCGCGGTGTACTCGAGGCCGAACCGCTCGGGCAGGTTGAAGTCGACCTGGATGGTCGACATCTGCCAGGTGCGACCGATCGCGTCGCGCGCCTGCACCGAGATCTTCGGGCCGTAGAAGGCCGCGCCGCCCGGGTCGAGGACCAGCTCGAGGTTCTGACGCTCGGCCGCCTCGCGCAGGGTCTCGGTCGCCTTCTCCCACACGTCGTCGGTGCCGACGAACTTGACCGGGTCCTTCGTCGACAGCTCGAGGTAGAAGTCGTCGAGGCCGTAGTCGCGCAGGAGGTCCAGCACGAAGGTGAGCAGCGAGTCGAGCTCGTCCGCCATCTGCTCGGGGGTGCAGTAGATGTGCGCGTCGTCCTGGGTGAAGCCGCGGGCACGGGTGAGGCCGTGCACGACGCCGGACTTCTCGTAGCGGTACACGGTGCCGAACTCGAACAGCCGCAGGGGCAGCTCGCGGTACGACCGGCCGCGCGCGTCGAAGATGAGGTTGTGCATGGGGCAGTTCATGGGCTTCATGTAGTACTTCTGCCCGGCCCGCTTGAGCTCGCCGTCCGCGCCGTACTCGGCGTCGAGCTCCATGGGCGGGTACATGCCCTCGGCGTACCAGTCGAGGTGGCCCGAGATCTCGTACAGCTGACCCTTGGTCAGGTGCGGGGTGTTGACGAACTCGTAGCCCGCCTGCTCGTGGCGCAGGCGCGAGTAGTGCTCCATCTCGCGCCGGATGACGCCGCCCTTGGGGTGGAACACCGCGAGGCCGGAGCCGATCTCGTCCGGGAAGCTGAACAGGTCGAGCTCCGTGCCGAGGCGTCGGTGGTCGCGGCGCTCGGCCTCCTCGAGGAACGCGAGGTGCGCCTTGAGCGCGTCGCGGCTCTCCCACGCGGTGCCGTAGATGCGCTGCAGGGTCGGGTTCTTCTCCGACCCGCGCCAGTACGCCGCCGCCGAGCGCATCAGCTTGAACGCCGGGATCACACGGGTGGTCGGCACGTGCGGGCCGCGGCAGAGGTCGCACCACGTCCGCTGCCCGGTCTTGCCGTCGAGGTTGTCGTAGATGGTCAGCTCGGTGCCGCCGACCTCCATGACGTCACCCATGTCGTCGGCACTGCCGCCCTTGAGGCCGATGAGCTCGAGCTTGAACGGCTCGTGCGCCAGCTCGGCGCGCGCCTCGTCCTCGGTGACGACGCGACGGTGGAAGCGCTGGCCGCTCTTGATGATCTCCTGCATGCGCTTCTCGAGCGCCGCGAGATCCTCAGGGGTGAACGGACGCGCGACGTCGAAGTCGTAGTAGAAGCCGTCGCGGATAGGCGGGCCGATGCCGAGCTTGGCCTCGGGGAACATCTGCTGCACGGCCTGCGCGAGCACGTGGGCGGTCGAGTGCCGCAGAACCGCGCGCCCGTCCTCGGAGTCGACGGCTACGGGCTCGAGGAGCTCGCCGCCGGACACGATGTACGAGAGGTCCTTCAGCTCGCCGTCGACGCGGGCGACCACGACCGCGCGGTCGGTGTAGACCTCGCCGGCGGTGGTGCCCTCGGGCACCTCGCGGACCTCGTCGTCGCCGGACAGGTCGCGAACGGTGATCTGGGGCACTGCGTCTCCAACTGCTGGTGGTCGGGCCGTGACGAGGGACCTGACCGTGGGGACCCGACGGGTACGAGGCGTCGGGCTCTGGCGCGCGTCAGCCTAGCGTCGGCACGGACGACGACGCGCCCGTGATAGCCCGAGGTACGGCGACGAGCCGGTGAACAGACCGGAGCAGCAGCGCTCAGGCCGCGGCGAAGCCCACCTTGTAGAGGCCGCCGCCGTACGTGACCGCGTAGATCTCGCGCGAGTCTGAGAGGCCGAAGCCGGTGACCTGGCCGAGGGCGTGCGCCGGCGTCCAGCCGTCGCCGGCGCGGTAGCCCCACATCTTGCCGGTGATGAAGTCCGCGAAGACGTAGGTGCCGCGCGCACCCGGGTGGGCCGAGCCGCGGTAGACGAAGCCGCCGGTCATCGACTCGCCGGTCCGGCCGGCCGGGCAGTTGCCCGCCAGGCTCGGGTGGCAGACGACGATCTGCGGGAGGCGGTACGTCGCCGACGACGAGCAGCGCGCCGTGTTGAACCGCGTGCGCGCCTCCCAGCAGGACCAGCCGAGGTTGGCGCCCTTCTGCAGGTTGCGCGGAAGGTACGTGACCTCCTCGTACTTGTCCTGGCCGACGTCACCGACCCAGATCACGCCGTTGGTGTCGAACGACCAGCGCCACGGGTTGCGCACGCCGCGCATCCACACGAGCTGCGCGTTGCGGTTGGAGGAGCGGGCGTAGGGGTTGTCGGACGGGCGGCAGTAGTAGGCGCTGCCGCAGCGGACGTCGATGCGCAGGATCTTGCCCGAGAGCGAGCCGAGGTTCTGGCCGTTGGCGAACGGGTCGCCACCACCGCCGCCGTCGCCCGTGCCGAGGTAGAGCTTGCCGTCGGGGCCGAAGGCGATGTTGCCGCCGTTGTGGTTCTGGTACGTCGGGTGCGGCACGGTCAGCACCGTGCGACGCGTGGCCGAGCTGACGCTGCGCGCCGCCGGCGTCGCCGCTTGGAACCGCGCGAGCACGAGCGCGCCGCTCGCGTTCGTGTACGTGACCCAGAAGAGGCGCGAGGTGGCGAAGTCGGGGGCGAACGCCAGCCCGAGCAGGCCCTGCTCGCCGGCGTCGCTGACGATCGTGCGGATGTCGAGGTACGTGCCCGTGATCTTCCCGCCGCTCACGGTGCGGATGCGGCCCGCCTTCTCCACGACGTAGAGCCGGTTCACGTTGTCGTTGGCCGACGTGACCAGCACGGGGCTGACGAAGCCCGACACCGACAGCGCAGTGCGGACACGCAGGTTGCGCGCCGGCACGACGGCCGTCGGCGCTACGACCCTCGGCGCTACGACGGCCGACGGCGCGGCCGCGGACGGTTCGGGCGCCGGAGCGGCCTGCGCCCCCGGCGCGGCGAGCAGTGCGGCGGCGGTGGCCGCGGTCGCGGCCAGGACCGTGAGCGTGCGTGCGGTGCGCGTCATGGCGTCCCTCCCAGGCGTTCCGCCGACCGTACGTCGGAACCGCCCATACCGACAGGTCAGCGCGGGTGAACGGACGCTCGGACGCACGAACGGCTCCCCGTGGGGAGCCGTCTGCTGTGGTCCTGAGCCCCCGGAGGGGCGGACACGGTGGGCGATACTGGGTTCGAACCAGTGACCTCTTCGGTGTGAACGAAGCGCGCTACCACTGCGCCAATCGCCCGTGCGGGACGCGACTCTACCAAAGCGCCGGCCGTGCTCCGAACGGAGCCGCCGGCGCGAGCGGCCGCCCCCGGCATCAGATGCCCGGCAGCCACCGCAGGCCGTCGAGGCTGAGGCCGTACGTCACGTAGTACCACCACGCGACCGCGGCCACCACGACGATGACGACCGACCCGAGGACCAGGTTGAGGCTGCGTCGCCGTGGATCCTTGGCCGCCGACGCCGCCTTGCTCGCGACCCGGCGCACGGGGTGCAGGACCCGGTTGAACCACGCGAACTCGGAGGCCAGCACGACGAGCCCGAGGATGATGGCCGCCCAGCCCGGGCCGGGGAACACGAGCATCACGAGGCCGAGCACGAGCAGCGAGCCGCCGACGATCAGGACCGTCGTGCGCCAGAAGACGCGACGGGCGATGCCCCCCTCGAAGGACCACTGTCGGATCCGGTCGAGGGGCCCGCGGACACGGCCCTCGTCGACGTCCTCGGGCTCGCCCGGACCGACATGGGAGTGCTGCGCGGTGGTGTCCGGATCGTCCTGTGCCACGACTCACACCCTAAGCACGGGTCCTGCGAGCCGCCTCCTGCATCAGACCTCTGCGCACACGTCGTGCGCATCCCCCGAAGGAGCGTTCTCCCGATGATGCCCGTCCGCGCCGACCTCGAGCTTCGCCTGGTGCTCGGAGGCGACCGGTCCGCGACCGTCCCCGTCCGCCTGGGCTACCGGCCCGCGGACCCGTGGGCAGTGACGGCGGTGTTCCGTACCGCCGACGGCGACGTCACCTGGGTCTTCGGGCGCGACCTGCTCGAGGACGGCCTCGCCGGCCCGGCGGGCGAGGGCGACGTCGCGGTGTGGCCCGTGCGGTCCGAGGGCGGCGACGCACAGCTCTTCCTCTCGCTGGCGAGCCCGAGCGGCAGCGCGCTGCTGCAGGCGGACCCGCTCGAGGTGCGCGCGTTCCTGGACGAGACCTACCGGCTCGTTCCGGCCGGCACCGAGCTGTCGTTCCTCGACCTCGACGCCGAGCTCGCCCGCCTCGTCGACGACCTCGCCTGAGCCGACGCCGTACCGCGCGTCAGAACTGGGTGCGCACGGCCCACAGGTCGGGGAACACCGGCGTGAACAAGGTGCTGCTGAGGTAGCCCACGCCGCTGGACCCGCCCGTGCCCATCTTCGCGCCGATCGTGCGCTCGACCATCTTCACGTGGCGGTAGCGCCACTCCTGCAGACCCTCGTCGAGGTCGATGAGCCGCTCGGCGAGCAGCGCCGCGGCGTCGTCGCCGCGGTAGACGAGCGCGAGCACGTGCTGGATCTCCTCGCTCGGCTCAAGCGGCAGGAACGGATCCTGCTCGAGCACCGCCGCAGGCACCGCGTGGCCTCGCTGGGCCAGGAACGCGAGGTACGACGACCACACGCTCGGGCGCGTGGTCGCAGCGCGCACCCTGTCCCAGATCGGATCGCCGGGGATCGCGTTCGTGAGCAGCCGCGGGTCGCGGCGACCGAGCACGGCCTCGAGCTCGCGGAACTGCGCCGACTGGAACCCGCTCGAGCTCTCGAGCCGTGCGCGGAACGAGTTGAACTGCAGCGGGGTCATGGTCTCGAGGACGTCGACCTGCGACACCAGCGTCTTCAGGATCTTGAGCACACGCCCCAGGAGCGCCATCGCGCCGTAAGCGTCGCCCTCGGCGAGCGCGCCCTGGACGCCGCCCTCCCCCGGCGCTGCCTCGTCGCCGCGCAGCTCGTGCAGCACCTGCTTGAACCACAGCTCGTAGACCTGGTGGATCGTGATGAACAGCAGCTCGTCGTGCTCGGCCAGCCCGCTGCCGTGCTCGCTGCGCGGCTTCTGCAGCGCGAGGAGCCCGGGCACCTCGAGGTACGACGAGTAGGTGACGGCGGACGCGGGATCGGTGGGGTCGCTCACGTCCCGCACCCTAGGTCTGCCCGCAGCCCGATGCAGCCCTGACGGCCAGGACGGCGAGCCGTCCCTGCGAGAATCGGGGCATGGCCGCAGTGATGCTCTCCGAGGTGGACGCCCCCGACCCGCGACGCGACGCCGATGGCGCGGTCGTCCTCGACTGGTGGGTCGATCTCTGCTGCCCCGACGTCCTCGACAGCGCCGAGCTGGTCGAGGAGCTGCGCGACGAGCTCGGCGACTCGCTCGTCGTACGGCTGCGGCACCTCCCGCTCGTCAGCCACGTCTGGGCCGTGGCGGCCGCGCAGTGCCAGGCCGAGGCCGCGGCGCAGGGGCGCGGTGACGAGTACGCCGCCCACGCCATCGCGCAGATGGAGACAATCGAGGGTCCGGGCGACTACGTCGAGCTCGCCGAGCACCTCGGCCTCGACTCGGACGAGGTCGCGCTCGCGCTGTTCGACGGGCGGCACGCGGCGGCCGTGAAGGCCGACCACGACGAGGGCCGAGCCCTCGGCGTCACGGGCACTCCGACGTTCGTCGTCGACGGCCTGCTCGTCGACGGCGGCGACACCCTGGTCGGCGCCAAGGACGCCGTCCTCACGCGCGTCCGACGGGCCCTCGGCTGAGGCTCGCGACCCCGCAGCCGCATCCGCATGCGGGCGCTCTCGTCCACGAAGCCGAGCCTGCGGTACAGCGCCTTGGCCCCGTCGTTGCCCTCCCACACCGTGAGCCGCACGGCGTCCGCGCCGGCCCGTTCCGCCTCGGCGGCGGCGTGGGCGAGCAGCGCCTCGCCGAACCCTCGCCGGCGGAACCGCTCGAACACCTCGAGGTCGTACACGTAGAGCGTGCGCTCCTCGTGGTCGGCGTCGAAGCCCTTGAGCGCCCAGCCGATGACGCCCACCCACTCCTCGGCACCGTCGACCTCGGCATAGCAGGCGACGTACGTCGTGCCGTCCTCGTCCAGGCTCGCGTAGTCGGCCACCGCGGTGCGGAGCGCCCGGTCCTCGTCGAGCGCACCGGCGCGCACCAGGTCGTCCGCGTAGCCGCGCTGGCTGTGGGGCAGGTAGAAGTCCGACTGCTCGCGCGTCAGCGGGGCGAACCGCACGCTCACGGGTCCACGTCCAGCGCCGCCCGTCGGGCGAACTCCGCCGCGACGTCGGTCGTGATCGGGCCGACGGCGATCACGCGGTCGTCGATGCGGTCGACGGGGTGCACGTCGCGCGTGCTCGAGGTGATGAACACCTCGTCGGCGTTGAAGAGGACGTCGTACGGCAGGTCGGTCTCGCGCACGGGCGCGACCGCCGGCGCCCACTCGAGCACGAGCTCACGGGTCACTCCGGCCAGCGCCCCGCAGCGCAGGTGGGGCGTGAGCACCTCGCCGTCGACGACGACGAAGACGTTGCTCCCGGTCCCCTCGCAGAGCCGTCCCTGCGTGTCCGCGAACACCGCCTCGGACGCGCCGCGCTCGTGCGCCGCGGCCAGGGCGACTGCGTTCTCGGCGTACGACGTGGTCTTCAGACCTGCGACGGCCGAGCGCTCGTTGCGCACCCACGGCACCGTCGCGAGCGAGGATGTGGCCGGCCAGGCCTTCGCGGGCACGCACGTGACGACGAGCGTCGGGTCGACCGTGCCGCGGTCGCTGCCGAGGGGGCCGACACCCGACGTGACCGTGATGCGCAGCCGGGCGAACGCGGCGTCGTCGCCGGCGTCCCGAACCACGGCAGCGACGGCCTCGCGCACGCGGTCGTCGCCCGGGCCTGCGAAGCCGAGACCCGCCAGCGAGCGCCCGAGCCGCGCGAGGTGGCGGGTGAGCGCGTAGGGGATTCCGTCGCGCACGAGCAGGGTCTCGAAGACGCCGTCGCCGACGGTCAGGCCATGGTCGAGGACGCTGACGTGCGCCTCGTCAGGCCGGACGAGGCGGTCGTCGACCCAGAACCGGTTGCCGAGGGTGCTCACGGTCGCCCAGCCTCCCACGTGCCTGCCGCCACACCGAGCAGCGTCTCCGCCTTGAGCTCGGTCTCGTCCCACTCGCGCCCCGGGTCGCTCCCCCAGGTGATCCCTGCGCCCGTGCCGAAGCGCACCTGGTCGCCGTCCAGCCAGAACGTGCGGATCGCCACGGCCAGCTCGGCCGTGCCGGCATCGGCGTCGACCCAGCCGACCGCGCCGCAGTACGGCCCGCGCGAGGCCGCCTCGACCTCGTCGATGATCCGCAGCGCGGAGGACTTCGGGGCTCCGGTGACCGAGCCGGGCGGGAAGGACGCTGCGAGCAGCTGCGGCCAGGTCGTGCCGACGCGGAGGACGCCGCGCACGGTCGAGACCAGGTGCACGAGGCCGGGATGCTCCTCGACGGCCAGCAGGCGCGGCACCGTCACGCTGCCGGTCTCGGACACCGCTCCGAGGTCGTTGCGCACCAGGTCGACGATCATCACGTTCTCGGCCGAGTCCTTGGGCTCGAGGTCGGCCTCGGTGCGTCCGGTGCCCTTGATCGGCCCGCTCTCCACGACGTCGCCGCGGCGGCGCAGGAACAGCTCGGGCGACGCCGTGGCGACATGCACACCGCCGTCGGGCAGGGCCCCGTGGGAGCCGCCTGGCAGGCGCACGAAGCCGGCGTACGGCGCGGGATTGCCCGCGCGCAGGAGCGCCGAGAGGCCTGCGACGTCGGCCTTCGCCGGGTCGGGCAGGATCGCGCTCAGCACCCGGCACACGTTGGCCTGGTAGACGTCACCGGCCGCGATCCGCTCGCGGACCTCGACGACCGCGGCGACGTACTCCCCGCGGGACGCCGACGTGCGCCACGCGACGCGATCCGGTCCCACCCAGTCGCCCCCCGGCGCGGGCGCCTCGACGACGTCGCGGAAGCGGGCGAGCACCGGCTCGCCGTCGTACGGCAGCACCACCGCCCACCAGCCGCCCGAGTCGAGCACGGCAGGGTCGGAGCTCACCTCGACGAGACCGGTCGCAAGACGACCGCCGAGGTGCGCGCACGGCTCGCCGGGCGCGGGGCGACCGCTCACGCCCGGGCGGCGAGGCCGGCCGCAGCCTCGAGGACGCAGAGGGCGGCGAGCCGCACCGTGCGCAGGTCGGCGGTGTCGGCCGTGGCGTCGACCTCGGTGATGTCGAGCGAGGAGACGCGGGAGTCGAGGGCCAGCAGGAACGCCGCTCGGCGCAGCTCGTGCGCCGAGATGCCGCCGGGCACCGACGCCGGGCAGCCCGGCGCGACGGACCGGTCGCACACGTCGACGTCGAGGTCGACGTGCACCGGCCCGCCGGCAGCGCCTGCGATCGCGAGGGCCTCGGCGACAGTCGCGCCGATCCCGCGGTCGGCGACGTCGTCGCGGCCGATCACCGTGATGCCGGCGTCCCGCGCCCGCTCCGAGTAGGTGCGCGAGTTCGCGAAGTCGGAGATGCCGATCTGCACGACGCGGCTGCCGTCGAGCCCGGAGTCGAGGAGGCGTCGGACGGGCGAGCCGTTGCTCTCGCCGTCGCGCAGGTCGTGGTGGGCGTCGAGGGTGATGAGGCCCGCGCTGGGCAGGGCGGTGCCCCACGCCCCGAGGGCGGTGCCGTAGGTGACCGAGTTGTCGCCGCCGAGCGCGACCACGAGCCGCGCTCGGGATGCGGCGTCCGCCACGGCGGTGATCACACGCTGCTCGCCGTCCCGACCGTCCGGCTCGTCGACGTCGCCGAGGTCTGCCACCACGAGCGAGTCGAGGTCGAGGCCGTGGGCGTGGGTGGAGTAGCGCAGCAGCGCGTCGCGGACCGCGGCCGGAGTGGCGTGCGCCCCGGTGGGCGAGAGCGAGGTACGGAACGCCGGTATCCCCAGCAATGCCAGGTCGAGGGAGGCGTCGCCTGCGTGGTCGGCGCTCTCCCGCCGCAGCCACGAGCCCGCGCGGGGCCAGGCCGGGTCGAAGGACAGGCCGGGTGCGAAGGGGTCGGCGTCGCTCACGGCGGCCATCATCGCGGGTCGCCATGCCTGCGGGCCCGCTTTGGTGACTCATGCGGCGATGGGTTATGGTTTCGTCCCGCAGCAAGGGGGACTTTCTCCGGGCTGCATCGCGGACGTAGCGCAGTTGGTAGCGCATCACCTTGCCAAGGTGAGGGTCGCGGGTTCGAGTCCCGTCGTCCGCTCGGAAGACCCCGTGAGGGGGTCTGCTCGGTGGAGTGGCCGAGAGGCGAGGCAACGGCCTGCAAAGCCGTGTACACGGGTTCAAATCCCGTCTCCACCTCGGTCACCACCGGGGGAACACCCCACGGGCGATTGGCGCAGGGGCTAGCGCGCTTCCTTGACACGGAAGAGGTCACAGGTTCGATTCCTGTATCGCCCACCATCGAAGGCCCCGGCTCACGCCGGGGCCTTCTGCGTTCCCGCCGGTGCCCGATTCCCACCCGTACTGACCATGGACGTGTCACCGCGTGCAGGCGTACCCAGACAGGCACGGGGATCCCCTGGCAGCCAAGGATGTGGTCGACGTGTACGGCAGTGTGATGATCGGTCGTCTGGCCGTCCCCTTCGCCGAGGTCGAGGCGATCACCCGTGCCTGGGAGGACGAGCGGGGGCGGGTCGTGAGCGGCTACGACGGGCAGTCGGTCCTGCTGGCCGCGGACGGCCGGACGGTGGTGGCCGCGATCCGCTTCGCGGACAAGACGAGCTACGAGTCGCTCGGGGACGACCCCGAGCAGGACACGTGGTGGTCGACCCGGATGGCCCCTTGCTTCGAGGGCGATGTGCAGTGGATCGACGGTGAGTGGATGCGGTGACCGGGTCCACCGGTGCACTGCGCGTCTCCCCCGTCGGCCCAGCGGCGGCCACGCTCCGCCACCTACCCGGATTGACCATCGACCTGTCACCGCGTGCAGGCGTATCCAGGGCTCACGAGGTTCGGGGACCGAGGAGGCTCGTGATGCGCAGGTACGCCACCGGCATGACCGCACCGATCCAGCTGCCGTTCGACGACTCCGACCCCATCTGGGACCTGGCCGACAGTCCCGGCTGGGCGGACGACGACGCCATCCCCGGCTACCCCGGAGGCGGCGAGGACGTCGACCGCACGGTCGAGCATGCCGCCGCCCGCGCGGTGGACCTTCGGGTGACCGACCTGGCCGAGGATTCGGTGCCGGTGCGCAGCCCGTGGCTGGATCCGATGCCGTTCGAGAGCGGACGGTTCCTCGGCTGAGGAAGTCCCGGGTGTGCTGCGCATCGCAGCGCGGGATCTGTTCGGGACCGCACAACCTACGGTAACGTAACCGAAAGGTTCCGGCCCGACCTGGGAGTGCTGCCATGACCGAGACGACCCTGCCGCGCGTCATCCAGGGAGGCATGGGCGTCGCCGTCTCCTCCTGGCGCCTCGCCCGTGCGGTCAGCCGCGCCGGCGGCCTCGGCGTCGTGTCCGGCACCGCGCTCGACATCGTCGTGGCCCGCCGCCTGCAGGACGGCGACCCCGACGGCGACGTGCGCCGCGCGCTCGCGGCCTTCCCCGTGCCCGAGATCGCGTCCGAGGTGCTCGACCGGTACTTCGTCGACGGCGGCAAGGGTGCGACCACGCCGTACGCACCGACCTCGCGGCCGGCCATCGACCCGAGCCTGCGCGCGCAGCGGCTCATCGTCGTCGGCAACTTCGTCGAGGTGTGGCTCGCCCGTGAGGGGCATGACGGCGCCGTCGGCATCAACTACCTCGAGAAGATCCAGATGACCACGCCTGCCTCGGCGTACGGCGCGATGCTCGCCGGCGTCGACGCGGTGCTCATGGGCGCCGGCATCCCTGCGCACATCCCCGCGATGCTCGACGACCTCGCGAAGAACCGTGCGACGTCGCTGCCGGTCGACGTGCACGAGGCGGGCGAGCAGTCGTTCACCGTGGACTTCGAACCGCTCGAGGTGATGGGCGGCGCCGTCCAGGTGCCGTCCCGGCCGACATTCCTCGCGATCGTGTCGAGCCACGTGCTCGCCGGTTACCTGGCGCGGTCCGAGGTCACGCGCCCCGACGGCTTCGTCGTGGAGGCGCCGACCGCCGGCGGGCACAACGCTCCCCCGCGCGGCAAGCTCGTGCTCGACGAGCTCGGCCAGCCCGTCTACGGGCCGCGGGACGCGTGCGACACCGAGGCCATGACCACGATCGGTCTGCCGTTCTGGATGGCCGGCTCGTTCGGCAGCCCCGACAAGCTCGCGGAGGCCGAGGCGCTCGGCGCCCGTGGCATCCAGGTCGGCACCCTGTTCGCCCTGTCCCTCGACTCCGGCTTCCGCGACGACCTGCGGGCCGAGCTGCTGCGCCAGCTCGCCGACGGCACCCTCGTCACGCGCACCGATGCGCACGCCTCCCCCACCGGCTTCCCGTTCAAGGTCGCCCAGCTCGACGGCACGCTCTCGGACCTCTCGCTCCGCGAGGAGCGCCCCGCGGTGTGCGACCTCGGTCACCTGCGCCAGCCCTTCCTCAAGGACAACGGCGAGGTCGACTACCGATGCCCCGCCGAGCCCGACCGCATCTTCGAGCGCAAGGGCGGCGAGGCCGAGGCGACCTCGGGCCGGGTATGCCTCTGCAACGCGCTCGTCGCAAGCGTCGGCATGCCTCAGATCCGCAAGGGCGGTGAGCCCGAGCTGCCGCTCGTGACGCTCGGCGACGACCTCGACGGCCCGCGCACGATGCTCGCCGCGCACCCCCAGGGCTGGACGGCCGAGGCCGCCGTGCAGTGGCTCGAGGGCGCACCCGCCTGACCCACGCACCGACGCGCTCGCACTAGGGTCGGCAACCATGAGCGCCACGGCCTTCTCCATCGACGACCCGGCGATCGTCGCCGACCCCTACCCCGCCTTCACGCGCATGCGCGCCGAGGGCCGCCCGGTGTGGGACGACGGCCTCGGCATGTGGTTGGCCTTCCGCCACGCGGACGCCAACGCCGTACTGCGCGACCGGTCGCTCGGCAGGGTCTGGCGCGCCCGGGTGCCCGAGGACGCCTGGGAGACCTTCAACTGGCTGCACGCGGACGCACTTCTGGAGAACGAGCCGCCCAAGCACACGCGCCTGCGCCGACTCGTGGCCGCCGCGTTCGCCCGGGGCAACATCGACGCCCGCCGCCCGCGCATCCAGGAGCTGTGCGCCGATCTGCTCGACGGGTGCGCGGTGAAGCTCGCCGAGACGGGCAGCTTCGACGCGATCGCCGACTACGCCGAGCCGCTTCCCGTCCTCGTCATCGCCGACCTCCTCGGCGTGCCCGACGACGAGATCGGTCCGCTGCGGCCGTGGTCGCAGGCCATCGTGAAGATGTACGAGTACGACCGCACGCCCGAGGACGACCGTCGCGCCGAGGCCGCGTGCCGCGAGTTCGCGGCGTACGTCGCCGAGCTCGTCGAGCGCCGCCGCGTCGAGCCGGGCGACGACCTCGTCACGCACCTCGCCCAGGTCGAGGCCGAGGGCGAGCGACTCACCGCGCACGAGCTCGCCGCCACGGTCGTGCTGCTGCTCAACGCCGGCCACGAAGCCACCGTCAACGGGTTCGGCAACGGCCTCGTCGCGCTCATGGACCACCGCGACCAGTGGGACCGCGTCGTCGCCGACCCGTGGGGGCTCGCGAGCACCGCGGTCGAGGAGATGCTCCGCTACGACACACCCTCGGCGCTGTTCGAGCGGACGGCGCTCGCCGACGTCGAGATCGGCGGCGCCACGATCCGCGAGGGCCAGAAGATCGCGGCCCTGCTCGGCTCGGCCAATCGCGACCCCGAGGTCTTCGAGGACGCCGACTCGTTCGACGTCGGCCGCGATCCCAACCCGCACATCGCGTTCGGCGCCGGGATCCACTTCTGCCTCGGTGGCCCGCTCGCGCGCCTGGAGATGCAGCAGTCGCTGCCGATGCTCGCCGAGCGGTTCCCCGGCCTGGGGCTGGTCGGGTCGCCGGTCAAGCGCAGCACCTTCGTCCTGCGCGGCTACGATACCGTCACCGCCACCGTCTGACCACAAGAACGGGGTCGCGCGGCCGTTGACCGGTTTGGGAAGATCGGCCCCATGCAGCCGGTGAACCCCGACCACGAGCCCTTCCACCGCGATCCCGAGGCGCTCGAGGCCGGGCTCGCGGACGTCCGGCTCTCCCCCGCCGACGCCGGCCCCGTCGAGCTGATCGTCACCCGCCCCCAGGTGGGCGAGCGCGTGCTGCAGACCGAGGCGACCCTCGACCTGTCGGTGGGCGTCGTCGGCGACACGTGGATCGAGCGCGGCAGCACGCGGACGCCCGACGGTTCGGCGAACCCCAAGGCGCAGGTCACCGTCATGAACATCCGCGCCGCCCGCCTCGTGGCGAGCACCGACGAGCGGGTGCCGCTGGCCGGAGACCAGATCTACGTCGACCTCGACCTCAGCACCGACAACCTGCCGACGGGCACGCTGCTCGAGATCGGCGACGCTGCGCTCGAGGTCACAGACGCGCCGCACACCGGCTGCGCGAAGTTCTCCGAGCGGTTCGGCGTCGAGGCGCTGCGCCTCACCGCGAAGCCGGACGGCAAGCTCCTACGGCTGCGCGGGATCAACACGTCCGTCGTCCGCGGCGGCGTCATCCGCACCGGCGACACGGTGCGCGTCGTCCGGCCGTAGCAGGCCGCGCAGGCTCTGCCCGAAGGTCGGGAACGTCGACATCTCGCGCCACTCGTCGACCACGCGGTTCACGAGCGCTCCGAGCAGAACGACGTACGACGTGACGTACGCCCACAGCATCACCGCGATCGGGGCGCCGACGATGCCGTAGAGCGAGCCGCGGGTGAAGCTGTAGGCGAGGTAGACGCGCAGACCGATGGAGCCGAGCACCCAGCCGGCGACCGCGACCAGCGCGCCGGGCAGCGCCCTGCGCAGCGGACGCCGGGGCACGAGCGAGAAGTGGTACAGCGAGGCGAACAGGATCGTGGTGGCGCCGAGGAAGCCGATCCAGAACAGCCACGTGCCCGAGGTGCCCAGCCACCGGGAGAACACGTCGGGCCCGGCCAGCATGAGGATGGTCACGGGGATGAGCGCGAGGAGCGCGGACGCGTAGATGAGAAGCGCACGTGCCCGCGTGCGGACATACCCTGCGTACCGGTCGCCCGACACGATCACGACAGCCTGCACGGCCGTGGCGACGAGGCGCGACCCCGACCACAGCGCGATGACGAACGAGAAGAGCGACAACCCGGTCGAGCCGTACTGGAACATCTCGGCGACGAGCGGCTCCACGACGTCGTCGACGACGTCGGGCGTCAGCACCTTGGACGCCGTGTCGAGGATGAGCTGCTGGGCCTGGGTCAGGACGTCGAGGCCGAACTGCGACTGCACCCACGCAAGACCGGCGACCGCGCCCAGCAGCACCCAGGGCAACGCGAAGATGCCCCAGAAGGACATCTCCGCGGCGAGCCCGGTGAAGCGCGTCGACACCATCACCCGGGCACCGATCGACACGGACTCCGTGAGAGTCGTGGCGCTGCGGTGCTGGGCCGGGGTCCAGCTCGCAGACGCCGCATCGACGCGCGACCAGAACGCAGCCACGGCGCCGCGGCGGCGGCTCGCGTCCTGCTCGGGCTCGCTCACGGGACCACCGTAGGGCCGACGCGGCGGCGTGCCGCGCAGCAGCGACGTGTCAGTCGGCGGCGGCCAGGAGTCGCTTCTGCTCGGCGACGTCGAAGTCGGCGGGTGGGTAGCGCGGGCTCATCTCGCGCAGCGCGTGCACGAGCAGGTTGGCCACCACCCAGTCGCGGTACCACTTGCGGTCGCCGGGCACGACGTACCACGGGGCGCTGTCGGTGCTGCACTTCGTCAGCGCGTCCTGGTACGCCGCCTGGTAGTCGTCCCAGAAGGCACGCTCGGTCAGGTCGCCGGCGTTGTACTTCCAGTGCTTGGTCGGGTCGGCGAGCCGCTCGCCGAGCCGCTCCTTCTGCTCGGTCTTCGAGATGTGCAGCATCACCTTGATGACGTGCGTGCCTGCATCCACGACGCGGCGCTCGAACTCGTTGATCTTGTCGTAGCGCCCCGACCACTCGCTCTCTGGCACGAGGTCGTGCACGCGCACCACGAGCACGTCCTCGTACTGCGAGCGGTTGAAGACGCTGACCTCTCCCGGCATTGGCAGCTGCTTGTCGATGCGCCAGAGGAAGTCGTGGTTGAGCTCCTCCGTGGTCGGCTTCTTGAACGACGTGATGCGCACACCCGCGGGGTTCATCGCGCCGACGACGCGCCGCACCGTGCCGTCCTTGCCCGAGGTGTCCATGCCCTGCAGCAGCAGCAGGAGCGATCGCTGACCGCCACCTACACCCTCGGCGTACAGCTGCTCCTGGAGGCCCGCGAGCTCGGCGACGATCGCGGCTGTCGCGGCCTCGGTGATGGCGCGGTCGCCGGGGGCTGTGTCGGGGTCGCGCGTGGACCTGTCGGCGAGCTGGTCGCCGGGCCGGAAGGTCACGGCCTCGACCACGTCGTGCGCCTCGACCGTGCGGACGGAGTCGTTCTTGTTGCCCATCGTCGCCCCTCGCTGCTGGCAGGATGCCGGCATGGAACCGAGCGGCATCATCTCCGGAATCTTCGTGGGCCTCATCATCGGGGGTCTGGCCCGTCTGGTGATCCGGAACAACGAACCCACCGGCTGCCTCCTCACGATCCTCATCGGTCTCGTGGGCTCGGCCATCGGCGGCGCGATCGGGCACTCGCAGGGCTGGGGCTTCTGGGGCGTGTTCGCCCTGCAGGTCTTCATCGCCGCCGTGATCGTGGCGCTCTTCACGTTCCTGGCCCGACCCAAGAGCTGAGCCGGACGGCGCCACCCGCACCCGCCGCGCGGGTGCGAGGATCGACGCGTGCGCATGCTCCTGCCCCACGTGGCCGACGACCTGACCGACGCCGACCTCGACGACGCCTACGCGTGGCCGGGCTGGCCCGCGTCGCAGCCGTGGCTGCGCGCCAACATGGTGTCGACGGTCGACGGTGCTGCGCGCGGTCCCGAGGGCCTGTCCGGAGCCATCAGCGGCGAGGCCGACAAGCGCATCTTCGGCCGCCTGCGCGGTCTCGCCGACGTCGTCCTCGCGGGCGCCGGCACGGTGCGCGCCGAGGGCTACAAGCCGGCCAGGGAGAAGCCGTCCTTCGCCGACCGCCGCCGCGACGCCGGCCAGGCGCCGGCACCGTTCATCGCGGTCGTCAGCCGCTCGCTGCACCTCGACCTGACCTCCGACCTGTTCACCGCCCCGGACTCACGACCGATCGTGGTGACGGGCGGCGCCTCCGATCCCGAGCTCCGGCGCCGTACGGCAGAGCACGCCGACGTGCTGGTCGCGGGCGACGACGAGGTCGACCTCGCCTCTGCCGTCGCGCAGCTGAACGAGCGAGGCCTCGTGCGCATCCACGCCGAGGGCGGGCCGAGCCTTCTCGGCGACCTGGCCGCTGCGGATGTGCTCGACGAGCTGCTGCTCACGGTGTCGCCGGTGCTCGCGGGCGGCTCGTACGCCGGAGGCCCGGAGATCCCGCGCATCCTCGCCGGGGCCCCGCTCGGCGATGCCCCGAGGCCGCTCTCGCTCGTGCACGTCCTCGAGGACGAGGGCACCCTCTTCCTTCGCTACACGTCTGGCTGAGGCGGGGCGCGCAGGATCCACGGGCGCTCGAGGTCCGCGTTGTCGACGACGACGTCCGCGCGTGCCGCGGGGTCGGCGGCCTCGCGGTATATCTCCTGGGCTCCGACGTACCTCGCGACGCTCGGGTGGGCGGGGTCCGGATCGGTGCCGTCGCGCACGGCCATGCGCGCGCACGTCACCTCGTACGGCACCTCGAGCCAGACCGAGACGTCCCACGAGCCGCGCAGCTCGTCTCGGTGCAGGAAGAGGCCGTCGACCACGAGCACCGAGCCGCGCGGCGCGATCTGCCACACGGGCTCGAGCACCTCGTCGGTCGCGAGGTCGTGGGCCCGGGCGCTGTAGCGGCCGTCGCCGTGCGGCCCGAAGGCGGCGAGCACGTCGCTCAGCAGTCGGTCGTAGTCGTAGGAGTGCAGCCACATGCCCTCGGCGCTCGTGCGCCCGAGCTCGTAGCGGACGGCGCGTACCTGGTGGAAGTCGTCCGCGCTCACCCGCACTACCGGACGTCCGTCGCCGCGGAGGACGGCGGCGAGCTCGTCGGCCAGCACGGTCTTGCCCGAGCCGTCGGGCCCGTCGATCCCGACGCGGACGAACCCGCCAGGGCGCACGGGCACGGCGTCGCAGATCCGTCGCAGCACCTCGTCCCGCACGTGCCCATCCTGGCCCACGCAGCAGCGGCGACGGATCGGGCTCGTCGTCGGGATCAGCCCTGCGGGACGGGGATGCGGGGCAGGATGGGGCGATGCGCCTGCCCGTGATGCCGCCCGTGAAGCCGATGCTGGCCAAGCCCGTCACCGGCGGCGTGCCGCTGCCCGACTCGGTCGCGGGCGGCCTGGTCTACGAGCCCAAGTGGGACGGCTTCCGCTGCATCGTCTTCAAGGACGGCGACGAGGTCGAGCTCGGCAGCCGCAACGAGAAGCCGATGACGCGCTACTTCCCCGAGCTGGTCGAGGCGCTGCGCGCAGCCCTGCCCGAGCGCTGCGTCGTGGACGGCGAGATCGTCGTCGTGACCGGCGACCGGCTCGACTTCGGCACCCTGCAGTCGCGCATCCACCCCGCCGACAGCCGGGTGCAGATGCTGGCGCGCGAGGTCCCCGCGTCGTTCGTGGCGTTCGACCTGCTGGCGCTCGGAGACGACGACCTCATGGGCGAGCCGTTCGGCGTACGCCGTGCCGCGCTCGAGGGTGCGCTCGCGGGCGCCGGCGGCAGCGTGCACCTCACCCGCATCAGCGCTGACGCCGACGAGGGCCGCCGCTGGTTCGAGGTGTTCGAGGGCGCCGGCCTCGACGGCATCATCTGCAAGCCGCTCGCCTCGACGTACCAGCCCGACAAGCGCGTGATGCTCAAGGTGAAGCACGCGCGGACGGCCGACTGCGTCGTCGCGGGCTGGCGGCCGCACAAGCAGGCGGGCGCCGACGGCCAGGAGATCGTGGGCTCGCTGATGCTGGGCCTGTACGCCGACGACGGCTCGCTGCAGTCGGTCGGGGTCTCGGCGACGTTCACCATGGCGCGCCGGGCGGAGCTGATCGACGAGCTCGCGCCGTACGCGCTCGGCGACGGCGACGTGCACCCGTGGGCTGCGTGGCGCGATGCCGCGGCGCACGAGGGCCAGCGGCTCCCGGGCGCGGTCTCGCGCTGGAGCTCGGGCAAGGAGCTCGACTGGCGGCCGCTGCGGCCCGAGCTCGTCGTGGAGGTCGGGTACGACGCCATGGAGGGCGACCGGTTCCGGCACACGACGCAGTTCAAGCGCTGGCGTGCGGACCGGACACCCGAGTCGTGCACGTACGACCAGCTCGAGCGGCCCGTGAGGTACGACCTCGCGGACGTGCTGGCGCGCTGAGCGCGTCAGCCGCGGATGTTCTTGCCCTTCATCATGCGGACGCCGACGACCACGAGGACGACGACCAGGACGACGAAGATGGCGATGAGCGCGGCGATCATGCGGGGAGCCTAGCCGCTCCGGTCGCTCCGCCGGCGCAGGGCCACGTCAGCCCGCGGCAGGGCGTCGGATCCACCATGTGGGCGGGCCGTCCGGGATCTCGACCGGGTGCACCTCGGTGAAGCCCCGGCCGGCGTAGAACGCCTTGTTCCCGGGCTTGGAGGTCTCCAGCCACGCGTCCCAGCCCTCGGCATCGGCGCTTGCGAGGCCGGGCTGCAGGACAGCGGTGGCGAGCCCGCGGCCCTGATGGTCGGGGTGCGTCGCGAGGACGCCGAGGTACCAGTAGGGAGCCGACGGCTTCAGGGTCTTGATCGCTTCGTCGTACGCCTCGACCCGGTCGACGATCCCCTGGCCGGCCACGGCGACGAAGTCGCGCCAGAGGTGTGACAGGTCGCTGCGGCTCTCGCCGTCGACGCGGTCCCACATCGCGACCGCCGCGCCCTCGTCCGCGATCCAGACGGTCCCCTTCGGCGCGCGGCCGAGGAAGAGCAGCCGGGCGAAGGCCCGGGCCGCGACGTCGTTGTCGGGGCCGCACATGTAGTCCCAGGCCGGGTCGCCGACGAAGGCGGCCGCCACTGTGCCCACGACCGCGTCGAGGTCGCTCTCCGTCGCCTGCCGCACCGAGGTCATGGCAGGACGCTAGCGCCCCAGCCTGCGCGCGAGACCGACGGTGTCGAGGACGACGGCTGCGGTCACGCCGACCACGGCGCCGGTCGCGATGACGGCGACGAACGGTGCGACGAGCAGAGCGCCGCCGAGATAGGTCGAGGTACTCATGCGCAGGGATGTGCCCGGTGCCTGACGTCCGAAACCTGGTGCGACGCGCGTCACTGCCGGATCAGGCGCGGCGACGGGCCCCGAGCAGCAGCATCACGCCCGCGACGAGGAGTGCCAGGGCCGCGGACAGCTCGAGGAGCACCGACGCACCGGACTCGCTCAGGCCGTCGCCACCGGTGCCACCGGAGCCGCCGTTCCCGCCGCCACCGCCGTTCCCACCGCCTCCACCGCTGGGCTCGTCGACCGTGCGCACCTCGACGGTGGCGGTGCCGGCGTTGTTGTCGGGCACGGGGTCAGCGGTCGCGGACGCGGCCGAGGCCTCGTTCACGAGGGAGCCAGCCACCGTCGGCGCGGTCACCAGCAGGGTGAGTGCCGGCGCGATCGTCCCCGTCGCCAGGCTGGGTCGCGTGCAGCGCACGCCATGGGCTGCGGAGAACTGGCAGGTCCAGCCGTCACCCGTGGCGCTCACGAAGGTCACGCCTGCCGGCAGGGAGTCGGTCACCTCGACGTCGAGGGCGTCATCGGGCCCGGCGTTCGAGACGACGAGGGTGTACCTGACGACCGCACCGGTCTCGACCGAGCTGGGCGCGGTCTTCACGATCGAGAGGTCCGCGGACGCCGCGACCTGCGTGGACACCGAGCAATTGTTGTTGTCCGGGTCCGGATCCGGGGTGGACGACGTCACCTCGGCCGTGTTGGTCAGCGCCGCGGACCCGGCGGGCGCCGTCACGACCACGGTGATCGTCGAGGACGCGCCGGAGGCGAGAGCCGAGGTCGTGCAGCTCACCGACACGTCGAAGGCGTTGGCGCACGACCAGGCGGAGCCGCCGTCGACCGACACGAACGTCGTCCCCGCGGGCAGCGCGTCGGTCACCGACACTGCCACCGCATCGGACGGGCCTGCGTTGCTGACGTCGAGGTCGTACGACACCGACCCGCCGGCTGCCACCTGGGCGGGCCCGGACTTCACGATCGACAGATCGGCCGAGGCCGTCACGCTGGTGTCGACCGACGACCGGTCGTTGCCAGGCACCGGGTCGTTCGTGCTGCTCGACACCGCTGCCGCGTTGGTCAGCGAGGCAGCCTCGGTCGGCGCCGTCACCACGATCGTGATCGTCGGCGCCGTGGCACCGGAGACCAGCGAGGGGCGCGTGCACGTGACCGACACGCTGCCCGAGCTCGAGCACGACCAGCTCGCGCCGCCGTCGACCGACACGAACGTCGTGCCCGGGGGCAGCGTGTCGGTCACCGACACCGCCACCGCATCGGACGGACCGGCGTTGCTCACGTCGAGGTCGTACGAGATCGCGCTCCCCGCAACGACCTCCGCCGGTCCGGCCTTCATGATCGACAGATCTGCGGACGCCGTCACGGTGGTGTCGACCGACGACCGGTCGTTGCCGGGCACCGGGTCGTTCGTGCTGCTCGACACCTGCGCCGTGTTGGTCAGCGAGGCAGCCTCGGTCGGCGCCGTGACGACGATCGTGATGGTCGGTGCCGTGGCACCGGAAGCCAGCGAGGGAAGCGTGCACGTCACCGACACGTCGCCCGAGCTCGAGCACGACCAGCTCGCGCCACCGTCGACGGACACGAACGTGGTCCCCGGCGGCAGCGTGTCGGTCACCGACACGGCCACCGCATCAGAAGGGCCGGCGTTGCTCACCTCGAGGTCGTAAGAGATCGCGCTCCCCGCGACGACCTCCGTCGGTCCGGCCTTCACGATCGACAGGTCGGCGAGCCCGGTCACGTCGGTGGAGGCGGACGACCGGTTGTTGTCAGGATCCGGGTCCGGCGTCGTCGAGGACACCTCGGCGTCGTTGAGCAGGGTGACCGCCTGACCGGGTGCGCTGACCTCGACCGTGATCGTGGACGACGCGCCTGCAGCCAGCGTCGGCCGCGTGCACGTCACGGTCGCGTTGCCCGAGCTGCTGCAGGTCCATCCCGACGCGGTCACCGTGCCGAGCACGACGCCCGGAGGCAGCGTGTCGACCACTGAGACCGCCGCGGCGTCGGAGGGGCCGGCGTTGCTGACCACGAGCTGGTAGACGACGGTGCCGCCCGCATCGACCTGGGTCGGGCCCGACTTCACGATGGACACGTCCGCGGACGCCGTCACCGCTGTGGTCGCCGACGCGTCGTTGTTGCCCGGCACCTGGTCCGGCGTGGCGCTGGTGACGCGTGCGGCGTTCACGATCGACCCCGCCTGCGCGGGTGCGGTGACCACGATCGTGATCGACGGCGCCGACGTCCCGGAGGCGAGGCTCGCGCGGGTGCAGGTGACGGAGACGTCCCCGCTGTTCGAGCAGGCCCAGGTCGGCCCGCCGTCGGCGGAGACGTAGGTGACCCCCGCCGGAAGGGTGTCGGTCACCGACACGGCGGTCGCCGCGACGGGCCCTGCATTGGCGACGTCGAGGACGTAGGTCGCCGGCGCGCCGGCGACGACCGAGGCCGGGCCCGACTTGGTGATCGAGAGATCGGCGCACTCGGCGCCGCCGCTGACCCCGGGGACGGATCCGGGAGTCACCGTCGAGGTCTGCCCGGGCGAGCCCGGGGCGGATCCATAGACGAGGTCGCCCGTGGTGGTGAGGCCGTTCGTCCCGCCGGTCACCGCAGTGGCCGT
Source organism: uncultured Actinomycetes bacterium (assembly GCA_963843975.1). Taxonomy (GTDB): domain Bacteria; phylum Actinomycetota; class Actinomycetes; order S36-B12; family CAIYMF01; genus Longivirga. The sequence goes on along the minus strand of CAWJMG010000003.1, from coordinate 513,715 downwards.
GGGCGCGCTGGACGTGAGGATCCAACCGCCACCACCGCCGCCGCCCGGGCCATGCGCGTTGCCGGCGCCCGCCTGGGTGCGCCAGGCATCGCCGCCGCGACCGCCGTTGGCCGAGAGGCTCGCTCCCGCAAGGGATCCCGACGGGGACGTCAGCACGATCGTGCCGCCCGCGCCAGCGCCGCCACCGCCGTCGTTGGGCGTGGCGTTGCCTGCGGAAGCGCCGTTGGCCGTGATCGACCCGGCGCCGGCGACCGCGCCGGCCCGGATCAGGACGATGCCGCCGCCAGCCGCACCGTTGGAGTTGGGAGCGGTGAAGTTGTTGCCGGTGCCGGCGCCACCGCCGCCACCGAGGAAGGCGCGCGACGCCGAGGCCGTGAGTGCTGCACCGCCGTACCCGCCGGTCGCGACGCCGGACGACCACGCGTTGCCGCCGAGGCCGCCCGCGCCGCCGTTGCCGCCACCGCCGCCGCCGGTGTTCTGGTCGTTGGCCGACGGCCGGCCGTCGGTGCCGCCGCCTCCCCCGTTGGCCGGGGCGCCGCGGTCGACGTCGCCGCCCGGGTAGCCGTTGCTCGTCGTCGTCTGCGACGGGGTGCCGGCGATCCCCTCGCCCTTGGTGCCTCCGTTGTTGGCGCCCGAGGAGGCAACGACGTCGGTGCTGGCCCCCGCACCGCCGCCGCGCTGGATGCCGACTCCGCCGCGGAAGCCGAGGCCGTCAACACTCGATGTCCCGTTGAGGGTGAGGGTCGACGTGGTGTCGAGGGCCAGCACACCGCCGACCGAGCCGTTCCACGCAGCGGCTGTGAGGCCGGAGCTGGTCGTGGCCGTCGTGTACTGCGGGACGCGGATCACCTGGAAGGTCTGCTGACCTGCGGTCGGCGTAGCCGTCGCCGTCGCGTAGGAGTTGAGAAGGCCCGATCCGGTGCCCAGCCCGGCGATGATCACCGACCCGGCGCTGACCGCGGAGGTCGCGCGCACGTACTCGTAGGAGCCGCTGCCGCCGAGAGCCGTGTAGCCCGAGGCCGGGGCACCGGCGACGCCGTCGCCGTAGGCCGTGGTGTTGGTGCTGTCGATCGAGGCGCCCTGCATCTGGATCACGAGCAGCATGTCGCCGGCCGCGATGGCGGCCGCCGCACCCGACCGTGCGCCCACGCTGATGCTCGTGCTGCCCGCTGCTGCGGTGCCGACACCCGGGTAGTACGAGTTGACGACGCCGCTCAGCGTGCCGCCCGCGCCGCCGCCACCCGGGGTGGCGCAGAGACCTGCGGCCGCCGCCTCGGTGCCGAGCCCGAGGACGAGCACCGACGTCGTCACCAGCAGTGCGCTGGCCACCGACGCGACCTTCTCGATCCCCCTGCGGGCAGCAACCCGCGCACGACCCGTCACCATGACGCCCACCCTCCAGAGTGCGGCGAGCCTAGGGGCGTCGTGCGCGCATTCCGGGCACCTGCAAGCGGTGTCAGCGTGTCGTCGCGGACGCGTGACTGGCGGTCACGGGACCAGCGCGAAGAGTCAGTCCTGGGGGCGGTCCTTGTCCTTGCTGGGCTGCACCCGCTTGGGCTCGCCGGCCATCTTGGGATAGTCCGGCGGGTAGGGCAGATCGGGGAAGCCGTCGGCCTCGTCCCGGGCGTACGACTCGATCAGCGGGGTGATGTCGTAGGACGTGTCGTCGATGCCCGCGTGCAGGTCGCCGACCTCGGCGAAGCGCGCCGCCGCGGTGCGGACGGTGAAGTCGAAGGGCGACACGTCGTCGAGCTCGTCCCAGCGGATCGGCATCGACACCGGAGCGTGCGGCTTGGAGCGGATCGAGTACGCCGAGGCGATCGTGCGGTCGCGGGCGTTCTGGTTGTAGTCCAGGAAGATCGTGCCGTCGGGCCGCTCCTCCTTCCACCACTTGGTGGTGACGCGCCCCGGCATGCGCCGCTCGAGCTCGCGGCCGACGGCGATGGCCGCATGCCGCACGTCGGTGAACTCCCATCGCGGCTCGATCCGCACGTACACGTGGATGCCCCGGCCGCCGCTGGTCTTCGGCCAGCCGACCATGCCGAGCTCCTCGAGCAGCGCCTTCAGCTCGTGCGCGACGGCGACAGCGTCGGAGAAGCCGCTGCCCGGCTGCGGGTCGAGGTCGAGCCGCAGCTCGTCCGGGTGCTCGACGTCCTGCATCCGCACCGGCCAGGGGTGGAACGTGATCGTTCCGAGGTTGGCGGCGTACGCGATGACGGCCAGCGACGTCGGCGAGATCTCGTCGGCGGTGCGCCCCGAGGGGAACGTGATGCGCGCGGTCTCGACGTACGACGGCGCGCCCTGCGGAACTCGCTTCTGGTAGAACGCCTCGCCCTTGAAGCCCTCGCGCGTGGAGATGCGCGCGCCCTCCACGACTCCCCCGGGCCAGCGCTCGAGGGTCGTCGGGCGCTCGCGCAGGGCACGCAGGATGCCCTCGCCGCAGTCGAGGTAGTGCTGCACCACCTCGCGCTTGGTGATGCCGACCGTCGGGAAGTACGGCCGCTCGGGGTTGCTCACCCGTACGAGGTGGCCGTCGACCTCGATCTCTACCGGCTCGCCGAACTCCTTCGCCATGGGGCGACGCTAGCCGGAGTGCGCGACCGGCGGGTGCATGTAAGCGTTCCGTCATGGGATCCGGCTGGCTCGACACCCTGCGGAGACGTACGTTCGGTGCCATGAGCACAGGACCCATGCCCACCGTGAAGCCCGACGGCACGCAGTTCGACATCGTGAAGTCCGAGGACGACTGGAAGGCCGTCCTGTCACCGCAGGAGTACCACGTGCTCCGCGAGGCAGGAACCGAGCGCGCGTTCACGGGCGAGTACACCGACACCAAGACCACCGGCACCTACACCTGCCGCGCGTGTGACGCCGTGCTGTTCACGAGCGACACGAAGTTCGACTCGCACTGCGGCTGGCCGTCGTTCTGGTCGCCGCTCGCGGGCGAGTCGGTGATCCTGCTCGAGGACCGCACGATGGGCATGAAGCGCGTCGAGGTGCGGTGCGCGAGCTGCGGCAGCCACCTCGGCCACGTCTTCGAGGGAGAGGGCTACGGCACCCCGACCGACCAGCGATACTGCATCAACAGCATCAGCATCAAGCTCACGCCCGCCGAATAGGCCGCGGCTCACCCCAGCGAAGGGCCAGAGAACCCAGCGGTTCTCTGGCCCTTCGCTATGTGCGGTGGGACCGCCGCGCTCAGTCGAGCGGCGTGACCTCGTCGCCCACGGCGACCCGGCCCGGGACGACGACCTCGGCGTGGACGCCGAAGGGCAGCGGCTCGGTCGTGGGCATCTCGCCGCGCGCCGCGTGGATGAGCTTGAGGGTGTCGAAGCTCTTGATGCCGGTGTCGGGATCCTGCTGCGTGATCGAGCAGCGCCCGATGTTGCCGGCGACGCGCACGGTCGCGGTGCCGATGCGCACCTCGCGCCCGACCCAGGCGTCCTCCGCGTTGGCGGGCACCCCGTCGAGCAGGAAGGTCATCCGGAAGCGGCGCCCGTCGACAGGCTCGACCTCGCCGGCCTGGTCGGCCATGGCGGTGAGGGCGGCGGTCGAGAGCAGCGACACCGTGCCGTCGCCCGGGCGGTCGATGCCCTCGCCGTCATCCATCCGCACCAGCCGCAGCGGCGACCCGTCGACGGAGCTCAACGCCTCGGCGAACGGCCCCACGACCAGCCGGGCCGCCCGCTCTTCGCCGTAGAACACGGGCGTGAGCGCCTGGCCGAGACGTACGTCGTCGCTCACCTCGGTGCCGTCAGGCAGCGTCAGCGTGAGGCGCTCGCCGTCGTACGCCGTCCGCACACGGACCAGCGGGCCGTGCTTCGTGCCGTTGGCCAGCTTGCCCTCGGCATCGATCACGGCGAACACGCGGTCGCCCGCAGCGCCGTACGCCGTGAGCTCGACCGACTCGGGGTGCACGAGCCCGAGGCTCTTCACAGGGGCGATCGAGATACGAGCGACGACTCCAGCCATGCCCCGAGTATCCCTGCAGCACTCGGAACCGCTCGAACGCCACGAGAAGTGGACGCGAAACCGCCCTTCACGGGCACTTTGTGACCCTTAGGGCCACAAAGTGCCCTTCAGGGGACTTCTGGTGACCACTTCTTCGTGACGCGGCCTTAGGGGAGGGCGGTGATCAGGTCGGCGGGCTCGCGGCGGCGGCCGGTGTAGAAGGGGATCTCCTCGCGGACGTGCAGGCGCGCGCGGCTGCCGCGCAGGTGGCGCATGAGGTCGACGATGCGGTGCAGCTCGTCCGCCTCGAACGCCAGGATCCACTCGTAGTCGCCGAGGGCGAACGACGCCACGGTGTTGGCGCGCACATCCGGGAAGTCCCGGCCCATCTGGCCGTGCTCCACCAGCAGCTCGCGGCGCTCCTCGTCGGGCAGCAGGTACCACTCGTACGACCGCACGAACGGGTAGATGCAGACGTAGTCCTTGGCGTTCTCGTCCGCGAGGAACGCGGGCACGTGCGACTTGTTGAACTCCGCCGGCCGGTGCAGCGCCATCTGCGACCACACGGGCTCGAGCGTGCCGCCGAACGCCGTGCGCCGGAAGCGGTGGTAGGCGTCCTGCAGCGCGTCCGAGGTCTCCGCATGCATCCAGAGGACGACGTCGGCGTCAGCCCGCAGCGCGCTCACGTCGTAGAAGCCGCGCACGACGACGTCCTTGGCGGCGAGCTGATCGACGAGCGCCTCGACCTCGGCCACGATCGGCCCGCGGTCGGCGTCGCCGATAGGCGTCGCAGCCTTGAACACCGACCAGGTCGTGTAGCGGATCTGCTCGTTGATCTCCTTGGCGACCTTGCCCTGCTGCGGGCGCTTGCCCTTGCCCTGGGTCGTGCCGGTGTCAGCCATGACGCCATTCTCCGTGAGATCCGAGACCTTGCGAGATGTGGGTCGCGGCCTTGTCCGCGCGGCCGATGCACGCCGCGATGCCGACCCCGTCGTACGCCGCCCCGCACACCGCCATGCCGGGCAGCGACTGGAGCGCGTCGACGATGCGCGTCGCGCGGTCGACGTGCCCCACGGCGTACCGCGGCAGCCCGCCGCCCCAGCGCGTGACGCGGGACGCGACCGGCCGGGCCTTGCCGAGGCGCGCGGCGAACGCGAGGTCGTCGGCGGCGAGACGCGCGAGGTCGTCGTCGTCGCGCTGCAGCATCTCGACGTCGTCCGCGAGGCCCATCGAGCACCGCACCGCCACCAGGCCGCGCGGGGCGGCCTCGTCGGCGATCCACTGCCACTTGTGCGAGGCGAACGTCGCCGCCTTCACGGGGCGGCGCACGTCGGACGGCGTGAGGTAGCCGCTGCCCTCGGGCACGTCGCCGCCCGGGAGGTCGGATGCGCGATAGAGAAGCGTGACGACGGCGACCGACGTGACCTCGAGCTCGGACAGCTCGGCCTCGGCCTGCACCGAGAGGCCCTTGGCCAGCTTTGCCGCGACCGGAGCGGGCACGGCGAGGATCACGGCGTCGGCGTCGAGGAACGTCACGTCGTTGGTCGCACCGGTCTCGACCCGCCAGCCGCGCGGTGCGCGCACGACGTCCCGCACCGTGACGCCGGTGGTGATCGTGACGCCGGCCGCGCGCAGCCTCTCGGCGAGGACGACGGGGAACCTGCCCACGCCGCCGCGGATGCCGGCGAAGACGGGGCCGCCGCTCGAGGCGGCAGAAGACTTGGCGCGCGCCGACTTCGCGGCCTCGAGCAGCGACCGGTCCTGCGCCGCAGCCTCGAAGAGCGACGGCGCCGCCACCCGCATGGAGATGTTCACGGGGCGGTCGGCGTACACGCCCATGAGCAGCGGCGCAACGAGCTTGACCACGACCTCGGGACCGAGCCGGCGGCCGACGTACTCGCCGATGGAGATGTCGTCGCCGATCCGCGTCGGGGGCAGCACGTGGTCGAGCGGGATGCGCGCGAGGCCCTGCGGTGTGATCACACCGGAGCGGGCGAGCGAGGTGAGGTCGGTCGGGACGCCCATCATCAGCGCCGGCGGCAGTGGCACGAGGTCGCCGCCGAGGAACAGGCTCGGCGCGCTGACGGCGGGGTGCACGAGAGCGTCTCCGAGGCCGATCTCGCGTGCGAGCGCCACCGCCTCGGGACGCGTGGCGATCATCGACTCGGCGCCCTCGTCGACGGTGACGCCGTCGACCTCGCTGACCCGCAGCTTGCCGCCCACGACGTCCGAGCCCTCGAGCACGGTGATGTCGAGGTCGTGCCGCAAGGTGGCGAGGCGCCAGGCCGCCGCCAGCCCGGAGATGCCGCCTCCCACCACGACGACGTGCGGGCGTCGTCCGACGTCGTCCGGGTCGGTCACAGGGTCCTCGCGAGGGGTCGGGTCCAACGGGCTCCGCGCCGCCGCATCGGCAGCGCACGGGGTCAACCCTGCCACTCCCCCGCAACCGTCGCCGATCCGAGACCTTCCCTCCCGGAACCGCTGTGCGGCAGGTCACGTCCCAGCGCCAGACCGCACGGCCGCGCACACCGGAGGACGCCATGTCTGCACTCAGCACCGTCGCCCGCACGTCCCGCCGCCGGCCGGCGGCGGCGGCCGCCGTGCTCGGGATCGCCGGGCTCCTGCTCGCCGGCTGCTCCGCGTCGGGGTCCTCCGACTCCGCCGGCGCCCGGTCCGAGGTCGCCGCTCCCGCGCCTGCGGTCGACGGCGAAGGCGCGGTCCCCGACGCCTCGGGCGGCAAGGGCGTGACCGGCGGCGAGCCGCTGGCGGTCACGATCCAGCGCTCGGTGATCGTCCGCGCCGACATGACCGTGCGGGTGGAGGACCTCGGGAAGGCCACCGACGGGCTCGGCGCGGCCGCGGCCCGGCACCAGGCGACCATCGCGAGCCAGACCACGTCCTCCGGCGGCTTCAACCCCGAGCCGATGCCCACGACGGTCGACGAGAAGGGCGTGTCGGCCTGCCCGAGCACCGGATGCCCCACCAGCTACGCGTCCTCGACCACGACGCTGCGCGTCGACAACGACGAGGTGGACGCACTGATCCGCGACCTGTCGGCGCTCGGCACCGTCGAGGCGTCGTACCGCACCACCGAGGACGTCTCCGCGCAGGTCGCCGACGTCGACGCCCGCCTGAAGACCGCCGAGGCGTCGCTCGCACGGGTGCGCGCCCTCATGGACAAGGCGGTGACGATCGCCGACGTCGTGACGCTCGAGGCCGAGCTGAGCCGACGCCAGGCCGACCTCGAGTCGCTGCAGGCGCAGCAGCGTGTCTTCGCCGACCAGACCGCGCAGGCGACCGTGACCGTACGGCTCGTCGACGAGCAGGCACCCGTCGTGACCGAGGACGAGACCGGCTTCGTCGCGGGCCTGAAGGCGGGCTGGAACGCGTTCACCGGGGCAGCCGTCGTCGCGCTCACCGTCGTCGGGGCGCTGATCCCGTTCCTGATCGTGCTCGTGCCGCTGGCCCTGCTCGTCTGGTGGCTCGTCCGTCGCAGCAACCGCCCGCGCAGCCCGGTCCCGCCGGTCGAGACGTACTGATCAGAGTGCCGTCGCCTCGTGGGCGAGGGCGACGACGCGGGTCAGGACGTCGGGGTCGGTGTCCGGCAGCACGCCGTGGCCGAGGTTGAAGATGTGGCCGGGCAGCCCCTCGGCGTCGGCGATCACCTGACGCGTGCGCGCCTCCACGGCCGGCCAGTCCGCGAAGAGCACGCCGGGGTCGAGGTTGCCCTGCAGCGCATGGTCGGGGCCGACCCGGAGCGCCGCCTCCGACAACGGCACGCGGAAGTCGACGCCGACGACGTCGGCTCCGGCGTCGCGCATGTCGGCGAGCAGCTCGCCCGTGCCGACGCCGAAGTGGATCCTCGGCACGCCGAGGTCGGCGACGTACGACAGCGCCGTCCGAGAGTGGGGCTGGACGTACTCGCGGTAGTCCCGCGCCGGCAGCGCCCCGACCCACGAGTCGAAGAGCTGGATCGCGCTCGCGCCCGCGAGCACCTGCTGGCGCAGGAACGTTCCCGCGATCTCGGCGAGGCGCCCGAGCAGCGCGTGCCAGACGTCCGGGCGGCTGTACATGAGGGCCTTGGTGCGCGCGTGGTCGCGGCTCGGCCCGCCCTCGACGAGGTACGACGCCAGCGTGAACGGCGCACCGGCGAAGCCGATCAGCGGCGTCGACCCGAGCTCGGCTGCAAGCGCCGACACGGCGGCGAGCACCGGCACGACGTCGTCCGGCGTGAGGTCCCGCAGTCGCTCGACGTCGGTCTCGGTGCGGAACGGCTCGGCCACGACCGGGCCGACGCCCGGGACGATGTCGAGGTCGACACCGATCGCCTTGAGGGGCACCACGATGTCGCTGAAGAAGATGGCCGCGTCGACGCCGTGGCGTCGCACCGGCTGGAGCGTGATCTCCGTGACCAGGTCGGTCGTGAAGCACGACTCGAGCATGGGGATGCCCGCCCGAAGGGCGCGGTACTCCGGCAGCGACCGCCCTGCCTGACGCATGAACCACACGGGGGTGTGCGGCACCGGCTGGCGCCGCGCGGCGAGGACCAGCGGCGCGGATGCCGTCCGCCCGTCGACGAGCGGGTGCGTGCTGGGGAGTACGGAGGTTCCGAGGTCGGTCACCTCCCGATCGTCGCACCGGGCCGCGGCACGGTCGAATCGGCGCACGACGCGCCGCACCGACCGCGACCTCCGGCGGCGGGGGCCTCCCGCGACCTACTCTCGGCGACATGAGCGCTCGTCGCCGCGACACGGGTGACGGCACCGGATCACCGGTGCCGCCGTCGTTCACCGCTGCGCTCGAGAGCATCCGCAGCGTCGTCCTCCGCAGCGAGATCACGGTCGAGGAGACGCCCGCCCCTCAGCGCCTGTCGCCGTACGCCGTGGCCCTGCAGGCCGAGGTCGTCGTGGGCGACGAGGAGGTCGCGAGCGGCCGTTTCGTGCTCCTGCACGACCCCGAGGGCCAGGAGCCCTGGGACGGCGAGTTCCGCGTCGTCAGCTTCAGCAAGGGCACCGTCGAGCTCGACATCGCCCAGGACCCGATGCTCACCGAGGTCGCCTGGTCCTGGCTCACCGAGGCCCTCGACGAGCGCGGCGCCCTCAGCCGCGCCGAGTCCGGCACCGTCACGCGCACGGCGTCGCAGTCGTTCGGGGCCATCGAGGACCGCCCGCCGAGCGGCGACGTCGAGATCCGCGCGTCCTGGACCCCCGAGACTCCCGACGTCGGGCCGCACCTGCTCGCCTGGGCCGACGTCCTCGCCCAGGTGGCCGGCCTCCAGCCGTTGCCGGCGGGCGTCGCGAGCCTCCCGCTCGCCCGTCGCTCCTGATCGCGCCTCCCGCTGCTGGGCCCCGCCCTGTGTCCGGTTCCTCCCGAACGTCCCGATGCCACCCGACTGCCTCCTCCTGAGCACGCGCGTGACGCAGTGTGACCGCGGCGGGCCACCGCAACCACCCCATCGGGTGATGGGTTGGGGCGTCCCCGCAGGTCAAGACCCCTCGACTACGGGCCGATACCCCTTCTGAAGCCGCACGGAGAGTGTGCGGCACGAGGTGAAGGGGCTGGCCGTGGTCGCACTTGTCGAGCGCCCGTCGGCGGTCGTACCGCTGCCCAGGGCTCGCTTTTCCGCTCTTGTGGTCGCGGAGTCCGCGTCGCGTCGTCAGGGTCTGTGCGGTCGTCTGCGCATGCTCGGTGCTCGTGAGGTCGTCGAGGCCGCGAGCGGCACCGAGGCCCGTGTCCGCGCGGCGTACGACGGCCCGCGCGACCTCGTCGTGATCGACGGCGCCCTGCCGGACGGTCCCGCGCTCCCCCTGCTCGCCGACCTGCGCGCCGCCGGATGGCGCCGCGTCGTGCTGCTGACCGTGCGGGACGACCCGTACGCCGTCCGCGCCGCGATCACCGCCGGCGTCCGCTGCTACATCGTGACCCCCGACGAGCCCGAGGGCGTCCCCGCGATGCCCGTCGCCCGGATCCGCCCGCGCGGCGGCGCGCCGGACGAGCTCTCCGCCCGCGAGGTCGAGGTGCTCCAGCTCGTGTCCGAGGGCCGCTCCAACAAGGAGATCGGCGACGCGCTCGGCCTGTCGGCGCTCACCGTCAAGAGCCACCTCGCCCGTATCGCCCGCAAGGTCGGCACCGGCGACCGCGCCGAGATGGTCGCCCACGCGATGCGCTCCGGCCTGGTGCGCTGACCCTTCCTGCCTTGCACGAAGCCGCCCTTCGGGGCGGCTTCGTGGCGTTCCAGCCCCACTCGTGCGGTCTCTCGGGCACGCCGCGGCCCTGACCTGCACCGTTCATCCCTATCCTTCAGAGCGTGAGCGACGCCGTGGCACCCGTGACGACGGTCCCCGGCGATGCCGAAGGCGGCCCCGACCGCGAGGTCGTGGCGCTCGTCGCGCCGCGCGACGGCGTCCCGCCCGTGGTCATGAGCGCCGCGGCCCTGCAGGCCACCGCCGACGCGATCGCGGGCGGCTCCGGCCCGGTCGCCATCGACGCCGAGCGCGCCAGCGGCTACCGCTACGGCCAGCGCGCCTACCTGGTCCAGCTTCGTCGCGCCGGAAGCGGCACCCACCTCGTCGACCCCATCGAGGTGCCCGACCTCGCGCCGCTCGCCGCAGCGCTCGAGGGCACGGAGTGGATCCTGCACGCGGCGTCCCAGGACCTCCCGTGCCTGCGCGAGATCGGCCTCGCACCCGCGCGCCTGTTCGACACCGAGCTCGCCGGCCGCCTGCTTGGATTCCCGCGGGTCGGCCTCGCCGCCCTGCTCGAGGAGGTGCTCGGCTACTCCCTCGCCAAGGAGCACTCGGCTGCCGACTGGTCGACGCGCCCCCTGCCCGAGCCGTGGCTGCGCTACGCGGCACTGGACGTCGAGCTGCTCGTCGAGCTGCGCGACGCCCTCGAGCAGGAGCTGGTCGACCAGGGCAAGCTCGCGTGGGCCCTCGAGGAGTTCGACGCCGCCCGTGACGCCCCGCCTGCCGCGCCGCGCGTCGACCCGTGGCGGCGTACGTCGGGCGTGCACAAGCTGCGTCGTCCGCGCCAGCTCGGCGTCGTCCGTGCCCTCTGGGAGGCGCGCGACGCCGTCGCCCGCCGACGCGACATCTCGCCGGGCCGGATCCTGCCCGACTCCTCGATCGTGGCCGCCGCGACGGCCGCGACCAGCGCCGGCTTCACGACGCTCGAGGCCGTGCCTGCGTTCACCGGGCGGGGGGCCCGCCGCCACATGAGCGAGTGGCAGGGCGCGGTGGTCGCCGCCCTCGCGCTCCCCGACTCCGACCTCCCCGCCCAGTCCGTGCCGTCCGACGGTCCGCCGCCCCCGCGTGCCTGGGCCGACCGCGACCCCGACGCCGCCGCCCGCCTCGCCGCGTCGCGCCGCGGCCTCACGGCCGTCGCCGAGCGGCTCGGCATGCCGGTGGAGAACCTCGTCTCGCCCGACCTCGCCCGCCGCATCCTCTGGACTCCGCCCGCGCAGGTGGACGCCGAGAGCGTGACGGCGGCGCTGCGCACGGGTGGTGCCCGGTCCTGGCAGGTCGAGCAGGTGCTGCCCGTGCTCCTCGACGCCCTCGTCTGGACCGCCGACGACGAGGCGGCGCGTGCGGAAGCGGCCGAGCAGGAGGCCAGCGGCCTCGACGCCGACGGCAACCCCGTGGCGTCCGGCGTGGCGGAGGGCACATCAGCCGGAGTTGAGACCCTCGACGACGGTGTGGTTAGGTAACCCTAAGTCGCCCATCGGGGAATCGGAGAGGTCATGTTCGCCAACTACCTGATCGGACTGCGCGAGGGGCTCGAGGCCTCGCTGGTCGTCGGAATCCTGGTGGCCTACCTCGTCCGCACCGGCAACAACGGCCGCGTCCGTTCCGTGTGGCTCGGCGTCGGGATCGCCATCGGCGTCTCGCTCGCCTTCGGCGCCCTCCTCACCTTCACCAGCCAGCGCATGAGCTTCACGGCCCAGGAGGCGTTCGGCGGCTTCATGTCGCTCATCGCCGTCGGGTTCGTGACGTGGATGGTCTTCTGGATGAAGCGCGCCTCGCGCAACCTCCGCGGCGAGCTGCACGGCCGCGTCGAGGACGCCCTCGCCGTCGGCGGCGGCGCGCTCGCCGTCGTGGCCTTCATCGCCGTGGCCCGCGAGGGCCTCGAGACCGCGCTGTTCCTGTGGTCGGCGATCAACTCGACCTCGTCCGAGGGAGGCGCGTGGAGCGCCGTGCTCGGCGCGGTCCTCGGCCTCGCCACCGCCGTCGTGCTCGGCTGGCTCATCTACCGCGGCGCCCTGCGCCTCAACCTCGCCGTGTTCTTCACGTGGACCGGCGCGGCGCTCATCGTGGTCGCGGCCGGCGTCCTCGCCTACGGCATCCACGACCTGCAGGAGGCCGGCATCCTGCCCGGCCTCGACAACATCGCCTTCGACGTCACCTCCGTGATCGTCCCCGGCTCGATCGTCGCGACGCTGCTCAAGGGCATCTTCAACATCTCGCCGTCGATGACCGTGCTCGAGACCGTGGCGTGGTTCGCCTACCTCGTGCCGGTGATGTTCCTGTACTTCCGGGCCGCCAAGCCCGTCGTCGTCCCGGCCACCGAGGCCGAGCGCGCCACAGCCGCAGCCACCGTCGCAGCAGCAGCGGCCGGCGACCATGTCGAGGTCGAGCCGGCCCTGGCCGAGCGCGCACCCGACGCCACCGCCTGATCGATCGCACTCCCGGTCGCGCGCACGGGGCGCGCTGACTGCCGAACTCCCGGAAGGCTCCTCCTGTGAAGCGCACCGCCCTGTCTGCTGCCGCCGCCCTCCTGCTGGTCCCGGCGCTGGCCGCCTGCTCCAACAGCGCGGCCTCGGTCGCCACCGTCACCGTGAAGGCCGGCGTCGGCACCTGCGACGTCGCGCCGACGAGCGTCCCCAAGGGCCAGATCACGGTGAGCGCCACCTACACCGGTGACGGCACCGGCGAGGTCTACCTCTACGGCGAGGAGAACGGGGCCTTCACCAAGATCCTCGGCGAGGTCGAGGACCTCACCACCGCCACCAAGACCTTCACCGCCGACGTCGCCCCCGGCACGTACGAGGTCAAGTGCGAGGGCGGCGGCCAGGAGAAGCGCGTCCAGCTCACCGTCACGGGCTGACCAGCACCCACGTCCGACGGCCCCCGACCCGCGTGGTCGGGGGCCGTCGCGCGCCCGGGCCACGGCGGCCCCGGTCGGCCAGACTGGGGGCGTGACCGCACCGGACCGAGGCCTCATCGCCGACGTGCGCTCGGCGCTCGGCGCGTCGGCCGACCCCGAGCGCGCCCCGGCCATGCAGGTCTACATGAAGTCGGACCTGCCGTTCCTCGGCGTGGCCAAGCCCGCCCGGGTCGCCGCCCTGCGCCCGGTCTGGGCGGCCCACCCGCTCGCGGACCGTGCCGTGTGGGAGGCGACCGTGCGGGAGCTGTACGACGGCGCCGGGTTCCGCGAGGAGCGGTACGCCGCCCTCGCGCTCCTCGACGTAGGCAGACGCTGGCGCGATCCGGAGCTCGTCCCGCTGATCGAGCACCTCGTCGTCGAGGGCGCCTGGTGGGACCTGGTCGACGAGGTCGCGGGCCGCACCGTGTCGCCGCTGCGGCGAGCGTTCCCGGCCGAGATGGACCCGGTCGTGCGCGCGTGGTCGGCGTCCGACGACCTGTGGCTGCGCCGCACGTCGGTGCTGAGCCAGCTGAACGCGCGCGGCGACGTCGACCGCGAGCTCCTCGCCGACATGTGCCTCGCGGCGTCGCCCTCGGCCGAGTTCTTCCTGCGCAAGGCGATCGGCTGGGCACTGCGGGACCTCGCGCACCGGGATCCCACCTGGGTGCGCGCGTTCGTCGCGGAGCACGAGGCGGAGCTCTCGCCCCTGTCGAGGCGCGAGGCCCTCAAGAACCTCTGAACGGCTGCCCATATCGCTCTCAGCGATACCCAGCGGTGCACCTGCGGGACCGGTGCGAGGATGGGTCGTCCGTACGGGACGGCGGCCGCCCGAGGCCGGCGTCGACCGGCGGCGCTCGACATCGCGGAGGGCTCGTGCTCGTTCGGCTGCTGAAGGACCACCTGAAGCCCTACACGGCATTCCTCGTCGCAGTCGTGCTCCTGCAGCTCGTCGGCACCATCGCCTCGCTCTACCTGCCGACGCTGAACGCCGACATCATCGACCAGGGCGTGGCCCGCGGCGACACCGAGTACATCCTGAAGATCGGCGCCGTGATGCTCGGCGTCTCGTTCGTGCAGGTGGTCTGCTCGATCGGCGCCGTGTGGTTCGGGGCGCGCAGCGCGATGGGCTTCGGCCGCGACGTGCGCGCCTCGATCTTCCGCCGGGTGGGGCGCTTCTCCGCCCGTGAGATGGGCACGTTCGGTGCGCCGACGCTGATCACCCGCACCACGAACGACGTGCAGCAGGTCCAGATGCTCGTGCTCCTCACCTGCACGATGATGGTGAGCGCGCCGATCATGGGCGTCGGCGGCGTCATCATGGCGCTCCAGCAGGACGTCGGCCTCGCGTGGATCATCGTCGTGAGCGTCGTCGTCCTCGTGGGTGCGATCGCGATGATCGTGTCGCGGATGATCCCCCAGTTCCGGCGCATGCAGAAGCGCCTCGACAACGTGAACCGCGTGCTGCGCGAGCAGATCACGGGCATCCGCGTGGTGCGGGCGTTCGTCCGCGAGCCGGTCGAGCGTGCGCGGTTCGGCGTCGCCAACGACGAGCTCACCGCCACCGCCACCAGCGTCGGCCGGCTCATGGCGCTGATGTTCCCGACCGTCATGCTCGTCCTCAACGTGTCGAGCGTCGGCGTCATGTGGTTCGGCGCGATCCGCGTCGACTCGGGCGCGATGCAGATCGGCTCGCTGACGGCGTTCCTCAGCTACCTGATGCAGATCCTCTTCTCGATCATGATGGCCACCTTCATGCTCGTGATGGTGCCCCGCGCGGCGGTCAGTGCAGAGCGCATCGTCGAGGTGCTCGACACGGAGCCGTCGGTCACCCCGCCCGTCGGCCCGGTCACCCAGACCACCTCGCATGCGACGGTCGAGCTGCGCGGTGCCACGTTCTCGTACCCCGGCGCGGACGAGCCCGTCCTCTGCGACATCTCCATCACCTGCGGCCCCGGCATGGTCACTGCCGTCCTCGGCGGCACCGGCTCGGGCAAGACCACGCTCGTCAGCCTGATCCCCCGGCTCTTCGACGCGACCGAGGGCCAGGTGCTCGTCGACGGCGTCGACGTGCGCGAGCTCGACCCTGCCGCCCTGCATGCGCGCATCGGCCTCGTGCCGCAGAAGGCGTACCTCTTCACCGGCACGGTGCGCAGCAACCTCGAGTACGGCAAGGTCGACGCCACCGAGGACGAGATGTGGGACGCCCTGCGGATCGCGCAGGCCGACGACTTCGTCCGCGCCCTGCCCGACGGGCTCGACACCGCGGTCGCCCAGGGCGGCACCAACTTCTCCGGCGGCCAGCGCCAGCGCCTCGCGATGGCGCGCGCGATCATCCGCCGGCCCGAGATCTACCTCTTCGACGACTCGTTCTCCGCGCTCGACATGGCGACCGACGCACGGCTGCGCGCCGCGCTGCGGCCCGTGACCCGCGAGTCGACAGTCATCGTCGTGGCGCAGCGCGTCTCGAGCGTCATGGACGCCGACCAGATCGTCGTGCTCGACGACGGCATGCTCGTCGGCGTCGGGAAGCACGAGGACCTCCTCGAGACCTGTCCGACATACGCCGAGATCGTGGCGTCGCAGGAGCTCGTGGAGGAGGCCGCATGAGCGGGCAGGCGCCGGTCCGCCGGCCCGCCGGCGGCGGCGGCTTCGGCCCGCGCGGCGGGATGATGGGCTCGACGATGCCCGCCGAGAAGTCGCTCACCTTCTGGCCGTCCGCCAAGCGCCTCGTGCGTCGGCTGCGCCCCGAGCGCGTCGCCGTGACCACCGTGATCCTCATGACCGTGGTCGGCGTCACGCTCAGCGTCGTGGGGCCCAAGATCCTCGGAAACGCGACCAACCTCATCTTCGAGGGCTTCATCGGCAAGCAGCTCCCGGCGGGCCTGACGCAGGACCAGGTCATCGCGGGGCTCCGCGCCGACGGCCAGAACCAGCTCGCCGACCTCATCTCCGGCATGAACGTCGTGCCGGGGCAGGGAGTCGACTTCGACGCCCTGAGCCGCGTGCTCCTCTTCGTGCTCGCGCTGTACGTGATGTCGTCGATCATCATGTGGCTGCAGGCCTTCGTGCTCAACGGTCTCGTGCAGCGCACCGCGATGCGCATGCGTCGCGACGTCGAGGACAAGCTGCACCGGCTGCCGCTCAGCTACTTCGACAAGGTCCCGCGGGGCGAGCTGCTCTCGCGCGTGACCAACGACGTCGACAACATCCAGCAGACGATGCAGCAGACCTTCAGCCAGCTGCTGACGTCGCTGCTCACGCTCGTCGGCGTCCTCGGCATGATGCTGTGGATCTCGCCGCTGCTGGCACTGGTCGCACTCGTCTCCGTGCCGCTGTCCGTGATCGTCACCGCCATGGTGGCCAAGCGATCGCAGCCGCTCTTCATCGCGCAGTGGGGCGAGACGGGCAAGCTCAACGGCCACATCGAGGAGGCCTACTCCGGCCAGACCCTCGTGACCGTCTACGGCCACCAGACGGCGTCCGAGGAGGTCTTCGAGGAGCGCAACGGCAAGCTCTTCGAGGCCAGCTCGGGGGCGCAGTTCCTGTCCGGCCTGATCATGCCCGTGATCATGTTCATCGGGAACCTCAACTACGTGTTCATCGCCGTCATCGGCGGCCTCAAGGTCGCCTCGGGATCGATGAGCCTCGGCGACGTCCAGGCCTTCATCCAGTACTCGCGCCAGTTCACCCAGCCGCTCACCACGGTCGCCTCGATGTCCAACCTCCTGCAGTCCGGCGTCGCGTCGGCCGAGCGGGTCTTCGAGCTCCTCGACGCCGAGGAGCAGCTCCCGGACCCTGTGGCACCCATGGCGTCGCCCCGCACCGGCGGCAGGGTGGAGTTCCACGACGTGTCGTTCTCCTACACCGAGGACACACCGCTGATCGAGCACCTCTCGCTCGTCGCAGAGCCCGGCCACTCGGTCGCGATCGTGGGCCCGACCGGCGCAGGCAAGACGACGCTGGTCAACCTGATCATGCGCTTCTACGAGGTGCGCTCAGGACGGATCACCCTCGACGGCGTGGACATCGCGACGATGACGCGGGATGACCTCCGCAGCCAGATCGGCATGGTGCTGCAGGACACCTGGCTCTTCGGCGGCACGATCCGCGACAACATCGCGTACGGCAAGCCGGACGCGACCGAGGACGAGATCCTCGCCGCCGCCAAGGCGACGTACGTCGACCGGTTCGTGCGCGTGCTGCCCGACGGCTACGACACCGTCATCGACGAGGAGGGCGACAACCTCAGCGCCGGCGAGAAGCAGCTCATCACCATCGCCCGCGCGTTCCTGGCCGACCCGTCGCTCCTGATCCTCGACGAGGCCACCAGCTCGGTCGACACCCGCACCGAGGTGCTCGTGCAGCGGGCCACCATCAAGCTCCGCTCGGACCGCACGAGCTTCGTCATCGCGCACCGCCTCTCGACCATCCGCGACGCCGACCTCATCCTCGTGATGGAGAACGGCCGGATCGTCGAGCAGGGCAGCCACGACGAGCTGCTGGCAGCCCGCGGCGCCTACTACGCCCTGTACCACGCGCAGTTCGTGGGAGCGCTCGACGACGAGACGGCCTCGGCCTAGGACACGCGCGGGGGGCGGGTTCCGCGAACGGTTACCGACGGGTAGCATCGGGACATTACCCGTGGGTAACCCGAGTCGGGCCCCGCGGTGACCCCGGTTCCGCCGCTCGCGAGGAGTCCCCGTGTCCCCCACCCGCGCTGTCCGTGACGTCGTGCTCGTCGACGCCGTCCGGACCCCCTTCGGCAAGGCCGGCGCCCACGGCATCTACGCCGAGACCCGTGCCGACGACCTCGTCGTCGCCGTCTTCCGCGAGCTGCTGCGCCGCAACCCCAACCTCCCGGCCGAGCGGATCGACGACGTCGCCGTCGCCGCCACGACCCAGATCGGCGACCAGGGCCTCACCCTCGGCCGCACGGCAGGCATCCTCGCCGGATTCCCGAACACCGTCCCCGGCCAGAGCGTCGACCGCATGTGCGCCGGCGCCCTCACCGCGGTCACCAACCTCGCGAGCGGCATCGGCTTCGGCGCGTACGACGTCGTGGTCGCCGGCGGCGTCGAGCACATGGGCCGCCACCCCATGGGCGAGGGCATGGACCCGAACCCGCGCCTGATCTCCGAGAAGCTGGTCGACCCCGAGGCCCTGTTCATGGGCAAGACGGCCGAGAACCTCCACGACCGCTTCCCGCACCTCACCAAGGCGCGCGCCGACGAGTACGCCGTCCGCAGCCAGGAGAAGACCGCCAAGGCGTACGCCGACGGCGTCATCCAGCAGGACCTCGTCCCCGTGGCCGTCCGCAGCGCCGCCCTCGGCTACGGCCTCGCCACGGTCGACGAGCCGCCGCGCGAGACCACGGTCGAGACGCTCGCAGGCCTGAAGACGCCGTTCCGCGCCCACGGCCGCGTGACCGCCGGCAACAGCTCAGGCCTCAACGACGGCGCGACCGGCGCCCTGCTCGTGGCCGAGGACGTCGCGGACGAGCTCGGCCTCACCAAGAAGGCGCGCCTCGTGTCGTTCGCCTTCGCCGGTGTCGCGCCCGAGGTCATGGGCGTCGGCCCGGTGCCCTCGACCGAGAAGGCTCTCGCCAAGGCCGGTCTCACGATCGACGACATCGGCCTGTTCGAGGTCAACGAGGCGTTCGCCGTGCAGGTGCTGGCGTTCCTCGACCACTTCGGCATCGCCGACGACGACCCCCGCGTGAACCCGTACGGCGGTGCCATCGCCGTCGGCCACCCGCTGGCGTCCTCGGGCATCCGCCTCATGGCCTACCTCGCGCGCTCGTTCGAGGCGCACCCCGAGGTCCGCTACGGCCTCACCACCATGTGCATCGGCCTCGGCATGGGCGGAACGGTCATCTGGGAGAACCCCCACTTCGACGGCAAGGACGCGTGACCGACGTGAGCAGCCAGATCACCACCGAGACCATCCCCACCGGCGCGTCCGACGAGGTCGTGACCGAGGCGAAGTACCGCCTCGTCGACCTCCCGGGCACGGCCGGTCGTGCCGCCCTGATCACCCTCGACAACGGCCACGACCACACCAAGCCCAACACCTTCGGGCTCGCGGGCCTGCGCTCGCTGTCGGCGGCGCTCGACCAGGCCGAGGCAGCGGCCTCGGCCGGCGAGATCGTCGCCGTGGCCGTCACGGGCAAGCCGTTCATCTTCGCCGTCGGCGCCGACCTCACCGGCGTCGCGCAGCTCAGCGACTCCGCCCAGGCCCGGGTCACCGGCGAGGTCGGCCACGCGGTCTTCCGCCGCCTCGGCGAGCTCTCGGTGCCGTCGTTCGCGTTCGTGAACGGCGCGGCGATGGGCGGCGGGCTCGAGATCGCGCTGCACTGCACGTACCGCACGCTCTCCACCGGCGCGGGCCTCCTGGCCCTCCCCGAGGTGTTCCTGGGTCTCATCCCCGGCTGGGGCGGCGCCTACCTGCTCCCCCGCCTCGTGGGCGCCCAGAAGGCCCTCAAGGTCATCGTCGAGAACCCGCTGTCGCAGAACCGCATGCTGAAGCCGGCCGACGCCCTGAAGCTCGGCATCGCCGACGCCGCGCTCGAGCCCGCCGACTTCATCGCGCAGTCGCTGCGGTGGACGTCGGACGTCCTCACCGGTGCCGTGACGGTCGAGCGCACCGACCACACCGCCGACGCCGAGGCCTGGGACGCCGCCGTCGCGGGCGCCCGCGCGCTCGTCGACGCCAAGCTGCACGGCGCCACGCCGGCGCCGTACCGCGCGCTCGACCTCGTCGCCGCCGCGCGTACGGCGACGCGCGACGAGGGCTTCGCGGCCGAGGACGACGCCCTCACCGACCTGGTCATGGGCGACGAGCTCCGCTCGGGCCTCTACTCGTTCGACCTGGTGCAGCGCCGTGCCAAGAAGCCGTTCGGCGCCCCCGACAAGGGTCTCGCCCGACCGATCACCAAGGTCGGCGTCGTCGGTGCCGGCCTCATGGCGAGCCAGCTCGCGCTGCTGTTCGTGCAGCGCCTCGAGGTGCCGGTGGTCCTCACCGACCTCGACCAGGCGCGCGTCGACAAGGGCGTCGCCTGGGTCCACGGCGAGATCGCGACGATGCAGGCGAAGGGCCGGCTCAACCAGGACAAGGCGAACCGCCTCACCGCGCTCGTATCTGGCTCGACGAGCAAGGCCGACTTCGCCGACGCCAGCGTCGTGATCGAGGCTGTGTTCGAGGACCTCAAGGTCAAGCAGCAGGTCTTCGCCGAGGTCGAGGCCGTCGTGGCCGACACCTGCGTCCTGCTCACCAACACCAGCTCGCTGTCGGTCACGGCCATGGCCGAGAACCTGCAGCACCCCGAGCGCGTCGTCGGCTTCCACTTCTTCAACCCCGTCGCGATGATGCCGCTGCTCGAGATCGCCCGCGCCGAGCGCACGGACGACGCCTCGCTCGCCACGGCGTTCGCGCTCGGCAAGACGCTGAAGAAGTCGTGCGTGCTCGTGAAGGACGCACCGGCGTTCGTGGTCAACCGCCTCCTCACCCGCTTCCTCGGCGAGGTCACGGCGGCGTACGACGAGGGCACGCCGTTCGACGTGGCCGAGCACGCGCTCGACCCGATGGGCCTGCCCATGTCGCCGTACGTCCTGCTGCAGCTCGTCGGGCCGGCCGTCGCGTTCCACACCGCCGAGACCCTGCACCAGGCGTTTCCCGACCGCTACGGCATCTCGGAGAACCAGCGGCGCATGGTCGAGGCCGGCAAGACGACGCTGCTGGCCTGGGACGGCTCGACACCCCGTATCGCGGACGACGTCGCCGAGCTGTTCGCGGTGGGCGACTCGCCGTCGACCGGGGACGAGGTCCGTCAGCGGGCTCTCGACGCGGTCGCGCAGGAGATCCGTCTCATGCTCGACGAGGGTGTCGTCGCGGAGCCGCAGGACATCGACCTGTGCATGCTCCTCGGCGCCGGCTGGCCCTTCCACCTGGGCGGGATCACGCCGTACCTCGACCGCACGGGCACGAGTGAGCGGGTCACCGGGCAGCGGTTCCTTCCTCGCGGCGTGGCGAGCCCTCGTTGAGCCGCAGCTGAGCAACCGTGACGCGGTGTCACATTCGGTCAGCATTCGGGCGCAGAACGTGGTGACCGGTCACCCGCCGGGGCCTCGGCTCGCGCGGGTGATCCGGGTACCGTCGTCGGCGTGAGCTTCCACGTGCCCGTCGCGCTGCGCCGTGCCGTGCTGTCGCTCCTCCTCACCGCCGACGGTCCCGTCGGTGAGCTCGAGACCACGGACGACGGTGTGGTGCACACCGGCGCCGACGGCGAGCCCATGCTCATCCGCTGGGCCGAGCTGCTGCTGGCGGTCGCGGACGACGGGGACCTGACCTCCGACGACATCACCCGCCGGGTCGGGCGCTGGCTGCGGCTCCGCATCGCCCTGCACGACCTGCTGAGCCTCCCGGGGACCACCGAGGAGCGCCGCGCGCGGGTGCTGTCCAAGGTGCGCCTGCGGGCCCTCCCCGAGGGCCACAGCGTCCACCCTGGGCCGTCCTGGACCCGCCGGGCCGTCATGGGCGGCGCCCTCGACGTCGGGCTCGCCCTGCGCGGCGTCGACGACGACGGCCGACCCGACTACGAGGCCGTGGGCGTGCTGCCCGCAGGGGTGCTCATCGGCGCCGGCATCGACGTGTCCGAGGCGACCGCCCGCGCGGAACGGCACCTGACCGACATGGCCACCCTCGCCTCCGAGCGGGTCCGCCGCGACACGACCTCCGTCCTGCGACCGCTCGGCGACGCCGACGTGCTCACCCTGCTCGCGAGCCGCGAGCTGCGCGCCGCACTCGTCGACGGCCACGGCATGCGCACGGCTGCGGTCCCGGTGCGCAACCGCGGCTGGCTCGACCTCGGCCGGATCGACCCCGCCTTCGCTCTCACCGCCGCCGAGCTCACCGAGCCCGACGAGCGCGGCTTCTCGCGCCCGGTGCTCGTCACGAAGGACGAGGTGGCGCTCATCAAGGACGGCGGCGACCCCGTCGCGCAGTCGCTCTCCGACCCGTCGCCCGAGGAGCTCGGGCATCCGCCGCGGCGGCGCCTGGCCTGACGGTCAGCCGGCGTCGTCCTGGTCGGCGACGTGCTCCACTGCCTGCTCCCCGACCTCGGCCGCCGGCTCGTCCTCGCCGCCCGTACGCGCGTGCTCGAGCCGTGCCACCGTCTCGACGATGGCGCGTGACACGTCCTGCGCGGTGAGCCCGAGCTCGCCCAGCACCGCGGCGCGCGTGCCGTGGTCGAGGAACCGTCGCTCGATGCCGAAGTCGCGGAAGGGGACGTCGACCGAGGCATCGCGCAGCGCCTGGGCGATGCCGGACCCGATGCCGCCGGCGCGGCTGTTGTCCTCGACGCTCACCACGAGGCGGTAGTCCGACGCCATCGCGACGAGGGCGGGGTTCACCGGGACGACCCAGCGCGGGTCGACGACGGTGACGCCGATCCCTTGGGCCGCAAGGCGGTCGGCAACCTCGAGCGAGAGCGTGGCGAAGGCGCCGACCGACACGAGCAAGACATCACGATCGGCGTCGCGGCGCAGGACGTCGATGCCCTCGACCCGCTCGAGCGCCGGGACGTCGTCGCCCACGCCGCCCTTGGGGAAGCGCAGCACGGTCGGGGCGTCGGACACCTCGACGGCCTCGCCGAGCTCCTCGCGCAGCGTGCCGGCAGTCCCGCGGAGCCGCGACGCGCACGCCCGGGATAATCGACATGATCGACATGTCCCACATGCCGTTGTGGCTCGCCCCGTCGTCGCCGGTGATGCCTGCCCGGTCGAGCACGAACGTGACGCCTGCCCGGTGCAGCGCGCAGTCCATCAGGACCTGGTCGAACGCGCGGTTGAGGAAGGTCGCGTAGAGCGCGACGACGGGGTGAACGCCGGCGTACGCCATGCCCGCGGCGCTCGTGGCCGCGTGCTGCTCGGCGATGCCGACGTCGTACGTGCGCTCGGGGAACTCGGCGCAGAAGCGGTCGAGACCGGTCGGGCCCATCATCGCCGCGGTGATCGCGACGACGTCCGGCCGGCGGCGGCCGACCTCGACGAGCTCGTTCGCGAACACCGAGGTCCAGGTGGTGCCCTTGGTGCCGAGAGGCTGGCCGGTCTCGGGGTCGAGGATCCCGACGGCGTGGAAGCGCTCGGCCTCGTCCTCGAGCGCAGGCGTGTAGCCGCGGCCCTTCTCGGTGATGACGTGCACGATCACCGGGCCGGGGAACGAACGGGCGCGGCTGAGCGCGTGCTCGAGGGCGGCGATGTCGTGACCGTCGACCGGCCCGATGTACTTGAGGCCGAGGTCCTCGAACATGCCCTGGGGGGCGACGACGTCCTTGATGCCCTTCTTGACGCCGTGCAGCGTCTCGTAGAGCGGCGGGCCGAGCACGGGCGTGCGACCGAGCACCCGCTTGCCCCAGTCGAGAGCCACCTCGTAGCTGCGCGCGGTCCGCAGCGTGGCGAGGTGGTGGGCGAGGCCGCCGATGGTCGGCGAGTAGGAGCGCTCGTTGTCGTTGACCACGATGACGAGGGGGCGGTCGGGGGCGCCCGCGATGTTGTTGAGGGCCTCCCAGGCCATGCCGCCGGTGAGGGCGCCGTCGCCGATGATGCCGACCACGTGCCGCTGCCCGAGCACTCCCGTGCGCTCGAAGCCCTTGGCGATGCCGTCGGCCCACGAGAGTGCTGTGGACGCGTGGGAGTTCTCGACGACGTCGTGCTCGGACTCGAGCCTGCTGGGATACCCCGAGAGGCCATGGCCCTGGCGCAGCTGGTCGAAGTCCTCGAGCCGGCCGGTGAGCATCTTGTGCACGTAGGACTGGTGGCCGGTGTCGAAGACCAGCACGTCCTGGGGCGAGGAGAACACCCGGTGCAGCGCGATCGTGAGCTCGACGACGCCGAGGTTGGGGCCGAGATGGCCGCCCGTGCGCGTGACCTTCTCGACCAGGGCGTCGCGGATCTCGCCGGCGAGCCGGGGAAGGTCCTCCTCCGGGAGCGCCTGCAGGTCGCGCGGCGACCCGATCCCGTCGAGAAGGCTCATGGCAGGAGTCTAGGCAAGGTGGGCCTTCCCAGCCTCCCGGCAGGCCAGCACCGTGTCGTGATCGTCACCGGACGCGCTGCGACGGCCCTCAGGTGCTGACGTCG
Organism: uncultured Actinomycetes bacterium; assembly: GCA_963843975.1. GTDB lineage: Bacteria > Actinomycetota > Actinomycetes > S36-B12 > CAIYMF01 > Longivirga. The sequence continues at coordinate 489,491 of CAWJMG010000003.1, read as the reverse complement.
GCCAGGCCGCGGCTCTCGCGCCGCGTCAGCCCCGTCACGGCGCCCAGCGGGTCGTCGAGCATGCTCGCGAAGGCCGACTCGGCCGCCCCGAGCAGCGTGGAGTCGTCCCCGAGGGCCGGCAGGGCCAGCACCACGTGCTCGGCAGGTGCCGACAGGGCGCTGCGCACGGCCGCGTCCACGGCGGCACGGGTGGCGGGCAGGATCTCCCGCAGCGAGCCACCGAAGACGATGACGTCCGGGTTGAAGATGTTGACGAGGTTGGCCACGCCCACCCCGAGCCAGGCGCCGACCGTGCGCAGGCCCTTGCGGGCGGCCTTGTCGCCCTCGTCGGCCGCCTCGATCACCTCGACGACGGTCGTGCCGGGTGCGGCACCGGCGGACGCCACGACGGCCGGCTCGCCGATCTCGGTCTCCCAGCAGCCGGTGGCGCCGCACCGGCACTCGCGGCCGCGCGGGTTGACGCGCATGTGGCCGATCTCGCCGCCGTAGCCCTGGGCGCCCATGAGCAGGCGGCCGTCGATGACGATGCCTCCACCGACGCCGACCTGGCCGGAGAGGTAGATGACGTTCGAGGCGCCGACGGCGCTCCCCCGCTGGCGCTCGGCGACGGCACCGAGGTCGGAGTCGTTCCCGACCGCGATCGGCACGCTGAGGGCGAGGGCGTCGGCGAACAGGTCGCCGAGAGGGACGTCGACCCAGCCGAGGTTGGGCGCGAAGCGCACGAGGCCGTCGGGCTGGCGCACGAGGCCCGGGACGCCGATGCCCACGCCCACCAGCACCGACCCCTTGGGGGCGGCGGAGAGGACCTCGTGGCAGACCTCGACGGTCTCGCGGACGATCCGGGCCTCGTTCTGCTGGCCCTTGCGGAACGCGTGCTCCCGTCGGTGCAGCACGTCTCCGCCGAACCCGACGAGCGCGACGATCGCGCGGTCGACCCGGAGGTCGATCGCGAGCACGTGGGCACGCTCGCGCACGGGCTCGACGCCGAACGACGGCCGTCCGACCCCCTTGCCCACGGGCTCGGTCTCGCGGACGAGCCCGGCACCGACGAGGTCGGAGATCAGGCCGCCGACCGTGCTGCGGTTGAGGCCGGTGTGGCTGACCAGCTCGGAGCGGGAGGTCGACCCGTGGTCGTGCAGGAAGCGGGCGAGCGCAGCCAGGTTGTGGCGGCGTACCTCATCCTGAGTTGCTCCTGCGAGCGACACGGGTCGAACCTCCCCTCCGAGTTGGGTGGTGCGGTGGTGCGGGTGCGCGCTAGGCGCGACCGCTGGCCTGCGCACGGCGACGCGAGAGGGCGTCGACGCTCGCGGCCACGAGCAGGACCAGTCCGGTGACGATGTACTGGATGCCTGAGGCGTCCGTGATGAGCGGGAGCCCGTTGCCGATCACGGCGACCACGAGGCCACCGAGGATGGCGTCGCGGATCTTGCCGCGACCGCCGAACAGCGACGTGCCGCCGATGACCGCGGCGCCCACGGCGAACAGGAGGGTCGTGGATCCACCGGTGGACGGAGAGACCGACTGGTCCTTGGACGCGAACAGGATGCCGGTGACCGCCGCGAGGGTGGAACAGGCGATGAAGCAGGCGATCTTGATGCGCGACACGCTGATGCCGGCTCGGCGGGCCGCCTCGGAGTTGCCGCCGACCGCGTACACGTGCCGGCCGAAGGCCGTGCGCGAGAGCAGGTAGGTCAGCGAGACCAGCAGCAGCAGGATCACGATCACGACGTACGGGACGCCCTGGATCGAGGTCAGCTGCGGGTTGCGCGAACGCTCCTGGTTCAGGACGAACACTGCGATGCCGAGGCCCACGGCGAGCGCGACGACCTTGATGGCCCACACCTGCACGGACTGGGTCACGAGCCCCGCCTTGCGCCGGGTCGACAGCGAGCGCCAGGTGGCGAACGTGTAGCCGCCCACCGTGATGAGGAACAGGATCCATCCCGCCAGAGGCGACATGTTGCCGTTCATCAACGCCTTGATGAAGTCGTCGCGGATGGCGATGGTGCCGCCCTCTCCGATGACGATGAGCATGATGCCCTGCAGCGCGAGGAACATCGCGAGGGTGACGACGAACGACGGGATGCCGAGCTTGGCCACGATGACGCCGATGAACCAGCCGATGAGCACACCGGTGAGCAGCGCCGCGAGCAGCGCGATCGGCAGCGGGTAGCCCCGCTGGGTCAGCGTGACGGCCAGGACGGCTGCGGACGTGCCCGCGGCGAAGCCGGCCGAGAGGTCGATCTCGCCCAGCAGCAGGACGAAGATGAGACCCATCGCGAGCACGATGTACGTGGCGCTCTGGGTCAGCAGGTTCGCGAAGTTGAAGGAGCTGAAGAAGGTCGAGCCCTTGAGCGCGGTGAAGATGATGACCAGTGCGACCAGGCCGAGGACGGCCGGCAGCGCACCGAGCTCGCCGCCGCGGATGCGGGCGACGTAGTCGCGCCAGGCGGCACCGAGGCCGTCGTCCTGGGGCGAGTGCACGTGCTCCTGGGGCTCGACAGTGGCGGTGCTCATGCGACGGCTCCAGCGGTCGACGGGTCACGGGGCAGGCCGAGGTCGCCGCTGCGACCCGCGGTGATGAGCTCGACGACCTGGCCGTGCGAGACCGACTGGCGCTCGACCTGGGCGGCCATCTGGCCGAGGTAGAGGCAGGCGATGTCGTCGGCGACCTGGAAGACGTCGTTCATGTTGTGCGAGATGAGGATGACGGCGAGGCCGTTGTCCGCGAGGCGTCGCACGAGCTTGAGCACCTGCTCGGTCTGCGCGACGCCGAGGGCAGCGGTCGGCTCGTCGAGGATCACGAGCTTGCTGTTCCACAGAACCGCGCGCGCGATCGCGACCGTCTGGCGCTGACCGCCGGACAGGCTCGCGACGTTCTGGCGCACGGACTTCAGCGTGCGGACGGAGAGGCCGGCGAGGGTCTTGGTCGCCCGCTGCTCCATCTCGGCCTCGTCGAGGGCCACGCCCTTCTTCAGCTCGCGGCCGAGGAACATGTTGTGCACGACGTCGAGGTTGTCGCACAGCGCGAGGTCCTGGTAGACGACCTCGATGCCCAGGGCGTTGGCCTGCTTGGGGTCGGTGACGTTCACCTCCTGGCCCTCGAAGGTGTAGGAGCCGTCGTCGAAGGCGTGGATGCCTGCGATGGCCTTGATCAGGGTGCTCTTGCCCGCACCGTTGTCGCCGACGAGCGCCGTGACGCGGCCGGGGCGGACGCTGAAGTCGACGTCCCGCAGGACGTGGACCGCGCCGAAGCTCTTGTTGACCTTGCTGAGGGTGAGCAGCGCCTGGCTGGAGGAGCCGCTGGAGTCCGTTGTCATTCGTCCTCGCTCTGACGTCGAGACCGGATCACCGAGCGCACCGTCGCGATCGGCTGAGAGGGAGAGTGGCACGGCGTCGTCAACCGTGAGGGAGAGTCGCCCAGATGGGGCGGGGCGCGAGCGTGTCGCGCAGGTCGATCAGGTGCTGCTACGGGTGGGGGTGGGCACCGAGGTGCCCACCCCCCGACTCGTAGGTCAGACGATCTGTCAGGCCACGCCGTACTTGGCGCAGGCAGCCTTGAGAGCGTCGGTGGTGCACAGCTTGTCCGCCGTGGTGAAGCCGTCAGCGACGACGTCCTTGACGGTCTCAGCGGTGATGCCGACCGGCACGAGCAGCACGGACGGGACGTCCTTGCCGGTCACGCTGTCAGCGGTCTTGCCGGTCGCCAGGGCGTCAGCCGCAGCGGTGTCGCCCTTGATGAGCGCGATCGCGAGCTCGGCGGCGGCGTTGGCCTCAGCCTTGATCGCCTTGTAGACGGTCATGCACTGGGTGCCGAGCAGCACGCGCTGCAGACCCTCGTCGGTCGCGTCCTGGCCGGTCACCGGGATCTTGCCGGCGAGACCGTTCTTGTCGAGGACGGAGATGACCGCGCCACCGAGGCCGTCGTTCGCGGACGCGACGCCCACGAAGTCACCACCGGTCTTGGTGTAGATCTGCTCGAAGATCGTGCCGGCCTTGGTGTTGTCCCAGTCCGGGACGGCCTGGTCCTCGGTCACGGTGTAGCCCGCGTCCTTGATGACCTTCTCGTAGCCCTGCTTGAACAGCGTGGCGTTGTTGTCGGTCGGCGAGCCGTTGAGGAGCACCACGTTGCCGGACGCGTTGCCGCCGTCCTGCATGCACTTCACGAGGCCCTCGCCGATCTTGGTGCCGACGGCGACGTTGTCGAAGGACACGTAGTACGACGAGCCACCACCGAGGGTGAGGCGGTCGTAGTCGATGACCTTGATGCCCTGGGCAACAGCCTTGGAGGCGCAGGCCGCACCGGTCTCGGAGTCGAGGTTCACGATCAGGAGGACCGCGACACCGCCGCTCACGAACTGGTCGCACAGGGTGGCGAACTTGGTCTTGTCGCCGTTCGCGTTCTGGATGTCCGACTCGACACCGGCGGCGGTGAACGCCTCGGTGAGGAACTTGCGGTCCGCGGTCTCCCAACGGGCCGACGAGGCCGAGTCAGGAAGGATGACGCCGACCTTGCCGGCCGGGGCCGGAGCGCTCGACGAGCTCTCTGCCGGGGCCGCGGTGGTGGAGGTGCCGCCGCTGCTGCTGCTGCCGCAGGCAGCAAGAAGCAGGGAAAGGGCCGCCGCTCCAGCGATGGCCAGGTGACGCTTGCTCATTCTCGTCCTCTCTCGCACAGGTCCGCTGTGCCTGAAGGGCCCGGGTTGAGCCACCCGGGAGGGAGCAGAACCGGCCGTCGGTGGACGTCCGGTGAATGTTGCCAGCGCGAACATATTCCTCCGCTGTGACCGGGGCCACCCTTCTCGGCAACAAAGTTCGTTGTGTCCGGTAACAATTTCGTCACGCGGACGTCACCTGCCGTTCCCGAATGTCCGGATCGCCCCGGAGTCCCCCGATGACAGCGTTTGCATGGGATTTCCGGCCGTGACCGCGCCGAGACCAGGGTCGGCGGCGTCAGAGCTTGGGGGTCCAGCGGCCGCCGAGCAGGGCGTCCTCCACGAGCGCGATCTCCCGGGACGCCCGGGCGAGGCGGGCCCCCTCGGCCTCCAGTGCGCGCAGCGACGCCTCGAGCACCTCGGGCGTCACGCGCTCCCCCAGCTCGCGCCGGGCCGAGCCGTACGCCGCCCGCGCGCCGGCGAGCGCCGCCTCGATGTGGTGCGCTGCGAAGCGCGCGAGCACGACCGGGTGCCGCCGCAGCACCTCGTGGCCGCGGTACTCGGCCGGGCACTGGTCGAGCATCCAGGCGACGACGGAGTCCTCCCAGCGCGGGGCGCCCGGGGGCAGCACCCCGTGCGGCCACCCGGGAGGTGCGAGGTCACGTGCCACGGCGGCGACTCTAGTGAGGACCGACGACCCCGCCCGGACATGACGACGGCCCCTCACCTGGCGAGAGGTGGGGGCCGCCGTCGTCCGGGGTGCTGCGTCCTAGGAGACCAGGGAGCGCAGCACGTACTGCAGGATGCCGCCGTTGCGGTAGTAGTCGGCCTCGCCGGGGGTGTCGATCCGCACGACCGCGTCGAACGCGACGACGCTGCCGTCGGCCTTGGTCGCCTGGACCACGACCGTGGAGGGAGTGCGGCCCTCGTTGAGCGCGGTGACGCCCGAGACCGAGAACGTCTCGGTGCCGTCGAGCCCGAGCGTGTCGGCGGTCTCCCCCGACGGGAACTGCAGCGGCAGGACGCCCATGCCGATGAGGTTCGAGCGGTGGATGCGCTCGTACGACTCCGCGATGACGACCTTGACGCCGAGGAGCGCCGTGCCCTTGGCGGCCCAGTCGCGCGAGGAGCCCGAGCCGTACTCCTTGCCCGACAGGATCACGAGCGGGATGCCGGCGGCGGCGTACGACTGCGCAGCGTCGTAGATGAAGGTCTGCGGCGCGTCGGCCTGGGTGAAGTCGCGGGTGTAGCCGCCCTCCACGCCGTCGAGCAGCTGGTTGCGCAGGCGGATGTTCGCGAACGTGCCGCGGATCATGACCTCGTGGTTGCCGCGGCGCGAGCCGTAGGAGTTGAAGTCCTTGCGCTCCACGCCGTGCTCGGCGAGGTACGTCGCCGCCGGGGTACCGGCCTTGATGTTGCCCGCCGGGCTGATGTGGTCGGTCGTGACCGAGTCGCCGAGCTTGGCGAGCACACGGGCGCCCGCGAAGTCCACGACCGGCGCCGGGGTCGCCGGCATGCCGTCGAAGTACGGCGGCTTGCGGACGTAGGTCGACTCGGCGTCCCAGGCGAACGTGTCGCCGGTGGGGGTCGGGAGCGACTGCCACTTCGCGTCGCCGGCGAACACGTCGGCGTAGCGCGAGGTGAACATCTCGGCGTCGATGCACTGGTCGACCGTCGCCTGCACCTCGGCCGGCGAGGGCCAGATGTCGCGCAGGTAGACGGGGTTGCCGTCCTGGTCGGTGCCGAGCGGCTCGTTGACGATGTCGATGTCCATCGTGCCCGCGATCGAGTACGCCACGACGAGCGGCGGCGACGCGAGGTAGTTCATCTTGATGTCGGGGTTGATGCGCCCCTCGAAGTTGCGGTTGCCCGAGAGCACGGCGGAGACCGCGAGGTCCTCGGCGTTGACCGCGGCGCTGACCTCCTCGGGCAGCGGGCCCGAGTTGCCGATGCACGTGGTGCAGCCGTAGCCGACGAGGTCGAAGCCCATCTTCTCGAGGTAGGGCGTGAGTCCGGCCTTGTCGTAGTAGTCGGTGACGACCTTCGACCCGGGCGCGAGGGTGGTCTTGACCCAGGGCTTGCGGGTCAGGCCCTTCTCGACGGCCTTCTTCGCGAGCAGCGCCGCGCCCACCATCACCGACGGGTTCGAGGTGTTGGTGCACGACGTGATCGCAGCGATCGTGACGGCGCCGTGGCCGATCGTGACCTCCTCGCCGTCGATCGTGAACGTCGCGGTACGCCCCGGCTCGGAGGTGTACGCCGGGAGCGCCTCGGCGAACCTCTCCTTGGCCTCGGTGAGGATCACGCGGTCCTGCGGGCGCTTCGGGCCTGCGAGCGACGGCACCACGGTGCTGAGGTCGAGCTCGAGGTACTCGGAGTAGACCGGCTCGTTCGACGGGTCGTGCCAGAGGCCCTGGGCCTTGGTGTACGCCTCGACGAGCGCGACCTGCTCGGCGGTGCGTCCGGTGAGCTGCAGGTAGCGGAGCGTCTCGTCGTCGATCGGGAAGATCGCGACGGTCGAGCCGTACTCCGGGCTCATGTTGCCGATGGTGGCTCGGTTCGCCAGCGGCACGGCCGAGACGCCCTCGCCGTAGAATTCGACGAACTTGCCGACGACGCCGTGCTTACGGAGCTGCTCGGTGATCGTGAGCACGAGGTCGGTGGCCGTGGTGCCCTCGGGCGCCTGTCCCGACAGCTTGAAGCCCACGACGCGCGGGATGAGCATCGACACGGGCTGGCCGAGCATCGCGGCCTCGGCCTCGATGCCGCCGACGCCCCAGCCGAGCACGCCGAGGCCGTTGACCATGGTGGTGTGCGAGTCGGTGCCGACGCAGGTGTCGGGGTAGGCCTGCCCGTTGCGGACCATCACCACGCGCGCGAGCGCCTCGATGTTGACCTGGTGCACGATGCCGGTGCTCGGCGGGACGACCTTGAACTCGTCGAACGCCGTCTGGCCCCAGCGCAGGAACTGGTAGCGCTCGCGGTTGCGCTCGTACTCGAGCTCGACGTTGAGGCCGACGGCCTCCGGGCTCGCGAAGTGGTCGGCGATCACCGAGTGGTCGATGACGAGCTCGGCCGGGGCGAGCGGGTTGATCTTGGCCGGGTCGCCGCCGAGGTCCTTCATGGCCTCGCGCATGGTGGCGAGGTCGACCACGCAGGGCACGCCGGTGAAGTCCTGCATGATCACGCGGGCCGGCGAGAACTGGATCTCCTCGCTGGGCTCGGCGGTCGGGTCCCACGACCCGAGCGAGCGGATCTGATCGGCGGTGACGTTGGCGCCGTCCTCGGTGCGCAGGAGGTTCTCGAGGAGCACCTTGTGCGTGAACGGGAGGCGCGCCGAGCCCTCGACCGCGTCCACGCGGAAGATCTCGTACGTCGTGCCGCCGACCTCGAGGTCGGCGCGGGCGCCGAAGCTGTCCTTGCTCGCCATGGCAGGGAGTCCTTCCACCGTCGTCGTCGTTCCGTGCTGGAACCGGGCCGTGCAGAATTTATCTTGACGTCAAGATACTTCATCGTAGCGGCCCGCACCACCCCCGCCGCGCCGGGGTCGAGCCGTCAGGAGCGGTGCGCGAGCGGGCTGCCGTACCGCAGCAGGTTGCCGTCGGGATCGACGTACGCACCCTCGCGGAGGCCGTAGTCGGTGTCCATGGGCGCCACGTGCCGACCCGTCACCCCGGACGCCGCCCACTCGGCGTGGAGGGCGTCGGCGTCGTCGCAGTAGAGGTACGCCGACACCGCATTCAGGCTCGGGTCGACGTCCGGTGCGTACGACACGTGCAGCCACGCCTCGCCGCGGCGCAGGAATCCGTACTCGTGCCCGTCCGCGTGCGCGGACACCATGAAACCGAGGGCCCGGTAGCGCTCGAGAGCCGCCGGGACGTCCGTGGTGATGAGGACGGGGGCGGCGACCGACATGTCCCCTGCGACGTGCTTCATGCGGCCACGCTACGCGTGGCCGGACATCGAGGCAGCGTTCAGTGCCCCGGCGGCACGAGGAGCGCGACCGCCTCGAGGTGATGCGTCATGGGGAACAGGTCGAAGCCCTGGACGGCGGTCACCCGCCAGCCGGCCTTCACCGCATGGCCGAGGTCGCGGCCGAGAGAGGCCGGGTCGCACGCGACATAGGCGATCGCCCGCGGCGCACGGTCGAGCACGGCGTCCATCACGTCCGTGCCGGCGCCGCTGCGGGGCGGGTCGAGCACCACCAGGTCGGCGGAGTCCGGGGCGGACGCAGAGACGAGCCAGTTCTCCACCGGCTCGGCATGGATGCGCACGTTCGGGAGGTCGTGCAGGTTGCGCCGCGCGTCGGAGCACGCGCGGACCGAGGCCTCGACCGCGTCGACCTGGCCGTCGGCGCCCAGGTCGGCCGCGAGCGCGCCGGCGAACAGCCCGACCCCGCAGTAGAGGTCGAGCAGGTGCTCGCCCGGCTGGGGTGCCAGCAGCTCGCGCACGGTGGCGACGAGCGTCTCGGCCGCACCGGGGTGCACCTGCCAGAAGCCGTCCGCCGCCACCCGCCACTCACGGCCCGCCGCGAGCTCGCGCACCCAGCCACGGCCGCGCAGGCCGGGCACGTTGACGTCGGCCGGCAGCCGCCGCCCGAGCTTGGCGGGCTCGACGACCACGGTCCGGTCGCCACCGGAGGAGGCCACGACCTCGATCTCCTCGGAGCCGTCCCAGGACTCGTGGGTCGCACCGATCGACTGCACGCCCGGCGAGGTCAACGGGCACGGGTCCACCGCGTGCACCTCGTGCGAGCGGTGGCCGCGGAAGCCCGCCTTCCCGTTGGGCCCCACGGCGAACCGCACCCGCGTGCGCCATCCGAGGCCGCCCTCGTCGCCGGGCACCGCCACGACGTCGACGCACTCCTGCAGCGGCGCTCCCCCGAGCTCGGTGATGCCGCCGAGCCGCGTGAGCTGCTCGCGCAGGACGGTCGCCTTCAACGCCCGCTGGGCGGGCAGCGACGCGTGCTGCCAGTCGCATCCGCCGCAGCCGCCCGGCCGCGAGTGGGCGCACGGCGCCTCGACCCGGTCGGCTGAGGCCTCGAGCACGGTGACGGCGTCGGCCCGCACGAAGCGGTTCTTCCGGCCCACGTCGGTCACCACGACCTCGACCCGCTCGCCGGGGAGGGCGTGCCGCACGAACAGCACCTGGCCGTCGTGGCGCGCGACGCAGTGCCCGCCGTGCGCGACCGCGCCGACCTCGACGGTCAGCCGGTCGCCGACGCGCATCATGAGGTGGGACCGGCGGTCCCTCGGACGCCGCCGTCCGGCTCGACGAACTCGGCCGCGACCACGGCGTCCTGGGTGACGGCGTCCGGCTCGCCCCTACGGACGGCGCCGGCGGCCACAGGCTCGGGCTTGTCGACAAGGCCCTCGGACGACGCCAGCTGCCAGGGCACCGCGCACACCATGACGCCGGGCTGGAACAGCAGGCGGCTCTTCAGGCGCAGCGCGCTCTGGTTGTGCAGGACCTGCTCCCACCAGTGGCCCACGACGTACTCGGGCACGTAGACGATGACGAGGTCGCGCGGGCTGCTGCGGCGCAGGCCGCGCACGTGGTCGAGGATCGGGCGCGTGACCTCGCGGTACGGCGAGTCGAGCACCTTGAGCGGCACAGGGATCGCACGGCGGTCCCAGTCGGCGACCAGCCGTGCGGTGTCGGCCTCGTCGACGTCGACGGTCACGGCCTCGAGCGTGCTCGGGCGCGTGGCGCGCGCGAACGCGAGCGCCCGCAGCGTCGGCTTGTGCACCTTGGACACGAGGACGACGGCGTGCACGCGGGCCGGCAGGGTCACTTGCTCGTTGTCGCCCGCGGCCAGCTCGAGGCGCACCACGTCGTAGTGCTTGCGGATGCTCTTCATGAGGAACCAGATGAGCGGCATGGCGACGCAGACGATCCAGGCGCCGTGCGTGAACTTCGTGACGAGCACGATCACGAGGACGCTGCCGGTGAGGACGAAGCCGACGGCGTTGATCGACCGGCTGACGAGCATGTGCCGCTTCTCGGCCGGGGTCGGCGTGCCGCGCATGAGGCGGTTCCAGTGCCGGATCATGCCGAGCTGGCTCAGCGTGAACGACACGAAGACGCCCACGATGTAGAGCTGGATCAGGTTCGTGACCTCGGCCTGGTAGATCACCACGAGCAGCACCGCGAGGCCCGCGAGCACGAGGATGCCGTTGGAGAACGCGAGGCGGTCGCCGCGGGTGTGCAGCTGGCGCGGCAGGTAGCCGTCGCGGGCGAGGATCGAGCCGAGCACCGGGAAGCCGTTGAACGCGGTGTTCGCTGCCAGCGCGAGGATGAGCGCGGTCGAGAACGACACGTACAGGAAGCCGATGGTGAAGTCGCCGAACACCGCCTGGGCGATCTGCGCGATCACGGTCTTCTGGTTCTCGCCCGGGGGAAGGCCGATCAGGTCGGAGTCGAACTCGGTGACCTTCACCTGCGTGTAGAGCGCGAGCCACGTGATCGACGCGAACATCACCATCGCGATGCCGCCGAGCATCGCGAGCGTGGTCGCGGCGTTCTTGCTCTTGGGCTTCTTGAACGCGGGCACGCCGTTGGCGATCGCCTCGATGCCCGTGAGCGCGGTGGTGCCGGAGGAGAACGCGCGCGCGACGAGGAACACGAGCGCGAGGCCGGTGAAGCCCGCCTCGGGCTTGATCTCCCACGTCGCGCTCTCCGCGAGCAGGACGTCGCCCTGCCAGATCCGGAACAGCGCGTAGCCCACCATGCCGAAGATGCCCACGACGAAGCCGTACGTCGGGATCGCGAACACGACGCCCGACTCGCGGACACCGCGGAGGTTCATCAGCGTGATCACGACGATGGCCCCGACGGCCCACTGCACCTTGTGCGTCTCGATGAAGGGGTACGCCGAGGCGAGGTTGGCGACCGCCGCAGCGATCGACACGGCGACCGTGAGCACGTAGTCCACGAGCAGGGCGCTCGCCACGAAGACGCCCGCGTTCGGGCCGAGGTTCGTCGTGACGACCTCGTAGTCGCCGCCACCGCTCGGGTAGGCGTAGACGTTCTGGCGGTACGACATGACGACCACGGCGTAGACGAGCACGACCATCGCCGCGACCCACGGCGCGTACATGTAGAAGGCGGCGCCACCCAGGGACAGCACCAGGAGGATCTCCTGGGTCGCGTACGCGTTGGACGAGAGCGCGTCGGAGGCGAAGACCGGCAGCGCGACCCTCTTGGGCAGGAGGGTCTCGCCCATCTGCTCGCTCGAGAGGGCTCGACCGACGATGAGTCGCTTGGCGGATCCCGTCACATTGGGCACGTCGCCAAACCCTACGCGCCGTCCCGCCCACGCCGTCGGAGGTGTGCCGTGTAGCGTCTGTGATCGTGCACGTAGTGATCATGGGGTGCGGCCGCGTGGGGTCGGCGCTCGCCCACACGCTGAACGAGGCCGGTCACTCGGTCGCCGTCATGGACCAGGAGAGCACCAGCTTCCGCAAGCTCCACCCGAGCTTCACGGGCACGACCGTCACCGGCATCGGCTTCGACCGCGACCGGCTCCTCGAGGCCGGGATCGAGCGCGCGCACGCCTTCGCGGCGGTCAGCAGCGGCGACAACTCCAACATCCTCGCCGCCCGGGTGGCCCGCGAGACGTTCGGCGTCGAGAACGTCGTCGCCCGCATCTACGACCCCCGCCGCGCCGAGGTCTACCAGCGTCTCGGCATCCCCACGGTCGCGAGCGTCGCGTGGCAGACCGACCAGATCCTGCGCCGGATCCTCCCCGAGTCCGTGGGCGACGAGTGGCGCGACGGCTCCGGCAAGGTGGCGCTCACGCAGGTCCGCGCCGCCGAGGCATGGGTCGGCCAGCGCATCACCCGCCTCGAGCGCGACTCGGGCGCACGCGTCGCGTTCATCACCAGGTTCGGCGAGGGCATGATCCCCAACGCCGACACCGTGGTGCAGGCCGACGACCAGCTGCACGTGCTCCTCGACCCTGCCCGCCGTGCCGACATCACCGCGGTGTTCGCCGCCGGACCGGAGGGGTCGGCATGAGGATCGCGATCGCCGGAGCCGGCAAGGTCGGGCGTGCCATCGCCCGCGAGCTTCTCAGCAACTACCACCAGGTCCTGCTGATCGACCGCGACCCGGACAAGGGTCGCGAGGGCGTCGTCCCGGGTGCCGAGGTGCTCCTCGGCGACACCTGCGAGGTCGCGGTCCTGGACGAGGCGGACCTCCCCGCGTGCCAGGTGCTCATCGCCGCGACCGGCGACGACAAGGTCAACCTCGTCGTGTCGCTGCTGGCGAAGACCGAGTACGGCGTACCCCGCGTCGTCGCGCGCGTGAACCACCCGAAGAACGAGTGGATGTTCGACGAGGCGTGGGGCGTCGACGTCGCCGTGTCGACCCCGCGCATGCTCTCGGCCCTGGTCGAGGAGGCCGTGACCGTCGGCGACCTCGTGCGCCTGTTCACGTTCCGCCAGGGCGACGCCAACCTCGTCGAGATGACGCTTCCGGCCTCGGCGGGCGTCGTGAGCTCGCGCGTCGGCGACGTCACGTGGCCCACCGACACCGCGCTCGTGGCGATCATCCGCGACTCGCGCGTCATCGCGCCGTCCCCCGACGACACCCTCGAGGCCGGCGACGAGCTCCTCTTCGTGGCGAGCGCCGAGCAGGAGACCGCCCTCGAGGAGCTCCTGGGCGACTAGCCCTCGGGCTCGGCGTCCTCGAGCGGAGGCACCGGCGCCTCGCGCCGGGCGCGCGTGATCACGCGGAAGGCGAGGTACGCCGCCAGCGCGAACAGCGGCCAGCCCATGAAGAGCTTGGCCGTCCCGAGCGCTCCGACCGCCCCGGCGAGGTAGAGCGGCACCTGCACGAGCAGGCGAAGCGCGAAGACCGCCACGAAGAACCAGGTCGCGAGCGCGTACGCGCGGCGCTGCTCCGGCACGCGGCGCCAGCCGGTGACGTCGCCGGTGGCCGCGCCCACGCCGTACCCCAGCAACGGGTGGCCGACGAGGCACGAGATCGCGAGCACCGTGCCGTAGGCGACGTTGACGAGCAGGCCGGGGAGGTAGAAGTCCTCGGCGTTGCCGGTGCGGCTCGCGAACCAGGCGCAGAACGCGACGCCGATGAAGCCCGACAGCACCTGCTGCAGCGACTGCCGGCGCACGAGGCGCAGGACCGCGATCAGCGCACCGGCGATGACGGCGCCCCACACAGCAGGCATGAGCTGCTGGCCGGTGACGAGGAAGACGATCAGGAAGACGAGCGAGGGCAGCGAGCCGTCGATGAGGCCGCGCCAGCCACCGATCGCGTTGGCCATGAGCTGCTCGGTGGTGGCGTCGCCGGCCGTGCCGGTGCCGCCGTCGAGGTGCAGCGCCTCGGCCACCACATGGTGGTCGGCCTCCGGCGCAGCGGACGCGTCGTCGGGGGTGCTCATCTCAGTCGGCCGAGGTCGGCAGCAGCTCGTAGCGCGGGTTGACCATCGTGCGGTCGCCGTCGCGCACGATCGCGCGCCCGTGCACGACGAGGTGACGTCCCGGGGAGATGCCCGGGATGCGACGCCGGCCGAGGAACAGCAGCGTCAGCCGACCCGTGCCGTCCCACAACTCGGCCTCGACGGCCGGTGCTCCCCCGACCGGTCGCAGGGTGACCGAGCGCAGCCGGCCGGACACGGTGCTGACGCACCCGCCCTGGCAGTCGCGGACGAGGGTCGCGCCCTGCGCGGTGGCCTCGGTCTCGAGGCGGTCGGCGTCGAGCTCGGCCTGCGTGCGCAGCAGGCGAGCGAAGAGGCCGGGACGGCTGCTGCTCACCCCGACAGGCTAACCCGGCGGCCCCCGGGGCGCCGGTCTCGCCACCCGGTCGGGGAGCACGGCAGGATCACCGCGTGACCAGCCGAGGGGACGCCGCCGTCCTGGTGCACGGCGCAGGGTCGACCCGCGATGCGGTCACGCGCCTGCTCGGCCGGGCGGCACCCGACGCCGACCTGCTCGCTGTCGACGGGCGCGGCGACCTCGACACAGTGGTCGACCGCCTCGCCTCGACCGCATGCGCCGTCGCCGCCGAAGGAAGACGACTCACCCTCGTCGGCGGGATCTCCCTGGGCGCTCACGCGGTGGCCGCGTGGGCCGCGGGCAGACCCGGCGCGCACCTGCCCGAGCTCGTGCTCGCGATGCCGGCGTGGACCGGACCGCCGGACGACCTCGCAGCCCTCACGGCGTCGAGCGCCGAGGAGATCGAGCTGGAGGGCACTGCCGGGATCCTCGCTCGACTGACGGCCGAGTCCGGCGACGACTGGGTGGTCGACGAGCTGGTGCGGGCCTGGACCGACGCCGATCCGGCGACCCTCGCCCGATCGCTGAGGGCGGCGTCCGGGAGCCGGGCACCGACCCTCGAGGAGCTGGCGCGCATCCGCGCGCGGGTGGTGGTCGTGGCCCTGGCCGACGACGCCCTGCACCCGGCGTCGGTCGCCGAGGCCTGGGCCGACGCCATCCCGGGTGCGCGGCTGGTCGTCGTGCCGCGCAACGCCCCCGCCGAGGACAGCGGTGCCCTCGGTCGCGCGGCGAGGGCCGCGCTCGACGACCTCTAGCGGATCTCGGTGATCTCCGGGCCGCGCTCGGGGGGAGGGAGCGGAGTACGACGGTCGGGGGCAGCGTCGTCGTCGCCGTCCTCGTCGTCGCCGTTGCGGGTGATGCCCTCCGGCACGCTGGTCGGCACCCGCAGCGGGAGCGCGTCGCCCGGAGCCATCGGGTCGCTGCCACGGACGACGACGGTCGCGCGCAGCACTGCTTCGAGCGGAGCAGCGGCACCGCCCTCGCGCGCCGCACGCCCGGTGAAGAGGCCGCGCAGGAACCAGCGCGGGCCGTCGACGCCGACGAAGCGCACCGGCTGCGGCAGCACCTGGCCGTTCGGGCCCTGCATCGGCAGCGTGGCGAGCAGCTCGGTGCCGAACTCGCCGTCGACCTCGTCGACCGTTCCGTTGCTCGCGAGGCTCGCGCGGATGTCGCGGCGGACGTCGTTCCAGATGCCCTCGGTGCGCGGTGCGGCGAAGGCCGTCAGCTGCAGGGCGGAGTCGGCATTCACCGCGGTGACGGCGACGACGTTCTGCGTCGCCTCGTCGACCTCGAGCCGGATCTCCATGCCCTCCGCGCCGGCGACGTGCAGGCCTCCGAGGTCGAGCCGGGCGAGGCCGTCGTCGGGCGCCTCGGCGAGGTCGTACGGACCGCGCGAGCGGTCGATGGAGGGGACCTCCGCGGCCTCGTCGTCGACCTCGACGTCGACGACCTCGGTGGGCTCGGTGGATTCCTGATCCTGGCCCTTGCGGCGACGGAACACCGGGACTCCTTCGTTGGCGTGCTGGGCTCGGGTCGGGCCCGAGGACGATTCTCCCCCAGCGGCGCGGTGCGCCGTGGGCAGGTCAGACGCTAGCGGCCGGACGAGCCGAATCCACCCTCGCCGCGGTCCGATCCGGGCAGGCGTTCGACCTCGTGCAGCACCGCGTGCTCCACCCGCTGCACCACGAGCTGGGCGATGCGGTCGCCCGCGGCGAACGTCACGGCCGCGCGCGGGTCGAGGTTGACCACCGACACCTTGATCTCGCCGCGGTAGCCGGCATCGATCGTCCCCGGGGCGTTGACAAGGGACACGCCGAACTTCACCGCGAGGCCGGACCGCGGGTGCACGAACGCGGCGTACCCCTCGGGCAGCGCGATCGCGATCCCTGTGGGCAGCAGCGCGCGCTCCCCCGGCTCGATGACGGCCGCCTCGGTGGTGACCAGGTCGAGCCCTGCGTCGCCGGGGTGGGCGTACGTCGGCACCCGCACGCCGGGGTGCAGGCGCTGGAGCAGGACGTCGACGGCATGGGGCGGACGCGGGGTCGACGTCACGGGTTCACCTCGAGGTTCTCGACGCTGCGGCGCACCGCGCGGTCCTCGCGCGCCTTCTCGACGTCCTCGGGGCGGCCGTTGGCGGTGAAGTGCTCGATCGGCACCTGGATGAACAGCGCCGCAGCCGTGAGGGCGACCGGGCCGTCGGGCGATCCGAGGCGGCCGACGGCCTTGGTGAAGACCTTGCGCCCCTTCACCCCGACGACCTCGGCCCGGATGTGCAGCGTCGAGCCGACCGGGACCGGTCGGCGGAAGTCGGTCTCGAGCCGGCCCGTCACCGCAGGTGCGGAGAGCAGCCAGTTGAGCGACCCGAGCGCGTCGTCGAACGCCGCGGTCAGCAGTCCGCCGTGGGCGAGGCCGGGCGCGCCCTGGTGGTGCTCGGAGACGGTGAACGTCCCGGTGAGCGCAACTCCCTCGCCCGCCACGAGCTCGAGGTGCAGCCCGGCCTCGTGGTCGTCGCCGCAGACGAAGCAGCGGGTGTAGTGGCTGGGGATCGGCTGGCCCGGCGCCGGCGCGTTCGGGTTGCGCTCGGGCAGCACGGCGTCCGGCGGAGGGGTGGTGGGCAGGAGGCCCCCACGAGCGGGGACACCGGCGTCGCTCGTCACGTCGCCGACCCTACCCGTGGGCGGCACGGCACCGCCGTGGCAGGCTCGGAGCATGACCGGGGACGAGCAGGGCAGCACGAGCGCGGAGGGCGTCGACGGCACCGTCGTCGCCTACCGGGAGCGACTGCACGCCCCCTGGTGGCTCTGGGCACTCGCCACGCTGCTCATGGCCACGCTGGGCATCGCCTACGGGTTCCGGCTCGGCGCGCTCACGGGGATCGTCACGTTCGTCGTCGCCGAGGCGCTCGTGGCCGCGCTGCTGCTCGTGACCGCTCCCGTCGTCGTCGTGGACGACGCCGTCCTGCGCGCCGGTCGCGCTCGGCTGCCGCTGCGGCACATCGCCCGCGTCGCCACGCTGGACGCCGAGCGCACGCGCGAGGCCCGCGGCACCAAGGCCGACCCGCGCGCCTATCTCTGCCTCCGCGGCTGGATCCCGACGTCGGTCCTCGTCGAGGTCGACGACCCCGACGACCCGCACCCGTACTGGCTCATCTCCTCGCGGCGCTGCCGCGAGCTGGCACCTGTCCTCGCAGCCGCACGCGACGCGTCGCGTGACGTGGCAGGCTGACACCCGACCGCACCACCTGCCCCGGAGGGACCCATGTCCGACGATCTCGAGCTTCCCCGCCCTGGACGACGACGAGCTCGTCGAGGCGTCGACCGCGCTCAAGGTCGCCGCACCGGTGATCGCGCTCGGTGCCGCCTGGCTGGTGCGCAAGACCCTCGACGGCGCCTACAAGAAAGCCACCGGTGCAGCCCCGCCCAAGGCCGCGGACCGCGACGTGAACATCGGCCGGGTCCTGGTGTACGCCGCGACCACCGCCGTGGCCATCGCGCTCGTGAACGTGGCCATCGACCGCATGACGGCGCCCAAGCGCCGCGCGATCAGCAGCTGATCAGCCGCTGATCTGCGGCTGCCCTGCGGCCGCGGCCCGCTCGGCGGCGACGCGCTGCAGGTCGGTGCGCAGCGCGAGCCCGAGCATCTTGGTCTCGCGGTGGTTGATCTGCGCGCCCACCACCGCTCCGATGAGGAACGGCACCACGGTGCCGAGGTTGCGGGCGAACCGCCCGAGCATGCGCTTGGCCAGCTGCTGGCGGCCGGCGATGCCGAGCACGTTGGGGATCGTCCACGGCTTCATCGGGTCGAGGCCGCGGCGGTTGGCCCAGGCACCCGTGAAGGCGATCGCGCGCTGGGTGCCGGTGCCCTCGATGTCGATGCCGTAGACGGCATGCAGCTCGGCCGTCAGCTTCACCTCGACCGCGGCGACGGCGAGCGTCTCGACGACGACCTCGAGCGGGACGGCGACGAGCACGGGCATCGCAGCCCACTCGGCGGCGGCCACGGCGCCACCGGCCGCGCCGATGCCGGCCGTGGCGCGCTGCGCGTTGCGGACGAGCGCGTCGGCCAGGGCGTCCCCGGTGAGGCCCTTGTGGTGGAGGCTCAACGTCTCGAGGTCGCGCACCGGGATGTGCGGCGCCGCCTCGAGCAGGAGGTCGGCCATGTACTTGCCGCTGCCGACGGCCTTGATGCCGGCCTCGCGGGCGCGGCCGGCGGCCACCGTCGACAGGCGGCCGAGGGCCGACGCGCGCTCCTTGCGGGAGGCGTCGGCGTCGGACAGCTGGGTGACGAGGTCGGCGACCTCACGGCCCTGGTCGGGCGCCGCCTCGGGCGCGGGCTGCTGCTCGGTCATGCCCCAGCCTCGCACGATGTCGTCGGCGCTGCTGCGTCCGACGGGAGTGTTCTCAGGCGCAGTCGCGGCACACGGGACCGTTGGCGGTCTCCTTGGCCAGCTGGCTGCGGTGGTGGACGAGGAAGCACGTCGAGCAGGTGAACTCGTCCGCCTGGCGCGGGATGACCCGCACCGTGAGCGACTCGTCGGACAGGTCGGCGCCGGGGAGCTCGAGGTTCTCGGCGAGCTCCACCTCGTCGACGTCCACGCTGGAGGACGCCTTGGTGGCGCGCTGGGCCTTCAGCTCCTCGAGGCTGTCCTCGGCGAGCTCGTCATCGGTCTTGCGGGGTGCGTCGTAGTCAGTAGCCATTCCGTCCTTCTTCGCGTGCGGTTCGTGCGCGGCCCACGTCGTCGGAGGTCACGTCGAGGTCGAGCAGCCCGTTGAACGCCGTACCGGGTCGGAATCATCCCGAGCCCGTGCGCCGACCGGTACCCCCAGGTGGTGGGATGGCTCACATCGGCCCCGCCGACGCCCGACCCGTCCGATTCGTCCCGGAGGCTCCCGTGCCGATCTACGCCCTCGGCGACCGCGTGCCCACGATCGATCCGGCCGCGTTCGTGCACCCGGACGCCGTGATCATCGGCGACGTCACGATCGGCCCGGAGTCCACCGTGTGGCCGACCGCGGTGCTGCGCGGCGACCACGGACGGATCGTCGTCGGGGCGCAGACCTCGGTGCAGGACGGCACCGTCGTGCACTGCACGGCCGACCTCCCGACGACGATCGGCGACCGCTGCGTCGTGGGCCACAACGCCCATCTCGAGGGCTGCACGGTCGAGGACGACTGCCTCATCGGCTCGGGGTCGGTGGTGCTGCATCGCGTCGTGGTGCACCGTGGCGCGCTCGTCGGCGCCGGCGCCCTCGTGCCCAACGGCACCGACATCCCTTCGCGCGCGATGGCGCTCGGCGTCCCGGTGAAGATCCGCGAGGACGCCGTGGCCGAGGGCGCGTTCACGTACGCCGTGGAGACGTACGTGCACAACGGGCACTGGTACCGGGCCGACCTCAAGCGCCTCGACTGATCAGGGCGTCGGCCACACGCGGCGCATGAGGCCGTCCCACGCGACGTCGGGCAGCAGCCGCCTCGTCGTGATGAGCGTCTTCGCCATGACGCCGACGGCGTAGCGGGCACGCGGACGGCTCGACGTCGCGGCCTTCACGACCACGGCGGCGACGGTCTCGGGCGAGACCTCCATGTTGCTGCCCGAGCCGTCGTACGCCTTGCGGTAGCGGTCGGCGAGCTCGGCGCGGAAGGCGGCGTACGGTCCGTCGCCGGGCTCGAGCGTGGCCACGGCGGCGTCGACGAAGGCCGACGTCACCGGCCCTGGCTGGATCAGTACGACGTGGACGCCGAACGGCGCGACCTCGAGCCGCAGCGCGTCACTGACGGCCTCCACCGCGTGCTTGCTCGCGTGGTAGAAACCGCCGCCGGCGAAGGTGAACCGGCCGCCCATCGAGCCGATGTTGACGACGCGAGCGGCCTTCGCGGCCCGCATGCCGGGGAGCACCAGCTGCGTGAGGCGGACGAGGCCGACGACGTTGGTCTCGAGCTGCGCGCGCACCGCGTCGACCGAGGTGTCCTCGATCGGCCCCTGGAGCGCGTAGCCCGCGTTGTTGACCAGGACCGACACGTGGCCGTGGCGCTCTTCGACCGTGCGGACGGCGTCCACCATCGACTGCTCGGACGTGACGTCGAGGGCGAGCGTCTCGATGCCGAGGGCAGCGAGCTCCGCGAGCGTCTCGGGCTTGCGGGCGGTGGCGACGACGGCGAAGCCGGCCTCGTGCAGGGCGAGGGCGGTGGCGCGCCCGATGCCCGTCGAGCATCCGGTGACGAGCGCGGCACCGCGCATGGGCGTGGTCATGAGGTCCTCTTCACTCTGCGGGCGAGGTCAGTCGCCGCTGTCGGCGGCGAGGTCGGCGAGCAGGTCGTGCAAGGACGGGAAGAGGCCCGGGCCGGCCGCGATGATGAGGTCCTCGCCTGCCACCTTGCCGTGGAGGCCCTCGAGCAGGGCACCGGCCTCGGTGGCCACGAGTCCGCCCGCGGCGAGGTCCCACGCCATGGGACCGCGCTCGTAGTAGGCGTCGACGCGGCCGGCGGCGACCGAGCAGAGGTCGACGCTGCACGCTCCCCCGCGGCGGATGTCGCGCACGCGCGGGACGACCTGCTCGACGACGCGGGCCTGCGCCACGCGACGCTCGACGCGGTAGCCGAAGCCGGTCGCGACCAGAGCCTGCTCGAGGGTGACCGGGTCGTTCACGCGCAGGTCGTGGACGCCGTGCTTGTCGTGCAGCCGCGCACCGCGACCCTGGGTGGCGACGTACGTCTCCCCCAGCGCCGGCGCCTCGACGACGCCGACCACGGTGATGCCGTCGATCTCCGCCGCCACCGAGACCGCCCACTCCGGCAGGCCGTAGAGGTAGTTCACCGTGCCGTCGATGGGGTCGAGCACCCAGCGGACGCCGCTCGACCCGATGTGGTCGGCGCCCTCCTCGCCGAGGATCCCGTCGTCGGGGCGCTGGGACAGGATCCGGTCGACCAGCATCCGCTCGCTGGCGCGGTCCATCTCGGTGACGACGTCGGTGGCGCTGGACTTGGTGGCGGCGACGTCGATCCGACCGCGCCGGCCCTCGAGGACCAGCTCGCCCGCCTGCCGTGCGGCCGCGACCGCGATGTCGTGCAGCTCGTCGAGCAGGCGGGGGTCGTACTCGATGTCCACGCCTCGATCCTGTCAGACCTCGCAGAGCGCGGGGCGCGGGCCGCGCGGGTTCGGGCAGCAGGTGCCCGGGCAGACGTCGTGCATCGGGCCGAGCGGCGACTCCGCGCGCGCCGGCGTAGATCCGACCCGCTCGAGCACGAGCTCGCGCACCATCGCGACGAACCGGGGATCGGTGCCGACTGTCGCCGAGCGCAGGGCCGGAAGGCCGAGCTCACGGGCGTCGGCGAGCGCCAGGGTGTCGAGATCCCAGACGACCTCCATGTGGTCGCTCACGAACCCGATCGGCGAGATGACGACCCCGGGCACGCCGTCGGCCTTCAGCACTGCGAGGTGATCGCTGATGTCCGGCTCGAGCCACGGGATCTGCGGCGCGCCGGACCGCGACTGGTAGACGAGGTCCCACCCGTCCTGCACCTGCACGCGGGCGGCGACCGCGCGGGTCACGAGCTCGGCGACCGCCTCATGCTGAGCGACGTAGGCACCGCCCTCCGGGCCGGAGGTCTCGGCCGACGCCGTCGGGATCGAGTGCGTCGTGAAGACGAGCCGGGGGGCGAGCACGCCGTCGGCCGCGAGGCTCTGCACGCACTCGACGACGGAGTCGACCATCGGCTCGACGAAGCCGGGGTGGTCGAAGAAGTGCCGCAGCTTGTCCAGGTGCGGCGCCGGGCCGAGGCCGTCGGCCTCCACCTCCGAGACCGCGTCGGCGAGGTTCTCGCGGTACTGCCTGCAGCCGGAGTACGACGAGTAGGCGCTCGTCATGAGGCACAGGGCCGACGTGATGCCGTCCGCGCGCATCTCGCGGAGCGCGTCGGCGAGGTACGGGTCCCAGTTGCGGTTGCCCCAGTAGACCGGCAGGTCGACACCTGCACCGGCGAGGTCCGCGCGCAGCGCTGCGAGCAGGTCGCGGTTCTGCTGGTTGATCGGCGACACCCCGCCGAAGGCGGTGTAGTGCGCGCCCACCGCGACGAGCCGCTCGCGCGGGATGCCGCGGCCGCGGGTGACGTTCTCCAGGAAGGGGACGACGTCATCCGGACCCTCGGGGCCCCCGAACGAGACGAGCAGGAGGGCGTCGTACGAGCCGCGCGGGCCGGAGAGGGTCACGTCGTGATCCTCCCAACGGATTCGTCGGCACGCACTCCCGGTCGATAGCGTCACCGGGTGCTCACGCCCTACCTGACCCTGCTGCGCCGCCCCGGCGCCTTCAGGTTCAGCTCGGCGGCGTTCGTCGCACGCCTCCCCATGGCGATGCTCGGCCTCGGCGTGGTGCTCTTCCTCACGCTGCGGGGCGAGCCGTACGCCGTCGCCGGAGGCGTGTCGGCGGTCGGCGCGGTCTCCAACGCGCTGATCGGGCCGTTCGTCTCGCGCTACATCGACCGGTACAGCCAGCACAAGGTCATCCCGATCGTGGTCGCGATCGCGCTGGTGTTCCAGCTGACCTTCATCGCGCTGGTGCTGCTCGACGCGCCGGTGTGGACCTGGTTCGTGTGCTTCGGCCTCGGCGAGGCGTTCGTGCCCAACTTCGGCTCGCTCGCCCGTGCCCGCTGGGCGTACGTGCTCGACGAGCCCCAGGACGTGCGCACGGCGTTCGCCTACGAATCGGTCATCGACGAGGTCGTCTTCGTGGCCGGCCCCCCGGTCGCCACGCTGCTCGCGATCTCGCTCGTCACTTGGGGCGCCATCGGCGCGAGCATCGTTCTCATGGTCGTCGGCACGGTGATGCTCGTGCCGCTGCGCGCCACCGAGCCGCCCGCGGCCGGGTCCTCGCACATCGGCGGCAAGGCGGCTGCCCGCTACGCCGGCGTGCCACTGGTGGCCGGCGTGTTCTTCTTCGTCGGCGCCGTGTTCGGCGCCAACGAGGTCGTCACCGTCGCCTTCGCCGCGGAGTACGACGTACGCGGCTGGACCGGCCTGCTGCTCGCCCTCTACGCGCTCGGCTCCGGCATCGCCGGTCTCGTGCTCGGCGTCCTGCACCTGCGGACGCCGTTGCCCGCGCAGTTCCGCACCTACCTGTTGCTCGTCGCGCTCGTCGGCCTGCCGTTCCCGTTCATCGGCTCGCCGGTCCTGCTCGGCGTGGCCGTCCTCGTCGCGGGCCTCGCGGTCGCACCCAGCCTGATCACCGGCTTCGCCCTGGTCGAGCGGCTCGTCCCTTCGCAGCGGCTCACCGAGGGTCTGACGGTCGTCATGGCCGGCCTGACCGTCGGCTTCGCCACCGGCACCTCGATCTCCGGGCCGATCATCGACCGGTACGGCGCGTCCACGGCGTACTGGGTGCTGACGGTCTCCGCACTCCTGGCCGCCGGGCTCGGCGTCCTCGGCACCCCGCACCTGCGCCGGTCGCTCGACGGGGCAGATGCCGACAACGGCGTCGACGCGCACGGCGACCCGGCCTGATCGGACCCTCGCGCACGCGTGGCGGTCCTCGACCTGAGGGCCTGCTCGGGCGAGACTGGCCGGGCAGCGCCCAGGACGGGCGCCCGGACGGTAGGAGGACCGATGCGCGAGCTGTCGTTCGTCGGGCTCAGCGACGACGGTCACAGCCTGGTCCTCAGCAGCACCGACGGCACCCGCTACACCGTCCCGTGCGACGAGCGGCTCGAGGCCGCGGTGCGCCGCGACAAGAGCCGCCTCGGGCAGCTCGAGATCACCCTCGACGGCACGACGCCGCGCGACATCCAGATGAGGGTGCGCCATGGCCAGAGCCCCGACGACATCGCCGCGACCTCCGGCCTCACGGTCGACCGCGTCATGCGCTTCGCCGGGCCGGTGCTCGCCGAGCGCGAGCACCTCGCGGCCCAGGCCCGCGAGACCGAGCTCCGCACCGCCGGCACCTCCGCCACGCTCGAGGAGACCGTCGTCGCCGGACTCGAGGGCGGCGGCGTCGACGCCAGCACGCTCGAGTGGGACGCCTGGCGCCGCGAGGACGGCACCTGGTCGGTGCTCGCCTCCTGGGAGCCGCGCCACTCCGTCGCCGGCGGCGCCACCGCGGCGCTCTGGATCTACGACAACGGCGTCCGCACCATCTCCGCCGACGACAGCGCCAGCGGCTGGCTGCTCGGCGACCGCCCCACCGAGGAGGTGCCGCTCGACGGCCGCCCGTTCCTCGTGGGCCTCCCGAGCGGCGACGACGTCGACCACTGGGACGACGAGCAGATCGACCCCGACGCCGCGTTCTCCGCCATCGTCGAGACCGAGCCGAGCGCCGACGTCGTCGACCTCATGGACCGGCCGCCGATCGAGCCCGAGGACGAGTCGCCGCTGCACGACCTCTATGACACGCTCCCCGGCCTCAAGCGCCCGGAGAACCGCCAGTCGCGCCGCGCCCGCCGCAAGGCCGCTCGGACGACCCCGCCCGAGGTCGGCGACGCCGAGAAGGGCAGCAAGCCGCGGGCCAGCGTGCCGAGCTGGGACGAGATCCTGTTCGGCGCCCGCGACCCCGAGAGCTGACCCGCCGTGAGCTCCTGGCTCACGACCACGGAGATGCCCGCGCGCCATGGCCCGGGGCTGCTCGCCCTTGGCAATGTGCCGTTCGACTCCGTCGCTGCTGCTGCGTCGACTCTCGGCCTCGACGTGCTTCCGGAGTTCGTGCGCCGGATGGTGCACGGCTCGCTCGACGAGCTCATCACGCATGTGCGGCTCGGCGGCCCGCGCGGCGCGATCCTGGATCTCTCCGACGACGGGGATGCCGGACCGTTGCTGCTGGATGCGCTGCTCCCCTTCGTCGACATCGGCGGGATGTACGCCGTGTCCGCGGTCGAGACGCCTGACTGGCTCGTGCCTTGCGGCGACGTGGCGGTCTCTGGCGGCTTCGCCCGCCTCACCCCCGCGCGGCCGGATCACTAGCGGGACAAGGCCTCCGGTGCACGTGCCTGTGACCCGAGCGCCGGGTGCGGCGTCGGGTCGAGGCGGTCGATCGCGGGTGGTGTCGGTCAGGCGGCGGCGTGTCTGGGTGGTGAGCCGGGTGGTTCGGGTGGTTGTCCTCGTCTGATGCGTTCGGCGAGGAGGGCGCCGTCTTTGCCGACGTAGCCGCTGGCGGGTGGGTGGAATCGCCAGCGGTCGGGGTGGCCGGGGTCGAGGGTGTCGTCGGGGTGGATGGTCCAGCGCAGCTCGTGCACCAGGGCATGGTGCCGCTGGCACAGGAGCACCAGGTTCGACAGGCAGGTCGCGCCGCCCTGGGTCCAGGTGCGGATGTGGTGGGCGCGGCAGCGCGACGGGTCGACGCGGCAGCCGGGGAACCGGCAGTGCCGGTCGCGGGCGGCGAGGGCGGCGCGTTGGTCGCGGGTGGCGAAGCGGTGGCGGCGGGCGACGCAGTGGACGTGCGCGCACTGCCCGGTGAGGTCGTGCGGATCGCCGGCGTGGTCACGAGCGGCGTCGTCAGCGTGGCTGGCGTCGTCGGTGTCGTGGTGGTCGTGGTCGTGGCCGAGGAGGTCGCCGGGGTGCACCCACTGCGCTGCTTCGCGGACGCGACGGTCGGAGCGGGCGATCTGCCCCAGGGACGAGCGGTCGGGGACGAGGCCGACGATGTGGATGTCGGTGACCTCGGCCTCGCACATCGCGCGCTCGAGCGTCTCCGCCGGCACGGGGACGGCTTCACGGCCGGGGACCAGGATCTCCGCGGCGCCGCCGTCGGCGTGGACGTCGCCCGAGCCGAGGAAGGTCACGTTGACCGGGGACCCGCCGCGGGTGCCGGCCAGGCCGAGCATCTCCTCGATGAGCCTCGGCGAACGCCTCGGCCAGCAGCCGTGGCCGTTCGAGGGTGCGGCGGCGGGTGTCCTCGTCGTCGTCGCCGGTGGGCTGCAGATGCTCGGGCAGCGACCCGGTGCGGAACCACTCGTCGACCTTGGTCTCCAGCAGGGTGACCAGCTGCGCCCCGGTCCACGCGTCCAGCACCATCCGGACGACGGCGGTCTCGCCGATGGTGCCGACCTTCACGTGCCGCTTCTCGAGTGCTTCGAGGGCGCGGCGGGCGGCGGACTCGGGGTCGAGGCGGAAGATCAACGCGGCGGCGGTCTTCTCCACCTCGGTGGTGGTGGCGGTCTCGCACACCCCGACCATGATCGCCTCGCCGAGGTCGCGGGCTTCCTGCCTGGCCGTGCCGCGCAGGTCCGAGGTCGCGGAGTTGATGCCCTCGCACGCGGCCCGGGCCGAGTCGGGGTTGATCCGACCGGCCAGGACCCCGACCCGGATGAGCGGGTAGCGCTCCATCCCGGTGCCGAGCTTGGACACCCGCGACCCCTGCGCCCCCGACACCCCCACCCCGTCGGCCAGCAGACCCTTGACCGAGAAGTAGCCCTCCTGCCGCAGCTCCCCGGACCGGTGCGACGCCAGGCCGACCACCGCCTGCGCAGCCTCGGCCACACCCGCCGCACGGTTCAGCTCACGGACCAGGCCGACCTGCGAAGCACCGTCCAGCTCACGATGCGCACCCGACTCCACCAGCTCACCGATGCGGTGCGCGCACGCGTCGAGGAACCCGGCGACCTCGCCCAGCGACGCACCCGACAGGTCGCAGACCTGCGGCGTGGCGTCGTGAGTGGGCATGCCAGCATCGTACATGTGTATGAATCTATCCGCAACCCCCGACAACGCCGAAACCTGAGCAATCCCAACGACTTTCAGCGATCCGTCGTCCACAACCTGTGGACAGTCACGGCCCGAAAACCCGACTGCCCGATGCGATCGCTAACGGCACATCCGCTCGCTATGTCCGCTTCGAGTCCAGCCACTCGGCGGGGTTCCAGAGAACCGGCGAAGCTTCCGACCGGTGGGATGGTCAAACGCGGATCATCGCTTTGCAGCAGGCACATCATGCGGCGTCCGAAGAGGGCAGCGCCTCGGGCCTGGGTGGCGAAGATGTCGCAGAGAGCGTGGGCGACCACTGGCTCCCGATGAGCGAAGGCGTCGAAGCGAAGGATGACCAGCACAAGTCCCGTCGCCGACTCCGTGGTGCCATAGGCACCGGCGGCAACGTCGCTGAGGCAGTCATTGAGGGCGTCAAGATTCCGCCCGTAGTAGTCCGGGAAGCTAAGAGCCATGGCCATCGCGTCCTGCATGTCGCCCGGTGAAACCCACGCTTCAGCATCGACGGTTACGACGTCGTACCCGTGAGCCGCTAGCCACTCCTGGGTCTCCTCGAGCACAGACGCACGGAAGAACATGGTGACCGGGCCCCCCAACGCCAGGCGAAGATCGGGACCTGGGTCAGGGTCGTCGATGTCGAAGGTCGGCACCCCCGCATCCTGCCCGACAATGCGATGCCTATTGCCGGATACGGGGCGGGTTGGGGCACGACCCGCCATGACGAGCCGGGTCGGGCTAGCGATCGGTCGTGGCGATCGGGCGGGTCGGGTCGGTGATCCACTCGGACCAGGAGCCGGCGTAGAGGGCGGCGTCGATGCCGGCCTCGGCCAGCGCCAGCACGTCGTGCGACGCCGTCACGCCCGACCCGCAGTAGACGCCGACCAGCGAGCCCGGCCGTGCGTCGACGCCGGCGAACAGCACCCGCAGGATGTCGGGCTCGAGGAAGCGGCCGTCCTCGTCGACGAGGTCGAGCGTCGGCATCGTCACCGCGCCGGGGATATGGCCCGCCACGGGATCGATCGGCTCGGTCTGGCCGAGGTAGCGCTCCTCTGCGCGGGCGTCGAGCAGCACGCCGTCGCGCGCGACCTCCGCAGCGCCAGAAGCATCCAGCAGAGGCAGCCGCGCGACCGAGGCCGTGAAGCGCACACCGCCGACCGGGCCGTCGTCGCCGTACGGCGCACCCGCGTCACCGGTCGCGACCTCTCCCCCGGCCGCGGCCCACGCGGCGAGGCCGCCGTCGAGGAGCCGGACGTCGTCGTGGCCGTGGTGCCGCAGCAGCCACCACATCCGCGCGGCCTGCGACCCCTCGCGGCCGTCCATCACCACGACCGGCCGGTCGAGCGTGACGCCGGCCCGGCGCATCGCGGCAGCGAACGACGAAGGGTCGGGCAGCGGGTGGCGCCCACCCGCACCAGGCGGGGCAGCGAGATCAACATCGAGGTCGACGAAGACCGCGCCCGGCACGTGCCCCTGGGCGTGCACCGAGCGCCCGGGCGGACCGGCGTGGCTCCAGCGGGTGTCGAGCACCACGGGCGGTCGGTCCGAGCCGAGCTCGACCGCAAGCGACACGGCGTCGACCAGGAAGGTCATGCGCGGGCGGGCTCGTCGAACGGCAGCGGCGTCGGGCTCATGTGCGCGTGCATCGAGGTGGCCGCCGTCATCCGGCGGGTGTGGTGCCGGCGGCAGAGCACCTCGTAGGCCACGACGTCGGCGCTGAACGTGTCGCCGACGACGACCTGGTCGCCCTCGACCACCATGACGCCGTTGACCGTGCGGGCGTTGTGGGTGGCCCGGCGTCCGCACCAGCAGAGCGCCTCGACCTGCAGCACCTGCACCTTGTCGGCGAGCTCGGTGAGCCGCCGCGAGCCAGGGAAGAGCTCGGTGCGGAAGTCGGTGAGGATCCCGAAGGCGAAGACGTCGATCGAGAGCTCGTCGACGATGCGGGCGAGCTGGTCGACCTGCTCGCGCTCGTAGAACTGGGCCTCGTCGCAGATGAGGTAGTCGACGCGGCCGCCGGAGGCGAGCACGTCGGTCACGTGCTGCCAGAAGTCGGTCTCGGCCGACACCTCGACGGCGGGCACCTTGAGCCCGAGGCGGCTCGAGAGCGTGTCCTCGCCGGCGCGGTCGAGGCGGCTGAACACGATCCCCGCGCGCCCGCGGGCGGCGTGGTTGTGGTCGGTCTGCAGGGCCAGCGTGGACTTGCCGCAGTCCATGGTCCCGGAGAAGAAGACCAGCTCGGCCATGCGGCTCCTCGGGCACGGGCGGACACCGCGGCGGGCGGTGGCCGGACAGGGATCGGACGTCGTGCTCGGGGAAGGCGACCAGTATCCCTGCCCTCCCCGCCGGGCGGGACGGGACACCCCCATCAGGTGCGGATCCGCCTCAGCGGTTGCGGTGCGCGGTGGCCAGCGACAGGGCCGCGGCGAACTCCAGCGTCTGCTGCACGACCGGGGCGCCGTCGGCGGCCTCGGACACGCGCAGGGCGAGGTCGTCGTTGGACGCCGTACCCGTGTAGCCGTGGTCGGCGTCGCAGTCCGGGTCGCCGCAGGAGGCCGGCTCGAGGTCGATGCGGCTGACCGCGCCCCACCCGATCGTGAGGACGACCTCGCGGACCGGGGCGCCCTTCTTGTGCTTGGCGGCGTCGGCGGCCACCCGAGTGACGACGACGGAGTCGATGCGCTCGATGCGCACCGCCTCGGTCGAGGCGGTGGCGTAGGCCTTCTCGGAGGTCTCGTCGGCCGGGTGCTCGTCCGTGTGGCCGACGATGAGGCGAGTCGGCGTGAGGGCCAGCACCGTGACGTGGCGGCGCAGCTCGTCGTGGTCGAACGTCGCCTCGTGGTGGACGACGTACGCGACCACCGGCTCGGTGGCGAGCGCAGTGTCGAGCGTGTCGCTCACGAGCTTCCGGGTAGTAGCCGCTGCGCTCGATGTCGGCGCGCAGGCGCGGAGCGAGGGTGGCGTCGTTCGACATGGCGTCATCCTCGCACCTCGGCGACGCCGTCGGTCATCCGAGCCCCGGCCCGGCCGTCCTCGGCGTCGGTCAGCAGGTGGCGCAGGGACAGCAGCACCAGACCGGCGGCACCGGCGCCGACGGCCAGCGCGAGGGCCCACACGACGCCGAGCCCGCTCCCGAGGACGGCGCCGGCGAACGCCGGGCCCGCCGCACCCGCGACACCCCAGACGAGGCCGCCCGCGGCGTTGTAGCGGCCGCGCAGGTGACCCGGCGCCAGGTCGTTGATGAGCGAGGGGGCGACGGGCGACCAGATGGTCTCCCCCAGCGCGAACACGCTCACGCCGATCGTGATGACGACCGCCGCCACGACCTGGCCGAACACCGACGACGCGGCGAGGAGCACCCAGCACGCGCCCCAGGCCACGGCGGCGAGCGCCATCATGCGCGACCGGGAGTGCCCGTCGATCCGGCGCAGCACCCACACCTGCGCCACCACGATCACGACGGTGTTGAAGAAGAAGACCACGCCGATCATGTTGACCGGGAGGTCCGCGACGGTCGTGATGAAGACCGGGATGCCGGCCTCCATCGAGCCGTAGCCGCAGGTGAGCAGGAGCAGCGCGCCGATGAGGTAGCGACGCATCCGGCGGTCGCCGAGCACCTCGAGGTAGCCGCCCGGGCCGTCGCCGTCGTCCGGCTCGTGCACCTCGGGCCCGGAGACGCCCCGCACGCCGGCGACGGCCACGAAGTAGCCGAGGAAGGTGAGCGCGTTGGCGGCGTACAGGATCGTGAAGGTCTGCGGGTGGTCGACGTCGAGGAACGCCGCACCGATGAGCCCGCCGATCCCGAGCCCGAGGTTGAGCAGCATGAACTGCAGGCCGAAGACCCGCTGGCGGTGCTCGGGCGGAGCCAGACGCGACAGGATCGCCGCCTGCGGTGACCACAGGCCGGCGTTGCCGATCGCCACGACGCCCGCGGCGAAGAACGCCGCCGGCACCGACCCGACGAAGCCGAGCATCACCGTGCCGACCGTCTCGACCACGCAGGCCACCAGGAGCACCGGCTTCGGGCCGATCCGGTCGACCAGGTAGCCGACCAGCGGGGAGAAGACGAGGCCGAGCACGGCCTGAAAGGCCAGGACGAAGCCCGCCGTGCTCAGCTCGATGCCCCGGACCTTGTGCAGGTAGACCACGAGGAGCGACAGCACCAGGCCGCCGCCGATGCTCGAGGACGCGATGCCGATGAGCATCCGCTTCAGGCCGGGGGTCATCACCTCGCGCAGGGAGCCCTCGGGCGCAGCGGTGCCGCTGGCGGTGGGCTCGGAGGACATGCGTCGATCACACCACCCACCACCCACAGCGGGCGAACGGGTTAGCGCCCGACCGGACGACGCCGGAGCGCGCTACAGCTCGCCGACGCCGAGCCGTCGGGCCTCGGCGTCCGACCGTGCCTGAGGCCGACGCAGAACGGCCCGGGCCCCCAGCACGGCGAGCCCCTCCTCCGCGACGACGACGGGCTCGAGCCGCAGGTCGCCGAGCTCGGGGACGTCGTCCGCGAGCTGCCCGACGCGCAGCAGCAGGTCCTCGATCGCGGCGTGGTCGACGGGCTCGGTGCCGCCGATCCCGTTGAGCATCGGCGAGGCGCCGGGGGCGTCGACGAGGTCGTGGGCGTCGGTGTCGGTCAGCGGCGGGATGCGGTAGCCGCGGTCGCCGAGCAGCTCGGGCACCATGCCGGCGAGCCCGAACGAGACCACCGGGCCGAAGAGCGGGTCCTCGGTCGAGCCGACCACGCACGCGACGCCCGGCGTCGACATGTGCTGGAGCACGAGGCGGTCGGCCGCGTCCGGATCGAGGCTCTCGGACATCGAGCGGAAGGCCGTGCGCACCGCGCGCTCGTTCTCGAGGTTCAGGCGCAGGCCGCCGAGGTCGGTGCGCGAGGCGAACCGCGGGTCGAGGGTCTTCAGCACCACCGGGTAGCCGATGCGGTCGGCCACCTCCACGGCCTGCTCGGGCGACGTGACACGCACGACCGGCCACACCGGGATGCCGTACTTCTCCAGCAGCAGCGTGAGGTCGTCGTCGGCGTCCTCGGCGTACAGCACGAGCACGTCGGCGTCGGCGTCCACGTGGGAGGTGTCGGTGGTGGCACCGGGCCCGTGCCCGGCGCGGCCGCGGCCGGTGAGCCCGGGCGTCGCGTCGGCCTCCTCGAGCTCCTCGCCCATGAGCCGGCCGATGATCGCCTGCGCGGCCTTCTGGTCGATGTCGGAGAACTCCGGCAGGTCGCCCAGCGGCCGCGCCCGCCACTCGGCGTACCGCGTCACGCGGCGCAGCGCGCGGACGGCGTCCTCGACCGTGCCGTAGAACGGCACCGACCCGTGCTCGGGCATCGGGAGGTCGGCGGTCGCGTCCGGGGCGGCGAGCAGGCCGCTCTCCTCCTCGGCGGCAACGAGCACCGCGACCACCGGCTTCGCGCCGCGCACCACGGTCTCGGCGACGACGAGCTCCCAGGCCCGGCCATCGTGGCCGAGGGTCGGCACGTGCGACACCACGACGGAGTCGACGGCCGGGTCGTCGAGCACCGCGGCGAGCGCGCGGGCGAGGTCCTGCGGCGTGCAGTCCGAGCGCAGGGTGGTCGGCGGCCCGACGACGTCGAGCTCGGCGCTCTCGCACGCGTCGGCGGCGAGCACCGCGAGCGCGTCGGAGTTGCCCACGATCGCGACACGGCGCCCAGCGGGAAGAGGCTGGTACGCAAGGAGTCCGGCGACGTCGAACATCTCGCCGAGCGACTCGACCTCGACGATGCCGGCCTGAGCGAACATCGAGTCGACTGCCGCGACCGGCAGCGTCGTACGCCGGATCGCGTGGCCGATCGGGTACGCCTGCGTCGAGCGGCCGGTGCGCATCGCGACGACCGGCTTGGTGCGCGAGAGCCTTCGCGCGATGCGCGTGAACTTGCGCGGGTTGCCGACGCTCTCGAGGTACAGCAGCACGACCGAGGTCTGCTCGTCGTCCTCCCAGTACTGCAGCAGGTCGTTGCCGCTGACGTCGGCGCGGTTGCCGGCCGAGACGAAGGTCGAGACGCCGAGCCCGCGGCGCACCGCTCGCGCGAGGATCGTGCCGCCGAGCGACCCGCTCTGGCTGAAGAAGCCGATGGGCGCGTTGCCCGGGAGCCTCGGCGCGAGCGACGCGTTCAGCGACACGGCGGGATCGGTGTTGACGATGCCGAGCGCGTTCGGCCCGATCACGCGCATCCCGTTGCCGCGTGCCTTGCGCACGAGCGCCCGCTGCCGGGCGACGCCGTCCGGGCCGCTCTCGGAGTAGCCGGACGCCACGACGACCAGGCCGCGCACCCGGGCGGCGGCGCAGTCGTCGACGACGGCGTCCACCTCGTCGTGCGGCACGGCGAGGACCGCGAGCGTGACCGGCTCGGGGATCGCACTGACCGACGCGTACGTCGGCACGTCGAGGACGTTCACGCCCTCCTCGGCCGCAGCCCGGTTCACCGCGGAGAGCCGGCCGGTGTAGCCGCCCTCGAGCAGGTGCCGCAGCACGCGGTTGCCGAGCGACTTCGGGTCACGGCCCGCGCCGACGACGACCACCGACTCCGGTGCCACGAGCGCTGCCACGCTGCGCGACTCCGCGCGGTGCTCGCGCGCCAGGCGCACGGCCACCGACGACTCCGTCGGCTCGAGGTCGAAGGCCAGCGAGACGACGCCGTCCTCCATCTTGTGCGACGGGTGGTAGCCCGCGTCCTCGAAGGTCGAGAGCATCCGCCGGTTCGTCGGCAGCACCTCGGCCACGAACCGCCGTACGCCGCGCTCGCGTGCTGCCGCCGCGAGGTGCTCGAGCAGGACCGACCCGAGGCCGCGTCCCTGGTGGGCGTCGCGGATGACGAAGGCGACCTCGGCGTCCCGCTCGTCGACTCGGTCGTAGCGGCCCACGCCGATGATGTCGTCGCCCGTCATGGCGACGAACGCCACCCGGTCGTCGTGGTCGACGGTGGTGAACCGGGTGAGGTCGCGCTCGGTCAGCTCGGGGTACGGCGCGAAGAAACGGTAGTAGACCGTCTCCTCCGACAGCGACCGGTGGAAGTCCGCGAGCCGCTCGGCGTCGCTCGGCCGGATCGGCCGGAGCCGCGCGGTCCTGCCGTCGCGGAGGACGACGTCTGCCTCCCAGTGCTCGGGAGGGGCGGTCGGATCGGCGTCCTGCGGCACGGGCCCAACGTAGCGCCCCGGCCTGGGCCGTTACCTTTCATCCATGCACCTGCAGATCCACCCCGAGGTCGCCGAGGCCCTCGAGGCCGGCCGACCGGTCGTCGCGCTCGAGTCCACGATCATCAGCCACGGCCTCCCGCGCCCCGACAACCTGCGCGTGGCCCGCGAGATCGAGGACTCGGTCCGCTCCGGCGGCGCCGTCCCCGCCACCATCGCCGTCGTCGACGGCATCCCCCGCATCGGGCTGGACGACGACGCGCTGCGCACGGTCGCCGAGGACGACTCGGTCGTGAAGGTCAGCGTCCGCGACCTCGGCACCCTGGTGGCCAAGTCCGGCAACGGCGCCACCACCGTGGCCGCGACGTCGCACCTCGCCAGCCTCGCCGGCATCCGGGTCTTCGCCACCGGCGGACTCGGCGGGGTGCACCGGGGGGCCCGCGAGACGTGGGACGAGTCGGCCGACCTCACCACGCTGTCGAGCACGCCGGTCACCGTGGTCTGCGCGGGCGTGAAGTCGATCCTCGACGTCTCCGCGACCCTCGAGCGGCTCGAGACCCTCAACATCCCTGTGCTCGGCTACCGCACCGACCGCTTCCCCGGATTCTACCTCGCCGACTCGGGCTTCTCGTTGGACTGGCGGGTCGACGACCCGGCCGAGGTCGCAGCCGTCATGCACGCGCGGTCGGCGCTCGAGTGCGATGCCGGCCTCATCGTCTGCAACCCGGTCGCTCCGGAGGACGAGCTCGACCGCTCGCTGCACGACAGCACCCTCACGGCGGGCCTGGCCGCGGCCGACCAGGCGGGCGTGCGCGGCAAGGACGTCACGCCGTTCCTGCTCGAGTTCTTCCACACGGCGACCAAGGGCCGCAGCCTCGAGGTCAACGTCGCCCTCGTCCGCAGCAACGCGGTGCTCGCGGCCGCGATCGCCGTCGCCGCCTCGGCATGACCCGCGCGCCGCACCCCGACCGGCGGTTCGTCTCGGTCGGGCAGTACATGACCGACGTCGTCGCCTCGCTCCCGGGCCCGTTGCGCGAGGGCACCGACACGCCCGCCGACGTGCGGGTGATGGGCGGAGGTGCCGCGGCCAACACCGCGGCCTGGCTCGCGCACGACGGCAACCCCACGACGTTCGCCGGCCGCATCGGCGACGACCTGCTCGGCCGGGCCGGACGGATGGAGCTCGAGGAGTGCGGCGTCGAGTGCGCCCTCGCCCTCGACCCGGTCCGCCCGACGGGGACGTGCATCGTCCTCGTGATGCCGGACGGCGAGCGCACGATGGTGCCAGACCCGGGTGCCAACGAGGCGCTCACTCCGCAGGACCTCGCCGACGACCTGTTCGCCGCCGGCCGGCACCTGCACCTGTCGGGCTACATGCTCATGGTCGACAGCAGCCGCATGGCCGGGCTGTCGGCGCTCGACCGCGCGCGCCTGCGCGGGATGACGACCAGCATCGACGTCGCGTCGGTCGGCCCTCTGGCCGACACGGGTGCCGCGCGGTTCCTCTCGTGGGTGTCCGGCGTCGACGTGCTGCTCGCCAACGAGGAGGAGGCCGCCCTCCTCGCCGGTCTGCCGGCGCCCGCGGACGACGAGGACCTCGACACCGCGCTCGAGGCGGCCCGCCAGGCCGCCCGGATCCTCGCGGGCACGGCCGCCACCGTCGTCGTGAAGCTCGGTGCCCGCGGCGCTGTCGCGGTCGACCAGGAGCAGGGCGAGGCGTACGCCGCGGCGGTCCCCGTCGACGTCGTCGACACGACCGGCGCCGGCGACGCGTTCGCCGCCGGGTTCCTGCCCGCCTGGTGCGACGGCGTCGACCTCGAGACCGCGCTCGGGCGCGGCAACCGGGCCGCCGCCCGCGTCGTCGGGCGCGTCGGCGCCCGCCCGTGACCCCACCCGCACCGTCCGTCACGGGAGCCCGCCCGACACGGGCCCGAGGCCGCCGAGGTGCGCCGTCCCGGCGCGCCCACCTGGGAGGATCGCGGCCATGAAGTCGTTCGCACGCGTCGTCGCGGCCCTGCTCGCCCTGGCCGTGGCGGGATGCCAGTTCCTGCCCTGGGCCAACGGCGTCCAGGGCACCGACGTGCCCTGGAAGAGCATCCTCAGCCCCGGCACCGTGGGCGCCACGGGGTGGATCACCTCGATGGGGCTCCCCATCACCGTCGCCGCAGGCGTCGCCCTGCTCGGCGCCCTGTCCGGGGCCCGCGCGCTCGTCGTCATCGGCGGCCTGCTCTCGGTGGCCGTCCCGACGGCGTGGATCCTGATCAACGCCCTCGACGGCGCCAAGGGCGTCCCGCTCGCCGCGATCGGCTTCGGCGCCTACGGCGCCGCCCTCGCCGGCTTCCTGCTGCTGGTCCTCGCCGCCGTGGCGGCCGACTCCCGGCAGCAGAACTTGCGCTGACGCAGCGCATGATGGGTGCCAGCACCCGTCGTCCGTCCACCGCCCGCCGCTCGATCCCGAGGAGCAGCAGACCCGCATGGCCCGCCGCACGACCACCCCGCCGCCGGACGTCCCGGAGAAGATCGTCGACATCGACGTCTCCGACGAGATGCGCGGGTCGTTCCTCGAGTACGCCTACTCGGTCATCTACTCCCGCGCGCTGCCGGACGCCCGTGACGGACTCAAGCCGGTGCAGCGCCGCATCCTGTTCGGGATGTCGGAGATGGGCCTGCGCCCGGACCGCGGCCACGTGAAGAGCTCGCGCGTCGTCGGCGACGTCATGGGCAAGTACCACCCGCACGGCGACACCGCGATCTACGACGCCCTCGTGCGCATGGCGCAGTCGTTCTCGCTGCGGCTCCCCCTCGTCGACGGCCATGGCAACTTCGGCTCGCTCGACGACGGCCCCGCGGCGATGCGCTACACCGAGTGCCGGCTCGCGCAGAGCGCGCTGCTGATGACGGCGGGCCTCGACGAGGACGTCGTGGACATGTCGCCCAACTACGACGGCCGCGAGAACGAGCCCGTCGTCCTGCCCGCGGCGATCCCGAACCTGCTCGTGAACGGCGCCTCCGGCATCGCGGTGGGAATGGCCACCAACATCGCGCCGCACAACCTCGTCGAGGTCGTGGCCGCCGCACGGCATCTCATCGCGCACCCGCGCGCGACGCTCGACGACCTCATGGGCTTCATCCCCGGCCCCGACCTCCCGAGCGGCGGTCGCATCATCGGGCTCGAGGGCATCCGCGAGGCGTACGAGACTGGCCGCGGCGCGTTCCGCGTCCGCGCGACCGCGCACATCGAGAGCGTCACGCCGCGCCGCAAGGGCATCATCGTCACCGAGCTGCCGTACAACGTCGGCCCGGAGAAGGTGATCACGCGCATCAAGGAGGCCGTGGACGCCAAGAAGCTCACGGGCATCGCGGCCGTCGACGACTTCTCCGACATGGAGTCCGGCCTGCGCCTGGTGATCGAGGTGAAGAACGGCTTCGTCCCCGAGGCGGTGCTCGAGCAGCTCTACGCGCTCACGCCGATGGAGGACTCGTTCAACATCAACGCCGTCTCGCTCGTCGAGGGGCAGCCGCGCACGCTCGGCCTCAAGGACATGCTCGAGGTCTTCGTCGACCACCGCCTCGAGGTCGTACGCCGTCGGTCGGCGTTCCGCCGCCGCAAGGCCGAGGAGCGCCTGCACCTCGTCGACGGCCTGCTCATCGCGATCATCGACATCGACGAGGTCATCGCGCTGATCCGCTCGTCCGACGACGCCGCGGCCGCACGGGTGCGCCTCATCCAGGTCTTCGACCTGTCCGACGTCCAGGCCCAGTACATCCTCGAGATGCCCTTGCGCCGCCTCACGAAGTTCAGCCGCATCGAGCTCGAGACCGAGCGCGACGAGCTGCAGGCGCGGATCGCCGAGCTCACCGAGATCCTCGAGGACGAGAAGCGCCTGCGCCGCGTCGTGAGCGACGAGCTCGCCGCCGTCGCCAAGGAGCACGGCACCCCGCGCCGCACGGTTCTGCTCGAGGGATCCGGTGCGCCCACGAAGGCGGCCGCCGTCCCCCTCGAGATCACCGACGATCCGTGCGTGGTGCTCATGTCGAGCACCGGGCTCCTCGCCCGCACGACCGACGACCGTGAGCTGCCCGCCGACGGCGAGCGCGGCCCGCACGACGTCATCGTCGCCGCCGTCCGCACCACCGCGCGCGGCCACATCGGCCTCGTCACGAGCACGGGCCGCGTCCTGCGCCTGCCGGTGCTCGAGATGCCGACCCTGCCGCCGACGCACGGCGCGCCGTCGCTCGCCGGCGGAGTGCCGCTCGGCGCGCTGACCGAGCTCGACAAGGGCGAGCAGCCCGTCGGCCTGTGCTCGGTCACCGGCGAGGGCCCCGGGCTCGCGCTCGGCACGGCGGGCGGCATCGTCAAGCGCGTCGCCCCCGACGTGCCGTCGTCGTCCGATCAGTGGTCGGTCATCCGGCTCGACGACGGCGACCGCGTCGTCGGCGCCGTCGAGCTCACCACCGGCGACGAGGAGCTCGTCTTCGTCACCACCGACGCCCAGCTGCTGCACTTCCCGGCGTCCGCCGTCCGCCCCCAGGGCCGCCCCGCCGGCGGCATGGCAGGTGTCCGCCTCGACGACCGTGCCCGCGCTCTCTGGTTCGGGGCCGTCGATCCCTCGCGGGAGTCCGTCGTGGTCACGGCTGCGGGCAGCACGAGCGCGCTGCCGGGCACGTCCGGCGCCACAGTGAAGGTCTCGCCGTTCTCGGAGTTCCCGGGCAAGGGCCGGGCCACCGGAGGCGTGCGCGCCCAGCGCTTCCTCAAGGGCGAGGACACGCTCCTCGTCGCCTGGGTCGGCCCCGCTCCCGCCCGCGCAGCGACGCCGCAGGGGGCGCCCGCTCCCCTGCCGCCCATCGACCCGCGCCGCGACGGCTCGGGCCTGCCGACCTCCAAGCCGGTGGCCGCAGTCGGCGGCCCGCTCGAGCCGGGCGGTCCGCGTCCGGCACCGTCGGCCGCTCCGGAGCCGACGGCGTGAGCGCCCCCGTGACCGACGACCAGCGCTGCTCGGTCGTCTCAGCGAGGCTCGCCGAGCCCATGCCCGGCACCGCTCCGCTCGCCCGCGCCTGGCTCGTGCTCGAGCAGCCCGGCCCCTACGGCCGGCTGGCGCTCACCGAGTCCCACCTGCCCGCTGCCGTCGGCGCCGCGGTGGGCGCTGCCGCCGAGGGCACCCGCACGTCGGTGCTGCTGGCCCGCACCGTCGGCCGGCATGCCGACGAGCACGAGACCACCGCGAGCCGCCGCTTCTGGTTCGCGCACTCGGCCCCGGGCGGTGTGCGGATGCGCAGCGGCGTGCTGCAGGACTCCACCCTGCTGCGCCCCGAGCTGCCCGACCTCCTGCGCGACGCCGGCCAGGGCCAGCTGCCGCCGTGGGGCACCAAGGACGACTCGCCGCTCCTGCTCGTGTGCACGAACGCCCGACGCGACCGCTGCTGCGCGATCGAGGGACTGCCTCTGGCAGAAGGACTCGCGGCCGGGCCGCACGCCGCCCGTGTGCTCGAGGTGAACCACCTCGGCGGTCACCGCTTCGCCCCCACTGCGATGCTGCTGCCCTCGGGCAACGTGTTCGGCCGCCTCGACCTCGCCGCTGCGACCGAGGTGCTCGACTCGGCGCTCGACGGCCGCATCGGCGCGATGCCGCTCCTCCGTGGTCGTACGTCGGCCGCCGCGCCGGCTCAGGTCGCGGCTATCGCCGTACGCCTGGGCGAGTCGGTCGACGGCCTCGACGACATCGATGTGCTGCGCCGCGTCGGCGAGCACGCGGCTCCCGTGCCGCTGTCGTACGTCGGCGAGGGTGGCGTGGCCGACCTCGAGGTGCGGCACGTCGACGGCCGGTCGTGGACCGTGACCGTGCGACGCGTGGAGTCGGCGCTGCCCGACCGCAGCGAGTCCTGCGGGAAGGCCGCGGTGCCGGTCGCCTCCTGGGTCGCGGACGTGCCCGTCCCCGCTGCGCCCTGGCTCTGAGCTCCCGCCCGGCGACCCTCCCCCACGTAGGAAGTGCAGTTCCGCCTAGGCTGGCCGCATGACGACGTTCCCGGGCGAGTCCTTCGGCGACGTGCTCGAGGGCAACAGCGCCTACGCGTCGCGGTACGTCGCCTCCACGCTCGGGGGCCGCGCCGCC
Organism: uncultured Actinomycetes bacterium; assembly: GCA_963843975.1. Taxonomy (GTDB): domain Bacteria; phylum Actinomycetota; class Actinomycetes; order S36-B12; family CAIYMF01; genus Longivirga. The sequence continues at coordinate 449,087 of CAWJMG010000003.1, read as the reverse complement.
CAGGGCCTGGCGATCATCACGTGCATGGACAGCCGCATCGAGCCGCTCGCGCTCGTCGGCATGAAGCACGGCGACGTCAAGATCCTGCGCAACGCCGGCGCCCGCGTGACCGACGACGTCCTGCGCACGCTCGTGCTGGCGACGTACCTCCTCGGCGTCGACCGGGTTCTCGTCATGCCGCACACCGACTGCAAGATGGCGAGCGCGACCGAGGAGCAGATCCACGACACGATCCGCGAGGAGTACGGTGTCGAGACGGCCTCGGTCGAGTTCCGCACGGTGGACGACCAGGAGGCCGCACTCGCCCTCGACGTCCGCCGCATCCGGTCGTACCCGCTGCTGCCGAAGGACATCGCCGTCGCCGGCGCGGTCTACGACGTCGCCACCGGACTCCTGCACCCCCGCGACGTCTGACGCCACTGGTAGTCAGAACGGACGCCATACCCTCCGTTCTGACTACCGCTGTGCGGCCCTGTGAGGCGTCTCGCGTCGTTGGCGGGCCTGTTTCCTTCGGACGGGGTCTTCGATGACCGATCAGGAGGTCATGACGGACCTGCGCACCATGCCTGCAGCACTGCGTGTCCACGTCGCCGAGGGGCTCCTCGAGCATGACGCGCTGACCACGCTCGTCGACCTGTCGTACGGCGACCTCGCCGACCACGTCGGCGCCCTCCCCGAGCTGATCGCCCGCGCCGGGGGCATCCTCGTCACCCTCACCTGGGACGACGACGTCGTCGGCTTCGCTGCCGCAGCACCCGTGCGCGACCGCCTGGCCGACGCGCTCGCGTCGGGCATCTCCCCTCTGATCGACGACGCCAGCCTGCCGGGCTTCGGCCCAGCCCGATCGTGGCTCGCCGCGGGCGCGGTAGCCGGGCAGTGGCGCGGCGACGGCCTCGGCCGCCTGCTCGCCTCGGCGCTCATGCACCGGATCGCCACCGCGTGCGCCTCGCTGGACGAGGTGCGCCTGCTCGGCGTCGTCACCGAGGGTGCCTCCCGCGACCTGCTGCTCAGCCTCGGCGCCCGCCCCCGCGCCGGCGCCGTCCTCGAGCTGGTCGCCCGCCCCGCCGACCTGCGCCACGACCCCACCCGCGCCGCCGCCTGAGGCGAGGTCCCGGATCAAGGGATCGGCGGCCCGTCGGTCCCGGGGTCGCCGAGCGGCATGTCGGACTGGACCACAGTGATCGAGCGACCCTGGGTGGCGGCGGCACTGATGCTGTAGCCGTAGGACGAGCGGATCGTGCACCAGGCTGCGAGCTCCGAGCCGGCGAGCTCGGGCCACGCGTCGGCCACGATCGCCGCACCGGAAGGTCCGCCGGAGAGGCCTCGCACGCCCTCGACCGTGGTGGGGCGGGAGAACAGCAGCTCCGCGCCGTCGGGGAAGGAGGCCAGCGTCTTCGTGCACAGCTTCACCGCCCGTGCCTGCGCCCCCGTCGACTCTGGCCCGCCTTCGCCGTCGCGCACGTAGACGGCCAGCACGGTGCCCCCGGAGTCCAGCAGGCGCAGCCTGACCGGGTCCGACGCCGACACCTCGATGGATCGGCCGCGATCGAGCAGGAAGCCGACCGAGCTTCCAGGGGTACGGCTGGCACGCCATGGCACTCGACATCACCGCGCTCGTGAAGGCACCGTCAGGACCGGCCGCGTACCGACCGCCGATCGAGTTGCATCCGTCGGACGCCGACACCGTCTGCCCGAGCGCGGTGACGCCGAACGTCATCTCCAACGGGGAGCCGCTGCCGCCCTCGGCGCCGACTGCGTCCCGGCCTGCGATCGCTTCGGGGAGCCAGCGACCGAAGGCGTCCGACGACTGGACCGGCACCCACGGCCCGTCAGCGGTCGGAGGCACCACGCGCTGGTACGGCGGCGCCGCCTGGACCTGGTACTGCTTGCGCGCCTGACCGGTGCAGGACGGACCGGCGGCCACCCCGTCGCTGAAGCCTCCGCCGAGACTGATCCTTTCCCCCGTGCGGGCGACCTCCGCACCGCTGGCGTCCAGCACGACGATGCCGGTGCCGGTGTCGAGCGCTGTGAAGCCGGACGGCCAGACCGGCACGATCTCGGGGACGCCTTGGCCGCCGTCGACGAGCACCAGGCAGCGGTCGTCACCGACCGCGAGGTAGCCCTCGGCGAGTGCGGCCATCCCCGCGTCTCCCGGCGTCCAGGTGGAGGTGGGGATCGGGACTGCGCTCCCGCTTGGAGACACGGTCTGGGAGACGCTCGGGCTCACCGGCGGCAGCGTCGACGAGCGCGGGATGAGGCCCGCAGTGATGAGCACAGCGACGAACACGGCGGCGCACGACGCCAGAACCGTTGAGCCGACTCGGATCCGGCGACGTCGTCGACCGGTCGCGATGGCGGCGTCGACGTCGACGCGGTCCGGTGCGGGCGCGGCGAGGCCGGCCTCGAACAGGTCCTTCAGCTGCTGGCTGCTCATGGCTGCGCCTCCTCCGGCATCGGCTCGGTGACGATCCCGCGGTCGGCGAGCGCCGAGCGCAGGGCCGTCAGCCCACGGCTGGCCTGGCTCTTCACGTTCCCCTCGCTCGTGCCGAGCAGACGCGCGGTCTCCTCGATCGAGCGGTCCTCCCAGTAGCGCAGCACCAGCACCGCGCGCTGCCCGGCGGGGACGTCCTGCAGCGCCGCGATCACCGCCGGCCCGTCGCCGTCGACGTACGACGCCTCCGCCACCGACGGACGCTCGGGCAGAACGGCCACCGACGCCTCGCGCCGTGACGGACGTCGCCGATGGTCGAGAGCGAGGTTCACGAGCACCTTGCGGGCGTACCCGTCGGGCGCACCGCTGCGCGTGACTCGGTCCCACCCCGAGAACATCCGCGCGAGCGTCTCCTGCACCAGGTCGTCGGCGAGGTACCAGTCGCCGCAGAGCAGGTACGCCGTACGCCGCAGGTCTGCGCGGCCCTCGGCCACCCAGCCCCGGAAGTCCGACTCCCCCGCGCTCACGCCGTCATCCTCCCCGTACGTCGCAACCCGTTCCGCCACCTACACGGAACTGGGACCGCCCGAGGTTGCACGCCAGTCGATTTGGTAGTGCCAGGGCGTCACGGGTGACGCTTGAGCACTACCAAATCGGGGGTCAGGGGCGGGTGGCGGCTATGAGGGAGTCGCGGTCGTGCAGCGTCGTGCGGTCGCGGCCCTGGGTCGCGCCGAGGGCACGCTCGGCGGCGTCGATCGACTCCCAGCCGGCGAGGCCCACGGGCGTGACGCCGCGCGAGGCGAGCAGGGGTACGACGCCGTCACCCTCGCGCGCCGAGCGGCCCTCGAGGTCCTCGAGCAGGTGCGCGACCGTGGCGCCGGCGTCCTTCTTGTTGGTGCCGATGATCCCGCTGGGCCCGCGCTTGATCCATCCGGCGACGTACAGCCCGGGCACCTGCGCGCCAGACTCGTCGACTACGCGGCCCTCGTCGTTGCGCACGACGTTGCGGCGCGGGTCGAACGGCACGCCCTCGAGCGGCTCGCCGCGGTAGCCGACCGAACGGATCACGAGCTGGGCCGGGAGCTCCCATGTCTCGCCCGTGCCGTGCGCGCTGCCGTCGTCGTCGACGCGCGTGCGCTCGACCACGAGCGTCTCGACGCGGTCGGTGCCGCGCAGCTCCGCCGGTCGCGCGTGGAAGTGCAGGTGGATCCGCTTGCCGGCGTCGGTGGGTGCGCGGTGCGACCACTCGTGCAGCACCTCGAGGTTGCGGTGCACGACGCGGTCGTCGGCGTCGAGGCGGTCCGCGACCGGCTCCGACACGAGCTCGACCTCTCCGCACGCGACGTCCACGCCGTCGAGCTCGCCGAGCTCGCGCAGCTCCTTCGTCGTCCAGTTGGCGTGCGCCGCCGTACGCCGGCCGAGCACGTGCACGTCGGTGATCCCGGTGGAGGCGAGCACGTCGAGCACGTGCTGAGGCATGTCCGTGGCCGCAAGGCGCTCGGCCGGAGCGACGAGCACGCGGGCGACGTCGACCGCGACGTTCCCGACGCCGATCACCACGGCCGACGTGACGCCGGACAGCGCGGCCTCGATCGCAGAGCGGTCGGCGTCCGGGTGGCCGCAGTACCAGTTGACGAGGTCGGTGGCCGCGACGCTGCCGGGCAGGTCCTCGCCCGGGACGTCGAGGTGCCGGTCGCGCGAGGCGCCGTAGGTCAGCACCACCGCGTCGTACGCCGCGACGAGCTCGTCGACTGTGACGTCGACGCCCACCTCGACACCGGCCAGCAGCCGCACCTCGGGCCGCGCCAGGACCTTCGCGAGGGTGTCGCGGACGGAGCGGATCGAGAAGTGGTCGGGCGCGACGCCGTAGCGCACGAGCCCGAACGGCACGGGCAGCCGCTCGATCACGTCGACGTGGACACCGGCAGAGGCAAGGGCGTCGGCCGCGTACAGGCCCGAGGGCCCGGCGCCGACGACGGCAGCACGGAAGGTCACGAGCCGATCCCACCACAGAGGCACCCCGCGAGGGCGCTCGCGGGCGGTCGCGTCGCAGACATCCTCAGCCACCCATCCCGAGCAATGCCCGCACCTTCGCGTACGACGACTCCGGGTGCGTGACGTCGAACCAGACCGCTGCCATCCCCACGGCCTCGGCGCCGGCGATGTTGCCGGGCTGGTCGTCGACGAACAGGCAGTCCGCCGCGGCGATCCCCAGCCGGTCGGTGGCCATCTCGTAGATCGCCGGATCGGGCTTGAGCACGTGCTCGACCGATCCGTCGACGAGCACGTCTACGAGCGTCAGGAACCTGTTGCTCTGCACCCACTCGAGCCCGTGGAAGGCCTGCATGTCGTTGGTGAGGACGGCGATCGCGAAGCCCGCCTCGCGCGCGTCCTCGACGAGGCGACGCGCCTCGGGCCGCACGAGCTCGTCCTCCGGCGCGGCGAACAGCACGTCCATGAGCCCGCGGAACGACGCCTCGCGCCCCGTGAGCGAGGCGAACTCGTCGGCCTTGCGCTGCCAGTAGTCGCGCTCGGTGATCTCGTGCGCCTGCATCGCCCGCCAGTCGGCGTCGGCGGACGGGTCGAACGGGCCGGTCCACGCGAGCGATCCGGTCGGCAGACCCATCCGCGTCTCGCCGCCGCGCAGCAGCTCGAACGGCGTGCGCAGCACGGGGCCGCCGAAGTCGAGCACGAGCGCCTTCACCGTCGTACCTCCACCGTCCGTGAGCCGAACCCGTCGTGCGAGAAGACCGCCGACACGGTCGATCCTGGCGCGAGCGGGTGCGCCGCCGTCAGCCCACCGGTGATCACGACGTCGCCGTCGGCCAGCGCCAGGCCCCGCTCGGCGAGCCGCGCAGACAGCCACGCGATCCCGAGCGCCGGGTGCCCGGACGCGTCCGCGCCGCGCCCGCTCCCCACCTCGACCCCGTCGACGTGCAGGGCCACGCGCACCTCGTCGAGCCGGTCGAGCGGGATCTCGTCACCCAGGACGACCCCCGCAGCGGACGACCCGTCGGCCGTGTTGTGCTCGAGGTCGAACACGTAGCCGGCCCAGACCGAGTCGACGACCTCCAGCGCCACGTGAGCCGACCGGCACGCGCCCAGCACCTCCTGGACACCCGCGCCCGGCCCGGGGTCCTCCCCGAGCACGAGGGCGATCTCAGGCTCGACGCGCGGCTGCACGAATCGGTCGTCGAGCACGTCCGTGACGACCATGCTCGACAGCAGCGGCCCGAGGTTGGGCTCCCCGATCCCCATCTGCGCGCGCATCACGGCCGACGTGTAGCCGAGCTTCCACCCGATGCGCGTCGCGCCGCGGGCGAGGCGCCGCGCGGTCAGGGCGTCCTGGACGCCGTAGGCAGCAGCGAGGCCGCCGACGCGCACGTCGACGGCCTCGAGCAGGACACCTCGAAGGTGGGCACCGTCCAGCAGCTCGGCAGCGGACTCCACGTCCACGCCGGCGACCGGGTTCAGTGCTCCTCCTCCATGATCGTGACGCGGTCGAACCGCACCACCTCGCCGAACCAGCCGCACTCCCCGCACCAGGTCATGAAGTTGCGGGTGTCGCCGGTCCAGTACTCGGTCGTGATCCCGCCGTGCTCGCCGATCGAGGCCGCGCACATCGGGCAGAACTTCGGCCGGTCGAGGTAGTGCCGCTCGGCGTCCGGGGCGAACCACTGCCCAGGATCGGGCAGCTCGTGCGGGTCGAGCGGCAGCGGCGCGGCATCAGCAGCCCGCGCCACCACCTCGGATCGCTCGTCAGGCACCTGCTTCGGCCTTCTCCAGGTCGGACCAGTAGGACTCGTGCAGCGCGAGGAGCTCGTCCTTGATGGGGCTGTAGCGCATCGAGCCGCCGTTGATCCAGGCGGCCGCGAAGGTGCGCTCGGCCCCGAACTTGTCCTTCTCGCAGGGCAGATTGATGATGTCGTGCTTGTTGCGCACGGTGCCGATCGGGTCCTCGCCGTTGGCCACCTTGCGCATGTTCTCCTTGAACATCTTGCGCAGCAGGGCCACACCGGCGTCGGAGCGGCCGAGGTGCTCCTGGGTGCGGTCGGTGATCTCACCCTGCGACACCCAGGCCATGACGTCCTGGCCCTCGATGTAGTCGGTGATGAACCGGCCGTCCTCGTCCTTCCAGAGGTACTCGTACACGTGCGGGCGCTCCTGGGTGGTGAGCTTCTCCCCCGGGTTGTGCGTGGAGTAGAAGAGCTTCCAGGTGTGCGTCTCGTCGATCGGCACGCGGATCTGCATCTGGTCGATGTAGGCGCCGCCGACGCGCATGTAGAACGGGAAGACGAGCGGGTGGCCGATCTTCCAGTCGTCGTTCTCCTCGGTCCCGCCCTCCAGGACGCGACGCTTGAGGATGCCCCACTCCATCTCGTCGAAGCCGGTCTTCATGTGCTTCTTCTGGAACGCCTTCGGAGCCTCGAAGCCGTTGGTCTCGCCGAGGAAGTTGAAGTAGTAGCCGTGCAGCCACTCGACGTGGTGCGGGTCGACGGAGTTCTCCATGATCTGGAGCCAGTTGCACGGGATGACGGTGTAGCCGACGTCGCGGATGCCGTCCTTGACGAACACGTCGAAGCGCGGCAGCTCGGGCGCGGGGTCGGGGCCGACGTACACCCAGACCATGCCGCCCATCGGCTGGGCCTTGCCCGCCTTCATCTTCACGCGGTCGCGGAAGTTCTGGTTGTCGGCCTCGGCCGGCTGCTCGGTGCACTGGCCGTCGAAGTCGTACTTCCAGCCGTGGTAGCCGCAGCGGATGCCGTCCTCGTGGACGACGCCGTAGGTGAGGGAGGCGCGGCGGTGCGCGCACTTCTCGCCGATGATCCCGTACTTGCCGCTCGGGGTCTTGTAGAGGGTCCAGTCCTCGCTCAGCAGCCGGACCGTCTTGGACGGCACCGTGTCGAAGTCCTGCTCGAACGCGATGGGGTACCAGTAGCGCCGGAGCAGCTCGCCCATGGGCGTGCCCGGGCCGATCTGCGTGAGCTCGTTGTTCTGCTCCACGGTGAGCATGCGGTTCCTCCGGTGTGCGGCGGTGCTGGGGATGCTGCTGCGGAAAGTCTGACGGAGCATCCCGCCTGGGGGGCGTATTCGGCCCCCCAGGCGGGACAGGCTGCCCTTAGTCGTCGAGGATCGTGACCTTGCCGTTGGAGCCGTCCACGCGGATCCGCTGGCCCGTCTTGATGAGGCTGGTGGCGAAGCCGGTGCCGGTCACGGCCGGGAGGCCGTACTCGCGGCAGACGATGGCGGCGTGGCTCATCATGCCGCCGGTGTCCGTGACGGTCGCCTTGATCTTGCCGAAGATCGGCGCCCAGCTCGGCGCGGTGAGCGGGGCGACGAGGATCTCGCCGTCCTGCACCTCGTTGATCTGGTCGGGCCCGAAGATGACACGGGCCGGGCCCTCCTCGACACCGGGCGAGGCCGCCATGCCGTTGAGGGAGCCGTCCTCGCTCGCGCCGCCGCCGAGCCAGTTGGCGATGGAGTCCGACGTGATGCCCCAGAGCATGATCGTGAAGGGCTCGGTGACGACCTCCGGCGGGGTGCCGAGGGCCGGCGTCGGCTTCCAGGCGTTGAGCGCCGCGTGGATCGACTTGCGCTTGGCAATGATCCCGGGCCAGTACGACGGGCCTGCGGCCACCGCGGGAGCAGCCCACGAGTGGTACAGGTCGAAGAGAGCGTCCGGGATCTCGTGGCGCTTCATGAAGAAGATGTCCTCGGGCTCGGCGAGGAAGCCCTCCTTGGCGAAGATCGCCCCGAGCTCCTTCATCTTGCGCCAGATGACCGAGTGGCTCCAGTGCTCGACGTAGAAGTTGTGGTTCTCGACGTACGGGAACACCACGCGGGCGAGACCGAGCTTGCCGTTGAAGGCCTCGCGGTCCTCGTCCGAGCCGAGCAGGGCGACGTACTCCGACACGATGCGGTCGCGCTCGGCGGAGATCGCCTCCGTCGGGCGGTTGATGTCGTCGCCCTTCTGGAGGTTGTCGATGTAGCCCTTGATGAAGTCGAACGGGATCTCGACGTTCTCGATCCAGATCTTGTCCTGGCTCGAGAAGCCGGAGCCGGTCGAGAAGTTGAACCACGGCTCGGCCGACTGCTGGAACGACGAGATCCAGGCCTGGCCGGCGTCGCCCTTGGCGCGCAGGGCCTCGCAGGTGCCCTCGACGTCGCCGAGCTTGAAGGCGTCGGTGATGCCGGTGTCGACGGCCATGCGGGCGAGCCGCTTGAGCTCCTCGTCCGGGCGGAACAGGTCGACCTCGACGCCCGCGACCATCTTGGCGATGGCGAGGTCGGAGATGCCGGGGAAGGCCTGCTTGCAGAAGCCGAAGAAGTCGAGGTAGGCGGCGTAGCCGAGGTTGAGGAACTCGAAGTGGTACTGCCACAGGGTGCTGGCCGAGGTGAGCAGGTGGAGGTAGTTCGCCTGCAGCGCGCCGCCCGCGCCCTTGCCTGCACCGGAGGTGACGACCTCCATGGGCTCGACGTCCGGGAGGGTCTCGAAGGTGATGCCCTCCATCTCCTTGACCAGGTCGCGGATCTTGATGAGCCAGTTGTCGTAGAGGTCGTTCCAGTTCATGAAGTAGTGGCCGGCGCGCTGCATGAACTGCTCGGCGCGGGCGGGGATGTCGGCCTCGGGAGCCGGCACGGGCGAGAGGTACGTGTACCCGTTCACGATACGGAAGTCGATGCCGTTGGCCGGCGGGACGAGCAGGTGGCGGGTGTTGTACTGCGACAGCGCCATGATCGCCACCTCCATGAGGGAGGCGTCCCACGGCAGCAGGGCCTTGGGCCAGTGCACACCGTCCTGGAACCAGAACATCGAGTCCTCGTACTCGGCGCGCGCGGGGCTGCACGTCGACGAGTACGCGTACAGCTCCTGCCAGCCTTCGGCGCCGGGCGGAGTGGTGATCTCCGACGGGAGCGGGAACCCAGCCATGCGGTCTCCTTCTAGAACCCTTGCGGGTCTTCACTGGGGTGGACGACCGCACAGCGCGCGGTCGCGGGGGTGGAACGACGTGCCACGGACAGCCGGTCAGGGACCGTCCGCCCCCTTCGTGTAGAGCGGCGACATCAGCGTCGAGACGATGCTCGACATGAAGTCGCCGCTCTTGGTGCCCGGCTCGACGACCGTCGTCGGACCCTTCTTGCTCCAGAAGGTCTCGGGCCGGGACTGGAGCAGGATGATGTTGTCGCCCTCGGGGAGGTCGAGGTCGACGGCCCACTCGATGTCCTGCGGGCAGCCGTAGTGGCGCTCGGCCGTCTTGGCGAGCTTGGTGATGGCCTTGATCTCCACGTCGGTCAGGCACGGTGCCGAGGCGCGCTCGGGCGTCGTCTCGACCTTCTCGACGGTGTCGTGGTCGGTCAGCACATACTCGTGCGACTTCTCGCTGACGATGCGCTTGGTGATGTCGAGCATCACCTTGTCGACGCGGTAGTTGTCCGGAGTGACCTCTCCCGCGACGACGGCCTCGCCGAAGCCCCACGCCGCGTCGATCGCGACCTGCGAGCGGTCGCCGTTGGTCGGGTCCAGCGTGAACGCCACGCCTGCGGCCTTCGGCGTCACCATCTTCTGGATGACCACGCACATCTCGACGGTGCGGTGGTCGTAGCCCATCTCGACGCGGTAGCAGGTGGCGCGGTCGGTGAACAGGCTCGCCCAGCACCGGCGTACGGCGTCGATCACGTCCTCGGCGCCGCGCACCCAGAGGTAGGTGTCGTGCTCGCCCGCGAAGGACGCGTCGGGCGAGTCCTCCGAGGTGGCGGACGACCGGACGGCGACCGGGACGTCCTTCATGCCGAACCGGGCGCCGAGCTCGAGGTAGGCGCCGCGGATCTGCAGCTCGATGCCCTCGGGGATCGGCATCGTGGCGATCGCCTGGCGGATCTTCGCGCAGCGCTCGGAGACCATGTCGGTGTTCGACGTGTCGAGCCCGTGCAGCAGCCGCGCGATCTGCGCGTCGAGATCGGACTCGTCGCGCGCCCGGCGGTAGGACGACGTCGTGATCGCGAAGCCGGGCGGGACGGGCAGGCCGGCGCCGGTCATCTCGCCGAGGCTGGCCGCCTTGCCGCCGACCTCGCTCTTCATGCCGGCCCAGTAGCTCTCGAACCAGGTGATGGTCGTCATCAGATCTCCTCGGCGACATCGGCCGCGGTCGCGGTGCCGGTCCACCAGTTCGGCAGGGCCTCGAGATCGGGCACGTGCACCTCCTGGACGCGGTTGCGGTAGAGCACGAGCGCCGTGACGCCGCCGTCGATGAGACGGACGCGCACGAACTCGGTGTTGAAGGGCTCTCCCGGGTCGTAGCCCATCGCCCAGGTGGCGAAGGCGCGGATCGGCCCGGAGTGGGTCGCGACGACGACGGAGTTGCCCGGCGTCTCGTTGTGGATGCGCAGGAGGCCGGCCCAGAACCGGCGCACGCAGGAGATCGGCGGCTCGAAGTGCATGAGCGGCATGGTCAGCCAGTGCGTGATCGGGTCGCCGCCGCCGTTCTGGATCTTCCAGAAGCGGTCGATCTCCACGAGCCAGCCCGGGCGCTCCCCCATCGAGACCCGCTCGTAGGCCTCGATCTCCTTGGCGTAGAGGCGGAACGCCGAGGTCACGTCGCGCAGGCCCTCGGGCGTCGACACGGCGAAGTTCTGGAACTCGCGGTAGCCGACGATGTCGCCGACGGTGGCATCGCGCCCGAAGAGCTGCATGCCGTCGAGCAGCCCCCGCCGGATGTGCTCGGCGGTCTGGCGGGCCCGGTTGGTCTCGGCGCAGGCGAGGCGGACGGTGTGCCCGTCCATCACGCGACGGGCGAGCTCCTGGCCGCGGCGGTGCGCCTGCCACGAGCCGAGCGGCGTGAGACCGGACTCCGAGCTGTAGCCCTGCGTCTCGCCGTGGCGCACGAAGTAGATGTCGGTCGTGGCCTGAGCCGCCTGCTCGCGCCGCTCCGGCACGATCTCCTTCGTACGGGTGACCTCGGCCCAGCCGCGCGTGGTGTTGAGCTCCTGGCCCTCGTACATCGGGACCGGGGTCTCGAACGGGTCGGTCGACTCGCGACGCTCGCGGAACCGGCGCAGGTAGAGCGGCGTGCTGTCGTCCTCCGCCTCCTCGCGCGTGACCGTGCGAGCGGTGCGCTCGAGGTAGCGGCTGAGGTACGCCGGAGCATCGGGCCGCTCGGTGCGCGGGAACGCCGAGCCGGTGGACGGCTCCTGCACGGCGGTCACGTGTGCACCGTCAGGAACTTCTGGTTCACGACGCCGTCGTACCAGAACAGGGCTCGACCCATCTCCGCCTCGGTCCAGATCGTGGGCTCGTTGTCGGGGTCGACCCAGTAGCCGCCCGTGAAGACCTCGTTGCGGTTGCCGACGGGGTCGAAGAAGTACAGGCAGTGGCCGCGCGTCGCGCCGTGGCGCGTGGGGTTCGTCTCGATGCGGACGCCGTGGTAGGCGCAGACGTCCGCCGCGTCGCGCAGCGCCGTCCAGTCCTCCACCGCCCACGCGAAGTGGTGCAGGCCGCCGTTCGAGCCGGTGACCAGCGCGATGTCGTGGCTGGCGTGAGACACCTCGAGCCAGGTGGCGATGCGGAAGCCGTCGTCGCCGACGACCTGCTCGGTCACCCGGAAGCCCAGGACCTCGACGAGGAAGTCGGTCATGCCGCCGACGTCCTCGGCCGTCAGGAAGATGTGGTCGATGCGTGGGGGCGCGATGCCCGGCAGCCCCAGGGGCTTGGGGGGCGGGTTGGTCAGCGGCAGGAGGTTTCCGACCTGCTGCATGCCGTGCACGAGCTCCATCGAGTGGCCGCTCGGCAGCGTGAAGCGGATCGCCTCGCCGTGCCCGGGCGCCCACTCGTCGGGGCCGTAGCGGACGACGTCGACGCCGGCCTCCTTGAGGCGGGCGGCGTAGAGGTCGAGGTCCTCGAGCTCGGTGACCTTGAAGCCGAAGTGGTTGAGGCCGTGCGTCGGCTCCCAGGTGAGCACCACCGAGTGGTGCTGGTGCTCGTCCCAGGCCTTGAGGAAGACCCGCTCGCTCTCGCGCGCGGTCTCGATCAGGCCGACGACCTCGCAGTAGTACGCCGTCGCCAGCTCGAGGTCGGGTACGCGGACCTCGACGTGGCTGAGTCGCAGGATGCTCATCAGGTGTGCACCTTCATGAAGCGGTCGTTGAGCTCGCCCTCGTAGTAGAAGACGGCCCGTCCGATGTTGTCCTCGGTCCAGGTGATCGTCGGGAAGTCGGGGTCGGGGCGGTAGCCGCCGGTGAAGACCTCGTTGCGCGTGCCCAGCGGGTCGAAGAAGTAGATGGTGCTCCCCCGCGTCACGCCGTGGCGCGTCGGGCCGACGTCGATCTGGATGCCGTTGTAGGCGAGCGTGTCGGCGGCCTTGCGCACCGACTCCCAGTCGTCCAGCCAGAACGCGAAGTGGTGCAGGCCTCCGTTGGGCCCGGACACGATCGCGAGGTCGTGCGGCGAGAACGAGCGCTCCATCCAGGTGCCGATCTGGTGGCCGTTGCCGTCGAGCAGCTGCTCGGTCACGCGGAAGCCGAGGACGCTCGTGTAGAACGTCGTCGCCTCGCCGACCTCCTCGGCCGTCACCAGCAGGTGGTCCATGCGCGGCGGCGCGATGCCGGGGATGCCGGTGACGAACGGCGCCGGGTTGATCTTCGGCAGCAGGCCGCCGACCTTCTCGACGTCGTGGACCAGCTCCATCGTCTGGCCCGACGGCGTCTCGAACCGGATCGACTCGCCCTGGCCGACCGACTCGCCCTTGGAGATCCGCTGCACGGGGAAGCCGTAGCGGTTCACAGCCTTCTCGAGGTCGGCGAGGTCGTCCTCGCGCTCGACCTTGAAAGCCATGAGGTCGAGGCCGACGCGGGGTGCGTAGACGAGGCGCAGGGAGTGGTGGTCCACCTCGTCCCAGCACTTGAGGTAGACCGAGTCGGCGTCACGCTCGACGACGATCATGCCCATCACTTCGGTGTAGTAGGCCGTCGCGAGGTCGAGGTCGGTGACCGTCACGTCGACGTGGCCGAGCCGCAGGATGCCCATGGCCGGGAAGGTAGGCCGCCGCGTCCCGCACAGTGGACCGATGTGCCGCCATGCGGGACAGGATCGGCGTACCTTCCCCGACATGAGCGCAGACCCCGGCCAGCTGCGGGACGCCATGGCCCAGTTCGTGGCCGCGTTGCACGGCGCCTACCTCGACCAGGCTCGGCACCTGCCGGTCGGCGAGCAGGGTGCCCTCCCGCTCACCCGCACGGACAGCCTCACCGTGCTCGCGGTCGGTGTCCGCCACCTCCACGTGCTCGCCACCACGTCGCCGCTCCCCGCTCCGCAGGGGCAGGAGGTCGAGCTGCACGACTCGCTCCCCGGCCTCGCCTGGACCCTGCGCTTCTTCGACCCGATCGTGGCGCCGGGGCTCGGTGGCATCGACGAGTCCGAGGCGGCCCAGCCGGCGGCTGTGCGCCAGGTGCTCGGCGTCGCCGACGTCGTCTACCACCTGTCGGTGTCCCCCGGCGGCGGCCTCACGCCGCACCACGCCCAGCACGCGGGCACCGGCCTCGCCAACCAGCACGCGGCGCTCTTCCGCGACCACGACGCCATCCGGGCCAACTCCGGCTCACGAGCGGGCCTCGCCGAGGAGTACGCCGTCGCCGAGCGCGTCGGCCTGCACCAGACCGTGCGACTTCTCGCGCAGCAGCTCGCGCCCGGGGACGCGGCGCTCGCCGCGGTGTGCGCCTCCCCCGGCTCCGAGGACGCCGACATCCGCCGCGCCCTGCTCGCAGCACTGCGTGCTCCGGCAGAGGTTCGCTGACGTGGCCGATCGCGATCTCCGTCCCGTCGGCGACACCCAGGTCCTCGCCAGCGTGAGCAACGCCGCCCGCCTGCTCAAGGAGTTCGGCAAGGGCGACCGCGAGATCGGCGTCAGCGAGCTCGCGCGACGTCTCGGCCTGGGCAAGAGCACCACCCACCGGCTCCTGCACACCCTGACGGTCGAGAGGCTGCTCGAGCAGGACACCGACACCGGCACCTACCGGCTCGCCCTCGCGATGCACGAGCTCGGTGCCAGCGTGCAGTCGGCGATCGACCTGCACTCGGCGGCGAACCCGGTGATCGAGCAGCTGCGCAACATCACCAAGGAGACCGTGCAGATCGCGGTCCTCGACGGACGCCACGTCGTCTACGTCGAGCGGCGCGAGAGCCCGCAGACCATCCGCCTCTTCGGTCGCGTCGGCCACCGCAACGACGCGCACTCGACGTCCACCGGCAAGGTGCTGCTGGCCCACCTGCCCGCGACCGAGCTGGACGCCCTGCTGTCGGGCTGGCGGCTCCCGCGCAAGACGCAGTACACGATCTCCGACCAGGCCACGCTGCGCGCGCAGCTGCAGATCGTGCTCGCGCAGGGATGGGCCGAGAACGTCAACGAGTCCGAGGTCGGCGTCGCGTCGATCGCCGCGCCGATCCGTGACGGACGCGGCGTCGTGGTCGCAGCCCTCTCCATCGCCGGCCCGCTGACCCGCATGGAGGGCGCCACGCTGCGCCGATACGTGCGCCCGGTGACCGAGGCGGCCGCAGCCATCAGCCGACGCATGGGATTCGCCGAGTCTCCCGCCCGCAAGGAAGGAACGCGATGACCCTCTCGCCCGAGCGCGCCGACGAGCTCGCGGCCGCGCTGTACGACGCGCGCCGCACGCGGGTGCCCGTGCCGCCCCTCACCGAGGCCGACCCGGGCCTCACCCTCGAGGACGGCTACCTCGTCCAGCAGGGCGTCGTACGCCGCTACCTCGAGGACGGCGACCGCATCGTCGGCTACAAGCTCGGCCTGACCAGCAAGCCGATGCAGCAGATGCTCGGCGTCGACTCCCCCGACTTCGCGCCGGTGATGGCCTCGCACGTGCTCGACGACGGTGCGTCCGTGGCGCTCACCGACTTCATCGCCCCGAAGCTCGAGGCAGAGATCGCGCTCGTGCTCGGCGCCGACCTGTCCGGCCCGCACTGCACCCCCCTGGACGTTCTGCGCGCCGTCGAGGGCGTCGTCGCCTCGATCGAGCTCGTCGACAGCCGCGTGGCCGACTGGAGGATCAAGCTCCCCGACACCGTCGCGGACATGGCCAGCAGCGGCGCGATCCTCATCGGGGGCGCCAGCACGCCCGTCGCCGACGTCGACCTGCGCACCCTCGGGATGGTGTTCACCCGCGACGGCGAGGTCATCGCCACCGGAGCCGGCGCCGCGGCCCTCGGCAACCCCGCCGCCGCCGTGGCCTGGCTCGTCCGCACTCTCCACCCGCTCGGCGCATCGCTGTCCGCGGGCTCGATCGTCATGACCGGGGCGCTGCACGCAGCCGTCCCGGTCGCCGCTGGTGAGACCTACCGGGCCGAGTTCGACCGGCTCGGCTCGGTCTCCGTCCGGATCGTCTGAAGGGAACACCGTGGGACTCCCCGTCGCCATCATCGGCTCCGGCAACATCGGCACCGACCTCATGTACAAGCTCGAGCGCTCGACGGCGCTCGACCTCGTCGCCCTCATCGGCATCGACCCCGAGAGCGACGGCCTCGCCCGGGCCCGCGACCACGGGTACGAGGCGCCGAGCAACGGCATCGACTGGGTCCGCGAGAACCCGGACGCCGTGAAGATGGTGTTCGACGCCACCAGCGCCTACGCGCACGTGCGGCACGCCAAGGTGCTCGAGGAGCTCGGCATCCGCGCGGTCGACCTCACGCCGGCGGCCCGCGGCCCGAAGGTGATCGCAGCGGTCAACCTCGAGGAGCACCTCGACGCGATCAACGTCAACATGGTGACGTGCGGCGGCCAGGCCACGACCCCGATGGTCGCCGCCGTCAGCCGCGTCACGCGCGTCCCGTACGCCGAGATGGTCTCGGCAGTGTCGTCGAAGTCGGCCGGCCCCGGCACGAGGGCCAACATCGACGAGTTCACGCGCACCACGCGCCAGGCGCTCGTCGAGGTCGGAGGCGCCGAGATCGGCAAGGCCATCATCGTGCTCAACCCGGCGGAGCCGCCGATCCTCATGCGCAACACGGTGTTCTGCGCTCTCCCCGAGGGCACCGACCACGACGCCGTCGTCGCCTCGATCGAGCAGATGGTGGCCGACGTCGCGAAGTACGTGCCGGGCTACCGCCTCAAGTCCCCTCCTCTCATCGAGGAAGGCCCCTTCAACACCCCGGGCGGCATCGTGCCGTTCCGCTCCGTCGTCCTGCTCGAGGTGGAGGGCGCCGGCGACTACCTGCCGACGTACGCCGGCAACCTCGACATCATGACCGCCGCGGCGGTCCGGGTCGGCGAGGCCATCGCCGCGCACCAGGAGGTCTCGGCATGACCGCCACCATCGACACCGCAGCCACGACCGGGGCCGAGGTGAAGCGGGACTTCCGCCTCATCGACTCGACGCTGCGCGACGGCTCGCACGCGATCTCGCACCAGTACACCGAGGACCAGGTGGTCGCCGTCGTGAAGGGCCTCGACGCCGCCGGCGTCCAGGTCATCGAGGTGACGCACGGCGACGGCCTCGGCGGCTCGTCGTTCAACTACGGTTTCAGCAAGGTCGACGAGATGAAGCTCGTCGAGGCGGCCGTGAACGCCACGACCGACGCCGACATCGCCGTGCTGCTCGTCCCCGGCATCGGCACCGTCGACGAGCTGCGCCGCGTGCGCGACCTCGGCGTCAACGTCGTGCGCATCGCCGTGCACTGCACCGAGGCCGACATCACCCAGCAGCACATCAAGATCGCCAAGGAGCTCGGCATGGAGGCCATCGGCTTCCTGATGATGAGCCACATGAACACGCCGCAGGGCCTCCTGCAGCAGGCGAAGCTGCTCGAGGGCTATGGCGCCGACACGGTCTACATCGCCGACTCCGCCGGTGCGATGACCACCAACGAGGTCCGCGCCCGCGTGGCCGAGATCGTGGGCGGCATCGACGTCCCCCTCGGCGTCCACGCGCACCAGAACCTGTCCCTCGCCGTCGCGAACTCCATCGCGGCGTACGAGGAGGGCGCGCGCAACCTCGACGGCACCAGCGCCGGCCTCGGCGCCGGGGCGGGCAACTGCCCCACCGAGATCCTCGCCGCGGTCTGCGAGAAGAACGGCATCATCAGCGGCGTCAACCCGCTCATGCTCATGGACCTCGCCGAGGAGGTCACCCGGCCGCTCATGCCGCGCCAGCAGGTGGTCGACCGTGCGGGCCTGCTGCTCGGCTACGCAGGCGTCTACGGCTCGTTCCTGCTGCACGCCGAGCGGGCCGCCGAGCGGTACGGAGTCCCGCAGGCCGAGATCCTGCTCGAGCTCGGCAAGCGCAAGGTGGTCGGTGGCCAGGAGGACATGATCATCGACGTCGCGGTCGAGCTAGCCCGCAAGCACGCCGAGGCCGAGGGGAAGACCGCATGAGCGACGAGATCGAGTCCTTCGTCGGCACGCTGCTCGAGGCCGTGCGGACGCGTACGGCGACCACGCCCTTCACCGACACCCGCGAGCTCGACGAGGCGACCGCGCTGCAGGTGCAGGACGCGGTCGTGCGAGCGCGCATCGAGGCGGGCAACCCGCTCATGGGCGCCAAGCTCGGCCTCACGAGCAAGGCGAAGATGACGCAGATGAAGGTGGACCGGCCGCTGTACGGCTGGCTGACCACCGACATGCAGGTCGACGCCGGGCAGACCGTGCGGTGCGCCGACTACATCCAGCCGCGGGTCGAGCCAGAGATCGCGTTCCTGCTCGGGCGCGACCTCGAGGGGTCGCACGTCAGCGCCACCCACGTGCTGGCCGCCACGGAGGCGGTGTTCGGCGCGGTCGACATCCTCGACTCCCGCTACGCCGGCTACGCGTTCACCTTCAACGACGTGGTGGCCGACAATGCGTCCTCGGCTGGGTTCGTGCTCGGCGGCACCCCGCTGGACCCCTACGGCATCGACCTGCGCCTCACCGGCTGCGTGCTGCAGAAGAACGGCGAGCTCGTCTCGACGGCCGCCGGAGCGTCCGTGATGGGCCACCCGGCGGCAGCCGTGGCGTGGCTGGTGCGCGCGCTGGCCGCGCGCGGCCTCGGCCTGGAGGCCGGGCAGATCGTCATGGCCGGTGGCATGACCGAGGCGATCCCCGTCGCCCCCGGCGACAGCGTCGTCGCATCCTTCGACCGGCTCGGCTCGGTCGAGATCGCCTTCCGGTGAGGAGCCGCTCATGCCGTTGATCCAGGTCACGATGGTCGCGGGGCGCACCGTCGAGCAGAAGCACGCCCTCATCCGCGGGCTCACCGAGGCGATGCACGAGGCCGTCGGCACCCCCAAGGACCGCATCCGCGTCGCGATCTACGAGATCTCCCCCGACGAGTGGGGCATCGGCGGCGAGCCCTTCTCCACCGCGCGCGGCACCGACCCGAACGCCCCCGCGCCCTCATGACGCAGACGGTCGCAGTCGACCTCTCCGAACTCCAGCGGCTCGGCCGAGTCCGGGTGGAGGCCGCGGCCTGCCCGGTGCTCGTGGCGCTGGTCGACGGCTCGCCGTACGCCGTGCAGGACGCATGCCGCCACCGCCAGGCGTCCCTGGTCACCGGCGTCATCCGCGACGGCGTGGTCACCTGCCCGTCGCACCTGTTCCAGTACGACCTGCGCACCGGCGCCCGGCACGACACCGAGGGCGAGCCCCTCCCCACCTACCCCGCGCGGATCGTCGGCGGCGTCGTCGAGGTCGACGTGCCCGACGCGGTGCGCGCACCCAGCCTCCGCGAGGTGCTCCTCGCCCACGCCCGGGAAGGACGACCATGACCGGCATCGACGTCGTGCTGTGGGACATCGGCCAGGTGCTCTACCAGAGCCCGTTCGAGCGGTTCGGCGAGCTCGAGGCCCGCACCGGCATGCCGCAGGGCACCCTGCCGCGCGGCCCGTTCGTGCCCGAGGGGGACGCCGAGTACGACAAGGTCGACTCCGGCGAGCGCGACGAGCCCGAGTACTGGCGCGACATCGAGTCGCTCGCCCGCGGGACCGTCCCGGGCCTGCACCTTTACGACGCGCTGCGCGAGCTCGGCTGGGACGGCCGCGGCCGACCGGTCGTGCTCGGCCTGCTGGCCGACATCCCCAAGCGCTACCGACAGGCGGTCCTCACCAACGACGCCACCAAGTTCCTGGGCGAGGGCTGGAAGGACTCCTGGGAGTACGCCGGCTACTTCGAGCGGATCGTGGACTCGCTCGACATCGGCGTCCGCAAGCCCGACCCGGGGTCGTACACCGCCGCCGTCGAGCTGCTCGGCGCAGCCCCCGACCGCGTCCTGTTCGTCGACGACCTCACCGCCAACGTCGAGGGGGCACGCGCGGCCGGCCTGCAGGCGTTCCGCTTCGACACCACCGACCCGGCGGCGTCCATCGCCCAGCTGCGCATCCTGCTGGGGGTCTGACCCGGGCATGAAACGCGGTCGCCGTACGTTGCTGCCGAGAGCGTGCGGGACGAGCCGGGCGCCCGATCGGACAGGACGACGATGAGCGACGTGGTCGAGCTCGGCATCGACACCTTCGGCGACACCACCCTGCGCGAGGACGGCACGTTCGTGCCGCTGCCGCAGGTGATCCGCGACGTGGTCGAGGAGGGCGTCCTGGCCGACGAGGTCGGGATCGACTTCATCGGCGTCGGCGAGCACCACCGCCCCGACTTCGCGGTCAGCGCGCCCGACGTCGTCCTCACCGCGATCGCCGCCCGCACCCAGCGGATCCGGCTCGGATCGGCCGTCACCGTGCTGTCGAGCGACGACCCGATCCGGGTCTTCCAGCGCTTCGCCACCCTCGACGCCATCTCGAACGGCCGCGCCGAGGTCATCCTCGGCCGCGGCTCGTTCATCGAGTCGTTCCCTCTGTTCGGCTTCGACCTCGGGCGGTACGAGGAGCTCTTCAGCGACAAGCTCGACCTCTTCGCGCAGCTCCTCACCGAGCAGCCCGTCACGTGGTCCGGCAGCACCCGCCCCCCGCTGACGAACCAGAGCGTCTACCCCACCACCGAGGACGGCCTGCGGGCCTGGATCGGCGTCGGCGGGAGCCCGGAGTCGGTCGTGCGCGCCGCGCGCTACAACCTCCCGCTCGTGCTGGCCATCATCGGCGGCCCGGCGGAGCGGTTCGTGCCGTTCGCCGACCTCTACCGACGCGCCCTCGACGAGCTGGGCCAGCCCGAGCTGCCCATCGCCGTGCACTCGCCGGGGCACGTCGCTGACTCCGACGAGGAGGCCCGCGAGCAGGTCTGGCCGCACTACAAGGCCATGCACGACCGGATCGGTGCCGAGCGCGGCTGGGGCCCGACCAACCGCGTCCAGTTCGAGATGCAGGCGGGCCCGCAGGGCGCGCTGTACGTCGGGTCGCCGGAGACGGTGGCCACCAAGATCGCCGCCACCGTGCGCCTGCTCGGGCTCAGCCGGTTCGACATGAAGTACTCCAGCGGATCGCTGCCGCACCACCACCTGATGCGCAGCATCGAGCTCTACGGCACCAAGGTCATGCCGCTGGTCCGCGACATGCTCAGCTGATCACTTCCAGCACCGGGCTGCGCCTCACGGGCCCGGCCGCGCGGCGTCGTCCGCGCGGCCACGCTTGGCGGCGTACATCCGCTCGTCGGCGCGGCTCAGCACGGAGTCCGCGCTCTCGCCCGCCGCGGCGACGGCGCACCCGACGCTGACGCTGACCTCGACGGTCCGCCCTGCGACCGATGCCGGCCCGCGGACGCCCTCCTCGACATGCGCGGCCACCGCCGCCGCCTCGTCGGGGCCCGTGACGCCGTCGAGCAGCACCACGAACTCGTCGCCGCCGACGCGCGCGACGAGGTCGTTGCCGCGGACCGAGTGCAGCAGGCGGCCCGCGACCGCGCAGAGCAGGGCGTCCCCCGCGGCGTGCCCGTGGTCGTCGTTGACCGGCTTGAGCCGGTCGACGTCGACGAACAGCACACCGACGAGGTCGAACGAGGGCTGCGCCAGGCGGCGCTCGAGGGCCGAGATCAGCTGCGCACGGTTGGCCAGGCCGGTCAAGGCGTCATGCCCGGCGCGGAAGGCGAGCTCTTCCTGCAGCCGGTGCTGCTCGGTCTCGTCGACGAACTGGTGCACGAAGCGCCGCTCGCCATCCGCCCCTCGGGAGGCGCTGATGACGTGGCGCACCCAGAGCCCCGAGCCGTCCACGCCGACGTGGTGCTCGTGCTCGACCGGGGTCCCGTGGTCCGCGGAGTCGTGGGCGCGCTGGATCACCTCGTCGAGGTCCGGGACGATGTCCGAGCAGCGCAGGCCGATGAGGTCCTGCGGCTCGACGTCCACCATCCGGCACAGGGCCGGGTTGACGTACAGGAAGGCGCCGTCGGGGCCGCTGAGCGCCTGGCCGATGACCGCGGCGTCCATCGCCTCCCGCAGCGACCGCTCGGCCCGCGATACGCGGCGCGACGTGGTGCGGGCGAGGACGACCACGAGCACCGCCCCGCCCAGGACGAGCCCGATGAACAGCGCGGAGATCAGCTGCCAGCGCGCCGCGCTGGCGGTGAGCGCTGCCTCGCTTCGCTCCTGCGCCTCGCGCAGGGCGGTCGCGTACTCCGACTTGAGTGCCGCGTACTCCACGCCCGCCATGAGCGCCCGTGCCTTCTCCCGGTCCCCGTCGGCCGTGAGCTGCAGGGCCTCGCGCTCGATGAGGACCAGCCGGTCGTTAATGTCCACGATGCGCGCCAGGTCGGCCATCACGTCCTCTCCGACCCAGCCCTTCGCCTCAGCGAGGCTGGAGTCCAGGGCGTCGGAGGCGGTGTTGTACTGCACCGACCATCGCGAGTCGCCCGTCTCGGCCGCGAGCAGCGCCGAGGTGGTCAGCACGTCGTCGTAGTAGCGGACGTCGGAGAGCACGTGGTTCTCTGCCACGGTGCGGTCGTGCTCGGTGCTGATGAGACGCCCGGCGAACAGCGTGAGGCCGGCGGCCACGACGACGGTCAGGAGGCCGAGGAGCGCGAGCAGCGCCGGGGCGCGCTGACCCGGCTGCGCACCCCCGTGTCGTCTCACGCGCCAACGCTCGCAGGCGACGGGCCGAGGAGGCGCGCTGAGCGGCCGGATCCCGGGGGTCAGGCCTGCTCGGTCACGGCCGCCAGGCCCTCGACGATCTCGGCGCCCGGCAGCTCGAGGAGCTCGCGCGGGTGGAGCACGAGCTTGCTGGACCGGTTGCCGCCGCCCAGCACGACGCGAGCGCGGCCGAGGACAGCAGAGTCGATCCACAGCGGCAGCCCGTCGATGCCCGGCGCGGTGACGCCGCCGACCAGCATGCCGGTGAGGGCCACGGTCGTCTCGGCGTCGGCGAAGGACGCGCGACGCACCCCGAGCCGCTCGCGCACCACGCGGTTGACGTCGAGGCGCGTGGTGCCGAGGACGACGCACACAGCCATCCGGGCCGGCTCGACCTTCTTGGAGGTGACGACGATGGTGTTGGCGGCATCGGCCAGCTCGAAGCCGTAGTGCGCGCAGAACGCCGCGGTGTCGGCGAGCTCGGGGTCGCAGGCGAGCACCTCGGCCACCAGGCCGTGCGCCTCGAGGGCCAAGGCGACGGCGGGCAGGAGCAGCTCGGTGCTCACGCGTCGATGCGGGCCCGGTCGAGGCTCTGGGCACCCTCGACGATGAACTCCTTGCGCGGGGCGACGTCGGTGCCCATGAGCAGGTCGAACACCTCGGTGGCCTGGTCGACCTCGCTCATCGTGATGCGGCGCAGCGTCCGGGTGGCGGGATCCATCGTCGTCTCGCGCAGCTGCGAGGCGTCCATCTCGCCGAGGCCCTTGTAGCGCTGCGGTGTCTTGAACGAGCGACCCTTGGCCGTGAGGTCGCCGAGCAGCGCGCGGTACTCCTCCTCGGAGTACGTGTAGACGATGTCGTTCTTCTTGCTGCCGGGGTTGGTGATCTCGAACCGGTGCAGCGGCGGCACCGCGGCGTACACCCGGCCGGCCTCGAGCAGCGGGCGCATGTACCGGTGCACGAGGGTCAGCAGGAGGCAGCGGATGTGGGCGCCGTCGACGTCGGCGTCGGACATCACGATGACCTTGCCGTAGCGCGCCTGCTCGAGCTCGAAGCTGCGCCCGGAGCCCGCACCGATCACCTGGATGATCGCCGCGCACTCGGCGTTCTTCAGCATGTCCGCGACGGACGCCTTCTGGGTGTTGAGGATCTTGCCGCGGATCGGCAGCAGCGCCTGGTGCTCGGCGTTGCGCGCGAGCTTGGCGGTGCCGAGCGCGGAGTCGCCCTCGACGATGAAGAGCTCGCTGCGGCCGACGTCGTCGCTGCGGCAGTCGGCGAGCTTGGCCGGGAGCGCCGAGGACTCGAGCGCGTTCTTGCGGCGCTGGACGTCCCGGTGGGTGCGGGCGGCGATGCGCGCGCGCGAGGCGTTGGCGACCTTGTCCAGGACGGCCTTGGTGGCGGCCTTGTCGCCGCGCGGGGGCGAGGCGAACCAGGCCGTGAGCTCCTTGGCCACGACGTTCGACACGATCCGGGTGGCCGCCGGCGTGCCGAGGACCTCCTTGGTCTGGCCCTCGAACTGCGGCTCGGCGAGGCGCACCGTGACGATGGCGGTCAGGCCCTCGGCGATGTCCTCCTTCGTCACGTTGTCCTCGGACGCCTTGAGCACCTTCTGGCCGCGCAGGACGTCGTTGACCGTCTTGGTGAGCGCGCGGTCGAAGCCGCTCACGTGCGTGCCGCCCTTGGGCGTGGCGATGATGTTGACGTAGCTGCGGACGTCGGTGTCGTAGCCGGTGCCCCACCGCAGGGCGATGTCGACGCCGAGCTCGCGGTCGACCTCCTGCGAGGACATGTGACCTTTGCCGTCGAGAACCGGCACGGTCTCCTTGAAGTGGCCGGAGCCCTTCAGCCGCACGACGCCGGTGACGCCCTCGTCCTTGGAGAGGTACTCGACGTACTCCGTGATGCCGCCCTTGAAGAGGTAGGTCTCCTCGGTGACCTCCTCGGTGCGCTCGTCGCGGATGACCAGGGCGAGCCCCGGCACGAGGAACGCGGTCTGACGGGCGCGGGCGCGCAGCGCCTCGACGTCGAACTCGGCGTCCTTGGTGAAGATCTGCCGGTCGGCCCAGTAGCGCGTGCGGGTGCCGGTGATGCCCTTCTTGGCCCTCCCCGCCTGCACGAGACCGGACTTCTTGGCGAACCCGGCATCGGGGCCGGGGCCGTCGAACAGGCCGGGGACACCGCGCTGGAACGACATCGTGTGGATCTTGCCGTCGCGGTCGACCTCGATGTCGAGGCGCTCGGACAGTGCGTTGACCACCGACGCGCCGACGCCGTGCAGGCCGCCGGAGGCGGTGTAGGACCCGCCGCCGAACTTGCCGCCCGCGTGCAGCCGGGTCATGACGACCTCGACCCCGGTGAGCCGGGTCTTGGGCTCGACGTCGACGGGGATGCCGCGGCCGTCGTCGCGGACCTCGACCGAGCCGTCCGAGTGCAGCACGACGTCGATCCGGTGGCAGTGCCCGGCCAGGGCCTCGTCGACCGAGTTGTCGATGATCTCCCAGAGGCAGTGCATGAGGCCGCGGCCGTCGGTGGACCCGATGTACATGCCCGGGCGCTTGCGTACGGCGTCGAGCCCCTCGAGCACCGAGAGGTGCTTGGCGGAGTAGCCCGAGCCGACGGACATCCGTGGGGAGCGACGGGCGACGGGCTCGGCGGTCATGGTGCGGGGATCTCCTGGAGGTCTCGGGCGGCGTGCGGCGACCGGCGGGCGGCGGCGCACCGACCGGTCCCCTGCAGGGTAGTCGGCGCCTCCCACGCCCCCGCCGGGCCACGCCGGGGTGGTGAGAACCACCCCCGAAAAGGCTCGGACGGCGCGCCCGGGAGCCGATCGGAGGGGTCAGGAGCGCCGCGCCCGCGCCCGCCCGGACCTGTGAGCCCCGTGTCGCAGGTGTTACGGGCAGGCAAAGGTTCGGCGCCGAGTGCGACACGCCGGGCCGATGTGGTGGTGGCCGGGGGGTGAAACGGGTCACGATGCGGTTCAGCCGCAGGCGAACGCGGGACTACCCCGGCGGTGCGTGTCGTTGGTACGTGCAAGACTTGAGGTACCGAACCGGAGGTAGAGGATGACTGCGACCCTGAGCCCGACCACACCGCTCACCGCGCTCGACCGCTGTGACCGCTGTGGCGCCCAGGCCTACGTCCGGGTGAGCCTCACCGCCGGCGGCGAGCTGCTCTTCTGCGGCCACCACTTCCGTGAGCACGAGGCGCGCCTGCGTCCGCTCGCCAGCGACGTCCTCGACGAGACCGCCAAGCTCACCGAGCCGGCGCCGATCGTCGAGCACGAGGCCTGAGCCGACCGGCTCCGACAGACATCACGAAGGCCCGTCCCCACGAGGGGCGGGCCTTCGTGGTGCGCCGGGCGGGCCGCGAGGGGTCGTCCGTCACCAGCGGTCGTGCACGAGCGGTCGGACAAGGCGGTCGTAGACCTCGCGCACGGCGTCCAGCTGCTCGGCGGTGAGCGGCGGGAGCGCGGCTGCCGCCGCGTTGCCCTCGGCCTGGGCCCGGTTGCGCGCCCCCGGGATCACCGTGGTCACCCCGGGGTGGTCGAGGATCCAGCGCAGAGCGAAGGCGGCCGTGGCGACACCGGCGGGGACGACGTCGCGCAGCGCACGCACGGCCTCGAGGCCGACGTCGTACGGGACGCCGGAGAACGTCTCGCCGACGTCGAACGCCTCGCCGTGCCGGTTGTAGGTGCGGTGGTCGTCCGCGCCGAACGTCGTGCTCTCGTCGTACCGGCCCGACAGCAGGCCCGAGGCGAGCGGGACCCGGGCGATGATTGCGGTTCCCGAGGCCTGGGCAGCGGGCAGCACCTGCTCGAGCGGCTTCCGGCGCAGCGCGTTGAGGATGATCTGGACGCTCGCGACGTTCGGCCGGGCGATGGCAGCGAGGGCCTCGGCGCAGGTCTCGACGCTCACGCCGTACGCCGCCATCCGCGCCTCGGCCACCATGGCGTCGAGCTCGTCGAAGAGGGCGTCCGACGAGTACGCCGAGGTCGGCGGGCAGTGCAGCTGCACCAGGTCGAGGGTCTCGACCTGGAGGTCGGCCCGGGAGCGGTCGTTCCAGGCGCGCATCGCGTCGCCGGTGTAGTTCTCGAGGCGCTGCTCGACGCGGCGGCCCATCTTGGTGGCGACCATGACCTCGGCGGCCGGGCGGCTCGCCCGCCAAGCGGCGATGATCCGCTCGCTGCGTCCGTCGCCGTACACGTCGGCCGTGTCGAACAGCGTCACTCCGGCGTCGTAGGCGGCGTCCAGGACGTCGAAGGCCTCCGCGTCGTCCACCGGGCCCCAGTCGGCGCCGAGCTGCCAGGTGCCCAGGCCGATCACCGAGACGGGGCGGCCGGCCAGTGCTCGTGATTCCATGCGGCGACCCTACGCGCGTCTCCGCGGGCGCAACGCTCGCCTAGGCTGCGGGCATGCCTGCGTGGGGTGAGTGGCTCGTGCTGCTGGCGTGCCTCGTGGGCATCGTGGGCACGGTCCTCCCGGTGCTGCCCGGCAGCATCCTCGTCGGCGGGGCGATCGTGGTCTGGGCGCTGGTCGAGGGGGGCGCGGTCGCCTGGGTCACGGCGCTGCTGGCCTGTGCGGCCCTCGTCGTCGGGTACGTGCTCACGATCCTGATCCCCGGCCGCCGGATGAGCGCCGCCGGCATCCCGACGCGGACGCTCGTGGCGGGCGGCATCCTCGGCATCATCGGCTTCTTCCTCGTGCCCGTCGTCGGGCTGCCGCTCGGCTTCGTGCTCGGCGTGTACCTCGCCGAGCGGGTCCGGCTGCCCGACCACGCGGCCGCCTGGCCGTCGACGGTCGAGGCGATGAAGGGCACCGGCCTGTCGGTGCTCCTCGGGCTCGGCGCCACGGTGCTCGCCACCTCGATCTGGGGGGCTGTGGCCGGCCTCACGTGAGGTACGGCCGCCCACGACGGGTCTTGAGCGACGCACGCGGTCGCCGCTGAGCGTTCGCAGAGACAGCCGTTCGACAGTTGGCCATCGGCCATTCGGTCGATGCCACGTCATGGAGGACGTCATGTTCCGCTCGATCAGCGCCGCCACGGGCGTGCTGCGCTCCGACGCCGGTGCCTCGATGGTCGAGGTGAGCTTCCAGCTCGTCGCCGCCGTCGCACTGGTGGCGATGGTGTTCATCGCGTTCAACCGCGTCGTCGCGGTGGCAGGGGGCGGCAACGGGGGCACGGTGCCCATGGAGCAGTGCATCGAGCACCAGGGCTGCGAGCAGGCGGCCGCCGTCCACGGCTTCAAGTAGGTCCGGCGGCGCTGCCCGTACCAGATGCCCATCGGCTCCGGCCGTCTCCGTCCCGGGGACGGCCGTTCGTCGTGCCCCGGAAACGTTGACCGTGCCCTCGGTCTCACGTGAGCCGTCCGAGAGGCTGACCGGTCACCCTCAGGGTGCTGACGTGGCCGTCCCAGGAGCCACGACGCGCTCCACGAGGGGAAGGTACGTCGTGCGCATCATCGCCCGGCTCCGCGACGACCGCGGTGCCTCCGCGGTCGAGTACGCCCTGCTCGTCACGCTGGTCGGCGGCATCGTGCTCGCCGTCAGCGTCCTCGGCCGCACCGTCGCCGGGAACTTCAGCACCATGTCCACCTGCTTCAGCGGCACCTGCAGCCCCACGGCAGCACCGACCGCGAGCTCGTCGGGCGGCTCGTCGTCGAGCTCCGGCTCCTCCGGCGGCTCGTCGTCGAGCTCCGGCTCCTCCGGCGGCTCGTCGTCGAGCTCCGGCTCCTCCGGCGGCTCGTCGAGCAGCAACGGCGGGAGCAGCGGCGGCCGCGGCGGCAACGGCGGCTGAACCAGCACGCACGCACGACGCCCCCCGGCTGATGCCGGGGGGCGTCGTGTTTCTGTCGGTCGAGGTTCCGACCGCAGGGGGTCAGGCGACAGGGATGGTCTCGACGGCCGGGGCCTCGAGCAGCTCTGCCTTGTGGAGCTTGTGGGCGTGGGCGAAGCCGTAGATCGCGAGGCCGACCATCACGAGGGCGGCGATCGCGGCGACCCAGCCGGCGATGTAGGCGACGAGGCCGAAGATGCTGAACGCGTACACGTTCATCAGCAGGCCGCGGAGCGTCTCACCCATGAACAGGGTCTGGCGCTGGGCGCCGAGGGCCGGGTCGCGGTCGGCAGGGTTCTCGGCGGACTCGATCCAGGCCTCGCTGACCTCGGAGTACGTCTTGCCGTCGGCGACGAAGGTGAGGTGGACGGCGATCATGTCGCTGTAGGCCTTGGCCTGCGCGCCCGTGGTGACCTGCTGGCCGGCGTAGCCGTTGACCGTCGCGCCGTACTGGTCGACCGGAAGCTGGTCGGCAGCCGGGAACGAGATGTTCTGTGCAGTGAGCTGGTCGCTGATCGTGGAGTTGGTGAACGACGATGCGAACAGCAGCAGTCCGCTGGCGATGGCCAGAACGACTGCCATGACGAGACCGACAGTGGCGAGTGTCAGGTCGAGAGTCCTGCGCTTCATGGTGGAGCCCCCTTGCGGTGTGGTTGTCGTGGTCCGACACCTAGGAACCTACGCCCGGTCGTTCAACATTGAATAGATGACGTGGTGTGGTAACCGCCACGCAGGGTAGCCTTCCTCGGACCCTCGGCCACCTCACCGGATCCGCACGATCGCCTGTGCCCCAACCGATCTCGGCCCTCGACACGGCACACCGGGACGTGCGATCAGCACGCAGTTGTCTCGCGGGTCACACTCGTTCGACGACGAACGACCTCGACACGCCGCGTCAGCTGAGTGCGATGTCGTCGACGACCGACGGATCCATGCGCCCGAGGCCGTCCACGAGCGCGTCGAGCCGATCAGGCTCCTCCTCGGCCCAGGCGAGCAGACCGTCCGCATCCGACTCGGGCGCCGCCACGAGCTCGCACAGCTCGGGCAGGCGCGGTGCCGGCACGCGCCACACGACCTCTCGGCCACCGCTCGCGGTCAGGGTCTGTCGCGCCAGCACGAGCGACGCGTCCTCGCTCGGCACGGCCCAGGTGGCGCGCGACCAGTCGGCGCCGCGCACCTCCTCGAGGTCGCGTACGCCCGGCGGCCGGTTGTCCCCCACGGTCGAAGGCTAGGGAAGCCGGGGCCGGGATGCGAGGGTCACGCGCCGTCCCGATGCACCAGCGGCTGGTCCGCGATCCGGCGGAACGGCACCGTGAAGGGGCGGCTCGGGCCGTGCAGCACGGTCGCGGCGTCGGTGCTCGCGAACATCTGGGCGAGCCTCGCCACCACGCCCGTCCACCCGGTCTGGTGCGACGCGCCGAGCCCGGCACCGGTGTCGCCGTCGAAGTACTCGAAGAAGAGCAGGTCGTCCTGCCAGAGCGGGTCGTCGGCGAACCGCGTGTCGTCGCCGAACACCGGGCGGCGCCCGTCGGGCCCTGGCGTGAACGTCGTGATGAGCCGGTCGCTGAGGTCGTGCGCGACCTCGTACAGCGTCTTGTGCACTCCCGAGCCGGTCGGGCACTCCACCGTGAAGTCGTCGCCGTAGTAGAGGTAGAACTGCAGGAGCGCCCGGATCAGCAGCACGTTCACCGGCATCCACACCGGCCCGCGCCAGTTGGAGTTGCCGCCGAACGCGCCGCTGCGCGAGTCGGCCGGGTCGTACCGCACCTCGTAGCGCTCGCCCCCGGCCTCGAACTCGTAGGGGTGCTCCAGGTGCCACTTGGAGACCGAGCGGATGCCGTGCGGCGACAGGAACCGCTCCTCGTCGAGCATGCGCTCGAGGATCCGGCGCAGCTTGCGCTCGTCGACCAGCGCCAGCAGCCGGCGCCCGTCGACGCCGGGCAGCTGCGGATCGGCGATGCCGCCGAGCAGGTCGGCGTTGCGCTCGACGTAGTAGCGCAGCTCCGCCGCGACCTTGGGGAACCGCTCGATCACATGCGCGGGGACGACGGCCGTCGCGCAGAGCGGGAGCAGCCCGACCATCGAGCGCACCTCGATGCGCCGACCGGTACCGTCGGGGAGGCGCAGGACGTCGTAGAAGAACCCGTCCTCCTCGTCCCACATCTCGTCCGCGTTGTCGCCGAGAGGGTCCATCGCCATCGCGATCTGCATCCAGTGCTGGACGAACTTCACGATGAAGCCCTCGTACGCCGGCTCGTGGTCCGAGAGCGCGACCGCGAGCTCGAGCATGCACTGGCTGAAGAACGCCATCCACGCGGTGCCGTCGGCCTGCTCGAGGTGGCCGCCGGTCGGCAGCGGCTTGCTCCGGTCGAAGACGCCGACGTTGTCCATCCCGAGGAAGCCGCCCTCGAACACGTTGTTGCCGCTCGGGTCCTTGCGGTTGACCCACCACGTGAAGTTCACCAGCAGCCGGCTGAACGCGTCCTCGAGGAACGCCACGTCGTCGGCGCCGCTGGCGAGCTCGCCCGGCTCGTCCGCGAGCATCCGGCCGAGGCCGTAGGTGAGGGCCACCGCCCACGCGTGGACGGGCGGGTTGACGTCGCTGAAGTTCCACTCGTACGCGGGGATCTGGCCGGTCGGGTGGAGGTAGGCCGACGAGAGCATGAGCTCGAGCTGGCCCTTGGCGAAGTCGGGGTCGACCATCGCGAGCGCCATCGTGTGGAAGGCGAGGTCCCATGCGGCGTACCACGGGTACTCCCACGTGTCGGGCATGGAGATGACGTCGTCGTTGTACATGTGCGCCCAGCCGGCGTTGCGAACCCCGGCCTTGCGCGGCGACCGCAGCGGGTGCCCGTCGTGCTCCTGCAGCCAGCGGTCGAGGTCGAAGAAGTAGTGCTGCTTGCTCCAGAGCATGCCCGCGAGAGCGGTGCGCAGGACGTGGGCGCGGCCGGGGTCGAGCGCCGGAGGCGTGATCGAGGCGTAGAACTCGTCCGCCTCGGACTCCCTCTGCGCCAGCACCTCGTCGGCTTCGACATCGGCCGCGCCAGCCCCGTCGTCGAGGCGCAGCACGAACGACACCTCACCGCGGGCAGGCACCTCCGCGTGCAGCCCCACCGCGACCTTGGTGCCGCGGTCGCCGTTCACGGCGGACGACTCGCCATGGACGACGGCCCGGTCGACGCCGTCCTTGACGTACGTCGTCGCGTTGGCCTGGCCCCACAGCCGCTCGGCGTTGGTCTCGTTCTCGCAGAAGAGCAGCTCGGCGCCCGACGGCGCGTGCAGCCAGCGCTCGCCGAGCCGGTGGTCGGTCGCACGGACGGTCGGCCCTCCCCCGCCGTCCACCCGCTCGAGGACCGGGCGCGGGCTCTCCGCGTCCCACGACCATGTGTTGCGGAACCAGAGGGTGGGCAGGACGTCGATCGGCGCGGCCTCGGGACCGCGGTTGCGCACGGTGATGCGCACGACGAGCGCCTGCGGCCCGTCCTTCGCGTAGTCCACGTCGACGTCGAAGTACCGGTCGCCGTCGAAGATGCCCGTGTCGAGCAGTTCGTACTCGTCGTCGTCGTACCCGCGCGCGGCGTTGGTGCGCACGAGGTCGTCGTACGGGAACGCCTGCTGCGGGTAGCGGTAGCGGTAGCGCATCCACGAGTGCGTCGGGGTGCTGTCGAGGTAGAAGTAGTAGCTCCTTCACGTCCTCGCCGTGGTTGCCCTCGCTGTTGGTGAGCCCGAACAGCCGCTCCTTGAGGATCGGGTCGTTCCCGTTCCACAGGGCGAGCGCGAAGCACAGGAGGCCGTGGTCGTCGCTGATTCCGGCGATGCCGTCCTCGCCCCAGCGGTAGGCCCGCGAGCGGGACTGGTCGTGGGTGAAGTAGTCCCACGCGTTGCCGTCGTCGCTGTAGTCCTCGCGCACGGTGCCCCACTGCCGCTCTGCGAGGTAGGGCCCCCACTGCCGCCAGGGCACTCCGTCACGTGCCTCGCGCAGACGTCGTTCCTCGGCCGTGAGCTCCATGGTGACCCTCCCGCGGCTCACCCTAGGCGCGAGGCACGGGCGCGGCGCGCTGTCCGCGGCGAGTTCACGAGACCGTCATACGCCCCCCTGCCAGGATCACGGCATGGGTGACTACGACGTCCTCTTCGAGCCGGTGCGCATCGGCCCGAAGGTGGCTCCGAACCGGTTCTTCCAGGTGCCGCACTGCAACGGCCTCGGCCACGCGCGGCCGACCTCCCTCGCCGCTATGCGCGGCATCAAGGCCGAGGGAGGCTGGGGCGTCGTGTGCACCGAGGAGGTGGAGATCCACCCCACGAGCGACCTCTCGCCGTACGTCGAGGGCCGGCTCTGGGACGACGACGACGTCCCCGGTCTGAGGCTCATGACCGATGCCGTGCACGAGCACGGATCCCTCGCCGGCATCGAGCTCACCCACGCCGGGCTCGACTCGGCGAACCACTACTCGCGCATGACGCCCATCGGCCCACGGTCCGAGGGCGTGCTCGGGGGCGGCGGCTTCGAGCCGGTGCAGACGCGGGCGATGACGCGCCAGGACTTCGCCGACGTACGGCGCTGGCACCGCACCGCGGCACTGCGGGCACGGGACGCCGGGTTCGACATCGTCTACTGCTACGCCGCCCACGGGCTCACGCTGCCGATGCAGCTGCTCTCCCGCCGGCACAACGACCGCACCGACGAGTACGGAGGGTCTCTCGAGAACCGGGTGCGCTTCCTGCGCGAGCTGATCGAGGACACCAAGGAGGCGGTCGGCGACGACTGTGCGCGTGGCCGTACGGCTCGCCGTCGACGAGCTCGTGGGCGCCGAGGGCATCACCCACGACGGCGAGGCTGCCGAGATCGTGGCGATGCTCGCCGAGCTGCCCGACCTGTGGGACGTGAACATCTCCGGCTGGAGCAACGACTCCGCGACCTCGAGGTTCGCACGCCGAGGGTCACCAGGAGCGCTACATCGCGTTCGTGAAGGGCCTCACCACCAAGCCGGTGGTGGGGGTCGGCCGCTACACGTCCCCCGATGCGATGGTCTCCGCCGTGCGCCGCGGGGTGCTCGACCTCATCGGTGCCGCGCGGCCCTCGATCGCCGACCCGCACCTGCCGCGCAAGATGCGCGAGGGGCGGCTCGAGGAGATCCGCGAGTGCATCGGCTGCAACATCTGCGTGGCCACCGACCCGAAGTCGCTGCCGATCCGCTGCACCCAGAACCCGACCATGGGCGAGGAGTGGCGACGGTCGCTGGCACCCCGAGCGGATCCCCGTGCGGCGCAACGACTCCGCGGTCATGGTGGTCGGCGCCGGCCCGGCCGGCCTCGAGGCGGCGCGCGCACTCGGGCAGCGCGGTCACCGGGTCGACCTGGTCGAGGCCCGGCGCCGCATCGGCGGCCGGGTCGACCGCGAGGCGCTGCTCCCCGGCCTCGCGGCCTGGCGCCGCGTCGTCGACTGGCGGGTCGGACGCATCGAGTCGATGCCCGAGGTGTCGCTCTTCCCCGAGAGCCCCATGACGCCCGACGACGTGCTCGACTCCGGCGCGCGGCACGTGATCGTGGCGACGGGTGCGACGTGGCGACGCGACGGCCGCGGCCGCTCGCTGGGCCGTGCCGTTCACGGCTGGGAGTCCGGCGCCGTGCTGACGCCGGACGACGTCCTCGACGATCTGGTCGCCGGCACGTGGTCGGTCCCGGCGGGCCGCGTGGTGGTCTACGACGACGACCACTACGTGATGGGCGGCCTGCTCGCCGAGCTGCTCGCCGTCCGCGGCAACGACGTCACGCTGGTGACGCCCGCGCCACTGGTGTCGTACTGGACGCAGTTCACGCTGGAGCAGGAGCGCATCGAGTCGAGGCTGCGCGAGCTGGGGGTGAGGGTCGTCGTCCGGCACGTGCTCGAGCGGGTCGAGCCGGATGCGTGCGTCGTGGCCTCGGTGCTGGACGGCGCCGAGACCGTGCTGCCGCGCGACGTCCTGGTGCTCGCCGCGGACCGGGAGCCGGTCACCTCGCTGCACGACGCGCTGGCGCCGGCGCTCGAGGACGGACGACTCGACTCGCTGCGGCTCGTCGGTGACGCGGACGCGCCCAACCTCATCGCGCAGGCGGTGTTCGCGGGCCACCTGGCGGCGCGCGAGTTCGGCGAGGACATCGAGCGCGATGCCGTCCCGTTCCGGCGCGAGCGGTTCTCCGTGCCGCGCTAGCGTGGCCGGATGACCGCAGCCGAGCAGTGGCGCGACGACCTGGCGACCTGGGCGATTCCGCCGGACATCCTCGACGCCGCCCCGGAGGATCCCTGGATCCACCCCGTCGAGATGTTCACGGTCGTGGGCGAGGTGCCGGACTCGCCGTCGCACGCTCGCGCCCGCGAGGCCCTGCCCGAGTCGGGGAGCGTCCTCGACGTGGGCTGCGGCGGCGGCCGTGCATCCCTGGCGCTGCTGCCCAGGGCCGGGGTCGTCACGGGCGTGGACTCGAGCGAGCGGATGCTCGCGCAGTACGCCGCGGCCGCGGACGAGCGCGGTGTCGCGCACGCGGAGATGCTGGGCACCTGGCCCGAGGCCGTCGACGGCGTCCCCGCCGCGGACGTCGTGGTCTGCCACCACGTCGTCTACAACGTCCCCGACCTTCCGGCGTTCCTGCGTGCGCTCGGCGACCGGGCCGTGCACCGCGTCGTCCTCGAGCTGCCCGTCACCCACCCGCTGACGCACATGAACGGGCTGTGGGAGCACTTCTGGGGCCTGCAGCGACCCACCCGGCCGACGGCCGAGGACTGCCTCGCCGTGGCGCGCGAGGCGGGCATCGCCGCGCAGCTCGACGTGTGGGACGACGAGCCGTTCGAGGCCCGCTCGCCGCTCACGTTCGAGCAGCGCATCCACCACCTGCGCGTGCGGCTGTGCCTCCCCGCCGAGCGCGAGCCGGAGGTTGCCGACTTCGTGCGCGCGCAGGGCGTGCCTGCTCGGCGCCGCACCGCGACGCTGTGGTGGGACGTCTGAGGGACGCCGTCAGACGGCCGCCACGGGCGCCACCATCACCGGGCAGTGCGCCCGGTCGAGGACCGCGCTGGTCACCGACCCGAAGGCGGACCCGCTGATCCCCTTGTGCCCGTGGGCACCGACCACCAGCAGCTGCGCCTGGGCCGACTCGGCGTCGAGGGTCTGAGCCGCGCCGGCCGCCGCGATCGCCGTCGACACCGTCAGCCCCGGGGAACGCTCCTGTGCCGCCGCCACGGCACGGGCCACGACATCGGTCGCGACGCCGTGCATGGAGTCGATGACCTCCTGCGAGACGGGCAGGGCGTCGAAGCTGCTCACCGGTGCAGGCTGCCAGCCGTGCACGATCAGCAGGGGGACGCCGCGCAGGACCGCCTCGTCGACCGCGAGCTCGAGGGCCGCGTCAGAGGACGCCGAGCCGTCGACCCCCACCGCGACGGGGAGCCCCGGTGTGCCGACGTCCCCGTGCACGACCACGGCGGGACAGCACGCATGCGCTGCGACGCGGTGGCTGACCGAGCCGAGGAGGAAGCGCGCGAGCAGGCCCTTGCCGTGCGCACCGACCACGACGAGCTCCGCACCGGTGCTGCGCTCGATGAGCGCCGACGCAGGGTCGCGCCTCTCGCTGCGGGTGATCACCGAGATGGCGGGAAAGGCACGCCGGGCACGGCGGGCCGCGGTGTCGAGCACGTCCTCGGTCTCGCTGTCCTCGTCGTAGAGCGGCGGTGCGCCACCTCCCGGCGCGCCGGCGAGGGCGCGGGTGGTGGAGGTGTGCAGCACCTCCAGCGGCACGCCTCGGCGTACGGCCTCGGCTGCTGCCCAGTCGATCGCGACGTCGGACGCCGACGACCCGTCGACCCCGACGACGATGCTGCGGATGTCCATGGCGGCCTCCTGGTAGGACGGCCCACCTCGCGGGTGAGGGGTGGTGCTGTCTTCATCCCACTCCGGTCGCGCCGCTGATGCGCGCCGAGGGACGAGAGTCACGTCCGGAAGCCTCCGGACGCTCCGGACGACGTCGTGCGTCAGGCGCGGAAGCCGCGGTGGAGGGCGACGATGCCGCCGTGGATGTTCATCCACTCGACGTCGCGCCATCCGGCCTCGGTGAGGTGCCCCGCGAGCGTGCGCTGGTCGGGCCAGGCCTGGATCGACTCGGCGAGGTAGGCGTACGCGTCGGGGTTGCTCGCGACGGCGCGGGCCAGCGACGGGATCGCGCCCATGAGGTACTCGGAGTAGATCGTGTTGAGCACCTTGTGCTTGGGGTGGCTGAACTCGCAGACCACGAGGCGTCCCCCGGGGCGCACGACGCGGTAGAGCTCGCGCAGCGCCGCCCGCGCGTCCTGCACGTTGCGCAGTCCGAAGCTGATCGTCGCGCCGTCGAACACGCCGTCGCCGAACGGCAGGTGGAGGGCGTCGCCCGCGGTGAACGGGAGGTCCGGGCAGCGGTCGTGGCCGACCATGAGCATGCCCTGGGAGAAGTCGCACGGGATCACGTGGGCGCCGCGCTCGGCGATGGGGAGGCTCGAGGTGCCGGTGCCGGCAGCGAGGTCGAGGATCATCTCGCCGGGGCGGGGGTCGACGGCGTTCACGAGGGCCTTGCGCCACACCCGGGTCTGACCGAGAGCGAGCACCTCGTTGCAGACGTCGTAGCGCGAGGCCACGCCGTCGAACATGCCTGCGACCTCGTCGGGGTCACGGGTGAGGGTGGCTCGGCGCCAGCTCGTGTCCTTACGGGGAGCGGTGGAGAGGATGGGGACCAGCGTGTCGGTCAGGTTGCTCATCGTCTGCTCCTAGCGAGCCATCTTTCGATCTCGTACCTCGATCGTAGAAACTTCATCGACCTGGGCGCAGCGCTTCAGGCCCTCGACACCTGTCTCGTGGGACACACGGTCCGGCCGCGCACGGGGATGTGGCGCAGGAGACTCGCGGATCCCGGCCCGGACGTGGCGACGCGGCCGCCTCCCACGAGGGGAGCGACCGCGCCGCGGTGGTGCAGAAGGTGCTGCGTCAGCCGACCTCGTCGATCGGGCCGTCGTACTCGCCCTTGAGCAGCCGCTCGAGCGTCGAGCGCGCGTCGGCCTTGCTGCTGTAGCCCTGGCCGCCGTCCGAGGCCACCTGCTGGCCGTTGGACGCCTTGACCCGGAACCCCCAGGTGCCGTCAGCGCGCTTGTAGAGCTCGCCCTTGCCTGCCATCGGTCCCACCCTTCTGGAGAACCCCGCAGGCCGAGTCTCGCTTCCGACGACGGGCAGCGTCAGCAGAACGGCGAACCGCTCTCAGGCGGGCAGCGGACGCCCGGCCGCGAGCTCGGCGACCAGGGACGACACCACGGCGCGGAGGTCGCCGCCGTGGCGGGCCGCGACGGCCCGCTGCCGGTCGGCGCTGCTCCCGGCCGCGAGGATCACCTCGACGTCGCGCAGCTCGTTCTCGCAGCCGAGCTCGCGGGCCACCGGTGCGAGACGCTCGACGAGATCGGCGACGTCGTCGGTCACGAGCCGCTCGGAGTTGGCGGAGTCGAGGATGACGATGGCCTCGGTGCCATAGCGCGCCACCCGCCACTTGTTCTCCTGCACGTGCCACGGAGGCAGCAGCGGCAGGGACTCCCCAGCATCCAGGCGACGGCCGAGGTCGACCACGAGGCACTGGGTGAGCGCGGCGATCGCGCCGACCTCGAG
Source organism: uncultured Actinomycetes bacterium (assembly GCA_963843975.1). Classification (GTDB taxonomy): domain Bacteria; phylum Actinomycetota; class Actinomycetes; order S36-B12; family CAIYMF01; genus Longivirga. Next base: position 411,200 of record CAWJMG010000003.1, on the reverse strand, counting down.
AAGCGTCGGAAGCCCGTCGCACACGCGCACCTCGAGCGTGCCGAGCGCAGGCGAGGGACGCAGGTCCCAGCGGATCTCCTTGTACTCGTCCACGACACCGGTCGCGAACATGTCGCCGACGTAGTGCTCGAACTCCGCCCACGACGGGAACTGGAACGGGAGCCCGGCGGTCGGGAGCTGCTGGAACATGAGCGCGCGGTTGCTCGCGTACGCCGTGTCGATCCCGCCCCAGTACGGGGAGGACGCCGACAGCACCTGCAGGTGCGGGTAGTACGGCAGGAGCCCGTTGAGGATCGCGATCGCGCGATCGCCCGTCGGTACGCCGACGTGCACGTGGACGCCGTAGATGAGCATCTGGCGACCCCACCACTGGGTGCGGTCGATCAGGGTGGAGTAGCGCTCCCCCTCGGTCACCAGCTGCTCGGTCGCGTCAGCGAACGGGTGCGAGCCTGCCGAGAACAGGTCGGCACCGAGCGCGTCGGTGACCGCACGCACCTGGTCGAGGCTCTGCTGCAGGTCGGCCATCGCCTCCGGCACCGTGTCGCAGACGCCGGTCACGAGCTCGACGGTGTTGAGCAGCAGCTCACGGTGCACCCGCGCAGGATGCCCGGGCTCGGGCGGGGGCACGGCGGCCAGCACCTCGTCGGCGATGGGGAGCAGGTCGCCGGTCGCGCGGTCGACGAAGGCGAGCTCCCACTCGACGCCGAGCGTGGGCCCGGGCGAGTGGCGGAAGTCCAGGTGCACGTGCGCCCTCCTCCCGCCCAGTCTGGCAGCCGCGCCCGTCCGGTAGGCCGCATCAGGACCCTGGCCGGGCCAGGACGTCATGAATTGGTCACCGGGTCCGGTCGCAGCGCGGCGGTGCCGGCCCTAGTGTCGTCGGGTGACCCGCCTCGCCTGGATCGTGGACCTCGTGGACGACCCGCTGCGCGCCGCGGTGGAGGGCGTCCGCGCCGCCCTCGCCGGGGGCGGCCACGTGGAGACGACGTACGCCGAAGCCGACGCCGTGCTCGTGTGGGCCGACCACCCGCTCGGGCACGGGCAGGTCGAGGCAGTCCTCGCCGATGCCCGACCCGTGATCCTCGTCGGCCCGACCCTCGGCCGCGCCGACACCGAGGGTCGCCTGCCCGAGGGCGCCGGTGTCAGCGTCAGCCGTGCGACCCCCGTCCACGACGTGCGCGTCCGTGTCGGGCGCGACGGCGCAGCCCTTCCCACCTCCGGTCACCTGCACTCCGAGGGCGACCACGTCGGCCCGCACGACCACGTCACCGACCGCGTGATGCTGGCGGACAAGGTGGCCGACGACGTCGAGATCCTCCGTGTCGCAGCCGTCGGCCTCGACGAGCACCCGGTGATGACCTGGCGCCCGGCCACGGGGATCGCCACCTGGACGCTCGGCACCACCGGTGCTGCGGCGAGCGACCGCGCGACGGTCCGCGCGCTGGTCGGTCTCGTGCGGCACGTGGCCGGCACCGAGGCCGCCCCCGACGTCCGCGTGGGGCTCCTCGGCTACGGCGCCATCGGCCACGAGCACAGCCGCGCCGTGCGCGCGGTGGACGGGCTCGCGCTGTCCGCCGTCTGCGACACCTCGCCTGCGCGAAGAGACGCAGCCGTCGCCGCAGCACCAGGCATCGCGGCGCTGTCCGACGCCGACGCGCTCCTCGAACGCGACGACGTCGACCTCGTGGTCGTGTCCACGCCGCCCAGCACGCACGCCGACTGGGCGCTGCGCGCCATCCGCGCGGGCAAGCACGTCATCGTCGAGAAGCCCTTCGCCATCCGCACCGAGGAGGCCGACGCCGTCCTCGCCGAGGCGGAGGCCGCAGGCCTGCTCGCGGTCGTCTACCAGAACCGTCGCTTCGACCCCGACCATCTCGCCGTCCGTCGGGCGGTGCGCTCGGGAGCGCTGGGCGAGGTGTTCTCGATCGAGACGTTCGTCGGCGGCTTCGGCCACCCGTGCAACCTCTGGCACTCCGACGAGGGCGTGTCGGGCGGCGCGTTCTACGACTGGGGGTCGCACGTCCTCGACCAGATCCTCGACCTCGTGCCCACCGACGTCGAGCACGTCACTGCGGCCTCGCACAAGCGGCGCTGGCACGACGTCACGAACGCCGACCACTCGCGCGTCACCATCCGCTTCACCGACGGTGCCGAGGCGGAGTTCGTGCACTCCGACCTCGCCGCGGTGCTGAAGCCGCGCTGGTACGTGCTCGGCACCGAGGGCGCCGTCGTCGGGCAGTGGCGCACCGAGAAGATCGTGTCGCGCAACGACATCGGGACGCTGCACGAGGACGTCCTCGCGCCGGCCGACTCTCCGCCGCTGCTCGACCTGCACTCCGGCGACGGCAGCGTGACGCGCCTCGCGACTCCCGCGGCGGCGCCGTACTCCTTCCACCGCGAGGTGTCCGAGCTGATCCACCTCGGGCTGCCCATGACGGTGACCGGAGCGCAGTCGCGGCGGGTGCTGTCGGTGATGGAGGCCGCGCGCAGGTCGGCAGAGGACTCCGGCCGGCCGGTGGTCCCGGAGTGAGCCCCGTCCGCTGGGGGTTCCTCGGCGCCGGCTTCATCGCCACGCGCGGTGTGGCACCCGTGGTGCACGAGGCGGGCAACGCAGTCCTCCAGGTCGTGGCGGCGCGCGAGCTCGCCCGGGCGGAGGCGCTCGGCCCGGTCCGCGCGGTGACGTCGTACGACGACGTGCTCGCGGCCGACGACGTCGACGCGGTGTACATCTCGCTGCCCAACGACTCCCACCTGCCGTGGGTGCTGGCGGCTCTGGATGCCGGCAAGCATGTGCTCTGCGAGAAGCCGCTCGCGCTCGACGCCGAGCAGGTCGCGCAGATGACGGCGGCGTCGCAGCGCAACGGGGTCCACCTCGTGGAGGCCGCGTGGAACCGGTGGCACCCGCGCACGCGCCGCGTCGAGGAGATCCTCGCCGGCGTGACGGGTGAGCTCGACCTCCGGACGTGGTTCACGTTCTCGGGCGTCCCCGACGACAACTACCGCGTCGACCCGGCGCGTGGCGGCGGCGCCCTTCTGGACGTCGGCGTCTACGCGATCGCGGCCGCGATGACCGGGCTCGGGCACGACGTCACCGTGGTCGAGGCGGCTCAGGACCTCGGCCCGACCGGCGTCGACCTCACCACCACCGCCACTCTGGCGTCGGAGCGAGGACGCGCGACGATCCTCGGATCCTTCGTCCAGCCGGAGTCGCAGGGCTGGACGGCGACCGCCCCGGGCCTCGTCGTCGACGTCCCCCACCCGGCGTTCACGTCCTGGCGCGAGGAGTCGACGCTGCGCGTCGTCGAGGACGGCGTCGAGCGGATCGAGACCTTCGCGGCCTGCGACGCCTACCACCTGATGGTCGAGGCCACCTCGGCCGTCGTGCTCGGCGAGGACGCGTGGGTGCTCCCGCTCTCGACGTCGCTGTCGGTCGCGCGGGTCGTCGACGAGGTCGCACATCAGGCGAGTGCATCATGAGCGACGTGCAGCCATCCCTCGTCGACGACGACATCGCCCTGCCCGGCCTCCGTATGGCGGTGCGGCGTGCCCCGGGCACGCTCCGCCCGTTCCTGCTCGTGCACGGGCTCGCCTCCAACGCCCGCCTCTGGGACGGCGTAGCCCGCCGCCTGGCCGCTGCCGGTCACGAGGTCGTGGCGGTCGACCAGCGCGGCCACGGCCGCTCCGAGGAGACCGAGGGCGGCTACGACACCGCTACGGCCGCAAGCGATCTCGCCGACCTCATCACCGCTCTCGGGTGGACCGGCGACCGCGCGCCCGTCGTCGCCGGCCAGAGCTGGGGCGGCAACGTCGTCCTGACTCTCGCCGCCGAGCACGGCGGGGTCGCAGCCCTCGCGCTCGTCGACGGCGGCTGGATCCACCTGTCGGATCGCTTCCCGACCTTCGAGGAGTGCTGGGAGCAGCTCGAGCCACCGGTGTTCGACGGCTGGACCCGCGCGAGCCTGGAGGAGCGCGCCCGCAGCTGGAACAGCGACTGGCCCGAGGAGGGTCGTCTCGGCGCCCTCGCCAACTTCGGCGACCAGGCGGACGGCACGGTCCGCCCGCACCTGTCGCGCGAGCACCACCGCAGCATCGTGCACTCGCTCTGGCTCGACGATCCGAGACCGCTGTACGCGCGCGTGCACGTGCCGACGCTGCTCATGGCCGCGGTCGACGCCGTGCCGGTCGGGCGCACCCCGGTCACGGACGCGAGCGACCGCATCGCCGCGGCCGAGATCCAGTGGTACGTCGGCGCGCACCACGACCTGCACGCCCAGCTGCCCGACCGTTGCACGGCGGACCTTCTGGCGCTCGCGGCCCGCGTCGACGGCTGACGCCGGAGGTCAGTGCTTCTTCGTCGAGGGGATGATCTCGACGGAGCCCGTGGTCTTGGCCTTCTTGTCGAGCCGCTTCTCCTTGAGGGACTTGCCGGCCGACTTCTTCTGCATGTGCTGCCGCGGGGACTTGTCGGCCATGGTGGCTCCTCGAGCCGGGAAGCCTGAACGGCTCCGTGACCTTCGACAGTACGCCCCGCGCCCGCAGCCGCAGCCGTTCCAGGCAACTCGACACGTCCCCGCACGTGCGTCGGGCGGGCGACGCGGTCCCCCGCGTGCCCGCCCGACGTGCTGTCGATGCCGGACCGGTCAGATCTGGTCCTTGAGCGCCTGGGCGCCCTGGTCGACGAGGCCGTCGACCTGGTCGGGGGTCTTGTCCTTGATGGCGTCGACGGCGGTGTCGATGCCGTCGTCGACCGCCTCGGAGTTGCTGCCGAGCAGGTCCTTGGCCTGGCCGACGATGTCCTCGAGACCCATGTGCGCTCCTCACGTCCGAGCCGTCGCCCCTCTGCGACGGCGGACCCCGAGTATCTGACGCGTCGCGTGATCCCGCACCCGGTTCACGGCAACGTCGCCCGCGGCGAGCACGGTCGCCGACGCAGCGTCCCATCCGCTCCCGGAGCGTGCGGCGGATCAGGCGACGGGCTCTGCGCTGCGGAGCTCGCAGACCCGCTCACGGGCGAGATCGGCCGACACTGCATCCCCGACGGCGGTCGCGAGCTCGGCGCTCTTGAGCCACGTGTAGGGGCTGCAGGGGTTGACGCCCAGCCGCTCCGACACCAACGTCCGCGCGAGGTCGTGCTGCCCCGCCCTGATGGCGGCCTCGAGGAGCGTGCGCTGCACAGCGTCCCGCTGGGCATGGCTCCCGCCGAAGACCTGCACGCGGCTGCGGATCGGCGCGAGCAGGCCCACCGCCGTCGCGTACTCCTCCCGCGCGAAGGCCACGAGCGCCTGCGCGACGGGCAGGCCCACCGCACGGGTCATCTCCACGTTGGTCACGACGGGATCGGTCGCACCGGCGAGCCACTGCTCGCGGCTCCGGACGAGTTCCTCGGCGTCACCGATGCGCCCTGCGCCGATGTAGGCCATCACGGCGTGCATGTCGTTGAACGAGTAGAAGGGCTGCTCGACCTTGGCGTCCCAGGCCTCCGCAAGCACGGTCCACCGCGCGGTGCTGTCGACGCCCTCGAGGTGCAGACGCCACAGCAGCGCGGCCGCATCGAGCATCTCCATGGCCAGCCCGGCCGTCTCCGCGTTGTGCAGCACGGCGTCGTAGATCTCCAGCGGACGCTGCGTGTCACCCGCCTCGAGCAGGTAGAGGCAGTAGTGCCACCTTTTGTGCACGGTGAGGAAGTTCCCCTGCTGCCAGTCCGCCGCCCGAGCATCCAGGAAGCGGATGCCCTCGACGAACCTCCCCTGCATCTCGTAGGTGTGCGCGACAGCGTGCAGCGCCCACACGTCCGTCGGGTCGAGCTCGAGAGCCCGAAGCCCGACCTCCTCGGACCGCGTGTAGAGGCCCGTCTCCTCCAGGCCGAACGCATGCATGCCGAGCAGCTGGCCGTAGTGCGGGTCGTCCTCGGACCAGCCGCCGAGCGACCCGCCCACTCGGTCGCGCAGGGCCACCGCGTCGGCCCTGAAGAAGTCCACCTGGTGGCCGACGGCGAGCGCGAGCGCGTCCCGAGGGTGCTCCACCACCAGCTCGCGCAGCAGCCGGCCGCCGGTCACGAGGTCGCCACGGACCAGCGCGTCCGCAGCCGCCAGGTGCTGACGCTCGCGCGGCAGCAGCGACGCATCGTCGGTCGCGGCGAGATAGCCCTGAAGAGTCGTCCGCGCGGCGGCGGCATCCTCGGGCTCGGTGCCGAGCACACCGAGATAGGCCTCCATCGCCCGCGCCACCGCGAGCTTCGGATCCACGTCGAGCGCCGCGGCGAGCGAGTCGCCCACAGCGGGGCGGAAGTGCAGCAGGTGGTCGACTGCCTCGTCGAGGGCCGCGACCGCGGCCGGATCCGCGCCGCTGAGGGTGTTGCCGTGCTGGTCGGTGCTCATGGGGCCTCCACCACAGGACGGTCGGCAGGCGGGTCGTCGCTCCCGGACCCGGACGAGAGGATCGATGGCGCACCGAGCCCGCGCGGATCATGCCGGTCGTCCCTGGGTGCCTCTGACACGGGCGCGCGCCGGACCACCTGGCCGCCTACCAGGCCGAGGTGGCCAGTCCGTCGACCCGGACGGTCCTGCCCTTGCTCAGCACGACGAGCCGGACCGCGCCGTACCGGCCCCTGTCGAAGCGCGGCAGCGTCAGCAGCGCCCGGTCCTTGTGCACGGACGAGGCCAGCGAGATCGTGCCGACGCGGTGCGAGCCGACGAGGACGGCGACAGTCCCGCCGTTCGGCCCCGTCGACGCGATGATGCCGACCTCTCGTACGTAGCCGGGAGCGCTCGTGAGCGACGCGCCCTTCTGGGTGGTGCGCGAGGCGGTCCCCCGCAGGAACCCGTCGCGCGAGACGCGGACCCAGCTGCCGTTCGCGGTCAGGGCCCGGTCGTCGAGCGGCACGGTGGCGCACTTCTCGGCCGACCAGCCGCTCTGCGCTCCCGCCTGGTTGCGGGCCCGCGTGGAGAAGCAGTACCGGTAGCCCGGCGTCGCGGGCAGCACCGCGGAGCGCGCGGCGGTGTCGCGCTGCCACCAGCGGTACGTCGAGTACGCGCCGCCGAGCGCGCTCGCCCGGCGGTAGCGGACGTCGGTGCCCACCACGGTCGACACGAGATCGGACGCCGTCCAGCGCACCCGCAGCACGGAGGTACGGGAGAAGGACGACGTCGAGCCCGACACGCTCGCCAGCGGCACGACGACCACGGGCTCGGGTGCCGGGACCGGCTGCCAGGAGAACGAGCTCGAGCTGACGGCACCAGGCCCGTCGGCGACGACCTGCCCGGTGAGGGTCGCGATGACGACCTCGGACGTGTCGCTCACGAGCCCGAGGTCGGCGGAGACGACGAAGGACGTCGAGTCCGGCGACCACGTGTAGCTGTAGATCGTCAGCGTGGTGTCGACCTCGTTCGCGCCGTCCGCGTCAGCGAGCATCAGCTGCTGCCCGACGAGGTAGGCCAGGTGCTTGCCGTCGGCGGAGTACTGCGGGCCCGAGGCTCCGGCACGCAGCGGGGAGCATGCGCCGCCGACGGCGGGCACAGACGAGACGCCAGCGGGGGTCGCGAACGCGATGGTCGTACCGTCGGCGCTCCAGGTCGGATCCACCTCGGCCACGGCCGGTGTGGTCGTGAGCGTGCGGACGACGGCGCCGGTCGCGACGTCCAGCACGACGAGGTCACCGCCGCGGGTGATCACGAGCTGCGAGCCGTCGGGGCTGAAGTCGGGCCTGCTGTCGTCGGCGAGGCCGAGCGAGCGCACCGTGTCGGCCACCGAGTCGTAGACCAGGATCTCGAGCCCGCTCTCAGCCGGGTCGTTGATCCAGTCGCCGACGACCGCGACGGATACGCCGTCCGGACCCCAGACCGCCTGCTTCGGTGCGATCAGCGGCTTCGCCGGGTTCGAGTCGTCAGGGAAGGGGTCGCAGCACGAACGGAACGTGCCGTCCGGCCGCACACCGCCCGACCAGACGCCGCCCTCGATGCTCGTGATGACGCCGTTCGCGCCGGGATGCTGGGCCTGGGCGGCGGGTGCTGCGGCCACCAGGGCCCCGAGCACGAGCAGGGGCACCACGAGGACAGCAGCGGCACGGCGCACGGGAACCCCCACCTAGGTCACGCGACGGCGCGCGGGCGCCCTCGTCAGCCACGACGGTAGCGATGCGGCGCCCGGAATGGGCGCCGAGCAGGCAGGTCGACACGCCGAGTCCCGCACGGAGGAAGGCGATATCACGCACCGGGACCGCAGGGTCACGGAGAGGTCATCTCGGCGGGGTCAGGTGGTGGCGGGCTTCTCGTTGTAGACACCGGCGAGGGGCTGGCCCGACAGCGCGTGGATCGCCGCCATGATCTCGTCGGTCAGCTCGCGACGCGCACGCCCGGGCGGCATGCCGGCGAAGCGGGACCCGGTGCGGATCGGGGTCCCGAAGCGGACCGTGACCCGCGCGATGCGCGGGAGCGACGAGCCGACGGGCTGCAGCCGCTCGGTGCCGACGAGCCCGCACGGCACGATCGGGGCGCCGGAGGTGAGCGCGAGCTGGGCGACGCCCGTGCGGCCGCGGTAGAGCCGGCCGTCGCGCGAGCGCGTGCCCTCGGGGTAGATGCCGAAGGCCTCGCCCCGGGCGAGCACCCCGAGGGCGACGTCGAGCGAGGCCATCGCCGACTTCGTGTCGTCGCGGTCGACGGGGATCATGCCGATCCCCTCGAACCAGCCGCGCGTGAGGGCGCCCTTGACCCCCGTGCCGGTGAAGTAGTCCTCCTTGGCGAGGAAGACGACCTTCCGCGGCGACACGATCGGGATCACCATGCTGTCGGCGAAGGACAGGTGGTTGCTCGCCACGATGACGGGCCCCGACTCGGGGATGTTCGCCAGCCCCTCGATGCGGGGACGCCAGATCAGCTTGGCCACCGGCGGCACGATCGTGTGCGCCACCTCGTACAGCATCCCGTCACCTTCCGGCCGATCCCCGGGAGAAGCCTCCCAGGCGGCCGCACCGGATCTGCGGCGGGTGCCTGGCCCGCCCTCCGGAGCCGGCGCCGGGCTCGACCGTAGCCCCGCGTCGCGACCGGCGCTTGTCCATCCTGGCTTTACGGCGTCGGCTCGTCCCCGCCGCTCCGCCGACGCCACCGACCCGCCGGCATCGCTCCGCCATCTGCTGCGGGCGAGCGCAATGTGCCGGTCGGGGACGACAACCGGGAGCGACGCCGACGTGCATCAGAAGTTCAGAAATACTGCACAGAATCCCTTGACAGGCCGTTCAGTCCGCTTCATGTTTGCTCCAAGCCGACGACGGTCCGTGCGGTCCCTCGGCGGTGCCCCCAGCACGCCGCGACGCGGCCGACGCTCGAAGGAGAGCGATGACCCAGACCAGCCCTGACCTGCACAGGCTCGCGGACGCCCCGGCAGTGGTCCTGCGCGGCGGCACCGTGCTCACCATGGACGACCGCCGCACCGTGCTGACCGACGCGCGACGTGCTCGTCGTCGGCCAGACGGATCGCCGCGGTCGGGCCGAACCTCGCCGTGCCCGAGGGCACCGTGGAGATCGACGCCACCGGCGGCATCGTGATGCCCGGGATGATCGACACCCACCGCCACATGTGGCAGACCGCGATGCGCGGCTACGGCGCCGACTGGACCCTCACGCAGTACTTCGTCTGGTACTACCTCGAGTACGGGCAAGTCCTTCCGCCCGCAGGACGTGTACGCCGGCAACCTGCTGTCGGCGATCGAGGCGCTCGACGCCGGTGTGACGACGACCGTCGACTGGTCGCACGGGCTCCAGACGCGCGAGCACGCCGACGCCGCCGCTGGACGCGCTCGAGGAGATCCCCGGCCGCTTCGTGCTGGCCTACGGCAACATCCAGCAGGGCCCCTGGGAGTGGTCGACCTCGCCGGAGTTCCGCGACTTCGTCCAGCGCCGCATCCGACGGCTCGGCCGACCTCTCGGGCTTCCAGCTCGCCTTCGACGTCACCGGCGACCCGGCGTTCCCGGAGAAGGCGGCCTTCGAGGTCGCGCGCGAGCTCGGCGTGCACGTCACGACCCACGCCGGGCGTCTGGGGCGATCACGAAGGACGACGGCATCCAGCCTGATGTACGAGAACGGCTTCATGACGCCGGGCCAGATCTACGTGCACTCCGCGACGCTGTCGCCCGACTCCTACCACAGGATCGCGGCATCGGGCGGCTCCGCGTCGGTCTCCACCGAGAGCGAGCAGCAGCGCCGGCCAGGGCTACCCGCCCACCTGGCAGCTGCGCCAGTACGGCATCCCGGTCTCGCTGTCGATGGACACCAGCGTGTGGTGGAGCGCCGACCTCTTCTCGGCGATGCGCGGCACCCTCAACGCCGACCGCGTCCGCGAGCACATGGAGGCGCACGAGAAGGGCGAGACGGTCGTCACCCACCCGCCCTGCGCGCCGAGACGGTCGTGGAGTGGGCGACGCGCGGCGGCGCCCGCGCCCTCGGGCTCGGCGACAAGGTCGGCAGCCTCGAGGTCGGCAAGCAGGCCGACGTCGTGCTCATCAAGAACGACCGCTCCCCCGCGATGTTCCCGGTGCTCAACCCGTACGGCCACGTGGTCTTCCAGGCCCAGCGCGGGAGACGTGCACACCGTGCTCGTCGACGGCCAGGTGCTCAAGCACGACGGGCAGCTGGTCGGCGCCGCGGACAAGGTCGACAAGGCGCGCGAGGTCGTCGGCCAGACGGTCGACCACCTCATGCAGGCGCTCGGTGACGAGAAGTGGGTCAACGGGATGAACCCGGCCCTCGCGCCGGAGGAGCTCTTCGACAACCCGTACCAGTACAGCGATCACGAGATCGGTGCGGTCGAGGCGCACGACGAGTAGCACCCCGACAGAACGACGGAGGCCGGCGAGCATCTGCTCGCCGGCCTCCGTCGTGCTGTCCGGCCGTGGGCGGTCAGTCGCCGTTCTCGAGGACCTTCGCGAGGTACTCCCAGTCGCGGCTGAAGCGGTACGAGTGCTGGGCGGGCGGCTGCGGCGCCTGCGTCTCGATCCAGCGCACCAGACCACTGCCCCGGTTGTGGAACCCATGGTCCGCCCCGACCCCGGCCCACAGCACGTCGCCGGGACGAAGCACGAGCTCGTCACCCTCGACGAGGGCGTGCACCTCCCCCTGCACCATCACGTACGCCTCCTCGAACGGGTGGTCGTGCGGATGGGCGATCGCGGTGGGTTGGTACTGCACCATGAACATCGTGTGCAGCTGGGCGCGCAGACGCTGGTCGACCAGCATGCGCACACCGATGCCGCTGTAGGCCAGCAGCGCGGTCGCCATGCTCGCCGACACCTGCGGCGCGTCGACCTTGGAGCCGACGGCGAGGTTGTCGAGGTCCATCGACGCGGGGTCGAACCTGAACGCGTGCTGGTTGCGCGGGTCGCGCACGTCGTTCGCGGCCATGGCCGTCGCCTCGAGCTGCTCGCCGGTGAAGAACGTGTCCGTACGACGGGTGTCCTCGAACGGCGCGGGGGCGCACATCAGCAGCCAGGAGACCGGGCCGCTGCCGGCACGCACGGTGTACGTGACCCCGACGGGGACGGCGATGCAGTCGTCGGCGGCCAGCGTCGTCGACGCACCGAGCATCGTCACCACGAGCTCCCCGCTGAGCACGTAGATGCTGAGCTCGAACGAGTGCACGACCGCCTCGACGTATCCGGCGGGCTCGAGCGTGCAGACGTAGAGGCCCATGTGCGGCGAGCCCTGTGACTTGCCGACCAGCTGCTGGCGCGAGAAGCCCCGGGACCGGTCGGCGTACGCGGACGGCAGCACGTTCTCGGTCTCGTCGATTCGGGTCACGTGGTACATCGAGCGTCTCCGGTCCTCGGTGCGGTGCGGTCGAGCGGGACGGCCACGCGTCAGCGGACCATCGTCCCGCCGTCCACCATGAGGTTGACGGCATTCACCCCGCCGTTGTCCAGCAGGAACAGCGTGGCGTCCACGATCTCGCCCATCGTCACGGTGCGCCCGATCGGGGTGCGGCCGACGACCATGCTGAGGTCCTTGTCCTTCCACTCCGGGCTGTCGCCGACGATGCCGGGGTGGAGCGCGTTGACCCGCACCGGTGCCAGCTCGCTCGCGAGCGTCCGCACCATCGAGCTGATGCCGCCGTTGACCGTCGTGACCGTCGTCGAGCCCGGGTACGGCCGCATCATGGCGAGGCCGCCGAACAGCACGATCGAGGCGGTCGGTGTGAAGCGGTCGTGCAGCACGTGCACGGCCTCGGAGTAGCCGACGAGCTTGAGCGTCACGAGCCGCGACGCCCGGGCGACGTCGTACTCCTTGATGCCGTTGGCGTCGCGCTCGATGGCGGCCACGACCAGGTGGTCGACGCTCTCGATGCCCTCCAGGGCGCCGGCGATCGTGGCCGGTTCGGCGAGGTCGACGGCGATGCCGGTGACGTTCGGGCCGATCTCCGCGGCGACGGCCTGCGCGCGGTCGGCGTCGCGGCCGGAGATGACGACGGACATGCCGTCACCGGCGAGCCGGGACGCCAGCTCGTGGCCGATGCCGGACGTCCCGCCGAGGATGACGGCGGTGCCCTGCCTGGTCTGCTCTCCCACGACGACCTCCTGGTGCGGCGCCCCGGCGGGGGCGGCGTTGCGGCGACTGTATGGACGCTGCGTCGGCAGCGTCAAGTATTTCTTTACAAGCGTTCAGCGGTGTTCTGACGGGGGCCTGAGCGGCCCGCCGGGGCGGGCCGGCCCGCGCGGGTTCTCACGCTGGAAACATGGCGATCGAGGGCGGCCGGGCACCCGGAGCCCGGCCGCCGTGCAGTACAGTGCCGATGAACTTCTGAGGGCCGCCGCGGCCACGGGGGCGACGTCGCGAGAGGTGACGCACATGCAGGCAGCCGCTGGGCCGCGACTCCGCGCCCGCCGCCGTGAGCTCGGGCTGTCCCTGCGCGAGCTGGGCAGCCGGGTAGGGGTGTCCGCGAGCATGCTGTCGCAGGTCGAGAACGACCGTTGCCGCGCCTCGGTCGCCACCCTCTACAAGCTCGTGAACGAGCTCGGCCTGACGCTCGACGACCTGTTCGAGAACCGGCCCGACACCGTCGAGGTCGTCGCTCCGGACTCCGCAGCGCGCGGCCTGGTCGCAACGCGTCGTCCGACGCCGACGAGCCGGCCCGGCGCGCACCTCGGCCCGGTGCTCAACCCTGCCGAGCGCACGACCATCGAGCTGGAGTCGGGGGTCACCTGGGAGAAGCTGTCGAACCTCGCTCCCCCCGGCCTCGAGTTCATCCTCGTGACCTACCGCCCGGGCAGCAGCTCGGGGAAGTCGGGGAAGTTCTCCCAGCACGAGGGCTTCGAGTGCGCCTACATCGAGTCGGGCGAGCTGACCTTCCACCATCTGTTCGACACGTGGACGCTCCAGGCCGGAGACACCGTCACATTCGACGCCTCGGAGCCGCACCGGCTCGAGAACCTCGGCACCGAGGACGTCCGTGCGGTGTGGGTGATCCTGCGCGAGCCCGCGGCAGCGTCGGGGGCCGAGAGCGTCGAGTCCCTCGCAGCGGCCGTCGGGGCCGCCCCGGTCCGATCGCGGGCGACCGTGGTCCGGAAGGCCTGAGGTGCCGGCTCAGCCGAGCTCGCGACGCACGTAGGCGTCGAGGCACCGCTCGGCCTTGGCCCGTGCCTTGGAGATGACCACGAGCGCTGCACGGTCGATCGGCGCGGCGCCGAAGCCGCCGGCATAGGGCGCGATGACCTTCCGGTACTCCTCCTCGGCCTCGGCCCAGGCCGCGCGCGCGTCGTTCTTCGTCTTCGCCATGGCGTGACGCTACCGGCCTCCACGTTCCTGTCCACACCGGCATCCGGACGTGCGCAGCGCGGGGCGCGCCTCAAGTCGCGTGTTCCGGCGGTCGATATCGGTACCGTCGAGTGTCCAAGCTGAAGCAGGACGGGGGAACTCCGTGGCAGTCGCGCGTCCGAACCGTGAATCGGTGGCGGCCGCCCTCGACGTGGGCATCTTCCTCGCGGGCATCCTTGTCGCGCTGTACGGGCTCGCCCGCACCCTGCTCGAGTGGAATCCGGGCAGCCCTGCCCTCGAGCCGCGCCACCTGGCAGCGATCGGGCTCGTGTTCGTCATGGCCCGGTTCCCGCTCACGCTCACCCACCGATCCGGCGACGTGGTCATCGGTTTCGAGACCTGCGTGCTCGTCTACCTGGTCCTCACCACACCTGCGTTCCCGGCGCTGGTGGTCTGGTCGGTCGCCACCGCGGTCGCCATGCTCACCCAGCGCAAGTCCTGGCGCTCCCGCGTCTTCAACGTCGGCCTCACGATCCTCGGCGGCGCCCTCTTCGTCGGCGTGGTCTCGGTGACGAACCCCGGCCTGGAGCACCCGGGCGGCCAGCTCGCCTCGGTGATGCTCGCGTGCGCGGTCTACTTCGCATTCGACCTCCTCGTCACGGCGGTGTCCATCGCGATCGAGGACGGCGTCAGCGTCGGTGCGGTCCTGCGCTGGGGGTCGATCCCTCTCGCGCTCGCCGTGTTCGTCAGCGTGGACACCCTGGGCTACCTCGCGGCGGTCCTCGCCGAGGCACCGTCGCAGTGGCTGGTCCTGCTGCTGCTCGTCCCGGTTGCGACGATCCTCGTCGCGGTGCGGTCGGTCAGCGAGAACCGGCTCGCCCAGCGCCGCCTCATGGGCCTGCTCGAGGCAGCCACCCGTGCGCCGGACTGGCACACCGACGAGCAGATCGAGGCGTCGCTCGTGCAGCAGGCCGAGCGCACGCTCCGCGCGACCGACGCCGAGCTCAGCGACAGGCCTGCCGGCCTCGAGGGCATCAGCTCGCCCATCGTGCTCGGGGACGGCACCACGCGGTACCTCGTGGCGCGCCCGCAGACCTCCGTCCGCGAGTACACCGAGCAGGACCGGGCCGCGCTCGAGGCGCTCACCGCCGTGGGGTCTGCTGCCTACCAGCGCCGGCGGCTCGCCGACGAGACGACGTACCTCGCGCGGCACGACGCGCTCACGGGCCTGCACAACCGCGCGGTCTTCACCGACCGGCTCGCCACCGCCCTGGAGACCACGCCGCGGGGGCTGCTGGCCGTCCTCTACTGCGACCTCGACGGGTTCAAGGGCATCAACGACCGCCTCGGTCACCGCGTCGGCGACGATCTGCTGCTCCTCGTGGCCCACCGCATCCTGGGGTGCCTGCGGCCCGGCGACACCGCCGCGCGCCTCGGGGGCGACGAGTTCGGCGTCCTGCTCGAGGGCCTCACGGAGGAGTCGCAGGCGGAAGCCATCGCTCGGCGGCTCACCGAGGCCCTCGAGGCGCCGTTCGAGACCGCAGGCCAGTCGCTGCTCGTCCAGGTGAGCATCGGCGTGGCGTTCAGCGGCCCCGACGGACCCACCGCCTCGGCGATGATCAACAACAGCGACACGGCGATGTACGCCGCGAAGGCGCGCGGCAACGGCCGGATCGAGGTGTTCGAGGCGTCGATGCACCGCGCCGAGATCGAGCGGCTCGAGCTCGAGGCCGCGGTGCGAGTGGCCGTGCGCGACGAGGAGATCACGGTCCACTTCCAGCCGGTCGTCGACCTCGCCACGGGCCTGGTCGACGGCTTCGAGGCGCTGGCGCGATGGACCCACCCGGTCCTCGGGCCGGTCGGCCCGGACAAGTTCATCGCCGCCGCCGAGCGCACCGGCGTCATCCTGCAGCTGGGGCGCCAGATCCTCGAGCTCGCCCACGAGGGCGGCCTGGCTCTGGCCCGGCGGGCCGGGCGGCCGCTGTCCATCGGCGTGAACCTCTCGGCGATGCAGGTCACCGACGACGCGCTCGCCGAGCGCGTGCGCGAGCTGCGCGACGTCGACCCGAACGTTCGCCTCGTCCTCGAGCTCACCGAGGGCATGCTCCTCGGCAACGACCTGCCCACCGTCGAGGCGCTCACGCGTCTGCGCCAGGGCGGCGTGCGGCTCGCGATCGACGACTTCGGCGTCGGCTACTCCTCCGTGGGCTACCTGCACCGCCTGCCCGTCGACGTGCTGAAGATCGACAAGCTCTTCGTGGCCGAGCTCCACGACCCGCGCTCGCGCGCCCTCGTCGCCGGAGTCGTCGCGATGGCGCACGCCATGGACCTGGCGGTGATCGCCGAGGGCGTCGAGGACTGGCACAGCGCGACGTCGGTGCGCGACCTCGGCTGCGACCTCGCCCAGGGCTACCTCTTCAGCCGCCCCCTGGCCCTCGAGGAGGCCCTGGCGGTCGCTGCCGTCGGCAGCGTCGACCTCGGCCCGATGCGGCCGCAGCGGCGCCCCCTCATCCCGCGCTGACTCGTCGCCCGGGTGACGAAGGGCGCCGTGCGGATCCGCGAGCCCTTCCTGCATCCAGGCAGGGTCCCGTTGCCGAAGGAGGGGCAACGGGCCGCATCGGGGCGGCCGTCTCATCTGGAGGACCACGCATGCGCCGTCTCGTCTCCGTCATCGCCGCCGCCGGCTTCGCGGCAACCACCGCCCTGGTGGCCGCACCCCCGGCGAGCGCCCTGACCGTGGGCGACATCGCCTCCCCCACCACGGGTCGCACGTCGGTCACCACGCTCCCCGGCATCGCGCCGGCCATCGTCAAGGCAGGCGTCCTGCCCTACGCGGTCTCCCCCGGCCGCATCGACGGCGTGCGCTTCTCGCCGCTCGCGCTGAAGTTCTCGTTCCCGATCACCGGCCTGCAGGGCGGCACGTTCGCGGGCAACGTCCCGAACGAGATCACGCACTCGGGCGGCATCGCCTTCGTGAAGCTCGGCTCGTTCACCAAGCGCATCGTGGTCAAGGACTTCACAATCGACCTCAACGGCGGCACCGCCGTCGGCCAGACCGCCAGCCCGCAGCTCATCGGCACCGTGACCGACGGCCCCGGCGGCGTGCCGGACGGCGCCCGCGTCGCGCTGTTCGACATCGACCTCGCGAACGCGACGGTCGACGCGACCGACGTCCAGGTGACCGGTGCCCAGCTGCGGCTCACCGCGGTCGCTGCCGGCGCCCTCGATGCCGAGCTCGGAACGAAGCTCTTCCGCAGCGTCATCGGCGCGCCGATCTTCTCCGCGAAGGCCAACGCCTGACGCTGCCACCGACCCCGCCGGGCCGCTCACCGAGCGACCCGGCGGGGTCGACGCATGCGCGGGCAGGGGTACACACGCTGGCCCGACGGCGTGACCCACGCGACTCTCCCCGCCGCTCATCCCGCTGTCAGCCGTCCTAGCCTCGAAGGGACGCCGACCACCTGGCCGACGCGTGCACAGAGGCGGCTCCATGGCGTCGCGGTACGGCCGACCCGCGGCCCTGGCCGTAGCGATCATGACGCTGGCCGCGTGCAGCAGCGAGCCTTCGGCTCCGGCGGTGGACACCGCCTCAGCGGCGTACCAGAAGGCCTACGCGATCGGGCTCGATGCCTACGTCTACGGCCTCCCCCTGCTCACCACGGACGCGACGTTCCGGACGATGACCAGCGTCGACGTCTCCGACGGTGCCTTCGGCCCGGTCAACCGGTTCAACAACGTGCGCTCGCCCAACAGCGCCAGCAGCACGACCGTGGTGGCGCCCGGAGCGACGAGCCTGTCGTCGATCGCGTGGCTTGACCTCACCGACGGTCCGCAGGTCCTGCTTGTGCCCGAGGTGACCGACCACTACTTCGTGCTCGCCCTGATCGACCCGTACACCGAGAACCTCGTGAACCTGGGGACGGCGAGCGGCACCGAGCCCGGCGACTACGTCATCGCGACGCGCAGCCAGGCGGGCGATGCCGTCCCGCGCGGTGCCCACCGGATCGAGGTCGACTACCCGCGCATCTGGATCATCGGCTCCACCCAGCTGAAGGACGCCGGCGACGTCGCCGTCGTCAACGCCATCCAGGACGGCTACACGCTCCAGCCCCTGCAGTCGACGTCACAGCCGCCCGCGACCGCGACGGCCACTGCTGTGACGCCGTACCAGCCCGCGACGGGCATCGCGTACTTCGACGAGCTCGGCGCGCTGCTCGATCAGTTCCCGCCGCCGTCCGCCGACTCGGCAGCTCTCGAGCGGTTCGCCACGGTCGGGATCGGCCCCGGCAGGACGCCGTCGACCGACGCCGCGGTCAGCGACGTGACCCGACAGGCGCTCGCCGATGCGGTCGCAGCAGGTCCGGCGCAGATCCAGAAGGACGTGCAGTCGCTGTACGCCAAGGATTTCGGCGCGCACGCCGGATACCTGCTCGGAGGGTTCGGCACGTACGGCACCGACTACGTCGAGCGCGGCGTGATCTCGCAGATCGGCCTCGGGGCGTTCGTGCCCCAGCAGGCCGTGTACGCGATGGCGTGGGACGACTCGACGCACGCCGCACTGGCGGGTTCGTCGTCGTACGTGCTGCACCTCGCGACCGCGCCGCCTACCTCCGAGGGCTGGTCGCTCACGGTCTACAACCTCAAGGGGCAGCTCGTCGCCGACACCGCGGGCCGCTCCGCCATCACGAGCACGTCCGCGCTGACCCGCAACGCCGACGGCTCGGTGGACGTCTACCTGCAGCCGACTGCGCCTACCTCGGCGACACAGACCGCTAACTGGCTGCCCACCCCGGCCGGTCAGGGCTTCGAGGTGACCTGGCGGCTGTTCGCACCCGACGCGCAGGCGATCGACGGGATCCTCGACGGCTCGGGCTGGCAGCCACCGACGATCGTGCGGTCCGACTGAGGTCGTCGACGCCAGCCGTCAGTCGGGGACGCCGACCCAGTCGCGGCCGAACCAGCGGGCCACTCGGGACGTTCCGAACTGCGTCTTCTCGGCCATGAGGTCGGCGGACGGCCCGATGAGGTCGCCGTGAGGCGAGACCCCGGCCTGGAAGAACACGTCCACCATGCCGATCTGGTCGTGCCCGAACTCCATGTAGCAGATGCCATGGCCGTCGTACGTCGTCTCGCTCTGCGCGCCGCGCACCTTCGCGAGGATCGCCTCGGCGACGACGGCCGCCTGCCCCTCTGCGAACACGCCCGCCTTCGGCGTGCCGACGCTGGTGACGTCGCCGACGGCGTACACGTCGGAGAACCGGGTCTCGAGGGTCAGCGGGTCGACGGGCACCCAGCCGTCCACGGTGAGGCCCGACTCCACCACGACCGACGGCGCGCGGTGCACCGGGACGCCGAGGAAGAGGTCGTACTGGAGCTCCCTGCCGTCGCTGAGCAGCGCCACCTTCCGCTCGGCGTCGAGCGCCTGGATCAGGACGCCGCCGTGGAAGCGGATCCCGCGCTCGTCGAACGCCTCGAGGATCGTCGTCGACGCCTGCGGCGAGGGCGGGATCGGCACGCCGAGCGGCATCACGAGATCGATGCTCGACCGCTCGAGCACCCCCTTCGCCTCGAGCAGGTCGTGCATGAGCAGCGTCGTCTCGCTCGGAGCGGGCGGGCACTTGAACGGGGTGCCGGTGACGCCGATGACGACGCGACCGCCGTCGAACGCCGCGAGGACGTCGGCGAGCGCGAACGCACCGGCGACGGTGTAGAACTCGTGGCCGCCCTCGACCAGACCCGGCGTGAGCTCGGGGTGGAGGTCGGCCCCGAGCGCCACCACGAGGATGTCGGCGTCCAGGGTCTCGGCGGTCGTCACCACGCGCCGCGCGGCGGGGTCGATCGAGGTGACCTCGGCCTGCAGGACGCGCACGCCGGGATGCGCGAGGTCGGCGAATCGGTGCACGACGTGCCGGGCCGCGACCCGGCCGAACATCACGTCGAGCTTGGAGAACCCGAAGACGAAGCCGTCGGCCTTGTCGACAAGGACGACGTCCGCCTGCTCCCCCAACGCCTCCGACAGACGCGTCGAGACCTCGAGACCGCCGAACCCGGCACCCAGCACGACAACACGCATGGCGGGAGACTAGCGACGCTCAGCGGCAATTCGCCCTCGCGACGCCGATCCTGGCGGCGCCGATCCTCGGCGGTCAGTCCGGCAGCGGGCTCAGCCGGCGAGCGCGTCCACAACGCGGCCGAACGCCCACGGCCAGCCGGCAGCCGCGGGGACGATCCCGCGTCGGAGCCGGGGGCGTGTCGCGGCGGCGAGGAGTCCGTGGGTCAGGAGCCGGTACGACCGGGTCAGCCGCAGCCACTCCCGCTCATAGCTGCCGGGATCGTCGGCCAGCACGGCGGCGACCACCGCCTCCGCTCCGGCGAAGCCGAGGCGCAGACCCTCCCCGGTGAGGGCGTCCACGTAGCCGGCGGCATCGCCCACGAGCAGAACCCGCCCGCGCACCCGCGCCGAGGTCTGCTGCAGCAGCGGGCCGGCGCCCAGCACCCGGCTCGCCGCGACCGCTCCCTCGAGCCGCTCGCCGACCGCGGGTGTCGCACTCATCGCTGCGTCGAACGACAGGGGCCGCGTGCCGAGCGCGGCGACCCCGACGAGGTCGTGGGCCACGGGCGTCACGTAGACCTCGGCCTCACGCGTCCAGTGCACCTCGACCAGGTCGCTCCACGGCTCCGCGCGGAAGTGCTGGCGTACTCCGTAACGACGAGCTCCCCGGGCCGGCCGCTGCAGCCCGAGCTGGGTGCGCACGGACGAGTGCAGGCCGTCCGCGGCCACCGCGTAGCGGGCCTGGATCCCCGAGACGACGACGTGCGTGCCGACCTGAGCCAGCGAGCCGACGGTGCCGGTGACCAGCTGTGCCCCGAGGTCCCGCGCGCGAGCTTCGAGCGCGTCCACCAGAGTCGTACGGCGGACGCCGCGGCCGGGGCCGGCCGAGAACCGGGCACGCACGTCGCGCCCACCGTCGACGTACCGGATCCCTGCGAGTGCGGCGCCCTCGGGGTCGACCCCGACGGCGTTCAGCCGGCGGAGGGCGTCCGGCATCAGCCCTTCGCCGCACGCCTTGTCGGGCGCGGAGGCTCGCTGCTCGAGGACCACGACCTCCAGCCCCGCCAGCCGTGCGTGCACGGCAACCATCAGGCCGACGGGACCGCCACCCACCACGACGAGGTCGATCACGGGCTGGGCACCAGGGTGGCGAGGGCGGCG
Organism: uncultured Actinomycetes bacterium; assembly: GCA_963843975.1. Taxonomy (GTDB): domain Bacteria; phylum Actinomycetota; class Actinomycetes; order S36-B12; family CAIYMF01; genus Longivirga. The sequence continues at coordinate 390,253 of CAWJMG010000003.1, read as the reverse complement.
TCCTCCTCCCGGATCCGTACCGTCAGGAGCATCGCGTTCAGCACAGTGAAGACCAGAGCGGTGACCCACGCGGAGCCCGCGAGCGGGAGTGCAAACCCCTCGACGACGACCGCCACGTAGTTGGGGTGCCGCAGGTAGCGATAGGGACCCGAGGTCACGGGGGCGAGGTCCGGGACCACCACGACTCGCGTGTTCCACCGGGGGCCGAGCGTGGTGATGCACCACCAGCGCAGCGCTTGCGAAGCCAGGACGAGCGCCACCATCACCGAGGCGAGGAGGGGCAGGGGGTGGCGGTCCGCCACCTGTACCTCGACGAGGCAGCCGACGAGGAGCCCGACGTGCAGCACGACCATGAACGGGTAGTGCCCGGCGCCGTACTCGACGCCACCGCGCGCGTAGCTCCACGCGAGGTTGCGACGGGAGACCACGGCTCGGCGAGCCGTTCGAGCGCGACGAGCAGCACGAGCACGGTGTACGCCGTCACCATCGCAGCAGCACGACCTCGGAGCAGAAGCCGGGCCCCATCGCGAGCAAGACCCCAGGGGCTCCCTCCTCGGGAGGCTGCGACCGCGCCGCCGCGAGGGTGTCCGCGAGAACGTGGAGCACGGAGGCGGACGACAGGTTGCCCACGCGGGCCAGCGACCTCCAGGTCACGCCGAGCTGCCCGTCGCGCAGGTCGAGGGCCTCCTCCATCGCGAGGAGCACCTTGGGCCCGCCGGGGTGGCACACCCACGTGGTGACGTCGCCGACCTTGAGGTCGTGGTCGGCGAGCAGGTCGGCGACGTCGTCCCCGAGATAGGTCGTCACCAGGTCGGGGACGGACGCCGACAGCACGATGCGGAAGCCGGAGCTGCCGATGTCCCACCCCATCGTCCGCTCGCTGTGGGGGTAGAGCCGGCTGCGCGACGCGACGACCTCCGGACCGGTGGCATCGCCAGAGCGTCCGTCTCCGACCATCACCACTGCCGCGGCGCCGTCGCCGAACAGGGCGCTCGCCACGATGTTGGCCATCGAGCTGTCGTCGCGCTGCACGGTGAGCGAGCAGAGCTCGACCGAGAGAAGCACCGCCACGCCGTCGGGGTGGCCGGCGAGATAGTCGTGGATCCGAGCGATGCCGGCCGCTCCGGCGACGCATCCCAGGCCGAAGATCGGGATGCGCTTCACGTCGGGGCGGAGCCCGATGCGCGAGGCCAGCCGAGCCTCCAGGGATGGTGCTGCGATACCGGTGACCGAGGTCGAGACCACGAGGTCGACATCACCGGGCGTCAGCCCTGCCTGCTCGAGCGTCGCGAGGACAGCCTCCTCGGCGAGATCGAGCCCGACGCGGATGAAGGCGTCGTTGCTCGCGCCGAAGCCGTCGAGGGACGCGTACTCGTCCAGCGGGAGGGCGAGGAATCGGTGCTCCACGCCAGCCGACGCGTGGATCGACCGTACGGCCCGACTCCGAGAGCCGTCCGGGTTCACGAGCTCGGAGAAGGCTCGGGTTATCTCCTCCTGGGGGTAGCCATGCCGGGCCACGACCCCCCGCGCCGCAGCGATGCGGCTCATGCTCCCGGCCCGAGCGCGCGGGTTGCGCATGGCGCACGCGAGGCTGGGTCCAGCGCATACGGGGGGCTCATGGCGCAGGAGTACCGCTCTCGGCACGTCTCGAAACCTCCTCGGGACGTAGACGACGCGAGCCCCTGCTGAGCAGGGGCTCGCGTCGAGCGTCCGCGGCGCGGGAGCAGCCGCAGATCAGCTGCGCCCGGCGTTGACCTCGTCGCGCCAGGCGACCCACGGCGCCACCTTGTCGATGTCGTACGACGGCCCGCCCAGGCCGATCGTGAAGAGCGTGACGCCGGCGTCCAGCAGGGGCTGCCCCTTCGCGTGCGGATCGCCCTCGACGCCGACCGAGCGCTCGATCTCCGCGGGGTCGCGGCCCTCCGCGCGGCACCAGTCGTCGAGGATCCCCGACTTGCGGGTGAAGGTGTCGAGGTCGCCGAAGCTGTGCCAGATGTCGCCGTGGCGAGCGGTGTAGCGCAGCGTCTTCTTCTCGCCGCCGCCACCGATGAGCACGGGGATGTCGCGCACCGGGGCGGGGTTCAGGACGGACCAGCGCTTCTCGATGCGCGGCAGCGCCTGCTCGAGGTCAGCGAGGCGGCTGCCCGGAGTGCCGAAGTCGTAGCCGTACTCGTCGTAGTCGCGCTGGAACCAGCCGGCGCCGTTACCGAGGATCAGGCGGCCGCCGCTGATGTGGTCGACCGTGCGGGCCATGTCGGCGAGCAGCTCGGGGTTGCGGTACGAGTTGCAGGTGACCAGCGCGCCGATCTCGACACGCGTGGTGGCCTCCGCCCAGGCACCGAGCATGGTCCAGCACTCGAAGTGCTCGCCATCGGGCTCGCCGTACAGCGGGAAGAAGTGGTCCCAGTTGAACACGATGTCGACGCCGGCATCCTCGGCGGCCGCGACGGCGCGGCGGATCTCGGCGTAGTCGGCGTGCTGCGGCTGGATCTGGACGCCGATGCGGACCTGACGGGTCACGTGGATTCCTCCGGTGCTGATTCTCGGGCGGACCTGGTGCTGATCCTCGACGCTACCCGCAGGATCTGGGACGCGCCCGGCAGGAGCAGGCCGGTCCCTCCCCTGCCGTCGGAGCCCGACCGGGCAGGTCCCGCAGGCGACGAACGAGGCCGATCAGTCCGACAGTCGACGAGCGAGGTCGAGGGCGAGGTCCAGATGGTGGTCGAGGGCCGGCACGCTTCCCCACCACGACGCCGAGCTGACGACGAGCCCCTCGCCGGTGCGCCTGATCGACGACAGCTCGACGGGTCTCACCACCCCGTCGCCGTGCAGTGCCGAGGGCCAGTGCTCGATGCGGTGCCGGAGCGAGGCGTCGACGACCCCGGCGGGATCGGTGTACACGTATCGCTCGTCGGTGCCGTTCTCCGGTGTCGCACCGCGTCCCCGACCGATGCGCCCGAAGCCCTTGAGCAGCTTGCCGAGATCGGACTGCGGACCGGCCCGCCTCACCTCGAGGAGCGGTATGTCCGTAGGCGTCCCCGCGCTGGTGACGCGCAACGCCGGGCAGACCCAGCTGACGTACGACGCGGGATCGCGCTCGCTGTCGTTCGACGTGCCGTCCGACAGCACGCAGTGCCAGGCGATCGCACCAGGTGTCCGCGGCTCCAGCCGGCAGACGTGGCCGTCGGAACTCGTCATGACGAGGTCGCGGTCGGCAGCCACGATCTCGACGAACTCCATGTGAGCAGGCACCTCATCGATGCTACCGGCCTGCCCACGCGCGGAACGGTTCGTCGGCTGCCCGCCTGGCGACCAACGGCCGGCCATGGCCGAGTCGGCGCCGTGCGGATGGTCGTCGCGCGCACAGGGCCACCTCGGCCTCGACCCCCGGCACGGGACAGCCCCGAACCCTGTGGTCGCCGGGGGATTCGGGGCCTTCCGCGCCTGTCTGAAAGCCCAGGTGGTCGCGCACCGGGGAAGCCTGAGCGCTGTGCGGCGCAACATCCTGGACTGAGAGCACGATGACCGAGCAGCGCCTCACCTGGCACGGCCAGGGCTGCCGAGTGCGAGACAGGCGGTTCGGAACGATCAGTCGAACCCTCTGCCTTCTCCCGGCGTCATCGACGCTGCCGCGCCGCGCTTCACGAGTGCGGGCGGCCGACACCGGGTCTCGTCGTCACCACGGCGTCGACGAGTGCCAGCAGATCGTCGAGCTCGGTGGCGAACGGGACGACCAGGGCGAGCTGGTCGGCGTGCTGCTGCCAGCCGGCGAGGACCTCGCGCGTGTCGCCGTGGGTGCCGAAGACGAGCACGTCGCGTGCCAGCCGTTCGGCGGCAGCCGGCAGAACGGGAGTGCGAGGGTCGCCGCTCGCCTCGAGCAGCGCGTCGATCTCGGGGCCGTAGCCGTTCTCGCGCAGGATGCGCGGGTAGACGGGCCCCATGCGCGTGCAGTACGTCACGAGCCAGCGGGCGGCGATGGTCGCTGCGCTCGCTTCGTCCTCCGCGACGGCGACGGGGATCGCAGCCGTCACGGTCGGCATCGTCGACCGCCCATGCCGTGCGGCAGACATCCTCAGCAGCTCTCGGCCATCGTCCAGAGCCGAAGGCGGCAGCAGGAAGGGCAGCCACTGGTCGGCGAGCTCACCGGCAAGCCGGATGCTGGGATCTGTGATGGCCGCGAGCGCCAGCGGCACGATCGTGTCCGGCGGCTTCGCCAGAGCGAGCGGCCTCGCGTCTCCCGAGGGGTCTGGAAGCCGCTCACCGCGCAGCAGCGCCGTGACGGCGAGGCACGTCGACCGCAGGCGTCCCAGGGGCGATTCCCATCGCTCCCCGTGGAAGCCTTCAGCGATGGGGGTGGTCCCCGCTCCCAGACCGAGGACGAAGCGTCCGCCCGACTGCCGCTGCAGCTCCGCCGCGGTCATGGCCAAGGTGGCCGGCGTTCGCCCCCACACCGACAGCACCCCCGTCGTCAGCCCGATCCCGCTCGTGACGGCCGCAAGACGGGCAAGCACGAGCGGCGCCGCCAGACTCATGGCCTCGGCCACGGACACGAATGCCAGGCCTCCGCGCTCGGCGTGCTGTGTGACGCGCTCGATGACGTCGAGGCGGTCTTCGAACGGCGTGAAACCGATCCCGATCGGGATGTCGGTGGAGGGTGCCTCCGTCATGGTCCAGTACCTCCCAGACCGCTCACGTGAAGCCCGCATCGTTCCACAACGCCAGCACGTCGGGCAGCCCCTCACGTCACCCAGGAGCGTGTGCCCGTCCGACGCCGACGCCCGAAACGCACAAGACCCGTTGCAGCGCAACGGGTCCTGTGACGGTTCAGGCGGGTCGGCTAGTCGAGGTAGTCGCGCACCAGGAACGCCTGAGCGCTGTGCGTGTGGGCACTTCACGCACGAGGCGGGCGAGCGCTGTGCGATGCAATACCTTGGACTGAGCAGGAGGGTATGGCCACGGCGCCGCAGCGGCAGTGACGCAGTCGTCGGCAGCTGCGCTGGCCATCCAGTGCGTGGTCGATGGGCCCGAACCCGTGGTAGCCCGCAGCAGCACCTTCCTTCTTCCGCGCTGGTCCAGGCGACCACTGTCATCGTGTCGTGCACCTACGTCGATCGACCAGTAGGACACCAACAGAGAGGACCGCGCAGCGAGCCCACGGTGGAGGCGCACGTACGCACCTCATGAGGAAGCTGGACCTGCCCGAGGACCCGGACGGGCATCGACGGGTGCTGGCCGTCCTCGGGCCGAGCGCCGGCCCGATCCGCACCAGGCGGGGTGATGCGGCCTCCCGTGCAGGTGGGCCCGAGGGGTCGGGCGACCTGCTCGCGCAGCACCTGCGACCAGCTGGGTGGCGCAGGCACGGCGTACTCCCTGTCGGCGCTTCGCGACCGACGGGAACGCGAGTCCGCCCACGTGAGGCCGGTCGACCTAACTTCGCTAGAACGGTCTTGTGATCAATCGTCGTTGGTTCTACTGTGGGCTCGACGCCGACAGGAGGCAGCCATGAGCGAGCTCGACGGCCCGGCCGACACCCGGATGATGGCGATCGTCCACCGCGCTCTCCTGCGGGACCTCGCACGTGCTCGCGACGTCCTGGCAGCCCCGAGGCCGCCGACCGGGGAGCAACGGCGGGCTCTCGGCGAGCACCTCGTGTGGATGATGGAGTTCCTGCACGCCCACCACATGAGCGAGGACACGGGGCTCTGGCCGGCGCTCGTCGCGCGCAACCCGGACGCCGCCGAGCTCGTCGCCTCGCTCGAGGCGGACCACGCGCACATCGCGCCTGCCGTGGACGCCGTCACGCTGGCAGCGCGCCTCTACGCCTCGACGACCGACGACTCCGCTCGCCTCGCACTCTCCGACTCGATGGAGGCGCTGGACGTCGTGCTCGCCCCGCACCTCCAGCGCGAGGTCGCTGACGCGATGCCGGTGGTGTCCGCCAGCCTCACCCGGCGCGAGTGGGAGGCCATCGAGCAGGCGCACAACGTCGCGCCCAATTCCACCAAGCAGCTCGCGCTCGAAGGGCACTGGCTGCTGGACGATCTGGACCCTGAAGGCCGCGACGTCGTGGTCCACCTCGTCGGGTTCATCCCTCGTCTCGTCCTCGTCCACGGCTTCGCCGGGGTGTACCGGCGTCGTGCGTCGGGGTGCTGGTCCCCGGTGGTTCCGTCGACGCACGCGGTGGCTCGATGACGTCCGACGTCACCGCCGGACGGACCCGCGCCTACCGGTCGCCCCGGCGTGCCGAGCAGGCCGCGCAAACGCGCGCGGCAGTGCTCGAGGCGGCGACGCGGCTGTTCGCGGAGCGCGGCTGGGCGTCCACGGGCATGCGCGACGTCGCACGCGAGGCCGGGGTAGCGGTGGAGACCGTCTACGCCGGGTTCGGGTCGAAGCCGGACCTCCTGGTAGCCGCACTAGACGTGAGTGTGGTCGGTGACGACGCTCCGGTGCCTCTGGCGGATCGGCCCGAGTTCGCCGCCCTGGCGCAGGGCACCTTCGACGAGCGGGTTCGGCAAGCCGCCCGCCTCGTCACGCGGATCCATGTCTCGACGGCCGGCTTGCACGTCGCCCTGCGCCAAGGCGCGGCAGGCGAACCAGCGCTGGCGCTGCGACTCGCGAAGGCCGAGGAGGACCGCCGGCTGAACACCCAGCAGGGAGTCGAGCTGGTTACCGGACGACCGGTGGATGCCGAGGTCGTCGATGCGCTCTGGGCGCTGATGAGCGTTGAGATATTCCGGCTGCTGACCGATCTGCGCGGATGGCGTGTCGACGACTACGAAGAGTGGGTCGCGGAGGAGATATCCCGTCGGCTGCGCTCGACCAACAGCTAGCACTACCGGCGCGAGGAGGCCGTCGTGGCGCAGGTGCAGAGGACGGGGCGCACCGAGATCGTGGTGCCGGTGGCGATCGACGACGTCTGGAGCGTCGTCTGCGACCCCACGCGCACGGGAGAGTGGAGCCACGAGTGCGTCGACGTGCGTTGGCTCGGCGGAGCCACGGCCGCGGCTCCGGGAGTCCGTTTCCGCGGCCGCAACCGGGCTGGGTGGGTGCGGTGGGGACGCCTCTGCGAGATCACCGCGGTCGAACCTCCGCACGAGCTGGCGTGGCGCGTCGTCCCGACAGCACTGTTCCCGGACAGCACCCTCTGGCGGCTACGGCTCGACGCCTTGGCGGGAGGCACCAGGATCGTGCAGGAGTTCGCCGTCGTCCGCAGTGCCCCGCTCCTCGAACCCCTGTACGTCAGGCTGGTCCCGACTCATCAGGACCGCACCGCGGCCCTCGCCGCCGATCTGCAGCGGCTCGGCGAGGTGGCGAGGACGTCCCGCTCGAGCCAGCACGCCGCTCCGAGCGCACCGGATCTCCCATGACGCGGCGCGCCACCCGGGCCAGCAACCGCCTCGGCGTCTGGATGTACCGACGCCTTGACGGTCGGTTGTCGTCGGGCAGATCGGGTGTGACCGTGCTCCTGATCACCGTCCCGGGACGACGCACCGGCATCCCACGCTCCACCTGCGTGCGCTACCTCCCCTGGGACGACGGGTGGATCGTCTGGGGCACAGGGTCGGGATCCCCCCGGGATCCCGACTGGTTCGAGAACCTGCGCCGCGCCCAGGTCGCCGAGATCCAGATCGGAGCTCAGACGTCGCGCGTGATCCCCAGCGAACTCGTCGGCGGCGAGCGGGATCGCATGTGGAACGACGTGATCCTCGCGCGAGCGCCCGAGGTGGCGAAGTACGCGCGCAAGGCGCACCGCCCCATCCCGGTCGCCCGGCTGAGTCTCCTGTCCGGAGGATCGGACCGGTCACGCCCGGGCCCGAGCGAAGGGCTCGTCGAATGACCGGCCCGACGGAGGCGCGAGCCGACACGCGGATCATGGAGGTCGTCCACAGCGCCCTGCGTCGCGACCTCGCTCGCGCGCACGACCTGCTGTCGGCGGAGGCTGCCCTGCGCCCCCGCCAGCGGGTCGCGGTGGGCGCCCACCTCGTCTGGCTGATGGAGCTCCTCGCGGAGCACCTGCGCGGCGAGGATCGAGAGCTGTGGCCCCGCGTCCGCGCCAGGATGCCTGACGCCGCAGCGTCGCTGGGGCCCTCGGAGGGCGACCTCCGCGCCATGCCCTCGCTCATGAAGGCGGTCGAACAAGCAGCGGTCGAGTTCAGCCGAGGCGCTTCTGCAGGACCGGTCGTCGATGCCCTGGACCGGCTCGAGGGGACCCTCCTGCCGTACCTGCGGCGCGAGGAGATCGAGCTGATGCCCCTGGTGACCGCGACGCTCACGGAGCAGGACTGGGCGGCGTTCGTACGGGAGCAGTTCGTCCAGGGGCGATCGCTGCTGCGGCTCGGCATGGTCGAGGGCTGGCTCGTCGACGGCCTGAGCGCCTCGGACGCCGCGCTCGTCGATCGGCTCGTCCCCGACTTCCCGCGCTCGGTGCTGGTGCGCGGGCTTGCCTGCAGATATCGCCGGCTGGCCCGTCGACGGTGGGGCGCTCGACCTTCCGGCTTCGGAATCGACGGGGCCGGCGGCTTCCCCCTGGCCACTCACGGAACGGTCAGCGTCGAGGTCGCCGCGACCCCGCCGCAGGTGTGGGCTGTGCTCGCCGACCCAACACGTGTAGGTGAGTGGAGCCACGAGGCCGTCGGCGCGCGGTGGCTCGATGGTGCGCACGACGCTGTCCCCGGCGCTCGATTCGAAGGCCGGTCCCGCGCGGGCGTGTTCCGCTGGCGCCGCCCGTGCCTCATCACGACCGTCGAGCCGGATCGCCGGATCGCCTGGCGGACCCGGGGTGGGGTAGGGCGCGACAGCACCGAGTGGTCGTTCGCCCTCGAGCCGTCCGCAGGCGGCACCCGGATCATCCAGTCGTTCGAGGTGCTCACGTGCGCTCGGTGGTGGGCTGTTCTGATCTCGCTCGCGGTCCCCCCGCACAGGGATCGCACGACCTCTCTCGTCGAGGACCTCGCCGCCCTCGGTGAGGTCGCCGCCGTGCACGACCTCGGTCCAGCGACGACGTCGCCCCCTCAACCCGAGATGGTGTCGGGGTCGAGCCGCCGCACGGGGGTGGCCACCTCCCGGCCCGTCGAAAAGCCCGGGAAGCCCTCATGAAGCTGACGAACCGGGACCTGGTACGAAGGAGGGGTGATGCCGTGCTCACCGAATCGCTGAACGTCTACCACTGGGCCGGACTGCTTCTGCTCGCCGGCGCGATCACCCTCGGCGTCGCCCTCGTGCTCCTGTCGGTGCATCCCGTCGTCGAGGCAACGCTCTCCCCCGGCGTCGCCGCTCTCGTGCTGACCTCGTCGGCGTTGCTGCTACTCGCGCTGCCCGCGATGTACGCGCTGCAGCTCTCGCCCAGCGGGTCCCTGGGTCTCGTCGGCCATGTGCTGCTCGAGCTGGGGCTCCTGCTCCCGGTGCTCGTCTCGGCTGCGCCCCTGCTGCACCCCGATCAGAACGGACCGATCGGGGAGCATCCGATCGTCTTCGCCCTGGGCATCGCGTTGACGCTGGGTCTGCTGCTCACGGCCGTCGCCACCTACCGCGCCGACGTGCTGCCACGACCCGCCGCGCTGGTCGTCCTCGCCGCGATGGCCGGTTTCTTGTTCGTCTTCTTCGTCGCCGAGTTCCTGCCCCCTGTCGCGGGCCAGGTCGGAACAGCCGCCTTCGGGCTGCTGCTCGCGCTCGGGCTGTCGTGGATCGCTGTGGCCATGTGGCGCTTGCCGAGCGGGTAACCCGACGACGATGCCGGTCCGGCGGGACGCCTGCTCTGACCGCTACTCGGTACCGGGCGCCGGCCGATCCGGACCCGTCAGGGTGTCCGGCCTCCCGCACTGGCGGATCCGACGTCAGTCGAGGTAGTCGCGCAGCACCTGGGAACGGCTGGGATGACGCAGCTTGCTCATGGTCTTGGACTCGATCTGACGGATGCGCTCGCGCGTCACGCCGTAGACCTTGCCGATCTCGTCGAGCGTCTTGGGCTGGCCGTCGGTGAGGCCGAAGCGCATCTTCACGACGCCCGCCTCGCGCTCGGACAGGGTGTCGAGCACCGAGTCGAGCTGCTCCTGCAGGAGCGTGAACGACACGGCGTCTGCCGGCACGATGGCCTCGGAGTCCTCGATGAGGTCGCCGAACTCGCTGTCGCCGTCCTCGCCGAGCGGGGTGTGCAGCGAGATGGGCTCGCGGCCGTACTTCTGGACCTCGACGACCTTCTCGGGCGTCATGTCGAGCTCCTTGGCCAGCTCCTCCGGCGTGGGCTCGCGGCCCAGGTCCTGGAGCATCTGGCGCTGCACGCGCGCGAGCTTGTTGATGACCTCGACCATGTGCACCGGGATGCGGATGGTGCGGGCCTGGTCGGCCATCGCGCGGGTGATCGCCTGACGGATCCACCAGGTGGCGTAGGTCGAGAACTTGTAGCCCTTGGTGTAGTCGAACTTCTCGACCGCGCGGATCAGACCGAGGTTGCCCTCCTGGATGAGGTCCAGGAAGAGCATGCCGCGACCGGTGTAGCGCTTGGCGAGCGAGACGACCAGGCGGAGGTTGGCCTCGAGCAGGTGGTTCTTGGCCCGACGGCCGTCCTCTGCGATCCACTCGAGGTCGCCCCGCGCGGTGTTCGACAGCTTGATCCCGGAGTTGAGCTTCTCCTCCGCGAACAGGCCGGCCTCGATGCGCTTCGCGAGCTCGACCTCCTGCTCGGCGTTGAGCAGCGGGACCTTGCCGATCTGCTTCAGGTAGTCCTTGACCGGGTCGGCGGTGGCGCCGGCGACCGTGACGGTCTGGACGGGCTCGTCGGTGTCGTCGACGTCGGAGATGACGAACGCCTCGGACTCCTCCTCGGCGGCCGGCTCGGCCTCCTTCTTGGGCTCGTCGCCCGTGACCTCCTCGAGGTCGACGGCGAGCTCGGCCTCCAGCTCGACCTCGAGCACGGCGGCCTCGGCCAGGTCGGGCTCGGCTACGTCGGCCTCGGGGTCGATGACGATCTCGGCCTCGAGCTCGGCGACGTCGATCTCGACGTCCTCCTCGTCACCTGCGACGACTGCCGCGCCCTTGGTGGGGGCCTCGGTCGCGGCGGCCTTGGCGGGCGACGCCTTCTTGGCGGGGGCCTTCTTGGCGGGGGCCTCGACCTTGGCCGGAGCGGCCTTCTTCGCGGGGGCGGCCTTCTTCGCCGGAGCAGCCTTCGCCGCGGGAGCGGGAGCGGACTTCTTCGCCGGGGCGGCCTTCGCAGCCGGGGCGGGCGCAGCCTTCGCGGGGGTCTTCTTCGCGGGAGCAGCCTTCGCCGGAGCGGTCTTCTTGGTGGCCGTGGTCGGCTTCGAGGGCACGAACAAACCTCTCGTCGGGCGGGCGGGCACGCTCCCCGGGGTCACCGGGGCGTGCGAGGTGAGGCGGAGCGCAAGGGGCGTCCGGTGAACATTGTGACACGTCCCCGGCATTCCCCCTGACCGGCGGGGTGCGGGGCGCCGCGCAGGTACGACGAGCCGACGGCGGCCGGGCGTTCCCCGGCGTCCGACCACCGGATCCGCGACGGCTCAGCCGGACGCGGCGGCCTTGGCGGCCTGCTTGAACGAGCGGACCGCAGCGAGGCTGGCGGCATCGGTCACGTCGGCGACCGAGCGGGTCGACCCTGCGTCGCCGTACGCGCCTGCGGCCTGGCGCCAGCCGCGGGGCCGCACCCCGAGCTGCTTGCCGAGGAGCGCGACGAGGATGCGCGCCTTCTGGTCCCCGTACCCGGGGAGGTCCAGGAGGCGGTGGTAGAGCGCGTCGCCCGAGGGCACCGAGCGCCAGATCGCGGCCGTGTCGCCGGCGTACTCGACCACCACGTGCTTCGCGAGGCCCTGGATCCGGCCGGCCATCGAGCCGGGGAACCGGTGCACCGCCGGCGGGGTGGCGACGAGCGCCGCGAACTCCTCGGGGTCGTAGGCCGCGATGCGGGCGACGTCGAGGCGGTCGGTGGTGCCCATCCGCTCGGCGAGCTTCCAGGGGCCGAGGAAGGCCCGCTCCATCGGCATCTGCTGGTCGAGCAGCATCCCCGTCACCAGCGCGAAGGAGTCACGGGCGAGCAGAGCGTCTCCGCGGTCGTCGAAGCAGAGCCGGAGCGAGGCGGGGGCTGCAGTCGTCACGTGACCACGGTACGTCGCCCGCGCGGGCGGCGGCCGTCCCGCGAGCGTGCCGTGTGACGCGCGAGACGCGCGCGGTCGGCGCGGCGCGGTGCCTCAGGCCTTGACGGCCAGGACGGGGCAGCTGGCGTCGAGCAGGATCGTCTGGCTGTTGCTGCCGAGGATGAGCTTGCCGACGGGCGTGCGGCGACGCAGGCCGATGACGATGAGGTCGGCGTCGACCTCGTCCGCCACGGCGATGAGGTCGTCGGCCGGGTCGCTGCCGCGCACGAGCTGGCGCACCTCGTGCGCGACGCCGATCTCGTGCAGGCGCGCGTGCAGAGCGTTCATCTCGTCGTCGACCTCGACGGCGTGCTCGGGGCTGAGGCTCCAGCCGCCCTTCTGGGAGTTGATGACGACCAGGGTCGCGCCGCGCTGCTGGGCCTCGATCACGGCGCGATCGAGCGCCGCCTTGCCCTCCGGCGTCTCGACGTACCCGACGACGATCGGGCTCCCGATGCCACCCATGCGTTCCTCCTTGGCGCACGCGTCCGAGGACGCGTCGGCGGCGCCGTTGCCGCCTGCAGCCGGAACGTACCGCTCCGTGCCCCGTGATGCGCTCAAGACGGCGCCGATCGTGCCGACGACTTCACTGTGACACTGACGCCGCCTGCGCGGACGCCCTCCGGCCTGCCCGGCCGCGGAACGCCGCCGCTGCCGACGTCCGGCTCCGCCCGGCAGCGCCCGTCCGAGGTCCTGTCTGCTGGCCTCGACCGCAACCGCCGCGTCCGCGAGCAGGTCGAGCAGCTCATCGCCGAGCCGTCGCGGCTCGGCCCCGACTTCTCCCCCATCCGTCGTCTCGACGGCCCGACTCCCTCGACCGGCACCCTCGTGGGCTGGAAGGCAGTCGGTCGGGGCGCGGCCGGCACCGAGGTGGCCGACACGCTGAGCCTGCTCGAGCAGGCCTCGAGCCTCGGCCTCGTCGAGCGCCTCGACTGGGCCTTCCGCTGCCACGCGTTCGACGTCGCGATGGACTCCGGTCTCACCGGCGAGCTGCACCTGACCCCGGAGCCCGAGACCTTCGGGGGCGCCTGCCCGCCCCGCCTCGCCGTCGCGTGGCTGCGCGGACGCCGCGCCCTCAACGTCTTCGCCGAGCTGCACGAGGACTCCTTCGCCGACCGCGAGCGCCTGCGGGCCGCGGCCGAGGAGATGGTGGGCTGGGGCTGGCACCTCGTCGTGGCGGACGTGTCCGGCACGGCGGCCGCGGCCACGGCCGAGTCGATGCTCGGCTCGCTGCGCCCGGCGTACGTGCAGGTCGACCTCGGCAGACCGCACCGCGACGACGCGGGATCTCGCCGGATGCTCGACGCCGCCCGTGAGGTAGGCGCGTCGGTGCTCGCTGTCGGCGTCGCGACCCAGGCCGACCTCGACCTCGCGCTCGAGCTCGGCGCGGTGGCAGCGCGCGGGCCGCTGGTCGGCGCCGTGGCCGCCGTCCCGCGCTGACGCCGTACGACGCTCAGCCGACGAGCAGCGCCCGCGCCTCGCGGACCTGGACCGTGAGGGTCGACTCCTGCGTCAGCGGGTCGCCGGGCACCGGGTAGGGCCCGAGGCCGTCGACGACGTACTCGCCCCGCCACACCGACGTGACCCGCGCCGTCGCCTCACCGAGGCTGCGGTAGGTGTGGGCCACCGACGTGTCCGGCCAGCGGCCGCCCGGCGACGACGACCACGCGCCGGTGCCGTCGCCCCAGGCCCACCACCAGCGCGGGCGGGCATCGAGGCGCACGTCGAAGCCGAGCACGGTCAGGTCGGCCCCGACGATGCCCGCGGCCGGCTGACCGGCTCGGAAGACGGCGGGCACGCCCACGAGCACGCCGTTTGCGGGTTGCACGCCCACCCGCAGCGGCGGGAGGGCCTGCTCGGCGGAGTCGCGGACCGCGGCGCCGATCTGCGTCCGCGTGGCCGGCGGCGACCCGCCGACGCAGGCACCGCCGACGAGCCGCTTCGGCTCCCCCGGCCTCTCGAGCCAGACGCGCACCCGCACGAGGCCGGCGGGGCAGTCGAGGTGGCTGGCGTCGCAGCTGCCGAGGTCGAAGTCGGCGCGCGTGCAGAACGACGTGATGTGCCAGGTGCAGTCATCGCAGCCTGCGGCCTCGGAGCGGCCGGACTCGTCGCCGCGCCAGTCGCGCGACGGGATCACCACACCGCCGGTGCCGGTGTAGATGTCGGCTGCGTCGTCGCCGACGACGACCGGGTCTGCGTACGCCGGCGGCGCCGCGGTGGCGACGAGGGTGGTGCCGAGGGTCGAGGTGAGGGCGGCGAGTGCGAGGGCCGCGAGGACGTGGGGGTGACGGCGACGGCGTCCTGCCGAGGCCGGTGACGGGGAGCGCACGTCGTCGACGGTAGGGATGTCGGGCTGCCTCGTGCCACCCGTCGTGAGCGCCTGTGGAGGAACCTCCCCCACCTGCGTCACGACCGGCACCCGCGTCACACCGGCACCAGCCGCACCGTCGTGCCACGATGCCGAGGTGACCTCCGAGCCGAGCGACCTGCGGCGGCCCCGCACGGCCTTCGTCCTCGGTGGCGGCGGGCTGCTCGGTGCGGCCGAGGTCGGCATGCTGCGCGCACTGCTCGAGGCCGGTGTCGTCCCCGACCTGGTGATCGGCACCTCGATCGGCGCGGCCAACGGCGCGCTCATCGCCGACGACCCGTCCGAGGCCGGGCTCGCCCGCCTCGAGGCGCTGTGGTCCGACGCCGACGAAGGGCCGTTCTCGGGCTCGTGGCTCGAGCGCGCTCAGACCGTGACGCGGACGGCCCTGCGCACGCGCACCGCGCTCTACGGGCCGGAGGCGCTGCACGAGCTCGTCGAGCGGCACCTCACCGTCGAGCTCATCGAGGACCTGCAGGTGCCGTTCATGTGCTGCGCGGCCTCGGTCGAGCGGGCGGCCGAGCACTGGTTCACCTCGGGCCCGATCGTCCCGGCCGTGCTGGCGTCGTCGGCCGTGCCCGGCCTCTTCCCGGCGTACGAGATCGACGGCGAGCACTTCATCGACGGCGGGATCGTCAACTCCATCCCCCTCGACCGCGCGCGCAAGTCCGGTGCCGAGCGGGTCTTCGTGCTGCAGGTCGGCCGGATCGAGCAGCCCCTCGCCCCGGCGACCAATCCCCTCGAGGTCGGCCTCGTGGCCTTCGAGGTCGCGCGGCGCGCGCGCTTCACCGCGGCGCTCGCGCGGGCGCAGTCCGAGCTCGAGGTGCACGTGCTGCCGACGGGCGGGACGGCGCCGCGCTACAACGAGCGCGCCACCCTCGGCTACCGCGACACCTCGAAGATCCCGCAGCGGATCGCGCTGGCCCGCAACGCCAGCGCGACCTACCTCGCCGACCGCGGCATCACCGGCTGACAGGGACCTGCCGTGAACCTCTGGCTTCCGCCGTACTGGGTCCGCCGCCTCGTCGTGGCACCGCTGGTCTGGGTCATCGGGGTCTGGCTGATCCTCGGCACGATCCCCGTGATCCTCCTGGTGCTGGTGCTCGTGTCCTTCGCCCTCCCGCCGTGGTTCAAGCCGCTGCGTGTCGTCGGCTTCGCGATCGTCTACCTCGCGATGGAGGTCGTAGGGCTCACGGTGCTGTTCCTGACCTGGGTGGCGAGCGGGTTCGGCTGGAAGCAGCGCAGCCCCTTCTTCGTGCGCCTGCACTACGGCCTGCTGCGCGGCCTGCTCGAGACGCTCTTCGTGTTCGGTCGCCGCTTCTTCGCGCTGACCGTCGAGCGCGCCGGCTCGATGGACATGGACGACCTCGACGGCGACGGCGTCCGCGACGACCGCCCCCGCCTCGTGCTGTCGCGTCACGCCGGACTGGGCGACTCGTTCCTGCTCGTGCGCGAGATCCTCAGCTGGACGGGACGTCGGCCGCGCATCGTCCTCAAGGACACGCTGCAGGTCGACCCGGTGATCGACGTCCTGCTCAACCGGCTGCCCGTCGCCTTCATCGACCCGAACCCGTCCGACCCCGAGGCGACGACCCGCGCCATCGCCCAGCTCGCCGGCGGCATGGGCCCGGACGACGCCCTGCTGATCTTCCCCGAGGGCGGCAACTTCACCGAAGGACGCCGCACGAGCCGGATCGACCGGCTGCGCGACTCGGGCCACCACGAGGCGGCCGACCGGGCCGAGCGCCTGCAGCACGTCCTCGCCCCACGGCCGGGCGGCGTGCGCCAGGTGCTGCTGGCCCAGCCGGACGCGGACGTCGTGGTCGTCGCGCACACCGGCCTCGACCGGCTCACCGACCTGCGCACGATCTGGCGCGAGATCCCGACCGACAAGACCTTGTACGTCGGCTGGCAGGTGCACCGTGCCGCCGAGGTGCCCACCTCGGTGGCCGACCTGTCGACGTGGCTGTTCGACCGCTGGGAGGAGGTCGACGCCTGGATCGACTCGGTCGAGGCCTCGGGCTCGGCACCGGCGATGCCGACCCCCGGACCGTCCGTGGCTCCGTTCGGCGAGATCACGCCGGCGAACGCGCCTGGCCGGGTGGGCCGGCGCCGAGGATCGCCTCGGCGGTGAGGCCGCGCATCGACTCCCGCCACGACCACGGCGGGATCCCGTTGTCGAGCGCCGCCGACACGAGGTGGGCGAGCGAGTACGACGGGTCGGCGTCGAGCGCCCGGTCGAGAGCCACCCTGGCCGCGGCGCCGTCGCCGTGGAGCCAGGCGCACACCGCGAGCACGGACGCGAGGGGCGCCACCTCGCCTTCCCGGGCGCATCGCACCGCCTCGGTCAGCACGGTCCTGGCCGCGTCCAGGACTGGCCGGTCGCACTCGACCGCGAGCTCGCGCAGCAGGAGGTCGCGCGGAGGGATCTCCACCACGAGCAGGCCAGCCGTCGCAGCCAGCCGGTTGAACTGCTTCGCAGCCGCGTCTCGATTGCGCCCCCAGTGCGCAACGGCGTACAGGAACGTCTCGACTCTCTCCACGACGTCGGGCGACTGACGGGCCATCGCTCCCGGGCGGGCGTGCGCCACCGCGGCGAGCACAGGGTCGTCGTCACGGCGCGGTTCCAGCACCGCCACGAGGGCCTGCCTGCTGCTCATCGGCGCGGAACCGCGCTCGACCAGCGTCGCCTGGATACGCAGCGCCTCGGAAGGGTCGAGGCGCAGGCCTTCCTCGGGGCAGCACTCGAGGTTCTCGCACAGGTAGGAGCGGACGCGGTCGGCGACCACGCACGCCACCTCGCGCACCTCGAAGCCCCGCGTCGTCAGCATGTGGTCGAGCAGGTCGGCGAGATCGGCGTACGGCAGGTCGTGACCGATCTCGCTGGACCAGTCGGCACCGGCGCAGGCCGGGTAGACGACCACCGTCACCGCTTCGGCTCCTGCCCGCGCCACCGCATCGAACGACGTCTCCCACACGTCGAGCACGGTCAGGAGCTCGTCGTCCGTGAGGTCGGGCGTCGGGATGTCGAAGCGCATCGTGACGAGGGAGCGGTTGCTGCCGGGCTCGAGGCCGAGCACGACGAACGAGTGCTCCGGGACGAAGCCCACCAGGTGCGGCACGACGAGCGGCAGGCACTCGGGCCCGCGCGCCACGAGGCCGGGTGCCTCGAGGTCGGGCTCGAGGCTGGAGGACCAGCGCGGACGGGGATGGTCGGGGTGTCGGGTCATGGCGCCACCGTCGAGCGCGCCACCCCCACGCGACGACGACCGGGCCGCGATGGCTGTGGACGACGCGGCTCTCGCCGCGTCTGTGGAGGAACGCCCTACTGGTACGTCGCCGAGGCGATGGCCTCGACGGTCTGCTCCATCGTGTACGACTCCGAGCCGGGGATCTTCGGCACGAAGCCGACGAGCACCCCGTTGGCCATGACCTGAGCCTCGAGACCTGCGGCGCCGTCGACGTCCCAGAGGGCCTCGCGGCCGTCCGACAGCACGACGCGCACGCCGAACCTGTTGACCCCGCCCCGGTAGAGGTGCGCGAACAGCCGCCTCTCGGTCAGCGCTGCCACGACCTTCTCCGCCTCGTCCTGCTGCATGGCTCCACCTTTCCAGACGACTGTGCGACGAGCACGCCGGCTAGATCATTCCCACGACGGCGCGTCGTGCCTGGAGCACGTGCGCCTTGAGGTGGTCGCTCGCGATCGTCACCCATCCGGCGACATCGACCTCGCCGTCGGTCGGGTGCACCGCGGTGCGCGCCCACTGATCGGGCGACAGCGACGCGAGCAGCCGCGAGTTCACGTGGCGCAGCGACAGGATCAGCGTCAGCGCGTCGGCGGCCGGGCGCACGTCGTAGCCGAGGCCCGCGGCGTACGCCTCCTCGTCCCACGCCGGCCACACGGGCCGGTCCTCGACCAGCATGCTGCGCAGCCGGACGGTCTGATGGGTCTCGGCGTCGGCGAGATGGTGCAGCACCTCGCCCACCGACCAGGCATCGGGCGCGGGCCGCCGGTCGAGCAGCTCGCCGTCCCCGGTGTTGGCGTCGGCGAAGACGGCCACCAGCTCCTCGATGCTGTCGGTGTACGCCGCCAGCGCCTCGATCCGTGAGTCGTCCGCGAACACCGTGACGTGCAGGTCGTCGGCCATGGGCCGAGGGTAGTGTCACGGCATGGTCGAACCGGTGTACGCCCCCGTCGTGCTGACGGCGAAGACGATGTTCAAGGGCTTGGGGCTCATCATCGACGTGCGCGGCACGGAGAACGTCCCACGCACCGGCGGCGGCGTCCTCGCGAGCAACCACATCGGCTACATGGACTTCATCTTCGCCGGCCTCGGCGCGAACCCGGCAGGCCGCTACGTGCGCTTCATGGCCAAGGACTCCATCTGGAAGAACCCGGTCGCCGGCCCGCTCATGCGCGGGATGAAGCACATCCCGGTCGACCGCACTGCCGGCGCGGAGTCGTTCCGCGTCGCGCTCGAGGCGGCCAAGAAGGGCGAGATCGTCGGCATCTTCCCGGAGGCCACGATCTCGCGGTCGTTCGAGATCAAGGAGTTCAAGAGCGGCGCCGCTCGCCTTGCGATGGACGCAGGCGTGCCTCTCATCCCGACCGTGCTGTGGGGCACGCAGCGGCTCATGACCAAGGGGCGTCCTCGCGACTTCTCCCGCGGCAAGGCCGTCTCGATCATCGTGGGCGAGCCCATCGCGGTGCCCCAGGGATCCGACCTCGACGCGGTCGGCGCGCACCTGCACGAGGTGATGCGCGACATGCTCGAGGACGCCATCGCGCGCTACCCGCAGAAGCCGTCAGGGCCTGACGACACCTGGTGGCTGCCCGCCCGCCTCGGCGGCACGGCGCCCACGCTGCAGGAGGCCACCCGGATGGATCGCCTCGAGGCTCTCGACCGCGCCCGGCGCAAGACCGACGACGCCGTCTGACCGCGATCTTGTAGCGGGCGGATCACCATACAGCACAAGGCTTGACGCCGGACACCCCACCCCCCTGCGCGAGCGGTTTCGCGGGTGCGGCAGGATCCCTTTATGCGCCTGGACCACGTCTCCTACGCCGTGTCGCACAACGAGCTCGTCGACACGGTCCAGCGGCTCGGCCAGCAGCTCGGCGGCTCCTTCGAGGACGGCGGCCGGCACCCCCGCTTCGGCACCCGCAACTTCATCCTCCCGCTCGAGGGCGGCGTCTACCTCGAGGTCGTCGCAGCACTCGACCACCCCGCCGCTGACAAGGCCCCGTTCGGCCAGGCAGTGCGCGCCCGCGCCGAGGACGGCGGCGGCTGGCTCGGCTGGGTCGTCGCGGTCGACGACATCGCGCCGGTCGAGCAGCGCGTCGGCCGCAGCGCCATCGACGGCCACCGCGTGCGCCCCGACGGCTACGACCTCACCTGGAAGCAGCTCGGCATCACCGAGCTCCGCGAGGACCCCTCGCTCCCCTTCTTCCTCCAGTGGACGAGCGACCCGTCGCAGCACCCGTCGCAGGCGCACCCCGCGCACGTGTCGGCCGTGTCGTGCGAGCTCGCCGGAGACAAGGACCGCATCCGCGAGTGGCTCGGCGGCAGCGTCGCGACGCCGATCGACGGCACCGACGTGCAGTGGGTCGACGCCGACGAACCCGGCCTGGTGGCCGTTCACTTCAAGACCGCGAACGGCGACGTCGTCCGCATCGACTAGTCCGTGGCGGACCGTGCACGCGTTGCCTGTCGTGCCGCGCGCAACGCGCGTGTGAACATCTCGGCGAACCGATTGCCGCCACCCCGGTCTCGGGGTTAAGTGAGGTCTTCCGTCGGCCCTGCGGGCCGGCACGTGCCTCTGGAGGCGACCGTGTCCGTGGTCAGAGCCGCCCTCGTCCAGACCTCGTGGACCGGCGACAAGGAATCGATGATCGTCGCGCACGAGCACTACGCGCGCGAGGCAGCCGCCCAGGGGGCCCAGGTCATCTGCTTCCAGGAGCTGTTCTACGGGCCGTACTTCTGCCAGGTGCAGGACCCCGCCTTCTACGAGTACGCCGAGGCTGTGCCCGGTCCCATCGTCGAGCGGTTCCAGGCGCTCGCCCGGGATCTGTCGATGGTGATGGTCCTGCCTATGTACGAGCAGGAGCAGCCCGGGTTCCTCTACAACACCGCGGCCGTCATCGACGCCGACGGCCGCTACCTCGGCAAGTACCGCAAGCACCACATCCCCCACGTGAAGGGCTTCTGGGAGAAGTTCTACTTCCGTCCCGGCAACCTCGGCTTCCCCGTGTTCGACACCGCGGTCGGCAAGGTCGGCGTCTACATCTGCTACGACCGGCACTTCCCGGAGGGCTGGCGCGCGCTCGGCCTCAACGGTGCGCAGATCGTGTTCAACCCCTCGGCCACCTCGCGCGGGCTGTCGTCGTACCTCTGGAAGCTCGAGCAGCCGGCCGCCGCGGTCGCGAACGAGTACTTCATCGGCGCGATCAACCGCGTGGGCATCGAGGACCTGGGTGACGACGACTTCTACGGCACGTCGTACTTCGTCGACCCGCAGGGCGCCTTCGTGGGCGACGTCGCCGACACCCACTCCCCCGAGCTCGTCATCCGCGACCTCGACCTCGAGCTGCTGACCGAGGTGCGCAACCGCTGGGCCTTCTACCGCGACCGTCGGCCCGAGGCCTACGGCGACCTGGTGCAGCCGTGACGACCCTCATCCGCGGCGGCCTCGTGATCGGGCCGGTCAGCGCACAGCCTCTCGACGTCCTCATCGACGGCGAGCGCATCGTGGCGCTGCTCGCGCCGGGAGACACATCGCTCGGCGCCGACCTCGCGTCGTCCGTCGACGAGGTCATCGACGCGACGGGGAAGTACGTCGTCCCCGGCGGAGTCGACGCGCACACGCACATGGAGCTGCCGTTCGGCGGCACCTTCGCCTCGGACACGTTCGAGACGGGCACCCGCGCCGCGGCGCACGGGGGCACGACGACGATCATCGACTTCGCGGTCCAGCGTGCCGGCGAGCGGGTGCAGGACGGGCTCGCTGCCTGGCACGAGAAGGCGCGCGGCAACTGCGCGATCGACTACGGCTTCCACCAGATCATCGGTGGCGTCGACGACGACTCGCTCAAGGCGATGGACGAGCTCGTGTCCGAGGGCATCACGAGCTTCAAGCTCTTCATGGCCTACCCCGGCGTCTTCTACTCCGACGACGGCCAGATCCTGCGCGCGATGCAGACCGCGGCGCAGAACGGCTCGATGATCATGATGCACGCGGAGAACGGCACGGCCATCGACGTCCTCGTCGCCCAGGCGCTCGCGCGCGGCGAGACGTCCCCGCGCTACCACGGGCTCACGCGGCCCTGGGAGACCGAGGAGGAGGCCACCCATCGGGCGATCATGCTCGCGCGGATCACGGGGGCGCCGCTCTACATCGTGCACATGTCCGCGAAGCAGGCCGTGGAGACCCTCGCGGCCGCACGCGGCGAGGGCTGGAACGTGTTCGGCGAGACGTGCCCGCAGTACCTCTACCTCTCCCTCGAGGAGCAGCTCTCGGCTCCGGGCTTCGAGGGCGCGAAGTGGGTCTGCTCCACGCCGCTGCGGTCGCGGCAGGAGGGGCATCAGGACGAGCTGTGGCGCTACCTGCGCACCGGCGACCTCTCGGTCGTCAGCACCGACCACTGCCCGTTCTGCTTCAAGGAGCAGAAGGAGCTCGGCGTCGGCGACTTCTCCAAGATCCCCAACGGGATCGGGAGCGTCGAGCACCGGATGGACCTGCTGTACCAAGGCGTCGTCGATGGCCGCATCTCGCTCTCGCGCTGGGTGGAGATCTGCTGCACCACCCCGGCGCGCATGTTCGGCCTGCACCCCAGGAAGGGTGAGATCGTCCCGGGTGCCGACGCCGACGTCGTCGTGTACGACCCGCTCGCCAAGACGCACATCTCGGTCGAGACGCACCACATGAACATGGACCACTCCGCGTGGGAGGGGTACGAGATCGACGGCGGCGTCGACACCGTCCTGTCGCGCGGTCGTGTCGTCGTCCGCGGCGGCGAGTACCTCGGATCGAAGGGGCACGGCCAGTTCGTCAAGCGCGGCCTCTCGTCGTACCTCACCTAGGAGCTGGCGTGGACTTCGGAGTCGTGCTGCAGTGCAACCCGCCCGCCTGGCGGGTGGTCGACCTGGCGAAGAAGGCCGAGATCGCGGGGTTCACCCACGTCTGGACCTTCGACTCGCACCTGCTGTGGCAGGAGCCGTACGTCATCTACAGCCAGATCCTGTCGCAGACCAACCGCGTCATCGTCGGCCCGATGGTCACCAACCCGGCCACGCGCGACTGGACCGTGACCGCGTCGACGTACGCGACGCTCAACGACATGTTCGGCAACCGCACCGTCTGCGGCATCGGCCGCGGCGACTCGGCGGTGCGGGTGACCAACGGCCGGCCGTCCACCCTGGCCGAGCTCCGCGAGAGCATCCACGTGATCCGCGAGCTCGCGAACGGCCGGTCGGTCGACCACAACGGCAGCCACCTGCGCCTGCCCTGGAGCAAGGGCAGCCAGCTCGACATGTACGTCGCTGCCTACGGCCCGAAGGCGCTGGCGCTCACTGGAGAGGTCGCCGACGGCTTCATCCTGCAGCTCGCCGACCTGTCGATCGCCGAGTGGAGCATCGCCGCGGTGCGAAGGGCGGCGGAGCAGGCCGGCCGCGACCCGATGTCGGTCAAGATCTGCGTCGCGGCCCCGGCGTACGTCGGCGACGACATCGCGCACCAGCGCGACCAGGTGCGGTGGTTCGGCGGGATGGTGGGCAACCACGTCGCCGACATCGTGGAGAGGTACGGCGCAGGCGGTGCCGCGGTTCCGCAGGCCCTCACCGACTACATCGCCGGCCGTCAGGGGTACGACTACAACTCCCACGGCCGCGCAGGGAACGCGCACGTGGAGTTCGTGCCCGACGAGATCGTCGACCGCTTCTGCGTCCTCGGCCCCGCGGAGGCTCACATCGAACGGCTCAAGGCCCTGCGCGACCTCGGGGTGGACCAGTTCGCCATCTACCTGCAGCACGACGCCCAGGACTCGACCCTGAAGGCGTACGCGCAGAAGGTGATGCCGGCGCTCGCCGAGCACGGCCTGGCGAAGACCTGAGGAGCCTCGTCCCGTCACGCGAACGCCCTCCCGCCTGCGAGCGGGAGGGCGTTCGTCGTGCCGGACTAGAGGCGGGTGTCGATGCGGTGCAGGCGACGGGGCTCGAGCACCGGCTCTGCTGACCGCACGGCGTGCAGCACTCGAACCGGCGCGGGCTGCCGCACGGGCTCGACGGCGCGCAGCAGCGGCAGCACCTGCGGCATCGGGGCAGGGGTGGCGCGGACGACGTACGTACCCGGAGCCAGCGCCGGCACCGCGCGGGTGTCGAGCCGACGGGAGTACGGCGCCGACAGCAGGACGGCCGCGAGGATCACCCAGCCCGCGGGTGAGATCGGCCCGGCGTCGGGCGCGAAGATCATCCAGATCGAGACGGCGAGGCCGATCGCGCGGGTGCCGTCGAGCACCCAGCCGGCGCCCCAGGCGGCACGGTCGACCACAGCGCGGTCGAGCGGCTGGCCACCGGCGATCACCGAGAGCCCGATCATCACCTGCAGCACGCCGAGCACCACCACGATCGCGAGCACCCCGACGACCAGGTCGCCGCCGGCCGTCGGCGCGATGAGCAGGGCGGTGCCTGCGAGAGCCACTGCTCCTGCGACGACGATCCCTGCGGCCCGGCGGGCGTTGCTCCCCATGTCTTCACGGTAAGCGCAAGGAATCCTCAAGGCCCAGCCGGAGAGGCCTTCTCTGACCGGTCACACGACGACCGGACACGGCTCAGGCGGGCGGCGCGAGGTGTCGCACCAGGGTGAGCCCGAGCGCGACCGACTGCCCGATGAGCAGGGCGAACAGCGCCGTTCCGATGCCGACGGTGCCGCCGAGCAGCCAGCCCACCGTGAGCACGACGATCTCGATGCCGAGCCGGATCTGGGCGACCGGGCGGCCGGTGCGGTGGTGCAGGCCGGTCATCCAGCCGTCGCGCGGGCCCGGGCCGTGCCCCGCCGTCAGGTAGAAGCCGCTGCCGAGCCCGATCACCACGATGCCGAGGGCCATGACGACGTAGCGAAGGCCGAGGGTGGTGGGCACGGGCAGCCACGAGTAGGCGAGGTCGAGCACGAGCGCGATGACGACGATGTTGGCGAGCGTGCCGAGGCCCGGCTTCTGCCGCAGCGGGATCCACAGCAGCAGCACCACGGTGCTCACGCCGAACGTCACCCAGCCGATCGACGCACCGGTGCGCAGGCTGATGCCCTGAGCCAGCACGGTCCACGGGGTGGCGCCGAGGTCGGCGACGAGGAGCAGCGCCTCCCCGATGCCGAACAGCGTGAGCCCGAGGAGCAACGAGAAGACCGAGCCGGGAGTCGGCCGCCAGAACTGCCGCGCCGTCCACCGGGTGCGCGGGATCGTCGCGGACCCCTTGAGGAACGCGAGCACCCTGCGCGCAGCGGACGGTGGGGGCTCCTGGTGCACCTGCACACCCAACCAGACGTCGCGAGCACCGGCACCGGCGTATCCCACCCCGTGAGACCGATCGATCCGTCGTCACCCGGTGCCGGAAACGACGGATTGATCAGGGTGAGCGGGTGGGTCAGGCCAGCAGGGCGTCGAGCGCCTTCTGGATGCGCTTGTCGCTGACGGGATGCTTGGTGCCGAGGTTCTGGGCGAACAGGTTCACCCGCAGCTCCTCGATCATCCAGCGCACGTCCTGCGCGGCCGCCGACTCGCGCTCGGCGGGATGCAGCGCTGCGACGACGTCCCGCCACTCGTCGGTGATCGCCTCGATCTGGCTCTGCCGCAGCGCATCACGGCCGGTGTCCTCGGGCGCGGTGTCGAGCCGGCGCACGACGGCCCGCAGGTAGCGGACGAGGTCGGGCATGCGGTCGACACCGGCGAGCGTGATGAAGCCATCGGGCAGCAGCGCGTCGACCTGCGCCTCGACGTCGCGGCGCAGGCCCGCGAGCTTCGGCGCGGTGACGCCGGGAAGGCGGGTGCGCACCTCGGTCGAGAGCTCCAGCACGAGGGCAGCCTGCTTCACCACGCGCAGCACCTCGTCCCCGAGGCGGTCCTGCGCCGCTGCGAGAGCCGCGTCGTACGCCGGACGCGTCCACGGCAGGCCGTCCGCGAAGCCGGCCGGCGCGCCCGCGGCCGCCCGTGCGACGCCGGCATCGAGACAGGCGCCGAGCGCGTCGTCGAGCAGCGCTGGCACGGAGCCGTGCGGCGTGTGCCCCAGCGCGATCTTCTCCTTCATGCTCAGCACGCCGACGACGTAGCGCACGGGCACGGGCGTGCGCAGGCGCATCAGACGCCGTACACCTGTGCGCATCGCGACGACCTGCTCGGCGTGCGTCACGCGCACGCGCAGATCGACCGACTCCCCCGCGTCGACGAGGGCCGGCCAGCCCTGCACGACGTGCTCGCCGTGGGTCTCCTCGACGACCCGCTCGACGCCCTCGGCCGGGAACTCCGTGAGCCCGCGCACCTCGAGGTCGCGCGAGGCGTGCGAGATCGTCTCGGCCACCGCCGGGGCGAGCTGCTGCTGCAGCGCGGCGAGGTCCTTGCCCGACGCCACCTCGGCACCGGCGTCGTCGACCACCCGGATCGTGACGCGCAGGTGGTCCGGGATCGCCTCGGGAGCCCACGCGTCGTACGGCACGACCACGCCGGACATCCGCGTGAGGGTGTGGCCCAGGGAGTCGAGCAGGCCGCGCTCCCCCGGCTGCAGGGTCTCGAGGACGGCGCGCGCGGTGTCGGGCACGGGCACGAACGCCGTGCGCAGGTTCTTCGGCAGTCCGCGGATCAGCGCGGTGACGACCTCCTCCCGGCGCCCGGGCACCTGCCAGAGAAAGTCGTCCGGATGCGCTTGCGGCAGAAGGGCTATCGGCAGGTCGACGGTGACGCCGTCGACGGCTGCTCCGGGCTCGAACGCGTACGACAGCGGCAGCTCGACGTCGAACGACCCGAACGACCACGACCGCGGGAAGTCGGAGTCGACGTCCTCCCCCACGCTGCGCACGATGAGCTCGCGCGGGTAGGTGAGCAGATCAGGCGTCGTACGCCGCTCCGCGCGCCACCAGCGGTCGAACGACCTGCCGTCGTTGATCGTGGCCGGGATCCGCTCGTCGAAGAACTCCACGAGCACCTCGTCGTCGACGAGGAGGTCGCGGCGCCGCACGCGGTCCTCGAGCTCGGACACCTCGGCGACGGCACGCTCGTTGTCGCGCACGAAGTGGTGGTGCGAGTCCCACTCGCCACCGACGAGCGCGTGCCGGATGAACAGGTCGCGCGAGACCACGGGGTCTATGCGGCCGTACTGCACACGTCGACCGACCACGAGGGGCACGCCGTACAGCGTCACGCGCTCGTCGGCGACGACGGCCGCGCGCTTCGCGGACCAGCGAGGCTCGGAGTACGAGCGCTGCACCAGGTCGCCCGCGATCTTCTCGACAGCCTCGGGGTCGACGCGTGCGACGACGCGACCGAAGAGCCGCGAGGTCTCGACGAGCTCCGCGGCGACGGCGAACTGCGGCGGCTTGCGCGACAGCGCCGACCCGGGATGGATCGCCCAGCGCGCGCCGCGCGCCCCGAGGTAGTCACGGCGCGCCGGGTCCCACGAGCCCACGTGCGACAGCAGGCCGGCGACGAGAGCGCGGTGAACAGCGGCGGGGTCGTGCGCGCCGCCGTCGGCGGTGCCGAGACGGCCGACCTCGATGCCGAGGTCCTTGCACGCCTGCCGCAGCTGCGAGTGGACGTCCTGCCACTCGCGCACCCGCAGGTAGTGCAGGAACTCGTCGCGGCACATCCGTCGGAAGTTGTTGCCGCTGCGCTCGCGCTGCTGCTCGCGCAGATAGCCCCACAGCGCGAGGTGCGCGAGGAAGTCGCTCGTCGGGTCCCTGAAGCGCGCGTGCATCTGGTCGGCCTGCGCCTGCTTGTCGACCGGCCGCTCGCGCGGGTCCTGGATCGACAGCGCGCTCGCGATCACGAGGAGCTCCGCGACGCAGCCCTGCGTCTCGGCCTCGAGCACCATGCGGCCGAGCCGCGGGTCGAGCGGGAGGCGGGCGAGGCGTCGCCCGATCTCGGTGAGCCGCAGGTCCTTCCCGGGCTCGAGGGCGCCGAGCTCGCGCAGCAGGTCGACGCCGTCGCGCACCTGGCGGGAGTCGGGGGGCTCCACGAACGGGAACTGCTCGACGTCGCCGAGCCCGAGCGCGGTCATCTGCAGGATGACCGACGCCAGGTTGGTGCGCAGGATCTCCGGCTCGGTGAACTCCGGGCGGGCGAGGAAGTCCTCCTCGGAGTAGAGCCGGATCGCGATGCCGTCCGCGACGCGTCCGCACCGGCCGCTGCGCTGGTTGGCGCTCGCCTGCGAGATCGCCTCGATCGGGAGCCGCTGCACCTTGAGCCGTGCCGAGTAGCGGGAGATGCGCGCCTGCCCGGGATCGACGACGTAGCGGATGCCCGGGACGGTGAGCGAGGTCTCGGCGACGTTGGTGGCGAGCACGACTCGGCGGCCGCTGTGCGCCTCGAACACCCGGTGCTGCTCCTGTGCCGAGAGGCGGGCGTAGAGCGGCAGGATCTCGGTGTCGCGCAGCTTCAGCCCCCGCAGCGCATCGGCCGTGTCGCGGATCTCGCGCTCGCCGGACAGGAACACGAGGACGTCGCCCGTCCCCTGGCCCTGCAGCACCTTCACGGCGTCGCAGATGGCGGCGATCTGGTCGCGGTCGTCGCCGTCCTCGACGCCGTACGGCTCGTAGACGACGTCCACCGGGTACGTGCGCCCGCTCACCTCGATGATCGGTGCGTCGGAGAAGTGCTCGCTGAAACGTGCGGTGTCGATCGTGGCCGAGGTGACGACGACCTTCAGGTCGGGGCGCCGCGGCAGGATCTCGCGCAGGTAGCCGAGCAGGAAGTCGATGGTGAGGCTGCGTTCGTGCGCCTCGTCGATGACGATCGTGTCGTAGCGCTCGAGCAGCCGGTCGTTCTGGATCTCGGCGAGCAGCACGCCGTCGGTCATCACCTTCACGAGCGTGCGGTCGCTCGAGTGGTCGGTGAACCGCACCTGGTAGCCGACGGCCTCGCCCAGCTCGACGTCGAGCTCCTCCGCCACGCGGTCGGCCACGGCGCGGGCCGCGATGCGCCGCGGCTGCGTATGGCCGATCTGGCCGACGACGCCGCGGCCGAGCTCGAGCAGGATCTTGGGGATCTGCGTGGTCTTGCCGCTGCCTGTCTCGCCCGCGACCACGACGACCTGGTGGTCGCGGATCGCCGCAGCGATGTCGTCGCGGCGGGCCGACACGGGGAGGTCCGGGTAGGTGATCGTCGGAACCGACGCACGACGAGCGGCGATGCGCGCCTCGGCACGGGCGACGTCGTCGGCGACCTTCCCGACGGCGAGCGTGCGCTTGGCGTCGTCGCGGATCTTCCGGGTGCCCTCGAGCCTGCGCCCGAGCCGCCTGCGGTCGCGCAGCATCACGCCGTCGAGGCGGCTCCGGAGGTCCGCTACCGACGGCGCTGGGAGAGGGACGTCGGCCGACATGACGCAGCCAGTCTAGGTCGCGCCCCCACCGCCGGACGACGACGAATCAGGGGTAGGGCTTGTCGCCTCGGGCGAGCATCGCGGCCAGGCGCTCGCAGGCGGCGACCTTGCCCTTGTCGGTCTTCGGGGACGCCGCGCGGTGCAGCACCGAGTAGCGGTTGCGACTGTCCAGGGCCTCGAACGCCTCGCGGGCGCCGGGCGTGGCGTCGAACGCCGCCGCCAGCTCGGGCGGCACCTTGGCGCGGCTCTGCGGCGCGTACGCCGCGTCCCAGCGCCCGTCCGCCTTCGCGGCCTGCACCTCGGCCAGCCCGGCCGGCGTCATGCGACCGTCGGCGATGAGCCGCTCGGCGTGCTCGCGGTTGACCTGCGACCAGCGGCTGCGCGCCCGTCGCGGCGTGAAGCGCTGGAGCCAGTAGCCGCTGCCGTCGTCGCCCTTCTTGTGGCCGTCGATCCACCCGTGCGCGAGGGCGACCTGCAGCGCCTCGGCGTACCCGATGCCGGGGTTCTCCGACGCCTTCATGGGCACGCGCAGCCAGACGCCCTCGGGGCCTTCCTGGGCCGCGATCCACGCGGCGAAGTCCTCACCGGTCGCGAAGGGCAGTGCGGGCTCGTCAGCCATGCGTGCTCAGCGGAGCCGGCCCGGAGCGCCCGATCCGCCAGGGTGGCCCGGGTCGATGTGCTGGGCGCCGAGGTTGCGTGCGGCCTCGGCGTCGCGGACGTCGTCGAGCGACGTCTCGCGGCGCGCGCGGATCACGAGGGTCGTGACCACCGAGACCGCGATGGCGAGCAGGACGATCCAGATCATGACGACTCCCCCCGGGTCGCGGCGCGACCACTGTGGCTCGACGGTACGCCGAGGGGAAGGATCGGCGCATGGACATCGCCTGGCTCGACGTCGTACGCCTCTTCGTCCACGTGATCGCGGCGACCGTCTGGGTGGGCGGTCAGCTCGTGCTCGCCGCGCTGGTTCCGGTGCTGCGCGCGAAGGACCCGAGCCTGCCCAAGGCCGCGGCGAACGCCTACAACCGGATCGCGTGGCCCGCCTACTGGGTGCTCGTGGCCACGGGGGTGTGGAACGTGATGGCCGAGCAGGCCGAGGCGCCGACGGGCTGGAGCACGGTGCTCGCCCTGAAGGTCGCTGTCGTGGCCCTGTCGGGCGTGGCCGCGTTCCTCCACACCCGCGCCACGACGACCCAGGGCCTCGCCCTCTGGGGAGCCCTGTCCGGCCTGTCGGCGCTGTCGGCGGTCTTCATCGGGATCGTGCTCGCCGGCTGAACGACCGGTCACGAACGGGATCCGCCGACGGCGCAGGGTTCCCTTCCCTGGTACAAACGAGGCTCGGGGTCCCACGGGGGGTGGGGAGACATCTCGGGTGGAGACTCGTTCGACGCGCTCGCTGCGCCGCAGCCCTGAGCGCCGGCACTTCCGCGACGCCTCGCTGCTCATCGGCGCAGCCGGCCTCGGGTGCCTCGCCTTCGCGGCGCGCCCGCCGTCGCCCGACACCCCGGTCCTCCTCTGCTTCGTGGTCGGCATGGTCACGCTGTTCTGGGCCGTGCTCACGTTCACGGTCGCGCCGTCGATGGGCCAGCGCGGCCTCGAGCTCTCGCTCCTCGGCCTGACGCTCGGCGGCACGACCATCACGGCCACGGCCGCCACACCGGTCGGCTGCATCGGGCCCCTGCTCGTCCTCATGGCCGGCATCCCGGCGATGGCCGAGATCCTCCCCCGCCGTGCGGCATGGCGGCAGGCGCTGCTCGCCCTGGCGTTCTGGGTCGGCGCGATGGTGCTGCCCACGGCGTCGATGATCGACTGGTACTTCGTGGCCATCGCCGTCGTGATCGTGCCGATGGAGATGCAGATCTGCGTGCGGATGGTCGAGCGCATGAACGACCTCGCCCTGTCCGACCCGCTCACGGGCGTCCTCAACCGGAACGGTCTCGCGATGCAGGCTCCGGTCGGGCGGTCGCTCGCGCTGCGCGCCGGGCTGCCGACCACGGTCGTCGCGATCGACCTCGACATGTTCAAGTCGTACAACGACGAGCACGGCCACCCCGCCGGCGACCGGCTGCTCGTCGAGCTCACCGAGGCGTGGTACGGCGAGCTGCGCGAGGCCGACGTCCTCGCGCGCACCGGCGGCGACGAGTTCGTCGTCGTGCTCCCGGGCACCAGCCCCGAGGAGGCCGCGCCGCTGCTCGTGCGCATGAGCGAGCGGTCGCCGTCCGAGTGGACAGCCGGCGTCGCGGTCTGGGAGCGCGACGTCGACCTGCAGACGGCCGTGGCCGCCGCGGACGCCGTGCTGTATGCGGCGAAGCGGCGTACAGGCAGCGTGGTGATCCCGGAGCAGGCCCTCGCGGCCGAGGACTCCGTCGTGCTCTCCGACGAGGGCTCCGCGCAGCAGTAGCCGCGCCCGGTAACGGGCGAAGGCCCCCCGCGTCATCGCGGAGGGCCTTCGCCGACATCTGTGGTCGACCCCGTCGGGGTCGACAGGGGACTCAGTCGTCCCAGGGACCGAAGTCGTCCATGGCCTTACCTCTTTCCAATCGTTCCGGTCTGCGCACCGCGCGAAGCGGCGTCGTGCAGATCCGGGGTGTCCCGCGGGGACGAGCCGTCCTTCTCGCGGGTGCCGGTGCTGCTCGATCGAGCAATCGTGATGTGACTGAATGTCAGAACATCACACCGGCTGTATCGACAACGTTACGGGACACCTGAACAATTCCCTAACTCGATAGGAATTCATCGTCGTCCCTAACGGCCTATCGAGGGCCATCATCGCAGGTCAGACGGCTGCGCGCCTCGTGGAACGTGGTGCACGCACTACCCGGTGCTTGCGGCGCAGTCCGTCGAGGAGCGATTCCAGGCCTAGCTCGAAGATCTGGTCGGACAGCTCCACCTGGCTCCGAACGGCCTTCAGCGACGCGGCCACGCTGGGGGCTCCCCGGTCCATCGCGTGGCCGAACATCGTTCCGGCGGCCACGCGGTCGAGCACCGAGCCCGCGATGAGGTACTCGATCGTCGCGAGGATCGGGACCGTCATCTCGACCGGCCAGCCGGCCCGTGCCAGCGCTGCGGTCACCGCCTCGTACATGACGTACGTCGCGTCGGCGTTGACCGGCGTCGTGTAGAGGATCGTCACGGTGTTGGGGTGCGCCGCGAAGGCGTCGCGGTAGGAGCGCGCCCAGGCCTCGAGGGCGACGTCCCAGCGCTCGGTCTCGAACATCGCGTAGTCCATCTCGGCCACGACGAGGTCGCGCACGCCCTCGATGATGACCGCCTTGGACGCCACGTGGTTGTAGAGGGACGGCGCCTTGACGCCGAGCCGTGCTGCGACCCGCTCGAGCGTGAAGGCGTCCACGCCCTCCTTGTCGATGACGGCGAGGGCTGCGCGGACGATGCGCTCCTCGGACAGCGGCTTCGCGGCCCGCGCTGCCATGTTTCCCCCTTGTCACGACTCCGTGAAGTTGTGCGGAAGGGTACTTCCCATGCCTGCCTAATGTCATTAGTCTCCGCCACACGACATCGACTAACGCCGTTAGTCGGATGACCGAGGTCGTGGTGGGAGGGTCCCTTGTCCGAGCAGACCGACGAGCGAGCACCAGGACTCCGCGTCGAGCAGCTCCGCAAGAGCTTCGCGACACCCGAGGGGACGACGGTCCACGCGCTCGCGGGGGTGTCGCTCGACATCCGGCCCGGCGAGTTCTTCGTGATGCTCGGGCCGTCCGGCTGCGGCAAGACCACGCTCCTGCGCAGCATCGCCGGGCTCGAGACCGCGGACGAGGGACGCATCCTCCTCGACGGCGCGCGCATCGACGAGCTGCCGCCGTACAAGCGCCCGGTCAACACGGTCTTCCAGAGCTACGCGCTCTTCCCGCACCTCACGGTCGCCAAGAACATCGCGTTCGGCCTCGAGATGGACGGCGCCTCGAAGTCCGACATCGACGCGAAGGTGAAGGAGATGCTCGCTCTGGTGCACCTCCCCGGGCTCGAGGAGCGTCGTCCGGGCCAGCTGTCCGGCGGCCAGCAGCAGCGCGTCGCGCTCGCCAGGGCCCTCGCCAAGCGCCCGAAGGTCCTCCTGCTCGACGAGCCGCTCGCAGCGCTCGACCTCAAGCTGCGCCGCGGCATGCAGGCCGAGCTCAAGGAGCTGCAGCGCACCACCGGCATCACGTTCGTCTTCGTGACCCACGACCAGGAGGAAGCCCTCTCGATGGGCGACCGGATCGCGGTGTTCGAGAACGGCCGCGTCGCGCAGGTCGGGACGCCGCAGGACATCTACGAGCGGCCGGTCGACCGGTTCGTCGCCGACTTCATCGGCGAGACGAACTTCTTCGACGTCGTCCTCCTCCGGGACGGCGACACCCTCGCATTCGCGCTCCCCGAGGGCCCGAGCGTGAGGCTGCCGGCCGACGCCGACCACGCGATCGGGCACGCGACCGTCGCGGTGCGCCCTGAGCGCGTCACCTTCGCGCCCGAGGGCGACGCCGACGGCGCACCGGCCACCGTGACGACGGCGACGTACATGGGCACGGACCTCCGCGCCACGGCGATCCTCCGCGACGGCACGCCGGTGAGCACGCGCGTGCCCGCATCGGTCGAATCGGGACACGTCCGGCCCGGTGCCGTCGTGTCGGTGCGCGTGGCTGCCGGGTTCGCCCGGCCGGTCGTCGAGACGCCCACTGCGTCCGAGGTCGCCGACTCCGCCGACACCGCGCTGGCGGACGCCTCGTGACGCGCAGCACCGCTGCCCGACCGGGGCAGCTCCCCCACTGGGCCTCGTGGCCCGGGCTGCTCACGGCCATCGTGCTCACGGGCGGGCCGCTGATCGTCGTCGCGATCTTCTCGTTCCTCACCCAGCCCGAGTTCGGCGGCGGCGTCGTGTGGACGCCCACGATCGAGGCCTACAAGCGGTTCTTCGTCGAGACGGACTTCCTCGGCAACACGTCGTTCAACCTGGCCTACATCAACGTGTTCCTGCTGTCGTTCTGGCTGGCGGCCATCACGACCGTGGCGTGCATCGCGCTCGGCTTCCCGCTCGCCCTCTGGATGAGCAACCAGAGCCGTCGCGCGCAGAACGTGCTCGTGCTGCTCGTGACGATCCCGTTCTGGACCAACCTGCTCGTCCGCACCTACGCGTGGCTGCTGGTGCTCAACGAGAACGGCGTCGTCAACGACATCACCGACGCACTCGGTCTCGGGCGCTTCCAGCTGCTCTACACGCCGTTCGCCTCCGGTGTCGGCCTCGTCTACACGTTCCTGCCGTTCATGGTGCTGCCCATCTACGCGCTGCTCGAGCGCTTCGACTTCCGGCTCGCGGAGGCGGCGTACGACCTCGGCGCCAACCGCTGGGTCGTCCTGCGCCGCGTCATCTACCCCGCCGCCCGGCCCGGCATCATCGCCGGCGTCTTCCTGGTGTTCGTGCCCGCGCTCGGCTCCTACGTCCAGCCGGCGCTCCTCGGCGGCGGCAAGGACCTGCTCGTCGGCAACCTGATCGCCGCGCAGTTCAGCGACGCCCGCAACTGGCCGTTCGGCTCGGCGCTGTCGATGATCCTGCTCGCCGTGCTGCTCATCGCGCTGGTCGTCGTCCTGCTCTGGGGACGCCGCACCGGCACGAAGGTGGAGCTGACGGCATGAGGGAGGGTGACGCCGCGGCGCTGCGCCGCTTCCCCGGGATCGCCGCCATCGCGTGGTTCGCGCTGTTCTTCCTCTACGTGCCGATGGTCGTCACGGTCGTGTACTCCTTCAACTCCGGCGACCGCGCACTCGTGTGGGAGGGGTTCAGCACGGTCTGGTTCAGCCGGATCTTCGCCAACCCCGACATCCTCGACGCCACGATCGTGTCGGTGAAGCTCGCCCTCATCGCCATGGTGGTGTCGACGCTCTTCGCCCTCGGACTCGCGCTGGTGCTCGAGCGCTGGTCGGCACGCAAGCGGGGTGCAGCGCTCGGCCTCATCACCGCGCCGCTCGTGATCCCGGAGATCGTCGCCGGTGTCGCGACGCTCGGCTTCATCCGCCTCATCGGGGTGAAGCCCGGCTTCACGGCCCTAGTGCTCGCGCACGTGGCCTTCTGCATCCCGTTCGCCCTGCTGCCGATCCGCGCGCGGCTGCAGAGCCTCGACCTCTCGGTCTTCGAGGCGGGCGTCGACCTCGGCGCCAACATGTGGCGGCTCTTCCGCAAGGTCACGCTGCCGGTGCTGATGCCCGGCATCGTCTCGGGCGCGCTGCTGGCCTTCATCATCTCGCTGGACGACTTCATCATCTCGAGCTTCCTGTCGTCCGCCGGCAGCACGACGCTGCCGATCTACCTCTTCGGCCTCATCCGCAAGGGCGTCAGCCCCGGGGTGAACGCCGTGGCGACGGTGCTGCTCGTGCTGTCGGCCGTGATCGTGACGTCGACCTACCTCCTCACCAACCGGAAGGAACGCTCATGAAGACCTCGAAGCTGCGAGGTGGGCTCGGGCTCACCGCGGCCCTGGTGGGCGCGCTCGCCCTGTCCGCGTGCGGGGGTGCCACGACCGACGGCGGCGCCTCGTCGACGACGGCCGCGCCCTCGACCGACGCCTCGAGCTCGGCTCCCGCGGCGTTCGTGCCCGCGACGAGCGGCGACCTGCGCATGTACACGTGGAGCGACTACTTCCCCACCGACATGGCGAAGCGCTTCACCGAGGAGACCGGCATCAAGCTGACGGTCGACTACTACGACTCGAACGAGACCCTCGAGGCCAAGCTCAAGGCCTCGGGCGGCACGGGCTACGACCTCGTCGTCCCGTCGGACTACATGGTCCAGAACCTCATCCGCGAGAACCTCGTGCAGCCGATCGACCTCGCCTCGCTGCCGAACGGCGCAAACATCAAGGACGAGTTCCTGAAGCCGTACTTCGACGACGGCCGCAAGTACTCGGTGCCGTACCTCTACGGCACCACCGGCTACGCGTACGACAGCACCGTCGTGAAGAAGGACATGAAGACCTGGGCCGACTACTTCGCCGCTCCGGCGGAGGCCAAGGGCAAGATCGGCATCTTCAACGACCAGGTCGACGGCATCAACGCCGCCCTGCGCGCGGTCGGCGGCGAGGTCTGCTCGACCGACCCGGCCAAGCTGCAGGCCGCGCAGGACCTCCTCGTCGGGTTCAAGCCGAGCGTCGGCACGATCAACAGCGACGGCGTCATCGACCGCATGATCTCGGGCGAGGCGACCATGTCGATGATGTGGAACGGCGCTGCGCACCGCGTCATCCTCAAGAAGCCCACGGTCACGTACGTCTACCCGTCGGACGGCACCTCGCTCTGGCAGGACAACTGGACCATCCCGTCGGGCGCCGAGAACACCCAGCAGGCGCTGACCTTCCTCAACTGGTGGATGGACCCGAAGAACGCAGCTGAGGCAGCCAACTTCCAGGGCTACAACTCGGGCATCAAGGGTGTCGACGAGCTGCTCTCGGACGAGATGAAGAACGACCCCGCGGTCGTCATCCCGCAGGACATGCTCGCCCAGGTCGGCCCCGCCGCCCCGTGCGACGCCACGGCGACGAACAACTACTCGAAGATCTGGGAGAAGTTCAAGAGCTGACGCAGCCACCGCTGCCGACGCTCGGCGTCCCGGGGCCTCGTCCAGGCCCCGGGACGCCCCTCCCCCGCACGACCACCACCGTCACCCGCTTCCGCAGGAGAGCCATGCCCACGCCCGCCGACCTCGTGGTCCTCGGCAACGTCTACACCGGCGACGCCGTCCGCAGCTGGGCCCGAGGGATCGCTGTACGCGGCAACCGCATCGTCGCCGTCGGGACGGCCGAGGAGATGCAGGAGCTGGTCGGCCCGGCGACGCGCGTGGTCGACGCTGCCGGGAAGCTCGTGACCGCGGGGTTCCAGGACGCGCACATCCACGCGCCCTTCGCCGGGCGCAACCGCTTGCACCTCTACCTCCTCGACACGCACGGGCGGGAGAACTACCTCGCCGAGATCAAGGCCTACGCCGAGGCCCACCCCGACCGCGAGTGGATCAAGGGGGGCGGCTGGGCCATGGAGTTCTTCCCCGGCGGCAACCCGCACAAGGACGACCTCGACGCGATCGTGCCCGACCGCCCCGTGTTCCTGTTCAACAAGGACACCCACGGAGCCTGGGTCAACAGCAAGGCGCTCGAGATCGCAGGCATCGACGACTCCGTCGCCGACCCGTCGGACGGCCGCTACGAGCGCGACGCCGAGGGCAGGCTCACGGGCATGCTGCACGAGGGGGCGGCGTACTCCTTCGAGGATCGCTGGGTGCCCAAGCCCGACAAGGAGGAGTGGAAGGCCGCGATCCTCAATGCCCAGGAGTACCTGCACTCGCTCGGCATCACCGGGTGGCAGGACGCCTGGGTGACGCCCGAGACCCTCGAGGCGTACGCCGAGCTCGCGGCCGAGGAGCTGCTCACTGCCCGTGTCGTCGGCGCGCTGTGGTGGGACCGCCACCGCGGCGTCGAGCAGATCCCCGAGTTCGTCGAGCAGCGCGAGCGCGGCCGCGGCGGCCGCTTCTTCCCGACGACGATCAAGATGATGACCGACGGCGTGCTCGAGAACTACACCGGCTCGCTGCTGGCGCCCTACTGCGACGGGTGCGGCGGTCACACCGACAACGCCGGCCTGCAGTTCATCGAGCCGGAGGTGCTGAACGCCGCGCTCGACCAGCTCACCGGGCTCGGGTTCCAGGTGCACCTGCACACGATCGGCGACCGCGCGGTGCGGCTCGCCCTCGACGCCCTCGAGCACGCGATCGCCGTGCACGGCCGGCACGACCTCCGGCACCACCTCGCGCACGTGCAGGTCGTGCACCCGGACGACCTGCAGCGCTTCCGCGAGCTCGATGCCATCGCGAACTGCCAGACGCTCTGGGCGCAGAGCGACGCGCAGATGGACGAACTGACGGTGCCGTTCCTCGGCCAGGAGCGGGTCGACCAGATGTACCCGTTCGGCGACCTCGCGCGCAGCGGCGCCGTCCTCTCGATGGGCTCCGACTGGCCCGTCTCGACCGCCGACCCCCTCCAGCAGATGGAGGTCGCCGTCACGCGCGTCGGGCCGGAGAGCCGCGACCGCGCGCCGTTCCTGCCGCACCAGGCGATCACGCTGGCCGAGGCGATCGCGGGCTTCACGAGCGGGTCGGCGTACGTCAACCACGACGACGCCGACGCCGGCACGCTCGAGGTCGGCAAGCGCGCCGACCTCGTCGTGATCGACCGCGACCTGTTCGCCCTCGACGCCGGCCCGATCGGCGACGCGAAGGTCGAGCTCACCGTGGCCAACGGACGCGTCGTCCACGACACGCTGATCTGACCGCTGCAGGGCCTTCCCGTTGTCGGCGGGGCGGTCTAGCGTCGTGATCCTCGCTCTCGGGAGGGATCACCATGACTCACGTCGTCGCCGTCGGGACCCGCAAGGGGCTCTGGCTGCTGAAGTCCGAAGACCGCCGCACGTGGACCGCCGACGGTCCGCACTTCCCCATGCAGGAGGTCGCGTCGGTCGCGGTCGACACCCGCGGCGACCGCCCCCGCATCATCGCCGGCGTCATGTCGTGGCACTGGGGGCCGACCATCGCGTGGTCGGACGACCTCGGCGCCACCTGGCATGAGACCGAGAACCGCGCCATCTCGTTCCCCGAGGACACCGGCGCCTCGCTCGGGCGCGTGTGGCAGATCCAGCCCGACACCGCCGACCGTCCCGGCGTGGTGTGGGCCGGGTGCGAGCCGACGTCGCTGTGGCGCAGCGAGGATGGCGGCGAGACCTTCTCGCTCGTCCGCGACCTGTGGGACCACCCGCACCGCCCGCAGTGGGCGCCGGGGTTCGGCGGTGCCGCCGTGCACACGATCGTCCCCGACCCGTCGTCCGACCGCGTCACCGTCGCGATGAGCACCGGCGGCGTCTACGTCTCCGGCGACGGCGCCACGGGATGGACGCCGCGCAACAAGGGCATCCACGTGAAGTTCATGCCCGACCCCTATCCGGAGTTCGGCCAGTGCGTGCACAAGGTCGCCGTCGACGCCGCCGGCCCGTCGGTCATGTACGCGCAGAACCACCACGGCGTCTACCGCACCGACGACGGCGGGCTGCAGTGGAGCTCCATCGCCGACGGGCTGCCGAGCGACTTCGGCTTCTTCGTGCTCGCTTCGCCGCGCACGCCCGGAACGGCGTGGGTGATGCCGCTGGTCGCCGACGAGCAGCGGTTCCCCGTCGACGGGCGCATGCGCGTGCACCGCACCCGCGACGGCGGCGGTACCTGGACCGAGCTCGGCCCGGGGCTTCCCGACGACGTGTGGACCGTCGTGCTGCGCGACGCCGCGTGCGTCGACCTCGCCGAGCCCACCGGCGTCTACCTCGGGACCCGTGACGGCTGCGTGTACGCGAGCGCCGACGAGGGCGACACCTACTCCGTGCTCGCCGAGCACCTGCCCGACGTGCTGTCGGTGCGCGCCGCGGAGGTGTGAGTGGCGGTCACGCTGCGCCTGCCGACGGTGCTCGCCGACGTCGCGGGCGGCGAGCGGGTGCTGGACGTCGATCCGGCACCGGCCTCCGTGCGTGCGCTGTTCGACGCCCTTGCGGCGTCGCACCCCGCGCTCGAGCGGCGCGTCCGTGACGAGCGGGGCGACCTGCGCCGCTTCGTCAACGTGTACGTCGGCGACGACGACGTCCGCCATCTCGACGGACAGGCCACGCCGCTCGCCGACGGCGCCGAGGTGTGGATCCTGCCCAGCGTCGCCGGCGGCTCACCCCCACGCTGACACTGACCGATCCGTCGTTTCCCGGGCCGGGAAACGACGGATTGGTCAGTGCGAGCGGAGGGTCAGCTCAGGCCGGTGATGTTGCCGTCGGCGTCGAGGTCGATGCGCTCGGCGGCGGGGTGCTTGGCGAGGCCCGGCATCGTACGCATGTCGCCGGCGATCGCGTACACGTAGCCTGCACCCGCAGCGACCCGCACCTCGCGCACCGGCATGCGCCAGCCGCGCGGGGCGCCGAGCAGCGTCGGGTCGGACGAGATCGACAGGTGCGTCTTGGCGATGATCACCGGGAACTCGCCGTACCCCAGGGCCTCGAACTGCTCCAAGCCCTTCTTCGCCGCCGGGCTGAGGTCGATGCCCGTGGCGCCGTAGATGTCGCGCGCGACGTCGGTGATCTTGTCGACGAGCGGCTCGTCGAGGTCGTAGGCGTAGCGGAAGTCGGTCGGCTCGGCTGCGGCCTCCTCGACGGCCTCGACCAGGGGCATCGCGCCCTTGCCGCCGAACGCGACGTGCCGCGAGATGGCGAACCGCGCACCCGCGGCCTCGGCGATCTCGCGCACGACGTCGTGCTCGGAGTCGTGGTCGCCGGGGAACGCGTTCATCGCCACGACGGGCGAGACGCCGAACGAGCGCAGGATCTCGATGTGGTGGGCGAGGTTGGCGGCGCCTGCCCGGACGTCGTCCGGGTTCTCCGCCAGCATCTCCGGCGGCAGCGGCTTGCCGGGCGTGACGGTGAAGCGCCCGCTGTGCGCCTTGAGCGCGCGGACCGTCGCCACGAGCACCGCGACGTCCGGACGCAGCCCGCTCACGCGGCACTTCACGTCGAAGAACCGCTCGGCGCCCATGTCCGAGCCGAACCCGGCCTCGGTGACGAGGTAGTCGCCCATCCGCGAGCCGATGAGGTCGGCGATCACGCTGGAGTTGCCGGTCGCGATGTTGCCGAACGGGCCGGTGTGCACGAGCGCAGGGCCGCCCTCGAGCGTCTGGAGCAGGTTCGGGGCGAGCGCGTCCTTGAGGATCACCGCCATCGAGCCTGCGGCCTTCAGCTGCTCGGCTGTGATCGGCTCGCCCTCGAACGAGTAGGCGACGACGATCCGGCCGAGGCGGGCCCGCAGATCGGAGAGATCGGTGGCGAGGCTGAGGATCACCATCACCTCGCTGGCCGCGGTGATGTCGAACCCGCCCTGGCGGGGTACGCCGTCCATCCGCGCGCCGAGGCCGACCACGACGTTGCGCAGCGCGCGGTCGTTGACGTCGAGCACCCGGCGCCACGCGACGCTGTGCGGGTCGATGCCGAGCTCGTTGCCGTGGTGCAGGTGGTTGTCGACCATCGCGGCGAGCAGGTTGTGCGCAGCGGTCACGGCGTGGAAGTCGCCGGTGAGGTGGAGGTTCATCGTCTCCATCGGCACGACCTGGCTGTAGCCGCCGCCGGCCGCGCCGCCCTTGATGCCGAACGTCGGCCCCATGCTCGGCTGCCGCAGCGCCACCGTGGCCCGGTGCCCGCGCGCGACGAGGCCCTGGGTGAGCCCGACCGCCGTGGTGGTCTTGCCCTCCCCCAGCGGTGTCGGCGTGATCGCGGTGACGAGCACGTACGTCGCCTGCGGCCGGTCGGCGAGGTCGTGCGCCGCGGCGAGCGAGACCTTCGCGACGCTGCGGCCGTACGGCTCGAGATGGTCGGGCCGCAGGCCGGTGCCCGCAGCCACCTCCTCCAGCGGCCGCAGCTGCGCGGCGCGGGCGATGTCGAGGTCGGAGGGCAGGGGCTGGGGTGCGGACGTCGTCGTCACGCCGACATCTTGCTCCGCCACATGGCCCGTTCGCGTGCGAACGACGCGCGCGGCGCGACTTTTCCTGACCGGCCGGTCAGCGGCGCCGGATCAGCCCTTGCGCTGCTTCCACTCCAGCTTCGTCCCGACCTTCGCGCAGATGAGGGGGACGTCGCGGGACCTGTCCCAGCCGAGGGTGTCCACGGGCTTGCAGGGCTTCCCGAGGTCCGCGACCGTGCCGCGGATCGCCCACCGGCTGTTGACCAGGTTGCAGGCCAGCACGTCGCCCGTGGCGGGCTTCACCTCGTCGGGCGGGGTGCACGGCCCGCCGACCACCGGCTCGACGGGCGAGGCGGTCGGGGTCTCGGTGGCGGCGGCGTCGGGCTCGGACATCGCCCGCTGGACGCCCACGATGATGCTGGGCGCGATCAGCAGGAAGAGCATCACGCTCGACACGATCGCGAGCACGGTCTTGGCGCGGGGGGTCAGGAAGCGCGCGCCGGTCGGGGCCTCCGGGCGCGCGCGGCGAACGTCGGAGGGCCCGGTGGTCGCACGCGACCGCTCGGGTCGGGAGCGGCGTCCGGCCGCGGGTGCGGGCTCCGCAGCGACGCCCGGCGGCGGCAGCTGCACCGGCACGGCACCGGGGGCCGGCGCCTGGCGGCGACCGGTGGGTGCGACCACCGCAGGCGCGACAGGCTGCCCGGGCGTGAGGCGGCCATGGGCCAGTGCGAGGAGGCGGGTGGACTCGGGAGCGGTCGGCGGCGGCGCCGACGGCGTCCAGGCGTCCGACCAGCGCAGCACGTCGTACGCCGCCACCACCTGGGCCTGGGCGAGGCGTGGCGGCAGGGCGCTCAGCCAGTCGACGATCCCGGTCGCATCGAGCACCGAGACGTAGTCGGGCGACTGCGACACCTGCAGCGAGGCCCCGACGATGGCGACGGTCGGGAAGACGGCCGACGCGAGGGCGACGTCGGCCGACAGAGCCGTCTGCGCCTGCTGCGCGCCGAGGCGGGCGTCGGGGATGTAGCTCTCCTGCCGACCTGCTGCCACGACGGTGTCGCCCGCGACGGTCACGTGCACGCCGGTGTGGTTGCGGCTCATGATCGTGAAGACGCCCGCGGGGCCGATGATCACGTGGTCGACGCCCGTGCCCGCATCTCCCGCAGGCACCGAGTGCAGCACGCGCCACCGGCTGCTGAGCCGGTCGAGCGCGGCAGAGACGTCCACCTCGCCGACGTACGCCCTGGCGAGCGCGGCCTGGTCCGGGGTCAGCGCCGCGGTTCCGGACGCGGCACCCCCCGGACCGAGCCGTGCGTGCAGGGCCGCGAGCACGGCGTGCCCCGGCTCGTGCAGCGCCAGGTCGTAGCGCTGCGCGACCGCGGGGACGGCGGTGGCCGGCCCGGAGCCGGCGGACCCGGCCTCCGGGATCGGCACGCCGCTGGCGAGGCGCGAACGGATGATCGGCGCGAGCCAGCCGGTGAGGGAGGGCTCGTACCACCACTCCTCGCCCGAGAGGCGGTCCATGCCCCACACGGCGTCAGGGCCGTCCAGGTACGCGAACAGCCACTCGCGTCCGCCCTGGACGGCCCGGAAGAACCGGACCTCTCCCATACCCGTCTCTTCGACCGCGGCACGCGGGGCCTGAAGGGTTTGCGGTAACCCGTTTGCAGCAGTGGGGGCCCGCCAGGCTGGATCAGGTCCAGAACATGGCGGGCTGCCGGCCGCGGAACCCCTCGGGCAGGACGCGAGCCCGGGACGCCTCCTGGTCGACGCGGAGGGACCGGCTCAGCGCTCGGTCCGCGGCACGGTGGTCGCGCGGATCGTGGTCACGGCCCCGAGCACGAGCGCGGCGACGGCGAGGACGAGCGACATCACGAGGCGGGAGGTCACCGGGGTCTGGCAGGCGGCCACGACCTCGGCGGGCAGCGCGCCGGCGGAGGAGTCGTACCCGAGGGCCGGCGCCCAGCAGGCCCAGGTGGATCCGCCGGCCGACACGGTCGGCGACGCGAGGGCGAGGACGGCGGCGGCCACGGCGAGGAGCAGCGCACCGACGATCCCCAGGGCGAACGACCGGCGGAACGGCGGCCGCTCGTCGACGGGTGCCGCGGGATCGTCCGACCAGCCGGTGCTCATGCGCCCATCGTGCAGGACGCCGGACGCCACGCCGAGGTGCGCCCCGCCGGGCCGGATGTCGGTGCCACCCCCTAGCGTCGGCGGCAGGCCGATGCGCGACCGCGTCGGCGAGGTCGGATGCACGAGGGGCTCGTCGATGGCACCGCACGGCACCAGGCGCTCGACACCGCGAGGTGCCGCGTGAGGCTGCTGCACACCTCCGACTGGCACCTCGGCCGCACGCTGTTCCAGACCAGCCTGCACTCGGCGCACGAGGCGTTCCTCGCCTGGCTGCTCGAGACGGCGCAGGAGCAGCAGGTCGAC
The DNA here is from genome assembly GCA_963843975.1 of uncultured Actinomycetes bacterium. Lineage (GTDB taxonomy): Bacteria > Actinomycetota > Actinomycetes > S36-B12 > CAIYMF01 > Longivirga. The sequence continues at coordinate 346,231 of CAWJMG010000003.1, read as the reverse complement.
GCCGTCCTCGTCTCCGGCGACGTCTACGACCGCGCCGTCCCGCCTCTTGAGTCGGTGCAGCTCCTCGACCGCACGTTCCTGGCCTTCGCCGAGGCGCGCGTGCCGCTCGTCGTCGTCAGCGGCAATCACGACTCCGCCGTCCGTCTCGGCTTCGGCAGCGGGCTCGCCGCCGTCTCGCGCATCCACCTGCGCACGACCGTGGCCGCCATCACCGAGCCCGTCGTCCTCGCCGACGACCACGGCGAGGTCGCCGTCTACGGCATCCCCTACCTCCTGCCCGATGCCGCCAAGGACGCTCTCGGCACCGAGCGCTCGCACGAGGCCGTGCTCGGCGAGGCCGTACGACGCATCCGTGCCGACGCCGCCGCTCGCGGCATCGCACGCACCGTCGTGCTGTCGCACGCGTTCGTCACGGGCGGCACGGTCACCGACTCCGAGCGCGACATCCGCGTCGGCGGCATCGGCGACTCCCCCGCCCACGTCTTCGACGGCGTCTCGTACGTCGCCCTCGGCCACCTGCACCGCCCGCAGCAGGTCAGCCTCGCCGGCAGCAGCACGGTGCTGCGCTACAGCGGCTCACCGCTCGCCTTCTCCTTCAGCGAGAAGGACGACGCCAAGTCGGTCACGCTCGTCGAGATCGGCTCCGACGGCGAGGTGACCACCAGCGTCATCGCAGCGCCGGTTCCACGCCCGCTGCGCGAGGTCCGCGGGCGTCTCGACGAGCTCGTCGAGCGGGCGGGCACCGACCTCGCCGATCTCGCCGACGCGTGGTTGAAGGTGGTGCTCACCGATCCGAGCCGGCCCGCCGCCCCGATGGAGCGGCTGCGCGAGCACTGGCCGCACACCCTCGTTCTCGCCTTCGAGCCCGACGGCACCGCGGTCTCCGAGGAGACCGACCTCGCGCGCCTGCGCAGCACCAACGACCCGGTCGAGATCACCACGCTGTTCGTGGAGTACGTCGACCGCGTGCCGCCCACCGACGAGGAGCGGCGCATCCTGCGCGACGCCGTCGAAGCCGTCCGGCACGGCGAGGTGAGCGGCTGATGCGCCTGCATGCCCTGAGCCTCACCGCGTTCGGCCCGTTCGCCGGCACCGAGTCGATCGACATGGACGCGCTCACAGCGTCAGGTCTCTTCCTGCTCGAGGGGCCGACCGGCGCCGGCAAGTCGACGATCCTCGACGCCATCACCTTCGCCCTGTACGGCGCGACCGCAGGCACCGAGAGCTCGACCGACCGGCTCCGATCGCACTTCGCACCGCCCGACGCCGTGCCCGAGGTGGTGCTCGAGCTGTCGGTCGGTGGCGAGCGCCTGCGGATCACGCGCGTGCCCGACCACCTCCGCCCCAAGAAGCGCGGCGACGGCACGACGCTCGAGAAGGGCCACGTGCACCTGGAGAAGCTCGACGCCGGTGCGTGGGCGTCGGTGAGCAGTCACGTGCAGGAGGCCAACACCGAGATCCGCGACCGCGTCGGTCTCACGCCCGACCAGTTCACCAAGGTGGTGCTGCTGCCGCAGGGCGAGTTCGCCACGTTCCTGCGCGCCGACGACGACGTGCGTCGCATCCTGCTCACGCAGATCTTCGGCACGGGCCTCTACGACAAGGTCACCCGCGAGCTGGAGAACCGGCGCACCGAGGCCTCCCGCCTGCGCGACGCCGCATCGGCGGCCGTCGACACCGCGGTCGCCGCAGCCGACGAGGCCGCCGGCGCCTCACCCGGTGATGATGGGGCGCTCGCGGGTACGCCGGAGGCGCAGCGGTCGACCCGGCTGGCGGAGATCGCCGACCGTCTCGCCACCGCGGCTTCGGCCGCCACCGCCGAGGAGGGCGAGGCCGCGACGGCCCTGGCCGCCGCCACGGCCCAGCGCGACGCCGTCGACGCCACCGCCTCGCTCGTGCGCGAGCTCGCGGCGGCGACGGCTCTGGCCGAGCAGCACCGGGCGACCAGGCCCGCGCACGACGCGCGCGCGGCCGAGCTCGCCGCGGCGCTGGCTGCCGGGCCGGTCGGCGTACGTCTCGAGCAGCTCGACACCTGCGAGGCCGAGGTCGCTGCGGCCCACGGATCCCTCGCGGCGCTCGCGCCCGACCCTGATGCGGCGCTCGCCTCCGGCGCGGCCCACCACGACGCGGCAGCACGCTCGGCCGACGACGAGGCAGCCGGACTGGAGCACCTGGTCGCGCGCGAGCAGGCGCTCACCGCCGACGCGGCCGAGGTCGCGCGGCTCGCCGAGGCCCGAGACGCCGCGGCCGCGCGGCTGGCCTCCGCCCAGCAGGCGTGCGCGGCACTGCCCGACCAGATCGAGGCCGCCGCCGCCGACCGCGACTCCGCCGTCGTCCAGGCCGCGGGTGCCGACGCGGCGGCGGCCGACGTCGAGCGCTTCGCGGCCCGGGCCGAGGCAGCCACGGCACTGGCCGCACTGCTCCCCCGCCTCGAGGTCGCCTCCCGTGCGCTGCAGGAGCAGGTGAGCGTGCGTCTCGCCGCGCACGAGGCCTGGAACGACCTGCGCGAGCGTCACCTCGACGGCATCGCGGCCGTGCTGTCGGCGCAGCTGCGCGACGGCGAGCCGTGCGCGGTCTGCGGCAGCACCGAGCACCCGAGCCCGGCCGAGCCCGCCGACGACGCCGTCACCGCCGACGACGTCGCAGCCGCCGAGTCGGCGTACGCCGCGGCCCAGGACTCCGAGGCCACCGCCCAGGCCGAGCTCGACGCACTGGTCGTCCGGCGCGCGACCCTCGAGGCGGCCTCGGGCGGCGTCGAGGTCGCGGTCGCCACCGCCGAGCTCGCGACGCGCCGCGCCGACCTCGCCGCCATCACCGCCGCTGCCGCCCAGGTCGAGGCGCTCGGCGCGCGGGTGGCCGCGCTCAAGGCCGAGCTCGCCGGCCACGAGGCCACGGTGACGGCGGAGACGACGTCGCTGGCTGCGGCCACGGCGGCGCACGACACCCGCGCGGCCGCGCTCGCCGCGGCGTCGACCGAGATCGAGGCCGCCCGCGGCAGCCACCCCAGCGTCGCCGACCGTCAGAGCAGCCTGCGGTCCGACGCTGTCCGGGCCCGTGCGCTCGGAGCCGCGGTCGCAGCCACGGCCCAGGCGGTCGGACGTCGGGAGCAGGCCCTGCAGGCCTCCACCGCGGCAGCGGCCGAGGCGGGTTTCTCCGACGTCGCTGCAGCGCGCGCGGCTCACCGCAGCGGCCCGCAGGTCGCCGAGCTGCAGACTGCCGTCGACGAGTGGACGCGCACCCTCGCCGCCCGCGAGGCCGCGGCCGGCGATCCCCGCTTCGCCGCTGTCGTGGCGGTCGATGCCGCCGAGCTCGCGGGCCGCAGCACCGCGGCTGCCGCGGCCCGCGCGGAGGCAGAGGTCCGCCACCGCGCCGCGACCGCTGCCGTCGCCACCGCGTCGCTCCGTCTCACCCGCTTCGACGCGATGCGGGCCGAGGTCGGAGCCGCCGTCGCTCACCACGCCGACGTCGTCGCCGGCACCGCGGCCGTCAACCGCCTCGCCGGGCTCGCCAAGGGCACGAGCGGCGCGCTGCGCATGACGCTGACGACGTACGTGCTGCGGCGCTGGTTCGAGCAGGTGGTCGAGGCGGCCAACGTACGGCTCGCCGCGATGAGCGCCGGCCGGTACGAGCTCGAGCGCACCGACGAGGCCGAGAAGAAGTCCGAGCGCACGGGCCTCGCGCTGCGCGTCGTCGACCGACACACCGGAGAGGCACGCAGCCCGAAGTCGCTCTCGGGCGGCGAGACGTTCTACACCTCGCTCGCCCTCGCCCTCGGCCTCGCGGACGTCGTCACAACGGAGGCGGGCGGCGTCGAGCTCGACACGCTGTTCATCGACGAGGGGTTCGGCACCCTCGACCCCGAGACCCTCGACCAGGTCATGTCGGTCATCGACGACCTGCGTGACCGGGGCCGCGCGGTAGGCATCGTGTCGCATGTCGCCGACCTCAAGGACCGCACCACCGAGCGGCTCGAGGTCCGGCGTACCGACCCGCAGGGCCCCTCGCACGTCCGCCTCCACGCCTGAGGCACGTCACCCAGGAAAGCGCGCGAAACGAAGGCTGTTTCTGCGCACCTGGCTGGGTCAGGTGAGTTCGGCGCGAAGCGGAATCTCAGCGTCGTGGCGCTGCATCCCGAGCCACCGGTGCGAGCATGGACGCATGAGCAGCGAGGACACCCCCACGCGCGGCTGGGCCGCCTCCGACCTCACCCGGCTCGTGCCCGACGGCACCCTCCAGCAGCCCACCGAGGCGCTGCCGACGCAGTACGACCGCACGGGCGGTGACCTCGACCGCGTCGTCGGCGGGCCCGCCGTGATGACGCCGCTCCCGAAGCCCAAGCCTGTGCCCAAGAAGACCGCGACCTCCGGCCTGCAGCTCGGCATCGTGGCCCGGACGATCGTGGGCATCGCCATGGCGGCGGCCCTCGGCTTCATGATCTACACGGCCTGGCGCAACATCACCGGCTGAGCACGTCAGCGCGGGACGACGGGCTCGCCGCAGTCGGGGCACTGGAGTCGGTCGACGTCGTCGTCGCTCTCGCCCTGGCGACCGCAGCTCTCGCAGACCCAGCGGGTCATGACGACCCGTGGTGGACGGCGGGCCAGCCGCCGGCGTGCGCGGTCATGACGAAGTCGTCGTACGTCTCCCCGTGCAGCTCGCAGGTGTCGGGCTCACGGCCCGTGACGCGGAATCCGCACGCCTCGTAGCAGCGGATGGCAGCGTCGTTGATCTCGAGCACGCGCAGGTCGACCTCCGCGAGACCGAGGTCGTCGAACGCGTGCCGCAGCACCGCGCGCGTGGTGGCCGAACCGATCCCCCGGCCGATGAGCTCGGGGTGGAAGAGGCCGACGGCGTACCGCGCGCGCGGAGGGTCTTCCTCGAACATGTGCAGGAACGCCACGCCGGCGGCCTCGCCATCGACCTCCACGACCCACCACGTGTCGCTCGACGCGCCGAGCGCCCGCGAGACCCAGGCGTCGGCCTCCTCGTCGGTCATCGGGCGGTCCTGCTCGACGTGGCCGAAGCCCCGCTCGATCGCGGCCCACCAGCCGTGCTTCTTCCGGGTGTCGCGGTCCTCCCGCGACGGCGGGCGCAGCATGACGACGCCCTCGCGCAGCACCGGTGCGGTCATGCCGACATCGTGGCACCCGGCGCGCGTCCGACGGCGGGTCTGGCCCCCGGTGTGACACGACGCATGCCGCCGAAGCGCATCAGTCGAGGTCGACCTGGCGGCGGCCGCCGACCTTGGCGCGGTGCAGGGCGTGGTCGGCCCGGGCCAGGACCTCGTCGGCCGTCTCGTCCTGACCGGCCAGCACCGCGCCCACGCTCACGCTGACCTCGATGCTGTGCTCCTCCACGGCGACCGGGCCCTCGACCGCCGCGCGGCACTTCTCCGCGATCGCACCGAGCTGCTCGCGGCTGTGCAGACCCTCGAGCAGGACGACGAACTCGTCGCCGCCGATCCGGGCGACGAGGTCCTGCGATCGCACCGCGCCGCGGAGCCGGTGCGCAACCGTCTGGATCGCGACGTCGCCCGTGTGGTGCCCGTACTCGTCGTTGAGCGGCTTGAGGTTGTCGATGTCGCAGAAGAGCACGCCGAGCCAGGCGGCCCCGCCGTAGTTGCGTCGCAGGCTGTGCGTCAGCTGCGTCATGAGCTCACCGCGGTTGACGACGCCGGTGAGCGGGTCGTGGCTCGCGCGGTACTCCAGGTCCTGGCGCAGCTCGTTCGCCTCGGTGTGGTCGGCGAACTGGTGCACGTAGAAGACGGCTGCCCCCTTCTCGTCGCGCAGCACGCTGGCGGAGTGCTCGACCCAGAGGGTCCGCGTCGGCGAGACGAGGGAGTGCTCGTGCCGGAAGGTGCTCTGCTGAGGATCCGCGAGGGCGGTCATCACGTCGTCCACGATGCCCACCTCGTCCTTGGCCAGGAACGACGTGACCGTCGAGCCCAGCACTGCGGCCTCGTCGAGGTCGAGCAGCCGGCAGAGCGCCCCGTTCACCTGCACGAAGCGACCCTCCGGGTCGGAGATGGCCATGCCCACGGGCGCAGCCGTCATGGCAAGGCGGAAGCGCTCCTCGCTGCGGGCCAGTTGGCGCAGCGCACGCTGCTCGGCCGTGACGTCGTGCAGGCCCACGACCGCGCCCGTGGCAGAACCCTCGTCGTCCGTGAGGAGGTGGACGTTGACCGCCATCTCGGCGTACCCGCCGCCCACCGTCCGGTAACGGACGGTCGCGTCGCCGGTGGCCTCGCCGCTGTAGACGCCCGCCCGGCGGCTGCCGACGAACTCACGGTCGTCCGGGTGGATGAGCTGCTCGGTCCGCATCCCGACGGCAGCCTCCGGATCGACGCCCAGCACGGTGGCGAACGTCGGCGACGCCCAGGTGATGATGCCGCTGCGGTCGGCCATGTACACGACGTCGGATGCGTTCTCGGCGAGCAGCCGGTAGAGCCGGTGCGACTCCTCCGCCTCGCGCTGCGCCCTCACCTGGGCATCGACGTCCCGCAGGCTCACGACCGTCATGACCTTGTCCGAACCGGGCGGCGTGATCGACCGGGCGACGGCCTCCATCCAGATCGTGCGGCCGTCCGCCCGGACGAAGGAGAGCACCTGGCGCAGGTGGTCGGTCCTGTCCCAGGCGCGGTAGGCCGTCTCGACCTGCTGCCACGACTCCGGGGCCAGGTAGGCGGGCAGCAGGGCGCCGATCAGCACCTCCGGCTCGTACCCGAGCACCTCGCGCACCGACGGCGACACCCAGCCGATGTCCCATGCGTCGTCCACGCGGACGACGACGTCCGAGGAGTTCTCGGCGAGGAGACGGAATCTCGCCTCGCTCTCCTCGAGAGCGTCGCGCAGGCGCATGTGGTCGGAGACGTCGGTGGCCACGGCGACGCCACCGATGATCGTGCCCCTGTGGTCGCGGACGGGGCCGACGTTGACGACGTACCGCCGGTTGCCGTCGCTCACCGCGCCGACCTCGATCGACGACGACTCGCCTGCCAGGGCCGCGCGGTAGAAGGGCTCGTAGAAGGCCCAGCGCGACGGGCCCAGCGCCAACTCGGCCGGGCGCTCCTCGAGCGAGGCGGGATCCATGCCGACGTCCCGGAGCGCCTCGCCCCGGACGACGACGAAGACGAGGTCGGTGTCGAACACCATGATCGACGCGTCGGGCAGGACATCGAGGGCCGCGAGCACCAGCGACCCTCGTGGGCTGTACGCCGCGCGAGCGGCCTGCGCCTCGGTCATTCCGCTCCTCCCCGTCCTCGCGTCAACGGTAGGGGGCGGCCGCCCGCGATGCGCGCCATCGCCGGGCCCGCCGCGCCGGGGCGAGTCAGCCGAACGACACCTGTCTCCGGCCCGCCTCCTGGGCGAGGTAGAGCGCCTCGTCCGCGCGCACGAGCAGGTGGTCCGGCGTCTCAGCCGTCGAGTTCACCAGGTGGTGACGATCCGCTGGGTCGCGTGACGGCCGGCATGCCGGTGCCCCGGGAGGGGAGGGACATCGCCACCCGGGGCACCGGTGCTGGCCGGGCCCGGAGTCGGAGCGATCCAGCGGGCCGTCGGTCTGCGTCCGGACGGTCGCCCGCGGGGCGGTCGTCCGGATGTCGGCACGGTAGACCGGCGCGGGGCCGGATGGGTGAACGACCGCACGATCGTGGACGTTGTGTGACCGCAGGGGTAACAGGAGTCGATCCCCGTGGCGCCTGGTGCTGCTGGGACGACTGGGCCGAGTCCGCTCAGCTCTCCGGCCGCCGCAGGACCACCACGGTGAACGGCTGCTCCGCACCCCACGGAGTGCGGTGCTCGCGCCGCTCGACGATCACGCGCTCCCAGTCCTGCGCCTCGAGAGCGACCACGAGGGAGTCGGCGTCGTACCTCTGCACCAGCAGGCCGCTGCACCGCTCGGGCCCGTCCGGTGCGAACGTCGCGACGACGGCCCAGCCGCCCGGCGCGAGGCAGGCTCGCAGGGTGGCGGCGTACACCGCGCGGTCGTCGGGGTCGGTCAGGAAGTGGAAGACCGCGCGGTCGAACCAGACCGTCGCGGGATGCCGCAGCTCGAGCTCGAGGACGTCGGCCACCACGGTGCGCAGCCGCGCGTCGAGGTCGGGGACGTGCGCCCGCAGCCGCTCGCGCGTGCGTGAGAGCGCCGTCGGCGACAGGTCGACGAGGGTCACGTCGTCGTAGCCGCGCGCGAGCAGGGCGTCCGGCAGGGTGGAGGACCCGGTGCCCAGGTCGACGACGTGCGCGTGCGGCCCGGCCCCGGTGCGCTCGACGAGGTCGACCCACACCGCGTCGTCGTCCTGCCACCACGACACGCCCGCGACCTCGGCGCCGGCATGCACGGACTCCCAGTGCTCGGACGATGCGGTGCTCATGCCCGCATCCTCGCCCACCCCGCGGGCGGACTCGAGCCGAGCGCTCAGCGGAAGAGCGCGCTGTAGCCGTTGATCGCGGGCTGCCCGCCGAGGTGCGCGAACAGCACGTTCGACGACGGATCGATCTCCTTGCGGCCCACGAGGTCGATGACCGCCGCCATCGACTTCCCCTCGTACACGGGGTCGGTGATCATCCCCTCGGTGCGCGCGGCGAGCTTCATCGCGTCGAGGGTCTGCTCGTCGGGGATGCCGTAGATGCCCGCGTGGTAGCGCTCGTCGAGCTCGACGTCAGCCGCCGTGATCGGCTCGCGTACGCCGATGAGCTCGGCGGTGCCCGCGGCGATGCGCGTCACCTGCGCGTGGGTCTCGGCCGGCTTCGCGCTGCCGTCGACGCCGAGCACCCGGCGTACGCGCCCGCCCTCCTGCTCGAGGTGGCGGAAGCCGGCGACCATGCCGGCCTGGGTCGAGCCGGTCACGGAGCACACCACGACGGTGTCGAAGAAGATGCCGAGCGCCTTCTCCTGCTCGGCCACCTCGAACGCCCAGCCCGCGAAGCCGAGGCCGCCGAGGCGGTGGTCGGACGCACCGGCGGGTATGGCGTAGGGCTTGCCACCGGCGGCGACGATCTCGGCGAGCGCGTTCTCCCACGACTCCTTGAAGCCGATGCCGAACTCGCTCTGCACGAGGCGCACGTCGGCGCCGGCGAGGCGGCTCAGCAGGATGTTGCCGACCTTGTCGTAGACCGAGTCGGGCCAGTCGACCCAGCTCTCCTGCACGAGCACGCACTTCATGCCGACGTGGGCCGCGACCGCCGCCACCTGGCGGGTGTGGTTGCTCTGCACGCCGCCGATCGAGACGAGCGTGTCGCAGCCCTCGGCGAGCGCCTCGGCGACGAGGTACTCGAGCTTGCGGGTCTTGTTGCCGCCGAACGCGATGCCGGAGTTGACGTCCTCGCGCTTGGCCCACACCGAGGCGCCGCCGAGGTGGTCGGTGAGGCGGTCGAGGCGGTGCACGGGCGAGGGCCCGAACAGCAGCGGGTGGCGGGGGAAGTCCTGCAGCGAGGTCAACGTCGCTCCTTCGGTGATGGGTCGGTCGCGGGACGGGCGACGGTGGTGACGACGTCGAGCTGCTGCTCGAGCGCGCTCCAGATGCGGGTCGTGGTGAGGACGGCGAGCTCGGCGTCGCCGCGACGGAACGCGCTCATCAGCTGCGCGTGCAGCTGCACCGACTCGCGGCCGGGCAGCTCGGTGAACTTCGCGCGCTCGAGCCGGCGGATGAGCGGGGTGAAGCGCTCGATGGTCGCGGCGGCCGGGCGGTTGCCTGCGACACGGACGGGGATGTCGTGGAACTCGTCGTCGGCGGCGAGCGCGGCGTCGACGTCGCCGTGCCGCACTGCCGCGGTGAACGCGTCGTTGGCGGCGATCATCGCCTTGAGGTCCGCCGGGGTCACCCGCGGCACGGCGAGCCCGACGACCAGCTCGTGCATCGCGCGCACCACCTGGACGGCGTCGCGCACCTCGCGGTCGACGACCGGTGTCACGCGGGTGAAGCTCTGCGGCTTGGTCTCGACGAGCCCGTCGTCGGCCAGGCGGGCGAGCGCTGCGCGCACCGGGGCACGTGAGACGCCCAGCTGCTCGGCCAGCTCGGCCTCCGAGAGCGTGGCTCCCGGCTCGAGGTCGCCGCCGACGATCGCTGCGCGCAGCGCGTCGTACGCCTCGTCCTTGAGCAGCCGTCGTCCCGTCACCACTGAAATGTTAGTGGGCCGGGCGCGCTGCGGGAAGCCTCAGGTGGTCGCGAGCGCGTCGACCCGGTCTGCGGGCTCGATCGCCGTGACCCGCCGCGGACGCCGCCACACGAGCGGCAGCATCACGGCCGGCACGACGAGGTTGGCGCCGGCGATGACCAGCCACGCCGACTCCTGGCCCTGCCGCGAGGTCAGCGCCAGCGCGATGCAGACGAGGGGAAGGATCAGCACAAGCGCCGTGACGACGACCCGCGCGCGGTGCGAGAGCTCGGGCGCCGCGCTGCGGTGCCCCTCTCCTGTCTCCTGCATGCTGAGTACTTCGACGCGCAGGCGGTGGGCACCATCCGCCGAGCGGGTGTCGTCCGAACGGCAGGGGCCGCCCTCAGCCGATCGCGCCGCCCGGCTGGGTGGGCGTGCTGCTCGGCCGCGGCTGCGCCGTCGTGGGCTTCGGCCGCGGCGTCGCCGTCTTCGTGGGCTTGGGCGTGGGCGTCGCGGTGGTCGGCGTCGCGCTGCTCGGCTCCGGCGCCGGGGTGGCGGTCCCGGCGGGGCTCGACACGCTCGAGGACGGCGACGGCGCAGCGGTGGCCGCGGCGCCGAGCTTGACCGTGGCGACCGTGCCGTCAGCCGCGGCCCAGCGGACCTCGGCCGGCTCGGCGCCGTACGGCATCGTCACCGACCAGATCACGTTGGCCCTGCCCCCGGCGTCGATCGGCAGCTCGGCAGTGATCGCCCCCGCCGTCCCGGTGTATCCCGTGCCCGCGCCGTCGCGGAACTCCGTGGAGGTGGCGTCGATCGTCACGGCGTCGGGCGTGCCGTTGGCGTACGAGACGCCGATCTGGCACAGCCGCGCGTCGCCTGCCGCCACGCACACCGGCGTCTCGGCCTGCAGCGAGATGCCGACGGGGAGCGAGCCCGACGCGACGCTGGCGGAGGGATCGGCTGCGGAGACCGCGGTCGCCTTCCCGCACCCCGCGAGCAGGAGTGCGGCCCCGACGGCGAGGACGCCGGCGCGGAGGAACGTGCGGGTCATCGCACCGTCACCGGCATGAGCGCGCTGTTGGTGCCGGCGTACGCCTTGTTGCCCGAGAGGATCACGCGCAGCTGGTACGAGCCCTTGGCGGGGAACTGGTAGAAGAACGGGATCCTCGTCGAGGTGCTGGTACCGCTCGCGAGCGTGGTCCACTTCCCGCCGATGAGGTAGCGCAGGAACAGCGGCGTGCCGAACGGCAGGCCGGGCACCCTGCACGAGCCCTGCCCCTTCTGGCCGGGGCCGAGAGTGCGGTTGGCCGCGCTGCACGTCATCGGTGCCCGCACCTGCTGGCGGGCGACGCCCGTGCCGGCGGGCATCCAGATCTTCCCGGACGCCGTCCGCAGGCTCACCGAGCGAGCGGTGACCGTGGTGTTGGACGTCGCGGTGTAGGTGAGCGTGAACCGGCCGGTGCTGGTCGTACGCACGGTCGTGGTGACCGTCGAGCCGATCGCGGGATCGCGTACCAGGACGACCTTGGCGTTGGGCACCCCGAGGCCGGTGCGCACGGCGACCATCCGCCCGGTGACCGTGACACGGCCGCCGTTGTCGACCGTGGTCGAGGGCACGAACGCAATCCGGGCGCCCGTGGAGGCGTAGAGCTTGCGCGGTGCCGTCGAGCTCGAGAAGCGCACGCGGTCCTTGGTGGTGCGCACCTTCACGACGAAGGTCGACAGGCCCGCGGCCTTCGAGGCGTTCCAGGTGAAGGTCGCGATGCACGAGTGCGACGTCGCCTTGCAGAGATAGGTGTCGAACGGCGTCGAGCTGCCGTTGCGGTAGATCGCCGCCGACCTCGGCACGTCGCTCTGCGTGGCGTCGGTGCCGAGGCCCACCTTGATGGTGACGGCGGACCCGCTGACGACCGCGCCGTTCGTCGGCGAGATCCACACGATCGAGGGCGACGGGTTCCGCAGCGTCACATTGCTGGACGGCGAGTTGAACTTCTGAGCACCGGTGTTCGAGGTGGTCGTGATCACCGCGATGCCGGAGCTGCCGTTGGGGAGCAGCGTGGTATCCCACAGCCCGCTGATCGTGCAGCTGGCCGCGACCGCGCACGTCTTGGTGGCGCCGAGCTGCTTGCCTCCGGCGAAGAGCGCGATCGTCGTGATGTGGCCGGTGAGGGGCGCCTCGACCTTGGCCGTCATGCTCACGGTGACGCGGCCCTTGAGCACGGTCGTGGTCGGCGCGGTCAGCGTGACCGTCGGAGCCGGGTTGTCGATGCCGAAGTCGACACCGGCGCTCGTACGGGTGCGCCCACGGGTCGTGGTCAGCTCGGCGGTGAGGGTGTACGAGCCGCTGAGCGCAGAGACATCCCACGGGATCGTGAACGTGCAAGCACCGTTGACCGGCGCGGAGCTGCAGCTGACCGCGTTGAACGTGCGCGTGAGACCAAGGCCGGCGTTGGTAGCGGTGAGCACGACCGACTGCGGGTCCTCGATCGTCGCGCCGTCGGTCTGCGCGGTGACGGTCACCGTGGCCGCACCCTTGATCAGGCCGCCGGGCGGCGCGACCACCGTGACGGTGGGCGAGTCGGCGAGGGTCAGGCTGATGGCACTGGTGGTGGCAACGCGGCCCTCCACAGTCACCCGGACCGCCGCCGTGTGCGTGGTGCCGCCGGCGACCCCGGTCGTGTCCCAGGCCAGCGACACGGGTGAGCCGCAGGCCCCCGTTGTGGTGCACGTGGCCGTGGCGACGACGCCGCCGTCGATGAGCAGCTGGAAGGTCTTGAGCCGGGCGCCGATCCCGGCGTCGCTGGTGCCGTTCGCGGTGACATTGACGACCTCGAGGGAGTCGGGCAGCACCTTCGACCCGTTGGTCGGCGTGATCAGCGTGACCGTCGGGGCGTTGGCGATACGGACGGTGCGCGTGGGCGAGGTGGCGGTGAGACCGCCGACGGTGGCCGTCGCGACGAGCGTGTGCGTGGAGCCCGGCGTGAGGCCGGTGGCGTTCCACGTGACCACCGCGTCGCAGCTGCCGGTCGACGTGCACGACGCCGTGCCCGCCGCGGAGACGCCGCCGTCGACGAAGAGGGACACGGACTTCGTGACCGATCCGAGGCCGCTGGCACTCGTGGCCGTGACGGTGACCGGCACCGCCCCGGTGACGAAGTCCGGGAGCACCGCGGAGTTCTGGGTGGGCACGGTGACCGTCACGGTCGGCACCGCCCCGACCGTGAGCGACAGCGCGGAGCTCGTGTCGGTGCTTCCGGCGTGCGTGGTCATCACCACCGTCAGCGACTTGGCACCGGGGGTGACCGCGGAGATGTCCCACGTGATGGTCTGCGAGCAGTCCTTCGCGTTGGACGCGCACGGGCCCGCGCCGCCGATGGTCGTGGCGCCGCTCTTCAGCGTGAAGGACTCGGGGTAGTCCTGGCCCTGCGGGTCGGTGATGCCGCGGACGGTGATGTCCACCGATCCCGTGAAAGTGCCGCCGCTCGCGGGCGCAGTGATGGACGCGACGGGCGCGTCACCGACGAAGAACGTGAAGCCGTCGCGGATGACGTCGGTGCCCTGGTTGGTGTTGAGGCGCACCGAGGCGGTGTGCGTGCCGTCGTCGAGCGCCGCGGTGTCGTACTCGAAGGCGACGGTGCAGCTGGTGCCCGAGGGCACGCAGAGCTGGTTCTCGGCCGGGAGTCCGTCGACGTAGAGGTCGACCGACTCGGCGGAGTCGAGGGTCGAGGCTTCCGCGCTGATGGGGTGAGTCGTATTGCTGGCGAGGTAGTCGCCCGCACCGAATCCGATGAACGTGATGGCGTCACCGGCTGCGCTGGCGGGCGCCAGCGGGAGCAGGGCGACGACGACGGCCCCCACGACCGCCACGGCGATGCGGCGGCTCAGCGTGCTCACCCTCATGCTCACTTCCCCTGCCCCGCCCGGCCATCGGCACGGCGCGGCGATGTCACCTGGTTCTCACCCGTTCGGCGTAATCCGGGCCCACCCTACGTGGCGCAGCCCACAGTCCGAACACCCCGTTCGACAGGTGGGCACGGCCCCCCGGCCGCCGTGGCAGAGCGTGCCCGCAGCACCACCGAGCGTGCGAACCGCAAGCGGCACAGGCACTCTCGGGATCATGTCCAGCGACGTTGCCGCTGTGACCGGTGGGACTGACGTGGCTCCTGAGGCTCTCTGGGCAGTGCCGGGCCGGGCAGCCCCGGCGGCGGCGCCTGGTGCACATCGCGGTCCCGGCGACGCCGGGTGAGCCGCGGCATGAGGACGTCGACATCCCAGTCGAGGTGCTCGAGCGGCGCCAGGCTGGTCTCGGGCACGCTCGCCTCCGGCAGCACCGACAGCACCACCTTGCCGCCCGGCTCGGAGGCCGCGACCAGCGCGTCCAGCTGCTGCGCGTCGTAGTGCCGCCACGTGCTGAGGTCGACGTCGCCGTGCCGCCACGGGAGGCCGCCGGCCATCGCTGTCAGCGCGACGGGCACCGGGTCGCGCGGCGTCGTCGTGAGCGCGAGCAGCAGCACGAGGGCGTCGGACACGACGCGGTCGGGAGTGCGCGGCACCCAGGTGAGCGGACCGTCGCCGACGTCGTCGACGCGCCAGCGCGCCATACGGCCCTCGACGAGCCACATGGTGAGGAAGGGCGTCACGCCCCCGAGCTTCTGGTGTGCAGCGCCGAACAGCAGCTGCGCAGTCCCCGTCGTCATCTCGATCCCCCGAACGACACGATGCTTCGTGGGGAGAGTACCGACGGGCGGCGTTCGATGCCCGACTTCCGGGCGCAGCCAGAGCGACTCGCGTGGATGCCGTGGGTCAAACAGTGACGCTAGGGGACCACCTCCTCGGTCGGGCAGGGCCGAACAGGTGAACCGCGGCCGTCCTAACCGCTGCTGCGCACGGTCGGTCGGATTCCGAGAGCCGGGACGGAGCAACTCACGTCACAGGCCTTGGACGAACCTTGACCGATCAGCGCTCAAGACCGGATTCCGGACCGGCGATATGCCAAGCACGGGGATGGCAGCACGGGGCGCAAGGGGTTCGGACATGGGTATCGGCCGTCGAGTCATGACGTCCGCGGGGATAGCCACCGTCATCGCGGGGGGCTCCGCCGCTGTGCTCGGCACAGCTCCGGCGTTCGCCGCCGCCGAGCCGGGCCAGGCGGTCAACAACGACTACGGGCAGTCCGACTACGAGCGCTCGGTCGAGATCAAAGCGCAGGTCGAGGCGACATCCGCGGTGAAGACGGCCCGCGCGACGTACGCCACGAAGCACGCGCGCTACCTCTACCTCGTCAAGGTCACCGCGACGCGGTACACGGCGTACAAGAAGGCGCTGGCGACGCACTCGGCGACGAAGATCGCTGCGGCCAAGAAGGCCTACGTCAGCACCAGGGCTGCCCGCGACGCTGCGAAGAGGTCCTCGGACGCCGCGTACTCCGCCATGCTCGCGACGCTCTCGAAGTACAAGACCTACTGGACCGCGAAGCACTACCGCCCGATCGACGGCACCTACACCGGCGACGTCGCGCAGTACTTCATCGGCGGCATCGGCCTCGAGCCGATGCAGGTGCAGATCACCGTGTACGGCGGTCACGTCAGCGATGTCGCCGCGGTGCAGTACACCCAGACCGGAAGCTCCCGGTACTACAACGAGATCGCGCTGCCCACCCTGCTGGTCGAGGCGATGAACGCGGGCGACACCGCGAAGGTCGCCACGGTCACGAGCGCGACCCTCAGCTCCGAGGCCTTCGCGAAGTCCCTCGCCTCCGCGCTCGTGAAGGCGGGGTACAAGTTCTGATGCGTACCTCGACCAGGAGTGCAGCCGCCGTCGCAGCGACCCTTGGCACGCTCGCGGGCACCGCCGGCGGGCTCACGCCCGCGGTGGCCGCACCGGCCCCCGGCCAGGACGTCCTCAACGACTGGGGCCAGACCGCCGACGAGGTGACCGCAGAGATCACCGCCGCCGTCGACGCCGACCCCACGGTCGTCGCCGCCCGCCAGCGCTACACCGACTCGTTGCCCGCCTACTCCGCGGCCGTCACGCTCGTGGCCTCGACGTACGACGACTACGTGACGGCTCAGGCCACGGCAGGGTCGGCCGACGACGCCAGTGCGCTTGCCGCGTGGAACAAGGCCAAGAAGGCCAAGCTCGACGCCGCTGCCGAGATCGTCGCCTCGCAGCTCGCGATGACCAAGACGGTCGACACCCTCACCGCCACGATCCGCGCGCGGCACTACGTGCAGGCGCCGTTCGTCGCCAAGCCCGGTCAGGTCACCGGCGTGCTCGCCGCGCCCGCCGACACGCAGGTCTCGCTCAGCTGGCCCGCCGTCGCCGGTGCTAGCGCCTACCGCGTCTACCGCGACGGCCTCGAGATCACGCGCGTCGCGAGCCCGGCGTACGTCGACACCGCGGTGACCAACGGCTCGACCTACGCCTACACGGTGATGGCTACGAACGTCGCCGGCTGGGGCGCGATCTCCGCGCAGGTGCTTGCGACGCCGGACATCGGCATCCCGAGCACGCCGGCCGGCCTGGCAGCCGTCGGCGCCGACGCGCGCATCACGCTCACGTGGACCGCCGTCCCCGGCGTGACGGGCTACCGCGTCTACCGCGACGGCGCTCTCGTCGCGTCGCCCGTGGCCGCGACGTACGCCGACAGCGGCGTCGTGAACGGCACGACGTACTCCTACACGGTCGTCGCGGTGAACGGCTCACGCGCCTCGGGTGCCAGCGCTGCCGTGACCTCGACCCCGGTCGCCACCGCGCCATCGATGCCGACGGGCGTCGCGATCTCGGTGGGCGACGCGCAGCTGAGCATCACGTGGACCGCGCCCGCCGGTGCGACGGCGTACCGCGTCTACCGCAACAACGTGCTCGTCGCCTCGCCCGAGACGCCGTCGTACACCGACACCGGCCTCGCCAACGGCACGTCGTACGCGTACCGCATCGCCGCGGTGAAGCAGAACAGCGCCGAGTCGACCCGCACCACCGCGGTCAACGGCACTCCCGTGGCCGCGACGCCGGCCGCCCCGACCGGTCTCGCCGTCACGCCCGGCAGCGCGACGGCGTCCCTCACGTGGAACGCCGTCAGCGGCGCCACCGGCTACCGCGTCTACCGCGGCGGAGTGCTCGTGGGCTCCCCCGCCACGAACGCGTACACGGACACCGGGCTCACCAACGGCACGTCGTACAGCTGGACCGTCGCCGCGGTGAAGCAGAACTCGGCGCCGTCCGCGCAGTCGGGCGCCGCCTCGACGACCCCGGTCGCCACCGCGCCGTCCGCACCCACCGGTCTCGCCGCGACACCGGGCGACGGCCAGATCGCGCTGTCGTGGTCGGCACCGTCAGGTGCAGACGCGTATGCCGTGTACCGCGACGGCACGCTGCTCACCTCGCTCGCGACGACGTCGTACACCGACCTGTCCGCGGCGAACGGCGCGAGCCACAGCTACTACGTCGTGGCGTACCGCCAGAACTCGTCGGCCTCGACGGCGTCGAGCACCGTCACCTCCAGCGCCGTCGCCGCGACACCCTCGGCCCCGACCGGCCTCTCGGCGATGCCCGGCGACTCGAGCATGTCGCTGTCGTGGACGCCGTCGAGCGGCGCCACCGGCTACCGCGTCTACCGCGACGGCACGTTCGTCGGCTCGGCCGCGGGTGCGTCGTACGCCGACACCGGGCTCGTGAACGGCCAGTCGTACACCTGGACCGTCACCGCGGTGAAGCAGAACTCGCCGCAGTCCGCCGCGTCGGCCCCCTTCACGTCCTCCCCCGTCGCCGCAGCCGCAGGAGCACCGACCGGTCTCGTCGGGACGCCGGGCGACACGATCGCGACGCTCACGTGGAACGTGGTCGGCAGCGCGTCGTCGTACAACGTCTACCGCGGCGGCGTGCTGGTGACCTCGACCGCGGGCAACACGTGGACCGAGTCCTCGCTCGCGAACGGCACGAGCTACACGTTCTGGGTCACCGCGGTCGTGGGCGGCGTGGAGTCGGCGGCGTCGTCGTCGGTCTACGTGACGCCGGTCCCGATCGTGCCCGACGTCCCCGTGGGTCTCGCCGCGACGCCGGGCGACGGCTCGATCGCCCTGTCCTGGACGGCGTCCGCGCACGCGCTGTCGTACCGGGTCTACCGCGACGGCGTGCTCGTCGCCTCGCCCTCGTCGACCAGCGCCACGGTCAGCAGCCTCACCAACGGCACGCCGTACGCGTTCACGGTCGTGGCCGTGAACGGCACCGCATCGTCCGCCGCGTCGTCGCCCCTGTCGGCCACTCCGGTCGCCGCAGCGCCGTCCGCCCCGACCAGCCTGGTCGCCGTCGCCGGCAACACGCAGGTCGCCCTCACGTGGACCGCGCCCGCCGGCGCAACGGGCTATCGCGTGTACCGCGGCGGCGTCCTCGTCGCCTCGGTGGTCAGCGCGTCGTACACCGACACCGGCCTCACCAACGGCACGTCGTACAGCTGGACCGTCACCGCGGTGAAGCAGAACAGCGCGGAGTCGACGGCCTCGGCCTCGGCCAGCGCGACGCCGCAGGTGCCCGCACCGGCGACGCCGACCGGTGTCACCGCCACGGCCGGCGCGAACCAGGTCACGGTCGCGTGGGCCGCGGTCTCGGGCGCGACGTCGTACCGCGTCTACCGCGGCGCGACGCTGCTCACCACGACGGCCACCACGTCGTACGTCGAGACCGGGCTCACGCCGGGCACCGCGGTCAGCTACACCGTCGTGGCGGTGAACGCCGGCGGTGCGAGCGCAGCGTCGACGGCAGCGACCGCCACGCCGACGCCCGCAGCGCCGACCGGTCTCACCGTCACGCCGGGCAACGCGACCAACGCGCTGTCGTGGACGGCGGTCTCCGGTGCGGCGTCGTACCGCGTCTACCGCAACGGCACGCTCGTCGGGTCGCCTACGGGAACGACGTACAGCGACACCGCGCTGACGAACGGCACGAGCTACTCGTACTACGTGACCGCCGTCGCCGGCACCGCGGTCTCGCCCGCCTCGTCGACCGTCTCGGGCACCCCGAGCCTGCCGCTGGTCAACGGGACGTTCGTGGGCAACACGGCCTCGATCTCGAGCGGCCACGGCACCCTCAACGTCACCCTCACCGTCGTCAACGGCGTCATCACGGTGGCTAAGGGCACGTTGCTCACCAACGACGGCAGCGAGACCCAGCAGATCAACTCGACCGCGCTGCCGAAGTACAACAGCGAGGTCGTCGTGGCGCAGTCCGTGAACATCGCGAAGGTGTCGGGCGCGACCCTCACCTTCGCCGCGTACAAGACCTCGCTCCAGTCCGCACTCACGAAGGCAGGCCTGTAGTCATGACGCTCGAGCAGACCAGGTTCAGCCCTGGCGGTCCGGTCGGCCGGCACGGCGGCGTCGCACCGCTCCCCGCGGACGCGTCGTACGGCAGCCTGCTGCTGCCGCCCGTGCCGACCGGTCCCGCCCTGCCGCTCGAGCCGCCGGCTCCTGCGCACGACGCCGTGATCCCACCGCGGGTGTTCATCCCCGAGCCCGACTACGACGCCGAGCTCGCCTCGGGCGCGCTGGGCACCGCCTCGCCTGCTGCCATGGCTCCCGTCACGTACCCGATCCCGGTCGAGAGCGGCATCCATGCTCGTGGCACCTCGACCCGCCGTGGCGACATCGCGGTGCTGATCGCGGGCATCGGCCTCGGCATCACCACGGCCTTCGCCGTCGGGGACGCGCCCGCGACCTGGCAGTACCTCGGCGGACCGATGACGGCGCTGGGCTCGATCACGGCGATGGCGGGCACGTACCTCTGCCTCGTGCTGCTCGTGCTCGTCGCGCGCGTTCCGTGGGTGGAGCGCGAGGTCGGCCACGACAAGCTCGTGTGGCTGCACCGTCAGGTCGCGCCGTACTCCCTGCTCCTGATCCTCGCGCACATGGTGCTGACGACGATCGGCTACGCGCAGGCCGCGGAATCCGGTGTGCTCGAGCAGTTCTGGAACATCGTGGCGCACTCGCCGTGGATGGTCCCCGCGACGACCGCGTTCGTGCTCATGATGGGCCTCGGTGTGATGTCGTACCGCAAGATCCGCCAGCGGATGAAGTATGAGACCTGGTGGGTGGCGCACCTCTACTTCTACGTCGCCGTCGCGCTCGCCTTCGGCCACCAGATCGAGCTCGGCTCGATGTTCGCCAAGCACCCCATGCAGAAGTGGTTCTGGATCGGCCTCTACGTGCTGGTCGCTGCGATCATCATCGGCTCGCGCTTCATCGCCCCGGTCTCGACGTCGATCAAGCACGACCTGCGCGTCGCCGCCGTCGTCCGGGAGACGCCGGACGTCGTGTCGATCTACATCTCCGGCCGCGACCTCGACCTGCTCAAGGCGCGCGGCGGCCAGTTCTTCCAGTGGCGCTTCCTCACGCGGCACTGGTGGTGGCAGGCGCACCCGTACTCGCTGTCGGCGTCCCCGAACTCGTCCTTCCTCCGCGTCACGGTCAAGGACCTCGGCGACCAGTCGCGCGAGCTGATCTGGCGGCTCAAGCCCGGCACCCGGGTGTGGGCCGAGGGCCCGTACGGCGTCTTCACCGCCGGGCAGCGGCACAGCAACCGGATCGCGGCGTTCGCGGCCGGCGTCGGCATCACGCCGGTGCGCGCGATGCTCGAGGACCTGCCCGAGGGCGCCGACGTCGACGTCGTCTTCCGCGTGCACTCGCTCGACTCCGCGCCGCTGCGCGCGGAGATGGAGGAGCTCGCGATGTCGCGCGGGTTCCGCCTCTGGTACCTCGAGGGTTCTCGGCGCCAGGCGCGGCTGCGCACCGACGTGATCCTGGAGATGATCCCGGACCTCGCCGACTGCGACGTGTACGTCTGTGGACCTGACGGGTTCACGGAGAAGGTGCTCGAGGCGGCGGAGGACGCCGGAGTGCCGACCGATCGGCAGCACCACGAAGCGTTCGCGTTCTAGGTCTTTGCGTTCTAGGTCTTTGCGTTCTAGGTCTTGAGAGAAGGAACTGATCATGAGACGAGCACTGCTGGTGACAGTGGGCACCGTCGCAGGCCTCGCCACCGTGCTGTCGTACTCCGACGGCCAGGTGTCCATCGCGGGTGACCTCGCGTCGGCAGCCGGCCCGGTCGACGGCCTCGGTGCTCCCCCGGCCGACGAGTCCCCGGCTGCGGGCGAATCCGCCTCGCCGTCGGAGTCGCCGTCCGCGGCCGCGACCAAGGGCGCGAAGCCGAAGCCGTCCTCGACGGCCAAGGCCTCCGCGAAGCCGACCAAGGCCGGTGCCACGACGGCCGCCGCCGACCCGGCCGCGCCCGCCGCCGACCCGACGACCGCCGCGCCGAAGCCGACGCCCACCAAGGCCGCACCCAAGCCCGCACCGAAGCCGACCCCGACCAAGTCCCTGCCCAACGGCGACTTCGTCGGCAGCGCCGTCACCCACCGTTACGGCACCGTGCAGGTCGGAATCCGCGTCGTCGACGGCAAGATCACCAAGGCCTGGGCCGCGAAGTACCCGACCGGCGAGTCGTCGCCGTACTCGGAGTTCTCGATCCCGAAGCTGTCGTCCGAGACCGTCGGCGCTCGCAGCGCGTCGGTCGCGGCGGTGTCGGGCGCTACCCTCACGTCGAAGGCCTGGGTCTCCTCCCTCGCCTCGGCGATGAGCAAGGCGGGCATCTGACATGACCGGGCTCGGCACCGACGCTCCGGCGTCGTACGCCGGTCCGCGCGCTCGTGCTTCGCACGTGGGCACGTGCGGCTTCGCCGCGCCGACGTCGTACTCCGGTCCGCTCGTTCGGAGGCTCGTATGACCGGGCTCGGCACCGACGGCCTCATCTCGTACGCCGGTCCTGGCGGCTGGGAGCAGAAGCTGCACGTCGAGCCCGTGTGGGGCACGCACGTGCTCTTCGACCTCCGTTCGCCCTCGCTTCCGTCCGACGTCGACGCGATCGTGGCCTCGGCCGCGGCATACCTGCACCAGGTCGACGCGTGGTTCTCGACGTACCGTGCCGACACCCCGATCACCATGTACCGCAACGGGTTGATGGAGGAGTTCCGGCTCCCGTCGGTCGTGCGGTCGGTGCTTGCCGCCTGCGCCGGCGCTCGCGATCTGACCGACGGCGTGTTCGACCCCTGGGCTGTGCGCGGCGGCGTGGACCCGAGCGGCTACGTGAAGGGCTGGGCCGCAGGTGTGGTGGCCGACCAGATCGTGGCGGCCGGTGTCTCGAACGTGTGCGTCAACGCGTCGGGCGACATCGCCTGCCGCGGCCTCCAGGCTCCGGGCGAGGACTGGACGGTCGGGATCACGAACCCCTACGACACGCAGTCGGTCATCCGTGCGGTGTCGGTGCCGGACGGCTGGGCGATCGCGACGAGCGGCCTCTACGAGCGCGGCTCGCACATCGCCAACACCGTGACCGGCGACTTCGGCGTCCACTACGACAGCGCGACCGTCGTCGGTCCGGATGCGGGCCTGGCCGATGCGCTCGCCACGGCGTGCCTGGTCGAGGGCCCCACCTGCAACCGCTGGTTCGTCGGCCTGCCCGAGTGGTCCGTCTACCTCGTCAAGGACGGACAAGCCGAGTTCTTCGGTCCCGCCTTCGCCTAGCTGTACGGCGAACGCGCTCTCTCTGCGATGCGTCGCCTCGCAGCTACGTCGGCGAACAGTCGTCAGGGGGCGAGGAGGGCCTTCATGTCGGCGATCTCGGCCTTCTGGCCGGCGACGATGGCCTCGGCGAGGGTGCGCACCTGGGTGTCGGACGTCGTGCCGAGCACCTGCTGCGCCATCGTGAGCGCGCCCTCGTGATGCGCGATCATCAGGGTGAGCCACTTCTGGTCGAACTCGGCTCCCGACGCGGCAGCGAGGGCAGCCATGTCCTCGTCACTCATCATCCCGGCCATGGACATGCCGCCGTGGTCGGAGCCGTGGTCCATGTCGGACGGCATCTCGCGGGGTGCGCCCCAGGTCGTGAGCCAGCCGGACATCTGCTCGATCTCGGGATCCTGAGCACCCTTGATCTGCTCGGCGAGCGCCTTGACCTCGGGCGAGGTCTGGCGTTCGAGGGCGAGATCGGCCATCTCCACGGCCTGCTCGTGGTGCGGGATCATCAGCTGGGCGAAGGCGATGTCGCCGGCCTGCCCCGCCACGATCGCCGCGGTTGCATCACCGGACGCTGTCCCTGAGGAGTGGCTGCTGCAGCCGCTGAGGGCGGCAGCGAGGGCGAGGGCCGTGGCGGCCAGGGCGAGGGGACGTCGGGAGCGCATGGCGTCGGTGCTCCTTGCAGTGGTCGTCGGATCCAGGTCCGGGCACCCGGCGGGTCGCGGAGCGACCGCGCGACCATCCTCACCCGGGCACACGCACCCCGCGACTCGTACGCCGGCCCGTCGACACCGGTCATGACACAGTCCCGGCGACGCCCACGCGGCGCGCCCCCCGCTACTCGTACGACTCGTGACCGACACCGGGCAGGGCACGGGCTCGCGCGACGTCCGCCCGGTCTCGGTTCGGCCACCCTCGCCGTGCCCTCGGCCTCCACTAGCAGCGGCTGGACGATGATGGCCTCATGGGGACGCGTATGCGCTGGATGGCCGGGATCGCGCTCGCGCTGATGCTCACCGGCTGCAGCCAGTCGTCGACTGGGCCGCTGGAGACGACGGAGCCTGCACCGCTCCCGTCGCCGTCCACCTTCGACCCGTCGCTGACGACCGAGGTCTACTCGCCCGTCGCGGTCCCCGCTCGCCCGACCGTGCCGATGGTGGTGCTCGTGCCCGGCGGCGGCTGGCAGTCGCACGACAGCTCCGGGCTCGTCCCTCTCGCGCAGGCGATCTCCGACGCCGGCTACTACGCCGCGACCACGGAGTACCGCGCCGGCGACGACGGCATCGGCTTCCCGACGTCGCTGCAGGACGTGCTGTGCTCCGCGGCGTACGCCGTGTCCCTGGTGAAGTCGTCCGACCCTAAGCCTGGCCCCGTGATCCTGGTCGGGCACTCGGCGGGCGGGCACCTGGTGGCGCTGGCCGGCGTGTCGGGTACGGCGCTCGCACGACCGTGCGCCGATCCGATCCCTGAGATCGCAGGCGTTGTGGGGCTCGCGGGGATCTACGACGCGAAGGCGTTCCAGCCGATGATGGACGACTGGTTCGGCACGCCGCGCGCGGACGATCCCGCGCTCTGGGACTGCGGCGACCCGATCCACTACGTGACGACGGGCCAGGCACCGAAGACGCTGCACGTGCTGCTCATCCACGGCGACGGCGACGACGTCGTACCGCTCCAGCAGGCCACCACCTTCGCCGCCGCGCTGAAGAAGGCGGGGAATCCCGTGACGCTCGACGTCATCACGGCCGAGACCCACATGAGCGTGATCACCGTCGGCGTCGTGAGCGAACCGATCCTGGCGTGGCTGAAGACGTGGGCGAGCTGACGACTTCACCCAGGACGATGGCCAAGAACACCGGCAGTTTCGGGCATTGTCCTGGGTGACGTGCCGCCCGGGCGACGCCGCGGATCGCAGCGACGACGTACCCCCGGCCATGCGTCGGCGGTCCCGGCGACCGCACCTCGCCCAGGCAGATGCTCAAGAACGGCGACGGTTTCCGACATCGTCCTGGGTGAGGTGGTGGCTCAGATGCCGGCGCCCGGGTTGAGGATGCCCTGGGGGTCCAAGGCGTCCTTGATGCGGCGGTTGAGGTCGTGCACTTCGGGGCCGAGGTAGTCGCGCAGCCACGGCTGCTTCATCCTCCCCACGCCGTGCTCGCCCGTGATCGTGCCGCCGAGCGAGATCGCGAGCCGCATGATCGCGTCGTACGCCGCCTCGGCGCGCGCGACCTGCGCAAGATCCGCCGGGTCGAACACGACGAGCGGGTGCGTGTTGCCGTCACCCGCATGCGCGACGACCGCGACCAGCACGTCGTTGTCGGCGCTGATCGCCTCGATGCCGCGCACGAGCTCGCCGAGCAGCGGCAGCGGCACGCCGACGTCCTCGAGCAGCAGAGCACCCTTCAGCTCGAGCGCGGGGATCGCGAGGCGCCGCGCGACGACGAACTGCTCGCCCTCGTCGGCGTCGTCGGTCGAGAACCACTCGGTGGCGCCGCTGTCCTCGCACAGCGCGCCCACGGCCGCGATCTCCGCCGCCGCGTACGCCGCCGGCTCGTCCGACTGCACGACCAGCTGCGCCTCCGCCGACCGGTCGAGGCCCATGTGCGTCATGTCCTCGACCGCGTTGATCGACGCGCGGTCCATGAACTCCAGCATCGACGGCCGCATCCGGCTCGAGATCGCGAGCACCGTCGCGGTCGCGTCGTCGAGCGAGGCGAACGTCGCCACCAGGGTGGACGGCGTCCGCTGCGCCGGCACCAGCCGAAGCACGATCCGCGTGACGATGCCGAGCGTGCCCTCGCTGCCCACGAACAGCTTGGTCAGCGACAGCCCGGCCACGTCCTTGAGCCGCGGCCCGCCGAGCTCCACCGCCGTACCGTCGGCGAGCACCACGGTGAGGCCGAGCACGTAGTCGGTGGTGACGCCGTACTTCACGCAGCAGAGGCCGCCGGCGTTCGTGGCGATGTTGCCGCCGATCGAGCAGATCTCGTACGACGACGGGTCCGGCGGATACCAGAGGCCGTGCCGCGCGGCCTCGGCCTTGAGCTCGGCGTTGAGCAGACCGGGCTCGACGTACGCGATGCGCGTGAGCGGGTCGATCTCGACGGCCCGCATCCGCTCGGTCGAGATGACGAGGCAGCCGTCGATGGCCGAAGCGCCGCCCGAGAGACCGGTGCCCGCACCCCGGGGTACGACGGCCACGCCGTGCTTCGCCGCCCACCGCACGGCGGTCTGCACGTGCTCGGTCGACTCGGCGCGGACCACGGCCAGCGGCACACCGGCGCGCGGGTCGTTGGCGCGGTCCCAGCGGTACTTGTCGGTGCGCTCGGCATCGGTGACCACGACGTCGCCCGGCAGCGCGGCGACCAGCTCATCGACGGACATGCGCCGAACCTACCGCCCGGGTCTCCGCCCTCGGCGTGACGCGATCCACGCCGCCGCGACCAGGTTGACGCAACACCACGACGTCCACGCCGAACTCGAGGGCCCTTCCCCTAGCGGATCCGCCCGATCCGACGGAAGGTGGAGAGGAGACCTGATGGAGGTGCACATGTCGGACGTGACGAGCGTCGTGGTGATCGGTGCCGGCCTGGCCGGCACGAAGACGGCCGAGGAGCTGCGCGCGCAGGGGTACGCCGGCGCAATCACGATCATCGGCGACGAGCCGCACCTGCCGTACGACCGGCCGCCACTCTCGAAGGACTACCTGCAGGGCAAGGCAGGCCTCGACAAGGTATCGCTGCACCCCGAGGAGTGGTACGACGAGAACTCGGTCACTCTGATGCGCGGCACCCACGTGACCGCGATCCATCGCACGAGCGGCACGGTCGTGCTCGCAGACGGCACCGAGCTGCCGTACGACCGTCTCGTGATCGCAACCGGATCCAGCCCGCGTCCGCTCACGGTCGAGGGCTCCGAGCTTCGAGGGCGTGCTCTACCTGCGCCGCCTCGACGACAGCGACCGCCTGCGCGACACCATCGCCGCCGTCAGCAATGTCGCCATCATCGGCGGCGGGTGGATCGGGCTCGAGGTCGCAGCGGCAGCGCGCGCGGCCGGCGTCGAGGTGACCCTGATCGAGATGGCTCCGCTGCCTCTGGGCGGCGTCCTCGGCCCCCAGGTCGCGCAGGTCTTCGCCGACCTGCACGCGAAGAAGGGTGTCGACCTCCGCCTCGGCGTGGGTGTCGCCGCACTCACGGGCGACGGGGGCCGCGTCGTCGCCGTCCAGCTCGAGGACGGCACCGCCGTCGCCGCCGAGGCCGTGGTGGTCGGGGTCGGCATCACGCCGAACGTCCAGCTCGCGCAGGACGCCGGCCTCGAGGTCGACAACGGCATCCTCGTCGACGAGCACCTCCGCACGAACGACCCCGACATCTACGCGGTCGGCGACGTGGCGAACGCCTGGCATCCCGTGCTGGCCAAGCGAATCCGGGTCGAGCACTGGGCCAATGCGCTCAACCAGCCGGCGGTCGCCGCGGCCGGGATCGTCGGCACCGACGCGGCGTACGACCGGCAGCCGTACTTCTACAGCGACCAGTACGACCTCGGCATGGAGTACACGGGGTACGCCGAACCCGGCGGGTACGACGCCGTGGTGATCCGCGGCGACGTCGACCAGCTCGAGTTCATCGCGTTCTGGACGGCGCAGGGCGTGGTGCTCGCGGGCATGAACGTGAACGTCTGGGACGTCACCGACGACATCAAGGCGCTCATCGCGAGCCGCAAGCCGATCGACGCGGCGCAGCTCGCCGACCCCGAGGTGCCGCTCAAGACGCTGCTGTAGGACCCGCTCTGGATGCCTGGGAGGCACGTCTTCGTTCCTCTCACGCATCCAGAGCGGACCCTTTCGGCTCTGGTCAGGGTGGGTGGCGAGGGGCACGATCGGCGCATGGGGTCAGGGGCTGAGGGCGACGGCACGCTCGACCAGGTGGTCGAGCTGCGCGTGCACGGGGTGAGCGGCACCAAGCCCGAGAGCGTGCTCGGCGACCCGTACCCAACCCAGGTCGCGGGCGACGAGGCCGCGCGCATCTTCCGCCGTACGACTCCGGTGGTGGAGGCGACGTACGGGCGCAGCCGCATCGTCGAGGCGTTCCACTGGGGGCGGCTCACATCGGGGTCGGCCACCCGGGCGCTGTGGCTCCTGCTTGTGCCGTTCGCGCTGCTCAACCTCGCGCGCTTCACGATGCTGCTCCCCCACCAGCAGAGCGACGTACGCCGCCGCGACCAGGCCGCCACCGCGGTGCTGCGCCTGCTCGGCCTCGGCCTCACGCTGCTGCTCGTCGCCACGGCGTGCTTCGTCGGCTGGACGATCGGCGCACCGCGCTTCGACTGGTACCCCGAGGGCGGCGGGTACTTCGTGCTGCTCGGCGCGATTCCCGCCGCCGTGATCGTGACACTCGTGTGGTGGTTCGGGCGGCAGGTGTTCACGCACGATCCGGCCGGCGGCATGGTGCCGTGGCGGACGCCTTACGGCTCGTTCGACGACGTCGGCTTCTGGAGCGGGTCGCCGAACGCGTCCCGGCTGCGCGCCGCGCACGTGGTCGCCTCGCTCGGCCTCTTCGGCCTGCTCGCGCTCGCGACAGTTGCGCCGTTCGACGCCGACGCTGCAGTTGCCGCGCCGATCGCGTGGTCGGTGCTCGTCGCGGTCAACGCGGTCGTGGTCCTGTACGGCGTGTGGCTCGTCGCCCTGGAGCCGTCGCGCTCGCGGCGCGTGGAGTCGTCGTCGCTCGACACCGTGCGGCTGTCGGACCGGGTGGCTCGTGCACGGATCGCCGCGGTGCCGGTGACAGCGGCGTCGGTGTTCCTCGCGGCGTGGGCGCAGGACCACGGCGCGGGCAGCCCCCTCGGCGATGCAGTCGCCGCCGATGCACCGGCCGGCCCGCCCGAGATCACCATCAGCTGGCTCGCGGTCATCGTGTCGCTGCTGCTCGTCGCCCTGGCGATCACCACGTGGCAGCAGCGCCAGGGTCCCGTGGCCGACCGACTGCTCAAGGGAGACGCAACCGATCCGTCGTATCCCCTTGTGCCGCCTGCGTTCCGGCCGTTCTGGCGCGGGTGGGGGCCGTGGCTGCTCACCGTGGTCGCTGTCGCCCTCGCGTTCGGGCTCTCGACCGTGCTGGTGTTCTGGACGAGCAGCGTGATCGGCAACGGACGGCTGCCCACGATCTTCGGCTTCTCGGCCGCGATCTGGGGAGGCGCCGCGCTGCTGCTCGCGGCGTCGATCGTGCCGCTCGCCGGCGCTGCGCTCGAGCGGCCGCTCGCGAAGTGGCCGTGGTTCGTCGCGATCGGCGCGGCCGCGGTGCTGTTCGTGCAGGACCGGCGTACGACGGTCGACCTCCGCGACCTCTGGTACCTCGTGCCCCTCGCCCTCGTCGGGCTCTCGCTCCGGCTGCTGCTGGGCCAGGACGCCGACGGCCCGTACACCGCGCTGCTCGCCGAGGACTACCCGCCCGACCCCGTCGCCGGTGGTGGCGCCGACGACCTGCAGCGCGGGCGGCGCGCTGTGCTCACGCGCTGGTTCATCGCGGAGTCGCGCACCCGCTACCACCGCGTGATCGGCTTCCTCGCCGCGGTCAGCGGCCTCGCGCTGGTGCTCGCCTCGATCGCGTCGCTCGGCAACCTGCGGCCCACCGTGCTCGGCGGCACGGTGTCGTCGGGCGTCACTGCCGTCACCTCGAGCGCGCTCTTCACCTTCGGCGTCGCGGTCGTCTCGGCCGTCGCCGCGGCGCTCATCGGGCTCGGCCTCACGACGCTGCGCGACCCCGAGAAGCGCCGCACCGTCGGCATCATCTGGGACGTCCTGTCGTTCTGGCCGCGCGACGCCCATCCCCTCTGCCCACCGCCGTACGGCGGACGCGCGGTGCTGGGCGTGGCGACCCGTGCCGTGCAGCTCGCCGAGCCGCGCGACGTCGGCGGTCTCGGCGCCCGCGCCGTGGTGGTGTCGGGGCACAGCCAGGGCTCGCTCATCAGCGTCGGCGCGATCGCCGTCCTCGACTACCTGGGCTGGCCCAGCGCCGATCCCCCGGTGAGCCGTACCGAGGCCGCCGCCGCCGACGATGGTCCGGTCGCCGCGGCGGCACCGGTCTTCGACTCCCCCGGGCTCCCGTGGCTGCATCCGGCGCGCGCCCGGTCGGTCCTGCCGCGGCTGTCGCTCGTCACGTACGGCTCGCAGCTGCAGTTCCTCTACGGCCGCATGTTCCCGACGTACTTCGGCTACGGCCGCATGTCGTGGCTCTACCTCCAGGCCCTGCGGCGTACGTCGGGTTCCGAGCCGCTGCCGCCCACGGCCGAGTCGCGCTGGCGCAACGTCTACCGCTGGACCGACCCGCTCGGCGCGCCCGCGCTCTCCTGGCCTGCAGGCGTCGACCGGCCGGGGCCGCAGACCACGGAGTGGCTCGGATTCGCCTGGGCCGCAGACGATCCGACGCGGCCGCGCACGGCCGAGCCGCGCGTCACGACGGTCCGCGGCGTGCCTCACCGCTGGTACAAGATCGGCTCCGACCTGCGCCTCGTCGACCCCGCCGTCGTCGCCGAGTCGGCCCTCGAGCCGCGCCTTCCACCGCTGGGCCACAGCGACTACCCCCTCGACCCCGTCTTCGACGTCGTCGTAGCTGACCTCGCCGAACCGCGAGGTACGCAGACGACGTCGACCCCGATGCCGCCGACGCCGACGCCGGAGGCTCCCGACCTGCCGGTGACGCCATCGACGCCCCCCGGGGCCGAAGGCGCCACACCGTCCGGAGCCGAACCGCCTGAGGCCGAGGCACCGACGTCCTCCGGAGCCGAACCACCCGAGGCCGAAGCCCCGCCCGGCGCGGAGCCGCCCGCAACCCCGCCCGAGAGCTGGAGCGACGCCACCTGACAACGGCGGTCTGTTTGCGATGAAGGGGGCCTTCGTTGCTAAGAGCGCAACAAACGAGGCATTCACGAACGCCAAAACCGGACCGGGATCTACGAACGCGGATCCGAGGCGGGCAGGGAGTCGGACCCGTCAACGCGGGCTGAGCTGGATCAGCCCGTCTCGGCCAAGGCCTCGAGGAACTGGGGGCCGTACTTCTCGGCCTTCGCGGGGCCGATGCCGTTGACGGCGAGCAGGCCGTCGGTGGTGGTGGGCTTCGACGCCACGAGCTCCCACAGGGTGCGGTCCGGCAGCACGACGTACGCCGGCACGCCGTCGGCGTCGGCCAGTTCGCGCCGCAGCGTTCGCAGCCGCTCGAACAGCGCGTTGTCCGCAGGGGAAGCGGCCGAAGCCGCTGCGCCAGAAGCGGATCGCGCCTTCTTCGTGCGGCCAACTGGAGCCGACACACGCCGTAGCTGCACCACAGCGCCGCCCTCGAGCACCGGCCGCGCCGCCTCAGACACGGTCAAAGCCCCCATCCGCGCAGGATCGGGCGAGAGCATCCCGCGCGCGACCAGCTGCCGCACGATGCTGCGCCACTCGCGGTCGCTCACGTCAGCACCGACGCCGAACGTCGGCAGCTGGTCGTGGTCCCACTGCTCGACCTTCGGCGTGCGCTTGCCCAGGAGTACGTCGATCAGGTGCCCGGCGCCGAAGCGCTGCCCGGTGCGGATCGCAGCCGACAGCACCTTCTGCGCGGGCACGGTCGCGTCCCACAGCTCAGGCGGCGAGAGGCACGTGTCGCAGTTGCCGCAGTCCTCCGACTCCTCGTCGAAGTACGCCAGCAGGATCCGACGGCGGCAGGTGGAGGCCTCGGCGTACCCGAGCATGGCGTCGAGCTTCATCTGGTCGACGCGCTGATGCTCGGGCGATCCGCCGGAGCCGTTGATGAACGAGCGCTGCTGGACGACGTCGGCGAGGCCGTACGCCATCCACGCGATCGCGGGGTCACCGTCGCGGCCGGCGCGTCCGGTCTCCTGGTAGTAGCCCTCGAGGCTCTTGGGCAGGTCGACGTGCGCGACGAAACGGACGTCCGGCTTGTCGATGCCCATGCCGAACGCGATCGTCGCGACCACCACCACGCCGTCCTCGCGGCGGAAGCGCTGCTGCGCGGCGGAGCGGTCGTCGTTGGCCATGCCCGCGTGGTACGGGATCGCGTCGTGGCCAGCGTCGCGCAGCCAGCCCGCGATCTCCTCGGTGCGCTTGCGCGACTGGCAGTACACGATGCCCGCGGAGCCACGCAGCGACTCGCCGTCATCCCCCGACTCCAGGAACCGCAGCAGCTGCGCGCGGGCCTCGGTCTTCTCCTCGACGACGTACCTGATGTTCGGACGGTCGAAGCTCGACACGAACTCCTGCGCGCCCACGAGCCCGAGCCGCTGGAAGATCTCGGTGCGCGTGATCGGGTCGGCGGTCGCGGTGAGCGCGATGCGCGGCACGCCCGGGAAGTGCGCGGTGATCTCCGCGAGCCGCAGGTACTCCGGCCGGAAGTCGTGGCCCCACTGCGAGACGCAGTGCGCCTCGTCGATGGCGAACAGTGCGATGCCCGTGGTCTTCGCTACCTCTTGCAGCACCGACAGGAACGACGGCAGCAGCAGCCGCTCGGGGGCGACGTACAGGAGGTCGAGCTCGCCGCTCTGCAGAGCGCGGCGGGTGGCCGCGGTCTCCTCGGCGGACGACGTGGAGTTCCAGTACGCCGCCCGCACACCGAGCAGCCGCAGCGCCTCGACCTGGTCGTGCATGAGCGCGATCAGCGGCGACACGACGATGCCGACGCCCGGCCGCAGCAGCGCCGGCAGCTGGTAGCACAGCGACTTGCCGCCACCGGTGGGCATGAGGACGACGGAGTCGTCACCCGCCACCGTGCGCTCGACGATCGCCTGCTGAGCACCCCGGAACGACGAGAACCCGAACACCTCCGCCAGCACGGAGGAGGCATCACGAGTCATGCCCCGACCCTAGCCGCCGCGGCAGACGCCGCCCGCCCACGCTCCCCACCCCTCGGCCCCGCGAGCTGTACGGCGAAAGCGCTCCCTGAGACGCGTTCCCCACACACCTAGGCCGCCACGCACCCCCGATCCGGCGCCCGGGCAGTGGAATCGGACTGGGGTCGTACGGGTGCGGCATGATCGACGTGTCATGGGGATGCGTCTTGCCGCCGTCGCGGTCTCGCTCGCGCTGGTCGCGTGCACGCCCCAGCCCTCGAGCGACAGCAAGCCAACGAGCAGCGCGCCGCAGTCGACCGACGGCGTTACCCCCGCCCCCACCACGCGCACGACGTCGATCCCGGACGGGCCCGACGCAACCTCGCTGCCGAGCCAGGACGTCGTGATCACCCGGTGGGTGGACGGCGACACGGTCGACACCACGGCCGGGCGCGTCCGGCTGCTCGGGATCGACACCCCCGAGCACGGCCGCTGCGGCTTCGACGAGGCGACCGCCCAGGCCGAGGCGCTCGCCCCGGTCGGCTCTGCGGCGCGGTTGCTGAGAGTGCCGGACGACGACGACACCGACCGCTACGGCCGACTTCTGCGCTACGTCTGGGTGGGCAGTACCGACGTCGGCCTCAGCCTCATCGAGAGCGGCGTCGCCATCGCCCGCTACGACTCCCGCGACGGCTACGGCCCCCACCCCGCCGAAGCGGAGTACATCGCCGCCGACGAAGCGAGCGCCAACATTTGCTAGTCGCCCCGACCCTGGTCAACGAGCGTGTGGTCTGCGACGCGTTCGCCACCCAGGTACGCCGCCACCACGTCAAAGCGTGCGCCCTCAGGACGAGGCGACTGACTGGGCCTGGATGGCGGTGATGGCCACCGTGTTGACGATGTCGGGCACGGTGCAGCCGCGGCTGAGGTCGTTCACCGGACGGCGCAGGCCCTGCAGCACCGGCCCCACCGCCACGGCGTCGGCCGAGCGCTGCACGGCCTTGTACGTCGCGTTGCCCGTGTTGAGGTCGGGGAACACCAGCACGGTCGCGTGCCCGGCCACCTCGTTGCCCGGCATCTTCGACGCGCCGACCGCGGGATCCACGGCCGCGTCGTACTGGATCGGGCCGGCCACGGGCAGATCCGGCCGCCGCTCGACCAGGAGCGACGTCGCGAGGCGCACCTTCTCGACGTCGGCACCAGACCCGGACGATCCCGTCGAGTACGACACCATCGCCACGCGCGGCACGATGCCGAACGCCGCGGCGGTGTCGGCGGTCGACGACGCGATCTCGGCGAGCTGCTGCGCGGTCGGGTCGACGTTGACCGCGCAGTCGGCGAAGGCCAGCACGCGGTCGGGCAGGCACATGAGGAACGTCGACGACACCAGGGACACGCCCGGCACGGTCTTGATCACCTCGAGCGCCGGCCGGATGGTCTCGGCGGTGGTGTGCGTCGCACCCGACACCATGCCGTCGACGCGACCGGTCTCGACGAGCAGCGTCCCGAAGTACGACGGGTCGATCACGCGGTCGCGCGCCTGCTCGAGCGTCACGCCCTTGTGCGCGCGCAGCTCGGCGTACCGCGCGGCGAGCAGCGGCAGCAGGTCCGAAGATGCCGGGTCGATGATCGACGCGCCCGTGATGTCGACGCCGATCGCAGCCGCCTTCGCCGCGATCACACCCGGGTCGCCAAGCAGCACGAGGTCGACGACGCGTCCGTGCAGCAGCTCCTCCGCCGCGCGCAGGATGCGCTCGTCGGTGCCCTCCGGCAGCACGATGCGCTTGCGATCCGCGCGCGCTCGCTCGAGGACGTCGACCGCGAACATCAACGGCGTCACGGTCTCCGACGTGCTGAACCGGATGCGCGATGCGAGCCGCTCGGTGTCGACATGCTCGGAGAACTCCCCCAGCGCCGCAGCGATCTTGCGCCGCGACCCCGCGCGGATCTCGCCGCGCAGGCCCTCGATCTGGTGCAGCGTGGCGTAGGTGTCGCGCTCGACCGCCACCACGGGCAGCCGCGACGCCCGCAGCAGCTGCAGCGTCAAGGCATCCGGCACGAGGCCGAGAGTCGTGACGAGTCCGGCCGGCGTGGGCAGGTCGGGGCTCGAGGCGAACGCCGCCATCGCGACGGCCAGATCCGCACGGTCGCCGGCCGCGACGAGCAGCACGCCGGTGTCGAGCAGAGGCAGCACGTTGGGCACGTGCGCGGAGCCGGCGACGAAGCGGTCGACCTCGCGCTGCAGGTCGGCCGGCTCCCCCGCGAGCACCGTGCCGCCGAGCGCGGTCGCGATCTCGTCGACGGTGAGCGCCGAGAGCACGGGCAGGTCGGGCAGCACCCAGACCGGCTCGTCCGATGCCGACGCCGCCAGCAGCCCCTCGATCTCGTCGCGCCGCAGAGGGTCCGCGCGGTTCACGAGCGTGCCCACCAACGTGCAGCCGTGGTCGGTGAGCACGTGCCGTGCCTGGGCCACGGCGGCGGGTACGTCGTCCGGCTCGCTGTCCCACGCCGAGACGACCGACAGCACAGGCGTGCCGAGGTTGGCCGCGAGGGTCGCGTTGAGGTCGAGCTCGGTCGACGCCGCCGGCCCGGTGTAGTCGGTGCCCAGGACCAGCACGAAGTCGTAGCGGGCCTTGAGCGCGGTGAACGCCTCGACCGCCGCCGTCACGACCGCGTCCTGGTGGCCCGACTCCAGGTGCCGCGCGGCATCGGCGTACGTCATGGGGCAGGCGGTCGCGAGGTCGACGTCGAGGTCGTAGCGGTCGACGAGCAGCTCGACCAGGGCATCCGACGTGCCGTCGCCGTCGATCAGCGGGCGGAACAGGCCGATCCGGTCGACGCGCCGCGCCAGCAGCTCGAGCACCCCGAGCGCCGCGACCGCCTTGCCCGCGCGCGGCGAGGCCGAGGTGATGTAGAGACTCTCCGACATCGCCAGCCCCTCCGGCTCAGGTGTGCGCGTACCGCCGACCCTGCCAGACCCCGCCGTACGCCGCGCCCGCACCACCCGACAACGCGACCCACATCACCCGCACTACCCGGGTAACAAGCGTTCGCTCCACGACGGATTCGCCACCCACCTACCAAGCAATCGCGTTACCCGGGTAACCACCGTGCGCTCCACGACGGGTTCCCCACCCAGCTACGTCCCGGTACGCCGACGCCGGGCAGACCGTCAGCCGCTCGCGAACCGCGCCGCCGGAGCGGCGTGGTGCCTAGGCTGCGGGGCATGAGCATCCCTGTGCCGCTCGACGATCTGGCCGCCAAGCTCGAGGGCTACCCCTGGGGTTACCTCGTCACGGTCAGGGACGACGGCCGCGCGCAGAGCCTCGCCGTACCCACGCAGTACGTCGACGGCGTGCTCGTCGCCAGCGTGGGCCGCCGTACAGCGGAGAACGCGACCGCACGGCCTGCGGTCACCCTCATGTTCCCCGGCGCGAGCGGCACCGACTACAGCCTCATCGTCGACGGCGACGCGACGGCGTACGACGACCACGTCGAGGTCACCCCCACCTGGGCCGTGATGCACCGCCCGGCGCTCCCCACCGCCTGAGCTACCCGAATCCCTCCGCGCGATCAACGGAGGACGTGCGGGCGCTATACGACGGAATTCGCATCCGCTGGTTGCTCCGAAGCGTGTCGGGTCACGGCATGCGCATATCGGTACCGGTCTGCTGAGCCACGATCTCCCGGCAACCTCGTGCCGGAACGCGCTCCCTGCGACGCGCTCTGGCACGAGGTACGCCGGCAACACCGAGTACGGCGTCAGCCCATGGTCTTCTGGCCGTCGAGGGACTCGCGCAGGATGTCGGCGTGACCGGCGTGCTGCGCGGTCTCGGCGATGAGGTGCAGCAGCACGCGTCGCGCGCTCCAGCGCTTGCCGGGCTCGAACCAAGGGGCCGGCGGCAGCTCGTGGTCGGCGTCGAGGCTGGGCAGAGACGCCACGAGAGCGTCGGTCCGGGCGGCGATGGCGGCGTACTCCGCGAGCGCCTGCGCGAGCGTCTGCCCCTCGCGCAGGCGGAAGCGGCTCGCGGGGTCGACATCGTTCGCGGGGTCTGTCCAGAACTCGGTCTCCGCGGCCATCGCCGCCGGCCCGTCGACCATGAACTTCGCCCACGTGGCCTCGGTGTCGGCGACGTGGTGGACGAGACCGGCCAGCGTCAGCTCGCTGGCGGTCGTGCGCTCATGAGCCTGTACGTCGGTGAGCCCCTGCACGGTGTACGTGAAGAACCAGCGGTGCTGGCGCAGGGTCTCGAGCAGGTCGGTGCGCTCGCGGTCGAGCGAAGTGGTGACGTCGACGGCGGTGTCGGACGGGCTGGTGGTCATGGCGTTCTCCTTAGCGAGGCGATCAACGTGTGACCGACGCTAGGAGCCATTGCGGTCAGTTCCTGTCCGCAATTCTGAGACGATTCCAGGCATGGCCACGAGCGAGCGCACCCTGCGGCTGCTGAGCCTGCTGCAGACCCACCGGCACTGGTCGGGCGACGAGCTGGCCGAGCGCCTCGAGGTGTCGGTGCGCACGGTCCGCCGCGACGTCGACCGCCTGCGCGACCTCGGCTACCCCGTCACCGCAGCTCCCGGCGTCGACGGCGGCTACCAGCTCGCGCCCGGCGCGGTGCTGCCGCCGCTGATCCTCGACGACGAGGAGGCGATCGCCCTCGCCGTCGGGCTCGAGCTCGCGTCGCAGGCGTCGGTGGCCGGCATCGCCGACTCGTCCGTCCGCGCGCTCGGCAAGCTCGCGCAGGTGATGCCGAGGCGCCTCGCCGCCCAGGTGCAGGCGCTGCGCTCGGCGACGGTGTCGATGGCGCTGCCGTCGATGTCGGGCCCGATCGAGACCGACGTGCTCGTGCGCCTCGCGCAGTTCTGCCGCGACCACGAGCGAGCCGAGTTCGAGTACGTCGCGCGCGACGGCACACCGTCGCACCGCGAGGTCGAGCCGACGCACATCGCCCGGCACGGCCAGCGCTGGTACCTCGTGGCCTACGACCTCGGCCGGCACGCGTGGCGCTCGTTCCGCCTCGACCGCCTCTCCGACCCGGTCGGCACGGGCGCGTCGTTCCTCCCCCGCGAGCTGCCGGCCGCCGACGTGCCGTCGTTCCTCAACCAGCAGCTGGGCGGGAGTACGCCGACGTACGTGATCGAGGTGGAGATCGACGCCCCGGCGCCGCTCGTCGAGCAGCGCATCGGACGCTGGGCGACCGTGACCCCGATCGACGACGAGCGATGCCACGCGCGGCTCATGGCCGACATGCTCGACTGGCCGACGTTCGCGATGGGCGTGGTGGGAGCGGAGTTCCGCGTGCTCGGCCCGCCGGAGTTCGCTGACCACCTGAAGAACTGGTCGAAGCGTTTCGCCAGGGCGACCCGCTGATCGTTGTTCACCAGTCTTAAGCCGCGGACGAGGGTGCCGCTCCGGTATCCGTGAGCGCCTCGTCGCGCGGGGCATCAGCAGTGCGAGGCTGCCCGCCCAACGCGGGAAAACTGATGCCCGCGAACCCTTGCGCGTTGCCTATCAATCGATAGGCTACGGCCTCAGTCGAGCGAGGAGGCCGGGATGGAACCCGCCACTGAACGACCGAACGCAGCACCGAGCGAGGCAGCCCAGACAGGGCTGCCGGTCCGTCCGTTGCGCCACCCGGGTCGGTGGGTGGCGGCTGCCCTCGTGGCGCTGGTGGCCTTCCTGGTCCTGCGCTCTCTGTTCACCAACCCCAACGTCGGCTGGAGCACGGTCCGCGAGTACCTCTTCGCGCCCGTCACGCTCTCAGGCGTCGTCGTGACGCTCTACCTCACTGCGGCGTCCATGGTCATCGGCGTCGTCGGCGGCGTGATCGTCGCGGTGATGCGGCTGTCGGACAACGCCGTGCTCTCAGGCGTCGCGCGCACGTTCATCTGGTTCTTCCGCGGCACGCCGGTGCTCGTGCAGATCATCTTCTGGGGCTATCTCGGCGCGCTCTACCCGAGCGTGTCGATCGGCATCCCCTTCACGGATGTCGTCCTGTTCTCGGGCCGCACGAGCGACGTCATCACCGCACCCGTTGCCGCGCTGCTCGCGCTCGGCCTGAACGAGGCCGCCTATGCAGCCGAGATCGTGCGCGGCGGCGTGAGCTCCGTCGACCGCGGCCAGACCGAGGCGGCGCTCTCACTGGGGCTCAGCCCCTCCCAGACCCTGCGTCGGGTCGTGCTTCCCCAGGCGATGCGGGTCATCGTGCCGCCGATGGGCAACGAGGTGATCACCATGCTCAAGACGACCGCACTCGTGTCGGTCATCGCCGGCCAGGACCTCATGACGGTCCTGCAGCGCATCTACTCGCAGAACTACCAGGTCATCCCGCTGCTCGTGGTCGCGTCGATCTGGTACCTGGCTCTCACCTCCCTGCTGTCCATCCCGCAGGCATGGCTCGAGCGGCGCTACGGCCGCGGCCACCTCCCCGCCCGCACCGGGGTCCTGCAGCGCCTGACGGGCCTGAAGCCCCCGACCACGGGCGAGGTGACCTCATGACCGAGCAGCCCATGGTGCGTGCGGTCGACGTACGCAAGAGCTTCGGCCGCCTCGCCGTCCTGCACGGCATCACGCTCGACGTCCAGCAAGGCGAGGTGCTGTGCCTCCTCGGTCCGAGCGGCTCGGGCAAGTCCACCTTCCTGCGCTGCGTGAACCACCTCGAGAAGATCGACGCCGGCACCCTGCAGGTCGAGGGCGAGTACATCGGCTACCGCAACGCGGGCACGCACCTGCGCGAGCTGCCGGCACGCCAGATCGCGGCTCAGCGCGCACGGGTCGGCATGGTGTTCCAGCAGTTCAACCTCTTCCCGCACATGACCGTCCTGGGCAACCTGGTCGAGGCCCCGATCCGGGTCAACGGCGAGAGCAAGGACTCGGCGCGCGCGCACGCCCGGCAGCTGCTCGAGCAGGTCGGCCTGAGCGACAAGGTCGACGCCTACCCCAAGCAGCTGTCCGGCGGTCAGCAGCAGCGTGTCGCGATCGCGCGAGCACTCGCGATGCGCCCACACCTCATGCTGTTCGACGAGCCCACGAGCGCCCTCGATCCCGAGCTCGTGGGCGACGTGCTCGACGTGATGCGCCGCCTCGCCGAGGACGGCATGACGATGATCGTCGTCACCCACGAGATCGGCTTCGCCCGAGAGGTGGCCGACCGTGTCGCGTTCATGGACGGCGGTGTCGTCGTCGAGTACGGCACGCCGTCCCAGGTGCTCGACAACCCCAGCAACCCCAGGACCCAGGCCTTCCTCTCGAAGGTGCTGGCGTGAACCAGTGCGGACAGGAGCTTTCGTGAACCAGCCCTTGGTCGTGACCGCGGCCACCATGTACGACGGCCGATCACCCGACCTCGTCGAAGGTGTGTCGATCGTCCTTGCGGACGGGCTCGTCCAGGAGATCCACGTCGACGGCGCACGGCCGACCGTGTCGGGCCGAGTCGTGGATGCAGGCGACAGCACGCTCATCCCGGGCCTGATCGACGCCCACGTGCACGTCGGCGCCGTCGAGGTCGACTTCGGGCGTCAGGCCGCCAAGCACCCGAGCAGCGTCATTGCCTTCATGATGGCCCAGCGGCTGCGGCACCTCCTCGACCGCGGCTACACGACGATCCGCGACTGCGGCGGCGCCGACTGGGGCTTCAAGCAGGCCGTCGACCAGGGCCTGATCCCGGGACCGCGCATCATCATCAGCAACCGCATGCTGAGCCAGACCGGCGGCCACGGCGACATGCGCACCCGCGGCCAGACCGGCGACCTCTGCGACGGCCACGCGCAGTTCGGCATGGTCTTCTCCATCGCCGACGGCGTCTCCGAGGTCCGGCGCGCCGTCCGCGAGCAGGTGCGGATGGGGGCCGACTTCATCAAGGTCATGGCGAGCGGCGGCGCGGCCTCTCCCACCGACAAGCTCGATCGCGCGCAGTACTCCGAGGAGGAGCTGCGGATCATCGTCGAGGAAGCCGACATGGCCGGCGTGTACGTCGCCGCGCACGCGATCCCGGTCGTCGCCATCGAACGGGCCGTGCGCGCCGGCGCCCGCACGATCGAGCACGGCAACTTCCTGGACGACGACTCCGCCAAGCTCATGGCCGCCCACGGCACCTACCTCGTGCCGACCGTGGCGACCTACGTGATGGCCAGCAGGCATCCCGAGCGGTACGACGACCCGCCCGAGGTGACGGCGAAGGTCAACTCGGCCGCCGAGGCTGCTCTCCGGGCGCTCGAGGCCGCGCATCGTGCAGGCGTTGTCATCGGCTCCGGCAGCGACCTGCTCGGCGAGGAGATCGCCTGGCTCAACCACGAGCACCTGCTGAAGGCAGAGGTGCTCGGGGCACCGGCCGCGCTCCACGCGGCGACCGGGGCCAACGCCGAGATCCTCGGCCGCGATGACATCGGCGTCCTCGAGCCGGGCCGTCGCGCCGACCTCGTCGCTGTGGCGGGCAACCCGACCAGCGACCTCTCCGTGCTCGGCGACGAGGCGGGCATCCGCCTGGTCGTCAAGGACGGACTGATCCACAGCACTGCCCTCTGATCGCCGACCAACCAAGCCAAGGAGAAACATGAGCACCCTCGTTCGCTCCCGCGCCCGGCTCACGACCACGGTCGGCGCTGGGATCGTCGTCGCACTGGCTCTGAGCGCGTGCGGCTCGTCCAGCTCCGGTGGGAGCCCCTCGGGCTCTGGGGCCACGACGCCCTCGGGCGCCGGCACCTCCAGCGCCGCGGCACCGACCACGACCGTGAACGGCGTGGAGATCGCCGTGGATCCGGCTGCGGCCGCGCTGCTTCCGGACCAGTACAAGAGCGCGATCCGCATCGTGACGTCCGCGCCGTACCCGCCCTTCGAGTACTTCGACGCGGACCAGAAGCTGATCGGCCTCGACATCGACACCGGTGACGCGATCGCCGCCGTCCTGGGCACGAAGTCCGAGTGGACCTCGATCGACTACAACGGCGTCATCCCGGCGCTGCAGGCGAACAAGTACGACATGGTGCTGGCGAGCATCGGCGACACCCCCGAGCGCGAGAAGGTGCTCGACTTCGTGAACTACTCCAAGCAGGGCCAGATCCTGCTCGTCCCGGCGGGCAACCCCGAGGGCATCACGGGACTCACCGACATGTGCGGCAAGACCCTCGCGGTCGAGGCGGGCAACGTGACGGCCGAGTACTTCGCCGACCTCGACAAGTACTGCGCCGACAACGGCAAGGACAAGATGACCATCAAGGAGCTGCCGAAGACCTCGGACGCGCTCCTCGCGGTGAAGAGCGGCGGCGCCTCGGCGCAGTACCTCGGCGTCGCGACCGCTGCGGACCTGAAGTCCAAGCCTGAGGGTGCCGGCTACGACATCGTCACGCCGGCCGACAGGCCCTTCGGCTACCTGCCGCGCTGGGTCGGCGCGGGCATCCCGAAGAACTCCCCCGAGCTCCGCGACGCCGTCGCCGCGGCGCTCAAGGTGCTGATCGACAACGGGACGCTCGAGCAGCTCTACACGAAGTACGGCCAGCAGCAGGTCCTCACCGGCGCGGTCGAGATCAACAAGATCGTCGAGGAGCCCCTCATCCCATGACGGACTCCCCCGCCTCCACGTCCCACGGGGATGCCCCGTGGGCGTGGGAGCGAGAGCGTTGGGAAGCACCGGTGGCCCGCGTCCGCGCGGGTCACCGGCTTCCCCACGGGATGTGGCCCGGTGACGCGACCGTGGCGGTCGCGCTCTCGTTCGACGTCGACCACGAGACCCCGTGGCTGCGCGACGGCGCCCTGGATCCCGCCGGCCTGGCGCACGGAGAGTTCGGCAGCCGAGTCGGGCTGCCGCGGATCCTCGACCTCCTCGACCGGCACCGAGTACCCGCCACGTTCTTCGTGCCCGCCGTCGCCGCGATGCTGCACCCCGGAGATGTCGCGGCCATCGCGGCGGCCCATCACGAGATCGGCCTCCACGGCTGGATCCACGAGCGTCCCGAGCTGCTGACTCCGGCAGAGGAGCGCGAGCTGCTGCTCCGCTCGGCCGACGTCCTCGAGCAGATGACGGGCACGCGGCCGGTTGGGAGCCGTACGCCGTCGTTCGGCACGTCCGGCGTCACGCTCCACGTGGCCCGCGACGCCGGCCTGCTCTACGACTCGTCGCTCATGGCGGACGACATGCCGTACGAGATCGACCTCGACGGCGAGCCCTCCGCGCTCGTCGAGGTGCCCGTGGACTGGCTGCGCGATGATGCGGCGTTCCTCGTGACCGACCGGTACGGCGGCCTCCGCCCGGTGCCCGACCCCGCCGCGATCACGCATGCGTGGCTGCAGGACTTCCGTGCGGCCGTGGCCGAGGGTGGGATGTTCCAGCTCACGCTGCATCCCGACCTCATCGGCCGCCGCGGCCCGTTCCAGGCGTTCGCCGCCCTCGTCGAGGAGATCTCGTCCACCCCCGGCGTGTGGTTCGCCACCCACCGCGACATCGCTGCACTCGTACCCACCGGAGGCACCCGCCCGTGAGCTCGGACCCTGCAGAGCACGACCTCGACAGCCTCCGCGATCTCTCGCGCGGCCCTCGGCTCCAGGCCTGGCTCGCGCACGAGAACGCTCGCTACCTCAGCGCCCGCGCGGCGTGGGACGGAGCCTCGAGAGGCGCTCGAGCAACGGGCCCGCGCCCTCCTGCCCGCGACCTCGACCACACCGGTCTGGACGGTCGCCGGCCGGACGTTCCGCTGGCACTGGGCGGAGGGCGCCGACAACCCCGTGCTGCTCATGGGCTACGACGGCCTCGAGCGAGCGGTCGTCGACCTCGAAGCCCTCACCTCAACGGGCTTCGTGCGCTGCGGCGACGTCGCCGTGTCACCGGATGCCGCCTGGCTGGCCTTCACCGTCGACACCCTCGGGGCCGAGGCGTACGAGCTGCGCCTCCTCCCCCTCGACGCCGACGTGCGCCAGGAGCAGGCGGAGGTTGTCTCCGAGCGGGCCTACTACGGGCTGGCCTGGGCGCCCGACGGGCGCACGCTGCTGTCGGTGCGCCACGACGACGCGGACCGCCCCTTCCAGGTCTGGGCGTACGACGTGAGCGACCGATCAGCCGCGCTGCTCCTCGAGGAGACGGACGATCGCTTCCACGTCAGCCTGCGGACGAGCGGCGACGGCTCGCTGGCCGTGATCCGGGCCGCGAGCCGCCTCACGGCCGAGGAGTGGCTGGTCGACCTCGGCACGCTCGAGGTCTCGTCGGCCCGCGGTCGCACGGAGGGCGTCGACTACGCCGTCGAGCCGGTGGAGGTCGCCGGCA
Source organism: uncultured Actinomycetes bacterium (assembly GCA_963843975.1). Taxonomy (GTDB): domain Bacteria; phylum Actinomycetota; class Actinomycetes; order S36-B12; family CAIYMF01; genus Longivirga. Next base: position 302,508 of record CAWJMG010000003.1, on the reverse strand, counting down.
CGCGGATGCTCGTGCACTCGCGCGAGTACGGCGACGGCTACCGGGTGACGCTCGAGGAGCACGACGGGCGCGTTGTCCGGCAGCTCCTCGACGAGGCTCCGGGACGCCGCCCGCTGTCGCTCACCGCCGTCGACCATCACCTCGTCGTGCGCGGCCGCGAAGGCGGCGCGCCCACGCTCTGGGCGATCGACCTGCGCGACGACTCGCACCGGCCAGTCGTCGTCCAGGCCGCACCGGGCACGTCGATCTCGCTGGCACCGTACGACTCCCCTGCCGGCACGGTCTGCATCGAGCTGCACCTCGTGGACCGAGCCGACATGGTGGGAGCAGCTGGATCTCGCGACGGGGGTGCTCGTGCGCGCGTCCTCGCCCGGGCCGGATGCACCGGACACCAGCGACCTGCTGGTGGAGGAGCTGAGCATCGACGCACGTGACGGGCAACCGATCACCGTGACCCTGCTACGAGCCCGTACGACTCCGCTCGACGGCAGCGCCCCCTGCCTGCTCTACGGGTACGGCGCCTGGGAGACCGTGATCGAGCCCGAGTTCGAGCCGTCGCGGATCGCGCTCGTGCGCGCCGGGGTCGTCTACGCGCACGCGCACATCCGCGGTGGCGGCGAGGGTGGGCGCGGCTGGTGGCGCCAGGGGCGGATGGACCGCAAGGAGAACACGTTCCACGACTTCGTAGACGCGGCCGATGCGCTCGCCGACGGGATCGTGGACCCTCGGCGGATCGTGGCGCAAGGGCTCTCGGCCGGCGGGCTGCTGATGGGCGCGGTCAACGGGCTGGCACCTGAGCGCTGGGCCGGAATCCTGGCCGAGGCGCCGTTCGTGGACCCGATCACCACGATGTCCGACCCGACCCAGCCGCTCGTCATCGTCGAGCGGGACGAGTGGGGCGACCCGCGTCGCGCCGAGGATCTGGCGTGGATGCGCTCGTGGGCGCCGCTCGAGAACACCCCGCCGCCCGAGGTGCAGCCGCGACTCCTCGTGACGTCCGCGCTGCACGATCCGCGGGTGTCGGTGTGGGAGCCCGCGCGCTGGGTGGCCCGCATCTCCGCCCGCGGTGCGCGCGACCGCGTGCTGCTGAAGGTCGACCTGGGTGCCCGCGGCCACTGGCCCACGCCCGGTCGCTGGCAACGAGTGGCGTTCACCTCCGAGCTCCTGGCCTGGGTGGCTGACACGATGGGGCTCGACGACACGCTGGCGCCCGCGCCGCGGCTCTGACGGAGGTGGACAGTGGCTGAGGCCACCCAGGTGAAGGCCGCGACCCGTGGCGCGGTGACCCGCGACCGCATCCTCGTCGAGGCCTCTCGCCTGTTCGCCGTGCGCGGCTACTTCGGCACGGCCACGCGCGACATCGCCGACGCAGTGGGGATCAGGCAGCCGTCCCTCTTCTTCCACTTCGCGACCAAGCAGGAGATCGCCGAGGAGCTCCTGCGCTACAGCGTCGACGAGCCGACGCTGCTCGCCCGTCGACTCATCCGCGTGCCTGCACCGGCGGCAGCGCGCGTCTACCGCTACGCCTGGTTCGACACACAGCACCTGCTGAACTCGCCGTACGACCTGACGGGAGTCCACCGTGACGACCTCATCGGGGCACCGGAGTTCTCCACGTGGCGGCGCAAGACCCAGCAGCTGCGCCGCGACATCCAGGTGATCGTGAAGCAGGGCGTCGAGGACGGTTCGCTGCGCGACGTGCACCCTGTGCTGACGCAGGAGCTCATCTCGGGCATGAACCTCAACACGATCCGCATGGCCCATGCCGGTCGGCCGTCGACGTCGGTGGACGTGCCCGAGTTCGTGGCCGAGTTCATCCTCCGCGCCATCCTTGCCGACCCGGACGACCTGGCTGAGGTCGCAGCCGCGGCACGCAGACTCGAGGTCTGAGCGCGGGCCACGAGCTCATGGCGTGCCGGCCGTCACGAACGATGAGGCCGACCGGAAGACGCCCGGCCGGCCTCATCAGAGGCCGGACTACGTGGCCGGCTTGATCGTCCAGGCGCCGTCGGCGCCAATCTCGATGAGCACGGGGCCAGGGCTGGCCGCCACGGTGCCGGCGTACTTGCCGATCTCGTTCACCAGCAGATCACTGGTGCCGTCGGTGCCGATCGTGATCACGGAGAAGTTGCTGGACCCCTTGTGGGTCATCGTCCAGTCGCTCACGTCACCCGTGTAGAGGAACGTTCCCGTCCCCTTCCCGGCTCCGGGGACGCCGATCCGCTTCGCGGTCGAGAGCGGCGCGATCTTGATCGTCCACGACCCCTGGCCGGTGACCTCGAGCTTTGCCGGTGCCTCGCCGAAGCTGTTGATGCCGAAAGGCGCGTTGCCCGTCCAGGATCCGATCTCGTTCGCGAGAAGGTCACCCGTCGCCTGGTTGGAGGCGTCGATGACGTTCACGGCGAAGTTCGACGAGCCCGAGTACTGCATAGACACGAGCCCCGCCGTCACGCCCGAAGGCAGCTTGATGATGCTGTCGCCGCGACCGGACTTCGTGATCGGCGTGAAGGTGCCGAACGTCTCGTCGAGAGCCGCACGGGCCTCCGCGACCGGATCGGTAGTAGGCGGCGCCTCGGAGGACGGCTCCTCCGACGGCTCGGCGGGCTGCGACTCCGTGGGCTCATCGCTCGGCTCGAGCGACGTGGCTGCCGTCGGCGTCGTCGACGGAGAGCCCGCGGCCCCCTTGTCGCCTCCCCCACCGCTCAGCGCCGACCCGATGATGATCAGCAGCAGAATCGCGAGAATCCAGAACCACCAGCGCTTCCACAGCGGCTTCTTGGGCTTCACCTCCGGCTGCGCGACCGGTGCCGTCATGACCGCCGTTGCTGCAGGAGCGACGGGCTCCCATGTGGTTCCCGTCCAGCGGTAACCGTTGACTTCCTGTCCGACCTGATAGGTCGGAGGCTGCTCACTCACGTGATCCCCGTTTCCCCGTTGCCACTCAACCGTTGAGTGGTGACACCGATGAACGTACGGATCACCTCCGACAACGGACGTCGCGAGCAACGGCGAACGTCTTCCTTGAGCGAAGCTCAAGAGCGTCGGATGTCCCGACGATGCTGTTCTCATGGGGGAACTGACGGGGGTCCGGTGGACCCGCTTTGGCAAGGACCGGCTCTACGTGAAGGACGCCGACGGGTTCGAGGTCGGATGGGCGGATCTGCTCACCGGGCAGATTCACGTGACGGTGCCCGAGCTGGCTTCGGCAGTGGCTGAGGTCGTCGAGGTCTACCAGACGCGGGCGGGTACCTTGCCGACGACTGTGCGCTGCTCAGCGCCGGAGGATGCGCATACGGCTCATGAGCCCGACACCCCGCCTTCGCCCGCAATCAGGGGCAACGAGAGTCCACACCTCCCTCCGTCTGGTCCATCGCTGCCGTTGCCTCCTCCTGTGGAGCCCGCGGTGGATCCCGTCTCTTTGGACGTGGCAGTTCCTCAGGTCGCGGACGACGAGTGGCACGACCTCGCCCTCAACCGCCCCGGCCAGGCCGCGCGCGCGAAGGCCGAGGAGGAGCTCGCCGCGATGAAGGAGAAGTCGCGGGTCGGCACATGGCTCGCGCGCACGCTCGACGTCAAGACCGACGAGCGGGCCTGGCGAGTGGGTGCCGACGGCGAAGAGACGATCGGTGCGAAACTCGAGAAGCTCACCAAGGACGGCTGGTACGTGCTGCACTCCGTCCCCGTCGGCAAGCGGGGCAGCGACATCGACCACGTGGTTATCGGCCCGGCCGGCGTCTTCACGGTCAACACCAAGAAGCATCCGGGAAAGAAGGTCTGGGTCAGCAAGACGACGATCCTCGTCAACGGCCACCGGACGGACTACCTGCGCAACTCGCGCTTCGAGGGCGAGCGAGCCACCAAGCTCCTGTCGGCCGCGGCCGGCTTCCCCGTGTTCGTCAAGCCGGTGCTGATCTTCACGACAGGCACCCTGATCCCTGACGTCACGATCAAGAGCAAGCCGGATGACGTCGCGATTCTCGATCGCATGGATGTGCCTAGGGCCTTCAAGCGTTCGACCGTGCTGATGTCGGCCGATCAGGTTGAAGCGGTGTACGAGGCCGCCCGCCGGTCCATCACGTGGACCTAGCCGCTCCCCGGGGCGAGCGTAGGGCTCACGTCCGGCGTGGCGGCGCGGACGGAAGGCCGCGAGCCTGCTCCGCAGTGATGCGACGCAGCTCCTTGATTGCGGACGGCGGACCGACACCCTGGGCGACGAGGTCGGCGCACTCCTGCGCCGTGATCGGCCAGGACCCGCTCTCGGCGTAGATGAAGTGCGGTGCCAGGAAGTAACCGTCCTCGACCCAGGCACCCTCCCCCGCGAGCCACCGCACCATGCCGGCCCGCGCGTTGAACGCAGCGACCGAGTACGGGTTGTCGATGCCGTCGGCGAAATCGTAGAGCTTGAGGTACACCGTGTGGATGTATTCGGTCTCGCTGTCGGCTTCCACGTTCGTCAGGCTACGGCGCACCACCGACAACGCGGCCATACCCGAAACAGCATGAACGGCAGGGAAACACGGCCTCGAGTGTCGGATGTCGCACGTAGTCTCGAAGTGTCGAAGGGAGACAGGCGAGTGACGTCTGCATCAACAGCCACATCCGGTCCGAGGTACGAGGAGGCGCTGTCGTACGCGGCACGCCTGCATGCCCCCCCAGTGGCGCAAGGCGGGGCCCGACGCACCGCCCACGATCCCGTACGTCGCCCACCTGCTCGAGGTGTCGTCGCTCGTGTGGATCGGTGGCGGGACGGAGACCGAAGCCATCGCCGGCCTCCTGCACGACGCACTGGAGGACCAGCACCGATGGACGAGCGCGGACGAGATCGCCCGCCGCTTCGGCCCCGAGGTCGCGAAGATCGTGCAGCACTGCACCGATGGCGAGCCCGGCGGCGAGCGGTCTAAGCGAAGCTGGCTCGAGCGCAAGATCCCATACCTTGTCCGCCTCTGGTCAGCAGACCCGCCCGAGATGCTGGTGACCTGTGCCGACAAGATCTCTAACGCGCGCGCGATGGTCAACGACCACGCCGAAGTCGAGGACAAGCTCTGGAAGCGGTTCAACGCCAAGCCGCCGCAGATCGCGTGGTACTACGACGAGGTCGCTCAGGCCGTGGAGGCTTCGCGACCCGGCGAGCCACTCACGAAGCAGCTCCGAGCCCTGGCAGACGAACTGTGCGCCCTCGCCCGGGGCCGCGACGCGTTGTACGCCGTCCCCGATGACACGCGAACCGCGGCCGAGGCCGCGCTCGCGGAGGCTAGCCGCAGCGAAGTCAGAAGCCGCGCGTTAGCTCGCGGCCAGGAATCGCTCGAACCGGTCCGCCAGTCGCTGCTCGTCCGGCCGCTCGGACTTGCGGTGGGGCAGCACTCGAAGCTGCGACTGGTGGAACTCCTGGATCCCGTGCTTAAGCATCGGCCCATCCACCTCCGCCAGGATTTCGGCGTTGATGTGCACGACTCGCTCGGGGCTGATGCCGAGGATGTTGCGGTCGTAGGCAGCATGGTGGATCTTGCAGAGCGCCAATCCGTTCGGAACGACAGGATCGCCGCCTGGCCGTCCGTCTTCGACGATGTGAGCGGCATCCAGCAGCTCACCGTGCGCGAGCGAGCACACCGCGCACCGAGTTCCGTAGGCGAGCATCACGCCGGCGCGGAAGGCCGGCTGGTGAAGGCGTTGCTTGGTCATCCGCTCGACGTACGCCCGCTGGGCGATGACCGCGCTCAGGTTGGCCTCGACCGGCGTCAGGTCCAGGAGCTTGGGCGCCATCAGGAGCTGCTCCTCGCCTAGTGCCACCACATAGCGCTTCGTTTCCACGTCCTCCTCGGCCAGATAAACCGGCATGTAGGGCACGAACACGCCGTCCCGCACCCCGCGAAACCAGATCAGTGGCACCTGCAGCTCGTAGGCCCGCCGCAGTTTTCGGTTGTCGCCCTCCCCGAGTTCACCGTCTCTGATCGCGTACCGAAGCAGACCCTCGGGTCCAGGAGTGTCGTCGTACGGCGACTTCGCTGACGTGAGGATGGTCAGGGTGGCCACGAGCTGGCGGGGATTGCGGATCCCTCGGCCAGTGTCGAGGAGCTTGATGCTCTCGCCACGAAACGTGAACTGCTGGAGTTGCTCTCGGGTGACCGTTCCGTTGTGCGCATCGGCGACGGAGGAAACGAAGTCCATCGCCGCCAGTCGCACGTCGCGGTCGTAGGCCAGCTGCTCGGTTACCCCCATGGAGGCAGCTTGCCAGGCACCTCGCCCACTCGGGCCCGATTCTCCCCCAAAGATCGCGATTCAGGAGCGCAGGACGATCGCTCAAGATGGAGCGGTCAGGCGCTTGCAGACCTCATTGCCGGCGGCCACCCGGATCTCCTCGAGATCACCGACGACCACGAGCTGATCGCGAGCCCGCGACAACCCGGTGTAGAGCACGTCCCGAGCGACACCGTCATGGAAACCATCGACGGCCAGCACCACGACGGGTCTTTCCAATCCCTTGAATCCCATCACGGTCGCGTAGAACACGTCGTCCCCGAGCCCGAACCCGTCCCAGTAGCCCGGTTTGCCGCCGAAGAGCTCCTCAATCCGCAGCTGATTCGGGTGACGATGACGCGTGGTCAGCAAGGCCACCGAGCTGGGTACGTGGCCGGCGAACAACAGTGACTCGACCTCGGCGTCCGCGCGGTCGTAAACGTCCGACGTCGCACACTGCACGAAGCGCACCGGAGGCCCGACGCCACCCCTGTGCCGCATCTTGTCGGGCACGAGCGGGTTGAGCAGCGACACGATCTGAGAGGTGTTCCGCAGGTTCTCGGTGAGTGTCACGGTGGCCAGTTGCACAGTGGGCCGACCCCGTCGGTCGGGGAACACCGACTGCCGCTCATCCCCGGCGATGAACAGGTGCTGGCCACGCAGCGAGGCGAGCAGCAGGGGCCACCAGACGTCGGCGAAGTCCTGCGACTCGTCCACCACCACCGCGTCGTACGCCGGTGTCACCAGCGGCGCAGCGAGGGCCGGCAGCGTGACGTCCCACCAGTGCTGGTCGGCGACCGCGGGCACCTCGACGCCCAGGTTCACGAGGTACGACGAGAACGTCATGACATCCACGCGCCCTGCCACGGCAACACCGCTCGTGTCGATCGCCTGGCGGAGCCAACGCGACAGCCCCTGCGAGTAGCAGACCAGAAGCACTCGCTCCTTCTGCTTGGCCCAGCGACGCGCCTGCTCGAGCGCCAGCCACGTCTTGCCCGTGCCCGGGCCGCCCACGACGGAGATCCGGTCGTTCGACACCATGTGGTCGAGCACGCGGTACTGCTCCTCGGTCAGGCGCAGGACGTGCTCCGAACGGTCCTGCTCGGCGCCGAGCAGGGCGCGCGCAGAGTCGGGTCGCCCACCGATGAGGTCGGCGAGCTCGGCCACCCATGCGGCTCCCGGGATCGGCTTGTCCGTGATCCTGTGCGCCAGCGCGTCCCAGATGCGACCGGCTGCGTCATCGACGTCGCCGGCCGCGATCAGCTGCCACCTAGGCAGATCCGGCGCCGGTGGCTCGTCGCCGAACTCGACGTCGGGGAAGGCCACCATGTGCTCGAAGCGAATCGGGCCGTGCGGCCACCCGCGGCCGCGGACGTAGGTGTCGAGCAGACGCTTGGCGCGATCAGCCTGCACGGCCGGATCGATGTGCTTCGGACCCTCGCGGGTGTACTGGATCCAGCCCTCGTCGGTGTGACCGACCTGCCCGCCCTTCACCTCCACCACGACGAATCCGCAATCGGGCAGGCCGATCACGAGATCGGCCTCGTAGAAGTCCTCGTGTGCGCCGAGGTGGACGTTGGCCGCGAGGAATGCCTCGGGCGGCAGCTGCGACTTGAGCGCTGCCCACAGCCTCCGCTCGGCCCGCGAGCGGAACTCGGGCGCCGGCGGGATCAGTCGAGGTGCCACGCCAACTCCCCCACCAGTCCTGCTCCGCGTGCGGCCAGATCGCGCCCACTGATCCCCGGCCACCCGTGCAGTACGTCGACCCACTCCGACGGCACGGCCGAGGCACCCCACCGCGCACCCAGCAGCTGCCCGGCGATGGCCGCGACCGTGTCGGTGTCGCCGCCGGAGCGCACTGCCTTCTCGAGCCCGAGCCTGAGCTGTGCCGCCGAGTCGGTCAGTGCCTGCGCCCGCACGATCGACGACCAGGCCGCCTGGAACGCGTGCACGACCCAGCCGTTCTGCGGAAAGTCCTCCGGATGCCCGGACGCAGCCGCAGAGATCCGGTCAGCCCACGTCGTACGCCGTTCAGCGGGCACGAGGTCGAAACCGGCCTCGACATCGAGCGACCCGTCGACCACCGCGTGCTGGATGGCCAGGCACCACAGCACGCACGCGTCGCCTGCGTCGTCGTCCCAGTGCGTGAGTGCGCTGACAGTCCGAGCGGCCTCGGCCAGGCCGCCCGGGTCGGACAGGTAGGCAAGCGCGACGGGGGCCGTCCGCATCAGCGAGCCATTGCCCGCGGTGCGCCTGGTCAACGAGTGCAGCGCCCGCGAGGCGACTGTCAGCGCCGCAGCGTCGACGGTGCCGGAGTGCCGAACCGTCGCCAGCACCGACCGGGTCTGGTTGCCGACGTCGGCCGCGTTCACCGACCAGTCCACCCAGCGCTGCGCCACGTGGTCCAACTGGTCAGTGAGCGCCGTCCCTGACGAGCACGCGAGCTCGGCCGCCTCGAGCAGCGGGATCGCCATCTGCGTGTCGTCGGTCCATTCCCCCGGCGCCCAGCCGAAGCCGCCGCCACCCTTCATCCAAACATCGGTCGACGCCGGCAGCGCCGGGCCAAACTCGTAGCCCGCACCGAGCGCGTCGCCCGAGGCCATGCCCAGCAGCGCACCCGCCGCGCGGTCAGCAAGGTCGTCCATGTCGCATCCCCTCCGAGCCCGATGCTGGCACAGGCCACCGACGAGATCCCTCATCAGTCGTGACGCGTCGGGCCCGCGCGCAGGGCGAGCATCTACGAAGGGCTGCAACTCCATTCCCACCGACAAGCCGCGAGTGGGAGCAGCGAACAGTGCGAGCTGTGGCCTACCGCGCGTCACAACCCTCACGCGAGCGCGGCCGCCACCTGTTCGGCCGCGATGTGCTCCTGTTCGAGCCGCTCACCCGTACGCCGCAACCGCTCCCACAGTTCCTCCTCCCTCGGCCTGAGGTTGGGCAACTCGTCCGTACGCGATGACGGCTCAACCCCCACGCGGTCTCGGTGCTCGTCGAGGGTCGCGACGTCCATGAGGATGGACCGCGCCTGGGGCACCGCACCACGCACCTCCGACAGGATTGCGAGGCCGTGCGTGTCGAGGTCACCCCAGTAGACGACGTCGACGTCCGCGAGCCACGGCGCACCACGTAGCAGGTCGCCAGCGCCGTAGCCGGCACCCCACACTGCGCACCGGTCGGCACGCCACGGCACCATCGCGAGGCAGACCCGGTTCTCGACGACCACGACCTCTGCGACCCCGTGAGGCCGTCGACCGAGACCAGCCAGCGGCCACGTCACCTCGGCGACGTCAAGGTGCGGCAGGCCCAGCATCGTGCCGGGAGCGCGGAGCACGACCGACCGTTCCCCGGTCGCGAACCCGAAGCGGCCCTCGAACGTGTCCGCGTCGTCATCGATGTGCTCGGGGTCGAGCGCCTCGGACAGGAGCAGCCCGAGGAGAGCGCGTCGTGACTCGACCAGCTTGGTGTGCACACCGGGCACAGGGATCGCCCGGATATGCACACCGGGCCGCGGATTCGCCACCATCCAGCGTGCGACGTCGAGGAGCGCGGACCAGTCCGGCGCCGCTGCCACGACGTCGAGGGGACGCGCCATCGCCGCACGCACCGCCCAGTCGCGGACGTCGCGCGCTTGATCAAGGCACCCGGCGAACACCTCCGCATCGGCGACGGCTGCTGGCCCCAGCAGTGCGAGCGCCGTGCGCACGTCGGGGACGACGAGTGCTGACGGAACCTCCTGCGCACCGAGGGCCCGAACCGGAACCCGACGCGTCTCGACGGCCCAACCACCGGCGGCGGCCGCCCTTGCATGCCGGTCGGCCCAGGCGCGGACGTCGGCGTACCGGTCGGCGATCTCCTCGCCCGAGGGCCGTACGAGACGTACGCGTGCAGGGAACAGCGGCGGGTCACCCGGGACGTGCAGCTCGCGCAGCAGCCTGCCCCCTCGCCACCATCGCGCCGCGGCGTCGCGCACGACGGCCGGCGCCGACCACTCGCCGGTCACGGCATCGCCAGCGCGGTCCGCAGACCCTCGGCGACACGGCCGCTGCGCAGCTCGCGATACTCCTCGATCGTCATCGACCGCAGCCGTGACGTGTTCCCCGTCCGCCCGATGTAGCCCACCGACTGCACGTGCGGCTCGATGGTGCTGATCTTCTGCAGTGGAGTGACGACGAGCAGCTGCAGCCCGAGCCGGTCGAACAGGTCGAGACCGTAGCGCGTCGACTCCTCCGAACCACGACCGAACGCTTCGTCGATCATGACGAAGCGGAACCTGCGCGCGTCGCCGTCGGCAAGTCCGTACTGGTACGCCAGCGACGCGGCCAGGATCGTGTAGGCCAACTTCTCCTTCTGGCCGCCGGACTTCCCGTCTGTGTCGGAGTAGTGCTCGACGACGGTGTCCTCCTCACGTGAGCGCTCGTTGGCAGCGAACGTGTGCCAGTTGCGTACGTCGGTCACTCGCCGGACCCAGCGGGTGTCGTCGTCGGCGTGACCCTCGCGCCCGCGGAACCGGTCGAGCAGCTCGCGGACCGCGAGGAACTTCTCTTCGTTGTAGGCGCCGTCGCCCCCACCGACCATGCCCGTGGTGATGGCGCGCAGCTCGGCTCGGAAGTCGCGCACCTGTTGGTCCTTGGTCGGCTCGATCGCGAGCTCGATCCTCGTCCCTGGCTGGTAGTCGATGCCCGCGAGCGCGGTGTTGATGGTGGTGATCCGCTCACCGATCGCTGCCGCCTCGGTGTCGAGCTTGCGGGCGAACATCGCGATCTCGTTGATGGCGTTGGACTGCAGCTTGTCCCGGAAGTCCCGCTCGAAGCGCGGCAGGTCGTCGGCCACGAGCCGGCCGCGCAGCGCCAGAAGCTCCACCCTGCCAGCCACCCGTGCGACGTCGACGTCGACGACCCGCGCCGGCCAGCGTGAGGCATAGGCACCCATGACCGACACGAGGGCCTGCTCGACGCTCGATTGCTTGGCGCGCGCCGCAGACGCCTCGCCGTCCACATGCTCGCGCAGGGACCGGCCCCACGACTCGACGTCGGTGAGCTCGCCCGGCGCAGCCCCCACGCGCACGCGCGCTCGCTCGAGCACCGCGCGGGCATCCTCGTCGAGCACGACGTCGGAGGGAGGCAGCGTGTCCCGCTCCCGGCGGTGCCGGTCGAGATCCTGCCCGGTCGTGGCGATACGCCCCACGACCGAGTTCTGGTCGGCCGTCAGCGCGGTGACGCGGCGTACGACGTCGTCGAGCTGCGCGGTGAGCGCGGCGATCCCGGGGTCGGCCCGGAGCCGTTCGAGGTGCTCCTCGGCCGCACGGGCCGCCGCCGTCGCCGCGTCGAGGTCGACCTGCGCCGGGTCGGTGAACTGCGTGCGGAGGGTCGACACGGCACGGTCGCGCACAGTCAGTGCGCCCGCCTCGTCCTGTGCCCGCAGCATCTCCTGCTCGGCGGCGTCGCGCTCGCCCGTCAGAGTGGCGTGCGCCGCACGCAGGGCGGCGAGCCGGGCGCGGGTGTCCCAGCCGAGCACCCAATTGAGTGTGTCGTCGATGCGGCGGCGGTCGTCCTTCTCCTGCCGGTGCGAGTCCTTGACCTGGCCGGCGCGGGTGAGCGCTCGCCGGTGTCCCGGGAGGTCGGCCAGGTCCTCGACGCACACGTGGTCGAAGCGCCGCGCCACCTCGGCCCGCACCCAAGACGCCGCGTGCGCCCCCGGCTTCACCACCAGCCGAGCAGCCACGGTGCCGGGCTCAGCGGGTGAGGTCGTGGCGCCGGCAGACTCGTCGACCCGGTAGGTGACCAGCCGCTGACCGAGGTGGTGCTGCTCGACCCATCGGGTGACCGCCGCGTGGGCTTCAGCGGGCACGAGCAACGACGTCGCGAAGCCGCGCGTCAGCCGCTCGATCGCGCCGCGCCACGCAGCATGGTCGGGGGCGACGTCGAGCAGCTCGCCCGCGAACACGAGGGTGTCGTCAGGGAACTCGAGCTCGGTCGAGATCTGGTCGCGGAGCTCGGCGAGCCGCGCGGGGACGTTGGAGGCACGAGCGCTGGCGGCCGCGGTGTCGCGCTCGTTGGCAGCGAGGGCGTCGCCCGCGACGGACCGAGCGCCCACGGCCGCCGCGAGCCGGTGGCTCGCCTGCGCTCCAAGCGTGGCCACCTCCAACTCGATCGCGGCCAGCGCCGCCAGGAAGTCAGCGAAGTCGTCGACCCCGGCAGGCGCAGACATGTGGGCGGTCTCGACCAGTGCCTCCAGACGCCGCCGGGCGTCAGCCACGGCCTCGTGCCTGCTGCGCGCCGCGTCGACCTCCCGTTCGGCGAGAGCAAGGTCGCTGCCGCCGTGCGCGCGCAGGCTCACCTCCAGGTCGGTCTGCTGGCGCCGGAGCGAGTCGACCTGTACGTCGAGGCTGCGCTTGCGGCTCGCGAGCTGCGGCAGCTCGGCCTCGGCCACGGCAATCGCCGCCGTGAGCAGGGTGCGTCGATGGGCGTCGACCTCGGATGAGACTGCCGCGACCGCGGCCTCCGTCGCCGCGATGCGCGCCTCGGCGGAGTCGAGCGCCTTCGACTGCGCATCGACCCTGTCGAGAGATTCGCGTTGCTGCCGCGCGTCGACGACGAGGTCGTGCGCACGGGTGAGGTCGGCGTAGTGGCTGAGCATCTTCTCGATCGCTGGCACGACGTCGACCGGCTCGAGCATGTGGTGGCGGACGAACTCGTTGAGATCGGCGACCGACTTCATCGACACCGTCTGGTTGAACAGCCCGAGCGCGACGCGCGACAGGCGCAGCCGCCGGTCAAGCATCTTGGAGTACTGCGCGTAGTTGTCGAAGATCTCCACACCGCCCGCCCGCAGCGCCGCGCGCAGTCCGCGCGCGTCGGGATGCCCGGTGAAATCGCTCTCGATCGACAGATCGCGGTCGGCAACGACGTACTGGGCCTTCGGGGTGGACGCCTCGTTCTGGAAGCGGAGCATGACGCCCGTGGTGATCCGGCGTCCGGAGTCGTCGCCGAACACCGTCAGCACCACCGACTGCGCTCCCGCCGCGCGCCGCAGGTAGTCGGGCCTCGAAGAGCCGGTCTGCTCGTCCGAGACGTTGCGGTAGGCGCCGAGGACATAGCTGGTGAGCGTGCGCTCGCGGCGGCTCGCACCGGCGGCCTGGTTGAAGGTGATCTGGCTGGGCGGGTTCATCACCAGCGACACAGCGTCCACGATGGTCGACTTGCCCGCGCCCACCTGCCCGGTGAGCAGGCAGTTGCCGCCGCTGACCTCGAGCACCGCCACCTTGTGGTCGAACGTGCCCCAGTTGAGCACCTCGACCCGGTGAAGGCGAAGGCCCGGCCGCCGGGAACCGTGAGCCGGCTCGTCGTGGAACAGGTCGGGAGTGGCAGGGTCAGAGATCGCCATCGGCGTCTCCCTGTGCGTCGTCGGTGCCAGCGCCCGCAGCGAGCAGGTCGTCGGCCATGCGGGTCAGGTAGTCGGCGCTCACCTGCGCCTTGATGATGCGACGCGCCTCGAAGGCGTTGTCGTTGCCGCGCAACCGCTTGAGGTAGCCCAGCTCATCGAGTTTGGCGATGTCGGTGGCGATCTTCTCCTCGCTCGTGCCGTCGGGGTGGTACAGCCGCATCCACTCGACCATCTCCTCCCGCGTGACGATGAGGCGCGGCGTGGCCTCCTCCGCCTCGGCGGCCGTCATGCGCTGACGCAGCAGCACCAGCAGGATCGAGGCCCGCATCCCGAGCTTGTGCCGACGGTGCAGGCGGGGCATGCCCTCGGGCAGCTCGTCGTTGCTGCGGAGGTAGGCGTACTCGTCGACGTCGTCCACGATCACGTGCATCCCAAGGGTGCTCAGGTAGTCGCTTATCCGGGCCACCTGCGCCTGTAGCACCGACCACACGAGCGGGTTCTCCTCGGCGTAGACAGGCCCCTGCAGAAGGGTGGCGACGGCCACCGACAGGGCGTCGTCGCGGGACAGAGTCACCACGGTCCTCCGTACGTCGAGTCAGGGCCGGGCTCGTCGAACACGATCCGCGGAAGCCGAGCACGCCGAGCGGTGCCCGAGGCATCGACCCACTCGACGAGCTCGGTGCCCTCGTCGTCGTGAGTCGAGTCGTCGGCGACCTGCAGGTAGCCGACCAGCTCGGCGAGGCCCTGGCGGAGGGGGTTCTCAGCCACCACCTGGCCGAGCGACACCGGGGAGCCGAACCGGCCACGCGTGTCGGCCACCGCCTGACGCAGCGCACCGAGATCGATGCTCGTGTGCTCGAGGAGGTCGGCGAGGTCGAGATCAGAGGCGTCGTCGGTCGAGGTCTGCACGGCCGCGATCTCGTCGTCGAGCCGCACGGTGTACATCGGCCGCTCGAGTGGCAGCACGATCTCCGCCCGCAGCCCGTGCAACTCGGTGCCGAGCGCGCGTACGTCGACGCCCGATCGCGCAGCGTCGAGCGCCGCCGACAGCGACTCGCGCACCAGCTCGCCGATCCGCCGCTCTTCCGCTGCCGCGGCCTCGTCCAGGAAGCGGCGCAGTTGCGCCGACAGGGAGGCGACGGTCGCCTGGGTCACCTCGGCCGCGGTGTAGAGGTCGCGTCGCAGCAGTTGGTCGCCCTCCGCCGTACGTCCGGCGAGTGCGGGGATCGCGCGTGTGGAGGCGAGCAGCCGATCGAGCTCCAACTGGCCGGTGGGCGACAGGAGGTGGTCCCAGAACGCCTGCCAGGACTTCCCCTGGTCGGTCGCGCCGATGCTCTCCTCCGAGCCGAACACGGTCTCGAGGAACGCGCCGCGCGGGCCGTCCCACGCGGTGGCTCGAGGCTCGGACATCGCGGTCGAGCGTGCGCATGGCCGCCTCGACGCTGCGCAGGTCGGCCAGCAGGTCTCGCGCGGTCGTGACCACCTGCGCGTAGGTCTCCCGCACGGCCGTGTCATCCATGGGCTCATAGGTGCCTGCCTCGACGGCCGCGATCGCCGCGTCGACCTCGGCGCGCTGACGGGTGAGGGCCTCGAGCCGCTCGGCGGGATCGACCGCTGCGCCCGAGGTCAGCCCGCGCAGGAGCGTGCGGATGGTGAGCAGGCGGGACGCCGTACCGACGAACTCGCGCGGGCCGAGATCGCGAGCGAAGCGTGCGGCCACCTCGACCGCCGCAGTGGGCTCGTAGTGGGGCAGGTCGGCGCCGAGGGGATAGTGCCGGCGCAGCCAGCCCGCCTCGGGGCGCGACCAGTCGGCGAGGTAGGCCTCGGCCGACTTCGGGTAGAGATCGGGGTTGCTCGCACGCTGGGCGCCGAGGTAGTCGTCGAGGGCCTCGACGACGTCGGGCTGGGCGAGCGTGCGCACGTTGGACTCGAGGTAGGCGTGGGAGCAGAAGCCGAGCACCAGCGGAGCGTTGTCCGCCGCCAGCAACCGCCACGCTGGGTGGTGACGACGTGCGGCGACCAGCTCGTCATGCCGAAGGCCCGACATCCTCACACCCCCTCTGCAGATACGACGGTCACGCTATCGACGGCCAGCGACAGTGGGCCATGAGACGGGGCGTCGCCTGCGTCTTCGGCGGCACACGCCTCCACCGTTGGATGAACAGACATCTTTATATCGCTTTTTGTTGCTCTAATTAGTGTTTTAACGTACCTTTCAGATGTGAAGCAGACCCGTGCCTACCTTCCCGCGACACTCGACGCAGTCGCGACCCTGGGCGTCCAGATCGCCGTCGCTCGCCGCGAACTGGGCTGGACGGCAGCCGAGCTGGCGGGACGTCTCGGCGTGCAGCCGCAACTCGTCGGCAGGATCGAGCGGGGTGCTCCGAGCACGGCCATCGGCACGGTGCTCGAGGCGGCGGTGCTCTGCGGCGTACCCCTGTTCGGCGCCGACGCCGGTGAGCTGCGCGATGCCGCCGAGCGCGAGCGCACCCGGCTCGCCCTGATGCCGCAGCGCGTCCGCCCGAGCGCCGTGGAGATCAGCAATGACTTCTGACCCCAAGCGCGTGTTCGTGTGGACATGGCTCCCCGGCACGACCGAGCCCGTCGTCGCTGGTGCCCTCGCGCCCGGCGGCGCCGCGCTGCACGGCGAGCGCGTCATGGCCTTCCGGTACGCCGCCAGCTACCTCGACCGGTCCGAGGCGATCTCGCTGTTCGCACCCGAGCTGCCCCTCACCGATGCCACCGTCGATCCGCGACGCATCCCGGGTCGCGAGCCGCTGCCCCTCCCGTCGTGCCTTCGCGACGCCGCACCCGACACCTGGGGGCGCCGCGTGATCAACGCCCGCATGGCCGGGCACCCCGAACAACCTGTCGACGAGACCACCTACCTCCTCGGCTCGGGCAGCAACCGCATCGGGGCGCTCGACTTCCAGGCACGCCCCGACGAGCACGTCGCACGCGACGACGACGCCACGCTCGAGCAACTGCTGGCGCTGGCCGACCTTGTAGAGGCCGGCGAGCCGATCCCCGACTCGCTCACGGCGGCGGCGCAACACGGCACCTCGATCGGTGGCGCGCGCCCGAAGGCGATGCTCGTGGATGGCGCGCGGCAGCTGATCGCGAAGTTCCCGTCGAGCGCCGACGTGAGGCCGGTAGTGCAGCACGAGGCGGTCGCCATGCTGCTGGCTGCCCATGTCGGCATCGACGTTCCGCCCGTGGAGGTCGTCCCTGTCGCCGGCCGCGACGTCCTGATCGTCGAGCGCTTCGATCGCGTCGCGGTCGACGGGCTGGCGTACGAGCGGCGGGCGATGGTCTCGATGCTGACCGTCCTCGGCCTGGCCGAGCACAGCGCGCGCTACGCGAGCTATGCCCAGATGGCAGAGGCGATCCGGGTGCACGGCTGGGCACGGGTGCCCGAGACGCTGCGCGAGCTCTTCACGCGCCTGGTGCTCAACGTATGCGTCGGCAATACCGACGACCACCTCCGCAACCATGCGGCATTCTGGGACGGCACCGCGCTCTCGCTGACCCCGGCGTACGACGTGTGCCCGCAGGTTCGCTCGACCGACCCTGCCTCGCACGCGATCGGCATCTCGAGCGCCACCGACCGGGCGAGCCAGCTGCGCGCCTGCCGTGCCGTCGCCCCGGTCTTCCTGCTCACGAGCGCCGAGGCCGAGGCCATCATGGACCACGTGGTCTCGACCATCACGGACTCCTGGCACGACGTCTGCGACGCGGCGCGCCTCACCGCGGTGCAGCGCGCGTCGCTCCTCGGCCGAGAGATCCTGAACCCCTACATCCACTACGACGCCCCCTGACCTCGCGGGCCGCGTCGGCAGCATCCCTAAAGCACAAAGCCCCTCTGGCGCGCGAGCTTGCGAACCTTCCACAGGACGCTGATCAGGATCGCCAGGATCCACAGGCAGAGGATCAGTGCGAGGTAGACGCTGAAGGTCGAGACGTTGCCGAGCCACGATCCGTCGTTCGGCGGCATCACGACCGAGATCACGATGAGCACGACGAGCCACAGCGCGGTGATGACCGTCCGTCGACGAACTCGGCGCACGGCGGCCGCCAGTTGCGTTCGGTCCATGTCCGCGATCCGCACCCGCGCCCGAGGCGCGGCGGGAGTGGGCGCCGTGTCAATGCTCGCCGGGATGGCGACCGCGCCCGCGATCGGCCGTGTGCGGCCCGTCCACCGCTCGTCCCAGTAGCGAGCGCGCGCCAGCGGTGATCCAGGGTCGCGATACCAGCCAGCAGCTGACGGGCTGCTCGCCGACCTACTCAGATCCGCGCGCCGAGCGTCCGTCAGGAAGTCGACGCGCTCCGGCCCGAGATCAGCATCGGACAACCCCTCAGGACTCGTCGGCCCCGGTGTCGTCGTCGTGACCGCACGCAGATGGCCGGTCCACGCCGAGCCGTCCCAGTAGGCCTCGTGCTCGGTGTCGTCCTCGCGCAGGTACCAACCCGGCTCCGGGCTCGTCGTACTCATGGTTGTCGTCCCCCATCCCCCGCGCAGCCCCCGCGACTGCTCCGACCAGCAGGGTAACGCGGCCGAAAGTCACATCGGCGCGGTACTCGACGCCCTGCCGAAACCACCACGAGCCCCTGTGTCGGTGCTCGCCGATAGCGTGAAGGCAGATCAAGAAGCGCGACCACAAGCCCTCCGGCTGGTCGCCTGGCAACCGCGCGGCTCGTCGCACGGTGCCCCCGGAGGAAGATCCGCCGCCCCTCGACCGTCGGGCGGAAGCAACGACGCAAAGGAGCCGACATGGGACACGCCACGGAAGACGGCTGGTGCGACTGCGAGCCGCCGCCCAACATGGCCGAGGCGCAGAGGATCGGCGCTCAGTTCGGCGCCCAGATCCTCGGCGGCATTGTCTGCTTCGGCCCTCCCCCGCCCGACTCGATGCTGGCCTGGCTCCAAGCCCAGACCAACCCCACGCACGCCGACATCGCGGCAGAGCGGGCTCGACGCGGGATCGTCATCGACAAAGACGATTGACTCGACCCTCGACAAGTGCCACCGCGCAGCTGCCTCGGCACCTACCTCACCAGAGGTACCGGTCGGCGAGTGCACTCGAGTTGGCCTCGGGAAGAGCATGTGAGTGCAGAAGCGATTCGAGCGTCCTCGGCTGGACCCTCTCGGGCTTCGCCAGCAGGGCCGAGTACTGCTGCACGCCTTCGGCGAACGACGGATTCCGAGACGGATATGCGAGCACGAAACTCGACCAGCCCCAGTTTTCGTCTTCCTGCAGCAGCATCGATTCCGCAAGCAGGTGGTCCTGCCAGATCTGCTGCAGGGGCTCGCCCACCAGCTTGTCGACCGAGTCGCGCTTGAACGCCTTGCTCGCCTCCGCGATTGCCCGGTAGTGCGCGAGCCGCCCGGGCTCCGGGGTCTCCTCATGCCCGAGGTGCTCGTGGTACTTGGTCTCGATGCCGATGACACCGCGCTTGCCGTCGGGCAGTCTCAGAATCACAGCCGCATCGAAGGCCGTGCCGTTCCTGAGGTAGCGATCCGTCCGGCGCTCAGGTGACCACTCGAGGATCACGTCCTCCACCGTTCCCGGTGCATCCGGAAACCATGCGCTCACGGCCCGCTGGGCAAGCTCGCGGTCCACAGTCAGGGGTCCGAACAGGTTGAAGCACAGGGGCATCGACGACAGCAGGTCGCACCACACGCGATCCCAGTTGAGCATCTGGTGAAGCTGTGGCTCGGCGAGTCGTCGAGCCGCAGCGGCCCGGGCCGTCTCACTCAGCAGGTTGTGCTGGCCCGCCCAACCCTCGGCATGAGCGATCCGACTCCCAACGACCCGTGCGGGGCGCGAGTCCTTGGCCTTGGACGGGTCATACGGCGACGTTCCCGCCGGCAGGTTCCTCGTCTCACGCCACCGCGCTTGGGCAAGCCTTGCCTCCTGCTTGAAGGCCGTGATGTCAGGACGACCCTTCACCCGATCGACCGCAAACCAGCAGTCAGCGTCCACAAGGTCAGACTTCGATGGAGCGTCCATTCGCTCATCCTCTCTCGCTCGCGATGCCCGCATCCGCTGATCGGCCGATCGCGGCGCCGCTACGCCGCCACGGCGACCCACGGCAGCGGCACCGGCTCGCCTCCGTCCGGGCCGGACGGGAAGGCACCGGTAGTCACGCGGAACTCACCCGCCGCGTCGCAGCAGCGTCCGACGATGAGCGCATCCACCAGCAACGCTGCCAGGTCGCCCAGCGACAGCTGCGCTGAGTCATACCGGAGCCAGTTGTCCGAGACTTCGACCGGCGGCGACCACCCCGCTCTCCTCAGGGCCAACTCATCGATCGGCCACTCGTGGCGAGGCAGGTACCAATCCGAGACCACCTCGAGGTACCACCCGGACGGTTCGAGCGCCACCTGCGCGTACGGCGCATCACCCTGGGGCTTGGCCACGAAGTCCAGGACGGCGAACCACCCTGGCTTCAAGGATCCGAGCGCGGACTCGAGCACCCGCATCAATTCGACAAGCTCCACCAACACGCTTCGATGGTCCGCCCGACCACCGACATTCGATTGCGCCGCCCGAGACCGCCACCGCCCACGTCTCGACCCACTGTCGCAAGTCACCTGTCGTCCACCAGTCGTTTCCCGACTGGGTAGACATTCATCGGCAGGCCACGTCCAGGCGACTCAACCGGCAGAATGCGCTGCACTGACCAAGGAACCGTTCGGGGAAGCTCGTGGAGCCTGCACCACCTACTCGCGAGGCCGAACGCGACCGCATGCTCAGCCTGATCGACTTCCTTCAGGAACTCGACGCGATCCGCAACCCCCCGGTGCGCGACGTCACGAGCTATGGGCTCCTGTGCAAGCGCCAGGAAGACATACCCGACGCCGATGGGGTCAGCACGGCCGCCGACGCCTGGTTGCAGGTCGCGTTTCGGGAGTATCCGCACCAGCCGGCTCCGCCGGCCGAGATCGCGGAGGCCCTTCAGGAGTTGACGAGGGCCGGGAGGCCGATCTCGGAGCCGTCGCTCACGCTGCCTGACCTCGAGCCAGACGACCCTGACAACCTCACGGATGAGGAAGCGACCGCACGCCTCACTCAGATCGTCACGATGGACCGGGCCGATGACTGGCTGCGGGACGTGTGGTCGCCCTACGTGCAGGCGTGGCTCGAGGTCGACTCGGTGAAGTCGCTCTACCGCAGCCTGTTCGAGGCCTCCCAGCTGATCGCGGACAACCGCGAGACCTATGAGCTCGTGTGGGGATTCGGGCGGGTTCACTGGTCCACCGAGGGCGGGACGGTCAACCACCCCGTCTTCGTTGTGCCCGTCGATGTCGAGCGCCGAGCCGATCAGTCGCTGCTCGTCAATCCATCCGGGGCACTCGAGCCTCGACATCCTCTGCTTCGCCGGTATCGACCTTCACGACCGCACCGCGATCGGAGCCAAGCGCCGAACGATCGAGGCCGAGCCCTTCGATCCATGGTCCGGAACCGAACTGGCGGAGCAATGCCGCACGCTGGTCCGACTCCTCCACGACGGTGGAGTGGTCCTCGGAGACGGCGCCGCCAGTCAGGGGGCGCCCCGCATCGACACGGGATGGACCCTCTTCGTACGTCGTAAGCGGCCCGATTACCAGGGATACCTCGACCGCATGCGCGAGCTCTACGTCGGCGGTGCCGAGGCGCCTGACGCCCTGCGGTCTCTGGTCATCGACGCCCCGTCGTCGCTCGCGTCCAGCGACGAGTCGGAGTGGACGGCAGCAGAGACCGAGCCGCTGCTCCTGCCCCTAGCCTCCAACGAGGACCAGCAGCGGATCCTGCGACTCGCGCAGGTGCAGTCCGGCGTCGTAGTACAGGGTCCGCCCGGCACCGGGAAGTCGCACACGATCGCCAACCTCATCTCCCACTACGTCGCCTATGGGCACCGCGTCCTGGTCGTGGCCGAGAAGGAGCAGGCGCTGCGGGTGCTCGCCGACAAGATCCCGCGGGAGATCGCCGACCTCACGGTGTCCGTGCTCGGGGCCGACCGCGCCAGCCAGGCTGCGCTCGAGTCGTCGATCCAGGCCATCCAGTCGCGCGTCAGTGGCATGGACAAGAAAGCCGAGGACCAGAGGATCGACGAGCTCACCGCCGAACTGCAGGGCGTCGATGCCGCCATCGCCATGACGGTTGGTCGGCTGATGGCCGCGCGCGAGGCGGAGTCACGAAGGCTGGCAGGCTCATGGCCCTGCGGGCCAGACCCGCACCCGGGCGAGGTCGCCGCGTGGCTGCACGAGCACGAAGACGCACTGTCCTTCATCCCCGATGAGATCGATTCAAGCGTCTCGCCTGCTCTGACCGCGGGTGAGCTTGCAGAGTTGCTACGCCTGCTCAACGAGGTGGGCATCGAGCGCGCCCGAGAGTCGGCCTTTATCCTCCCGCCGTTGCTGGACGTGCCCGTCGGGACCAAGCTGACCGAATACTGGGCTGACCTGCGAGCCCTGGACGACGATCTGGCGACCCTTGATGGCACCGTGGAGTGGCGCATCTTCGACGCTGCTGATCCGGCCGCCATCCAAGCCCTTCGTGCCAACCTCGACAGGACCGTCGGCCATTCGCGGGCATGCGACGAGCCGTGGCTTGAGACGGTGGCGACGAAGTTGGCCGATCCGTTGCTCGCCCACGAATGGTCCGGCTTCCTCAAAGCAGTCACCGACGAGCGCGAGAGAGCGGTTGCCCTACGCGGAGGCCTCTCGGCGCACACGGTCGCCGTGAACGGCGCGGGCGATCCTCAGTTCCGTCAGCAGCTCGCGGCCGTCCGCGCCAAGTTGGCCGACAAGGGCAAGCTCGGCATGTTCAACGGTGAGCTCAAGCAGGTGCTCGCCCAGTGCTCGATCGATGGCCGTCCGGCCACCTCCGCCGCCGACATCGACCTCTGTCTGGCCGCACACGACCTCGCCGAGGTGCGCCGGTCCCTCCAGACTCGGTGGAACGCACAGATCGGCCCAGTGCACGGCCCGACGCTCGAACAAGAGCGGCCCGAGGAGGAAGTCGGTCGGCGACTCGGACAGTTGGTCTTCGTCCAGGGCCGCGCCTCCGCGATGGCGATGCTGCGCGCAGAGGCAGCCTCCGTAGGGCTCAGACTTTCGGCCGAGGACTCGACGCGCACCCTGGAGGCGGGGCTGGCCGCGTTGGCGCAGACAGATCAGCGACCTCGCCAGTTGGGCTTGCGCACGTACTTCGAAGACCTTCGCGGTTACCTGCGAAGGAACGGCTCAGAGGCCGAGACCAGTCCTCACTGGGTGCAGTTGGCCGACGCATTCGACGGCCGTGACGCCGACGCGTGGGACGCCGTTCGTGCGGATGTCGCCAGCCTCGAGGAGGTCGCGCCGCGCGCCCGACGACTGGTTGAGCTGCGTGATCGGCTCCACGAGTCCACCCCGCTGTGGTGCGAGCGGATCCTCGTGAACTCCGATGCGGCGAATGACCCCGCTTTGGTTGTCGATGCCTGGCGCTGGCGCCAGATGCAGACGTGGCTCGACGAGATCCATCGGGGCGACTCCCCCGCAGACCTCCAGAGACGGATCGAAGAGCTGCAGGTGAAGCGCCGTTCTGTGATCACGACCCTGGTCGGGGTACGCGCCTGGCGACGTCTCGCCGACAACCTCGGCGACAAGCAGCGCCAGGCGCTCAACGCCTACCTCACCGCCGTCCGCCGTTACGGCAAGACGGGCGGCAAGTTCGCAGCCCGCTGGCTGGAGGAGATCCGGCGAGCGTTGAACGAGTCGAAAGACGCCGTGCCAGTGTGGATCATGCCCACTTCTCGGGCGCTCACCAGCTTTCGCCCCGACGCGAGCGTGCCGTTCGACGTGATCATCGTCGACGAGGCGAGCCAGATCGACGTGACGGCCCTGCCGCTCCTGGCACTGGCACGACGAGCAATCGTCGTCGGTGACGACAAGCAGACGTCGCCTGGGACAGTCGGAACTGATCAAGAACGAGTGTTCGAACTCATTGACACGCACCTCGCCGCCATCCCGCATTCGCGCACCCTGTTCAACGTAGGCAACAGCCTCTACGACATGGCCTTCCAGAAGTTCCCTCGTTCGGTCATGCTGCGCGAGCACTTCCGCTGCCTGCCTGAGATCATCGGCTTCTCCAACCGGATGTACTACGGCGGCCTCATCGAGCCGCTGCGCGACCAGCGTCCCCGCCCCAACTGGCCGGCCCTCGGCGCGGTCAAGGTGCTCGACGGGTTCCGGGCCCGGGGCGGCGTCAATGTGCCAGAGGCACAAGCGGTCGTCGACCTCATCGCCGAGCTCATCGACGACCCTGCCTACGCGGGCATGACCTTCGGTGTGGTTTGTCTCCTCGGCGGTGGCCAGGCGGATCTGGTGCGCGCGCAGCTGTTCGACCGCGTGGGTCCGTCAGTCTGGGAGGACCGAAGGATCCGCGTGGGCGACGCCGCCAACTTCCAGGGCGACGAGCGTGATGTCATGGTCGTCGCCCTTGTCGCGGCGACTGATCCGACCAATCCTGGCAGCAGGATCGGCGCCCTCACGAGCGTGGCCGACGGACAGCGCGTCAACGTTGCCGCCTCCCGCGCTCGTAATCAGATGTGGATCGTGCACTCGCTGGAGCCAGAGCGGTTCCCGAATGGTGACCCGCGCGCCGAGCTGATCCGCCACAGCAGAGACCCTCAGACCTTCGATGACGCCATCGACGGGCAGCTCGCTCAGTGCGACTCCGAGTTCGAGCGCATGGTCATCCGGCAGATTGTCACTCGCGGGTATCGGCGCGTGCGCTCGCAGGTGCACGTCGGCACCGAGAACCACTCGTACCGCATCGACCTCGTGGTGGAGGGGCCGCAGTCGCGACTGGCGATCGAGTGCGACGGCGAGCAGTGGCACGGCCCCGAACGATGGCACGCAGACCGGGCACGTCAGGAGATCCTCGAGCGCGCCGGTTGGACCTTCGTCCGGATCCGCGGGTCGGAGTACTTCCGCAACCCGAGCGAGGCCATGGAGCGGGTATGGGCGCGCCTCACCGAGCTCAACATCCCGTCAGGCGACGAATGGCTCCTCGATGCGGCGGCCGCCTCGACGACGCGACGCGAGGTCTACGGCCTAGGCGATCCGAGCACCGACGCCATCCGCCCGGCCATGGACGACGAGGACAGCGCTGATGCCGACGTCTGGGATCTCACGGATTCCCGGCAACTCGATGAATAGGCGTGATGTCCGGAGTAGGACTACTGCTCGTGCCGGAGCCGATTGGGGCAGCGTCAGCTACGCCAGCAATTCATCCGCGCACCAATCCGGCGACTACGACTCACGCTATGGGAACCCAGTGGTGGGCTGCGACGAACTGGACCTGCTGGTGCGGAGGCTCGCTCGTCGCCTAGATCGGCGAGGTCGCTGAGGCGCTAAGCATCGCCCTCTGCATGCCGCTGCGATCGCTCTTCGGCACCCTCCACCGCATCCAATTCCTCCGCTTGGCCGGCAGCTTCGTCGACGATCGACACCAGGTCGATGAGGGCGTCCTGTTCGTCGATGTCACTATCGAACTGGGTGGTGGGTGCTGGGACGTACAGGTCGCTGATCCCTTGCTTCTCGTTCAGGAATCGTTCCCGATAGGTCCAGTAAGCGGCGTCCGACACCTGATCGACGATCAAGTAGTTCATTCCTGCACCAACCACGACTCCAGCGACGGGGATGAGGGCACCTCGCTTGCGCTTCGTGAGCCGGACGCCGAAGGCGGCCGCGAACTTGTTCATGACCCGAGGAAGCGCGCTCTTGTTGAGCGCCGCCCACGTCGTGTTACGCGTCAACAGCTGCGTGATTCTGGACAGCTCTGTGTAGGCGGCATACTTGCCGGCTCCGCTCACAGCCGTGCCGAGATTGATGACACCAAGGGCAAACACGGCCTCCGCGGGCTCGCGGGGGTCGTAGCCGTAGTACATGGCGGTGTGGCCGACGACCCGCGTGCACAGCGCGAGGACAGCCGCAGCGTCGACGGCGACGCTTGCGGTGATGGCGCCGAGTCCCGGAGCGGCTCCAGCTCCGGCCCCGGCAATGGCGCCGCCCTCGGCAACGATCTGGCCGCCCGTCACGACGAGGCCGCTGGCCGCCCCCTCAACGGCGGCGGCGCTCGCGTACAAGTAGGGCAGGTAGTTGGGCATCGCGCGCTTCTCGACGATCCGTAGGTCGAGCGAGCGGATTGCGGTCAGATCGCCCACGTCGTGGCCGCGCTTCGCATAGGCCTTGAGCAATCGCTGCTCCGACAGGCTCAGACGGCTGCTGGTGTTGATGGCTTTGCCCATGCCGCTCACTGCCTGCAAGTACCCGTCGCGGGCACGAGCCGCCGCCTTGTCAAAGCCGGGAACCTTCGAAGCCCGTTCGCGAACGGCTTTGCCAGCAGCAGCTGTCTGGCCCCTCACGGACTCGGGAACGATGCGCCGGGTCTGTGCCGTGACCATTCGATCCTTGTGCGTCTGGATCTCCGCCAGCGCGCGCTTCTCATACTCGCTCAAGTCCATGCCCGAGTCCCTTCCTCCGCACACATCCTGCGGTCCGTTCGATGCGTTTCGCTCTCTGACTGATCAATGCGGCCGACCTCGCGTCGTGGCTTGTCGCAAACCCGACTCCCGGCCGCTGCTGAGGGAGCCGAGGCGAGATGGGTCGGATCACCCCCAGCTGACCCAAGTGAACGTGGCACTGAACCGGCCGCCGCTCTCAGCCCGTCAGTCGGATGAACGCACCGAGATCGGCCAGGCCCTGGGGCGACCCGGGCAGGTAGTCCGTCAGGTACAGCGACCGCACAACGATGGCCGCCCACTTCGCCCGTGACACTGCGACGTTCACGCGATGGCGTGAGATCAGGAAGTCCATACCCCGTGGCACATCTGCGGACGAGGACGCGGCCATCGACACGATCACCACGGGCGCTTCCTGGCCCTGGAGCTTGTCGACCGTACCGACCTTGACGTCGCCGAAGCCCGCTGCCTTCAGCTCATGACGCAGGAGCGCTACCTGCGCGTTGTACGCCGCCACGACGAGCAGGTCGGCCTGCGTCGTCGGGCGAGCGACCGCGCTCTCCTTCGGGTCGTGCCAGGTGCAGCCAAGCACTCGGCGTACCTGCTCGACGATCTCGACGGCCTCCTGCGGCGACGACACCGAGTTGCCGAGGTGGTCCACGTGGATCACATGCAGACCGGCATCGATCCCGGACATCGATGGGTTTGTGGTCTCCGGCTCCTGCGAGCGCAGCTTGCCGTCGTACGACAGCACGGAGATCCGGTCGCAAACGGCCGGGTGCATGCGCCACGACCGCTCGAGGAAGTAGCCGCGATCGGCGGGCAGTGTGCGGTGGCCCTCGTTGAGCCAGCCCAAGGCAGATCCGTCGACCGGCTCGGGGTGGGTGCCCTGACTGACCTGAGGCAACTGCTGCGGATCACCGAGAAGGAGCAGACGCTCCCCAGCGGCGGAGACGGCAAGAGTGTTGGCCAGCGAGAACTGGCCAGCCTCGTCGATGACCACCAGGTCGAGCTGCCCCCGCGCCACCCGTTTGGTGTTGGTGAGGTCCCAAGCGGTCCCACCTATGACGCACCCATCGGGGTGGGCTGCCAGGAAGTCGGCCAGCTTGTCGGCCTTGGGGAGCGCCGTCCACGTCGGCGCGTCGGTTGCCTTGGACTCCTTGCCAACACGATCGCTCGGCACGCCGGCCTCTATCACGGCGTCGAGGAAGTGCTCGACCACCGCGTGGGACTGTGCGACGACGCCGATGCGCCACCCGCGGGCGACGAGTGCGGCCACGACGTGCGAACCGACGTACGACTTGCCGGTGCCGGGTGGGCCCTGGACCGCGATGTAGGAGCGGTCGAGGCCCGCCACGGCCGCGGTGATCGCGTCGATCACTGCGCGCTCCCCTGGGCCCACGGCCGGCAAGGCGACGCCGGCGATCCGCGGCGGAAGGCGTCGGAGCACGTCGAGCCCAGCCTGCGCGTGGAGGCCGTCGTCGAGCACCGCCTCGGCGAGCTCGTGGATCGCGGTCTGGAGGTTGGTGGTCGGAGGGCCAGAGGTCGGAGTGAGAGCGAGCGGCAGAGCGTCGTACTCGGGAGACTCCGCCGGACGGATCTCCTCGACTGTCAGCACGTCGCGTCCGTCATCGTCGACACGACGACCAGTGACCGTGCCGTCGATCCACGACCGCACGCTGCCGATGGGCACCGGAAGGCCTGCCGGAGCCGGAGCGTCGTGGACGACGTAGACGCCGCCACCGTCGTTCGTGGTACCGGCCCCCCACTGGCCGGTGAGCTCTATGGTGCGACGCGGCTTCTTCTGCTTGCCGGTGAGCGACCAGCCGGAGATCACTCGACCCGACTCCGCCACGAAGACGTCACGCGTGTTGGCCCACTCGTCGACGGGCTGCGCGAGCCGGTCGAAGTGCGCCCACCAGAAGGGCTTGTCCTCGCGGCGGTGGTAGCCGATCGCAGCCGCGACCATGGCGACCGCCTGTTCGTCGGCCGTGCGCTCCGACCGCGGAGTGTCACCGACCAGGGCGAGCAGATCGAGCTCGACCGGGTCCAGCTCTCGCTCGATCCGTTCCTCGAGCTCGTCGACGTCGTCGCCGTCCCAGGCCACGCCCGCGGCGATCGCACGCTCGCGCAGCCAGTCGCGCAGCTTCAGCGTCGAACGGCAGTCGTAGTGGTTGTAGTCGGCGATCTCGGCCATGATCCGGTCGAACTCGGCCGTGTCGCCGGCCTCGCGCGCCTCGCATGCGAGGGCGTACTCGGTCACTGAGTCGGCAGCATTGGTCACGCCCGAGCGAAGGTCATCGCCCATGTAGAGGGGCTCGAGCTTCTTGATCGAGTACGACGGCTGCGAGACGCGGATGCTCTGCCGCACCGTGGCGTAGAGGTCGACGAGCACGCCCGCACGGAGCAGGTCGTCGACCTGGTCCTCCCCCACGCCGTGGCGGCCGACGAGCCGCAGCAGCGCGGTCTTCTCGTACGCCGCGTAGTGGTAGATGTGCATGCCAGGGAACGCGGCGCGACGCTTGGCCACGTAGGCCAGGAAGTCGACCAGCGCCTGCTTCTCCTCGCGCCGGTCGTGGGCCCAAAACGGGATGAACGCGCCACTGTCGCCCTCGACCACTCCAAACAGGTACTCCAGCCCCCATTCGGCCGAGCCATCCTCGGCCCAGAGCGGGTCGCCCTCGAAGTCGAAGAAGATGTCGCCGGCGTCGGGAAGAGGCAGGGCCTGCAGCGCCTCGGTCGCGAAGACGACCGCCTCGACGTCGGGCCGATCGCCAGGCAGCAGCGGACGGCCGTCCTGCCCGACCTGCAGCAAAGCCTGCTCGCGCAGGCGCGTCAGCGTCGACATCGGGATGCCTTCGACCGGGCCGACCGAGGAGGCGAGCGCGTCAATGGTCTCGATCCCGGCCGCGCGCAGGTGCGTCCGCTGGCTCACACGGAGGTTGGCCACCAGTAGCAGGTCGCGGTGGGCGTTCACCTCGGCCTCGCAGACGTCGCAGCGGCCGCAGGCGAGGTAGCGCGGGTCGTTCCAGGCGACCCGGCCGTCCTCGGCCTGGTGCTCGTCGAGGATCCTCTCCAGCCGTGTACGACGCTCGAGGTAGACCGGGATCAGGTCGCCGACGCCGTGGACGGACTCGGCGCCGTCGCCGAGCACGAGGGTCACGTCGTCGTGCACCGGGATGCCGTTGATCTCGAGCTGGTGCGCGTACGCCGCGAGCTGCAGGAGCGCGGTGATCTTCGCGTGCTTTGCGAGCTTCGTGTCGTGGACGGCGTACCGCTCGTCCACCCGCACGACGAAGTCGGACCGGCCGTGGAATCGGCCGTCGAAGAACGAGCCCTGGAACACGACGTCGGCGCCGTCGCGCATCGCGGTGATGGTGGCGTCGAGGGCAGCCTTCAGCGACGGTGCGTCGTAGCGCTCGGGCTTCGGGATGTCTGCCACGCCACCGGCAACCCCAGGCACGTGGGCTCCGAAAGCCTCGACGTAGCGGTCGAGTACTCGCTCCTCGTGCGCGTCGCCGAGGCGGGCGGTGCGCTCGAGCATCGCGTCGGCCTTCGACTCGAACACGATGCGCTTCAGCTTCGCGTCGAGGGTGCGGAGCGCGGCGAACTCGCAGCCTGCGGCCTGCGCGAGATCGCTTGCGCTGTAGACGATCGATCCCTCGAGCACGAACATGCTTCCCCCTAGTAGCCAGTAGCCAGTAGCCAGAAGGTACCGCTGGGGTCTGACAGTCGACGGCCATCGGCCCGGTCGTGCCTCCGTCGCCACCGGGAGGTAGGGCATGCTTTCCTCGTGCTTCACCGAGCGGCAACGCGAACGACGGCCTTGGGCTGACATGGCCTCCTGGAAGCCCCTCCGCCGACGTCTCGCCGATGAGCCTGAGGCCGTCACGCTCGCGTGGTCGGAGCTCGAGGCTCTCGTAGGCGACCTGCCTCCTTCGGCGTACCGCTACGGCGCGTTCTGGAGCGGTGACGGCAGCGGGTGGCCGGGGTTCCGGACCACCGACGTCCGAGTGGGCGAGTCCGTCACATTCGTCCGCCACACCCTTTTCGGGCGATCGCACGCCAAGCCCGCAGGCATCGCCGGCCGCGTCGGGTTCGACTCGGCCGGACGTGGTCCTCATCGGCTGTGTGAAGCGCAAGCACACCGAGCCGGCACCTGCCAAGGACCTCTACACGTCCAGTCTGTTCCGCAAGGAGCGGGCGTATGCTGAGGCCAGCGGCACCACCTGGTACATCCTTTCGGCCGAGCACGGGCTGCTCGAGCCAGACGACGTCATCGCGCCGTACGACCTCCGATTGTCGAAGACGACGCGGGAGTACCGAAACACCTGGGGAGAGGACGTCGTCGCGCGGCTCGAGGATGTCCAGGGCCCCCTCGCTGGCATCTGCGTCGAGATCCATGCCGGTGCCGCCTATGCCAGCGCGATTCGTCCACGGCTCGAGGCCGCCGGTGCCGTGATCCGAACTCCCCTGGCTGGCCTGTCCCTGGGCGAGCGTCTCCGCTGGTACGGGGTCGAGGAGCCAGCCGCTACCGCAGTACCCAAGCCAGCGGTACCGGCACCAGATGCCTCGGAGGCTCCTCGAGTCGCTGACGGCGAAGAGCACGGCGGTGACGCCTGCCGAGTTCCTCGCCACGGAGGGCGAAGGACTCCGATCACCCGGCCTCTACAGCTGGTGGGTCGATGCGAGCGGAGCGGACGATCTGTCACGAGGCCTTGGGCAGGAGATCGCACCTGGCCTCATCTACGCCGGCCTTGCTGGAGCGACCCGCGTGAAGAGCGGGAGGAAGTCAAAGAACACCCTGTGGGGGCGGATCAAAGGCATGCACCTCGCCGGTCGCCACGAGTTCTCGACGTTCCGGCTGAGTCTCGGATCGATCCTCGCGAGCGCCAACGGAGACGCCGGCATCGACGAGATCCGGCTCACGGCATGGATGCACGACCACCTCAGGGTCATCGCGATCCCCGTGGAGGATGCCGACTCGCTCGACCATCTGGAAACAGCCCTGCTCGCCGAGCTCGACCCGCCGCTCAACCTCGACAAGATGCCGCGAACGGACGTACGCAGTCGCTTGACGGAGCTGCGGCGAGCCTACGGCAAGCGCTCGAAGGGCCGCAGCGACGTGGCCCACTCGGAGTCATGAGCAGACATTTCGGAACCTCCGAGTCGGGTGATTCCTGCACTCCTCCATGCCATTTCGACTGTCAGACCCCCTCCCTACCCTGGTGACATACGAGGAGAGGTGGAGTCGAGATGACCGAGACCCAGAGCAACGAGCAGATGACGCGGATGCTGCGCTCGCACGTGGAGCGCGCCCTGCAGGAGATCTGGGGCCACACCGAGCTGGCCACCGACGCCGACGACGACTACCCCTTCCGCTCCCAGACGTCGATGTGCTGGGTCTCAATGGTCAGGGGCTCTCAGCCTGGTGTCCGCGTGTTTGCACTGGCTGCGAACGAGGTGCCGAAGTCGCGCAAGATGCTCACCGAACTGACCGAGCTCAACCCCCGCAGCCGCTGGACCTCGATCTCCTGGGACGACGGCGCCATCGTGATCGACGCCGCGATCCACTGGATGTCGGTCGACAAGCCCGCCATCGAGCGTGCACTCGATTCCGTCACGACGGTCGCCGACGAGATCGGCGTCATGGTGGCCGCGGTCTTCGGAGGATCCACTCCGTTTCCGGTCGACCTCGAGTCCGTCGGCTCCGACGAGGACGTCGCCTGAGATCGCAGGTCGAACGCGTGAATCGCCGGAGCATGCACCGCCAGCCGCAGAGAGTGGCTGACGGCCCGGCTCGCTCTTCGCGAAGCGATCGATCTCGCCAGGTGGCCTTCCAATCCGCTTTTCCCGTCCCAACGTCATGAACCCGGATAACCTCGCAGCATGGGCATGAGCACCAAAGCCGAGGATCGCTGTGACGACTGTTAGCGATGCCGTTGAAGCACTGCAGGTATTCAAGAACGCAATTCTGGAGGGCCCTCCCGGAACTGGGAAGTCGTTCTCTATCGCGGCCATTGCGGAAGCCTGGCCCCGCCTTATCGGCAGCAACGACCGCGGCGAACCAGCCGTTGGAGTCGGCTCGTGGGCGGTCACCTTCCACCCAAGCACGAGTTACGAGGAGTTCGTCGAAGGAATCCGATACAACCCGGCTCCTGCCAGTTCGGAAGACCCCGCAAGCAAGCCCAGGGGATTCGAGTTGCGTTCCGGGGTTTTCCAGGAATGGATCAAGGTGGCGCGGGCCTCACCGAGCCGGGATTTCCTCGTTTTGATCGACGAGATCAACCGCGCGAACGTCTCAAAGGTGCTCGGCGACCTGCTCCTAGGTCTGGAGGGGTCGAAACGGCTTCGACACGATCCCAATTGCACCCGGACAGATGGAACCCATGACTTGTGCTGGAAGGGTGGCGTTACAACCCAGCTTCCCTATTCCAACAAGCTGCTTGGCGTGCCAGACAACCTGTATCTGATCGGGACCATGAACTCCTCCGATCGATCAATCGCGCCACTCGACTCCGCACTTCGTAGGAGGTTCGCATTCGTGCGGGTACTACCGCTTTCTGGCGACGACTTGAAATCCAGGTTGACCACGGTCTTGAACGGTGTCGGGCCCGAGATCATAGAGCGATCTGTGAACGCCCTTGACACACTGAACCAGGCCTTGGGTCGAGCGCTAGGCCCAAACTCGACTCTTGGCCACAGTTACCTTTTCGATCTTGGCCTCAGCGCCGGAGCGCCGTCCTACTGGATGGAAGTGGACGGCGCTGCCGTGGCGACGGGCACGCAACTCCAGGTGACGAAAGACTGGGCAAGTCGCCTTCTGGTCGGCGCAGGATCGGGTAAGAGCCTGAGCAGCAAGGGCAACTCCGTCCAGTTCACAGTTCACCACAACGGAATGAGCCACAAGGTCCGTCTCGAGAATCCGAGCCGCGGCAACGTTCGCTTCACTGGTATGCCATTCCACGAGATGAACAATGGCGTCACAGTCTGGCGGCCCATTGGGACCAGCGAGCTTGCGCTCGAGTACTTGCCGTTCGACGGTCCCAGGGCAAGCGGCCTGGCCGGCTACCAGGCCAAGTCCAGCTGGCAGGCGCAATCAACCACCAGGCGTTTCGGGCAATTCAGGTCCGAGTCGGAGTTGAGTGGCGCCGATCGCGAGAAGGCGGTCTGGCGCTATGCGATTCTCCCTCAACTATTGGACACGGTGACACAGGCGTTCTCCTTGGACATCCTTACCGCCGAGTCGAGGCGGCCTTGGCTGGATGCCAACCTCTCCCCTAGTGCGGCCGTGCAAGTGGAGAAGAACCTCGAATCCTTCGAAGGCTTCCTCAACGGCCACCTCGGGCTGAAGATCTCGTTGGCGGGGCAGGGCCTCGCCGCCGGACTAGTCGTCGAGGAGTTCGTGAGCCTGGAGCCTGCCGCCGGTGAGCCGACATTGCTGTCCGAAACCGGCGAGGCGTAACGAGCTTCCCGTGGTCTCGACAACGAGCGAACCCAGGGCGAGTTCCAGAATCGCCTTCAGCGCAAGCCCGCGGGGTACCCGAGCCGGTTTCGCGATTCTGCCAGACGGTGATGGTGGTGCTTGGACCATCACGATCCTCCCCAAACCTTGGGGCCCGGGAGAACGTCGCCACCTGCTCCTTCCGGATCACATCCCCGGGACCACAACACACGTCACATTGTTCGAGATGGATTCCGCCGAGGGTCGCAGCACGCCAAGCGCTACCGCTTCGCTAGCTCAAGCGATTCTAGAGATCGCAGGCCAGGAGGGGCGTCAGGACTTACTTCAGCTGATTCGGCCCTCGGGTGGCGGCGTTCTACCCCCGGTATCGGACGGGGGTTCGTTTGACTCCGTCGCGTCCTTGGTACTGCTGGCCAATCGTCAGAAGGTCGCGCTTGACGACGGATACGACGGGACCGCCGCGCAGTCTCTGGTGCGGCTCGTCGAACACAAGCTGTTCGTTGACGAGGTCCGCCGGGTGGTGGACAGGGCTAGACCTGGATATCGAGAGCGGGTCGAGGAGCTGACGAGCCCGCGCGGAAGGCTCTCGGGCACGAGTTTGGTACTTGCATTGCTCACGGGCACGCCACAGGTGAGATGCAGATTTGACGAGCAGTCCGGCGACACGACGCTGCTCCGGATCGTCCTAGCTGGGCTACACACCGTGGCTCGTGAACGCGTCCCACCCGCCCTAAGTCATCTTTCGGCTCCGATCCGTGCGCAGGCCGTCGGGCTAGCCCGGAAGCTGGACACCGTGGCGGTGCTCGACAGGGAGCGTGCACTCGTTGCTGCGCGTCGTCTTGTCCTCAATAGCCTGGAGCAGCAGTGGGCCGGCGCCGTTCTCGGGGCAGTGCAAGTGCTGAGCCGGGCCTCGGTGGTCCCCACAGAGGGGAATGCCAGAACCGACAGAGCCCTGGCAGTCCACCTGTACATGGAGAAGTGGTGGGAGCAGTGCCTGCTCGGCGCCCTGCACACGATCGCGGATCCAAATGGCACTCATGCGCAAGTGCCCGTCTCACCGCCTTGGCTCCCATTCTCTGGGCCGCTCGAGGGGGCGAACCGGCGAGCCGACTTCATCTTCGAGCTCGAAGGCAAGCACGTGCTCGCCGACGCAAAGTACAAGGTGGACACGGGTTCGCTGGGCGCATCGGACGGCGATCAGATGTTCGCTTACAGCCACACAGCGAAAGCCCCGGGGTCCAGTCAGCTGACCGACAGCGGGGCTGTGTTCTACCCGAACAGGTCTGGACAGGTAGGCCAGAACGGCAGAAATCTCCTTCGAGCGCCGGAAAGGACCTACGAGCTGCGACTGGTCGATCTGCCGTTCCCGGAACGAACAGACGTCAGAACCGACGAGGCATGGACCAGGTACCAAAAGGCGCTTGGCCGCGCAATTCGAACAGGGTTGACGCTCGAGCGACAAGCGGGGCAAACCGCGCCATAGAGGGGCTGATAGCTGCCTTGCGAGGGGCCCAAGCAGCCCTTTCCACCCGCGTTTCGCCCATCAGCTCGGCCATTTCGGCGAGGACCTCATGCTTACAGGGTCGCCGTACCTTGGGCGTCTCGAGCGGCCAATCCCCACGAGGTGGAGCACGAACCACCGACCCATTGCTGGCACTCCTCGTCGTGTCCGTTCAATCTGAGAACGGCGACTCCCGCAACGTACCTGGCCGGTCACCAGTCGGCTTGTACACGCAGTAGTACGCGTGCTCGAGCGCCGGGAGCAGGTCCACGTAACCGAGCTCTTTCGCGAGCGCGAGGTCGATCCGGTCCGTGATGTCCCGCATTTCGGAGTGCACATAGTTGCCCATCCACTTCCCGGCGTACTTCGTGAACATCACGTGGTTCGGGAAGTCGGCGATCATCGCCAGTGCCGACTTGATCAGGCTGCGCTTGGTCTCGGCAGACAGGCGCGTGGGGTCGATGGGGGTTCTACGGAGCCCGTCCTGAGTGACGTCGAAGTCGTCTCCGGAGCAGTACCACCAAACGAAGGCGAACTTCGACGCCAGGACGGCGGTCGCGAGCAGTGCCTCCTCCTCGCTGCCGAACTTGAGGCGACCGATCTTCGTCTGCTCCGCGATCCGACCGTCCAACTCGAAGCACGGTGGGTCCTCGGGAAACACAGACAGCCAGTAGAGGCTCGTCTGCTTGAACCCGACACTGCCGCCGTCCCAGGGGCGTACAGCAGTGCCAATGGAGCCCGGTTCCGCCAGCGCCGTCACCATGATCTCGGCGAGGCCTTCGCTTGTCGGCCGCAGCCAGCCCTCAGCGCGAAGCGAGTCGGGCAGTTTGAGGTAGTGCAGCGTCTCGAACAAGGCGGGCCGATACTCGTCGTACCAGCGGTGGGTCTTCGTGACGAAGAGGCCAGCGTCACCTGTGCGGGTGCCGATTACAATGGTCGATCGGACGCCGAGGCCGGCGCTGAAAAGGGCTGCGGGGTTGCGAGAGAAGGCACTCACCCACAGGCCGGGGTAGGCGTCTTCGAGGACGCCTCGCGCCTCCTGGAACCCGTCCGCGAACTGCACCGAGATGGGCAGGATCATCGCGAATCGGCCGTTCGGGTTGGTGATCTGCGTGGCTCGTTCGACGCACGGCGCGTAGATGTCGGAGAGATGGTCCGTGCGGAATCCGCGGTAGGTGTAGTCCTTGACCTTGGTGCGCGAGACATACGGTGGGTTACCGAGAACGACGTCGAACCCACCGTTGGCGAACACCTCGGGAAACTCTATGAACCAGTGGAACGGCTGGTGGGTCGTCCGCCATTTCTCCAGGCCGCCAGCGCGGCCGCCGTTCGCTGCGTGGTACTGGGCGTCGACAATGGCGCGGGTCTGATCCAGGGCCGAGAGGAGGCGCTCCTTGCGCCCTGCGATGGCGTCGTTGTCACCGGTTTCGCTGGCGGCCCGGAACGCGCGGTAGTCGTCGGCGATGCGTTTGGCGGCTTCGGTGACGGCGTCTGCGGTAGAGCCGGACAGCAGATCGTCGGAGTCCTGCTCGATGGCGTCGACGGAGTACGACCCGACGAGGATGTTTCCCGGCTTGATGTTGAAGTCGAGATCCGGCAGCGGCTCTAGCCGGTCTCGCGACTCCGCTGCAGAGACCAGTTTGAGGAACAGGCGGAGTCGGGCAATCTCCACGGCTTCCTTCATGATGTCGACGCCGTAGAGGTTGTTCAGGGTCGCGTGCTTGAGCACGAAGTGCGTGCGGCTGGGGTGGCTGCGCACGCGGTCAAGCAGCGCGTCGATCTCGTGGTTGCTCGCGGT
Organism: uncultured Actinomycetes bacterium; assembly: GCA_963843975.1. GTDB lineage: Bacteria > Actinomycetota > Actinomycetes > S36-B12 > CAIYMF01 > Longivirga. Next base: position 265,638 of record CAWJMG010000003.1, on the reverse strand, counting down.
CGCGGCGTGCCTCTCCGCGGCGTCCAGGATGACTGAGTAGACGACCTCCAGGATCTTCAAGGCGGCAAACAGGAACGCGCCCGATCCACAGGTCGGATCGACGATCTTGATGTCGGTCAGTGCCTGCCACGCGGTAATGACGTCGTCTGGGGAGTCGAGCCGGTCAATCGTGTCGACGACCAGGGACTCCAGGTCGATGTTCTTGGTGATCGCTGAATCGACACTGGCGACTTGGCCGTTGGCGAGGGCCTGGCGGACGTGGTCGAGTGCCTTCCTGCGGTGGTCTACCTCCCACCATGTCTCGCCTGGAAGGCCGCACGTCTCGCTGGCCTGATGCGACCACCCGTTACGGGGCCATGGCTCGTCGGCTGAGTCCGCGACGTCCTTGGGTAGGGGCTCGTCGGTGCCGTAGGTCAGTCCGTCCCAGATGTACCGGTTGGGGTCAGCGGTGACATGGATCCAGGGGTTGACTCCCGTCGCGGCGATGAGGCGGTCGAGATAGGCCGGCAGGAGCGTCGACGACGTCATGAAGTAGGTGACGTCATCTTTGGTGTAGTACGCGCCCTGCTCCTTGTTGTTGATGAACTGCTCGAAGATGTAACCGAGGACGTCAGGGTTGATTTCGCTAGGGTTGCCTGTGGGTCGGTCGTCGAGGTGCCACTGATAGGCGTCGAACAGCTCGAAGATCTCCTCGAAAGCACGGTCCGGGATGCCGATCTTGTGGTCTCGCTCCAGCGGGTGGACGCTGAAGATTCCGCCGTTGACGTAGGGCACGTCGCCGACGAGCGCCGCCATGCCGGCGTCTGTGAGCGGTCGCTGGCTGGATCCGAGACCGTCGTGGAACAGCGGGATGAGGAAGTCCGTGTAGAACTCGTAGAACTTGTCCTCGCCCTTAGCTGCACGGATCGACCGAAGGCGGTCGGCCAGGTAGTCGGACTGTCCGTCCATGAAGCCCTTGCGCTGCATGAAGTAGATGAACATGAGCCTGTTCATCAGCAACGCGGCGTACCACTCGCGATCGGCTACGACGCTGAGCCCGCGAATGGACTTGGCGAGGTCCTCAGCCTGCTTGGAGAACTTGGTGTAGAACGCCGCAGTCATCCGGTCGGCGTCGAAGGCCTTTCGCAGACGAGCGACGATCTCAACGACTGACGGAGACTCATCCATGCCGATGGTGATCTGGCTGAGGCGCTGAAGAAGCGCCTCGGTCCGCTTGCCGACGAAGTGTTCGTGCGTGACGAGCCGGCCCTGCCCGCGTCCGTGGGCGTCGCCCGACATGGGCCACTTCCACTCCTGGTGAACGGAGTCGTGGAAGATCGTCAGACGCTCGGTTCCCTCGCGCCGGAGCGCTACGTCGATGAGGCGCTGGGTGCGCCGGTCGGGCACCGTGTTACATGCCCAGACCTTGATGCCGTGGTACTCCGCAATCGGCTCTAGGTCGTAGGTCGTGTCGTCGATCGGGATGTTGAGGTGGCCCCCCTTGGGCTTGGACCATCCGAGGTGCTCGATGAACAGGGTTCGGAAGTCACCTTGATCCAACAGAGCGAGCATCTGGTCGGTGCTATGCACGTGCGGCCCCCATGGTGCAGACGATGCGGATCGGGTCACTGCCCGGGCCGTCGGGCAGGACGAGTCGTGCGTCGGCGTGGAGCACGACGAGAAGTTGGGCGAGTTCGTCTTCGTCGCGCATGGAGAGCGCGCGTCGGATGCGGTCATCCGCTTCGACGGTGAGGGGACGACGGTAGAGGGCGTCGAGGGCTTCGGATACATAGGGATCGGCGGTCGCGAGGTGACCGTTCAGCCGACGCCACACCCGTGAACGAACGCCCCGGAGTCGGCCTTCAACGAGGTCCGGTCGGCGGAGCGGCCCCTTCACGAGGTCCGCGACAAGGCGGAAGTGGTTATCCTGGCGCGGCAGGGACGGCGTCTCAAGCTCTGCCTGGAAGAAGCGAAGCGCTTCCTGCCCCGTCATCAGGCGTACGCCGTCGGCGGTCTCGGCGCAGCCGAAGCCGTCGACTCCGCGATCGGTGCGGACGTAGACACCGATGCCGCTCGGCTCTTCCGCCCGAACCGGGCGGGTCGCGTACACGAGGTCCGGGAGGTTCTTGATGCGCTCGGCACGCTGGGGGTCTTCCTCGGCGGCGTTGGTCCAGATCTCGTAGGCGATCGAGGTGGCGTCGTTGTCCGACTCGGCCTCGAACTCGTCGTCCTTCAGGTCGCCGTTGTAGAGGCCCTCGATCGTCGCGGTCTCGTTCTTGGTACCAAAGAATCGTTCGTCGCTGCCGAACACCTGTGCGTTGGTCTCCAGCCGGTGCCGGATTCGCTCGCGAAGGTTGAGGACGCCTTCGACGTCGCCGTGGAAGAAGGAGTAGACGAACACGGTGTCGGACTGCTGTCCGATGCGGTCGACACGGCCGGCGCGCTGGATCAGCCTGATGATCGCCCAGGGCAGGTCGTAATTGACGACGACGTGGGCGTCCTGGAGGTTCTGGCCCTCGCTGAGCACGTCCGTGGTGACGAGAACGCGAATCTCGTTACCGACCGGGATCTCTCCCTGACCGAGGTCCTCGTTACTCTTCGGGGAGAATCTGCGGGCCATGTCGGTGGGGTCGCTGCTAGCACCCGTGACGACGCCGACGGACTTGATCCCCCGCTTTGCAAGCGCCTCTCCAACGTAGCGGGCGGTGTCGGCGTACTCGGTGAAGATCAGGACCTTGTCGCGTTTGTGCTTGCCCGTCAGCAGGTCCGCCAGCGCGTCGATCTTGGAGTCGCGTTTCTGGTCCCACGTGCCGTACTTGCTCAGCAGGCCGCGGATGGCGTTAGCGTCCTGCACGAGGTGGTCGCGCAGGTCTGGAGCGAACAGGGACGACTTCACCCACACGATGGACGGGGGGTTGCGCTTCTTCAGGGCGTCGTAGTCCCTGATCGCGACGGCGGAGTAGTCCGCGTCGTCCAGGTCGTAGTCCTCATCCGCTTCAGTGGTGCTGTCCGGGTCGGAGTCGAACATCGAGTCAAGGATCGTTCCGACGGGAAGCGGCAGGTCGTTGTCGATGGCGTACACCCACAGCTCGTTGCGGGCGAGATGGCGCTGCAACGAGAGCGTGTAGGAATGGCCGCAGGAGGAGAGTCGCTTGTAGAGGCCGGTGCGGACGAAGCCTGACAGGTGACCCGACGCGCGCTGGATCTTCTCAATGACCTTCTGCTCGCCAGCGGTCGGCTTAGCGTCCGGAGAGACGTAGTCACCGAGACCGTAGCGGGGAAGAAGAAGAACGGAGATTGTGTCGAGCGTCTTGTCCGACGCCATGAGGCGAGCGGGGTCCTTCTTGCCGAAGTCGTGCTCGATCGGCTTCGGCTTGCGAGTCGGGAAGTAGAACCTGCTGCCGTCTGCGAACGTGAGGTACTCACGTCCGTGCTCGTCGATGAGCGAGTAGTTCGCCTTGACGAACCCACGGGTGCGGCGCACTAGATGGTCGGACATGAGGCGCTTCCAGTCGTCGGGCTCGTCCGACCGGCGGAACGCTCCCAGCGAGGTGACCTTCCCGTCGACCTTGTCCATCAGAGACGGGTTCTTTGCGATCGCGGCCAGCGGCTGCAGGCCAAGATCATCGTCATCGTCGACGTAGAGCCCGATCTGGTTGGCGACGTCCCCGAACCTGATGTTGTACGGGGTTGCAGTGAGCAGCAGGACCTTGGAGTCGTTCCTGCGGATGTAGTCGTGGAGGGCCTGGTAGTCCTGCCGCGTGGAGTTCCGCAGGGTGTGGCTCTCGTCCACGATTACGAACCGGTAGCGGCGCATGTTGGGCAGGTCGCGGGCAGCGAGGCTGTAGGGGACGACGCGGCCTGGGAGTTCGTACTTGTCGAGGTACGCGCGCCACATCTTCTCAAGGTTCTTCGGGCACACGATGAGCGGCTCGTAACCGTAGTCCTCGCGAAGGGTCGCGGCGACGGCGACCGCCGTGATGGTCTTTCCGAGGCCGACGACGTCGCCGAGCATCGTGCCGCCGCGGTGCTGGATTCGTCGTGCGAGGGTCTTCACGGCGCTGGTCTGGTAGTCGAGCAACTGCTCGCGCAGGCCGGCTGGGATGGAGAACTCGGCGAGGCCCTCTCTGACGTCGCGAGATAGGTGGTAGCAGACCTTCAGGTACACGTCGTACGGGGTCAGCGGCGTTTCGCTGACCCACGACTGGTCGATCAGGGTGATGAGGTCGGCGGTGATGTCGAGGCTGAACGTGTCGTTCCAACGGTCCTCGAACCAGTGGTCGAGCTTCTTCGTCCCGTCCGAGTCGAGAACGTCGACGTTGAGTTCGTAGTTGTGCTTCAGGCCAGAGAGGGTGAGGTTGGACGAGCCGACGAACGCGGTGATGGGGTTGTTGAGGTCCATCCGGTGCGCGATGTAGGTCTTGCCGTGGAGCGGGCGACGCGTGAACAACTTGACGGCGACGCGCCCGTCCTCCAGATGCGCCCGGAGGGTACGAAGCGTCTCGAGGTCCTGCTCGTTCGGGATGCCTCGGGACAGCTGCTCGCGGAACTTCAGGATTGCGCGCTCGCGACGCCGGCGAGCCACATCTCGGTCGATGTCCTCGTCGCCCGCGACCCCGTCAAGGTCACTTTGCAGGGCATCCAGAACTTGCGCGCCCGGGTCTGCGGTGGTCATGCCTACCAAGACCCGCGCGACGGGGACGGTGCCAACGGTCTTGGACTCGATCAGCGGAGCGAAGAGGGCCCAGCCCCTCAGGTTGAAGTAGCCGACTGCTGCGTCAATACGGTCGTACTTCGACAGGGTCGCCTGGAGGTGCGGGCCGAGAGCGTCCCCAATGTTGTCGAAGATCCGAGTCATTGCGTTACCCCCCTCTGTCGATTGACTCCGCGGCGACACTACCGGCGAGCTCAGACTTCCGGCCCTAAGCGATCGACAGCCGTGTTGGCTTTGCACGATTCCATCCTCTCGTTGGGTGAGAGGACAACGCTGTAGCGGCCGAGGCTCCCTGTGGCCGTCCCTCCACAGAACGACACCGAGGGAGTTCGGACAACTGCTTTGTGGAAACGAGTCGGGGCGGGTTGTCGCTTCCCCACGACAACCCGCCCCGAGTCTGGCCGTTCTCACAGTGTGAGAACGGAGTCTTCGATCAGCTGCAGCCGCTGGTCGAGCCGCAGCCCTCGCAGACGTAGCAGCTGCCGGCCGGGCGCATCTTGATGCCGCAGGTCATGCAGAGCGGCGCGTCCGAGGCCTTGCCGGTGATGACCTCGAGCAGCTCGGCCGAGGAGTGGGCCTCCTTCGGCGCAGCGATCGCACCGAGAGCGGCGTCGTCCGAGGACGGAGCCGTCGGGGCCGACACCGGAGCCGACTGCGCGAGGGTCTCGAGCTCCTCGGTCACGGCCGCGGCGATCTCGGCGGCGGGGGCCGGGGTGTTGTACGAGCCGGCGACCTGCTCGGCGCGCTCGTCGGCGGTGAAGATGCCGAGGGCCGAGCGCTTCTCGTAGGGCAGGTAGTCCAGTGCGAGGCGGCGGAAGATGTAGTCCATCATCGACTGCGCCATGCGGATGTCCGGGTCGTCGGTGAGACCGGCCGGCTCGAAGCGCATGTTGACGAACTTCGAGACATAGGCCTCGAGCGGCACGCCGTACTGCAGCGCGATCGAGATCGCGATGGAGAAGGCGTCCATCACGCCGGCGAGCGTCGAGCCCTGCTTGCCGAGCTTGAGGAAGACCTCGCCCAGGCCGTCGTCCGGGTAGGAGCCGGCGGTCATGTAGCCCTCGGCACCGCCGACCGAGAACGACACCGTCTGCGACGGGCGCTTCTTGGGCAGGCGCTTGCGGATCGGGCGGTACTCGACGACCGTCGCGGGGCTGGCGACGGCGGCGACGCCGTTGTCGGCCTTGGTCGACTTGCCGTCCGAGAGCGGCTGGCCGACCTTGCAGTTGTCGCGGTAGATCGCGAGCGCCTTGATGCCCATCTTCCAGCTCTGGAAGTAGACCTCCTCGATCTCCTCGACCGTGGCCTCCTCCGGCATGTTCACCGTCTTGGAGATCGCGCCCGAGAGGAACGGCTGGCAGGCCGCCATCATCCGCACGTGGCCCATGGGCGTGATCGAGCGCTCGCCCATCGCGGTGTCGAACACCGGGTAGTGCTCGGTCTTGAGGCCGGGAGCGTCGACGACGTGCCCCTTGTCGGAGATGTACTCGACGATCGCCTCGACCGTCTCCTCGGTGTAGCCGAGCTTGCGCAGCGCCCGCGGGATCGTCTGGTTGACGATCTGCATCGAGCCGCCGCCGACGAGCTTCTTGAACTTCACCAGCGAGAAGTCGGGCTCGATGCCGGTGGTGTCGCAGTCCATCATGAAGCCGATGGTGCCGGTCGGCGCGAGCACCGAGGCCTGCGCGTTGCGGTAGCCGTTCTTCTCGCCGAGCTTGACGCCGTCCTCCCACGCCTTCTGCGCGAGCTTGAGCACGTCCGAGTCGAGGCTCGTCACGGTGCGGACGCCGTCGGTGGCCGCAGCATGCTTGCGCATCACGCGCTTGTGGGCGTCGGCGTTGCGGGCGTAGCCCTCGTACGGGCCGACGATCGCGGCGAGCTCGGCGGAGCGCTTGTAGGCGCGGCCCGTCATGAGGCTCGTGATCGCGCCGGCGAGCGCGCGGCCGCCGTCGCTGTCGTAGGGCAGGCCGGTCGCCATGAGCAGCGCGCCGAGGTTGGCGAAGCCGATGCCGAGCTGGCGGTACTTGCGGGTGGTGTCGCCGATCGGCTCGGTCGGGAAGTCCGCGAAGCAGATCGAGATATCCATCGCCGTGATGATGAGGTCGACGGCCTTGCCGAAGGTGACGGCGTCGAACGTGTCGTCGTCCTTGAGGAACTTCAGCAGGTTGAGGCTCGCGAGGTTGCACGAGCTGTTGTCGAGGCTCATGTACTCCGAGCACGGGTTGCTCGCGGTGATGCGGCCCGTCTCGGGGTTGGTGTGCCAGTCGTTGATCGTGCCGTCGTACTGGATGCCCGGGTCGGCGCACTCCCACGCGGCGAGCGCGATCTTCTCGAACAGCTTCTTGGCGTCGACCGTCTCGATGATCTCGCCGGTCGAGCGGGCGCGGAGGCCGAACTCGGTGCCCTCCTCGACAGCGCGCATGAACTCGTCGGTCACGCGGACCGAGTTGTTGGCGTTCTGGTACTGGACCGAGGTGATGTCCTTGCCGCCGAGGTCCATGTCGAAGCCGGCGTCGCGGAGCACGCGGATCTTGCGCTCCTCCGCGGCCTTGGTCTCGATGAACTCCTCGATGTCGGGGTGGTCGACGTCGAGCACGACCATCTTGGCCGCACGACGCGTGGCGCCGCCGCTCTTGATGGTGCCGGCGCTGGCGTCGGCGCCGCGCATGAAGGAGACCGGGCCGCTCGCGGTGCCGCCGGAGTGCAGCAGCTCCTTGCTCGAGCGGATGCGGGAGAGGTTGAGGCCGGCACCGGAGCCGCCCTTGAAGATCAGGCCCTCCTCGCGGTACCAGTTCAGGATCGAGTCCATCGTGTCGTCGACGGCGAGGATGAAGCAGGCGCTGACCTGCTGCGGGCTCGTCGTACCGACGTTGAACCACACGGGGCTGTTGAAGCTGAAGACCTGGTGCAGCAGCATCCAGGTGAGCTCGTGCTCGAAGACGGTGGCGTCCTCCTCGGTGAGGAAGTAGCCGAAGTCCTTGCCCGCCTTGGTGTAGGTGAGCACGACGCGGTCGATCAGCTGGCGCAGGCTGCGCTCGCGCTGGTCGGTGCCCACGGCGCCGCGGAAGTACTTCGTGGTGACGATCGTGGAGGCGTTGACCGTCCAGAAGTCGGGGAACTCCACCGCGCGCTGCTCGAAGACGGTCTCGCCGGTCTTCCAGTTGGTCTGCACCACGTCGCGGTGCTCCCAGGTGACGTCGTCGTACGGGTGCACCCCCGGAGTGGTGTAGATCCGGTCGATGGTGAGGCCTGCGACCCTGGGGGTAGCGGCCTTCTTCGACGCCTTGGCGCCTGTCGTCTCCGTCATGCGTTCCTCCACTGACCGGCTCGATCCCCCGTGGGGAGCTTGTTCGAGTCCTGCTTGTTCAACGTCTGGTGCAGTGCCGTTATTGCCTGGAACTGCTGGGTTCTCGCGGTATTCCTCGGTGCTGTTTCTTGCTTCGTGCGGTCGTGCGGGGTCGTGCCGGCAGGGGAAGGAGCCGTGGATCTGGTGGGGGCCCTGAACGCGGATCAGGGCGAGGTGGTGCTGAGCTGATCAGCACGGTCGTGCTCGCCTCCGGCGGCCTCTCGGCGGCCGGTGCGAAGATCGGGGCTGAGCTCGCGCTCGGCCCGCAGCAGGGCGATCTCGGCCTCGAAGTCCTCGAGGCCCTCGAACGCGCGGTAGACGCTCGCGAACCGCAGGTAGGCGACCTCGTCGAGCTCGCGCAGCGGCCCGAGGATCGCCAGGCCGACGTCGTGGCTCGCGATCTCGGCGCAGCCGCTCGCGCGCACCGCCTCCTCGACCGACTGGGCCAGGAGCGCGAGGTCGTCCTCGCTCACCGGGCGGCCCTGGCACGCCTTGCGCACGCCGTTCGCCACCTTGGTGCGGCTGAACGGCTCGGTGACGCCGTTGTGCTTGGTGACCGTGAGCGTGACCGTCTCGGCCGTCGTGAAGCGCTTGCCGCACTCGGGGCACTGCCGACGACGGCGGATGCTCATGCCGTCGGCGTCGCTGCGGGAGTCGACGACGCGGGAGTCGGTGTGGCGGCAGAACGGGCAGTGCATCGTGGCCGCCTCCCTTCTCTCTCGTCGTGGCTTCCGTGGTGGCGCCGGGGCGCTTGTGGCCCGGGCCTGTGCGTGGCGGTGCTGTGGTGCGGCGTTTCGGGGGTTCTGCGTGTCCGGTTTGACCCGGTTTGCTGGGGAGCCTGTGCACCGATCTGTGGGGATCCTGGGGACAACGTGTTCGCAACCTGTTGACCCAGGGACCACTACCTGTGGACGACTTACAGCGGTGTAACTACTAGATGTAGGGGAACCGTAGACCCCACCTCCGACAGCACGCAAGGCTCGCGGCGACCGGTTTCCGGGAGTGATCTTGCTCGGATCGGTGTGGTGCGCGACACGCCTGAGATTGCAGGGTTTTCGACCCGTGAGCGAGCCCTAACACCGGTCGAAATCGGTGCCGGGGTCGGCGTGTCGTCGGCGTGTCGCGACCCCACCATCTGGTGCCGCGCCGTACGCCGTACCCCCAGATCCGGTGGTCCACGCCCCCTCGCTTTGGATGCCTGAGAGGCCTGAATTCATGCCTCTCAGGCATCCAAAGCGACCCTCCCCGGACGCCGACGGGGTAGCTGGGTGCCAAATCCGTCGCAGAGCGCACGCTCCCTACTCAGATTGGCCGGAAACGCTGATCGGCCGGTCTCCGCACCCACCGTGCGGACACCGGCCGATCACCCTGAGGAGGTCTATCAGGCGGAGCGCAGGTCGTACGTCGCCTCGGCGGTCTGGTCGACGTCGCTGTCGACGAGCTCGAGGCTGAACGAGCCGTCGGGCCACTCGTGGAGGTCGAACACGCGGTTGGCGTGCTGCGGAAGGACGAAGGCGACGACTCCGAGGTCGTCGGTCGCGATGCGCATGGCGATCAGCCGGCCGCGGGGACGATCAGCTGCTGGCCCGGGACGACCGTGGTGCTGTCGAGGTTGTTCAGCGTCGTGATCCGCTCGATCGTGGCGCGGACGTCGTCGTTGGGAGCCACGCTCTGAGCGATCCCCCACAGCGACTGGCCGGGCTGCACGACGACCGTGGCCGTGGCCGGCACGGCGGCGGAATCCCCTGCGCTGGCGGGCATCCGGCCGGCGAGGCCGAAGGCCAGGACCGTGAGCAGCGCGAGCAGCACGATCGCCGTACGGGCGAGGCGGCGGCCGCGCGCGGTGAGGCGGACAGGGGTCGACGGGGTGGATGCCGGGCGGCGGTAGGTCGCCGGAGCCGAGATCGAGATCGTGGCCATGTCTGCCTCCTGGAGCTGAGCGGTGCTGTGCGGTGGAGCCGGGCGATCGAACGGGTGTTCGGAACGTCTGTATGATTTCTAGCATCCGAGACACGCCGTGTCGAGCATTTCCGTACAGATGTTTGATACGCGTGTTCGAACGGGCTAGCGTGTCTCCCGGACGCCCTGGAGGGCTTCGGAAGCTCGTTTCCCCGTGCTTCCGCAGTCTGCGCAGGGGGTCCGACAGTCCGGTCGGGATGCGCTGGTGGGCGCTCCCGGCCACGACCCAGACGCTCCACCGCAACCGAAGGGGAATCTCATGAGCACCAGCGACACCCCGGCACCCCGGCGCAAGGCAGGGCGGCCCAAGGTCGTGGAGATCCCCGTGCCCGAGGGCCTGCCCGACGCCGACGGCCTCACCGTCCGCCAGCGGATCGTGCTCGACATGATCCGCACCGCGATCGAGACGCGGGGCTACCCGCCGTCGATGCGCGAGATCGGCGAGGCGGTCGGGCTCACGTCGCCGTCGTCGGTGGCGCACCAGCTCGCTGCGCTGGAGAAGAAGGGCTACATCCGGCGCGACCCGCGCCTGCCCCGCGCGATGGAGGTCGTCGACCCCAACGAGAGCCACGACATCACCGACATCGGCGACTCCATGCCCGAGGCGTCGTACGTGCCGGTGATCGGCCGCATCGCCGCCGGCGGGCCGATCCTCGCCGAGCAGGCGATCGAGGAGGTCTTCCCGCTGCCGAAGTCGCTCGTGGGCGACGGCGAGCTCTTCCTGCTCAAGGTCGTCGGCGAGTCGATGATCGAGGCCGCGATCTGCGACGGCGACTGGGTCGTCGTCCGCTCGCAGCCCGACGCCGCCAACGGCGACATCGTGGCCGCGATGCTCGACGACGAGGCGACCGTGAAGACGTTCCAGCGCAAGAACGGCCACGTGAAGCTGCTGCCGGCCAACAAGGACTTCTCCCCCATAGACGGCGACCACGCCCGCATCGTCGGCAAGGTCGTCGCGGTGCTGCGCCGCCTCTAGAACCCGCCAGACCACGAAGCCTCCCGCTTCGTACGACGAGGGCCGTGGATCCACCCGGATCCACGGCCCTCGTCCTGTGCCGCCAGCCGTCGTAGCCGCCATCGTCTGTGAATCTGTCGTTTCCCCCGCCCGCAGGGGGCCGGGAAGCGACAGATTCACAGACCGAAGGCACACGCCGAGCCGACCGAGACCTGGTGTGCTGCACGGGATCACCGGCGACGTACGACTTGGCACTCGCCGGGGTGGGTTGCTAATCTGGGTGCCGCACGGAGCCGCCTCACCGCGGTGGTGGGGTGGCACGAACAGCGCCCAAGGAGGTCACCATGACCGTGCTCCGCTTCGACCCGTTCCGCGACCTGGACAGGCTGACCGAGCAGATGCTCGGAGTCCCTGCAGGCTCCCCGCGCGCACCGCGCTTCATGCCGATGGACCTGTACCGGTCCGGCGACCACTACGTCCTGCACGCCGATCTCCCCGGCGTCGACCCGGGCTCCGTCGACGTCCACGTGGACAACGGCACCCTCACCATCCGCGCCGAGCGCAGCGGCCGCACCGAGGAGTCGGTCGAGTGGCTCTCGAGCGAGCGCTTCACCGGCAGCTACATGCGCCAGCTCTCCCTCGGCGAGGGCATCGACACCGACGGCATCTCCGCGACGTACGAGAACGGCGTGCTCACGGTGACGATCCCGGTGGCGGAGAAGGCCAAGCCGCGTCGCATCGAGATCGCCGTGAAGGACGACGCCAAGGTCGTCGCCGGCCACGTCGACGCACCACAGGTCACCGCCACCTGAGCCGTGTCGGCACCACCGTCTGCGAATCCGTCGTCTCCCGACCCGAAACCCCGTGGGAGACGACGGATTCGCAGCCCTGCTCCGCCGCCGTCGCATCAACCGACTGCGGGGCGTCGGTTGACACTGTCTAAAATCTTTGACAGCCTCGGCCTGTCAAAGATTTTAGACAGGAGTCACCGATGTCGTTCCGCGAGAAGAGCATCCTCATCACGATCGTTGCGCTGCTGGTCACGGCACTGGGGTACGTCGCACTGCTGATCCCTGTGGCGCGCGGCAAGGCGGTGGGCGACATCCCGTACCAGCCGCTGATGATCGGGATGGTCGTCATCCTCATCCTGCTCACGGCCGGCGGGCACATCGTGGCGGCGATCGCGCAGCCCAAGGACGCGCAGGCGAAGCACGACGAGCGGGAGAAGCTCATCGAGTGGCGCGGCCAGACCGCCGGCGGCTACGTGCTCGCGACGGCGGCGTTCGTCGTGCTCACCCTCGCGTGGGCCGAGGTGCCGTGGTTCTGGATCGCCAACGTCCTGGCGGGGATGTGGGTGCTCGCCGAGGTGTTCGCCGGCATCTGGAAGCTCGTGCTCTTCCGCGGGGGAGCCTGAGCATGGGCAGGCCCACGGTCGTCACCAACTCCATCCGCGAGCACCGCGCGGAGGTGGGCATGAGCCAGGGAGAGCTCGCCGATCTCGTCGGCGTCACGCGTCAGACGATCAACGCGACCGAGGCCGGCAAGTACTCCCCCTCGCTCGAGGTCGCCTTCCGCATCTCGCGCGTCTTCGGCGTCACCCTCGAGGACATCTTCTTCTTCGACGAGTAGCCGTACGCCGCTGCCAGCGGCAACGACCCTGCGGCGCAAAGCCAAAGCCAGACCGCCACCCGCTTCGACGAACGTCAGCAGCGCACCCAGTTGCTGTCAGCTCGCGCTTCGGCCCGGGAAGCGACGGCTCCGCAGACCCTCGACGCGCTGAGGGCCGTGGACCACTGACGGTCCACGGCCCTCAGCCGTGCGGTCTGGCGAAGCGGGCACGGCGCGATGCGAGAGGGGGACGAACCGCGCCGTGGTGCCAGACCCACCGGCCGCGGGGGCCGGTGAGCTTCGTCAGGCGGGAAGCTCGACCCGCCGCTCGGGGCCGAAGGCCGCCGCGTCCACCTTGCGGTGGAAGCCCATCCCGGCGAGGCCGCCGAGGATCGCGCCGAGCAGGCTGACGACCACGGTGGCCAGCAGCGCGATGAGGCCAGCGGCGCTGAGGCTCGAGAAGCTCGTCGGGAAGCGCGGGAACGCGTTGAGGTTGCCGAGCACGTCGTACTGGTCGCCCGCCACGAGCGCTACGAGACCGACGACCAGAGCGATCAGGATCGACCACAGCCACACGGCAAAGCCCTGACGGGCGCCGTCGAAGCGGGCCATGCGGCCGGCGACGTACCCGCCGGCGTAGTACGACACGAGGATGATCAGCAGCACCGCGATCGCGCCGGCGATGCCGATGGTGGAGGCGTTGCCGCTGGCGACGTCGCCCACGACGTCGGACGCGGACACGTCGTTCGCGAGTCCCAGCGCCGTGCCGGCACCAGCGACGAGGCCGGTCAGGACGACCGCGAGCCCCATCGCGCTGAGCCAGCCGAAGAACGCCGACCCCCACTTCACGCCGCCGTACGCCGCCCTCTCGCGTGCGACGACCGCTGCGGGAGCCATCTGCGTGTCCACGGTGTCGACGCGGCGACCTCGGACAGCGCGCGGGTCGTCCGCGACGACGACGTGCGCATCCTCGGCGTCGGCCGCACGCGCGTGCCGGCCGTCGATGGTCTCGCCCTGGGCGATGCGCGCGGTGTCGGCGTCGGACAGGTGCTCGTCGTCCTGGCGGACGTCGCCGCGCCGACGGTCGGTGCGGGTGTCGTCGACGAGGAACCCCTCGTCCGCGCTGCGGGTGCCGTCGGTGGTCGCCGTGTCGTCCGCGTTGCGCATGGCGCCGTCGTCCTCGACCACCACGGGACGGTCGTCCTTCGTCGAGGTGCTGCCGTCAGCACTCGTACGGGCGACGCTGTATCCGTCTCGCTCGGGCTGGTACGTCATGGGAACTCCTGGGGTACGAAGTGGCGGCCTGCGCCGCCGTACTCCCTGGTGCTCCCCGGTCACGCTGGGTGCAAACCCCGTGGGGCACATCCGTCCCACATCGACCGCACACCGGACACCTCGGCCTCGCCGCGCCCGAACAACGTCGACCGGGCTGTCGAATCCGTGCCGGGGACGGATCCGGAGGCGACAGATGCACCCCTGAAGCATCGTGGCGGAGCGAGCAGACGAGCGATCAGCCCGAGGCGAGCTCGTCGAGGCGGGTCAGGCTCTGGCGCACGAGATCGCCGTCGGTCGTGAACCAGAACGGCGGCAGGCTCTTGCGCAGGTAGGGGCCGTAGCCGGACGTCGCCAGCCGCGGGTCGAGCACCGCGACGACACCGCGGTCGGACGAGGTTCGGATCAGCCGACCCACGCCCTGCGCGAGCAGCAGCGCGGCGCGCGGCACCGACACGGCGGTGAAGCCGTTCGAGCCGTGCTCCTCGGCGAAGCGCGATCGCGCGGACACCAGCGGGTCGTCCGGCCGGGGGAATGGGATGCGGTCGATCACCACGAGGTGGCAGGCCTCCCCCGGCACGTCGACGCCCTGCCACAGCGACAGAGTGCCCAGCAGGACGGAGCGAGGGTGCGAGGAGAATCGCGACACCAGATCGGCCACGGAGTCGCCGCGCTTCTGCACGTAGACGGGGACGTCGAGCGGCACGATCTGGCGGTCGAGCAGCCGATCGGGCAGGAGCTCGGCGAGCTTCTCCTCGGCCTTCTCGACGCCGCGCCACGACGAGAACAGGGCCAACGTGCGACCACCCGCCGCGCCGATCAGGTCGGCCAGCTCCTCCATCGCCGCGTCGTCCGTGCCGCCGCGGCCAGGCGGCGGCACGCGAGTGGCGACGTACAGGATCCCTTGGCGCGCATGGTCGAACGGCGATCCGACGTCGAGCGAGGTCCACGCGCCGTCGGCCGACGACGTGCCGTCGAGCGGGAGGCCGAACGAGCGCGCGACCGGCTCGAACGATCCACCGAGCTGCAGCGTGGCCGACGTGACGACCACGCGCGAGGTGTCGAAGAGCTGAGTGCGGAGCAGCCCCGCCACCGACAGCGGCGCGAGCTTGAGCACCGGCGCGCGCCTGTCTCCGGAGTCGATCCACACGACGTCCTCGTCGTCCATCGACAGCAGCGCGCCGGCGACGTCGTGGATCTCGGAGAGCAGGCCTCGGGCACGCGTGTTGGTCGCGGCCTTCTCGGGGTCGTCCTTGGAGGAGTTCATGTCGGCGTTCAGCGCCGTGATCGCCGCGTGAGTGGTGTCGCGCACCGACGCGAGCGCCAGCAGCAGCGAGCCCGTGACCTCCTCGACCCGCACCGTGCCGGCCGAGTCCGCCGCACGCCGCGACAGCTCGATCCCCAGCGCCTCGGCGGCGGAGTCGAGCCGGTCGGCAAGGTCTGCGTCGACTAGGCGACGCGTGCGCTGCACGGCCCGCTCGATCAGCGGCTCCGACAGCTCGGACGACACCGCGGCCGTCGCGCGGTCGACGAGCTCGTGACCCTCGTCGATCACCACGGCGTCGTGCTCGGGCAGCACGGGTACGTTGTCGAGCGCGTGGATCGCGAGCATCGCGTGGTTGGTGACGACCACCTGCGACGCCGCCGCCTTGGCGCGTGCGGCCTCGGCGAAGCAGTCGTCGCCGTACACGCACTTGGCCGCACCGACGCACTCGCGCCCGCTCACCGACACCGACCGCCACACGCGGCCGTCGACGGGGAACGGCAGGTCGTCGCGGTCGCCCGTCTCGGTGTCGTCCGTCCACTCGCGAAGCGCCTTCGCCTGCTGGCCGAGCGGCGTGGTCGGTGCGGCGAAGAGGGCGTCGTCGTCGGAGTCCTCGCGGTCGGTCGCGCCGCGGTTCAGCCGGTCGAGGCACACGTAGTTGTGCCGACCCTTGAGCACGGCGTACGTCGGACGCCGCCCCAGCACGGGCTCGAGCGAGTCGGCGAGGCGCGGGAGGTCGCGGCTGACCAGCTGGTGCTGCAGCGCGAGCGTGGCGGTTGCGACGACGACCCGCCGCTCCGGCGAGGTTGCGTGCAGGATCGCGGGCACGAGGTAGGCCAGGGACTTGCCGGTGCCCGTGCCCGCCTGCACGAGCAGGTGCCCCGCACCGCTGAGCGCGGAGGCCACGGCCTGCGCCATCTGGACCTGCCCGGGACGGTCCTCGCCCTCGCCGTCGAGCCCGCCCACGGCGGCGGCCAGACCGTCGGCCACCGACAGCTCGGCGCGCGGGGGCTTGGCCTTCTTCGGCCGGGTGACGGTCGGCCCGCGCTCGACGACCGCGGGCTCGGCAGCGTCGTCGGCAGACGTCGGCGCCTGGTCGTCGGGGGTGCTCACCCCCTGATCCAACCAGCCCCGGAGGGCGCCGCCGCACGACGCGTCCACAGCGCCAGGGACGGCGTCCGCTGACCGCGACTCCGGCCCTGCGCACGCCCTAGCGTGGGGCCATGTCGGAACGGGGCGACGGCCCCGGCCGTGCGCTCGCCAACAGGTCCACGTCAGCCATCTCGGCGGCCGAGCGGCTGGCGCCGTACCGCATCCTCGCCCTCATCTGGCTCGTGGGCGGCCTCGCGTCGCTGCTGTTCAGCGTGGCACCGAACACCGCCGACCCCCTGCGCGGCTACGACCTCGGGTCGGGGATCGCCCTGCTCGTGGCCGCGGCCGTGACCCGGTTCCTAGCGCCCCGACCCCGTGGCTCGGTCGGGCTCGACCTGAGCATCGCCTTCGGCGCCCTCATCGCGTGCGGCGGCGTCCTGCTCGTGCCGACGGCCCAGGGGCAGGTGCTCATCGGGATCGGGCTGGTGCTCCTCGGGGTCTTCGCCGCCAGCTATCGCCCGCCGCGACTCGTCGCCGTGCACCTCGCGGTGCTCATCGCGGGATACGGCCTGGCCGTGGCCGTGAACAGGCAGCTCGACACGCCCATCGACTTCCTCGTGGTGTCGTGCGTGATCATCGGCGTGTCCGCGATGGTGTCTCAGCTGGCCGAACGCCTGCGCAACCAGGCCCTGCACGACTCGCTGACCGGCGCCTTCAACCGACGTGGCCTCGAGCTCGTGGCACCGCTGGCCGCGGCCTCGGCACGTCGTAGCGGCGGCGCGGTGACCGTGGGCCTGCTCGACATGGACGACTTCAAGGGCTTCAACGATCACTACGGGCACCTCGCGGGCGACGAGGAGCTCGTGTGCGTGGCCCGGTGCTGGGAGGTCGAGCTGCGTCACGGCGACGTCATGGCGAGATTCGGCGGCGACGAGTTCGCGCTCGTGCTTCCAGGCGCCACACCGGCCGAGGCGGACGAGCTCGTCAGCCGGGTGCGGCGCCGCTGCGGATCGCAGTGGAGCATCGGCCTCGACTCCTGGCGCCCCGGCGAGGACCTGTACGTCGCCCTTGCCCGCGCTGACCACGCGCTCTTCGAGGCCAAACGGGGGAACGACCTCTCGTCCGGCTGAGGGTCTCCTCAGCAACCACCCCGGGCTGGCCGCTGAGCAGGAAACCCGCCGATCGCCGCCGCTACCGTTCGTGGGTGCAGATCGAGCCCCCGGGCAACGGCCGCGCCACGGACCAGGGGGTCGACAGCGAGGCGCCGTTCCACCCCAGCCTCTACCGCCAGGCCGGTACGCCGTACCACGTGCTCGCCGGTCTTCAGGCCTCCACGGCCGCAGCAGCCCTGGTGCTCGGCGTCTCCAGCTCGGCGTCGTCGATCTACCGCCCGCTCGACGCCGCCGTCGGCGCCCTGCTGCTCATCCTCGCGGTCTACACGTGGCGCATCGCGCCGCGCACCCGTGGCGGGTGGGGCCTGGGCGTCTCGCTGTTCGTGACGGAGTGCCTCGCGATCGCGGGCGCGTTCGCCGTCGACAACGCCGAGGCGCAGATGAGCGTGGGTCTCGGCCTCGTCGCGCTCGGCGCCTTCGCCGGCTACTTCAGACCCAAGCCGCGCCTCTGGTTCCACGTCGCACTCATGGCGCTCGGATTCACCCTCGCCTGGCTGGTCAACCCGAAGCTCACGGGCTTCGTCCAAGTAGTGCTCGTCGTCGCGATCACTTCGGGCGTGACGCTCATGGTCGCCTCGCTCGCCGAGCACCTGCGCGACCTCGCACTTCGTGATGCCCTCACCGGTGCGCTCAACCGTCGCGGCCTCGACCTCACGGCTCCCCCCGTTCTCGCGGCCGCCGGCCGCGCGAACAGCCCCGTCACGGTCGGCATCCTCGATCTCGACGACTTCAAGGGCTTCAACGACTCCCGCGGCCACATCGCCGGCGACGCGCTCCTCGTCGCAGTCGCCGCCGCGTGGCTCGCCGAGCTGCGGGCCAGCGACGTGCTGGCTCGCTTCGGTGGCGACGAGTTCGCCGTGGTCCTGCCCGGAACGACGCCCCAGCAGGCTGAGGAGCTCATCGGCCGCGTACGGGCGCACGGGCCGGCGTCCTGGAGCATCGGCCTCGCGACCTGGCTGCCTGGCGAGGACCTGTACGACGCGCTCAACCGCGCTGACGAGGCACTGATGGACGCCAAGCGCTCGTTGCCGCGTCCGCAGGCCTGATCACGGCGCACCAGCGAGTCTCGATCGCGGGACGGGACGCTGTGCGACCGAGACCGCACTCAGCGTCTGCGTGCCGTCACCCGAACGAGCGAACCGTGTCTGCGTTGGCCGTCCGTTCACCTTGCCCTCCTAGCCTGAAACGGTGGTGATTCACGTGCACGACGTCGACCCGATCACCGGCGTGTGGTCGGGCCGCAAGCTGCGCGAAGACGGTCTGGCTCTTGCCCAGGCGGCGTGGGACTCCGGCGTCCCCTGCTCGGTCGCCTACTTCGAGGTCCGCGCCGGCAAGCACATGCGCGACGACGCAGTCCGTGCCGGCGACGACGCCATCGACGGCGCCATCGTCGCGTGGCAGTCGCTGCTCCCCTTCGACGCCGTGCTCGCCCGCCCCGGCCGCGACGAGTTCCTCGCCGTCCTGCCCGGCCTCGACGTCGACGCCGCGGAGGAGCTGCACGAGAAGGCGCGCACGCTGACGAGCAGCGGCTGGTGGCCCGGCTTCGCCGCCTGGACCGAGGGCATGAGCGCCCTCGCCGTGGTGAGCGCAGCCCACGACGACCACCTCACCCGCCGCGGCCGCCTCGCCACCGCCGTCTGAGGCTCCCGCGCTAGTCGATCACCGCGAGCACCGGCGCGTGGTCGCTCGGGATCTCGAGATCCGGTAGCCAGTACGGCGTTCCGACGGCCGGCAGACCCATCGGTGTGAGACGAGCCGTGCATCCACGCGTCGCCATGACATCGAGCTCACGGCACTTCCCGTTGGTGGCGGCAGTGGACCCGGCACGCTCAGCCGCGAAGCCGCCCCACCGCAGGGCCGCCCCGGTGGGGCCGTCCCACGACGCATTGATGTCGCCCGCGATCACGACCGACGAGCCTCTGCGTCTCCTCGTCGAGCCAGGTGACGAGCTGCGCAGCCTGGACGGCTCCGCGCAGGCGTTTGGCCGGCCACTCAGGGTCGAGGTGCACCGACACCACGAGCACCCCGTCCACGTCCGCGGCCGCCCACGTGCGTCTCTGGTCCGCCGACCCTCCCGTGAGCCCGTCGAGGCCATGGCGGCGCGAGGCGAGCAGTACGCCGTCCACGGACGACGGCCTTGGCGCGTGCACGACGTCGGCGCCGGCCTGCTCGACTAGCCAGGCGACCAGCTCCCTGTCGGCCTCCTGCACTGCCACGACATCGCACCGACCCAGCAGATCGTCGAGGCGCTCACGCACACGCGGGCTTCGAGGGTCGGTGGCGAGATGGTCGGTCGGCACGCCCGGATACCGGTTCGGGAGTGCGTAGGCGGGAGCCAGAACGTTCCAGGTGGCGACCGTGATCATGCCCTCATCCAACCTCCCTCTCGGTTCGCTCCCACGACGCGCAACGACGGATACGGGCTGCCTAACCTGGGCTCATGAGCACCGAGGGGGCGGCCAGCCCCTCGACGCCGCGGGGGGAAGCCGCCAGCACGTTCCAGCACCACCTCGGTCGCCGTCGCACGCCGTACGCGATCCTCGCCTCCATCCAGGTCTTCGCGGCCCTGTGCTGCGGCATGTTCGCGGTCCCGGGGTTCAACCGCACGGGCGACCCCGCGGTCTACGCCAAGATCGCCGCCGCACTCCTACTCCTCGCCGCGATCACCTGGTGGCTCCTGCCGCTCGTGCCGGGCGGGCTCGGTATCGACGTGGGCCTGGGCATCGCGTACGTGCTCGCGGTTCTCGTCACGCTTCTGACACCGACGGACGAGGGGCAGGTGCTCATTGGCCTCGGTCTCACGGCCTACGCCGTCTTCGCCGCCTACTTCCTGCCGAGGCGACGGCTGCAGGTGTCGCTCACGCTGATGATCGTCCTCTACGGCATCGGCGAGCAGCTCAATCCGAGGATGTCCTCGCCGGCGGTCTACTGGATGATCGTGGCGGTGATCGTCGGCCTCACGGTCCTCGTGTCGTGGCTGGTCGAGCGGCTGCGAAGCCTTGCGCTGCACGACGAGCTCACGACGCTGCACAACCGTCGGGGGCTCGACCTGCTCGCCCCGCCGCTGCTCGCCGCCTGCGCGCGCTCGGGCATCCCGGTCACCGTGGGCCTCATCGACCTCGACCACTTCAAGACCTACAACGACACCCACGGGCACATCGCAGGCGACAAGCTGCTGCAGCACGTCGCCCTCGGCTGGAGCGACGGGCTCCGCGAGAGCGATCTCGCGTGCCGGTTCGGCGGCGACGAGTTCGCGGTCGTGCTCGTCGACACCCGGCTCGAGGCCGCTCGCACTCTCGAGTGCCGGGTGCGCGAGGAGTGCCCCGAGACGCGCGGTGCCGCGAGCGCCGCGTGGTCCGCGGGCTGGGCCCAGGTGGAGCCGGGCGAGTCGCTCTACGGCGCGCTCGAGAGGGCCGACGTCGCACTCTTCGCGGCCAAGAAGGAGCACGGCGCCCGTCGCCTGTGACCGCCTCGACGACATGCGAAAGGGCCGGCGCATCACCTGCGCCGGCCCGTTCGCGTGCTGCGGGGATCAGGCCTCGTCGGCCGCCTTCTCGACCTCGGCGACCTCGACGACCTCGCCGTTCTCGTCCAGCGTCGCGACGACGTCGATCGTGCCGTCGCCGTCCTCGTCGATGAGCAGGACGTCGGGGCTGCCGTCGCCGTCCTCGTCGATCGCGATGACGGTCGTGCCGTCCTCGGCCGTGGCGATGACGGCGTCGACGGTGCCGTCGCCGTCGATGTCGACGTAGGTGACGGTGTCGCCGTTGTCGATGATCGCGGTCACCGCGTCGACGGTGCCGTCGCCGTCGATGTCGACGAGCGCGACTGCCTCGACGGCGGGCTCGGTGGTCTCTTCGTCGGTCATGATGCGGGCGTCCTCTCGTCCCAGGGGCCGCCCGCGGTCGCGAGCGTGTCAGGGGCGACCGTAGAGCAGCGCCTCGGACGTGGGAATGCCGGGGCGTGCCCGTAACGGCGACGCGGTCGATCAGGCGCCGGCGGCGGCCTCGAGCTCGGTGGCCAGGCTCTGCGGAACGCGCGCCTTGAGCCGTGTGCCCGTGTCGGTGTGGTCGACGCCGAGCACCTCGCCGTCCTTGTGCGCGCGCGCCACCAGATCGCCGCGCTCGTACGGGACGACGACATCGACCTCGACGGCGCTGCGCGGAAGGTCGTGCTCGATCATGCCGAGCAGCTGCTCGATGCCCTGGCCGGTCTTGGCGCTCACGACGATGGAATGCGGCTCGCGGCGCTGCAGCCGCGCGATCGTCTCGGCATCGGCTGCGTCGGCCTTGTTGATCACGATGATCTCGGGCACGTGGTGGGCGCCGATCTCAGCGAGCACCTCGCGCACCGCGGTGATCTGGCCCTCGGGGTCGTCGTCGCTGCCGTCGACCACGTGCAGGATCAGGTCGGACTCCGACACCTCCTCCAGCGTCGAGCGGAAGGCCTCGACGAGCTGGTGCGGAAGGTGGCGCACGAAGCCGACGGTGTCGGTCACGGTGTACTCGCGGCCGGTCGGCGTGTGGGTACGTCGTACGGTCGGGTCGAGGGTGGCGAAGAGCGAGTCCTCGACGAGCACACCCGCACCCGTGACGCGGTTGAGAAGACTGGACTTGCCGGCGTTGGTGTAGCCGGCGATCGCGACGCTGGGGACACCGTGGCGACGACGGTCGGCGCGCTGGGTGTCGCGCGCGGTCTTCATCTCCTTGATGTCGCGGCGCAGCTTGGCCATCGAGGTGTTGATGCGACGACGATCGGTCTCGATCTTGGTCTCACCGGGGCCGCGCGTGCCGACGCCGCCGCCGGAGCCGCCCGCGCCACCGCCCTGACGGGAGAGCGACTCGCCCCAGCCGCGCAGTCGCGGGAGGAGGTACTGCATCTGCGCGAGCGAGACCTGCGCCTTGCCCTCACGGCTGCGTGCGTGCTGGGCGAAGATGTCGAGGATCAGCCAGGTGCGGTCGACGACCTTGACCTTCACGACGTCCTCGAGCTGGCGCAGCTGTCCGGGCGTGAGCTCGCCGTCGGCGATCACGGTGTCGGCTCCGTGCTCGACCACGACGTCGCGCAGCTCCTTCGCCTTGCCCGAGCCGATGTACGTCGCAGGATCGGGCCGGTCGCGGCGCTGGATCAGGCCGTCGACGATGACCGAGCCGGCGGTCTCCGCGAGACGCGCGAGCTCGGCGAGGCTGCGCTCGGCGTCGAGCACGGTGCCCTCGGTCCACACGCCGACGAGCACCACCCGCTCGAGGCGGATCTGGCGGTACTCGACCTCGGTGACGTCGGTGAGCTCGGTGGAGAGGCCGCCTACGCGGCGCAGCGCTGCACGGTCGGACAGCTCGAACTCACCGGTGGTGAGCTCGTCGTCCTCGATGAAGGAATCAGTCATGTCCCTTCTAGGGTCGCACGGTTGCCGCCGCGGTGCCGACCCGGTTCTCGCTCAGCGCAGGCCCTGCGGCGTACGGCGCCGGACGGTCGATGCGGCGGTCTGCGCCCGTCATGGCCGAGACTGGGCGCGGAGGAGGTGGGCTGATGCGGCTCGACGCCGATCGGGTGCTGGCCAGGCTGAGCTGGCTCGGCTACGTCGTCGTGCCCGGGTGGCTCGTGCTCACCGGGCTCATGGTGCTCGCCTACCGCCGGATCCCCGACGGCTCCTCCCCCGTGGCCCGGATCGGCGTGATCGTGCTCATCGCGGCCACCTGGCTGCAGCCGGTCGCGACGGGCACGGGGCTGCTCACGGGCCGGCAGTCGATCGCGGTGTACGCCGTCATCCTCGCCGTGGTCCTCGCCGTCGTGGCGTCGGTGTCATGGCAGGCAGCGCTGCTCATCGCTCCGACCGCGGTGTGGCTGGTCGTCGCCGGGCTCTACACCTGGGCGTCGACCGAGCCTCGTGCAGCCGCCTGACCCTCCGCCTGCACTCCACGCGCGGTCCGCAAGGCTGGGCGCGGCTCAGGCCGCGATGGGTTGCTTCGGCTCGGGCGGCACGGCCGCCTTGCCGACCCCGGTGGCGATCTCGTGCACGAGCGCCTCGAGCGGCCCCTTGGTGAAGAACCACAACCAGACCGAGGCGGCCGCGAGAGCAACCACCACGTGTGTCAAGTAGTACGTCCGCGAGCCGAGGTCGCCCACGTCGAACGAGAGCACGACCACGTGGATCGAGTAGAGCGTCAGCGTCATCGCACCCGTGGCCGCCAGCGGGTACGACAGCCTGCGCAGGAGGTCGGCTCGGACGAGCAGGAGGCACGCGCCCAGCACCGCGACCGCCGAGCCCGTGACGCCGATGAGGTCGAACGAGGTGCCGCTGTGCGGCCCGGCCACCAGGAGCCAGCTCGCATCGTCCGTCGGCGTGGTGCCGTACCAGCCGATGTTGTTGACGTGCCAGCCCGAGAACGTGCGCGCACCCTCCTCGGTCTGCCACACGGTGGTGAAGCCGACGACCTGCAGCAGCAGCCCGGACGCCGCCCACGCGGCGACCGCGACGACCGCTCCGACCAGCAGGAGGCGGATCGCGGTGGCCTTCGCGCGCAGGTCCATGCGACCGACGGCGAGGCCCGCGAGGATGAACGTGAGCCACGTGAACGCCGGGTAGTAGCCGGTGAAGAAGAGCTGCGTGAAGGCCGGCACGGGATCGGTGAAGACCATGATCAGGTCGACCTGCGGGCCGGGGCCGTCGGGCAGGAAGCCGCGGATCCAGAAGCTGAGCTGCGGGCTCACCACGCCCCAGACGATCGCGAGCGACAGCAGGGTCGAGGCGCGCAGTTTCAGGAACGGCAGCGCGAGCAGGAAGTAGATGGCGTAGTACGCCAGGATCACGGCCACGATCGTGTCGGTCATCGCGAGGACGAGACCGATGACGCCGATGAGGCCGGCGCGCACGGCGATCGTGACCCGGGCGCGCTTCATGTCGCGTCCCGTCTTCGGCGTGCTGCCACCGGTGACGATCGCGAGGCTCACGCCGGCCAGCAGCGCGAACAGCGCCGAGGCGCGGCCACCGAACAGGAAGCCGGTGATGGTGAGCTGCCCGGACGGCGTGTGCACCGGGAGCATGTGCGTGCCCGCCATGGCGAGCAGCGCGATGCCGCGCGCGACGTCGATGCCGACGATGCGGCTGGCCTTCGACCTGATGCCCCGCTTGGACGGCGCCGAAGCCGTTGCGGCAGAGGCGTTCTCGGCCACGGCGGGGCTGCCGTGATCGGCGGCGCGGTGCGCGTCGTCGTACATGGCTAGGCCGCGTCGGGACCGTAGGCGGCGTCTGCCGCGCGCTGCAGGAGGTCGAGCAGCTCGACGCGCTCGTCGTGCCCGAGCACGTCGTACGCCGGGGCCACGAGGCGATCGGTGAGCGCCTCGGCCTCGGACCGCGCGATGAGATGGCCGCTGAAGTCCTCGAACGGCTCCTCCCACCCGAAGAACGTCGCGTTCCCGGGGCCGCCCTTGCCGGCGAGGATCGCCTGCAGCGGGGTGAGCCCGCACGCGACGACGGCGACGATGTGCAGGCCTCCCCGGTGCTCGCGCAGGAGGTGCATGAGCTGGGCGACGCGCGCGAGCGGGTCGTCGGGCAGCGGCACGGCACGCCATCCGGCGTACAGCGGGAGGCCGGCGACGTCGGTGCCGTCGACGATCCACTCGAGCAGCTCGGCGAGGCGCGCGGCACCGTCGAGGCTGGCGTAGTGCGCGATGCCCCAGTCGTGGCAGGCAGCGCTGTAGCCCTCGCGAGCAGCCGCGACCGGCATCACGGCGCGGCCGGCGTCCCACGACTCGCGCACGATGTCGGCGGGCCAGAAGCCGAACGCGCTCGTGACGACATCGGCGTCGACGTCGCCGAGCACGCTCCCGCGACCCAGCACGTAGGCCTGGCGGCCGCGCAGCCCGTTGCTCTTGCCGAACTCCTTGGCCTGGCTGGAGATCATGAAGCCGCCGCCGAGGTCGCTCACGAAGCTGCCGACGGCCGCGGCGAAGGCTGGACCGTCGTCGACATCGACGTCGCGCTGCTCGTCGCTCACGAGGCGGAGGTGATGGTCGCGCGGGCCACGATCTCGGCAGGTCCGCGCAGCTCGAGGTGCTCGTCGGCTCGACGGGTCACGACCACGGTTCCTCCGGGAACGTCGACGGTGTAGGCGGTCTCGGTCGGGGCTTGGTCGCGTCCGGCCGCGGCCACCATCACCGCGCAGGCGCCGGTGCCGCAGCTGAGGGTCTCACCGACCCCACGCTCGTGCACCCGCATGCGGACGTGTCGCGCGCCGGGTTGGCCCACGCGGACGACGAACTCCACGTTGACGCCGTCGGGGAACATCGCGGGCGGACCGGCGTCGGGCGCGCGGCTCAGGTCGAGCTCGGCGAGCAGGTCTGCGGCGTCGTCGTCGAGGAGGACGACGGCGTGCGGGTTGGGCACGTTGACGGCCGTGGCGTTCCACGCCTGGTCGCCGATGCTGACGACCGGCATCGCTCGCAGCAGCGGGCCGGTGGCCACGCCCATGTCGACCGAGACGTCGCCGTCGGCCTCGATGCGCACCGCCCGGGTGCCGCCGCGGGTGGCGATGCTGAACGACGTACCGCTCTCGAGGCCGGAGTCGACGAGGTAGCGGGCGAAGACGCGGGCGCCGTTGCCGCACATCTCGGCGGTGCTGCCGTCGCCGTTGCGGTAGTCCATGAACCACTGCGCGTCGCCGGCCTGGTCGGCGACCTCGGGGCTGTCGGCGGTCCTCACCACGCGCAGGATGCCGTCGCCGCCGATGCCGAAGTGCCGGTCGGCGAGCGCGCGGACCTGCGCGGCCGTGAGCGGGTGGACGCCGTCCGGGTCGGGCACGAGCACGAAGTCGTTGCCGGTGCCGTGCCCCTTGAGCACGGCCAGGCCCTCGAGCCCGGCGAGCGCGTCGGAGTGGCTGGTCACGCAGGGATCGTAGTCGAGCACCGCCCCCACCTAGCGGAGCCGCGAACCACCCGGGTAACAACAGTGCGCCCTGCGACGGATTCGGCACTCACCTACCGGAGCGGCGGCTTACCCGGGTAACCAGCGTGCGCCCTGCGACGGATTCGGCACTCACCTACGCGGAGCGGCGGGTGTCGCTGGGCGTACGGCGGATCAGGGGCGGGCGGTCTGCTGGGCGGCCTCGGCGTACGCCGCCTCGGCCAGCTCCAGCACGTGCGGCCAGGCCTGCTCGGGCTCGGTGCTGCGGTTGTGCGCGGTGATCGCCTCGCGCAGGGCGACGTCGGACGCGATGCGGCAGATGTTGTCGACCATCTGGCGGTCGTCGCGCGCGAGCAGGCCCTCGACCTCGTGGTGCACGAACGTGCGGATGCCGGTGGACGAGTACGCCAGCACGGGCAGGCCCGCCGTACGCGCCTCGAGGGCCGCGATGCCGAACGACTCGAGCTTGGCCGGCGCGACGAACGCGTCGGACGCCGCGAGCGCGGCCTTCACCTGGTCGGGCGTGAGGCGGCCGGGCAGGTCGACGACGAAGCGGCCGCTGGTGAGCTGGTGCTTGGCGACGTACCTCTGCACCTGCGCGGTGATCGGGCCGTTGCCGACGATCGTGAGGCGTAGGCGCTTGCCGCTGGGCAGCATGCGGCTCGCGCCGTGCGCCATCTGCACGAGCGCCATCGCGCGCTTGCGCGGGGCGAGGCGCATGACGGCGATGAGGCGCGTCTCGTCGGGGTCGCCCGCCACGGGCTTGACCCGCCAGTGGTCGACGTCGATGCCGTTGGGCATGAGCCCGACCGGGGTGCCCGCGCCGACGACACTGCGGATCGGGTCGGCGGCCGCGTCGGAGACTGCGGTGAGGACGACACCCCACTGCGCCCATTTGAGGACGCCCTCGGTGAGCTTCGCGGTCGGCTGGAAGACGCCGCCCCAGACGCCGTGGATGGTGAGGACGGTGGGCAGGCCGAGCTTGCGCGCGACGCGCATGCCCGGGTAGGCGAACGGTGAGACGACGCCGCCGTGCACGTGAACGGCGTCGGCGTTCTCGGCCTCTCCCCCGGGCTTCAGGAGATCGTTGATGACCGCGTTGACGCGTGGGTGCACAGGGAGGTCGGCGGGGAGCTTGAAGGTGGTGCGGTGGACGGTGACGCCGTCGAGGATCTCGGTGCCGTTGCGCACGGTCTCGCCCGGCGTGGCCGTGATGACGTGGACGTCGTGGCCGGCTGCGGCCTGGCGGACGGCGAGGGCGCGGACCTGGGTCTCGATGCCACCGAGCCGAGGCGGGTAGCAGTCGGAGATGTGGACGATCCGCACGTGCGCGACCCTACCCGCGCACGTGGGGGTTGGCCGACCACGCCGCCTCGTCACCGCCGCCCCCCTCCCCCGATTCCGGATGAGGGTGCCGCAGGCCGCCTTAGGGGCAACGAATCTTCCCCACTGGCCACATCGGGGCGCCCACGCGGCTGCTGCGGGCTGCGGCCGTTCGGAGCGCGGACGGCGTACCGCTGGCTGGCCCGGCGTACGGCGGGATCTGCCAGGATCGGCGGCGTGACGGCCAAGACGCTCGTGTTCCTGCACGCGCACCCGGACGACGAGGCGCTGCTGACCGCCGGGACGATGGCGCGCGCGGCGGCCGAGGGCAACCGGGTCGTGCTGGTCGTGGCCACGGACGGGGCCGAGGGGCTCGCGTCGGCGGACATGTCGGCGGGCGGGCTCGCGGCACGACGTCGCACGGAGCTCGAGGCATCGGCCGCGGCGCTGTGCGTTCACCGCGTGGTGTGGCTGCCGTACGCCGACTCCGGGCTGCACGGCGACGCGGTCGCCGCACCGGGTGGGTTCGTGCCGCTGTGCGCGGCGCCGGTCGCGGAGGTCGTGGCCGCGGTGGCCGACGTGCTGCGCTCCGAGGCTGCTGACGTGCTCGTGTCGTACGACGCCAACGGCGGCTACGGCCATCCCGACCACGTGCGCGTGCACGAGGTGGGGGCTCTGGCGGCCGCGATGGCGGGCACGCCGCGGCTGTTCGAGGCGACGGCGCCACGCGATCTCATGGCTCGTGCCGTGAAGGCGGCGTCGAAGGTGTACCGCTTCCCGCCGGAGTTCGACCCGACGTCGTTCGACCGCGCGTTCACCGCGTCGGCCGACATCACGCACCGCGTCGACGTCACGCGGTTCCTCGACTCCAAGCGCGCGTCGATGGCCGCGCACGCCTCGCAGGCGACGGCCGACAGCGGACCGCGCACCCTGTCGGTCTTCCTCAAGCTGCCGCGGCCGCTCTACGCGAAGGTGTTCGGCACCGAGTACTACGTCGAGCGCCCGGTCGCCTGAGGTCGGCCGACGTCACCGTGCTCCGGTGCCGCCGGTCGCCTGCGCGGCCGGCGTGCGCGCCCCTGCCGCGCTCGCGTCGTCGGCGTAAACCAAGATCACGAATCTGGGCGGCATCAGTGCAGTTCAACTGCCGATTGCTTCCCTCAGGGAAGATCCGTGCAGGGCACCTGCGCCGAGTTCCCTTCGGGGCGACGCGTGAAGTTGTGGACGCTGGAGTGCCCTTGAAGGGCGCTTCGTGACCCTAAGGGGCGGAAGCGGCGCCAGCGCGGGCGGCGGCCAGGGCGTCGGGGAGCAGGGTGTCGCTGTCGTGGGGCAGCCAGCGGACTCGGTCGTCGCGGCGGAACCAGGTGTCCTGGCGGCGGGCGAAGCGGCGGGTCGCGCGCTGGGTCTCCTCCACCGCCTGCTCCTCGCTCCACTCGCCGTCGAGGAAGCGGATCACCTGCGCGTAGCCCAGTGCGCGCGACGCCGTACGACCCTCGCGCAGGCCGACGTCGAGCAGCCGCCGTACCTCGTCGACGAGGCCGCCCGCCCACATCCGCTCGACCCGAGCATCGATCCGGGCGTCAAGCACCGGGCGCGGCACGTCGAGGCCGATCTGCACGTTGGGGTACACGTCGTTGACCGCGGGGAGCGTCGCGGTGAACGGCTTCCCGGTGATCTCGACGACCTCGAGCGCGCGCACGATGCGGCGCCCGTTCGTCGGCAGGATCGAGGACGCCGCCGCGAGGTCGACCGCGGCAAGTCGCCGGTGCATCTCGCCCGAGCCGACCTCCTCGAGCTCGGCCTCGAGCCGCGCCCGCACATCGGGATCGGTGCCGGGGAACTCGAGATCGTCGAGCAGCGCGCGCACGTAGAGCCCGGAACCACCCACAACCACCGGTGTCACCGACCTATCGCGCAGCCCTTCGAGCACACCACGCGCGAGGGTCTGGTACTCCGCGACCGACGCCGGCTCGGTGACGTCCCAGATGTCGAGCAGGTGGTGCGGGACGCCGCCGCGCTCGGACGGCGTGAGCTTCGCGGTGCCGACGTCCATCCCGCGGTAGAGCTGCATCGAGTCGGCGTTGACCACCTCGCCGCCGAGCGCCTGCGCGAGTGCGACCCCGAGGTCGGACTTCCCGGACGCCGTCGGCCCGACGACCGCCACGACCGTGACGGGATTGCCGGAACCGGGGGCCATGCCCCGCATCCTCCCCTACCGTCGGAGACGTCGGCGCGACCTCCCCTCGCGGGCCAACTAGGAGGAACGACATGGGACTTCTCGACAGCATCAAGGGCCTCTTCGGCGGCGCCAAGGACAAGGCCACCGAGGTCGCGGGCACCGCAGCGGCCGCAGCCGCGCCGCTGGCGGAGAAGGCGTCGGCGGCTGCGGCTCCCCTCGCCGAGAAGGCGGGCGAGGTCGCCGGGCAGGCGAAGGCGGCAGCCGGTCCCGCTGCCGAGACGGCGAAGGCCGCGGCGGGTACGGCAGCCGTCAAGGCCGGCGAGCTCGCGGGCCAGGCGAAGGAGGCCGTCACCGGTCTCGCCGACCAGCACGGCGACAAGGTGACCGGCGCGGTGTCGTCGGCCACCGCCTTCGTCAGCGACAAGACCGGCGGCAAGCTCGACTCCGTCACCGGCGCCGTCGAGGGCGTGGCCGAGAAGGCCGTCGACGCCCTGAAGTCGACTCCCCCGGACCCGACCGCCTGATCGCAGGCGCCCAGCCGCCTAGCCCGACCTCGCCAGGGACGTCGACGCCGCATCGATCACCGGCGCGCGACGGCCTCTGCCGTGTACGCCGACAGCAGAGCACGCGTTCACGTCGGACTCTCTCGAGCACCATCGAGGCGACATGCTGCGCCTTGGGTCTTGGCGGCGGCACGGAGGGAGGGCGTCATGCCCGAGGATCTGGTGGAGGCGCTGCGCGCTGCGGAGCACCGGCTCCAGGCGGCCCAGCTCGCCGGCGACGCCGACGCGCTCGACGACCTGCTGGACGACCGACTGATCTACACCGGCGGCCCCGACGGCGCCCGCTACTCCAAGAGCGACGACCTCGCGATCCAGCGTTCCCGACGTCAGGCGCTGACGAAGGTCGAGGAGCACGACCTCACCGTCCTCGTCGACGGGCACACGGGGGTGACGTGGTTCCGCGGCACGCTCGAGGGAGTCTTCGACGGCACGGAGTTCTCGGCCCGGCTCAGCTTCACGAGGACGTGGATCTACACCACCGCCACGGGATGGCGAGTCATCGCCGCACACGCGAGCCCGACACCCTGACGCGCTCTGCACCACCGCGGCTTGCGGCAACGTCCGCCGCACCGTGGCAGGAAGCCCTGGGGATGCCCACTCAGGCGCTGTGGCGTCCGCGCCTGCCCGCGTCTCTGCGTTCGGCGTGACGGGGTGACCGGCACGTCGTACGCCGAAACGGCCGCGCACGGCGAGCCTCTGTGTCACCCTCGGCCTGACTGCGAGGGGGAATCCGCATGAGTCTCGACGAGCTGACCGGAGAGGTCGCACCGGCGACGGAGTCGAACCGGCTGCGCTGGGCGTTCACCGTGGTTGCGGCGCTGGCGAGCGTCTCGCTGACCTGCTTCGCGATGTGGGCCCTCGGGCACAACGCCGGCGCGAGCGATGCACGCGCCAACCACGATGCGATCGTCGAGTCGGTCGATCTCATGGGTCCGATGTGGGAGCAGCTCGACCTTCCCGTCGACCAGCGCTCGCAGGCCGTGATCGAGAGCGGCGCGCGCCTCGGTCGTCCGGGCTCGGCGGTCGAGGTGACGCCTCAGCTGCGCGTCAACGAGCCCAACCGCATCGGCGTGGTCACCACCGTGCGATCCGACGGCATCACGACGCTGCTCGTGACCCTCGTGCGCCACGACGACGGGGGCAACGCCAGCGCGATGGGCAGCGGCTGCGAGCCGGGCACCACGATCGACGGCATGTCGTGCGAGGACTGGATCAACGACACCCTGGCCTCGTTCACCGCACCCGGCGGCTGAGCGAGCACGGTCAACGCGTGCGGCTCACGGCGTCCAGGCTGCGACGACGTAGCCGACGCCGTACGGGGCCGAGTCGCTGAGCAGCGCCGCGTCGAACGTGCGGCCGGCGAGTGCTGCTGACGCCGTACGCCAGGCAGGTCGGCCGGCTGCAGTCACGTCGTGCGCCGCGGCGGCGTCGATCGCGGCGAGCTGCGCCGGGTCGCCGCTCGTGAGTGCGGCCACCACCGATGCGTCGAACGCCTCCGCGCCCGGGTGCAGGTGCGCCGGCGCCTTCTCGCTGCGCGCGGCCGAGCCGTCGGCGACGACGATCAGCGCGGTGGTCTCTGATGCGGCCGCGAGCGCGGCGCCGGCGTCGTCGAGCTCGTCGTCGTACGCAGAGGCGGCCACCTCGAGCGCGAGGCGCTCCCCCGGCCAGCCGACCTGGGCGAGCAGCCACGCACCGACGCTCAGCGCGAGCGGGAGGCGGTCGCCGCCCGGCGACGCGGGGTCGAGCGGGAGGTCGAGCGGGACGCCGAAGCCGCGGAAGGACGCCGTCCCGGCTGCGTTCGTGCGGGTCGTCGTACCTGCTCCGACGATGACGACGCGCTGCGACGGGGTGGCGAGGGCACGGCGTACGGCGTCGAGGGACGCGGCACGGACGTCGTCGAGCTCGGAGGCGGCGCC
This sequence comes from uncultured Actinomycetes bacterium, assembly GCA_963843975.1. Lineage (GTDB taxonomy): Bacteria > Actinomycetota > Actinomycetes > S36-B12 > CAIYMF01 > Longivirga. The sequence goes on along the minus strand of CAWJMG010000003.1, from coordinate 233,397 downwards.
CTGCGCCACCTGGGGCACGAGCAGCGGTGCGCTGGGCACGAACGCGACGCCGGTGATCACGTCGCCGACCCTATGCGCGGCTCGGGCGGGCGGCGACGCGAGGCTCACCGAGCGAGGTTGGCCGGTCCCGCCGGTGGGCTGCGCCCAGCACCACCGGCGGACCGTGCCCGTACGACGTAGGGGTGGTCGCAGCGGTTCCCGACACGCCGCACGTTCGTACGCCGTTCACCCGCGTCGCGCCCGACGCCACGGCGAGCCGCGCGAGTTGTGGACGCGAGAGTGCCCCTCAAGGGCGCTTCGTGACCCTCAGGGGCGAAAGCCGCCCGGACGGCGGCCGTGCCGCTGTTCAAGATCACGCATCTGGGCGGGGTTCGTGCAGTTGAACTGCCGGTTGCTTCCCTAAGGGAAGAACAACGCAGTTCAGCCTGGGAGGGTGGGCAGGCCTAGGAGGACCGGCGCGTTGGCGGGCGGTGTCGCGCAGCTCGCGTCGGACTGGCGGGTCTCCCAGGCGTCGCCGCTGCGGGTGCGGCGCAGGGCGGTCGCGGGCAGGTCGCTCACGAGGTGGTGCGGCGCGGCGTACGTGATCTCCGCAGTCACCATGTCGCCCGGCCGGGGCAGCTCGTCGCCGGGCACGAAGTGCACGAGGCGGTTGTCGGGCGCGCGGCCCGACAGGCGCAGGGTCGCGCCGTCCTTGCGCCCCTCCCCCTCGGCCACGAGCAGCTCGACCGAGCGGCCCACGAGCTTCTTGTTCTCGTCCCACGCGATGTCGTCGACCAGGGCGGCGAGCGAGGCGTAGCGCTCCGTCACGACCTCGGGCGGCACCTGGTCGTCGTACGTCGCTGCAGGCGTGCCAGGCCGCGGCGAGTACTGGAACGTGAACGCCGAGGCGAAGCGCGCGGCCCGCGCCACCTCGAGCGTGGCCTGGTGGTCCTCGTCGGTCTCGCCGGGGAAGCCGACGATGATGTCGGTGGTGATCGCGGCGTCGGGCATCGCGGCGCGCACGCGCTCGATGATGCCGAGGTACTTCTCGCTGCGGTACGACCGGCGCATCGCCTTCAGCAGACGGTCCGACCCGCTCTGCAGCGGCATGTGCAGCTGCGGCATGACGTTCGGCGTCTCGGCCATCGCGGCGATCACGTCGTCGGTGAAGTCCGCGGGGTGAGGCGAGGTGAAGCGCACGCGCTCCAGCCCCTCGATCGAGCCGCACGCGCGCAGCAGCTTGGCGAACGCGGCGCGGTCGCCGAACTCGACGCCGTACGCGTTCACGTTCTGGCCGAGCAGCGTCACCTCGCACACGCCCTCGCCGACGAGCGCCTCGATCTCGGCGAGGATGTCGCCCGGACGCCGGTCCTTCTCCTTGCCGCGCAGCGACGGCACGATGCAGAACGTGCAGGTGTTGTTGCAGCCGACGCTGATCGACACCCACGCGGCGTATGCCGACTCGCGTCGCGTCGGCAGCGTCGACGGGAAGACCTCGAGCGACTCGAGGATCTCGACCTGCGCCTCCTCGAGCGAGCGCGCCCGCTCGAGCAGCGCCGGGAGCGAGCCGATGTTGTGCGTGCCGAAGACGACGTCGACCCACGGGGCACGGCGCACGACCTCGCCGCGGTCCTTCTGCGCCATGCAGCCGCCGACGGCGATCTGCATGCCGGGGTGCGCGTCCTTGATCGGCTTGAGATGGCCGAGGTTGCCGTAGAGGCGGTTGTCGGCGTTCTCACGCACGGCGCAGGTGTTGAACACGACGACGTCGGCCTGCTCGCCCTCGCCCGGGCGCACGTAGCCGGCGCCCTCGAGCAGGCCCGAGAGGCGCTCGGAGTCGTGGACGTTCATCTGGCACCCGTAGGTGCGGACCTCGTACGTGCGCATGGTGGTCACAGGGTACGTGGCGACCGGCGCCCGCCCCGAATCCCGTGGCGTCGGCGTACGGCGGGAGCGCGTACGGTGGCAGGCATGACACCAGCGACCGCGTCGGCCCGGACCATGTTCGATGCGCTGGCGCTGGAGATGCGCACCGAGGGCGTGTCGATCGGCATGGCCTTCGGGCATCGGGCGCTCAAGCACTCCGGCCTCGGGGTCGCCTGCCTCGAGCGCGAGACGATGGTGTTCCGGCTCCCGGTCTCCACACTCGAGCATGCCGAGGCGCTCGCGGTCGACGGGGCGCACACCTGGGCCCCGAGCACGCTCAACGCCGCGCTGCCGGACTGGGTCGTCGTACCTCTCAGCTCGTCGGCGCGCTGGCTGCCCTGGGCGCGCGTGGCCGTGGCGCACAACGACGCCGCCTGACCCGGCGCGGCCTCAGTGCCGCAGCCTCGCCGGAGGGACGACCGCGTCGTACGCCGGGAGCACGAACAACGCGCCGAGCAGCCCCGCGACCGCGATCGCCACGCACCAGCCGCCGAGGACGTCGCTCGGGTAGTGAACGCCGAGCACCATGCGCGACAGCCCGATCGCGACCCCGACGAGGACGAACGGCAGCGCGACGAGCGCACCCCAGCTGCGGCTGCGCAGCAGGCTGCCGAGCGCGACCCCCACGGCGACGTACACCGCGATGCCGCCCGTGGCGTGGCCGGACGGGTAGGAGAACGTGTCCTCGAGGGCGAACGGGACGTCCCAGATCGGTCGCTCGCGCGCGACGAACGGCTTGATGAGGTCGGTGATCCACGGGGCGAGCGCAGCCAGGAGCCCCAGGGTGAGTGCCTGCCAGTAGCGGCGGCGGGCGAGCAGCAGCAGCACCCCGGCGACCGCCACCCAGGCCGCGACGCGGAGGCTGCCGAGGTCGGCGAGGAAGCGGGATGCCTCCACGGCCCAGTCGTTCTGGAGCGCCCAGCGGCGTACGGCCTCGAGCACGCCGCGGTCGAACGACACGAGCGGAGCCCAGTCGCGCGCGATCAGGACGGCCAGCCCGGCCACCACGGCCGCGGCGGCCACTGCACCCCGCGCCCCGCCGCGGCGGGTGACGAGCGGGAGGTCCTGCTTCGACGCCACGGGCCGCGGCGCGGTGCCGCTCACGCGCTCACCGCCGTACGCCGAGTCATGCGCGCGAGGCTACGGCCCGGAGGCCGGACGCCATACGCCGCCGCGCCCGATGCCCGGCACCCCGACCGCAGAAGCCGCCCCCGTGAATGCCTCGTTTGTTGCGCTCTTAGCAACGAAGTCCCCTACTGGGCTGGGCCCCCGCTGGCGAGGAGGCGCAGCCGACGACGCCAGTAGGGGACTTCGGCCATCTTCGCCCAGCGGGGGCCCACCCTTCATCGCAAACAGGGGTCAGCGGGCGAGGCCGGTGGCCCTCGACTCGCGGACGACGGTGACGCGGATCTGGCCGGGGTAGGTGAGCTCGTGCTCGATCTCCGCGGCGATGTCGCGCGCGAGCACCTGCATGCCGATGTCGTCGATCTGCTCGGGCACCACGACGACGCGGACCTCGCGACCCGCCTGCATCGCGAACACCTTCTCGACGCCGGGGTACGACGACGCGATCGACTCGAGCCGCTCGAGCCGCTCGACGTAGTGCTCGAGCGACTCGCGTCGGGCCCCAGGGCGACCGCCGCTCATACCGTCGGCGGTCTGGGTGAGCACCGCCTCGAGGGTGCGCACCTCGACCTCGTTGTGGTGCGCCTCGATGGCGTGCACGACGTCCTCGTGCTCGCCGTACCGACGCGCGACCTCGGCGCCGATGAGGGCGTGCGAGCCCTCGACCTCGTGCGTGAGCGCCTTGCCGATGTCGTGCAGCAGCGCGCACCGCTTGGAGTGCTCGACGGGCAGCCGCAGCTCGGCGGCCATGATCCCGGCGAGGTGCGCTGCCTCGACGAGGTGGCCGAGCACGTTCTGCCCGTACGACGTGCGGAACTTCAGGCGGCCGAGCAGCGCGATCAGGTCGGGGTGCATGTCGCCGATGCCGAGGTCGACGAGGGCGTCCTCCGCGGCACGGATGCAGCGCGCGTCGACCTCGAGCCGCGCGCGCTCGTACTCGTCCTCGATGCGGCTCGGCTGGATGCGCCCGTCGGTGATCAGCGCCTCGAGGGTCACGCGCGCGATCTCGCGGCGCACCGGGTCGAAGCTCGACAGCAGCACGGCCTCGGGGGTGTCGTCGATGAGCAGGTTGACGCCCGTGACCGCCTCGAAGGTGCGGATGTTGCGGCCCTCGCGGCCGATGATGCGGCCCTTCATCGAGTCGTCCGGCAGGTGCAGGACCGACACGGTCGACTCCGCCGTCTGCTCGGTGGCGATGCGCTGGGCGGCGAGGGTGACGATGCGCCGGGCTCGGTCCTCCCCCTCCTCCTTGGCCTCGCGCTCGATCTCGCGGACGGTCAGCGCGGCCTCGCGCTTGGCCGTCGCCTCGATGGTGGCGACGAGCTCGGCCTTGGCGTCGGAGGCGGTCATCTCGGCCACGCGCTCGAGCGCCACGGCCCGCTCCGCGGCGAGCTGAGCCTCGGCATCGGCGACCACGACCTGCCGGGCGACGAGTGCGGCCTCGGCAGCGGCGACGGCGTCGAGCCGGCCGCCCAGCTCGGCGAGCTCGGAGTCGAGGCGCGTCTCGCGCTCGACCAGGCGGTCCTCGCGGCGCTGCGCCTCCTCGCGGAGCGCGGCGAGCTCGGCCCGGGCGGCGGCGACGTCGGCCTCGACCTGCGTACGCCGCTCCTCCGCGCGACGGACGTCGTCCGCCGCCTCGGCGCGGACCTGCTCGGCCGAGGCGAGCGCCTGCGCGGCCACGGTGAGGCTGCGATCGGCGTCCGACTGCGCATCGCCGATCAGCTTGGCGGCGCGGTCGTCCAGGTCGCGCTGGCGGCGTCCCAGCTCGGCGTCGACCGCGGTCGCCACTGCGGCATCGCGGTCGCGCAGCAGCTCGGCGTCGTGCCGACGGGATCGCAGGACCAGCCAGACCAGGGCGGCCACGAGGGCGAGCACCGCCACCAGGAGGATCAGGGCGAGCGGGGTGAGCGGGCCGGGGTCGCCGCCGGGGCTGACTCCTCGGGCGAGGTGCATCGTGGTCTCCCAGCCCGCCGGACGACGTCCACGGTGCTCTGACCTGCGTCGATGCACGAGCAGCGCCCGCCGGCGGGGTGCCGGAGGGCGGCCAGCGCCGTCGGGGCGCAGGTGCGGGCGAGGTCGGGCGGTGGGGCCGTCAGCGTGCAGTCAGTGGTGCGTCAGTCGTGCTCTCGGGACGTGCTGTCGGGTCGTGCTCTGTGCGCAGTTCGGGCCGGCGCCCGGGGGCGCTCGGCTCCGGAGAGGCTACGCCCCGGCCGGCCGCCGCGCGGGCCGACGCCGTGGCCGGGGTCGCCGCGCGACCCCCGCACCGTGCGGAACGGGTGTCCGCGCGCCCACGTCCGACGTGCGACACCGCCCCGCGCTCGCTCGGGCGGTCGCGGTCGGCCAGAGCACGGCGCCCTAGGCTTGCTGCCGGAGGGAACCCCATGCCCCAGCGTGCGGCGCTGAGCAGCCCCCGGCTGCCCGACCCCAGCCCCACGACCGTCCTCGCGGCGGTGCGTGCATGACGTCGTCCCCTCACGCGGCCACCGCGCTCGACCACGGCTCCGCAGCACCTCCCCGCCCCCGCCCGACCGCCGTCCCCGGCGACGAGGCCCGGACGCCGCGGCGGCACCGCCACGCGAGCACTCCGGGCCCCGCGAGCCGGATCGGGGGGCTCGACGGCCTCCGCGCGATCGCCGTCACCGCCGTCGTCATCTACCACCTGGGCGTCGAGTGGCTCCCGGGCGGCTTCCTCGGCGTCGACCTCTTCTTCGTCATCAGCGGCTTCCTCATCACCACGCTGCTGCTCACCGAGATCGGCGTCCGCGGCCGCATCGACTTCACGGGCTTCTACCTCCGCCGCGCCCGGCGCCTGCTGCCCGCGCTCGTCCTGATGCTCGTGGGCACCGCGATCCTGGTCTCGACGATCGCGACCGACGTCGCCGACCAGTTCCTGCGCGACCTCCCCGGCGCCGCGCTCTACATCAGCAACTGGTGGGCGCTCGGTCAGGAGCAGTCGTACTTCGAGCTCATCGGCCGCGGCAACGTGCTCGCGCACCTGTGGTCGCTGGCGGTCGAGGAGCAGTTCTACCTGCTGTGGCCCGTGATGCTCGGCGGCATCTGCTGGTTCGCCAACCGGCGCGGCCTGTCCCGGCGGCGCACCGTGCTCGTCGTCGCCCTCGGCGGCGCGATCCTCTCGACCATCTGGATGGCCGCGCTCTCGATCTCGCGAGGCATGCCGCTCGACACAGACCCCACCCGCGTCTACTTCGGCACCGACACGCACGCGATGTCGGTCCTCATCGGCGCTGCGCTCGCCGCGGTGTGGCGCCCGGCGCACTTCCGCACGGTCATCCCCGCCGGCGCGCGCACCGCGATCATCGGCGGTGGCGTCCTCGGCCTCGGCCTGACCGTGTGGCTGTTCCTCACGGTCACCGAGTACACCCCGTGGCTCTACCGCGGCGGATTCCTTCTCGCTGCAGCGATCTTCGCCCTCTTCATCGCCGCGGCCACGCACCCGGGTGCACCTGTCGGCCGGGTCCTCGACGTGCCGCCGCTGCGCTGGGTCGGCGAGCGGTCGTACGGCATCTACCTCTGGCACTGGCCTATCTTCCTCATGACGCGCCCAGGCCTGGACGTGCCGTGGGAGGGTCCCCTCGTCGACCTCGGCCGGGTCGCGCTCACGCTCGTCGTCGCGGCGCTGTCGTACCGCTACGTCGAGGTCCCGATCCGCCACGGCGCCATCGGCAAGGCGTTCGCCGCGATGCGCTCGCGCGCCCGCACCGAGGGCGTGGTCGAGGCCGTCGTCCCGCGCCGGCGCGGCACGGTCGTGACGCTGCTGGCCACCACCGGTGTCGTCGCGCTGCTCGTGGCCACGTTCACGACACTGCCCAAGGCCGACCCTGTGGCCGAGGCGTACGGCACCTACGGCTCGACCGACGCGATCTCCGACGACTCCTCGCCCGCAGCATCGCCGAGCACCAACGCGACCGCGAGCACGAAGCCGAGCAGCAAGCCTTCGTCGAAGACCTCGAGCAAGCCCTCGGCCAAACCGACCCCCAAGCCCAGCGCGAGCTCGGCCCCGCCGGTCGTCCTGCCGCCGGGCGAGAAGCGCTCGACCGCCGGCCTCGGCACCGCCGACATCAGCTGGTACGGCGACTCCGTCACGCTCTGGTCGGTCGACGTCCTGCGCTCGCTGCTCCCCGGCGTATCCCTCGACGCCGCGCTCAACCGCTCACCGGCCAACATCCAGGGCGCCGTCCTGGCCAGCAAGGCCAACGGCCGCCTCAGGCCGATCGTGGTCATGCACATGGGCACGGCCGGACCGGTCTCCGAGGACCGGCTCGAGGCCACGCTCGCCCAGCTCGGCGACGAGGCGCGCGTCGTGCTCGTCACCTCGACCGCGCGGTTCGCGTGGGTGAAGCCCAGCAACCAGGTGATGGCCGCGGTGGCCTCGCGCCACGACAACGTCGTGCTCGCCGACTGGCGGTCGTACTCCGACGGCAAGACCGGCTGGTTCAAAGACGGCCTGCACCTCACCGAGCAGGGCAAGCCGTACTTCGCGAACTTCGTCAAGAAGGCCGCGCTCAACACCTAGCCCTCCCGCTCACCCTGATCAATCCGTCGTTTCCCCATGCCGGAAGCGACGGATTGATCAGTGTCACCGAGCGGGGTCTGCGACGAGCTCGACCTCATAGCCGTCGACGTCCTCGAGGTAGGCCGCGTAGTGCCCCTCGCCCCCGGCGTACGGGTGCCGGTCGACGAACATCAGGGTCCAGCCGTGGTGCCCGGCCTCGACGACGATCTCGTCGACCTCGGCGCGGCTGCCGCCCCAGAAGGCCAGGTGGTTCATACCCGGCCGGGTGCGCTCGTGCCCCGCGAGGACGACGTCGGGCCCCGACTCGATCGAGACGTACGACGTGCCCAGCTCCCAGGACTGCCCGGCCGGCCAGCGACGCACGAGGGTGTAGCCGAGGCGGCCCAGCAGCCAGCCCCACGACGCCTCGGCCCGCACGAGGTCCGGCACCCACAGCTCGAGGTGGTGGAGGGTCCCGCGGCGGCTCATGCCGCCATGCTCCCCCGCGCCGGCACCCGGGCGCCGGACCCGGCCCCGGACACACCGAGGCCCGGAACGCTCACCCTCGCGGGTGCGGGTGTTCCGGGCCTCGATCGTCTGTCGCACGACTCCCCCGTTGCCGTGCGACAGACGATGTCGCACTTCCCCCGGGTCTTCGCGTGCGGGCAGCCGAGCCTTCGCTCGGCCGCCGTCAGTATGACGTCAGCGAACCTCTGCAGGTTCCCTTTCGCCGCCCACCGAATCGGGCTCCTCGTCGTCGGCGATCTCGTCCGAGCCACCCTCGACGTCGAAGTGCGGCAGGCGGTCGGCCAGCCACGACGGCAGCCACCAGTTGGCGGTGCCGAGCATCGACATGAGCGAGGGCACGAAGACCAGGCGGATGAGGAACGCGTCCACCAGGACCGCCGAGGCGAGGGCCACGCCGAAGAGCTTGATCGTGTTGTTCGGCGTCGGGATGAAGGCGGCGAACACGCTGAACATGATCAGCGCGGCCATGAGGACGACCTTGCCCGAGCCGGCGATGCCACGGCGTACGGCGACCGCGTTGTCGTGCGTGCGCGACCACTCCTCCTGCATCCGGCTCACGAGGAAGACGTGGTAGTCCATCGAGAGGCCGAACAGGATGGCGAACACCATGACGGGCAGGAACGGGAAGATCGGGCCCGTTCCCGTGACGCCAAGGACGCCGTTGAGCCAGCCCCACTGGAACACCGCCACGGTGATGCCGGTGGACGCCGCGAAGCTCAGCAGCGACGTGATCACGGCGGTGAGCGAGACGACCGCGGAGCGGAACAGGATCAGCAGCATGATGAAGCCGAGCCCGACCACGACGCTGAGGAACAGCGGCATCGCCTTGGTCAGCACCGAGCTGAAGTCGGACACGATCGCGGTCGCGCCGCCGACGTAGGCCTCGGAGCCGGTCGACTCGCGGACAGGCGGCAGCGTCTCGGTGCGCAGGCGGTCGAGCAGCTCGTCGGTCTTGACGTCCTGCGGCCCGGTGGTGGGCACGACCTGGATCGCCGTGACGTTGGAGTCCTTCAGCTGCGCACCCATGAGCGGCAGCATCGCCGTGCTCGGCACGACAGAGGCGACACCCTCGGTCTTCTCGAGCGCGCCGACGATGGTGCCGAGGCTCTGTACGTCGCCGTTCTGCGGCAGCTGCACCGCGACCAGGAACGGGCCGTTGGAGCCGGGGCCGAAGCCCTCGGACTGCAGGTCGTACGCGATGCGGCTGATGCTGCCCTCCGGCGTACCGGAGTCGTCCGGGAAGCCGAGGCGCAGGCTGAGCGCCGGGACGGCGAGCAGCAGCACGAGGCCGAGCGACAGGATCGCCGGGACGATCGGGCGCTTCTGGATGAGGCGGCCGTAGTGGGCCCAGCGGCCACCCTCGGGGTGGAACTCCTGGGTGAGCCGGTAGTGCCGCGTGAGCTTGTACACGGCACGGAACGGCACGGCGATCGGGCGCAGCTTGATCTTCTCGAGCCCGTCCGCGATCGACATCGACAGCGGGGCGACGGCGCGACGGCCCATGAGGCTGAGCAGCGCAGGCAGCAGCCACACGGCCGAGAGCATCACCAGCACGACCGTGCCGGCAGCGGCGAAGGCGAGACCGGTGAAGAAGCCGATGCCCATGAACAACAGGCCGAGCAGGCCGATGATCACGGTGGACGCCGCGAACACGACGGCGCGGCCGGAGGTGTTGACCGCCTCGAGGGCGGCCTTCTTCGGCTCGTGGCCGGCGAGGATCGCCTGGCGGAAGCGGTTGATGACGAAGAGCGAGTAGTCGATGCCGACGCCGAGACCGATCATCGCCGCGAGGGTCGGGGCGAAGGTGGCGACGTCGTAGAAGTTCGCGACGAACAGCAGGAGGCTCGCGCCCAGACCCACGCCGAAGCCGGCGGTGATGAGCGGGAGACCGGCGGCGACGAACGAGCCGAACGCGATGAGCAGGATGACGAGGGCGACGAGCATGCCGATGCCCTCCGAGCTCGGCGGCTCCTGGCCGGCGAACGCGAGCACCTGGCCGCTGGCGCCGACAGCGATGCCGTCGGTGGCGTTGGCGGCCTTGACGGCGTCGATGACGGCCTTGGCGGTCTCGGTGGAGACCTCGTCACCCTTCGGGCCGCCGTCGAACGTGATGGTGGCCTTGGCCACGTGGCCGTCGGCCGAGACCGGCGACAGCGCCTGCTGCGAGGCCAGCAGCGCCGCCTTGAAGGCGTCCTGCTGCTCGGCCGGCACCTGGGAGAGGTCCGGCGGGCCCTGGGCCGGTGGGCACGCGGTGCCGAGGCTCTTGCCGGTCTGGTCGAACGGGTTGGTGACGCAGCTGACGCCGTCGACCTTGGAGATGGTCGTGAGCATCCCGGTGATCACGTCGGAGGTGGCCGGGTCGACCGCAGGCGCACCAGCGGCGTCAGGCGACCACACGACGGTGGCGGTGATGGCGTTGACGTCGCCGCCGGTGCCGGCCGGGAGCTGCTCGAGCAGCTGCTGGGCCTGGAGCGACTCGGTGTCGGGGAGCTCGAAGGAGTCCTTCAGCTCACCCCCCTTGGCACTGCCGAGGAAGCCGATGACACCGGCCAGGACGATGAACGCCAGAAGCGCCCACCACGGCTTGCGCACTGCCCAGCGGGACAGACCACCCATGACTGCGAGTTCCTTCGAACGGGTCCCCCTCGGCCCGGTGGCCGAGAGGCGTGAGCACAGTTGCATGTGCTACACACGTACCTCGTACGGTAAAGTATGTGTGCGACACACGCAAACCGGAATGCGGCCGAAGGTGAGGACATGAGCAGCGCACGCGGGAAGTCCCCCGAAGAGGCGGCCACGGCCGCCCTCGAGGCGCTGCCGCGCGTGCCCGAGCCGTCCCCCGACATGGCCGGGGCCCACCTGCCGGACGACCTCGTCGACGCGCTCGACCGATCCTTCCGCAAGCTGCGCAAGTCGATGATCCGCCCGCCCGCCGGCCAGGTGCCGGTGCCCGCGCTCGGCCGCCAGGTCGACATGGCCAAGGTCTTCGCATGCGACGCCGTGTCCGAGCTCTTCGAGCGCAACGGCGTGGTCTCGGTCAAGGACGTCGCCGAAGAGCTCGACCTCGAGCACTCGACCGTGAGCCGCCTGCTCGGCGATGTCGAGCACGACGGCCTCGTGCTGCGCGGCGTGGACCCGGCCGACCGTCGGCGTACGACGGTGGAGCTCACCGACCTCGGCCGCGCCGTGGTCGCCGACACCACCGCGATCTCGCGCTTCTTCACCCGCATCCTGCTCTCGGAGTGGGAGCGGGAGGACGTCGAGCAGCTCGCCGTGCTCATGCGACGGCTGGCCGAGACGGTGCAGAAGCGCCTCGACGACCTTCCGGGCCTGGCCATGACGGAGTTCGCCCGGGCGAACCCGGAGATGGCCCAGCTCGTCGCGGCGAAGTTCGCCGCAGGCCACGGCGGGTGCGTGGACGACGCCGCGCCCAGCGCCTCGGCCTAGCGCCTACTCCCCCACGCGGGCGGCGTCCGACAGCTCGGAGTCGAGCCCCTCGAGGAAGGAGCGCTCGAGCGAGTCGAGCTGGCTCTCGGCCGCGATCGCGTCGCGCACCACCCGCATCGCCACGCCGCCGGAGTAGCCCTTGCGCGCGAGCATCCCCACGAGGCGCCGCGTGCGGGTCTCGACGTCGAGCCTCTTCGTCGAGGACATCTTCTTGGCCACCAGCGCCTGGGCCGTGGCGAGCTCGTCCTCGGGAGCGAGGGTGTCGAGCGCCTCGGAGACGACCTCCTCGCTCACACCCTTGCTGCGCAGCTCGTGACCGAGGGCGCGACGGGCGAGACCGGACGACGCGTGCCGGCGCTGGACGTAGTTCTCCGAGAACGCGGCGTCGTCGACGAGCGCGACCTCCTCGAACCGGTCGAGCACCTGCGCGGCGATGTCGTCCTCGATGCCGCGGCGGCGCAGGACGGTGGCGAGCTGGCCGCGGGTGCGCGGCCCCATCGCCAGCTGCGACAGGCAGATCGAGCGGGCGACGTCGAGCGGATCGGCGTCGGGAACGTCGTCGGCCGACGACCCCGGAGTGGGGCCCGCGGCCGATGCACGTCGTGAGAGGGACATCCGTGCCTAGAGGTCGATCGGGACGACGTCGGGGATGACGATGTCGGCGATCTCGTCGGCGAGCGGGGCCCCGATGCCGAGCTTGGCGAGGATCTTGCGCTCGAGCTCGTCGGAGAGGTCCGGGTTGTCCTTCAGGAAGGTGCGGGCGTTCTCCTTGCCCTGACCGAGCTGGTCGCCCTCGTAGGTGTACCAGGCGCCGGACTTGCGGACGAAGCCGTGCTCGACGCCCATGTCGATCAGGCTGCCCTCGCGGGAGATGCCCTCGCCGTAGATCATGTCGAACTCGGCCTGCTTGAAGGGCGGGGCCATCTTGTTCTTCACGACCTTGACGCGGGTGCGGTTGCCCACGGCCTCGGTGCCGTCCTTGAGCGTCTCGATGCGACGCACGTCGAGGCGGACCGACGCGTAGAACTTCAGCGCCTTGCCACCGGTGGTGGTCTCGGGCGAGCCGAACATCACGCCGATCTTCTCGCGCAGCTGGTTGATGAAGATCGCGGTGGTGTTGGAGTTCGACAGGGCGCCGGCGAGCTTGCGCAGCGCCTGGCTCATGAGGCGGGCCTGGAGGCCGACGTGGCTGTCGCCCATCTCGCCCTCGATCTCCGCGCGCGGCACGAGGGCGGCCACGGAGTCGATGACGATGATGCTGACGGCGCCGGAACGGATCAGCATGTCGGCGATCTCGAGGGCCTGCTCGCCGTTGTCGGGCTGGCTGACCAGGAGGGCGTCGATGTCGACGCCGAGGGCCTTGGCGTACTCGGGGTCGAGCGCGTGCTCGGCGTCGATGATCGCGGCGATGCCGCCGGCCTTCTGCGCGTTGGCGATCGCGTGCAGGGCCAGCGTGGTCTTGCCGCTGGACTCGGGGCCGTAGATCTCCACGACGCGGCCGCGGGGCAGCCCGCCGATGCCGAGCGCGACGTCGAGGGCGACCGAACCGGTCGGGATGACCTCGACCGGCGCGCGGCCGTCCTGGCCGAGGCGCATGACCGAGCCCTTGCCGAACTGGCGCTCGATCTGGGCGAGGGCGGTGTCGAGCGCCTTCTCGCGGTCGGAGCTGCCGGAGCCGCCGGGGGTCTTGGAGGGGGCCATGGGGACCTGCCTTCATGTGATGCGGATGACGATGGCGGCGACGCTACGGACGAGGTCCGACAGCGGCTCCGGGCCCGAGCCCGGGACCCTGTGGACGACCGGCGGGCCGGGCGACCTGGGGATCGAGCTCGAGTGCGTGCGCCCAGACTAGGTCGAACGCCTGTTCGATCCTAGAGCGACACGCCGGTGACGTCGAACATCTGTCCACACCGGCGAGCGACCCGCGAGGGCGGCGTTCCGGCGTCAGCGCTGGTTCGCCGGCAGGGCGAGGGTGGCGTGGACGGCGCGCCAGATGTCGACGGTCTCGACTCCGGCGTCGATGGCCTGCAGCACGGTGAGGCCGCCGAGCGAGGTGATGTGGAAGTCCGCCGCCCAGGACCGGGCGTACGCCTCCCCCAGCGCCTCCTCGAGGCGTCGCCACAACTCCGTCAGCCGCACGCGGGCGAGGGTACGCGACGTCGCGGACGCCGCCACCACGCCGCCTGCGCTCCGCGGGCAGGTTTGGCCATCCTTGCCTTATCGCCTATATTACTTGCATGGCGCAAGCAACCACCGACCTCCCGCGGCCCTCCCGTGCTGACGCCGACGGGTCGGATGACGAGTTCTTCCGCTCGTTCACCGCGGTCATCACCCAGATGCGACGCCGCACCGGCGACGCCGACACCTCTGCCCGCACGTTCCTGCTCGCCCACGTCGACCGTCTCGCCCCCGTGCGGATGAGCGACCTCGCTGCCCACGCCTGCCTCGACCTGTCCACGGTCAGCCGGCACCTGCGCGGCCTCGAGGAGCAGAGGCTCGTCACCCGCTCCCCCGACCCCGCCGACGGCCGGGCCACGCTGCTCGACCTGTCCGACTCCGGACGCGACGCGCTCGACCGCGCCGTCCGCGCCCGCACCGAGCTGATCGCCTCGGCGACCCGGGACTGGTCCGACGCGGACCGGGCCACGCTCGCCCACCTCATGACCCGCCTCGCCCACGACCTGGAGCCCACCGCATGAGCACGCCCGACTCCGCACGCGCGGAATTCGTCTTCGACCCCGAGGTGGCCGAGAGCCGCAAGCACCTGCGCTGGATCCTGTCCGCGCTCATGCTCACGATGCTGCTCGCGGCCCTCGACCAGACCATCGTCTCGACGGCGCTCCCGCGCATCACGTCCGAGCTCAACGGGCTCAACGAGCTCTCCTGGGTCATCACGGCGTACCTCCTCGCCTCCACCGCCTCGACGCCGATCTGGGGCAAGCTCTCCGACCTCTACGGCCGCAAGGTCATGCTGCAGTCGGCGGTCGCCGTCTTCGTCGGGGCCTCGATGCTCGCCGGCCTGTCACAGAACATGGCCCAGCTCATCGGCACGCGCGCCCTCCAGGGCATCGGCGGCGGCGGCATCATGGTGCTGGTCATGGCGGTCATCGCCGACCTGATCCCGCCGCGCGACCGCGGCCGCTACGCCGGGCTCTTCGGCGCAGTGTTCGGCCTCTCCTCCGTCATCGGCCCGCTGCTCGGCGGCTTCTTCACCGAGCAGCTGTCGTGGCGCTGGATCTTCTACATCAACGTCCCGCTGGGCATCGCCGCGTTCGCCGCCCTCGCGATCTTCCTGCACCTGCCGGTGCTGCACGAGAAGAAGCCGATCGACTGGCTCGGCTCGGCGCTGCTCGTCGCGGGCGTCACGATGGTGCTGCTCGTCACCGTCTGGGGCGGCCAGGAGTACGACTGGACCAGCCCGACGATCATCGGCCTGGCCATCGGCGGCATCGCCGCGCTCGCGATCTTCGTGTGGCACGAGCTGCGCACCGAGGAGCCGATCGTCCCGATGTCGCTCTTCTCCAACCGGGTGTTCCGCGTCAGCTCGATGGTCGGCTTCATCGTCGGCTTCGCGATGTTCGGGTCGATCGTGTACCTGTCGATCTACTTCCAGGTCGTGCGCGGCGCGACGCCGACGCAGGCAGGCTTGATGCTGCTGCCGCTCATGCTCGGCATCCTCATCACCTCGATCCTGTCGGGTCAGCTCATCGCCCGCATGGGCCGCTACAAGGTGTTCCCGATCATCGGCACCGGGCTCGCAGCCATCGGCATCTACATGATGAGCAAGCTCGGCGTCGACTCGCCGTTCTGGTACAACGCGCTCGCGATGTTCATCCTCGGCGCCGGCCTCGGCAACGTGATGCAGACGCTCGTGCTCGCGGTCCAGAACACCGTGGCGCCGCAGCAGATGGGTGCCGCCACGTCGGGGGCCACGTTCTTCCGGTCGATCGGCGGATCGTTCGGCACGGCGTTCTTCGGTGCGGTGTGGACCGCCCGCCTCACCGCCGAGCTCAACGCCGCCTTCCCCGGGGGCACCGGCCAGATCGGCGACGCGACGTCGTCCATCGGCAGCATCGAGGCGCTGCCGCCGGCGATCCAGGAGACGGTGCTGCAGGCGTTCGCCAACGCGATCGACACCACGTTCCTCGTCGCCGTGCCGTTCATGGTGGTGGCGTTCCTGCTCGCGTGGCTGCTGCCGGAGGTGCGGCTCAAGACCAAGCGCGACGTCGCGCACGAGCTCGCGGACGACGCAGCCGTTCCCCTGCCGATGGCTCTCGACTGATCGAGGCAGGTACGACGAAGGCCGCCGCCCCACGTGGGGCGGCGGCCTTCGTCGTACCGGTCAGGCGGCGGGCGGCTGGTCGTCCGGGGGCGGCGTGCGCGGCTGGTCGATCGGGCTGATGGCGCCGCCCGCGCGACCGCGGCGCAGCACCGCCATGAGCACGGCAGCCAGCACGAGCAGGATCACGACCACCACGACCCAGCCGAGCAGGCTCGGACCGTCAGCGGCGAGGGTGGGTGCCACGAGGGCGGCTGAGCTCATGCGCTGATCCTGCCTCACGCATCATGGCTGCGGGTCGCGTCCGGGCACGACGAGGCCCGACTCGTACGCCAGCACGACGGCCTGCACGCGGTCACGCAGGCCCAGCTTCTCGAGCACGCGGCTCACGTGGCTCTTCACCGTCGTCTCCCCCACCACGAGCTCGGCGGCGATCTCGGCGTTCGACAGGCCGCGTGCCACGAGCAGCAGCACCTCGCGCTCGCGCTCGGTCAGCGAGGCGACAGCGTCGTCGCGCGCGGGCTGCGGCGCGGCGGGCAGGTCGTGCGCGAACGCGCTGAGCAGGGAGCGGGTCACGCGCGGCGCCATCACGGCGTCGCCGGAGGCCACCGAGGCGATCGCCGCGACGAGCTGGTCGGGCGGCACGTCCTTGAGCAGGAAGCCGCTCGCCCCCGCACGCAGGGCGGCGAACGCGTACTCGTCGAGATCGAAGGTCGTGAGCACGAGGACCCGCGAGGCCAGGCCCGCGTCGACGATCCGGCGCGTGGCCTCGACGCCGTCGACCCCGGGCATCCGGATGTCCATGAGCACGACGTCCGGCAGCAGTCGCTCGGTCTCGCGCACGCCCTCGAGCCCGTCACCGGCCTCGCCCACGACCTCGATGCCGGGATGGGAGTCGAGCACCATGCGGAAGCCGGCGCGCAGCAGCGGCTGGTCGTCGACGAGCAGCACGGTGATGACGTTCTCCGGTGCAGTCATGCGCGGTCCTCCGCTGCGAGGGGAACGGTCGCCCGCACCTGCCAGCCGCCGTCGGGAGTCGACCCGGCCTCGAGCTCGCCGCCGAGCATCGCGACGCGCTCGCGCATCCCGACGAGGCCCGAGCCGGCGCCGGCGCCGGCGTCCGATGACCGCTCCGTCCGCGCACCGCCGCGGTCCGCCACCCGCACGGCGAGGACGTCGCCCACCTCGAGCACGACCTCGGCCTGGGCGCCCGAGCCGCCGTGCTTGAGGACGTTGGTCAGCGCCTCCTGGACGAGCCGGTACGCCGCGCGGCCGACGTCGTCAGGGACGAGTGCAGCATCGCCGGACCTCGTGAGCCGCACGGGAAGCCCGGCCGTGCGCACGCGCTCCACCAGGGCGTCGAGATCGTCGAGGCCAGGCATCGGCGCGAGGTCCGGGCCGGCGTCCACGACGTCGACCCGCTCGGCGGCGACGAGCCGGCGCAGCTCGTTCAGCGACTGCCGGCCGGTGGCCGCGACCGTGCGCATCGCCTCGGCGGCGCGGTCGGCGTCGTTCGACGCGACCGACGCCGCGCCCTCGGACTGCGCGATCATCACGGTGAGCCCGTGCGCGAGGACGTCGTGGAGCTCGCGCGAGATGCGCGCCCGCTCCTCCAGCGTCGCGACGCGGGTGCGGGCCTCGACCTCCGCCTCGGCCCGCTCGGCGCGGTCGCGCAGGGCGTCGACCAGCTGGCGCCGGTTGCCGACAGCGATGCCGATCGCGTACGGCACGGTGACGAGCGCGCCCACCGCGATGGCGCCGGCGTACTCGATCCCGTCAGCGAGGCGGAGCGCGAGCACCAGCGCCACGGCCAGCGAGGCGATCCAGGCGAACGTGGCCTCGCGGCGTGGCCTGCGCGAGGCCACGGTGTAGAGCAGGACGAGCGAGGGCAGGCTCACGGCGTCGTTGATGCCGAGGAGGGCGAACCCGAGGCCGACGGCGGTCGCGCCCCAGAACACGAGCATCGTGCGGGTGCGGCGCCAGTACGTGGCGACCGCGAGCAGCGCGACCACGACGAGCGCCCACGTCGGCGAATCTGCCGGCCCTTCCGAGGTGTCGACGACTGTGAGGACGCCACCGGCGACGGTGAACGCGGTGAGCACGAAGGCGATCAGGGCGTCCGTCGCCCGGGGCCGGTCCCGGAACCACGCGCGCAGTCGTCTCACGGTGATCGAGCCTAGGGCGCGCGGGTGTCGGCCACGTCCTCCCCCGGGCCCAGCCGTGTCTCCTCCTCAGGGAGGAGAGCGCGCGACCGCAACTGCTCCCCGTCGTCCGCAGGGAGGGCGTGAAGACCGTCCTCGCGGCCGTCGAGCCGGCTGTGGTGGCGCACCTAGCGTCCTTTATGTCGCAGAACGCGGCCGACGAAGGGACACCAGACATGATCGAGGCACACGGCCTGACCAAGGTCTACGGCGACAAGCGAGCCGTGGACGACCTCAGCTTCACCGTCCGACCCGGCACGGTCACCGGGTTCCTCGGGCCCAACGGCGCGGGCAAGTCCACGACGATGCGCATGATCGTCGGTCTCGACCGGCCCGACGCCGGCACCGCGCACATCAGCGGCCGCGCCTACCGTGAAGCGCCGGCGCCGTTGCAGGAGGTGGGAGCGCACCTCGACGCCCGCGTCGCCCACCCGGGACGCAGCGCCCGCAACACCCTGCTCGCCCTCGCGCAGACCAACGGCATCCCGGCGAAGCGCGTCGACGAGGTGCTCGGCATCGTCGGGCTCTCCGAGGTCGGTTCCAAGCGCTCGGGCGGCTTCTCGCTCGGCATGGGGCAGCGCCTCGGCATCGCCGCGGCCCTGCTCGGCGACCCCGGCGTCCTCATCCTCGACGAGCCGGTCAACGGCCTCGACCCCGAGGGCATCCTGTGGGTGCGCAACCTCCTCAAGCACCTCGCGTCCGAGGGGCGCACGGTGCTCGTGCAGCTCGCACCTCATGAGCGAGATGGCCCTCACGGCCGAGCATCTCGTGGTCATCGGCCGCGGACGCCTCCTCGCCGACACGACGGTCGAGGCGTTCATCGAGTCGTCCTCGCAGCGCAGCGTGCGCATCGTGTCGCCGCACGCTGCGGCCCTGCGCGACCGCCTCGTCGCCGCCGGCGGCGTCGTCAGCCACGACGGCGGCTCCGGCCTCGACGTGACCGGCCTCGACCAGGTGGTCGTCGGCGACGTCGCGGCTGCGGCCGGCGCCACGGTGCACGAGCTGCGCACGCAGCAGCCCTCCCTCGAGGAGGCGTTCATGGAGCTCACGCGCGACAGCGTCGAGTACTCCGCCACGACCATGACCGACGCGACCGCCGTCGGCACCGACAGGAGCGCAGCATGAGCACGATCACCACCCCCGCACCCACGGCCGTGCAGCCGTACGTCTCGCCCGTGCCCGCGAAGGGCGTGTCGTTCATGCGCGTCCTGCAGTCCGAGTGGACCAAGCTGCGCACGCTGCGCAGCACCTGGGCGACTCTCGCGACCGCCGTCGTGCTGATGGTCGGCGTCGCCGCGCTCGTCAGCAGCGTCGTGCTCAGCCAGTGGGACACGGCCGACGCGGTCGACCGCGCGCTGTTCGACGCGATGTCCATCGCACTGGCCGGCCTGACCTTCGCGTCCATCGCGATCGCCGCGCTCGGCGTCATGACGATCACCGGCGAGTACTCCACCGGCGCGATCCGCGGGTCGCTGCTCGCGGTGCCCCGCCGTACGCCGGTGCTCGTCGCGAAGGCCGTGCTGCTCGCGGTCGTGACGTACGTGACGATGCTCGTCGCATCGTTGGCGTCGTTCGGCGTCACGATGGCGATCCTGTCGAGCAAGGGTCTCTCGGTCTCGCTCGGCGACACCGGAGTGCTGCGCGTGCTGCTCGGAGGCTCCGGCGTACCTCGCCGTCATCGCGCTGCTCGGCCTCGCGGTCGGGGCGCTGCTGCGCAGCACGCCCGCCGGCATCACGACCCTGCTCGGCGTGCTCCTCGTCCTGCCGCCGCTGGCCTTCCTGCTCCCGGGCAAGCTCGGGGACACGCTGTCGCACTGGCTGCCGAGCAACGCCGGCCAGCAGGTCACCTTGGTCGCGCCCGACCCGAGCGGCCTCTCGCCCTGGCTGGGCCTCGGCCTGGCTGCGGCGTACGCCGTCGTGCTCCTCGTGGCCGCCGCAGAGATGCTGCGCCGCCGGGACGCCTGAGCCGACCTCCGAGTCACTGCCCACAGTGGGGCTGTCTACAGCTGCATCACCCCACTGTGGGCAGTGACTCGCGTCCGGGACCGGGGGCGCGGGTGTCGGGGGCAGGGGCCAGGATGGGGCGGTGACCCGCCGCAAGGACGCCGTGCCCGCACAGGCTGCGCCGAGCGACGTCCTCGGCCGGTTCTCCCCGGCCACGCAGGCGTGGTTCTCCTCGGCGTTCGAGGCCGCGACGGCGGCGCAGGTCGGGGCGTGGGACGCGACCTCGTCCGGCCAGCACGCGCTCGTCGTGGCCCCCACGGGCTCGGGCAAGACCCTCGCTGCATTCCTCTGGGCGCTCGACGGCCTTGCGGCCGAGCCGCTGCCCGAGGATCCCAAGGCGCGCTGCCGCGTCCTCTACATCTCGCCGCTGAAGGCCCTCGCGGTCGACGTCGAGCGCAACCTCCGCAGCCCGCTCACGGGCATCCGGCGCGAGGCCGTGCGGCTCGGCCTCCCCGAGCCCGACATCACGGTCGGCGTGCGTTCGGGCGACACTCCTGCCGACGAACGGCGCCGGTTCACCACGCGGCCGCCGGACGTCCTCATCACCACTCCCGAGTCGCTGTTCCTGCTGCTCACCTCGCAGGCGCGCGACTCGCTGCGCGGCGTGCGCACGGTGATCCTCGACGAGGTGCACGCGATGGCCGGCACCAAGCGCGGCGCGCACCTCGCGATCTCCCTCGAGCGCCTCGACTCGCTGCTCGAGCATCCCGCGCAGCGCATCGGCCTGTCGGCCACCGTGCGACCGGTGGACGAGGTGGCGACGTTCCTCGGCGGGTCGAGGCCCGTCACCGTCGTCCAGCCGCCGTCGCAGAAGACGGTCGACCTCACGGTGGTCGTGCCCGTCGACGACATGGCCGCGCTCGGGACGTCGACCGGCGAGGTCGACGGCTCGGCCGCGGGCGACGAGCGCCGTACGTCGATCTGGCCGCACCTCGAGGAGCGCGTCGTCGACCTGGTCGCCTCGCACCGGTCGACCATCGTGTTCGCCAACTCGCGCCGGCTCGCCGAGCGCCTCACCGCCCGGCTCAACGAGATCTGGGTCGAGCGCACCACCGGCGAGGAGCTCGACACCGGTGGCGCGCCTGCGGCGTCGATGGGGCAGGCCGGCTCCACGGGCGGCGCGCCGCAGGTGCTCGCGCGCGCCCACCACGGGTCGGTGAGCAAGGAGCAGCGCGCGCTGATCGAGGACGACCTCAAGTCCGGGAGACTCCCCGCCGTCGTCGCCACCAGCAGCCTCGAGCTCGGCATCGACATGGGTGCCGTCGACCTCGTCGTGCAGGTCGAGTCGCCGCCGTCGGTCGCGAGCGGCCTGCAGCGGGTGGGCCGTGCCGGCCACCAGGTGGGCGCTGTGTCGTACGGCGTCGTTTTCCCGAAGTACCGCGGCGACCTCGTGCAGACGGCGGTCGTGGTCGAGCGAATGCGCGACGGCCTCATCGAGGAGATGCGCATGCCGCGCAACCCCCTCGACGTCCTCGCCCAGCAGGTCGTGGCGATGTGCGCGCTCGACGAGTGGCACGTCGACGACGTCCTCGCGCTCGTACGCCGTGCCGCGCCGTTCGCCACGCTGCCGCAGTCGGCGTACGACGCAGTGCTCGACATGCTCGCCGGCCGCTACCCCAGCGACGAGTTCGCCGAGCTGCGACCGCGCCTCGTGTGGGACCGCACCAGCGGCACGCTCACCGGGCGCCCGGGTGCGCAACGGCTCGCGGTGACGAGCGGCGGCACGATCCCCGACCGCGGCCTTTTCGGCGTGTTCCTGGTCGGGGAGAAGGCGTCACGCGTCGGCGAGCTCGACGAGGAGATGGTCTACGAGTCGCGCGTCGGCGACGTCTTCGCGCTCGGAGCGTCCAGCTGGCGGATCGAGGACATCACCCACGACCGCGTGCTCGTCTCCCCCGCACCGGGCCTCGCCGGCCGGCTGCCGTTCTGGCACGGCGACTCGATCGGCCGACCGTACGAGCTCGGCCGGGCGATGGGCGCGTACGTCCGCGAGGTCGGCGCGCTCGCGCGCGGCAAGGCCGAGAAGCGCCTGTCCGACAGCGGCCTCGACGACAACGCCGTCACGAACCTTCTCGCCTACCTCGACGACCAGAAGGCCGCCACGGTCCACCTGCCCGACGACCGCACGATCGTGGTCGAGAAGGTGCGCGACGAGCTCGGCGACTGGCGCATCGTGGTGCACTCGCCGTTCGGCGCGCGCGTGCACGCGCCCTGGGCGCTCGCGATCGGTGCGCGCGTGCGCGAGCGGCACGGCGTCGACGCACAGGTGATGCACGCCGACGACGGCATCGTGCTGCGCCTGCCCGACGTCGAGGACGACGAGGTCATGCGCGGCGTGCTCGAGTCGACGCTGCTCGACCCCGACGAGGTCGAGGCGCTCGTCACCGCCGAGGCCGGAGGATCGGCGCTGTTCGCCTCGCGCTTCCGCGAGTCGGCCGCACGCGCGCTCCTGCTGCCGCGGCGCAACCCCGGCAAGCGTTCGCCGCTCTGGCAGCAGCGCCAACGGTCGGCGCAGCTTCTCTCGGTCGCCTCGCAGTACGGCTCGTTCCCGATCGTGCTCGAGACGATGCGCGAGGTGCTGCAGGACGTCTACGACGTGCCCGGGCTCGTCGCGCTCATGCGCTCGGTGCAGTCGCGCGAGGTGCGCGTCGTCGAGGTCGAGACGCCCACGCCGTCGCCGTTCGCCCGGTCGCTCCTGTTCGGCTACGTCGCTCAGTACCTCTACGAGGGCGACTCCCCGCTCGCCGAGCGCCGTGCGGCCGCGCTCACGCTCGACTCGGCCCTGCTGGCCGAGCTGCTCGGCCAGGCCGAGCTGCGCGACCTGCTCGACGCCGTCGCGCTCACGCAGGTCGAGGCAGAGCTGCAGCGGCTCGTGCCCGAGCGCCACGCGCGCGACTCCGAGGGGGTGGCCGACCTGCTGCGCATGCTCGGCCCGCTCACGCGCGCTGCCCTGGAAGCCCGCGGTGCGCAGGCGGAGTGGGTCGATGCGCTCGTCGCCGTACGCCGGGCGATCGAGGTGCGGATCGGCGGCGAGACGGTGGTCGCCTCGGTCGAGGACGCCGCGCGCCTGCGCGACGCTCTCGGCACGGCCCTGCCGGTCGGGCTGCCGGAAGCCTTCCTCGAGCCGGTGGTCGACCCGGTCGGCGACCTCGTGTCCCGGTGGGCGCGCACGCACGGGCCGTTCCACGCGTCCGAGGCCGCGACCGCGTTCGGCCTCGGCACGGCCGTCGTCACCGCCGCGCTCGCCCGGCTCGCGGCGTCCGGCCGCGTCGTCAGCGGCGAGTTCCGCCCGGGCGGCTCGGGCTCGGAGTGGTGCGACGCCGATGTGCTGCGCCTCATCCGCCGTCGGTCAGTCGCTGCACTGCGACGCGAGGCCGAGCCCGTGCCTCAGGAGGCGCTCGGCGTCTTCCTCCCCGCCTGGCAGAACGTCGGGCCCGGCAACGGACGCCGCCTGCGCGGCGCCGACGGCGTGCTGCGCGTCGTCGAGCAGCTCGCCGGCGTGATCGTCCCGGCGTCGGCCTGGGAGTCGCTCGTGCTGCCGTCACGCGTCGAGGGCTACCAGCCCGGCATGCTCGACGAGCTCACCGCCGCAGGCGAGGTCGTGTGGGCAGGTGCCGGCGCGCTGCCGGGCGGGGACGGGTGGATCGCACTCGCGCCCGCGGACACTGCTGAACTCGTGCTGCCCGACGTCCTCGAGCTCGAGCGGTCGCCCCTGCACGACGCCGTGCTCGACACGCTGCGGTCGGGCGGCGGCTGGTTCTTCCGAGCGCTGTCCGACCGCGTAGGGCCGGCCGTGAACCCCGGTGCCGGAGGCGTCGACGACTCCTCGCTCGTGGCGGCGCTGTGGGACCTCGTCTGGACCGGCCAGGTCGCCGGCGACACGTGGGCGCCGCTGCGCTCGCACCTGTCGGGCTCCGCGCGCAAGCCGCGCACGGCGGCCGCCGCTCCCCGGGTCGGGCCGCGCGGGCGGTACGCCCGGCCGTCGCGCGCCGGCATGCCCACGCGCAGCGGGCCGCCGTCGGTCAGCGGCCGGTGGTCGCTCGTGCCGCCGCGCTCCCCCGACGCCACGCTCCGCGCCGCCGCCCTGGCCGAGGGGCTGCTCGACCGGCACGGCGTCGTCACGCGCGGGGCCGTCGCCGCCGAGCGCGTCTCGGGCGGGTTCGCCGGGGTCTACCGCGTGCTGTCGGCGTTCGAGGACGCCGGCCGCTGCCGCCGCGGCTATGTCGTCGAGGGGCTCGGCGCCGCGCAGTTCTCGCTGCCGGGCGCGATCGACCGCGTGCGGGCATCGGTGCCCTCCGGGCGCGACCTCGACGCTGCACCGCGCGCCCTCGTGCTCGCGGCCACCGACCCCGCGAACCCGTACGGCGCGGCGCTCGGCTGGCCTGCGCGCCCCGAGGAGGTCGCGAGCGGTCACAAGCCCGGTCGCAAGGCCGGAGCGCTCGTGGTGCTCGTCGACGGCGCGCTCGCGCTCTACGTCGAGCGCGGCGGCCGCACGCTGCTGTCGTGGACCGACGACGCCGAAGCGCTCGCGGCGGCCGCCGCCGAGCTCACCCGCGCAGTGCGCACCGGAGCCCTCGGCCGCCTCACCGTGACGACCGCGGACGGCGGCTCGGTGCTGTCGCCGGCGTCCGCCCTCGGCAAGGCCCTCGAGGTCGCCGGCTTCGTCGCGACCCCGCAGGGCCTGCGCCTCCGCGCCTAGCGCATCAGCCGATCCGGTCGAGCAGCTCGAGCGACCGGTCGACCACGAGCGCCGTGGCCTCCGCGTCGTACGCCGGCAGGCTCGAGTCGGTGAACAGATGGCGGTCGCCGGGGTAGGTGAACAGCTCGACGAGCCCAGGGGCGGACGCCACGAGGCCGCGTGCGGCGTCGAGGTCGCCCTCGAGGGCGAAGAAGGGGTCGGCGTCCATGCCGTGCACCTGCGCCAGCACGCCGTCGGGCCAGGGCCCGACCGCCCACTCCCCGGTCACCGGCAGGCACGCCTCCAGCAGCAACGCGCCCCGCGCACCGGGACGGGTCTGCGCCAGCTCCTGCGCGGCGCCCACGCCGAGGGAGATGCCGGCGAAGACCAGGCCCGGCGGCAGGTCGGCGACCGCTCGGCCCGCACGCACCTCGAGCTCGGACGACCCGAGGGCGCTCACCTGGGCGAAGCCCTCCTCGATGCTCGAGAAGACCTGGCCGTCGTACAGGTCGGGAAGGTGCACGACGTGCCGGCCTGCACGCAGGCGCTCGGCCAGCGCACGCACGCCGTCGGTCAGCCCCTGCACGTGGTGGAACAGCACGACGTCGGCCACGGATGCCTCCCTCGACGGGCCGGACGGCCCAGGGGCCACCCTGCCCTCAGCCCCCGACATCACACCCGGCAGAGGTGCCGGATGTGCGCACCTCAGCCGCGGACGACCGCGATGTTGAACGACGGCGTGCCGAACGAGCCCATCAGCGAGAGCCACAGAGGCAGGTAGAGCTCGAGGCCGCGCGACGCCGCGATGCCGCCGGCGTCGATCACCTCGTCGTCGGTCCAGCCGAACCCGAGCAGCAGGTCGCGCGCGACGGCCTTGGCGTCCTGGTCGTCCCCGGCCACGAAGACCGAGTGCGACCCGGGCAGGGCGCGCGGGTGCACCATGACATCGGCGTTCATCGTGTTGAGCGTCTTGACCACGCGGGCGTCCGGGAACGCCGCCTGGATCTGCTCGCCGAGGCTGCGACCGCCGGACTGCTGCACCGTCGGCGGGAAGCCGCCGGAGAAGTCGAGCGGGTTGGAGATGTCGAGCAGCACCTTGCCGGCGAGGTTGCCCGCACCGGCAGCCGTGAGGGCGTCGACGGACACGAGCCCACCGGTGGCGTTGACCACCATCTCGCCGAAGGCGGCGGCGTCCTCGAAGGTCCCCTCGCTCGCCGCACTGCCGGCTGCTGCGACCCACGCGACCGCCTTGGCGTTGCCCGCGGTGCGCGATCCCATCCGCACCTCGTGGCCGGTCTGCACCAGCCGGGTGCCGAGGGCTGCGCCGACCACTCCTGTGCCGAGAACTGCGATCCTCATGCGACCTCCCAGGCCATCCCTTGATGGTGTCCCTAACGCGGGTCGCGCGCAGCCGTGTTCCCCGGAAGGCTGGAGACCGGTCCGCCGGACGACGCGAGGAGGTGCGATGCCCGAGGGCGACACCGTGTGGCTGGTGGCCAAGCGGCTCGACGACGCGCTGTCGGGCGACGTGCTCACCCGCAGCGACTTCCGCGTGCCGCAGCTCGCGACCTCGGACCTGGTCGGACGCCGGGTGCTCGAGACCCGTCCGCGCGGCAAGCACATCCTCACGCGGGTCGAGGGCGGCCTCACGCTGCACACCCACCTGCGGATGGACGGCATGTGGCACCTCCACCGTCCCGGCGCCCGATGGACGGGCGGCCCGGACTGGCAGGTCCGCGTGGTGCTCTCGACCGAGGCGTGGGACGCGATCGGCTACCGCATGCCCGTGCTCGAGCTCGTCGAGACTGCTCACGAGGACGCCGTGGTCGGCCATCTCGGCCCCGACCTGCTGGGGCCGGCGTACGACCGCGACGAGGCCGTACGCCGCCTGCTCGCCGACCCGTCGCGCGAGATCGGCCAGGCGCTGCTCGACCAGCGCAACGTCGCCGGCATCGGCAACATCTACAAGGCCGAGACGCTGTTCGCCGGCAAGGTCTCGCCGTGGACGCCGGTGGGCGAGGTGGCCGACGTCGGCGCGCTCCTCGACGTCGCGCAGCGCTGGCTCGAGCGCAACAAGGCGCACTTCTCGCAGTCGACGACGGGCGACCCGCGCACCGAGCACTGGGTCTACGGCCGCGCGGGCAAGCCGTGCCTGCGCTGCGGCACGCGCATCGTCACGGCGCCGCAGGGCGATCCGCCGTACGACCGGGTGACCTACTGGTGCCCCGCCTGCCAGCCGGGGCCGCACCCCGAGCCCGCGCGCCAGACCCGGCGCCGCTGACACTGACGAATCCGTCGCTTCCCGGACGGGGAGACGACGGATTGATCAGTGCGGGCTAGGGGGTGGCGAAGCTGGTGGTGCGGACGGCTGCCGGCAGGCCCGAGGCGACGAGCGCGGCACCGGCCTCGCGGCCCGCCTGGCTCCCCGGCTCGAGCACGTGGCCCGCGAGCCAGCGGCAGACGAGGTCGACGTGCGACGGGCCGGAGACGCGCTCGCCGGCGTCGAGCAGAGCGGCCACCTCGACACGGACGGCGTCCCACGCCTCGCCCGAGCCGGGGGCCGCGAGCGGCAGCAGGGCGGCG
Organism: uncultured Actinomycetes bacterium; assembly: GCA_963843975.1. Taxonomy (GTDB): domain Bacteria; phylum Actinomycetota; class Actinomycetes; order S36-B12; family CAIYMF01; genus Longivirga. Next base: position 206,134 of record CAWJMG010000003.1, on the reverse strand, counting down.
GGCTCGACCGAGCGGAGGCCGACGACGACAGGGTGCGTCGCGACTCCGTCGGCCGCGCGGGTGAGGGCGACGGCGAGGTCGGTCGACGCGAGGTCGCGGCAGTCGGCCGCGAGCTCGGCGAGGTCGTCGTGGACGAGGCCGGCGACGAGGTCGTCCTTGGTGCGGAAGTGGTTGTAGAGCGTGGCCTTGGCCAGGCCGCCGCGGACGGCGACGTCGCTCATCGTGGCCTTGCGCAGGCCGTGCTCGGCCAGCACGCGACGGGCGCCCTCGAGCGCGGCGGTGCGGGTGCGGCCCATGGCGTTGCCCGCGCGCGAGCGCGGGGAACGATCGGGCACGGGGAGGATCAGGCGGCCGCGACGACGGAGTCGGCGGCGACCGGAAGCTCGGTGACCGGCGCGACGCCCTCGAGGATCGCGACCTCGTCGCTCACCGAGCGCAGCACGATGGCGAGGGGGACGTCCAGCGCGGTGCAGATCGAGGCGAGCAGCTCGCTGCTGGCCTCCTTCTGGCCGCGCTCGACCTCGGACAGGTAGCCGAGCGAGACACGGGCGGCCGAGGAGACCTCGCGCAGGGTGCGTCCCTGGTCCTGACGGCGGCGACGGAGCTCGTCACCGATGACGCGGCGGAGCACGATCACGGGCGCACCTCCCCTCGAGGGCTCGATCGGCCGGGCGCCCGCAGGCACGGGAGCACCGGTGTGACGGGGACCACGGTACCGGGCGTCACCCTCCGACGCACCGAGGGCACCCGGACGGCGTACGTCGGCGCGTCGCGAAGGGCCGGCGGTGGGCGGGGCAGTGATCACAGAGGGCATCCGATCCGGGGTCCGGGTGCGGCGGCCGGTCTGGCCGTCGCGGGCGTTCGTGGTGGGTCCAACGCTCTGATCCTGCGCCCGTGTTCCCGCATCCCGCCACCTGGAATCCGTTCCGCAGGTGGCTCTCAGTAGCCGATGTGGTCGACGGCGGCCGAGAGGGCCTCGTCGAGGGCCGCCTCGCGGATGCCCTGGCGCCCGAGCGCAGGGTCGAGGGTCAGCCCGATCGTGGCCGCCTGGGCGCCCTCCGGGCCGACGACGGAGACCCACACGGTGCCGACAGCCTGGCCGTCCTGCGGGTCGGGCCCGGCGACGCCGGTGGTGGCGATCCCGTAGTCGGCTCCGAGCAGGCGGGCCACGCCGTACGCCATCTCGTCGGCGACGTCGGGGTCGACGGCGCCGACCCGCTCGAGCAGCCCGGCGTCGACGCCGAGCACGCTGGCCTTGACCTCCGTGGCGTAGGCGACGACGCCGCCCCGGAAGACCGCGGAGGCGCCGGGGACGCCGACGATGGTCGACGCCACCAGCCCGCCCGTCAGCGACTCGGCCACGGCGATCGTGCGGCCCTGCTGGCCGAGCAGGCGCACGAGCTGGGCGGCGGTCTCGAGCGACGACGGCTGCGTCACGCCGCGGCCTCGGCCCGCGCCGCGCGCCGCAGCCTCATCGCGCGCTTCACGTAGTCGAAGCCCGTGACGACTGTGAGCACGACGGCGACGACCAGGACGCCGGTGCGCACGGTCACGAGCCAGCCTGACAGCGGCAGCAGGTAGAGCAGGATCGCGAGCATCTGCGCGAGCGTCTTGGCCTTGCCGCCGCGGCTCGCGGCGATGACGCCGTACTTGATGACCGCGAAGCGAAGCAGGGTGACGCCGATCTCGCGCACGAGGATCACGATCGTGACCCACCAGGGCAGGTCGCCGAGATAGCTGAGGCCGAGCAGCGCGGTGCCCGTCAGCGCCTTGTCGGCGATGGGGTCGACGATCTTGCCGAAGCTCGTCACGAGGTTCATGCGCCGCGCGAGCTCGCCGTCGACGAAGTCGGTGGCGCCGGCGACGACGAACACGACGGCGGCCCACACGCGCGAGGCGGAGTCGTCGCCGCCGTTGCGCAGCAGCAGCCACGCGAAGACCGGGACGAGCAGCAGGCGCAGCATCGTGAGCGCGTTCGGGAGGTTGAGGACCGACGGCGACTGGACGGGATCCGCGACGTGGTCCAGCGGCGGCGGCTTCACCGCGGGACCACCGCGGTGACCGACGCGACCAGGTCGACGCCCTCGGACGCCGAGACGACGGCGGTGACGAGGTCGCCCACCGCCAGAGACGACACCGGCACGGTGCCGTCGACGAGCAGCGTGAGGCCGTCGACCTCGGGAGCCTGGTGGGCGCTGCGACCCTCGACCACGTCGCCCTCGATCGCCTCGATCAGCACCTGCACGGTCTGGCCGACGCGGTCCTCGGCGCGCTGCGACGTGAGCTCCTCGACCAGGGCTGTGATGCGCTCGACCCGCTCGCGCACGACGTCGTCGTCGAGCTTGCCGTCGTACGTCGCTGCCTCGGTGCCGTCCTCGTCCGAGTAGCCGAAGACGCCGACCGCGTCGAGACGCGCGCCGACGAGGAAGCGCTCGAGCTCCTCGACGTCGTCCTCGGTCTCGCCCGGGAATCCGACGATGACGTTGCTGCGCGCGCCCGCCTCGGGAAGCAGCGCACGGGCGGAGGACAGCAGCTCGAGGAACGACTCGGTGCCGCCGAAACGGCGCATGCGGCGCAGCACCGTCGGCGACGAGTGCTGGAACGACAGGTCGAAGTAGGGCACGACGCCCGGAGTGCTCGCGATGGCCTGCAGCAGCGAGGGACGGGTCTCCGCGGGCTGGAGGTACGAGACGCGCACCCAGTCGATGCCGTCGATCGCGGCGAGCTCGGGCAGCAGGGTCTCGAGCAGGCGGAGGTCGCCGAGATCCTTGCCGTACGACGTGGAGTTCTCGCTCACGAGCACGAGCTCGCGCACGCCCTGCGTCGCGAGCCAGCGCGCCTCGTCGATGACGTCGGACGGACGGCGCGACACGAACGAGCCGCGGAACGACGGGATCGCGCAGAACGCGCACCGGCGGTCGCAGCCGCTGGCGAGCTTGAGCGGCGCGCTCGGCCCAGAGCCGAGGCGACGACGTACGACGCGGGGGCCGCTGGCCGGGCCGACGCCCTCGGGGAGGTCGGGCTCGTCCATCTGCGCGTGGCCCGGCAGCGCGACGTCGGACGCCGACCGCTCGACAGGCGAGATGGGGAGCAGGAGGCGACGGTCGCGCGGTGCGTGCGGCACGTGCTGCTCGCCCGCGACGATGCGGCGCAGGCGGGCGCCGATGTCGGCGTAGTCGTCGAAGCCGAGCACGGCATCTGCCTCGGACAGCGAGTCCGCCAGCTGGTCGCCGTACCGCTCGGCCAGGCACCCGACCGCGACGACGGCCTGCGGGCGGCCGGTCTCCTTGAGGTCGGCGGCCTCGAGGAGCGCATCGACGCTGTCCTTCTTGGCCTGCTCGACGAAGCCGCAGGTGTTGACGACGACGGCGTCGGCATCGGCCGCGTCCTCGACGAGCTCCCAGCCGTCGGCCTCGAGCCGGCCGGCCAGCTCCTCCGAGTCGACCTCGTTGCGCGCGCAGCCGAGGGTGACGAGGGCGACGCGGCGCGAGGGGGTGGCGGACGACGTCGTCATGGACCAGAGCCTACGGGCTGGGGCAGACGCGCACGGACGTGCGGGGACGTGCGGGTCGGAGCGTCAGCCCGCCTGGCCGTTCGGGTCGCCGGGGCCGAACTCCGTCTTGACGACCGCGCCGTTGCTGCCAGGGGCGCCGAGGTCGCGGCCGTTGACGACGAGCGACACTGCGCCGGCGTTGCCGAGGATCATTTTGACGAGGGTCTTGTCGGTGAACGTCCTGGTGTCGCCGCCGGTGAGCGTGCCCTCGTAGAGGGTCTTGCCGGCGGTGCCGCCAGTGACCCGGACCCAGGACGCCTTGCCGGTGACGGACAGGACGACGTTGACGCCGTCGGCCTGCGCCACGGTGTCGGTGGGCGACTCGGTGGGCTCGGCCGTGGGCTGCTCGGTGGCGCTCTCGGTCGGCGTCGCGCTGGTGGTGGGGGTGACGCTCGGCGAGGAGGACGGCGAGGCGATCGGGGTGCTGCCGCCGCGGTTGGCGAGCGCGGTGACGACGGCGACGCCGATCACGAGCACGAGGGCGAGCGCCATGACGGCGGTCCAGTTCGCGCCGCCGTTGCGGCGGCCGGACTCGACGGAGACGCCGAGCGGGCCGGCGAGGGCGCCGAGGGAGCCGCCGGACGCCGTGGTGGCGCGCGAGGCGCTCGCGACGGGCTGGACGGGCGCGCTGACCGGACGCTCGGCACCGCGCTGGCGGTCGAACGCGCCCACGACCTCAGCAGGATCGACGCCCACCGCGGTGGCGATGCTCTTGAGGTGACCGCGGGCGTAGACGTCGCCGCCGCACAGGCGGTAGTCGTCGTTCTCGATCGCGGTGACGAGGGTGGCGCGGATCCGGGTGGCGTCGGCGACCTGCGCGACCGTGAGGCCGGCGGCGAGACGTGCGGCGGCCACGGTCTGACCTGCGGTCATGACGCTGTCATCGCTCATCGCTGCACCTCCTCACCCAGGCAGGCACGCTGGCGCGCGCCGATCACCCCCGGAGCATCAGGATAGGCCGCACCCATGCTCCGGGGGAAACGCGAGCGGGGTCGACCGGGTGATCGCCGACCCCATCACGTGGGATTCGGCTCGTGTCGAAACGTGCTGGAAACACAGCGCCTTGCGGACCCTGCAGTGACGCGGGAGACCCGCGTCACTCCCCCAGCGTCGCGAGAACGTCCTCGAGCTCGTCGCCGCTCACGAGGACGTCGCGTGCCTTGCTGCCCTCGCTCGGGCCGACGATGCCGCGCGTCTCCATGAGGTCCATGAGTCGTCCGGCCTTGGCGAAGCCCACGCGCAGCTTGCGCTGCAGCATCGACGTGGACCCGAACTGCGAGGTGACGACGAGCTCGACCGCAGCGCGCAGCAGCTCGAGGTCGTCGCCGATCTCCTCGTCGACCTCCTTCTTCTGCGCGGCGGTGACGGTGACCTCGCGGTACGCCGGAGCCATCTGCGCCTTGCAGTGCGCGACCACGGCCCGGATCTCGTTCTCGGTGACCCACGAGCCCTGCAGGCGGATCGGCTTGCTCGCGCCCATCGGCAGGAAGAGCGCGTCGCCCTGGCCCACGAGCTTCTCGGCGCCGGGCTGGTCGAGGATGACGCGGCTGTCGGCGAGGCTCGAGGTGGCGAAGGCGAGGCGGCTCGGCACGTTGGCCTTGATGAGGCCGGTGACGACGTCGACGCTCGGACGCTGGGTCGCGAGCACCAGGTGGATGCCGGCCGCGCGTGCGAGCTGCGTGATGCGGACGATGGAGTCCTCGACGTCGCGCGGGGCGACCATCATCAGGTCGGCGAGCTCGTCGACGATGACCAGCAGGTACGGGTACGGCTCGATGACGCGCTCGCTGCCCGGCAGCGGCTTCACCTGGCCTGCGCGGACGGCCTTGTTGAAGTCGTCGACGTGGCGGAAGCCGAACTGCGCGAGGTCGTCGTAGCGCAGGTCCATCTCGCGAACGACCCACTGCAGCGCCTCGGCGGCCTTCTTCGGGCTCGTGATGATGGGCGTGATCAGGTGCGGCACGCCCTCGTACGCCGTGCAGCTCGACGCGCTTGGGGTCGACAAGGATCATCCGCACCTCGTCCGGCGTGGATCGCATGAGAACACTGGTGATCAGCGTGTTCATGCATCCGGACTTGCCCGCGCCGGTGGCACCGGCCACGAGGATGTGCGGCATCTTCGCGAGGTTGGCGCAGACGAAGCCGCCTTCGACGTCCTTGCCGAGGCCGACCACCATCGGGTGGTGGTCGCTCGTCGCGGTCTTGCTGCGCAGGACGTCGCCGAGGCTGACGATCTCGCGGTCGGTGTTCGGGATCTCGATGCCGATCGCGGACTTGCCGGGGATCGGGCTGAGGATGCGGACGTCAGCGCTGGCGACGGCGTACGCGATGTTCTTCGACAGCGCCGTGACGCGCTCGACCTTCACGGCCGGCCCGAGCTCGACCTCGTAGCGCGTGACTGTCGGGCCGCGCGAGTAGCCGGTGACGGTGGCGTCGATGCCGAACTGGTCGAGCACCTCCGACAGCGATCCGACTACAGCGTCGGAGGCCTTGCTGGTGGGCTTGTGCACCGCGCCGGGCTTGAGCGACTCGACGGCCGGCAGGTGGTAGGTGACGTCGCCCGAGAGCGGCATCTGCTCGATCGAGGACGGGTTCGCGGGCAGCGGCTTGGCCGGCTTCTTCGCGACCGGCCGGACCTCCCCGGTGGTGAGGTCGACGATCACCGTGGAGACCTCGTCCGGCTCCTGGTGCTCGAACGGCGCCGTGAGGTCGACGTGGTGCTCCTCGGCCTCAGGGGCCGCGAGGACGTCGAGGACGTCCTTGCCCTTGCGGAAGCGACGCTTGGTCGGCGCCTCCTCCACCAGCGGGGTCTCGAACGCGACGTCGCCGGCCAGCAGGCCGAGGCCCGCGTCGTCGGCCTTGGGGTGGCGCTTCATCTTGGCCGTGGGCTCGACGTCACCCTCGGTCGCGTCGGCGTCCGGGGTGGCCTTGCCGGTCACGCGGTCGCGCAGGCCGCGGATGCGGTCGGGCACGGCGGCCACGGGGGTCGCGGTGACGACGAGGACGCCGAACGCCGCGAGCAGGAGCAGGAGCAGCGCAGCCACGACCGGGTGGGTCGCCGAGACGACCGGCGCGGAGGCGAGCCACCCGATCCAGCCGCCGCCGGACTGCATGGCGGCAGCGCCGTCGGCGGGGAGGGGCGTGCCCTTGATCACGTGCATGAGGCCGCAGGCGGCGAGGACGAGCGCGCCCCAGCCGATGGTGACGCGACCGGTGGCCGCGCTCTCGTCGGGCTTGCGCAGCACGCGCCAGGCGAGGCCGAGGAGCAGGAACGGCAGGATCACGTCGAGGCTGCCGAGCGCGCCGGTGACGAGCGAGCCGACGATGCCGCCGAGGCCTGTGGTGACGTTCCACCACACCGAGAAGGCGACCAGGACGGCGAGCGCGATGAAGAGCAGGCCGAGGCCGTCACGGCGGTGGGCCGGGTCGAGCTCCTTGGCGCCGCGCCCGAGGGTGCGCACAGCACCGCCGACCACGTGGCCGAGGCCGACCCACACCGCGGCGAACGCCCGCGTCAGCCCGGTGAAGAACCGGGAGACCGGCGAGGGGCCGGAGGGTCGGGCCGCCGGGCGCGCGGCAGGGCGCGGCTTGGCAGCGGGCTGACGCGTCGAGGAGGCCTTGCCCTTGGCGGGCGCGGCCTTGCTCGAGCGGCTCGTCGGGGAAGAGCCAGCGCGCGCGCCCGAGGGACGCGGCGGCACCGGCGTACGGGTCGCCATGCAGCGAGGCTACCCACATCCGTCACAGGAGTCCCGCACGCCACACCGTCAACCTTGACCTCAGACTCACCCTCCGTAGCCCCCCCCCGTGCGATGAAGGGGGCCTTCGTTGCATAGATCGCAACTTTTCCACCCTTCACCACACCGGACCATCTGTGGGGACTGCGCCCGGTGACCGACAGCGAGTGGGGCATTCTGGGCCGGTGCGGTGGGTGGTGATCGTCAACGGGCCTCCGGGTTCCGGCAAGACGACGCTGGCGACGGCGCTCGCGGCCGAGCTCGGGATCGCCCTGCTGTCCAAGGACGCCGTGAAGGAGACCCTGCTCGACGAGCTCGGGTACGCCGACCGCGCAGAATCGCGCAGGATCGGAGCGGCGTCGGGCGAGGTCCTCTGGCGCCTCGTGGCCGACTCCCCCGTGCCGGTCGTCGTCGAGTCGTGGCTCGCTTCGTCGATCCGCGACGTCGTCCGTGCAGGTCTGGACCGGGCCCGCATCGACCGTGTCATTGAGGTGTGGTGTGCCTGCCCGCCGGAGATCGTCCGGGCCCGGTACGTCGGGCGGCAGCGGCACCCAGGGCACTACGACGCCGACCTGCTCGGGTCCTTCGACGAGGTGCTCTCGACGGCAGCGCCGTTGCGGTTCGGCCGGGTGATCGAGATCGACACGTCTTCCTTCGTGGACGTCCCGGGTGTCGCCGCGGCTGTCCGCCAAAGCGTGACCGACGGATGTGAGCCCTCGATGAATGCCTAGTTTGTTGCGCTCTTAGCAACGAAGGCCCCCTTCATCGCAAACGAAGGGGGCCTTGGCTGGGGGTGCGGAGCCGTCAGGCTTCGACGACGACCGGCAGGATCATCGGCTTGCGGCGGTGCTGGTCGTTGACCCAGCGGCCGAGGGTGCGGCGCACGACCTGGGCGAGGGCGTACTCGTCGGCAAGGCCGTCGCGCAGGGCGTCCTCGACGGCCTGCTTGATCTTCGGCAGGACCGGGTCGAACGCCGCGTCGTCCTCGATGAAGCCGCGGGCGTGGATCTCCGGGCCCGCGGTGACCTTGCCCTCGACCGAGTCGACGACGACGAAGCACGTGATGAAGCCCTCGGAGCCCAGCACGCGCCGGTCCTTGAGCGAGGACTCGGTGAGGTCGCCGACGCTGGCGCCGTCGACGTAGACGTAGCCGCAGGGGACCGCACCGACGACGGTCGCGCGGCCGTCGACGAGGTCGATGACACCGCCGTCGAGGGTGAGCATGATCCGCTCCGCGGGGACGCCGGTCGCGAGCGCGAGCTCGGCGTTGGCCTTGAGGTGGCGGGGCTCGCCGTGCACCGGCATGACGTTCTTGGGCTTGACGATGTTGTAGCAGTAGAGGAGCTCGCCCGAGGCGGCGTGGCCGCTCACGTGGACCATCGCGTTGGCCTTGTGCACGACCTTCGCGCCGAGCCGGGTGAGCCCGTTGATGACGCGGCTCACTGCGTTCTCGTTGCCGGGGATGAGGGACGACGCCAGCACCACGGTGTCGCCCGGGCCGACCTTGATCTGGTGGCTGTTGTTGGCGATGCGCGAGAGCGCGGCCATCGGCTCGCCCTGCGAGCCGGTGCAGATCAGCACGACCTGGTTGTCGGGCAGCTGCGACAGCTGCTCGGGGGTGAGGAGCACGCCGTCCGGGAAGGTGAGGTAGCCGAGCTCGCGCGCCACGCCCATGTTGCGCACCATCGAGCGGCCGAAGAACGCGAACTTGCGGTTGTGCCGCAGCGCGATGTCGATGATCTGCTGGATGCGGTGGATGTGGCTCGCGAACGACGCCACGACGATGCGTCCCTGCGCGGCGTTGAACGTGCGCTCGAGCGCAGGCTCGATGTCGCGCTCGCTCGCGACGAATCCGGGCACCTCGGCGTTGGTGGAGTCGACGAGGAACAGGTCGACGCCGCGCTCCCCCAGCCGGGCGAACGAGCGCAGGTCGGTGATGCGGCCGTCGAGCGGCAGCTGGTCCATCTTGAAGTCGCCGGTGTGCAGCACGGTGCCGGCCGGCGTCGAGACGAAGATCGCGAGGGCGTCCGGGATGGAGTGGTTGACCGCGACGAACTCGAGGTCGAACGGCCCGACCTTGCGGGTCTCACCCTCGACCACGACCGTGGTGACACCGTTGATCCGGTGCTCCTTGAGCTTGGCCTCGAGCAGCGCGAGGGTGAGTCGCGAGCCGAAGACCGGGATGTCCTGGCGCTCGCGCAGCAGGTAGGGCACGGCACCGATGTGGTCCTCGTGCGCGTGCGTGAGCACGATCGCCTCGACGGCGTCGAGCCGGTCACGGATGAAGTCGAAGTCGGGAAGGATCAGGTCGACGCCGGGCTGGCTGTCCTCGGGGAACAGCACGCCGCAGTCGATGATCAGCAGGCGGCCGCCGTACTCGAACGCGGTCATGTTGCGGCCGACGTCGCCGAGCCCGCCGAGCGGGACGACGCGCAGGCCGTTCGGCGGCAGCGGCGGCGGGGTGCCGAGCTCGGGGTGCGCGTGGGTCATGCGATCGACTCGAAGCCGGTGACGCCGCCCTCTGCGAGCTCGCGGACGAGCCGCTCACGGTCCTTCGCCGACATCGGCAGCAGCGGCAGCCGGAGCGCGCCACCGCCCGGTCGACCCTGGTGCTCAAGTGCTGCCTTCACGGCGATGACTCCTTGGGTTCGCGTCATGATCGCCTCGGTGACCGGGACGAGCTCGTCGTTCAGCTCGCGCGAGAGGGCGACGTCGCCCGACTCGTACGCGAGGATCGTCGCCAGGATCCGGTCGGCGACGAGGTGACCGGTGACGCTGACGGCACCGACGGCGCCGATCGACAGCAGCGGAAGGTTGAGGGCGTCGTCGCCGGAGTAGTAGACGAGCTCGCAGCTCGACATCACCCGCTGGGCCGCGAAGAGGTCGCCCTTGGCGTCCTTGTTGGCGACGATCTGGGGGTGCTCGGCGAGGCGCAGCAGCGTCTCGGTGGCGATCGCGACGCCGGCGCGGGCCGGGATGTCGTAGAGCATCACCGGCAGGCCGGTGGAGTCGGCCACAGCCGTGAAGTGGGCGTAGAGCGAGTCCTGCGGCGGCTTGTTGTAGTACGGCGTCACCACGAGCAGACCGGCCGCACCGGCCTTCTCGGCCGCTCGCGAGAGCTCGATCGTGTGGCGGGTGTCGTTGGTGCCGACGCCCGCGATCACGTGGGCGCGGTCGCCGACCGCCTCGATGACAGCGCGAAGGAGGCGGTCCTTCTCGTCGTCGCTCGTGGTGGGCGACTCACCGGTGGTGCCGCTGATGACGAGGCCGTCGTTGCCGAGGTCGTCGACCAGCTCGGTCGCGAGGCGGGCGGCGGCCGCGGTGTCGAGCGCACCGTCGGCGGTGAACGGGGTCACCATCGCGGTGAGCATGCGGCCGAACGGCCGCTGCGGCGTCGAGGCGGGGGTGGACGAGGACGGCATGGCGTTCAGGTTATCGCGGTTACGGCCTCACGGAGCCACTCGGCCGTTCGCCTGGAACGCCGCGTACGTCAACGGCATCAGGCGCTCGAACTCGGCCTCGTACTTCTCCGCGACCATCTCGATCTCGCGCTGCGGGAACGACGGGAAGTGCGAGCCCTCGCGCTTGGTGCGCAGCGACAGGAAGTTCATCAGCGCACGGGCGTTCATCGTGACGTATGCGCTGGAGAAGATGGTCACCGGCAGGACGATCCGCGCCACCTCGCGCGCGACGCCGGCGTCCAGCATCGCCTGGTAGGCGGCGTACGCCTGGGTGCACGAGGCCTTGACCTGCTCCTCCACGAGGGCCGACTGCTCGTCGGTGCCGGGCACGAACACGTACGCGCCGGGCTTGCCCTCCTGCACGAGGTTGCGCTCGCGGGCAGGCACGTAGAAGACGGGCTCGAGCTCGCGGTAGCGGCCGCTCTCCTCGTTGTACGACGCGATGCGGTGCCGCATGTGCTCGCGCCACATGAAGATCGGTGCCCGCACGAAGAACGTGAACGACGTGTGTTCGAAGGGAGAGCCGTGCCTGTCCCGCATCAGGTAGTTGATGAGGCCCTGGCTGCGGCTCGCGTCGCCGTCGACGTCGGCGAGGGACTGCTCACCCTTGGTCGAGACGCGGGCGGCGAACAGCACGTCGGCGTCGGAGGCCGAGGACTTCACCAGCTCGACGGTGACGTCGCTGCGGAAGGTGATCTCTGGGGTCGCGTCGCTCACGGGGACGAACCTAACCAACGCCGCGGCCCCGACTCCTCCCGGCACGCCCGCCACCCCGCGACCTCCTGGAGCCGGGTCCGGGCACGATCCGGGGACGCCCGCACACCGACCATCCGATCGGAACACGGTTGATCCTGTGGAACAACTATGTTCCACTATGGACATGGCTGGTCCGCTTCGCTCCGTCCCGTCCGCGTCCTCCCCTGCCCCGGAGCCTGTGCGGGACGTCGTGCTGCGGGCGGCGGCCGCGCTCCTCGCGACCGACTCGGGCGCCTCGCTCGCCGAGATCGCGGCGGCTGCCGGCGTGGGACGCACGACCGTGCACCGGATCTTCCCGACCCGCGCCGACCTCTTGACCGCGCTGGCGATGCAGGCCGTCGCGCGGCTGCAGACCGCCCTGGACGCCGCCCGCCTGGACGACGACCCCGCGCCGCAGGTGCTGGCCCGCGTCGTCGAGGAGGTGCTCCCCCTCGCCGACGAGCTGTCGTTCCTGGACGCCGGCCCCGAGGTGTGGGACCTCCCGCAGCTGCAGGACGCCTGGCTCTCGGTGGCCTCGGCCCTGGACTCGCTCGTCGAGCGCGGCCAGCGTGAGGGCGACATCCGCGGCGACGTGCCGGCCGAGGTCGTCGTCGAGGCCTTCACCGGGATCCTGCTCGGCGTCTGGAACGGCGTCCGCGACGGCCGCGTGGCACCCGCGACGGCGACCCGCCACGTCCTCACCCTCACCCTCACGGGCATCACGCCCCCGACCCCGCGCTGATGCAGCGCTGATCCTCATGACCTCCACCAGCACGCCCCCGCCCACCACGCCTCGCACCGAGACGGCGCCGCGCCGCACCTGGCGCCCGTTCGTCGTGCTCGAGACGACGGCGATCCTGTCCGGCACGGCCAACGGCATCACGATGGTCGCGTTCCCCTGGCTCGTCCTCGAGACGACCGGAGACGCCAGCCTCACCGCCGTGATCGCAGCGGTCACAGCGCTTCCGCTGCTGGTGTCGATGCTGTTCGCCGGCACGATCGTCGACATGGTCGGCCGCCGTGCGGTCTCGGTCGTCGCCGACCTGCTGTCGATGACGAGCGTCGTCCTCGTGCCCGTCCTGGCCCTCACCGTCGGGCTCGACTTCGGGCTGCTCCTCGCCGTCGCCGCGCTCGGCGCGGTCTTCGACCCGGCCGGCCTCACAGCGCGCGAGACGATGCTGCCCGAGGCTGCGCGTCGTGCCGGCATCCCGCTCGCCCGCGCCAACGGCATCCACGAGAGCGCTTACGGCTTCGCCTACCTCCTCGGCCCCGGCATCGGCGGCGTCCTCATCGGCGTCATCGGCACGACCACCACGTTCTGGGTCACCGCCGGCGTCTTCGCCGTGAGCGCCCTCGCGATGGCCACCACTCGTATGCCCGGCGGCGGCCGCCCCGCGCGGGCCGAGCGGCCGCAGGGCCTCTGGCGCTCGACCCGTGAGGGGCTGCGCTTCCTGTGGCGCGACCGCGTCCTGCGCGCCGTCGCGATCCTCACCGCACTGCTCGTCGGCGTGTGGCTCCCCGTCGAGGGCATCGTGCTCCCGGTGCTGTTCAACTCCGTCGACCAGCCCGCGAAGCTCGGCCTGCTGATCACGGCGATGAGCGCCGGCGGCGTCGTCGGCGCCCTCGGGTACGCCGCGGTCGGGCACCGGTTCAAGCGGCGGCCGGCGTTCGTGCTGAGCCTGATCCTCACCGCGATCCCCGTGCTGGGCATGGCATTCCTGCCGCCGTACCCCGCGATGCTCGGGCTCGCCGTGCTGACCGGCGTCTTCTTCGGGGCGATCAACCCGATCACGAACCTCGCGATGCAGAACCGCACGCCTGAGGCGATGCGCGGACGCGTGGTGGGCGTGATGGGTTCGGCTGCGTACGCCGCAGGCCCGCTCGGCTATCTGATCGCGGGCCCGCTGGTCGAGGCGTGGGGGCCGCAGCCGGTGTTCATCTTCATGACGTCGCTGCTGCTGCTGGCCTCGCTTTCGACGCTGTTCATGCCCGTGCTGAAGCACCTGGACGACGCACCCGTGCCCGGCTCGGCCGGAGCCCCGCACGTCGACGGCTTCGAGCTCAACCCGGACCTCCGGCACGTCGAGGCCGAGCAGATCGCGGCGATGGCCACGGGGCGCGCGGCCTGACGCGCTAGCGCCCGAGGACGTGCGGGCGGGCTACAGCTGACCCGTCGCCGAACCGGGCGAGCGAGAACGACGCGACATCGTCGTCCCGCGTCACGCCGTCGGCCAGGTCGGCGAGCACGAGCCCCATGAGGGCACTGAACTTGAAGCCCTCCCCCGAGTCGCCGCACGCGATCACGACCCGGCCGTCGGCGACCGTGTCGACGATGAACCGGCCGTCGGGCGAGTCGGTCCACGTGCAGACCTGGGCGTCGAGGACCGTCGGGTCGAGGTCGGTGAAGTTGCGCGTGACCCGTTGGGAGATGTGGGCGGATACCGCCGCGCTCGGCACCCGGTCGACGTCGTCCTCGGTCCATGCGCGCAGCGGCTGGTCGATGCCGAGCTTGTAGCCGCGGCCCGGGGTCGGCATGGCGTACATGCCCGGCTCGTCGCCCATCGGGCCGTCGTACAGGCACGGCATCGCGTCGGTGGCCGAGGGGTCGCCGACGTGGCACACCTGCTCGAGGACCGGGCTGAGGGTGACAGGGATGCCGAGGGACTCGAGGAGCCGGCCCGCGCCCGCACCAGGCGCGAGGACGACCGAGTCGGCGCGGAACTCGCGGCCGTCCTCGCAGCGCACGACGACCTCGGTGGCGTCGGAGGTGTCGATCTCGCGCACGACAGGGCCGACCACGATGCGGCCGCCCGCCATCGCGAAGAGCCCGACCTGGGCGTCGAGCGAAGCCCGCGCGAGCACCGGGCCTGCCGTCACCTGCCACACACCGGTGCGGCCGTCGGGACGCAGGCCGGGGAAGAAGCGGCCGACGTCGCCGGCCTCGACCACGTCGTGCGGCACACCTTCGGCAGTCAGCGCGTCGATGACGCTCGGGGTCGTGACGTCGTCGCGCCAGAGGAGGCCGCGACGGAGGATCGCGGTGATGCCGCTGTCCTTCTCGAGCCGCTCCCAGGCGTCCACCGAGCGCTGCGCGAGGCGTACCCGCAGCCGGTCGGGGTGGGTGAGCCGCCACAGGCGCGTGGGGCCGGACGACGACCCGAGCTGGTGGGCGGCGCCGTGCCGGTCGAGCAGCACCACCTGGTGACCGCGGCGCGCGAGCTCCGCTGCCGCAGGGAGCCCCCAGGCACCGGCTCCGACCACCACGACACGCACGTGCGCACCGTACCCACGAAGATGTACCCATGACCGATCTGACCCCCGCCGCCGACGTGTCGGTGCGACCCGCCCGCGCCGAGGACGCCCTCTCGGTGGGCGCCGTCATGCTCGCCTCGTGGCGGCGCCAGTACGCCGACGTGCTGCCGCGCGACACCCTCGCCCAGCTCTCGCCGCTCGCGGTCGCCGACGACTGGAAGCGCTCGATCACCGCTCCCCCGACCCCGCGGCACCTCGTGCTCGTGGCGATGTCGGGCGCCGCGGTCGTCGGGTACGCCGTCGCCGCCCCGGCGGGCGACGCCGGGGCCACGGCCGGCGCTGTCGGCGAGATCGTCGACCTCGTCATCGACCCCGACCACACCCGAGCCGGGCACGGGTCGCGGCTGCTCGCGGCGGCCGTCGACCACCTGCGTGGCCACGGCTACGCCGAGGTCGTCACGTGGTCGGGCGAGAAGGACCGGATCCGCCTGCGGTTCCTGGAGTCCGCGGGATTCGCGCGCGACGGCGCGAACCGCTCCCTCGACAACGGCCCAGGCACGGCCACCCTGAAGCAGGTGCGGCTCGGCGCCTCGCTCACGTGAGCGAGCGCCGTACGACGGCTCGGCCCGCGACTGCCACGCGCCGCCTGGCTAGGGTCGCACCGTGACGCAGCGTTTCACCGGGATCCCCGCCGAGGCCTTCGAGTTCTACGAGGGGCTCAGCGCCGACAACACCAAGGCCTGGTGGACGGCGCACAAGCACGAGTACGACCAGTTCGTGAAGGCGCCGCTGGCCGCGCTGATGGCCGAGCTCGAGGACGAGTTCGGCAGCGCGGCACTCTTCCGCCCGTACCGCGACGTCCGCTTCAGCAAGGACAAGACGCCGTACAAGGACCACCAGGGCGGCTTCGTCGGCGCCGAGGACGGCATGGGCTGGTACGTCCAGATCTCGCGAAACGGCCTCTTCGTGGCGGGCGGCTGGTACAACGCCGAGGGCAAGCAGCTGCAGCGCTGGCGGGACGCCGTCGACTCCCCCAACATCGCCTCGCTCGAGCAGGCACTGAAGGCCGCGGCCAAGGGCGGCCTGGAGCTGGGCGGCGACGTCATGAAGACGCGCCCCCGAGGCATCCCCGAGGACCACCCGCACCTCGACCTGCTGCGCCACCGCTCGGTCACGGTCGAGAAGCAGCTCGGCGTGCCCGCCTGGGCCGGCACCCGCACGGCGCTCACCAAGGTGCGTGGGCTCTGGCGCGCGATGACGCCGCTCGTCGAGTGGCTCGTCGACCACGTCGGCCCGGCCGACGACGGCATCCCGCCGGAGCCGCAGTGAGGGAGCCCCACGTCGCGGGGTGGGAGCAGGAGCGGCGCGCGATCGTGGTCAACGCGATCGGCGTCGGCCTGGCCACGGCGGCGTACGGCGTGTCGTTCGGCGCGGTCGCCGTCAGCGGCGGTCTCACGGTGCTGCAGGCGCAGGTGCTGTCGGTCGTGATGTTCACGGGCGGGTCGCAGTTCGCGCTCGTCGGCGTGCTCGTCGCCGGCGGCAGCGTGTCCTCCGCGGTGGCCACGAGCACGCTGCTCGGCCTGCGCAACGCCTTCTACGGCCTGTCGATGGCGCCGGTGCTCGACGTGCGGGGCGCCCGGCGACTCGTCGCTGCCCACGTCACGATCGACGAGTCGACCGCCATGGCCATCGGGCGCTCCGGGCCCGGCGAGACGGTGCGCGCGGAGCGGCTCGCGTTCTGGGCCACCGGTCTCTCGGTGTTCGTGCTCTGGAACCTCGCGACCCTCCTCGGCTCGCTCGGCGCAGGCCTGATCGGCGACCCACGCACGTACGGACTCGACGCCGCGATCGGCGCAGGGCTCTTCGCCCTCGTGTGGCCGCGGCTCGTCGACCGCCGCTCGATCGGCGTGGCCGTGGTGAGTGCGGTGATCGCGCTCGCGCTGACGCCGTTCCTGCAGCCCGGCGTGCCCGTGCTGATCACCGCCGTCGTCGCCGTGGTGGCGGGCGTGTCCGTCGTGCGCGAGAAGGCCGCCCGGGCAGGGGGTGCGACATGACCCCCGAGTGGTACGCCGTGATCCTGGCCTCCCTGCTCTGCTACGTCATCAAGCTCGCGGGCCACTCGGTTCCGCACCGGCTCCTCGACCAGCCGTTGGTGCTGTCGGTGTCGGACTACCTGCCGATCGCGCTGCTGTCGGCCCTGGTCGCCGTGCAGACCTTCGCGGTCGGGCAGGACCTCGTGCTCGACGCCCGGGTGGCCGGGCTCGGCGCCGCCGTGGTCGCCCTGCTCCTGCGCGCACCCTTCCTCGTCGTGGTCCTGGTGGCGGCCGCAACCGCGGCGGCGCTGCGTGCGCTCGGCCTTGCGGCGTAGGCGACGGCGACAGCCCCGGGTGATGATGGTGCCGTGACCGACGACCCGCGCCGACCGAAGCCGCTCTTCCGCGTCTTCGACCGCGACCCCGACCGGCACCGCCCGGTCGACGGCGACTACGTGCAGACGTCGTACGTCCGGCTCCACCACCCTGGGCCCTGGCGCACGGCGCTGTTCGTGGTGCTCGCGTTCACCGCGGCCTGGGGCTCGCTCGCGGTGGTGCTCGCGGTGACGGTGGCACGTACGTTTCCCGCCAAGCTGGTCGTGCTGGCGGTGGCGGCGCTGCCGCTCATGCTCCTGTTCTGGATCACCGCGCGGGTGCTCTCGGTCGGCGTCTACGCCAACGACCGCTCGCTCAAGCAGAACTTCGTGCGGACGGCGGTCGAGTGCGACTGGGACGACGTCGTCGACGTCCGCCGGGTCGCGGATCGTGTGCGCCTGCTGGGGATCGGGCCGCGGACCGACGGCGAGCGGGTGCTCGTGATCCTGCGCGATGGCGACGAGGTCGCCACGAGCATCACCACGCACTCCCCCGACTTCCTCCTGCGCGCCGAGGCCTTCGACCAGGCGGCGCTCGCGGTCGACCGCTGGTGGGAGCACACCCGGAGCACCACGTGACCGAGCGCAGGCTGGTCCTGCGCCGTCCGATGTCCGCCCGAGACACGACCGAGCAGCACCGCGCCTCGACGCCGCTGGAGCTGTTCTTCGACCTCTGCTTCGTCGTCGCGGTCGCCGCTGTGGCAGCCGAGCTCCACCACGCGGTCGTCGAGGCGCACGTCGCCGACGGGCTCGTCGGCTACGTGATGGTCTTCTTCGCCATCTGGTGGGCGTGGATGAACTTCACGTGGTTCGCCTCGGCGTACGACAACGACGACATCGTGTTCCGGCTCGCGGTGTTCGTGATGATCACGGGAGCGCTCATCCTCGCTGCCGGAGTCCCGCGGGCCTTCGAGGACATGGACTTCGGCGTCGTGACGCTCGGCTACGTCGTGATGCGGGCGGCGCTCGTCCCCCTGTGGCTGCGCGCTGCTCGGCACGACCCGGCCAGGGCCAGGACGGACCGCGCCATGGCTCTCGGCGTCACCGTGGTCCAGATCGGCTGGATCCTGCTCCTGCTCGTCCCTCGGCCGTGGTCGCTCGGCTGCTTCGTCGCTCTGGTCGCCGCTGAGCTCGCGGTGCCGTTCATCGCCGAGGGTCGCGCCACGACGCCCTGGCACGCCGGTCACATTGCCGAGCGGTACAGCCTCTTCACGCTGATCGTGCTCGGGGAGTCGGTCCTCGCAGGCTCCGTGGCGCTCGGCGCCGGGCTCGACTCGGGCGGGCTGAGCGCCGTCTGGCCCATCGCCGTGGGCGGCCTGCTCATCGTCTTCTCCCTGTGGTGGAAGTACTTCGCCCGCTCGGCGGAAGGGCTCCTCACCAACCGGGCGACGGCGTTCCGGTGGGGCTACGGGCATCTCGTCGTGTTCGGCTCGGCCGCCGCGGTGGGGGCCGGGCTCGCCGCGAACGTCGATGTCGCGCTCGGGGTCGGCGCGATCGGCGACCGCGGAGCGGCCGCCTTCGTGACGATCCCCGTCGCCCTCTACCTGCTCACGGTGTGGGCGCTCCACCTGCGCCCGCACGAGCGTGGCTCGAACGTCTCGCGCCAGCACTCGGTGGTGCTCGGCGTCGGGGTGGTCATCGTCCTCGCGGCGACGTTCTCGCCGCAGCCGGTGCTCGTGACCGGCCTTGTCACGGCCGCCACCGTTGCCGTCGCGCAGTGGCTGGACCTGCGCGACGCCGACCGCGGCAACGGCGAGGGCTAGCCGCGCCAGACCGGCCGACGCTTCTGAAGGAACGCGTCGATGCCCTCGGCGGCGTCCTCGCCCGCGAGGTCGGTGACCATCGCACGGCCGGCGGTCTCGTACGCCGCAGAGAGCGGCTGGTCGATCTGCGCCCAGAACGTGCGCTTGCCGTTGGCGATGACGGCGGCGCTGCGCGCGGTGATCACGTCGGTGAAGCGGGCGACGGCGACGTCGAGCTCGTCGGCAGGGACGACGGCGTTGAGCAGGCCCCAGTCGAGAGCCGTTGCGGCGTCGACCATCTCGCCGGTCAGAAGCAGCTCCATCGCACGCTTGCGTCCGACGTTGCGCGCGACTCCGACCGCAGGAGTCGAGCAGAAGACGCCGATGTTGACGCCGGGCAGACCGAAGCGCGACGTGTCGCTCGCGACGGCGAGGTCGCACATCGACACGAGCTGGCAGCCGGCCGCGGTGGCGATCCCGTCGATCTTGGCGATGACCGGCTGCGGGATCTGGGTCAGGCGCACCATGACGACGCTGCACGCGTCGAAGAGCTCCTGCTGCCAGTCGTCGTCCCCGACGTGGCCGCGCATCTCGCCGAGGTCGTGCCCGGCGCTGAAGCCGCGGCCCGAGCCCTCGAGCACGACGGCGCGCACGGACGGCTCATCGGCGATGGTGGCCAGCGCGGCGTCGAGGGCCTCGAGCATCGCGCGCGACAGCGGGTTGAAGCGGGCGCCCCTGTTGAGGGTGAGCGTCGCGACACCGCCGGAGTCCGAGCGCACCACGTAGGGCTCGTCGGCGGCGGCCGCCGCGGGGTCTGTCGTCGTCGCCGTCATGCCGTCATCCTGACGCACGACCGCGGGCTGCGTCAGTCGAGGCCGAGGAAGGGGTCGAGCCCCACGGTGAGGCCGGGGCGCGCGGCGATGCCGCGGACGGCGAGCAGGACGCCGGGGCCGAACGACGAGACGTCGGTGCTGTCGTGGCGGATCGTCAGGGTCTCCCCCGTGTCGCCGAAGAGGACCTCCTGGCTCGACACCAGACCACGCAGGCGCACCGCGTGCACCGGGACGCCGTCGACCGTGGCGCCGCGGGCACCCTCGAGGCTCTGCTCGGTGGCGTCGGGCGCAGGGCCGACGCCGGCGGCGGCGCGGGCGGCGGCGATCAGCCGCGCGGTGGCGGCCGCGGTGCCCGAGGGGGCGTCGACCTTGCGCGGGTGGTGGCAGCTCGACGATCTCGACCGACTCGTAGAAGCGGGCGGCCTGGGCGGCGAAGCGCATCATGAGCACGGCGCCGAGCGCGAAGTTGGGTGCCACGAGGACACCGGTGGAGGGCGAGGCCTCGAGCCACGTGCGCACCTGCGCGAGCCGCTCGTCGCTCCAGCCGGTCGTGCCGACGACGGCGTGGATGCCGTGGCGCACGAGGAACTCGACGTCGCGCATCACGACGTCGGGGTGCGTGAAGTCGACGACGACCTCGGCACCGGCCTCGACGAGCGCGTCGAGGCTCGTCGTCCTTGTCGACCACCGCGACCAGCTCGAGGTCGGGGGCAGCCTGCACGGCCGCAACGATCGACGAGCCGACCCGGCCCAGGGCACCGATGACACCGACGCGCGTCGTCATGACGGCTCCTCTCAGGCGACCGCGGACGAGAAGTCGCGGTCGGGCTCGAACGGACCGATGACGGCGAGAGTGGGGCTCACCGTGAGCAGGGTGGCGGCGACGTCGCGGACGTCGTCGACCGTGACGGCGTCGACGGCGTCGAGCACCTCGGCGGTCGACCACAGGTCGCCCGCGAGCAGCTCGGCCTTGCCGATGCGCGACATGCGCGAGCCGGTGTCCTCGAGGCCGAGCACCAGACCTCCGCGCACCTGGCCCTTGCCGCGCTCGAGCTCCTCGGAGGTGAGGCCGGTGGCCGCCACCTTCACGAGCTCGTCGCGGCAGATCTCGAGGACGTCGTCGACCTTCTTGGGCATGCAGCCGGCGTACACGCCGAACATGCCGGTGTCGGCGTAGTGCGAGGCGAAGGAGAAGACGGAGTAGGCGAGGCCGCGCTTCTCGCGGATCTCCTGGAAGAGCCGGCTGCTCATGCCGCCGCCGAGGGCGGCGTTGAGCACGCCGACGGCGAAGCGTCGCTCGTCGTCGCGCGCGAAGCCCGGCACGCCCAGGACGACGTTGGCCTGCTCGGTGGCCTTGGTGAGCACGCGGACGTCACCGGCGCCGCGCGTGCGGAAGGTGCCCGCGCGGGGCTGGACCGGCAGCGCGTCTCCGTCCAGGAACCCGGCAGCGCCGAAGGCCTTGCGCACGAGGCGGACCACGGTGGCGTGGTCGACGTTGCCCGCGGCCGCGACGACCATGTTCTCGGGGCGGTACTTGCTGCGAGTAGAAGGCACGGATCGCGCGCGGGGTGATCGACTCGATCGTCTCGACGGTGCCGAGGATCGGGCGGCCGAGCGGGGTGCGGCCGTACATCGCGTCGGCGAACTCCTCGTGGACGAGGTCGCCGGGGTCGTCGTCGCGCATCGCGATCTCTTCGAGGATCACGTCGCGCTCGGAGTCGACGTCGTGCGAGCGCAGCAGCGCGGACGTGACGATGTCGCTGACGACGTCGACCGCCAGCGGCAGGTCGGCGTCGAGCACACGTGCGTAGAAGCAGGTGTACTCCTTGCTCGTGAAGGCGTTCATCTCGCCGCCGACCGCGTCGATCGAGGCGGAGATGTCGAGCGCGGAGCGCCGCTCGGTGCCCTTGAAGAGCAGGTGCTCGAGGTAGTGCGCAGCACCGGCCTGGGCCGGCGTCTCGTCGCGCGAGCCCACACCCACCCAGATGCCGAACGCCGCCGAGCGCACGCCCGGGACGTTCTCGGTGACGACACGCAGCCCGCCCGGCAGCACGGTGCGGCGCACGCGGGCGCCGTCCTCCAGGAGGAGCTGGCGGGTCGAGCCGGGACGCTGGTCACGCGCAGAGGGCACGCGGCGGTGCCGCGTGCCCTCTGCGTCAGTGCGGGACGGTGCCATCGAGACGATCAGGCCTCGTCGTCCGTGGAGTCGGCCTCGGCGGCCGGAGCGGCGGCAGCGTCTGCGCCGTCCTCGACCGGCGACAGCGACAGCTTGCCGCGTGCGTCGATCTCGGAGATCTCGACGAGCACCTTCTGGCCGATCGAGACGACGTCGTCCACGTTCTCCACGCGCTTGCCGCCGGCGAGCCCGCGGAGCTTGGAGATGTGGAGCAGGCCGTCCTTGCCCGGCATGAGCGAGATGAACGCGCCGAACGTCGTGGTCTTGACCACGGTGCCCAGGTAGCGCTCGCCGATCTCGGGCATGTGCGGGTTGGCGATGGCGTTGATCTGCGCGCGGGCGGCCTCGGCCTTGGGGCCGTCGGTCGCACCGATGTAGATCGTGCCGTCGTCCTGGATCGTGATCTCGGCGCCGGTCTCGTCCTGGATCTGGTTGATCATCTTGCCCTTCGGCCCGATGACCTCGCCGATCTTGTCGACGGGGATCTGGATCGAGATGATCCGCGGCGCGTACGGCGACATCTCGTCCGGCACGTCGATGGCCTCGAGCATGACCTCGAGGATCGCGAGACGGGCGTCGCGGGCCTGGGTGAGCGCGCCACCGAGGACCGAGGCGGGGATGCCGTCGAGCTTGGTGTCGAGCTGCAGGGCCGTCACGAACTCCTTGGTGCCGGCGACCTTGAAGTCCATGTCGCCGAAGGCGTCCTCCGCACCGAGGATGTCGGTGAGGGTGACGTACTCGGTCTTGCCGTCGACCTCGTCGGAGATGAGGCCCATGGCGATGCCGGCGACGGGGGCCTTGAGGGGCACACCGGCGTTGAGCAGCGACATGGTCGAGGCGCAGACCGAGCCCATCGAGGTCGAGCCGTTGGAGCCGAGGGCCTCGGACACCTGACGGATCGCGTAGGGGAACTCGTCCTTGGTCGGGAGCACCGGCACGAGGGCGCGCTCGGCGAGAGCACCGTGGCCGATCTCGCGACGCTTGGGCGAGCCCACGCGGCCGGTCTCACCGGTCGAGTAGGGCGGGAAGTTGTAGTTGTGCATGTAGCGCTTGCGCGTCTCGGGCGAGAGCGTGTCGAGCTGCTGCTCCATGCGGAGCATGTTCAGCGTGGAGACACCCAGGATCTGGGTCTCGCCGCGCTCGAACAGCGCCGAGCCGTGCGCGCGCGGGACGATGTCGACCTCGGCCGACAGCGTGCGGATGTCCGTGAGGCCACGGCCGTCGATGCGCACCTTGTCGGTGCAGCACGCGCTTGCGCACGAGCTTCTTGGTGAGCGAGCGCAGCGCGGCGCCGATCTCCTTCTCGCGGCCCTCGAACTGGCCGGCGAGGCGCTCGGACGCGAGGTCCTTCACGCGGTCGAGCTCGGACTCGCGCTCCTGCTTGCCGACGATCGTGAGAGCGGCGGCGAGCTCGGCGGACACGGCACCCTCGACGGCCTCGAAGGCGTCGGGCTGGTAGTCCGGGTAGAGCGTGAACTCGCGGGTCTCCTTGGTGGACTTCGCCGCGAGCTCGCTCTGCGCGTCGCACAGGATGCGGATGAACTTCTTGGCGGCGTCGAGGCCCTGGGCCACGACCTCCTCGGTCGGCGCCGTGGCGCCGCCCTTGACGAGCTCGATCGTGTTGGACGTGGCCTCGGCCTCGACCATCATGATCGCGACGTCGTCGCCCACGATGCGGCCCGCGACGACCATGTCGAACACGGCGTCCTCGAGCTGGCTGTGCGATCGGGAAGGCGACCCACTGGCCCTGGATCAGGGCGACGCGGGTGGCGCCGATCGGGCCGCTGAAGGGCAGGCCGGCGATCTGGGTCGACATGGACGCGGCGTTGATCGCGACGACGTCGTACAGGTGGTCGGGGTTGAGCGACATCACCGTGATGACGACCTGGATCTCGTTGCGCAGGCCCTTGACGAACGAGGGGCGCAGCGGGCGGTCGATCAGGCGGCAGGTGAGGATCGCGTCCTCTGACGGGCGGCCCTCACGGCGGAAGAACGAGCCAGGGATGCGGCCCGCGGCGTACATCCGCTCCTCGACGTCGATCGTGAGCGGGAAGAAGTCGAACTGCTCCTTGGGGTGCTTGCCGGCCGTCGTGGCCGACAGCAGCATCGTGTCGTCGTCGAGGTAGGCGACGGCGGAGCCGGCGGCCTGCTGGGCCAGACGGCCGATCTCGAAGCGGATGGTGCGGGTGCCGAAGCTGCCGTTGTCGATGACGGCTTCGGACGTGTGGATCTCGGGACCCTCCACGGGTGCCCTCCTCTTTCGTGAGGGGACGCCAGGGGTCACGCGCGGGAGTACCCACCAGTCGGCAGGAGGCCGGTCTTCGATCGAAGCGCCCGGGCGGCTGGCCGGTCCCACGCTCCTGCGCGGGGGGCGGCGAGCCCGGGTGCCACTACCGAGGACCGACGACGGAGGTGCTCTCCTCGGGCGTTCGCCCAGGTCGTCCCTGTGGTGCGTCGCTGCGTGTCAGCGGCTGCGGGTGTTCAGTTGTTCGTCCGTGCACTGAGGTTGTACCCCAGCGATGGTGCGCAACAGGGGAGCGACCCTCGGGTCACTCCCCTGTGTCACGGGCTAGCGGCGGATGCCGAGGCGCTCGATGATCGCGCGGTAGCGGTTGATGTCCTTCTTGGTGAGGTACTGGAGCAGGCGACGACGCTGACCCACGAGCAGCAGCAGACCGCGGCGGCTGTGGTGGTCGTGCTTGTGCGTCTTCAGGTGCTCCGTCAGATCGTTGATGCGGCGGGTCAGCAGCGCGATCTGGACCTCGGGGGAGCCGGTGTCGCCAGGAGTCGTTGCGTACTCGGCGATGATCGTGTTCTTGGTCGCGGTGTCGAGCGACATGCAGGATTCCTCGTGGGCGCGTCACGGTCCGCGCGGGCGCGCAGACACTCGAGAGTCGCGATCCGCAGGGCGCCCACCCCGCGGTCGTCGTAGGTCAGGCTACCAGCGACACGCCGAGGCCCCAAAACGGCCGTCAGCCCCTCCCCCGGCGGCCCCGAATGACGAAACCGCAGGTCAGAGGCCCCGAGGGCCCACCCGGCCCGGGGGCAGACCGTCATGGTCGCCGTGCTCGTGCCCGGGGTGGTCGTCGCCGTCGGGCTCGGGCAGCCCCTCCGGCGGGACGTCGACCTCCAGGCCCTCCCGGCGGCGCAGCGCCACGTACGCGCGCCGGACTGCGAGCGCCCGCTCGACCGTCCCGCTGATCCGGGCGAGGAAGTTCTCGCGGTAGAGGCTGTCGCTGGCGGCGTACACGGTGGCGTAGAAGGCCGCGAAGCCGCCGAGGAACGTGGAGACGCGCAGGAGCTGCCGGGTGACGCCGTGCCCGTCCCAGAGCGGGATCAGGGTCTCCACGGGCGACAGGCTG
The DNA here is from genome assembly GCA_963843975.1 of uncultured Actinomycetes bacterium. Taxonomy (GTDB): domain Bacteria; phylum Actinomycetota; class Actinomycetes; order S36-B12; family CAIYMF01; genus Longivirga. The sequence goes on along the minus strand of CAWJMG010000003.1, from coordinate 180,879 downwards.
CCCAGCCACGCCGCCTGCACGTCGGCGCTGATGGCCACCGTGCCGAACACGATGAAGAAGGCCCACACCACGATCCCGACGAGCCCCACCTGCACCGCCTGGGCCGTGACCATGACCGCCACGAGGTTCGCCCGCTGGCTGCGACGCATCGGCACCGGCACCTCGAGCCCCTTGAGGCCGGCGGCCGCGGGCTCGATGGGCGTGCCACGGGTCAGGCCCAGGATGTGGTCGCGGTCGGTGCTCACCTCGATGTCGAGGAACTCCTCGCGGCTCCGCCCGACGATGAACAGGACGCCGACGCCGGCGAAGACCGCGAGGCTCCCCCACAGCACCGCGGCGCTCATCGTGCCCGCGACCTGCCACACCTCGGTGTTGATGAACAGGAAGGTGATGAACAGCAGCATCAGCGGCAGCACGCGGGTGATGAGCCGCGTGACGCTCGAGAGCCGGCGGAAGGTCCACCGCACGGCCCACGACACCTGGGCGACAAGGGCGTACCGGGTCACGACGTACACGAGGCCGAGGAGGAGGACGCCGCCGAGAAGGCTGCTGACGAACAGCATCAGGTTGCGCTCGGCGACCAGGGTCAGCAGCGACGGGACGAGGACGAACGCGGCGACCCAGCGCAGACCCAGGTGCTGCGGCAGCGCGAGCCCCGGCCTGCCGCGTCGACGGTTGAGCAGGACGAAGCCCCCCAGCGCGAAGGCCACACCTGCTGCGAGGGCGAGCCCGCCAGCGAGGGTGCGCGCACCGGCGATGGTCGACACGACGCTGACGACGAACAGGGCCACGAGCGCCGGGACCGCGCGGGTCCAGACGTCACGGCCGGCGGAGTACTCCTCGACGAAGAGCGGGAGGCCCTGGCGGATGAACCACCGCTCGGTGGCCCGGACCTCAGGGCTCTCAGCCACCGGCCGAGCCGGCGAGGGCGACGCGCGCCGCCGCGACGTCGGAGTTCATCTGGGCGATCAGCGGCTCGATGCCGTCGAAGCGCACCTGGCCGCGGATCCGCTCGACGAAGTCGAGCGCGACGTGCCGGTCGTAGACGTCGAAGTCCTCGACGTCCAGGACGTACGCCTCCACGCGACGCTCGACGCCGTCGAAGGTCGGGTTGGTGCCGACGCTCACCGCAGCACCGAAGCGCCGAGCCTCGCCGTAGGGATCGAGCAGGAACCACGCGGCGTAGACGCCGTCGGCCGGGATCGCCGTGTGCGGGGTGGTGGCGAGGTTGGCGGTCGGGAAGCCGAGGTCGCGACCGCGCTTGTCGCCGTGGACGACCGTGCCCTCGACGCGGTGCGGCCGTCCGAGCGAGTACGCCGCCGAGGCGACGTCGCCCGCGCGGATCAGGCCGCGGATGTACGTCGAGGACCAGACACCGCCCTCGCCCGCGACGAGCGGCTCGGCGTCGACGACGAAGCCGCGCCCGGCGCCGAGCTCGGCGAGGGTCTCGGTGTCGCCCGCGGCGCGGCGGCCGAAGCGGAAGTTCTCCCCCACGGTGACGGCGAGCGCGCGGAACCGCTCGACCAGCACGTGGTCGACGAAGTCCTCCGGCGTCATCGACGCGAGCTCCTGGGTGAACGGAACGACGCACACGGCATCGGCGCCGATCTGGGCCAGCAGCTCGCACCTCTGCTCGATCGTCGAGAGCAGGCCCGGGTGCGTCCCGGGGCGCACGACCTCGTCCGGGTGCGGGTCGAATGTGATCACGACGACCGGGGCCCCGAGCGCGCGGCCGTGCGCCACGGCCTTGCCGATGACCACCCGGTGCCCGTAGTGCACCCCGTCGAACACGCCGATCGCGACGACCGATGCCGGCTGGTCGGCCGGTACCTCGTCGAGCGAACGCCAGATCTGCACGCGCCTACCTTGCCACCAGCCGCGCGCGAGCCACGAGCCGGAGCCGAGCGGGCGACGCCGGCGCAGCCCCGGAGTCCCGGCGCAGGGTCACGCGTCGACGAGACACCACAGGCCCGACCTCGACGCGTGTCCGACGCGCTCGCGCACCCGTCCGCCGCCTGCACCTCGGCCGGTCCGCCCCGCGGGCTGAGCGAGCGGCACTCCCCGGCTGACTCACCCTCGACGGGTGAAGCCGGCGCGGGCGGCCTCGATGAGGTGGGCGACGGCGCGCACCTGGCTGGTGACGGCGCCGTCCCACATCCGGGGCTTCAGGCGCGTGCCGTCCGCGAGCGTCAGCTCGATCCGCGCACGGCGCTTGTCCGAGCTGCTGCCACGCTGCACGGCCTCGACCCGGGAGAGGTCCTGCCAGGGCACGACCCGCTCTCCCTTGCGGTCCACCAGGTGCAGGCCGTGGTGGTCGCCCCAGGCACGTTCCTGGCCGGCGCCGCGCAGCCGCAGCAGCCCGGTGGCGAGCCAGATCAGGCCGGGCGCGACGAAGAGCAGGTTGAACGGGGCCGCCACGATCCAGCTCGAGAACTGGAAGCCGATGAAGGTCGCGACCGCGCCGCCGATGACGCGGCCCCAGGCCAGCTGGACGGCGTACGACGGGATGAGCACCGCGTCGCCCCCCGGGGACCCGGGGCTCGTGCGCACGCCGGCGCCCGTCCATCCCTGCTTGGCGAGCGCGGCGGAGAGGGCTCCGTACGCCGCCTGGTACGGACCTGGCGTCTGGCCCGGCACGTTGCCCGGCACGGGGTTGGCGGCAGGGACCCGCGCGCTAGTCGATGCCGACGGCTGCGCGGGCCGGGGAGGCGGCGCGCTGCGTGGGGCAGGGCGGTCATCACGCGCGTCGCGCTCGACGCGGGCGCGTGCCTGCGCGGCGGCGGACTCGCGGTTGAGCCGTGCGACGGCGTCCTCGATCGACTCCTCGCCCGGTGTGATCCCGTCGCCCACGGGTCCATCCTGGCGCACCGGCGACGTACGGCAAGGGTCAGGCGTAGCCGTCGGGCACGGGCCCGAGCACGTGCATCCCGAACCGCAGCGCCATCGCAGCGAGCTCGTCATCCCCGAGCACCGACCCCGCGGCCGCTGCGCTCGCGAGCTCGTCGAAGTACCCGACCATGGCCGCTGGGCTGTAGATGTTGAGCTTGCGACTCGGCACCGAACCGACACGGAAGCCGTGCACCATGCCCGCGGGCACGTAGACGAAGGAGCCGGCAGGGCACGCGTGCTCGACGTCCTCGATGACGACGTGGTACTCCCCCTCGAGCACGTAGAACGCCTCCCCGGCGTCCTCGTGCACGTGCATCGGCGGACCGAAGCCGGCAGGTTCGGACGCCTCCAGCAGGCTGAAGCCGCCACCGGTGAGCTCGGCGTCCGCCTTGACCGTCATGCCGAACGCACCCATGTCGATGTGGCGGCCGGCGCCGGGCAGGTGGACCACCGCGCTCGTTCCCTCTCGGTCCATGGTGACCTCCTCGCTGGTGGGCTCAGGATGAGCCTGGCGAGGTCAGTGCGCGGCCAGAACGGCAGGATCGTTCAGCTGAAGACGACGAGGGGCTTGAGCAGACCGTCGACCGGCTCGGCCACCGAGAGGACGGCGCCGTCGGGGCCGAACACGCCGACCGGGCCCACGAGGCTCTCGGCGCAGGAGATGCGGCCGCCGTGCAGGACGCTGCCCGCCGTCGTGGCGTCGACGTCGACGCGCTCGAACGACGCGGCGACGGCGTCCCGCAGAGGCACGAGGTCGAACGTGTCCTCGAGCTGCTCGAGGGTGCGCGCGACATCGAGGCCGAAGGGGCCGACGCGGGTGCGGCGCAGCGCCGTGAGGTGGCCGCCGACGCCGAGAGCCTCGCCGAGGTCGCGCGCCAGCGCACGGATGTAGGTGCCGCTCGTGCAGGTGACCGTCACGTCGAGGTCGACCACGCCGTCATCGCGGCGGGTTCCGAGGACGTCGAAGCGCGAGACGGTGACGGGCCGGGCGGGGAGCTCGACGTCCTCGCCGGAGCGCACGCGGGCGTAGGAGCGCACCCCGTCGACCTTGATCGCGCTGACGGCCGAGGGGCGCTGCGCGATGTCGCCGGTGAGCGCGGCGATGCCCGCAGCGATGGCGGCATCGGTGACGCCCGACGCGTCGGCGCGTGCGGTCTCCTCGCCCTCGGCGTCGTCCGTGACCGTCGCGACGCCCAGCCGGATGGTGGCGTCGTACGACTTGTCGGTGAGTGCGAGGTGACCCAGAAGCCTTGTGGCGCGCTCGATCCCGAGGATGAGCACACCGGTGGCCATCGGGTCGAGGGTGCCCGCGTGGCCGACCTTGCGGGTGCCGGCGATGCGTCGCATCCGCGCGACGACGTCGTGGCTGGTCATGCCGGCCGGCTTGTCGACCACGACGATGCCGTCGGGCGCCGTGCGGGCGCGGGGGGTGTCGCCGCGCCCCATGTCAGGACCCCTGACGGGCGACAGCGTCGAGAGCCGCGCGCACGTCGTCGAGCACCTGCTGGTGATCGGTGCCGCCGGTGAAGCCGGCTGCGAAGCGGTGACCGCCGCCGCCGAGCGCCAGCGCCACCTCCGACACGTCGACGCGGCCCTTGCTGCGCATCGACACCCGCCACGCACCGGTGTCGTCCTGCTTCAGCACGAGGGCCACCTCGGCCTCGGTCGCGATGCGCAGCACGTCGATCACGCGCTCGACCGAGTCGAGCGGAAGGTCGTGCTCGTCGCGGACGGCCTTGCTGACGCACGTGTGCACGAGGCCGAGACCGCCGACGGCATCGGGCTCGAGCGTGGCACGGTCGAGCGCGCCGCCGAGCACCTTGAGGACGCCGAACGGCTCGTCGTCGTAGATGTGCCGGGCGACGACGTCGTGCGGCAGCCCGGTCTCGAGCAGTCGGGCAGCGACGCGGTGGGTGTCCGCCGTGGTCGCGGAGTACTTGAACGAGCCGGTGTCGGTGACGATGCCGGAGTAGACGTCGGTCGCGATGTCGATGCCGACCTCGACGCCGAGGCGGTCGACGAGCTCGAGCGCGAGCACGGCAGTCGCCGGTGCCTTCACGTCGACGATGTGGATGCCACCGAAGCCGGTGTACGACGCGTGGTGGTCGACGACCACGAGGACGTCGGCCGCCTCGGCAACGACCTGCAGCACACCGAGCCGCTCGATCGAGGAGACGTCGAAGGACGCGACGACCGGCCGCTCCCCCACCTCGGCCGGCGGCACAAGGAGGTGCTGACCGGGAAGCGTGCGGAGGACGCGCGGCACCACGAAGGGGTTGTCGCCGTACGACACCGCGACGTCGACGCCTCGTGCCTCGAGCGCGAGGCCGGCCGCGAGGGCCGAGCCGAGAGCGTCAGCGTCGGGAGAGACATGCGCGAGCAGCAGCACCGGGCGGCCCGAGGTCAGGGCCGCGACGGCCTCCACCCAGGCGGCCTCGGTCGGGCTCGCGCTCCAGCTCACGCCCGCGTCTCCTGCTCGTCCTCGTCGTCCTCGTCGTCCTCGAGCAGCTCCTGGAGGTCGTCGAGCGCGTCGATCTCCTCGATGCTCTCCTCGAGGTCGTCCTCGATCGTCGTGGGCAGCTCGTCGTCGTCCTCATCGTCCTCGTCGTCGTCCTCGAGCTCGTCGTCGAGGTCGCGCGGCTTCTTGTACGGGTCGGCCTCGCCGGCGTACTGCGCGGCGGCGGCCTTCTCGTGCACCTCGGCATCCGCGGCGGCGGCGACCGCGAGGAGGTCCTCGATGGCCGCGGCGTTCTCGGGCACGGCGTCTGCGACGAACGTGAGCGTCGGCGTGAAGCGGACGCCGGTCTGGCGCCCGATCTCGGTGCGCAGCACGCCCTTGGCGCTCTCGAGCGCCGCGGCGGTGCCGGCCTTCTCCTCGTCGGACCCGTAGACCGTGTAGTAGACGGTCGCGTCGTGGAGGTCGCCGGTGACGCGGGCGTCGGTCACGGTGAGGAAGCCGACGCGCGGGTCCTTGATGCGCTGCTCGAGCGTCTCCGCGACGATCACCTTGATGCGGTCGGCGAGCTTGCGGGCGCGGGCGGGGTCGGCCATGGGTGGATCCTCTCGTGCGGCCTGGGGGCCTGGTCCTGGTGCAGGTGCGGGGAGTGCTGGTCGTGCGTCTGCGTCAGTCGTCCGAGCCGCGCAGCGCGCGACGCACGCTGAGCAGCTCGAGCTCGGGATGTCCGGCGATGAGCCTCTCGGCATCGTCGAGCACCTCGGTGCAGTGCGCGCCGTCCCCCGCGACGATCGCGACTCCGATCAGCGCGCGGCGGTGGAGGTCGTGGTGACCCACCTCAGCCGCGCTCACCTCGAGCCGACGCTTCAGCTCGGCCACGACCGGACGGACGAGGCTCCGCTTCTGCTTCAACGACCTGACATCCCCCAGGAGGACGTCGCACTCGAGGGAACCCACGAACACGACGTCCTCCAGGGGTCGAGCTGTCAGACGCGCGGCTTCTCGCGCATCTCGAAGGTCTCGATGATGTCGTCGACCTTCACGTCGTTGAACGACCCGAGGCCGATACCGCACTCGAAGCCCTCGCGGACCTCGGTGGCGTCGTCCTTGAACCGCTTCAGCGACTCGATGGTGAGGTTGTCCGCCACGACGGCGCCGTCGCGCAGGAGGCGCGCCTTGGCGTTGCGGCGGATGAGGCCGGTGCGCACGAGCGAGCCGGCGATGTTGCCGAACTTGCTCGAGCGGTAGACCTCGCGGATCTCGGCGGTGCCGAGAGCCACCTCCTCGTAGACCGGCTTGAGCAGGCCCTTGAGAGCCGCCTCGACGTCGTCGATCGCCTGGTAGATGACCGAGTAGTACCGGACATCGACACGCTCGCGGTCGATGATCTCCTGCACGCGCTCGGCCGGACGGACGTTGAAGCCGATGATGACGGCGTCGGACGCGACGGCCAGGTTGACGTCGTTCTGCGTGATGGCACCGACACCGCGGTCGATGACGCGCAGGCTGACCTCGTCGCTGATGTCGAGCGCGACAAGCGCGCTCTCGAGCGCCTCGACCGAACCGGACACGTCGCCCTTGAGGATGAGCTTGAGCTCCTCGACCTCGCCGCGCTCGAGGGACTTGAGGAAGTCCTCGAGAGTACGGCGACCGCGCGCCTGGGCCAGGGCCGCGTTGCGCTCGCGCGCCGCACGGGTCTGGGCGATCTGACGGGCGGTGCGGTCGTCCTCGACCACCAGCATGTTGTCGCCGGCGCCGGGGACGGCCGTGAGGCCGAGCACCTGGACCGGACGGGCCGGCAGGGCCTCCTCGAGCGTGTTGCCGTGCTCGTCGAGCATGGCGCGCACGCGGCCGTAGGCGTCGCCGACCACGATGGAGTCGCCGGGGCGCAGCGTGCCGCGCTGGACGAGCACCGTGGCGACCGGGCCACGGCCACGGTCGAGGTGGGCCTCGATCGACACGCCCTGCGCGTCCTGGTGCGGGTTGGCCCGCAGGTCCAGGGCGGCGTCGGCCGTGAGGAGCAGGGCCTCGAGCAGCTCGTCGATGCCGATCCCGCCCTTGGCGGAGACGTCGACGAACATCGTGTCGCCGCCGTACTCCTCAGGGACGAGGCCGTACTCGGTGAGCTGGCCACGGACCTTGGCCGGGTCCGCGCCCTCCTTGTCGATCTTGTTGACGGCGACCACGATCGGCACGTCGGCGGCCTTGGCGTGGTTGAGCGCCTCGATCGTCTGCGGCTTCACGCCATCGTCCGCCGCCACCACGAGGATCGCGATGTCGGTGACCTGCGCACCACGAGCACGCATGGCGGTGAACGCCTCGTGACCCGGGGTGTCGATGAAGGTGATGGCACGGGGCTCGTCGCTGTCGGCGCGCGCCACGACCTGGTAGGCGCCGATGTGCTGTGTGATGCCACCGGCCTCCTTGCTCATGACGTTGGTGTTGCGGATCGCGTCGAGCAGACGGGTCTTTCCGTGGTCGACGTGACCCATGACCGTGACGACCGGCGGACGCGCGACGAGGTCGGACTCGTCGCCCTCGTCCTCGCCGAACTCGAGGTCGTACCGCTCGAGCAGCTCGCGGTCCTCGTCCTCCGGGCTGATGACCTGGACGTCGAAGTTCAGCTCGGTGCCGAGCAGGGCCAGCGTGTCGTCGGACAGCGACTGGGTCGCGGTGACCATCTCGCCGAGGCTTGAACATCACCGTGACGAGCACGCCCGCGGGCACGCCCACCTTCTCGCTGAAGTCGGTCAGCGAGGAGCCGCGCGCCAGACGGATGGTCTGGCCCTGGCCCATGGGACGGATCTCGCCGCCCATGGACGGAGCCGACATGTTGTCGAACTCCTGGCGCTTCGCACGCTTGGACTTGCGACCGCGGGCCGGCTTGCCGCCGGGACGGCCGAACGCACCGGCCGTGGTGCCACGGCCACCGGCGCCGGGACGGCCGCCGAAGCCGCCGCCACCGCCGGGAGCACCGCCGCCGCCGGGGCGACCGGCGAAGCCGCCGCCACCGCCGCCGGGAGCACCGCCGGGACGGGCGCCGAAGCCGCCACCGCCGCCGGGACGGCCTGCGCCGCCACCGGGACGTGCGCCGCCGGGCGCGGGACGACCGGCACCGGGGCCGCCGGGGCCCGCGGGACGGCCGGGGCCGGCCGGACGACCGGGCCGCTGCCCGGGCATCATGCCCGGGTTCGGACGCGGGGCGCCGGGGACGCCGCCGGGCCGCGGCACGGGGCGCGGTGCGCCCTCGACGCCGGAGCGGTCGGTGAAGGGGTTGTTGCCCGGACGTGCCGGACGCGGAGCACCGGGCACGGCGCCCGGGGCGCCGGGGGCCGCGGGAGCGGCCGGCCGCGGCGGCGCCTCAGCACTGCGGTCCATGAACGGGTTGTTGCCCGGACGCGGTGCCTTGGGGGCTGCGGGGGCCGGGACCGCGGACGCGGCCGGAGCCTCGACCTCGGGGGCCGCCGGTGCGGCGGGAGCCGCGGGTGCGGGCACCGGTGCGGCCGGGGCCGCGGGCGCCTCGGGCGCGGCGGGAGCCACGACCTCGGGGGCCGCCGGCGCGGCGGGAGCCGCGGGGGCGGGCTTGGGCTTGGCGGGCGCCTTGGCAGGCGCAGCCGGGGCGGCGGGGAACGCCTCCCGGAGACGCCGGACCACCGGCGCCTCGATGGTGGAGCTCGCCGATCGGACGAACTCACCCATCTCCTGGAGCTTGGCCACGACGGCCTTGCTCTCGACTCCGAGCTCCTTGGCGAGCTCGTAGACCCGGACCTTCGACACAGTTCTCCTGCTCTTTGGTCCGGGACGGGTTCGTACCGGACCACTCAGACGTGCACGGACACGCTCATCGCTGGGCGTTCATCGGGTGCTCATGTCCTGTTCTGCTCCCGATCGTGGGTGGACGGTGGTCATTTCTGGTGGTGCTGGTCGTGCGGTTCGTGCTGGTCTCCGGCGCGGGCGCCGGCGGCTCGTCGTGCGATCTCGTCCCGCACCGCGGTGGCGTCGAGCGGACCGGGGACCCGAAGGGCCCGCGGCAGCGCCCGCCGTCGCTCGGCGAGGTCGAGACACGCCGGGTCAGGGTGCAGCCAGGCACCTCGTCCGGCGGCGCGAGCCCGCGGATCAGGGACCAGGAGCCCCTCGACCACGACCACGCGCACCAGGTCGGAACGGCCACCGTGTCCCCGGCATCCCACGCACATGCGCACCGGGGTGCGACGCCCGCGGGAGGGCGCGCCTGCACCGCTCGCGGCGGCGTCAGGGGGGACCGGACTGCCGGTCGTCGGCCAGTCTACCCCTCCGGCCGCGTCGCCGATCACGCCTCGGGTCCGGAGTCGCCCTGCCCGCCCGTGCGCTCGTCCCCTGCGGCGACGGTGTCGGGCCGGATGTCGATGCGCCAGCCGGTGAGGCGGGCGGCCAGGCGGGCGTTCTGACCCTCCCGGCCGATCGCCAGGCTGAGCTGGTAATCCGGGACGACCACGCGCGCCGAGCGGGCGGCGAAGTCGACGACGGTCACGGAGGTGACACGGGCAGGCGACAGAGCGTTGCCGACCATCTCGGCGGGGTCGTCGGACCAGTCGACGATGTCGATCTTCTCGCCGTGCAGCTCGGCCATGACCGCGCGGACGCGGGCGCCCATCGGGCCGATGCAGGCACCCTTGGCGTTGAGCCCGGGCACGGTCGAGTAGACGGCCATCTTCGTGCGGTGACCGGCCTCGCGGGCGATCGCGGCGATCTGGACCGACCCGTCGGCGATCTCGGGCACCTCGAGGGCGAACAGCGCCTTCACGAGGTTGGGGTGGGTGCGCGAGACCGTGACGCGCGGGCCCTTCGGCGTGCGCGAGACCTGCACGACGTGGCACTTCAGGCGCGTGCCGTGGACGTACTTCTCGCCCGGCACCTGCTCCTGCGGCGGCAGGACGGCCTCGATCTTGCCGAGGTCGACGAACACGAGCCTCGGGTCGCTGCCCTGCTGGACGATCCCCGACACGAGGTCGCCCTCGGTACCGGCGAACTCGCCGAACATCTGGTCGTCCTCGGCCTCGCGCAGACGCTGGAGGATCACCTGGCGCGCGGTGGTGGCGGCGACACGGCCGAAGCCGTCCGGCGTGTCGTCGTACTCCCGGCCCGGGACGCCGTCGACATCGTCCTCACGGGCCCACACCGTGACGTGGCCGCTCTTGCGGTCGACCTCCACGCGCGCGCGCTGGGCCGACCCCTCCGTCTTGAGGTACGCGAGGAGCATCGCCTGCTCGAGCGTGTCGACGATGAGGTCGTAGGACAGCTCCTTCTCGCGCACGAGCGCCTTCAGTGCGCTGACGTCGATGTCCACGTCAGACCTCCTCGTCCTCGTCGTCGATCTCGTCTGCGTCGTCGGCACCCTCGACGTCGGGCACGTCCTCGATCTCGGGCTCGCCCTTGCGGCTGAACTCGACCTGCACGACCGCCTTGGCGACGTCGGCCAGGGCGAGCGGGCGGCGGCTGGTGCGGCCCTTCACGTCGATCTCGAGCTCGACCTCGTCGTCGCTCACCGACACGATCCGACCGGTGACCTGCTCGTGCTTGGTCGTGGTGACGGCCACGAGGCGACCGGAGCTGCGGCGCCAGTGGCGCGGGAGGGTGAGCGGACGCTCGACGCCGGGCGAGGACACCTCGAGGGTGTACGGCTCGTCGCCGAACGGGTCGTCGGCGTCCATGGCCTCCGAGACCGCGGTGGAGGCTGCGGCGACCTGGTCGAGGCTCACGCCGGTCTCGGAGTCGACGAGCACGCGCACGACGATGCGGCGGCCGACCGTGCGGATCTCGACGTCCTCGAGGTCGAGGCCGGTGGACTGCACGGCGGGCTCGAGGAGGGCGGAGACCTTCTGCGCCTGGGCGTCGCGGCGGGCAGGGTCCGGGCGACGGCCGCCGCCCTGGGGGCGGCCCTTCGCGGGACGAGGCGGCTGTGCAGCCACGGTGGCCTCCTGGCGCCCGACGGTCGCGCGGGGGCGCGGTCGGGCTGTGCTGTTGTCGGGTCCTGTTGTGCGTGCAGTTGTGCGTGCGACCGTCGCTCCTTCGAGCGGACGGGGTGGCCAGCCTACCTGTGCGCGGAGGCACGTCCGACCCCGTCGATCCTGCTCGGGGTCGGCGCGCACGTCGTGAGAGGGTCATGGACGTGCCGAACCTGTCCCGTCGAGACGCGCTGCGGTGGTCCGCCGTGGCCGGCGGAGCACTGCTGCTGGCACCCGCGCTCGCCGCGTGCACGGCCGGGGACGGCCAGCCCGCACCGACCGACCCGGGCGGCCCCGAGGACCCGGACCGCGCCCTGCGCGCCGAGATCGGCCGCGCCGAGTCGCGGCTCGTCGCGCTGTACGACGCGGCCACCAAGAAGCTCGGCGGCACGGCCGCCCCTCTCGTGGCCGGTGTGGGCGCGCGGCACCAGGCCTACCGCCAGGCGATCGACCCGGACCAGCTCGCCACCCTCGCGCCGAGCGCCGTCGCCACCGGTTCGGAGTCAGCATCGGCGACCCCCTCCCCCACGTCGACGGCGCTGCCGACGCTGCCGACGAGCAAGGAAGGGATCATCGCGACGCTCGTCGACGCCGAGCAGGGCGCGGCAGCCGAGCGGGCCACGCAGTGCGTGGCCGCCGTCGATCCCGAGCTCGCCCGCATCGTGGCGCTGGCCGGCGCCGGCTGCGCGGGCGCGGCCCAGGCGCTGCAGAGGATCGCGCCATGACCGCCACCCCGGCCCCGGGCGCCGAGCTCGAGCGGCTCGACGACGTCCTCGACGGCACCGACGCCGCGGTGTACGCCTACGGCCTCGTGGCCGCGCGCCTGGACTCCGACGGTGCCGCGCGCGCACTCGACGCCATGGCCGCCCACCGCGCGCACCGCGACGTGCTGCGGGCGCGGATCACCGCACTCGGTGGCACGCCGCGTGCCGCGGCACCGGCGTACACGCCGCCGTTCGAGGTCGACGACGCCGTGAGCGCCACGAAGCTGGCCGCGCTCGTCGAGGACCGGCTGGCCGGGCAGTGGGCAGCGCTGGCGGCCGCCTCGTCGGCCCAGCAGCGGCTGAACTCCGCGCTGACGGCGCAGGAGTGCTCGACCCGGTCGGTCTCGTGGTCGGGGAAGGCGCCGGTCTGGAACGGCGCGCAGTGAGCGCCGCGCCGGTCGCGGCCGGGGCCTTCACCGTGTGGCTCGGCACGATCGGGCCCGCGCTGCGCGGCGAGGCCGAGTCGGACGTCCCGTGCGGCACCTGCACCGGCTGCTGCACGTCGTCGCAGTTCGTCCTCGTGACGCCGGAGGACACCGCCGCACGCTCCGTGATCCCGGCCGAGCTGCTGTTCCCCGCACCGTTCCTCCCCGGCTCGCACCTGCTGCCGTACGACGCGCGCGGCCGGTGCCCGATGCTCGGCGAGCGCGGCTGCACGATCTACGCCGAGCGCCCGATGACGTGCCGCACGTATGACTGCCGGGTCTTCCCCGCGGCCGGCGTCGAGGCGGACAAGCCCGCGGTCGCGGAGCGCGCAGGGCGGTGGGAGTTCGAGCACCCGACCGAGCGTGACCTCGTCGCGCACGACGCCGTGATGGCCGCAGCCCGCTGGCTCGGCGCGCACGCCGACCTGCTCCCCGAGGACGTGCGGCCGCCGCACCCCACCGCCCTCGCGGTGCTGGCCGTGCAGATACGCGAGGTGTTCGCGTCGACGGCCGCACCCGCGGACACCGACGTCGTCAACGCCGCGGTCGCTGCCCGCGCCCGCTGAGCGCCCACCTCACCCAGGGCGTTGCTCAGAAACACCTGCGGTCTCGAGCACCTGCCTGGGTGAGGCGCTACTCGCCGGTGAGGCCGTCGATCGACTCGCGGAGGAGATCGGCGTGGCCGTTGTGGCGGGCGTACTCCTCGATCAGGTGGCAGAGGATCCAGCGCAGCGAGTAGTGCTGCCCGTCCTCCTGTTCCAGCACCGACAGCGAGCCAAGACCCTCGGGCGAGGCAACGGCGTCGGCGACCACGCGTTCGGACACGGCGACCGACTCGTCCAGCCAGGCGAACAGCTGCTCGGGCGACGCGCCCGCCGCGGTGGTGAACGACCAGCTGTCGTCATGCGGGTCCACCTCGTCGAGCCAGCTCGGCCGGGCGACTGCCCCTGCGAAGGTCTGGTTGAGCCAGCCCGCCTCGACGACGGCCATGTGCTTGAGCAGGCCGCCGAGGGTGATGGTCGACGGCGCGAGCGAGGTGGCGAGCTGGTCGGCCGTGAGCCCCGAGCACTTCCACCGCAGCGTGGCCCGCTGGAAGTCGAGGAAGCCCGTGAGCGTGGCTGCCTCGTCGGCTGCGAGCGGCGGATCGATGCGGTCGGCGGCGGCGTACGTCATGCGGCGACCGTAGCCACGACCACCGACAGCGGCGCCGTTCGTCGAGCGAGCTCGGACATGCCTCCGGCCCGATCGCCGGTGGTGGCGTCGGGACGGGAGACGGGACGGGAGAGCGGTGCGGGTGCGGGGGCTGATTCGCTGGTCGCGGGAGGCTGCTGCGGGTCAGGCGGCGCTGTGGTGCGGTGGTGGTTCGGGTGGCTGGCCTCGTCGCAGGCGCTCGGCGAGGAGTGCTCCGTAGCGTCCGACGTATCCCGTCTCGGGCGGGAAGAACCGCCACCGTTCGGGATGGCCGGGATCGAGCCCCGGGTCGGCGATGATCCGCCACGTCGCGCGGTGCACGAGGCCGTGGTGCCGCGGGCAGAGCAGCACGAGGTTCGACAGGCAGGTCGCGCCTCCGTGCTCCCACTCCTTCACGTGGTGGGCGACGCATCGGGCGGCGTCGACCGTGCAGCCGGGGAACCGGCAGTGCCGGTCCCGCACGGCCAGCGCCGCCCGCTGGTCACGGGTCGCCGACCTCGAGCGGCGGGCGACGCAGTGCACGTGCGCGCACTGCCCTGTCAGACCCTGTCCGGTGAGGTCGTGCGGGTCGAGGTCGTGCGGGTGGATGTCGGCTGCGGTCTCGCGCACCCTCCGGTCGCTCCGCACGATCTGCCCCAGGCTGGACCGGTCTGCGTGCAGGCCGTGCACGTGGATGTCGGTGATGGTGGCGTCGCAGAGGGTCTCTTCGACGACCTCCGCCGGCACCGGGACCGGGTCACGGCCGGGGATCAGGATCTCGCCGGGCCCGCCGTTCGCGTGGACGTGCTGGGATGCGAGCAGGGTCACGTTGGCGGGGTTGCCGTGCTTGGTGCCGGCATCGGTGAGCATCTCCCCGACCAGCTCGGCGAACGCCTCCGCCAGCAGCCGCGGCCGTGCCATCGACCGGCGGCGCTCGTCCTCGTCCGCGTCACCCGTGGGCTGGTCCTCCTCAGGCAACGCACCGGCACGGAACCACTGATCCACCCGCGCCTCGAGCACCTCGACCAGGCGGGCGGCGGTCATCGCATCGAGGACCATCCGCACCACCGCGGTCGCACCGATCGTGCCGACGCGGATCTCGCGCTTCTCGAGGGCTTCGAGGGCCTTGCGGGCGGCGGCCTCGGGATCGAGGTGGAAGATCAACGACGCCGCGACCTGCTCCACATCCCGCGTCGTCCCGCTCTGGCAGACCCCGAGGATGATCGCCTCGCCCCGAGCCTGCGCCGCCGTGCGAGCAGAACCGCGCAGGTCGGACGTCGCGGTGTTGATCCCCTCCGCCGCCGCACGCGCAGCGTCCGGGCAGATCCGACCCGCCAGGACCCCGACCCTGATCCGGGGGTACTTCTCCAGCGCCCGCCCGAGCTTGGCGACCTGCCCGGCCTGCGCGGTGGAGACACCCAGGGAGTCGACGTAGAACCGCTTGACGGAGAAGAACCCGACCCGGGCCAGATCGCCCGACGAGTGGGCGGCATGAATCAGGACCGCCTCACCGGCCTCGCCCAGACCCCCGGCACGGTTGAGGACCGAGACGAGCCGCACCTGCTCCGCACCCTCGAGCGAGCGGTGCTCCCCGGCAGCCAGACGGGCTCCGAGCCGTGCGAACAGCTGCTCAGCCACCGCGATGTCCTCGCCCAGCGAACCGCCCGCGAGGTCGATGACCTCGCGGGTGCCCGGGGTGGAATCCATACCGCGATCGTACACGTGTTCTATTCAGCTCGCAAGCCCTGACAACGCCGAAACCTGAGCAATCCCAACCACTTACGGCGATCACTCGTCCACACCCTGTGAACGACGAGCCGGCCTCAGTCAGGAGCAGCAGCGCAGGTCATGACTTGTGGATCAGCCGAGGAGGACGTCGGAGCCCAGCTTCACCAGGAGTACGGCGACCACTACGAGGAACACGATCCGCACGAAGCCGGAGCCGCGCTTCACCGCCGTACGCGCGCCGACGACTCCCCCGACGAGGTTGGCCGCGCCCATCGCGAGGCCGAGCGCCCAGAGCACGTGGCCGCCGAGGCCGAAGACGATGAGCGCTGCGAGGTTGGTCGAGACGTTCACGACCTTCGCGATCGCCGAGGCGTTGAGGAACGAGTAGCCGAGCAGGGAGACGAGGCCGAACACCAGGAACGTGCCGGTGCCGGGGCCGAAGACGCCGTCGTACAGGCCGATGCCCGCGCCGAGGGCCAGCGCTGCGAGGCCGTGGCGCGCATGCGACTCGGTGCCGTGCCACCGCAGCTCCTGGGTCTCGCCGAGGTTCGGCCGCAGCAACGTCCAGAGCCCGACGACGACGAGCAGAACGAGAGCCAGGGGGCGGAACAGCGAGCCGGGCACGCGCGTCGCGAGCACGGCACCGCACGCAGACCCGACGAACGCGGCGCCCGCCATCCGAACGGCGGTGCCCACGTCCGTCACGGCGGCGCGGCGGTACGTCAGTGCCGCGGCCGAGGTGCCCACGATCGACGAGGCCTTGTTCGTCCCCAGCACCGTCGCGGGCTCGGCCCCGGGCAGGGCGACGAGCAGCGCGGGCAGCTGCACGAGACCGCCACCGCCGGACACGGCGTCGACCCAGCCTGCGAGCATCGCCGCCCCGAGCAGCGCCACGAGAACGAGCGGCGCGACGCCGAGGACGGTGTCCATCGGAGCTGGATCAGGCGCCGGCGGCGCGGGCCGCCCCGGCGTTCCACCCGCGGACGACGTCGAGCACGTCGCCGATGCTCTGCACGACGGCGTCGGGCGTGACGTCGACCGGGACCTGCTGGTGCTCGGGGATGTCCGAGTGCGGCACGAGGATCGCGCGCATGCCGACCTGCTGGGCGCC
Source organism: uncultured Actinomycetes bacterium (assembly GCA_963843975.1). GTDB lineage: Bacteria > Actinomycetota > Actinomycetes > S36-B12 > CAIYMF01 > Longivirga. The sequence continues at coordinate 164,353 of CAWJMG010000003.1, read as the reverse complement.
GTGGACGTCGTCCCACGGACGGTCGCCGACGAACACCACGCGGCTCGGGTCCGTTACGCCGATGGCGGAGAGCGCCAGTGCGAACGCGTCGGCGTGCGGCTTCCCCACGGGCGTCTCGCTCGTGTAGACCGCGCCGTCGATCAGGTGCAGGACGCCGTCGCGCGTGAAGACCTGCTCGTGGAAGGCCCTGGGCCACATGGTGTTGGAGAGGACACCCACGCGGATGCCGTCGGCGCGCAGCGCCTCGAGCAGCGGCACGACCTCGGGGCTGGTGTGGGTGTGCGGGTCCCAGGCGTCGAGGTAGGCCTCGAGCGCATCGCGGTGCTGCCAGCTCGACGTGTCGATGCCGGCCCGCTCGAACACTCCGTCGAGGTGCCCGGTGCCGGACGCTCCGGACGTCGCGCGCTGGCGCTGCCAGAACGACTCCTCGGCATCGAACAGGCGACGCGCGAGCTCGGCGCCGTGCACGGGGTCGTAGACCTGGGCGTAGGCGTACCACTGCGCCACGAGGTCGATCTCGTGCCAGGGCGTGAGCGTGCCGCCCCAGTCGAAGACGACGGCGTCGACGGCGCTCATGCGCGGCAGGCAGCGACGATCGCGTCGAGGGCGCCGTCTGCGGCGAGCTCGACCTTCTCGCCCGACTTGCGGTCCTTGAGCTCGACGACGCCGTCAGCGAGACCCTTGCCGACCACGACTATGGTCGGGACGCCGATGAGCTCGGAGTCCTTGAACTTCACGCCGGGCGAGGCCTGCTTGCGGTCGTCGTAGATCACGCGGAGGCCCTGTGCGACGAGGCCCTCCGCGAGGGTCTCGGCGTACTCGTAGACGGCCTGGTCCTTGCCGGTGGCCACGAGGTGGACGTCGGCGGGCGCGACCTCGCGCGGCCAGCACAGGCCGATCTCGTCGTAGCTCTGCTCGGCGATCGCGGCGACGGCGCGCGAGACGCCGATGCCGTACGAGCCCATGGTGACGACCTGCTGCTTGCCGTTCTCGTCGAGCACCTTGAGCTCGAGCGCCTCGGCGTACTTGCGACCGAGCTGGAAGATGTGGCCGATCTCGATGCCGCGCGCCATCTCGAGCGCGGAGCTGCAGCGCGGGCAGACGTCGCCGGGGAGCACCTCGGCGGCCTCGATCGTGCCGTCGGGCGTGAAGTCGCGGCCCATCACGAGGTCGAACACGTGCTTGCCGTGGACGTTCGCTCCGGTGATCCAGCGGGTGCCCTCGACCACGCGCGGGTCGACGACGTACCGGATGCCGCTCGCGGACTCCTCGCCGAGCACCTCGGGGCCGATGTAGCCCTTCACGAGGAGCGCGTGCTTCTTCAGCTCGACCTCGTCCATGGGCGTGGGCTCGCCGGGCTGCAGCACGGCCTCGAGCCGCTTCATGTCGACGTCGCGGTCGCCGGGCAGGCCGACGACGAGCGGGTAGGACGTGCCGTCGGGCAGCGACACCGTGAACGCGACGTTCTTGAGCGTGTCGGCCGCAGTCCACGCGCGATCCGGACGGGGCTGCGACGCGTTGGCCGCGGCCACCAGCGTGTCGATGGTCGGGGTGTCAGGGGTGTCCTCGACGTGGGCCGCGGGCGCATCGGCGTACGGGATGGCGTCGGGCACGGGGGTGACGACCGCCTCGACGTTGGCGGCGTAGTCGCACGAGGTGCAGCGGACGTAGGTGTCCTCGCCGCTCTCGGTCGGCGCGAGGAACTCCTCGGACGCCGAGCCGCCCATCGCACCGGACTGCGCGGAGACGATGACGTAGTCGAGGCCGAGTCGCTGGAACGTGGCCTGGTAGGCGGCGCGGTGCTTGTCGTACGACACCTGCAGGCCGGCGTCGTCGATGTCGAAGGAGTAGGAGTCCTTCATCACGAACTCGCGGCCGCGCAGGATGCCCGCGCGGGGACGCGCCTCGTCGCGGTACTTCGTCTGGATCTGGTAGATCGACAGCGGCAGGTCCTTGTACGACGAGTACTCGCCCTTCACGAGGAGCGTGAACATCTCCTCGTGCGTGGGGCCGAGCAGGAAGTCGTTGCCGCGGCGGTCCTGGAGCCTGAACAGGCCGGCGCCGTACTCCGTCCAGCGGTTGGTGGCCTCGTAGGGCTCGCGGGGCAGCAGCGCCGGGAAGTGGACCTCCTGGAAGCCCGCGGCGTCCATCTCGGCGCGGATGATGCGCTCGACGTTGCGGTAGACCGTGTAGCCGAGGGGCAGCCAGGTGAAGATGCCGGGCGCGACGCGACGAACGTAGCCCGCGCGGACCAGGAGCCTGTGGCTCGGCACCTCGGCGTCGGCCGGGTCCTCACGCAGGGTGCGCAGGAACAGCGACGACATGCGGAGCAGCACGGGGATCTCCAGGGGCCGGGAGCGGGACGAGCGGGCAGTGCGCGGATCCGAAGGATATCGGCCGGTCAGGCAGGGTCGCCCACGAGATCTCGGCGGGCCGGGATCCTGCCGAGGGCCGAGGCCCAGCCGAGCACCACGCCCACCACCACGACGATGCTGCCCGACGCCATGCCGAGCGCCGGGCCGTAGGCGTGCGCGACCACGCCGCCCACGAGCGCGCCGGCCGGTGCGCCGAGGCCCCAGCTGAGCATGCGGCCGGTGGTGTTGACCCGGCTCTGCATGTCCTCGGGCGTCTCCTCCTGGCGGAAGGTGATGTTGTTGACGACGCTGACGAGGTTGACCACGCCGAACAGGAAGACGAGCACGAACGTGACGCGGTAGTCGCGCGGCCACGGGATGAGGACGATGAGAACGGCCATGAGCGACGTGCTCACCAGGCTGACGCGCGCCGCCGTGAACGGCTTGAGCCATCTGCTCGCCAGCGTGCCCACGAGGCCGCCGAGGCTGAAGACCGCGAACACCCCGCCCAGCCGCACGTCGCCCTGACGGATGCCGAGCACCTGGTCGGCGAACGGCACCAGCTGGCCCATCACGGCGCCCATGCTGAACGACACGGTGGTGCCGATGAACGTCATCGTGCGCAGCGTCGTGTGGGCCCAGAGCCAGCGCAGACCGGTGAGCACGTCCTCGCGCAGGCGGCCGGCATGCGGGTCGCGCTCGCCCGACAGGTTGCGCACGATGCTGCGGACGAGGAAGGCGCTGGCGAGGAACGTGAACGCGTTCACCCAGTACAGCGTCGACGGCGCGAGCCACGCGACGACGAGGCCCACGAGGCCCGGGAGCACGACGTCGAACACCTGGGTCGCGCCCCACACCGCGTTGTTGGCCTCGCGGATGCGCTCCTTGCCGACAAGGGTCGGCACGGCCCCGAAGTTCGCGGCGTCCCAGAAGACGAACACCGTCATCGTCACGAGGCCGACGAGGATCACGTGCGCCGCCGTGAGCCTGTCGAAGGCTGCTGCGACAGGCACGGTCGCGAGGACGACAGCGTTGATCACGTCCGCGCCGACCATGAGCCGGCGGCGGTCGACGCGGTCTGCGATCGCGCCGGCGAAGAGCCCGAACAGCAGGTACGGCAGGCCCTCGGTGGCCGCAGTGACGCCGGTGAGCAGCGCCGAGCCGGTGAGCGCGTAGACCAGGATCGGTGCGGCCACGTACGTGATCGTGCCGCCGGCGTACGAGATGACCCGGCTGACCCAGTAGAGCCGGAAGTCCGAGTCCGCCCACAGGGAGTCGGGGGCGGGACGGCGCATCACCCCACCATCCTCCCCCACGCCGAGGGGTGGTCGGGCCGCGCGAGTCAGCCCAGGTTGCTGCAGCTCGTGCCGAGGGACAGGTTGATCGCGAACTGGTTCTTCAGGGCCGTCGGTACGTCGACGATCGCCGTCTTGTAGGCGTCGAGCTGGGCCTGGGTGGGCGCGCCGCTCGCCGCCACCATCTGGCCGACGAGCTCGTTGGCCGTCGCGAAGTAGGCGAGGGCAGCGGCCGGGTCTGGCTGGCCCGGGCCGGGGTGGCCCTTGAGCACGCCCATGTGGTCGAGAACGGTCGCCATGGCCTCGGGCGAGTAGTCGGTCACGCCGCCCGTGCGGAGCAGGTCGATGCTGTCGGCCGACCCGGCCTGGGCCAGGAGCTGGGTGTAGACGACGAACTTCGCGACGTCGTCCTTGCTGAGGGCGCCGCAGTCGACGTCGCCGGTGGCCGCTGCGGCCGACGTCGCAGCTGCTGCCGCCGAGGAGACGGCTGCCGCGGCCGAGGAGGCCGCGTCGCCCGCCTGGGACGCCGCGCTCTCGGCTCGGTCGATCGCGGAGGACGCAGCGTCCTTCGCGCCGCCGCACGAGGTGAGGACGAGGGCCGTCACGACGGCTGCGGGAACCAGGAAGATGCGCATGGGCCGATGCTGGCACTGCTCGTACGAGGATCGGCAGAGGATCACCGGAGTCGGCCCGCGCGTGCGCAGCGCGTAGCCGGGCGCCGTCAGAACAGGACGGTGGAGAACGTCGTCGACTCGTGGAAGCCGACCCGCTCGTAGACGTGGCGCGCGACCACGTTGAAATCGTTGACGTACAGGCTCACCACGGGCGTGATGTCGCGCGCGAGCTCGACCACCTGCGCCATGGCTGCCTGGCCGAAGCCGTGGCCGCGGAGCTCTGGCGTCGTCCACACGCCCTGCACCTGGCAGACGCCGTCGCCGACCGCGCCCACCTCGGCCTTGGTCAGGACGCGACCGCTCTCGATGCGCGCGAAGGCACGCCCGGCACGCACGAGCTCGGCGATGCGGGCGCGGTAGGGATCGGCGCCGCCACCGGCCAGGGGCGAGACGCCGACCTCCTCGGTGAACATGGCGACGCAGGCCGGCAGCAGGATGTCGATCTCGTCCTCGCGGACCCGGCGTACGAGCGGGTCGGCAGGCACGAGCACCGGCGAGCCCGGCTCGATGACCATCACGGGCTGGGAGGCACGCACCTCGCGCGCCGGGCCCCAGGACTCGGAGAGCAGGCTCCAGAGGACCGAGACGTCCTCGGACGGCCCCACGATCGACGAGCAGCGCCGCCCGATGCGGCGGCAGCGGTCGGCGAAGGCCCGCCGGGCCTCGGGCGTGGTCTCGACCGGCACGAGGTTGGCGCCGAGGTAGAGCAGCGAGGTGAGCTCGCCGTCCTCGGTCCAGCCCCAGAGCTCGCCGCCCATGCGCCAGGTGTCGAGACCGCTGGTGAGAACGCGCGAGGCCACGAAGCAGTGCTTGACCGGGTCGCGCGCCAGCAGCGCGCGGACCTCGGGCAGGTCGCGCGGCCCGAGCACGCGGAGCACGCCCGCGGTCGCCGTCGTCACGCCGCACATCCTGCCGGACGCCGCGGCGTTATCGGCGGCGACCGGGCCACGCGGCCTGAGCGCGTGGCGCGGCTAGAGGATGTCGTCCTCGGTGATCTCGACGTGGAAGCCGGCGAGCTCGGGCGAGAGCGGGCTGAGCAGGACGTCGACGACGACGTCGGCCTCGTGGCGGGCGACGGCCCCGACGTGCTGGGCGGCGACGGCGACCTGGTGGGTCACGGCCCCTGCCTGGTGGGCCATCTCGTGCGCTGCGTGCTCGACGACGGGCGGAAGGTGCAGGGCGTTGGTCATGGTGACCTCCTTGATCCGGTCCCCATGTTACTCGCAAGTAATATCGGGGTCGAACCGTCGGACGGCGACACGCGGGCGGTGTGACGGGCCCCACGCGGGGGTTACGGTCGCGCCATGACCCTGCCGCGACCGGTCGCGCTGGCGTGCGAGCTCGCCCGTCTCGGGGCCGCCGTGGTCGTGGTCGGCGGTACGGCGCGACTCCTGCGCGACGCCGCACGCGACCCGGCCGACCTCGACGTCGTCGTGCCCGACGCCGGTGTGCCCGCGCTGGTGGCGGCGCTCGCCGCCCTCGGGTGCACCACGACCGAGCGCCAGCTCGTCGTCGGCCGCTGCGTGCGCGTCGACACGGCCTGGGGGCCGCTCGACGTCTTCGTGGGCGACGTCCCGCCCTCGCACTGGATCCCCGCGGACGGCATCGACCTCCAGGTGGTGGCATGACCGCGCGCACCGGCCTCGGGCCGGTCGAGGTGGCGCTGCTCGACGCGATCGACCTTCTCGAGGGCGACGGCGGCGAGCCCGTCCGCTGCTCCGACGTCCTCGCCGCGGTCGACCGGCTGCACGGCGTCGGGCCGCGCTACTCGTGGCCGGTGCTGGTCGACGTCGCCGTCCCGTGGCGGCTGCACCTGCCGCTCGTGGACGGCCACGGCAACCTCGGCACCCAGGGCGATGACGGCCCCGCCGACGCGAAGTACGTCGAGGCGCGGCTGTCCGAGGTCGGCGCGCTGGCGCTCGCGGCCGAGCGCGGAGAGATCGGCCCGGTGCCGCTCGGCCTGATCGAGGGCTCGCTCTACCGGGGCGGCCCGGTGCCACCTTTCGCCCCGGACGCCGTGGTGGGCACTCTGCTGGCCGCGGGCACCGACGCCGGCCCGCCCGTGCTGCCGACGGGCGGCACCGTGAGCGGCGACCTCGTGGGGCTGCTCGACGGGCGGCCGGCGCGGCTCACCCTCGGCTGCACGATCCGCCCGGTCGGCGGCGACCTGGTCATCACCGAGGTGCCGCTCGGAGTCGAGGCTGACCGGGTCGTAGAGAACATCCACAACCGCTCCCGGGAGCGGGCGACCCACCGTGGTGGCGAGACGCTCCGACCAGCCGGCTGCCCCGTTGTCGGCGTCTACGACGAGACGTCGTCGCGTAACGGCCTGCTCATCCGGGTCGTGCTCGACCCAGGCAGCGACCTGCGCGAGGCGGTCCAGTGGCTGCGCGACGTGTGGCCCGTGACCGTCGAGGTCGACTGCCGGCTGCCCGCGCCGCAGGCCGAGAGGCTGGCGACCTGGGACCGCGGCGACGGCAGCGGCCTGCGCGCGCTGGCCGACCTGCTGGCCCCGCGTCTGTTCGACTGACCGTCGCGCGAACCGACCGGCCGATACGGATACGGGTACGGGAGGAGGTCAGCCGACGGGGATGACGACCGGGCCGACGGCCTCGCCGCTCTCGGGGTCGACGCCCATCTCCTCGGCCATCTCGAGCGCCATCTCGACGAGGGTCTCGACGATCTTGGACTCGGGCACGGTCGCGACGACCTCGCCCCGCTTGAAGATCTGGCCCTTGCCGTTGCCGGACGCGACGCCGAGGTCGGCCTCGCGCGCCTCGCCCGGGCCGTTGACGACGCAGCCCATGACGGCGACGCGCAGCGGGACGGTGAGGCCCTCGAGGCCGGCGGTGACCTGCTCGGCGAGGGTGTAGACGTCGACCTGCGCGCGGCCGCACGACGGGCACGACACGATCTCGAGGCCGCGCTTGCGGAGGTTGAGCGACTCCAGGATCTGGTTGCCGACCTTGACCTCCTCGACCGGCGGGGCCGAGAGCGAGACGCGGATCGTGTCGCCGATGCCCTGCGACAGCAGCGCGCCGAAGGCGACCGACGACTTGATCGTGCCCTGGAACGCCGGGCCGGCCTCGGTGACGCCGAGGTGCAGCGGGTAGTCGCACTGCGCGGCGAGCAGGCGGTACGCCGACACCATCACGACCGGGTCGTTGTGCTTGACCGAGATCTTGATGTCGCGGAAGTCGTGCTCCTCGAACAGCGAGCACTCCCAGAGCGCGGACTCGACGAGCGCCTCCGGCGTCGCCTTGCCGTACTTCTCGAGCAGACGCTTGTCGAGCGAGCCGGCGTTGACGCCGATGCGGATCGGGATCCCGGCGTCCTTGGCGGCGCGGGCGATCTCGCCGACCTTGTCGTCGAACTGCTTGATGTTGCCCGGGTTCACGCGGACGCCGGCGCAGCCCGCGTCGATCGCGGCGAAGACGTACTTCGGCTGGAAGTGGATGTCGGCGATGACCGGGATGCCGGACTTCCTCGCGATCTGCGGCAGCGCGTCGGCGTCGTCCTGGCTCGGGACGGCGACGCGCACGATCTGGCAGCCCGCGGCGGTGAGCTCGGCGATCTGCTGGAGCGTGGCGTTGACGTCGTCGGTGCGCGTGGTCGTCATCGACTGCACCGAGATGGGGGCTCCCCCACCGATCTCGACCGGGTGCGAGTGGTGGCGCAGCGTGATCTTGCGGCTCACGCGCCGCTCCGCGAGCACAGGAGCGGGGAGGGCCGGCATGCCGAGTCCGATCGTCATGGGCCCATTCTCTCCCGGAAACCCCGGCTGGGACACCGGAGGGTGACGCGTGGCGTCAACCGTTGAGGGTGATCGGCTCGATGAGGTCGGCGAGCAGGACGAGCGCGCCCATGCCGACCAGGAAGATCGACACGACGTACGTGACCGGCAGCGCCTTGGCGATGTCGACCGGCCCCGGGTCGGGCTGGCGGCGCAGGCGGGCCCAGCCGCGCTTGATCGACTCCCAGATCGCGCCGGCCACGTGTCCGCCGTCGAGCGGCAGCAGCGGGATCAGGTTGAACAGGAACAGGAAGAGGTTCAGGCCCGCGAGCAGGCTGAGGATGTACGCCGTCTTGTCGATCACCGGCGTGTCGTCGAGCGCGACGATCTCGCCGGTGATCCGGCCGACGCCGACCGGGCCGACGATGCCCTCGGTGTCGCGCGGCTTGTCGGTGAACGTCGAGACCGCGAGGTCCCAGAGCCTCACCGGCAGCGTGACGATCGTGCTGACCGCTCGGACCGAGAGGCTCCACACGTAGCCGGGCACCGCGGTGACGGGCTGGGTCAGGCGCTCGGTGGCCGGGGCGATGCCGAGGAAGTTGCGCTTCTCGGTCGTGCCGGTGTCCTTGCCGGCGTCGTCGACGACCGGGCGGTCGACGGCGGCCAGCGGCACCGTGAGCACGACCTGCTGGCCGTCGCGGTCGACCACGACGACGGTGTCGCCGGTCGGAGCCTTGCGGATCGCGTCCTGCACGGCGGGCCACGTCGGCGTGGGCGTGCCGGCGACGGAGAGGATCGTGTCGGCCTTCAGCATGCCGCCGGCGTACGCCGGGGTGGGGGTCGAGCCGGTGCACTCGCCGTTGGGCGCGGCCTTGCCGGTCGTGTCGGCCTTGGTCGGCAGGCACTGCACGACAGCGCCGACGCGGTTGGTGAGGTTGGGGTTGCCCTCGAGGTCCTGGTTGGTGCCGATGACCGAGATGACGAGCGTGAACATGATGAACGCCAGCACGACGTTCATCACCGGGCCGCCGAGCATGATCACGATGCGCTTGCGCACGGGCAGCTTGTAGAAGACTCGCTCGGAGTCCTCGGGCCGCACCTCCTCCAGCGACGCCTGGCGCGCGTCGTTGATGAGGGTGGACCAGCGGCCGGTGCTCGAGGCGCGGAGCATCGTCGGGTCGGCGCCCTTGGCGGGCGGGTACATCCCGATCATGCGGATGTAGCCGCCGAGGGGGATCCACTTGATGCCGTACTCGGTCTCGCCCTTGCGCTTGGCCCACGCGGTGGGGCCGAAGCCGACCATGTACTGCGTGACCTTGACGCCGAACGCCTTGGCGGGCAGCAGGTGGCCGATCTCGTGCAGGCCGATCGAGAAGCCCACGCCGATCAGGAAGATCAGCCAGCCCAGCATCTCCAGCAGGATCACGTCGCCCGTCCCGTCAGCTCGCGGGCGCGCGCTCGGGCCCAGCTCTCCGCCGCTAGGACGTCGTCGACGTCGCGGGGGTTCCCCTGGTGCTCGGCGAGGTGCTCCGCGACCACGGTGGTGAGGGTGTCGACGATGCCGAGGAACGGCAGCCGGCCGTCGAAGAACGCCGCGACGCAGCTCCTCGTTCGCGGCGTTGAAGACCGCGGGCGCCGTACCGCCCTCGGTCGCGGCATGACGGGCCAGCGCGACGGCTGGGAAGGCCTCGTCGTCGAGCGGCTCGAACGTCCAGGTCGCGGCGGTGGTCCAGTCGCAGCCGTAGCCGGGGTGCGGGACGCGGTCGGGCCAGGAGAGGCCGAGGGCGATGGGCAGGCGCATGTCGGGCGGGCTGACCTGCGCGATGGTCGAGCCGTCGAAGAACTCCACCATCGAGTGGACCATCGACTGCGGGTGCACGACGACGTCGATGCGCTCGAGCGGCACGTCGAAGAGCAGGTGCGCCTCGATCACCTCGAGCGCCTTGTTGACCATCGTGGCGGAGTTGGTGGTGACGACCGGGCCCATGCTCCATGTCGGGTGGGCGAGGGCCTGCTCGGGCGTGACGGCGGTGAGCTCGCTGCGACGCCGACCGCGGAACGGGCCGCCGCTCGCGGTGAGCACCAGGCGACGTACCTCGTCGGCGGTGCCGCCGCGCAGGCACTGCGCGAGCGCTGAGTGCTCGGAGTCGACGGGCACGATCTGGCCGGGCTTGGCCGCGGCCTTCACGAGCGGGCCGCCGGCGACGAGCGACTCCTTGTTGGCCAGAGCGAGGACGCTGCCGGCCTCGAGCGCCGCGAGGGTGGGGCGCAGGCCGATCGAGCCGGTCATGCCGTTGAGGACGACGTCGGCGGGCGTGGCAGCAGCCTCGGTGGCGGCGTCGGGGCCGGCGAGGAGGGTGGGGCTGACGCCGTGCGCGGCCAGCGCCTCGCGCAGCGCCGGCACGCGGCTCTCGTCGGCGACGGCGACGACCGGGACGCCGTACTGCGCCGCCTGGGCAGCGAGCGACCCGACGTCGGCTCCCCCGGCGGCGATGGCCGTGACCCGGAACGCGCCAGGATTGCGCGTGACGACGTCGAGCGCCTGGGTCCCGATGGACCCGGTGCTCCCGAGGATGACGACGTCGCGCATGGGCACCAGTGTGACCGATCCCCAGCAGGACGCGCGCCGCCGCCACCCCCCGGGCATTTTTGGCCCCTTAGGGTCACAAAGCGCCCTTCAACGGCACTGTCGTGACCACTTCTCGGGTCGCCCACCCCGTGCGCGGACGTGCCGATCCCGGTGGCCTGCCCGTCTGGCAGCATCGCCCGGTGCCCACGACCGCGCAGGTGCCCGAGGACGACGCCGTCCTCGTCGACCTGGCCTCCGCGATGGTGGCCGAGATGATCGGCCTGTACGGCGGCGACTTCGACAGCTGGAAGCTCGTGCCGCCGCACGGCGCCTGGCTCGTGCTGCGCGACGACGACGGCTCGCCCGTCGGCTGCGCCGGCGTCATCCCGCTCACCGTCGCCGAGCCCGACGCCCTCGCGACGCAGGGCGAGGTGAAGCGCGTGTACGTCGTGCCCTCGGCCCGCGGCCGCGGCCACGCGCGGAGGCTCATGACCGCGGCGGTCGAGCTCGCGCCGTCGCTCGGCTACACCGAGCTGTGGCTCGAGACCGGCGACGCGCAGCCGCATGCCATCGCGCTCTACGAGAGCCTCGGCTGGCACCGGATCACGCCGTACGGCCCGTATGCCGACGAGCGCTCGGTCTGCTTCGGCCTGCACCTGCAGCCGTAGGCGACGACCACCGAGCGGCCGGGTGGCCCCGTGCGGCGACCGGGCACCCACCGGCACCGAGCAGGTCGGCGACATCACAGGGCGCAGCACCGTCGCGTGCGCGCATCCTCGCCGCGCGCGGTGGCAGGATCGCGCCGTGCCGACCACCGAGCCCGTCACCGCGGACGACCCGCGGATCCCGCCCCTGATGTCGGCGTACTGGTCGGAGATGGCCCACCGGTACGGCGAGACCGACGGCGACACGCCCCTCGTGCCGCTGCACGACGACGTGCGGTGGCTGCTCGTGCAGGACGACACCGGCACGGTGGTGGGGTGCGGCGCGGTGCAGCCGCTCGCGGCCACCGTCGAGGACGCGGCGTACGACATCGGCGAGGTGAAGCGCGTCTACGTCGTGCCCGAGGCGCGGGGGCACGGGCACTCGCGGCTGCTCATGGCGCACCTCGTCCTGGAGGCGCGCACGGCCGGCTACCGCTCGCTGTGGCTCGACACGGGCACGCCGCAGCACGAGGCGGTGGCGCTGTACGAGCGGCTCGGCTGGCGCCAGATCGATCGCTACGGCCAGTTCGCCCACGACGAGCGCACGCTCTGCTACGCCTTCGACCTCTGACCCGGCCGGCGCTGCCGAGTTGTGGTCACGGGAAGTCCCTTGAAGGGCACTTCCTGACCCTAAGGGGCAGAAAAGGCGTCAGAGGGCGATGCCGGTGAGGACGAGGACGCGCTCGTAGGTGTAGTCGTCCATGGCGGAGCGCAGGCCCTCGCGGCCGACGCCGGAGGCCTTGACGCCGCCGTACGGCATCTGGTCGGCGCGGTATGCCGGGACGTCGCCGACGATCACGCCGCCCACCTCGAGATCACGGTGCGCGCGGAAGGCGACCTGCAGGTCGTGGGTGAAGACACCGGTCTGGAGGCCGAAGCGCGAGTCGTTGACGACCGCGAAGGCCTCGTCGACGCCGTCCACCTTCTGCAGCACGAGCACGGGCCCGAAGACCTCCTCGCACGACACCTTGGCGTCGGCCGGGACGTCGGTCAGCACCGTCGGGCTGTACGACGCACCGTCGCGCACGCCGCCGGCGAGCAGCGTCGCGCCGGCCGCCACGGCCTCGTCGACCCAGGTCTGCACGCGGATCGCGGCGGCCTCGTTGACGAGCGGGCCGACGACGGTCGCGTCGTCCCACGGCGAACCGGTCGGCAGAGCCTCGGTCTTCGCGACGAGCTGCGGCACGAACCGGTCCCACAGCGTCGAGTCGACGAGCACCCGCTGCACCGACACGCAGGCCTGACCGGCCTGGTAGTTGGCGAACGTCGCCACGCGCGTGGTCGCCCAGTCGAGGTCGGCCTCGGTCGACCAGTCGGGGCACACGACGGCCGCTGCGTTGCCGCCCAGCTCGAGCGTGACGTGCTTGTGCGGCACAGCCTTCTGGATCGCGTAGCCGACCGTCTCGGACCCGGTGAACGAGACGACGGGGAGCCGCTCGTCGGCGGTGAGCACGGGCGCGATGTCGTTGCCGACGGGCAGCACCGACCACGAGCCGGCGGGCAGGTCGGTCTCGGCGAGCAGCTCGCCGAGCAGGAGGGCCGACAGCGGCGTCGCAGGCGCGGGCTTCAGCACGATCGGGGCGCCGACGGCGAGGGCCGGCGCGACCTTGTGCGCGACGAGGTTGAGCGGGAAGTTGAACGGCGAGATGCCCAGCACCGGGCCGATCGGGAAGCGGCGGATGATCGCGGCGCGGCCGCCGCTGGCGGCGTCCGTGTCGAGGCGCTGCAGCTCGCCGCCGAAGCGGCGGGCCTCCTCGGCGGCGAAGCGGAACGTCGAGGCCGCGCGGCCGACCTCGGCGCGCGCCCACATGATCGGCTTGCCGTTCTCGCCGGTGATGAGGCGCGCGATCTCCTCGGCGCGCTCGGTGAGGCGGCTCGACACGTGCATGAGGGCGTCGGCGCGCAGCGCGGCCGACGTCGCGGCGAACTCGTGCCGCACAGCCCACGCGGCGGCGAGCGCCTCCTCGACCTGGTCGGCGCTCGGCACGACGTGCGCGCCGACGACGGAGCCGTCGTACGGGTGCAGCACCTCGGCGGTCGGGCCCGTCGTGACGGGGCGGCCGGCGATCCAGGCGGGGAAGAGGACGTCGCTCATGTGACGACGGTACGGCGCCCGCACGGCGGCCCGGTCTCCAGGACGGACAACGGAGCCGCGTAGAACCGCCAGGCCGGACAGTCCCTCAGCTGGGGGTGCGGGTGAGGGCCAGCCAGAGCTCGGCGCGTACGCCGGGGTCGTCCAGGCTGCGGCCGAGCAGGGCCTCCGCGCGGCGCAGGCGGTGGCGGACGGTGTGGCGGTGCACGCCGAGGTCGGCGGCCGCGGCGTCGACCTGGCCGTGCCGGCCCAGCCAGGCCGAGAGCGTGGCCGCGAGATCCGCGCGCTCCCCCGGCTCGTCGAGCGGCGCGAGCAGTGCGCGCGCCCACGCGTCGGCGGCTGCTGGGTCGAGCAGCGCCTCCAGCCCGCCGCCGAGGTCGTCGTAGCGGCGGAGCCCGTCGGCGCCGGCGGCGAGCGCCCGGCGCGCACGAGCCAGGGACCGGCCGAGCGCCGCCGGGTCGTCGACGTCGGACGTGTCGCCCACACCGGCAGCCCGCACCACGTCGTCGTCGTCACCCGCGAGACCCGCGGCCGGCGCGGCCTCGAGCGATGCGGACGGCGCCACGGCCAGGACCACCGCGGGGTCGTCGGGAAGCAGGCCGGCCGCGATCGCACTGCCCGGCAGCACCTCCGCGAGCCGCTCCTCGACGGCAGCCAGCACGGCCGGCTCGCTGTCGGACGCGCGAGCGACGACGACCCGCACCGGGCGCGAGCGCAGCGCAGACCAACCGAGGGAGTCGAGCGGCAACGACGCGGCGTGGCCGTCGAGCAGCAGCCGCACGGCAGCCGCCCGCACGCCGCGCTCGGACGCGGTGCGCCCCTCCGAGCGGGCGAGCGACAGCGACAGGAGCGAGACGGCGAGGTTGACGACGGCCTGGTCGTTGGCCGACAGCGGCGCCGCTGCCCCGACAGCCAGGAAGCCGCGCGCCTTGCCGCGGACCCCGAGCGGCTGCAGCACGACGTACTCGTCCGAGCCGGCCAGGGCTGCAGACGCGAGCAGCCCCTTGGGCCGGAGCCGAGCGACCTCCGCTGCGAGGTCGGCTGCGCGTGACACAGCCGACGCCGGGCTCGCGTGGAGCACGGTGCCCGCAGGGTCGAGCACGAGCGCGAACCCGCCGAGGTGCTTAGCGAGCCGAGTGGCCACTGCCGCGGCCACGCCGTCCTCCCCGGTCAGCGCCGCGCGGATGAGCTCGCGCTGGGCGGTGAAGCCGCGCGCAGCCTCGTCGTACTCCTCGGCCGCCAGCAGCCGGGAGATGGCCTTGGTGACGGCGATGAACGGGGTCTGCTCGGGCACCCGCACGAGCGGCAGCCCCTGCCCGTCGGCAGCGGACACCAGCGCGGCGGGCACCTCGGCGTGCGACAGACCCACCCCGAGCCCGAGCGCGGCGACGTCGGCGGCGACGAGGCGCGCGACGTACGCCGAGCACGCGGCAGCCTTGGTCGGCAGGCGCATGCCGGTCGTGAGCAGCAGCTCGCCGCCCTCGAGGAAGGGGGCCGGGTCCTCGAGCTCGCTGACCGCGACCCAGCGCACCGGCCGGTCCAGGGCGGTCGCCCGGCCAGCACGGTCAGCCCGAGGTCGGGCAGGGCGACGACATCACGCAGGCGGGGCGGCACGGCAGGACCTCCTGGGGGACCGGACCTCGATGTCCGGTCTGGACAAGAGTAGATCCGAGGATGGCCGAGAAGTCCACAACAGTCTGGCCCCGGGGAGCCGTAGCCTGTCGGCCATGACGACCTCCTCCTCCCCCCTCGCCGCGGACCTCCCCCAGGAGCGCCGCCTCGTCACCGCCATCCCCGGCCCCAAGTCGGCCGACGCTCCAGGCGCGTCGCGTGTCGGCCGTCAGCGCCGGCGTCGGCGGCACCCTGCCGATCTACGTCGAGGCCGCCGGCGGCGGCGTGATCCTCGACATCGACGGCAACTCGCTCATCGACCTCGGCTCCGGCATCGCCGTGACCAGCGTCGGGCAACTCCGCGCCCAAGGTCGTCGCCGCCGTCCAGGAGCAGGTCGCGAAGTTCACCCACACCTGCTTCATGGTCACGCAGCTACGAGGGCTACGTCGAGGTGTGCGAGGCGCTCAACCGCCTCACCCCCGGCGACCACGAGAAGCGCTCGGCCCTGTTCAACACCGGTGCCGAGGCCGTCGAGAACGCCGTGAAGATCGCCCGCGCCTACACCAAGCGCGACGCCGTCGTGGTGTTCGAGCACGGCTACCACGGCCGCACCAACCTCACGATGGCGCATGACGGCGAAGAACATGCCCTACAAGCAGTCCTTCGGCCCGTTCGCCTCCGAGATCTACCGCGTGCCGCTGTCCTACCCGTTCCACGACGGCCGCGACGGCGCGAAGGCCGCGGCCGACGCGATCAGCCGCATCGACAAGGAGATCGGCGCCGACAACGTCGCCGCCATCGTCATCGAGCCCATCGCGGGCGAGGGCGGCTTCATCGTCCCGGCCGAGGGCTTCCTGCCCGCCATGGTCGGAGTTCGCCAACGCCAACGGCATCGTCTTCGTCGCCGACGAGGTGCAGAGCGGCTTCTGCCGCACCGGCGCCTGGTTCGCCAGCGAGCACGAGGGCATCGTCCCCGACGTCATCACCACGGCGAAGGGCATCGCGGGCGGTCTGCCGCTCGCCGGCGTCACCGGCCGCGCCGAGATCATGGACGCCGTGCACGTCGGCGGCCTCGGCGGCACGTACGGCGGCAACCCTGTCGCCTGCGCCGCTGCGCTCGGCTCGATCGCGACGATGGAGGAGCTCGACCTCAACGCGCGAGCGCGTGAGATCGAGGCCGTCATGAAGCCGCGCCTCCAGACGATCGCCGACAAGACCGGCGTCATCGGCGAGATCCGAGGCCGCGGCGCGATGATCGCGGTCGAGATCGTGAAGCCGGGCACCGACGAGCCGGACGCCGCGTTCACCGCAGCCGTCGCGAAGGCCTGCCACGCCCAGGGCGTCGTGGTGCTCACCGCCGGCACGTACGGCAACGTGCTGCGCTTCCTGCCGCCGCTCACGATCCCGTCGCACCTGCTTGACGAGGCCCTGACGGTCCTCGAGGAGCAGTTCCTCGCCCTCACCGGCAACTAGTACGACGACGAAGGGCCGCACCCCGGTGGGGTGCGGCCCTTCGTCGTGCCAGGTGCCAGAGGCTCAGTAGCGGAAGCCCTGGACCAGGCTCTCGAGCTCGGAGGACATGACCGCGAGCTCGCGCGAGGCCTGACGCGTCTGCTCGGCGCCGGACGACGCCGCGTGCGCCGCGTCCGCCACGCTGCCGACGGTCTCCTGGATCTGGCCCGAGCCGCTCGCGACGTCGGACATGCTGCGCGCGATCTCGTTGATCGCCGCGGTCTGCTCCTCGACCGCCGACGCGATCGAGTGCTGGATCTCGTTGATCTGCGCGATGGTGCCCGAGATCTGACCGATCGCCGAGATCGCCTCGAGGGTGTCGTCGTTGATCGCCTGGATCTTCTGGGTGATGTCGGTCGTCGCCGTCGCGGTGGCACGGGCGAGGTCCTTGACCTCGCTCGCGACGACCGCGAAGCCCTTGCCCGCCTCGCCGGCACGGGCCGACTCGATCGTGGCGTTGAGCGCGAGCAGGTTCGTCTGGTCGGCGACGCCCTTGATCTCCTTGATGACCTTGCCGATGTCCTCGCTGCTGGCGCCGAGCTTGTTCATGATGATGCTCGTGGTCTCGGCCACCTCGACGGCGGTCGAGGCGACGCGGGCGGCATCCCAGGCAGACGACGAGATCTGGGCGATCGAGGCCGTGAGCTCGTCGGTCGCGGTGGCGGCCGTCTGGACCGACTCGTTGACCGTCTCGGTGCGGACCGAGACGACCTGCGCCTGCTGCGCCGTGGTGTCGGCGGAGGTCGACATCAGGTTCGACGTCACCGTGAGCTCCTCGGCGGCGGCCGACACGGTCTGCGCCGAGCTGGCGACGCGGCCGATCACGTCGGCGATCTGCTGCACGAAGCGGTTGAACAGAGACGACACCTCGGTGATCTCGTCCTTGCCGTCCTCGGCGACGCGAGCGGTGAGGTCGCCCTCGCCGTCGGCGATGGCAGCGAGCCGGTCGCGCAGGGCGAGCAGCGGGCGGCTGATCGAGCGGACGACCGCGAGCACGGTCAGTCCGACGAGCACGATGCCGAGGACCACGAGGGCGATCATGATGATCTTGGAGCGAGCGGCTGCGTCGGTCGCGGCCTGGACGTCGGCGGTCGCCTGGGCGGACGTCGCGTCGGCCAGCTTGCCCAGTGCTGCGGCGGCGGCGTTGTAGTTCTCGATCTCGGTGGTCAGGACCAGCTCGTCCGCCTTGATCTTGTCGGCGGCAGCGCCGGAGCTGTAGAGCGTGACGATCTGGCCGTCGACCGTGACGAAGGCGTCGACGCTCGTCCGCGCGTCGGCGACGAAGCCGCTCTGCTCGGCGGTCAGGTCCGTGCGGGCCTCGAACGCCGTGAGCTTCCTCGAGCAGGACGGCCTGGGAGGCCAGGAAGGCGGCACGGCTCTCGCCGGTGTCGGCGACGGCGTCCTTGACCCCGCGGGCGACGTCGAAGGCATACGCCGTCTGCCAGCCGTTCCAGTCCGCAGCCTGGTACTTCATGGCCAGCGCGTCCTTGGCCTTGGCGGAGCTTCTCGGCAGCGCTCGCCGAGGCGGACACGGAGCCGGTGAAGCCGAGCACGGCGACGAGCGCCACGACCGCGCTGAGCGCGAGCGGGAGCGCTCCGATCAGCAGCAGGCGGGCACGGATCGGATAACGGCGGAGGAAGTCGACCACGAGGCGTCCTTGCGGTAGGTCCGCGTCCTGGGCTGACGCGGGTCTATCCCTCCATCGGCCACGACCCGTCCCGCCTGAGAGAAAGGCGGATGCGCGCTCCGGCGTGACATGGGCCTCACCCTGACGGGCATCCGGCGGCGGCACCCGGGGAGAAGGGCGTTCAGACGAGCCCTTCGGGGCACCGCCAACCACGGAGGACACCATGCGCACCACTCGGATCGCCACCATCGCCGTCGCCGGCCTCGCGGCACTGACCCTTGCCGCCTGCGGCAGCAGCTCGGACGCGACCCCGTCGTCGAGCGCACCCGCACCGACGTCCTCGTCGGCCGCCGCCTCCACCCCGGCCACGCCCGGCACGGTCGTCGACGTTGCCGCCGCCAACCCCGACTTCACCACGCTCGTCGCCGCCGTGAAGGCGGCCGGGCTCGCCGAGACCCTGAGCGGCACCGGCCCGTTCACCGTGTTCGCTCCGACCAACGAGGCGTTCGCGGCGCTTCCTGCCGGCCTGCTCGACAAGCTGCTGCTGCCCGAGAACAAGGCCGTGCTCGCCAAGATCCTGACCTACCACGTCGTCGCAGCGAACGTCCCGTCCAGCGACGTCGTCGCCGGTGACGTGGCCACAGTGGAGGGCTCGAAGCTCACGATCACGACCGACGGCGGCATCAAGGTCGGTGGCGCCACCGTCGTCACGCCGGACGTCGCAGCCTCCAACGGCGTCATCCACGTGATCGACGCGGTCCTCGTGCCCGCCGACGTCGACGTCACGGCGCTGTAGCACTCAGGGGACGACGAGAGCCGCACCCCGTCCGGGGTGCGGCTCTCGCACGAGCTGGGTCCTCAGCCGGGCAGGTCGGTGAGGACGGCGTGCGTCTGCGGGTCGCGCTCCTGGATGCCCCACGCCTGGCCGTAGCCGTCGCGCAGCAGGTCGAGGAACGGCACGGAGTCGAACGCCTCGGGGCCGAGCACGCCGGCACCCGTCCACACGCCGGTCGCGAGGAGCTCGAGCGCCACGACCGGGTTCATGGCGGTCTGCCACACGACCGCCTGGGCGCCGTACTCCTTCATCGTCCACTCGTTGTCGGCCACGTGGTACAGATAGACCTCGCGCGGCCGGCCGTCCTTGCCCGTGCCCGTGACCCAGAGGCCGGCGCAGGTCGCGCCGGTCATCCTGTCGCCGAGGGTGAGCGGGTCGGGCAGGCACGCGGCGACGACGTCGCGCGGCGAGACCTGGACGCCGCGAACGGTGACGGGTGCGGTGCGGTCGAGACCGAGCTTGTGCAGGGTCTTGAGGACGTCGATGAACTCGTCGCCGAGGCCGAACTTGAAGGTCACGCGGCGGGCCTTCACCCAGCGCGGCATGAGGAGCACCTCCTCGTGCTCCACGTTCACGCACTCGACCGGGCCGATTCCGCTCGGGGAAGTCGAAGACCTCGGGCTCGGAGAACGGCGCGGTGGTGAACCAGCTCGCGGTCCTTCTCCCAGATGACCGGCGGGTTGAGGCACTCCTCGATCGTCGTCCAGATCGAGAACGACGGCGCGAAGTCGTATCCGTCGATCACGAGGTTGCCGGCGTCGCGGACGCCGAGCTCGTCGATCTCGGAGAACAGGTGGTCCTCGGCGTACCGGGCGAAGACGTCCGCGAGCCCGGGCTCGACGCCGATGCCGACGAGCGCGAGGCGGCCGGAGTCGCGCCACGAGGCGTCGTGCGCGAACTGCTCGTCACCGAGCTTGATGCCGGGCAGCTCGAACGGCTGCTCGGGGTGCGGGCTCGAGAGGCTCATCGCGGTGTCGAGGTAGTCGGCGCCGGAGAGGAACGCTCCCTCGAAGATGGAGAGCACGAAGCGCGGGTCGACGGCGTTGAGCACGTGCGTGATGCCGTGCTCGCGCGCCAGGCCGGCGACGGCGTGCGCGTCGGAGGCGTCGACCTGGGCGGCGGCGAAGCGCGGGTCGCCCAGGCGCGCGACGAGAGTCTCGGCGCGGTCGAGGTCGTAGTCGGCCACGACCCACGACTCGAAGTAGTCGCGACGAGCGGCGATGAGGGCGGCGGACGAGCCGACGCCGCCGGCGCCGACGCAGAGGACCCGCATGGGGAGATTCCTTCGCTGGTACGGCCGCACCTGATGCTGCGGCCTGTTCCAGCGCACGTTAAGGCATAAGGTGCTTATATGAGGCATCGTCGTACGGACTCGCCAGACCGGGCCTACGGGGAGGGCGGCATCGCCATCCCCCCGGACGCGCCGCGACCGCCCCGGCGTGGCCTACGGGCCGACCGCGCCTTCGCCGCCAACGTGCTCGGGACGCTCGCCCTCACCGTCGTCGACCGCGTGGACATCGGTGCGGCGCGGGCGACACGGCACGGCGCCAATGCGCCCGCTGCACTCGTCACGCTGCTCTGGTACCCGGACCGCCCGATCGCGTTCCTCGCCGCGCGGCTCCGGGTGACGCATCCGGGCGCGGTGCAGCTCGTCGACCGCCTCGAGAAGGACGGCCTCGTCGAGCGCATCCCCGGCGAGGACGGGCGCACGAAGCTGCTGGCTCTGACCGATACGGGTGATCGCGTCGCACTGGCAGTGCTCGCGGCGCGCCGCGAGGTCCTCGAGCGGGCCGTGGGATCGCTCGACGACGAGCAGGTGCGCGCCTTCGCCGAGGCGGCCGAGGCCATGCTCGAAGCGCTCACGGACGACCTGCTCACGAGCGAGCACATGTGCAGGTTGTGCGACGAGCTGGCCTGCCCTGATGCACGCTGCCCGGTCGAACGAGCAGAGCCCGCACCTCCGCACCGGCGCGGCAAGGGCTACGGCGTCACGGAGAGCAACTGACTCGTCGCTCAGCATCGTTCATCGGCGGGAAGTCGCCCGGAAGTCCCCCGTTCATGATCGCTCGCGGCGTAGCGTGCCGCGCGGACCGCATCCCGGGCGGTCGGGTGGGAGAGGGACACATGAGCCAGGACGTCGAGCTGACGAGCGGTGCGTACGAACAAGGAAGCAAGGGCCTGAAGGGCGGAGCGCTCGGCCTGCTGTCGAGCGTGGTCATCGGCGTCTCGTCGACGGCCCCCGGATACTCGATCGCCGCGACGCTCGGCGGGGTCGTCGCGCTCGTGGCGTTCCAGTCGCCCGCCGTCATGGTGCTGGCGTTCATCCCGATGCTGTTCATCGCGTACGCCTACCGCGAGCTCAACCGCGTGGCGCCCGACTGCGGCACCACGTTCACCTGGTCGACCAAGGCCTTCGGCCCGTGGGTCGGCTGGATGGGCGGCTGGGGCATCATCGCGGCCGACGTGGTCGTCATGGCCTCCCTGTCGCAGATCGCCGGCATCTACGGCTTCCTGCTGTTCGGGCTCGACGACCTGGCGAACAACACCGCGGCGGTCACGCTCGTCGGGTGCATCTGGATCGTGCTGCTCACCTGGGTCTGCTACCGCGGCATCGAGGTCTCGGCGAAGTTCCAGTTCGTGATGCTCGCGATCGAGGTCGTCATCCTCGTGCTGTTCAGCGTGATCGCGCTGTTCAAGGTGTTCACCAACACGGCCGGCCCGGACGCCGTCACGCCGTCGCTCTCGTGGTTCAACCCGCTCAACATCGTCGGTGAGGACGGCACGTTCTCCTTCGCCACGATGTCGTCCGCCGTCCTGCTCGCGGTCTTCATCTACTGGGGCTGGGACTCCGCCGTCGCGGTCAACGAGGAGACCAAGGACCCGGCCACGACGCCGGGCAAGGCCGCGGTGCTGTCGACGGTCATCCTCGTGCTGACCTACGCCATCGTCGCCGTCGCGGCCGTCGCCTTCGGCGGCGTCGAGCAGCTCGCCGACTCGGACGACGTCCTGGCGGTGCTCGGCACGGAGGTGCTCGGCGACACGTTCGTGAAGGTCCTGATCATCGCGGTGCTCACCTCGGCGGCCGCGTCGACGCAGACGACTATTCTGCCGACCGCCCGCACGACCCTCTCGATGGCCGCGTACCAGGCCCTGCCGGCGTCGTTCGCGAAGGTGCACCCGCGCTTCTTCACGCCGACGACCTCGACGATCGCCATGGGCGCGATCTCGATCATCTTCTACGTGATGATGGCCGCGATCAGCGACAACATCCTCGCCGACTCCGCGCTCGCCGTCGGCCTGCTCATCGCGTTCTACTACGGCCTCACCGGATTCGCGTCGGCGTGGTACTTCCGCAACGAGCGCGGCAGCGGATTCCGAGATCTCAACGCGCGCATCATCATGCCGCTGCTCGGCGGCCTGATCCTGCTGGGCGCGTTCGTCGTCACGCTGAAGGACAACGCCAACCCGGAGAACAGCGCGACCCAGATCAACATCTTCGGCTGGCAGACCGGAGGCGTGTTCCTGATCTCGGTCGGTGCGCTGCTGCTCGGAGTGATCCTCATGATCATCTCGAAGCTGCGGTCGCCGGCCTTCTTCACCGGGACCGTCCTCAACCGCGACACGGTCGTGCACGTGTACGAGGCCGAGCCCATCACCGAGACCGAGGCCCTGGTGCCGGGTCTTCCGGACGCACCGAGCCAGGAGCAGACGGTCATCCCGCCCCTGTCGGTCGACGAGCTGCGCGAGGCGCAGGCCGAGGCCCGTGCGGAGGCACGGCTCGGCGAGGACGACGAGGAGCCGGACTCCGGCACCTGATCGCCCGCACGACCGGTCGGAGGTCCGCACGCGCCACCAGGCGCGTCCGGGCCTCCGTCCGCTTCCTGGGCTCAGCCCGAGCTGGCGTCGCCGTGCTCGGGGCCCTGGGCACCGGACACGACGCAGAGCTCGTTGCCCTCCGGGTCCGCCATGACCTGCCACCAGATGCCGAAGCGCTCGACCCGTTCACCGACGATCGTCGCTCCCAGCCGCTGCAGCCGCATGATGTGGGCCTCGGCGTCGTCCGGGTGGACGTCGATATGCATGCGGTTCTTGCCGGCCTTGGGGTCCTCGCTCTTGGCGAGGATCAGGACAGGGCCGTGGATCTCGGCCAGCGACGCTCCGCGGCCGGGAGAGGGAACGAGAACGCGGTACTCGTCCAGCTTGTCGGCGAGCGTGTACCCGAGGGCGAGCGACCAGAACTCCACCGAGGCGTCCGGGTCGAGGCAGTCCAGAACGATGGTGAGCCTCATGGGCCGACGGTAGGTGCTCGCCCGGAGCCGTGGGGGAACTCCCGGGAACCGTTATGCGACACGCCGTACCAACATCCGGAACCCGGCCACCGAGGGTGACGAACTGCGCATTCCGCCCAGTCAGGACGCTCGCGCGGTGACCCTCAGCAGGATCGCGAGTGACGCGGCGACGACGGGGGCGCCGACGTGCGTCGGAGCCCCGATGACTGCGTCGAGCGCGGCGGCCTCGTCGTCGAGGCCCTGCGCGCGCAGCAGGACCTGCAGCGGCAGCCCGTCGAGGCGCGCCTCGTAGACCCCGGTGCGGATGCTGCCGTCCACGACGAGGTCGGTGCAGGTGCCGGGCCCGCCCCCGAGGCTCGTCCCACGGGAGTCCGGGATGCGCGGCGGACAGCGCGTCACCGTCGGCGCAGAAGATGGTCTGGTCGTGGATCCCCTGGCCCGAGGCGAAGCCGAACGGGACAGCGACCGGATCGATCTCTGCGCGCAGGACGTCGGCGAACGTCGGGGAGGTCATGCCGCCATCGTGCCGCGTGGGCGCGTCTGCGTCGTGCGGGTAACGCGACGCAGGGCCCCGCCCGGAGGCGAGGCCCTGCGTGGTGCGCGTGGTGCTGCGGCGGATCAGCCGTGGGTCGGGAAGCCCAGGTTGATGCCGCCGTGGCTCGGGTCGAGCCAGCGCGAGGTGACGACCTTGCCGCGGGTGAAGAAGTGCACGCCCTCGGTGCCGTGCGCGTGGCTGTCGCCGAACAGCGAGTTCTTCCAGCCGCCGAACGAGTAGTAGGCCATCGGCACGGGGATCGGCACGTTGATGCCGACCATGCCGACCTCGACCTCGTTCTGGTAGCGGCGCGCGGCGCCGCCGTCGTTGGTGAAGATCGCCGTGCCGTTGCCGTACGGGTGGTCGTTGACCATCGTCAGCGCCTCGTCGTACGTGTCGACGCGGACGACCGAGAGCACCGGGCCGAAGATCTCGTCGGTGTAGACCGACATGTCCGTGGTGACGTTGTCGATGAGGGTGGGGCCGAGCCAGTAGCCGCCGGGCTCGCCGTCGACCTCGGGGTTGCGACCGTCGACGACGATCGTGGCGCCGTCGGCCTCGCCTGCGTCGATGTACGACTTCACCTTGTCGCGGTGCACCTCGGTGACGAGCGGGCCCATGTCGCTGCCGCGACGGCCGTCGCCGGTGCGCAGCGTCGCGACGCGCTCGGCGATCTTGGCGACCAGCGGGTCGGCGACGTCGCCGACGCAGACCAGGGCCGAGATCGCCATGCAGCGCTCGCCCGCCGAGCCGAAGCCGGCGTTGACCGCGGCATCGGCAGCGAGGTCGAGGTCGGCGTCAGGGAGGACGACCATGTGGTTCTTTGCGCCGCCGAGGGCCTGCACGCGCTTGCCGTGCGCGGTGCCGGTCTCGTAGACGTACTTCGCGATCGCGGTCGAGCCCACGAACGAGATGCTCTTGACGTCCTTGTGCGTGAGCAGCGAGTCGACGGCCACCTTGTCGCCGTGCACGACGTTGAACACGCCGGCCGGCAGGCCGGCCTCGGCCCACAGCTGCGCGATGAAGTTCGCAGCCGACGGGTCCTTCTCGGACGGTTTCACGATGACCGTGTTGCCCGCCGCGATCGCGATGGGGAAGAACCACATCGGGACCATGGCCGGGAAGTTGAACGGCGAGATGATGCCGACGACGCCCAGCGGCTGACGGATCGAGTAGACGTCGACACCGGTCGAGACGCCCTCGGAGTAGCCGCCCTTGAGCAGGTGCGGGATGCCGCAGGCGAACTCGACGACCTCGAGGCCGCGGGTGACCTCGCCCAGGGCGTCCGACAGCACCTTGCCGTGCTCGGCCGTGATGATCGCGGCGAGCTCCTCCTTGCGCTCGTTCAGGAGGTGGCGGAAGGCGAAGAGCACGGTGGCGCGCTTGGTGAGCGAGGTCTTGCCCCACTCGGCGAAAGCGGCCTTGGCGGCGGCGACGGCCTCGTCCATGACCTCGCTCGTGGCGAAGTCGACGCGGCCGGACAGGGCGCCGGTGGCGGGGTCGCGCACCTCGCCGGTGCGCTCGGCGACGGCGCCGAAGGGCTTGCCGTCGATCCAGTGGGTGATGCGGGTGGGCTCGGTCATGGGCCCATCCAACCGGCTGGCCGACCGTCGCACCACCGGCAACCTGACGGCCAGGCGTCGATCGGGTTGACGACCTGTCATGGCCGGAGAGCCGGACGACATCCTGTACGGCGGTTCAGGATGTGCGGTAGCCTGAGCGGGCCTCGGGAGCATGCCGGCGGAAGCCTCCGCCCGCCCGGGGCAGCCGCAGCATCCGGAGGACCCGGGGCGGCCGACGAAGGACTGACACCGTGCCGTTCGCACGCAGCCCCCGCCCCGCGTCGTACGACGCCGTCCGCGACGCCAGCCCCCTGCCGTTCTGGCTCGACGACCCGCGCCGCCCCGACGCCCTGCCCGCGCACCGCGGCACGACCGCGGCCGACCTGCTCGTGGTCGGCGGCGGATTCAGCGGCCTCTGGACCGCACTGCTGGCCAAGGAGGCCGACCCGACGCGCGACGTGCTGCTGCTCGAGGGCTCGCGCATCGGCTGGGCGGCATCCGGCCGCAACGGCGGCTTCTGCTCCCCCTCGATCACCCACGGCACCGAGAACGGCATGTCGCGCTGGCCCGAGGAGATGGCCACGCTCACGCGTCTCGGCCACCGGAACCTCGACGAGCTCGAGGCCACGCTCGTCCGCTACGGCATCGACTGCTCGTTCGAGCGCAACGGCGAGCTCGGCGTCGCCACCGAGCACTACCAGACCGAGGGGTACGCCGAGGCCGTCGCCGAGGCCGCCGACCTCGGCATGACGATCGAGGCGCTCGACGCCGAGCAGGTGCGCGCGATGGTGGACTCGCCGCTCTACGTCGGCGCGATCCACGACCCGCAGGGCAGCGCGCTCGTGAACCCCGCGCGCCTCGCCTGGGGACTGCGCGACGCGTGCCTCGCCGTCGGCGTGCGCATCCACGAGGGCACGCGCGCCACCGGCTTCGGCGACACCTCGGGCATCGAGGTCGAGGTGACGACTGAGTCGGACGACGGCCCCGGCCTCGTGCGCGCGCGCCGTGTCGCTCTGGGCACCAACGCATTCCCGCCGCTGCTCGCGCGGCTGAAGCACCTGGTCGTGCCGGTGTACGACTACGTCCTCATGACCGAACCGCTCACCGACGACCAGTGGGCGAGCATCGGCTGGTCGGGCCGGCAGGGCATCGGCGACTCGGGCAACCAGTTCCACTACTACCGCCCGACCGATGACGGCCGGATCCTGTTCGGCGGCTACGACGCCATCTACAACCGGGGCAACGGCATGGGGTCGGCGTACGACCAGCGGCCCGAGTCGTTCGCACTGCTCGCCGAGCACCTGACCGAGGTGTTCCCCCAGCTCGAGGGCATCCGCGCAAGCCACGCCTGGGGCGGCGCGATCGACACGTGCTCGCGCTTCTCGGCGTTCTACGGCACCGCGCGCGACGGCCGGGTGGCGTACGCCGCCGGCTACACCGGGCTCGGCGTCGGCGCGACCCGCTTCGGCGCGAACGTGATGCTGGACCTGCTCGACGGCCGCGACACCGAGCGCACGCGCACCCGCATGGTCCGCAGCACTCCCCTGCCGTTCCCGCCCGAGCCGGTCCGTCAGGCCGCGATCGAGCTCACCCGCTGGTCGCTCGACCGCGCCGACCGCACCGAGGGCCGTCGCAACCTCTGGCTCCGCACCCTCGACCGCCTGGGCCTCGGCTTCGACTCCTAGACGCAGAACGGGCGCGTCAGTCCGCGGGGGTCCAGCCGGGGCTGCCGAAGGCGAACCGCCAGCGGTCGCGCCACGAGCGGGCCCGCGCGACGTCGCGGCCGATCGCGACGACCTCGTGGTACGCCACATAGATGGGGTTGTACGAGTCGATGTTCTTCGTGAGGCCGTAGCGGACGCGCTCGGCCTCGGGCTCGAACGTGCCGAACAGCCTGTCCCACACGATGAAGATGCCGGCGTAGTTCTTGTCGAGGTACTGCGGGTTCGACCCGTGGTGCACGCGGTGGTGGCTCGGGGTGTTGAACACCGCCTCGAACCAGCGCCACATCTTGTCGACCGCCTCGGTGTGGATCCAGAACTGGTACACGAGGTTGATGCCGTGCACGAACGCCCACTGCACCGGCGTGAAGCCGAGCAGGAACACGGGGATGTAGAACGGCAGGCTCGTGAGCGGGATCCACGACTGGCGCAGCGCGGTCGAGAGGTTGTACTTCTGCGAAGAGTGGTGGGTGACGTGCGCCGCCCAGAAGAACCGAGACTCGTGGTGCACGCGGTGGAACCAGTAGTAGCAGAAGTCGTCGAGGACGACGAGGAGCGCCCAGGCCGCGATCGCAGCCCCGATGCCCGCTGACCCGTTGGCGAACGACCCGAGGTCGAGCAGGCGGCGGTCGTAGAAGAAGAAGTCGAACGCGAGCGACACCCCGGCGAAGACGGCGCCCCACACCAGCGAGCCGATGCCCATGGTCAGGCTGGTCGCGGTGTCCTTGCCGGTGTAGCCGACGAGGTGCGGAGCTGTGCCCTGCCGCTCGGCGTCGCGGCGCTCGCGGCGCACCTCGACGAGCTCGAGGGCCATGAGCCCCAGGTAGAGCGGGATGCCCACCACCTGCGGTGCCAGTGCCATGCGTGTGTCTCCTTCGACGACGAGGCCGCGCCACCCGAGAGGGTAGGCGCGGCCTCGTGCGGTGTCCTGCCTACTTCTTGCGGCGCGCGGCACCGACGATCTGCGCGACCACGACGATGGCGAGGGCCGCGAAGAACATGATCGAGCCGATGACGTTGACCTGCGGCGGGATGCCGCGCTGGGCGGCACCCCACACGTACAGCGGGAACGTCACGGTGGTGCCGTTGTTGAAGTTCGTGATGATGAAGTCGTCGAACGACAGCGAGAACGCGAGCAGGGCCGCCGACACGATGCCCGGCAGCACGAGCGGGAGCGTGACGTAGCGGAACGTCGCGCGCTCGTCGGCGTACAGGTCGGACGCCGCCTGCTCGAGCCTCGGGTCGAGGCCCGCGAGGCGGGCCTTCACCGACACCACGACGAAGCTGATGCAGAACATGATGTGGGCGATGATGATCGTGCCGGTGCCGAGCGGCGCACCCAGGTTGAGGAACAGGGCGAGCAGCGAGGCGCCGAGGACGACCTCGGGCGTGGCCATCGGCAGGAAGATCAGCAGGTTCGTCGCCGCACGGCCCTTGAAGCGGTGCCGCACGAGCGCGAACGAGATGAGCGTGCCGAGCAGGGTGGCGACCGCCGTGGAGATGACCGCGATCTGCAGGCTGACGCCGACGGCGTCGCAGATCGTGGGGTCGCGGCAGATGTTGAGCCACGCGTCGAGCGAGAACTGGTTCCAGACGACGTTCTGACGGCCCTCGGGCTTGTTGAACGAGAAGATCACGACGACCGCGATCGGCAGGAACAGGTAGATCAGCGCGAGGAACGCCGCGATGGCGATGACGTGGTCGCGCACCCAGCGCAGCGAGCGCGAGAGCACACCCGGGCGCTTCGGGGTGTAGTCGCGTGACTGCTGGGATGCTGACGAGCGGTCGACGGTAGGAGCGGACATCAGACCAGGTCCTCCGTCCCTGCTCGGCGAATGTAGACGAAGACGATCGCGAGCACCGACACCATCAGCAGGAACGACAGCGCCGACGCGGTCGGATAGTCGCGGACGATGCGGAACTGGCTGTCGATGACGTTGCCGATCATCTTGTCCTTGATCGATCCGAGCAGCTGAGCGTTGATGAAGTCGCCGACCGCCGGGATGAAGGTGAGCAGCGTGCCTGCGACGACGCCCGGGAGCGACAGCGGGAACGTCACCTTGCGGAACGTCGTCCACGGCGAGCCGTAGAGGTCGTTGCCGGCCTCGATCAGTCGGAAGTCGATCTTCTCGAGCGCGGCGTACAGCGGCAGAGTCATGAACGGCAGGAAGTTGTACGCGATGCCGGTGATGACCGCGAGCGGGGTGTTGAGGATGCGGTCGTCCGGCAGCAGGTGCAGGAAGTTGAGGAACTGCGTGACGGGGCTCTGGTCGGCGAGGATCGTCTTCCAGGCGTAGGTGCGGATGAGGAAGCTGCAGAAGAACGGAGCGACCACGAGCACCAGCATGATGTTGCGGTACTTCCCCGCCTTGAAGGCGATGAAGTACGCCAGCGGGTAGGCGATCGCGAGCGCGAGCAGCGTCGCCAGGCCGGCGAACACGTACGAGCGCACGAACTGCGGCCAGTACTCCGTGATCGCGTTCGTGTAGTTGGAGATCTCGAACGCCTGGGCGAAGCCGGCGTCGGGGTTGCCCTCCTCGATCGGCACCTGCAGCGAGGTGGCGAGCGAGGCGAAGAGCGGAACGACGAAGAAGACCGCGAGCCAGCCGAGGCCGGGCAGCAGGAGGACGTACGGCGTCGAGCGCTTGCTGCGCCGGACGGTCGCCTCGGTGCTGCCCGTCGCGGTGGCGGTGGGGACGATGGCGGGCACGGTCAGCCCCCGACCTGGACGGAGGCTTCCTCGCCGCCGGCCAGGTGGCCGAGCTCGAGCAGCTCCTTGTCGACGCCGGCGTTGAGGTCCTCAGCGCCGTCGAGGCCGAAGGTGTGCGTCGGGTCCCACGACAGGACCACGTCCTCGCCCAGGCTCACGACGTCGTCGGCGGACAGGTTCTGCGAGAACACCTGCAGCTCCTGGCCCCACGGCGTGCGCACGAGGTACTGGGTCGACAGGCCCGTGAACGACGCGTCGGTGACGACGCCGGTGAGGTTGTTGCGGCCCGAGTCGAGCTGGCCCGCCCGCGAGGCGGCTCGGATCGTGACCTTCTCGGGCCGGACGCCCACCACGACCGAGTCGCCGCTGGTGGCGACGCGCGAGGTCGGGATGCGGAACGTCGTGCCGTGAGCCGACACCACGATCGAGTCGTGGTCTCGGCCGACGACCGAGCCCGGGAAGAGGTTCGACTGGCCGAGGAAGTTCGCGACGAACGCCGTGCGCGGGTTCTCGTAGATGTCGACCGGCGAGCCCATCTGCTCGATGCGGCCCTGGTTCATGACGGCGACGGTGTCGGCCATGGTCATGGCCTCCTCCTGGTCGTGCGTCACGTGCACGAAGGTGATGCCGACCTCGGTCTGGATCCGCTTGAGCTCGATCTGCATCTGGCGGCGCAGCTTGAGGTCGAGGGCGCCGAGCGGCTCGTCGAGCAGGAGCACGTCGGGCTGGTTGATGAGCGCACGAGCCACCGCGACGCGCTGCTGCTGGCCGCCCGAGAGCTGGCCCGGCTTGCGACGCGCCATGGTGGTGAGTTCCACGAGCTCGAGCATGTCCTCGACCGGCTTCTTGACGTCCTTCACGCCGCGACGGCGCAGGCCGAAGGCGACGTTCTCGAAGATGTCGAGATGCGGGAAGAGCGCGTAGCTCTGGAACACCGTGTTGACCGGGCGCTGGTACGGGCGCAGCTGCGTGACGTCCTGGTCGCCGATGAGGATGGCACCCGCGGTCGGGTCCTCGAGGCCGGCGACCATGCGCAGCGTCGTGGTCTTGCCGCAGCCGGACGGGCCGAGGAGTGCGAAGAACGAGCCCGCCGGGATCGTGAGGTCGAGCGAGTCGACAGCGGTCATCGTCGCGAAGCGCTTGGTCAGGCCGATGAGGTGGAGGTCCTCGACCTTGCCGGTCACCACAGGGGTACGAGCCACCGGGGCCGCCCTTTCATGAAGCTGGAGTGCTGGAACCTGGACGTGCGCGCGGCTGCGTCAGGACGACGAGGCCGCATGGGCAGGCCGTGGGCGGGGAACCCCCGCCCACGGCCCGGTCGATCAGTTGCCGATCAGCTGCTGGAACTGCTGCTCGTACTTCGTCTGCTGGGCAGGCTCGAGCGGCATGAAGATCTTCACCGTCGACAGCGTCTCCTCCGACGGGAAGATGAGCTGGTTCTCGGTGAGGGTGGGGTCGATCTTGGCGATCTCCTCCTGGACGCCCTGCACCGGGGTGATGTACTGGACATACGCCGCCACCTGCGCCGCGACCTTCGGGTCGTAGTAGTAGTTCATGAGGGTCTCGGCGTTCTTCTGGTGACCCGCCATGGCCGGCATGAGCATGTTGTCGGTCCAGAGCGTGCCACCGGACTCGGGGATCTGGAACTCGTAGTCGCCGCCGAGGGCCGCGACGTCGCCGGACCAGCCGATGACCGCCACGACGTCCTTGTTCTCGAGCGCGGTGAGGTAGTCGTTGCCCGTCACCTGGCGGATCTGGCCGGAGTCGAGCTGCTTCTGCAGCTCGTCGGCGGCGGCGTTGAAGTCGTCGTCGGTGAAGTTCGACGGGTCCTTGCCCTGCGACATCATGATGATGCCGATGGTGTCGCGCATCTCGTCGAGGACGGTCACCTTGCCCTTGAGGGCCGGGTCCCACAGGTCGGCGAGGGACTTCATGGAGTCCTTGCCAGTCGCGGCCTTGAGCAGCGTCTTGTTGTAGCCGAGGCCGGCGAAGCCGCTCTGCCAGGGCAGCGTGTGCGCGCGCTTGGGGTCGAACGCCGGGTCGGCGAGTGCCGTGAGGACGTTCTTCTTGTTCGGGATGTTGGCGTCGTCCATCGCGAGGGCGTAGCCCTTGCTCACCCAGAGACCGGCCATCCAGTCGGTGAGCACGACGATGTCGCGGCCGATGTCGCGGCCCTGCTCGAGCTGAGCCCGGACCTTCGCGTAGAAGTCCTGGTTGCCGTTGACGTCCTCGGTGTACGTGACCTTGATACCGGTCTGCTTCTCGAACTCCACGAGGGAGGGGCGGTCGCCCGAGGCCTCGTCGGTGTCGATGTACGACACCCAGTTCGACCAGTTCACGATCTTGTCGGTGTCGGACTTGTCGGGCTGCGACGAGGGCACCGGGGCGCCGGAGGCGCTCGAGGCGGTCCCACCGCCGGTGCCCTTGGCACCGCACGCCGCAGCGGCCATGGCCGCCGTGCCGATGCCTGCCGCCTTGAGCACGCGACGGCGGGACAGGGACGACACGAGTGCCGAGGTCTTGGGGTCGAGCGGCTGGTCAGCCATGGGGGCGGATCCTCCAGAGGTGTCGAACGGTTGCGGTGAGGGTCTGGGTGGTGCGGATCGAGCGGGTGATCCGTCGTGCTCGGCGGCCGGTGTCAGCGGTCTCCGAAGATGGTGCGGTGCCAGTCCTTCTGGGCGATGCCCGTGATCTCGAACGACACGTGCTTGACCTGGGTGTACTCGTCGAAGGAGTACTGGCTCATGTCCTTGCCGAAGCCGGAGGACTTGTAGCCGCCGTGCGGCATGTCGCTGACGATCGGGATGTGGTCGTTGATCCACACGCAGCCGGCCTGGATCTCCCGGCTCGCCCGCATCGAGCGGACGACGTCGCGCGTCCAGGCCGAGGCCGCCAGCCCGAAGGGCGTGTCGTTGGCGAGGGCGATGCCCTCCTCGTCGGAGTCGAACGGCAGCACGACGAGGACCGGGCCGAAGATCTCGTCCTGGACGATCTCGGAGTCCTGCGCGGCGTCGACCACGAGAGTGGGCTCGTAGAAGGCGCCGGCCGCGAGCGCGCCGCCGGGGATCTGGCCGCCGGCGACGACCTTGGCGCCGTAGCCGCGGGCGCGCTCCACGAACCCGGCGACGCGGTCGCGCTGGGCGAACGACACCAGCGGGCCGAGGTCGGTGCTCGGGTCGGTCGGGGCGCCGAGACGGACGGTGCGCATGAGGTCGGCGACGCCCTGCACGAAGGCGTCGTACAGCGGGCGCTGCACGTAGGCGCGGGTCGCGGCGGTGCAGTCCTGGCCGGTGTTGATGAGCGAGCCTGCGACGGCGCCGTGCACCGCGGCCTCGAGGTCGGCGTCGTCGAACACGAGGAACGGCGCCTTGCCGCCGAGCTCGAGGTGCACGCGCTTGACGGTGCCGGCGGCAACCTCCATGACGCGCTTGCCCACCGGGGTCGAGCCCGTGAACGAGACCATCCGCACGGTGGGGTGCGCGAGCAGGGCCTCGCCTGCGACGCGGCCCGCGCCGGTGAGCACGTTGACGACGCCGTCGGGGATGCCGGCGGTCCTGCAGTCCTCGGCCAGCATCAGCGCCGTGAGCGGCGTGAGCTCGGCCGGCTTCAGGACGATCGAGTTGCCGGCCGCGATCGCCGGCATGACCTTCCAGATCGCCATCTGCAGCGGGTAGTTCCACGGGGCGATCGAGCCCACGACGCCGATCGGCTCACGGCGGACGACGGAGGTGTGCAGACCGTCGTACTCGGCCGAGGCGCGACCCTCGAGGTTGCGCGCGGCGCCGGAGTAGAACGAGACGTTGTCGATCGACCCGGGGACGTCGAACTCGCGGGTGAGCTTGATGGGCTTGCCGGTCTGGCTCGTCTCGACCTGCGCGTACTCCTCGGCTCGGCCGTTCATGACCTGCGCGAGGGCGGCGAGGGCGGTGGAGCGCTCGCCCGGAGTGGCACGGCCCCAGTCGGCCTGCGCACGGGCGGCGGCTGCGACCGCGACATCGACGTCGGCGGACGAGGCGAGGGTTGCGGTCTCGACCACGGTGCCGTCCGCGGGGTTGATCACGTCGTGGGTCTGGCCGGAGGTGCCCGTCCGGCGCTCGCCGTCCACGAACAGATGACCGTGAGCTGTCACCGGCGTCCTCCTCGTCGAGTCCTGGCGTGAGCGCATCCCCGGGCTGAGGGCGGGCGGACCGCCTGTCCCAGGGTTTACCGGCATGACGACGTACGGCCACCCACCGGTCATCGGGATCCTCGCACGGGCCTCGGGGTGAGACAAGGGATTCCGTGGCTGGATCGGGCCCCCACGACGAATTGCATCGTGATCGTGACCAGCGACCGATGTTTCCCGCAGGTGAACTGGGTAACGCCTGCGGAACGCGCGACGTTCGGACACCGGTGGCCGTTCTGCGAACCGGACGCCCGCGCAGGGTCCGAGCGCGCCGACAGCCTGCCAACCGGATGCCTCGGGACCCTGACGATGTGATGGCGTCCTCCCCGCTGCGCCGCTACGGTCCGGGGCGTGGAGCCCGTGGACCCGCTGGCCGGGATGTACCCCACCGTCGCCGAGGTGCTGCGGCTGCCGGCCGTCGTGGACGGCGCCCCCGCCGTGCGGGCCGGGGCCGACCACCTCGCCCGGCCCGTGCGCTGGACCCACGCCGCGGAGATCGCCGACGTCGCCCGCCTGCTGCGGGGCGGCGAGCTCCTCCTCACCACCGGCGTGCTGCTGCCCGCCGACGACGAGGGGCTGGCGGCGTACGTCCGCGGACTCGCCGAGGTCGGCGTGACCGGCGTGATGGTCGAGACGGGTCGCCGCTTCGACCGGCTGCCCGACGCCATGGTGCGCGCGGCCGACGAGGCGGGGCTCGTGCTGGTCGAGCTCACCCGCGAGGCGCGCTTCGCGACCATCACCGAGCAGGTGCATGCCTGCATCGTCGACGCCCAGATCGAGGAGCTGCGCGCCTCTGAGGCCGTGCACGCCACCTTCACCGAGCTCACGGTGGAGGGCGCCTCCCCCACCGAGATCGTGCGCCAGGTTGCGCGGATGGCGGGTCGGCCCGTCGTGCTGGAGAACCTCGCGCACCAGGTGCTCGCGGTCGAGGCGGGCGACCAGGACCTCGGCGAGGTGCTCGGCGACTGGGAAGGGCGCAGCCGCGCCGTGCGCACCGCCTCGCGGACGGGGTACGACGACGCCTCCGGTTGGCTGGTCACCACGGTCGGCGCCCGCGGGCAGGACTGGGGCCGCCTCCTCCTGCGCACCGCGGCCGCGCCGACGCCGCGCGACACGATGCTCGTGGAGCGGGGCGCCGCCACGGTCGCCCTCTCCCGCCTGGTCGAGCGCGACCGCGAGTCGCTCGAGCGCCAGACCCACCGCACGCTGCTTACCGGCGTCATCGCCGGCTCGGTGCCGCTCCCCGAGCTCGTCGCCCGATCGTCCGCGCTCGGCGTCCCGCTGGAGGGGCACGCTCTCGTCGCCGTCCTGGTCCGGCTCGCCCGCGGCCCGGTCGGCCCGGCGCTCGAGGTGCAGGAACGCCTGCGCGACCTGGCGGAGACCGTCGCGGGCGCGCTGCGCGACAGCCGCGCCGTCGGGCTCGTGGGCGGCGTCGACGACGCCACGGTCGGCGTGCTGCTCTCACTGCCACCGCGCGAGGACGTCGACCCCGTGCTCGGCCGCTTATCCGGCGCCCTCACCAAGCGCGCGGCAACGGGCCGGGCCGTGCTTCCCGCCGCCGGCTGGGTGGTGGCGGTCGGGTCCGTGGTCGCCAACGTGCGCGACCTCCGGCGTGCGTTCCTCGAGGCCGCGCAGGTCGCCGACGCAGCTCCGTCCGACGACGACGGCGTGCCGCGTCCGTACTACCGGCTCCCCGACGTCCGGCTGCGCGGGCTCCTGCACCTGCTCCGGGACGACGACAGGCTGCAGACGTTCGTCGAGCGCGAGCTCGGCCCCTTGCTCGCGCACGACGCGCAGCACGGCACCGACCTCGTCGGGATGCTGCGCATCTACCTGAGCTCGGGGCGCAACAAGTCCGCGGCCGCCGACGCGGCCCACCTCTCGCGACCGAGCTTCTACGAGCGGCTGCACCGCATCGAGAAGGTGCTCGCGGTCGACCTCGACTCTGTCGAGTCGTGCCTGTCGCTTCACGTCGCGCTGCTCGGTCTCGACGCGATCCGCCGCTGACCCATCCGCGGGCGGCCTCGGCTCCGAACTGCCTGCATGGATGCCTTCCGCCTGGTCCCCGCCCCGCCACGCCCCGAAACGCCGTCCCAGCCGGACGTCGCCCTGCCCCCACGCTGGGTCTCGGCGCTGCGAGGAGTCGTGGCCGTGGCGCTCGGCGTCGCCGTCGGCCACCTGGCGGCCGCGCTGACCGATCCCGCCCGCTCGCCGCTGGCCGCTGCGGGAGCAATGGTCGTCGACCTGACCCCCCGCTGGCTCGAGCAGATCGCCGTGCAGGCCCTCGGCACCAACGACAAGCCGGTGCTGCTCGCAGGCCTCGGCATCCTCGTCGCCGTCCTGTCCGCAGCAGCAGGCCTCCTCGGCCGCCGGAGCCGGCCGCTCGGCACCTCTGCCGTGCTGCTGCTCGCCCTCACCTCGGCGGCCGCGTCACTGACGCGACCGGGTGCATCGCTGGTCGACGCCCTGCCCTCGATCGTCGGGGCGGTGGCGGCCTCCGTCGCGTTCCGCATCCTGACGCGACCGGACACGACCATGCCCGTCGCCGACGAGCCGGGGATCGACCGGGCCGCCTTCGCAGGTGACGCCGCACCTCGACCCAAGGGCGCGCCGACACGGCGCAGCGTGCTGGCCGGGCTCGTCGTCGTGGGCGCGGCAGCAGCTGTCGCCGGCGCCATCGGCGAGTCGGTGCGGCGGGCGGGCGCGTCCGCGGCAGCCGCGCTGCGCGACGTCGTCCTCCCGGCACCGGCGGACCCGGCGGTCGCGCTCCCCGTGGACGCCGAGCTGGGAATCCCCGGCATCACGTCGTTCCGCATCGCCAACCCTGACTTCTACCGTGTCGACACCGCACTCGTAGTCCCGCAGGTCGACCCGGCCACGTGGTCCCTGACGGTCGGCGGCATGGTCGCCTCGCCGTTCACCCTCTCGTACGACGAGATCCTCGCGATGCCGCTCGTGGAGCGGGATCTCACGCTCACGTGCGTGTCCAACGAGGTGGGAGGCCAGTACGCCGGCAACGCGCGCTGGCTCGGAGTCCGGCTCACCGACCTGCTGGCGCGCGCGGGCATCGACCCGGGTGCCGAGCAGCTGCTGTCGACCTCGGTCGACGGCTGGACGGCGAGCACCCCGATCTCGGTCGCTCTCGACGGCCGTGACGCGATCCTCGCCGTGGCGATGAACGGGGAGCCCCTCCCGGCAGAGCACGGGTTTCCCGCGCGCCTCGTCGTCCCGGGCCTCTTCGGCTTCGTGTCGGCAACCAAATGGGTGACCTCGATCGAGGCGACGACGTACGCCGCCCAGCAGGCCTACTGGACGCAGCGCGGGTGGGACACCGACGCTCCCGTGCGCACGATGGCGCGCATCGACGTGCCGCGGCCGCTGTCGACGGTCGACGCCGGTCGCATCGCGATCGGCGGCGTGACGTGGGCGCAGCACCGCGGCATCGACGGCGTCGAGGTGCAGGTCGACGACGGACCGTGGCGGGTCGCGAGGCTCGGCGGCGCGCCCAGCGACGACACCTGGCGCCAGTGGGTGCTGGCGTGGGACGCCGAGCCGGGCCGTCACGTGATCCGCGTTCGCGCCACGGACAGCACAGGCGCGCGCCAGGACTCCGAGCGCCGAACGCCGTTCCCCTCGGGCGCGACGGGCTGGCACGAGGTCGTCGTCAACGTCGCGTGACGCAGGACACGCGATCCGTGACCGCCGGGCCAATCCACCTGAGGCGCAGCACCGAACAGACAGCGAGAGGCGGGCCACCATCCGGCGCCCGCCCCGCACGACGAACTGCATCAAGGAGAACCCGATGTCCCTGAAGTCCCGCCGCGTCAGTGCGGCCGCCGCCCTCCTCGTCCTCCCCCTCGCCCTCGCGGCGTGCGGATCGAGCACGAGCGGCTCCGCGACGACCTCGGCCCCTGCCGCCGCTGCCTCGTCGTCGGCGCCCATGACCTCGCCCACCACCGACGCGATGGACCCGATGAGCCAGGTCTTCGGCGCAGGCTGCGCCGCGGTCCCGACCGACGGCCCCGGCTCGTTCACCGGCATGGCGACCGACCCGGTTGCGACCGCCGCCTCGCACAACCCGGCGCTCTCGACCCTCGTCACCGCGGTGACGAAGGCCGGCCTCGTCGACTCGCTCAACTCCGCCGAGGGCATCACGGTCTTCGCGCCGACCAACGACGCGTTCGCCGCGCTCGACAAGGCCACGCTCGACAAGGCGCTGGCCGACCCGAAGGGCCTGCTGACGACCGTGCTGACGTACCACGTCGTCCCGGGCAAGCTCTCGCCCGCCGACCTCGCCGGCACCCACAAGACGCTCCAGGGCGGCACGATCACCGTCGCCGGCTCGGGCGAGGACTTCACCGTGAACGGCAACGCGAAGGTCGTCTGCGGCAACGTGCCGACCGCCAACGCGACGGTGTACCTGATCGACAACGTTCTCCTGCCCAGCTGACGCTGGTCGCTCAGCGGACGCTGACAGCACCGAGAGGTACGAACCTGTGAGGTCTGGCAGCCTGTGGCGCGTGGACCCCGACATGTCGCCCTCGCCCGATCCGTCGGGCGGGGGTGACCCGTCGGCCATCGCGTCCCGGCTCGTCGCGCTGCTGGGCAGGTCCAGCCGCGGTGACGAGGCGGCGTTCGCCGAGATCTACGACCTCACGAGCTCCCGCGTCTTCGGCCTCGCGCGCCGGGTCGTCCGCGACCCGGCGCAGGCCGAGGAGGTCGCACAGGAGGCCTACCTCGAGATCTGGCGGCAGTCCGCCCGGTTCGACGCCGCACGGGGGTCGGCGCTGGCCTGGATGCTGACGATCGTGCACCGCCGGGCCGTCGACCGGGTGCGGTCGGCGGAGAGCTCGCACGAGCGCGACCGCCGGTACGCCGCCGTCGGAGACGGACCGGAGTACGACGTCGTGGACGAGGCGGTCACGGCGAACCTCGAGCAGGCACGGGTACGACGCGCGCTCGGGTCGTTGACCGATGTGCAGCGTGAGGCTGTCACGCTTGCGTACTACGGGGGCTACACCCACCGAGAGGTCTCGGACCTCCTGGGGGTGCCGCTCGGAACAGTGAAGACCAGGATGCGGGACGGGCTGATCCGGCTCCGCGACACGTTGGGGGTGGACGCATGACGAACGCCGATGTGCACGCGCTCTCAGGCGCGTACGCCCTCGACGCCCTCGAGCCCGAGGAGGCCGCGGCCTTCGAGGAGCACCTCGAGTCGTGCGGCTCGTGCCGGGACGAGGTGCGCTCGCTCCGCGAGGCAGCAGGCGCCCTCGCCCTCGACGTCGCCGAGACTCCCCCGGCCTCGCTCCGCTCGTCCGTCCTCGCCGGCATCTCGCAGGTGCGGCCGCTGCCGCCGGTGCCCGACGTCGCGGACGCGCCGCCGCCGATCGTCGCTGCGACCTCGGCGGCCGCACCGGTCGACGAGGTGGCGGCGGCGCGCGAGCGTCGCGACCGTCGTCGCTCGCCGTGGCTCGTCGGCATCGCCGCCGCGCTCGCGCTCGTCGCGGGCGGTGCCGTGGTGCGCACGGTGCAGCTGAACGAGCAGCTCGGGTCCGTGTCCCAGCAGGCCGCAGAGGTCACCGAGGTGCTCACGGCCCCCGACGCCACGACCACCACGGCTGCGGTGACCACCGGTGGCCGGGCTGCCGTCGTCAGCTCGAAGTCGCTCGACAGGTCCGTGCTGGTCACCGACGGACTGGCACCTGCGCCGACGGGGAGCACGTACCAGATCTGGTACCTGTCGGACTCCGGCGCGCCCACGTCGGCCGGCTTCGTCCCGGCGGGCGAGCGCAGCGCAGTCGTCCTTCAGGGCGACCTCGGCACCGCCAGCGCCGTCGGCGTCACGGTGGAGCCGGCGGGCGGCTCGTCGGCGCCCACCACCACCCCCGTGCTGGCCGTCGCGGTCTAGCCGCTCACGCGCCGCCGGCGCGGGCGACCGTCACGGGAACGGCCTGCACGGCGGCATTGCCCGACAGCGGGTCGATGCGCTGCGTGTCGGTGATGTCGTTGACGCTCGCGCCGCCCAGCGACGACGCATGCCGCCAGCCCGTCGGGGCGCCCGCCCGGTCGTGGCCGTAGCCGTGCGGCACGCTCACCACCCCCGGCATGAGGCGGTCGGTCACCTCGACCGGCACCTCGATGCTGCCGACGTCGGTGCTGATGACGGCCGTGTCGCCGTCCGCCAGGCCGCGTGCGGCCGCGTCGTCCGGGTGCATCTGCACCGTGAATCGGTTGCGGCCCTTGGTGAGGCGGGCGCTGTTGTGCATCCACGAGTTGTTGCTGCGCAGGTGCCGACGCCCGATGAGGAGCAGGTCGCGGCCGTCCGCGCGCCCCGCCTCGAGAGCCTGGAGCGCCGCCATCACGCGCGGCCAGTCGGCCATCAC
The DNA here is from genome assembly GCA_963843975.1 of uncultured Actinomycetes bacterium. Lineage (GTDB taxonomy): Bacteria > Actinomycetota > Actinomycetes > S36-B12 > CAIYMF01 > Longivirga. The sequence goes on along the minus strand of CAWJMG010000003.1, from coordinate 123,980 downwards.
GGCCGGGTGCGCCAACGGGATGCGCCGCCGGTCGGTCATGAGGCGCTGCGGCAGCCGTCGCTCGAGCGGTCCGAGGTCGAGGCCGTGCTCGGCCTCCATCACCTTCGCGAGCGTGAGACCGCCGCGACCCTTGCGGGCGCCGTAGGGGCCGGCGCGCAGACCGAGGTCGACGAAGCGGCGCGGGAACAGACCGCGGAAGACCTTCTCGCGCATGGATGCCGTACGACGTGTCTTGGGCGTACGACGCCACACGCGCGCCAGCAGCGCGAGCAGGATGTCGGCGTCCGACATCGAGCCCTCCGGCGCCCGGACCGCGGCGGGGCTCCAGCGCACCCAGTTGCGCACGCTCACCGCCGGGAAGACGACGTCGAACTCGTCGCGCTCGAGCGGTGAGGTCGGCGGCAGGATCACGTGGGCGTGGCGCGTCGACTCGGTGACGTAGTAGTCGACGGCGACGCAGAGGTCGAGGTCCTGCAGCGCCTGCTCGAGCCTCGAACCGTCGGGCGCCGACAGCACCGGGTTGCCGGCGTACAGCACGAGCGCCCGCAGCTGGCCCGTGCCGGGCGTCAGGATCTCGTCGGCGAGAGTGGCCACCGGGAGCTCGGCCGAGAACTCCGGGATGCCGCGCACGCGCGAGCGCCAGCGGTCGTAGCCGATGAGGTCGGTCGTGCGCGCGCCGATCACGGGCAGGTCGAAGGCCGGCGTCGAGAACATCACGCCGCCGACCTCGTCGAGGCGGCCGGTCGCGATGTTGAGCGCGTGCACGAGCCAGTACGCCGGAGTGCCGAACACCGACTGCGTGACGCCGAGCCTGCCGTACACCGCAGCGCGGCGAGCGGTGCCGAGCTCCACCGCGAGGCGCCGGATCGTCTCGGCGGGGATCCCGGTGACGGCCGCGGCCCGCTCGGCGGTCACGGGACGGACGGCGTCGAGCACCTGCTGCAGCCCGTCCACCCAGCCGGCAGCCCTGCCTGGGCGGACGAGGCCCTCCTTCTGCAGCGTCGTGAGCATCGCGGCAAGCAGCCACACGTCGGTGCCCGGCCGGATCGCGATGTGCTCGTCGGCCACGTCGGCGGTCTCGGACCGGCGCGGGTCGACGACGACGAGGCGGCCGCCACGACCCTGCAGGTCGGAGATGCGGCGGCGCATGTCGGGCGCCGTCATGATCGAGCCGTTCGACACCACAGGGTTGCCGCCGACGACGAGCAGCAGGTCGGTGCGGTCGACGTCGGGCACCGGCAGCAGGAGCGGCGACCCGAAGAGCAGGTACGACAGCAGGTGCTGCGGCTGCTGGTCGACGCTCGCCGCGGAGTAGCGGGCCTTCACGTCCAGCGCGTCCATGAGCAGCGGCACGAGCGTGACCGGCGCCCATCCGTGCGTGATCGGGTTGCCGAGGTAGAACGAGATCGCCTCGCCGCCGTCGCGGTCGCGGATCCGCGTGAGCCCGTCGGCCACGAGGTCGAGCGCCTCGTCCCAGCCGATCGGCTCGAAGGTCCCGTCGTCCCTGCGACGCACCGGAGTCTGCAGCCGGTCGGGGTCGGTCTGCAGGTCCTGCAGGGCGATGCCCTTGCGGCAGACGTAGCCCTTCGAGAACGGGTCGTCGACGTCACCGCGGATCGAGAGCACCTCGCTCCCCCGCACCTCGATCGTGAGCCCGCAGCTCGCCTCGCACAGGTTGCATCCGCGGTGGACCGTGCGCCGCTCGTCCGAGGTCATGCGCGAACGCTAGGAGAGGTGCGGCGCGCCCGCACCACCTTGACGGCGTTGGCGTGCCGCGTCAGGCAGGTGCCCGGAACGCGGGCGACTCGCGGACGTTCCCGCACGTAGGCTCCCGTTCTCGTGAGCCGCCTCCTCGACCGTGTCGCGCCCCCGCGCATGGGAACGGGGTTCCGCTGGCTCCTCGGCTCGTCGTGGGCGAGCAACATCGGCGACGGCGTCGCCCTCGCCGCCGGGCCGCTGCTCGTGGCCTCGTTGACCAGCAACGCGTTCCTGGTCGCGCTCGCGGCCCTGCTGCAGCGCTTCCCCTGGCTCGTCCTCGGCCTGTACGCCGGTGCGATCGCAGACCGCGTCGACCGCAAGCGCCTGGTGATGGCGTCGGACGCCGCCCGCGCGGTCGTGCTGGCTGTGCTCGCGACCTTCATCGTCACCGGGCACGTGAGCGTCGGAGTCGTCCTCGGGGCGATGCTCCTGCTCGGCGTCGCGGAGGTCTTCGCGGACACGTCGTCCCAGACCCTGCTGCCGATGCTCGTGGCGCCCGAGGACCTCGGTGTCGGCAACGCCCGCTTCCAGGGCAGCTTCCTCGTGGCCAACCAGATCGTCGGGCCGCCGGTCGGCGCGTTCCTGTTCGCCGCGGGCATCGCGTGGCCGTTCGTGACCCAGGGCGTGCTCGTGGCGTTCTCCGTCGTCCTGGTCGCGCGCATCGCGCTGCCCAAGGGCGGTGTCCGCGGCGACGAGCAGACGCACGTGCTGCGCGACATCCGCGAGGGCCTGCGCTGGGTCTGGCACCACGACGCCGTCCGCACCCTCGCGATCGTCATCGTCGCGTTCAACATCACCTGGGGTGCCGCCTGGTCTGTGCTCGTGCTCTACGCCCTCGACCACCTGCACATGGGTCCCGTGGGCTACGGGCTCCTGACCTCCGCCGCAGCGGTAGGTGGTCTCGTGAGCACGAGCTCCTACGACTGGATCGAACGGCGCTTCGACCTCGCCACTGTGATGCGCACCTGCCTGCTGCTCGAGGTGGTCACCCACCTCTCCCTCGCGCTGGCACCGTCCGGTGCGGTGGCGATCGCGATCATGGTGGTGTTCGGGGCGTACGCCTTCGTGTGGGGTGCCGTCTCGACCACGGTGCGTCAGCGCGCGACGCCCACGGCCCTGCAGGGCCGGGTCGGCAGCGTCTACATGGTCTGCGTCTTCGGCGGCATCGTGATCGGGCAGGCGCTCGGCGGCTGGATCGCTGAGACCTGGGGGCTGACCGCGCCGTTCTGGTTCGCCTTCGTCGGCGCCGGCATCACCCTCGCCCTCGTGTGGCGCCAGCTCTCCCACATCGCCCACGCCGAGACCGCGGAGCAACGCAGCTCCTGACGGCGACGGCCCGCACCCTGGTGGGTGCGGGCCGTCGTACGTGGAGCGGATCAGGCGTTGACGCGGATGAGCTTCTTGTTGACGAACTCCTCCATGCCGAACCGGCCGAGCTCGCGGCCGAAGCCCGAGGCCTTGATGCCGCCGAACGGCAGCTCGACGCCGTCGGCGCCGACGCAGTTGACGAAGACCATGCCGGCCTCGATCTGGTCGGCGACTCGGGCGGCCTGCTCCGGGTCGTTGGTGAAGACGTAGCTGCCCAGGCCGTACTCGGTGTCGTTGGCAAGGCGGATCGCGTCGGCCTCGTCGGCAGCCTTGTAGACCTGCGCGATGGGGCCGAAGAGCTCCTGGCCGTACGCCGAGTTGCCGGGCTGCACGTTGGTGAGCACGCCGCCCTGCACGAAGTTGCCCTCGCGCGAGCCGCCGACGAGCTCGGCGCCGTCAGCCGTCGCCTGCCTCACCTGCTCCTCGAGGCGGTCCGCCGCGAGCGCGGAGGAGAGCGGGCCGTAGGCGGTGTCCTCCGCCGCCGGGTCGCCGTACTGCATCGTGGTGACGGAGGCGGTGAACTTCTCGACGAACTCGTCGTAGAGGTGCTCGAGGACGATGAAGCGCTTCGCGGCGTTGCAGGCCTGGCCGGCGTTGTCCATGCGCGCGGCGGTGGCGGCCTCGACGGTCGCGTCCATGTCGTCGGTGCCCAGCAGGATGAACGGGTCGCTGCCACCCAGCTCGAGGACGACCTTCTTCAGGTGGCGCCCGGCCTGCTCGGCGACGGCAGCACCGGCACGGCCCGAGCCGGTCAGCGAGATGCCCTGCACCCGAGGGTCGGCGATGAGCTTCGAGACCTGGTCGTTGGTCGCGTAGATGTTGATGTACGCGTCGGCGGGCACGCCGGCGTCACGGAAGATCTGCTCCATCGCGGCGGCCGACTCCGGGCACTGCGGCGCGTGCTTGAGCAGCACGGTGTTGCCGATGATGAGGTTCGGGCCCGCGAAGCGCGCGACCTGGTAGTACGGGAAGTTCCACGGCATGATCCCGAGCAGGACGCCCACGGGGCTGCGACGGATGACCGCGGTGCCCTCCCCCGCGAGCAGCTCGATCGGCTCGTCGGCCAGGAACTTCTCGGCGTTGTCGGCGTAGTACTCGTAGATGGCGGCGCTGAACTCGACCTCGCCGACGCCCTGGGCCACGGGCTTGCCCATCTCGCGGGAGATGATCTCGCCGAGCTCCTGCTTGCGCTCCTCGTGCAGCTGGGCGACCCGGCGGATGACCGCGGCACGCTCGGCGACGGTGGTGTCCCGGCCCCACGACCCGCGGGCGGCGTGAGCGCGCGCCACGGCGTTGTCGAGATCGGCGTCGCCGATCGTCGGGTACTCCTTGAGGACGGAGCCGGTCGCAGGGTTCACGACGGCGTAGTCGGTCATGATCTTCCTCTCGAGTTCGGTGGCGACGGCGGTGCTGCCCGACCATGCTCGCGCACGCGGTGGGCGCAGGAGTTCCTCCGGGTGCCACAGGTGGCCGGCCCGGCTGCGCACACCCTAACCGCCAGGTGCGATTCTCGACAGAGCAAAGGCCCATTTGCCACCGAATCCGCAACGAATCGCCGGAATCGCCACGGATTCGCTTGCCAAGCCCCCTGTCGATCCCCCACGATGCGAGACGTGGTGACACGGGAGCGCATGGCCATCGCCCACCTCGACGACGTGAGCAAGGCCATCATCGAGCAGCTGCAGGAGGACGGCCGTCGGCCGTACGCAGCCATCGGGAAGGCCGTCGGCCTCTCCGAGGCAGCCGTGCGCCAGCGCGTCCAGCGGCTCATCGAGTCCGGTGTCATGCAGATCGTCGCCGTCACCGACCCCATGCAGGTCGGGTTCCCGCGCGCCGCGATGCTCGGAGTGCGGTGCGACGGGGACGTCGAGACCGTCGCCGAGGCGATGGCCGCCATGACCGAGGTCGACTACCTCGTCATCACCGCGGGCGGCTACGACATCCTCGCCGAAGTCGTGTGCGAGGACGACGACCACCTTCTCGAGGTGGTCAACCGCCGCGTCCGGGCCATCCCAGGCGTGCGAAACACGGAGACCTTCGTCTACCTGAAGCTCCGCAAGCAGATCTACACCTGGGGTACCCGATGACCACGTCACCGCAGTACGTGAGCGAGCCTGGCGACGACAAGCTGGCCGACAAGGCCCGTGACCACCTGTGGATGCACTTCACCCGCCACTCCGTCTACGAGGAGGGCGGGCACGTCCCGATCATCGTGCGGGGCGAGGGCCACCACATCTGGGACGACCAGGGCAACCGCTACATCGACGGCCTAGCCGGCCTGTTCACCGTGCAGGCCGGCCACGGCCGCACCGAGCTGGCCGCGGCTGCGCAGAAGCAGATGTCCGAGCTCGCGTTCTTCCCGCTGTGGTCGTACGCCCACCCGGCCGCGATCGAGCTGGCCGAGCGCCTCGTGCAGTACACGCCCGGCGACCTCAACCGTGTCTTCTTCACCACCGGTGGCGGCGAGGCCGTCGAGACCGCCTGGAAGCTCGCCAAGCAGTACTTCAAGCTGACCGGCAAGCCCATGAAGCACAAGGTGATCAGCCGCAACGTGGCCTACCACGGCACGCCGCAGGGCGCGCTGTCGATCACCGGCATCCCGGACGCCAAGAAGTACTTCGAGCCGCTGGTGCCCGGCACGCACAAGGTGCCGAACACCAACTTCTACCGGGCGCAGCAGCACGGCGACGACATCGAGGCGTTCGGGCGCTGGGCCGCTGACCGCATCGCAGAGGCCATCGAGTTCGAGGGCCCCGACACCGTGGCCGCCGTCTTCCTCGAGCCGGTGCAGAACTCGGGCGGCTGCTTCCCGCCGCCCCCCGGCTACCTCGAGCGCGTGCGCGAGATCTGCGACCAGTACGACGTGCTGATGGTCGCCGACGAGACGATCTGCGCGTTCGGCCGGATCGGCGAGATGTTCGCGATGTCGCGGTTCGGCGTCACGCCGGACATCATCACGTGCGCCAAGGGCATGACCTCCGGGTACGCGCCCATCGGTGCCATGATCGCCAGCGACCGCCTGTTCGAGCCGTTCAAGCACGGCTCGAACTACTTCGCCCACGGCTACACGTTCGGCGGGCACCCGGTCTCGGCCGCGGTGGCGCTGGCCAACCTCGACGTCTTCGAGCGCGAGGGCCTCAACCAGCACGTGCGCGACAACGAGGCCGCCTTCAAGGGCACGCTGTCCAAGCTGCTCGACCTGCCGATCGTGGGCGACGTGCGCGGCGCCGGGTACTTCTACGGCATCGAGCTCGTGAAGGACAAGGACGACCAAGGAGACGTTCAACGACGACGAGGCCGAGCGCCTGCTGCGCGGCTTCCTGTCCAAGGCGCTCTTCGACGCCGGCCTCTACTGCCGCGCCGACGACCGTGGCGACCCCGTCGTCCAGCTCGCGCCGCCGCTGACCATCGGCCAGCCGGAGTTCGACGAGATCGAGCAGATCCTGCGCACCGTCCTCACCGAGGGCATGAACATCCTCTAGAACCGTTGCTGCTGAAGGGTCCCTGATGTGCGTCGAGACGCAGGCAGGGACCCTTCAGCGCATCCCGACCCAGCCAGCGAGGACCTCACGTGACCAGGCACGACCTGCCCGCCCCCGGCTCGACCGAGCGCACGCGGGTGCGCCGCATCCCCGAGAAGGCCGTGGCCGACCGCGACGTGCTGAACGCGGTCCTCGACGCGGGCCTGGTCGCGCACGTCGCCGTGGTCGACGACGGCCAGCCGTACGTCGTCCCCGTCGCGTACGCGCGCGACGGCGACCGCGTGCTCTTCCACGGCTCCACGGGGTCCCGCCTCTTCCGCGGGCTGGCCGACGGCGCGCCGACCTGCCTCACCGTCACCCTGCTCGACGGCCTGGTGCTCGCACGGTCGGCGTTCGAGAGCTCGATGCACTACCGAGGCGCCATGGTGCTCGGGTCCTGCACGGTGCTCGAGGGTGACGACAAGGACCGGTCGCTGCGGGTCATCTCCGACCACCTGCTGCCCGGTCGATGGGACGACATCCGCGAGCCGTCCAAGAAGGAGCTCGCGGCCACGCTCATGCTCGCGCTGCCGCTCGACGAGGCCAGTGTGAAGATCAGTGCGGGCGACCCGGACGACGACCCGCAGGACGTCGACCGACCGGTGTGGGGCGGGGTCGTCCCGATCCGCGAGGTGTTCGGCGAGCCGAGGGCCGACGAGCGCGGCGCGGCCTACGACGTCCCCGACTACGTGAAGGGCTGGACCCGGTGACCCTGGATCTCGCGACGCTGCGACACCTGTCGCTGTGGTGGGACACGCTGCCCGACGACCTCGTCGGCTCGCAGCGCGCACCCCTCGCCGGTCCGACCGAGGCCGACGTAGCGATCGTCGGCGGCGGCTACACCGGGCTCTGGACGGCGTACTACCTGGCCAAGGCCGATCCGACGCTGCGCATCGTGGTGCTCGAGGCGCAGGTGGCCGGCTTCGGCGCCAGCGGCCGCAACGGCGGCTGGGCCTCGGCGCTGTTCCCCACCTCGTGGTCGAAGGTCGCCGCGGAGTCGTCGCGCGAGGCCGCGGTCGCGCTGCAGCGGGCGATGTTCGACACGGTCGACGAGGTCGGGCGGGTCGCCGTGGCCGAGGGCATCGACTGCCACTACCGCAAGGGCGGGGTCGTCACCCTGGCGCGGACGCCGCTGCAGCTCGAGCGCGCGAAGGCCGAGATCGACGACGCCCGCGCGTGGGGCTTCGGCGAGGACGACTTCCGGCTGATGTCGGCCGACGAGGCCACGGCCGTGCTCGAGGCGACCGACGTGCTCGGCGCCACGAGCACTCCCCACTGCGCCTCGATCCACCCCGCACGTCTCGTGCGCGGTCTCGCCCTGGCGGTCGAGCGGCTCGGCGTCACGATCCACGAGGGCACGCGCGTCACCGCCATCGAGGAAGGCGTCGTCCGCACCGAGCTCGGCGACGTGCGCGCGCCGCGGATCGTGCGCGCCACCGAGGCGTGGACGTCGCAGCTGCCGGGCTCCGAGCGCGACATCGCGCCGGTCTACTCGCTGATGCTCGCCACCGAGCCGCTGCCGGCGGAGTTCTGGTCGGAGGTCGGCCTGCGCCGCGGCGAGACGTTCAACGACCACCGCCACCTGATCATCTACGGCCAGCGCACGTCCGACGACCGCTTCGCGTTCGGCGGCCGTGGAGCGCCGTACCACTTCGGGTCGAGCATCAAGCCCGAGTTCGACCGCGACCCCGCGGTGTACGACGAGCTGTGGCGCGTGCTGCGCGACCTCTTCCCCGCGCTCGCCGGCCACGCGGTCACGCACCGCTGGGGCGGGCCGCTCGGCATCCCGCGCGACTGGTTCCCGACGGTCCGGTTCGACCCGGCGACGGGGCTCGGCTCCGCCGGTGGCTACGTCGGCGACGGCGTCGCGTCGAGCAACCTGGCGGGCCGCACCCTGGCCGACCTGCTGCGCGGCGAGGCCACCGACCGCACCGCACTGCCCTGGGTCAACCGCCGCACGCGACGCTGGGAGCCCGAGCCGTTCCGCTGGCTGGGCGTCAACCTCGGCCTGCGCGTGATGGGATCGGCCGACGGCGTCGAGGCCCGCACCGGCAAGCCGGCGAAGCGCGCCGAGATCCTTGCCCCGCTCCTCGGCGGGCACTGACCGGAAGGACCGCACCATGAGCGACCAGGACCTGCTGCGCACGATGGTGGTGGCGTACGGCGACGTCCTCGACGGCGAGCTAGAGCCCACCGGGCCGCGTGCCGGCGCCGACAGCGGCGACCCCCAGACCAGCGGCATCACGTTCTTCGAGGGCCACGGCGTCAGCGTCGGCGTCTGGGAGTGCACACCGGGCGGCTGGTCGATCACCGACCGGGCCGACACCGAGACGATGATGCTGCTCGGCGGCGTCGCGCGGATCACGCCGCTCGACGGCGAGCCGGTCGAGCTCGGCGAGGGCGACGTCTTCGTGCTGCCCAAGGGCTGGAGCGGCCGCTGGGACGTGCTCGAGACCGTCCGCAAGCTCTACGTCGTCGCGGGGTGACGACCCGGTCCCGAACCGTGGAATCGGACTGACAGGGCCGGGCGAGAAGGGTTCACTGGGGCTCTTCACCGGCGCGTCATGGAGGCCTCGATGGCTGATCCCACGGAAGCGAGCCTGAACCAGCTGCGCAACATCCAGGGCAGGACGGGCACATCGATCGGTGAGCTCCACGCGCTGCTCGACGGCACGGGGCTCATCAAGCACGGCGAGAAGCGCACGTGGCTGATCGACACCCTCGGACTCGGGTACGGCGATGCCAACGCCGTGGTCGGCGCCCAGGGGAAGGACCTCTCCGCGCTCACCGGCGACGTCGTCGCTCCGGCCGCACCCGCGGGCGATCCGCTCGACGCGATCTACACCGGGACCAAGGCGCACCTGCGCCCGGTGCACGACGCCGTGATCGCGGCGGTCGACGCGCTGGGCGACTACGAGCAGGCGCCGAAGAAGGCGTACGTCAGCCTGCGCAGGTCCAAGCAGTTCGCAACGGTGGGCCCCGCCACCAAGGACCTCGTCGAGATCGGGCTCAACGCGAAGAGCCTGCCCGACAGCCCTCGGCTCAAGGCGATGCCGACCGGGAGCATGTGCCCCTACACCCTGCGCATCGGCGCCGCGACGGATGTCGACGCGGAGCTGAAGCGGTGGCTGAAGGCCGCGTACGACGCCGCGGGATGACAGCACGGATCGAGAAGCAGCGCGGCACTCGCTGGTGTTGGATCAACGCATGAAGTTCCGCGCATCTGTCGACCTGCACGGCAAGACCGCAACGGGCATCGTCGTGCCCCCCGAGGTGGTCGAGGGGCTCGGCTCGGGCAAGAAGCCCGCGGTCACCGTCACCATCAACGGCTTCTCGTACCCCAGCACGATCGCGGCGATGGGCGGTCGCTTCCTGCTGCCGGTCAGCGCCGAGATCCGCGCGGGCGCCGGTGTCTCGGCGGGTGACGTCGTCGACGTCGACGTCGTGCTCGACACGTCCACGCGCGAGATCGCCGTGCCCGACGACCTGGCCGCGGCGCTGAAGAAGGCGCCTGCGGCGAAGAAGGCGTTCGAGGCGCTGTCGAACTCGAACAAGAAGCGCCACGTGCTCTCGGTCGAGGGGGCGAAGACCGCCGAGACCCGCGAGAGGCGCGTCGCGAAGGTGCTGACCGAGCTCGGCGGCTGACCGCCGTCACGCACGGCTGATGGCCGATCACCCCCGGCGCGTTACGGTTTCACGGACGGTCCCTGTACGCCTGATCCGCCTGCCCCGCCGTCCCCCGATCGCTACGGTCGGCACGTGCTGACCTGGTACCAGACCTACTTCGTCGACACCGGGCGATCAGCCGCCCTGTGGCTGATCATCGGCTTCCTCGTGACCTTCGCGATCACGCGCAGCGTCACGCTGAAGATCCGCGCACGCAACGCCGCCGAGGCTGCGAACCCCGCGCCTGTCGTCGAGACGGCCGAGCCCGAGAAGAAGGGGCTCATCAACGACATCCACATCGGCGGCGTGCACGTGCACCATCAGGTGTGGGGCATCCTGCTCGTCCTCGTGGTGGGCCTCGTCGAATTCCGGTACCGGCCAGGGTCCCCGTGGGCCGAGATCCTCGGCGCGCTGTTCGGCATCGGCGCAGCGCTGGCCCTGGACGAGTTCGCGCTGTGGCTCCACCTCGAGGACGTCTACTGGTCCGAGGAGGGGCAGAAGTCCATCGACGCGGTGCTCATCGCCGTGGTCGTGGGCGCCGCGCTGCTCGTCGGCGTCTCCCCGGTCGGAGACCTGACCGCGGCGCAGGAGCAGGGCTTCCTCTTCACGGTCGTGTTCCTCGTCGGCCACATCGGCCTGTGCATCCTCACCATGCTCAAGGGCAAGCCCGTCACCGGGCTCATCGGTCTGCCGGTGCCGTTCTTCGCCTATGTGGGCGCGATCCGGCTCGCCAAGCCGACGTCCTTCTGGGCCAGGCGCTGGTACGGCCCGAAGAAGATGGCCCGCGCCCAGGCGCGCTTCGCCGACAACCGGAGCCAGCGTCTCGTGCACGACCTGCGCGAGCGCTTCAGCCCCGCGTCGCGCGACTAGCTGTCAGGCCGCGCGCAGCTCGGCCGCCCCGAACGAGACCGAGAACCGGGCGCACCAGATGCTCACGCTCGAGAGCGACTCGAGGTCCGTCCCTGGCGGCACGACGTAGTTCTGGCTCCCGCGGTTGCCCTTGAGCCGGCCGAGCTCGAGGTAGTCGCCGTCGTCGAACACGAACCACCCGTCGCGACCGTCGAGCACCGGCTGGTCCGACAGCCACACGCGCAGGTCGGGACCGTTCGAGGTGTCGAGGTCCTCGATCCGCAGCACCCGGGTTCCGTCCGCGAGGGTGAGCAGGCGCACGGAACCGGTGGTCTCGTGCTCGTGGGTCACGAACATGCCGCGTGCGATCTCGACGGGCCCGGCGACGGCGGTCGGGCTGGGCGCCGCGGGCTGGGACGGCGCGCCGGGCTCGTCCGTCGGCGTCACCGACGCCGGAGCCGTCGCCACCGCACCGGGCAGCGCCTCGTCCACGACGTCGTCGAGCACGAGCTTCCAGGGCTGGAACACCGCGAGCAGCACCGCGGCCCCCGCCACGCCGACGGCCGCGAGGGGAAGCAGGACGGCCGGTCGCCGCCAGCGCGGTCGGGCGGGCGCGACGGGGGCAGCGGGATCGGTCATGACCCCAGGACACCCCCAGCACCGGCGTACCGCCAGGGCAGGAGGCCCGGCGTCACCACCCGGTAAGGCCTCGTGAATATTGGATCCAATCTGCTACGATTCTCCACGACGCCGCCACCGCCACCAGGAGCCCCCGTGTCCCGAGCACCGCAGCACCCCTTCGCCCTCCTCGACCTCGACACCCTGATCGACGACGAGGAGCGCGCGATCCGCGACGTCGTGCGCCAGTACGTCGACGACCGCATCAAGCCCGAGGTGGGCGACTGGTTCGAGTCGGGCTCGATCCCGGCGAAGGAGCTCGCGCAGGAGATGGGCGCGCTCGGCCTGCTCGGCATGCACCTCGAGGGCTACGGCTGCGCCGGCACCAGCGCCACGGCGTACGGCCTCGCGTGCCTCGAGCTCGAGGCCGGCGACTCGGGCATCCGCTCGCTGGTGAGCGTGCAGGGGTCGCTCGCCATGTACGCGATCCACGCGTTCGGGTCGGAGGAGCAGAAGACAGGAGTGGCTCCCCCGCATGGCCGCCGGCGACGCGATCGGCTGCTTCGGCCTGACCGAGCCCGACTTCGGCTCCAACCCGAGCGGCATGCGCACCGCCGCCAAGCGCGACGGCGACGACTGGATCCTCAACGGCACCAAGATGTGGATCACCAACGGCACCGTGGCCGACGTCGCAGTCGTGTGGGCCCAGACCGACGACGGCATCCGCGGTTTCGTGGTGCCGACCTCGACCCCCGGCTTCACCGCGCGCGAGATCCACAAGAAGCTGTCCCTGCGCGCCTCGGTCACCGCGGAGCTCATCCTCGAGGACGTGCGTCTCCCCGCCAGCGCCGTGCTCCCTGACGTGAAGGGCCTGCGCGGCCCGCTGTCGTGCCTCAACGAGGCCCGCTTCGGCATCGCGTTCGGGACGATCGGCGCCGCGCGCGACTGCCTCGAGACCGCGATCTCGTACTCGATCGACCGCGAGCAGTTCGACCGCCCGATCGCCGGCTTCCAGCTCACGCAGAAGAAGCTCGCCGACATGGCGCTCGAGCTCGACAAGGGCTACCTCCTGGCGCTGCACCTCGGCCGGCTCAAGGACAAGCACGTGATCCGCCCCGAGCAGATCAGCGTCGGCAAGCTCAACAACGCGCGCGAGGCCCTCGCCATCGCCCGCGAGTGCCGCTCGATCCTCGGCGGCAACGGCATCACGCTGGAGTACCCGATCATCCGGCACATGAACAACCTCGAGTCGGTGTTCACGTACGAGGGCACGAACGAGATGCACACCCTCGTCGTCGGCGAGGCGCTCACCGGTCTCGCCGCCTACCGCGGATGACCGGCGCGCTCGACGGCGTCGTCGTCGCCGACTTCTCGCGGGTGCTCGCGGGGCCGTACGCAACGATGCTGCTCGCCGACCTCGGCGCGGAGGTGGTCAAGGTCGAGCGGCCGGGTGCCGGCGACGACACCCGCCACTGGGGTCCGCCGTACGCGGTGGACGGCACGGCGACGTACTTCGCCGGCGTGAACCGCAACAAGGAGTCGCTGTTCCTCGACCTGTCGTCGCCTGAGGGTCTCGCCGAGGCGCGTGCGCTCGCGCTGCGTGCCGACGTCGTCGTCGAGAACTTCAAGCCCGGCACGATGGACAAGATGGGCCTCGGCTACGCCGCCCTCTCCACGGACAACCCCGGCGTCGTCGTGTGCTCGATCAGCGGCTTCGGCTCGGGCGAGGGTGCGTCCCTGCCCGGCTACGACCTGCTCGTGCAGGCGATGGGCGGACTGATGTCGGTGACCGGGCCCGAGGCCGGCCACCCGACCAAGGTGGGCGTCGCGCTCGTCGACGTGATCACCGGGCTGCACGCCGTCTACGGCATCCTCGCTGCGCTCCGGCACCGCGACACGACCGGCGAGGGCCAGCACGTCGAGGTCAACCTGCTGTCGTCGCTGCTCTCGGCCCTGGTCAACCAGGCATCGGCGTACGTCGCGGGCGGTGTCGTGCCCGGCATCCTCGGGAACGACCACCCGTCGATCACGCCCTACGGCGTCTACGCCACGGCCGACCGCCCGCTGGTGCTGGCCGTCGGCAACGACGGCCAGTTCCGCGCACTGTGCCACGTGCTCGGGGTCGACCTCGCCGTCGACGACCGCTTCGCGACGAATCCGGCACGGGTCGCCCACCGCGGCGAGCTGCGCGTGGCGCTCGAGTCCGCCCTCGGATCGCACGGCGCCGACCACTGGTACGCCGGGCTCACTGCCTCTGGGGTGCCGTGCGGCCCGATCAACGACGTCTCCGGGGCGTTCGACCTCGCGACCTCGCTCGGCCTCGACCCCGTCGTCGCCGTACCCGGTAGTCCCGTGCCGCAGGTCGCGAACCCGCTGCGGATGTCGGCGACGCCGCCGTCGTACCGCACCCCCCCGCCGTCCCTGCCAGGGCCGGGATCATGACGGCCGCACCGTTCGAGAAGCCGCCGACCGCGCAGGAGGCCGTGCTTGCCGAGCTGCGCCGCATGATGGTGACCGGCGAGCTCGCACCCGGCACGCCGATCCGGCAGGAGGCGCTCGCCGAACGGCTCGGGGTGTCGCGGGTGCCGTTGCGCGAGGCGCTCAAGGTGCTCGAGGGCGAGGGCCAGGTCGGGTACGCCGCGCACCGCGGCTACGTCGTCGCCGAGCTCTCAGTCGACGACCTCGTCGAGGTCTACCGCATGCGCGAGCTGCTCGAGGCCGAGGCGATCCGGGCGGCCGTGCTGCACGTGACCGACGACCTTGTGGCGGCGATGCGTTCCGCAGCCGCCGAGGTCGACGCCGCGGGCCGTGCCGACGACGTCGCGGAGATCACCGCGGCCAACCGCCGCCTGCACTTCCTGCTGTTCGACGCCGCCGGGATGCCGCGCCTTGCGCGCACCTTGCGCCAGCTCTGGGACGCGACCGACGTCTACCGCTCGGTCTACTTCGCCGGCGAGGCCAACCGCGAGCGCGTGCACCACGAGCACGGAGCCCTCGTCGACGCCGTGGCCCGCCGCGACGCCGAGACCGCCGTCGCCGTCCAGGCCGAGCACCGCGACCACAGCGTCGCCGCCGTCACCGCCGCCATCACGGCACGCTGACCACTGGGCGAATCACGGCCTCTGCACTGCGAGACGCCGCACTGGTAGTCGAGTCGCGTTGTACACCCTCCGAATCGACTACCGCTGCGGTCGTCAGTACTCGCCCTTGATGACGAAGTAGCTGCCGCGGATCGTGCCGGCGAGCTTGGACTTCTGGCGCACGAACTTGAACTTCGTCTCGAGCTCCGCGGGCACCTCCATGCCGTCGGAGAAGCTTGAAGCCCACGGCGCGCTTGCCGGCGTCCTCGAGCGTGTACAGGACGTTGACCGACAGGCCCGACTCGTAGAACACATACGTCCAGCGCACGCCGTCGATGAGCATCTCGGTGGCCTCGAGCGGCGTGGACGCGAACACGATGTCGCGGTCGTCTTTCAGCACCTTGGCGACGTACGCGACGAGCTGCTTGCCCTTCGCGGAGGTCGCCTTCTCGGTGGTGAAGACGACGTCGTACTTGTTCTTGAAGTAGCGGGCCTCGTTCGCCCGGAGGCCGGCGAGAGCGTCCGCGACCGGGGACGACTCGAGCCCCTCGGTCGAGACGGTGACGAAGTCGACGACGTGCGGCACGGGAACCTCCGAGAAGCAGAACGGATCGGGCGCGGCCCACAGAGAACCTAGTGACCGCTCACCCCACTGTCACAGGACGACGGCCGGGTCGCTTCTCCGTTCCTGCTCGCCGCCCCAGCCGATTCGGTAGTGGTAAGGCGTCACGGGTGACGCCCTAGCACTACCGAATCGGGGTCAGTCGCCCTGGAGCAGGGGGCGCAGGACGTCGAGGACGCTGATGTCGTCGATCGTGGACGGCGGAGCCTCGGGCCGGCCGTCGGCGATGCCGCGCATCGTGCGGCGCAGGATCTTGCCCGAGCGCGTCTTGGGCAGCCCCGGCACGATCACGACGCTCTTGAGCGCGGCGACCGGCCCGATCTCGTCGCGCACCGACGCGACGATCTCCTTCTCGAGCTGCTTCGGGTCGACCTCGGCACCGGACTTCAGCACCACGAACGCGCGCGGGATCTGGCCCTTGAGCTGGTCGTGCACACCGATGACGGCGCACTCCGCGACCATCGGGTGGTTGGCGACGACCGCCTCCATCGAACCGGTCGAGAGGCGGTGCCCCGCGACGTTGATGACGTCGTCGGTGCGACCCATCACGAAGATGTAGCCGTCCTCGTCGATGTAGCCGCCGTCACCCGTGGCGTAGTAGCCGCTGAAGACCGCGAGGTAGGAGTCGACGTACCGCTTGTCGTCGTTCCAGAGCGTCGGCAGCGTGCCGGGCGGCAGCGGCAGACGGATCGAGATGTTGCCCTCCTGGCCCGGCTCCACGGGCAGGCCGCGCTCGTCGAGCACGCGCACGTCGTACCCCGGCATGATCACGCTCGGCGAACCGGGCTTGATCGGCAGAGTCTCGAGGCCGCGCGGGTTCGCCGCGATGGGCCAGCCCGTCTCGGTCTGCCACCAGTTGTCGACCACCGGGATGCCGAGGATGTCGCTCGCCCAGTGGTAGGTGTCAGGGTCGAGCCGCTCACCCGCGAGGAAGAGCGTCTGCAGCGACGCCAGGTCGTGGCCCTCGCGCATCGCGGCGGTCGGGTCCTCCTTCTTGATCGCACGGAACGCCGTCGGCGCCGTGAAGAGCGCCTTCACGCCGTACGTCGCGATCACGCGCCAGAACGCGCTGGCGTCCGGAGTGCCCACGGGCTTGCCCTCGTAGACGACGGTCGTGGCTCCGGCGATGAGCGGCGCGTAGACGATGTACGAGTGCCCGACGACCCAGCCGACGTCGCTGGCGGCCCAGAACACGTCGCCCGGGCCGATGTCGTAGACGTTGCGCATCGACCACGCGAGCGCGACGGCGTGGCCGCCGTTGTCGCGCACGATGCCCTTGGGCTTGCCCGTCGTCCCTGACGTGTAGAGGACATAGAGGGGGTCTGTCGCGTCGACGCTGACGCAGTCGGCCGGCTCGGCGGAGGCGACGAGCTCGCGCCAGTCGTGGTCGCGCTCGCCCATCTCCGCGACCGCCTGCGGGCGCTGGAGGATCACGGTGGCGTCGACCTTGTGGTCTGCGGCCTCGAGAGCGCGGTCGAGCATCGGCTTGTACTCCACGACGCGGCCCGGCTCGATGCCGCAGGACGCCGACACGACCACCTTCGGCGTCGCGTCGTCGATGCGGATGGCGAGCTCGTGCGGTGCGAACCCGCCGAACACCACGGAGTGCACGGCGCCGAGCCGTGCGGTCGCGAGCATCGCGATCACGGCCTCGGGCACCATCGGCATGTAGAGCAGGACGCGGTCGCCCTTCTCGACTCCGAGGCCGCGCAGCACCCCGGCGAAGGTGGCGACCTCCTCGAGCAGGCGGGCGTAGGTGTACGTGTCCGCCGTGCCGGTGACAGGGCTGTCGTAGACGAGCGCGAGCCGCTCGCCGTGACCCGCGAGCACGTGCCGGTCGAGGGCGTTGAAGCAGGTGTTGAGCCGACCGCCCGTGAACCAGCGGTAGTACGGCGCATCGGACCTGTCGAGGACGACCGGGGGCTCGACGTCCCAGTCGATCGCCGAGGCGGCGTCGCGCCAGAAGCCCTCGGGGTCGTCGATGCTGCGGTCGCGCTCGCGCTGGTACGCACCCGTGCCGGACGTCTGGGTCATCGTCGACCTACCTCCTCGTACGCCGCGGGCAGCCGGAGCCCGGAGCAGACACGGCCAGCATCGCGGACGTGCCTGCAGCGTGTCAGGACGTGTTCCGGGCGGTGCGCCGAGGGCGAGGACGCCTGCGCCGAGCGGTCGGCGCTACTCGGCGGCGGCGAGCTGGCCGCAGGCGCCGTCGATCTCGCGGCCGCGGGTGTCGCGCACAGTCACGGCGACGCCGCCGGCGCGGAGGCGGCGTACGAACTCCCGCTCGTCCTCGGGTCGCGATGCCGTCCACTTCGACCCCGGTGTGGGGTTGAGTGGGATGAGGTTGACGTGCACGAGCTTGTTGCGCAGGCGCTTGGCGAGCAGCTCGGCCCGCCAGGCCTGGTCGTTGATGTCCTTGATGAGCGCGTACTCGATCGAGACGCGCCGCTTGGTGATGCGCGCGTAGTCCCACGCGGCGGCGAGCACCTCGTCGACCTTCCAGCGCGTGTTGACCGGCACGAGGGTGTCGCGCAGCTCGTCGTCGGGCGCGTGCAGCGAGAGCGCGAGGGTGACAGGCAGACCCTCGGCGGCGAGCTGCTGGATGCGCGGCACGAGACCGACGGTCGAGACCGTGATGCCACGAGCGGACATGCCGAGGCCGGCCGGCGACTCGTCGGTGAGGCGGTGCAGCGCGCCGACGACGGCGTTGTAGTTGGCGAGCGGCTCGCCCATGCCCATGAAGACCACGTTGCTGACGCGGCCCTCGCCGCCGGGCACCTCTCCCGCGGCGAGCTGGCGAGCGCCGGACACGACCTGCTCGACGATCTCGGCGGTGCTCATGTTGCGGGTGAGCCCGGCCTGGCCGGTGGCGCAGAACGGGCAGTTCATGCCGCAGCCGGCCTGGCTCGACACGCACATCGTGACGCGGTCGGTGTAGCGCATGAGCACGCTCTCGACGAGTGCGCCGTCGTGCAGGCGCCACAGCGTCTTGCGTGTGGTGCCGGCGTCGGCCGTCATCTCGCGGACGGGCGTCATGAGGGTCGGAGTCAGCACCTTCGCGATGTCGGCACGCTGCGCGGCCGGCACGTCGGTCCAGCCCTCGGGGTCGGCGTCGAGCCGGGAGAAGTAGTGGCGGCTCACCTGGTCGGCGCGGAAGGCCGGGAGCCCGAGGGCTGCGACCGCCTCGCGGCGCTCGGCGGACGTCATGTCGGCGAGGTGGCGCGGCGGCTTGCCGCGGCGCGGCGCGTCGAACGTGAGCTCGCCGGGCTTCGGCGTGCGCGGGGCCTCGAGATCCTGGGTCATGACGTCGTCCATCGTCGCACGCGGCCGCGCATGCGGCGAAACCCCGTCAGGCTCCGAGGAAGATCAGGAGGAGCAGCCAGCCCACGAAGATGTTGGGCAGGAGCGAGTCGAGCCTGTCCATGAGGCCCCCGTGACCGGGGATGAGGTTGCTCATGTCCTTGACGCCGAGATCGCGCTTGATGGCCGACTCGACGAAGTCGCCCGCGGTCGCGACGAACGTCAGCACCAGGCCGGTGACGAGCCCCTGCCACCACGGCGCCTCGAGCAGGTAGACGAACAGCAGCACGCCCGCGACGGCCTGGAACAGCAGCGACCCGGCGAAGCCCTCCCAGGACTTCTTCGGCGATATCTTGGGCGCCATCGGATGCCGACCGAGCAGCACTCCGAAGATGTATCCGCCGATGTCGCTGCAGATCGTCAGCACCACGATCGTGATGACACGGTCGCCGCCCTGCGACGACGCGAGCACGAGACCGGCGAAGCCGCCCATGAGCCCGGTGTACGCCGCGACGAGCGCGGACGCGGACACGTCGACCACGTACCCGTCGGGGCCACGCAGCAGTCGCAGGCCCATGCTGGCGAGGACGGTCGCTCCGAACACGCCCATGAGGGGCTGCACGCCCCACCAGTACGCCGCCTGCGGCATCGCGAGCGCGCCGGCGTAGACGGCCAACCGCTCGACGTGGATGCCCTTCTGGGCCATCGCGCCTGCGAGCTCCCAGGCCGCGACGGCCATCGCGACCGACACGACGACGGAGAAGAACCAGGGCAGGTAGAGCACCGGCAGCAGCACGAGGCCGATGCCGAGGACGAGCCCCATCCCGATCGCCGCCGCCAGGTTGCGGCCGGCGCGCCCGTGAGGGGCCGGCTGCGGGGTGGCGGTCGCGTCGGTCATGGGAGGTTGGCTGCGGGAGGTCTCAGACCTCGAGCAGCTCGGCCTCCTTGTGCTTCAGGAGCTCGTCGATCTGCGCGACGTACTTGTGCGTGATCTCGTCGAGGGACTTCTCGGCGCGGCGCACCTCGTCCTCGCCGACATCGCCGTCCTTCATGAGCTTGTCGAGGGTGTCCTTGGCGTGGCGGCGGATGTTGCGCATGGAGATGCGGGCGTCCTCGGCCTTGGTGCGCGCGACCTTGATGTAGTCGCGGCGGCGCTCCTCGGTGAGCTGCGGGAAGGCCACTCGGATGACGATGCCGTCGTTGGTCGGGTTGACGCCGAGATCGGAGTCGCGGATCGCCTTCTCGATCGCCGTCATCGAGCCCTTGTCGTAGGGCGTGATGACCACGAGGCGGGCCTCGGGCACGGCGAAGCCGGCCATCTGGGTCACCGGGGTCTGCGAGCCGTAGTACTCCGCGGTGATCTTGTCGAACATCTTGGCCGTGGCCCGGCCGGTCCGGATCCCCGCGAAGTCCTCCTTCGCGACACCGACGGCCTTCTCCAGCTTCTCCTCGGCCTCGAGCATGGTCTCGTCGATCACTGGTGGCTCCTCGTCGTCTGTCCTGGGTCGTTCGTCGTACGGCGTCCGCAGATGCTGCGGTCAGCTGGCGACGAGCGTGCCGATCCTCTCACCCCGGACGGCGCGGGCGATGTTGCCCTCGACGAGCAGGTTGAACACGATGATCGGCAGGTTGTTGTCCTGCGTCAGGCTGATGGCGGTGGCGTCGGCGACCTTCAGGCCGCGGGCGAGCACCTCCGCGTGAGTGAGCGTCTCGAACCGCTTGGCGTCCGGATTGGCGCGCGGGTCGTCGTCGTACACGCCGTCGACGCCCTTGGCCATGAGAACGACCTCGCACCCGATCTCCAGAGCGCGCTGCGCGGCCGCGGTGTCGGTGGAGAAGTACGGCGCCCCGAGGCCGGCGCCGAAGATGACGACGCGGCCCTTCTCGAGGTGGCGGATCGCGCGGCGCGGGACGTACGGCTCCGCGACCTGGCCCATCGAGATCGAGGTCTGCACGCGGGTCTCGACACCCTGGCGGTCGCAGAAGTCCTGCAGCGCGAGGCAGTTCATGACCGTGCCGAGCATGCCCATGTAGTCGGCGCGAGAACGGTCCATGCCGCGCTCGTTGAGCTGCGCGCCGCGGAAGAAGTTGCCGCCGCCGATGACCACGGCCACCTGCGTGCCGCTGCGCACCACGGCCGCGATCTGCCGGGCGATGGCCTGCACGACGTCGGGGTCGACGCCGAGCGCTCCCCCGCCGGCGAACGCCTCGCCGGACAGCTTCAGCAGCACCCGGCCGTAGCCGCCCTCGGGCACCCCCGGCCAGGTGTCGAGCGTGCCGTCGAGCGACGGCTGCACGGCCCCGGACGTGCCGGAGGCCGCCGTCGGGGTGGATCCTGCATCGGCAGTGTTTCCGTCCACGACAGCGGCCTCCGTCAGCTCGTTAGCGGTTCTCCGGCGTCAGTCTGCCAAGGGCAGACCGGCGAGGAGGGTCAGGCGCCGATCTCGAACCGCACGAAGCGGCTGATCGAGGTGCCGGCGGCGTCCAGGACGTCCTTCACGGACTTCTTGGCCTCGACGACCGACTCCTGCTCGAGCAGGACGTTGTCCTTGAAGAAGGAGTTCACCCGGCCCTCGATGATCTTCGGGAGGGCAGCCTCGGGCTTGCCCTCCTCCTTGGCCTTGGCCTCCGCCACGCGGCGCTCGGTCTCGACCACGTCGGCCGGGACCTCGTCGCGGGTGAGGTACGACGCGCGCATGGCGGCGACCTGCATCGCGGCGGAGCGGGCGGCGTCCTCGGAGCCGGTGTAGGCCACGAGCACGCCCACCTGCGCGGGCAGGTCGGCGGCACGCTTGTGCATGTAGGTCGCGATGGTGCCCTCGAGGAAGGCGACGCGGCCGAGCTCGAGCTTCTCGCCGATGGTGGCGGCGAGCTCGGTGATCGTCTCGGCGACGGTCTTGCCGTCGAGCTCCGCGGCGGCGAGCGCCTCGGTGCTGTCGGCCTTGATCTCGGCGGCCTTGGCGACGACCTTCTCGGCAAGGGCCTGGAAGTCGGCGTTCTTGGCGACGAAGTCGGTCTCGGCGCGCAGCTCGACGAGGGCGCCGTCCTTGGTGACGACGAGGCCGTTGCTGGCGTCGCGCTCGGCGCCACGGGCGGCCGCCTTGGCGGCACCCTTGACGCGCAGGGCCTCGGCGGCCTTCTCGAAGTCGCCGTCGTTCTCGACGAGGGCCTTCTTGCACTCCATCATCCCCGCGCCGGTGATGTCGCGGAGCTTCTTCACGTCAGCAGCAGTGACGTCGGCCATGGCGTTGGCTCTCTCTCATGGGGTGGTGTTCACGTGGGGGCTTCTCGCGGCTGCGGCCCAGGCCTGCCGGTGAGGCAGACCCAGGCCGCAGGCCGGATCGAGCGGTCGCGCAGCGAGGCTGCGCGGCGGGTCAGGCCTGCTCGGCCGGGGCCTCGGTGGCCTCGGCGACGACCTCAGCAGCGGGCGTCTCGGCGGCGACCTCGATGGCCACCTCCTCGGCGGCGCTGGTGGGCACCTCGACCGGGGAGTCGTTGCCGGCGAGCAGCGCGGTCTCCCAGTCGGCGAGCGGCTCGTCGACGGCGACGACGCCCTCGGCCGCAGCGGCCTCGGCGACGGCGCCACCGCGGCCGGCACGGGCCATGAGGCCGTCAGCGACAGCGTCGGCGATCACGCGGGTGAGCAGCGAGACGGCGCGGATGGCGTCGTCGTTGCCCGGGATCGGGAAGTCGACGACGTCCGGGTCGCAGTTGGAGTCGAGGATCGCGACGACCGGGATGTTGAGCTTCTTGGCCTCGGCGACGGCGATGTGCTCCTTGTTGGTGTCGACGATCCACACCGCGGAGGGGACCTTCGTCATGTCGCGGATGCCGCCGAGGGTCTTCTCGAGCTTGTCCTTCTCGCGACGCAGGACGAGCAGCTCCTTCTTGGTGAGACCGGAGCCGGCGACGTCGTCGTAGTCGATCAGCTCGAGCTCCTTCAGGCGCTGGATGCGCTTGAAGACGGTCGAGAAGTTGGTCAGCATGCCGCCGAGCCAGCGCTGGTTGACGTAGGGCATGCCCACGCGGGTGGCCTGCTGGGCCACCGGCTCCTGCGCCTGGCGCTTGGTGCCGATGAACATGATCGAGCCGCCGTGCGAGACGGTCTCGCGCACGAACTCGTAGGCCCGGTCGATGTAGGTCAGCGACTGCTGCAGGTCGATGATGTAGATGCCGTTGCGCTCGTTGAAGATGAATCGCTTCATCTTCGGGTTCCAACGGCGGGTCTGGTGCCCGAAGTGCACGCCGCTCTCGAGCAGCTGCTTCATGGTGACGACGGCCATGGCCGGGTCGCTCCTTCTCAGGCGCCGAGGCGCGCGGGCAGGCCCGCGACGCGGCAGCGCCACTCGGTTGTCCGCCCCGACGGTCGTCGGAGCGCCTGACTCCCGCCGGAGGGACCCCTCCGGACGAACCGGACCGAGGGTGCTCCGCCGGCCCTGGGGCCGGGATGCGGGCGTGCGATGTCAGCCCGCCGAGGCGAGCTGCAGGGGGCAGTCTACGGGCAGACCCCCCGAGAGCCGAAATCGCAGGTCGGAGGCCTCGGGCACCCTTCCGACGGGCCGTCCACAGGCCGGCTCCACGGCCCGTCGTCCCCAGCCGGTCCCCGGCCTCGGTGCCCTCCGCGGCCGCCGCACCCGAGGGTCGGCCCGTGCTCATCCTCGACTCCGGCCTGACGCCGCTCGCGTCCGCCGTCGCCTCCGTC
This sequence comes from uncultured Actinomycetes bacterium, assembly GCA_963843975.1. Taxonomy (GTDB): domain Bacteria; phylum Actinomycetota; class Actinomycetes; order S36-B12; family CAIYMF01; genus Longivirga. The sequence goes on along the minus strand of CAWJMG010000003.1, from coordinate 100,496 downwards.
CTCACCGCGCTCACCACCGCGCTCGGGCCGACGCCCCTCCCGGGCCCGCCCGCACTCGCCGCCCCGACGGCCACGGACACCCCCGCCGTGACCGTCGGGGCTCCCCTCTGGACGGCCCCGCTCGATGGGCCCCTCCTGGTGGTCGATCCGTTCGACCCGCCGGCGCACGACTGGTTGCCCGGCCACCGCGGCGTCGACCTTCTCGCCTTCGGCGGCGACGCCGTGCGCGCCGCCGGCCCTGGCGTGGTCGTGTTCGCCGGCCCGGTGGGGGGTCGCGGCGTCGTCACCGTGCTGCATGACGACGGCCGCCGCACGACGTACGAGCCGGTCGCACCCGAGGTGGGCGTCGGCGACGTCGTCGACGGGGGCCAGGTGATCGGGCGGGTGCACGAGGGCGCGGGCCACTGCGGGGAGCTGCCGTCGTGCCTGCACTGGGGGCTGCTCCGTGGTGAGGGCTACCTCGACCCGATGCGACTGATCCGGCCCGGCCGTCCGACGCTGCTCCCTGGAGCACCGTGACGGATCGGGGCCGCCGCGGCTGCCGGATCGGCCGCACCGACGTAGCGTCGTCGGATGGAGACCGTTGGACGTCGACCTACCCGCCGCGGAACCGCGACCGCTGCCGCGATCGCCGCGGGCCTTCTGCTCGCGGGCTGCTCGGACCCTTCCGGAGCCGGCATCGTCCCGCCCACCACGTCGGCGGCCCCCTCGTCGCCGGAGCCAGGCGGCACCACCACCGGGCCCGCGCCCACGTCGTCCTCCGCCGGCCCCGTGCGCGGCACGGTGACGGGGCTCGGCCGCCCCGAGGTGCTGGCGGAACGGCTCGAGGTGCCCTGGGGTCTCGCGTTCCTCCCCGACGGCAGCGCCCTCGTGGCGCAGCGGCGCAGCGGCGACGTCGTCCGCGTCGCCGCCGACGGCCGCACGACGGCGGCAGGACGGGTCCCGGGCGTCGCCGACCAGGGCGAGGGCGGCCTCCTCGGACTCGCGGTCACCGACGACGGTGCGACGGTTCTCGCCTACCTCACCTCGGTCGAGGGCGACAACCGCGTCGTGTCGATGCCGTACGCGGACGGCCGCCTCGGCCGGCCGACCGTCCTGCTCGACGGCATCCCGTCGGGCGCGATCCACAACGGCGGCCGCATCGTGATCGGCCCCGACGGCAACCTCTGGATCGGCACGGGCGACTCCGGCGACCGGCCGCGCGCGCAGGACCTCGGCACCCGCGCGGGCAAGATCCTGCGCATCAGCCTCGACGGCTCGATCCCCGCCGACAACCCGTTCCCCGGCTCGCCGGTGTGGTCGTACGGCCACCGCAACGTCCAGGGCCTGGCGTTCGACTCGCGCGGCCGGCTCTGGGCCACGGAGTTCGGGCAGAACACCTTCGACGAGCTCAACCTCGTCACGAAGGGCGGCAACTTCGGTTGGCCGGTCGTCGAGGGCCGCGGCGGCAACGCCGACTACATCGACCCCGTCGTCACCTGGCGCACCGAGGACGCCTCGCCGAGCGGCCTCGCGATCGTGGACGACGTCGCGTACGTCGCCGCCCTGCGTGGCCGACGGGTGTGGCAGGTGCCGCTCGACGGGTCCTCCGCGGGAGAGCCGGTCGCCGCCCTCGACGGCGCCCTGGGCCGGATGCGCACCGTGCAGCTCGCGCCGGACGGCTCGCTGTGGCTGACGACGTCGAACAGGGACGGCAGAGGCGACCCGGTGGACGGCGACGACAGGGTCGTGCGCGTGATGATCGGCCGGTGACCGTCAGTCGAGGTCGTGCGACTCCGCCAGGCGCGAGCGCAGCTGGAGCACGGCCTTGGTGTGCATCTGGCAGATGCGCGACTCGGTGACGCCGAGCACCTGGCCGATCTCGGCGAGGGTGAGGCCCTCGTAGTAGTAGAGGGTGACGACGACCTTCTCGCGCTCGGGCAGCAGATTGATCGCCTTCGCGAGGATGTACTTCGTCTCCTCGCCCTCGAACAGGTTGATCGGGTCCGGGGCCTTCGGGTCCTCGAGGGTGTCGCCGAGCGTCATCTTGTCGCCGCGGTCGCCACCGCCCGCGTGCAGCAGCTCGTCGAGCGCCACGACGTTGACGTAGGACACCTGGCTGAAGATCGAGTGCAGCTCCTCGAGCCGGATGCCCATCTGGTCGGCGACCTCGACCTCGGTCGGCGTGCGCTGGAGCTTGGCCTCGAGCGCCTGGTAGGCCCTCTCGACCTCACGGGCCTTGTAGCGCACCGAGCGCGGGATCCAGTCGATCGAGCGCAGCTCGTCGATGATGGCGCCGCGGATGCGGTTGATCGCGTAGGTCTCGAACTTGATCGCGCGGTCGAGGTCGAACTTCTCGATCGCGTCGATGAGGCCGAAGATGCCGTACGACACGAGATCGCTCTGCTCGATGTTCGGCGGGAGACCCACGCCCACGCGGCCGGCGACATACTTCACCAGCGGCGAGTAGTGAATGATCAGGCGCTCGCGCAGGGCCTGGTCGCCGGAGCCCTTGAACTCCTCCCAGAGCTGACGCAGCTTGGCGTCGCCCTCGGCCTTGGCCGCGACCTTCTCGTCGTCCGTGGGCGAGAGGTCCATGGCGTCGAGCGCGGCGATGTCGACGATGTCGTCGGCGCCGAGCTCGGGGACCTCGGCCGCGAGCTCAGGGTCGACCACGACGGCGTCGTCGCCAGTTCCGGGGTCGTCGACAGCGTCGTCCTCGACCTCGAGGGCGTCGTCGACACCCTCAGGCCCGGGGGTGCGCCTGCTCATACGTTGACCTCAACCGTTCGACGCTGACATGCGTGTAGATCTGTGTCGTCGCGAGCGTAGCGTGCCCCAGGATCTCCTGGACGGAGCGGAGGTCCGCGCCACCCTCGAGGAGGTGCGTAGCGGCGGAGTGGCGCAGGCCGTGCGGGCCCAGGTCGGGGGCGTCCGGAACGTGCCGGAGCATGCGGTGGACGAGGTCGCGGGCCGTGCGCGGGTCGAGCCGCCCACCCCTCGCGCCGAGCAGCAGCGCAGGCCCGGAGGCGGCGGTGACGAGCCTCGGGCGGCCGTCCGCGAGCCAGGTGTCGAGGGCCTCCTGGGCAGGGCCGCCGTAGGGCACGACCCGCTCCTTGGCCCCCTTGCCCAGCACCCGCAGCGTGCGGCGCCGGCCGTCCACGTCGTCGAGGTCGAGGCCGACCAGCTCACCCACCCGCATCCCCGTGGCGTACAGGATCTCCAGGATCAGCCGGTCGCGCAGGTGCACGGGGTCGCCGTCGTCGGCGCGCGTCGTGACGACGTCGAGCAGCGCGCTCGCCTCGCTCTGCTTGAGCACCCCCGGCAGCGGGCGGTGGGCGGCCGGGGTGGCCAGCCGGTCGCCGGGGTCGCTCGCGAAGTACCCGCGGCGGAACGCCCACGAGGTGAAGGTGCGCGCCGCCGCCGCGCGGCGGGCGATCGTGGCCCGTGCGTGGCCGCCCGCCGCCTCGGCAGCGAGCCAGCCGCGCAGGTCGGTGATGTCGAGATCGGCGACGTCGGTGGCGCCGTTGGCCCGGGCGTGTCGCAGCAGCCGCTCGATGTCGCCCAGGTAGGCCCGCACGGTGTGCGCGCTGCGGCCGAGCCCGTCGGAGAGGTGGACGCCGAACGCGTCGAGGACGTCGCGGAACGAGGCCGGCAGGGGCTCCTGCCCCTCGACCTGCCGCGCCGCCGCACCCGTCACCTCCCCACCGTCGGTGGGCACCGGCGCGGAGTCAACGCGGCGCGCCGACGGCCGCCGCCGGTGTCACCCCCGCGCCGGAGCCGGCCGGTGGAGCCGCCACCCTCCGCCGCCCGACTCGACCCACCCGTCGAGCTCGAGCAGGCCGAGCGCCGCCTGGGCCTCGGACGGCGCCACGCCCGCCGTCCGAGCCACCGAGTCGAGCGTGGCCGGGCGACGCACGGGGACGGCATCGAGCACCCTGCGTGCGAGCGGGTCAAGACGGTCCCGCGCGTCCTCGGGGCCGCTCGGCTCGGGAGCGAGGTCGACCCCCAGCTCGCCCACGGCCTCGATCACCTCCGCGGCCGACTGCACCAGCACGGCGCCGCGCCGGAGCTCGCGGTGGACCCCGGCCGACATCTCGGACGTGACCGGACCGGGCACGCCGAGCACCGGCCGGCCGAGCCGCTCGGCCTCCCGCGCGGTCGACAACGACCCAGACCGCACAGCCGCCTCGACGACCACCGTGCCGCGCGTCAACGCCGCGATGAGCCGGTTGCGGACGAGGAAGCGGGTGCGGTGCGGCGCGGCACCCGGCGGGACCTCGGAGACCAGGAGCCCGTCGGCGCCGATGCGCGCGAAGAGCGCGTCGTGCCTCGGCGGGTAGGCGACGTCGACCCCGCAGGCGAGCACCGCGACCGTGACGCCGTGCACGGCCAGGGATCCTGCGTGGGCTGCAGCGTCGACACCGAACGCACCTCCCGACACCACCGTCCAGCCTGCGACGGCGAGGTCGCTGCCGAGCATCGAGGCGACATGGGTGCCGTACGTCGTCGCGGCGCGCGCCCCGACCACGGCCACCGACCGCAGGGCCGACATCCGCAGGTCGACGGTGCCGCGCACCCAGAGCGCCCAGGGCGCGAGCACCCCGAGGTCGTCGAGCTGGCTCGGCCATTCGAGGTCGCCCGGCACGAGCAGCCGCCCGCCGACCTCGGCCACCCGGGCGAGGTCGGCGTCCGGGTCGGCAGCGAGGAGGCGGCCCCGGTAGCGGTCGGCGAGCTCGCCGGTCGCGAGCAGCTCAAGGGTCTGGGGCACGCCGTGCTCGGCGACGAGGCGGGAGACCGCCGGGTCGCCCGGCTCGGCCACCCGCGACAGCAGCGCCCGTGCCCGCCGGTCGTCGCTCACGCCGCCCATGCGGCACCGCCGTCGCGGTGGGCGAGCGCTGAGCCGACGTCCTGGCGGGTCGGGCGGTCGCGGCCGGCGAGGTCGGCGACGGTCCACGCGACCCGCACGAGCCGGTCGGCACCGCGGGCCGAGAGCAGGCCGCGGGCGAGGGCCTGCTCGAGCGGCTGCGCGGCCTCGGCGTCGAGCCCGAACTGCCGCCGTACGACAGGTCCGGGGACGTCGGCGTTGACCCGCCACGGGGTGCCGGCGTACCGGCGTACGGCACGGTCGCGAGCCTGGGCCACCCGCGCTGCCACCGCTGCGCTGGGCTCGGCGTCCGACGCCCCGAACTCGAGGTCGGCGAGGGTCGGCGGCACGAGCGTGACGCGCAGGTCGACGCGGTCGAGCAGCGGGCCGCTGATCCGCGCGAGGTAACGGCGGCGCTGCTGCGGCGTGCACGCGCACGGTGGGGCGCCCGGTCGAACCGGCGCCCCCGAGCGACCGCACGGGCACGGGTTCATGGCCAGCACGAGGTGGAACCTCGCGGGGAAGGTGACGGAGAACGCCGACCGCGCCACGACCATCTCGCCGGACTCCAGCGGCTGGCGGAGCGACTCGAGGGCCCCGGCGTCGAACTCGGGCGCCTCGTCGAGGAAGAGGACGCCGCGGTGGGCCAGGGACACGAGGCCGACGCGCGGCACCCCGGAGCCGCCGCCGACCATCGCAGCATGGGTGGCGGTGTGGTGCGGCGCCTCGAACGGAGCGACGGTGATGAGCCGGCCGCCCGTGCCGAGCCGGCCCGCCACCGAGTGGATCGCCGTGACCTCGAGAGCCGCCTGCTCGTCGAGCGGCGGAAGCAGGCCCGGGAGCCTCTCCGCCAGCATCGTCTTGCCCACGCCGGGGAGCCCGGTCATCGCCAGGTGGTGGCCGCCTGCCGCCGCGAGCCTCGAGAGCGGCGCGGGCCGCGTGCTGGCCGCGGACGTCGACGAGGTCGGGCACCTCCACCGGCGACGGCTCCGCAGCGAGGTCGTCGACGTCGGGCAGGAGCTCGACGTCGGGCACGTCGTCGCCCCGCACGAGCGCGACGAGACCGGCGAGGGTCCGGACGCCCACGACGTCGAGACCGGGCACGAGCGAGGCCTCGTCGACGTTGGCCGCCGGCACGACCAGCCGCCTCGCCCCGACCGCACGGGCGGCGAGCGCCGCGACCAGGGCCCCGCGGACGGCGCGCACCTTGCCGTCGAGCCCGAGCTCGCCGACGACCACCAGCTCGGCCACCGGGTCCGCGGGCACCTGGCCGCTCGCGGCGAGCAGGGCGAGGGCGATCGCCAGGTCGAGGGTCGGCCCCCGCTTGGGCAGCTCGGACGGCGAGAGGCCCACGGTGTTCTTCGGGCCTGGCCACTCGAGGCCGGTGTTGAGGACCGCCGACCGGCAGCGGTCGCGCGCCTCCCCCACCAGCTTGTCCGCGAGGCCGACGACGGAGAAGCCCGAGACGCCGATCGACACGTGCGCCTCGACGCCGATCACGTGGCCGTCGACGCCGAGCAGCACGACCCCGCGGGTGCGCGCCACGCCGCTCACGACAGGCCCCGCACGTGCTCGATGACGCGTTGCCCGCGCGGCGGTGCCAGCACCGACACGATGTCGACGCGCATCCGGTCCGGCCGCACTCCCCGCTCACGCATCCACCGCATCCCGAGCCGCTCGAGCCGGTGCAGCTTGCGCTCGGTGATGGCCTCGAAGGGCGAGCCGTAGCGGTTCGAGCTGCGGGTCTTCACCTCGCACACGACGAGGGTCCGGCCGTCGCGCGCGACGATGTCGAGCTCGCCGTCGTCGCACCGCCAGTTGCGCGCGAGGACGACGAACCCGTCCGACTCGAGGTGCCGGGCCGCGACCTCCTCGCCCATCCTGCCCAGCGCGTCCTTGGGCCTCACGGCACCCGTCGGCCTGCTCACCGCACCGTCTCCTCACCGCGGCACGCGGTGCGCCGCCGCCGAGCAGGCTCGACGGCGGGAACGACGCGACAGGACGGTCGCGCGGGAGAGGGTGTGGACGACACGCGCCCCCAGCCATCTGGGGACGGCGGAGGGACGCGCTAGCTGCCGTCGGGGATCTGCAGCTCGGGCTTGGCGAGCTCCTCGACGTTGACGTCCTTGAAGGTGAGGACGCGGACGTTCTTCACGAAGCGGGCCTGGCGGTACATGTCCCACACCCAGGCGTCGCTCATGCGCACCTCGAAGAAGGTGTCGCCGCCGTCGTTGGTGCGCACCTGCACGTCGACGGAGTTGGTGAGGTAGAACCGGCGCTCGGTCTCCACGACGTACTGGAACAGGCCGACGACGTCGCGGTACTCGCGGTAGAGCCCGAGCCTCGATCTCGTTCTCGTACCGCTCGAGGTCCTCGGCCGACATCCCTGCTCCTCGCGCTGCGCCGCACCCGTCCGGGTGCCCGCGCCCATCCTGGCCCAGGGGCCGCCGCCCCCGCCCGCCCGGGGCGGGAAGTGGCGCCTAGAGGTGCTTGAGGCGCGCCTGCCGCGGCACCTGGCCGAACTTCCCGGCGTGGAAGTCGGCGTACGCCTTCTGCACCTCGGCCTTGGTGTTCATCACGAACGGCCCGCCCATGGCGACGGTCTCGCGGATGGGTCGGCCGCTGTAGACCATCACGCGCGAGGGCCAGTCGCCGTCGGAGGTCGCGATCTCCAGGCTGCTGGACGCCGGCTGCCCCGGCACCGGGTCGCTCCAGCCGATCTCGCCCTCGCGCACGCGGCGCCCGCCGATCGACACCTCGCCGTCGAGCACGAAGAAGAACGCCCGGTGGTCGCCCGGGAGCGTGTGCGTCATCGAGGCCTGGGGCTCGAGCGTGATCACCGATCCGTGGATCGGCCAGTGGTTCTTCGCGGGGCCGGTGACGCCGGCCACCGAGCCGGACACGACGTCCACGCTCACGCCGGGAAGCTCGACCGTGGGCCGGTCGACAGCCCGGACGTCCTGGTAGCGCGTGTCGACCATCCGCTTGCTGCCGGGCAGGTTGAGCCACAGCTGCAGCGTGTGCGCGTGCTCGTTCCGGTAGGCCAGCTCGCGGTGGATGATCCCGCGGCCGGCGGTCATCCACTGCAGGTCGCCGGTCTGCAGCGCGCCCGCGTGGCCGGCGTTGTCCCCGTGCTCGAGCACGCCGTCGAGCACGAGGGTGACGGTCTCGATGCCGCGGTGCGGGTGCCACTCGAAGCCCGGCTCGGAGAACCAGTCCTCGGCCAGGGCCAGGAACGGGTCGGTCGCCCGCGGGTCGGTCGGCATGATCACGATCGCCTTGTCGTCGACCTGCGCGTCCGGCCCGAGACGGCGCTTGGCCTGCACGCGGTCGATCCTCCTGCTCGCCATGCGGCCAGAGTAGTTCAGGATTCAACCAAGCGCGAGCGCGTCGTCGTCGGCCAGGTCGAGGGTCTCCGGGCCGACCCGCGACAGGTCGCGGTCGCCGCCGGGGATCGCCCAGCTGCGCCGGTGCTGCTCGCACGGACCGAGGCGTCGCAACGCGTCGAGGTGCTCGGGGCTGGCATACCCCTTGTTGACCTCCCAGCCGTACGACGGGTGCTCGGCGGACAGGCCGACCATGATCGCGTCTCGCGTCGTCTTGGCGAGCACGCTCGCCGCCGCCACCGACGAGCACGACATGTCGGCCTTGACCTTCACCGTGACCGGCAGCGGCTCGGCGACGTCGTCGAGGTCGGCGAGGCCCCCGTCCTCGTCGAAGAGCGCCGGGGCCGGACGGGTGACCCAGTCGTACGAGCCGTCGAGCAGCACGTGATCCGGGCGGTGGGGAAGCTGGGCGAAGGCCCGCTCCCCCGCGAGGCGCAGCGCGCGCAGGATGCCGAGGGCGTCGATCTCGGCCGCGCTGGCGTGCGCGACGGCGTATGCGGGCGCCCACCGCTGCAGCTTGGGCACCATCCGCTCGCGCGCAGCGGGGGTGAGCAGCTTGGAGTCGCGGACACCGGCGGGCGCCGACCTCGTCTCGAGGTCCACCAGGACGACGCCGACGGTGACGGGCCCGCCGAGCGCACCGCGGCCGACCTCGTCGACGGAGGCGAGCCAGCGGATGCCGCGGCTGCGCAGCATCTCGCGCTCGAAGCGAAGGGACGGCGCGGCGCTCACGGCAGCACCACCCCCGCCACCATGACCGGCGCGGGCGGCGGGCCGTCGCGCAGCAGGTCGTCAAGACGGTCCGCGATGTCGGGGGGAGCCACCAGCACGGCCCCGTCGTCGGTGGGCAGCGCCCGGAGCTCGTCGACCGAGAACCAGCCGTGCCCGGTGAGGTAGAGCTGCTCGACCTCGTTGTGGCCGGCGGTGCTCGCCTCGAGCTCGGCGTCGACCCGGGCGAGGAAGTAGACCTCGGTCTGGTCGTACGTCGAGCCGTTGAAGCCGAACACGAGGTGGCGGTCCCACACGTGCGGCCCGAGCTCGACGCTCGCGCCGGTCTCCTCGAGGTACTCGCGGGCGGCCGCCTCGCGGTCGTCCTCCCCCGCCTCGACACCGCCGCCGGGCGCGTGCCAGATCCGCACGTGCGGCCGGTCGGGGTCGCCGCCCTCGAACAGCAGAACGCGGCCGGCCGGCGAGACGGCGAGGACGCGCGCGGCCCTGCGCACGATCACGGGCCGGGTGTCCATGGCCACGACCCTACGACGGCGTCAGTTCCAGAGGTCGAACGGCTCGTCGAGCGTCTCCCCCGCCAGGAAGCGGGGCAGCAGCTCGCTCAGGCGGCCCGGGAAGAAGCGGGTGCCGTCGGCGGCGGCGACGTCCTCGGGGCGCCACCAGCGGTGGCCGACGTACTCGTCGAGCTCCTCGGGCGTGCGGCCGTCCCGGGCGGGCACGGGCGCCGATCCGGCGACGTGCGCCACGACGACGACCTCGTGCTGCCACGTGCGCACGTGCCGCCGGACGTAGGTGGAGTCGCGGTTCCAGCGCGGCTGATCCGGCAGCACGGCGAGCGAGATCTCGAAGCCGGTCTCCTCGCGCAGCTCGCGGACCGCGGTCTCGGCGTACGACTCACCGGGCTCGATGCCGCCGCCCGGCAGCTCCCACCACTCGCCGATCTCCGGCATGGTCGGGTCGACCGTGTGGAACAGCAGCATCCGGCCGTCGGCGTCGAGCAGCACCACCCGCACGCTCGTGCGCTCGTGGTCGTAGGCCGGCCACGCGGTGACGTCCGGACCGCCGTCCACGGTCAGCTGCCGTCGGAGTTCGACGCCTCGTCCGAGGGCGCGGCCGAGGGGGTGCCGACCTTGCCGGCCTTCGCGTCGAGGTCGGGGTTCTCGAAGATCGACGGCACGGGCTCGCCGCTCCAGCGAGACGCCGGCCACACGACCGCGACCACGCGGCCGACGACGGAGTCGATCGACACGGTGCCGTTGTCGACGGCCAGGTGGTAGCGGGAGTCCGAGGAGTCGCCGCGGTTGTCGCCCATCACGAAGATGCGGTCGGTCGGCACGATGACGTCGAAGCGCACCTGGTCGGTGGCACTGCCCGGCTTGAGGTACGCCGACTCGTCGAGGCCCACGCCGTTGACCGTGATCTGGTTCTTGGCGTTGCAGCAGGCGACACGGTCTCCGCCGACCGCGATCACGCGCTTGACGAGGTCCTCGCCGGTGTCCGAGGGCAGGAGGCCCACGAGCATGAGCGCGTTGCGGATCGTGCCCGACAGGCCCGTCGCAGGCACCGGCTCGGGGAGCCAGTCGCCCGGGTCGGTGAAGACCACGATCTCGCCGCGGTTGACGCCCGCGATCCGGGTGTTGAGCTTGGAGGCCAGGATGCGGTCCTGCTTGAGGAGCGTGTCCTCCATCGACGAGCTCGGCACGAAGAACGCCTGCGCGACGAACGTGCGCACGAAGACCGACAGCACGAGGGCGACGCCCACGATGATGACGAGCTCGCGGGCCAGCGACGTGCTCTTGCCCTCCTTGGCGCGACGTCGTTCCGCCCGCCCCTGGGGAGTGTCCGACACGTCAGCCCTTTTCCTCGATGGCATCGAAAGCGGTGGGGATCTCCAGCCACTGCGCATGGTCGGCAGGCCAGAGCACGGCGAAGGCGCGCCCGATGACGCGGTCGACGGGGACGAAGCCGCCGCCCGGGTCGCCGAGGTGCGAGCGCGAGTCGCTCGAGGCGCCGCGGTGGTCGCCCATGACCCAGAGCTTGCCCTCCGGGACGATCACGTCGAACACGGTGTCGCTCGGGGCGTTGCCCGGGTAGATGTACGCACCCTCGTCGAGCGGCACGCCGTTGACCATGACGCGGCCCTTGGCGTCGCAGCACGTCACGTGGTCGCCGCCGACGCCGATGACACGCTTGACGAAGTCGCGCTCGTCCGGCGGCGCGAAGCCGAACGTGCGGCCGAACCAGTCGACCGCCTTCGGCAGCAGGCCGGTCGGCTCGTCGATCTGCACCTCGGGGGTGAAGGAGTCGACGCCGTTGAACACCACGACGTCGCCGCGCGCGATGTCGCGCGTCTTGAACACGATCTTGTTGACCAGGACGCGGTCGCCGATCTGCAGCGTCTGCTCCATCGACCCGCTGGGGATGTAGAACGCCTGGACGACGAACGTCTTGACCAGGAAGGCGAGCAGGAACGCCACGAGCAGCAGGACCGGCAGCTCTTTCCAGAACGACGTGTGGTGCTCGACCGGAGCAGGCGCGGGTCGGGCATGACGGCCCGCCGACGGCCGGGGCTCCGGACGCGGGTCCGCGGGCTCGGGGCGCGCCGGACCGAGGTCCGTCTGGTCAGCCATGGTGGTACGAGGGTAACCGTCCGAGTCCGGGGAAGAGACGAGCGCCCGACCCATCGCGGGTCGGGCGCTCGTCGAACAGCTGAGTGCGAGGGCGATCAGGCCTTCGGCGCGTTGTCGCGCTTCTCCTTGATCTTCGCCTTCTTGCCGCGCAGGTCGCGGAGGTAGTAGAGCTTGGCGCGGCGGACGTCGCCACGGGTCACGAGCTCGATCTTCTCGACGACCGGGGTGTGCACCGGGAAGGTGCGCTCCACGCCGACGCCGAAGCTGACCTTGCGGACCGTGAAGGTCTCGCGCACGCCGCCGCCCTGGCGACGGATGACGACGCCCTGGAAGACCTGGATGCGGGAGCGGTTGCCCTCGACGACCTTGACGTGGACCTTGACGGTGTCACCGGGGCGGAAGTCAGGGAGGTCGCTCTTGAGCGACGCTGCATCGACGAAGTCGAGCGTGTTCATGTCTTCTCCTCGCCGGCGCCACAGGTCACCCGCGGAACAGTGCCGCTGACGCGGCTGGTCGGATGTGCTCGCCGGCGGAGCCGGGGGTTCCGGTGCCCCCCTGTGGCAGGGCGTCCGGATCGAGCCGTCACAGTCTGCCAGAGGCAGCCGCGAGCACCCAAATCGGTGCTCAGCCCTCCAGCAGCTCCGGGCGGTACTTCTCGGTGCGCGCGAGGGCCTGCTCGCGCCGCCAGGCGGCGATCTTCCCGTGGTCGCCCGAGAGCAGGACCTCGGGGACGGCGAGACCGCGCCAGAGCGGCGGCTTGGTGTAGATCGGGCCCTCGAGCAGCGCGGCCATGGCCCCCGGGGCGAAGGAGTCGTCGACCACGCTCTCGGGGTTGCCGAGCACCCCGGGGAGCAAGCGGGCGACGGCCTCGACCATCACGAGCACGGCCGCCTCTCCCCCGGCCAGGACGTAGTCGCCCACCGAGATCTCGTCGACCTCGAACCGGTCGGCGTAGTGCGCCATCACGCGCGAGTCGATGCCCTCGTACCGCCCGCAGGCGAACACCAGGTGCTCGTCGGCCGCGAGCTCGACGGCGACGTCCTGGGTGAAGCGGCGTCCGCTCGGGGTGGGCACCACCAGGCGCGGACGGTCCGAGGCACCCGGGCTTGCGAGGACGGCGTCGAGCGCCTCGCCCCAGGGCTCGGGCTTCATGACCATGCCCGGGCCGCCGCCGTACGGCGTGTCGTCGACCGTGCGGTGCCTGTCGTGGGTGCGGTCGCGGAGGTCGTGCACGTGGAGGTCGATGGTGCCCGCGGCGACGGCCTTGCCCACGAGGGACAGCCCGAGCGGGGCGAGGTAGTCGGGGAAGATCGAGACGACGTCGATGCGCACGGCTCAGCCTGCCGATCCGTCGCGCTCCTGGGCTGCGGCCTCGGCCGCCTCTGCGGCGTCGAGCTCGCGGTGCTCGGTGTCGGTGAGGTCGAGGTCGAGCAGGCCCTCGGGCAGCTCGACCGTGACGCGACCGGCCTCGACGTCGATGCCGGTGACGATCTCCATGACGAACGGCACGAGCACCTCGCGACCTGCGTCGCGCTTCACCGAGAGCAGGTCCTGGGACGGCAGGTGCACGACGTCGTCGACGACGCCGATCGCCGTGCCGTCGGCCGTGACGACCGCGAGGCCGCGCAGCTGGTGGTCGAAGAACTCCTCGGGGTCCTCCGGCACCTCGTCGTCGGGGACGTCCGCGCGAAGGACGGCGCCGCGCAGGCCCTCGGCCTGGGTGCGGTCGTGGACGCCCTCCACACGCAGCAGAAGCCGTCCGCTGTGCCAGCGGACGGCTTCGACCGTGATGGGGCCGACGCGCGCGGGGTCGGTCGCAAGGACCGACCCCGGCGCGAAGCGGATCTCGGGGGCGTCGGTGCGCACCTCGACGGTCAGCTCGCCACGGATCCCGTGGGGCTTACCGATGCGTCCGACGACGAGCTGCACGAGTCTCCTCGCGCTCAGCGCTCGCCGAGGTCGAGGAAGTCGACCCGAACACCCTTCCCCGGCGCGAGCGCCGAGAGGACGGTGCGCAGCGCCGTGGCGGTGCGACCGGCCTTGCCGATGACGCGACCCATGTCGTCGGGGTGCACGCGCACCTCGAGGGTGCGGCCGGGACCGCGCCGGTTGGCGCGCTCGCGGACCTCGACGTCGTCGGGGTTGTCGACGATGCCCTTGACGAGGTGCTCGAGAGCCTCCTCGAGCATGTCAGGCCTCGGTGGTCTCGGCGGCAGCCTCGTCGGCAGCGGCCTCGACGGCCGGCGCCTCCTCGGCAGCAGCCTCGGTCACGACCTCGGCGGCCTCCGCAGCGGGAGCCTCCTCGGCAGCGGCCTCGACGACCTCGACCGGGGCGGCCTCGGCCGCGGGGGCCTCGGCGGCCGGCTCGGCCTTCTTCTTCGGGGTGGTCGCGGGCTTGGCCGGCTCGGTGGCGGCCTCGAGCGCAGCGGCCTCGAAGATGGTCTTCTTGTCGGCCTTGGGCTCGGCCACGCGCAGCGTGCCCTCGGCGCCCGGGAGGCCCTTGAACTTCTGCCAGTCGCCGGTGACCTTGAGGATCGCGGCAACAGCCTCGGTCGGCTGAGCGCCGACGCCGAGCCAGTACTGCGCGCGGTCGGAGTCGACGCGGATGAGGCTCGGCTCCTCCTTCGGCTGGTAGATGCCGATCTCCTCGATCGCACGACCGTCACGCTTGGTGCGGGCGTCGGCGACGACGATGCGGTACTGGGCGTTGCGCATCTTGCCCATGCGCTTGAGCTTGATCTTGACAGCCACGGGGCCGTTGTCTCCTTGACGTGAACGGGGTGGGTCCCTGCCGTACGGCGTGGGGTGCTTTCCGGTGGGTCCCGACGGTCCCGAGCGCGACCGGCCGGTTAGAGGGCCGCCGACTGCGCCGGGATCAACCCCAACAGTCTGCCAGAGAGGGCAGCGGACCGTGAAATCAGCCCAGGAGGCCCTTGAACTCGGGCGGGAGCTCGCCGAGGGATTTCTCGAGCTCGGCAGGGTCGAAGCCGCCGAGGCCGCCCGGAAGTCCGGCCGGGCCCGCGCCGGGCAGGCCCGGCAGGCCCGAGCCACCGGCGGGGGCGGTGTCCTGGGACGCGCGCTTGGCGGGGTTGCCGCTGCGCTTGGCGCCCTTGCCCTGCTTGACCTGGGCCTTCTGCTTGGCCTTGGCGCGCTTGCCGGCACCCATCCCGGGCATGCCGGGCATACCGGGCATGCCGCCGCCGGCGCGCATCTGGCGCATCATCTTCTGCGCCTCGACGAACCGGTCGACGAGCTGGTTGACCGCCGACACCTCGACGCCGGCGCCGCGGGCGATGCGGGCGCGGCGCGAGCCGTTGAGGATCGAGTGGTCGGCCCGCTCGGCCGGCGTCATCGACTTGATGATCGAGGCGACGCGGTCGAGCTCGCGGTCGTCGATGGACTCGATCTGGGCCTTCATGTCGCCCATGCCGGGCAGCATCCCCAGCATCTTGGTGAGCGAGCCCATCTTCTTCAGGCTCGTCATCTGCTCGAGGAAGTCCTCGAGGGTGAAGTCGTCGCCCTTGGCCACCTTGTTGGCCATGCGCTCGGCCTGCTCGGCGTCGAACGCCTTCTCGGCCTGCTCGATGAGGGTGAGCACGTCACCCATGTCGAGGATGCGCGAGGCCATGCGGTCGGGGTGGAAGGTCTCGAGCTCGGTGAGCTTCTCGCCGACGGACGCGAACAGGATCGGCTTGCCGGTCACGGTGACGACCGACAGCGCGGCACCACCGCGGGCGTCGCCGTCGAGCTTGGAGAGCACGACGCCGTCGATGCCGATGGCCTCGTCGAAGGCGGCCGCGGTCTGCACGGCGTCCTGGCCGATCATCGCGTCGATGACGAGCAGGGTCTCGTCCGGCTGCACGGCGTCGCGGACGCGCTTCAGCTGATCCATGAGGTCAGCGTCGATCGCGAGGCGGCCCGCGGTGTCGACGATGACGACGTCGTACAGCTTGGTCTTCGCGAGCTCGATGCCCGACTTCGCGACGGCGACCGGGTCGCCCACGCCGTTGCCGGCCTCGGGTGCGTGGACGGCGACGCCGGCCCGCTCGGCCACGACGGTGAGCTGGTCGACGGCGTTCGGGCGCTGCAGGTCGGCGGCGACCAGGAGCGGCGCGTGGCCGGCGTCCTTGAGGTGCAGCGCGAGCTTGCCTGCGAGCGTGGTCTTGCCTGCACCCTGGAGGCCCGCGAGCAGGATGACCGTGGGCGGGTTCTTCGCGAGGCGCAGGCGGCGGGTCTCCCCGCCGAGGATGCCGACGAGCTCCTCGTGGACGATCTTGACGATCTGCTGGGCCGGGTTGAGGGCCTTGCTGACCTCCGCACCGAGGGCGCGCTCCCTGACGGTGGCGGTGAACTGCCGGACGACGGGCAGCGCGACATCCGCCTCGAGCAGCGCCGTCCGGATCTCACGGACGGTGGCGTCGACGTCGGCCTCGGACAGCCGTCCCTTGCCGCGCAGGTTCTTGAACGTGGCGGAGAGCCGGTCGGAGAGCGAGGTGAACACGCGGGAGTCCCGTCATCGAGGTCGTTCGGTGCGGCCCCAGCCTAACCGGGGCCGGCCTCGGGGCCTGTCAGCCCGCTCAGGTGCGGGAGAGCTCCCCGAGCACGGTGACGCGCACGGTGGCCGCACGCTGCTGGCTGAGCGGCTGGCCGTCGCGGTCGACCAGGTAGAAGACGTCGACGACCTCCGACCCGAGCGTCGCCACGCGCGCCGCGCTGATCGTGACGTCGGCCGCGGCGATCGCGCGCGTGACCCGGTGCAGCAGCGCCGGGGCGTCGTGGGCGCGGACCTCGAGCACGGTTGCCCGCTCGCTGGCGCCCGGCACGAGGTCGACACGCGGCGGCGCGGTGCCCTGCGGTGCCGGGTACGCCTGCTCCCGGGCGTCGAGGCGGGCCGCGACGTCGAGCGAGCCGCTGATCGCACGGCTCACGTCCTCGCGCAGGCGCTCGACCGGAGGCGGGTCGCCGTACGCCGGGGTGACGGTCCAGACCTGGACGGCACGGCGGGTGCCGTCGGGTGCGTTGACGGTGTCGACCTGCGCGCCCCGGACCTGCAGGCGGTGCAGGGAGAGGACGCCGGCCACGGTCGACAGCAGACCGGTGCGGTCGGGGGCGGCGATGGTGACGGTGGCGGTCGTCGCTGCCTCCTCGTGGTCGAGGAGTACGGCGACCCCGCCCTCGGTCGTGACGCGCACGGCCTCGGCGAGGCGCGACTGCGCCGCCGTCACGTGGATCGGCTCGATGCGCGGCCTGCCCGCGAGCGCGGCCCGCGTGCGCGAGACGAGGTCGTCGATGAGCGCCTTCTTCCAGTCGCTCCACGCGGCCGGACCGGTTGCGGCCGCGTCGGCCTCGGTGAGGGCGTGGAGCAGGTCGAGGACGTCCTCGCTGCCGACCGCGGCGGCCACCGCCTCGACCGTCGCCGGGTCGTCGAGGTCGCGGCGCGTCGCGGTGTCCGGGAGCAGCAGGTGGTGCCGCACCAGCGTGACGAGCACCTCGCAGTCCTCAGGCGAGAAGCCGAGGCGCGGCGCGATGTCCTCGACCAGCTCGATGCCGACCACGGTGTGGTCGCCGGGACGCCCCTTGCCGATGTCGTGCAGCAGCCCGCCGACCAGCAGGAGGTCGGGGCGGTTGACGCGACGGGTGTGCGGGCCGCACTGCACGGCGGTCTCGACGAGGTGGCGGTCGACCGTGAAGCGGTGCGATGGGGTTGCGCTGCGGCGCGCTGCGCACGACCGACCACTCCGGCAGCAGCCGGCTCCAGAGGTCGGCCTGGTCGAGCGCCTCCCACACGGGGATGGCAGGGCGGCCGGCACCGAGCAGCGAGACCAGCGCGTCGCGCGCGGGGGCGGGCCACGGCTCCGGCATGGGCGCCGAGTCGCGGGCGAGGCGCTCGACGGCGTGCGGTGCAAGGCGCATGCCGGCCTGCGCCGCCGCGGCGGCCGCGCGCAGGACGAGGACGGGGTCCTTCTCGGGGCGCGCGTCGGCGGCGAGGACGGCCTCGCCGTCCTGGACGACGACGCCCTCGGCCAGCGGCGCACGCTCGGCGCGAGAGCCGCCGCCGCGCAGACGCCGGGCGGTGCCGGCGATGCTCGACCGCACTCCCCCGCGGCGGGTGAGCCGCTCGACCCGGTGCCAGGTGGTGTCGGCCGCATAGGCGACGGCCCTGCCGGCGGCGGACACGGACCGCAGCAGGGCGTCGGACGGGTCGTCGCCCTCGATGCCGAGGCGCTCCGCGACGGCGGTCTGCTCCTGCTGCAGGAGGCGGTCGCTCGCGCGGCCGGTGACGAGGTGCAGCGCATCGCGGACGTCGAGGAGGAGGTCGCGCTGCTGCGCGAGCGCGGCGACCGGTGCGTCGGTGACCCAGCTGGCCGCGACGGCGCGCAGCGACACGAGGTCGCGCAGGCCGCCGTACGACTCCTTGAGGTCGGGCTCGAGCAGGTGCGCGAGCTCGCCGCTGCGCTCGATGCGCTCGGACACGCCGTACTGGAGCTCGCCGAGGCGGCGCGGAGCCAGTGCGCGCCAGTCGCCGAGCACGGACTCGCGGAGCTGCTTGGTGAGGTTGTCGTAGCCGACGACCGTGCGGGCGTCGAGGAGGCCGAGGACCACCTTGATGTCCTGCGCCGCGAGGCGGCGCGCCTCGGCCGGCACCCGCACGGAGTGGTCGAGCTTCAGGCCGGCGTCCCAGATCGGGTACCAGAGCCGGTCGGCCACGGCATTGACGTCGGACGTCGAGACCGCGGGCGAGTGGAGCAGCAGCAGGTCGAGGTCGCTGCCCGGGGCGAGGTCGCCGCGGCCGTACCCGCCGATCGCGACGAGCGCTGCGCCGATCTCACCGGCACCAGCGGCGACGTAGAGCGCGTGCAGCCAGTCGTCGGTGAGCGCCGTGAGCGCCCGGCGCCGCGTGGCGCCGGGCGCTCCCGGTCGGGAGAGGAGCTCGGCACGGGCCTCTGCGTACGTGGTGGTCGCCTCGTCCGCCGTGACCCGCACCGGTTGCTCCTCTCCCGTTGGTGTCCTTCGTGTGTTCTCTTCCTCGCTTACAGGGCGTCCGGGCCGCGCTCGCCGGTGCGGACACGGGCGACCGTCTCCACCGGGACCGACCAGACCTTGCCGTCGCCGATCCGGCCGGTCTGGGCCGCCTTGACGACGACGTCGATGACCGAGTCGGCGTCATGGTCCTCGACGAGGACCTCGAGGCGCACCTTGGGCACGAGGTCGACGGTGTACTCCGCACCGCGGTAGACCTCGGTGTGGCCGCGCTGACGGCCGTAGCCGCTCGCCTCGGACACCGTCATGCCCTGGATGCCGTAGGCCTCGAGTGCCGACTTCACGTCGTCCAGCTTGAACGGCTTGATGATGGCGGTGACGAGCTTCATGCGGAGACCTCCTCGTCGCTGGTGGCGGCGACCTTGTGCTTGAGCGGAGCGCCACCGGCGAAGGTGCCGCCGAGGTTGCCCTCGAAGTCGTAGGCGGACTCGAGGTGCTGCGTGACGTCGATGCCCTCGAGCTCAGCATCCTTGCTGATGCGGAACCCGATCGTCTTCTCGAGCAGGAACCCGAGGATCAGCGTGACGATGAACGAGTAGGCGAGGACGGAGAACGCGCCCAGCGCCTGCTTGCCGAGGAGCTCCCAGCCGCCGCCGTAGAACACGCCGTCTGCGCTGAAGCTGTTGACCTGCTTGGTGCCGAAGAAGCCGATGAAGAGGCAGCCGATGATTCCACCGACGAGGTGGACGCCCACGACGTCGAGCGAGTCGTCGTAGTTGAGCTTGTACTTCAGGCCGACGGCGAGCGCGCAGACCAGACCGGCGATGAGGCCGAGCACCACGGCCGCCCAGGGCGCGATGAACGCACAGGCGGGGGTGATGGCGACGAGGCCGGCGACCGCGCCGGACGCCGCACCGAGGCTGGTCGGGTGGCCGTCGCGGAGCTTCTCCGTGATGAGCCAGCCGGCGAGACCCGCGGCGGTGGCGACCTGCGTGTTGATGAGCGCCAGGGCGGCAGTGTCGGTGGCACCGAGGGCCGAGCCCGCGTTGAAGCCGAACCAGCCGAACCACAGCAGACCGGCACCGATGAGCACGAGGGGCAGGTTGTGCGGACGGTTCGGGTTCTTCTTGAAGCCGTGACGACGACCGAGCACGATGGCGAGCGCGAGACCCGCGGCACCGGCATTGATGTGGACCGCGGTACCACCGGCGAAGTCGAGCACACCGCGGCTGGCGAGCCAGCCGGCGCCGGTGATGTTGCCGTCGGCGTCGGCGTCGCCGAAGTCGAAGACCCAGTGCGCGACGGGGAAGTAGACCAGCGAGACCCAGAGGGCGACGAAGACGATCCAGGTCGCGAACTTGGCTCGGTCGGCGATCGCACCGCTGATGAGCGCTGGCGTGATGACCGCGAACATGAGCTGGAAGCCGGCGAAGGCCAGCAGCGGGATGCCGTACACGCCGCCGTTGTTGGTCAGCTGGCCGACGGCATCGGTGAGGCTCGACAGGCTGAAGGAGCCGTAGAAGCCGCTGCCGGAGTTGCCGAACGCGAGCGAGAAGCCGTAGATCACCCAGAGCACGCTCACCACGGCGATGGTCCCGAAGGACATCATCATCATGTTCAACGTGGTCTTGGCCTTGGTCATACCGCCGTAGAAGAACGCGAGGCCTGGCGTCATGATCAGCACGAGCGCTGTGCTGGCCAGGACCCAGGCGGTGTCGCCGGAGTTCAACTCCATCGGTCACCCTCTCTATGAACAGGGCAGCGACGCGGGGCGCGTCGAGCTGCACCCGACGCGCCGCTGCGTCGAACTGGAGGGATCTCATCGGGCTCGTGTTGCCCGCCTCCGCCTGCGCTGTTTCGGGGCGGTGACGTTTGGCCCGGTCGTGTTACGCCGCTGTTTCCCGATCCTTGGCGGGTCGCTCGTACGGCCGAGAGGAGGAGCGGGACAGGACGAAGGGGACGGGCCGCCGCTGGCGCCCGCCCCCTTCGTCAGGGCCTGAACTGGCTCAGACCCCCTTGTACACCGCCGCGGCGAAGATCTGCTTGGAGCCGAGCACGGCGCCGGTAGCGGCGTCGTACACGGTCACCTTCGCGATGTACGAGGTATTGGCGGTGACACCGAAGACGGTGAACCGGCCGGACAGCGGCGCCGCGGTGTCGTCGTAGTGGACCTCCGCGGGGTTGCCGTTGCGGAAGAGCTGGGTGTCGACCGTGACGACCTGGGCCTTGTCGCACGGCTTCACGCCGTACGAGATCTGGATGCTGGCGGCACCGGTGTCGCTGGTGGTGGCGTCGCCCTTGTAGGTGAGGCTGCTGACGGGGTTGCAGGGGCCGGTGGGCACGGGCGTACCTCCACTGGTGACCTCCTTGGCCGACGCGGTGCCGGCGGCGGTGGCCAGCACCAGGCCGGCGGCCGCGGTGACGACGGCGGCGCGGCGGCGCAATGTGGGGGCGGACGAGGTCTCGGGACGGGCGTGGCGCAACAGGTTCTCCTGGGTCGGGCCGTGGCCGCGGGCATGCGGCGTCCGGCTGTCCCCTGGAGAGTCGTGCGCCACGGGTACGGCGCTTAACCCGTCCGTTGGTACCGGTACCCGCGCCCTGAGCACGGGCGCGGCCCCGATGACCGGTCAGACCAGGGCTACCAGGTGAGCTCGATCTCGATCTCACGCTCCTCGGACTCGATCTCGACCTCGACCTTCATCCGGATCTCGTCCGGCACGGCGACGTCGAACCTGATGCCGTCGCGCTCGATCACGAACCCGTTGCCGGAGGCGAGCTCGTCCGCGATCTCGTGAAGACGGCGGGCCGCCTCCTCGCGGCGCAGGGTCTGGGTCTCGGTGAGCTTGGCGACGTCCATGCCCCCACCCCACCACCGCCTCGCCTCCGACGCACCCATCTCGGGCAAGCACGTCACGGCCGCAGTGCCCGCGCCGGGGCGAAGCCCGCGCGCCGACGAGGCGCCCCGAGGGACGAGGGGCCCGAGGAGTCGCGCGCCAGAGCCGGGCTGCGACGGGCCGAGGAACGAGGCCCCGAGCAGACCGGCCCGGCGCGGGTGCCCGACGCTAGGGGCGAGGAACGAGCCCCGAGCTTGGAGGGCTAGTCGAGCAGGGCGTCGACGAAGGCCTCGGCGTCGAAGGGGGCGAGGTCGTCAGGGCCTTCGCCGAGACCGACGAGCTTGACCGGCACGCCGAGCTCCCGCTGCACCGCGACGACGATGCCGCCCTTGGCGGTGCCGTCGAGCTTGGTGAGCACGATGCCGGTGACGTCGACGACCTCGGAGAACACCTGCGCCTGACGCAGGCCGTTCTGGCCGGTGGTGGCGTCGAGGACGAGGAGCACCTCGTCGACCGGCGCCTGCTTCTCGACGACGCGCTTGACCTTGCCGAGCTCGTCCATGAGGCCGGTCTTGGTGTGCAGGCGTCCGGCGGTGTCGATGACGCAGACGTCGGCGCCCTGGTCGACGGCCTGCTTCACGGCGTCGAACGCGACGGCTGCGGGGTCGGCGTTCTCCGGGCCGGTGACGACGCGTGCACCGACGCGGTCGCCCCAGGTCTGCAGCTGCTGGCTCGCCGCCGCACGGAAGGTGTCGGCCGCGCCGAGCACGACGCTGCGGCCGTCGGCCACGAGCACGCGCGCGAGCTTGCCGGTGGTGGTCGTCTTGCCGGTGCCGTTGACGCCGACGACGAGCACGACCGCCGGGCGGTCGTCGGCGACGTGCGTGGCGACGCTGCGGTCGAGGGTGGGGTCGACGAGCGCGAGCAGCTCCTCGCGCAGGAGCGCACGGGCGCCGGCGACGTCCGAGACGCCCTCCACGCGGGTGCGGCGCTGCAGCGCGGCGACCAGCTCCTGCGTCGGCCCGACGCCGAGGTCGGCGGCGAGCAGGGTCTCCTCGACCTCGTCCCAGGTGTCCTGGTCGAGCTGGTCGCGCGTGAGCAGAGCCAGGAGGCCCTTGCCGACGGCGGTGTTCGACCGGGCCAGGCGGGCGCGCAGGCGACCGAGGCGGCCGGCCGACGGCTCGGGCACCTCGGTGGTCGGGACGGCCGGCGCCTCGGGCACCGCGACCGCCGTACCGCCGTCGGCGACGTCGGTCGGTGCCGGCGCGGTGATCGAGGGCTTGACCGGCGGAGCCTCGATCGCGCGCCCGGACGAGCGGCGCAGCAGGAGCACCGCTCCCCCGCCCAGCACGAGGACGGCGAGCGCGATCAGGCCATAGAGAAGTGCGGTGTCCACGCCGTCATCCTCCCAGAGCCCGCACGGACCGGTGACACGCGCTGCACCCGCCCCGAAAGGCCGGGCTCAGCACGACGCCCCCGCCGCACCCCCGAGCAAGATCACGACTCCGGGTAAGGATCGTGCAGTTGAGCTGCGTTGTTCTTCCCTAAGGGAAGGATCCTGCAGTTGAACTGCACGGATGTTGCCCGGACTACGCGGGGACTGCGCTGTCGCTGACGTCGATGGGGTCGGCGCCGTCGTCGTCGCCGCTGCGGTGCGAGGACATGCGCTGGCCGATCACGGTGGTGACGCCGTCGCCGCGCATCGAGACGCCGTACAGCGCGTCGGCGATCTCCATCGTGCGCTTCTGGTGGGTGAT
Source organism: uncultured Actinomycetes bacterium (assembly GCA_963843975.1). Classification (GTDB taxonomy): domain Bacteria; phylum Actinomycetota; class Actinomycetes; order S36-B12; family CAIYMF01; genus Longivirga. Next base: position 77,333 of record CAWJMG010000003.1, on the reverse strand, counting down.
GACCAGCAGCTGGGAGTCCTCGCGCAGCTCCTCCATGATGCCGAGCAGGCGCTGGAGGTTGACGTCGTCGAGCGCGGCCTCGACCTCGTCCATGATGTAGAAGGGGCTCGGCCGCGCCTTGAACAGCGCGACGAGGAAGGCCACCGCGGTCAGCGAACGCTCGCCGCCCGAGAGCAGCGACAGGCGCTTGACCTTCTTGCCCGGCGGCCGGGCCTCGACGTCGATGCCGGTCGTGAGCAGGTCGCCCGGGTCGGTGAGCAGCAGCCGACCCTCGCCGCCCGGGAAGAGCCGCGCGAAGATCCGCTCGAACTCGCGCTCGACGTCGGCGTACGCCTCGGCGAACACCTGCTGCACGCGGGCGTCGACCTCGGTGATGATGCCGAGGAGCTCGGCGCGCGAGCGCTTGAGGTCGTCGAGCTGCTCGTTGAGGAACCGGTGCCGCTCCTCGAGGGCCGAGAACTCCTCGAGCGCGAGCGGGTTGACCTTGCCCAGCAGGTTCAGCGAGCGCTCGGCGGAGCGCATCCGCTTCTCCTGCTCCTCGCGCACGTAGGGGTAAGCCTCGGGCTCGGGAGCCTCCGGGTCGATCTCGTCGCCGGGGGCGATCATCGACGGCGGCACCAGGACGTCGGGCGCGTACTCGGTCTCGAGGGTCTCGGCGTCGACGCCGAACTCCTCCATCGCACGGGCCTCGAGCTGCTCGATCCGCATGCGCTGCTCGGCGCGGGCCATCTCGTCGCGGTGCACCGAGGACGTGAGCGCCTCGAGCTCGGTCTGCAGCTCGCGCGTGCGCGTGCGCAGAGCGAGCAGCTCGCCCTCGCGGACGGTGCGGGCCTGCTCGGCGGCGTCGCGCTCGCTCGCGGCGACGGCGAGCGAGATGTCGATGCGGGCCAGCGTGGCCGTGGCACCGGCGCGGACGGCCAGGGCGACGGCGGCCGCACGCGCGCGCGACTCGCGGCGCTCGGCCGAGCGGGCGCGGGCGGCGCGCTCGGCGTTGGCCGCCTGCTCGAGCTGCTCGGCGCGGCCGGCCAGGGCGCGGACGCGCTCCTCGCCGGTGCGCACCGCGAGGCGGGCCTCGACCTCGGCCTGACGGGCGAGCACCGCGGCCTCGGCGAGACGGTCGCGCTCCTCGTGCGAGGGCTCGCCCTCGTCGGGCGTCGCCTGTGCGGCCTCGAGCCGTGCGGTGAGCTCCTCGAGCGTGGTCTGATCGGCGTCGCGAGCGGCGGTGGCCGACGCCGTGCCCGCGGCGATGCGCTCGGCCTCGCCCGAGGCGGCGCGCGACGCGGAGCCCAGCTGGCCGAGCTGCTCGGCGACGGCGGCCATGCGCGCGTCGGACTCGTGCAGCCGCGACAGTGCGGAGTCGACGCGGTGCTGCGCGGCCTCGACCGCCTGGACGGCGCCGACCAGCTCGAACTTCGCGCGCTCGGTGCGGTGGGAGGCGTCGGCAAGCTTCGCCCGAGCCTCGTCGACCGCGGCCTGCACCTCGAGCAGCGAGGGTGCGGACGCCGATCCGCCGTGCACCACACCGGCCGCGACGACGTCGCCGTCGCGGGTGACCGCCACGACGTCGTGCTGCTGGACGAGCGAGCGCGCGATCGCGAGGTCGTCGACGACGGCCACGCGGGCGAGCGCCACGGCGACGGAGCCGCGCAGGGCCTCGGGGGCCTCGACGACGTCGAGCGCCCACGAGGCACCGGCGGGGAGCGCAGGCCACGACGAGCGGTCAGGCGCGGAGGCTCCGCCCACGAGGATCGACGCGCGCCCGGAGTCGTCGGACTTCAGGAGCGTGAGGGCGTCGACGGCCTGGGACACCGAGCCGACGGCGACGGCGTCGGCCAGCGGGCCGAGCGCTGCGGAGACCGCGGCCTCGTAGCCCGGGCGGACGCGCAGCAGCGCTGCGACGGTGCCGAGGACGCCGGAGAGGCGGTCGCCGGCGGCGAGCACGGCGGCGCCGCCGTCCTTGCGGGCGAGGCCCAGCTCGAGCGCCTCGACGCGCGCGGTGAGGGCGTGGCGCTCGCGCTCGGCCTCCTGCTCCTCGAGGCGCAGGGCCTGGACGCGGGAGTCGGCGGCGGCGAGCTCGGCGGAGGCGATCTCGTGCTCCTCGTCGAGCCCGACCTCGCCCTCGTCGAGCCCGGCGACCTGGGTCTCGAGCGCGTGGAAGTCGGCGTTGGCCTTGTCGGCGCGGGCCCGGGCGTCGGCGGCCTGGGCGGACAGCCGCTCGAAGCTCGGCCGCGCGGGCCTCGAGGCGCGAGGTCGCGGCGTGGACCTGGCCGGTGAGGCGGACGAGGCCCTCACGGCGGTCGGCTGCAGCGCGCAGCAGGGCCGTGAGCCGCTGCTCCTCCGCCGCGTGGGCACCCTCGGCCTCGGCGCGGTGCGTGACGGCACCGGCGAGCACCTCGCGAGCAGCGGCGACCTCGCGACCGAGCGATGCCTCCTCCTCGCGGGCGGCACGGGCGTCGGCGTCGAGCTCCTCGGGATCGCGGCCGCGCCGCTCCTCCTCCGGCTCGGGGGCGAGCAGGCGCACGCGCTCGGCCGCGAGCGCAGCGGTGCTCGAGACCCGCTCGCGCAGCGACGACAGGCGGAACCAGGTGTCCTGGGTGCGGGCGAGGGTCGGCGCCTCGCCGGCCATCTCGGCCTCGAGCACGGACTCGCGCGCCTGGGCGCCTGCGAGCCTCGGACTCGACCTCGCCGCGGCGCTCGCGCAGCGACGTCTCGTCGGCCACCTCCTGCTGGACGGCGTCCCGCAGGGTGATGAGGTCGTCGGCGATGAGGCGGAGGCGCGAGTCGCGGAGGTCGGCCTGGATGACGGCCGCGCGGCGGGCTACCTCGGCCTGCTTGCCGAGGGGCTTGAGCTGGCGGCGGAGCTCGGTGGTGAGGTCCTGCAGGCGCGTGAGGTTGGCCTGCATCGCGTCGAGCTTGCGGAGCGCCTTCTCCTTGCGCTTGCGGTGCTTCAGGACTCCGGCCGCCTCCTCGACGAAGCCGCGGCGGTCCTCGGGCGAGGCCGAGAGGATCTCGTCGAGCTTGCCCTGGCCGACGATCACGTGCATCTCGCGGCCGATGCCGGAGTCCGAGAGCAGCTCCTGCACGTCGAGCAGGCGGCACGGGGTGCCGTTGATGGCGTACTCGGACCCGCCGTTGCGGAACATCGTCCGCGAGATGGTGACCTCGGCGTAGTCGATCGGCAGGACGCCGTCGTGGTTGTCGATCGTGAGGAGAACCTCGGCGCGGCCGAGCGGCGGACGGCCGGACGTGCCGGCGAAGATGACGTCCTCCATCTTGCCGCCGCGCAGGCTCTTGGCACCCTGCTCGCCCATCACCCAGGCGATGGCGTCGACGACGTTGGACTTGCCCGAGCCGTTGGGGCCGACCACGCAGGTGATGCCCGGCTCGAAGTGCAGGGTCGTCGAGGACGCGAAGGACTTGAAGCCCCGCAGGGTCAGGCTCTTCAGGTGCACGCGAGATGCTCCAGGCGCTTCGGTGGCTGGGGTTTCACCGGGCACGTCGACCAGGCGGGGGAAGTGCGCTCACCCTATCCGGGCCCTTGCACGTGTCGACCCCCGGACACGGCCCCCGGACAGGAAGAAGCCGCGGTCCCCGTGGGGAGCCGCGGCATCAGGGGTGGCTCAGGCGAGCGCGGGTGCGTCCGCCGGGAGCTCGCGCAGCGTGACGTCGACCTGCTCGAGGCCGGCGAGGTCGGAGGGCACCATGGCCTCGTACGTCGCGAGCTGCTCCTCGAGCTCGCGCACGCGGCGGCGCAGGCGCGACACCTCGGCGACGAGGAGGGCGTCGGACGAACCCAGGTGGCCGTAGATCGCCTTGGACATGCGGTGTCTCCCTTGACACGTGGTGCGCGCGCGGATCGGTGCCGTTCGGGGCACTCGGATCGCCTCGGGGGCGGGAAGGTCGTGATGGCTCCGCGTCACGCGGGCCGGTGGATTCAGGGTGACAGCGGGTTCCCGGGGCCGTCAACCCGCCCGTCCGCGCGTCGGTGAGACCCGCGGCACACCCGCCTTCGGGGAGACGTCGCCGGTCAGGACAGGCTGCCCGACGTCAGCGCTCGACGAAGCCCTGCAGGCCGCGGGCGTCCGACCACCGCTGGACGACCGTGTCGACCCGGCCAGGTGCGCCACCAGTGCGGAGCAGCCCGAGCAGTGCCTCGCAGGCAGGCCGCTCCCCCTCGGCGACGACCTCGACGCGGCCGTCCTCGAGGTTGCGCGCCCATCCGACGAGGCCGAGCTCGAGCGCGCGTGCCCTGGTCCACCAGCGGAACCCCACGCCCTGCACGCGCCCACGGACCCAGGCCGTCATGCGGACGGCGTCGGCCTCGCTCACCAGCGCGGGCTGCGCGGCGTGCGCTGGCACGACGGGCAGCGGAACGAGGAGCGGTTCATGAACGCCTCGCGCACGATCGGGCGGCCGCAGCGCGGGCACGGCCGGTCGGCCTGGCCGTAGGCGGCGAGGGAGACGTCGAAGTAGCCGGACTCGCCGTTGACGTTGACGTAGAGGGCGTCGAACGACGTGCCGCCCTGATCGAGCGCCTCGGTCATGACATCGCGGACGTGGCCGAGCAGCTCGCGGGCTCGGGCCGGCGCGAGGGCGTCGGACGGCGTTGCCCAGTGCAGCCGCGCCCGCCACAGCGACTCGTCCGCGTAGATGTTGCCGATGCCGCTCGACCAGCGTCTGGTCGAGCAGGGCCCGCTTGAGACCCGTCTGGCGCGACCGCAGCCGCTTCACGAAGCGGCGCGTCGTCGAACAGCGGGTCGAGCGGGTCGCGGGCGATGTGCGCCACGGACGCCGGAACGCGGCCGTCCGCGTCGTCGGGCACGAGGTCGTCGAGGGCGAGGCCGCCGAAGGTCCGCTGGTCGACGAAGCGCAGCTCGCGGCCGCCGTCGGTGAACGTGATGCGGGCGCGGAGGTGCGTCTCGTCGGGGCTGTCCCGCGGCTGCACCAGCAGCTGCCCGCTCATGCCGAGGTGCGCGACGAGCGCCGAGCCGCGCCCGTCCAGCGGGAGCCAGAGGTACTTGCCGCGTCGCGTCGCGGTCAGGATCGTGCGACCGACGAGCCGGGCGGCGAGGTCGTCGCCCCCGGCCTCGTGGCGTCGGGCAGCGCGCGGGTGGAGGACGGCAGCAGACGCGACCGTGCGGCCCGCGACCCAGCGGTCCAGGCCGCGGCGCACGACCTCGACCTCGGGGAGCTCGGGCACTACGCCTCCGCTCGGGAGGGGGCACCCGCCTCGGCGGCGAGGAGGGCCTCGCGCCGCTCGGACAGCTCGGCGTACGCCGTCGCGGCGGCCTCCTGCTCGGCCTCCTTCTTGCTGCGCCCCTTGCCGTCGCCGTACATCTCCTCGCCGACGCGGACGCGGGCGCGGAAGCTCTTCTGGTGGTCGGGGCCGCTCTCCTCGACGACGTACTCGGGCACGCCGGCCGTGAGCGAGGCGCAGAGCTCCTGCAGGCTCGTCTTCCAGTCCAGGCCCGCTCCGAGACCGGCCGACTCCGCGATCAGCGGGTCGAACAGGCGGTGCACGAGCTCGGTGGCGACGGCGAGACCGCAGTCGATGTAGACGGCGCCGATCACGGCCTCGACGGTGTCGGCGACGATCGAGGACTTGTCGCGCCCGCCCGTCGACTCCTCGCCCTTGCCGAGCAGCAGGTGGTCGCCGAGCCCCAGGCCGCGGCCGATGCCGGCGAGCGCCTTGGCGTTCACGACCGCGGCGCGCAGCTTGGCCAGCTGGCCCTCGGGCAGGTCGGGGTGGGTGCGGAAGAGCGTGTCGGTGACGACGAGCCCGAGGACCGAGTCGCCGAGGAACTCGAGGCGCTCGTTGGTGGGCAGCCCGCCGTTCTCGTAGGCGTACGAGCGGTGGGTCAGCGCGCGCTGCAGGATCTCCTCGCCGACCTCGACCGAGAGGCGTGCGGAGAAGCTCGGACAGCGGCGGGTGCGAGCGCGCGCTCACGCCGGGCCCCCGGGGCCCGCCGGCCGCGCCGGCTCGAGGTGCTCGGCGAGGTCGCCCAGTACGACGGCGTCGCGCAGGGCGGAGTCGTCCACGGTGACGGGGCGGCCCGCGGCCGCCGACAGCTCTTCGACGACGTCGGCCCACTGGATCCGCGCGATCGAGTCGGCCCCCAGGTCGTCGAGCGGGCTGTCAGCCCGCAGATCGACGGCCTCGAGGTCGAGCACGACTGCGAGGGCCCGGGCCGCGAGGTCCAGGTTCTCGGTGATCATGATCGAAGGCTAACCCCGGACGCGCCGCGGCACCCGACCGCGGCTCGTCGGAGGACGGGCCGCGGTCGGGTGCCGCGGGATGCGTTCGGTCGTACGTCGAGCCCAGGAGGCTCAGACGTCGAGCACCTGGCGGCCGTTGTACTCGCCGTCGGCGTCGACGCGGTGGGGCACCACGAACTCGACGCGGCCGTTGCGAACGACCTTGTTGATCTGGGGCAGCTTGGCCTTCCACTGCGAACGGCGGTGGCGGGTGTTGCTGCGCGAGGTCTTGCGCTTCGGGACGGCCATGGCCTTAGTCCTCTTCCTGCTGGTCGTCGATGTTCAACGCTGTGGTGCGGGTGCTCGCATCGCCGGTGAGTGTGCCGAGGGCGGCCCACCGCGGGTCGATCACGTCGTGGTCGTGCTTCGGGTCGTCCTCGAGACGGAACCCGCACTGCGGGCACAGCCCCGGGCAGTCGTCCCGGCACACGGGTGCGAGCGGCAGGTCGAGCACCACCGCGTCGCGCAGCACCGGCTCGAGGTCGAGGTAGTCCCCGACCAGGTGCCGCTGCTCGTCGTCCTCGTCGTCACCCTCGACCGAGTCCGTCTGGACGGGGCGACCGCGATGATCGGTCTCCTCGTAGACGTACAGCTCCTGGATGTCGACCTCCAGCTCGTCGGAGACCACATCCAGGCACCTGCTGCACTCGCCCGTGAGCTGCACCCGCGCCGTTCCCGACACGAGCACACCCTCGACGACCGACTCGAGCCGGAGATCCAGCTCGACGTCGCTCCCCGGGGGGACGCCGATCGACATGATCCCGATCCCCTCCGGCGCAGCCCGGACCAGCGACTCCTCGCGCATCGACCCCGCACGGCGTCCCAGCTCGCGTACGTCGAGCACGAGAGGGGAGCGGGGGTCGAGCGTGTTCAGGATGCGCCTTTCCGGGCCGTGCAGGTGCGCCGCCGGGGTCGCCGGCCGCGCTGCGGTGGGGATCGGCCTCACGAAGGCCGACACGCCAGGGTACCGGAGGGCCGCCGTACCGCCCAAACCGGACTCGGGGGGGCGACCGACCGGCGGGGCTCAGCCGGGCAGCGGGTCGTCGTCGTAGCCGAGGTCGTCGTAGTCCTGGCGGCCGCGGATCTTGTCGCGGCCCTTCTGGACCGCCGCGAGGGTCTTGTGCAGCGCCACCTCGAAGTTGGCCAGCTTGGCGTCGACGTAGTCGTCGGTCTCGCGGCGCATGCGCTCGGCCTCGACGTCGGCCTCGGCCCGGACGGCGTCGGACTCGGCGAGGGCGGCGCGGTAGACCTCGTGCTCGGAGACGCGGGCGCGGGCCTCGGCGTCGGCCTGGGACAGCACCTCGGCGGCGTTGACGCGGGCGGCGGCCACGATGCCGTCGCGCTCGGCGAGGATGTCGTCGGCCTGCGCGAGGGTGCCCGGCAGCATCGCCCGCACCTCGTCGAGGAGGTCGAGCACCTGGGCCCTGTTGACCACGCAGGACGCCGACATCGGCATCGCGCGGGCGCCCTCGACCAGGGCGGAGAGCTCGTCGAGCTTGTCGTGGACGTCCACGGGGGTCCTTTCAGGTCGCGCGGGGCGTCAGCCCTGCGCGCGTTCGGCGATCCGCTCGCCGAGTAGGGCGAGCACAGTCTCGGGCACCAGCCCGGACACGTCACCACCGTACGTCGCGATCTCCTTGAGCAGCGACGAGGACAGGTAGCTGTAGAGCGGGTTGGTGCTCACGAAGAGCGTCTCGACGCCCGCCAGGCGGTGGTTCATCTGCGCCATCTGCAGCTCGTAGTCGAAGTCGCTGACGGCGCGCAGGCCCTTCACGATCGCCGCGATGCCGTTGGTGCCGCAGTAGTCGACGAGCAGTCCGTGGAAGGAGTCGACCTTCACGTTCGGGTACGGCGCCACGACCTCGCGGAGCATGTCGATCCGCTCGTCCACGGTGAACATGCTGCTCTTGGTCTTGTTGATGAGCACGGCGACCGTGACCTCGTCGAACAGCGACGCGGCTCGCACGATGATGTCGAGGTGCCCGTTGGTGACCGGGTCGAACGAGCCGGGGCAGACGGCCTTGCGCACGGTCACTCCTCGGTTGGGCGAGGTGCGGCTGGGGGCCGCGTTTCAGGCGTCGCGACCGTACCAAAGGGCTGTACGCAGCACGGTCTCGCCGTACGTCCGCTCCTTGCCCGGCTCGTAGCCCTCCGGCCAGGTGAACGTGACGCCGCGCCTCGGCCGCGCGCGCTCCACCACCACGAGGGCGCCGTCGGCGAGCCAGCCGTTGGCCGCGAGACCGGTGAGGACCTGCTCGACGACCTCGTCGGCCACGTCGTACGGCGGGTCCGCGAAGACCAGGTCGTACGGCGGCCTCGCGAGCGCAGGCGGCGCGGATCCCGTGAGCCGCACGACGTCGTCGCCGAGCACCTCGGCACCTGCGATGCCGACGGCGGCGGCGTTGGCCCTGAGCGTCGTCACGGCCGCGCGGTCCTTGTCGACGAGCAGCGCGTGCGCCGCTCCGCGCGAGAGCGCCTCGAGGCCGACGGCCCCGGTGCCGGCGTACAGGTCGGCGACGGCCGCTCCCCCGAACGTGCCGAGCTGGTGCTCGAGCGCCGACATCAGCGCCTCGCGGACGCGGTCGGACGTCGGCCGCGTGCCGCTCGGGGGCACTGCGAGCCGTCGGCCGCGCGCCGACCCCGCGATGATCCTGGTCACCTCGTCGACCCCACGACCCGCGGCTCCAGCCAGGACGCCATCTCGTCGAGGTCGTGCAGCTCGCCCGCCGCGATCCGCATGACGAACGCGAACGCGTCATCGTGCTCCGCGCGCAGGTCGAGGTCGTTGAGCACGTAGAACAGGCGGAGCGCCACCCAGCCGAGCCTCTTGTTCCCGTCGACCAGGGCGTGGTTGCGGACGAGCGAGTGCAGCAGCGCTGCGGCCTTCTGGTGCAGCCCCGGGTAGGCGTCCTCGCCGAAGACCGTCGTCTGCGGCCGCGCCAGCGCCGACTCGAGCAGGCCGTAGTCGCGCACCTCGGGCGTGCGCCCGACCGCAGCCTCGGCGGCGGCGAGCAGGTCGTCGAGGCTGAGGTAGGCGGTCACACCGAGCCGAGGCGGTCGAGCAGCGCACCGTCCTCGGCCACGATGCGGGCCAGTGCCTCGCTCCGCCGGGCGGTGTGGCGCCCGGTGTACTCGCGGATCGCCTCGCGGGCGACCTCCTGCATGCTCCGGTTCTCCGCCTCGGCGGTGAGTCGCAGGTTCTCGGTCTCCTCGTCGGTGAGACGCAGCGTCATGGCCATGGAGCGATGGTACCGCCGTGGTATCACCGGGGCCAGGGCGAATCCGGGTCAGCCGGCGGCGACCATCGCCTCGACGATCGCCTCGGCCTGCCCGACGCCGATCGACAGGTGGCCCTCGCCCTCGAGCAGGTGCACGACGGCGCCCGGGACGGCCGAGGCCAGCCACCGGCCGTGCGCGAACGGCACCATGAGGTCGGCACTCCCCTGCCACACGTGCACCGGCACGCCGATCGAGGCGAGGTCGAAGCCCCAGGGCTGCACGAAGGCCAGGTCGTCGTCGACCCAGCCGTCCTCGGAGACCACGAGCGCCTCGCGGAAGGCCAGGGCGAGCTCGCCGCCGTGCTCGTCGGTGCAGTAGGCGCGGTCCACCTCGGGCAGAAGGCTCGCGAGCTCCTCCACGATCCCGGCCGGCGTCACGACGCGCAGCGCCGGGACGAAGGGCGCGAGGAACTCGCGCACGGGTCCCTCGCCCTCGATGGCCGCGCCGAACTCGTGGATGTTGTCCTCACCCATGCCGGCGAGGAAGTCGAGCGTGCCGAGCGTCTCGGCGTACGGCGCGACGCCCGCCAGCGAGGTCGCGGAGCGGATGCGCTCGGGCAGCAGCGCGGCGAGCGCGAGGACGTGCGGACCGCCGCCGGACCAGCCGAGGGCGTGCGCCCGCCCGATGCCGAGCGAGTCCAGCACCTCGCGAGCGTCGGAGGCGAAGCTCGCGATCGTGCGCCCGGGCTGGCGGGTGGACGTCGAGTAGCCGGGTCGCGACCAGCTCACGACCTGCATCCCGCGCGCGTGCGCCGCCTCGGCGAGGGCGGAGGGCGCCGCGCCGCTGCTGGGCGTGCCGTGGATGTAGACGAGGACGTCGCCGTCGGCCGGGCCGCGACGGCGCAGGTCGAGCTCGCGCCCGTCGGCGAGCGTGAGCGTCGAGGCGGTCTCGGCGTACGTCATGACTTCTCCAGGTAGTCGGCGCGCTCCTCGTCGAGGAGCGAGGCGATGGCGCGGGCGAGCGCGGGCACGGTGGTGAGCTCAGGATCGCGTGCCACGAGCTCGGCCGCCTCCGCACGCGCCTGCACGATCACGTCCTCGTCGCGCAGCACCGAGAGCATCCTTAGCGAGGAGCGACGGCCGGACTGCGATGCGCCGAGCACGTCGCCCTCGCGCCGGGCCTCGAGGTCGATGCGGGAGAAGCTCGAAGCCGTCGGAGGTCGCGGCGACGGCGTCGAGCCGGCCGCGAGCCGGTGTGGCCGAGGGCATCTCGCTGACGAGCAGGCAGAGGCCGGCGTGGCCCCCGCGGCCGATGCGGCCGCGGAGCTGGTGCAGCTGCGAGACGCCGAAGCGGTCGGCGTCCATGACCACCATGACGGTCGCGTTCGGTACGTCGACGCCGACCTCGACCACCGTGGTGGCGAGCAGGACGTCGATGCCGTCGGCCGACGACGGCCCGGCGCCGAACCGGCGCATGACGTCGTCCTTCTCGTCCGAGGGCATGCGCCCGTGCAGCACCCCGACCCTGAGCCCCGCGAACGGGCCGGTCGACAGGTGCTCGACGAGATCGAGCACCGCGAGGGGTGGGCGGCGCTTCTCCTCGGCCTCCGGGTCGGCGGGCTCGTCGACGTCCTCCCCCGCCGCGCCGTCGCCGCCGATGCGCGGGAAGACGACGTACGCCTGCCTTCCTTCGCCGACCTCCTCGCGGATCCGCTGCCACGCGCGGTCGAGGAAGGCGGGCTTCTCCAGGGTCGGGACGACGTGGGTCGTGATGGGAGAGCGGCCGGCGGGCAGCTCGGTGAGCACCGACACCTCGAGGTCGCCGAACGTGGTCATGGCGACCGTGCGCGGGATCGGGGTCGCGGTCATGACGAGCACGTGCGGCTGCTGGTCGTCGCGTGCCTTGGCCGCGAGCGCCGCGCGCTGCTCGACGCCGAATCGGTGCTGCTCGTCGACCACCACGAGGCCGAGGTCGAAGAACTGCACCTTGTCCTCGAGGAGGGCGTGCGTGCCGATGACGATTCCGGCCTCGCCGGACTGGATGTCGAGCATGGCCTCGCGTCGGCGGGCGGAGGTGACCGAGCCGGTGAGCAGCGCGACGCGCGTGCCGACGTCGCCCCCGCCGAGCAGGCCGCGCTCGGCCAGGGGGCCGAGCATCGCCGTGATCGAGCGCTGGTGCTGCTGGGCGAGCACCTCGGTCGGAGCGAGAAGCACGGCCTGGCCGCCGGAGTCGACCACCGTGAGCATCGCGCGCAGCGCGACGAGGGTCTTGCCGGAGCCGACCTCGCCCTGGAGCAGCCGGTGCATGGGATGGGCGCGTGCGAGGTCGTCGGCGATCGTGGCGCCGACCGACACCTGACCGGCCGTGAGCGTGAAGGGAAGGCGCGCGTCGAACGCCTCGAGCAACCCGCCCGCGACGGGGACCCGCGGAGTCGCGGGCAGCGCGGCGGCAGCCGTACGCCGTTGCGCCAGCACGGTCTGCAGGACGAACGCCTCGTCCCACTTCAGCCGCTCGACCGCCTCGCGCACCTCGTCGCGCGACTGGGGCACGTGGACCCTGCGCAGGGCAGGCGCCAAGGCGGGCAGGTCGTTCCGGGCGCGGGTGACCTCCGGCAGGGGATCGTCGATGTCGTCCGGCAGCTGGTCGAGGACGACGCGGACGGCAGTCGCGATCTTCCAGGACTGCATCGCCTTGTTGGCCGGATAGACCGGGATGAGCGCACCGGCGTACTTCGCGATCGTGTCGCTCTCGAGGTCGCTCGCATCCAGCAGCTCATAGTCGGGGTGCGTCAGCTGGAAGTCGTTGCGGAACCGGCCGACCTGCCCGGCGAACAGCGCCACCGTGCCGACCCTCAGCTCTTTGATGCGCCATGACTGCTTGAAGAACGTGAGGTTGAGGGTGCTGCTGCCATCGGTGACGACGACCTCCAGGCGGTCGACCATGCGCCCGGTGCGCTTGTCCTTGTACTGCTTCACGTCTACGGAGTTGACGCGCGCCATCACGGTCACGTGCTCGTCGACCTCGAGCAGACGCAGGTCGGTGAGCTGGCCGCGCTCGGCGTACCGCCGCGGGTAGTGGCGCAGGAGGTCCTCGACCGTGCGCATCCCGAAGCCCTTGTCGAGGGCCTCGGCGGTGCGGCCGAGGAACTTCTTCAGCGGGTCGTCCATCCGCAGGTCGGACACGGTTACTCCACGCCGAGGATCAGGGGCCAGTAGGGCTGCCCGCCCTCGTACACGACGACCTCGGTGCCGTGGTGCTCGCGACGGGTGCGCTTGGCGACCGCGGCCGCCACGGACTCGTCGGTGCCCTCACCGCGTACGAGCGTGACGAGCTCGCCGCCGGTCGCGAGCAGGCGGCCGAGGACGGCAGCGGCAACGTCGGGCACGGAGTCGCCGATCTCCACGACGTCGCCGCCGACGATGCCGAGGACGTCCCCGACATGGCAGAGGCCGGCGCTCGTCATCGCCTCGCGCGAGGCGACCGAGACGCCGCCGTACCTCGTGGCACCGGCCGCACGAGTCATGGAGACGACGTCGTCCTCGAACGTGGACGACGTCTCGTGGACGGCGACGGCGGCAAGGGTCTGCACGATCGAGCGGGTGGGCACGACCGACACCCGGAGCCCGTCGCGGCGGGCAGCGTCGGCCGCGGCCTCTGCCACCGGGCGGATGTCGGAGTCGCTGGGCAGCAGCACCACCTCGGCCGCGCCGGCGCGCTGGACGCCGTCGAGCAGCTCGGCCGTCGACGGCGCGACGTTGCCGTGGGCGCGCACGACGACGGCGCCGGACGCCTCGAGCAGTGCCGCGGTGCCAGCACCGTGGGCCACGGCGACCACCGCTCGTCCGCCACGGCCCGCGGCCCCGGCCCGAACGTCGGTGTCGCGGCGGAGGTCTGTGACCCGGATGCGGTGCGGCCGGCCGGCGACGATGCCGGCCTCGATGCAGGCGCCGACGTCGTCGGTGTGCACGTGGACGTTCCAGAGCCCGGAGCCGCCGACGACCACGAGCGAGTCGCCGAGCTCCCCGAGCGTCCCGCGCAGCCCGTGCACGGCCGGGTCCTCCGCGTCGAGGAGGTACATGACCTCGTAGGCGCCGCCGCCCTCGAGCATGTCGTCGCCCACCTGCGCCTGCGGGATCGGCAGGGCCACCGGCCCGGCCTCGCGGCGCACGCCCGTGACCGTCTCGACCAGGGCGTCGAGGATGACGACGAGCCCGCGGCCGCCGGCGTCGACGACACCTGCCCGGGCGAGGGCCTCGAGCTGCTCGGGTGTGCGCGCGAGGGCGTCGGCCGCGGCGTCGGCAGCGGCCGTGACCAGGCCGACGAGGCTCGTGCCGGGGCCGAGCGCCGCCACGGCGTCGGCCGCGGCACGCGCGACCGTGAGGACCGTGCCCTCCTTGGGCTCGGCCACGGCGGCGTACGCGGAGTCGGAGGCCTTGCGGAAGGCGTCGACGAGCACGGACTCCTGGTGGTGCGCGAACTGGTCCGCGCCGGCCAGGGCCTCGGCGAACCCCCGGACGAGCTGGCTGAGGATGATCCCGGAGTTGCCGCGGGCGCCGAGCAGGGCGCCGTGCGCGAAGGTGCGCACCGTCTCGCGGAGGTCGAGGGAGCTGCCGGCGTCCGACAGGGCCGAGGCGGCGGACTCGAAGGTGAGGAAGAGGTTGGTGCCGGTGTCGCCGTCCGGCACCGGGAAGACGTTGAGCGCGTCGATCTCGGCGCGGTGCCGGCCGAGGGCCTCGAGGCCGAGGTCGGCCCACCGCCGGATCCCGGCGGCGTCGAGGAGCTCGAGCACAGGCTGCTCCCTCGGGCGGTCGGACGGCGTGACGGGCGTCACGGCTCCCCGCGAGCGTAGTGTCCGGGGCCGACGCAGACCCGGTGGCCCGCGCCGTAGTCCGTCGGGCGCTGATCGCCCGGTTTGGGCCTGCCGCACCTGTCCCTGTACCCTGTCATGGTTGCCCGGTCGACCGGGCGTGACGCCTGCCGCTGGTGGGCGACTCCACCCGTTTCGACTGTGAGGACTACCACCGTGGCTGCCAACTGCGACGTCTGCGGCAAGGGCCCGGGTTTCGGCCACTCGATCTCGCACTCGCACCGCCGGACCAAGCGTCGCTGGAACCCCAACATCCAGACCGTGCGCGCCCTCGTGGGCAAGACCCCCAAGAAGCTCAACGTGTGCACCTCGTGCATCAAGGCCGGCAAGGTCGCCCGCGTCTGACGCTCCGTACTTCGTCGAAGGGCCGCACCCCCACGGGTGCGGCCCTTCGCACGTCCCAGCCCCCGTCACCGCGAGAGGATCCGTCCATGAGCCACACCGAGGACGTCGAGGTCGGTGCCGCCGGCATCCGCCTCGGCCAGCTGCTCAAGTACGTCAACGCCGTCGAGACCGGCGGCGAGGCCAAGGACCTGCTCGCGGCAGGCGACGTCCAGGTGAACGGCGAGGTCGAGCAGCGCCGCGGCGCCCAGCTCTCCGCCGGCGACGTCGTGACCGTCCCCGGAGCCACCTACCGCCTGACCTGAGCCGGTCGCTGTCGACCGACGCCCCCACCCCGCAGGTCCGCTGCCGACGACGGCTCGATCGCGCTACAGGAGCGTCGCGATGTAGTCGCGCGTCGCGTAGATGTGCTCGGTGATGCACGCGGCCGCGGCGTCTCCGTCCCGCGCTGCGATCGCGTCCACGACGGCGGAGTGCATGTCGTTGGACGACGGATCGAGGTCGGGGAAGATGGCCCCGACGGGGAGGAACATCTCGCTGCGGGCGGCAAGGATGGCCTGGGTCAGTCGTGCGCTGCCCGCCGCTCGTGCGATCGCCAGGTGGAACTGCGAGTCGATGTTCTGGAACTGGGCGACCGTGCTCGGCCCGGTGACGCGGACCCGATCCTCGATGATCTCCGCCATTGCCTGCACGTGCCGCGTCATCGCCTCGAGGTCCTGCTTGGTCCGTCGCGCCGCCGCGAGACGGGCGGCGGACGACTCGACGGCCACGCGGAAGTCGAAGACGTCGAGCAGCTCGTCTCGCTGTGAGCGCAGCAGCCGGCGGAGCTCAGCCCGCGATCGAGCCGGGTCCACGACCACGATCCCGCCGCCGCGTCCGCGGCGCACGGCCACGATCCCTTCGCTCTCGAGCAGCGCAACCGCCTCACGCACCGTGGTGCGCGACACCCGCAGCATCGCTGCCAGCTCGCGCTCGGAGGGGAGCTTGTCGCCCGGCCTGAACCGGCCCAGGTTGATCGCCGTCCGGATCTGGTCGAGCACCAGCTCGTGCGTGGCGAGCACGCGCACCGGCTCCAGGCCGTACGACGAAGCGGTCTGTGCCACCGAGTGCTCCTCGCTAGGGTCCCCTCACCCTAACCGGCCACGTGGACGCCGGGTCGGGCATGAACTACGGAGTGACGACCGACCAGCCGCCGTCGACGACGAGATCCGCACCGGTGACGAAGCTCGCGGCCGACGACGCCAGCCACGCGACGGCTTCCGCGATGTCGTCCGGTGCCCCCAGTCGCCGCAGGGGCGTCTTCGCCTCCATACGCGTCCGCCGCGCGGGATCCTCGTCGTAGAGGTGGGAGATCATCGGCGTCAGAACCGCCCCTGGGCACACGGTGTTGGAGCGGATGCCCTCCGGCCCGAGCTGGACCGCGAAGCTTCGCGACAGTGCGACGACAGCCGTCTTCGACACCTGGTAAGCATCCATCGGCGAGTCCATGTTCCGGAGCCCCGCGATCGACGCCACGTGGACCATCGACGCTCCGGTCGCGCGCCGGAGGGCGGGCAGCGCGGCTGCGGACATCCGTCGAGGGCCGTCCAGGTTGATCTGCAGGGTTCGCGACCACAGCGACTCGTCAGCCTCGAGCGCCGACTCGTCCCGCCCGAAGAAGGCAACCCCGGCGGCGTTGACCAGAGTCGTGAGCGGGCGCCCGTCGAACTCCTCGGCGAAGAACCGGCGCGGCGCGGACGCGTCGGACAGGTCCACCACGGCGCCGACCACTCCCGGCGCGACCCCTTCGGGCATGGGCCGGACGTCGAGCCCGTGCACCTCGTACCCGTCAGCGGCGAGGCGGCGGCACACCGCCAGGCCGATTCCGCCGGCCGCGCCCGTCACGACGGCCGTGGGCGCGGTCACGGCCGCTCCCCAGCCGTCGCGGACACGGACTCGGCGAGGCCCCGGAGGTAGCCGTCGCGTACCTCGCGCCGCAGGACCTTGCCGTAGGCGCTGACGGGCAACGCGTCGACGAACACGACCGCGCTCGGCTTCTTGAAGCTGGCGATGTGCTCGCGGCAGGTGTCGAGCAGGCTGTCCACGGTCGTGGGCTGGTCCACGACGACGGCCGCCACGACGGACTCCCCCCACTTGTCGTCTGGGACCCCGAACACGCAGGCATCGGTGACGGCCGGATGCTGCATCAGGGCCTCCTCGACCTCGCGGGGGTAGATGTTGCTTCCTCCGGAGATGATCACGTCGTTCCGGCGCGACAGCAGGAAGAGGAACCCTGACTCGAAGCGTCCCACGTCTCCTGTGTGCAGCCATCCGTCGCGGAGCGCCCGAGCCGTGGCGTCCGGGTCGTTCCAGTAGCCCGCCATCACGATGTCCCCACGCACGCAGATCTCGCCTTCGACGCCGTCGGCCACCGAGTTGCCGACGTCGTCGAGCACCTGGACCTCCACGTCGGTCCGAGGTATCCCGGCGGACGTGACCGTGTGCCCACGATGGTCCGCCGGCCGGAGGTAGGTGATCGTCATCGGCGACTCCCCCATGCCGTAGAGCTGCACGAAGACCGGTCCGAAACGGTCGATGGCCCTCGCGACGAGGCCTGCGTCGATGGGCGCTCCGCCATACATGATCCGTCGCACCAGAGGCGGCGCGGCAAGGTCGCTCTCCAGCAGCATGTGGATCATCGTCGGCGCCATGAAGGCGACGACGGTGACACCCAGGCGTCGCATGCTCTCGAGGACGTCGTCGGCCTGGAACGAGCCGCCCACGTGGATCACGTTCGAGCAAGCACGGGCGACCGCCGGCAATGCGTAGAGCCCGGACCCGTGCGAGAGCGGCGCCACGTGGAGCACCACGTCCTCGGGCTGGAAGTCGCACATGTCGGCGAGCGCGTTCATGGCGCTCACCCGCAGGTTGCGATGGGTGAGGGTGGCCCCCTTGGGACGCCCGGTCGTCCCAGACGTGTAGAAGATCCAGGCAGGATCGTCCGGCCGGACGGCGTGGTCGACGAAGGAGCCCGTGCGCTGGGCCCCCTGCCGGAGCCAGTCGAGCTCCTCGTCGTCGACGTGCACGACCGCGGCGCCGCCCACGTGCCCCCTGACCAGCGACGAGCTCTTCGCATCCACCAGCACGGCCCCCGCGGCGCAGTGCTCGATGATGAACGCGACCTCGGACACGTGCAGCTTCGCGTTGACGGGCACCGCGACGAATCCGCCCTTGAAGATGCCGAACAGCAGCGTGAGGTACTCCGCGCGGTTGGCCATGAACAGCACGACGCGGTCGCCCGGGGCCAGCCCACGCTCGCTGAGGTACGACGCGACCCGCTCTGCCGTCGCATCCATCTGCTCGTAGGTGAGGCTGACCCTGTCGTCTGTCACCGCCGGTCGGTGCGGGTGCACCCGCGCAGCCTTGGTGAGGAAGCTCCCGACGTTCACCCGGCTGGGGCCTCAGGCCTGGCGGCGCAGGATGGCGTCGAGTCGTTCGACGACCACGGCCGCATCGTCGGCTGTCAAGCAGAGCGGTGGGACCAGGCGCAGGACGTTCCCGAACTGGCCAGCCTTGGTGACGATCACCGAGTCCGAGATCTCGTCCGCGATCATGTTGACGAGCTCGGTGGCCGGCTCCTTGGTGTCGCGATCCTTGACCAGCTCCATGCCGAGCATGAGGCCCTTGCCGCGGACGTCGCCGACCACCTCGTAGCGCGACTGCAGCTCGCGGAACATGCCGATCGCCGTCTCGCCGACCTGTCGCGCGTTCTCTTGCAGGCCACCGTGGTCGAGCGCCGCGATCACCCCGCGTCCGGCAGCGACACAGGTGGGGTTCGACCCCATGGTGCTCATGAATGCCTTGCCGTGCGTCATCCCCTCCGCGATCTCGCGGCGGACCACGACGGCGGACAAGGGGAACCCGTTTCCGAGGCCCTTCGCCATGACGACCATGTCGGGCACGACGCCATGCTCGACGAAGCCGTAGAAGTGGGAACCCGTGCGACCGATCGCCGTCTGGACCTCGTCCGCGATGACGAGCGCGCCGTGCTCCCGCGCCAGCTGCACCGACCGCTGGACGTACTCGGTCGGCATGGGGATGACGCCGCCGTACCCCTGGATCGGCTCGTAGATGTACGCCGCGAACTCGCCGTTGGTGGACGAGGCGATGGTCGCCTTGAACTCGGCGAGGTAGGGCTCCACGCCCGGTCCGTGGATGCCGCGGTACTGGTCGGGGTTGGCCACGTGGATCACACCGGACGCGGACGGCAGCTTGTGGTGGAACCGGCTGATCGACGTCAGCGCGTTGGCGGTGGAGCTGACCCCTCCGTGATAGGCCGATCGAAGCCCGAGGACTGTGTGGCGGCCGGTGTAGTTGCGCGCCATGAGGACCGCGAGCTCCACCGCTTCGGTGCCGCTGCTGAGGAAGTGCACGACCCAGTCGCCTTCGGGCATCTTGTCGATCAGGGCCTTGGCGAGCGAGGCCGGCGCGGGGTGCATCCACATGGTCGAGCAGTGCTGCATGTCCTCGAGCTGCTGGCGCACCGAGGCCATCACGTACGGGCTCCGGTACCCGGCGCTGATCGCCTGGTTCATGGCAACGGTGTCGATGTAGCGGTTGCCGTCGGCGTCGAAGACGTACTGACCCTCGCCGCGCTTGATGAGGATCGGCTTCGTCGTCGCCTGGAACGTCTTCAGGACCGGCGTCAGGTACGTCTCGCGGTCATGCAGCGCGGTGGCGTAGTCCCACTCCATCGGGGGCAGTGCGTCGCGCAGCTCCTGCTCGTCCATCGACCAGCTGTCCCGCATCACCTGCATGTCCGTCACGAGTCCTCCATCAGCGCTCGGCCATCCGCGATGTATCGGCGTTGCGACCACGGGGCCGGTGCGCCTCTAATGGTCTAAAGGTAGGCCCGAATCACCCCTTGAGCAAGGTGGTGGACGCCGTGGCGTCGCCCTTGTCCCGGTCGCCGATCGCACTTATGGTTCATCTATTGTTCCTTTGATGGACCGGGTCGCCGACGAGCATCCGGGCCGCGGACCAGCCAGGTCGGAGGTCGATCGACATGCGCTACCGAACTGCTCGGCAGGCCCGTGGACTCGGGTGCGCCCGGTGACCCCGGTCTCGCGTCTCGCCCTCACGTTCGCCGGCGGGCGGGCGGTCGTCACCGGCGCGTCGAGCGGCATCGGCGCGGCCATCACGACCACCTTGGCGGACGGCGGGCTGCACGTGGTGGGAGTCTCGCGGAGCCCCTTGGGCGGCCGTCCCGCCGACGCCCCGGGGAGCCTCGTCCACGCTGAGGCCGACGTCCGCGACACCGAACAGCTGCAGAACGCGCTCGACTCGGCGCTGACGGACGGACCGGTGTCGTACGTCGTCAACTGCGCGGGGGTGCTCCCCGACCATGGCTTCGACGGGGTGCCGCGGTCGATGTGGCAGAGCACCCTCGAGGTGAACCTCCTTGCCGCGTACTCGCTGCTCGACCTCCTGGGTCCTCGGCTGCGCGCCGCCGGCGGCGGCGCCGTCGTGAACGTCACGTCCGTCGAGGCGCACCGGGTCGTGGCGCTCTCCGACCCTGATCCCAACCCGCACTACGCCGCCTCCAAGGCAGCACTGACCTCCCTCACGCGGAGCGCGGCACGGGCCTGGGCCCCGGCAGGAGTCCGGGTGAACTCCGTGGCGCCGGGCTTCGTGGCCACACCCATGGCCGACGCCCACGGCGAGATCGGCACCCTGCCGCCGGCGCTCGATGGGCGCGTGCCGCTCGGGCGCTTCGCGCACCCGTCTGAGGTCGCGGCCTGCGTGGCGTTCCTCCTCAGCGACCAGGCGGCCTACGTCACGGGCGCCGATCTCGTCGTCGACGGCGGGTTCGCCCTCACCTGAGCCGGCCAGACGACGTGGAGGACGAGCAGCTGCACCAGACCAGCCCCGAGGAGAGCCCGTGACCGTGAACCACGGAGGCCGCCGCACGCTGTCCGTCGAGGAGCTCGAGGAGCTCGCCGCGCAAGGAGAGATCGACACCGTCGTGTGCGCGGCGCCCGATCCGTACGGCCGGCTGGTGGGCAAGCGCCTGCCCGTCGACAGCTTCCGCACGCTATGTCTTGAGGGCGACGGGATCCATGTCAGCGGGGTGATCTTCGCCTTTGACCTGGAGCTGACCCCGGTCGACCTGCCCATCGCCAACGCGACCAACGGGTACCGGGACATCCGGCTCGTCCCGGACCTGCCGACGCTCCGACGGATACCCTGGGAGCCTCGCTGCGCCCTGGTCATCTGCGACGCCTACCAGGCGCACGGCGACTCCCTGATCGACGTGGCGCCGAGGACGATCCTGCGGCGACAGATCGCACGGCTGGCCGAGCTCGACCTGTCCCTCAAGCTCGCGTCGGAGCTGGAGTTCTACGCCTACACGATCGAGCCGGACGCCGCTCGTGAGGCGGGCTACGCGAACCTTCCGCGCATCACCGACAACCGCTCCGACTACCAGCTCATCCAGGCTGCGAGGGACGACTGGTTCCTGGGTCAGATCCGCACGCAGATGCCTGAGTTCGGCGTGCCCGTCGAGGCTGCCAAGCCTGAGTGGGGGCGAGGCCAGCAGGAGATCACCCTCACCTACTGCGAGCCGTTGGAGATGGCCGACAGGCACGTGCTCTTCAAGTACGGGGTCAAGGATCTCGCGCGGCGCAACCACGTCACCGTCACGTTCATGGCGAAGCCGGACGTCGACGACGTGGGTTCCTCCTGCCACATCCACGTGAGCCTCTGGGACGGGGCCGGCGCAGTGCCGCTCGGTTCGGACAGGAAGGGCATCGCACCGGCCTTCGGCTCGTTCGTCGCAGCCCAGATCGACCATGTGCTGGAGCTCGGAGTCCTGTTCGCGCCCACGGTGAACTCCTACCGCCGCTATCGCACCAACCAGTTCGCGGGGACCACGATCGCCCTCGGCGACGACAACAGGTCGTGCGCGTTCCGCATCGTCGGACACGGGCCGACTCTCCACCTGGAGCACAGGGTCCCTGGTGCTGATGCGAACCCGTACTACGCCTACAGCGCGGTCATCGCAGCGGGGTTGCAGGGCATCCGTGACTCTCGGCCGACACCGCCGTTCCACGAGGGGAACGCCGAGGAGGACGGCGCCCTGGAGCACATGACCGGCACGATGATGGCGTCGGTCGCGAGGTTCGCCGCGTCAGCCCTCGCTCGCGAGAGCTTCGGGGACGAGGTCTTCGAGCATCTCCTGCGCTCGGCCCAGAGCGAGGTCGACGCGTTCCAGCTCGGGCCCGTCACCCACTGGGAGCTCCAGAGGTACCACGAGCGCGCCTGAAGCAGCCGTGCCAGGCGGCACCGCTCCGACCACTAGGACACGGACTGCGGCCGTCACCCGCCCATGCGGCTGCGAGCCTGCTCGAGGAGCCAGTCGACGAGCGTCCCGTACACGTCCGAGTCGTGCTGGCGTTCGGGATGCCACTGCACGGTCAGGAGCGGCAGAGCCTGGTGCTCCGTCGCTTCGACGACACCGTCGGGAGCAGTGGCGACGGCGGTGAGCCCGTCGCCCGGCTCGGCGACGGCCTGGTGGTGCAAGGAGTTGGCCCAGACCGACGTGGTGCCGAGGACGTCGTGCAGGCGGCTCCCCTGCACGACCGTCACCTCGTGGACGCCGGCCCCCGGGGACTGGATGCCTTCATGCCCCTCCACATGCTGATGGAGGTGGCCGCCCAGGCAGACGTTCACCAGCTGGTGGCCCCGGCAGATCGCCAGCGTGGGCAGGTCGCGTTGCACGGAACCCCGGACCAGGGCGATCTCGAACTCGTCGCGCTCGGGGTCTGAGTCACCGGTGTGCAGCGCGCGATCATGGCCGTAGTGCAGCGGATCGACGTCGGCACCACCCGTCAGCAGCAGCGCGTCGACGAGGTCCAACGCCTCGTCGATCGCGTCGATGCCCGCCATGAGCAGCACGGGCATCCCTCCGGAGCGCAGGATCGTGTCCGTGTAGACCCGCTCGACGCCCGTGAACTGGTCCTGGCCGTGCGCGTACGTCCAGTGGCCGTGGAAGCCGGTGATCCCCACGATGGGTCGACGTGTCATGGTCTCGATCCGTTCGTCGTCGCGGAGCGCCTAGAGGTGCTCCATGTACCGGCGCTTCTCCCAGTCGGTCACCGTCGTGGCCCACCACCGCGTGAACGAATCCAGCTCAGCCTGCCGCGTGGCGGCGTACGACTCGACCAGGCGGGTGCCCAGCTTGTCGGCGAGGACCGTGGACGACCGGAAGGCCGCCAGCGCGGATTCGAGGGAGTTCGGGACTGCCGGTGCGGTGCTCGACGAGCCGCCGGACACCGGCGGGCCAGGCACGATCTCCCGCTCGATCCCGTGCAGTCCGCCCGCGAGCATGCCCGCCGCCGCAAGGTAGGGATTCGCATCCGCCCCCGGCCGCCGGTGCTCGATCCGCGAGGCCTCCAAGCCCGGTCCGGTGATCACGCGGCAGGCCGCGTTGCGGTCGTCCCGGCCCCACGACGCCTGCTCGGCGACGAAGAACCCGGCACTGATCCGCTTGTAGGAGTTGAGGAACGGGTTGAACAGCACCGTCGAGTCGGCCATGGCGTCCAGCAGCCCGCCGAGGTAGTTCCGGCCGAGGGGCGACAGCCCGTCCGAGTCCCCGGCGAACGCGTTCATCCCGTCCCGCAGGACGCTCTGGTGCACGTGCCCGCCGGCCCCGGACGTCTCGATCCGCAGCTTGGCCATGAACGTGGCGTGGAGGCCCCGCTCTGCGCACAGCTCCCGGAAGTAGAGGCGGCTACGCACCGCGGCATCGGCGGCTCGCAGTGCGGGCAGAGGTGCGAGCGCGTACTCGAAGAAGCCGGGACCGAGCTCCGAGTGGCAGGCCTCCACGGGGACACCGATGGAGTCCATCCGGTCGACGAACTCCGCGAACAGCGGCCCCGACTCCACCAGCCGGCTCAGGCTGTAGGCGTTCTCCTCGCGCCCGAGCGGGCGCACGGCGCCGTAGTCGCCGCGGCTCAGCACGTCGTCATCAGCGTGCAGGACGTGGCACTCGTACTCGAAACCGAGCACCGGTTCGAGCCCGCGGCTCCTGAAAGCGGTGATGACGCGGGCGAGGGCGACCCGCGGCGACTCCTCGAGCGGCGTGCCCGACCCGTCGACCAGGTCGGCGATCACGGCGTCGGTCCCCGCCCGCCAGGAGAGCGGGACCCGCGTGGACTCGTCGACGGCGGCGAACGCGTCGGGGTAGCCGTTGGCTGCGGAGGACAGGGGGGTGTCTGCGACCCCGTCCTCGGGATCGAGCCCGTAGATGATGGTGCAGAAGGCGCTGCCGCCTGCCTTGGCCACCTTGTCGGCGCGCAGCAGCTTCCCCCGCAGACCGAGGTCGTAGTCAGGCACCTCGAGCTGTGTCAGCGGCACTCGCGAACGGCTCACGCGTCCTCCTCGTCCTCGGCGCGGCCGGGATCCGACACTCTTCCGACGACATCCGCCGGCACCGACGCGGGATCGTCGTACACCCACCACGTGCAGGTGCCGCCCTCACGCGAGTCCGGCCACGTGGGCGGCTCGATCACGCGCGTCGGGAAGCCGATGCGCTCGACCGGCACGGTCATGTTGAGCAGGCAGCAGTGGACGCAGTAGGCGCCGACCCCCACCAGTCCGAAGGCCCAGGGGTGCGCCCGCTCGGTGACTGCGAACCCGAACGGGGCCTCTGGCCGTGCGCCACCGGCCGCATCGTCGCGCAGCACCCGGCCTCCGGACCCGCAGGGAGCGAACCTGAACCCGACCCGGTCCGGTTCCTCGATGAGCTCCATGTCCCCGAGCCTGTTCCGGCCCGAGAGGTGGGCGTGGAAGCCGTCCGTGATCGCCAGCGCGAGCTGCTCCCTCGAGGTCCTCCACGACTGGTTGGCCGGATCGAGCCTCCGCGCGTGGTCGTCGTACCAGTCCGACATGAGGTGGTCCCACAGGTCCCGGAGGCACTCCTCGCCCAGGAGTTCGACCGCGATGCTGAGCATCCCGTAGACGTCGTCGACGCCCCGATCGTGCGTGGCCTCCCACGAGCGACGAGCGTCCTCGACGGCAACGACTGCTCGCGGGCTGGCCTGCCGCACCAACGCCTGCGCCCGATGGGTGAGGTCGACGTACTGGTCCCAGCCGGCGAGCACGTCACCGGCGCCCTCGCCCCCGATCACCGAGCGGAGCTCCGCGACGCGTGCAGCAAGCCGGTCGGCGTCGACCCCCTGCGACGTCAGCCATGCGGCGATCGCCTGCGGCCACACCGAGTAGACGTCGCGCAGCTCCTCCGCCTCGAGCAACGTCACCTCGAGGAGCTCGTCGGCGTCCTCCCACTGACCACGCTCCAGAGCCTCCGCGAGGACCGTGTACGTGCCGCGCGATCGCTCGGCCCAGTCGCCGGTCCGTGCCGACCGTCCCAGGAAGTCGACGTGGGTGGTCCTCGGCACCGGTGCTCCTTCGATCGGACGTGGCTGCAGCGATCAGCGCCAGGCGTGGGCAGTCGGCTCAGTCGGCCCGGCGCAGGACGGCGACAGCCTCGATCTCGATCTGGGCGCCCAGAGCGAGTTGCGGCGTGCCCACCGTGGCACGGGCCGGGAAGGGCTCGGCGAAGTACTCGCGGTACACCCGGTTGTAGTCGTCGTAGCCGCTGAAGTCGGTGAGGTACACCCGCGTCTGGACCACGTCCGCGAGGCTGCCGCCCACGGGCGCCAGTGCGGCCGCCACGGCCTCGATGCAGGCCTTCGTCTGCTCGGCCATGCCCCGCAGCGCGACGCCGGCGTCGTCGATGCCGATCTGGCCCGACACCAGCACCAGATCGCCCACCCGCACGGCGGCGCTCAGGGGAGCCTTGGCGAGGAAGCCGCTCGGTGGGACGAACTCGACGTCCGTGTTGCTCGAGGCCACAGGTGCCGCCCTTCCTCGGGTACGGATGGTGGAGGCGAGCCCCACCGGCAGATTAATGGTCTAAACCTAGGCCCGTAAGTGCCCGCGGGCAAGGACTGCCACCACACGGTCGGACCTTGTCTCTCCCTCCGTCGTCACTTATGGTTTGGTCCTTGTGCCTTTGGCCACAGCGCAGCAGGACGGCCACGACGTCACGTGGTCGAGCGGACCGGAGGGGGAGCATGGACGGCGCCGAGGTCATGATCACCTCGCTCGACTCAGTGGCTCGCTCGGTGCTGGAGCACTACGAGCTGTCTCCTCGGTCGGACGTCACGTTGATCAACGTGTCCGAGAACACCACGTACAAGGTGGTCGATCCCGACAGCGGTCGCGTCGCCGCCATGCGTGTGCACCGCCCCGGATACCACTCCGGCCGGGAGATCGAGTCCGAGCTGCTCTGGCTCGACGCGCTCAGCGCTGACGGCGTCGTCGATCCCCCGACCGCGATCCGCCGGCGCGACGGCGGCCGGCTCACCACGCTGCCTGTCGGGGACGGCGACAGCCGCCACGTCGTCCTCTTCGACTGGATGGACGGCGCGGCACCCAGCACCGAGAGCGGGCTGGAGGCCAGCTTCGAGGTCCTCGGCCGGCTCGCCGCAGCCATGCACCTGCACGGTGGTGCCTGGGCACGGCCCTCGACCTTCACCAGGTACACGTGCGACTACGACGCCGCGCTGGGCGCCCGGGCCATGTGGGGTCGCTGGCAGGACGGGCTCGGGATGGGTGCCGACGAGCGCCGGCTCCTGCAGCGGGTGGACGACCAGATCCGCCGCGAGCTGGCGGCGTACGGCACCGACCCCGCCCGGTTCGGGCTCGCCCACAACGACCTGCGACTGACGAACCTGCTCGTGGACGGTGACCAGGTGAAGGTCATCGACTTCGACGACTGCGGCTTCTCGTGGTTCCTGTACGACTTCGCGACCGCGGTCAGCTTCCTGGAGGCCGACCCCCGCGCCAGCGACTGGATGCAGCCGTGGCTCGCCGGCTACCAGACCCTGCGCCCTCTCACCTCGACGGACGTCGGGATCATCCCCACGCTCGTGATGTTCCGACGGCTCCTCCTCGTGGGATGGGTGGGCTCCCACCACTCGTACGCCGAGGAGGCGCGCGAGCTCGGCGCGCCGTTCACGACCGAGACGTGCGAGCTCGCGGAGTCCTACCTGAGCGGCACCTACCTGGCCTGAGGTCGAGCGGTCCGCGACCTCGCGAGCGTCCCTGGTGCCACCTACCACCTCACCTGGGAACTCGAACTACTGCCCCGATCCAGGTTCAAGGACGCTCGTCCGCGCGCCTGTGGGCAGTAGCTCGTGTCAGGAGCGGAAGTGGTCGTGGCCGCCGGCACCAGTGGGCGGCTCCCCGTCGACGAGCACCCCGGCGTCCCCGGTGTCGACGCGGCCGATCGCCGTGAAGCCCTCCGGAAGCACTGCCCCCCGCGGGAACGTCGCCAGCAGTGCGTGGTCCTCGCCGCCGCGCAGGACCCACTGCAGCGGGTCGGCGTTGAACGCCGCGGCCGCATCCGCCAGCGGCTGGTCGACGACCAGCGCTGCCGAGTCGATGCCGAGGACGACGCCGGAGGCCGCGGCCACATGGCCGGCGTCCTGCAGCAGCCCGTCGGACACGTCGATCATCGACGTCGCACCCGCGACCGCGGCCGCACGGCCCGCGGCGTAGGGCGGGGTCGGCACCTTGTGCGCCTCGACGAGAACGCGCGGTGAGCGGAACCCCCGGCCGAGCACCGCAAGGCCGGCCGCCGACCACCCCAGCCGGCCCGCGACCGCCAGCACGTCGCCGGGCCGCGCCCCGGACCGCGTGACCGGCGCGCGGCCCTCGAGGTCGCCGAGGGCCGTGACCGCCAGGACGACCATGTCGCTGCGCACGACATCGCCCCCGACGACCGTGGCCCCCACGAGGGCGCACTCCTCCGCGAGGCCGTCCGCGAGGCCCGTAGCCCAGGCGGTGGGCAGGTCCGGCGGGCAGCCGAGCCCGACGAGCAGGGCCGTCGGACGTGCGCCCATCGCGATCACGTCCGCGAGGTTCTGCGCCGCGGCCTTGCGCCCGATCTCATGCGCCGAGGACCAGTCGCGGCGGAAGTGCCGTCCCTCCACCAGGAGGTCGGTCGTGGCGACCACCCGGGCGTCCGGCGCCGCGACGACGGCCGCGTCGTCCCCGGGCCCGAGGAGGACGTCGTCGGTGACCGGGAATCGGCCGACGATCGCACCGATCAGCCCGAACTCGCCCAGGTCGGACACCGAGCCGCCGCCACCGACGGGACCGTTCGGCACTGTGTTCTCCTTCACGTCGGGGCGGGAGCGTCCCGTACCCGTTCTCCGCCCGCACCATCCGGGCGATAGTGTCGTCCTGCGGTCCTACCGGACACCGGGCCGCACTTCAACGGGGCTGCTCGACCTGGTTGCGCTTCCCCGACCGCACCAGATTCCGACCGAGGAGGACGACCATGGTGGTGCAGGCCTACATCCTCATCCAGACCGAGGTCGGCAAGGCGGCTCACGTGGCCGCCGAGATCGCCCAGATCAAGGGCGTCACGCAGGCCGAGGACGTCACCGGCCCGTACGACGTCATCGTGCGCGCCGAGGCGCGCAGCGTCGACGAGCTCGGCAAGCTCGTGGTGGCACGCATCCAGGCGGTCGAGGGCATCACGCGTACCCTCACCTGCCCCGTCGTCCACCTCTGACACCGGCTGTGGGCAGGCGGCACGTCGGCAGCGCACTCGCTGCCGCGGCGGTCCTGCTCTCGCTCACCGGCTGCTCCCGCGGCCTCGCCGTACCCCTGCCCGACCCGCTCCCCGAGGGGGCGGGCGCCTACGCGTGCGCGAACTTCAAGAGCAGCCTCCCGGACGAGGTCGTCGGCCAGACCGTGACGGCCACCGATCCGAGGAGCTCGTTCGTGTCGGCCTGGGGAGACCCCGCGATCGTCGTCCGCTGCGGCGTGCCCACTCCGGCCGCGCTCGGGCCCACCTCGCAGCTCGTCACCGTCGACGGCATCGACTGGCTGCCCGAGCAGCTCGAGAACGGCTACCTCTTCACCACGGTAGGGCGCGAGCTCAACATCGAGGTCAGCGTGCCGGACGCGTACTCCCCCGAGGCCGACGCACTGGTCGACATCTCCCCGGCCGTCGCCGACGCCATCCCGACCGCCCAGGGCTGATCGGCCGCTAGCCCTTCGGTGGCAGCGACGCGGCGTACGCCGACGACCGCTGCACCCACGCCGCAAGCACGTCGTCGGACTCGAGCTGCTCGTCGGCCACCCGTAGCCACCCCGTCATGGGCCGGCCGCGCATCACCGCGACCTCGGCGCCATCGGTGTCGACCAGCTGGTCGGACTCCGCGGGATCGACCCGCACCAGCGCGCCGCCCTCGCCGCTGGCCGCGATAGCCATGTGCCCGCCGACGAGGAACGCCAGGCCGCCGAACATCTTCTTCTCCGCGACGTCAACGCGTGTCTCGAGCAGCGCGCGGATGCGGTCGGCGAGCACCTCGTCGTACGGCATGACGACCCTCCGGTCAGGCGGTGTTGTCGCGGACCTCGACGAGACGGCCGCGGGTCGCGTCCATCCCCGCGCCCGCCGGTGCTCCGTACGTGCGCACGGTGATGCGGGTGCGGTCCGCGCGGAACAGGTCGTGCGAGTACTCGAACGGCCGGCCGTCGGAGTCGGTGGTCGTGCGCGTGATCGAGATCAGGGGCGAGCCGGACGGGACGCCGAGGACGCGTGCCTCGTCGTCGGATGCCGACACGACCTCGAGCCTCTCCACGGCCTGGTGCGGGCCGACGCCGTACTCCTTCTCGAGCAGCTGGTACAGCGAGCCGCCGAGCGGGCGCTCGAGCAGACCGGGGAAGCGCTCGGCAGGCAGGCGCGCGTGCTCGAGCGAGATGGGGCTTCCGTCGGCGAGGCGGATGCGCACGAGGTCGACGACGAACGAGTCGTCGTCCATCTCGAGCGCCGCGCGCGCATCCGGATCGGGGGGCGCGACCGCACCGCTCACGACGCGGGTGCCGGCGGTGTAGCCCTGGTCGCGCAGGAGCGCGGGCACGCCGACGATGCGCGAGAGGTCGCGGTCGATCTTCTCCCGCGCGACGAACGTGCCGCCGCCGCGGCCGGGGACGCGACGAACGAGGCCGTCCTGCTCGAGCGAGGCCAGGGCGGCGCGCAGGGTCGACCGGCTGACGCCGAGCTGCACGGCGAGATCACGCTCGGCGCCGAGGCGCTGACCTGGTCGCAGCGCGCCGGAGGTGATGAGGCCGACGATGTTGCGCCGCGCCTCATCGGCCGTCGGCCCCAGGAGGGCGTCGGTCTCGGTCATCTCACCCCCCGGTGCGGTGTCGGTGCGACCACGGTACGTCGTCTAGTCGGCTGCGGCCTCGAGCGCCGCGAGCGACTCGGGCAGCACCTGGCCGCCGTCGACCGCGAGCGCCTGCCCGGTGATGTACGCCGCCTCGTCGGTGGCGAAGAACAGGGCGGCGTTGCCGATGTCGTCGACCTCGCCCAGCGCCCTCAACGGGATGCTCGCCTCCATCGACGCGCGGTACTCCGGGCCGAGCTCGGCCAGGCCCTCGGTCGCGACGTTGCCCGGGAGCACTGCGTTCACGGTGATCTTGCGCGGCGCGAGCTCGATGGCCGCCGTACGCATGAAGCCCAGCTGTGCGGCCTTGCTCGCGCCGTAGTGCGACCAGCCCGGGTAGCCGGTGATCGGCCCGGTGATCGACGAGGTGAGGATGACGCGCCCGCGGCCCGACGCCGTGAGCGCCGGCATGCACGCCTGCACCGACAGCAGCGTGCCCTTGATGTTGGTGCCGAAGACGAGGTCCATGTCGGCCTCGGTCATCGTCGCGAAGCTTGGAGTCGGGGAAGATCCCGGCGTTGGCGCAGAGCACGTCGATGCCGCCGTTGCGCTCGACCGCGGTCGCGGCCATCGCCGCGCACGACTCGGCCGACGCGACGTCGCCGAGGACGTACGTGACCTCGCCGCCACCGAGCCCGGTGAGCTCGGCTGCGCAGGCGGCGGCGTCCGCCTCGTTGCGCCCGGTGATGAGGACGTTGGCGCCAGCCCGCGCGAACACGCGCGCGATGCCCTTGCCGATGCCCTTGGTGCCACCCGTCACGATGACGGAGCGGCCGGCGATGGAGCTGAACATGGATCCTCCGGGCAGGTCAGCCGAACTGGACGAGGTACTTCTCCGCGAGGTCGCAGGACACGGTGGTGAAGTCGGCGCCGAGGGCCTGAGCCTCCGGGACGGCGGAGTGCGAGCCGATCCACGCGACGAGCAGCAGGCGGCGCAGCATCACGAAGGTCGGGAGCTCGGCGACCTCCTCGGCGCTCAGCGTGCCCTCGGTGCGGTAGCCGGTGATCCACGAGTCGATGCAGCTCGGGCACGACCGGCAGGTGCTCGATGAACGACAGCGACGACCCGAGGTCGTAGAGGTACCAGGACAGGCCGCAGTCGTCGAAGTCGATCACGCAGACGCTGTCACCGTCGACGAGGAGGTTGGCGAGGCGCATGTCGGCGTGGACGAGGCCGAAGCGGTCGGGCCCGGCGCCGAACGCGGCGAGCCGGCGCTGCACGGCGTCGGCCGCACGACCGAGCACCTCGAGCTCGGACGGTCCCATGCCGAGCCCGTCCTGCCAACGGCCCCAGTGCCCGTTCGCACCGAGCGAGGTGTCGAAGTCCCAACGGAACCGGGTGAAACCGGCCGGGCGCTGCCACTCGCGCGCGTGCCGGTGCAGGCGTGCGGTGATGGCACCGAGCTCGCGGAAGTCGTCGACGAGACGGTCCTCGGGCGGCTCGTGCCCGTTCATCCACTCGAACGCGACGACCTGCCGCTCCTCGCCGCCCGGGTGGCGCACCGCGACGATGTCGCGGCCGTCAGGGGTGGGGATCACGGGGGCCGTGTGCACGATCCCGTCCGCGCGCAGCGCCGAGATCCAAGCCAGCTCGCTCTCGATCGCCTCGCGCGAGTGGTAGCCGGTGCGGTGCACCCGGAGCACCAGCCGACGGCCGTCGGCGGAGTCGGCACGGAACGTCGCGTTCTCCGACACGTTCAGCAGCGTGATCTCGGCGTCCGGCATGCCGTGCTCGGCCACCGCGCCGCGCGCGAAGACCTCGAGGTGGTCGGTGTCGAGCTCGGAACTCACCGTTCTCCCTACGAGTCGTACGACAGGGACGTGCCGTGCTGGAACCCGTGCTTGCTGGAACCCGTGCTTGCTGGAACCCGTGCTTGCTGGAACCCGTGCTTGCTGGAACCCGTGCTTGCTGGAACCCGTGCTTGCTGGAACTTAGTGCCGACGGCCCTCGATCGAGTCGAGGACCTTCGTGATCGCGTCGCGCGCCTTCGTGACGCCCTCGGTCGTGCCGCCGATGTAGACGCGGCCGGCGGCGCCGATCATCTGCACGTCGACGAGCGTGTTCTCCGGCGCCACCTTCTCGGCCTCGTTCGCCGCGACGGCGGCGAACAGCGCAGGGGTCATCTCGTAGACCAGCAGCGACTGCCCCGGCAGCAGCATCGAGGCCTGCCGGTTGCGGTTGATGATGACGGCGTGCATGTCCGTGACGTGCTCGATGACGTCGTGGTACAGCACGCGCGGGGCCAGCTGGTGGGCCGGTTCCGCGCCGAGCCCGTCGAGGATCGCCTCGCCTGCGCGCAGCACGTCGTCGAGCGACGACGCGTGCACCTCGAGCACGCCGAACTGACGCTCGACGAAGAGGATGCCCGGCTCGATGTCGGGCACCGACGTCAGCGCCTGGTGCGTCACGCGCTCGATGGCGAGGCCGGGTGCGACCTCGATGATGAGCGCGTGCTGCCCGGCGTACGGCGGGTAGCCGCGTGCTCGTGTCGGCGTACCGAGATACGCCGCGAACTGCTGCTGCAGATCCTCGATCAGCAGGTAGACACGCAGCTCCGGCCCCGCGATCGGGGCCGCGCTCACGCGTCGCCGCTGACCGTGAAGTGCTTGCTGAGCTCGGCGTGCGGACGCGGGATGACGTGCACGGAGACGAGCTCTCCGACCGACGACGCCGTCTCGGCACCGGCCTCGGTCGCAGCCTTGACCGCGCCGACGTCGCCGACGATGGTCACGGCCACCAGGCCGTCGCCCACGGTGTCCTTGCTGACGATCACGACGTTCGCGGCCTTCACCATCGCGTCGGCGGCGGCGAGTGCAGCGACGTACCCCTTGGTCTCGATGAGACCGATCGCGTTGTTCGACATGCGTGTTCCTCCTCGTTGACCGCGCCGGCGTGCGGCGCGGGGCTGTGGTCCGGGAGCTGCGCTGCCCGGCTTCTCGTCGATCGAGCCGATGATGAGCGCGTCGATCGGCGGTGCGTCGCCCGGGAACCACGAGGCCGCGACCGACCCCGTGGACACGAGCACGGCCTCCCCGATCCCGCTGCCGAGGACGTCGAACGCGATGAGCGTCGCGCCACCCTCGACCTGCACCTCCAGGAACGCGCCTGAAGGGATCTCGTCCAGCCTCCGGCTGGCCCACACGTTCCCGATCACCCGTCCGCGCAGCATCACTTCTCCTTCGTGATCCGGACGCCCGCAGCCCGCGCGCGGTCGCGCGCGAGCGGAGTCAGGACGGCGCCGCGTCCCAGGACGAGGTCGGCGCCCTGGGACGCCGCCTCGCGCACGTGCCGCTCGGTGACGGCCCCCTTGTCGACCCGGACCACCGCGGCTGCGGAGGCGGGAGCAGCCGCCGACGTCGTCGGGTGCCCGGCCAGGTGGAAGCGGCGGCTCCCGCTGCGCAGCGCCTCGCGCTCGGCGGGGTCCTCGCAGAGCACGGCGACGCGGCGCACGAACGCCTCCAGCTCGGCGTCGTTGGTCAGCACGACGGTCTCGTCGGACGCGCCGCCTGACGCCGAGGCCGCAGCCATCGTCTCCGGCACGACCTCCTGCAGGACCTGGCGCACCATCTGGCGCAGCAGGTCGCGCTCGGAGTCGCCGAGGCCGGTGCTCATCGGCTTCTCCCCAGGGCGGCCTCGGCGGCCTCGGCCGCCTGACGGACGTCGCTCTCCTTGCCGGAGAGGTACACGCGGCCCGTCGCACCGATCATGCGGAAGTCCACGACCTTGATGGCCGCGGCCTTCTCGGCCTCGTTGGTCGCGAGGATCGCGTACGACGCCGGCGCCATCTCGAGCACGAACAGCGACTCGCCCGGCAGCGCCATCGAGCCGGCCTTGTTGCGGTTGATGAGGAATGCGTGCTGGCGGTCGAGCATCGTCACGATGCGTGAGGCGAGCACCTGCGGCTTCGTGGCCTGGTCCGGGTCGGCGCCGAGCGAGTCGAGCACCGCCTCGCCGGCGGCCTTCACCTGGCCGGTCGGGCCGTGCACCTCGAGGTAGCCGTACTGCCGCTCCACCACCAGGATCCCGGCCTGCACCTCGGCGTACTTCAGGGCGACGTCGGTGAGCGGCTCGATGTCCAGGCCCGGCGCCACCTCGATGATCAGCGAGGCCATGTCGGCGCGCGGCAGGGCTCCCTTGACGGTCGAGCCCATGTAGCTCATGGTCTGCGGCTGCAGCCGGTCGAGGAAGATGAAGGAGCGGAGCTCGGCCACGGGTCAGCCCCGCACGATCGCGTTGAGCTCTTCGATGATGAGCCGGCGGATCTCGTCGCGCAGGCTGTCGGGCGCACCCTCGACCGCGACCTCAGCCGTGGGCGAGGGCACCAGCGGTGCGCCGCCGTCGTTCGACGCGCGCGGGTACGCCGGGACGGCGCCGTCGGGCGCGTGCCACGGCGAGATCGCTGCGACGTCGGGCATGCGCACCGAGGAGTCGGCGTTCCAGGCCAGGCGGGTCCAGTTGACGAGGTGCTTGGGCTCGAGGTTCTCCCCCACCGACGAGCGGCCGAAGAAGCCGGTGCCGATCGTCATCGACGGCGCGAGGTTGGTCTCGATGCCGGAGCTGCCGAGGCTGTTGCCGACGTTGACCGACACCCGCAGGACGCGGACCGCGGCCGAGAACTCCATGATCGTGCGCGCATCCGTGCTGTGGATCGCGGCCGAGTGGCCCTCGCCGGTGATGCGCAGGACGGCGCGCGCGGCGTCGATGCCGCGGGCGGCGGTCTCGACGACCACCATGCCGAGCACCGGGCAGAGCTTCTCGTGCGCGAGCGGCTCCTCCGGCACGACGAGGTCGAACGGCGCGAGCAGGATCCGCGTGCGCGCGCCGACGCGCACGCCGGCCGCCTTCGCGATGTCCGTCGCGTCCTTGCCCACCCACGCGGTGTCGAACCGGCCGCCCGGGAAGATCAGGTCGCGCACCCGGTCGCGCTCGTCGGGCGCGAGCAGGTGGGCGCCCGCGCGCTCGAGCTGGGACACGCTGCTTGGCCACCGACTTCTCGACGACCAGCACGCTCTCGTTGGTGCACAGGATCGAGTTGTCGAACGCCTTGCTGTCGACGATCCGCTTGGCCGCCGCCGCGAGGTCGGCCGAGGCGTCGACGAGCACCGGCACGTTGCCCGGCCCGACGCCGATCGCGGGGTTGCCGCTGCGGTAAGCCGAGCGCACCATCGCCGAGCCGCCCGTCGCCACGATGACGTCGGTGCGAGGGTCGGTCATGAGCGCGTTGACCAGCGGGATCGACGGCTCGTCGACGACCTGGATGCAGCCGTCGGGAGCGCCCGCCGCCACCGCCGCCTCGGCCATGATGCGAGCGGCCTTGGCGCACACCTCCTTGGCGTAGGGGTGCGGGCAGATCACGACGGCGTTGCGCGTGAGCAGCGCGAGCAGGGTCTTGAAGTACACGGTGGCGACAGGGTTCGTCGACGGCGTCAGCGCGAGCACCACGCCGGCCGGCCGCGGCACCGAGACGATCTTCGCGTCGGCGTCGACCACGACGTCGACGTAGTCGGCGGCCCTGTAGAGCTCGGCGATGCCGCGCGAGCAGGCGAGGTTCTTGAGCACCTTGTGCTCGGCCACGCCGAAGCCCGTCTCGCGCACGGCCGCCTCGGCGAGCTCCTTGGCGTGCGCGGCACCCGCGGCGGCGGCAGCGTCGACGATCCGCTGCACGGTGGCGGCGTCGTACGACGCGAACGCGCGCGCGGCCCACTCGGCTCGCTCGATCATGGCCCGCCCGCGCGGCACGCCGGCGGGGTCGAGCGGCATCTCAAACATGGTCTCGACCATCAGCGCCACGCCTTCTTGCCAGCGCCCAGGACGTCCTCGCGGGCCAGGGCGATGCCGACCTCGGTGCGGTCGAGCAGCTCCTCGGCCACCTCGGGCTTGAGGAGGATTCCGGGCTTGTACTGCAGCACCCGCGGGTCGAGGGTGGAGAAGATCGCCCAGACGCCGTTCTCGTACAGGCGCTTCATCACGGCCTTGGCGCCCTGCGGGCGGGCGAACTCCAGGCCCATCACCACGCCGTTCTGGCGGATGCCGACGAACCAGTCGGGGTAGGTGGCCTGGATGTCGCGCAGGCCCCGGCCGATGAAGTCCGCGATGTAGTGGACCATCGAGCGGGTCTCGGCGCGGTTGCAGATCTCGAGCGCCTTGAGCGCGGCGATGCAGCCGAGCTCGGCACCGCCGAAGGTCGAGATGTGGCCGAAGCCGTCCTCGTCGAGCCAGCCGGAGGCGCGCTCGCTCACGAGCACCGCCGCGATGGGGTACATGCCGCCCGAGATGCCCTTGCCCGTCACCAGGATGTCAGGCTCGATGCCGTGCTTGGTGATGCCCCACAACTCACCGGTGCGCATGAGGCCGGTCTGCACCTCGTCGGCGATGTAGAGGGCGTCGTACTTCTCGCAGAGGCGCTTCACACCCTCGAGGTAGCCGGGGTCGGGGAGCGGGAAGCCGTAGGTGGCGGGAATCGTCTCCAGGATGACGCCAGCCACGTCGCGCCCACGCAGCGCCTCCTCCATCGCCTCGAGGTCGTTGAAGGGCACGTGCGGGAAGTCCTCAGGCTGGTCCGACAGGAACAGCTTGGAGAACCGGTCGTCGCCGGCTCCGACCGCCAGGCCCGTGTGCCCGTGGAACGCGCGGACGATGGACACGATCTTGCGCTTCTGGGTCGTGTGGCGCGCTGTCTTGAGGGCGATGTCGATGGCCTCCCCCCCGCCCGAGGCGTAGACGACCTTCGACATGTGTTTCGGCGCGCTCGCGATCAGCGCCTCGGCGAGGGCCGTGCGCGCGAGGGAGGGGAAGTGGTGGTTGCCGATGTCGAAATGCTGCATGGCCACGGTGATGGCCTGCACCATCTCGGGGTTGCGGTGCCCGAGGTTGTAGGTGCCGCCGTTGAGGTGGACGTCGATGAGGCGCTTGCCGGTGACGTCGTAGATGAAGTAGTCCTCGCGCCGGTCGATGACCAGCGGGACGCCCGACTCGGACCAGAAGGTGGTCTTGTTCGGGTTCCAGAACTCCTTGCTCTTGTCCAGGACCTCGGTCTTGGAGGCGAACGAGAAGAAGCCGTAGTCGAGCGGCGTCTCCCCGTCCTCGACCCGGGCGTGATCGGTCATGGCACCTCCCGGTCAGCCAGCGACGTCGTGCACGAGCATACCGAAAGACCAGACCAAAACAAGACCAAATCTTCACCAGTGCTGGTGCGAGGCGGCGGTTCAGCAGACCGTTACGCGCAGATTTCCCCGAACCCCGCGTGAGCCTGGACCGAACGGGTGACCGTTTCGACGAGGTAAACGGTTCCCCCAAGGCCTTGATTCGGTCCAAAGGTCCAGTGAATACTCCGCAACACGCACGGGCCGGGCTTGGGCCGGCCCGGCGGTAGGCGGCAAGCACCCCAGCGCCTCCAGCGAAAGGAACACCCGAGTATGACGACCGAACACGGTCCCGACGGTCCCGTCGCACTCCCGGGCGACCACCACGTCAGCCCGAAGGAGGAGGTCCGGCTCAAGGCAGGGGCCGTGGGCCTCGTCGGCGTTCTGTTCATGGCGGTGGCGAACGCGGCCCCCATCACCGCGATGAGCTTCAACGTCCCGATCGCCATCGGCTACGGCAACGGGATCGGCGCCTCCGCGGGCTACCTGTTCGCCACCATCGTCCTGACGATCTTCACGATCGGCTTCGTCGCCATGGCGAAGTACGTGACGACGGCCGGAGCCTTCTACGGGTTTATCTCCCAGGGGCTCGGCCAGGTCTGGGGCATGGCCTCAGGCCTGCTCGCAGCTGTCGCCTACATCGTGTTCGAGGCGTCCCTCATCGGTGGATTCGCGTACTTCGCGACGAGCTACATCCTCGTCCCCGCCGGCATCAACGTGAACTGGATCGTCATCGCCATCATCGGCACGATCGCGATCGGCGTCCTGACCTACTTCTCCATCACGGTCGCTGCCGGAGTCCTCAGCGTCACGCTCGTCGCCGAGGTGCTGCTGCTGCTCGGGCTTGCCGTGACCGTGTTCGCCAAGGGCGGCCCGGACGGCCTCATGTTCAGCGACATCGTGCCGGTGCAGAACGCATTCAAGTCCCTCGACGAGGGCGCGTTCGGCACTGGCGTGGCCCAGGGTGCCGCGGCGATCGGCATCTTCTTCGCCTTCTGGTCCTGGATCGGCTACGAGACCACCGCGGTCTATGGCGAGGAGTCCAAGGACCCCAAGAAGAACGTCCCGCGGGCGACCATGATCGCGGTCATCGGCCTCGGCCTCTTCTACACGCTCATGTCGTGGGTCGTCGTTGTCGGCAACGGTGCGGCCAAGTCCGTCGAGCTGTCGGCGGGCGCCAACCCCGTCGACCTGTGGCTCGGTCTCGTCACCGCCAACATGGGTGACTTCATGACCACGATCTACAAGATCCTGCTCGTCATCGGTTCCTTCGCCTGCGCGCTCGCGTTCGGCAACGCTTCGGCCCGCTACATCTACGCGCTCGCTCGCGAGGGTGCGTGGAGCTGGATGCGGAACTCGTTCGGCACCATCAACCCGAAGCACCAGTCGCCCGCGGCAGCAGTCATCCTGCAGACGATCATCACCACGGTGATCCTGGTGGCGTTCCTCCTGTTCACGAACGTGTACGTCCCCGACGCCGACGGCAACATGGTCCCGACGCCGGAGCTCGTTCCCTACGTGAACGTCTATGGCCTCATCGCCGTCATCGGCACCGCCATGATCCTGCTCGTCCAGACGATCACGTCGTTCGCCGTGATCTCGTACTTCTGGGTCAAGAAGGTGCACAAGGGCAACGTCATCACCACGCTCATCGCACCGCTCGTGGGCGCGGCGGGCATGCTCTACGCGCTCTACCTGCTCTGGACGAACAGGGCCTTCGCGGCTGGTCTGGGCTCGGACAGCCTGGTGTTCCAGCTCATGCCCTGGTACATCGTCGGAATCCTGGTGCTCGGCTTCGGCTACGCCCTGTGGATGCGCAAGGCCAAGCCCGACATCTTCGCGGAGATCGGGCAGACCACCCTCGAGGAGGCGCACGAGCGCGTCTGACCCGCACCACCGACAGGGGGTGCGTCGCGCAGATGCGCGGCGCACCCCCTTCGTTCGCCCTCCGCACCCCCGCCCCGACAGGGAGACTGCTGCCGTGACCGACTCGCTGACCGACCTGTTCTGGGCCCCGGACCCTGACGGCGACCCCACGGCCCTCACGTACACGTTCGGCGGCGTCGCGCCCGTCGCCTCGGTGCGACCGCGCACCCGCCTGTCGACCTGGACCTTCGACTGCTTCGGCGGCCGCGTGCGCTCGACGTCCGACCTGCCCAGCGAGGTGTGCGACCCCCGGCTGCTCAACCCGCAGACCGGCCCGTTCTACGTCGAGGGCGCCCAGCCCGGCGACACGCTCGCCGTGCACTTCGTCTCGATCGAGCCGCGCGAGGCGTGGGGGGTCAGCAGCACGGTGCCGTTCTTCGGCTCGCTGACCTCGACGCCGCAGACCGCGAGCCTGCAGCCCGCACTGCTCGAGCGCACCTGGATCTACGAGATCGACGCCACCGACCGGCTCGTGCGCTACAGCGCCGCCGACACGACGTTCACCGCCGATCTCCCCCTCGACCCGATGCACGGCACGGTCGGCGTCGCTCCCCCGCTCGGCGAGGTGCGCAGCTCGCTCACCCCGGGCGACTGGGGCGGCAACATGGACACACCCGAGATGCGCGCGGGCACCACCTGCTACCTGGGGGTGAACGTCGAGGGCGCGCTGTTCAGCCTCGGCGACGGCCACGCCCGGCAGGGCGAGGGCGAGACGTGCGGCGTCGCAGTCGAGTGCGCGATGGACACCGTGGTGATCCTCGACCTCATCAAGGGCATGCCCACCCCGTGGCCGCGCATGGAGGACGACACGTTCATCATGACGACGGGCTCATCGCGGCCGCTCGAGGACGCGTTCCGCATCGCCCACCAGCAGATGGTCCTCTGGGTCGCCGAGCTGCACGGGGCAGTCGACGCTCGATGCCTACCAGCTCGTCTCGCAGACCGCGCTCACCCCCGTGGCGAACGTCGTCGACACCAACTACACCGTCGTGGCGAAGGTGCCGAAGTCCGTGCTCGCCGGCGCCGTCGCGATGCGCGGCACGCATGCGGCGCTGCGCGCCCTCGCCCGCTGATCCCTTCTCCCCCAGGAGGCTCCCGTGGCCCGCACGACCCGCACCGAGATCGACCTTGACCTGGCGCTCGCCATGTGCGCGACCGCCCGCGCCGAGGCGGCCTCGCTCGACGCGCTCGTGTCGGTGGCCGTGGTGGACGCCGGCGGCCACCTCGTCGCATTCGAGCGCATGGACGGCGCCGAGATCGCCGGGCCCACGCTGGCCCGCGACAAGGCGTACACCTCGGTGGCGCACCGCGCGGCCACGGCCGAGCTCGGGCCGCTCGTGGTCGACGGCGGCGAGCTCGTCGGCATGTACGCCGCGGACGGCGGCCGCTTCGTCGCCTTCGCGGGCGGCCTGCCGCTCTGGTCGAGGGGACGGGTGGTCGGTGGTGTCGGCGTGAGCGGAGGCACCGCCGCGCAGGACGCTGCGGCTGCGGCCGCGGCGGCCGCCGTCTTCTCCGGCCACGAGGCCGAGCACGACGCGAAGGAGGCCCTCGGTGGCTGACCAGCCGATCGGGCGGTTCCGCTTCATGGACGCCCAGCGGGTCAACCTCGACGGGTTCGCGGTCGAGGAGCCCTCACTGGGCCTCGTGGCGTTCGACTCCCCCGGGGACCCGGTGCCGAGCCTCGTCGTCGACGCGTCCGGTCGCGTCGTCGAGCTCGACGGGAAGGCCGAGGACGACTTCGACGTCGTCGACGCGTTCATCGCCGCGCACGGCATCGACGTGTCCGTGGCCGCGGAGGTGATGGCCCTCGACGACGTCGCGCTGGCACGGATGCTCGTGGACGTCGCCGTGCCGCGGTCGGAGGTCGTGCGCCTCGCCGCCGGTGCCACCCCGGCCAAGCTCGCGCGCGTGCTCGCCCAGCTGACGCCGGCCGAGCTCGTCATCGCGATGACCAAGATGAGGGCACGCCGTACGCCGAGCAACCAGGCCCACGTCACCAACCGCTCCGACGACCCGCTGCTGCTCGCTGCCGACGCCGCCACAGCGGCGGCGTTCGGGTTCCGCGAGATCGAGACCACCGTGCCGGTGCTGGGTGACGCCCCGAGCAACGCCGTTGCCGTGTCGATCGGCGCGGCCGTGGGCTCGCCCGGCGTGCTCGTGCAGTGCTCGGTCGAGGAGGCCCTCGAGCTCGAGCTCGGCATGGCCGGCCTCGTGTCGTACGCCGAGACCGTGTCGCTCTACGGCACCGAGCAGATCTTCGTCGACGGCGACGACACCCCGTGGTCCAAGGCGTTCCTGACCTCGGCGTATGCCAGCCGCGGCATCAAGATGCGCGTGACGACGGGTGGCGGCTCCGAGGCCCTCATGGGCGGTGCCGAGGGCTGCTCGATGTTCTACCTCGAGGCCCGATGCGTCTCGCTCGCACGGGCGATGGGCGCGCAGGGCGTGCAGAACGGCGGCATCGACTCCGCGTCGGTCGCCGGCTCGGTGCCGGGCGGCGTCCGCAGCCTCATGGCCGAGAACCTCATGGTGATGCTGCGCAACCTCGAGGCGTGCACCGGTAACGACGCCCTCATGAGCGAGTCGGAGGTGCGGCGTACCTCCCGCACGCACCCGATCTTCATCGGCGGCTCAGACTTCATCTGCAGCGGCTTCGGCTCGATCCAGCGCTACGACAACATGTTCGGCCCGAGCCAGTGGAACTCCGAGGACATCGACGACTACCTCGTCATGCAGCGCGACTGGACCGTGGACGGCGGGCTGCGTACCGCGGCCGAGCCCGAGGTCGCACGGCTGCGCCGCCGGGCCGCCGAGGCCGTGCGCGACGTCTACCGCTGGCTCGGCCTCGCCGACCTCGACGACGAGTGGCTCGAGCAGGCGGTCGACGCCGCTGGCAGCAAGGACGTGCCGGCAGCCGATCTCATGGTGCCGCTCGAGGCCTCGCGGGTGATCCGGCAGTCCGGCGTCACGATGATCGACGTCGTCACGGCGCTCGACGCGTGCGGCTACGCCGAGGAGGCCGAGCGGCTTCTGGCGATGCTGCACGCACGGGTGAGCGGCGACTACCTGCAGACCGCGGCCATCTTCGACGAGCAGATGAACGTGCTGTCGCTGGTGACCGACCCGAACGACTACGCCGGCCCCGGCACGGGCTACCGGCCGAGCGGAGCGCGGCTGCACGAGATCAACACCGTCCGCCAGCAGCGCTCGGTCGACGACCTCCTGCGCGAGCAGGCGACGGGCAGCACCGCGGCCTTCCGGGTGCTCGGCCCGGCCGCCGCCGGCTCAGACCCGACCGACGTCGTCATCGGTGTCTCGGCCGCCACGGGCCGCCGGATCTGGACGACGCTGTCGGGCTTGTCGGTGCACGACGTGCTCGAGGAGCTGCTCGCCGGGCTCGAGGAAGAGGGGTGCCGCGGGCGGGTCGTGCGCATCAACGACACCCTCGACCTCGGGCTCATCGGCCTGACCGCAGCGAGGCTGGCGGGATCCGGCATCGCGATCGGCCTGCAGGCCAAGGGAACCGCGCTCATCCACCGACGCGACCTCGCACCGCTGGCCAACCTCGAGCTGTTCAGCGTCGCACCCACGGTGACCCCCGAGCTCTACCGCGCGCTCGGCTCCAACGCCGGCCGTCACGCCAAGGGCTCGACCCCAGAGCCGCTCCGGAATCCCTACTCCGACATGGCGATCGAGGCGCGCTTCCACACCAAGGTGGTGTCCCTGGTCGCGATCGAGCGGGGCTGCCTCGACCCGGCGCTCGGCCCCGAAGAGCTGGAGGTGCTCCGATGACCGCAGCCCGTTCCGGCCGCGACAGCAGCGAGATCACTCTCGACGCCGTCCGCGAAGGTCTCGTCTCGCTCGACGACATCCGCATCCACCCCGACACCCTCGAGCACCAGGCGACGGTCGCCGAGGCCAACGCCAACCCGCAGCTCGCGGCCAACCTGCGTCGCGCGGCCGAGCTCACTCTCCTGCCGGACGACGAGGTGCTCGCGGTGTACGACGCGCTCCGCCCGCGGCGCTCGACCGCCGCGCAGCTCGAGTCGATCGCGGCGTCGCTGGAGTCGCGGGGTGCCGTCCGCAACGCCGCGCTCGTCCGCGAGGCCGCAGCGGCGTACGCCCGTCGTGGCCTCCTGGCCGAGGGCTGAGCGGGTGCGATGAACCGCACGGTCGTCGCGGGGGTCGACGTCGGCAACGCCACGACCGAGGTCGTGCTCGTCGACGTCTCGGTCGACCCTCCCCTGCCGCTGGTGTGGGAGCGCACCCCCACGCGAGGCCGCAAGGGCTCCGCGGCTGCGGCGTCGGCCGCCGCGGTCGTCGTACGCCGGCTCGCCCGCAAGGCGGGCGTCGAGGTCACGCGGGTGGTCGTCGCTCCGCAGCGGCCTGTCGACTCGCACGCGCTCGTGCTGCCCGCACCGGCGCCCGACACCGGACGGCTGCGGGTGCTCGGGTCGGGGAGCGCGACGCCC
Organism: uncultured Actinomycetes bacterium; assembly: GCA_963843975.1. GTDB lineage: Bacteria > Actinomycetota > Actinomycetes > S36-B12 > CAIYMF01 > Longivirga. The sequence goes on along the minus strand of CAWJMG010000003.1, from coordinate 33,816 downwards.
GGCACCTCCGGCGCCGGAGTCGGCCGACCCGTCGACGTCGCCTCCGACCCGACGCCGGCGGCTGGGCCGGTCGTGCTCGTGGCCCGCGACGCGCGCGGCTACCGGGCCACTGCGGAGCGCGTCGGCCTCTGGCAGTCCTCGGGCGCCGAGGTGGTGGGCGTGCTGCTCGCGGGCGACGAGGCCGTGCTGGTGAGCCGACGTCTCACCCGCCCCCTACCCGTGGTCGACCAGGTCGACGCCGATGCCGCGCTCGCCTGCTCGCTCGTCGCGGTCGAGGTGGCCGAGCACGGCCTCGCGCAGCTGGTCGACCCGGTCCGGATCGCGGCGCTGCTCGGCCTCGACGGCACCGAGCACGTGGCCGCCGAGGCGGTCGCCGCCTCGCTCCGCGGGCTTCGTGACGCCGCCATCGGGATCGGCCCGGCACTACCCCGTCGTGATGGGGCTGAGGCCGACATCGCCTGGGCGCGAACGACTTCGGGTTCTACGACGTCGCTGCACGACCTCGCCGCCGCACCCCAGCCTTCAGGTGTCGTGGCCGTCGTCGGGCTGCCTCAGCGAGGGCGGGTCGTCGAGCACGCCGTCGACGATGCGTGGGTAGTCGACCTCGACGCCGTGGGCACGAGCGCCGCCGCACGGCCCCGGTCGGTCATCGGCCGCGCTGTCGCCGTCGCAACCCTGGCATCAGCCTCCGGCGCCGACGACGACCCAGCAGTGGTGCTCGCGCACGCCCTCGGGGTCCCCGTCGCCCGGGTCGCGTCGGAGGCCGAGGCCGCGCGCACCGGCGCGATGACAACACCCTCTGCACGGCCGGAAGCACTGGTGATCGACCTCGGCGGCGGCACGGTCGACGTCGTGCCCGACGGCGAGGCCGCGCGCATCGTGGCCGGCGCCGGCGACCTGCTCACGGCAGCGGTCGCGCACGTGCTCGACGTGCCGCGCGGTGCGGCGGAGTGGGCCAAGCGCGGTGCGTCGTCACGGCTCGAGGGCCCGCACGTTCTCGTGGGCGAGGACGGCGAGCGCCGCTTCGTCGAGACGGCCGTGCCTGCCGACGCGGTGGGATCCCTCGTCGTCCCCGGCCCGGCGGGCCTCCTGCCGTTCCACCGACGCCTCGCGCCGGGCGAGTGGCGGATGCTGCGCCAGCACCTCAAGCGCGCCGTCGTCGGCGACAACGTCGCCCGGGCGACGTCCGGGCTTCCCACAGGTGTCGACGTGCTGCTGGTCGGCGGGCCGGCCGGCGACGCCGAGCTGCTCGACCTCGTGGTGCGTGCCCTGCCGGGTTCGACGCCAGGCCGGGCCGACGTCGCCGGTGCCCTCGGCCACCGGTGGGCGGTGGCGTACGGCCTCACCGTGCTCGACACTCGCGGCGACAGCGAGATCGTCGGCTGAGGCGTCAGCGCAGGCCGGTGCCGCGGCGGAGCGCGTCGGCGACGAGGCGGTCGACGAGCGTCGGGTAGTCGACGCCGGTCGCCTGCCACACGCGGGGGAACATCGAGATCGACGTGAAGCCCGGCATCGTGTTGACCTCGTTGATCACCACACGGCCGTCGGCCGTCACGAAGAAGTCGCAGCGCGCGAGCCCCTCGCAGCCGAGGGCGTCGAAGGCCCGGATCGCCAGGGCCCGCACCTGCTCGCTCAGCGCGGGATCGAGATCGGCCGGCACGACGAGGTCGGCGGCGTCGTCGAGGTACTTGGCCCCGAAGTCGTAGAACTCGTGGTCGCCCTTCACCACGATCTCCGCACAGACGCTGGCCTGCGGGACGCCGTCGGCGTCGGCGAGGACGCCGCACTCGATCTCGCGGGCGCGCTCGACCGAGGCCTCCACGACCACGCGCGGGTCGTGCTGGCGGGCGAACTCGATCGCGGCGACGAGGTCGGAGGCGTCGGACACCTTGCTGATCCCGAGCGAGGACCCGGCCCTGGCCGGCTTCACGAACACGGGCAGGCCCAGCGCCGACACGCGGGCGAGCGCCGCGTCGCGGTCGCGAGCCCAGTCGCGGTCGGTGATGACGGCGTACGGCGCCTGCTCGAGGCCTGCACCGGCGAACAGCGCCTTCATGACGCCCTTGTCCATGGCCGCCGCGGACGCGAGCACGCCGCTGCCGACGTACGGGACGCCGGCCATCTCGAGCAGGCCCTGGATCGTGCCGTCCTCGCCGTACGCGCCGTGCAGGACGGGGAAGACGACGTCGACGCCCGCCAGCGTGCCGGGCACGTCGCCGGGCGCGTGGACCTCGAGGTCGCGGCGGGTGGGGTCGCCCGGGAGGACGAGTGCGGTGCCGGTGCCGTCGACGTGCGGCAGGACGCCGTCGGTGATGCGCAAGCGGTCGGGGTCGTCGCTCTCGAGCACCCAGCGGCCGTCGGTCGTGAGCCCTATGGGGACGACGTCGTAGCGGTCACGGTCGAGGGCGCGGAGCACGGATCCGGCGGAGACGCAGGAGATGGCGTGCTCGCTGGACCTGCCGCCGAAGACGACGGCCACGCGGATGCGCCGGGACTCGCTCACGGCGTCAACCCTAGTGGGCGCTCCGTGCTGCCCCCGCCAGGCTTCCGTCGGCTAGCGTCGTCGCGTGACCGAGCCCACGAGCCCCGAGACGCTGCGCCCCGAGACGGTGGTCGTGTCCGCCGGACGACCGGCGGCGGCGCCCGACGCCCCCGTGAACGTGCCCGTCGTGCTGTCCTCGACGTTCCATGCCGGCGGCCCTGTCGGCTACGCGCGCACGTCGAACCCTGCCTGGGAGGCGTTCGAGGAGGTGCTCGGCCGGCTCGAGGGCGGACGCTGCCTCGCCTTCGCGAGCGGCATGGGCGCGGTCTCGGCAGTGCTCGACCTCGTGCCGACCGGCGGCGTCGTCGTCGTGTCGTCGCACTCCTACTCCGGCACGGCCGCGCGGCTGCGCGACCTCGAGGCGGCCGGCCGCGTGGTGGTGCGGCTCGTGCAGATCGACGACGCGGACGCCGTCGCCGCCGCGTGCGAGGGCGCCGCGGTGCTGTGGATCGAGACGCCGACCAACCCCGCGCTCGAGGTGTGCGACCTCGCAGCGGCAACCGCCGCCGCACGCGAGCACGGCGTCATGACCGTGTGCGACAACACCTTCGCGACGCCGCTGCTGCAGCGGCCGCTGCAGCTCGGGGTCGACGTCGTCGTGCACTCCGCCACCAAGGCGCTGGCCGGGCACTCCGACGTGCTGCTCGGCGCGGTCGTCACGGCTGACGACGCACTGCTCGCGCGGGTGCTGCGCGTCCGGACGCTGGTCGGCGCGATCCCCGGGCCGCTGGACGCGTACCTCGGCCTACGGGGCATGCGGACGCTCGCGCTGAGGCTCCGGCAGGCGCAGGCCTCGGCCCTCGAGCTCGCCGTACGCCTGCAGTCGCACCCGGCCGTGCGCAACGTGCGCTACCCGGGGCTGCCGGACGATCCCGGCCACCTCGTCGCCGCCAAGCAGATGGACGGCTTCGGCACGATCGTGTCGTTCGAGACCGTCGGCAGCGCCGCGGAGACCGACGCGATGTGCGACCGCAGCCGCGTCGTCATCCACGCCACGAGCCTCGGCGGCGTCGAGACGTCGTGGGAGCGGCGTCGCCGGTGGATCGAGGAGCGGCCCGACATCCCCGAGACGCTGATCCGCCTCTCGGTCGGCATCGAGGACGTCGACGACCTCTGGACGGACCTGAGCAAGGCGCTCGACACCCTCGCGCCGTAGCGCTCGGGACGGTCAGCCGACCTCGGCCTCGGCCTTGAGGCTGCGGCTCATGAAGGCCTGGAGCATCTCGCGCGGGTCGAGGCCGGCGTGGACGACCTCGACGACCTGCTCGGTGATGGGCATGTCGACGCCCACGCCCTGGGCCAGCTCGAGGATCGCGCGGCACGACTTCACGCCCTCGCAGGTCTGCTTCATCTCCGCAGTGGCCTCGTCGAGGGTGAGACCGCGGCCGAGGTGCTCGCCGAAGGTGCGGTTGCGCGAGAGCGGCGACTGGCAGGTGGCCACGAGGTCGCCGATGCCGGCGAGTCCGAGGAAGGTCAGCGGCGAGGCGCCGAGCGCGACGCCGAGCCGCGTCATCTCTGCAAGGCCGCGCGTGATGAGAGCGGACTGCGCGTTCTCTCCGTACCCCATGCCCACGGCCATGCCGTTGGCGAGCGCGACGACGTTCTTCACCGAGCCGCCGATCTCGGTGCCGACGACGTCGGTCGACCAGTAGGGGCGGAAGTACGCCGTCGTGCTGGCCTCGGCGAGCAGCTCGGCCGTCGCAGGGTTCGGGCACGCGATGGTCGTGGCGGCGGGCTGGCGCTCGGCGATCTCACGCGCGAGGTTGGGCCCTGAGACGACGGCGACCTGCGAGGCGTCGACGCCGGCGACCTCGGCTGCGACCTCGCTCATGCGCTTGGTCGTCCCCTGCTCGACGCCCTTCATGAGCGAGACGAGCACGGCACCCTTGGGGAGGACGTCGGTCCACGACGACAGGTTCGCGCGCAGGGTCTGGGCCGGCACCGCGAGCACCGCCACGGTGACGCCGCGCAGCGCGTCGCCCGGATCCGTCGTCGCACGCAGCGACGCGGGCAGGGCGATGCCGGGGTGGTAGCGCGGGTTCTCGTGCGTCGAGGTGATGGCCTCGCACAGCTCGGCGTCCCGGCCCCACATCACGACCTCGTTGCCGGCGTCGGCGAGCACCATGGCGTACGCCGTGCCCCACGAGCCCGTTCCCATGACCGCGATGCGCATCAGTCGTGCGACCTCTCCTCGTCGATGGACCCGGTCGAGCCGTGCTGCCCTGGCGTCTCGCCCGAGGCTGCGGCCTGTGCGGCGCGGTACGCCTTGAAGTCGAACCGCTCCGTAGGTGCAGTCTCCCCCCTCAGGCCCTCGACGAGCAGCACGATCGCGTCGACGAGCCGATCGGTCGCCTCCTGCAGCAGCTCGGCGTTGAGCGGCCGGCCGCGCAGGTCGTCGATGTCGACCGCCTCGCCGGCGACGACCTGCATGGTCTTGCGCGGCAGGATGCGGAACTCGTTGACGTAGGGGCGCATCACGGCCTGCGGCCCCCACATGGCCACCGGGATGAGCGGCGCTCCCGAGAGCAGCGCCACGCGTGCGGCACCTGTCTTGCCGCGCATGGGCCAGATGCCTGGGTCGCGGGTGATGGTGCCCTCGGGGTAGAGCACGACGCACTCGCCCCGCTCCACGGCTGAGATCGCGTCGCGCACTGCATTGCTCGCGTCCGCCGTCTCGCGGTAGACGGGGATCTGGCCGGCGTTGCGCAGGATCCAGCCGAACACCGGGACGCGGAAGACCGACTCCTTGCCGAGGAACCTCGGCGGCCGGCCGTTGTCGTAGAAGAAGTGCGCGCTCACGAGCGGGTCGAACCACGAGATGTGGTTGGGGCAGACGACGACGCCCTCCTGCGAACCGTCGGGCAGGATCTCCGGCCGGAGGTTCTCGACCCCGCGCCAGTCGCGCTTGGTGAGCAGCAGCAGGGCGGGACGCAGCAGGCCGACGCAGAACAGGTACCAGAAGCCGAGCTTCTTGCCGCTGCGCCGCTTGGCCATGTCCTGCACCTCCTCTCGCCGTCCCGGGTGCCGATCCTCGCCCTCGCGGGGGCGCGGGTCCAGCGCGACACCACTCATGGGCGAGGATGTCGGAGTGTCCACCGCCCCGCCCTCGCCGGAGTGGGTGGTCCTCGCCCCGGTGAAGCAGCTCGCCCGGGCCAAGACGAGGCTCTCCACCCGTCCCGCACCCGAGCGCCGCTCGCTCGCCCTCGCCTTCGCCCTCGACACGGTGCGCTCGGCGCTCGCATGCGACGACGTGGCCCGGGTCGTCGTGATCTGCGACGACGCCGAGGTGCGCGACGCCGTCGCCGCCCTCGGCGCGACCTGGGTCTCCGATGAGCCGGAGGCTCGGTCTCAACGGGGTGCTGTCGGCCGTCTCCGAGCGGCTGGGTGCCGAGGAGCCCGGGCTCGCCGTCGCGGCGCTCGTGGCCGACCTGCCCGCCCTCCGGACGGACGAGCTGCGGCGAGCGCTGGCCGCCGCTGCGCACGTCGCCCGGGGCTTCGTGGCGGACGCCGCCGGCACCGGCACCACGCTGCTCACCGCCGCCCCCGGAGTCGGGCTGGACCCGCGCTTCGGCCCGCGGTCGCGCGCGGCTCACGCGGCGTCGGGTGCCATCGCTCTGGAGCCAGGCCCGGTGCCCGGTCTGCGCCGCGACGTCGACACCGAGGTCGACCTGTGGGACGCCGGGCGCCTCGGTCTCGGACCTGCGTCCGCCCGGCTGGTGCTGGGTGAGTGACCGCACGGCGGTCGCCGCGACCGTCCGAGACCACGACGCGGCGACGGGTGCGGGGAGCGTGCTGCTCGACGACGGCAGCGTGCTCGACTACAGCGCCGGCGCGTTCGCTGCTGGCGGGCTCCTGCTCCTGCGCAGCGGCCAGCGCGTGCAGGTGCTGCGCGACGCCGAGGGGTCGGCCGTCGTCGTCGGCCTGCCGGGTTGACCGGCTGACCGGACCTGACCGGACCTGATCGGGCTGACTGGCCCAGGACGCGCGGAGAGGGCCCGGGTCCTCGCGGACCCGGGCCCTCTCCGGAGTTGGTGCGTGTCACGCGGCCTGCGCCGCGCGGATCACCTCTTGCGGGCCGGAGCGGCCTTCTTGGCCGGAGCGGCCTTCTTGGCGGCCGGAGCAGCCTTCTTGGCCGGAGCGGCCTTCTTGGCGGCCGGAGCAGCCTTCTTGGCCGGGGCGGCCTTCTTCGCCGGGGCGGCCTTCTTCTTGCCGGCCACGGTGGCCTTGAACTCGGCGCCGGCGCGGAACTTCGGCACCGAGGTGGCCTTGATCTTCACGGTCGCGCCGGTCTGCGGGTTGCGGCCCACGCGAGCGGCACGGTCGGCCTTCTCGAACACGCCGAAGCCGCTGATCGCGACCTTGTCGCCCTTGGCGACCGACTTGGTGATCTCGTCGACGATGGCCTCGACGGCCTCGCCCGCGAGCTTCTTGGTGACGTCCAGGCGAGCCGCGAGACGGTCGACCAGCTCTGCCTTGTTGACGCTCTCTGCCACAGGAATCCTCCGGGGTGCGGCCGGACCCACCGTCCGGCGCTCACCAGAACCTAACCGGCCCCGTGCACTGATCGCCCGACGACACGCGGGGCGAAAGTGTCCTGATCCCAACGGCTTTCGGGCCGAGAGGCCCTTGACAACTGGTCGGAGTGGTGCAGGTCACGCGGCGAAACCCCCTGGAGCGCACGGCCTCCCGCCCGCGCAGGCCCGTCCGGACGGCATCTGCGAGGGGCCGGGTCGACGATCCGGACACCCTCGCGGTGCTACCTGTGGACGACCCGCCGTACGGCTTGTCCTGTGGACAAGAGGCCTCGGAATCCGTTGCGGTTGCTGCGCTTTGGGGGTTGACGCCTGTCGGAGGGCCGCGGTTGAATTCGTACATGCGTACGAGTTTGACGGGTCTCACTCTCGAGCAGAAGGCCGTCCATGCGGTGTCCTTGCTCGCCGAGGCCACTGAGCTCGTCGCAGAGGTTGCGCGTGAGGGAGGGTTCGCCGCGGCCCCCGCGGTCGTGCAGCCGGCCCTCGCCATGAGCGTGCTGCGCAGCGCCGACCAGGCCAAGGCCGCCGCCACCGTCGCGGTCGGTGCCGTGCACGCGTCCGGGTGGCTGCCCGACGGGCAGGTGTCGTTGGGTCGCTGGCTCGAGCAGGCCGGCGGCCTGCACTCCCGCGAGGCCAACGGACTCATCGCCGGCGCCCGATCGCTGTCCGAGGACTACTCCGACCTGCTCGACGCCTGGCTCACGGGGGCGATCTCCGGCTCCATGGCCTCCACCGTGCGGCACGGCATCGACACCTGCCTGATCCGCGTGCCCAGCGCCGAGCGCGCCGCCCTGCGCCAGTCGACCCTGCAGCGTCTCCTGCCCCACGCCGAGCGCCAGACCCCCGACCGGATGGCCGCCAAGCTCAAGGGCCTACGCGGCCACGTGGATCCAGACGGGTCCAACCAGGCCGAGATGGACGCGAACGACGAGCAGCACATCCGCTTCACCCCCGTCGGCGAGGGCGTCCAGGTCAAGGGCTACCTGTCCAACGAGACCTACGCCCAGATCCGCACGGCCCTCGAGCAGGTCGTCGACGGCTGGTATCGCAACAACGAGCTCCCCGACGAAGACCGTATCGACTGCGACGGCGACACCCGTGCCGCCGACCGCAAGGAGCGACAGCGCCAGGCCCACTTGCACGCCCTCGCACTCGCGCAGATCTGCACCGACGCCCTCGAGTCCGGAAGCCTGGGCACCCACCACGGCCTCCTCCCCCGCATCGCCCTACGTGGCAGCCTCGACCGGCTCGACATCGGCCTCGGAGGCGAGATGCTCCTGCCCGGGCACGACACCCCCGCGGTGGTCATCCCCGAGGCGTTCCGCCGGTTCCTCTGCGACGCCGAGATCAGCCCGGTCATCACCGCCAACCCCGACCGCGGACTCCACCCCATCGACCTGGTGCTGCGCGAGGCCAACGAGCCGTTCCTGTACGTCGGACGCGACTTCCGCGTGGTGCCACCCCGGCTCCGTCGCGCGCTCGAACACCGAGACCAGCACTGCGCCTTCCCGGGCTGTCACGTGAACGTCCGCCGCTGCCGCGCCCACCACGTGCAGCACTGGGAGCACGGCGGATTGACCGACCTCGACAACTGCGTGCTCCTGTGCGAGGCCCACCACAGAGCAGTCCACGAAGGTGGCTGGATCGTCACCTCCGCCGGAACTGACCCACGCCTGTCCGGCTACTGGCAGTTCACCCCGCCCCCCGACCGACGCCGGCCCTGACCGCATCGCGTCAGGGCGCACCACCCGTCACCCGACGGCACCACCGTTGCAGCAGACCACGATGGGGATCCAGTTCCCTGGCGCTCAGCCGTGCCGACGCGCGGCCCGGAGCCCGGCGAACCATCGCGCGACGCCTGCACCGAGAGCCTCGCGTCGGTGACGTGGCTTCTTGCTCGGCAGAGACGCGAGGATCGCCCGCCCCTGCTCGTCGGCGACGGCCGTCAGGTCGGAGCAGCGCAAGAGATGCCGGAGGCGTGACTCCGTGATGCGGTCGGCCGTCCCCAACGCGCAGTGCCGCTCGAACGCGAGGCGCTCCTCGTCGGTGGCGGCTGACCCGATCAGGTAGCCCCAGCGCCCCGCCTCCGTCGGCTGCCCGTCAGCCTCTGTCCGCGCCCGCTTCAACCCCCGCACCCGCGCATCCTGCTGCCTGCAGCGGCACGAGAACGAGCCGTTTCGGCGCGTCTGCGTGCACCCGGTTCAGGAACCTGGCGCCTATCTTGATGGCTATGGACGGGCTTCAGATCACGGTGAAGGCCTTCGCTGTGCTGCTCAATCAGGCGCGGGACGCCCATCTGGTCCAGCGCGGAAGCGACGCGACGACGACGCCCACAGACTTCCACCGGCTGCTCGGTGGCCACGTCGAGTTCGGCGAAGCCGCACTGGACGCGGTACGTCGAGAGATTCTCGAGGAGACGGCGGCCGAGCTCCAGGACCCTCGGCGTCTCGGTGTCTTGGAGAACCGGTTCGTCTACGAAGACCAGCCCGGCCACGAGATCGTGTTCGTCTACTCGGGCTCCTTGTGCCCGCCCGAACCCGTGCCCGACGGAGGTGGCTGGCTCAGCGACAACGGTGCTGCGATCTGGGTCGAGTGGCGCTCAATCGCGACGCACGGCGCCACGATTCCGCTCTATCCGGCCGGGGTCGAGAGGCTGATCGACGCCTTGGTCGCCAACGTGCGCGACTAGCCCTCCAGATCGGCAATGCCCGAGCGCTATCGAAGCCTCGGCGCGTTACCGGCACCCACGAGAGCGCGCCAGCCGAGATCACTGCGATTCCAGAGGCCTTCGATCGGGCCGGTGAGCAGGTAGGAGAGCCAGGCCTCCTGTTCCCGTGGCGCGGCTTTGATCAGTCGTAGAAGCAGGTCGATAGCCGCAGAACCGCCCGCCGCGAGGACCGACTCCACCTGGTCGAGCTGCTCCCAGTCCATGTCCTTGCTGCTTCGGTTGGGGTTGGCGAAGTTGTCCCAATACGCCGCGGTGAGCAGGTCGGTCGAGTCGTGCGCCATCCGCGCATCCTCCCGATGGGGCAAAGGGCCTGCGAGCGAGATCGGCAGTTCTCCCTCAGCCCAGGGACCAGACCTGCCGGTCGGTTCTGAGACGGACGTGGCTCCCTACTCGATGCCGCCTCGGAACCGCTTCTTCGCATACCGGACGAGGATCTCCATCGCAGGACCCACATCACGATGCTCGAACAGGACCCGGATTGCGTCCGACCCATCGGCCCTCACGTCCGCGACGACAGCCACTGCGCGAGGGGCGTCGCGACCACCAACGATCCCTGAGTGCAAGGACTCGATGACCGCCCGAGGCCCGGGGTGCTCGCCCAGTCCGGGATCCGCCGCCAACATTCGCATCTCACCCTCCGAAGACACAGCGAACCCGAACGGGAAGAACTCTCCGCTCGTGTTGAGGAGGTGCTGGGCCGCATCGATCGATGCCCCGGCGATGCCATCCAGGTCGTCTTGGGCAGGCTCTGGGGTGGTGTCTCGCCACGAGCCATGCGAGCGATGGTGCCGGATCTGGGGCGGGTCCTCAGGGCTTCAGCGCAGCCGGCAGGGCTCACCCCCGCCGCTCGTCCGGAGGACGGCAGACGGGGGTGAGGAGAGGTCGTCAGGCGGTGGCGGGCTTGAAGGCCGGGCGCAGCGCCTCGTAGGCGGTGATGTCGTCGGCGTGCTGGAGGGTGAGGCCGATGTCGTCCAGGCCCTCGAGCAGGCGCCAGCGGACGTAGTCGTCCACCTCGAACGGCGCGACCAGGTCGCCCGCGCGCACCTGGCGCTCGACGAGGTCGACGGTCACCTCGAGCGACGGGTCGGCCTCGACGGCGGCCCAGAGCTGCTCGACGACCGACTGGTCGACGACGGCGGTGAGCAGGCCGATCTTGCCGCTGTTGCCGCGGAAGATGTCGGCGTAGCGGGACGACAGCACGACCTTGAAGCCGTAGTCCTGCACCGCCCAGACGGCGTGCTCGCGCGAGGAGCCGGTGCCGAAGTCGGGGCCGGCGACGAGCACCGAGACGTCGGTGTAGCGCGGGTCGTTGAGCACGAAGTCGGGGTCCTGGCGCCAGGCGGCGAACAGGGCGTCCTCGAAGCCGTGGCGGGTGATCCGCTTGAGGTACTCGGCCGGGATGATCTGGTCGGTGTCGACGTTGCTGCGGCGCAGCGGCAGGGCACGACCGGTGTGGACGGTGAACTTCTCCATGTCGCTGCTCCTCAGACCAGGTCGGCGGGCGAGGCGAGGCGGCCGACCACGGCGGTGGCCGCGGCGACCTGCGGGGACACGAGGTGCGTGCGCGAGCCGGGGCCCTGCCGTCCCTCGAAGTTGCGGTTGGACGTCGACGCGCTGCGCTTGCCGGGCGCCACCTTGTCGGCGTTCATCGCGAGGCACATCGAGCAGCCGGCGTTGCGCCACTCGGCACCCGCGGCCTCGAAGACCTTGTCGAGGCCCTCGGCCTCGGCGGCGAGGCGCACCCGGACCGACCCGGGGACGACGAGCGCCTGGACGCCCTCGGCCACCTGCCGGCCGCGGAAGACGGCGGCGGCAGCGCGGAGGTCCTCGATGCGGCCGTTGGTGCACGAGCCGATGAAGACCGTGTCGACCGCGATGTCCTTGAGCGGCGTACCGGCGGTGAGGCCCATGTACTCCAGCGCGCGCTCGGCGGCCGTGCGCTCGGACTCGTCCGCGAAGTCGGACGGCGACGGCACGGTGGCCGAGAGCGGCACGCCCTGGCCGGGGTTGGTGCCCCAGGTGACGAACGGCGCGAGCGTCGAGGCGTCGATGCGGACGACCTTGTCGAACACCGCGTCGTCGTCGGTGACGAGGGTGCGCCAGTAGGCGACCGCGGCGTGCCAGTCGTCGCCCTGCGGCGCGCGGTCGCGACCCTCGAGGTAGTCGAACGTGACCTGGTCGGGGGCGATGAGACCGGCGCGGGCGCCCGCCTCGATCGACATGTTGCAGATGGTCATGCGCGCCTCGATCGAGAGGGCGCGGATGGCCTCGCCGCGGTACTCCAGGACGTAGCCCTGGCCTCCGCCGGTGCCGATCTCGGCGATGACGCGGAGGATGACGTCCTTCGCCGTGACGCCGTCGGGGAGGGTGCCGTCGATCTCGATAGCCATGGTCTTGAACGGCTTGAGCGAGAGGGTCTGCGTGGCGAGCACGTGCTCGACCTCGCTGGTGCCGATGCCGAACGCGAGGGCGCCGAACGCGCCGTGCGTCGAGGTGTGGGAGTCGCCGCACACGACCGTCATGCCCGGCTGGGTGAGGCCGAGCTGCGGGCCGACCACGTGCACGATGCCCTGCTCGGCGTTGCCGAGGGAGTAGATCGGGACGCCGAACTCCGCGGCGTTGACGCGCAGCGCCTCGACCTGCGCACGCGAGATCGGGTCGGCGATCGGCTTGTCGATGTCGAACGTCGGGACGTTGTGGTCCTCGGTCGCGAGCGTGAGGTCGGGGCGGCGCACCGGGCGGCCGGCCGCGCGCAGGCCGTCGAAGGCCTGGGGGCTCGTGACCTCGTGGACGAGGTGCAGATCGATGTAGAGGAGGTCGGGCTCGCCCTCGACACGGCGCACGACGTGCGCGTCCCAGACCTTCTCAGCCAGCGTGGTGCCCATCGGCCTCATCCTCTCGAGTTGCTGCGAGTGACTTGCCATCTCGGATACTGAGACGGCAGTATCAGCACATGGACAACACTAGCGGAGTCGGCGTCCTCGACAAAGCGGCAACGGTGCTCGGTGCGCTCGAGGCGGGCCCGCTCACGCTGGCGGGCCTCGTGCAGGCCACCGGCCTCGCCCGCCCGACGGCCCACCGCCTCGCGACCGCGCTCGAGCACCACCGCCTCGTGGCCCGCGACCTGCAGGGCCGGTTCATCCTCGGCCCGCGCCTCGGCGAGCTGGCGACGGCCGCGGGCGAGGACCGTCTCCTCGCCGCAGCGGGCCCGGTGCTGACAGCCCTGCGCGACGCCACCAGCGAGTCCTGCCAGCTCTACCGCCGCCAGGGCGAGCAGCGCATCTGCGTCGCCGCAGCCGAGCGCCTCACCGGCCTGCGCGACACCGTGCCCATCGGCGCCGTCCTCTCGATGCACGCCGGCTCCGCCGCCCAGGTGCTGCTCGCCTGGGAGGAGCCCGAGCGCATGCACCGCGGCCTCATGGGCGCGAAGTTCACCGCGACCGCGCTGGCGGGGGTACGCCGCCGGGGCTGGGCGCAGAGCGTGAGCGAGCGTGAGATCGGAGTCGCCTCGGTCTCCGCCCCCGTCCGCGGCCCGGGCGGCCGCGTCGTCGCCGCCGTGTCGGTGAGCGGACCGGTCGAGCGTCTCGGCCGGGCACCCGGCCGCCTTCACGCGCAGGCCGTCGTCACCGCCGCCGCGCGGCTCACGGAGGCCCTGCGACGCAACGGCGGCTCGTGATGGTCGGGACCAGGAGCGGTGGGCGACGCGGGATCCTGTGGCCTCAGGCATTCACCGACGACGGCCCGTACGTCGACCGGTTCGGGCTCCTGCTGACGGTCACCGCGGCCAGCATCGTAGGCCTGTCCCTGTTCGACATCTCCGACCCCGAGGGCGAGTCCGCCGTGGCGGAGATCGGGTCGTGGGCCGCATCGGTCACCGTCGCTGCGACGCTGCTGATCGCGCTTCGCGCCAGCGGCCTCGCGGCGCGGCGCCAGCGCTTCATCGACATCCTGGTGTGCATCGGTCTCGCCGGCCTCACGCTCATCACGCTCGTGGCTCTGTTGACCGACGGCACGATCGTCGACAACCGCTACAACCCTGCCGGTGCCGTGGCGCTGCTCTCGATGGCCATCCCGTTCGTGGTGGTACGACGCCTCCTACGGCACGAGCGCGTCAGCTCCGCGACGCTGCTCGGCGCGATCTCCGCGTACCTGCTCATCCCCCTGGCCTTCTTCCACGTCTTCATGGCCATCGACCACTGGTCCCCGACGCCGTTCTTCGGCTCGCAGCAGCCCTCCACCTCGTTCATGTACTTCGCGCTGGTCACAGTGACGACCGTCGGGTACGGCGACCTCGCGGCTGTCACCGAGGCCGGCCGGCTCGCGGCCACGACGCTCGCCGTGGTCGGGCAGGTCTACCTCGTGGTGTTCGTGGCCATGATCGTCGGGCTGCGTGCCCAGGAGTGGCGAACCGACCGCGGCGGCCTGATGCTCCCGCCGGCCGACGGACTCATCGCGGAGGTCCAGGCAGCCGAGCCCGAGGCCGAGCGGAGGCCTGCCACGGACGACGGAGCAGACCGCGACGGCGGTGCCTGACCGGCGCGGGTAGGTTCCCCCCGACAGCGCCAGCGCCGGAGGGACAGCCATGACCTTGCACGCCGAGGACCGCGACCAGTCGGTCGACCCGGGCACGGACTTCTACCGCTTCGCCAACGGCGGCTGGATGGACGCCCACCCGATCCCGGCCGGCTTCGGCGCATGGGGCTCCTTCGAGGAGGTGCTCACCCGCAACGAGCTCGTCCTCCGCAGCGAGCTCGAGCGCGCCGGCACCGACCCGCACGACGACCTCGAGCGCCGCCTCGGCGACTTCTACGCCTCGGGCATGGACACCGACGCAATCGAGGCCGCGGGGCTGGGCCCGGTCCTGCACCTGCTCGACGCCGTCGCCGCGGTCGACTCGCCGCAGGCGTTCCTCGACCTGCACGCGCCGTTCCTCCGCGAGGGCCTCCCGCTGCTGTACGCCGCCGGCGCCACGGTCGACCACGAGGACTCGAGCCGCTACCTGCTGTGGATCCTGCCGAGCGGCCTCGGTCTCCCCGACCGCGACTCGTACTTCGCCGACAGCGAGGCCGCCGTGGCTCTGCGCGCGGCGTACGTCGACCACGTCGCCGCCCAGCTGACCAACGCCGGCACCCCGGCCGACGAGGCCGCCGCGCTCGCCCCCCGCGTTCTCAAGCTCGAGACGAGTCTCGCCGAGCCGCAGCTCAAGGCCGAGGAGCGCCGCGACCGCGGCCGCACCCTCAACAAGCGCACCCTCGACGAGCTCGCAGCCCTCGCGCCGGCGCTCGACCTGCCGACGTACGTCGCCGCGATCGGCGCCACCGGCGCGCAGGTCGTCAACGTCTCCGAGCCGGCCTACCTCGAGGCGCTGCGCCCGATCGTCGACGCCGCCGACGTCGAGGTGCTGCGTGCGTACGCCGCCTTCCAGGTGATCAAGGCGACAGCGAGCGCCCTGCCCGCCGCGTTCGAGGACGAGGCGTTCGAGTTCTACGGCAAGCGGGTCGAGGGCAAGCAGGAGCCCAAGGACCGCTGGAAGCGCGTCGTGGCCGCGATCGGCTCGGACATGGGCGAGGCGCTGTCCCAGCTCTTCGTCCACGCCACCTTCTCGGAGGCCGCCAAGGAGCGGGCCGAGTCGATGGTCGGCGAGATCCTGGCCGAGATGCGCCACTCGCTCCAGACCCGTGACTGGATGAGCGAGCAGACCCGGGCCAAGGCCCTGACCAAGCTCGACTCGTTCGGCGTGAAGATCGGCTACCCCGACGAGTGGCGCTCGTGGGACGGCCTGGCGATCGACCGCACGTCGTACGCCGCCAACCGCATCGAGGCCTCGCGCTTCGACCTCGAGCGGCAGCTGCGCAAGCTCGACGAGGCCGTCGACACCGCCGAGTGGGACATGCCGCCGCACATCGTCAACGCCTACTACCACCCGGTGCGCAACGAGATCGTGTTCCCCGCCGGCATCCTGCAGCAGCCGTTCTTCGACGCGTCCGCCGACGACGCCGTCAATTACGGCGGCATCGGCACCGTCATCGCCCACGAGGTGACGCACGGCTTCGACGACCAGGGCCGCCGCTTCGACGCGGACGGCGCGTTCCGCGACTGGTGGACCGAGGAGGACCAGGCCCACTTCGCGGGACTGGCCGAGCGCCTCGTCGCGCAGTTCGACGAGTACGTCGCCGTCGGCGAGGTGCGCGTCAACGGGCGCCTCACCCTGGGCGAGAACATCGCGGACCTCGGCGGCATCACCCTCGCCCAGCGGGCCCACGCCCGCGTCAGCGCGGGGTCGCCGGACATCGACGGACTGACGCCGGCCCAGCGGTTCTTCCTCGCGAACGCCGCGGTGTGGCGCGGCAACGTGAGCGAGGAGCTCGCCCGCACCCTGGCGCAGGTCGACCCGCACAGCCCGCGCCGGGCGCGCGTGCACGGGCCGCTGTCCAACAGCGACGCGTTCCAGGAGGCGTTCGGCCTCACCGACGACGCCCCCGTGCTGCGGCCGCGGGCGGAGCGCATCGAGATCTGGTGACATCCGCTGCGTGACGGTGTTTGTCGGCATTCCCCACGGGTAGGACGAACAGGCCCGCGTGGCCGCCGACCACTGGCCGGCGGACGGGCGCACAGCCGTCGATGCACCCCGGAGGACCACCGTGCTCACAGCCCCGGCCGCCCGCGGCCCGCTCTCCGCCTCGGTCCTCACCATGCTGACCGGCGGTGCACGCGTGAGTACCGACGCGGCGCGCAGGCTCGTGCGAGGCATGCACGACCCGCTGACGGACGACGATCTCCAGCTGGCGCTCGGCTGCCTCTACGAGCTGCACTACCGGGGCATCGGCGGCGTCTCCGACGGCTGGGAGTGGGAGCCGTCACAGCTCGCTGTTCGCGCCGTGCTGGAGGAGGTCTTCGAGGCGGTGCTGCGCGAGCAGGTGCGGATCCCCGAAGGCACCTCCGGCACGGTGTGGGGCGATCTCCGCGCGCTCGTCGACGCCGACGACGGCCCGCCCCTGTCGCGCCATCTCGCCCGCCGCGCGACGCTCGAGCAGTTCCGCGACTTCCTGGTGCAGCGCTCGGTCTACCACCTGCGGGAGGCCGACTCCCACACCTGGGGGATCCCGCGGCTCACCGGCAGGGCGAAGGCGGCCCTGGTGGAGATCCAGGCCGACGAGTACGGCGGCGGCACGCTCGCGCGCATGCACTCGACCCTCTTCGCCCAGATGCTCCGGGCCGTCGACCTGAGCGACACGTACGGCGGCTACTGGGACGAGGCCAGCGCCGAGACGCTGGCCGGCGTGAACGCGATCTCGATGTTCGGCCTGCACCGTCGGCACCGCGGCGCGCTCGCGGGGCACCTGGCCGCGCTCGAGATGACTTCGACGGAGCCGAACCGCAACTACGGGAACGGGCTGCGCCGGCTGGGCTACGGACCCACCGCGACCGCGTTCTTCGACGAGCACGTCGAGGCCGACGCCGTGCACGAGCAGATCGCCGCGGTCGACCTGTGCGGGTCGCTCGTCGAGGACGAGCCGGAGATGCGCTCAGACGTCCTGTGGGGCGCCGGCTGCTGCCTTGCCCTCGACGCCGCCGCCGGGCAGGCGCTCCTGGACCGCTGGGGCGGTGCGCAGCTGCGCGTCGGGGCGTGACGACGACCCGGACGGGCGCTCGTCGCCTCCCGCAGCCGTGAAGCGGGCCCTGCGGTGCGAGCCGTCGCAGAAGGGCTTGATCGCCGAGTAGCCACAGCGGCACAGCGCTACGGTGCGACGACCGGGCTCGATCGCGGTGCCGTCCATCGAGAGCAGCGCGACCTCGCCGCGCAGGATGAGCGGGCCGTCCTCATACACGGTCACGGTGGCACCGTCGTCGGGGAACGGTTCGGTCGCTGCGGCACCCGTCATGGAACGGGAGATACCCGCGGGGCAGGCGCGGAAACACCGTCCCACCGGACAAGCGAGAAGGCCCGGATCCACGGGATCCGGGCCTTCGTCCACGTAGCCCCGACGGGATTCGAACCCGCGCTACCGCCTTGAGAGCGCATTCCAGCCCCTTCACGGGATCCGTCGGAAGTGCGAGAATGGGCCTCTGACCTGGGCTTTTACTGTCGGCTCCTGCCGCGTCCTATCGGCTCATGTCGGCGCTTCCGTGGTCAATATGTGGTCAAGATCAACTTCAAGGGAGGAGCCGTGGCCAGTCTCCGCTTCCGGTCAGGCGGCTGGGACCTGCGCTACCGCGAGCGCGACGGCAGCGAGCGCACCGAGCGGTTCCGCGGCGGCTCCCAGCGCCGACCGCCCGAATCGGCTCTCGACCGCAAGGCCGAGGTTGAGATGGAGTTGCGCCGCGGACGCTTCGTCCCTCGCGAGAAGCGCGAGGTCCGCTTCGCCGACTACTACGCCCCCTGGGCTGCGGCGCGCCAGATATCCGCCAGCCGGCGCTACACCGACGACCAGCGCGCCGTGAAGCACGTGCTGCCCCACTGGGGCGACTGGCCCATCTGCGACATAAGACCCTCGGACATCGACGACTGGGTCGCTCAGCTCGCGCGGAGCATGGGGCCGCAGTCGGTGCGCGCCTGCTACGGACTTCTGCGCGGTCCACTGCGCCGAGCGGTGAAGGACCGCATCATCGACGACCCGTGCATCGACATCGCCCTCCCCAAGCTGCCCAGCCTTCGTAAGAACTTCGACGACGTCTTGACTGCGCAAGAGGTCGACCGCTTGGTGGCGGCGATTGTCGACCCCGATCCGCGTTACGCCGCGCTGAAGACCAACGGTCGCTACGAGGCGCTTGTGTTCATGGGCGCCTGGCTCGGCCCTCGCTGGAACGAAGCCATCGGCTTGCGGGTATGTGACATCAACCCGCTCCGCAAGGAGCTCACTTTCGGCAGAGTCGTCGTCAACCAGAACGGCTCCACGACTTTCTCGGAAGCGATGTCCAAGACGGAGGATTCGCGCACCGTCCCCGTGCCGGGCTTGGTCATGGACAGCCTTCTGGCGCACCTCGAGGAGTATCGACCGAACGCCGCACGCGAAGACTTCGTGTTCACGAGCAACCGCGAAACCAACGTGCTGCGCGGAACCTTCTCCAGGGACGTCCTGCGTAAAGCCGTGGTGCGCGCCGGCCTGGAGGGGCGACGAGTCACTTGGCTAACGCTTCGGCACACGGCGGCATCGCTCATGTTCGATGCCGGCCTGACGATCTTCGAAGTGCAGCAGCGGCTCGGGCACAAGTCCCCGACATTGACGGCGGAGATCTACACGCACCTCATGCGAGAGCGCTTCGAGGAGGGGCGGAGCAAGATGGAGCTATACATGCTGGCCAGCCGAGAACGGCCAGGCATTCGCGACGTTCCTCACCGGACTGCGTCGCAGAATGGCAAGTGAGCGCAATGTAGGTGCCGATGCTTGCCATGCGCCACGACGTCCATCCGTTGGACGGTGGCAGGCAATCGGCGGAATCAGCAGCCATCCCATCGGGGCGCCGGGCAACCGGTGGTGCGTCCACCTGACGGGTCAAGTCAGTGGGCTTGCGGCCCAGCTGTCGCCGGGCCTTCTCCGGCCCTGGCAGTTGCCTCAGCGGCTACGTCGGACCTGACTCGTCGAGGCGTCGACCTGCGTACGCCTCGTAGTAGGGAAGCAGAGAACTTTCGCTCACACTACGAACTTTCAAGTCCACCCAAGGCTGGCCACCCGGAACCTGGAGACGCAATCGATGCGTCTTCCCCGAGCGCACATATCGCACCTCGCTCACCAACAGAGCCCGAACGCGTTCAACCAAATCGGACGGTTGCAGCTCGGCAACATCCAACACAACGAGTTCAGAGAACGGACCAACCCAAACGTCCAACTCGTGCCCGAAGTGAAAGCTGAATGGGGCGACGCCCGGCTTGAGCAGAAGGGCATACAGTCGCACCCCTGGACTCGCTGACCTCAATTCGAAATCCGGATTCAGGGCTGCGACCGGCATGGCGAGCGATTGAAGGGCTTCGTCCAGAATTTGGCGGCCGAGTCGTATCCGATCGTACTCACTCATCGTGCGCCTCCCTTCTCGGCTGGGCACTACAGCCCCCGAGCGTCGCGGATGCCGACCAGAGCCTCGAATGTGAGGCCAGTCAGCACTCAGTTGCGACATCGAGCCCGAGGTCGTGCGCGGGACCTCGTCCCACTACGAGGTGACGCGGGCAGGGTGGTCGATACCTGGCGGTCACAGAGCCCCAGTCGCCGAAGAGTGTTTTCGCACGCCAGCCTCGCCATCCTTACCTGCGGCCTGGACTTGCGCGCGCCTCACCCGCCCCCTCTCGAGCCGCCGGAAACGGTCAGGGTCGATAGTCCTCGAACTCCCACTTCCCCACCCGACCGATTTGCAGCGCCAGTTCCGGCCAGGTCTCGGCTTCTGGAGACTCCACCGCTTCCGTGAGGAAGGCCCTGATCCGCGGCTCGTCGTATTCGGTCACGACCAGGTAGTGGCGTCCGACCGTCGGACCGTTCTCCTCGATCCAGCGACCTAGCCAGCGTGGAGTGCACACCACGACGTCGAAGGACTCCTCGCCGGGCTTGTCGGCCGGGCCCGCCATTATCTGGAGCAATACTCCGAAGTCGCTCGGATCGGCCGGAACAAACGTAGCGAGGTCAGCGTCAGGACTGTGGAGACGACGCACCTTGGCTTTCACGAGACGTCCGTTACGTCGAGGTGACCGTTGCCCTGCCACTGACCTCCGGGGGTCCACCGCCGCTCAAAATTCGCCTGCCAGGAGTCCAGACTCGGCTTGAAACTCGGTGGCCGGAACTGGCGTAGTCCGTCCAGGCTGATTAGCGTCTTGGCGTCGCTGGCCACTCTGTGCCCCTCACCAACCCAGGCCTGTCCTGCCCGTTCAGCCTGGGATGCAGTCCCAGACCCAAGTCCATAGTTCCCCTTGCCCTTCGTCGCGTCTCGAACGATCCCACTGATGATTGGCCAATCGTCGGCGGCGCCTTGTGCGGCAGTGGTTCGGAGGGCGGCAGCACCAGCTCCAGCAACCGAAGCTTGCCCGCCAAAACTGTCCACGGCGACCTTGCTCCCCAGTGTGGCTGCGGAGATGGCCGCACCACCTACGGCAGTGGTTTGGGCCGCAACAAGGCCCTCAAATGCGGCCGCTCCTAGAGCCGCACAGAAGGCATTGCAGGCGACGACAACGACGACTACGACAACGACCGCAACGAGGATGATTCCCGCCCATTGCCAGGCAGAGAGACCTTCCTGCGGCTCGACGTTCTGGACCTGGTCCTCAACAGGAAGCTTGAAATGGCGCGCAGCCTGAGCACCACCTGAGGCATCCTCCGACTCCTTGCGCTGCTCACGGCCCTTGTTGACGGACTTGTGGTAGTTGGTGTTGCACGAGCCCGTGCATTCCAGCGGACGCAGCCCGGTCGGATCGGTGGAGATGCCAACCCGGGAGTTGGCGTAGGTGTAGGACCCGGCGTCGGAGGGGTTGAGCGGGTTAGAGAGTGGGTCTGGCGCTGTGAAGACTCCCAGGGCTGGGTCGTAGCCGCGCGCGCCGAGTTGAACGAGTCCGGTGGTCGCGTAGCCGCTGCCGGCGAGCGTCGCGGCGCCGGGCAGGACGGGTCCATCCTCGGCACCGTTGGTGGTCTCCGACGCGTTGAGGAAGCCGAGCGCGCCGATCCCGCCGGCAGTGTTGGTCTTGGTGTTGGCCGTACCCGTGGCTCCGATCGTGCCTGTCAGCGGTGCCGCGGTGGCGGGTGCTGTGCGGTCGGCGCCGTACGGCGTTGTGCGCCGGATGCCGACTGTCCCGGCGACGGTGGCGCTTGCGCCTGAGGCCCCGGAGGGCCAGGCGGCGATGCTGGCTCCGGCGACAGTGACCATCTGGGATTGGGGTGAAGCAGCGTCCGTGTTCGCCCCATTGCCTGCGACGGTGATGCCCGGGGTGCCGGCGCCGCCGAGGGAGGCGTGGGCGTCGCCGACGGTGAACCAGATCCTGCCGGTGGCAGGCGTGGCCGCCTGGGTGACGACGCCGCTCGCGGTGGAGGCCGACAGCAGCGCACTGGCCGTGTGGGTGGCCACCTGCAGCGGCGCCCCGTTGGCGAGAACGGGGGCCACGATGGCTCGCGACACGGTCAGCAGTTGCTGGGCAGGGTCGACGGCGCTGGCGGTGCCGGCCGTGGTCGGGGTGGCTCCGGGCTTGCGGGTTGTCTGGATCTGCAGCCCGCCCGTGCCGGCCATCCCGGTGGCGCCGATGCCGGCCGATCCGCCCGTGCCTAGCCAGAGAGTGCGCTGCCCGCCCGGGCGGGCGCCGGTAGCGGCGAGGTCGTCGCCAGCGTCGTCGTCGTGACGGGCCAGCAGGGTGCCGTTGGCGTCGTAGATGTAGCCGGTGGTGCGGACGCCGGTCGCCGGGACGGCGGGGTCGGAGTCCGTGGAGGACAGCCAGCGCCCGTTCCCGTCGTAGGTGAGGTTCGAGGTGCCGCCGTGGGCGATGTCGCCGAGAGTGCGGCTGTTCGCCGGCAGGGTCCTCGTGGTCTGGCGGCCGGTGCCGTCGTAGACGTAGGTCTGGCCCGGGGCGGCAAGGCCGTCGATCGTTCGGGCGACGGCGGTCACAGCGTGCGGCTGGCTGCCTCCGCGCGTCAGACTGCTGACGATCGCGGTGGCCTGGGTCGCGGTCTTGGTGGCGGGACGGCGCTCGGTGAGGCCGGTGAGCTGGCCGAGGTAGTCGACGGTATAGAGGGCGGCGTACCCGTCGGGACCGGCCGTCGATGTGACGTTCGCATTGTTGACGACCGAGGCGTCCGTGCCGGAGGTGGCGCACAGGGCGGCCGACTGCGTGTAGTACGCGGTCAGGCGCTGCTGGGTGTCGTAGCGGTAGCACTCGGTCTGGCCGACGCCGGGCGCGGAGTCGGTGATCTCGGTCGGGAGACCCGCGTAGTCGTAGGTGATGTCCTGGTTGGCCAGGTACAGGCCGTTCCCTGCGGCGCCGATCTTGACGTCGGTGTGGTTCAGCCAGAGCGTGTCGGTGGCGTAGCCGTAGTTGACCGCGACCGTCGTGTCCAGGTTCGTGGCGCCGGTCGCCGATCCGAGGGACGCGGTCTGAAGCTGACCGGTCGGGGTGTAGCTCAGGTTCTGCACGTACGGGGTCGTGTACGCCGTCGTCGCGGTGTATGTGCCGGTGACGGTGGTCGGGTACCCGTTGGCGTCGTACGCGTACGAGATCGTCTCGGCCGGCAGCGGCCCGACCGCGGGCGAGGCGACCGACGACACCCGTCCGGCCTTGTCCCAACTGGTGCCGAAGACGTAGCTGCGGCCCAGGGCGCCCTCGTTGATGGGCAGGGTGTAGGTCGTGGTCTGGGGGCGCTGCAGCGAGTCGTAGTTGCTGTACGCGACGGTGTAGGTGCGGTCGGCGGGTGTGGCGAGCAGCCCGGACGCGACGACCGGGTTCCCCGCGGCGCCCGTCTTGGCGTAGGCGACGGTTGACTGGGCGTCCAGCGAGCCCGGGAACGCGGCGTCGTAGGTCCAGGTGTTGCTGCTGCTGCCGGCCCCGGCTACGGCCGAGGTACGGGTCTTGGGCCGCCCGAGGGAGTCGTAGGAGGTCGTGACGGTCCGCAGGCCCGCGGTGGCCGAGACCAGCAGGCGCCCGCCGAAGTCGTAGGTGTTCGCGGTGGATCCGGCGTCCGGGTCGCTGCTGCCGGTGACCCGCCCGAGGCGGTCGTAGCTGGTCGAGGCCGTCGTCGTGGGCGCGCCGGCGGCCGCCTTGGTGGCGACAGAGGTGAGCCGGTGCAGCGCGTCGTAGCCGTAGTCGACCGTGTGCACGACCGAGCCGGGCAGGACCTCCTGGACCGAGGTGGGGTTGCCGAACACGTCGGTGTAGGTGGTGACCTTGCCGTAGTCGGTCGCGGCGTTCTTCGGGGTGACGACCGACGTGTGGTCGCCGTAGTACGTCGCGGTGCTGGTCGCGAACTCGAAGCTGCCGCTGGAGTACAGGTTCGTGGAGACGGTCTGTCCCTGCTCGTCGTAGACGTACCGGGTCTCGGACGGCGTGGTGGCCGGGTCCGGGTTGTACATCGACCCGCCCACCGCGACCGACGAGTTGATGCCCGCCGTCGTGGCGGCGACGCGGCCCTCGTTGTCGTACCGGGTGGCGCTGATGATCCGCTTGGTGACGGTGTACTGGGCCGGGGACTCGACCTGGTGCTCGCGGATGCGGCCCAGGCCGTCG
Source organism: uncultured Actinomycetes bacterium (assembly GCA_963843975.1). Lineage (GTDB taxonomy): Bacteria > Actinomycetota > Actinomycetes > S36-B12 > CAIYMF01 > Longivirga. The sequence goes on along the minus strand of CAWJMG010000003.1, from coordinate 9,832 downwards.
TAGTAGTCCGCCGAGTCGATGTACGTCCCGGCGCCGGTGTCGTCGGTCAGCACGCTGGTTATCACGTGGGCGATCTCGCCGGCGGTGTTCCAATCGAAGTAGGCGAACTTGTACGACGGCTTGGTCGAGGACTTCAGGTACACCTCGGTGAGCCGCCCGAGCGGGTCGTAGGCGTAGGAGGTCTGGTACGACGTGGTCGGCGTGGTGGTGCCGGTGGCCTTGCGCTCGGACAGCGGCAGGCCGCGGGTGCCGTCGGGGCTGACGCTGGACACCTGGCCCAGGTCGTTCGTGGTGTCGATCTGCGTCGGCGACCCGGGCCCCGACGCCGGGGTGTACGCGATGCGGGTGGTGGCCCACCCGTCGGTGGCGACCGGGCCCGTCGGGGGCGTGCCGGTCGCCGTCGCGTCCAGGGTCTGGTTGGTGCGCACGACGCGCCCGTACGTGTCGTACGCCATCACCGTCGAGGTCGTGTCCGTGCCGTTGATGTAGCTCAACGACTTCGTGACGTTCCCGACCGTCGGCGCGGTCAGGTTCGATGCGGCGCCGTCGTAGTACGTCTTGGTGTGCCCCACGACGGTCCCGGCGCCGCAGGCTCCGTCGACGGTGGTGGTCTCGACCTGCTTGTCGATGATCCACGCCGCGGCGTTCTGGACGTAGTCGATCGTCGTGCAGGTCGTGTCCGTGCTCGAGGCGGTGTCGCCGAAGTCGGTGACCTTCGTGGGCACGCCGTAGGTGGAGTCGAACACGGTGGACGTGTGCCGGAACCGGGTCTGCGCGCCCGCGCTGTCGTAGTACCGCTCGCGGGACATCGAGTCGGTGGGGCGGACCATGGCCGAGTCCGGCCACTCGGTGCCCCCGAACTTGACGTTGTAGAGGGTGTAGCTCGTGACCGACCCGTCGATCTCGGCGTTCGCCGTGTCGAAGGACTGCGTCTCGCGGACCTTGCCGGCCAGGATGTCCTTGTCCACGGTGGTGGTCGTGCCGTCGGCGTCGACGACGCTCACCGACTTCGTGGTGGTCGAGGTGAGCTTGTCCCCGTCCATGCCGCGGTAGTACCGCGTCTTGACCGACGTGCGCCCGGCACCCGAGCCGGTCGTCGCCTTCACCGTGGAGTAGCCGCGCCACTGGTCCCAGGTCGTGAGCGGCGTGCCGTCGATGACCGGGTCGTCGTTGTGATGCCACGCCCCGCCGTTGCTGTACGTGTACGTGGTGACGATGTCCGGCGAGCCGGTGGTCGAGTCGTGCACCGAGACGGCTGACAGGATCCACTTGTTGAACGCGCCCCACCCGCTGGGCAGCCCGTCCGGGGTCCAGTAGACCGGGTAGCAGTCCTGGGCGTTGTCGTTCCATCCGGAGAAGGTCGCGCACGGGTCGGGCTGGTTGTAGGTGAAGGAGGTCTCGGCACCGACTTCGTCCGTGACCATCGAGATGCGGTAGAACGACGCGGGCAGCACCGACCCGCCCGAGTCGGCGCGGTTCGCCAGCGCGACGCCGTTGAACAGGACCGGGCGCTGGTTCTTGCTGGCGGCACCGTCGAAGCCGGTGCGCTGGATCTTGTTCAGCCACAGCTGCGGGATCGAGTCGGCCGGGCTCAGCCATGAGTGGGTGAACGTGTAGGTGTCCAGGTTCCTCCACACCGCGTCCTTGATCGCGCGGGTGGTGACCGAGGAGATGCGCTTGGTGTCGAAGAACGACGGGGAGCTCTCCGAGCAGACCGTGGAGATGGGGCAGATCAGGTCCGTCGGGACGTCCGGGTAGCCGGTCGCGTTCTTCGTCGGCGCGGTGCAGCTGGCGTCCAGGGCGGTGCACCGGTACTGGCGGTTGAAGTCCACCTCCTGACCGAAGCTGGCCTCCGACCCGCTCTGGGAGCCGTACTCGATGCGGTCCAGCAGGCCGCCGGAGGTGTACACGATCGGCCAGGAGCTGTTGCCCAGCTTGGAGTACCGGTTGCTCTCCTTCAGGTAGTAGTACCGGGTGACGTTGCCGTTGGGATCGACGACGCGATCCAGGTTCCACCGCCACGGCTGCGCGCTGACCTGCCCGGCGGTCCAGCCCGATGAGGAGTACGACGGCTCGCCGGGGTCGTCGGAGAACGTCGGCACCGTGAACGTGCTGTTCGTGGGGTCCGTCGTGCTCTGCCCGTAGCCGCGCCCGAACGTGTACTGCGTGCCGTCGGGGGTCGTGACGACCCAGAACTCCTTCGTCGTGGACTGGTTGGGGTCCGCGAGGCCGGAGACCGCGCGGTGCACCTCGTAGCCGGGGTTGTCCCGCACGAACCAGTTCGTGTGCGTGGAGTCTGACGCGTCCGGGATGAGCGGATAGGACGCCCCTCCCAGGGACAGGGTCGCGTTCCAGGTCTTCCAGCACAGGTCGCTGTACCCGGGATGCCCGTCCAGGCTGCACGAGAGGTACTTGCGCTCGATGAACCCGGGGACGAAGTCCCAGCCCAGCCCGGCCCAGGACGCCTGCGTGTTGTTCGCCGGGGTCATCCCGTCCACCGAGCCCGACGAGTACGACAAGGCGACCCGCGGAGTCGCACCGCCCGTCGCCGGCGGCAGGACCAGCGGGTAGTCGTACGACATGCTGCCGGAGTTCCCGCCCGCGGACCACGACCCCGCCGCGTTCAGCGACGTCGCCGCGAACGAGCCCGTGCTGCTGGAGACGCCCGCCGTCAGAGCGAACACCCCGGACGACCCAGACACCACGGCCGCCATGTCGACCGTGGTCGCCGCCGCAGGTTCGATGGTCGTCGAGTCGAGCGCGGCCGGCGCCAGCGGCGTCGCCGGGGCCGTCGGGGCAGTCGGGCCGGGATCCACCGGATCCGGCGCGGGCGTGAGGGGCGCTGCTGGGACCGAGGGGTCCGCGGCCGCGGGCAGCACCAACGTGACCGTGCGGGCCTTGCGGTCCACGACCGAGGGGATCACCGATGTGGCACCGCATTCGGGCACCGAGACCAGCGCATCGGGGGCGAGCGCGCACTCCGGGAACCGGAGGACCTGGAGCCTGTCGAGGTATCCGGCGCCGTAGGCGTCGGCGAACCCGCTCGCATCCAGCGTCACGGTGACGGGGCCGGACGTGGCCCCCTTGTCCGCGCGGCGGGCGAGGAACGCGAAACCTGACACCCCCAAACCCTCGGAGGTCTTGCGGTCCAGCACCTCGACCTGAACGGCCGTCGGCGCTGACGGCGTGACGGCCCCGGCCGGAGCGGTGGCGTTGATGTCCGGCGGCCCTGTCGGCGGATCAGGGACCACGGGCGGAGTGTCGCCGGGCAGCGGCTTGCCTGACACCGTGGTCTGTACCGGCAGCGGATCTGCCGTCGTCGACGTGGTCGTGGAGCTGACGGAGGCCGGTGGGGTGAACGGATCGGTCCGGCTGACCGGCTCGCCCTGCGTCGCGGCAGCGTCGGCGGTCAGAAGGTCCTCGACCCCCAGCTTCTTGATCAGTTCGGGGTCGGGAAAGCCGACGGTCACGGGAAGGCCGACGGCATCCGCCGGTGCAGTGCCTGCGGCGGGCACCTCGACCATGGCGGTACCCGCTGCCGGGAAGACGGGGGCTGGGCGCTTGGTGGACAGGAATGCCTCGGCCGCTCGATCGTCGGCGCCCAGGACATCCTTGGCGCCGACGAGAGGGACGCTCACCGCGGGTGACGGGGTTTCGACTGCCTTCGCAGCGTCAGCGGCCTGAGCGGTGGCCAGGACCGCGTCGGGGATACCGGCGACCAGGGACACACACAGCGCACCCGATGCCAAAGACACCCACGTCACGCGCATCCCGCGCCGCGACAAGTGCCCCAGCGCGGAAACCACGCGCGAACGACGAACGGTCACTGCCCAACCCCCGTTGCAGATGCTCAAGCGCTCGCGAACGTAGTGCCCGGATTTCGGCCGCGTCAACGACCACCGACGCGCAAGGGCTACCGAGCGCCGATGTGTCCGCGTCCGCGGTGCGCAGCGCAGTCGGAGCGGCGCAACGCGTTCATGAACCTGCGCGAGCCCAGACACCTCGCCAGTGACTCGTCCGACCCCGAGGAGCGAGCGACCGTCGGCCCCTGCCCGTGACGACGACTCCGATAGCGCTGAACCCTGCTGAGATCAGCAGACATGTGCATTGTCCGCGCGTCCTGCTATCGTCGTAATCGGTTGGGCTGCAACGGTTTGCCGGATCGTATGGGTTGATGATGGGTGGTGGTCGGTGGTGCTGTCCAGTGCCAAGATCGGCCGCTCGTCGTGGCGGTACTACCAGGACTCCGTCGCCCGCGGTGCGTGCGAGTACTACGCCGAGGCCGGCAACGCGCCCGGCCGCTGGCACGGCGCCGGCCTGCCCGAGCTCGGCCTGTCATCCGGCGCGCGGGTGGAGGAGGCGGAACTGGAGGCGCTGTTCGCCCGCGGCCTGCACCCGCGCACCGGAGCGGCGCTGGGGCGGGCGTGGCGTCCGGACGCGGTGACCGGGCACGACCTGACGTTCTCGGCACCGAAGTCGGTGTCGGCGCTGTGGGCGCTCGGCGACGACGCGACAGCGGCTCGGGTCCGGGCGGCGCACACGGCGGCGGTGGAGGTGGCGCTGGGGTTCCTGGAGGCGCATGCGTCGTTCTCGCGTCGGGGCCGCAACGGGGTCGAGCAGGTCGCCACGGCCGGGTTCGCGGCGGCGCTGTTCGAGCACACCACGTCCCGGACCGGGGATCCGCAGCTGCACACGCACGCGTTGGTGGTGAACAAGGTCCGCTGCGCCGACGGGGTGTGGCGCACCATCGACGGCTACGAGGTGTTCCACCACAAGAAGGCCGCCGGTGCGCTCTACCAGGCGGCGCTGCGCACCGAGCTTCGCCACCCGCCTCGGCGTCGCCTTCGGGCCGGTGTCCGAGCATGGGCAGGCCGAGATCGCCGGCGTCCCCGAGGAGCTCCTCGCCGCCTGGTCGACCCGCACCACCGCGGTGATGGCCGACGCCATCCCCACAATCGCCCAGGCCGAGGAGGCGCTCGGGCGGCCAGTCACGCCGTCGGAGCGGGCCCGGATCGTCAAGACCGCCGTCCTGGCCACCCGCCCGCCCAAGGACCACCCCGTCCCCGAGGCCGGGCTGAGGGCCCGGTGGCGGGAGCAAGCCGATGCGCTGGGCTGGGACGCCCAGCGGCTGCAGCGGTCCGCACGCCTCGCGAGCCCCGACGGCGTCAGAACCCCCCGCGAAGGGCGAAGCGGCTCGCCCGTGACCGTCACCAGCGACGGCACCACTGTCACGACCGCCGTCACCAGGCCTGTCGGCACCGTCACTGCCACTGGCAGCACTCCCACGCCTGCCGTCGCGACCGCGGCGGACTCCGTCACGAACTCCGTCACCACCGTCACGAGGACCGGCGTCGCGGTGACGGAGTCCGTCGTGACGGTGGGGGACTCCGTCACCGACTCCGTCGCGGACGTCCCGAAGCAGCCAGCCGCAGGGGTGGACGCGAGTGGGGACCTGACGGAGTCAGTCACCGACTCCGTCGCGACGGCGTGCGCGCCCGTCACGGACCCCGACGGCGCCGCGGCTGCACACGCAAGCGCCGAGGTCGGCCGCGAGCCGTTCGCCGCCGGGCAGGCGTGGCTCGTAGACGCTGTGTCGGCGGCCGGCAGGTCAGGTGCGGTGTGGTCGGCGGCGGACCTGGCGGTGCAGGTGGCCGCCCGCCTCCCGGCCACCGGCCCGGGTGCGCCGCGGGATGCGCGTGAGGCCGCGGCGATGGTCGAGGCCCTCACGGCGCAGGCGCTCATGGATACTGCTGCGGGCGCTGTTCCGCTGGGGGCGGATGCGCCGGGGGTGACGGCGCGGGCGTCGGATGCCCGCTACGCCTCCCGCGAGGTCGTCGACACCGAAGCGATGGTCATCGAGGCGGTGCTGGACGGGCTGCGCCCGCCCCGCCGGCTGCCCGCCAACATTCTCCAGGTGACGGCCCGGGAGGGGCTGTCGCAGGAGCAGCAGGTCGTCGCGGTGAGGCTGGTGTCCTCCCGCGACCTGGTCACGGTGATGGTGGCCCCGGCTGGGGCGGGGAAGACCACCGTCCTCGGCGCGGCGGTCGCCGGCTGGACGCAGGGCGGAGAACGCGTGCTCGCGCTGGGGCCGTCGGCGCGGGCCGCCTCCGAGCTCGCGGCCTCGACCGGCGTGACGGGGGTGACGGTGGCGCGGTTCCTGACCCAGCAGAACGCCCTCGACACCCAGCCACCCACGAACAGCGGCCCCGGCATCCGGGACGAGAGGCGGCTGCGCCGCGGCGACGTGCTCCTGGTCGACGAGGCCTCGATGCTCGCCACCGCCGACCTCGCCGCCCTCACCGCGCGCGCTAGGGAAGCAAAGGCGCGGGTCGTGCTCGTCGGAGACCCCGCCCAGATCGGGGCGATCCGCGCCCCCGGCGGGATGCTCGAGCACCTCGCCCACCTCGTCCCGAACCGGGTGGTCGAGCTCAGCGGCCTGCACCGCTTCACCCACGCGTGGGAGGCGGCGGCGACGCTCGCGCTGCGCGCCGGTGACCCGAGCGTCCTGCGCACCTACCAGGAGCAGGACCGGATCCACCCCGCCGCCGACGGGGACGACGCCGCCGACGCGGTGTTCGACCGCTGGCACGACGCCGTCACCCACGGGCGGGATGCGTTGATGCTGGCCCGCGGCTGGACCGACGTCACCGCCCTCAACGCCCGAGCCCGCGCCGCCGCGATCGCCACCGGCCAGGTCACCGGCCCGCCCCTGCTGTCGGTCACCGCCCGCACTGCCTCCACCCGCAGCCGCCCCGAGACCCGCGAGTGGCGCGCCGGGGACGTGATCCTGACGAAGAAGAACACTCCCGCCCTGCGCATCGGCGGCGACCAGGTCCGCAACGGCGACCGCTTCACCGTCCTGGCCGCCACCCCCGACGGCGACGGCCTGCTCGTCCAGGATGTCGCCGGCCGCGGCACCACGAACCTGCCCGCCGCATACCTCGCGAGGCATTCGGAGTACGGGTGGGCCGCGACCATCGACGCCGCCCAGGGCGCCACCACCGACATCGCCGTCACCCTCGCCCGCCCCGGGCTGGACCGCGAGCACCTCTACGTCGCCATGACCCGCGGCCGGCACGAGAACCACCTCCACACCACCCCGGGCGGCGCAGATGTCGACGCCGGCCCCCACCACGCCAGCCAGCGACCGCACGCAGAGGTGGATGCGCTCGAGCAGCTGACGCGAGCCCTGGCCACCACCGGCCGCGAACGCGCCGCCCACAGTCTCCTGGACCCGGCCGTCGACCACGCACGCGGAGCACGGTTCGACGCGGCCGAGGCCGCCCGACCCGCTTCACCGGCGCCGGTGGAGCACCGCTACAACCAGGCCCGCCTCGCACGGGCCGTCGCCGACCGCGACCACCTGCTCCGACGCCTCGACACCGTCCGAGCCGACGTCGTGCGCCTCGAACTCGAGACGGGGGAGCTGCCGGTGTGGGCGCGTCGCCGGCGACGCGACCTCACCACCTCCCTGCACGCCGCACGCCGGGACCTCGACATCGTCGACGGCCACCTCGCCCGCGCCGAGTCCGCTGTCGCCACGGCCACCGCAAGGGTCGACGCGGACACGGCCGCGCACGCCGCAGCAACGACTGCCGCGACCGCGGAGCGGCGCAGCCGATGGCAGCGACGAGGTGCCCAGCCCTACCGCAACCCCAACCTCCTCACGGACCCCGCCGACCCCGCCACCGTCGCGGTGCGCGAGCCCGTCGTCGTGGCGGCAGGCCGCGTCGCGGACCTGGCGGGCGACTTGCCGCTGCTCCGGCCGGGACGCGCCGTCGCGGGGCACGAACCGCCGTCGCGCTGACCACGCCGGCCTACGCAACCCAGCGGCAAGCGCGGCACCGTTCGCGACCTTCTGCGTGTCGGGGCGCCGCGTCGCGCACCTTCCGATGGGTGCTCGTGCTGGACGAGCACCACCAGCACCGGGGAGTACGCATGGATCGCACCGACCTCGACCACCTGCCGCCTCTGATCGACGTCCCCACCGCCGCAGCCGTCCTGGGCATCGGCCGCACGCTGGCCTACGACCTGGTCCGCACCGACCGCTTCCCGACCCCGGTGCTGCGCGTCGGCAAGCTCATCCGCATCCCCACCGCCGGACTGCGCCGCCTCCTCGAAGCCGAGCCCGCCGCACTCAGCAGCGGCGGCGAGACCGCCTGATCTCGGCGGTTCGCGCATCCGCGGCCGAGCAAGGGTGCGGCTGGCACCGAACGTTCAACGCTGGCACCACCGGGGCAATCCACGCCTTGCATTCGCAGCACGGAGGCCGAGGGGCGCCGAGGCAGACTCGGCGGCGAGCCAGCACTTGGTAGCTGGCTTACACGACGTTCCTCGACGTGATGGTCAAGCCGTTTGCTGCCACCTCGGGTCGAAATTGTCCACATCGTCTGTGGTCAATCTGTGGTCAAGATCATTTGCACCCAGTGCAAAGCGAAAGGCCCAGGTCTGTGACCTGGGCCTTTCCACGTAGCCCCGACGGGATTCGAACCCGCGCTACCGCCTTGAGAGGGCGGCGTGCTAGGCCGCTACACAACGGGGCCGTGGGTGCTGTTCGACCGCTCATGGAGCGATCAGCCAGCGAGTCAGAGACGGTACCCGAGGGCTTGTCGGAGCGGCAAATTCATGCCGCGTGACGTGAGCCACCGCGCGATCGATCTCGACCAGCTGGGGTACCAGGACTCGAACCTAGACTAACTGAACCAGAATCAGTTGGGCTGCCAATTACCCCATACCCCAAGGCCTGCGACCCTTGCGGATCGTCGACGCCGGAAATAGTAGCCCGTCGCCGGGTCCGTTCCCAAACCGGAGCCGTACGCCGGAGAGCCGCCCGAGAGGTCGCACGCGGGACGGCAAGCGCCGCAACGGATCAGCCGAGCGCGGCCTGCAGGCGGGCGAGGGTCCGATCGCGCCCGAGCAGCTCGATCGACTCGAACAGCGGCGGCGAGATGCGACGGCCCGTCACGGCCACCCGAACGGGCCCGAAGGCGACCTTGGGCTTCAGGCCCAGGCCGTCCACGAGGGCCTCGCGCAGGGCCGCCTCGACCGAGGCGTGCTCGAACGACTCCAGGCCCGCGAGGGCGTCGTACGACGCCTGCAGCGTCGGGCGGGAGTCCTCGGTGAGCACGCGCTCGCGGTCCTCGGCATCGACGGCGAAGTCGTCCTCGTCCACGAGCAGGAAGCGCAGCTGCTCGGCGCCCCCGCGCAGCGTCTCCATCCGCTCCTGGACGAGCGGCACGGCCGCGTCGATGAGGGCCTGCTGCGCCTCGGTGGGGGCGCCGGAGATCGCACCGACGGCCTCGAGGTAGGGCAGCATGCGGCCGGCCAGGTCGTCGGCCGTGATGTGACGGATCCAGTCGCCGTTGATGGCGAGGCACTTCTTCGGGTCGAAGCGCGCCGGGTTGGGCTGCACGCGGCCGAGGTCGAAGAGCTCGGCCAGCTGGGCCGGCGAGAAGAACTCGAGGTCGTCGCCGGCCGACCAGCCGAGAAGGGCGAGGTAGTTGAGCAGGCCCTCGGGGAGGTAGCCCTCCTCGCGGTAGAGGTTGAGCGAGCTCTGCGGGTCGCGCTTGGAGAGCTTCTTGTTGCCCTCCCCCATGACGTAGGGGAGGTGGCCGAAGCGCGGCGTGCTGCCGTCGCCGACGCCGATCTGCGCGAGGGCGGCGTACATCGCGAGCTGGCGGGGCGTGCTCGAGAGCAGGTCCTCGCCGCGCAGGACGTGGGTGATCCCCATGAGCGCGTCGTCGACCGGGTTCACGAGCGTGTAGAGCGGCTCCCCGTTGCCGCGGACGATGACGTAGTCGGGGACGTGCTCGCGGCCGAACGTGACGTCGCC
>CAWJMG010000002.1:0-15384 GCA_963843975.1 uncultured Actinomycetes bacterium | reverse complement strand
AACATCTTGAGAAAGATGTACCACCACGACATCATCGACACCAGCAGCAGCAGCCCCATCACCAGTTGCACCAGCACGCTGGCATTGCTGATCAGATGTATAAACGATAAATCCTGCGTAACTTCCATAACGTACTCCCCTTGATTTTGAACTATTTTAATCCCAAATAATCCATTAGCTACGTCATTCCCGCGAAAGCGGGAATCCAGCAAGAAATAACGCCAGCGAAGCTGACAAAACCATGATGTTGTTCTCGCCCTCGCGGGGGATTCCTCTATCATCTGGATTCCCGCTTTCGCGGGAATGACAGGTTTTCTCTAATGAACTATTCGGGTTAATGTCACTTCCTGAACAACTTCTCGTTAATCCTGCCACTGTTTTCGCAACATTTCCGGCACTCTGACCGGCTTGAAACTCTCCAGCGAGACGCTCACCAGATGCACCTCCGCCTCGGTCAGCAACTCATCCTCACGCCGCACGGTCTGCAGCAGTATCAGGCGCAGGGTCGCCCCATGCTCGGCTGCGGACGTCAACGCCGAATGACGGAGGTCGTGCGCGCGCGCGTCGCTGCGGCCGATTCGGTTGAGGCCCCGGCGCAGCACCTGGGAGTAGCCATCGACGACGTCGCGGCCTCCAGCTGTGACAAAGACCAGATCAGAACCATCCGCGCTGGGCCTGTAGGCATTGAGGTGAGCACGCAGCTCCGTGGCGACGAAGGTCGGAAGTGCGACCACGCGGGCACCGACCCGCGATTTGGGAGTGTCGACGGTGATGGCACCTCCGACGCGATAGAAACGACGATTCACCGTGACGCTCGCCTTGCCGGATCGCAGGTTGAGGTCGGCAATGCGCAAAGCCGCAATCTCGCCGGCGCGCAGTCCGGTGAAACCAGCGACGAGCACGAAGGCTCGGTACCGTCCGGGCACCGCTTCGGCCAACCGACCGATCTCCTCAGCGGAGAGGACCGGCCGCTCCGTCGAACGGGCGTCTCCGCCGCCTGAGATCCGGCACGGGTTTCGACCGAGGATCTCGTCGTCGACTGCCGTCTGCAGGATGGACCTGAGCAGCCGGTACGCCCGCGCGACGGTTGCCGCGCCGGACCGTCCCGATCCAGCCAGTTCCTCCCGCAGCCTGAGTGACTCATCCGCGTGCCAGCGGCGCACAGCCTCCGCGTCGATCTCAATGAGGCAAAGCTGGCCGAGCGCCGGCTCGATGTGAAGCCGGAAGTCGATGTCGTATTGGTGGCGGGTGGAGTCTTTGATCTGCGGCCTCTGTGCGATCCAGGCGCTCCCGTAGGTGCTCAAGTTGTCGCTGACCTGCCGTCGGGCTCCGAGGGTCCCGCGGATGCGATCGGCCTCCACCGTGGCGAGGTAGCGCCGCGCGTCCGACTTGGTCGCGAAGGTGTGCGGTGCCGTGACACGACATCCGTTGTCGTCTCGCCAACGGACTCGGAACCTCCCGGACGGCAGTTGCTCTACCGTCCCGAAGGCCGACGATCTCTTCCGCTTGGCGGCCCCCGCCGTTGTTGCCACCTCGCCCCCTCAGGGTCTGACGAGCACCTCTACTCGCCCTTACGTTAGCCCACGTGTAGCCCACGCAAGGATCGCAGATGTGTATAACTGCAGGTCAACACCCTGCAAGTCCAGCTTAACTACAGCTTCCCAAGCTGACAGTGCGGGTTCGATTCCCGTCACCCGCTCAGCGAGAAGGCCCTCCCCGCGGCGAAGCCGCCAGGAGGGCCTTCTCGCTGAGCGGGTCAGCCTGGAATCGGGAGGAACTCGATACGCCCCCCGGGCCCACCGCGCCGAAGGCGCCCCCTGGCCGCCCCTGCGTCAGCCCGAGACGGATCCCGTCACCCGGCCAAGAACGACGTACGACCTGCCGAAAGCAGCGCGCCCGCGCCCCAGCCGCACCAGCGGCGCCCGAGACGGATCCCGTCACCCGCCAGGACGACGTACGGCCCGCCACCGCTGCGCACAGGTGCGACGTGCGCGAAACCCACCGCATCGACGCAGGATCCGGTGGGTTTCGCTCACTTCGTGATCCGACGGCGGATCGCCGCGCCTGTCCGCACCGACGCGGCAGCGGCGCACGGCCGCGCGAGGTTACGGTGAGCCGTGCCCGAGGACGCCACCGGTCAGGTCGAGCAGGTACGCGCGTTCTACGACCGCAACACCGCGCGCTTCGTCCGCCTGGGCCAGGGCGGCGCCTCGATCCACCGCGCTGTCTGGGGCCCCGGTGTATCGACCCGCGACGAGGCCTTCCACCACGTCGAGGACCAGCTCCTCGCGCTCCTGCCCGACCGCGCGGACCCTCTCGTCGTCGACCTCGGCTGCGGCGTCGGCGGAAGCCTCCTGCACCTCGCGCAGCGCCGCCCCGACCTGCGCGCCGAGGGTGTCACCATCAGCCCGGCGCAGGTGGCGCGCGCCGAGCAGCTCCTCGCCGCCGCCAGCCTCTCCGACCGCGTCCGCTGCCGCGAGGGCGACTTCCTCGCCCCGCCCGCCGACCTCGAGGGCACGGCCGACCTGGTCTTCTCCGTCGAGGCGTTCATCCACGGCCCCGACCCGGCCGCGTACCTCCGGTCCGCGGCCCGGCTGCTACGGCCCGGCGGCCGCCTGGCGATCTGCGACGACCTGCTGACCGCCGCTGGCGCCGCGCCCACCGCCGAGGCCCGACGACGCCTGGACGACTTCCGCGCAGGGTGGCGGGTCGGGTCGCTCGTCGACGTCGAGGAGCTCGTCCGGCAGGCCCGCGCGACGGGCCTTGCCCTGGAGACCGACGTCGACCTCACGCCCTACCTCGAGCTGCGACGTCCGCGCGACCGTGCGATCTCCGTGGCCGTCGCCCTGGCCCGCGGACCCCTGCGCCCGCGCGGGGAGTACTGGCGCATGCTCACCGGCGGCGACGCCCTGCAGCACTGCCTGACCAGCGGCCTCGTCGACTACCGCCTCCTGGTCTTCGTCCGACCGGCGGCGGAGCCCCATCCGGTGCCGTCTCCCCCGGGCTGACCGGTCGGTCGGTCACCGGACGACGTCGAAGGTTCGTCCAAGGTTCGGGCACGGTCCGTCGGTGACCCTTCAACTATCACCGCTCACGGTCGACGATCGGTCTCAGCGCGACGCGGGGGGCCGGCGGTCGTGGTGGGCGGAGGTACCGGGACGCATGGACGGCTGGTGGGTGATACCGGCGGCGGCTGAACCTACGGGTGTCCGCTTCCCCCGAAAGGAGACCCACCCATGGTCCGCAAGCTCCTCGCCGGCACGGTCGCCGCAGCTCTCCTCGTCCTCGTCCCCGCCGGTGTCGCCCAGGCCAAGAACGGCGCCGACGACCCCGCCGGCCACTGCCGCAGCTGCGACGACCGCCCCGGTCACCGCTGAGCACGCAGCATCCGCGTCACCTGCGTCCCCCCAGGCGTGGAGCGACGCGGACCTCCTGGTCGACGACGTGTCCCCACTGATGCACGACTCGACCACGTCGCCTGGCGCCCCACCGTCTGATCCCCCTCAGTCGGTGGTGCGCCAGGCCATGACGCGTTTCATGGGCGCCGGCCTCGTCGCGCTCCTGCTGGTATCCGCCGGAGTCTGGTTCGCGGCCGACCGCGCCGCAGAGCGCGAGGCGATCGAGGACGCACGCCAGCGCACGATCACGCTGTCGCAGTCCCTCGTCCAGCCCGTGCTGACCGATGCCCTCGCCGCCGGCGACCCTGCCGCCGTCGCCACCTTCGACGCCCTGGTGCGCGCACGCGTCCTGTCCGACGAGGTCGTGCGCGTGAAGATGTGGAACCGCGACGGCGTCGTCGTCTACTCCGACGAGCCCCGCCTCATCGGCACGCAGTACGACCTCGACGAGGAGGAGCTCGAGGTCCTCAACTCTGGCGGCCAGGCCGTCGCCGAGGCCAGCGACCTCCAGCGGCCGGAGAACCGCTTCGACGCCGGCCACGGCCCGCTGCTCGAGGTCTACCTCCCGGTCTGGGCGCCGAACGGCGACACGCTGCTCTTCGAGACGTACCAGACGCGTACGGCCGTCGACGCCCGCCAGCGCGAGGTGCTCGGCGAGTTCGCGCCGATCACGATCGGCGGTCTCGCACTGCTGCTGCTCGCACTCGTGCCGGTCGCGTGGTCGCTCGCGCGGAGCCTCGACCGCGCCCGGGCCGAGAGGGTGCGGCTGCTGCAGCACGCGCTCGACGCCTCGACCACCGAGCGCCGCCGCATCGCAGCGCACCTGCACGACGGCATCGTCCAGTCGCTCGCCGGCTCGAGCTACGCGCTCTCCGGCGTTGCCGACAAGCTGAGCAGCGAGCAGCTCACGGCGACCGAGCAGCGGTGGGCCTCCTCGACCGTGCGCAACGCGGCGACCGAGTTGCGCCAGGGGGTCCGCGGCCTGCGGTCGCTTCTCGTCGAGATCTACCCCCCGGGCCTGCGCCGCTCCGGGCTCGCGGCCGCCCTCAGCGACCTCACCGCCCAGCTCGCCAGCCGCAAGATCGACGTCGAGCTCGACGTCGACGGCGCGGGGCGGCTGCCCGACGAGGTCGACGTGGCTCTGTTCCGCGTCGCCCAGGAGGCCGTGCGGAACATCGTCAAGCACGCAGAAGCGACGCGCGTGCGCCTCGCCATCGCGCGGAACTCGACCTCCGTCAGCCTCGTGGTCGCGGACGACGGCAAGGGCTTCACCCTGGTGGACCCGGCACGACCGTCCGCGTCGACGCCCGACGGGCACCTCGGCCTCGCACTCCTCGAGGACTCGGTCGCGGAGGTCGGCGGCACGCTCGCCGTACGCTCGGCACCGGGGCAGGGCACCACACTCACAGCGAGGATCCCCCTCTAGATGATCGACGTCGTGGTCGTGGACGACCATCCCGTGGTGCGCCACGGGGTGAGCCTCATGCTGGAGTCGCACGGCGACATCCGGGTGGTGGCCGCCTGCTCCAACGCTGCCGACGCCGTCGAGGCGGTGCGCGAGCACCATCCGCAGGTCGTGCTCATGGACCTCTCGATGCCCGGCCGCGACGGCACGGCGGCGACGCGCGACATCGTCGGGCTGGACTCCGACGTCGCGGTGGTGGCGCTCACGTCGTTCTCCGACCAGGACCGCATCCTCGATGCGCTCGACGCCGGTGCCGTCGGCTACCTGCTCAAGGACTGCGACCCCGCAGAGATCGTCGACGCCGTCCGCACTGCGGCGCGCGGCGAGTCGCCGCTGCACCCGAAGGCCGCCCGGGTCGCCCTCGAGCGTCGGGCGGCCGCACCGCCGACCCCGGCCGACGAGCTGACCGACCGCGAGCGCGACGTGCTGCTGCTCGTCGTGCGCGGCCTCACCAACGGGCAGATCGCGCGTCGGCTCGGCATCAGCGAGCGCACGGTCAAGGGCCACCTCACCAATGCCTTCACGCGGCTCGGCGTCGGCGACCGTACGAGCGCCGCCCTGTGGGCCAAGGAGAACCTCGTCGACCGCGACGTGTGACCTGGCCCCCGCGGTCTAGCGTTCCTCCGACGACGCACTCGACGGAGGAACCATGTCCGACTGGCTCGCAGACGCGGTGATGTACGAGATCTACCCCCAGTCGTTCGCCGACTCGGACGGCGACGGCATCGGCGACCTCCGCGGTGTCATCGACAACCTCGACCACCTCGCCTGGCTCGGCGTCGACACGATCTGGTTCAACCCTCTCTTCGCGTCGCCGTTCGTCGACGCGGGGTACGACGTCTCCAACTACGTGCAGGTCGCGCCGAGGTACGGCACCAACGACGACCTTGTCGAGCTCGTGACCGCGGCGCGCGAGCGCGGCATCCGCGTGCTCCTCGACCTCGTCGCCGGTCACACCTCGATCGAGCACGCCTGGTTCCAGGCCGAGCTCGCCTCCGACGTCCCGGACCCGCTCGGCGACCGCTACGTCTGGGCCGATGACGTCCCGTACCGCGACACCACCAAGGACTCAGCCGGCACGCCGTCGTTCGTGCGCTCGCCCGGCCCGCGCCATGGGCACTACCTGAAGAACTTCTTCGACGAGCAACCGGCGCTCAACTTCGGCTACGCACGGCTCGACCCCGCGGAGCCGTGGCGCCAGCCCGTCAACGCACCGGGCCCGCTGCGCAACCGGCAGGCGCTCAAGGACGTCATGGCCTTCTGGCTCGACCGCGGTGTCGCGGGGTTCCGCGTCGACATGGCCTTCTCGCTGGTGAAGGACGACCCCGGCCACGTAGAGACGACCGCCGTCTGGCGCGAGCTGCGCGGGTGGCTCGACGCGACGTACCCCGAGGCCGTGATCGTCCCCGAGGGCCGCGAGCCGCGCACGGGCGATCGGCTCGCCTTCGATGCCGACTTCTTCCTCGTGATCAACCAGGAGCACGCCAGCCTGTTCGACAACGGCGGAGCCGGCGAGCTGGTCTGGGGGAAGTACGCCCACGCCTTCTTCGACGCCGACGGCCTCGGCAGCGCGCAGCCGTTCCTCGACTCCTGGGAGGCCGTGAAGACCGACGACCCCGAGCGCCTCGTCCTCATGTCGACCGCCGACCACGACTACTCGCGGCTCGCCTGCGGGTCGCGCACCGCGGAGCAGCTCGGAGCGGCGTTCACCTTCCTGCTCACCTGGGGGACGGTGCCCGTCATCTACTTCGGGGATGAGATCGGCATGCGCTACCTGCCCGGGCTCCCTGACGTCGAGGGCAGCATCTGCAACCCGACGTACAACCGAGCCGGATGCCGTACGCCGATGCAGTGGGACGGGACCGCGAACGCCGGGTTCTCGACCGCGGCACCGGAGCGGCTCTACCTCCCGATCGACCCCGACCCCGAGCGGCCGACGGTGGCGGCACAGCGCGCGGACCCTGACTCGCTGCTGCACCTCGTGCGCGAGCTCGTCGCGCTGCGACGGAGCACGCCGGCGCTGTCGGCGCGATCGGACACGCGGCTCGTGCACGACGGTTACCCGCTCGCGTACGTCCGCGGCGGCACTCACCTGGTCGTGGTCAACCCGCGCCGCGAGCCGGCCGAGCTGGCGGCCGACGAGGTCCGCGGTGCGACGGTCGTGCACGGAGGCGGCGTGAGCGTCGACGGCAGAACCGTCCTGGTCGATGGGTTCGGCCACGCCGTCCTGCAGCTCGCGACGCCGTCTGCCGACGTCTGAACGCACGTGAGCCCCGGGGGATCGGGTCCCCGGGGCTCACGTGAGCGTGCGCTGAATCAGTAGCGGAAGGCTCCGACCAGGCCCTCGAGCGCCGACGCCATGTGCGCGAGCTCGCCCGCGGCCTGGCGGGTCTGCGCGGCGCCCGAGCTGGCGCTCTGCGCAGCCTCGGTCACGCCGTCGATGTTCACCTGGATCTGGCCGCTGCCCGACGAGACGTCCGACATGCTGCGCGCGATCTCGTTGATCGCGGCGGTCTGCTCCTCGACCGCGGAGGCGATCGAGTGCTGGATCTCGTTGATCTGCGTGATGGTCGAGGTGATCTCCTCGATCGCGGCGATCGCCTCGGCGGTGTCCGTGGTGATCGTCTGGATCTTCTGGGTGATGTCGGTCGTCGCGGTGGCGGTGGCACGGGCGAGGTCCTTGACCTCGCTCGCGACGACCGCGAAGCCCTTGCCCGCCTCGCCGGCACGCGCCGACTCGATGGTGGCGTTGAGCGCGAGCAGGTTCGTCTGGTCGGCGACGCCCTTGATCTCCTTGATGACCTTCTCGATGTCCGAGCTGCTGACCTCGAGCTTGTTCATGATCAAGCTGGTGTTGCTCGCGACCTCGACCGCCGTCGAGGCGACGCGCGCGGCGTCCCACGCGGACGAGGAGATCTGGGCGATCGACGCGGTCAGCTGGTCGGTGGCGGTCGCAGCGGTCTGCACGTTCTCGTTCACCGACTCCGAGCGCATGGCCACCTCGGAGGCCTGGTTCGAGGTCGCCTCAGCAGAGGACGACATGAGATTCGACGTGGCGGTGAGCTCCTCCGCCGCAGCGGCAAGCATCTGCGCGTTGTCGGCGATCGCGGAGACGCTCTCCTGCTGCGACTGGGCGGCTCGGTTCAGGCTGACGCCCACCCGGCCGAGCTCGTCGTTGCTCGTGACCTCGACGCGAGCCGACAGGTCGCCGTCGGCGAGGCGACCGAGGGCGCTGTCGATGGCGTCGAGCGGCTTCATGATCGACCGCACGATGCGGGTTGTGATGAGCAGGGCCACGGCGACACCGATCACGAGCAGCACGATCAGCACCATCGTCCAGCGCGACACCGTCGCCTGAACCTCGGCGACGATCTGGGCGACGATCGTGTCGCTCGTGGTGTTGATCGTGTCGAAGGTCGACACCACGGCAGCCGACGCCTCGGCGTTGTCGACGGTCTGCGTGCGCGTCGCGGTGGCGATGTCGCCGGCGTCCGTCTTCGTCTTCACGTCGGTGGCGAACGCGTCGTACGCCGTGACCGCCTTCTCGGCCTCGGCGGCGAGGGCCGCGAGCTCCGCGTACGGCGACTGTGCCAGCTTCGCGATGTTGTCGTGTGCCTTGACGCTCTCGTCCGCCGCCACCTTCCAGGTGTCGCCGACGAGCTGCTTCTGCGCCGGGTCGTTCAGGCTCTGCAGCAGCACCGCCATGTTGATGGCGCCGTCCTGCGTCAGCCACGCGGTGTAGGCCTCGCTGCCGTAGTTGGCCTCGGTGAAGGCCTCGGCGAGACCCTGCGAACCGCTCTGCGCCTGGTTGAGCCCGACGATGGCGACACCGGCGGACAGGAGCCAGAGCGCCAGCAGCGCGGCCACGAGGCCGTACAGGCGCTGGCGCACGTTGAGGGCGAACCGCTTGCGCGACGCAGCGGCGGGAGCAGGAGCGGACACGAAAGGCCTCCGGGAGACAGGGCGACGGGGACGGAAGTCCCGATCGCCCTGTCGGCCCCGGCGCGGCGCTCCTGAGGGATACCTCGGTCGGAGAGGCAACCGTGAGGTGGCCGAGCGTGTCCGTTCACCAGCAGGGCCGGCCGCGGCGCCTCCCCCTGGGGGACGGCCCGCTCAGGCGCGGGCCGATGCGTGCTCGCCCTCGACCGCAGGCAGCTCACCCACGACGTCCCCCACCGGCACCCAGCCCGCCGTGGGATCACGGCGCAGCAGGTCGCCGGACGCCGGATCGGCCACCACGAGCTCGATCCACTCCCCGAGCACGAGGCGCGCGACGTCCTCACGCCGGCGCAGGATGCCTTCGACCGCCTCCGGGGAGGCGTGCACCACGGCGAGGAGCCGCAGCGGCTCGTGGAAGGGCAGCGCCGTCCACCGGCCGTCCACCGGGGCGTGCTCGGCTACTCCCTGCCACGGCAGGCCGATCCGCAGGTCGCCGCGCGCGCCGGTGAGCACGCCCGTGAGCGGCGCAGGTCCTCCGCCGTACGACGCGAGCACGTTGTGCGTCGTCTTGTCGCCGGCGCCGAAGTGCTCGGGGTCGACGGTCGAGCACCAGTACTGCGCGGAGATCCACTGCGCGACGACGAGCGGCGCGGTGAGCAGGAACTCGAGAGCGCTGGCGTCCGCGTCGAGGTCCGACCGGTACGACTGCAGGAAGACGCGTCCCTGCAGGTCGAGCCCGCGGGTGAGTGCTCGCGGGCCGATGACGATCGCGGCGTTGCGCGCGAGCCCCCACTCCGGGCGCACCTGCGCCCAGTCGACGGCGCGGGCGTCGAGGGTCCGGCGCGCGGCCGCGAGCCCCGCCGGAACACCGCCCGGCAGGAGCGGAGCGCGCTCCAGCACGACCGCGTCGCACGCGACCGCGAGGTCACGCTCGAGCCGGTCGACCACGGCGCGAGCGTGATCGGGCACCTCGTCGAGCAGCTCGACCCGGTCACGGGTGGTGTCGTGCAGGCCGGCGAGAAACACCGTGCCGGTAGGGATGTCGATCCCCTGCTCGCCCAGAGCAGCACGCACACGCCCGTCGTTCAGCACCTGCGCCATGACACGCGCGCTCACGTCGCCCGCGTGGCCACCACAGGCGCCGCAGTCGTACGCCGCCACGTGCGGGTTGTTCGCCGCGTGCCCGCCGTGGCCGAGCAGCACGACAACCGGCGCAGGCGCGAGCAGACCCGTCGTGCGCAGGAAGCCGGCGGCCGCTGCCACGAGCTCGTCGAGCGAGAAGCCCTCCGGCGCCTTCGCGCCGCGCTCGAGGGTGAGAACGCCGCGCGGCGCAGGACCGAACCGGTCGGCCAGCCTTCGGCGCAGCCCGTGCCAGAGTCGAGGCGACGCCGTGTGCAGCACGGCAGACGGGCCGGTGATCCAGCCGGCCGCCTCGGCCAGCGCGAACGGCGCTCCGACAGCTCCCTCGGCGCCGTGGACAGCCTCGCCGGCGTCCGCCGTCACCCAGCGGCGTGCGGGCATCGCGTCGCAGGACTCGCGCACCACGTGCTGCGGGCGCAGCAGCGCGGGGAGGCGCTCGGTGAGCGCACCGGTCGGCGATACGTGCGCGAGCGCGATGCCGAAGAAGCCCGCTGCGCCCACGGTCTCCCAGGGGCCGACCTCTTCGAGCTGACGGCGCAGCCGTTCGCTGCGGACGTCGATGCAGGTGACGACCTGGGCGTCGGCGCCAGCAGAGCCGAGGTCGAGCACGCGGGCCCGCTCGGCCAGCTGCGCGAGCACCGGTCGGCGGTACGACTCCTCCCACGCACGCAGGCGCAGCAGCTCGACGCCCTGGTCGTGCACGGCCGCAGCGATGGTGACGAGGTCGGCCAGCGCCGCGGCCGTGACAGAGCCGAGGTCGGCGCCGGAGGCGGCGAGCATGACGGTGACCGAAGACGCGACGTCGACCGTGGTCGGCTCGGACGGTGCTACGGCTGGCCCGGCCGCCGCGACGACGACCGCCTCGAGGGCGAGCCGCGCCACGAGGAGGTCGAGCGCCTCGTCGTGCTGGCCGGCCACGTCGACCCGGCGGCGCCAGGCGAGGTGGGCGACCCAGCCCGGGTCGCGGGCGAGCAGACGGGAGAACACGGGCACGAGCTCGGACCAGTCGAGACCGAGCCGCACGGCCACCGGCGCGAGCGCCGCCGCGGGGTCGGCCGGCAGCCCGGCGAGCCACTCGCCTGCGCCGCGCGTGCCGAGCGTCCGGTCGAGCGACGCGGCATCGGCACGAAGCGTCGACCACACGCCGACGGTGGCGACGGGCCACGCCGGCGCACCGTACGCGCGGGCGGCGTACGACGAGACGAGGTCGCGGGCGCGGGCGGCGAGCGGTGCGAAGCTCGGGCTGGCGAGCCACAGCCGCCTCGGCCGGTGACAGCACCGCGCGGGACGGCAGGTCGAGCAGGGCGTCGCCACCGAGAGCGGCGCGCACTCGGGCCACCTCGTCGTCCGCCGGCGCCTGGGCGAGCATCAGCGCGCGGACGAGCGCGGCCCGCTCGCGGACAGGGCCGGCGAGGGCGACGTCCGGACCCGGTGCCACCTGGGCGGCAACGCGGGTGACGGCGTCGTCGTCGACGGCGCCCGCGCTGACGGCGGCCCGCAGCAGTGCGGCGTCCACCCCCGGCGCGCTGCCCCAGGTGAGGGACGCCGCCCGCATCGCGTCCGCGAAGGGCAGGTGCTCGAGCCCGGCGACGGGGTTGCTCGCCACGAACGCGTGCAGCGGCCACACCGGGGCCACGACCTGGGCAGCCATCCGCGAGGCCTCGACCGCCAGGTGCGCGTCGACGGTCTCGTCCGCCGGAAGACCAGCGGCGACCGGGATCCGGCCGAGAGCAGGCGCGGGCGCCATGGTGGTGCGGGCGACGTACGCCGCGAGCCGCGCGAACCTGCCGCGGCGGGCCTCTGCGTCCACCCACCAGGCGCCGAGCCCGGTCAGGACCAGCAGCGCGATCACGACGGCGAGGCCTGCGGCACCCGGCTCGCCCCACGCGGGGCTGGACCACCCGGGCTCGGGCGCGAGCGCGTGGTCGACCGAGCGCAGCACGAGGAGGTACGTCGCCGCCGACGCCACCACCAGCAGCACGCCCGTGGAGCGCCGGCCACGTCCGGAGGTCGTGACGGAACAAGCGGCGGCAGCAGCAGCGGCCGCGGCCGCGATGACCGGCAAGAGGGTCGCGGGAGCCGCGAGGAGCGACGGACCCCACGGGCCGGGCACCGCGGCCGCGGAGACTGCGGCCAGGACGCCGAGAGCGAGCGCGGCCACCGGAGCCGCGCCCCGGCGGGCCGGCTGCGCGGCGGCCGCACCGCGCACCCGCTCCACGGCACCGCCGGCGCCGAGGAACAAGCCGGCCTTCCAGAGGCCGTGGCCGACGAGGTGGACGAGGACGGCGGCGGGAAGCCCGATCCCGACGGTGATCGCGAGGTATCCCATCTGTGCCGAGGTCGAGGAGGCGAGTCGGCCCTTCACGTCGGGACGCACCCGCTGCTGGGCGGAGGCGAGCAGGACGGTGACGACACCGAGCAGCAGCGCGACGCCGCGCGCGGCGGGGGCGGCCGCGACGAGCGGCCACAGCAGCAGCGCGAGCAGGCCGGTGCCGTTGACGAAGCCGGCGTGCAGCAGGGCGCTGACCGGCGACGGCGCCTCGGCGACCTCCGGCAGCCAGCGGTGCGCAGGGACCAGCGCGCTGCGGACGACGCCCGCGGCGACGACGAGCAGCGCGGACAGCGCCAGGAGCGGAGCGTCCGCCGACGCCACCGCCGTACCGAGGCCGTCGACGTCCCACACCCCGATCCCGAGGCCGGCCACCAGGACGGCGGCGGCGAGCGCGGCGTCGCCGACGAGCAGGCGCCGGCGCACGAACCGGCTGGCCGCACGGGCGCGGTCGGTTCCGGAGTGCGCGACGAGCGCGGCCATCGCGAGGCCGGCCGCCGTCCAGCCGAGCAGAAGCAGCGGCAGGCTCGCGGCCGTCACCGCGAGGGCGAGGCCGCCCACCACCGCCGCCTCGAGCAGGGCGAACCGCGCGAGGCGGTGCTGACCTGCGAGGTTGCGGGCGGAGTACACGGCCACGACCGCACCGAGCCCGGTGACGAGTGCGAGCAGGATCGCGGGAACGACGTCGAGCCGGAGCCCGACGGTGAGCACCGCGGACCCGACCTCGGGGGTGGCGACGGTCAGCGACGGGCGCATGCCGGCGAGCACCAGGACGAGCAGGACGAGGGCGCCGAGGGCGGACAGGGCGAGACCGGCAGCGGCAGCGCGCATCGTGGACATGCGAAGAAGATTACACGAAGTCTTGTTCGTATGTCATCTCGCGCCGGTTCCGGACATCCGGGGGCCGGGAGGCCATGATGGGCCGGTGCCCGAGCCGACGACGAGCCCCGCGACCGCCCCGAGCCGGTCGTGGACCCTGCTGACGAACCACGCACGGCTCCTGCTGCTCATCGCCCGCGATCCCGACGCCCGCCTGCGCGACCTCGCCGACTCCGCCCAGATCACCGAGCGCGCCGCCCAGGCGATCGTCCGCGACCTCGAGGAAGCCGGCTTCGTGACCCGCACCCGGGTCGGGCGCCGGAACACCTACCAGGTGCACCCCGGCGGCCACTTCCGGCACCCGGCCGAGGCCGACCACGAGGTCGGCGAGCTGCTCGCGCTCTTCGGTTCGGCCGACGACGCCCGCTCCTAGCCCGACCCGCGGCGGGGGCGTTCTGCACGCTCCGGCGCACCCTGGGTAGCCGTCGCCCCACCGTGCGCGGTGCCTGGTGGACAATCTGCACAGCCCCCCTCGGCAGGGTCGTTCGCGCCCGGACAAATATGGCCCGAAACCCTTGACGCGGCGTGTGGCACGCGCCACTCTTGCGCAGTCATTCGGATCCGAACGGATCTGCGTACGCCAGGCGCCATGAGGAGAGCCATGACCCAGCTCCAGCCCCCGCCGCAGGAGACCCCGGAGACCGCGCTGCACCACGGACGCCTCGGCGTCCTCGGCATCGTGTTCTTCGTCGTCGCGGCAGCCGCCCCGCTCGTCGGCATGACCGGCGCGGTGCCGGTCGCGATCGTGCTCGGCAACGGCGCAGCCGCCCCCGGCGCGTACGTCGCGGTCGGCCTGATCCTGCTGCTGTTCTCCGTCGGCTACGCCGCCATGGCCGGCAAGGTCACGAACGTCGGCGCCTTCTTCGCATACGTCGGCCGCGGCCTCGGCGTCGTGGCCGGTGTCGGCTCGGCGTTCGTCTCGCTCGTCGCCTACCTCGCCGTGCAGCTCGCGGTCTACGGCTTCTTCGGCGGCGTCGTCGGCCCGCAGATGGCCGCGCAGTTCGGCATCGACTGGGCCTGGTGGGTCTGGGTGCTCATCGCCTGGGCGATCGTGCTCGGCCTGTCCGTGCTCTCGGTCGACATCGGCGCCAAGGTGCTCGGCGTCCTCATGACCCTCGAGCTCCTCTCGCTGCTCGTGACCGCCTTCGCCGTCTTCTTCTCCTCGAACAAGCCCGAGGGCGTCGACCTCGCAGCGTCCTTCGCGCCGTCCAACATCTTGGCGGGGGGTCTCACCGGCACCGCGGGCATCGCCTTCGCGTTCGCGTTCGCCTCGTACATCGGCTTCGAGGCCACGGCGATCTACGGCGAGGAGTCCAAGGACCCGCACAAGTCCGTGCCGCGGGCGACGTACCTCGCCGTCATCACCATCACCGTCATCTTCGGCTTCACGGCGTTCGCCATCGTGACCGGCCTCGGCGCGTCCACCGTGATCGACAAGACGGTGGAGCTGTCGTCGGTCGACGGCGTCCCGCTCGTGAATCCGGCGGCAGTGCTCTTCGGAGTCGCTGAGACGTACGTCGGCTCGTGGATGTCGACGCTGATGAGCTGGCTGGTCATCTCGTCGCTCTTCGCCGGCCTGCTGGCCTTCCAGAACTCGGCCGCGCGCTACTTCTACGCGATGGGCCGCGCCGGCGTGCTGCCGACGCGTCTCGACCGCGTCAACGGCCGCGGCGCCCCGTGGACCTCGGCCGTCGTCACCTCGGTCATCGGTCTCGTCGTGATCCTCATCTTCGCGATCAAGCAGCTCGACCCGGTCCTGAACCTCTTCTACTGGTTCTCCGGCATGGCGGTGCTCGCGATCGTGTTCGTGGAGATCCTCGTGTCGATCGCGGTCATCGCGTTCTTCCGGCGGCACAAGGGCGAGGCCTCGGTCTGGGCCTCGGTCATCGCACCTGTGCTCGCGTCCATCGGTCTCGCGCTCGGGCTCTACCTGCTGGCCTCGCGCTTCGGACTGCTCGCCGGGACGGTCGCCGAGGGCGTCGATCCGACGGTCGAGTCGTGGGGCCTCAGCACCACCGGTTGGGTGCTCGTCGCCACGCCGTTCGTGATGTTCGTGGTCGGCCTCGTGGTCGGCGTCGTCCGCAAGAAGAGCGAGAACGTCGACGCGATCGCCGACCTCGTCACCTGAGCCGCCGTACCACGGCGCGAGGGCCCGGAACCGCACAGGTTCCGGGCCCTCCGCACGTCCACCCCACAGCCGACCCTGATCAATCCGTCGTTTCCCAGCCCGGGAA
>CAWJMG010000001.1:0-1417531 GCA_963843975.1 uncultured Actinomycetes bacterium | reverse complement strand
AGCGACGGTTTGATCAGGGTGAGCGGAGGGTGCCTACGACGAGAGGCGGCGACCCTCGGCGACGAGGTGGCGGCAGAGCGCGGGCACCTCGTCGACGGAGCGCACGAACATCGAGGGCTTGAAGCAGATCGTGGTGAAGCCCTGCTCGAGCTGGCGGGGCAGGTCGGCGAGGGCGACGTCGACGTCGGCGACGTCGTCCGGGCCGGTGAACGTGCCTTGGATCCCGCCCACGAGCTCGAGCTCGCCGGGGTCGCGGCCCGCCTCGCGCATGCCGGCGGCCAGCGCGGCCATGTCGGCGTCGGTGAGACGGCCGAAGGGGTTGAGGCCGCTGCCGTAGCGGGCGATCCGGCGTACGACGTGCGGTGGCATCCCCTGGCCGCCGAACCAGAAGGGCGGACCGGCCTGCGTGTGCGCACCCGGCTCGAGCCAGACGTCGGTGAAGGGGAACCGGGGGCCGGCGTGGCTGATGGGGAACGGTCCCCAGGACTTCGCGAGCACCTCGAGCTGCTCGTCGAGGATGCGGCCGCGCTCGGCGAACGGGACGCCGAGGGCGGCGTACTCGTCCTTCGACCAGCTCACCGTCGGCAGGACCACGAGCCGGCCCTGGGACAGGAGATCGAGGGTGCCGAGCTCCTTGGCGAGCAGCAGCGGGTGCCGGAGCGGCGCGATGATCGCTCCGGCGACGAGGCGCAGGGACGACGTCGCCTGGGCGATGGCCGACATCAGCACGATGCTGCTCGGCCACGGGTACGCCGGCGACTGGTTGCCGGGGGCGGCGTAGTCGCGGGGGTTGTGCATCTCGCCTGCAGCACCGGAGTCGCGGCCGAGCGCGACGTGCTCGGAGAGCTGGACGCCGTCGACCCCGTTGGCCTCGGCGGTCGCGGCGAGGTCCACGAGCGCACCGAGGTCACGCGGATCCAGGATCGCCTCGTTCTCGGTGAGCACCATGAGCCACCGCACGTCCGCCACCCCGCCACCCTCCATATTCTTCGAGTTACTGCCCAAAGTGGGGCTTCGGGCTGCGCCAACACCCCACTTTGGGCAGTAGCTCGCGGCCTGCGACCGGTGCGGCTACTTCTCCTGGACGGTGCTGGGGTAGAGGTCCTTGGACGGCGTGCGGATGCCGCGGAACTCCCAGTCGCCGCCGAGGGCCGTGGACACGACCTCCTCGCTCTCGGTCGGCTGCGCGCCGACGTCGGTGCGGATCGGTGTCGGGCCGGTGACGATGTAGTTGGTGAGCTTCCCGAGGCCCTCGACCTCCACCTCGACGACGTCGCCGGGGACGACGGGCCGCGAGTTGGCGGGCGTGCCCGAGTAGATGAGGTCGCCGGGCACGAGCGTGATCGTGCGCGCGAGGTCGGCCACGAGGTAGTTCATGTCCCACTCCATGCCGTCGGTCGTGTCGTCCTGGACGACGGCGCCGTTGACCAGAGTGCGGATCTGCTTGCCGCGGAAGTCCCAGTCGGTGACCAGGCCCGGGCCGACCGGTGCGAGGGTGTCGGATCCCTTCACGCGCAGCATCGAGCCGGCGTCAGTGTCGCGGAAGTCGTGCAGCCCGTAGTCGTTGCCCACGGTGTAGCCGGCGATGTAGTCGCCCGCCTCGGCCGGCGACACGTTGCGGCACGTGCGGCCGATGACGATGACGATCTCGCCCTCGTAGTTGAGCCACCGGCAGCCCTCGGGGCGCACGACCGCGCCCTTGTGGCTGTTGATCGCCGTGATCGGCTTGTGGAAGTACGTCGGCGCCGGCGGGAGCTTGGTCATGAACTCCTGCGTGCGGCTGTCGTAGTTGAGGTGCACCGCGATGATCTTCGTGGGCTCGCTCGGCGGCAGGTGGATCGCGTCCTCGACGCCGACCTCGCGGCCGTCCGCAGCCACGAGGGTGTCGCCGTGGCGGACGACCTGGACGGCGCTGCCCTCGAGCAGGATCCGGCGGTACTCGGTCACGTTCTCTCCCAGAAGGTTGCTCGCTCTGGATGCGTGAAGGGCATGGGAACGTGCCTTTCAGTCATCCAGAGCGGGTCGGTACGTCGGTCAGGCGGTGCGGGGCGCGGTCCAACCGGCCTCGGGGCGGTCGAACCACACGTGGACCTGGCTCGTGCCGATGGCGTTCTCGTAGTCGCCGTACTGGACCCCGGGCGCGCTGAAGTCGTGCTCACCGAGCGCCGCGGCCATCATCAGGTAGTGGGCGAACATGCCCTCGGGCCGCACCGTGAGGAACTCCGGCATGGTGTCGAGCACCCGGTCGTGGCGGCCCTCGAAGAACCACTCGAGGCGCTCGTGGTCCATGTCGCGCGCCTTCTGGGTGATGATGTGCGACGGGTCGCTGCTCTCGTGCTTGCGCAGCTCCTTGAGCTTGTAGAACGTGTGCGACATCGAGCCGGTCGCGATGATGATCACCTTGCGGTCGGTCTTCTCGACCGCGGCACGGATCGCGCGCCCCACGCGCAGGAAGTCGTCGGTGTCACCGGTCTGGCAGACCGAGATCGAGATCCACTGCTTGTCCATGCCCTTGCCGAGGTACGACCAGAGGTTGATCGACGGGTAGTACAGCGGCAGGTACGGGTCGTCGATCGCGGTGATCCAGGTGCCGGCCGGCTCACCCTCGGCTGCGATCGCCTCGGCGAGCTCGCGGTCGCCCTTCCACTCGTACGGGATGCGGCACATGCCGCGCGGGAGCTCCTCGGCCGTGAACAGGCCGGCGCGGAGGTCCTGCGAGGTCACGATGAACTCGACCGTCGTGAACCAGTGCGAGTCGAGCACGATCACGGTGTCGTAGTCGAGCTGCTCGAACTTCTCCGCGCGCAGCTGGTGCAGGGCGGGGACGAGCGAGATCTCCTTGCCGCCGTTGAGCGCGAGCCGCTCCTCGAGCGGAGCCATGATCGTGGGCACGTGGGACAGAAGCCCCGCTCCGACAACCTCACCCATGTCAGTTCCATCCCTTCGGGGCGAACACAGAGTTCTTGACATCGCAGTAGAAGTCGAACGACCAGAGGCCGCCCTCACGTCCGATGCCCGAGCGGCCGGAGCCGCCGAAGGGCGCGGAGAGATCGCGCACGAAGAAGCAGTTGATCCAGACCGTGCCGGCGCGCAGCTGCGAGGAGACGCGCTCGGCGCGCTCCTGGCTTCCGGTGACGAGGGTGGCCGCGAGGCCGAAGTCGGTGTCGTTCGCCATCGCGACGCCGTCCTCCTCGGTGCCGAATCGCTGGAGGGTCAGGACGGGTCCGAAGACCTCCTGGCAGGTGATCTCCATCGTGCGGTCGACATCCTCGAACACCGTGGGCTTGTAGAAGAATCCGCCGGTCGCTTCGTTGAGCTCATGGTTGGGCTCGCCACCCAGGATCACCCGGGCGCCGTCCGCGACCGCGCGCGTCACGAATCCGTCGACCCGGTCGAAGTGGGTCCGGCTCACGAGCGGCCCGATGTCGGACGACTCGTCGCGGCTGTCGCCCTGCTTCACCTGGGCTGCGCGCTCGAGGAACCGCGCGCGGAACTCGTCGTAGATGCCGTCCTGCACGAGCATGCGCACGGCAGCGAGGCAGACCTGCCCGGAGTTGTCGAACTGCTCGACGGCGAGGTCGACCGCGAGGTCGAGGTCGGCGTCGTCGAAGACCAGCAGCGGCGACTTGCCGCCGAGCTCGAAGCTCACGGGGGTGACGTTGCGGGCCGCGGACTCGCCGATCTTGATCGACGTCGGCACCGAGCCGGTGAAGCAGACCCGGCGTACGTCGGGGTGCGCGACGAGCGGTGCGCCGGCCTCGGTGCCGAGGCCCTGCACGATGTTGAAGACGCCGGCGGGAAGCCCCGCCTCGTGGGCGATGTCGGCGAACAGCGACGCCGTCAGCGGCGCCCACTCCGGCGGCTTCGCGACCACGGTGTTGCCAGCCGCGAGCGCCGGGCCGATGCGCCAGGTGGCGAGCATGAGCGGTGCGTTCCACGGCGTGACGATCGCGGTGACGCCGGCCGGGTCCCACGAGACGTGGTTGCGGTGGCCGCGAGTGTCGAAGTCGGGGTGGGAGAGCTCGTTCACGGCGTACTCGGCGAAGAAGCGGATGTTCATCGCCACGCGCGGCATGACGCCGCGGCGGTGCGAGCGCAGCAGCGAGCCGTTGTCGCGCGTCTCGACCTGGGCGAGGTCCTCGATGCGCGCCTCGATGCCCTCGGCGACCTTGACCAGGATGGCCGAGCGCTCGGCCACCGGCAGCGCGGCCCAGGCAGGGAACGCGGCCTTGGCGGCGGCGACGGCGGCGTCGACCTCGGCCTGACCCCCGCGGCTCACCTCGGCGATCACCGTGCCGTCGAGCGGCGAGACGTCCTCGAACGTCGTCGCGCTCGCGACGCGCTCGCCTCCGATCCAGTGCCGGGTGTCGACCTCGACACCGGCGACGACTGCGTTGGTCATGGGGCGGGCCTCCGCGAGGATGGGGGTGGCACGAGCGAGCCGGATCCGGCTATCGTTCGGACACAAACGTATGGCCCTGCTGCGGAGGCGTCAAGAGATGTCGCGGTCCCCGATCGTCGCGATCCCCGCCCGGTTCTCGGCATCGGCGTCCGCCCACCGCAACCGCGCGATCAGCACGGCCCGCGCGCTGTCCGAGGGCGTACTGCGCGCCGGCGGCGAGCCGGTCACGATCCATCCGTGGGCGCCCGGCGGCGTCGTGAGCGTCGAGGACGTCGCAGCCCGCCTCGGATTCGTGGACGCCGTGCTGCTCCCGGGCGGCGGCGACCTCGATCCGGCGACGTACGGGCAGAGCGAGCGCAGCGAGCACGTCTACGACGTCGACGCCGAGCAGGACGCCTTCGACCTCGCGGTCGCACGCTGGGCCATCGCATCCGGCACGCCGCTGCTCGCGGTCTGCCGCGGCTGGCAGGTCGTGAACGTCGCCCTCGGCGGCGAGCTCGAGCAGCACATGGCCGAGCCCCACCGGCACGTGGTGCATGAGGTGGCCGTGGATGCCGGGTCGTTGCTCGCCGACGTCGTCGGCGCCACGACGGCGGCGTCCTGCTACCACCACCAGCGCGTGAGCCGCCTCGGCGCCGGCCTCGTACCGATCGCGCATGCTGCCGACGGCACGGTCGAGGCCGCAGCGCTCATCGACGCGAAGGGCTGGTTCCTCGCCGTCCAGTGGCACCCCGAGGACACCTTCGAGACCGACCCCGCGCAGCTCGCGCTCTTCCGAGCCCTGGTCGACGCCGCCCGCTGACCCGCGTCAGGCGGTGCCGTTCTCGGCCTGCTTGACGACGGTGCGGAGACTGCGGGCCATCGCGAGCTTGGCGGCGTCGTCGAGCTGGCTCGCGACGAACGCCTCCTCGGCGTTGAACTTCGGGAAGAGCTCGCCCATCAGCTTCTGACCCTTGGGCGAGAGCGAGAGCAGCACGCGGCGCGCGTCGTCGGGGTGGACCCGGCGCTTGACGAGACCGCGCGAGATCAGGGTGTTCTGGACGCCGGTCAGCGTGCCCTTGGAGATGCCGGCCTCGGCGGCGACGTGGCGGCTCTCGATGTCGCCCCAGATCCACACCACCCAGAGCACGACCCAGCCGGTCCAGGTGAGGTCGTGCGGCGCGAGCACGGTGCGCTCGAGGTGGTTCCGTACGGCGTTGGCGGCGCGGTAGATGTTCGAGACGGCGGCCATCGCGGCCATGTCGACCTCGAGGCCCGCGAGGCGCTCGGCGACGGCCTGCTCGGTGGCCTCGAGCGTGTGCTCGCCCGTGGGGCTCGGGTCGGCGGCGGCGGTGGTGGCGCGCACGTACTTGCTCAACGAGCACTCCGCGTCGTCGCAGGGGCAGCTGCTGGGGTCGCAGTCGTCGGGGTGGACGACGTGGGCGACCGGCCGGCGGGCGCCGGATGCAGCGCGTGGAAGCGTCTTGCCCGACGGGGTCACGGCTGCCACGTCCGCGAGTCTACGAGAGTCGTTCGGGCCCGCACGCTCGGATCACCCCTGCGGCCGCGAGGCCACCTGGTCGAGGAACCGGTCCACCAGCAGCCGGCTGCGGGCCTGCGCGGCAGACGCCGTCCGCTCGGTGACCTCGAGCAGCGCCCCGGCGTCCTCGCCGTGCGCCTCGAGGTAAGTGCTGCCGCCGTTGTCGAGCCACCCCTGCAGCTGCTCCGGGGTGAGCTCGGGGTGGAACTGCACGCCCATGCTGCGACCGATCGTGAAGGCCTGCTGCGCGACGGGAGTACGGGCGATGACCTCGGCACCGGGCGGCGCGACCCACCGGTCGTGGTGCCACTGGAACCACGGCCCCGGCTCGACGAGGCCCGGTGCGTCGCTCTCGATCTCGTACCAGCCGACCTCGGCCTCGGGCGCGCGCTCGACCGCTCCGCCGAGCGCCGCGGCGAGCGCCTGGCCGCCGAAGCAGATCCCGAGGACGGGTACGCCGGCGTCGTGCGCCGTGCGCAGGAACGTCAGCTCCTCGAGCACCCAGGCGCCGATCGTCGCGTGGTCGTACACCGACCAGGGGGCGCCCATGGGCACGATCACGTCGAAGTCGCGCGGGTCGGGGAACACCGCTGCCACATTGGGGTCGTGGAACCGGCTCTCGGGGACGACGAGGAACTCCTCGACGTCGTACCCGCGCGCCTCGAGCTGCGCACCGACCGGCCCGACGGGCGAGACGTGGTCCTGCTGGACGAACAGCGCGCGCACCGGCGGCTCCTCTCGTTCGGGTCCGAACATATGGCCCGACCCGCAGCCCCGCAAGGGCTCGGGCAGTTTGCGCCGACCCCTTCCCCCGTGGCGGCACGGCCACTATCGTTCCCCCATCGTTCGTACCCGAACGACTAGACCCGGTCAGCACCCCATGGCAAGGAGATCCGCATGGACAACGTCGACGTGTCCGCCCTGGTCGAGGACCTGCGCGCGAAGGGCATCGACGTCATCCGCGTCTCGTACCCCGACCTGATCGGTGTCGACCGCGGTCGCGACGTCCTCATCGACGAGCTGGCGAGCGTCATGGGGCACGGCATCGCGTTCTGCCGCGCGGTCTACCACACCTCCCCCATGGGCGACGTCGTCCCGGTGCAGGGCGGCATCGAGAGCGGCCTGCCCGACATCAGCGCGCGGCCGGACCTCACCACGCTCACCACGCTGCCGTGGGAGCCGGGCGCCGCCTGGTGCCTCGCCGACACGACCGTCCTCGGCGGCACCGCGGCGGAGGAGTCGCCGCGAGAGGTCGCGCGTCGCGTCTCGGCCAAGCTGAGCGAGCTCGGCGTCAGCGCGGTGATCGGTCCGGAGCTCGAGTTCTACCTCCTCGAGCAGGACGCCGCGAGCACCACCGGGTGGGGGCGGTACGCCGACCAGCCCGGCAACGTGTACGTCGTCGGCCGCAAGGGCGACCCGAAGGGCATGCTGCTGACGATGCTGCGCTACATGCGCGACGCCTCGCTGCAGGTGACCGCTGCCAACCACGAGTTCTCGCCCGGCCAGTTCGAGATCAACCTCAACCACTCCGACCTGCTCGACGCCGCCGACCGCGCGTTCCGCATGAAGTCGGCCGTCCAGGAGATCGCCCGCCACGAGGGCATGCTCGCGACGTTCATGGCCAAGCCGTTCAACGACGAGGGCGGCAGCGGCTTCCACCTGCACATCTCGCTCGTGGACAGCGACGGCACCAACGTGTTCGGCGACCCGGAGGGCCAGGACGGGCTGTCGGCGATCGGCCGCGCAGCCATCGCGGGCGTCCTCGCCCACGCGCCGGCACTCGCCGCGATCCTCAACCCGACGATCAACTCCTACAAGCGGTTCGGGCCGGACACCCTCGCGCCCTGGCTCATCGACTGGGGCCTGGACAACCGCAGCGCGATGGTCCGCATCCCGCCGGAGCGCGGTGGGGCGGCCCGTATGGAGGTGCGCCTCGGCGACGCCACGGCCAACCCGTACCTCGCCATGGCCGCGGTGAGCGCCGCCATCTACCTCGGCGTCCGCGACAAGCTCGAGCCCGCCGCACCGCTCGAGGGCTACGGCTACGACCCCGAGAGCGCCCCGATGCTGCCGCAGTCGCTGCCCGAGGCGCTCGACGCCCTCGAGGCCGACACCGCGCTGGCCCAGGTGGTCGGCGAGTTCTTCGTGAACTCGTTCCTGACCTACAAGCGCAACGAGGTCGAGCGGTTCTCGCGCTTCGTCACCGACTGGGAGTTCCGCGAGTACGCGTACCACCTGTAGACCCATCCGCCCATGACGAGGGGCCCCGCCGAACCGGCGGGACCCCTCGTCATGCAGGGACTAGAAGGCGTACGGACCGAAGCGGCCCCAGGCGACGAACGCAGCGAGGAGGCCGAGCACGAGGACCGGCACGGCCGAGCCGACGCCGTCGCCGCGACGGATGTGCATGATCGCGGCGAGGACCGAGGTGATGACGAGCCCGGTCGCAGCGATCGGCACGAGGATCGGGGCGATCCCGGTGACGGCGGGCAGGATGAGGCCGAGGGCGCCCAGCACCTCGACGACGCCGATGAGCTTCACCTGCGACGGGGAGTAGTCGGCGACCCAGGCCATGCGCTCGAGCATCTGCTCGCGCTTGCCGGTGATCTTCATCAGTCCGGCGCCGAGGAACGCCGCGGCCACCAGCCCGGCGACGATCCAGAGTGCGACGTTCATGGTCTCTCCTTGTGTTGAACCTTCAAGTTAGCCGAACTGTAGACCGCCCGAGTTGAAGATTCAAGTACCGCTGTCCGCTACCCTCCCGCCATGTCCGATGACGTTCCGTGGCTGAGCCCGGACGAGCTGAGCACGTGGATCGCCGTGTCGATGCTGCTCGAGGCGCTCCCTGCCGCCGTCGACGCGCAGCTCAAGCGCGACGCCTGCCTCAACTCGTTCGAGTACCAGGTGATGGCTGGTCTGTGCGACGCACCGGACCGCGCGCTGCGCATGAGCGTGCTCGCGCAGTTCGCCTCGGGCTCGCCGTCGCGCCTGTCGCACGCCGTGTCGCGGCTCGAGGCGCAGGGGTACATCGTGCGGCGTCCGGTTGCCGTCGACCCGCGCGCGGTGGAGGCCGTGCTGACCGACGCCGGCCTCGCCAAGATGGTCGAGTCCGCCCCCGCGCACGTCCGCGAGGTGAGGCGGCTGCTGGTGGACGTGCTCACGCCCGAGCAGATGTCCCAGCTCGGCACCATCGCCACGGCGCTGCTGAAGCCCCTGGCACCGCACGCCGTCGAGATCGTGGCGAACAAGGGCGTCCGCCCGAGGTAGCCGCGCCTCCTAGCGGTGGGCGAGCGTCGTACCGCCGTCCCAGCTCGTGCCGACCTGCACGTAGTACCCGCTGATGATCTCGCGCACCGGCAGCGTCGAGGCGACGTCGTCCCACGGGGAGTCGAACAGGTCGAGGGTCGCCTCGGCCTTCCACGGCTGACCGGCCTCGAAGCCGACGCCGCTCATGGTGAGCACCTCGTCGAGGGCCCAGCCCTCCGCGCCGCGCTCGATCGGCCGCACCTGTCGGTGGTGCAGCATCGGGAGCGCGTTGACGAATCCGTTGGAGTCCGCCGGCCCGGTCAGCGTGATCACCGCCTGGGCGAGCCGGTGGTCGTACGCGGCCACCGTCGCTCCGAACTTCGCGCCGGCCTCGATACGCGGCGCACCCTTGCCGTACGGCATCGGGCGCGTCTGGTGGATCGAGGCCAGCTTCTTCGGGTAGCCCTGATGGATGCCGCGCGCCATGGCGAAGTCGGTGGTGACCCAGATGAGGACGCAGCGCGAGTAGGTGCCGCCCTCGTACTGGCAGCGGACGACGGCGAACGCCTCCTTGTACTGCGAGCGCGCGGGGTCGAGCAGCTCCTCGCCGCCGGTCGAGCACGACTGCCAGTCGGCCCAGATGAACGCGACCGCGCCCGGGTCCTCCGGCGCGAGCTCGACGTCGGCCGGGAGCAGGGCCCGGACCTTCTCGACGTCGGTCCGGTACTCCACCGTGAGCAGGTCGCCGCTGTAGAACCACGGCGGGTTCGGGATCAGCGCGCTGCGCCCGCTCACGGTGTACGGCGGGGCGAACCCCTTCAGCTCGGACACGGCTTCTCCTCGTTCGAGTCGTTCTCGGGCATCAGACGCGGGCTCGGCGGGTCGTGACGACTGCCGGGGACTCGGTGGCGAGCATGGCGAGGACGATCTCGCGGACCTTGAGCGCGGCGACGTCGGCCGCCACGTTGACCTCGGGGCCTCGGCCGTCGACGTCGAGCACCTCCTGCGCGGTCTCCATCGCAGCCAGGACGCGGTCGTAGTAGTCGCCGAACATCTCGAGCATGAGGTCGTCCGCGCCCTCGTCACCCACGGCGAAGTCGCGGTCCACCTGCCAGTGCAGCTGCGAGAGTCCCTCGTCGAGCGGGGTCACCAGGTGCGTGAACCGCAGGCGTGCCGTCGTGCCGTCGGCGCCCGTCACGTCCCAGTGGTCGACCCATGCCGCCGGCGAGAGGAAGTAGCCCTCCTGCAGCGTCTCGAACGCGGCGTCGCCGGCACCGAGGAGATCGGCCTGCCAGGCCGGCAGCGGCGCGGGCGGGAACTCGCGGCGCAGCGTCACGGTGGTCTCCGTGACGACGACGTCGAGCGGCGGCGCGACAGCGATCACGCTGGGCGCGATCTCCGGTGCGACGAACGGCACCTGGGTCACGTCCGCGAAGTTCTCGTGGAGCAGGAGGTAGCCGGCAGCCACGACGGCAGAGCCGCCCACGCCGGCCCATGCCTCGTCGTCGAGCCACGCCAGCTCCGGCACGCGGGCCAGGCGGGCCCGGCCGGGCTCGCCGAGCCAGACCCACACCAGGCCGTCGCGCTCCTGGACGGGGTACGACGCCACCTTCGCGCCGAACGGCACGCGGGGCTGAGTGGGCACGGAGATGCACTGGCCGTCGGTGTCGTAGACGAAGCCGCAGAGCCCGCAGCGCAGGCCCTCCTCGACCACGACGCCGGCGGACAGCGGGTAGGCACGATGCGCGCAGCGGTCCTCGAGCGCGACAGCCCTGCCGTCGGCTGCGCGGAAGAGCACGACGGGGAGGCCCAGGGCCCGAAGGCCGAACGGCTCCCGGTCGACGTCGCCGGAGCGCGCGAGCGCGTACCAGCAGTCGGACGGGAAGGCGGCGGAGAAGGCGCGGCGCGGAGAGCTCATGGCCATCCCCTCACAGGTCCAGGACGAGGCGGTCGGAGAAGCAGCGCGAGACGCAGACCATCATCGCGTCGTTGGCCGCGCGCTCGGACTCGCTCAGCACCGAGTCGCGGTGGTCGACGTCGCCGTCGAGCACGATCTGCTCGCAGGTGCCGCAGACGCCTTCGTGGCAGGAGCCGAGCACGCTGATGCCCGCCTCGAGCACGACGTTGAAGATGGACTTGTCCGGCGGCACGGTGAGGGTGACGCCCGAGGCCGCGAGCTCGAGCTCGAAGCTTCCGCTCGCCGCCCGCCGGCGCCTCGATCTCCTTGGCCGCGAAGCGCTCGAGGTGCAGGGCGGACGCCGGCCACGAGGCCGCGCACACCTCCTCGATGCCCACGAGCAGCCGCTCGGGACCGCACGCGTAGACGACGGTGCCGTCGCCCGGGTCGGCGAGGACGGCGGCCAGGTCGAGCGGGCCGGTCTCGTCGCCCGGCAGCAGCGTGACGCGGTCGCCGTACTGCGTGAGGAGGTCGCAGTAGGCCATGCCGGCGCGGGCGCGGCCGCGGTACCACAGGTGCCAGTCGGCGCCCATGGCCTCCGCCTCGGCGATCATGGGGAGCATCGGCGTGATTCCGATGCCACCGGCGATGAAGCGGTAGCGCGCGGCTGAGACGAGCGCGAAGTGGTTGCGCGGTCCGCGCACCACCACGCGGCTGCCCGCAGCGAGCGACTCGTGCACGTACGCCGATCCTCCGCGCGACTCGGGCTCGCGCAGCACGGCGACGGTGTACGACCGCGCATCGGCGGGGTCGCCGCACAGGGAGTACTGGCGGACGAGGTCGCCGAGCTCGAGATCGACGTGGGCGCCGGGAGTCCACGCGGGGAGCGTGCCGCCGTCGGGGTCGACGAGCGTGAGGGCGACGACGCCCTCGGCCACCCGCTCGACCGACTCGACGACGAGCTCGGCCTCGTGCTCGCGGACCGTCGTCTTGGTGCCGCTCATCCTCAGCCCTGCTTCGACTCGATGCGCACCGGGAAACCCTTGATGCCGTTGACGAAGTTGCTGCGCACCCGGCGGATGTCACCGGTCTGCGAGATCGAGACGAGGCGCGGCAGGAGCGTCTCGAAGATGATCCGCATCTCGAACCGGGCGAGGTTCGAGCCCATGCAGGTGTGCGGGCCCTTGCCGAAGGTCATGTGGTCGTTGGGGAAGCGGCTGAGGTCGAGGCGGTACGGGTCATCGAACTTGGTCTCGTCGCGGTTGCCCGAGGCGAACCACATGACGACCTTGTCGCCCTCCTTGATGGTCTTCCCGTGGAGCTCGACGTCCTTGGTCGCCGTACGACGGAAGTGGTAGACCGGCGAGGCCCAGCGCAGAAGCTCCTCGATCGCCTGCGGGTACTTGTCCGGGTTGTCGAGCAGCCACTGCATCTGGTCGGGGTTGTCGATCAGAGCTTTCATCGAGTGGCTGATCGCCTGACGCGTGGTCTCGTTCCCCGCGACGACGAGCAGCAGGAAGTAGTTGTCGAAGTGCTCGTTCGACAGCGGGATGCCGTCCTCGGGGATGCGGTTCACGAGCTTGCTGACGAGGTCCTCGCCGTCGCCGCCCTTGCGCTCGGCGGCGAGCTTGCGGCCGTACTCGAAGATCTCCTGCGACACCGGCGAGCTGAACGGGAGGTGGCGGTACTTCTCCGCCTCCTCGCTGTTGACGAGCACGCGCGCGAACTCGGGGTCGGAGAAGCCGACGATCTCGTTGCCCCACGAGATGAGCTGCGGCGTCATCTCCTCGGGGGTGTCGAGGAGGCGGGCGAGCACCGCGATCGGGTAGTCGGCGGCGATGGCGTCGACGAAGTCCATCTCCTCATGCTGCAGCGCCGTCTCGACGGTGAGGGCGGCGAGGCCGCGCAGGAAGTCCTCGTAGCGGCGCAGCTGGGCCGGGTTGAAGTCGCGCATGAGGAGCTTGCGCAGCGACATGTGCCGCGGACCGTCGGTCTCGAGGATCGAGCGGCGCAGCTCCTGGAACTCGGCCGGGGGCTCCTCGAGGTTGGTGAACTTCATCGAGGTGAAGGTCTCGGGGTCCTTGTCGATCATCTCGATGTCGTCGTACCGGGTGATCGACCAGAAACCGGAGCCGCCGTCGTGCTCGGGGTTCCAGTGCACGGGGGCCTCGCGGCGGAGCGTGTCGAACATGCCCCACGCCTCGTTCTTCTCGAACACGTCGAGGTCGGCGAGGTCGACCTGGTCCAGGGGCACGGGGGTCGGCTGCATGAGGGCTCCTCGGGTGGTCCGGCGGCACGGTCGCGGGAAATCGTTTGGGTCCGAACGGGACGCTAGTGGCGGGCGGGTGACCCGTCAAGGGTCTGGGGGTCCCTCCCCGCGGCGCCAGCGGGCGTCACCGACGGGGCAGATCGGCCAGGAGGACGCGCTCGAGGGGGTAGGAGCCGCTGCTGGTGGTGGAGGCAACCGTCCACGTCGTCGAGGAGACCGGGTCGTGCATCGACCGGATCGACACCCCGGCGTCGTACCCGTGCAGCTGGAGGACACCGGTCGCGTGCAGCCACACCCCGAGGCCGCAGCCGACGGAGTCGTCGGTCGGCAGGTGCCGCGGCACGAGCATCTGCGCCACCCACAGCTCGGGGACGATGCGCCCGGCCAGGAACGCCGGCCAGAAGGCGGCCAGGTCGGCCACGGT
Organism: uncultured Actinomycetes bacterium; assembly: GCA_963843975.1. Lineage (GTDB taxonomy): Bacteria > Actinomycetota > Actinomycetes > S36-B12 > CAIYMF01 > Longivirga. The sequence continues at coordinate 1,403,774 of CAWJMG010000001.1, read as the reverse complement.
CGTGTAGGCGCCGCCGTCACCGTTGCCGCGCACGGGCAGGTGCAGCACGTTGGTGCGCAGACCGTCGGTGCCGAGGTAGCCGCGGGCGGCGGTGCCCGGCAGCTCGTCCATGCGCAGGAAGGCCGTGCCCGTCATGCCGGCTGGGGCCCAGACCCGCTCGGCCACGAGGTCGGCGAAGGGCACACCTGCGACGCGCTCGGCGATGACAGCGAGGACGACGAAGGCGCCGTTGTTGTAGACGAACGTGCTGCCCGGCGCCGAGACCATGGGGTGCCCGTCGAGGATCGCCAGGTAGTCGTCGCTGGTCGCGAGCCGGTGCACCGGGACCGGCATGATGTAGTCGTCGCTGGACTCCAGCAGTGATTCGTCGAGGTAGTCGCCGATGCCGGACGTGTGGCTGAGCAGGTGCTCGACCGTGACCCCGTCGTCGATGAGCGGCAGATCCGTGCCGAGCACCGAGCGGGCCGGGGTGGCCAGCGCGAGCGCCCCGTCGGCCACCAGGCCCATCACCGTCAGCGCCGTGAAGCCCTTCGTCAGGCTCGCGGTCCCCACCTGGTGGTCCGCCGTCATCGCGACCCCGTGGGCGCGGTCGGCGAGCCCGTAGGCCGAGGCCACCTCGATGTCGCTGCCGCGGTCCACGCGGACGACACCGGAGAAGCGCGTCCTCGCGGCCTCGTCGTCGAGGGCTGCCTGCAGTGATGCCATGCCTCTAACGTCCTGCCGCAGCGCCCTGAGCGCAAGGGCGTTGGTGGGTCAGGCGCGGCCGCGGCCGAGGCGGGGGCGGTAGCCGATGAGCGTCCGCAGCATTCCGAGGCCGACGACGCCCACCAGGTCGTCGCCCCGGTGGTAGCCCACGATGCACTCGTCGGCGAGGTCGCCCTCGAGCAGCCGGATCCCGTCGGCGTCCGCGAGCCCGGGCATGCCATATGACTGCATCCGGATGTCGTACTGGTCCGACCAGAACGACGGCAGCACGTCCCACTCGGCGGCGACCACGTCGTCGTACCCCTCGCCTGCGAGGAACGCCGCCAGCACGGCACCAGCACGCTTGCCGGTGTCGGTCGGGATGCTCCAGTGCTCGACGCGGTGCGCGGGGTCCTCGAAGCGCAGGTGGGGGAAGCGCGCGATGTCGCCGACCACTGCCATGCCGTCGACCGGGACGCCAGAGCGCAGCGGGCGCAGCGCGGTGTCGGCGAGCACGCCGTCGGAGAGGTCGAATCCCTGCCCCTCGAGCAGCCCGACGTTGCAGACCGAGCCCAGGGCCTCGACGAGCACGTCGGCCTCGAGCTCCGTGCCGTCGGAGAGAACGACGCCCGTCACACGGTCGGCCCCCGCGATCTCCGTGACTCCGACGCCCAGGTGGAACTCGACGCCGTGCGCCTCGTGCCGACGCTGCAGCTTCGCCCCCGAGCACCGGCCCGAGCGGCCGGATCATGGGCACGGCGTCGAGCGCCACGCACCGGACCGAGCAACCGAGCGCCACCGCGGAGGCGGCGACCTCGCAGCCGATGAACCCGGCCCCGAGAACGACGACGCGCGCCCCGGGCGTGAGCGCCTCGCGCAGCGCGACCGCATCGTCGAGGGTGCGCACCACGTGACGCCCGGCCGCGGCGGTGGCGGGCGGGCCGGGCACGCGGATCCGGCGGGCGCTCACACCGGTCGCGAGCACCAGCGCATCCCACGCCGACGTCTCGCCGCCGACCGAGACCGTGCGGGCGTCGACGTCGACCGCCTCGACGCTCTCGCCGAGGCGCCACACCACGTCGTCCACGGACGGACGCCGGCGGAACTCGAGCCGGTCGTGCGCGATCTCGTCGGCCAGGGCCTCCTTGGACAGAGGCGGCCGGTTGTACGGCGCGTGCGGCTCGTCGCCGACGACCACGATCTCGTCGGCGTACCCGGCAGCGCGCAGCCCCTCGGCCGCCCGCAGCCCGCCGAGCCCAGCCCCGACGACGACCACCCGCTGTGAGCTCACGCCGTCGAACCTAGCCGGACCCGTTCTGGATGGCTGATCGGCCTGGATACCGGACTCTCACGCATCCAGATCGAGGTCAGAAGCCGGGGAAGACCTGGCGGAGGTCGGCCAGGCCGCGGGCGCCCGACTCGGTGACGCCGGCCGGTGTGTGGTCTGGGTCGAGGCGACCCGCGATGAGGCGCAGGAGCGCCTCGCCGGGCAGGGCCACCTCCCCGTCGTACGACGCTGAGTCGTCGGCCGGGCCGAACGCAGCGGACTCGCTGGCCTGCACCGCCCAGGCGCCGAGACCGTCGGTCGTCGCGAGCCGAACCGAGAACGCGGGGTCGGCCGCCTTGCCGGCGCGTCCTGCCATCTGGCCGAGGCCAGGGAGGAGCAGGGCCACGGCGTCCTGCGCCACGGCGGCCTCGGGGTCGACGAAGACCGCGACGTCCCAGGTGTGCAGCGCGTGCTCGCTGAGACGCATGCGCACGAAACCGGCGAGGTCGAGCGAGAACGGGCCGAAGGAGAACAGCACCGACTCGGCCTGCTCGGGGGTGACGGCCTCCAGCTTGTCGACGAGCGACGTGTTGGACGCGATCGCGTCGTCGCGCATCGCGACGGACGACTTGGCGTTCCACTCAGCCCAGACAGCCTGGAACTGCTCGCCGCCGGGAGCCTCCGCGCCGGCCAGGGACGCGTCGAGGATGAGCCCGAAGATCTCGGCGCCGCTGCCGATGTGCGAGAGCACCTGGGCGACCGTCCACTCCGTGTCGTACGACTGCGCGACGAGCTGGTCCTCGGTCAGACCTGCGGCGATCCCGGACAGCCGCTCGTGCGAAGCGCGCGCGGCATGGATCCAGTCGACGTACGTGGGCTCGGTCATGGGAGGCCTTCCGGTCGGGATCGTGGTTGAACCGTCAACCCCATCCTCGCCCCGCGTGTTCCCTCGTCGAGGGGCCGGCACCTACGTCTCGTCCCGCGGCGCCCTCGCACCCGCTGGGCATCGGGACGGCCGTTCACCGGTCGCCGCGACGTCGGTGGCCGTCCTTCCGCCGCCCGGTCAGAACGGGACGGCGACGCCGAGGAGTCCGGCGCCGGACGTCCGCCCGGCCAGGGCACGGGCGAACTCGATCGCGTCGATCTCGATCCGCTCCCCCGCCGTGCCTCGGCTGCGGCGGAGCCCGGCCGGCCCGGTGAGGAGGAGGTCGAAGTCCGCGTCGTGCAGCGTTGCCCACTCTGAGACGAGATCGGCCACGAGGAGCCCGTCGTGCTCCGGGGTGACCGCGAGCTGTCGTCCCGTGGCGCGCGCGATGTCGATCCGGTGCATCCACGCGTCGCGCGTGTAGATGCGGTCCATCAGGTAGCCCACGGGCTTGGTGCCCAGCGGTGGTCCGATCGGCACCACCACGGCCCGGACGACTCCGGGGATCCGGCTCCGCGCGGCCACGCCGCGCCGCCCGGCGTCCGCGAGGTCCGCCAGAAGGCGGGACGGGGCGTGGTCCGCGCGGTCGGCCACCTGCACGCAGTTGATCGAGTCGACGAGCATCGGCCGCGGGAAGCGGCGGCGTCCGACGGCTGCCTGCCGGACCGCCTCGCGGATGCGGGCGTTCCCCTCGGCAGCCCCGACCAGGTGGGCGACCATCGCCCGCACGTCCCACTCGGTGCAGTCGGTCGGCCGCTCCCACTCGGCGGGGCCGAGACCGCCGAGCGGGTCGAGCAGGCGCGCGTACTCGGTCGTCGCGAGGCTCATCCAGGTGGCGTGATCGACGAGCACCGCCTCGTCGGTCGTCCTGGTCATGGCGCCTCCCGGAGGGTCCGCGGTTTTCCTAACGACGTTAGGGTGATCTCCACCATTGCCTCACGTCAAGAGGTTTGCCTAAGATCGTTAGGTGACCGCGGAGGAACGGGTCCGGGACGGACGGGATCGCAAGGCGGAACGGCACCTCGCCACGCGGCGCGAGGTGCTCGACGTCGCCTGGCGGCTCGCCGCCGAGCGGGGGCTGACCGGATGGACCCTGAAGGACCTCGCCGACGGCGTCGGCATGCGCGCACCCTCCCTCTACGTCTACTTCGCCAGTAAGAACGACGTCTACGACGCGCTGTTCGCCGACGGCAACCGGCAGCTGGCCGACGCGGCCGCCGAGCTCGACGCCTCGGGCGATCACGCGGACCTCCTGCGGCGGATCGCGCACTTCTTCGTGGACTTCTGCGCCGCAGACGCCGCGCGCTACCAGCTGCTGTTCCTGCGCACGATCCCCGGGTTCGAGCCGTCGGCACCCTCGTACGCCGGGGCCGAGGAGATGCTCGACCGCGCGCGCGAGGTGCTGGTGTCCGCGGGCGCGGTGCGCCGGCAGGACCTCGATCTGTGGACGGCGCTGCTCACCGGTCTGGCCTCGCAGCAGATCAGCAACGACCCCGGCGGCACTCGCTGGCGCCGGCTCACCGACGACGCCGTGGACATGTTCCTCGCGGCGCGGGTGGTCGGCCCGAGGCGTGCCTCGCGCTGAGCCCGGTCAGGGCCGGCGGGCCAACGTGTGGCGCACTCCCTGCACGAACGTGATCGAGCCGTCGGCGTCGGTGTGCTCGGTGAGCCGCTCGTAGGCCGCCGCGCGCACGCTCTCGCGCTCGGCCTCCGGCACGCTCATCCACATCCGCCGCTGGCCGACGGACCACGTGAACGCGTGCCACTGGTCGGCGTCGGCGAACCGCACCGGCACCCGGTCGGTCACGGTCCGCACGTCGACGTAGCCCGCCGACGCGAGCAGCGCCTCCATGCCGGCGTCGGAGCCGAACGGACCGGCGGCCCCCGTCGTGCGTGCGTCGCGGAGGTCGGGCGGGAGGTACGGCGTGAACACGTCGTCGACGGCGTCCCAGCGCGGGTCGTTCGCGCCGAACGTCGTGACGCCGATCCGCCCGCCCGAGGCGAGCAGCGGCAGCCATCCCCTCAGCGCCGCCGCGGGATCTGCGAGGAAGAACAGGACGAGCGAGGACGACACGGTGTCGAACGGCCCGGTCACGGCCGGGGCCTGGGCGTCATCCTGCACGAGCTCGACGAACGGGAGGCCCGCTGCCTCGGCGACGTCGCGACAGGCGGCGACCATCCCCGCGGAGATGTCGGTGCCGACCGAGCGCCCGTCGTGGCCGATGACGGCAGCAGCGGGCAGGAGGACGGCTCCGCGGCCCACGCCGATGTCGAGCCATCGCTCGCCGGGCACCGGCGGCATGGCCGCGAGCAGCCCCGCGGCGATCGGGCCGAAGAAGTCCACGCCCACGGCGTCATAGGTGGCCGCGAGCGCGTCGAACAGTCGGCCCACTTGCCGTGAGCGCTCGGAGCCGATCTCGTCGCCGGTCATCCCGCGAGCGTCCCACCGATGCGGCGTCCGGCATCTCGGCCGAACGGCCCCCGGACACAGGTCCGCCCGCCCCTGAGGAGGCGGGCAGACCATTGCTGGGCCAGTGGCTAGACCGACCAGCGGCTGGTCGACCCGCCGGCCCAGCGCGGGGAGAACGTGTCGCAGTGCGAGCAGGGGATGGCACGGGCGGGGTCCTGGCGCACGGCCCGGACGACGGCGACCACGACGAGAACGGTGGCCGCGAGCAGCAGGAGGAGGAATGCAGTGGTGGTCATGGCAGAAATCCTGCCTGCACGTAGATCCTGCCCGCGAGTGGCAGGATAGACATACCCCGTAGACATGCTGCCAACAGTCCTGGCATGCTCCTGCCATGCCCGCACCCGCCCGTGACGTCGTCGCGCTGCTCGTCGGCTCGACCTACGCACCGTTCGAGCTCGGCGTCGTCTACGAGGTGTTCGGCGTCGACCGCACCGGCGACGGCGTGCCCGCGTTCGACTTCGCCGTCGCCTCGGTGCACGAGCGCGTCCACGCGTCGTACGGCGGGATGGACCTGCTCCCGGAGCACCGGCTCGACCGCGTCGCAACGGCCGACATCATCTGCATCCCCGCGCTCGGCCTCGACAAGGAGCCCGAGGTCGATCTCGTGCTCGCGCCCGACGTCGTCGAGGCACTGCAGGCCGCGGTGGCGCGCGGCGCCCGGATCCTCACCGTGTGCTCCGGCTCGTACGTCGCAGCGGCGGCCGGCCTGCTCGAGGGCCGCAAGGCCACCACGCACTGGCGCTACGTCGAGGACTTCGCGCGGCGCTACCCGACCGTCGACGTGCAGCCGGACGTCCTCTACGTCGAGGACGGCCCGATCCTCACGAGCGCCGGCACGGCCGCGGGCATCGACCTGTGCCTGCACGTCGTGCGGCAGGACTACGGCTCTCGCGTGGCCAACGCCATCGCGCGACGCATGGTCGTGCCGCCGCACCGCGACGGCGGCCAGGCGCAGTACGTCGCGCTGCCGATCCCGGTCACCAGCGAGGACGGCCTCGGCCCCACGCTCGACTGGATGCTCGGCCACCTCGACGAGGAGATCGGCGTCGACGACATGGCCGCGCACGCGCTCATGAGCCCCCGCACGTTCGCGCGACGCTTCCGCGAGGAGACGGGCACCACGCCGTACTCATGGCTGCTCTCCCGCCGGGTCGACGCCGCGTGCCGCCTGCTCGAGGACACGAACCTCGGCGTCGACGAGATCGCGTCGAAGGTCGGCTTCGGCTCGGGCACCGTGCTGCGCCACCACTTCGGGCGGATCCGCGGCACCTCGCCGTTGGCGTACCGCCGCAACTTCTGCTGCGTGACGGACGACGACGCCGATACCGCCCAGACTGCCTGAGCCCCAACCGATCCCAGCGTCACTCCCGGGCGCGGGACCGCCCCTCGCGGGTCATCCGGGCCCAGCGCTTGCGCTCATCGGACGCCAGTCGTGCGTCCTGCTTGCGGGCCAGGTGCGCGAGCTCTCGCTGCAGCTTGCGCCACGACTCGAGCCGCGCCTCGTCGAGCTCGCCCGACTCGACGGCGACGAGCACGGCGCAGCCCGGCTCCGCGTGATGACCGCAGTCGGAGAAACGGCAGAGCGACGCGAACGAGTCGACGTCGGCGAAGGTCGCGTCGAGCGCGTCGTCGTCGGCCCACAGGACCAGCTCGCGCATCCCGGGTGTGTCGAGCACGAGGCCGCCGCCCGGCAGCGGGACGAGGTGGCGCGCACTGGTCGTGTGCACGCCGCGGTGGTCCGCGCGCACCGCGGTCGTCGCGAGGACCTCGTGCCCGACGAGCGCGTTGACCAGCGTCGACTTCCCCGCACCTGACGGCCCGATCGCGGCACCGGTCACGCCCGGGGGCATGAGGGCGCGCACCTCGTCGAGGCCGTCGCCGTCGTACGACGACACCGCGAGCACCTCGACACCGAGCGCGACGCCGCGCACCTCCGCCAGCGTCTCGACGACGTCGTCCTGCAGCAGGTCGGACTTCGTGACGACGACGACCGGCGTCGCCCCCGACTCCCACACCACGGTGAGCTCGCGCTCGAGCCGCCGGGCGTTGAGGGAGTGGGCGGGGGCGCAGACGAGCACGACGTCGACGTTCGCGGCGATCACCTGCTCGACCGTGCGCTGCCCGGCCTGCTTGCGGACCAGCGACGTACGGCGAGGGAGGACGGCGTCGATGACGGGATCGGCGGCAGCGCCGCCGAGCAGCACCCAGTCGCCGGCGACCGGCAGCGAGCCGGGCTCGGCGCGCAGCCGGCCGCGTACGCCGACGCTGTGCTCGGCTGCTCCGTCGTGCACCCGCCAGACGTCGCGGCCCTGCAGCGTCACGCGTGCTGGGCGCCCGGAGGGGTGGTCGTTCGGAAGAAGAGAGGGATCCCAGCCGAGGTCGGCCAGGGAGTGGACGGTGAGGGACACGGTTGCTCCATCGAGGGGCGCGCGGGCACGCGCGGGGGTCGGGGAGACCGGGTCTGGCGGGTCGTACGACGAGCGAGAACGGCTCAGCCGCAGGGGATCCCGGGGACGCCGGCCAGGTTTCGGGCAGCCATGACGTCCTCCTCGGGGGTGCGGCGCACCGGGTGCCGGGCGCTGTCGGGTCCACGGTAGCCGCGCGGGGGCACCGGCGTCGCGGTCGTTTCCGGCCCCTGGCGGATACGCCGTCGCGGCTACGCCCACCTCGGGCGCCGCAGAGGAGTAGACAGGACGCGTGAGCAACGACGCGGTCATCGACGTGCACGGGCTGGTCAAGAGCTTCGGCACGACTCGGGCGCTCGACGGCCTCGACCTGGTCGTCGACCGTGGCGAGACGCACGGGTTCCTCGGCCCCAACGGTGCCGGCAAGACCACCACGCTGCGCATCCTGCTCGGGATGCTGCGCGCCGACTCCGGCACCGCGCACCTCCTCGACGGCGACCCGTGGAAGGACGGCGTCGCGCTGCACTCGCGCCTCGCCTACGTGCCCGGCGAGGTCTCGCTGTGGCCCAACCTCACCGGCGGCGAGACGATCGACATCCTCGGCCGGATGCGCGGCGGCCTCGATGCCGCCCGGCGCGACCGGCTCGTCGAGGCGTTCGCGCTCGACCCGTCGGTGAAGGTGTCCGCGTACTCCAAGGGCAACCGGCAGAAGGTCGCCCTCGTCGCGGCCCTTGCTGCCGATGTCGAGCTGTACGTCTTCGACGAGCCGACCGACGGCCTCGACCCGCTCATGTCCGAGGTGTTCCGCACCGAGGTGGAGGCGCTGGGCGCGAAGGGCTGCACGATCCTGCTCTCGAGCCACGTGCTGGCCGAGGTGGACGCCGTCTGCGACCGCATCTCGATCGTGCGCGCCGGTCGCATCGTGGAGTCGGGGTCGCTCGCAGAGCTCCGCCATCTCCAGCGGATGTCGGTGGTCGCGGTGACGAGCCACGAGCTGCACGGCCTCGAGGACGTCGTCGGCCTGCACGACGTGTCGTACGTCGACCGCACGCTGCGGTGCACCGTCGAGCCGAAGGGCCTCGCCGACCTGCTCACCCACCTGACGGCTGCAGGGATCGTCAGCCTCGAGAGCCGGCCGCCCACGCTGGAGGAGATGTTCCTCCGCTACTACGACCGGGCCGAGGCATGAGCACGACCACGGCGCCATCGCGCCTTGCGCTGCTCACGATGCCGGCGCCCTCCTCCGCGTTCTACGGCGCGGGCGCACTCCTGAAGCTCGCGCTGCGCCGGAGCCGCGTGCGCATCCCCGCCTGGGCGGTCGGCTCCGCACTCCTCAACGCGTCCGTCGCGTCGTCCTGGGACCGCCTCTACCCGTCGGCCGAGGAGAGGCTGTCGCTCGCCGCATCGCTCTCCGGCGATCCCACGCTGAGCTCGATCCTGGGGCCGCTCTTCGACCCGCTGTCGACCGGCGGGCTCACGGCCTGGCGGGTGGGCTCGGGATCCACGATCGCGCTCTCGCTCGCGGCGTCGTTCCTCGTCGTGCGGCACTCGCGCGCCGACGAGGCGCAGGGCCGCACCGAGCTGGTGCTGGGTGCACCGGTCGGACGCGCGGCGCCGCTGACCGCCGCACTGCTGGCCGCCTCGGTCATGCTCGGCCTCTTTGCGGTCGTGACCGCCGTGGTGCTGTCGGCGATGGGCCTCGGCGTCGCGGGCTCGATCGCCTTCGCCACCACAGTGGCGGCGGCTTCCCTCGTCTTCGCCGGAGTGGCCGCGATCGCCACCCAGCTCGCACGCACGTCGCGCGCGACCAACGGCATCGCGGGGGCGACGGCCGGGCTCGCGTTCCTCATCACCGCGGTCGGGAACGGCCAGTCCGACGGCAGCCCGCTTCCGTGGCTGACACCGTTCGGCTGGATGCAGCAGACGCGCGCCTACGCCGGCGAACGGTGGTGGCTCATCGCCCTCTCGCTGGTCGTGGCGGGCGCCCTCGCCCTCGCCGCCCTGCACGTGGAGTCCCGCCGCGACGTCGGCGATGGTCTGCTCGCGCAACGTCGCAGCCGCGCGCGTGCGTCGAGCTGGATCTCCGGACCCGTCGCCCTCGCCTGGCGCCTCGACCGGGGCTACCTCGTGGGCTGGGCGATCGGGTTCGCCGTCCTGGGGGCATTCGAGGGATCGCTGCTCGACACGTCTGCAGACCTCGTGTCGAAGAACCCGTCGCTCGTCGAGCTGCTCCAGAGGCTCGCGGGCGGCGTGACCGACATCCGCGACCTCTTCCTCGTCACCATGACCGGGCTGTTCGGGATCATCGCCGCCGCGTACGGCGTCTCGGCTGCTCTGCGCCTGCGCAGCGAGGAGGAGGACGGCCGCGCCGAGACCGTGCTGACCTGCGCGATCGGCCGCACCACCTGGCTCGCCGGCCACGGCAGCACCGCGCTCGCGGGGTCGGTGCTCCTGCTCGCCGTCGGCGGCCTGTCCCTCGGCCTCGTATACGGCGCGACGTCGGGCGACATAGCCGGCCAGGCGCTCCGGGGCCTCGGCGCTGCGCTCGTCAGCGCGCCCGCCACCGTGCTGGTCGCCGCCGTTCCGCTCGCCCTGGTCGGCGTCCTGCCCCGCTGGGCCTCGGTCGTCTCCTGGCTGGTGATCGTCTGGTGCCTGCTGGCGGGCTACTTCGGCGCGGTGATCGGGCTGCCCGACTGGCTGCAGCAGACCTCGCCGTTCGGCCACCTGCCGCTGTGGCCCGCGCAGCCGCTGACGCTGGCCCCGCTGCTCGTCCCCACCTTGGGCACGGTCGCCTTGGTCGCGGTGGGCGTGCTCGGCCTCCGCCGCCGCGACATGCCCCGCTGAGCTCGGCCCCCTCCGCGAGTTACTGCCCAAAGCGGGCTGTTCAGCGCGCCCATAGCCCCACTTGGGGCAGTGACTCGGGGCTCTGACCTGGGACGACGTCTCCTCAGCGGATTCGTCACCGTCATGGCCTTGCCAGAGTTACCCGCCGGTAGCATCATGAGTTACCGACGGGTAACCGCCAGCCGCTTCCGTGCTGGCCGAACACGGGAGACCGGGCCATGAGCCACTACAAGTCCAATCTGCGCGACATCGAGTTCAACCTCTTCGAGGTGTTCGGGGCGCAGGACCGGCTGGGCCACGGCCCGTTCGCCGACATGGACGTCGAGACCGCGCGGCACACGCTGATCGAGGTCGAGCGCCTCGCCACCGGCCCGCTGGCCGCGTCGTTCGTCGACGCCGACCGCAACCCGCCGGTCTACGACCCGGCGACCTGCACCGTGACGATGCCCGAGGGCTTCAAGGCGTCGTACAAGGCGCTCATGGACTCCGGCTTCTGGAGCCTCGACCTCCCCAAGCACCTCGGCGGCCCGGGTGCCCCGCCCTCGCTGCGCTGGGCCGCGAGCGAGCTCATGCTCGGCGCCAACCCGCCGGCGTTCATGTTCATGTCGGGCCCCGGCTTCGCCGCGATCCTCGACCACCTCGGCAACGCCGAGCAGAAGCGCATCGCCGAGATCATGATCGAGCGCCAGTGGGGCGCCACCATGGTGCTCACCGAGCCGGACGCCGGCTCCGACGTCGGCGTCGGCCGCACCAAGGCCGTGCAGCAGCCGGACGGCACCTGGCACCTCACCGGCGTGAAGCGGTTCATCACCTCGGGCGAGCACGACATGACCGAGAACATCGTCCACCTCGCCCTCGCCCGTCCCGAGGGTGCGCGCGGCGGCACGAAGGGCCTCTCGCTCTTCGTCGTGCCGAAGTACCACTTCGACCACGAGACCGGCGAGCTCACCGGCGAGCGCAACGGCGTCTACGCCACAAACGTCGAGAAGAAGATGGGCATCAAGGTCTCCACGACCTGCGAGCTCACCTTCGGCGACAAGGAGCCGGCCGTCGGCTGGCTCGTCGGCGACGTGCACGACGGCATCGCCCAGATGTTCAAGGTCATCGAGTACGCCCGGATGATGGTGGGCACCAAGGCGATCGCGACCCTGTCGACCGGCTACCTCAACGCCCTCGACTACGCGAAGAACCGCGTGCAGGGCGGCGACCTCGCCGAGTTCGCCGACAAGGACGCGCCGCGCGTCACCATCACGCACCACCCCGACGTGCGCCGCAGCCTGATGCTGCAGAAGGCGTACACCGAGGGCATGCGCGCGCTCGTGCACTACACCGCGTGGTGGCAGGACCAGGTCGAGCTCAACCGCCTCGGCGGCGAGGCGGAGGTCGACCTCGACCTCGCCGAGCGGGTCAACGACCTGCTGCTCCCGATCGTGAAGGGCGTCGGCTCCGAGCGCTCGTACGAGCAGCTCGCGCAGTCGCTGCAGACCCTCGGCGGCTCAGGCTTCCTGCAGGACTACCCGATCGAGCAGTACATCCGTGACTCCAAGATCGACACCCTCTACGAGGGCACCACGGCGATCCAGGGCCTCGACCTGTTCTTCCGCAAGATGGTGCGCGACCAGTTCCAGGCGCTCACCCGCGTCGGCGGCGAGATCCAGGACTTCGCCAAGGGCGACGCCGGCAACGGCAAGCTCGCCAAGGAGCGCGAGATGCTCGGCAAGGCCCTCGAGGACGTCCAGGGCATCGTCGGCACGCTCGGCGGCTACGCCATGAAGTCGCAGCAGGAGAAGACCGAGCTCTACAAGGTCGGTCAGCACACGACCCGCCTGCTGCTGTGCCTCGGCGACCTCGTCATCGGCTGGCTGCTCCTGCGCCAGGCCGCCATCGCGGTCGAGGCCCTCGCCGCGGGCGACGTCTCGGAGAAGGACCAGCAGTTCTACGCGGGCAAGATCGCGGCCGCGAAGTTCTTCGCGGCTCAGCGCTTCCCGCTGCTCACCGCCGAGCGCACGATCGCCGAGGCCGCCGACAACGACCTCATGGACCTCGACGAGGCCGCGTTCTAGGGCGCGTTCGTCGGACGCGCGCGACCCCGCCACCCCTGGGGCGCGCAGCAGACCGAGGCCGGACCCGATCGGGTCCGGCCTCCGTCGTGTCCGGGGCCTGCCGGGTGCCGGGCGCGGCAGCCGGCACGAGCCGGCGGCGTACGGCGAGCGTGTCAGTGGACGCGCGGGTCGCGCTCGGCGCGCATCCGGGCGTGCGCCCGGTGGTCGTCGACATGCTTGCCCACGACGAGCGCAGCCAGTGCGAGCGTGAGGAGCACCAGAGCGGTCATGACCTGCACATCGGCAGCCCGACGCCGCGTTCTTGAGCATGCGCTACCTGGGAGGATGGCGTCGTGGATCAGGGACGCCGTGACGCGCTGCTCACCGGCGACGTCGGCACGGCCGTTCGGCTGCTGCGCGCGGGGGGGCTCGTCGCGATCCCGACCGAGACCGTCTACGGTCTCGCGGCCGACGCCGAGGACGCCGGGGCCGTGGCCCGGGTCTACGCCGCCAAGGGGCGCCCTCCCGACCACCCGCTGATCGTCCACCTCGCCGACGTCACTGCGATCGACGACGGCTGGGCGACCGCGATCCCCTCGTACGCACGGCTTCTCGCCGCCGCATGCTGGCCCGGTCCGCTCACCCTGGTGCTCCCCCGCGGCCCGCGCGCGGGCCACCACGTGACGGGCGGGCAGGAGACCGTCGGCCTTCGCGTGCCGTCCCACCCGGTGGCGCACGCGCTGCTCGTCGCCTTCGGCGGCGGCCTGGCTGCGCCGAGCGCCAACCGGTTCGGCCGCGTGAGCCCCACCGACGCGGCGCACGTCCTCGACGAGCTCGCGGACGTGCTCGAGCCCGGGCGCGACGCTGTGCTCGAGGGCGCGAGCAGCGAGGTCGGAGTCGAGTCCACGATCGTCGACTGCACCGGAGGCCACCCTCGCCTGCTGCGCCCGGGAGCCGTGGGCGTGGAGGAGATCGAGGCCGTCACCGGCCTCGACGTCGAGCCCGCCGACTCCACCGTCCGCGCACCCGGGACCCTCGCGGCGCACTACGCCCCGAGCGCACGCCTGCTGCTTGTGGAGCCGGGCGAGGTCGAGGCGGTCGCCGCGTCCGCCGTCGCCCCCGTCGCGCTCCTTGCGCCGGCAGACGTCCCTACCCCGTCCGGGGTGCTGCGCCTGGCCGAGCCCGAGAGCTCCGCGGCGTACGCCCGCGCGCTGTACGCCGCGCTCCGCGAGGCCGACGCCCGCGGGGTCCGCACCGTGGTCACGGTGGCACCCACCGACGGTGCTCTGGCCGACGCCGTGCTTGACCGCCTGCGTCGCGCCGCCGTGGGCTCCGCGGGCTGACCCCCGGTCGAAGCGCATCGCGGTTGGCGGATCGCATATCGTTAGTTATGCTAACGAACATGTCTCCCAGCCCCGCCGTCACCACCGACCTCGCGCACGACCTCCGGCTGGCGACGATGCGGCTGGCACGGCGGCTGCGCCAGCAGCGGGCCGACACCGGTCTGCCGCTCGGGCAGATCAGCGTCCTCGCCACCCTCGACCGCATGGGGCCGCTCACGCCAGGCGCGCTCGCGCACCACGAGCAGGTGCGGCCGCCCACCATGACCAAGGTGCTGGCCAACCTCGCCGAGGCAGGGTACGTCGACCGCGTCGCCGACCCGACCGACGGGCGGTCCCAGCTGGTGTCGCTCACGCCCGCCGCGCAGAAGATGCTCCGCGAGGACCGTCGCCGTCGCGACGAGTGGCTGGCGGCGCTGCTCATCGACCTCACGCCGGAGCAGCGCGACGTCCTGCGCGCCGCCCTCCCCGTGCTGGAGGTGCTCGCCGACTCGTGACGCCCATGTTCCGCGCGCTCGAGGTGCGCAACTACCGCCTCTACTTCGGCGGCCAGGTCCTGTCGAACGCAGGCACGTGGATGCAGCGCGTCGCGCAGGACTGGCTCGTGCTCGACCTGTCAGGCTCGTCCGGCGTCGCGCTCGGCATCACCACCGGGCTGCAGTTCCTGCCGTACCTGCTGTTCTCGCTCTGGGGCGGCACGCTCGCCGACCGCGTGCCGCGCCGCAAGCTGCTGATCATCACGCAGGCAGCCATGGGACTGCTCGCGATCCTGCTCGGGGTGCTCGCCCTCGCCGGTCTCGCCACCGTCGCGATCGTCTACTCGCTCGCCTTCGCGCTCGGTGTCGCGAGCGCGTTCGACAACCCGGCGCGGCAGGCCTTCGTCAACGAGATCGTCGGCAAGGACAAGCTCACCAACGCCATCGCCCTCAACAGCGCGTCGTTCAACCTCGCCCGCCTCGTCGGCCCGGCGCTGGCCGGCGTGCTGGTCGCCGTGTTCGGCAGCGGCTGGGTCTTCATCCTCAACGGCCTGTCCTTCGCGGTCACCATCGGCGCCCTGCTCGCGATGCGCACCTCCGAGCTGCGGCCGACGCGACGACAGGAGGGCGTGGTCAAGCTGCGGCAGGGCCTCGCGTACGTGCGCCGCAACGGCGACATGGTGCTCGCCCTGACGCTGGCCTTCCTGGTCGCGACCTTCGGCCTGAACTACCAGATGACGATGGCGCTGATGGCGCGGCTCGAGTACGGCGTCGGCGCGGAAGCCTTCGGCATCATGTCGACGGCGCTCGCCGTCGGAGCGCTCGCGGGCTCGCTGCTCGCCGCCCGGCGCGTCCACGTGCCGCTGAAGCTCGTCGTGGTCGCCGCGGTCGTCTTCGGCTGCGTCGAGATCGTCGTCGGGCTCGCCCCGACGTACTTCTCGATCCTGCTGCTCCTGCCGTTCGCGGGGATCACGGCGATGACGTTCACGACGTCGGTGCAGACCTACCTGCAGAGCCGCAGCGCGGGCTGGGTGCGCGGCCGCGTCATGGGCGTCTACACGCTCGTGTTCTTCGGCGGCACTCCGATCGGCGCCCCGATCATCGGCTGGGCCGCCGAGCAGTACGGTCCGCGCTCGGGCCTCATCGGCGGCGGGATCCTGACCGCGGCCACGAGCGCGATCGCGGCCGCCGTCTACATGGCGCGCCGACGCGCGCGCGCAGCAGCGGGGCCTGGTCTCACCAGTACTGCGCCCGCGCCCGCAGACGCTGGCAACGTCATCCCCGCTCCGCCCGCACCCAACCTCTGACCGTCTCCCGCACTGCCGCCGCCGGTCGTCGTCCCGGCATGCGGCCGGATCCTCCCTGGCCCGATGGCGTCTCGGCCTAGGCTCACCCCCGTGACGAGCAACGCGCCCGAGGCGCCCCCCGCACCCGACGGCGCCGGCAGCGCCGACGGAACCGTTGAACCCACGTCGGGAGCGCAGCGCCGCCCGTGGTGGAAGCGCCTCAACTTCCTCGGCGTGTTCTTCGCCGTCACCACCTTCGGGTGGGCACTGACGCCGTCACTGCTGCCCCGACCCTGGATCTTCGAGGGCGTCATCGCCGGCCTCGGCGCTGCGCTCGGCTACGGCCTCGGCTGCCTCATCAGCTGGGCGATTCGGTCCACCCCGCTGCGCGAGCGGTCGGCGACGGTCAAGACCTGGGCCTGGCGCGTTCTCGCCGTCTGGGCGCCGGTGCTCATCGCCGTCAACCTCATCGCCGGCACCGTTGCGCAGAACGGAGTTCGCGAGGCGGTCGGCTTCGAGGACGAGGGCTACGGGGTCGCGGTCGTCGTCGGCGTCGTCGCGCTCGTGTTCGCCGTGCTCGGCGTCCTCGCCGGTCGAGGGCTGCGCCGGGCCAACCGGTGGGTCAGCCGCCACCTCTCGCGCTGGATCCCGGCGCCGTTCGCCTTCTCGCTCGCGGTGCTCGTCGTCGCACTCGTCATCTACCTCGCGGTCACCGACGTCCTGTTCAAGGGCTTCTCGGCGCTCATGAACAACATCTACGAGGGCACCAACGCGAGCACCCAGCCGGGCATCGCCCAGCCCCAGGTGCCCGAGCGGTCGGGGTCGCCCGACTCGCTCGTCGCGTGGGACACCCTCGGCATGGAGGGGCGCAACTTCGTCGCGCGCGGCCCGCGCCCCGGCGACCTCACGGAGTTCTCCGGCCGTGAGGCCCAGGAGCCGATCCGCGTGTACGTCGGCCTCGACTCCGCGGCCGACGCGAAGGCGCGCGCCGACCTCGCCGTGCAGGAGCTCGAGCGCACGGGCGCCTTCGACCGCGCCGCGCTCGTCGTCGCCGGCACCACCGGCACCGGCTGGCTCGAGCCGCAGACGGTGAACACGTTCGAGTACGAGTGGAACGGCGACAGCGCGATCGTCGGCATCCAGTACTCCTACCTGCCCTCGTGGATCTCGACCCTCGTCGACGTCGACAAGGCCACCGAGGCCGGCACTGCCGTGTTCGACGCGGTCTACGCCAAGTGGTCGTCGCTGCCCGAGGGCAAGCGACCCAAGCTCTTCGCCTACGGGCTCTCGCTCGGGTCGTTCTCGCTTCAGTCGGCGTTCTCCGACGCGGCAGACATGTCCGCCCGCACCGACGGTGCGATCTTCGTCGGCACACCGAACTTCAGCCAGCCGTGGGGCCAGATCGCCGCGGACCGCGACGCGGGCAGCCCCCAGTGGCAGCCGGTCTACCAGGGAGGGAAGACGATCCGGTACGCCGGTGAGGCGGCCGACCTCGCGAAACCTGCCGCCGAGTGGACATCGCCGCGCGTGGCGTACGTCCAGCACGCGAACGACTCGGTGGTGTGGTGGAGCCCGGCGCTTCTGTTCCAGCAGCCCGACTGGCTGATGGAGCCGCCCGGCCCGGGCCGCAGCCCCGACATGCACTGGTACCCGATCATCACGTTCCTGCAGGTGACGGTCGACCAGTTCATGGGCGTCTCGGTCCCCGACGGCGAGGGCCACAACTACGGCGGCTCGATGCCCGCCGTCTGGGCCGACGTCACCCAGCCCCCTAACTGGACCCCCGCCGATACCGACCGCCTGACCACCCTGATCCTCACCCTGCCGATCGAGTAGCCCCGACCACGTAGTCCGGGCAGCACACGTGCAGTTGAACTGCAGGTTTCTGCCCTAAGGGAAGCAATCGGCAGTTCAACTGCACGGATCCCGCCCAGATTCGTGATCTCGGCCTGGTCGGCGCGCGGGCCCAGCCGACGCGGGGCGGCGTACGGCAATTCTGCGTCAGTGGCCGACGCTGGTCTTGAGCACCATGAGCAGGCCGACGACCACCACGAGGCCCGCGAGGTAGCCCAGTGCCTGACGCCGGTCACGCGCGGGGCGCACTGCCCGGTAGCCGACGAGGGCGACCAGCACGAGAAGCAGCACCTCGCTCACTGTGGTGCCGAGCGCGGCGCCGAGCAGCAGCGGTGGGATGGCCGCGCCGACGACGATCGGCAGCCCGCCCAGCGCCTGCGCCCTCAGCAGCGAGACGCTGACGTCGCTGAGCAGGCCCTGGTTGACGAGGCGGCTGGAGAGACGGAAGGCCACGTGGTGTGCCGCAAGCAGGCCGAGGCCGGTGAGGAACACCGTGACGGCGACGCGGACGTTCGCGCCGTCGGCTCGGGGCGTGGGCGTCGCGAGCAGCACCGCGAGGATCGACAGGCTCTGGTACAGCGCCATCGTGACGCCCTCGCGCGCCACCTCGATCCTCAGCTCGCTCGGCTCAGGTGCGGCGATGGAGTCGTCCATGGCGCCAGTGTGGCGGACGCCGACGCGCTAGGCGTCGAGGCCGGCGAGCACGAGCGTGAGGCGCTGCGCACCCTCGGCCGTGACGCGCACAGGCACGCCCCAGTCCTGCTGATGCACGTGGCATGCCGGGAACTCCGCCGCACCCGGCGCGTCGGGATCGTCGCAGGACGCCGCACGGACCGACACGTGCAGCACACCGGAGTCCACGCCGGTCGACTCAGGATCCGCGAGCACCAATGTCCGACGGAGGTCGGTGCCGTTGCCGGCGCCGTCGAGCAGGAGCGACGGCGGCGACGACGAGACCACGAGGTACGTCGACGGCCCGTAGCGGTCGTCGAGCTTCTGCCCCGCGGGGGGCGTGAAGAGCACCTCGAGGTCGAGCGCTCCCGGGGCGACCTCAGTGGGGGGACGCTGCGTGCGGTACGCCGTGCCCTCGACGCGCAGCGCCTCCTCGGGCAGCACCACGCGCACGAGCCGGTGGGCCGCCGACTCCACCACGAGCAGCACGTGCCCACGCGTGTCGTCGGCGACCACGACCACGTCGCTCGGCTCGGCGAGGCCCGTTGCGAGAGTGGAGACCTCGCGAGTAACGGGGTCGAAGCGGCGGACCGCGCCGTTGTAGGTGTCGGCGATCGCGATCGACCCGTCGGGCAGCTCGCACACGCCGAGCGGGTGCTGCAGCAGCGCCTGCTCGGCAGCGCCGTCGCGGTGGCCGAAGTCGAACAGGCCCGCACCGATCTCGGTGGTGACGAGGCCGTTGCGCACGCGGCGCAGCGCGGACGTCTCGGAGTCGGCGATCCAGAGCGTGGTGCCGTCGGCGCTCGTCGCGAGGCCGCTAGTCTGCGCGAACCACGCATGCGTCAGCTCGCCGTCGACGAGGCCCTCGTTGGTGGTGCCGGCGTAGGCGCTGACCTCGCCCGTCGCGAGGTCGAGGCGGTCGACGCGGTGGACCCCCGCCATCGCGATGACGACGGCGTCGTCGAACCACGCGACGTCCCACGGGCTCGACAGCGCGACGTCGACGCCCGCGCCCGCGGTGGGCTCGCCCTGCATCCACTGCGCCCCGGTGCCTGCCAGCGTGCGCACCTCGCCCGTGGCGAGGGCGACGCCGCGGATCGCGTGGTTCACCGTGTCGGCGACGACGACGTCGTACCCCACCCGCTCGGCGACCTCGGCGGGAAGGAGGAGCAGGCCGTTGGGCTCGGAGAACTGCGCGACCGCCGCGGAGCCGTCAACGAGACCCCGCGTGCCCGAGCCGATCCGGGCGATCAGCGTCTCGCCGTCGGCGGCGAGGTGCACGAGCGAATGGTGGGACGTGTCGCTGACGAGCAGCGTGCCGTCGCGGAGCACGAGGGCCTTGCCCGGGAACGACAGCAGGTCGTCGCGCGGGGCCGGGGGCACGTACGGCCCGTCGCCCCGGTGCAGCGTGCCCTGGGCCTCGTGCTCGGCCACAAGCTCGCGCGATCAGCGTGTCGAGAGCATGCGCATGGCCCTCGCCGCTCATCTGCGCGACGACGTAGCCCTCGGGGTCGAGGACGGTGAGCGTGGGCCACGCGCGGACGGCGTACTGCTTCCACGTCGAGAGGTCGGGGTCGTCGAGCACTGGGTGATGGACGCCGTACCGCTCGACCGCGGCCACGACCGCTGCGTGCTCCGCCTCGTGCACGAACTTCGGCGAGTGGACGCCGACCGTCACGAGCACGTCGGCGTACTTCTCCTCGAGGGGCCGCAGCTCGTCGAGCACGTGCAGGCAGTTGACGCAGCAGAAGGTCCAGAAGTCGAGGAGCACGATCTTGCCGCGCAGGTCGGCCAGCGCGAGCGCGCGTCCACCGGTGTTGAGCCATCCCTGGCGACCGGTCAGCTCCGGGGCCCGCACCCGCGCACGCGTCGTCACAGGCACATCCAACCCCACTGGGCGGATCCCTGTTCCCGGGCGCTTCGACGGCGCTAACGTCGCTGCCATGGCGAGCGAGATCGACGCGTACATCGCGCAGCAGCCCGAGCCCCAGCGCAGCAACATCACTGCCATGCGCGCCCTGATCGGCAGCCTGCTGCCGCGGGCGGAGGAGGCCATCGCGTACGGCGCCCCCGCGTGGACGGTCGACGGCATCGCGGTCGCCGGCCTGTCCGGATCGGCGAAGCACTGGTCGTACCTGCCGCACTCGGGCTCGGTCGTCGCGACTCTTGGCGACGCGCTCGCGGCGTACGAGACCTCCAAGGGCGCCGTCAAGGTGCCGGCCGGGGCGACCCTGCCGAAGCCGCTGGTGAAGAAGCTGATCGGCGCGAGGCTCGACGAGGTGCGGATGACGCCCGATGGCAAGGGCGTCACCCGTGACCTGTACGGCGACGGCGGCCTCAAGGCCAAGGGCAGGATGAAGGACGGCCAGCTGCACGGCGACTGGCTGTGGTGGCGGCAGGACGGCTCGCTCCTGCGCAGCGGCACGTTCGACCGCGGGCGCCAGGTGCGCGAGTGGACGACGTACGACCGCCACGGCGCGGCTGCGAAGGTGACCGACTTCGGCCGCTAGACCGAGGCCTCCCAGCCGTCGTACTCGCCGCCGAGCCGATCGGCGAGGCCCTGGAACAGGTTGTCGCTGTCGATGAGCAGATCGGCGCTGAACACGACCTCGTGCTGCTCAGCCACGACGCACCACTGGCCGTCGGCGCCGCCGGCAGCAGGACGGGCCTCGACCTCGTAGCCCGCGGCCCGCACGTCGGCAGCCGCCTCCTGCGCGAGCGGCTCGGTCGGCAGGTAGAGGTAATAGATCCAGTGACGCGGCTCGGAGAGGTCCGCACCGGCCTTGACCATCTGGTCGACGACCATGAGGTCCTTGTACTTGATGCCCAGCTGCGGCGAGCGCTCGTCCGGATCGACCTCGTCGAGCTTGCTGCGCCGGAACCTGTCCAGCAGTCCCATGACGACACCCTCCCCTTCGCCCATCCAACCCCAGCGACGCGGCCGAGGGTTCCGCCGGACGGGCTACAGGCGACGGTCGGCGAGCACCGGGAACGCCATCCGCCACTCGCGCACGGCGGCCGGATCGACGTCCGCGTAGAGGATCTCCTCGTCCGCTCCCGCCTCGGCCACGACCGCGCCGCGCGGGTCGACCACGACCGAGCGGCCGCCCATCTGCACACCGGCATGGGTGCCTGCGCTGTTGCACGCGACCACCCACGCCTGGTCCTCGATCGCGCGGGCCCGGGTGAGGATCGACCAGTGCTCGATGCGCGCGATCGGCCAGCCGGAGGCGAGCAGGAACGTCTCCGCACCGGAGTCGAGGAGGCGGCGGAACAGCTCCGGGAAGCGCAGGTCGTAGCAGGTCGCGAGGCCGGTGGCGCCGAGCCCGGTCGGCAGCACGGTGAGCGAGTCGCCCGCGGTCATGACCGAGGGCTCGCCGTCCTCCCAGCCGAAGAGGTGCTGCTTTCGGTACGTCGCGAGGATCTCGCCGTCCGCGTCGATCACGACCGAGGTGTTGTAGCGGTTGCCGCCGGCCGCCTCGGCGAACGAGCCCATGTGCAGCGTGAGGCCGGCCGCCTTCGCTGCGGCCCGCATGCGCGTGACGACGAGGCCGTCGATCGGCTGCGCCTCGGCCTTGGCGCCCTCGAGGTCGAACGCCCCGACGTGCCAGAGCTCGGGCAGCACCGCGAGGTCGACGTCGACGAGCCCCTCGACGATGCCGGCCGCCCGCTCGAGCCGGTCGGCGGGGGTCTCGGAGTCGGAGGAGTCGAGCTGCACCAGGGCCACACGCGTCATGCGCGCATCATCCCAGCCCACCCACCCCCTCGCTCGCACTGATCAATCCGTCGTTTCCCGGCTCGGGTAACGACGGTTTGGCCAGGCTCAGCGGGTGGGGGTGGCACGCTCGCGCAGGACGTCGCGCTGGACCTTGCCCATCGCGTTGCGCGGCAGCTCGTCGACGACGTGCCAGGTGCGCGGGGCCTTGTACGCCGCGAGCCCTGCTGCGGCGTGCGCGGCGAGCACCTCGGCGTCGCACGCCCCGGGCGCCGACGGCACAACGAACGCGACGACCGTCTCGCCCCAGGTCGGGTCGGGAAGGCCCACGACGGCGACGTCCGCGACCGACTCGTGCTCGCGCAGCACGTCCTCGACCTCGCGCGGGTAGACGTTGTAGCCGCCGGTGATGATGAGCTCGCTCGCACGGCCGACGAGCCGCAGGCGACCGTCGTCGTCGAGCGTCCCGATGTCGCCGGTGCGGAAGAAGCCATCGTCGGTGAACGCGTCGGCCGTGGCCTCGGGCCGCTCCCAGTAGCCGCGGAAGACGTTGGGGCCGTTGACCTCCACCGCCCCGCCCTCCCCGAGCCGCACCTCCACACCCGGCAGCGCACGGCCGACGCAGCCGGGCACTCGGTCGTCGAGGCCGTTGGAGGTCAGCATCACGGTCTCGGTCATGCCGTACCGCTCGACCGGCGGCTGACCCGCCTCCGCTGCGATGCGCGCGAACAGCCCCGGGTCGAGCGGTGCGGAGCCCGACACGAGAAGCCGCAACCCGCGCAGGCCGTCGAGCCGACCGGCCTCGGCGAGCTTGGCGTACATCGTCGGCACGCCGAAGTAGAGCGTCGCGCCGTACGCCGCTGCTGTCTCGATCACGAGCGCCGGGTCGAACCGCGCGAGCACGACCGACGCGCCGGCCGTGAACGAGCCGTTGAGGCCGGCGCCGAGGCCGTGCATGTGGAACAGCGGCAGCGTGTGCAGCAGCCGGTCGGCGCTCGTCCAGCCCCAGGCCTGCACGAGCGCCTGCGCCCCGCCGAGGAGGTTGGCGTGGGTGAGCATCGCGCCCTTGGGCTGCCCGGTCGTGCCGCTCGTGTACGCCACCATCGCGAGGTCGTCGCCGCCCGATGCGTCGAGCACGACCTCGACGGCCGATGGCAGCGCGTCGAGCCGACCGTCGACGGCGGGGACGCCGTCCACCCGTGCCGCGTCGTCGACGAGGGCGAGCACCGGCCGCACGTCGCCCACGATGTGCGCGAGCTCGCGCGCGGTGTACGCCGTGTTCGCCGGGACGACCACCGCGCCGAGGCGCAGGATCGCGACGTACGCGAGCACGGTCTCGACGGACGGCGCCCGCGACAGCAGCACGCGGTCGCCCGGCTGCACGCCTGCTGCTGCCAGCCGCCCGGCGAGCTCGCGCGTGGCGGACTCGATCGCATCGCCCGTGAGGGTCCAGCCGTCGCCGCCGTCGACGAGCACGACGTCGTCCGGCCGCTCGAGCCAGCCGCGCACCCAGTGCGCCGTGAGGGTCACGCGCCCATCCTGCCCCGAACGCTCCCCGCGTCCGCAGCCCCGCGTCTAGCCTCAGGAGCATGAGCGAGATGGCGGCAGAGTCGTACGGCGTGCGCGAGCTGCTCGAGGCGTGGAACGGCGCCCTGCACACGGTCGTCGAGCTCGGACGCCGGCTGTCGCCCGAGCAGTGGGTGGCGCCGACGGAGTGCCCCGGCTGGAGCGCGGGCGACATCGTGCGCCACCTGGCGTGGATCGAGTCGTTCATGTCCGGCCGACCGCAGCCCGAGCAGGCGATGGACTGGTCGCGCTTCCCGCACGTCACGAACGACTTCGGCCGGCTCACCGAGATCGGCGTAGACGTGCGCCGGGGTCAGCCGCAGCAGGAGTGCTGCGACGAGCTCGCCGACCTCGCCGACGTGAGGCTCGGCCAGATCATGGCGCTCGACCCGCTCACCCTCGACACCGAGGTGATGGGGGTGTTCGGCACACCGGTGCCGCTGGACCGCATGGTGCGCATGCGCACCTTCGACACCTGGACGCACGAGCAGGACATCCGCCGCGCCGTGCTGCTGCCCGCGAACATGCGCACGATGGGCGCGCAGGTGGCTGCCGTGCAGATGGTGCGCACGCTCGGCTTCATGCTCGCGAGGAACGTCGAGGCCCCGCCCGGCACGACGATGCGGCTCACGGTGACCGGCCCGATCGAGTTCGAGCGGTACGCCGCCGTCACGGCCGCGGGCAAGGGCTCCGACGTCGAGCCGCTCGAGCACCCGACGATCGGCCTCACGACCGACTGGGAGACCTACGCCCGCCTGACGACGGGCCGCCTCGACACCACCGATCCGGCAGTGCTCGCGAAGATCGAGCTCGCCGGCGACCCCGACCTCGCCGCCCGCATCCCCGCAGCCCTGGCCATCACCCCGTAGAGGTGCGCCGTCAGCGCGCGACGTGGTGGGCGAGGGTGCGGCAGATCTCGTGGTTGTCGAGGTGCCACGCCTCGTCGTCCGGGGCCGACCACGACGACAGGACGACGACGACCACCTCGCGCGGGACGTCGACGTACAGCATCTGGCCGTGGATGCCCATGCCGAGGGCCACATCCCGATCGAGGTTGGGCGTGTACCAGCCGGCGCGGTAGGCGCCGTCGGGCCACATCGACGCGAAGTCGCCGCGAGCCCACTGCTCGCGGTGCCCACCGCGCAGGATGTCGTCGAGCAGCTCGTCGGACACGACGTCGGTACGACGCTCCGCGAGAAGCAGGCCGAACCGCGCGACGTCGCGGGGCAGGCCGCTCATCCCGCCGGCTGCGCGCGGCGTGCCCTCGCGGTCGAGCGTGACGTGCCCGCCGAGCTCGGTGCCCGCGGGCTGCCACACGTAGCGCTCGACGGCCTCGGCCCACGTGGTGCCCGCGGCGTTGGCGCACACCCAGCCGAGCAGGTCGAGGGTCGGCGACAGGTAGCGGAAGCGCTCGCCGTGCGCGCCGTCGGGCTCACGGGTCGCGAGGTAGTCGCGCAGCGCGGGTGCGCCGGCCGGCGCCGGATACCAGCCGGCGGCGTGCCGATATGCCGTGAGGTCGGGCCCGGGCGAGTAGTCCTCGACGAAGGCGAACGACGCCTCCATGTCCATGAGCTGACGGACGGTGGCGTCGGCGAACGCGCTCTCCGCCACCTCGGGGACGAGGTCGCCCACGCGCGCGGACAGGTCGAGCAGACCGCGCGAGGCGAGGGCGCACGCCAGGAATCCCGTGACCGCCTTGGTGATCGAGAACATCATGTGCTGCTCGTCGGTGCGTACTCCGGGCGCGAGCCACTCGAGCACGACGGTGCCGCGGTGGACCACCACGACCGCGTCGCGCTCGCCGTCGTACAGCAGGTCGTGCAGCGGCACGGTGCCCTCGTGCGCCTCGATCGGCAGGTGCAGGAGCTGCTCATCCACCTCCGTGGGCAGCTCGCGCGGCTCCGGTGCCGACCGGATGCGCTCGGTGGGCAGCAGCTCGCGCACGTGCCGCACCGACCAGCCGATGTGCTCGGGCTGCAGCCAGTCGTTCAGCGTGGCGCGGGCCCGGGCGACGGTCGTCGGGTCACCGGGCGTGTGGTGACCCGACGGGTGCCGGAACGAGTCAGCCGAGGACGAGGTCGACAGCGGGGTCCTCCAGGAATCGGGCGACGGACGCGAGCACCTGGGAGCCCAGGGCGCCGTCGACGTGACGGTGGTCGAACGAGAGCGTGAGCTGCATGACGTGACGCGGCCGCACCTCGCCGTCGACGACCCACGGCTTCAGGGCCACCCGGCCCATCGCGAGGATCGCGGACTCACCGGGGTTGATGATCGGTGTGCCGCCGTCGACGCCGAAGACGCCGACGTTCGTGATGGTGATCGTGCCACCGGCCATGTCCGACGGAGGCGTCTTCCCGGACTTCGCGACCTCCACGAGGTCGTGCAGCGCACGGGCGAGACCGACCAGGTCGAGGCCGTCGGCGTCCTTGACGTTGGGCACGATCAGGCCGCGCGGCGTCGCTGCCGCGATCCCGAGGTTGACGTAGTGCTTGGTGACCACCTCGTTCGCAGCCGAGTCCCAGGTGGAGTTGACTCCCGGGAACGCACGCGCCGCGCGGATCAGGCCCGCAGCGACGAGCAGCAGCGCGTTCACCTTCACGCCCTCGAGCTCGGGCCGCGTGCGGAGCCGTTCGACGAGCTCGACCGTGCGCGTGACGTCGACCTCGACCCACTCCGTGACGTGCGGAGCGGTGAAGGCGCTGGCCACCATCGCCTCGCTCATCATCTTGAGCACGCCCTTCACCGGCGTGCGCTCCTCGCGCGGGCCGGTACGGGCGGGAGCGACGGTCCGCGAGCCAGCGACGTACGCCGGTCGCGCAGGCGATGCGAGCCCGGTGAGCTTGGCCGCACGCTCGACGTCCGCGCGCGTGAGCGTGCCGCCGTCGCCGGTGGGGTCGACTGTGGCGAGGTCGACGCCGAGGTCCTTGGCGAGCTTGCGCACCGGCGGCTTGGCGAGCACCGGGCTGCGGCGCGAGAGCACCTCCTCGGTGTGCCGGCCGACCTCGAGCGAGCCGTAGCGCACGGGGCGCGCGGCCTCGCCCGGCGGACCGGCCTCGACCTCGGGGGCGCCGTGCGGCGTCACGTGCGGCACGCGCTGACGGCGCTGCGGAGCACCCGTCTGCTTGACGCCGTACCCGACCAGCACTGCCTCGCGCTTGCCCTCGTCCGGCTCGGTCGCCACCGCCGGGACGATGTCGCTCGCGGGCGACAGCGCAGGATCAGGGGCGGAAACCCCTGTGCCCGTTTCGATCGCGATGATCGCGGTGCCGACCTCGACGGTGTCGCCTTCAGCGACGTAGACCTCGGTCACCGTGCCGGCGTACGGGCAGGGCAGCTCGACCGCGGCCTTCGCCGTCTCGATCTCGACGATGGTCTGGTTGACCACCACGGTGTCGCCCGGCTTCACGTGCCAGCTCAGGATCTCGGCCTCGGTGAGACCCTCGCCCACGTCGGGCAGAAGGAACGTCTTGATGTCGCTCATGTCCACCCTCCTCAGTACGCCAGCGAGCGGTCGACGGCGTCGAGCACGCGGTCGAGGTCGGGGAGGTACTCCTCCTCGAGCCGGGACGGCGGGTACGGCGTGTGATAGCCGCCGACGCGCAGCACGGGGGCCTCGAGCGAGTGGAAGCACTCCTCGGTGATGCGCGCCGCGAGCTCCGAGCCGACGCCGAGGAACACCGAGGCCTCGTGCACGACGACCAGGCGACCGGTCTTGCGGACGGACGCCGCGACGGTCGGGATGTCGAGCGGCGACACCGAGCGCAGGTCGATCACCTCGAGGTCGAGGCCGTCGGCCTCCGCGGCGAGCGCGGCCTCGAGGCACGTGCGCACCATCGGGCCGTAGCAGGCGAGGGTGGCCGTGGTGCCCGGTCGCACGACGCGCGCGGTGTACGGCGACGGTGCCTGCGCGATGTCGACCGTGTCGTCGACGTCGGCCTTGTCCCAGTAGCGCCGCTTGGGCTCGAGGAACACGACCGGGTCGTCGCTCGCGATCGCCTGCTGCACCATGACGAACGCGTCGACCGGGTTGGACGGCGAGATCACGCGCAGCCCTGCGGTGTGCGCGAAGTACGCCTCGGGCGACTCGCTGTGGTGCTCGACCGCGCCTATGCCCCCGCCGAACGGCAGGCGGATCGTGATCGGCATCGGGGTACGGCCCGACGACCGGGCCCGGTGCTTGGCGATCTGCGACACGATCTGGTCGAAGGCCGGGTAGACGAAGCCGTCGAACTGGATCTCGACCACGGGCCGGTAGCCCGCCATCGCGAGGCCGACCGCCGTGCCCATGATCCCGCTCTCCGCGAGCGGGGAGTCGATGACGCGGGCCTCGCCGAAGTCCTTCTGCAGGCCGTCGGTCACGCGAAAGACGCCGCCGAGCTTGCCGATGTCCTCGCCCATGAGCAGGACCTTCGGGTCGTTCTCGAGGGCCTTGCGAAGGCCGGCGTTGATGGCCTTGGCCATCGTGGTGACCGCCATCAGTGCTCCCCTCCCGCGAAGGACGCGTGGTAGCGCACGAACTCCTCGCGCTCGCTGTCGATCAGCGGGTGCTGCTCGGCGTACACGTGGTCGAAGAGCGACTCCGGCGCCGGGTTGGGCAGCGAGCGGCAGCCCTCGCGCAGCCGGACGGCGAGCACCTCGGCCTCGGCCTCGACCGCGTCGAAGAACTCATGGTCGGCGAGCCCGCTGCGCGCGAGATAGACCTTCACGCGCTCGATCGGGTCCTTGAGCTTCCACGCCTCGAGGTCGGCCGCGACGCGGTAGCGCGTCGGGTCGTCGGACGTCGTGTGCGCGCCCATGCGGTAGGTGAACGCCTCGATCAGCGTGGGGCCGTTCCCCTCGCGCGCGTTCTGCAGCGCTGCGCGAGTGACCGCGAGCACCGCGAGCACGTCGTTGCCGTCGACCCGCACGCCGGGGAAGCCGAAGCCGGCCGCGCGCTTGTAGAGCGGGATGCGGGTCTGGCGCTCGAGCGGCTCGGAGATCGCCCACTGGTTGTTCTGGCAGAAGAACACGACCGGAGCGTTGTAGACGCTGGCGAACACGAAGGACTCGTTGACGTCGCCCTGGCTCGTCGCGCCGTCGCCGAAGTACGTGATCACGGCGCGGTCGGTGCCGTCGCGCTGGATGCCCATCGCGTAGCCGACCGCGTGCAGGCACTGGTCGCCGATGACGATCGTGTAGAGCGCGAAGTTGTGGTCCTGGGGGTCCCAGCCGCCGTTGGTGACGCCTCGGAAGAGCCCGAGCAGCTGCAGCGGGTCGACGTCGCGCGTCCATGCGACTCCGTGCTCGCGGTACGTCGGGAACGCGAAGTCGTCGGTGCGCAGCGCGCGCCCCGATCCGACCTGCGCAGCCTCCTGTCCGAGCAGCTGGGCCCAGAGGCCGAGCTCGCCCTGGCGCTGGAGCGCGGTGGCCTCGGCGTCGACCCGGCGTACGAGGACGAGGTCGCGGTAGAGCGCCCTCAGCTCGTCCGGCGTCAGGTCGACGTCGTAGTCGGGATGGTGGACCCGCTCGCCCTCGGGGGTGAGGAGCTGGACGAGCTCGGGGCCTCCGTCTGCGGTCATGGGTGGACCTCCTGCGGTTGCCGTCGTGGCTCCGGGCATGGTCCGTGCGGGATCGCCGCCGTGACCGCGCACCGTCGCGCGTTGTCCCCCGCATCCTGGCATCTCCGAGCCGGTGCTGGTGCCACTGTGAACGCTCACCCGCGTCACCGCAGTGGCGGCGCCCGGCGTGCAAACGCTTCCCCCTACCGACGCTGCGGTCGATCCGCGTCCGGGTCGGGTCAGGGCGGGCCGTCTCCGCGCCTGGCCTGCTCGGCGAGGAGCTGCTCGCGGTCGGCCAGGCGGGCGAGGCCGGCGTACGGCTGGGCGAGGCGATGGTTGCGCCGGAGCGCGTCGGCGTTCCGGTCGAGGAACGCCCAGTAGCCGGCCGTGAACGGGCAGGCCTTCGCGCCCACCCGGGTGGACGGCGAGTACGCACAGCCCCTGCAGTGGTCGGTCATGCGGTTGAGGTAGGCGCCTCCTGCGGCGTACGGCTTGGTGGCCATGCGGCCGCCGTCGGCGTACAGGGCCATGCCGACGACGTTGGTGACCATCACCCAGTCGTAGCCGTCGACGAAGCTGTCGCGGAACCAGGCAGCGGTGGCTCGCGGGTCGTAGCCGCGTTGCAGCGCCCAGTTGCCCAGCACCATGAGGCGCACGATGTGGTGGCTCCAGCCGCGGTCCCGAACGTCGGCCAGCGCTGACCGCAGGCACGCCGCCCGAACGTCGTCCGCGTCGAGGTCGGCGAACCAGTCCGGGAGCGGCGCACGCGCGTCGAGGGCGTTGCCGTCGGCGTACTCCTCACCCAGCGCCCAGTAGAGCTGCCACGCCCACTCGCGCCAGCCGACGATCTGCCGAGTGACCGCCTCGGCGCTCTGCAGCGGCACGTCGCCGTTGCGGTACGCGGTGATCGCGGCGTCGACCACCTCGAGCGGGTCGAGGAGGCCGAGGTTCATCGGCACCGAGAGGAGGCTGTGCGCCATCGCCCAGTCGTCGTGCATCACGGCGTCCTCGTACGGGCCGAACTGCGCCAGGCGGTGGGTGACGAAGTCGTGGAGCGCGGCCAGGGCTTCGGCGCGCGTCGCCGCGAACGTGCGCGGCGCATCGATGCCGACCAGCGTGATGCCGTCATCACGCCAGGCATCGAGGTCGCGGCGTACGGCGTCGTCGATCTCGTCCTCGGCCGGCCGCCACGCGTGCGACAGGCCGAGCGTGCGCTGGCCCT
Source organism: uncultured Actinomycetes bacterium (assembly GCA_963843975.1). Classification (GTDB taxonomy): domain Bacteria; phylum Actinomycetota; class Actinomycetes; order S36-B12; family CAIYMF01; genus Longivirga. The sequence goes on along the minus strand of CAWJMG010000001.1, from coordinate 1,373,469 downwards.
TCGGCGGCGGCAGGCGGTTGTCGGCGTCGAAGTTCCAGCGGCCGCTCTCGGGCTCGCCGTCAGGCTGCACCAGCAGGTCGAGCCGGCGGCGCTGGTGGCGGTAGAAGTCCTCGAGGATCGGACGCCGCGTGCCGAGCCACGCCTGGAAGTCGTTCTCCCCCAGGGTGAATCCGCGTGCGGGGAGCACCTCCATGCCGTGTGCACGCACCCAGCGCCGAGCAGCGTACGACGTCGGGTCGACGACGCAGACCGTGGTCGGGTCGATGCCGGAGCTGCGCAGGGCCTCGCCGTACGACGCCGCCTGCACGTGGACCGCACGCTCACCGAGCTCGGCCGCACGATGGCGCATCGCCGAGAGGAGCAGGTGCGCCTTCTGTCGGTGCACGCGACGGCGGGCGAACGCGCCGCGTGACTCGACGAGCAGCACCTGCTCGTCCGGTGCGAGATCGGCGGTGAAGTGCGGGCCGAGCTGGTCGGCGAACAGCATCCTCACGAGAACGATGGTCGCGGCTCCCGCCGTACGCCGCACCTCGGGCCCCGCGCTGACACTGATCAATCCGTCGCTTCCCGGATGCGGAAACGACGGATTGATCAGGGCGAGCGGGCGGGTCAGCCCGTCGGGCAGTAGGCCTTGGCCTCGGTGGCGATGATCGTCAACGAGCCCGCGCCGAGGGTGTTGCAGTCGAGCAGTCCCGTCGTGCGGTCGTTGTACGCCGTCCAGGTGCCGCTGATCGGCTCGCCGCTCGGGCCGCAGGATCCGGCGAACGTGATGGGCACGAGCTGCGTGCCGCTGTAGGCGACGTACCGACCCGGGTCGAGCGTGGCCGGGCGGTCGGGCAGCTCGGCGCCGAAGCCGCTCGCCTCGGCAGCACCCAGGTCGCCGAGCGCCCTCATGACCGTGGAGCTCCGGACCTTGCCGGTCTGCGTCGAGTCGACGTACGTGCCCTGGTCGCCGAGGCCCGCGATCTCCTCCCACGTGGCCTTGCCGTCGGCACCCACCACTGCGGTGTAGGCGAGGTCGACGGTCCATGGCTTCACCTCGCCGCGGTCCCACGTGCCGATCTGCACCGTGGCGCAGGACCGGTTGGTGCCTGTCGGACTCACCGCGATCGTCGTGCCCGCCTCGGTCGCGACGGTCGAGTCGGTCCTCGAGCCTTCCTGCTGCGCGAACGGCAGCCAGCCGGTGACGCGGCCGAGAGCGGGCGAGCCGGGCTCGCGACGCACGGACATCGTCCAGGTCCTCGTCTCGCCCGCGGCGAGGTCGACCGACTCCGCCGGCATGATGCCGGCGTACTGGCGGCCCGGATCGGGGAGCGTCACGCCGAGGTCGGTGGGCAGGCCGTCGACCGGAGCCGCCGCCGTGACGATCCCGCCCTCGAACATGCCGGGCACCTCTGCATCCGAGGCGAGTCCGGCGGCCAGCGAGCCCTTCCACCGCGAGTCGGTCCCGTTGACGACGACGAGGGTCACGTCGAAGGGCGCAGTCCCCTCGATGGTCGCCGGGCCGGTGATCATGAACTTCAGGCCGTCGAGCTCGGCCTTCGTGGTCGTCGTCCCGTCCGTGGCGGACGTGGTCGGGCTCGGCGAGGCGGGCGGCGTCGGCGTCGCGGAGTTGCGCGGCAGCACCCAGAAGGCACCGGCGGCGACCACCAGGGCGAGTGCGCCGGATACTGCGGCCAGCTCGCGGCGGCGCTGCTTGGCCACGCGGGTGCGGACGGCACCGACCCGGTCGGGGGTGGCGGGTGCGGCGGCGCTGCGCTGGTGCAGCAGGTCGCGGAGCTCGTTCTCGGTGAGCGGCATGTCAACGCACCTCGTCCATCGTGGTCTGTGCTGCGGGGGATGCGAGCGTCGAGTCGACGCGCAGGGTGGCGAGGGCCTTGCTCGCCTGGCTCTTCACGGTGCCGACGGTGACGCCGAGCAGGTTCGCGGTCTCGACCTCGGTGAGGTCCTCGTAGTAGCGCAGGACGACGACCGCACGTTGACGTCGCGGGAGCCGCTGCAGCGCCGTCCAGACGAGGTCTCGCTCGTCGGCGGCCGATGTGCCGTCCGCGAGCGGACGGTCGGGGAGCTCGCCGGTCGGCACCTCGCCGGTCCACCGGCGGCGCCGCCACGAGAGGTACGTGTTGAGCATCGTGCGCCGTACGTACGGCTCGGGCTCGCCGGCGAGGCGGCCCCAGCGGCGCCAGGTCGAGGCGAGCGCGGTCTGCAGCAGGTCCTCGCCGAGCGCCCAGTCGCCGGTGAGCAGGTACGCCGTACGCAGCAGCGCGGGGGACCGCACGGAGACGAACTCCGCGAAGTCCGGCCGGTCCGCCATGTCGTCCCCATCTCGTCGTGGGCCGCCGTACGCCGCCCTCACCCATCATCACGCGATGGGAGCCGCCGATGGTTGCCACGAAGCGCCGCTCAAGATCACGCCTCCGGGCAACCCCCGCGCAGTTCAACTGCAGGTTGCTGCCCTTAGGGAAGAAACACGCAGTTCGACTGCGCGTTTCTGCCCCTTAGGGTCACGACGTGCCCTTGACGGGCGCTTTGTGACCCTAAGGGGAACAAAGATCCCGTCAGGTCAGGGTGACGGTGCGGTCGAGGGCGGCGAGGCCGTGGGGGCGGTGGGCGACCCAGAGGACCGTGCGGCCCGACAGCGCGCGCAGGAGCTCGGCGGCGACGACCTCCGCGGTCGCCTCGTCGAGGTGCTCGGTCGGCTCGTCGAGGAGTACGACGGGGTGCCCCGCCAGCAGCACGCGCGCGACTCCGAGGCGCTGGCGCTGACCGGCCGAGACGAGAGCACCGTGGTCGCCGACCGGGGTGTCGATGCCGCGGGGCTGCGCGTCGAGCCATGGCCCGAGGCCGACGGCGTCGAGCGCCGCACGCACCTCGTCGTCGGACGCATCGGGCTTGGCGAGGCGCACGTTCTCCACGACCGAGGTGTCGAACACGTGCGGCAGCTGCGGGCACCAGCCGACGATCGACCGCACGTCCGACCCCCGCAGGTCGCGCAGCTCCACGCCGTCGGCAGCCGCGACCGCGTCGCCGCCGGTCAGCTGCACCGATCCGGCGTACGGCAGGAATCCTGCGAGCACGGCAAGCAGCGTCGACTTGCCCGAGCCGGAGGCACCGACGATCGCCACGCGCTCCCCGGGTGCGACCTCGAGCGACAGACCCTCGAGCACCTCCGGGCCGCTCGGCCATCCAGCGTGCAGGTCGTCGATCCGAACGCCGACCACACCCGTGGGAGCCGCAGCGGGTGATACCGGGTCGGGCACGGGGTCGACGGCGTCGAGCACCTCGACCACGCGCTGCGCCGAGCCGCGCACCCGCCCGAGCGCGAGCGCGGCCGTCGGCATGGCGACCACGGCCTCGTACGTCGCCAGCGGCAGCAGCGCGAGCACGGCGAGGTTCACGCCGACCAGCTCGCCGGTGCGTACGGCGGGGATCGCGACGATCAGCATCGCCACGACCGCGCCGCCCGAGAGCAGCACGCCGAGCGCCGACGCAAGACCGGACGCGTTGGCCGAGCGCGCGGCGAGGCGACCGATGCGGCGGTCGTCCTCGGCCAGCCGGTCGAGCCATGCGGGAGCGGCACCCGACACCGTGAGGTCGGCGACGCCGTCCAGCAGCGTGAGCACGTCGGCGTTCAGCTGGCCACGCGCGGGCGCGCTCGCGCGGTCGGCGTCCGCAGCTGCACGCGCCGCGATGAAGGGCACGACGGTCGAGGCGAGCAGCAGCGAGACAGCCAGCACGAGACCTGCGACCGGCAGGATGAAGAACGCGAGCACCACCGATGCCAGTGCGACGAGCGCGCCGGACGCGTAGGGCAGCAGCACGCGCAGCGGCAGGTCCTGCGTGGCGTCGACGTCGCGCACGAGCCGCTCGAGCAGGTCGCCGCGGCGGTACGCCGGCACGCCCGCGGGCGCCACGACGGCGAGCCGGTCGTACACCGCGAGGCGCAGCCGCGACAGCACGCGGAACGCGGCGTCATGCGACACCATCCGCTCGGCGTATCGGAACGCGCCGCGCCCGATGCCGAACGCGCGCACCGCCACGATCGCGACCTCGAGGGTGAGGATCGGCGGCCGCAGCGCCGCGCTCGAGATGAGCCATGCGCTCGAGGCGAGCAGGCCGACGCCGCAGCCGATCGCGAGGAAGCCAAGGAAGACGGCGAGCGCGAGCCGCGACCGCTCGGTGCCGAGCCACGGCAGCAGCCGCCGCACCGGCGAGCGCCCGGAGCCCGACGCCACCGACGTCGTCACAGCACTCACGCCGCACCAACCCAAGGACGCGAGTTACTGCCCACAGTGGGGTTATGGATGGCCACAAAACCCCACTCTGGGCAGTAGCTCGAAGAATCCCTCATGACGGGACGCTTGCGGGCTCGAGGGATACGACGGTGTCGCCGGGCTCGACCAGTCCGGGCCGGTGCGCGACGACGACCACGGCCGACCCGCGCGCAGCCAGGCGGCGTACGGCGGCGACCACGTCGGCCTCGGCGTCGTCGTCGAGACCGGCGGTCGGCTCGTCGAGCAGCACGAGCGGCGGCGGGTCGAGGAGCACGCGGGCCAGCGCCACACGGCGGCGCTGGCCGGCGGAGACGTCCGAGGCGAGGTCGCCGACGCGCGTGGCAGCGCCGTCCGGCAGCGTGGCCGGGTCGAGCCCCGCCTCGCGCAGCGCGGCGTCGACATCGGCGTCGGAGGCGTGCGGCCGGCGCAGGCGTACGTCGTCCGCCACGGTCGGGCCGACGAGCACCGGATCCTGCGCCACGACGCCGAGCCGTGCGCGCCACGCACCGGCGTCGAGGTCGGACAGCAGCACACCGTCGGCGGGCGCGTGACCGACCTCGGGGGTCGACGACACAGCACCGCCGACGCGCACGGCGCCCTCGGTCGGTGCGACGAACGCCTGCAGCACCGCCAGCAGCGTCGACTTGCCCGCACCGGACGGGCCGACCACGGCCGTCACGCGACCGGGCTCGATCACCACCGACGTCGGCACGAGCGACACGACGTCGCTCCCCGGGTAGGTGACGCCGACGCCGTCCACCACGATCGCGCCACCGGGCACGTCGACCCGGGTGCCCGTCGTCGCGGGTTCGGTCGCGAGGATCTCGAAGACCTGCTCGGCGGCGTCGATGCCGTCGGCGGCCGCGTGGAACTGCGCGCCCACCATGCGGATCGGGAGGTAGACCTCAGGGGCGAGGATCAGCACGGTGAGACCGGTCTGCAGCGTCAGCTCGCCGTTCACGAGCCGCAGGCCGATGGCCACGGCGACCACGGCGACCGACAGCGTGGCGAGCAGCTCGAGGGCGAAGGACGACAGGAACGAGATCTTGAGGACGCCGACCGTGGCCTTGCGGTAGCGGCGGTCGATCTCGGCCATCCGCTGGGACTGCGCGGTCTCGCGCCCGAACGCCTTGAGGGTCGGCAGTCCGGCCACGACGTCGAGGAAGTGCCCGGACAGGACGCCGAGGGTCGACCACTGCTTGGCCGTCGCGGTCTGCGTGTAGAGGCCGATCAGGATCATGAAGACGGGGATCAGTGGCGCGGTCACGGCGACGATCACCGCCGACAGCAGGTCCTGCGTGAGGATCGCGATGCCGACCGTCAGCGGTACGACGACCGCGATGACGAGCTGGGGCAGGTAGCGCGACACGTACGGCTCGACCGAGTCGATGCCGCGGGTCGCGAGCGTTGCGACCTGGCCCCGGCGCTCGCCCGAGATCCAGATCGGCCCGAGCTTCACGACGTGGTCGAGCATCGCCGCCCGCAGCTCGCGCGAGGTTCGGGTGGCCGAGCGCTGGGCGAGCACGTCGTTGATGCCGCCGAGGACGGCGCGGCCGACCACGATTCCGGCCAGCAGCCAGACGACCGGCATCACCTCGTCGAGCGTCGCCTCACCGAGGAAGACCTCGGACACGACGTAGCCCAGGCAGAACGCCTGGGCTACGACGAGAGCGGCGGTGAGGCCTGCCACGACCACCGATCCGAGGAGCAGGCTGCGGACTCCGCGTGCGTAGCGCAGCAGCCTCGGATCGAGTGGTCGGGACACCCACACAGGTTATGCGTTGACCTCGTGCGGGAGGTCGAGCGCCCCGTGCTCCGGGTTCGGGATCTGGCTGGGCGAGAGCCGACGACGGAACACCCAGTAGGTCCACGACTGGTAGACGAGCACGACGGGCGTGAGGATCACGGCCACCCAGGTCATGACGGTGAGCGTGTACTCCGTGCTGGACGCGTTGCGGATCGTCAGCGTCGCCTCGGCGACCGTGCTGCTGGGCATCACGTTCGGGAAGAGGCAGGCGAAGAGGAACGCCACGACGCCGGCCATCGTGATGGCCGAGCCGATGAACGCCCAGCCCTCACGACCGAGACGGTTGGCGGCCAGGGCGCCGACCCACGAGAGCACCGCGACGGCCAGGAAGACCACCGAGACGATCGTGTTGTTGCTGTGGGCCAGCTGCGTCCACACGCCGAACAGCACCGCGAGCACGGCGGCCACGAGGCCGACCTGTCCGGCGATCTTGTTGGCGCGCACACGGATCTCGCCGTCGGTCTTGAGCGCCAGGAAGATCGCGCCGTGCGTCACGAAGAGCGTGAGCGTCACGAGACCGCCGAGCAGGCCGTACGGGTTGAGCAGCGTGAACAGGTTGCCGGTGAACAGGCTGCCGCCGGCGGGGTTCAGCTCCATCGGGACGCCCGCGACGATGTTCGCGAACGCGACACCCCACAGGAGCGCGGGCAGGAACGACGACACGGTGATCGCGATGTCCCAGCGCTTGCGCCAGGTGGGGCTGCTCTTCTTGCTGCGGAACTCGAACGCGACACCGCGGACGATGAGCGCGAGCAGGATGAGCAGCAGCGCGAGGTAGAACCCGCTGAAGAGGGTGGCGTACCACTCCGGGAAGGCGGCGAAGGTCGCACCGCCCGCGGTGAGCAGCCACACCTCGTTGCCGTCCCACACCGGGCCGAGCGTGGTGAGGACGGTACGGCGCTCCGCCTCGTTCTTCGCCACGACGGGGAGCAGGACGCCCACACCGAAGTCGAAGCCCTCGAGGACGAAGTAGCCGATCCACAGGACCGCGATGAGCGCGATCCAGACGTTCTGGAGCATCTCCAAGCTCATGATCAGACTCCAGTTCCGTCAGTAGGAGAAGGTCAGAGGCTGACCGTTGTTGGCGTCGTCGGCGTCGACCAGCTCGACCGTCTCCGGCGGGCCGATCTTCACCTGGCGGATCATCAGGCCCACCGTGACCACGGCGAGTCCGCCGTAGAGCAGGGTGAACGCGAGGATCGAGATCCAGGCCTGGGCCGCGGTCAGCGTCGGGGAGACGCCGGCCTCGGTCTTCATGAGGCCGTAGACGATCCAGGGCTGGCGACCCATCTCGGTGAAGATCCAGCCGGACGAGATGCCCATCAGTGGGAAGAGCAGCGCCACAGAGGCGGTGAGCTTCACCCAGCGGCTCGAGGGCAGGTTGCCCTTGCGGGTGCGCCACCACACGAAGATCGCGTACAGGACGCCGAGCACTCCGAGGCCGATCATCGCGCGGAACGCCCAGAAGATGAGCGGCACGTACGGTGCGTACTCGCCGGGGCCGAACTTCTGCTCGTACTGCGTCTGCAGGTCGTTGATGCCCTGGACCTTGCTCTCCGGTCCGCTCCAGTAGCCGGTGGCCATGAAGGACGTGAGACCCGGGATCTCGAGCGACCAGTACGCCTCGGAGCCGTCGAGGCTTCCGATCGTGATGAGGCTGAAGGGTGCTGCCTCGGTGGTCTCGTAGAGCGCCTCGGCGGCGGCCATCTTCATCGGCTGCTGCTGCACCATGATCTTGGCCTGCACGTCACCGGTGTAGACGACGGCGATGCCGGCGATGACCGCCGAGATGATGCCGACCTTGAGCGACTTGCGCATGACGTCAACCGACTTGCCGGTCATCATCACGACGAGGCTGACACCGACGAGCATGACGCCGGACACGAGGAACGCCGACGTGATGACGTGGGCGAAGGTCGTGTACGCCGTGTTCTGGAAGAGCAGGTTGCTGAAGCTCTGCAGCTCGACGCGGTTGGTCTCCGGGTTGAACTCGTAGGCCACCGGGTGCTGCATGAACGAGTTCGCGGCGAGGATGAAGTACGCCGAGAGCATCGTGCCGATCGCCGCGGCCCAGATGGTCGCGAGGTGCAGCTTCTTGGGCAGGCGGTCCCAGCCGAAGATCCACAGGCCGAGGAAGGTCGACTCGAGGAAGAACGAGGCGAGGGCCTCGACGGCCAGCGGCGCGCCGAAGATGTCGCCGACGAAGCGGGAGTAGTCGCTCCACGCCATGCCGAACTGGAACTCCTGGACGATGCCGGTGACGACACCCATCGCGAAGTTGATGAGGAAGAGCTTGCCGAAGAACTTCGTGGCCTTGAGCCACTTCTCGTCACCGGTGCGGACCCAGGCGGTCTGCATGATGGCGACGAGCATCGAGGTGCCGATCGTCAGCGGCACGAACAGGAAGTGGTAGACGGTCGTGATGCCGAACTGCCACCGAGCGAGATCTAGCGCGCTCATAGAGGTATCCCCTCACGGACATTGGTACGCACGCGGATTGTGCAGTGGTCACTTTGCTCCTACCGGTCCCAGCACAGCACGCAAATGTCTGTGAAGTGGGTCGCGCAGGACAGGCACACCTATCCCGGCATCGGAAACGGCGTGCGCAGACTGCGCCTGCCGGGCTGAGGGTCCCCTTGGTCGTCACGATCCGTGCTCGCGGACGACCCACCTCTGGCGCGATTCGGACGGGGCGGTGCCCCGGGTCGCTGCGCAGGCTGTCCACCGAGGAGCATGGGCGCCCGTGACGTCCCTGCCCGAGTTCGAGGAAGCTCGCTGCGCCCCCCGGCGCCCCGCGGCCGGCCTCCCCCGGACGCATCTGGGCCGCGCTGGTGATCGTGTACGTCGTCTGGGGGTCGACGTACCTCGGCATCAAGCTTGCGAGCGAGTCGATGCCGATCCAGCTCGCGCTCGGGCTCCGCTTCCTCGTGGCCGCCGGCATCCTCGCCGTGATCGTCGCCGTGCGCCGCGGCCCGGCGACCCTGCGCGTGACCCGTCGCGAGGCTCGGCGGCGCCGCGCTCGTCGGCGTGATGCTGCTCGGAGTCGGCATGAGCACCGTGGGCCTCGGCCAGGACTACGTGCCGACGGGCGTGGCAGCGCTGCTCGTCGCGGTGACGCCGCTCTGGATCGTGCTGCTGCGCTTCGGCTCCGGCGACCGGCCGCCCGCCCTCACGTGGGTCGGCATCGGCATCGGCCTCGTCGGCGTCGCCCTGCTCGTGCTGCCGGGCAGCGACGTCGCCTCGGTCGGCGGCGCGTCCCCCCAGCAGCGCGCGCTCTGGTCGCTGCTCATCGTCCTCGGCTCGGCGAGCTGGGCGACCGGGTCGTTCCTGCAGCAGCGCATCCCCACGCCGAAGGACGCCCTCGTCATGTCCACCTACGAGATGGTCGCCGGTGGCCTCGCACTCGTCGTCGTCGGGACGCTGCGCGGCGAGCGGGTGGCGGACGTGCTCGACGCGACGGCGAGGTCGTGGGCGGGCTGGGTCTACCTGGTGATCGCCGGCTCGCTCGTGGCCTTCTCGGCGTTCGTCTGGCTGATCGACCACGCGCCGATCTCGCTGGTGTCGACGTACGCCTACGTCAACCCCGTCGTGGCGGTGGCGCTCGGCACGCTGGTGCTGGGCGAGAGCCTGACGAGCGGTGTGCTCGTCGGCGGCGCGGTGATCATCGGCGGCGTGGCGCTCGTCGTCAGCGGTGAGAGGGTCGGGCGCGGCTCGTCAGGGGGATAGGCGTCAGGGACGTGTGGTCAGCACGACGACGTCCTCGTCGCTCGGTGCGAGACCGGTGAGGCCGGGCGTGCCGCAGGACACGACCGTCGCGCGCTCCCACGGCCGGTCCCCCTCGAGGAACGGGTACTCCTCGCTCTGCCACCGGTCCCAGAACGCCTCGGCCTCGTCCGGCGTGCGGCCGAGCACGACGTCGCGCTCGACGCCGCGGCGGCGGCGCTCGTCCTCGTCGGACAGGACCCAGACCGTGGCGTCGAAGTGCCCGGCGAGGCTCGACCTGCTCGCTCCGACGCCCTCGACGAGCACGAGCGTGGTGCCGGTCGGCACCTCGATCGCGCCCGGACGGTCGAGCCGCTCCCAGGCCGGCGGCCGGTAGCTCACCGCGGCGCCATCACGAAGAGGTGCGAGGACGTGGTCGGCCAGGAGCCCGTCCCAGTCGAAGAACGACTCCTCCCAGGCCACGTCGTCGGTGTGCACGACGACGGATCCCGGGACGAGGGCGGCGATGCGCTCGGCGATGGTCGACTTCCCGCTGCCGGAGCGGCCGTCGACGGCCACCAGCACCGGGCGCGCGCCGGTGTCGCCCGCGGTGTCCAGCAGGCGGCGTACGACCAGGCGGACGTCGCGGACCGCCCAGGTGCCCTCGACGGTCTCGGTGTCCGGGAGCGTGATCACCGCTCCAGGGTAGGACGCCGCCCTGCAAGCGCTTGCAGGGGATCTCCCGATCAGGCCGGGTCGTCCGCCGTTCGGTGCTCGTGGTCCGGGGTCCGGGCATCCGGGACGCCGCCCGCGAGGGCGTCCCCCTGCGCGGTGTCGACGCGCGGCTCGGGGAGCAGAGCCGATTCGACTCCCGAGGACCGACCGCGCTTGGCGTCGTACAGCACGCGGTCGGCACGGTCGAGGGCGTCCCAGAGCGACTCGCCGTCCTTCCACGCCGCAAGGCCCCACGTCCACGGGTGCTCGCTCACGAGGGCAGCCCGTCGGACTGCGGCGAAGGCCTCGGCCTCGGTGCTGCCCGGCAGGAGCACCACGAACTCGTCGCCACCGAATCGGGCGACGAGGTCGTGCGGGCGGAGGTGCAGGCGCAGGTCGTTCACGACCGAGCACAGCAGGACGTCGCCGGCGATGTGCCCGTGCGCGTCGTTGAAGGCCTTGAACTCGTCGAGGTCGACGATCGCCACCGCGGTCGGCTGGCCGGCTCGCACGGCAACCGAGCGCACCACGCCCGACTGGCGCTCGAGGCCGCGGCGGTTGAGCGCGCCGGTCAGCGGGTCGACGTGGCTCAGCCGGTGCAGCTGCGCCACCAGGCCGTACGTCGCGATCCCGACCGTGACCACCATGACGCAGGCGATGACGGCGAACAGGATCGTGGGCAGCACGTCGTTGACCACGACTGCGGTGAGGAAGGCCGCGACCATGAACACCAGGTGTCCGGTGAGGCGCGTCCTCGTGCAGAACAGTGCTGCGAGCAGCGCGAGCAGGACCAGGCCGGTGCCGTTGAGCATCTGGCCGACCGCATCGGTGTTGACGGTGATGATGAAGCCCAGTACCAGCGAGCTGAAGCCGAGCGACAGGTCCCACAGCCAGAAGGCCACCCGCCCCACGACCGTGAACGTCACCAGCGCCACGACCGCCGACAGCACCGCCATCGTGGCGTTGAAGCCGCGCTCGGGGTCGGCGCCAGGTCCCGGGAGCAGGGCGAACGAGAGCAGGAAGAGGGAAGCCAGCACCTGCGCACCGCCGAGCAGCAGGACCGCGGCGCGCGGCGGCCGGTCGGTCAGCGCTGTGCGCCACTCCGCGACCGACATCAGTCGAGATGCCATGGATCCTCCTGCCGGGAGGGTACGGGCGCAGCCGCCCGCATGCTCCCCCAGCAGCATCGACGGGGAACACCACCGAGCGGTTCCCCCGAGAGGGCGACCCGCCTGCGGGCGGGCGGGCGAGCACAATGCGTCCACCGCGGGCGGTCCGCGACGGAGGGGGTGGCATGCGCCGGCGGTGGCCGCTGTTCGAGCCGACGCGCGACAAGGGGCTGATCCTGGCCTGGGCCCTCGCGGCTGTCGTCGCATGGCTCGCGGTCGACGCGGCCACGACCCGGCGCTGGGGCCACGACGCCCACGCCTACTGGCTCGTGCAGCTCGCGCCGGACGCGTACGACCACATCCCCGGCCAGTCCGACGCGTTCCTCTACTCACCCGCCTTCGCCCAGGTGGCACAGCTCGTCACGTGGATGCCCTGGCCGGTCTTCGTGACGCTCTGGACCGCAGCCGCGATCGGCACGTACCTCTGGCTCGTGCGGCCGCTGCGCTGGGTGTTCGCCGTACCGCTGCTCGCCCTGGCGATGGAGGACGTCGCCCTCGGCAACATCACCTGGCTGCTCGCGCTGCTCGCGGTCGCCGGTCTGCGCGTCTCGTCCGCGTGGGTGCCGGCGGCGTACGTGAAGGTCGTGTCCGGCCTCGGCGTCCTCTGGTACGCCGGTCGACGCGAGTGGCGCGCCCTCGCCCTCGCCCTCGGGGTCGGGGCCGCGGTGCTCGCCGTCTCGTACGCCATCTCCCCCGACATGTGGCGGGCGTACGTCGAGCTGCTCACGACCGTCGACGGCGACGGCACCCTGCCGCGGGCGGCAGTCGCCGCGGTGCTCATCTGGTGGGCCGGCCGCACGAACAGGCCGTGGCTGGTGCTCTGCTCGCTCGTGCTGTGCTCGCCCCTGACGTTGGCGTACGCCCTCGGCTACCTGGTCGCGCTGCCCCGCGTGCTGCGGCCCGAGACCCTGGACCGGCTGAACGCGCCCTTCGGAGGCCCACGGGCCGTCGTACGGCGGGTGCTCGACCTTCCCCCAGCGCCAGGCGCCGAGCCCGGGGTCAGACCCGGTCGTTGAGCGCGAGCACCATCGAGGGCAGGCCGAGCGCCAGGCCGAGGAAGACCCAGAACGCAGACATCGCGCCCTCCCAGGTCAGCGTGACGGCCCAGGTGTCGAGCTCGGTCCCGTTGACGATGAAGGCGAAGAGCCCGACGGTCGCCGCCAGCGCCACGGCCCCGCCGAGGTAGCGGTACGACTCCACGTAAGAGGCGTTGCGGACCGCGAGCTGACGCTCGTCGAGGTACTCGTCCGGAAGATCGGCGATGGTGCGCACCGAGACCCGGAGCAGGCTCCAGACACCGGCGCCGACGAGCACCACGATCAGCCCGGCCAACGAGCCGACCACGAGATACGCGACGGGGATCAGCACGAGCAGGGCGAGGTAGCCGACGACGAGCAGCACGCGCGCGCGTCGGTTGCGGTAACGGTCGTACGCCGTGTCGGCCATGAGCTTCTCGGCGTTCGCCGCGACGGCTGCGGCGTTGCGCTCCTTGCTGGCGGCCCAGCGCTCCTTCAGGGTCATCGGGTCTCCTCGACAGCGGGGAAGGGGGTGAGGGAGAACATCTCCTCGACGGACGCCTCGAGCACCTCCGCGAGGCGAAGGGCCAGCGAGAGGCTGGGGCTGTACTCGCCCCGCTCGAGGTAGCCGACGGTCTGGTAGTGGACGCCGACGGCGTCGGCCAGCTCCTGCCGCGAGAGGCCGCGTTCGGCGCGCAGCGCCTCGATCCGGCTGAACACCGGCTCGTCCGCCTTCGGTCGTCGTCCCACGGTCGTAGCATAAATACTTCCATAGCATTCATGCAACATCTCGCCGGACGACGCGGCGGCCACCGCGGCCGGGATGCGGGCTCGGCCGTAACGGTTTCCTCTCCATCGCCGCATCCCCGGCGACCGCCTGCTGGCAGAGTCGTCCCGACCCGTCGTGCTGCACCCCCGGAGGACCTCGTGAGCGACCAGGTCGTAGCGGCGCCGGAGCCGTCGGGCGACGCCGACGAGGGCGCACCGGCGGTCGTCGCGCCGCCGAACACGGTCCTGGTGGTGCCTCGGCGCGTGCCGTTCACCGTCGGCGTCGTCGCCGCGATGCTCGTGCTCGGGCTCGTCACCGGCTCGCTCTGGAACGCGCTGCAGGACCGCGACCTCTTCGACGTCGTCGCCTACGGGCTGCCGGCGTTCCGTGACGGCCGCTGGTGGACGGTGGTCACGGGCTCGCTGTTCGCCCTCACACCGCTGCAGTACCTGCCCGTCACGGGCGGCTTCGCGCTGCTGGTCGGATGGTCCGAGTGGCGCTTCGGCACGCGGCGCGCGGCCATCGCGGCGATCACCACCCAGGCGGTCGGCGTGCTCGGCGCGGCGCTCGTGCTCGCCCTGCTCGAGCCGACGGGCTGGAGCTGGGCGGTCCGGGTAGCCGACGACCTCGACGTCGGGTTCAGCGCGGGTGCGATCGGGGCGGTCGCGGCCGCCACCGCCGTCGTCGCACCGCCGTGGCGGGGCAGGATCCGCTACGCCCTCGTCCTCTACATCGTGCTGGCGCTGCTCTACCTCGGGGTGCTCTGGGACGTCGAGCACCTCATCGGCGGCCTCCTCGGCCTGGGCCTCGGCCCCTTCCTCGCGGGACGTCGCCCCGAGATCCGGCGCCCTCGCGCGACCGTCCGCGAGTGGCGGCTGCTGGCCGCGAGCTTCTTCCTCGTGGCGGCGGTCATCCGGCTGCTCGTGTGGTTCGTGCCGTCGGACGGCCCGCTCGGCGCGGCGACCGAGGACACCAACCTCATCACGGTGCTCGTCGGCGCACTGATCTCGCTGCTCATCGCGAACGGGCTGCGCAAGGGCAAGCGGCGTACCTGGCTCGTCGCGGTTTCCATCTCCGCACTGGTGCTGGGGCTCGTCCTGCTGGTCCTCCTCGCGCTGCTCCTGTCGCCCGAGACGATCTCTGTCTCGGACTCTGATGCCAGCGGCGCCCTCCCCGCCTTCGTGCTCGACCTCGCCCTCTGGGTCATCGGCCTGCTCGTCCTGATCGCCGGACGTTCGGCGTTCCGCGCACCCGGCGGGCGCGCGCTCAGGTCGTCCCCCGACGAGGTTGCCGCAGCACGCGGCGAGGCGGTGGCGCTCATCAAGGAGCACGGAGGCGGCACGCTCGCCTGGATGGGCACCTGGCCGGGCAACGACTGGTTCCTTCTCCAGACGTCGCGCGGCCCAGTGGGCCACGTCTCGTTCCAGCGGCACCGCGGCGTCGCCGTCGCGCTCGCGGACGCAGTCGGCGCCGATGCTGCGTCACGCGACGACGTGCTCGATGCGTTCGTCGCCGAGCAGGTACGGCTCGGGCAGCAGTTCGCGTTCTTCTCGGTCACGCAGGAGGTCGTCGACTGGGCCAACGCCCGCGGCTACGACCACGTGCAGGTCGCGACCGAGGCCGTGATCGACCTGCCCGACCTGGAGTTCAAGGGCAAGGCCTGGCAGGACGTGCGCACCGCGCTCAACCGCGCGGGCAAGGAGGGCATCACGTACGTCGAGGGCGCGCTGGCGGAGATGCCGCGCTCGGTGATCGCGCAGGTGCGCGCCATCTCCGAGGTGTGGGTGTCGGACAAGGCGCTGCCGGAGATGGGCTTCACCCTCGGCGGCGTCGACGAGGCGATGGACCCTGACACCGTCGTCGGCCTCGCCGTCGGCGCCGACGGCACGGTGCACGGCGTCACCTCCTGGCTCCCCGTGCACGGCCCCGGCGGGGTGGTGCGCGGACGGACGCTGGACGTCATGCGTCGACTGCCCGACGGCTTCCGGCCGGTGACCGAGTTCCTCATCGCGAGCGCGTGCCTGTCGTTCAAGGAGCAGGGCTGCGAGCTCGTGTCGCTGTCAGGCGCACCGCTGGCCCGGGCAGGCGACTCCGCCGAGGCCGGCGTGCTCGACGCGCTGCTCGACACCCTCGGCGAGAGCCTCGAGCCGCTGTACGGCTTCCGTTCGCTCGAGAGCTTCAAGGCCAAGTTCAAGCCGCGCGACGTACCGCTGTACCTCGTCTTCCCGGATGAGGCGGCGCTGCCGCGGATCGGGCTGGCGCTCACCGAGGCGTTCCTGCCCGGGACGCCCTTGCCGAAGGTGGCGCTCGCCGGTGTTCAGGGCCTGCGCGGGGCGCGCGACTGAGCCCCGGCTACTTCAGCAGTGCTGCCGCGGCGAGGAGAACAGGTATCGCGCCGATCGTGCTGAGCAGGATCGTGTCGCGCACGACCAGCTCGGCGGTGGCGTAGCGCTGGGCGTAGTTGAAGGTGTTGTGCGCCGACGGCAGCGCCGCCAGTGCGACGACCACGAACAGGTCGTGGCCCGCGAGCCCGGACACCCACGCGCCGAGAGCCCACGCCACCGCGGGCATGGCGACGACCTTGATGGCCGTGGCCAGCACGACGTCCTTGCGCTCGGGCCCCGGCTGCAGCACCCGGATGCCGTGCAGCGACGCGCCGTAGTTCATGAGCAGCAGCGGCACCGTGGCCGCTCCGATGATGCGCAGCGGCTCCATCACGACGTCGGGTACCGGGGCACCGGTGGCGCCGACGACGACGCCGAGCACCGAGGCGACCACCAGCGGGTTGCGCACCGGCCCGAGCAGCACCTGCCCGACGGACACGCGGCCGCGCGTGCTCGCATCCATCACGGTGAGCGCGATCGGCGTGACGATCACGAGCTGGGCCATCAGGATCGGTGCGACGTACGCCGCACTGCCGAGGACGTAGACGGCCACGGGCAGGCCGATGTTGTTGCTGTTGACGTAGCCCGCAGCGAGGGCGCCCATCGTCGTGTGCGCCACCGATCGGTGCCACACCACGCGCGCCACCACGGCGTAGGTGGCGTAGGCCGCGACCGCAGCAGCCAGCGGCACCGCGAGCACCGGGGACAGGAGGTCCTCCGTGCTGGCTGTCGCGAGGATCGTGAACAGGAGACAGGGCGCCAGCACGTAGAACACGAGGCGCGCGAGCAGGGGCGCGGTCTCGGCCGTGATCACGCCGAGCCGGCCGGCCGCGTAGCCCACGGCGATGACGGCCGCGATGATCGCGAACCCGCTGAGGACTCCTGCCATCCCGGGAGTCTCGCGCACGGCACACCCCGCAACGACCAGCGCCCGTCCGGGCCCGGTCCCGCCGCGTTGTGGTGACGCCGTACGGAGCCGTGCGCGCGATTACCTGGCCGTGATCGCCGTGGCTGCCTAGTCTCGTGCCATGCAGGTAGAGATCAGCTCCGGCCCCGCGTTTGCGTTCGGTGAGATCACGCTGCCGCCCGGCGGCGCGGTCCGCGTCGAAGCCGGCGCCATGGCCATGACGCGCGGCGACATCCAGATGGCGACGTCCACCCAGGGCGGCTTCATGAAGGGGCTCAAGCGCTCCCTCGGCGGCGAGAGCTTCTTCGTCAACGACTTCAGCTCCGGGTCCGGCGGCGTCGTCGGTGTCGCCGCGGCACTGCCCGGCGACCTCGACCACATCATGCTCGACGGCTCCCGCGCTCTCATGGTGCAGAGCGGGTCGTGGATCGCCTCCGACCCGTCGATCGACGTCGACACCAAGTGGGGCGGGGGCAAGACGTTCTTCTCCGGCGAGGGACTGCTGCTGCTCCGCTGCACGGGGGCCGGTGACCTCCTGGTCTCGGCGTACGGCGCGCTGCGCCCGTACACGCTCGGCGCTGGCGAGGTCCTCACGCTCGACACCGGCCACGTCGTGGCGTTCGACGAGGGCGTGACCTACGCCGTCCGCAAAGCCGGCTCGTGGAAGTCGACGATCCTCGGCGCCGAGGGCCTCGTCACCGACTTCACCGGCCCAGGCCGCGTGTGGCTCCAGACGCGCAGCAGCAGCGACCTCATGCTCTGGATCCAGTCCAAGCTGCCGCCGTCGCGCAGCTGACCGGCCTGCGACAGGACGATGCCCACGGGACCAGCCGTCCCGTGGGCATCGTTGCGTCGTCGTGGCGATCAGCCGAGGCGCCTGCGGTACGTGCTCCCGTGGAAGACCAGCGGATCCACGGCCGGATCGCCGTCGAGCTCGACGACCTGCAGCACCACGATGTCGTGGTCGCCCGCCCGCACCACCGTGTCGATGGAGCAGTCCAGCCACGCGCTGGCGCCGTCGATCCGCACCGATCCGTCCGGCCCCGCGCTCCAGCCGATGGTGGCGAAGCGGTCGCCGTCCCGGGACGCGAGGGCGCGCGCGACGTGCTCCTGCTCGGCGCTGAGGACGCTCACACCGATCCGCGGCAGGTCGCGCAGCCGGGGCCACGTCGTGGAGGTGTGCGCGATGCAGACCGACACCAGCGCCGGCTCCAGCGAGACGCTCGTGAACGAGCTCGCCGAGATGCCCGCCGGGCGACCGTCGACGAGCGCGGCGACAGCGGTGACACCGGTCGGGTAGGCGGCCAGCACTCGGCGGAAGCGCATGGGATCGGTGGTCACGGGCTCACGATGCCACCTCCCCGTCGGTGAGGCTGGCTGCGGCGCAGCGGCCGGTCGGGCGCACGAGATAGCGTGCCGCGAGTGAGCACAGGCGATGGTGACGACAGCGTCCTGCTCAACCCTGCATGGCACTCCCTGATCGGGCCGCACGCCTACCTGGCCGAAGGCTCGGGCAAGGCCCGTCGTTACCCGCACGACGTGTCACCGTTCACAGCGATGAGCGACCCGGACGATCCCGAGGCCTGGGTCGACCTGACCGCGCTGGTGGGGCCGCGCGGGTACGGCGTCGTCACGGGCTGGGACGGCGAGCCGCCTCTCGGATGGAGCATCGTCGAGAGCGGTCAGGGCGTCCAGATCACGGGCGAGGATGTCGCGGGCGTGCCCGACGACGAGCTCCTGGTGCTGACCACGGCAGACGTTCCGGAGATGCTCGACCTCGTGCAGCGCACGCAGCCCGGCCCCTTCGAGCCCCGCACCATCGAGCTCGGCGGCTACCTCGGCATCCGCTCCGACGACGGCCGTCTCGTGGCCATGGCCGGGCGCCGGCTCAACCCGCCCGGCTGGGTGGAGATCAGCGCCGTCTGCACCGACGAGGGGTTCCGTGGCCGCGGGTACGCCGCCCGCCTCGTGCTCGCCGTCGCGCACGGCATCCGGGCCGAGGGCCTCGTACCGCTCCTGCACGCCGCGGGCTCGAACGAGAACGCGATCCGGGTCTACGAGCGCCTCGGCTTCCGCGTGCGCCGCCGCCCGTCCTTCGTGCTGGTCCAGACCGACGCCTGACTCATCCGATTCGGTAGTGGCAAGGCGTCACGGGTGACGCCCTGGCACTACCGAATCGGGCGATCGCTAGTCGGCGTCGCCCTGCAGGGCGATGCGGTTGCCCTCGGAGTCGGCGATCTCCGCGACCACGGTGTCCTCGACGGTCGTGGCCGGATAGAGCACGGTCCCACCCGCCTCGACCGCGCGCAGGACCACGGCCTCGACATCGTCGACGCCGAGGTAGATGCGGGTGCCGTCGACGGACGGCACGTAGGAGTCGCCGTGCATGAGCGCACCGGCGGCACCGATCGGGCCGTCGGCCGCGGGGAAGTACGCCGCGTCGTTGCCGTCGACGGTGTCGCGCTCGAGCTCGACGAGGAACACGCGCTCGTAGAAGTCGACGGCGCGGTCGAGGTCGGCCACCGGGATCTCGAACCAGCTCGCGCGGACCATCAGGTCTGGGCCATGTCGACGAAGCGCGAGTAGTGGCCCTGGAAGGCGACGGTCACGGTGGCGGTGGGGCCGTTGCGGTGCTTGGCCACGATGAAGTCGGCCTCGCCCGCTCGCGGCGACTCGCGCTCGTACGCGTCCTCGCGGTGCAGCAGGATCACCATATCGGCGTCCTGTTCTATACTGCCCGATTCGCGTAGATCGCTCACCATGGGCCTTTTGTCCGTTCTTTGCTCCGGGCCACGGTTGAGCTGGGAGATCGCGACGACCGGCACCTCGAGCTCCTTGGCGAGGAGCTTGAGCGAGCGGGAGAACTCCGAGACCTCCTGCTGGCGGCTCTCGACCTTCTTGCCCGAGCTCATGAGCTGCAGGTAGTCGATGATCACGAGGCGGAGGTCGTGCCGCTGCTTGAGGCGGCGGCACTTCGCGCGGATCTCCATCATCGTCATGTTGGGCGAGTCGTCGATGAACAGCGGAGCCTCGGCGACGGCGCTCATCTTGCGCGCGAGCTTCTGCCAGTCGTTGTCGCTCATCGAGCCGCCGCGGAGGTTCGACAGGGCGATCTGCGCCTCGGCCGAGAGCAGTCGCATCGCGATCTCGTTGCGGCTCATCTCCAGGCTGAAGATGGCGCTGGTGAGGCCGTGCTTGATGGACGCCGCCCGTGCGAGGTCGAGGCCGAGCGTGGACTTTCCGATCGCGGGACGGGCCGCGACCACGATCATCTGGCCGGCGTGCAGCCCGTTGGTGAGCGAGTCGAGGTCGGCGAAGCCGGTGGGCACGCCGGCGAGGACGCCGCCGCGGTTGGCGATCGCGTCGATCTCCTCGAGCGTGCCCCCCATGACGTCCTTGAGGACCATGTAGTCCTCGGACGTGCGCCGGTCGGTGACGTCGTAGACCGCGGCCTGCGCGCGGTCGACGAGCTGGTCGACCTCGCCGTCGCCGGCGTAGCCCATCTGCACGATGCGCGTGCCGGCCTCGACGAGGCGGCGCAGCACCGCGCGCTCCTGCACGATGCGGGCGTAGTAGCCGGCGTTGGCCGCGGTGGGCACCGAGGCGACGAGCGTGTGGAGGTACGGCGCCCCGCCGACGCGGCCGATCTCCTGGATCCGGGTGCAGCTCGGCGGACACCGTGACGGCGTCGGCGGGCTCGCCGCGGCCGTAGAGGTCGAGGATGACGCCGTAGATGATCTGGTGGGCCGGGCGGTAGAAGTCCTGCTCGCGCAGGCTCTCGACGACGTCGGCGATGGCGTCCTTGGAGAGCAGCATCGCGCCGATGACGGACTGCTCGGCGGCGATGTCCTGCGGCGGCGTGCGGTCGGGGCCGTTGTAGCTGGACCCGCCGTCGTCGTGCCCGGAGCCGTCGCGGGGGGACAGCTCGACGACGCTCACGCTGGCCATCCTCCTCGCCTCGGGCCGTGCATCCAGGGAGCGGCACGCGCCGTCGCCCGGAGGTGCCGGGGACCTCCCGCACCTGCACGAGCAGGTCTACGCCAGGGGTCCGACAGGTACCGACCTCGAACCTAGGCGGGCGATCGGCGAACACCAAGGAGGCCTGTGGACAGACCTGTGGACAAACCTGGGGAACGCGCCGGGAAAGGGGGTGACAAGGGTGTGGACAACCGTGGGATAACCGAGCAGTTCTCTGCCGTTCACGGCTGTGACCTGGGACGATGCCGTCCACCGCCTGGGGAGGGAAGAAACTTCGTTCGGGCGTCCGCCTGGTGAACATGCGGGGGCCCCGCTCGACCGCGGGGGCAGTGCCGCCATGGCGCCCACCACGCGCTCGCACCACGAGTCACAGCAGCCGCAGCAGTCTCGGACGGCCAGGCGATCAGCCCGTGCGGGCAGGGGCGGACGCCGCCACGGCAGGATGGCCGGGTGAGACGACCCGAGGACGCCGCGGCACCCGCAGCGCCCCGGCCCGGGCCCGGGCCCGGGCCCGGCTCGCTGCGCGAGATCCTCGGCCTGGCCGTGCCGGCCCTCGGCGCGCTGGTGGCGCAGCCGCTGTTCGTGCTGGTGGACGCCGGCATCGTCGGCACCCTGGGCACGCTGCCGCTGGCCGGGCTCGGCGCCGCGGCCACGCTCGTCTCGCTCGTCCTCGGCCTCTGCATCTTCCTGGCGTACGCCACCACCTCCTCGGTCGCGCGCCGCGTCGGCGAGGGCCGGTGGGACGCCGCGGTGTCCGAGGGCGTCGAGGGGATGGCGCTCGGCCTCGGGCTCGGCGTCCTGCTGGCCGTCGGCACCTGGCTCGCGGCCGAGCCGCTCGTGGTCGCACTCGGAGCCTCGCCCGAGGTGACGCCGTACGCCGTGACCTACCTGCACGTGATCGCGTTCGGCTTCCCCGCCGCGCTGGTCGCGATGGCCGGCGTCGGCGTGCTCCGCGGCCTGCAGGACACGCGGACGACGCTGCTCGTCACGCTGCTGGTCGTCGTCGTGAACCTCGTGCTCGCGTGGGTGCTCGTGATCGGGCTCGGCTACGGCATCGGCGGCTCGGCGGCAGCGACGGTGGTCGCCGAGGTGGTGCAGGCCGTGGCGTACGTCGCGGTGGTGGTGCACGTCGCGCGGCGCCGCGGGGTGCGCATCGCGCCGTCCGGGCTCGGGATGCTGGCCGCGGCGCGCACGGGCGGGCCGCTGTTCGTGCGGACGGTCGTGCTGCGTGCGGTGTTCCTCGTCGCAGCCGGAGTGGCCGCGCGCCTCGGCGACGCCGAGCTCGCGGCGTACCACGTCAGCTTCCAGGTGTGGATCCTGCTGTCGCTCGCGGCCGACGCGCTCGCGATCGCCGGCATGGCGCTGCTCGGCCGCTACCTCGGTGCGGGCGACCGGTCCGGGGCGCGGGTCGTCACGGCACGCCTCGTGCGGCTGGGGGTCGCGATGGGCGTGGTGCTCGCCCTGCTCGTGCTCGCATCAGTGCCGTGGCTGCCGGCGCTGTTCACCTCGGATCCCGTGGTGCGCAGCCTGATCGCCGCCTCGCTCGTGGTGGCCGCGCTGCAGCAGCCGCTGTCGTCGCCGGTCTTCGTGCTGGACGGCGTCCTCATCGGCGCGGGTGACGGCCGCTGGCTCGCCGGCGCCGGCCTCGTCATGCTCGCGACGTTCCTGCCCGCGGCGTGGCTCGTGCTCTCGCGCGACCTCGGCGTGGTCGCGCTCTGGTGGGCGCTGACCTGGTTCATGGTCGTGCGCGGCGCACTGCTGGCCTGGCGCGCCCGCGGCGACCGCTGGCTGCGCACGAGCGCCGACGCCGGTGCCGCGGAGTCGGCTGCCCGCGGCGATGCCGGAGGATGAGCGGGTGAGCGTGCTTCGTGTGACCACCGTCTGCTCGGGCAACATCTGCCGATCCCCGATCGCGGAGTACGTCCTGCGCCAGGCCCTCGAGGACGCCGGGCTCGGACACGCGGTCGTCGTCGACTCCGCCGGCATCGGGGGCTGGCACGTCGGCGACCCCGCCGACCGGCGCGCGCGGCAGGTGCTGCGCGCCCACGGCTACGACGGCGACCCGCACCGCGCGCAGCAGATCACGCGAGGGTGGTACGCCGAGGACGACGGCCCCGACCTCCTGCTGGCGATGGACACCACGCACTACGACGACCTCGTGCGGCTCGCGCCGCCCGGCGTCGAGGTCGTCATGATGCGCGCCCTCGACCCCGCGCTGGCCGGCGTACCGCACCCCTCGGACGAGCTCGACGTGCCGGACCCGTACTACGGCTCGTACGACGGGTTCGAGGAGGTGCTCGCCATGATCGAGGCCGCGACGCCCGGCACGGTCGAGCGCATCCGCGAGCTGCTCGCCGAGCGCGGCTGACTGTCGGGCTGTTGCTCCGCGCGGCGCTGCAGCATGCAGCGGCAGTACGCCGTGTCCCGTCCGCACGTGGGGCAGAAGTGCTCCGGGTCGAGAGTCTGCGGCGATGAAGCCATCACCGCACGCTACGTCCGCACTGAGTCGTGCGGAAGATTCACCCGCCCCGGATCTGCACCGAATGTGATCGTGCTTCGCCACCGAACAGCTGCGGTAGCAACCACTTGGGGGCTCGTCTCCGGGACGTCGGAACGACGAAGGCCGCCGTCCTTGCGGACGGCGGCCTTCGTGCGTGCGGGTGGCGTCAGGAGCTGACGACGTCCACGGTCAGGTTGGCGAGCACCTCGGGGTGCACGCGCACCTCGACCTTGTGCGAGCCGGTGACCTTGATCGGCGAGACGATCGTGACCTTGCGCTTGTCGACGGACGGGCCGCCGGCGGCCTCGACCGCGGCGACGACGTCGCCGACGGTGATGGCGCCGAACAGGCGGCCGGTGTCGCCGGCACGGGCCGGGACCTTGACCTTCAGGCCCTCGAGCGAGGACTTGATCGCCTGGGCGGAGTCGAGGTCGCGGACCTCGCGCACGTCGCGCGCACGCTTGATCTGCGCGACCTGCTTCTCGCCGCCCTTGGTCCACGCGGTCGCGAGACCACGCGGGAGGAGGTAGTTGCGGCCGTAGCCGTCCTTCACCTCGACGACGTCGCCAGGGGCGCCGAGACCGTTCACGTCCTGAGTCAGGATGAGCTTCATGGTGTAGTCGCCTCCTTCGTCAGCGGGCGGTCGAGGTGTAGGGCAGCAGGGCCATCTCGCGGGCGTTCTTCACGGCGACCGCGACGTCCCGCTGGTGCTGGGTGCAGTTGCCGCTCACGCGACGCGCACGGATCTTGCCGCGGTCGGAGATGTACTTGCGCAGCAGGGGGGTGTCCTTGTAGTCGACGCTGGCGATCTTCTCCTTGCAGAAGATGCACACCTTCTTCTTCGGCTTGCGAAGAGCAGGCTTAGCCATCGTGGTGCTCCTATCGGGAGCCCGGCGTCAGGCCGGGATGGGGTCGGGCTGATGGATGCCGGCGGCTCGCTGGCTGCCGGGTGCCGCACCAGGTGCGGCCGTGCTGTGAGGTCCTAGAACGGAGGCTCGTCGTACGACGCGCCACCGCCGCCGCCACCCCAGGCGCCACCGCCGCCGGCAGCGTTGCCGCCACCGCTGGCCGGGGTCGCCCACGGGTCGTCGGCCGGGCCGGAGTTTCCTCCGCCGCCCTGCTGGCCGCCGAAGCTGCCACCGCCACCACCGAAGTCGCCACCGCCGCTGCGGGCCACCTTGGTGACCTTCGCGGTGGCCGTGCGCAGCGCCGGGCCGACGTCGTCGACCTCCATCTCGATCACAGTGACCTTCTGACCCTCGCGGGAGTCGTAGGAGCGCTGCTTGAGACGGCCCGTGACGATGACGCGGGTGCCCCGCGTCAGCGACTCGGCGACGTTCTCGGCGTACTGCCTCCACACGCTGCAGCGCATGAAGACGGGCTCGCCGTCCTTCCACTCGTTCGTGGCCTTGTCGAGGTAACGCGAGTTCGACGCGACCGTGAAGCTCGCCACCGCGGCCCCGCTGGGAGTGAACCTCAGCTCGGGGTCGTTGGTGATGTTCCCGACGATGGTGACGTTGATGTCGCCCTGCGCCATGGTGCTAACCGCCTCGGGTGAAAGGTGTGGATTCGGCTGGTGGGCCGGACCTTACGGGTGCGGTCCGACCTCCGGGAAGGGAGGTCAGACGCGCGGACTGTGGACGACACGCGGAGAGAGCCGCCTGTCGATCACGGGATTCGCCTAGTGGGCGTCCGGGCGCATGACCTTGGTGCGCAGCACAGCCTCGTTGAGGTTGAGCTGGCGGTCCATCTCCTGGACGGCAGCCGGCGTGCAGTTGAGGTCGAGGACGGCGTAGATGCCCTCGGCCTTCTTGTTGATCTCGAACGACAGGCGACGACGGCCCCAGATGTCGACCTTGTCGACGGTGCCACCCGACTGCTTCACGACATTGAGGAACGTGTCGAGACTGGGAGCGACGGTGCGCTCCTCGAGATCGGGGTCGAGGATCACCATGACCTCGTAATGACGCATGCGATACCCACCTCCTCTGGACTTGGCGGCCACGGTCTCTCCGTGGCAGGAGGGTTGTGCGTCACGTGGACCCGCTCCCGGCGACCCATGGGGGACGCCGTGACGGCGCGGACACGTCCGATCAGGGTACGGGACCGGGCATCCGACCCCCAAATGCCCGTCCTCAGGTGTGCGGGTTTGGGATGAAGGGGGCCTTCGTTGCTAAGAGCGCAATAAATCCGGCCTTCACGGCTACGGGTCAGGAGGTGCGGGCCTCCAGGGCGTCGGCGATCCTGGCGAGGCTGAGGGCGATCGAGGCCAGGGACGTGGTGTCCGAGGTCGTCGGGCTCTTGGCCTTGAACCCCGCAGCGGCGTCGGCCGCCGCCCGCGCCAGCGCCCATGCGGTGGTGGCGTCGCCCGTTGTGCTGCTCATGCTGCTCTCCTGTCCCTGCCGCCCACCCCGTGTCGGCGCCTCCGGCCAGCAGACCAGACGCCTCCGACCCCGGTTCGTCGATCTCCGGGATCCGTACGCCGGCCGCGCAGGCCGAGGCCGCGCGGTCGGCGTACGGCTCAGGTGTCGGAGCGCCTCGTCAGGGGGACGTTCGAGCGCGTGGTCAGCCAGGCCGTGACGGAGGTGAGGAGCGGTACGCCGACCAGCACGATCGCGAGCATCGCCCACGGCATCTCCCAGGTGCCGTCCGAGCCTCGGTTGACCAGCGGCACCAGCACGTACGACCCGAGCAGGCCGGACACCGCGCCCACGACGCAGCCGAGCAGGGCCACGTAGCCAGCCGTGGCCGCGGCGATCCTTCGCCGGGCGCCCGGAGGCGCACCGACCGCTGCGAGCGTTGCGTGATCGGCCCGGCCGTCGGCCAGGGCGAGCGCCGTCACCATGAGCCCGGCCAGCAGGGCCAGGAACGCCGTGACCGCCCCTCCCACGAGGAGCACCAGCACCACGCCGTCGGTGGCCGTGTAGCTCTCGTTGATGGCCACCGGCACGCCCGAGCGGTAGACCTCGAGCTGGAGCCGGTCCTGGAACGTCGGCCGGTCGGCGGTGTCGGGCTCGGACGGCTGGGCCAGCAGGACGCCGTACGGGCTCGCCTGCAGCACCTTCGCGACCTCGGGCCGGGCGAGGGTGGCCGCCGACACGAGCACGGTGGTCGGCAGCGCCCCGCGCAGCACCTCGATCGCCGGCACCTGCACGCTCGCGGTGGAGGCGACCTCGCCCGTGTCGAGGTCCGAGACCGAGGCGCGCAGCAGCACTGATCCGTCGTGCACGGCGTTGGGCTGCAGGACCACGGCCTGGCCCGCCTCCAGCGCCGCGCGTGCCTCGTCCAGCGGCGCGCCCGGACCCAGCACGAGCGCGACGTCCTCGGGCGAGATCTCGGCCACCGCTCCGGTGATCCCGAGGTAGCTGTCGGCGATCCGGCCCGAGCACGGCACTACGAACGTCGGGTCAGGACGACCGTTCGGGAGGTAGGGCTGCGGCGCCTCCTCGCCGCACGCCACGTCCCCGTTGTACGTCAGCGCGAACTCGGGGTGCCCAGTCGGCACGACGGTCGCCAGGAAGGCCGTCCGCGCCGCCGGGTCCGCCGCCAGCACGGTGCGGCGCACGTCGTCCTGCACTGAGGCGTCCGACGCCACCGGCCTGCCGGCGTCGTCGACCTCGAGCGCACCGACGGACAGCCCGCTGACACCGGGGAGCGTGGCCACGTCCGTCGTGGAGTAGTACGTCGCCGCGGATCCGACCGCTGCGCTGACCCCTACGGCCGCGGCCGACGCCGCGGCGATGGCGCACGCTGCTGCGGCCGTGCGCATGCGGTGGCGGCCCGCGTCGCGCACCGCGAGCCGCGGCGACAGGCTGAGATGGCGGCCCAGGCGGCCGGTCTGCACGACGAGCCACGGCATCAGGACGACGACGCCGAGCTGCGCGACGATCACGCCGACGCCGAGCACCAGGCTGTCGACCTGCATGACGCCGTACGCCATGACGGCGAGGCCGGCACCGCCCATCACGAAGCCGAGCACCGGGAACCGGTTGCGGACCGGTGCCAGGGGACGCCGGCCGCGCAGCGTGTCGACGACCTCGCCTTTGCCAGCGGCGAGCGCCGGCACGAGCGCTGCCGAGACAGCCGCCAGCACGCCCACGGCCACGACGCCCAGCACCTCGAGCGGCAGCGGCGGCCAGCCCTGCACGGGTCGGCCGTCGATAGTGAGCGCGCCGACGTGCAGCACCCGACCGGCGACGAGGACGATGAGCCAGGCCAGCACAGCGCCGCCGACGCTCGCCGTCACACCGAGCACGACGCCCGAGGCCAGCACCGTCCGCCGCAGCACCGGGGTGCCGCCGCCGCTGGCGCCGATCAGGCCGAGCTCGCGCTGGCGCCGCCGCAGCTGCACGGCGAACGCCGGCCCCGCGAGCAGAGCGATCTGCAGGACGACGAGCACGACCACGACGGCACCGAGGGCGGCCGTGCGCGCCTGGTCCGCGGCCTCGTTCGGCGTGAGCTCCTCGACAGCCTGCTCAGCGCCCGGAGCGGGTCCGTCGTCGTAGCAGAGGAGGGAGTACGGGCAGAACGTCGGCGGGTCCTCGACCACGCCGCGGCTGATGGCGAACGCGCCCGCGGCGTTCGCGCGCCGGACGTCGGCCCAGGTGAGCGGTGCCGGGGAGTCGAGGTAGTAGATGGGCTCGAGCCCCGAGGTCGGTCCTGTGTCCTGCAGGGTGGGCAGCTCGCCGGGTCCGACGAGTCCGTTCGCGCCCGTCATCGGGTCGGCCGTCGCGAGGCCGACGACCGTGAACGTGCGCCGCAGCTGGGCCTGGTCGCGGACCCCGCTCACCTCGATCGTGCCGCCGACGTCCACGTGCATCCGACGTGCCGTGGCCGGGTCGAGCGTGACCTGGCCCTTCGCCGTGGGGAACGTGCCGGCCGTGAGGTGCCAGAAGCCGGCGAGCACCGGATCGGACACGTCGCCGACCGCGAGGTTGCCGGGTACGCCCCACTCGCCGGCCTGCAGGATCAGCCCGTTCGACTGCCCCAGCGGCGGGACGAGACGCGTGCCCGCCGGCAACGCGGCCTGCAGGCTCGCGACCGTGGGTGCCGGGCCGACGCCGGAGGAGTCGACGGAGTCGCCGAAGAGCGACTGCGACACAGGCCTGCTGGGCTGCGGGCTGAGGATGCCGTCGGCAGTGTCACCGAGGCGGTTCAGGGCGTACGCCGCAGGCGTGGTGCTGGCCTGGATCTGCCGCGCCGAGATGTCGACGACGGCGACCGCGCACACGGGGAGGCCGACGAGCAGCAGCACCAGGATCGAGCGGCCCTTGCCGTGCCACGCGTCGCGACGGGCGAGCCGCAGCGCCACCCGCCACTGCCCCCACCAGCGCTGCACGCGGGAGGTCGGGGCCTGCGACGGCGGCCGCGAAGGAGCCGGCCGCTCGAGCGTCGTGGTCACGAGACGGCGCCCGCGGCGTCGGCCGTGACGTCGTACGACGTGGCGTCGACGACCGCGCCGTCGCGCAGGAACACGACGCGGTCGGCCCACGCCGCGTGCCGCGACTCGTGCGTGACGAGGACCCCCGCCGCGCCCTCGTCGCACCTCCGACGCAGCAAGCGCAGAACGGCCTCGCCGGTGTCGGAGTCGAGCGCGCCCGTGGGCTCGTCGGCCAGCACGAGGCGACGGTCGCCGACCAGGGCGCGGGCAATCGCGACGCGCTGCTGCTGGCCGCCCGACATCTCGTCGGGGTAGCGCTCGGCGAGCTCGCCGACGCCGACGGCCTCGAGCGACTCGCGAGCCGCGGCACGGGCGGCGCGGGTGCTGATGCCGTCGAGCTCGAGGGGGAGCGCGACGTTCTCGGCGGCGGACAGCGTGGGGATGAGGTTGAGGTCCTGGAACACGTAGCCGGCCGCACGTCGGCGGATCGCCGCGAGGTCGTCCCGGGACAGCATCGCGAGATCGACGCCCTCGACGTAGACCGCTCCTGTCGTGACGGCGTCGAGGCCGCCCGCGACGTTGAGCAGCGTCGACTTGCCGCTGCCGCTCGGGCCCATCACGGCGACGAGCTCTCCGGCGCGCACGCTGAGGCTCACGCCGCGCAGCGCGTGGACGGCGGTGATGCCGCTGCCGTGGATGCGCGTGACGTCGCGCAGCTCGAGCACGGGCGCCGTGATGCGCTCAAGGATGGTCTGCTCGGTGCTCATCGCTGGTCCCCCTGGATGGTGCGGATGGCAGTGGTGCTCGGCGTACGGCGGGTGCTCATCGGGTCGCCCCCTGGGTCGGGCGCGGGCTGCGGCCGGTGGCCGGGCGCTTGGGCGGCTTCGGGTGACCGGCGGCGCGGGCGAGGCGCGACTCGCAGTGGTCGAGCCAGCGGGCCTCGGCCTCGGTGTCGAAGATGAGGCGGTCCAGGACGAGCAGCCAGGCGAGGTCGGCATCCTCGTCCGCGTCGATCTTCAGCCGCGTGAGCTGCTGCAGCGTCCGCATGGTCTCGCCGCGCTGGGTCTGGATGATCGCCGTGACGTCGACGCCGGGTGCGGTGACCGCGACCGCGAGCTTGATCGAGAGCTCGTCGCGCGGTGCCGCCTCGCGGCGTACGGGCTGGGCGAACCACGACTCGACCTCGGCGCGGCCGGCACCGGTGATCTCGTAGACGACCCGGCCGTCCTCGTCGGCGTCGAGCTGGGCCACGAGGCCGTCGCGCTCGGCGCGGGCGAGGGTCGTGTAGACCTGCCCGATGTTCAGCGGCCACGTGCCGCCCGTGCGCTCCTCGAACGCCGCCTTGAGCTGGTAGCCGTACGCCGGCCCCTCGTCGAGCAGCGCCAGAAGTCCGTGTCGGATCGCCATACCGCGTATGTATACCCGGTATGCCTGCCGCCGTCCAGCACCTCGACGTGGGTGGGCGGTGGGAGGATGCGCGAGTGCGCATCGTGACGTGGAACATCAACGGGGTCCAGGTACGGACCGACCGGCTGCTCGCGTTCCTGGAGTCGGCGCAGCCCGACGTCCTCGTGCTGCAGGAGCTCAAGGCCCCGACCGACCTCTTCCCGTACGACGAGGTGCGCGCGGCCGGCTACGAGGTGGCGGCCCGCGGAGACGGGCGCTGGAACGGCGTCGCGATCCTGTCGCGCGTCGGCCTCGACGACCTCACGTACGACCTCCCCGCGCAGCCGCAGTGGGACGGCGTGACCGAGCCGCGCGCGATCGCGGCGACGTGCGCAGGCGTACGCGTCTGGGGCGTCTACGTCCCCAACGGCCGGAGCATCGACGACCCGCACTACGCCTACAAGCTCGAGTGGCTGGCCGCGCTGCGCGACACCGCCGTCGCCGAGATCGCAGCCTCGCCCGAGACCCCGTGGGTCGTCCTCGGCGACTTCAACGTCGCCCCGACCGACGCCGACGTCTGGGACATCGCGCAGTTCGCCGACTCCACCCACGTCACCCCGGCCGAGCGCGCCGCCGTCACGGCGCTCACCGAGTCCGGGCTCGTCGAGGTCATGCCTCGGGCGCTGAAGTACGACGTGCCCTTCACGTTCTGGGACTACCGCCAGCTCGCCTTCCCCAAGAACACCGGCATGCGCATCGACCTCGTCTTCGGCTCGCCGTCGTTCGCCGCCGCCGTCACCGACGCGTACGTCGACCGCGAGGCCCGCAAGACCGGCAAGAAGGGCACGACGCCGCCCAGCGACCACGCCCCGATCGTCGTCGACGTCTCCCTCTAGCCACGCGCGCGCTCGCACTGACCAATCCGTCGCTTCCCACCACCGGAAACGACGGATTGATCAGGCTCACGGGAGGGGTCTCTCCCGCTGGGCGGCCGGTCAGCGCGTGACGTCGGGCACGACCACAGCGGACGGCGGCAGCAGCACTCCCGAGGTGAGCCGTAGGGTTTCGTCCGTGCCCACGCCGCTGGAGGTCCGCCGGATCACGCCCGAGGAGCACCTCGCGTACGTCGAGGCCCGCACTGCGGCCGGTGCCGACGTCTCCTTCCTGCAGGTGCCGAGCTGGGCCGGCGTGAAGGCCGAGTGGCGGCACGAGAGCCTCGGCTGGTTCGACGACGGCGAGATCGTCGGCGCCGGACTCGTGCTGCTGCGCCAGGTGCCGAAGGTCAAGCGCTTCCTCGCCTACCTGCCCGAGGGCCCCGACATCGACTGGACCGGCGCCCGCACCGGCCACGACCTCGCCGACTGGCTCACGCCGCTGGCCGAGCACCTCAAGGGGATCGGCGCGTTCGCCGTGAAGATGGGCCCGCTCGTCACGGTCCGCACGTGGGACGCCGACACGCTCAAGGCCGCGATCGCCGACGGCACCGCGAAGCGGCTCCGCGACGTCCCCGCCGACACCGCCGATGACGCCGCGCTCGCCGTCGCCGACCGCCTGCTCGCTCTCGGCTGGAGCCAGAAGGCCGACACCGGCGCCGGCTTCGGCGACGTCCAGCCGCGCTACGTCTTCCAGGTGCCCCTCGCAGGCCGCACCGAGGCCGACCTGCTCACCGGCTTCAACCAGCTCTGGCGCCGCAACATCAAGAAGGCCGAGAAGGCCGGCGTCGTCGTCGAGCACGGCGGCTTCGACGACCTCCCGGCGTTCCACGAGGTGTACGTCGAGACCGCGGCCCGCGACCGCTTCACCCCGCGCGGCCTCGCCTACTTCCAGCGCATGTGGCGCGCGATGAGCGCCGAGGACCCGAGCCGCATCACGCTCTACCTGGCCAGGCACGAGGGCCGGGTGCTGGCCGCGACCACGCTCGTCCGCGTCGGCCAGCACTCCTGGTACTCGTACGGCGCCTCCTCGAACGAAGGCCGCGACGTACGCCCGTCGAACGCGATCCAGTGGGCGATGATCCGCGACTCGCTCGCCGCCGGGTGCGACGTCTACGACCTGCGCGGGATCAGCGACACCCTCGACCCCGACGACCACCTCTTCGGGCTCATCCAGTTCAAGCTCGGCACGGGCGGCCGCGCGAGCGAGTACCTCGGCGAGTGGGACCTGCGCCTGCGCCCGATCCTCGCCCGCGCCGTCGAGGGCTACCTCAACCGCCGCTAGGGATCACGGCGTACCCGAGGAGAAGCCGTACCCCGGAGAAGTGGTCACGAAAGCGCCCTTCACGGGCACTTTCTGTCCCTAAGGGTCAACACGTGCCCTTGAAGGGCGATCCGGTGACCACAACTCGCCGGAGCGGGTGGTCCGGCGTACGGCGGGGTCAGTTGCCGAGCTTGGACGGGTCGAGGACGTCGGCCGGGTCGGGCACGGTGACGACGACCTTCTGCCCCCACTCGGTGAAGGTCACGCGGCCCTGGGTGCCGCCGTCGATGAGCACGGGCAGCGGCTCGCCGCTCGCGGCCACCCAGAGCGTGCCGGCCTTGCCGTCCTTCACGCCGACGACGTCGACGCCGTCGATGCTCGATGTGCTGCCCTTGGTGACGGTGCCCGTGGGGTCGAGGACGCCGCCGAGCGCCGTCGCGTAGTCGATGAGGTCCTTGAACTGCGCCATGTCCGAGGACTTCGTGGCCGACACCCAGCTGTCGCCGATGAGCTCGGCCGCGCCCGCGCCCGCCTCGGACGTCCAGTAGGCCTTGTCGCCCTTGATATAGACGGCCGTGCCGGTCGACACGATCTGCAGCATCGCGCCGGCGAGGTCGAGGGTGCCCGTGGCCCCGCCGTCCTTCTCGAGGCGGAGGTCCATCGTGAGCGTGTCCGCGCCCTGCGTGACGGTGCCGACCATGTGCACCGACTTCTGCGCGAGCGCCGCGGTCTGCGAGGCCTTGAGGATGTCGGCGGCGGAGCGGTCGGCGAGCGCCGCGGGCGATGACGCCGCGACGCCGGTCGTGCCCGCGGGGTCCGCGCACGCGGTCAGGGCGAGCAGGCCGCAGAGGGCGAGGGCGGCGCCGGCGAGCGCCTTCGTCGTACGCATCGATGTGCCGTCCGTTCCTCCGGACGCGATCAGTGGTGCGCATCCCTCGTTGGAGGGTAACTCCCGTTCCTGGGTGCCTGAGCCCGCTCAGGTCGCGCGGGCGTCACGGAGCCGCAACGGTCCGGCGTCGGCGCCGTACCCGTGAATGCCTCGTTTGTTGCGCTCTTAGCAACGAAGGCCCCCTTCATCGCAAAGGGCGGGGCCCCTTCATCGCAATCGACGGGCCCGTAGGGTCGGGGCATGACGTTCGTGCTGCACGTGGACGGGCATCGCTGGCGCGCGCACACGAGCCGCACGCTCGAGTCGGTCCGCGCCGCGATCGGGTCGGCACCGGGCACGCACCCCTCGGCGCTCGGCGACCTCGTGCCGGTGGCCAAGGGCAACGGGTACGGCGTCGGCATCGCGCACCTCCTCGCCGAGTCCGCGCGGCTCGGGCTCACCCGTGTCGCGGTCGGCACCGTCTTCGAGGCGCACGCCGCGCTCGAGGCGTACGACGGCGACGTCCTGGTGCTCACACCGTTCGAGCCCGCAGACCCGTACGCCGCCGCGCAGTGGGTCGAGCTCGCGCACGGCCCGCACGCCGACCGCCTCGTCCGCACGGTCGCCTCGCGCGAGGCGTTCGACGCGCTCGCCGCGGGCCCCGGCCCCGCCCGCGTCGTCCTCGAGGGCCTCACCTCCATCGGCCGCTTCGGCCTCGGCAGCGACGACCTGGCCACCCTGCTCGCCGACGACGCCACGGTCACCGCGCTGCTGCACCGACGCCTGCGCGTCGAGGGCCTCGCCCTGCACCTGCCGCTCACGCAGCCGAGCCCCGACCACCGCGCGGTGCCGGGCGCTCGGTGGAAGGACGCCGTCGTCGCGCCCGAGCCGCCGGCCGGGTCGAGCGCGCGCGTCCGCGAGGTGCTCGCGTGGGGCCTCGGCTGGCAGAACGCGCTGGCCGACCTCTCCGAGCGGCTGCAGTCCGATCCGGAGGTCGTCACCGAGCTCACGGCCGCGGCGAGCCTCTGGGTCAGCCACCTCGACGACGTCGAGCTCGCGAGCCTGCGCGGCGCGCTCCCCGACATCGCGCTCTTCCCCCGCATCGGCACCCGGCTCTGGCTCGGCGACCGCGGCGCCCTCACCGCGCGCGGCACCGTCCTCGCCGTCCACTCCGTCACGAAGGGGCAGACGAGCGGCTACCGACAGCGCCGCGCCTCGCGCGACGGCGCGGTCGTCGTCATCGGCGGCGGTACGGCGCACGGCGTGGCCATGGAGGCCCCGAGCGCCGTGGCGTCGATGCGCCAGCGCGCCGTCGTCGCGGGCACCGGAGTGCTCGACGCCCTCGGCCGCGCGCTCTCGCCGTTCCACCTCGGCGGCGCCCAGGTGTGGTTCGCGGAGCCGCCGCACATGCAGGTGTCGCTGGTGCGCGTGCCGCGCGGCATCGCGCTGCCCGCCGTCGGCGACGAGGTCGACGTCGACGTCCGCCTCACCGGCATCACCCCCGACCGCGTCGTCGGCCTCGACTGATCCCTCCGCGCCCCGCGGATGTCGCAGGACGCACGGGGAATCTGCCCCCGGCGTCGCTCGCGATGACGCGACGCGTCGGGCGGGGAGACGACCAGGTCGGGACAGCTCGCGGGCCCCCGGTAGCAACGGTCTAGACGAGGGGCGCGACCTCGGTGCCGATCCAGCGGATCCAGCCCTCGATGTCGGGCTCGTCCTCGGGCGGCTGCATCATCACGGTCGCTGCGCCGGCGTCGGCGTAGCGCCGGATGCCTGCGGCCACCGTCGCCGCATCGCCGGCCATGCCCTTCTCGGTGTCGGGCTCGCCGGACAGCTCGCCGACGTACGACGCGAGCCGCGCACGCGCGTCGTCCCCGCGCACGGCGTGGACCAGCAGCAGGATCTCCGGGGCGTCCGCCCGGCCCGCCGCGCGAGCACCGGCAGCGACGAGGGCAGCTGCGGCGCGGACATCAGCGGGCGAGTTGCACGAGTCGACGAGCACGCCGGCGGCCACGCCGCCCAGCATCTCGAGCGTGCGCGGTCCCACGCCGCCCGACAGCACGGGAACCCGCTGCTGCGGCGGCCAGTCGAGCGCCACGGCGTCCAGCGACACGTACCGGCCGGACGTCGTCACGGTCTCGCCGGCCAGCAGACGGTCGAGCGCGACCACGTGCTCGCGCAGCAGCGTCAGCGGCGACTCGACCCGCGAGCCGGTCTGCCCCATCCAGCTCTGCACGCCGTGGCCGACCGCCGGCCGGAAGCGCCCGGGGAAGAGCCGCTCGATCGTCGCGATCTCCATCGCCAGCAGCGCGACGTTGCGCAGCGGCACAGGCATCAGGCCGATGCCGACCGTGAGGCGGTCGGTCCAGGCGAGAGCCGCCGCGGCGGCGGCGATCCCGCTCTCCTTGAAGCAGTCCTCCCAGAGCCACAGCTCCGGCACCCCGGACTCCTCGGCCACGCGCACCGCATCGCGGAGCTGCTCGGGCGGGTACCACGGCGGGAAGACGACGCCGATCCTCGGGATCACCACGCGTCGAGCCTAGGCGTGCCGCGTCGTCGCCGTACGCCGCTCACGGTCGGGACCCGGTGTCCGGTCCGACCTCAGGCGCGATCGTCGTGGGTGCTGTGCAGGCCGCTGTGGGCGCCCACCGGCTCGGGCTCGTCGTCGGCGGATCCCCAGCGCGGGGCCAGCCAGTCGTCGGCACCGTCGAGCACGCCGCCGCCCGGGTCGTCCTCGTGCTCGGGCCGGCCGTCGGTACGGACGGGGTCGTGCTCGGGACGCAGGATGTCGCGCACGATCATCGCGCCGAACCACAGCGTGAGCGCGATGTGCAGCAGGACGGCCGCGACGTACCAGCCCTCGGGAAGCGCCTTGTTGTTGTCGTTGCCGTAGCCGAGCAGGAAGTACCAGATCGCCGCGAAGTAGAGCACCTCGCCGACCTGCCAGATGAGGAAGTCGCGCCAGCGCGGCCGGGCCATCGCCGCCAGCGGGATGAGCCACAGCACGTACTGCGGCGAGTAGACCTTGTTCGTGATGCAGAAGGCCGCGACGACGAGGAAGGCCAGCTGCGCGTAGCGCGGACGACGCCGGGCGCCCACGGCCAGGAACGTGATGCCGAGGCAGAGCACGCCCAGCAGGACGATCGCGAGGGTGTTCACCAGGTCCGGCGGCACGGGGTGGCCGAGGGCGAGGAACACGTACCAGATCGAGCCCCAGTCGGCGCCTCGCTCGTTCGAGAACCGGTAGAACTCAGCCCAGCCGTCGAAGTTCGCCAGCATGATCGGCACGTTGACCACGGCCCACGCGGCCGCGGTGCCGCCGACGAGACCGGCGAACTCCTTGAGCTTGCCGCCGCGCAGGCACAGCAGGAACAGCGGCCCGAGCAGCAGCACCGGGTAGAACTTCGCCGCGATCGCCAGCCCGAGCAGGACGCCCGACCAGAACGGCCGCGAGCGCGACCACAGCAGCATGGAGACGGCCGTGAGCGCGACGGCCAGCATGTCCCAGTTGATGAGCAGGCAGAGGATCGTGCTGGGCGCGAGGGCCACCATCGCGGCGTCCCACGGACGACGGCGCACGGTCAGCGCGGTAGCGATCACGGTGACCATGAGGCACACGAAGATGAGCAGCGCGTTCCAGTCGAAGAAGGCGATCGACCGGGTGCCGGAGCTGCCGTCCGAGCCTGTGAGCCAGGACGCGAGCTGCATGAAGTAGCCCGTGAGCACGGGGTACTCCAGCGGACGGTCGCCGCCGCTCGTGAGGTACGGGAAGAGTCCCTCGGCGAAGCCGCGGCCGCCGTACAGCGGCGGGATGTCCGAGTAGCACAGGCGCGTGTACGACGCGTCGCCCGCGAAGCTCTCGAGGCGGCACGGCAGCTTCTGGAGGTAGGCCAGCACGAACGAGAAGGTCGTGAGCATCACGAGGATGCGCAGGGGCGACCAGAAGCCGAGGAAGCCGCGCACCCGGCGGCCGAGCGGGCCGCCGATGCGCTCGGTCGCCGCGGCGACGAGCGGGTCCTGCTCCGAGGGGAGGGTGATCCCGCCGCTGCGGGCCTCGTCGTCCGCGTCGAGGACGTCGGTCGCCGCGTGCGCGTGCCGATGGGGCTCGGACGACGACAGCACCTCGTACGACGAGGGAGCCTGCGCGCGCGGACCGGCCTCGTCGTCGGGGACGGGAGGCAGGCCGGGATCGGCGTCGTCGTTCTCGGGCACGGTCGTCATCGTGCCCTACGACGTCTCGCGAGTCCCCCACCGTTCCCCCGAACCCGATCTGGATGCCTGAGCGGCACGTTGAGGTGCCTCTCAGTCATCCAGATCGCGGCGGTGGGCTAGGGGGACGCGGCTGGGGAGCCGCCGGCGGGTGTCGGCGCGCCGGTCGGCGTCGGGGTGTCGGTCGGCGTCACCGTCGGGGTGGGGGTGTCGGTCGGCGCCACGGTCGGGGTCGGGGTGTCGGTCGGCGTGACCGTCGGGGTGGGGGTGTCGGTCGGCGTCACGGTGGGCGTCGGCGACTCGGTCGGGCTCTCGGTGACCGACGGGCTCGCCGTCGGCATGCTCGTCGGCTCGGTGAAGTCCTGCACCGGCAGGCCCTCGAGCGCGCCCTTCATGAACGCGGTGAAGATCGCGGCCGGGAAGGACCCTCCGGTGACGGTCGACAGGCCGCCGACGCCGGACAGCGACACGGGCAGACCGTCGGCGCCGTCCTTGGTCAGCATGACCGCGGCCGCGAGGTCGGGGGTGTAGCCGGCGAACAGCGCCGACTTGTTCTCGTTCGTCGTGCCGGTCTTGCCGGCGATCGGGCGACCGACGCCGAGGGCGGTCTTGCCGGTGCCCTCGGTCACGACCTTGCGCAGGGCGAAGTTCACGACGTCGGCGGTGTCGGAGCTGAAGGCCTGGTCCGGCGAGGGGTCGATCTCGTAGAGAAGCCCGCCGTTGCCGCCGCGGACCTCCTTGAGCACGGTGTAGTCGTTGTGCTGGCCGCGGGCGGCGAAGGTGGCGTACGCGTCGGCGATCTCGATGACGTGCGGCGAGGCGACGCCGAGCGCGACCGAGCGCACCGGCTTGAGGGTGTCGGTGGTGATCCCCGCGCGGCGAGCTGAGTCGACGACGGCGTCGTAGCCCGTCTCCTTCGACACGGCGACGTACACCGAGTTGACCGACAGCTCGGTGCCCTTGAGCAGCGTGATGTCGCCGTACGAGTTGTCGCCGTAGTTGTTCACGACGTAGTCGTCGATGGTGACGCCGGTGTTGCCGTTCCAGACCGAGTCGAGCGAGATGCCCTTCTCGACCGCGGCCGCGAGGGCGAACGGCTTGAACGTGGAGCCGGCCTGGCCGATGGCCATGGTCGCGTTGTTGACCTGGTTGGTGAGGAAGTTCGAGCCGCCGTACATCGCGACGACCTCGCCGGTGCCGGGGCGGACCGCGGCAAGACCGATGCGC
Organism: uncultured Actinomycetes bacterium; assembly: GCA_963843975.1. Lineage (GTDB taxonomy): Bacteria > Actinomycetota > Actinomycetes > S36-B12 > CAIYMF01 > Longivirga. The sequence continues at coordinate 1,334,980 of CAWJMG010000001.1, read as the reverse complement.
AGGCCGTTGGTGCCGCTCTTCGGGCCCTGGGTGCGCACGGCCTCGACGGCCGCGCCCTGGGCCTTCTTGTCGAAGGTCGTCACGACGCGCAGGCCGCCGCGGTTGAGCTCGTCCTCGGTGATGTCCTTGGTGGCGAGCTCCTTGACGACGGCGTCGAGCAGGTAGCCGTTGGTGCCCGCGAACTTGTTGGCGGGCTTGGGCTTCTTGAAGGTCGGGAACGTCGCGTCGTCGGCCTGGGCCTGGGTGATCCAGCCCTTCTCGACCATGCCGTCGAGGACGTACTGCCAGCGGCCCTTGAGCCGCGGCAGGTTGTCCTTGTCGGCCGGGTCGTAGTTGCCGGGCGAGCGGATGATCGACGCGAGGGCGGCCGACTCGCTGAGGCTGAGGTCTGCGACGTCCTTGCCGAAGTACTGCTGCGAGGCGACCTGGATGCCGTAGGCGCCGCGGCCGAAGTAGATGGTGTTGAGGTAGTCCTCGAGGATCTGGTCCTTGGACACCGAGGTCTCGAGCTTGATCGCGAGCAGCAGCTCCTGCGCCTTGCGCGAGAACGAGCGCTCCTGCGTCAGGAACGCGTTCTTCGCGTACTGCTGGGTGATGGTCGAGCCGCCCTGCAGGCTGCCGCCCGAGACGTTGTTCCAGACCGCGCGGCCGATGCCTGCGGGCGAGAAGCCGCCGTGCTCGTAGAACTCACGGTCCTCGGCTGCGAGGACGGCGTGCTGGGTGTCGAGGGGGACGTCGGTCAGCGGCACCGAGATGCGGTTCGCGTCGCCGATGCGGCCGAGCTCGGTGGTGCCGTCGTTCCAGTAGACGATCGAGGTCTGAGCGGTCGCGACCTCGTTCGGCTCGGGCACCTCGGTGCGCCAGAGCAGGAAGAAGAACAGGGCCACGGCGGAGACGAAGCCAAGCAGGATGACCGACAGCACCTGCTTCCACGAGGGCAGCCAGTGGCGCACACCGGTCTTGCCGCGGCGCGGGTAGTCGATCCTCACAGGGTCATCCTCGGTGCAGGGGAAGCAGACGCGCGACGCGCGCGTCCAGCAGTGCGACGTACGTCGACGGTCCCAGGTTTCCCGCCGGAACCCGAAATCACACCTCTGTGGCCCCCGTCACCGTCCCCTGAGAGCGCGATGAACGTGGGGTCGGGCGACGCGTGGTCGCCGGGCGGGCGGCTTCAGTCGAGGAGGTCCTGGGGCTTGCGCAGCGGTCGGCGCGGCACGCCGTCCCCCAGCACGTAGGTCAGCGTCATGTGGTTCCAGCCGCAGCCGGTGCACACCTCGACGACGTACACGCGGAAGTGGCCGTGCTCGTAGGCCATGACCGGCAGCTCGGCCGAGGACTTCACGCGGCCGGAGAACGGGCCGAGCTCGTCGCCGAACACGTACGTGACGTGCACGAGCTCCTCGACGCGGCAGATGGGGCACGGCCGCTCGGTCGCCTCGCCGTGGTGCCGGGCGGCGCGCAGGAGGTACGGGTCGGCGTCGGTGTGGTCGTCGCGCAGCATCGCGTCGCCGTTGCGGATGCGCTCGAGCACGCCGCGCCGCGTGAGCGCGTGGTCGACGAGGCTGCGGGGCCGGGCCGGGTCGGCGACGTCCTCCGCCTCGGGCAGCGGCGCCGAGCGCGAGGGCTCGGCCGGACGCTCCCCGCGGATGCGGGAGGCCCGGTGCGAGGGGTGCCGCGGTGATGCCACCGCACGAGCGTACGTCCCGTACGCGGGCCGCGCCCCCGCCCGCACGGCCCTGACCTGCGGCGCGACCGGTAGGCGAAGGGGCGGCGTACGGCGGGTGACGCGCGCCATACGGCCGGAAGTTTGCACGCCCGCCCTGGCTCCCGTAGTGTCCGCCCCGATGTATCGAACCGATACATCGGGGGCACGTATCGACCGGAGGGAGAGCACATGGCACCGCGCGGCACCAAGCGCAGCGGCATCCTCGAGCTCGCCGTCCTCGGTCTGCTCCACGAGACGCCCATGCACGGCTACGAGCTGCGCAAGCGGCTCTCCGGCGTGCTCGGCACGTTCCACGCGATCTCGTACGGCTCGCTCTACCCCTGCCTCAAGGACCTCGTCGCTCGCGGGTGGCTGGTCGAGGACGGCGAGGGCGACGCCTCCGGCCTGTCCGGCAAGCGCGCGCGGATCGTCTACCGCCTCACGGCGGAGGGCAAGGAGCACTTCCAGGCACTGGTCGCCGAGGCCGGCCCGGACACGTGGGAGGACGACCGCTTCGGCGTCCGCCTCGCGTTCTTCGGCCGCACCGAGGCGTCCGTGCGCCTGCGCATCCTCGAGGGTCGGCGCAGCCGGCTCGAGGAGCGCCTCGACGCGCTGCGCTCGTCGCTGTCACGCACCCGCGAGCGGCTCGACAGCTACACCCTCGAGCTGCAGCAGCACGGCCTGGAGAGCGTCGAGCGCGAGGTGCGGTGGCTCGACGAGCTCATCGCCAGCGAGCGCGACTCCGAGCCGCGCACGTCCCAGCAACTGCAGGAGTCCGGTGCCCCGTCGGGGCAGCGGTTGAACACCACGTCCGGGGCCGGGATCTACCCGACCGCCCACGGTGAGTGAGAGAGGAATCCCGATGGGTTCGGTACGCGTAGCCATCGTCGGCGTCGGCAACTGTGCGACGTCGTTGATCCAGGGCGTTGAGTACTACAAGGACGCTGACCCGACCGCTTCGGTCCCGGGTCTCATGCACGTGAAGTTCGGGCCTTACCACGTCAGCGACCTCGAGTTTGTCGCCGCGTTCGACGTCGACGGCAAGAAGGTCGGCCTCGACCTCGCCGACGCGATCGGTGCCAGCCAGAACAACACCATCAAGATCTGCGACGTCCCGCCGACCGGCGTGATCGTCGAGCGAGGTCACACCTACGACGGCCTCGGCAAGTACTACCGCGAGATGGTCACCGAGTCCGACGCTCGAGCCGGTCGACGTCGTCGCCCGCCTCCGCGAGGTCCAGGCCGACGTCCTCGTCTGCTACCTGCCCGTCGGCTCCGAGGCTGCCGCGCGCTTCTACGCGCAGTGCGCCATCGACGCCAAGGTCGCCTTCGTCAACGCGCTTCCCGTCTTCATCGCCGGCACTCCGGAGTGGGCGCAGAAGTTCGCCGACGCCGGTGTCGCGATCGTCGGCGACGACATCAAGAGCCAGATCGGCGCGACCATCACGCACCGCGTGCTCGCGAAGCTGTTCGAGGACCGCGGCGTCACCGTGGACCGCACGTACCAGCTCAACGTCGGCGGCAACATGGACTTCATGAACATGCTCGAGCGCGAGCGCCTGGAGTCCAAGAAGATCTCCAAGACCCAGTCGGTCACCTCGCAGCTGCCGCGACCCCATCGACCCGCGCAACGTGCACATCGGCCCGTCCGACTACGTCGCCTGGCTCGACGACCGCAAGTGGGCGTTCGTTCGCCTCGAGGGCCGCAACTTCGGCGACATCCCCCTGTCGCTCGAGTACAAGCTCGAGGTGTGGGACTCCCCGAACTCCGCCGGCATCATCATCGACGCGATCCGCGCCGCGAAGATCGCCAAGGACCGCGGCATCGGCGGCCCGATCCTCTCGGCGTCGTCGTACTTCATGAAGTCGCCGCCGGTGCAGTACACCGACGACGAGGCCAAGCAGGCTGTCGAGGACTTCATCGCCGGCACCGTCGAGCGCTGACCTCAGCACTCACGACGCACGGCTCGCACGTCACGGAGGCCGGATCCCGCGGGGATCCGGCCTCCGTCGTATGCCGCCCGAAGAGGGACCCGAGTCACGGCCCAAAGTGGGGCTTTGGCGGCCTCCATAACCCCGCTTTGGGCAGTAACTCGGATCTTCCGGGGCCACCTCGGCGGGGGTGGTCAGGTCGCGGCAGGTAGGTTCCGGCGCATGACGGATGCGGGCGCGGCCACGGGCGACTCGTCCGGCAGCCCGTCGGGCGGCGCGTCCCGCGGTACGCCGTCCCCTCGGCCGAGCGGCGTCGGGCTGAAGGCGGTGCTCGGTGTCCGCGGCTTCAGGCTGCTGCTGGGCACGCGCCTGTCGGGCCAGCTCGGCGACGGGCTCGTGCAGGCGAGCCTCGCGACGTTCGTGCTGTTCTCCCCCGAGCGCCAGCCGACGGCGGCCAAGGTCGCGGTCGCCTTCGCGATCCTGCTGCTGCCCTACTCGCTGGTCGGGCCGTTCGTCGGCGTCTTCCTCGACCGCTGGCGGCGCCGCTCGGTCCTCGTCTACGCCAACCTCGTCCGCGCGGTGCTGATCATCGGGCTCGCGGCGGTCGTGGCCAGCGGCCGCGACGACGCGGTGCTCGCGATCTCGGTGCTGGTCGCGCTCGGCGTCAACCGCTTCATCCTCGCCGCGCTCTCGGCCGGGCTCCCGCACGTGGTGCAGGACCGATACCTCGTCACCGGCAACGCCATCGCCCCCACCGCGGGCACGATCGCGTCGGTCACGGGCGGCCTGCTCGGCGTCGGCATCCGCGACCTCGCGGGCGGCGGCGACCGGGGATCCGTGGTCGTGCTGGCGTGCGCGGTGGCGGCGTACGTCCTCGGCTCGACCGTCGCGAGCCGGCTGCGGCCCGACCAGCTCGGCCCCGACGACGACACCCAGGCCGAGACCTTCAGCGGCGTCGCGCGGGGCATGGTCGAGGGCGTCCGGCACCTGAACGAGCGCCGACCGGCCGCTCGCGCGATCGGCTTCGTGATGGTGCACCGCGTGGTGTTCGGCATCGCCGTCGCGCTCACCGTGCTGCAGGCCCGGGGCGCGATCTACCCCGACGACAGCGAGAAGGCGATCCTCGCCCTCACCCTGGCCACCGGTGCGGCCGGCGCCGGTGCCTTCCTCGGCGCGGTCGTCACGCCGAGGCTCTCCCGCACGATCGGCACGGTGCGCTGGCAGGCGCTCGCGTTCGTCCCGGGTGCCACCCTCGGCGCGGTCGGCCTCGCGCTCGCCTCGTTGCCGGGGCTCATGCTCGGCGGCCTCGCGATCGGCTTCGCCGGCCAGGCCGTGAAGGTCTGCGCCGACACGATCGTCCAGGAGGACGTCGAGGACGACCACCGCGGCCGCGTCTTCGCGCTGTACGACGTCGCCGTCAACGTCGCGATCGTCCTCGGCCTCACCGCCGCCGCGTTCGCCGCACCGCCGAGCGGCCAGTCGATCATGGTGTGCGCCTGGATCGTGGCCCTCGCTGTCGTGGGCTCGTGGTGGGCGCTCACGGCCGAGCGTCGCGACCCGGCCCGCGCCTACGCCGCCGACCCAGACGCCCTCCCCGACGGCGACTGACCCTTGGTCCCCGAGCAACTCGAGGACGGGGCGCCCTCGTGACCACGCGGGGTTCTCGGGGAGTCACGCATCGCGACGCCCTCGACCCCTAGCCTTTCGCCCGGGGACCATCCGAGGGAGACGGCATGAGCGAGACCAGCACGCCCGCGACCACGAAGACCGGCGGCCGCGGCCGCGGCTTCGCCGCCTGGACGATCCTCGTGGTGGCAGCCCTGCTGCTCCCCATCGCTCTGACCGCGTTCTGGGCCCAGCGCACGCTGGTCGACACCGAGCGCTACATCGCCACCGTCGCGCCCCTCGCGAAGGACCCCACCATCCAGCAGGCCGTCGGCGACAAGGTGAGCAGCGTCCTCATCGAGCAGATCGACGCCGGCAACCGGCTGCAGAACGTCCTGCCCCCTCAGCTCTCCCCGCTCGCCCCGCTGGTCGCCGGCGGCGTGAACAACTTCGTCGAGCAGCAGGTCGACCAGATCCTGAAGAGCCCGAAGTTCGCCGACGTCTGGGAGGGGATCAACCGCCGTCTCCAGGCCTCGCTCATCAAGGCGCTGTCCGGCGACCCCGACGGCGCCGTCACGATCGAGGGCGACCAGGTCATCCTCGACACCGGCGACCTCATCGAGATCGTGAAGCAGCGCCTCGTCGACCGCGGCCTGTCCTGGGCGGCCAACATCCCCGTCCCGCCGCTCGTCGACCGCCAGGTCGTCATCCTGACCTCGCCGCAGCTCGCGACCGCGCGGACGGCGTACGCCATCGGCCAGCCCGTCGCGCAGTGGCTCATCTGGGTCGTGATCCTGCTGTTCATCGTGGCCGTGGTCGTCAGCACCCGGCGTGCCCGCATGATCATCGGCGTCGGCGTCGCGTTCGTGCTGGCCGCGATCGTGCTCAAGCTGGGTCTCGCCTTCGGGGAGCACGAACTCGCCAACACCCTCACGGGGACGCCGTTCGAGCTCGCGCAGCAGGCGTTCTTCACGATCCTCACGCAGTTCCTGGTGATCGGCGTCCGCGCGATGCTCGTGCTCGGCATCGTGCTCGTGCTGATCGGCTGGTTCCTCTCGGGCACCAAGGCAGCGGGTGCCGCCCGCGGCCTGGTCTCGAGCGGTACGTCGGGGGCGGGCGGTCGCCTGTCGACCACGGCCCTCGGCCCCGTCGGCGCGTTCTTCGCACGCACCCGGCGCGCCTGGCAGGTGCTCGTCGTCGTGATCGCCGCGGTCGTCCTGGTGGCGTCCGACCAGCTCACCGGCTCGACCATCCTCTGGACGCTCGTCTTCTCGGTCGTCGCGCTCGTGGCCCTCGAGGTCCTCGCCGCCGCAGCCCCGAAGGAGGCGGCCGAGCCCGAGGTCGAGGCCGCGGAGGAGCCCGCCGAGGTCCCCGCCGGCTGACCCGCCGTACGCCGGACCGACGGGTGCGGTCGAGCCATCGTCCGTGAATCTGTCGTTTCCCGGCCCGCAGGACGGGCCGGAAACGACAGATCCGCAGACGAAGCGGCCGGCAGCGGACGCCAGCGGACGCCAGGTCAGGCGGTCGGGCGGGTGGGCCACCAGGCGAGCAGCGCGGCCTCCGCGTCGGCCTCGGTCATGGGGCCCTGGTCGAGCCGCAGCTCGAGGAGCCAGCGGTAGGCCTCGCCCACCTCGCGGCCTGGTGCGAGGCCGAGCACCTGCATGATCCGGTTGCCGTCGAGGGCCGGACGGATGGAGGCGAGCTCCTCCTCCTCCGACAGCCGCGCGATGCGCTCCTCGAGCGTGTCGTACGTGCGGGCGAGGTTCTCGGCCTTCTTGCGGTTGCGCGTCGTGCAGTCCGCGCGGGTCAGCTTGTGCAGCCGCGCGAGCTGGTCGCCGGCGTCCCGGACGTACCGGCGCACGGCGGAGTCGGTCCAGTCGCCGTCGCCGTAGCCGTGGAAGCGCAGGTGCAGCGCGACGAGCTCGGTCACGTCGGCGATGTCGGCGCTCGAGAAGCGCAGCGCCTCCATCCGCTTCTTGGTGATGCGCGCGCCCACCACCTCGTGGTGGTGGAACGACACGCGGCCGTCGTCCTCGAAGCGGCGGGTCTTGGGCTTGCCGACGTCGTGCATCAGCGCGGCGAAGCGCAGGACGAAGTCGGGCCCGGTGACGGGCTCGTGCGTGGTCTCGAGCGCGATCGCCTGCTCGAGCACGATCAGGGTGTGCTCGTACACGTCCTTGTGGCGGTGGTGCTCGTCGAGCTCGAGGGCGAGGGCCGGCAGCTCGGGCAGCACGAGCTGCGCGAGGCCGGTCTCGACCATCAGCGTGAGGCCCGCCCGCGGGTGGGCGCCGAGGACGAGCTTCACGAGCTCGTCGCGCACGCGCTCGGCCGAGACGATGGCGAGGCGCCCGCACATCGCGGTCATCGCCGCGACCACCTCGGGTGCGACCTCGAAGCCGAGCGAGGACGCGAACCGGGCCGCGCGCATCATCCGCAGCGGGTCGTCGCTGAACGACTCCTCAGGCGTGCCAGGAGTACGCAGCACGCCCGCGTGCAGGTCGCGGACGCCGCCGTGCAGGTCGACGAGCTCCCACGCCGGCAGGCGCACGGCCATCGCGTTGACGGTGAAGTCGCGCCGCACGAGGTCGTCGTCGAGAGAGTCGCCGTACGACACCTCGGGCTTGCGCGACTCGCGGTCGTACGCCTCGGCCCGGTACGTCGTGATCTCGAGCTTGTGGTCGCCCTTGCGGACCCCGACCGTGCCGAACGCGATGCCGACGTCCCAGGTGGTGTCCGCCCAGCGCTCGACGATCTCGAGCACCCGCTCGGGACGGGCGTCGGTCGTGAGGTCGAGGTCGTCGCCGACACGCCCGAGCAGCGCGTCGCGCACCGGGCCGCCCACGAGGGCGAGCTCGTGCCCGGCCCCGGCGAAGAGGCGGCCGAGCTCGTCGACGACCTCGGCCCGTGTGCGCAGCAGCGCGAGGGCCTCGTCGGGTGCGAGCACGGTCCTGCCTCCCGGGACGGACGGCGACACGTCCTGGGCGGGACGCGACGGGTCGATGGGCACGACGGCACAGCCTAGGCGAGCGCGGGACGCGGTTATCCTCGCCGTATGTCCGGAACCCCCCGCCCCGCGCCTCCCGCGGGCGGGCGGCCGACCCCGCGCCCCGCGCCGCCGCGCCTCGCGCGCGTGGACGAGACGAGCGCGGGCGGCCTCGTGGTCGACCGGAGCACCCCCGTGGCCCGGGCCGCGCTCATCGCCCGGCACGACCGCCGCGGGCGCCTGGTGTGGTCGCTGCCCAAGGGCCACGTCGAGGAGGGCGAGACCCCCGAGGCCGCCGCGATCCGCGAGGTCGAGGAGGAGACCGGCATCCGCGGCTCCGTGCTCGCCCCGCTCGGAGTGATCGACTTCTGGTTCGTCGCCGAGCAGCGCCGGGTGCACAAGACCGTCCACCACTTCCTCCTCGAGGCCGTCGGCGGCGAGCTGTCCGACGACGACATCGAGGTCGTCGAGGTGGCGTGGGTGCCGATGCCCGAGGTCGCCGAGCGCCTCGCGTACGCCGACGAGCGCCGCCTCGTCGCGCAGGCGCAGGAGCTGCTCGCGGGCGAAGCCCCCGCCGGCACCGCTGCCGCCGACGACCCCGAGCCCATCGGCACCGAGCCCGGCGACCCCGCATGAGGCGGCAGCCGGTCCGGCGGCTGGCCCCCCTCCTGGTCGCCGCGACGGTGGCCCTGGTCCTCGGGCTGGCGGCGACTCCCGGCCAGGCGGCGTCGCCGTCCCCCTCGCCGAGCACGACGCCCGACCCGCTCGGCGACGTCGCCGTGCACCTCACGAGCCAGCTGCCGCTCGTGCCCGCGCCGGGCGACACGCTCACGATCGGCGGGTACGTCGAGAACACCACCGGGTCGCTCGCCACGGACGTCGCCGTGCGGCTCCGGCTGTCGCCGACCCCCGTCCGCAGCCGCGGCGAGATCGACCAGATCCTCTCCGGAGCCGCGGGGCGCACCGGCATCGCCGTCGAGAGCACCCGCGCGGTCGTCGCGCCCGAGCTGGCCGCCGGGCAGCGGACGGTCTTCTCGATCAGCATCCCCCTCGACAACCTCGGTCTGTCGCCCACGACTCCCGAGGTGATCGTGCTCGGCGTCGAGTCGCTGGCCGACGTGGCGGACGACGGCGTCGGCTCGCGCCAGACCGGCTTCACCCGCACGTTCCTGCCGTGGTTCCCCGACCCGGGCCAGGTCGACCCGACGCGCGTCACGATGCTCTTCCCGCTCTCGACGGCACCCGCCCGCGACGGGTCGGGCCTGTTCCTCGACGACCACCTCGGCACCGAGGTCGCGGCCGACGGGCGCCTTCGCCGCCTCCTCGAGGCCGCGGCCGCCTCGCCCGAGAGCGTCGCGTGGGTGGTCGACCCGGCGCTGCTGGAGTCGCTGCAGGACATGGCCGACGGCTACCAGGTGGTCGGGCCCGACGGCACGCCCGTCGCCGGTACCCACGCCGAGGACGCCACCAGCTGGCTCACGCGCCTGCGCGCCCTTGTCGTCGGCGCGCGGGTGACGGCCTCGGCGTACGCGATGCCGGACGTCGTCGCGCTGCACCGCGGCGGCCACGACCTCGACATCGCCCTCGCCGCCACGACCGCGGCCGACCTGCCTGAGACCGTGCTCGGGGTGCCCGTCGACACCGGCCTGGCCTGGCCGATCGGCGCGGTGTCGGACGACGGCACGCTCGACGCGGTGCGGGCATCCGGGGCCCGCGTTGTCGTGCTCGGCGCGGACGCGTTCCCGCCGTCCCCCGCCGTCACCTACACCCCCAGCGGGTCGGTCGACCTCGCCGTCGGCGGCTCCCCGCTGCGCGCGGCCCTGGCCGACCCGACCGTGTCCCGGCTCGCGGCCGCACCCCGCAAGGCGGTCGACCCGGTGCTGGTCGACCCCGTCGTACGCCGGCAGACCGCCATCGCCACGATCGCGATGACCACGCTCGAGCTGCCCACCACCTCACGGTCGCTGGTCATCGCCCCGGACCTCTGGTGGAAGGTCGACAGCACGAGCACGCGCGACCTGGTCGCCACGCTGTCGAGCCCCTGGTCGGAGCCGCAGGCCCTCGCCGACCTCGTCGCCGCGCCCGCCAGCGACATCCCCCGTGCCCGCGTAGACTATCCCGCCGCAGCCCAGGCCGCGGAGCTGTCCCAGGCCTACCTGGGGGCGGTCGCCACCGCACGCGAGGACCTCGCCGCGCTGCGCTCGGTCGCCCCCGACGACGGCGGCAGCGCGACCACCGGCCTCGAGTCCGCGCTCACCCGCGCCGAGTCCGGCGCCTGGCGCCGCGACCGCGTCGGCGGCCGCGAGCTGCTCGGCTCGGTCACGACCACGATCGACGACCAGACCTCGTCGGTCACCGTGCTCTCCCGCGCCCCGGTGTCGCTGCCTGGGGAGTCCGGCGTCATCCCCGTCACGGTGGCCAACGACCTCGACCGGCCGGCCCGTGTCGGCCTGCGCCTCACCGGCACCCCGCGGGTGCGGTTCGAGGCCGCCGACGTCCCCGCCGTCACGATCGGTCCGGGGCAGAAGGAGACCTTCGAGGTGCAGGCGAGCGTGCTCGGCACCGGGTCGGTGAGCGTCGAGATCTCGCTGCTGAGCCCGGACGGCGACACGTTCGGCACCCCGGCCACCACCGAGGTGCGCTCGGCGGCGTACGCCCGCGCGGCGCAGGGGGTCGTGGTCGGCCTGTTCGGCATCCTCGTCCTGCTGCTCGGCGCCAACTTCGTGCGCCGGCTGCGCACGAGCCGCGCCGCCAGGGCCGGGGCCGAGACCGGGGACGGAGGCGCGGAGTGAGCGACGACCGCACCGACGACAGCTCCGACGACCCCCGTACGCACGCGGTCGAGCCGACGGACCAGCCCCCCACTGCTGAGGGGCTCGCCGCCGAGGAGGAGGCCGAGATCGAGCCTCGGTGGCGACACCGCGCTCACCGACCCGATCGACCGCGCCGGGGCGATGCAGGCCGGCGCGGGCGCGAGCGTCATGCGGTCCAGCCTGCTCATGGGCACCGGCACGGTGCTCTCGCGCCTCGGCGGCGTCCTGCGCGGCATCGCGCTGGCGGCGGCGCTCGGCGCGGGCGTGGTCGCCGACGCGTTCACCCTCGGCAACACGCTGCCGAACGTCGTGTACATCCTCATCATCGGCGGCGCGCTCAACGCGGTGTTCATCCCGCAGCTCGTGCGGCACATGAAGGACGACTCCGACGGCGGCGACGGATACGCCGACCGCCTCATCACGGTCGTCGGCGTCGCGCTGCTCGGGCTCTCGGTGCTCGCGGTGCTCATCGCGCCGTGGCTGGTCGGGCTCTACGCGACCTCGAAGTACACCCAGGACCAGTTCGACCTCGCCGTGGCCTTCGCGCGGTTCTGCCTGCCGCAGATCTTCTTCTACGGCGTCTACACGATGTTGTCGCAGGTCCTCAACAGCCGCGGCCGCTTCGGCGCCCCGATGTTCGCGCCCCTGGTCAACAACGCGGTCGCGATCGCGACCTTCGTGGCGTTCATGGTCGTCGCCGGCCCGGCCGCGGGCGCCGACGGCATCCTCGAGCCCTCGCAGGTCACGCTGCTCGGCCTCGGCACCACGCTCGGCGTCGCGCTGCAGGCCCTCGTGCTCGTCCCGGTCCTGCTGCGCAGCGGCTACCGCTACCGCGCGCGGTTCGACTGGAAAGGCGTCGGCCTGCGCACCGCCGGTGGCCTCGCCGCCTGGACGATCGGCCTGGTGCTGGTCAACCAGCTCGCGTACGCCGTCATCGTGCGCCTCGCGACGTCGGTCAACGCGGTGTCGCAGGGCGCCGGCGACACCCCGGCGGGCCTCACGGCGTACACGAACGCCCACCTCATGTTCATCCTCCCCCACTCGGTGATCACGGTGTCGCTCGTCGCGGCGCTGCTGCCGCGCATGGCCCGGGCTGCCGCCGACGAGCGGCGCTCGGACCTCGCGGAGGACGTGAGCAGCGGCATGCGGTCGGCGTCCTCGCTGATCATCCCGGCGGCGATCGCGCTCATGGTGCTCGGCACCCAGGCCGGCGTGCTGCTGTTCAACTACGGCCAGACCTCGACCCAGTCGGCGCAGATCACCGGCACGCTCGCGGCCGTCTTCGCGCTCGGCCTGCTGCCTTTCACGCTCTACTACGTGATCCAGCGCGCCCTCTACGCGCTCGAGCGCACCCGTACGGCGTTCTGGCTGACGGTCGTGCTCAACGGCCTCAACCTCGCCATCGCCGTGCCGCTCTTCGTGACCCTTCAGGCCCAGCGGCCGAGCCCCAGCAATCTGGGCCTGCTCGCCGTCGGCTACGTCGCGGCGTACTGGCTCACGCTGGTCGTGGCCTGGGTCGTGCTCTCGCGGGCGACGGGCGGCCTGCGCACCCGGGAGACCCTCACCGCGATCGCCCGGATGAGCCTCGCCGGCCTCGCCATGCTCCTCGTCATGGGCGGCGTGCTGCTCCTGCTCGCAGGCCACGTCCCCGGCAGCCCCAAGATCGCCGCGATCCTCATCATCGCGGTGGTCGGCACGGTCGGCGGGCTCGTCTACCTCGGTGCCGCCCGCCTGCTGCGCATCGACGAGGTCACCGACGTCCTCGCCATGCTCCGTCGCCGCGTACCCGGCCTGCGCTGAGCGGGCCCGGCACTTCCGCGCCCCCGGGCTCCCCCGCAGGCGTCCCATCCGCCCCACGCGCAGCGCGACCGTGGGCCGGGCGGGTGACATGCAGCATCAGGCCGTAACCCGCAGGCTCAAGACCCGCTCTCGGCGCGCCGACGAAGCCTGAGTGGAACCCCTCTCCTCGAGCGCGGCACCGATGTCGGCCCACCGGCTCGGTGCGACCGGCGACGCCGGGTTCATCGTGGTGCAGCTCCCTCGCCAAGATCACCCTCGCGGTGGCCGTGATCGGCACTGCCGGGTACGACGCGATCTCCATGACGTCCGCCCACCTCCAGGTGCAGGACCACGCGCAGCAGGCGGCGGCGCTCGGCTACGAGCAGCTGACCCTCGGCAAGTCCGACAAGGCAGTCCGGCTCGCGATCTTCACGTACGCCCAGGAGGTCGGCGACGTCGTCTCCGCCTCGGGCATCAAGATCGCCAAGGACCGCACGGTCACGGTGACCTTCACGCACGAGGCCCGCACGATCGCCGCGAGCCACATCCCCACGGTCAAGACGTACATCCTCGCCACGGGCACCGGCTCAGCCGGCGACCCGATCCGGTAGGGGGCGGCGAGCACGGTGGGCTGGCGCGGCACCGCACGGGCACGGACCGCGGCGACGGCGATCACGTCGGTCGTCGCCGTCCTGGCCACGGCATTGCTCGTGGGCGCCCCCGCCGCCAGCGCCGACCCCGACCTGACCAAGGCCCGGGCCGCCGCCGCCCAGCTGCGCGACAGGGTCGACCTGCTGCGCGCCGAGGCCGAGGCCGCCGCCGAGGACTACGGCGACGCCAACAGCCAGCTCGACCAGGTCGTGGCCAAGCTGATCAACGCCGACGAGGACCTCGACGCCGCGACGCTCGATGCCCGCACGGCCGACGGCCGCACGGCCGACGCGGCGCGGCAGATGTACATGACCGGCGGCCCCGGGGCCCTCTACGCGAGCGTGCTGTCGGGCCAGGACATCGGCGACGTCCTCGACCGTCTCGCCTCCGTGGACTCCGTGGTCCGCGGCTCGATCATCGCCGGCAGCGACGCCCGCGAGCGCGTGGCGGCGGCGAAGGCCAGCACCCAGGACCTCGCCCTGCTCACCGCGCAGCGCCGGGTGCTCGAGGACCGCAAGGTCGCGGCTGCGACCAAGGCGGCCATGTACCTCGCACAGGCCGATGCGGCGCTGGCCGCCGCCGATGACACCGTCCGCCGCCTGGTCGAGGCCGAGCGGGCGCGCGCCCAGGCGCAGGCCGAGGCCGCCGCACGTGCGGCAGCGCTCGACGCGCCCTGGACGACCAACCCGGTCCCGGAGAACGAGTACGCCGCGGTCGACACAGCGATCGCCGAGGCCACGGCCGACCCGGCCACGCCGTACGCCCTCGCCGCCCTGACCGACGCCCGGAAGTGGCTCGGAACGCCCTACTCCGCCGGTGGTGGCGGTCGCAACGGCCCCGGCCTCGGCTGGTGCTCCTCGCTCGCGCCGGACGACGGCCGCACCGACAGCGGCGACTGCGCCGCCGAGCGCACGATCGGCTTCGACTGCTCGTCGTTCGTGCTGCGCGTCTACAGCCAGGCGGGCCTCAACCTGCCGCGCGTCTCGCGCCAGCAGTACCGCGCGGGCACGCCGGTCGCGCTCAAGGACATCCGCCCCGGCGACCTGCTGTTCTGGGCGTACAGCACGAGCAACCCGAACTCGATCCACCACGTGGCGATGTACCTCGGCCACGGCCTGATGGTGCACGCGCCGCACACCGGCGACCACGTCCGCGTCGCCTCGGTGTACCTGCGCGGCTTCATCGGCGCCGTCCGCCCCACCTGATCCCGTGCGGCACGCGGGCACCCGAGCCGTAGGTAGGACCCGGCCCGGACCCGCTTCGGCTTAGGCTCGGCATATGGCCGACACACGCGGGGGGCGCGGAGGACGGGGCAGGGCGACCAGCCCTCTCCCGACCGAGCTCGCGCCCGACCTGGTGGTGCTCGGCCGCTACCGCCTCGTCGACCGCGTCGCCGACACCGGCGGCACCTCGCTCTGGCGCGGCGTCGACGACCGTCTCCGCCGTCCGGTGGCCATCCGCTTCATGCCGCTCTCGGCCGACCTCGTCGACGACCTGCGGGTCAGCGCAGCCCGGGCCTCGCACGTGAGCGACCGTCGCGCGGTCGCCGTCCTCGACATCGACTCCGACCTCGTCACCGAGAAGCTCGTCATCGTGACCGAGTGGCTCGCGGGCACCGCTCTCGGCGACCTGCTGGCCTCCCGCGGCGGCGAGGCGATGCCCGCCCGGCAGTCCGCGCTCATCGCGCTCGAGGTGGCCCGCTTCCTGGCGGCCGCCGACGAGGAGGGCGTCCCCCACGGGCGGGTTCGCCCCAACTGCGTGATCGTCACCGACACCGGCGAGGTCCGCGTGCGTGGGCTCGGCGTCGACAGCGTGCTGTACGGCGTCGACCCGGGCGACGACCCGATCGCCGCCGACGTCCACGGCGCTGGCGCGATCCTCTACAGCTGCCTCACCGGGCGCTGGCCCGGCACCGAGGACGTCGACGGCCTCGCCCCGGTGCCGTCGGTCGACCGTGGCCGGGTGCCGTGGCCGAGCCGCGTCGTCGTCGACGTGCCGCGCGAGCTCGACGAGGTGGTCGCCCGATCGCTGGTCACGACCCAGCAGCCCAAGGGCCGGAACCGCTACGCGACACCGGCCGAGGCGGTCGCCGGCCTGCAGGCCTACCTCAACCCGCAGGCCGCCCCCATCTCCCGCCGCGGCCAGGAGCCGTGGCGGCCGTGGCTGCGCGCGGGGACGGTGCTGCTGTTCGCGGCCGCCGCGATCGGTCTCGCCGGGCTCGGCATCTCGATGCTCACGGGTCTCGGCAGCCCGCCGGTCAACGCCGCCCGGCCGGCCGGCCAGACCGCGCCGCCGTCGGCGTCGCCGACGCCCACCGTGTCCGGCACGCCGGTGCCCGCGGGCACGACCGTCATCCCGATCGTCTCGGTGAAGGACTTCGACCCGTACGGCGACACCAAGGAGGAGAACCCGCAGCTCGCGAAGCTCGCCGTCGACGGCGACCCCGCGACCGCGTGGACCACCGTGCGCTACCGCCAGCCCGACCTCTCGGGCAAGCCGGGCGTCGGCCTCCTGCTCGACCTCGGTGCTCCGCGCCCCGTCCGCGCCGTCGACCTGCGCCTGCTCGGCAGCGGAACCGACCTCTCCCTGCGCGCGACCGACGACCCGAGCAAGGCGCCCGAGGAGTTCCGTTCGATGGCCGAGGTCACCGGCGCCAGCAACACCCTCACGCTGCGGGTGCCCACCCCGGTCACCACCAGGTACGTGCTCGTGTGGCTCACGGCCATCCCGTCGAACAACGGCACCTACCAGGGCGGCGTCGCCGAGGTCCGAGTCCTCGGCTGACCCCTCACGCTGATTCGAGTCACTGCCCACAGTGGGGCTGTCAGCGCTCTCATCACCCCACTGTGGGCAGTAACTCGCCTACCTCGTCGGCGGTCACAGGGTCGCTGCGGCTGCGCGGGTACGGCGGCGGCGCCACCAGCGCCAGAGGACGACGCCGGTCACCAGCAGCACCACGGCCACGAGGATCGGCGCGAGGATCGCGAGCAGGCTGACCGCGAGCGAGACGACGTCCTCGATCGCGCTCACGACCGGGTTGCCGACCCCCGCGGTCGACACCGTGACGGCGGGCCGCACAGCGGCCTTGGTGGCGTGGACTCCGCCCGCCGTGAGCAGGCCCGCGACCACCCCCACCCACGGCGGCAGGTCGGTGAGCAGCCCGATCGAGCCCGCGAACAGCACCGCGCCGGCCGCCGGCCGCACCACGGTCTGGATCACGTCGTTGACCGAGTCGACGCCGGCGATCTTGTCGGCCAGCACCTCGATCGCGAGCAGCACGGCCAGCACGATGAGCGCGGGCGTCGAGGAGAGGCTGTCGTACGGCGCGCTCAGGTCGAGGAAGCCGAGGCGCCCCAGCAGCCCGACGACGAGCAGCGGCACGTAGGCGTTGAGCCCGGCGGCCGTCGCGAGACCGAGACCGGTGAGCACGGCAGTGGTGGCGTCCACGTGTCGAGGGTAAGCCGCGAGCCCCGCGCCGATACGCTCGCAGGGCCATGACCGACGACCTGTCGACCTCGACGCCCGGGCTCGACGACCGGGCGCTCGTCGCTGCGCACGTCGCGGGCGACCCCGAGGCCTTCGGCGAGCTCGTCCGCCGGCACCGCGACCGGCTCTGGGCGGTGGCGCTGCGCACGACCAGCGACCCCGAGGAGGCCGCCGACGCGCTCCAGGACGCGTTCATCTCCGCCTACCGCAACGCCGCGTCGTACCGCGGCGAGGCGGCGGTCACCACCTGGCTGCACCGGGTCGTCGTCAACGCCTGCCTCGACCGGATGCGCCGTCGCAAGGCCCGGCCCACGGTGCACATCCCCGATGACGACCCCGACTCCGGCGCCCGCGCGATCCCCGACCCCCGGGACGACGTCGACCGCCTCGAGCTCCGGATGGAGATCGACAAGGCCCTGCGCGCCCTCCCGGTCGACCAGCGCAGCGCGATCGTGCTCGTCGACGTCGAGGGTCTCTCCGTAGCGGAGGCGGCCGAAGTGCTCGGGGTGCCCGAGGGCACGGTCAAGAGCCGGTGCTCGCGCGGCCGGGCCAAGCTCGCGATAGCGCTCGCGGGCCTGCGCGACCCCGAGGCCGGGATCACGGCTCCGGACGAGTCCGGAAGCGGGCGGAACCCGTCCGGCGGCGGGAGCGTCCCATCCTCGCCAGACCCGACCCCTGACCAGCCCGGCGCCGGCCCGCCCGGAGTGCCCCGACAGTTCCCGGAGGTGACGCCGTGACCGACGGTCCCGACGACATCCTGCGCGGGCTCATCGAGGGCGACTCCGAGGGTCCCGCGGCCACCGCCGAGCAGGAGGCCTTCGTCTCCGGCCTCCTCGGGTCGCTGCGCCGCGACGACCCGCCCATGCCGGACGACGTGCTGCGCCGCCTCGACGCCGTCCTCGCGGAGGAGCGACGTAGGGGTGCGCCCGCGCTCGTCGCCCTGCCCGGCGGCGGCTCCGACGACTCCGACCTCGGCGCCGGATCGGCACCCGCGTCGCTGCCCGAGAACGTGTCCGTGCTGCCCACGGCTTCCGGGCGCCGCGGCCCCACCTCGCGCTCGTTCCGGATCCTCGGCGGCCTGGCCGCTGCAGCGGTGGTCGTGGTCGGCGGCTCGGTCGTGATCAACAACGGCAGCCTCGGCAGCTCCTCCGACACCAGCGGCGGCGCCACCGCCGCACTGGCCGTGGTGCAGGACTCCAACACCGCCTACAGCAGCAAGGGCTTCAGCGACCAGGCGAAGGAGCTCGCCCGCAAGGTGCCCTCGGCCGAGGCCGGGGGCGACGGTGGATCGCCGGTATCCGCCCCCGAGAGCACGGAGGCCGCGCCGCCCACGGCAGAGGCCACCGGCACCGCCTCGACCGTGACCCCGTCGTCCACCAGCCTGGACACCGCGTCGGCCGAGCCCGTCACGCCCGAGCGGGCGCTGCTGTGCACCCGTGAGATCTCCGCGGGCACCGTCACCGAGCCGCTCCTGGTCGACCAGGGCACCTACGACGGCAAGGACGCCGAGATCTACGTCCTGCCCTCGGTCGACTCGCCCGGGCAGTACGACGTCTACGTCGTCGCCGCCGGCTGCACCACCGGCTCGTTCGAGCTCTTCACGCTCCAGAGGATCACCCGCCCGTAGCCCGGGTACGCCGTTCCCACGCCGTTCGCCGCGGGTTGGCACGCCCGTGGCGCCTCTCTGCTGGAATGCGCACGGCCGTAGGATCGTTGTGCCGCCTGCACGTCCGTGAATTCCGGGGCCTCGGCGCCCCGATGTCGAGAGGCCCGAAGTGAGCACCAGCAGCGACGTCCGCAACGTCATCATCATCGGCTCCGGCCCGGCCGGGTACACCGCCGCGATCTACGCCGCGCGAGCCGAGCTGAAGCCGCTCGTGCTCGAGGGTGCGGTCACCGCCGGCGGCGCGCTCATGAACACCACCGACGTCGAGAACTTCCCCGGCTTCCCCGAGGGGATCATGGGCCCGGCGCTCATGGAGAACCTCCGCGCCCAGGCCGAGCGCTTCGGTGCCGAGCTCGTCACCGACGACGCCGTCTCGCTGGACCTCACCGGCGCGGTCAAGGTCGTGGTGGACAGCGAGGGCCGCGAGTACCGCGCCCACTCCGTGATCCTCGCGATGGGCTCGGGCTACCGCGAGCTCGGCGTCGAGGGCGAGAAGCGCCTCTCGGGCCACGGCGTCTCGTGGTGCGCGACCTGCGACGGCTTCTTCTTCCGCAAGCAGAACATCGCGGTCGTGGGCGGCGGCGACTCCGCGCTCGAGGAGGCGACGTTCCTCACCCGCTTCGCCGACAAGGTCACCCTGGTGCACCGCCGCGACTCGCTGCGCGCCTCGAAGATCATGCAGGAGCGAGCCCTGGCGAACGAGAAGATCGACTTCGCCTGGAACTCCGCGGTCGAGGAGGTCGTGGGCGGCGACAAGCTCGAGTCGATCACCCTGCGCGACACAGTCACGGGTGAGACCCGCTCGCTGCCGGTCACCGGCCTGTTCGTGGCGATCGGCCACGACCCGCGCTCGGAGCTCGTCAAGGGCCAGGTGCACCTCGACGAGGAGGGCTACGTGCTGGTCGAGGGCCGCACCACCCGCACCAACCTCGAGGGTGTCTTCGCGTGCGGCGACCTGGTCGACCACACGTACCGCCAGGCGATCACGGCGGCCGGCTCCGGCTGCGCCGCCGCCCTGGACGCCGAGCGCTTCCTCGCCTCGATCGAGGCCGCCGCGGCCACGCACGACGCGGCCCAGGCCCTCGTCTGACCCCGTCCTGCACGGGACCCCGACGGTCACGCACCGTCACATCCGACCGACCCCCCGCGGGGTGGGCCACGCCGTCGTCGGCCTGACGTACGGTGGTCCCTGACCTGCTCCGCGACCCCGCCTGGAAGGAGCCCCTCATGGGCGCCAAGATCGTGACCGACGCGACGTTCGCGGACGAGGTCCTGCTCTCCGACAAGCCCGTCCTCGTGGACTTCTGGGCCGAGTGGTGCGGGCCGTGCAAGATGGTCTCGCCGATCCTCGAGGAGATCGCGGCGGAGAACGCCGACAAGATCACCATCGTGAAGTTCAACGTCGACGAGAACCCGCAGACCGCCGCGAGCGAGCGGATCATGTCGCTGCCCACGATGAACGTCTACCAGGGCGGCCGTGTGGTGAAGCAGATCGTGGGCGCCAAGCCCAAGGCCGCGCTGCTCAACGACCTGTCCGACTTCCTGTAAGCCGGTGACACCGCCCGCGTCCCGTCTCGGGGACACGGGGCCGGCGGTGGCGGAGATCCGCGACCGACTCGGCCGTCTCGGCCTGCTGCCGGCGCAGGAGGCCGCTCCTCCCACCGACCCCGCGTCGGCGGTCTTCGACACCCACGTCGACCGTGGCGTCCGCGCGTTCCAGCAGCTGCGCGGCATCACGGTCGACGGCGTCGTCGGCCCGCAGACCTTCCGGCGCCTCGAGGAGGCCCGCTGGTCGCTCGGCGACCGCGTGCTCTCGTACAGCCCCGGCCACCTCGTCGCGGGCGACGACGTCCTCACGCTGCAGCGACGCCTGTCGAGCCTCGGCTTCCACCTCGGCCGTGTCGACGGCGTCTTCGGCGCCCTCACCGACGGCGCGCTGCGCGAGTTCCAGCGCAGCGTGGGCGTGGACGCCGACGGCACGTGCGGCCCGGAGACGTTCCGGGCGATGGCCCGCCTCGCCCGCACGATGTCCGGCGGAGGGGTCAGCAGCATCCTGCGCGAGATGCAGGCGCTCGACACCCTCTGCAGCGGCGTGGCCGACAAGGTCGTCGTCCTCGATCCCGGGCACGGAGCATCCGAACCCGGGGTCGTGCAGGACGACCTGTCCGAGAACGCCATCGCGGGCGACCTCGCCACCCGCATCGAGGGCCGCCTCGCCGCGATCGGCGTCCAGGTGCTGCTCACCCGCTCCCCGGACGGCGACGGCTCTGGCGACGAGGCCGACCGGGCCGCGTTCGCCAACCACAACGGCGCCGACCTCGTGGTGTCGCTGCACGTCGACGCCGCCCCCTCGCCGCTCGCGGCCGGATGCGCGACGTACTACTTCGGCGACACGGTCGCCGGCTACGGCTCGGCCCTCGGGGCCCGCATGGCCGAGATGCTGCAGAGCGAGGTCACCGCGCGCACCGACCTCACCGACCTGCGCACCCACGCCAAGAGCTGGGACCTCCTGCGCATGACGAGGATGCCCGCCGTCCGGGTCGAGTGCGGCTACATCTCGAGCCCGCACGACGCGAGCCGCCTCGCCGACCCCGCCTTCCGCGACGCCGTCGCCGAGGGCATCGCCGCGGCGGTCGTGCGCTTCTTCGCCCCGGTGCCGAGCGAGCTCGTCCTCGAGCCCGCCGTCGTCATCCCCGCCTGACCCGCCGTTACCCGGGTAGCCAGCGTGCGCTGTACGACGGATTCGCCACCCAGCTAGGCGGTCATCAGCTCGAGGGACTCGGTTTCGCTCCGCCGGTGCGTGAGACGGGGAAGACTCCGATCTGGGTGCTGCCGTCGGCCTCGTACACGGGGATCTCGATCGTGGGCGTGCTGTAGCCCTCGACCTCGCGCATCCAGGCCAGTGCCTCTTCGGGGTTGGCGGCGTTCGCGCCCGTGAGCTCGTCGAGCACGGCACGGTCGACGTACCCGAGCTGTCCGTTGGTCGCCTTCACCTCCATGAGGTCTGTGGCCCGCGCGGTGGGGAGACCGACGAGCGAGCTCCCCAGGGTCACGAGCTGCTCCGTCGTCGCGCCGTTCAGTCCGACGACCGCGACGCTGATGCCGCCGACGCGGAAGTAGAGCGCCCTGACGCGAGCACCCGGCGTCTCCTCGAACGTGGACACGTAGCCGACCGTGCCAGCGAGGACGACGCGGTCGGTGATCGGCTGGCCGTTGACCGAACCGCTCTTCACCGGGAGCGGGAACGTCCCCACCTCGATGGCCGCCTCCGGGCCCTGCGCGATCCCTGTGCCGTCCGACGCGGTCGCCTCCTGCCTGCTGGCCACGCTGAAGCTCCGCGACCAGGCCTGGACGCCGTCGACGGTGATCTGACGAGGAACCGGGTCCGGCTGGAGGCGGAACGGGAATCCGGGCGCTGGATCGGGAAGCGACACACCTGCGACCGACTGCTCATCGGTCAGGACGCTCACGGCCGGCGGGGTGGGGTCCGCGCCGGCGGCGCGCGGCCACTGGAGGATGCTCGCACCGAGCAGAACCACCGCCGCCAGAGCACCGAGGCCGGCCAGTCGACGCCGGACGGCGAGCCGGCGCTGCCCCGCCACCGCCGCCCTCGCCGCGAGGCCCGCGGGCAGGGGCAAGGACGACGTCGCGCTCTCCAGCTCGTCACGCAGGTCGAGACTCATGAGGAGCTCCCATCAGCGGGGGGTAGCGATTCGGACGCGCCCAGCAGTGCGCCCGGTTCACCTGGTCGCGTGGCCACGAGATCGTCGCCCAGGAGGTCCCTGAGCCTGCTCATCGCTCGCGAGTGCTGGCTCTTCACCGTTCCCACGCTTATCGAGAGCACGGTCGCGGTCTGCGCCTCGGTCAGGTCGACGTAGTACCTGAGCACGACGATCACGCGCTGCTGGGCCGGGAGCTGCCGGAGTGCAGCAACCACAGTGCCGTGGATCGCGACCTCGTCGTCGAAGGCCGGGAGCCGGCTGCCTGGCTCGGCGTCGGGAAGTGCCTGTTCCGGGTGCCGGTGGGCCCAGCGTCGCTGGTTCGCAGCCGCATTGGCCATCGCGCGATAGGCATAGCCGTGCGGATCGCCGTGGATCCTCGGCCAGGCGACGTACAACCGGGCGAGCACATCCTGCACGAGGTCCTCGGCCTGATGGTGGTCGCCGACCATGAGGTACGCCGTGCGGTAGAGCCGCGTCGCGGCCGCAGTGGCGAAGGCATCGAACTCCTGACGCCCCATACCCCGCCTCCCGTCGACCGGCTGCTTCCCGTCACCCATCTCGACACCGCACAAGCCGCGATGGTTGTCACCCTAGGAGCGCGGATCCGCACTGAGGCCGTAGCTGCAGGGCGAACGCGCGCTCGGCAGCGCGTTCGCCACACAGCCAGGCGGTCCCCGGGGTCAGGCGTCGGGCTGGCAGGGGCCTTGGCCGAGCACCTTCAGGCCGGCGAGGTCGGCGGCCGAGAAGTCGGTGACGCCGCGCTGCACGCGGGCGTTCATGAGCGAGGTCTTCGACTTCACGTGGCTGAGCCCGGCGAGGTGGCCGAGCTCGTGCATCACGACCCCGCGGGCCACGTCGTAGCCGTACGCCGACCGCAGCCGGCCGAGCCTCTGCGGCGTCGAGGCTCACCGTGCCTGAGATGAACGTGCGGTCGCCGCTGTCGCTCACGACCCACAGCGGCCCGGCGCGGCCGAGCACGTCGCCGGCGAGGGCCGGGTCGTCCTTCAGGCTCGACCAGCTCACGAGCACGGGCGCCCAGTTCTTGCCGTACCTGCTCGGCTGGTAGGCCTTGCGCTTGTCGGCGTACTTCTCGGTCGTGGTGCCGAGGTACTCGAAGTCGAGGCCGGTCTCCGTGGCCAACCGAGCGAACGCCTCCCGCAGCATGCGGTCGCCCTCGCGCGGCGCCTGGCCCTCTGCCCGCAGCACCCAGCGCACCGGCCGGCACGGCGACCAGGTGACGCCGGTCTTCTTGTCGGCCTGCTTGGAGACGAACGCGTAGCCCGTGGACTTCGGCTGCTGCAGGTCGCCCTCGGGCAGGGACGCCGGCCGCGGGGTCTCGCCGAGCCCCGGCGCCGGGGCTGTCGTCCGCGGCCCGCTGGTCGGCGCGGGCGTGCTCGGCTCCTGGGCGGGCGCGGTCGGTGCGGGAGCATCGGGCGCATCGGCGTACGACGGGGGAGCAGTGCCCTGCTGTCCCCACCACACGATGCCCGAGACCAGCGCAGCGAGTGCGACGACCGCCACGGTCGCGCGGACCCGGCTCCTACGCCGGGCCTTCGGGCTCGGAGCGCTGAACGCGTCGCTCTGCCAGGCACGGAACGGCACCGGTTCGCTCGGGCGTCCGGCCGCCTCGTCGAGCACCCACTGCGGCACGCGTCCGGACGGCGACCGCGGAACGTCGGGCGGCAGGTCCATCGGGTCTGGCCGCACGGGCTCGGGCGCCTTCGGCACCGGCTCGTCCTCGGGGCGCTTCGGCCCCGGCAGCCACTCGGTCACTTCTCTCCCCCGTACGGCGCGCGCATCAGGCGAGCGGTTCCTCGCGCTGCAGCCCCGGGGCGCCGACGCGGCCGCGGCCGAGCAGGCGGTCGAGCGCGGCCTCGACGACGTCGTCACGCATGAAGCCCACGACCGTCTGGCGCAGGTCGAGCCGCATCCGCGGGTGCCGCGGGTGAGAGCGGACCGTCGTGAACCCCACGGCGAGAAGGAAATCCGCGGGGATGAGGCATGCGTCGGCGCCGGTGGTCGAGGCCACCGCCTCCACCGCGCGCACGCCGCGCCGCGCGAGGTCGGCGGTCATGCCCTGCACGAGCATCCGGCCGAGACCCACACCGGCGTGCTCGGGGTCGACGTGCAGGGTCGCGAGCGCCACGGCGTCGCCCGACACCGGCGAGGTCGCGTACGCCGCGAGCCCCGGGAGGTACGCCGGCGGCGCGTAGAGCACGTAGCCCGCGACGGTGCCGTCGACGCGGACGACCTGGCCGCACGACCCCCACTCGAGGAGGGTGTTCGACAGCCACGCCTCCTTGGCGCCGAGGCCGTCGCCGTCCTCCTCCACGCGAGCGCGGTGGACGGCGTCGAGCTCCCACCGCGTGCACGAGCGGCAGGGAGAGGCGAGCTCGGTGATCGAGTCGCGTGTCAGGGGCGCCAGGCGGCGGGCGACGGCCATGGCGGTCAGGCCGTCACGGGGTGGGGGAGCTCGCCGGCGCGCGGACGCACGAGGCTGACGACGAAGCCCGCCACGAGACCGAGCGCCACCAGCGCCAGCAACCAGCGCACCACTCGCATCACGGCTCCCCTCGTCCTTACCGGATCCTAGGCACACCGGCGGCTGCGAGTCGCGGCCTTGGTCGACCCGGGCACCGCTGGCGTCTTCCGCAACCCGCTCGGCGCGACGGGACCCCGTGCGGGATGCTGGTCGCCCGATCGTCCCCCGATGAAGGAACGTGGTCCGCGGCATGGAGCCGACGACGCCCCCGAGCACAGGTACGCGCCTCGACCCCTGGGTCGACTCGTACGCGGCCCGCACCCGCGGCCTCACGGCCTCGCAGGTACGAGCTCTGTTCGCGGTCGCGTCCCGGCCCGAGGTCGTCTCCCTCGCAGGCGGCATGCCGTTCGTCTCCGCGCTCCCCCTCGACGCCATGGCCGACACCGTCGCCCGTCTGATCCGCGATCGCGGCGCCGTCGCGCTGCAGTACGGCTCCGGCCAGGGCGACGTGACGCTGCGGGAGCAGATCCTCGAGGTGATGGAGCCGGTCGGCGTCCGCGCCCACCCCGACGACATCGTCGTGACGGCGGGCTCGCAGATGGCGCTCGACCTCGTCGTGCGCGTGTTCTGCGACCCGGGCGACGTGATCATCGCCGAGGCGCCGACGTACGTGACCGCTCTGGGCGTGTTCTCGGCGTACCAGTGCGAGGTCGTGCACGTGCCGATGGACGAGCAGGGCATGCGGCCCGACGCGCTGCGCGAGGCGATCGCCTCGGTGCGCGCGCAGGGCAAGACGCCCAAGCTGATCTACACGATCCCGTCGTTCCACAACCCCGGCGGCGTCACGCAGGGGCCCGAGCGCCGGCTCGAGGTGCTCGAGGCCGCGCGGTCGAACGGCATCCTGCTGCTCGAGGACGACCCCTACGGACTGCTCGGCTTCGACGGCACGGTGCCCCGCGCGATCCGTGCCGACGAGGCCGAGGGCGTCATCTACCTCGGCACGTTCTCCAAGACCATCGCCGCCGGCCTGCGCGTGGGCTGGGCGGTAGCGCCGCACGGTGTCCGCGAGAAGCTCGTGCTCGCCAACGAGACAGCCACGCTGTGCCCGTCGAACCTGACGCAGCTCACCATCTCGGAGTACCTCGCCACGCAGCCGTGGATGGACCAGGTGAAGGTCTTCCGCGAGGTCTACCGCGAACGGCGCGACGCGCTGCTGGAGTCGCTCGAGGCACTCATGCCCGAGGGCACGCACTGGACGGTGCCGGGCGGCGGCTTCTACTCCTGGGTCACGCTGCCCGAGGGCATGGACTCCACCGCGATGCTCCCTCGCGCGGTCGCCGCGCTCGTGGCCTATGTGCCCGGCACCGGCTTCTTCGCCGCGGGCGCCGGCGGGCAGAACGCGCTGCGGCTGTCGTACTGCTACCCCGAGCCCGACCGCATCCGTGAGGGCGTTCGCCGCCTGGCGGGCGTCATGAAGGACGAGCTCGAGCTCGCGCAGACGTTCGGCTCGCCCACCCACGTCGCGGAGCGCCGCTCGGCCTCCGCGCCTCACACCAACCTCGCCTAGATCCGTTGCAGCACAAGGGGATTCACGCATGAGCAGCAGCACCTCCATCGGGCGAGTGGTCGTCCTGGCCGGCGGCCTGTCGCCCGAGCGCGATGTGTCGGTGCGCTCGGGGCGCCGGGTCGCGGAGGCCCTGCGGCTGGCAGGCCTCACGGTCGACGTCCTCGACGCCGACGCCGGCCTTCTCGCCTCCCTCGCCGCCGACCGCCCGTCGTGCGTCGTGCCGCTGCTGCACGGCGCCCCGGGTGAGGACGGCGCCGTACGCGGCGTGCTCGACGCCCTCGGGCTCCCCTACGTCGGCTCGACCCCCGACGCGTGCCGTACGTCGTTCGACAAGCCCGTGGCCTCCGCGCGCGTGCGCGCCGCAGGCATCGCCGTGCCGGCGCAGTTCGTGCTCGCCGCCACGACCTTCCGCGAGCTCGGCGCGGCCGCCGTCCTCGACGCCGTCGTGGCGAGTCTCGGCCTCCCGTTGATGGTCAAGCCGACGCGCGGCGGCTCCTCGCTCGGCGCCTCGGTCGTGCGGTCCGCCGCCGACCTGCCCGGCGCGATGATGGCGTCGTTCGCGTACGGCGAGACCGCACTCATCGAGCGGTTCGTCACCGGCACCGAGGTGGCGGTGTCGGTCGTCGACGACGGCAGCGGCCCGCGCGCCCTGCCGGTGGTCGAGATCGTGCCCGACGGCGGCTTCTACGACTACGGCGCCCGCTACACCGCCGGCGCCACCGAGTTCTTCGTGCCCGCGCGGCTCTCGGACGACGTCCTCGCCGCGTGCGCGGCCACGGCGACCACCGTGCACTCGACCCTCGGGCTGCGGCACTGGTCGCGCGTCGACCTGATCGTCGACGCCGACGGCACGCCATGGTTCCTCGAGGTCAACGTCGCCCCCGGCATGACCGAGACCTCGACGTACCCCCAGGCCGTCGCAGCCGCCGGCCTCGACCTCGGCGACCTCGTCGCCACCCTGGTGACCCGAGCCACCGAGTCCTGAAGCCCGGAAGAAGCGGTCACGAGACCGCCCCTGAAGGGCGCTTGTTGACCCTTAGGGTCACCAAAGTGCCCTTGAAGGGCCCTTTGGTGACCACTACTCGTGGGTACGGCGCTCCGCCGGGAACGGTTGTGGCGCAAGGGATCGCGGCTGTGGATGGTGCGGTGATGCGCTCGGCGCGTGGCTTGCGAGCGCGACGCGCTCGGCGTACGGCGGTGGCGCGTACGGTGCGAGCGCTCAGCTAGTCGCGGTCGATGATGTCGACGATGCGGCGCAGGTCCTCGAGCGTCGCGAACTCGATCGAGACCTTGCCCTTGCTCTTGCCGGCCTCGACCTTCACGCGCGTCTCGAGGCGGTCCGACAGGCGCGCGGCGATGTCGCCAAGCCCCGGCATGGACGGCGTACGCGGACGCGAGACCCGCACGCGCTCACGACCGTCGCCCTCGCCGATCGCCACGATCTCCTCGACCGAGCGCACCGACAGCCCCTCGGCCACGATGCGGGTGGCGAGGCGGTCCATGGCGTCGGTGTCGTCGAGGGCGAGCAGCGCACGGGCGTGACCGGCCGAGAGCACCCCGGCGGCCACGCGGCGCTGCACGGGGGCCGGCAGGCGGAGCAGGCGCAGCGTGTTGCTCACCTGGGGCCGGCTGCGGCCGATGCGGGTGGCGAGCTCCTCCTGGGTGCAGCCGAAGTCGTCGAGCAGCTGCTGGTACGCCGCAGCCTCCTCGAGCGCGTTGAGCTGGGCGCGGTGGAGGTTCTCGAGCAGGGCGTCGCGCAGCAGCACGTCGTCCGCGGTCTCGCGGATGATCGCCGGGATGCGCTCGAGGCCGGCAAGGCGGCTCGCGCGCCAGCGGCGCTCGCCCGCCACGAGCTCGAACGGCACTGCGGAATCCGGGCCGGCGGGGCGCACGACGACCGGCTGCAGCAGCCCGATCTCGCGGATGGAGAAGACGAGCTCGGCAAGGGCGTCCTCGTCGAACACCTCGCGCGGCTGGCGCGGGTTGGGCGTGATGTCGTCGAGCGGGATCTCGGCGTATCGCACGCCCTCGACGTTCTGCAGCGCCGAGTCGTCGACCGGGTCGGCGGCAGCAGCCGGCGCGGCCGAGAAGAAGGCGTCGACGGGGTGCGGGTCGCTCGCGTTGGCGGCGGTCTGCACGGCCGGCACGGGCGGTGCGTCGCGCGAGCCGGTGAGGTCGGCCGCCTCGGTGCCCTCGGGGTGCTGCTCCTCGGGCTTGGGGGTCGAGCTGGGGATGAGCGCGCCGAGCCCACGACCGAGCCCACGTCGCTGGTTCACCCTGCCGCTCCCCTCACTCCGTGGCGCACGCCGTCGTGCGCCCCGCGATCCGTGACCCTACCCGCCGCCGCCCACCCCGCTCGGGCGGGCAGCGAGGTACCGCAGTTCGTGCGCTAGACGCTCTCGGGTGCCGCAGGCGCGGCCTGCGAGCCCCCGGCGAGCACCTGGCGGGCCAGCTCGCGCGCCGCCTCGAGGTACGACAGCGCCCCGGTGCTGCCCGGGTCGTAGGTCATGACGGTCTGCCCGTACGACGGCGCCTCGGACACCCGCACCGAGCGCGGGATCGCCGTCCGCAGCACCCGCTCGCCGAAGTGGCTGCGCACCTCGTCGGCCACCTGCGCGGCCAGGCGGGTGCGGGCGTCGTACATCGTCAGCAGGATCGTCGAGACCTGCAGCGTGGGGTTGAGCTCCTCGGTCACGAGGCCGACCGTGCGCAGCAGCTGGCCCAGGCCCTCGAGCGCGTAGTACTCGCACTGGATGGGGATCAGCACCTCGTCGGCGCACACGAGCGCGTTGAGGGTCAGCAGGCCGAGGCTCGGCGGGCAGTCGATGAGCACGTAGTCGAGCCGGCCGTGCTCGCGCTCGTGCACCGGGAGGTACGCCGCCACGGCCTTGCGCAGCTTGTGCTCGCGGGCCACGGACGAGACGAGCTCGATCTCGGCACCGGCCAGGTCGAGGGTGGCCGGGGCGCACCACAGGCCCTCGTGGTCGGCCACCGGCACGACGACTTCGACGAGCGGGCGACCCTCGATGAGGACGTCGTAGATGCTCGGGATGTCCGCGTGGTGCTCGACCGAGAGCGCCGTGGAGGCGTTGCCCTGCGGGTCGAGGTCGATGACGAGCACCTCGAGGCCCTGCAGGGCGAGCGCCGCGGCGAGGTTGACCGTGGACGTCGTCTTGCCGACGCCGCCCTTCTGGTTGGCGACCGTGAGCACCCGCGGCCGCGGCGGCTTGGGGAGGTCCTCCCCGAACCTGCGGTGCTTGACCGCGACCGCCACCTCGGCCGCACGGGCCAGCGGCGTGTCGTAGGTGAGCTCGGAGCCGGTGCCGGTCGCCGTCTGGGCGGCCGCCAGGGCCTCCTGCTCGGGCTCGACGCTCATGACTGCCCCTCCGGGCTCGTGGTGCTCGCGGTGGTGGTGCTCGGGATCGTGCGCGCGGTGCCGGGGTCGTCCGCCGGCCAGCCGAGGCCGGACGGGCTGGTCCGCGCGGGCGGCAGCGGCCACCCGAGCCCAGGGGCTGCGGGGCCAGACTCGCTCATCGGGATCCCTTCCGTCGACCAGCGGTCTTGCGGACCACGCGGACCACCGTGGTGGGCGGGTCCACGACGCCGGCACCGCAGGTGAGCACCTCGGCGTTGCCGCCGCCCACCTTCTCCAGGGCCTGCTGGGAGGCCACGACCTCCTCGGCCGCCCCCTCCCCCTTGAGCGCGAGCAGGATGCCGCCGACCTTCGCCAGCGGCAGCGTCCAGCCCGCGAGGCGGTCCAGGGGAGCCACGGCGCGAGCCGTCACCACGTCCACCGAGAGCGTGACCTCTTCGCCACGGCCGCGCAGCACCCCGACCCGGTCGGTGAGCCCGAGGGCCTCCACCGCCTCGGAGAGGAACGTCGCACGCCGCAGGAGCGGCTCGACGAGCACCACGTGGACGTCTGGGCGCACGAGCGCGAGCGGCAGGCCGGGCAGGCCGGCCCCCGAGCCGATGTCGGCCACCGAGGAGCCCTCGGGGATGAGCTCCTCGAGCACCGCGCAGTTGGCCACGTGCCGGCTCCAGAGCCGCGCGGTCTCACGCGGGCCGATGAGCCCGCGCACGACGCCGTCGCCGGCGAGGAGGGCGGCGTACGCACGCAGCCCCTCGGCGGCATCGGGGTAGCGCTCCACGAGCCGGGACTCGACCAGCAGGTCGACCGGCTCGCGGGGCACCTCCCCCGTGCTGACGGCGTCGGTCACGGCCGGATCAGGCCGAGGGGAGCACGACGACGTAGCGCTTGGGCTCCACGCCCTCGGACTCGCTCGTGAGACCGGCAGCGGCCACGGCGTCGTGCACGACCTTGCGCTCGAACGGGCTCATCGGCTCGAGGCGCACGGCCTCGCCCGACTCCTTGGCGCGCGTGGCGGCCTCGCTGCCGAGGGCCGTCAGCTGCTCGCGGCGCGCGGCCCGGTGGCCGGCGACGTCGAGCATGAGGCGGGAGCGGTCGCCGGTCTCGCGGGTGACCGCGAGGCGGGTGAGCTCCTGCAGGGCGTCGAGCACCTTGCCGTCGTCACCCACGAGGTGCTCGATGTCGCCACCGACGATGCTCACGAGGGCACGGTCGCCCTCGACGTCCATGTCGATGTCACCGTCGAGGTCGGCGATGTCGAGCAGGCCCTCGAGGTAGTCGGCGGCGATGTCGCCCTCGCGCTCGAGGGCGGAGGCACGCGTTTCACGGGAAACGGGGGCCTCGGTCGTGGTCTCGATCGTGGTGTCGGTCGTGTCGCTCATGAGTCGTCTTCCTGGCTCGGGTGCGCGTGCACCGGACATTCAGGTGCGGGTACGCACCAGGGGTTCTGGGGGGCGTTTCACGGGAAACGGGCACCAGGGGCGCCGGGTGTTTCCCGTGAAACACGGTCAGCTCGTGGGCTCAGGTGTGGGATCGGTGGGGCCGGTGGGTGCGTTATCCCCCGCGGTGAGCGCGCCCGGCTGGCCCTGCTGCGGCTTCCGCTTGCTGCGCGACTGCTTCTTCGGCTGCTGGCGGGGGGCAGGCGGCGCGGCGACGGGCGGCGGGGGAGCCAGCGGGTCGACCCCGCCGTTCTTCTTCGCCCGCTTGGCAGCCTCGCGCTTCTCCCACGCCTCGTACGCCGGGGTGTTCGGCTGGGGGTTGTTGCGGATGACGTAGAACTGCTGACCCATCGACCAGAGGTTGGTGGTGAGCCAGTAGATGAGCACGCCGACGGGGAAGTTGATGCCGGTGACGGCGAAGATCACCGGGAAGACGTACAGCAGGATCTTCTGCTGCTGCACCATCGGGTTGTCCTTGGCGCTGTTCTTCACGATCAGCTGGCGCTGCGTGGTGAACGTCGTGATCGTCATGAGGACGATGAGGATCATCGTGAAGATGCGCGTGACGGTCGGCATCGGCGTCTGGGCTGCGTCCACGAACGTCGCGTAGATGGGGACGCCGAACAGCGTCGCCTCGCGGGCCTGGGCGACCAGCTCGGGGGTCATGACGCCGCGGGCGATGCCCATCGAGATGCCCTGCAGCACCTGGAACAGCGCGTAGAAGATGGGCGCCTGGGCCAGGATCGGCAGGCACGAGGAGAGCGGGTTGGTGCCCGTCTCCTTGTAGAGCGCCATCATCTCCTGGCTCTGGCGCTCCTTGTCGCCCGCGTACTTCTGCTGGATCTCCTTGATCTTGGGCTGGAGGATCTGCAGGTTGCGCTGGCTCTTGATCTGCCGGACGAACAGCGGGATCAGGGCGATGCGGATGACGACGACCAGGCCAACGATCGCGAAGGCCCACGACCATCCCGAGGCCGGCCCGAAGATCGCGCCCGTCAGCGTGTGGAACTGGATGAGGATCCAGCTGACGACGTTCTCGAGCCAGTTGATGGGGTTCCAGCTCACGCGGCACTCCGGTCCGTGGTGGGGACGCCGGACTCACCGGCGGCCAGGGGGGTCGTGGGGGCAGCGGCCTCGGCGCTGCTCGGGGTGTCGTCCCAGGTGGTGAGCGGGACGTAGGGCTCGGGCTTCCAGGCGCCCTTGGCGGGAACGTGGTCGACGCCTCCGGGGTTCCACGGGTGGCAGCGGCACACCCGGGAGGTGGCGAGCACCGTGCCCTTGGTCGCGCCGTGCACGCGGATCGCCTCGAGCGCGTACGCCGAGCAGGAGGGGTAGAACCGGCAGCGCTGCCCGAGCATCGGGCTGATGAGCCGGCGGTAGCCGATCACGAGCCCGGTCAGCAGCAGCGCGAACGCCCGGCCCACCGTGGCACCGAGGGCTCGGCGCACCGCAGCGACGGCCCGCATCATGCGTCGGCCCCCGCAGCAGCGGCGTCCTGAGCACGTGACGCCTTGCGCAGCGCCGAGGCCAGCGCACCGTCGAGATCGGTCGCCAGCTCGGCCGAGGACGCCGTCGCCGAGGCGGGCAGGGCGCGCACCACGACGTGGGCACCGGTCGGGAGTGAGTCGAGGCGCGGCTGCACGACATGGCGCAGGCGACGTACGACGGCATGCCGCACGACGGAGCCGCCGACGGCCTTGCTCACGACGAATCCCGCCCGCGGGCTCTGCCCGGGGCGGGATGTGGGGGCGGTGTCGTCCGACGCCAGGTCGAGGTGGACGACGAGGAGGGGCCTGCCGGCCCGTGAGCCTCGTCGCACCGTCTCGCTGAAGTCCCGGCTCCGACGCAACCGCGCACTGCGGGGCAGCACGGTCGCGGGGGGATCCGGACGGACCGTCAGGCCGACAGCTCGGTGCGACCCTTGCGGCGACGCGCCGCGAGGATCGAGCGACCGGCACGCGTGCGCATGCGGAGGCGGAAGCCGTGGGTCTTGGCCCGGCGGCGGTTGTTCGGCTGGTACGTGCGCTTGCTCATCGGGTCGGCTCCGAACCGTCGTAGGCCAGGGGTCTGGCCGGGCGTGGGTGACCGGCCGGGGCCGGTCAGGTCTGGCAGCAGCAGGCGGTCTCCCGCCGGCCACCACCGGACGCCGACGCCCCGGTCCCCGGAGGTCCGGGAGGCACGGTGCGCAGGCATGCGGCGGGGGCCGCCGTCGTCGTACGGACCGCTCGGAACCGCCAGCACGAGGGCTGGGCAGGGTCGTCGCAGGTCAGGACGGACGTCGGCCCGTCCACGGTACGGGTCGTCGCGCGCGGGGGTCAAACCGCGAGCCCGTGGCCGGGGCCACATCGGCGTCCGTCGGCGAACCGCCCATCCTCCCGCCCGGGGCCGTTCTCCGGTGCCCGACACGCCGTACAGGCCGCCGGACGTGGCAGACTCCGGCCCGCACGCCTGTGGACAACCCCTTGACGGTGGTCGCGCGACGACCGTTACGGTCCCACTCCTGCGGTACGGCCGCAGGCGGTCCATGTCGTTCCACACCTGTGGACGAGCGTGTGGACGCCCGACGGCACCCCGCCGGGCCGCACCACGGCGAGCCGGCAGCACCGGCCCACCAGACGAACGACGACGGCCCCGGCCGTCAGGACAGGGGAACGACGTGGCGGACGACAGCGCGGCACCGGATCTCGCCGAGGTGTGGGCCCGGGCGCTCGAGTCCCTCGGCGACGCACTCCCCCCGCAGCAGCGCGCCTTCGTCTCCCTCACCCGCCCGCTCGCCCTCATCGAGGACACCGCGCTGGTCGCCGCGCCGAACGAGTTCACCAAGGACGTCCTGGAGTCCAAGCTGCGCCCGCTCGTGGTCGAGGCGCTCTCGCGCACGCTCGGCCGCGAGATCCGGATCGCCGTCACGGTCGACCCCACCATCGCGCCCAACCTCGACGAGGACGCCACCGACGACCTCGCCGACTCGACGTACGCCGACAGCCCGGCCTCGTCCGCCGTCGCGGCGGCGCCGGTCGTCACCCCTGTGCCCGTCCAGCCGGCCGCCATCGCTCCCGCGGTCGACCAGGCCCGTCCCGGCACCGGCTCGCCCGGCACGCGCACGGAGGAGTCCAGCCGCCTCAACCCGAAGTACACCTTCGACACGTTCGTCATCGGCTCGAGCAACCGCTTCGCCCACGCGGCCGCGGTCGCAGTCGCCGAGCAGCCGGCCAAGGCCTACAACCCGCTCTTCGTCTACGGCGAGTCCGGTCTCGGCAAGACCCACCTCCTGCACGCGATCGGCCACTACACGCGCACGCTGTACGCCGGTGCCAAGGTGCGCTACGTCAGCTCGGAGGAGTTCACGAACGAGTTCATCAACTCGATCCGTGACGACAAGGCAGCCGCTTTCCAGCGCCGTTACAGGGATGTCGACGTCCTGCTCGTCGACGACATCCAGTTCCTGTCGGGCAAGGTGCAGACGCAGGAGGAGTTCTTCCACACCTTCAACACGCTGCACAACGCCAACAAGCAGATCGTCGTCACGAGCGACCTGCCGCCCAAGCAGCTGCAGGACTTCGAGGACCGCATGCGCTCGCGGTTCGAGTGGGGCCTCATCACCGACGTCCAGCCGCCCGACCTCGAGACCCGCATCGCGATCCTCCGCAAGAAGTCCGCGCAGGAGCGGCTCTCCGCTCCCCCGGACGTGCTCGAGTTCATCGCGTCCAAGATCTCGACGAACATCCGCGAGCTCGAAGGTGCGCTCATCCGCGTCACCGCGTTCGCCAGCCTGAACCGCCAGCCGGTCGACCTGCCCCTGGCCGAGGTGGTCCTCAAGGACCTCATCACCGACCAGGCCGGCCCGGAGATCACCAGCTCGATCATCATGATGCAGACCGCCGCCTACTTCGGCGTCTCGGTCGACGACCTCTGCGGCTCGAGCCGCTCGCGCGTCCTCGTGACCGCCCGGCAGATCGCGATGTATCTCTGCCGCGAGCTCACCGACCTCTCGCTCCCCAAGATCGGGCAGGCGTTCGGCGGCCGCGACCACACCACGGTCATGCACGCCGACCGCAAGATCCGCCAGCTCATGGCCGAGCGCCGGTCGCTGTACAACCAGGTCACCGACCTCACGGCCCGGATCAAGAGCACCGCCCGCCAGGGCTAGACCTCCCCCCTGGCACGTCCTGCACGGCCGATCTGGGTCTCCACGACCCATTCGAGGCATGCCCGGTGACCTGCACCGATGCTCGCGCTCCACTCGGCGGTCCTCCCCACCCTGGGGATAACCCTGTGGAAGGTCTGCCTCACCTGCTGTCACGGCACCCCTCCGCGTCGCCGGCTGCACCCCCAGATCGCCGACAGCACCATGTCGCCGACTCCCAGGGGACGTCCGCGGCGGCCCCGCCGGCTCACCAGGGCCTGGGGACGACCTCGGGACGGGCCTGTGCCCGGCGGGCAGGAACCTGGGGACGACGGGGGACGAACCACACGCGGGACGGCATCGTCCCCAGGTCGGGCCCGTCGTCCCGAGGCTCCGTCCCCAGGGCCGGGGGACGCCGACACGCCGCTCGACCTGCGGCGTCGCCGGTTGTCCCCACCGTCCACACCCCCTATGACGACAACCAACAGGAGTGATGGAGGTGTCATTTCCAGGTCCTTCACCCTGAGCCTTCCTGTGGACGACAGCTCGACCCCGCCTCCGGCGGGGGCACCGAGGCGCTCGTCCCGGGCGGGTACGGCCCGGCAGATGACTCCCGCGATCGCGGCTGGTACGCCGACCTGACGGCCGACGTACCAGCCGACGCGCACCTCGTCCGACGCTGGCCTGGCAGGAGCGGGAAGCATCCCTGTGGGGTGCGGCCTGCGCGTGGTGGGTGGGTCGTGGAAGCATGGCCCCGACTTCCCCGGTCGCCGCCGTCGGCGCAGACGCCGGCACGGTCGACCGCACGGGCCCGACCCGTGTAGAAACGCGCACGTAGAACGTCCACCCCGCCACCCGGCGGGGCCTTGCTGTGGGAGTAATCGTGAAGTTCCGGCTCGAGCGCGACGTCCTCGCAGACGCCGTCGCCTGGGCGGCCCGCACCCTGCCGAGCCGTCCGTCCATGCCGATGCTCGCGGGCCTGCTCGTCGAGGCTGGCCCGGCAGGGCTCACGCTCTCGAGCTTCGACTACGAGGTGTCCGGCCGCGTCGCCGTGGCCGCCGACGTCGACGAGCCCGGGACCGTGCTGGTGTCCGGCCGTCTCCTCGCCGACATCGCCCGCGCCCTGCCGGCCGCACCCGTGACGATCACGTCCGAGGGGAGCCGGGTCGAGGTCCGCTGCGGCCGCTCGTCGTTCACGCTCCCCACGCTGCCCGTCGACGACTACCCGTCGCTGCCCGACATGCCGGGCGCCTCGGGCACCATCCCCGGCTCGGCGCTCGCCGCCGCCGTCGCCCAGGTGGCCATCGCCGCCGGCCGCGACGACACCCTCCCCACCCTCACCGGCATCCGCGTCGAGATCGACGGCTCGGCCATCACCCTCGCCGCGACCGACCGCTACCGCCTCGCCGTCCGCGAGCTGCAGTGGACCCCGGAGGTCGCGGGTCTCGAGACCAACGCGCTCATCCCCGCCCGCACGCTGGCCGACACCGCCAAGTCGCTCGCGCACTGCGACCTCGTCCACCTGGCGCTCTCAGCGTCCGGCGCCGGCGACGGCCTCCTCGGCTTCGAGGGCGACGGCCGCCGCACCACCACGCGCCTGCTCGACGGCGAGTTCCCGAAGTACCGCGCGCTGCTCCCCAGCGAGTCGGCCACCGTCGCCTCGGTCGAGACCGGTGCGCTCGTCGACGCCGTGAAGCG
Organism: uncultured Actinomycetes bacterium; assembly: GCA_963843975.1. Taxonomy (GTDB): domain Bacteria; phylum Actinomycetota; class Actinomycetes; order S36-B12; family CAIYMF01; genus Longivirga. The sequence goes on along the minus strand of CAWJMG010000001.1, from coordinate 1,297,959 downwards.
CGTGTCCCTCGTGGCCGAGCGCAACACCCCGGTGCGCCTCACGTTCTCCGGCGGCGAGGTCGAGCTGCGCGCCGGCGCGGGCGACGAGGCGCAGGCGACGGAGGCCGTCGAGTGCGCGGTCGACGGCGACGCGATCGAGATCGCCTTCAACCCGCAGTACCTCCTCGACGGCCTCTCGGCCGTCGACGACGCCACGACCAAGCTGTCGTTCACGACGTCCACGCGACCGGCCGTCCTCACGGGCGGATCGGTGCAGGGCGCCCCGGCGTACCGCTACCTCCTCATGCCGGTGCGCCTGTCGGGCTGAGGCCCGCCAGTCGTCCCGTCGGAAGCAAGGAGCAGCGAGCGCGTGCACGTCACCGCCTTGTCGCTCACGGACTTCCGCTGCTACGCGCAGGTCGATCTCGAGCTGCGCCCCGGCATCACCTCGCTCATCGGCCAGAACGGCCAGGGCAAGACCAACCTCGTCGAGGCCATCGGGTACGTCGCCACCCTGGGCAGCCATCGCGTCGCCACCGATGCCCCGCTCGTGCGGCTCGGCGCGGAGCGCGCGGTCGTGCGCACCAAGGTCGCACGCGACGACCGCGACACGATCGTCGAGATCGAGATCAACCCCGGCCGCGCCAACCGCGCCCGCATCAACCGCTCTCCGGTGCCGCGACCGCGCGAGGTGCTGGGCCTGCTGCGCACGGTGCTCTTCGCACCGGAGGACCTCTCGCTCGTGAAGGGCGACCCGTCCGAGCGGCGCCACTTCCTCGACGACCTGCTCGTCGCGCGCACGCCACGGATGGCCGGGGTGCGCTCGGACTACGAGCGCGTCCTCAAGCAGCGCAACGCTCTCCTGAAGTCGGCGGCGGCCGCACGCCGGGGCGGCCGGGGCTCCGACGACGTGCTCCGCACCCTCGAGGTGTGGGACACCCACCTGTCCACGCTCGGCGGCGAGATCCTGGCCGCGCGGCTCGACCTCATCGCGGCGCTCGGCCCGCTGGTGGCGACGGCGTACGACACCGTCAGCGCGGGATCCGGGCCGGCGGGGCTGGAGTACGTCTCCTCCCTCGGCCCCGACATCGAGCTCGTGCCCGACCGCGCTGCGCTGGTCGACATCCTGCTGGCCGGCATCGAGCGGCGGCGGCGCGACGAGATCGAGCGCGGCATCTCGCTCGTCGGCCCGCACCGCGACGACCTTCTGCTGCGCCTCGGCCCCTCCCCCGCGAAGGGCTACGCGTCGCACGGCGAGTCCTGGTCGTTCGCCCTCGCGCTGCGGCTCGCGTCGTACGACCTGCTCACCGGCGACGGCACGGACGGCGGCGAGCCGGTGCTGATCCTCGACGACGTCTTCGCCGAGCTCGACACCATGCGCCGCGCGCGCCTCGCCGAGCTGGTCGCCGGAGCCGAGCAGGTGCTGGTCACCGCGGCCGTCGCCGCCGACGTGCCCGAGCTGCTGGTCGGCGACCGGGTCGACGTCCTCGCCGGGACGGTGTCGCGTGCCTGACGACGACCTCACACCCGAGCCCGGCGACGCCATCGAGGCGCCCGCACCCTCGGGCATCGACGCCGCGAAGGAGGCGCTGGCCCGCGCCCGCGCCGCCTCGCGCACTGCTCCCGACCCGCGGGTGAGCAGCCGTACGGCGGCGGGCCGCCGCCGTACGCCGCGGGGCCAGGACCCGGATCCGCGCAGCGGCCCGGGCCCGGACGCCCGCGACCCCCAGCTGCTCGGGTCGTCGATCGACCGGATCATGCGCGAGCGGGGCTGGGAGCAGCCGACCGCCGTCGGCGGCCTCACCGGCCGCTGGGCCGAGATCGTGGGGGCGGACGTCGCCGAGCACGTGCGGCCCGAGACCTTCGAGCAGGCAGTGGACGGCCGCGGGCTGCTCCTCGTCCTGCGCGCCGACTCCTCCACCTGGGCCTACTCGATGCGCACGCTGCTGCCCGACCTGCGCCGGCGCCTCGACGCCGAGCTCGGGCCCGGCACGATCCGCGACATCTCCGTGCTCGGCCCGGCCGCCCCCAGCTGGAAGCACGGCAAGCTCCACGTGAAGGGTCGCGGCCCCCGCGACACCTACGGCTGAGGCCCCGAGTCGACTTTCGAGCCCGCCGGCGGGCTCGTCGGGGGGCGACCGGGGGCCGAGGGGACGAAAAGCCCGTCCACAGCCGCGTGACCCCCGGCGACATATCCCCACTCACGGAGGGCGCCAAAGCGGCTCTGACGGCCTGCTCACGGTAGGATGAAGGCCAGTTCTCCGGGGCTCCGGCACCTCTCGTGGGTGCCTGGGCTTCCCGGCCGGTCGCAGGCACCGGGCTCGCCCCCGGTGGGCGCTCCCGTGAGGCAGGCGCCCGGTGGCCCGACCAGCACAGCACGGCAGCGCGCACCTCGCGCGCGGACGACAGAGGGGTCACGCGTGTCCTACGACGCGAGCAACATCACCGTCCTCGAGGGTCTCGAGGCCGTCCGCAAGCGCCCCGGCATGTACATCGGCTCCACCGGCGAGCGCGGCCTGCACCACCTCGTCTACGAGGTCGTCGACAACTCCGTCGACGAGGCCCTCGCCGGCTACTGCGACACCATCGACGTCACGATCCTCGCCGACGGCGGCGTCCGCGTGGTCGACAACGGCCGCGGCATCCCCGTCGACATCGTCGAGAGCGAGGGCAAGCCCGCCGTCGAGGTCGTCCTCACCGTCCTGCACGCCGGCGGCAAGTTCGGCGGTGGCGGGTACGCCGTCTCCGGCGGCCTGCACGGCGTCGGCGTCTCGGTGGTCAACGCACTGTCGTCCCGCGTCGAGGTCGAGGTGCGCCGCGACGGCCTCGTGCACCGCATGGACTTCGCGTACGGCGTCCCGACGAGCCCGCTCCGCACCGGCGAGGCCACCGACGTCACCGGCACGACCGTCACGTTCTGGGCCGACGGCGGCATCTTCGAGACCACGCACTACGACTTCACGACGCTGTCGCGCCGCTTCCAGGAGATGGCCTTCCTCAACAAGGGCCTGACGCTGAAGCTCACCGACGAGCGCGAGCCCGACCCGATCGACGTCGAGCTCGACGGCGTCGACCCCACCGAGGCCGCACCGCGCACGGTGACGTACCACTACGAGGGCGGCATCGCCGACTTCGTGAAGTACCTCAACGCCACCAAGGGCCCGTCGCACCAGCACGTGATCCACGTCGAGTCCGAGGACACCGAGCGCCTCATCTCGGCCGAGGTCGCGATGCAGTGGAACTCCGGCTACTCCGAGTCGGTCTACACGTTCGCCAACACGATCCACACGATCGAGGGCGGCACGCACGAGGAGGGCTTCCGCGCGGCGCTCACCACGTGCGTCAACAAGTTCGCCCGCGAGTGGGGCGTGCTCAAGGAGAAGGACGTCAACCTCTCCGGCGAGGACATCCGCGAGGGCCTCACCGCGATCGTGTCGGTGAAGCTCGGCGAGCCGCAGTTCGAGGGTCAGACCAAGGCCAAGCTCGGCAACACCGAGGCCAAGACCTACGTGCAGAAGCTCGTCAACGAGCACCTCGGCGCGTGGTTCGAGGCCAACCCGACCGAGGGCAAGGACATCGCCCGCAAGGCGGTGCAGGCCTCGGCCGCGCGTATCGCCGCGCGCAAGGCGCGCGACCTCGCCCGCAACCGCAAGGGCCTCATGGGCGGAGCGGGTCTGCCCGGCAAGCTCATCGACTGCTCGAGCACCAACCCCGACGAGTGCGAGGTCTTCATCGTCGAGGGCGACTCCGCCGGCGGCTCTGCCCGCAGCGGCCGCGACCCGCGCACGCAGGCGATCCTCCCGATCCGCGGCAAGATCCTGAACGTCGAGAAGGCGCGCATCGACAAGGTGCTGCAGAACAACGAGGTGCAGGCGCTGATCTCGGCGTTCGGCACCGGCGTCCACGACGACTTCGACATCGAGAAGCTGCGCTACAACAAGGTCGTCCTGATGGCCGACGCCGACGTCGACGGCCAGCACATCACCACGCTGCTGCTGACGCTGCTGTTCCGCTTCATGAAGCCGCTGGTCGAGCGCGGCCACGTCTACCTCTCGCAGCCGCCGCTCTACAAGATCAAGTGGTCGCGCGAGGAGCCGGGCTACGCCTACTCCGAGCGTGAGAAGGACGCCGTCATCGCGGCCGGCCTCGCCGCGGGCAAGAAGCTGCCCAAGGAGGAGGCGACGCAGCGCTACAAGGGTCTCGGCGAGATGAACGCCGACGAGCTGTGGGAGACCACGATGGATCCCGAGCGCCGCGTGCTCCTGCAGGTCACGATCGACGACGCCGCCCAGGCCGACGAGATGTTCAGCGTCCTCATGGGCGAGGACGTCGAGAGCCGCCGAGCCTTCATCCAGCGCAACGCCCGCGACATCCGGTTCTTGGACATCTAATCCGCCTCGACATCTAGCCGTACGGCGCACGCCTCCCGCTTCCCGTCGTACTGCGAAGGAACCTCATGCCTGACGACATCGACACCACGACCACCGAGGCCGACGACTTCAACCCGCGCATCGAGTCGGTCGACCTCCAGGTCGAGATGCAGCGGTCCTACATGGACTACGCCATGTCGGTCATCGTGTCGCGCGCGCTGCCCGACGTGCGCGACGGCCTGAAGCCCGTGCACCGCCGCGTGCTCTACGCGATGTTCGACGGCGGATACCGCCCCGACCGCGGCTTCTCCAAGTGCGCGCGCATCGTCGGCGACGTCATGGGCAACTACCACCCCCACGGCGACAGCTCGATCTACGACACCCTCGTGCGCCTGTCGCAAACATGGGCGCTGCGCTACCCGCTCGTCCAGGGCCAGGGCAACTTCGGCTCGCCGGGCAACGACCCCGCCGCGGCCATGCGCTACACCGAGGCGCGCATGGCGCCGCTGGCCATGGAGATGGTGCGCGACATCGACGAGGAGACCGTCGACTTCACGCCCAACTACGACGGCCGCACGCAGGAGCCCGTCATCCTGCCGAGCCGGTTCCCCAACCTGCTCGTCAACGGCAGCGCCGGCATCGCGGTCGGCATGGCCACCAACATCCCGCCGCACAACCTCGGCGAGGTGGCCGAGGCTGCGCAGTGGGCTCTGGCCAACCCGGAGGCCTCGCGCGAGGAGATGCTCGAGGCTTTCCTCGAGCGCGTGAAGGGCCCTGACTTCCCCACCGGCGGTCTCATCGTCGGCCGCAAGGGCATCGAGGACGCCTACCGCACCGGCCGCGGCTCGGTGATGATGCGCGCCGAGGTCGAGGTGCAGGAGGACAGCCGCGGTCGCACGCTGCTCGTCGTCACGCAGCTGCCCTACCAGGTCAACCCCGACAACCTCCTGCTGCGCATCGCCGAGCTGGCGAACGACGGCAAGATCTCCGGCATCTCCGACGTCCGCGACGACTCCTCGTCGCGCACGGGCATGCGCCTCGTCATCGAGCTCAAGCGCGACGCGGTCGCGAAGGTCGTGCTCAACAACCTCTTCAAGCACACCCAGCTGCAGGACAACTTCTCCTGCAACATGATCGCCCTCGTCGACGGCGTGCCGCGCACGCTGCCGATCGACGGCTTCATCCGGCACTGGATCTCGCACCAGATCGAGGTCATCGTCCGCCGGACGACGTACCGCCTGCGCAAGGCGCAGGAGCGGGCGCACATCCTGCTCGGCTACCTCAAGGCGCTCGACGCGCTCGACGAGGTCATCGCGCTCATCCGCGCGAGCGCCACGGTCGACGACGCGCGCACCGGCCTCATGGCCCTGCTCGAGGTCGACGAGCTCCAGGCCACCGCCATCCTCGACATGCAGCTGCGCCGTCTCGCCGCTCTCGAGCGGCAGAAGATCATCGACGAGTACGACGACCTGCAGGCCAAGATCGCCGATTACGAGGACATCCTCAGCAACGAGCCGCGCCAGCGCAGCATCGTCAGCGAGGAGCTCGCGGAGATCACGGCGAAGTACGCCGACGAGCGCCGCAGCGTCATCATCCCCTGGGACGGCGAGGTCACCGACGAGGACCTCATCGCCGAGGAGGAGGTCGTCGTCACGATCACCCGCGGCGGCTACGCCAAGCGCACGGTCGCGAGCCTGTACCGCGCGCAGCGTCGCGGCGGCAAGGGCGTGCGCGGCGCAGCCCTTCGAGGTGACGACGTCGTCGAGCACTTCTTCGTGACCACGACGCACCACTACCTGCTGTTCTTCACGAACAAGGGCCGCGTCTACCGGGCCAAGGCGTACGAGCTGCCCGACTCCGGGCGTGATGCTCGCGGCCAGCACGTGGCCAACCTCCTCGCGTTCCAGCCCGAGGAGCAGATCGCCCAGGTGCTCGACATCCGCGACTACGAGGCTGCGCCGTACCTCGTGCTCGCCACCCGCGACGGCATGGTGAAGAAGACCAAGCTCGAGGCCTTCGACTCCAACCGCAGCGGCGGCATCATCGCGATCAACCTGCGCGACGACGACGAGCTCATCTCGGCGCAGCTCGTCGATGACGGCGCCGACCTCATGCTCGTGTCGGCCAAGGGCATGTCGTCGCGCTTCACCGCCGACGACGCGACCCTGCGCCCGATGGGCCGCGACACCAGCGGCGTCATCGGCATGAAGTTCCGCGAGGGCGACCACCTGCTCGCGATGGACACCGTCCGCGAGGGCGCGTTCGTCGTCACGGTGACCGACGGCGGCTACGCCAAGCGCACGCCGGTCGACGAGTGGAGCGTCAAGGGCCGCGGCATCTACGGCGTCCGCGCGATGAAGCTCGTGCAGGAGCGTGGCTCGCTCGTCGGCGCGCTCGTGGCGTCGGAGGACGACGAGGTCTACGCGATCGCGTCGGACGGCGTCGTCATCCGCACCCGGGTGTCGGAGATCCGGGCGACCGGCCGCGACACCATGGGCGTCTCGCTGATGTCGGTGAGCGACGACAACGCGATCGTCGCCGTCGCACGCGGTGAGGCCGGCGACGACGAGGACGACGCCGACGTCGACGTGGACACCGACGTGGTCACGGACGGCGACGGCACGACTGCGGAGGCGCCGGAGACGGTGTCCGACGTGGCGGACGAGCAGCCCTCGGCTACCGTGGAGACCTCGAGCGACGACCCGACCGAGAGCTGAGGGGACACCACCGGTGGACACCGCAGGCACGACCCCGCGCTCGACGGAGCGCTCGGTGGCTGCTGAGCGCACGGCCGCCCCCCAGCGCACGGTGGCTCCGCAGCGTCCGGCGAGCGACCCGCGTGCGCAGCTCGACCCGCGCTCGGGATCGGGTGCTCCGCAGCCTGTGCCCACGGCGCAGATGCGGCCGGCCGGTCCGCGCCGCGCGCGGCTCATGGTCACGCGGCTCGACCCGTGGTCGGTGATGAAGACGGCGTTCATGCTCTCGGTGTCGCTGTCGATCGTCATCGTCATGGCGCTCGCGCTGCTGTGGTGGACGCTCGACGTGACGGGCGTGTTCGCCGCGATCGCCCGCACGGTCGACGACCTGGCGGGCACGGCGTCGACCTCGTTCGACTTCGAGTCGCTCGTCGGCTTCAACCGCGTCATGGGCATCGCGTTCGTCCTCGCCGCGATCGAGATCGTGCTCGTGTCGGCGCTCTCGACGCTGTTCGCGTTCCTGTACAACCTCTCGGTCGGGCTCACCGGCGGCCTCGAGGTCACGCTGTCCGAGGACTCCTGACTCGCGGCTTCGGCGTACGGTCGTCCTCACGACCTCCCCGTTTTGGGGACCTCGGTCCGCTGGGGTAGCCTTCTCCGGCACGCCTGGGGCCTATAGCTCAGCCTGGTTAGAGCGCTTCCCTGATAAGGAAGAGGTCGATGGTTCAAGTCCATCTAGGCCCACCACCACGCCCCACCCGCTCGGGAAGGCAGGAACCGTGAAGAAGCTGCTCGTGCTCGCCGCCCTCGCCGCGGTCGGCTATGTCGTCTACCAGCAGATCAGTGCTTCGCGAGCGGAGCAGGATCTCTGGACCGAGGCCACCTCGGCTCCCGACCTGCGCTGATCCGCACCACCGGGCGGTCCTCGGGACCGTCTCCGGGGGCTTAGCTCAGTTGGTAGAGCGCTGCCTTTGCAAGGCAGAAGTCAGGGGTTCGAGTCCCCTAGCCTCCACGTCGATCGAAAGGGGCTCCTGGTCCCCCCGTTCTTGGGGGACCAGGAGCCCCTTTCGATCTCCTGCCACGAAGGCTGTGGGCCCCCGCTGCGCATCTGAGCGCACGCGCCATGTCCCCACCGAAGCGCCATGATGCGCAGTAGGGGACTCCACGGGTATGACCCCGTGCCTCCGATGGCGGCACCGCCAGCATCAGAGCGCAACCCAGCTGTGGACACGCAACCGATGAAAACCGACTGTGTTGCGCTCTTAGCAACGAAGTCCCCTACTAGACGAGGCCTTCGGCCATCGTCGCCCAGCGGGGGCCCACCCTTCATCGCAATCGATCCGCACCTACAGCCGCAGCCGCATCAGGCTGGCATCGGGCCCGACCGGATCCGGGAACTGCAGGGCGCGCTCGTACCCGGCCCGCTCGTAGAACGCATCCCGGTGCGGCTGGCACTCCAGCAGCACGAGGTCGCCACCTGCGTCGCGCACCTGCGAGGCGAACGAAGCGAGCAGCGCGGGCCCCACGCCTCGCCCCTGCGCATCCGGATCGACGCCGAGCTTCCCCACCGAGCCGTGCTCGGCCTGGGTCGCGTGCGCCACGGCCACGTTCGAGCGGAACTCCCACTCGAGCGCGTCCTCGGGGTCGTCCGGCCGCGGCGTCCCGACCTGCCGCGTGCACGCCAGGCACCGTCCGGGCAGCGATCCCTGCACGAGCCCGAGCAGCGCGTCGCCGTCGTACGCCGCGAGGACGACCTCGAAGCGGGCGGGGTCCTCGGCGCGGTAGTGCTCGAGCAGCACCGACTCGCGCCGGATGCGGTCGTCGCCGTACTGCTCGATCACGTAGGGCTCGTCGAGGAACGCGCGCGTGAGCAGCACTGCCGCGGCGGGCCAGCCTTCAGTGTCGAGCGGCCGGATCTCCATGACCGCATGCCTACCAGCCCGATCGACCCCACCATGGACCCATGGCGAAGAAGGCGGTCGAGGGCACCGCCCCCGACGGCCGCCGTTTCGTGCAGCCGGAGACCCGCGCCCAGCTGCGCGCCTGGCTCGTCGCGCACCAGGACGACGGCGCCGGCGTGTGGGTGGCGTCGTGGAAGAAGGCGACCAGCCGCCCCGCGGTGGCGTACGACGACCTGGTGCAGGAGCTGCTCTGCGTCGGCTGGGTCGACAGCACAGCGGGAAGCCTGGACGCCGAGCGCGGGATGCTCTGGTGCGCCCCGCGCAAGAAGGGCAGCGGCTGGTCGCGGCCCAACAAGGAGCGCGTCGCCCTGCTCGAGGCGGCAGGGCTCCTGCTCCCGCGAGGCACCGCGGTGATCGAGCAGGCCCGGGCCGACGGCAGCTGGTCCAAGCTCGACGACGTCGAGAACCTCGTCGAGCCCGACGACCTCGCCGCGGCCCTGGACGCCGATCCCCCGGCGCGGGCCAACTGGGACGCCTTCCCCCGCTCGGTGAAGCGCGGCCTGCTCGAGCTGATCCTCCTGGCCAGGAAGCCCGAGACCCGGGCCAAGCGCATCGCCACGATCGTGGCCGACGCCCAGATCAACAGCCGCGGCCCCTTCGACCGCGCCCGCCGCACCCCCTGACGACGCCGGGCCGGAAGACGGGGCCCGGTACGCCGGGGGGCGCGGTCGGCGTCTCGCGTGCGAGGATTCGGCCGTGACTACTTTCGCGACGCTGCACACCAACCAGGGCGACATCCGCATCGAGCTCTTCCCGAACCACGCGCCGAAGACCGTGCGCAACTTCGTGGGGCTCGCCGACGGCAGCCAGGAGTGGACCGACCCGAAGACCGGCCAGAAGCGCTCGGACTCGCTCTACGCGGGCACGGTCTTCCACCGCGTCATCAGCGGCTTCATGATCCAGGGCGGCGACCCCCTCGGCACCGGCACCGGCGGCCCGGGCTACCGGTTCGGCGACGAGTTCCACCCCGAGCTGCGCTTCGACCGGCCGTACCTCCTCGCGATGGCGAACGCCGGCCCCGGCACCAACGGCTCGCAGTTCTTCATCACGGTGACGAGCACCCCGCACCTGAACATGAAGCACACGATCTTCGGCGAGGTGGCCGACGCGGAGAGCCGCGCGGTCGTCGACGCGATCGCCACCACGCAGACGGGCCGCATGGACCGTCCGGTGTCCGACGTCGTCATCGAGTCCGTAACGGTCGAGGATGTCGACGCCTGATCCGAGCGCTCGGCGCCCGGGGTGCCGGTCTGCTACCGGCACCCCGACCGCGAGACCTACATCCGCTGCGGCCGCTGCGACCGGCCGATCTGCCCGGACTGCATGACCTCCGCGTCGGTCGGGTTCCACTGCCCGGAGTGCATCGCCGAGGCCAAGGCCTCCGTGCGTCCGGTCAAGAGCCGCCTCGGTGCGACGGTGCCGAGCCGCCCGACGGTCACCATCGCGCTCATCGCGCTGTGCGTCGTCGCCTACGGCTGGCAGTTCCTCACCCAGGACGTCGCCACTGGCGACTTCGGCATGTGGCCGATCTTCGTCTCGCTCGACGACCAGTACTACCGGCTCTTCACGAGCATGTTCCTGCACGGCGGGCTGCTCCACATCGGCCTCAACATGCTCTTCCTCTGGATGCTCGGCCCCCAGCTCGAGTACGTCCTCGGCCACGTGCGGTTCGCGGTGCTGTACGTCGTCGCCGGTCTCGGTGGCTCGATCGCGTCCTTCTGGTTCAGCGCACCGAACACGCTGTCCGTCGGTGCGAGCGGTGCGATCTTCGGCCTGCTCGGCGCGTACGTCGTCGTCGGCCGGCGTCTGAACTTCGACACCACGCAGATCCTCGGGCTCATCGGCATCAACATCGTCCTGGGCTTCGTGATCTCCGGCGTCGACTGGCGCGCGCACCTCGGCGGCCTCGTCACCGGCGCCCTCGTGGCCGCGGTGTTCGCCTACGCCCCGCAGAAGGGCCGCATCGCCGTCCAGGTGGGCGGCGTCCTGGCGGTCGTCGCGCTGCTCGCCGTGCTCACCGTCGTCCGCGACCAGCAGCTCACCAACCAGCTCGTCCAGGCCGGGCTCGGCGCCATCACGGGCGGCTGACCACCCCTCCCGCCCGGGTACACCGCTGGGTTAGCGTTCGGTAACAGCGCGGGCCCGTTCCGGGCCGCGACCGCGAGGAGGATCCCTGCCATGAGCCAGCGCGACGCCGTCATCGTCGAAGCCATCCGCACGCCCGTCGGCGTCGGCAAGCCGGGCAAGGGGGCGCTGTCGGGGATCCACCCGGGCGACCTCGGCGCCCACGTCCTCGAGAACCTCGTCGCCCGCACCGGCATCGACGCCGGAATCGTGGACGACGTCATCTGGGGCACGGTCTCGCAGGTCGGCGAGCAGGCGTTCAACGCCGCCCGCAACACGCTGCTCGCCGCCGGCTTCCCCGAGTCGGTGCCCGGCACCACCATCGACCGCCAGTGCGGCTCGAGCCAGCAGGCCGTGCACTTCGCCGCCGCCGGGCTCGTCGCCGGGCACTACGACGTCGTGATCGCGGGCGGCACCGAGTCGATGTCGCGGGTGCCGATGTTCTCCAACGCGAACGGTGGCGACGGCCCGTTCCCGAGCCGCATGCTCGAGCGCTACAACAACGCCCTCGTGCCCCAGGGCATCTCGGCCGAGATGATCGCCTCGACGTGGGGCCTCTCCCGCACCCAGCTCGACGAGATCGCCGTCGCCTCGCACGAGCGCGCGGCCGCAGCCACCGACTCCGGCCACTTCGCCGACCAGATCGTGGGCGTCGGCGGCTTCGCGACCGACGAGGGCATCCGCCGCGGCACCACGCTCGAGACCCTCGCGGGCCTGCGCACAGTGTTCAAGGAGGACGGCGTCGTCACGGCCGGCAACGCCTCCCAGATCTCGGACGGCTCGGCGGCGCTGCTGCTGACGACGTCGGAGAAGGCGGCCGAGCTCGGCCTCACCCCGATCGCGCGGGTCCACTCGGTGGCCGTGACCGGGTCGGACCCGATCCTGATGCTCACCGGCGTCATCCCCGCGACCGAGAAGGTGCTCGCCCGCGCGGGCCTCTCGATCGGCGACATCGGCACCTTCGAGGTCAACGAGGCGTTCGCCTCGGTGGTCGCGGCCTGGCTCGCCGAGACCGGCGCCGACCCCGCGCTCACCAACCCCGACGGCGGCGCGATCGCCCTCGGTCACCCGCTCGGCGGTTCGGGTGCCCGGCTCATGACGACGCTCGTGCACCGCATGCGCCGCGAGGGCACCCGCTACGGCCTCCAGACCATGTGCGAGGGCGGCGGCATGGCCAACGCGACCATCCTCGAGCTGCTGTAACCAGCCCACCACGGGCTGTCACCTGCTCTGACCTGCGACGACGCCCCGGACCCTCATGAGGGTCCGGGGGCGTCGTGGCGTTACCAGAGCCGGGTGTTCTCTGTCCACAGGGCGATCCCTGGGGACAGGGGCTAGTTATCCACAACCCTGTCCACACCTGGGGATAGAACTACACGCGTGTAAGTAGCCCGGTCGGACGGGGTGACTGGGCGGTCAGCGCCAGCGGGTCGCCATGCCGAAGCCGGCGAAGATGAAGCCGAACCCGACGAGCACGTTGACCCAGCCGAGGTCCTTCATCAGCGGCAGGTCGGCACCGGCGATGTAGTACACGACGATCCAGATCAGGCCGACGATGAACAGCGTCAGCATGACCGGCACCCACCACGACGGGTTGCCGATCTTGACCGACCTGGGCGTCTCGTTCGGAGGCGTGAACGCCTTCTTGCGGCGCCCCTTGGACTCAGGCACGACTGGTCTCCTGCTCGCTATCCCCGGTCAGGCGCCGGGTCCGTCGTAGCGTAACGGGCATGGACGTCGTCGGGCACGAGCGGGAGGCGGTGGCCGCCGACCCCGATCCGTCGCCCGCCGTCCGGGGCCGCCTCCGCCGTCCGGCCCGCACCAGCGCCGTCGCCGTCGGCCTGGTGGCCGCCCTCGGTGGACTGCTCGTGGTCGCGAGCGCCCACACCGCCGCGGGCACCGACCTGCGCGGCGGCCGCGCGGTCGACACCCGCGACCTCGTCACCCGGTCGGCCCAGCGGGTCGCCGCGCAGGAGGCGGAGGTCGCACGCTTGCGTCAGGAGGTGTCCGACCTCACCGCCCAGCAGGGCACCGGCGACGCGTTGGCTGCGTCCCAGCGCACGACGGCAGCGCTCTCGCCGCCCGCCGGGCTCACCCCGGTGGTCGGCCCGGGCATCACCGTGGCGCTCGACGACGCACCGCGCGGCGACGGCGCGCTGCCCGGGAACCCGTCGCCGGACGACCTCGTCGTGCATCAGCAGGACGTGCAGGCAGTGGTGAACGCGCTGTGGAGAGGAGGAGCCTCGGCCATGCAGGTGATGGACCAGCGGATCGTCTCGACGTCCGCGGTGCGGTGCGTGGGCAACACGCTCATCCTCCAGGGCCGCGTCTACTCCCCGCCGTTCACCGTGTCGGCCGTCGGCGACACCGCGGCGCTCGGTCGGGCCCTCGACGAGGACCCGCAGGTCGCCCTCTACCGTGAGTACGTGGACCTCTACGGGCTCGGCTACGTCGTGCAGGGGGAGGACCGGCTCGCACTGCCCGCGTTCACCGGCCCCCTGCTGCCGTCGTTCGCGCGCGTGGCCACGGGGGGATGAGGAACAGCCATGAATCCTGAGGACCAGGAGGAGCTGCGCACCGCGCTGCTCCAGGAGATCCCCGGCCCGGCGCCGGTGGCCCAGACCCGGGGCAACCGCGTGCGCGCGGTCATCCGCGGCGTGGGCGAGGTGTTCATCACCGTCGGCGCGCTGCTGCTGCTGATGGTCGCGTACCAGCTGTGGTGGACCAACGTCGAGAGCGCGCAGGCCATCGCCCAGGAGCGGCAGGACATCGAGCAGTCGTGGGCCGATCCCGACCAGGGCGCCGCGACACCGACGCCGGCCGCCACGCCGAAGCCGGTCACGGACAAGCCGATCGCAGAGCCCGGTTACGGCACCGGGTTCGCGCTGCTCTACATCCCGCGCCTCGCCGACCACGTGTGGGGGCTTCCCCTCACCGAGGGCACCGGCAAGGACATCCTCGCGGCAGGTGCCGGCCACTACGTCGACACCGCGATGCCCGGGGCCGTGGGCAACTTCGCCCTCGCCGCGCACCGGTCCTCGCACAGCGAGCCGTTCGCGAACTTCCCCGACCTCCAGGTCGGCGACAAGGTCTACGTGCGCACCAAGAAGGTCTGGTACACGTACACGCTCACGCACGACGACCCGAACCTCACGCCGACCGACACGTGGGTGATCGAGCCCGTGCCCGGCTTCCCGGACTCCAAGCCCACGAAGAAGCTGCTCACGATGACCACCTGCACCCCGCGCTACGGCTCGACCGGGCGCTGGGCCTGGTGGGGCGAGCTCACCGGCAGCCGCTACGTGACCGACGGTCCGCCCGACAACATCGACCCGACCCTCACGCCCTGACCGTCCGCACCGCAGACCGACCGACCGACCGCACCCGACCCGAGCAGAGGCCCCGTTGTACGGCTGGATCTGGAAGCACCTGCCCGGCCCCTGGCCGCTCAAGACGGTGCTCGCGCTCGCGCTGCTCGTCGCGGTCGTGCTCGTCCTGTTCCAGTGGGTCTTCCCCTGGCTCGAGCCGCGGCTGCCGTTCAACCAGGTCACCGTCGACGAGGGCTCGACGACCTCCTTCGTCGTCTCGCTGCTGCGCTGACGCCGTCGCCGTACGCCGCCAGCGCGGAACCCGGTCGGCTGCACGCGCCCGCGTGGGCGATGATGGGCACGTGAGCGCGCGCATCCTCGTCGTCGACAACTACGACTCGTTCGTGTTCAACATCGTGCAGTACCTCGCCCAGCTCGGTGCCGAGGTCGACGTACGGCGCAACGACGAGGTCACCACCGACGACGCGCGCGGCTACGACGGCGTGCTGCTCTCGCCCGGCCCCGGCACCCCCGCGGACGCCGGCGTCTGCATCGAGATGATCCGCACGCTCGGCGGCGTCCTCCCGATCTTCGGCGTATGCCTCGGTCACCAGGCCATCGGCGAGGCCTACGGCGCGGACGTCGTGCGCGCCCCCGAGCTGCTGCACGGCAAGACGAGCCAGGTGCACCACCACGGCGACGGCGTGCTCGCCGGCCTGCCCGACCCGTTCACCGCGACGCGCTACCACTCGCTCGCGATCGACCCCGCGACCGTGCCGCCCGAGGCTCGAGGTGACCGCGTCGACCGACAGCGGCGTCATCATGGCCGTCCGGCACCGCAGCCTCGACGTCGAGGGCGTGCAGTTCCACCCCGAGAGCGTGCTGACCGAGGGCGGCCACCGCATGCTGGCCAACTGGCTCGTGCGCTGCGGCCAGCCCGACGCCGTCGAGCGCAGCGCGGGATTGGCCCCCGTCGTCGGAGCCTGAGGAACGAGCCACCACCCGATTCGGTAGTGCTAGAGCGGCGTATAGCGCGCCCTTCCACTACCAAATCCGGACGTGTGCGCCGAAGGCCCGGAACCTCGCGGTTCCGGGCCTTCGTGCTTCGTGCCGTGCGCCTACGGGGTCGTGCCCGGGGTCGGGCTGACCGGCGGCGTCGGAGTCGTCGGGTCCGGGGTCGGCGTGGGCGACGGGGGCGGCGGGGCCTTGGCGACGGTGATCGTCACCAGGGTGCCGCGGACGGCGCTGGTGCCGGCCTTGGGCGACTGTGCGAGCACGGTGCCCTCGGGCTGCGCCGAGGTCTCCTGCTGCACGACGTTGATGTCGAAGCCGGCGTTGATGAGGTCGCTGCGTGCCTGGGCCTCGCTCGACCCGACGACGTCCGGCACCTTGGCCTTGCCGTTGGAGACCTGGATGTCGACCGGCGTGCCGGCATCGACGGTCTCCTGCGAGCCGGGGCTCTGACCGACGACGACGCCCTGCGGCTGGTCGGAGTCGACCTGGTCGACCTTGCCGAGCGTGAGCCCGACATCCACGAGTGCGGCGCGGGCCTGGTCGACCGACGTCAGCCCCGTGAGCGTGGGCACGATCGCGGTGTCCTTGCCGGTGGAGACGACGACGTCGACCGCGCTGCCCTTGTCGATCTGGCCGCCCTTGACGGGGTTCTGGCTGATGATCGTGTCCTTGGGCTTGTCGGCGCTGGGCTGCGGCGTCTGCGTGCCGAGCACGAGGCCGCTCTTCTCCAGCGACGCCTGCGCCTCGGCGATCGTGAGGCCGGCGAGGTCGGGGACTCCGACCTTCTCGACGGCGGGCGAGCCGAAGATCGCCTTGCCGACGAGCACCGTGGCCACGCCGACGGCGATGATGCCGAGCGTCAGGAGGATCCAGAACGCCGGACTGCGGTTGCTCTTCTTCTCCTCCTCGGCCGCGTACGCCGCGGCAGCGCCGACCGGCGCCATCACCGCGGTCTCCTGCGACACGACGGGGACGGGCGCGGTGACGGGCAGGCCCGCGATCGCGCGCTCGACGTCGGAGCGCATCTCGGCGGCGCTCTGGTAGCGGTCCTCGGGGTTCTTCGCCAGGGACCGCAGCACGATGGTGTCGATCTGCGGCGTCACCGACGGGTCGAACTGCGACGGCGGCACCGGCGCCTCGCTCACGTGCTGGTACGCGATCGAGACCGGCGACTCACCGGTGAACGGCGGGCGCCCGGTGAGCAGCTCGTAGAGCAGGCAGCCGGTGGAGTACAGGTCGCTGCGGCTGTCGACGACCTCGCCGCGCGCCTGCTCGGGCGACAGGTAGTGCGCGGTGCCGAGGACGGCCGACTGCTGCGTCATCGTCTGGCCGGAGTCGGCCAGGGCGCGCGCGATGCCGAAGTCCATGACCTTGACCTCGCCGCCCCGCGTCAGCATGACGTTGGCGGGCTTGATGTCGCGGTGCACGATGCCGTGGCGGTGGCTGTAGTCGAGGGCGGCGAGCGTGCCGCCGGTGATCTCCAGCGCCCGCTCGGGCAGGAGGCGGCGGCCGCTGCTCATCAGCTGGCGCAGCGTCTGGCCGTCGACGTACTCCATGACGATGAACGGGACGACGGCGCCGGTGGAGTCGGGGGTGTCGGCCAGGACGTCCTCGCCCGTGTCGTACACGGCGACGACGTTGGGGTGGTTGAGCGATGCGGCGCTCTGGGCCTCGCGGCGGAACCGGGCCTGGAAGCTCGGGTCGCGCGCGAGGTCGGGGCGCAGGATCTTGATGGCCACCCGGCGCCCGAGCCGGAGGTCCCGGCCCTCGTGGACCTCGGCCATGCCTCCGCGGCCGATCACCTCGCCGATCTCGTACCGATCGCCGAGCCGGCGCAGCTCCTCGCTCACCGTTCCTCCTCCTGGCTGGTGCGGTCCGTGGACCGTCGTGCCGAGTCTGACAGCCCTGGGCGGGCGGCGTGCGCCACCCCGCAGGGCGGACCTGCCTCTGATGCACGGACGCCGTGCCCGCGCACCGGGTTCCGGGACGTGACCCGCCTCAGGACGGTCATCCGACCACCGCCTCCATGACGGCCTTGGCGATCGGCGCCGCGAGCGCGTTGCCGCTGATCTCGGCCGCGCCGCCGCCGTTCTGCAGCACGACCGCGACCGCGATCTCGGTGCCGCCGGGCACGGCCGGCGCGACGCCGACGAACCACGCGTGCGCCTTCTGGTCGTTGCCCGTCTGCGCCGTGCCGGTCTTGCCGCCGACGGCGACGCCGGGGATCCGCGCGTTCGAGCCGGTGCCCTGCTCGACGACGCCGACCATCATCGCGAGCAGCTGCGCGGCGTTGGCCGGCGACATCGCCTGCGAGAACGCCGTGGGCTCCGCGGTCTCGAGCGTCTCGAGCTCCGGGCTGAGGATCTCGCTCACGAGGTAGGGGCTCATGACCTGGCCGTTGTTCGCGATGCCCGCGCCCACCATCGCCATCTGCAGCGCGGTGGCCGAGACGTCGAACTGGCCGATGGCGCTCATCGCCGTCTGCGGCTCGTCGGGGTCGGCGGGGAAGCGGCTGGTCGCCGCGCGCAGCGGGATCTCGAAACCGGTGCCGAAGCCGAACTTCTCGGCCTGCGCGCGCAGCGCGTCGTCGCCGAGGTCGAGGCCGATCGAGGCGAACGCGGTGTTGCACGAGACGGCGAGCGCGTTGGCGAGCGTCGTGACGCCGCCCGGGCCGCACGCGGTGCCCGACCAGTTGTTGAGGTTCTTGCTCGTGTCCGGCAGGTCGAGCGACGCCGGGCCCGGCACCTCGGTGTCGGGCTGGTACTGGCCGCTCTCGAGCGCCGCCGCGGCGGTCACGAGCTTGAACGTCGAGCCCGGGGGCAGCGTCATGACGAGCGGGCGGTTGAGCATCGGCTTGGCCGGGTCGGAGTCGTACTTCTCGTAGGCCTTGCGGATGCTGGCCGGGTCGTGGCTCGACAGCACGTTCGGGTCGAACGACGGCGACGATGCCATCGCGAGGATCGCGCCCGTGCGCGGGTCGATCGCGACGACGGCGCCCGTGCGTCCGGCAAGGCCGTCGTACGCCGCCTTCTGAGCGCGCGGGTCGATCGTGAGGCGGACCGCGCCGCCCTTCACACCGCGGCCGGCGAAGAGCTGCTGCACGCGGTCGACGAAGAAGCGGTCGTCCGAGCCCGACAGCACGGGGTTCTCGGCGCGCTCGATCCCGGTGGCGCCGTACACGAGCGAGTAGAAGCCAGTGGCCGGCGCGTAGAGCGGACCGCGGGCGTACTGCCGCAGGAACTTCAGCTGGTCCTTGGTGGGGATCGAGGACGCGATCGCCGTGGAGCCCAGCAGGATCGGGCCGCGCTCGCGGGAGTACTCCTCCAGCAGGGTGCGGCTGTTGGCCGGACGTGCGCGGATCTCGGACGCCGCGAAGTACTGCAGGTAGGTGAGGTTCGCGAGCAGCGCGAACAGCAGCACGGACACGATCGCGGCGAGGCGGCGTACAGAGCGGATCACAGGCGCACCGCCTGAGTGGGTGCGTCCTCGAGGGCGACGCCGCTGTCGGTGTCGGGCCTGCGGGCGGCGTCGCTAATGCGCATGAGCAGACCGATGGCTATCCAGTTGGCCACGAGCGAGGAGCCACCCTGGGAGAGGAACGGCGTGGTGAGGCCGGTGAGCGGGATGAGCCGCGTGACGCCGCCGATGACGACGAAGACCTGCAGCGCCAGAACGATCGAGAGGCCGAACGCGAGCAGCGTGCCGAAGATGTCGCGGCAGGCGATCGAGGTGCGCAGGCCGCGCTCGACGATGATCGCGTAGAGCACGAGCATCGCGGCGACGCCGATGAGGCCGATCTCCTCGCCGAACGCGGCCATGATGAAGTCGCTCTTGGCGTACGGCACGAGCTGCGGGTAGCCCTGCCCGAGGCCGGACCCGAACATGCCGCCGCTGGCGAAGCTGTAGAGCGACTGCGCGATCTGGTAGCTGGTGTCGCCCTCGTCGCCGAACGGGTCGAGCCAGACGTCGACGCGCTGGCGCACGTGGCCGAACGCGAGGAACGCGAACGTCGCACCCGTGACGAACAGGACGAAGCCGAGCACGAGCCAGCTGCGGCGTTGCGTAGCGACGTAGAGCATCGTGACGAACAGGCCGAAGAACACCAGCGACGTGCCCAGGTCGCGCTGGAACACGAGCACCGCCAGCGAGACGAGCCAGGCCACGAGCAACGGCCCGAGGTCGCGGCCGCGGGGGAACTCGAGGCCGAGCACCTTCGTGCGCACGAGCGCGAGCGAGTCGCGGGTGACGGTGAGGTAGCCCGCGAAGAAGATCGTCAGCATGATCTTGGCGAGCTCGCCAGGCTGGAACGAGAGGTTGCCGAGGCGGATCCAGAGCGTTGCGCCGTTGATGGTGGCGCCGACGAACGGCGCGAGCGGCAGCAGCAGGAGAACGAGACCGGCGAACATCGCGGTGTAGGTGTAGCGCTGCAGCTTGCGGTGGTCGCGCACGACGATGAGCACAGCGACGAACAGCACGATGCCGAGGCCGGTCCAGGTGAGCTGGCTGTAGACGTCGGGGCTCGGGATCTCGCTGCCGTTGCGCTGCGCCCGCTGCGCGTCGGCCAGGTCGAGCCGGTGGATCATCGCCAGGCCGAGCATGTTCAGCGTGACGACTGCGGGCACGAGCATCGGGTCGGCGTAGCGCGCGACGACGCGCACGACGCCGTGCGCCACGAGCACGAGCGTGACGACCGTGAGCAGCACGGGGATCGTGTCGTCGGCGATCTTCCCGAGCACCGCGAGGTCGACCTGGATGTACGCCGCCGCCCCGATCGCGAACGCGCCCACGAGCAGGCCGAGCTCTGCCCACCGCCGGTCGGGCTGGCGGTAGCGGGGCACGGCCGGGGCCGCAGCCGGCGTGGTCACGGGCTGCCCGAGGCGCTGGGCGACGCGGACGGCGATGCCGAGGCCGACGGCGTACCCGTGTCGGAGTCGGTCGGGGCGCCGGGGCAGCCGGGCGTGGTGGGCGCGGCCTGGCACTGGGCGGCCCGCTCGCGCAGGCGCTGCACGATCTGCTGCGCGTTGGCGAGGCTGTCGGTGGCGATCGTGCCCTCGACCTGCATGGCCTCGAAGTCGGGCAGCGAGTCCATCGTGATCTCGGACCGCTCCTCCACCGTCGACAGGCTGATCGGCCCGATCGACCCGGGGACGCCGTTGTAGATGGCGACGTAGCCGCTGTCGCTGCCGACGTACCACTGGCCGCGGGCCCAGGTCATGGTGATCGCGAGCAGGCCCACGAGGACGGCGACCACGGCGACGCCGGCCGCGACCGCCCAGATCCAGCGGCGGCTGAGGCCGTGCCGCGAGGCTGCCTGCTCCTCGTGGTAGACGCGCCCGATCGGTGCCACGCCTGCCTCGCCCGTCGAGCTCTGCGTCGAGACGCGCACGACGGTGGCCGGGCGGGTGTCGATCTGGGCGTCCGCGGGGAACGTGAGCTCGGGCAGGCGCTCGCGGTTGCGCGGCTCGCCCGCGGCGCCCACCACGACCGGTGCCTCGTGCTCGCCGCCGGCGCCCTCCTCGATGGGGACGACGTCGGCCACGACGCACGTGACGTTGTCGGGCGCACCGGCCTCGAGCGCCGCGTCGACCAGCGCGGTGACGGCGGCGGTGGGGTCGGCGAGCGCGAGCAGGCGCGCGATGTCGGGGTCGGAGACGTAGCCGCACAGGCCGTCGCTGCACACGAGGTAGCGGTCGCCGGCGCGTGCCTCGCGCACGGAGACGTCGGGCTCCGCCGGGTGCACGCCGTCGATCGCGCGCATGAGGAGGTTGCGGCGCGGGTGCCGCGTGGCCTCCTCCGCGGTGATGCGGCCGGAGTCGATCAGCGTCTGCACGTAGGTGTGGTCGCGGGTGACCTGGCGCATCTCGCTGTCGCGCAGCAGGTAGGCGCGGGAGTCGCCCACGTGCAGGACGGCGACGCGCGGCGGATCGCCGCCGAGCCAGGCCAGTGCGGTGAGCGTGGTGCCCATGCCCGCGAGCTCGGGGTTGGCCGACACGACGTCGGCGATGCGCTCGCTGGTGGCGACGACCGCCTCGGACAGGCGCTCGAGGGCCTCGACGTCGCCGAGCCCTGCAGGCTCGACCTCGGACATCGTGGCGATGGCCGCGGCCGAGGCGAGCTCGCCGGCGGCGTGGCCGCCCATGCCGTCGGCGACGACGAGCAGCTGGTCGCCGGCGTAGCCGGAGTCCTCGTTGCCTGAGCGCACGAGACCGACGTCGGAGCGCGCGGCCGAGCGGAGCATCAGTGCCATGACGTCACTTCCGCAGCTCGAGGACGGTGCGGCCGACCTTGAGCTGGTGGCCGGTCGAGAGCGGGGTGGGGCTCGTGATGCGCGCCCGGTCGACCCAGGTGCCGTTGGTCGATCCGAGGTCGGTGACGACCCACGTGCTGCCCTTGAGCGTGATGGACGCGTGGTTGTTGCTCGCGTAGTCGTCGTCGAGCACGAGGGTCGAGTCGGGCGCGCGGCCGATCGTGACGTCGGCGGCGCCGAGCGGGATGACGGTGCCGGTGAGCGGACCCTCGACCACGACGAGGCTGCGCGCGCCGCCCTTGGTGGCCTTGGCCTGCTTCGGCTCCTTGGGCGCGCGGGGCGCCTGGCCGCCGGTCGGGTGCGGGGCCTTGGCCGGGACGAGCAGGCGGGCGTCACGCGGCGAGCGGAGGTCGCGGCGGAGCACGACGATCGCGATGATCACCAGCAGCCAGATGAGCGCCAGGAATCCGAGGCGCAGCAGGGTGAGGAGCAGCTCCGACACGGGCTCAGCCCGCCCGGAACGTCAGCCGCGTGCCTCCGAGCTGGACGGTGGCGCCGTCGGTCAGCACCACCTCACCGACCTGGACGCCGTCGACGTACGTGCCGTTGGTCGACCCGAGGTCGCGCAGCACGACCTCGCGGCCGAGCAGGATCTCGGCGTGGTGGCGCGAGACGCCGGGGTCGTCGACGCGGATCTCGACGTCGCTGCCGCGGCCGATGCGCGTGACGGCACGCGTGAGGACGTGCTGGGCGTCGTCGGACACGAGGCGCGGCTGGCCGGCGTCGGTCTGCGGACGCGAGGGCGTGGACGGCGTACGCGGCGCGACGGGGTTGCTCGCGATGCCCGCCTTGGCCTCGCTGTGCACGCGGAACAGGCCGGTCTCGAGGCTGTCGTCGCGGGCCAGGGTGATCTCGGTGCCGCCGAGGAACGTGTAGCGCTGCTCCTCCGCGTGCTCGCGCACCATCGTGCCCAGCTCCTCTGTGAGGGTGCCGGCGTACACGCTGAGGCGGTCGTGGTCGTGCGGGCTGAGGTCGACGACGAAGACGTTGGGCACCACGGTGCGGCCGCGGCTGACCACGGCTGCCCGGTCGTCCATCTCGCGGGTGAGCGCCGAGGCGATCTCGACGGGCTGCACCTCGGCCTTGAAGGCGCGCGCGAAGGCACCGTTGACCATGCGGTCGAGCCGCTGCTCGAAGCGGTCGAGCAGACCCACCGCGCCTCCCTCAGTGCCGAGGCGGTCGCCGGTCGACGGATGCCCCGCCCCGGGCGTTCACCGCCGTCCCATGATCGTAACTGTCGGGACGGTGCAGACCGTTCCTTCACGGCCCCGGGTCGGCCGTTCCGTGACCCGATTCGGCGGTTCGTAACGGCTCCGACCTGCGTGTTAGCCTTCTCCCCGCACGCGCGAGTGGCGGAATAGGCAGACGCGCACGGTTCAGGTCCGTGTACCCGAAAGGGTGTGGGGGTTCAACTCCCCCCTCGCGCACCACGGCCCGACACAGATGCCGCAGGTCAACGACCTGCGGCATCTGTCGTTCTCCGTTACGGGGCGCCGTTGGTCACAGGATTGGTCACAGTCGGAATGGGGACGTCTCTGGGCTCAACGACGACCAACCCGCGGCGCTGGCGCCTCGCAGCCCCTCGTTGTCGCGGGTCAACCTCCGAGGTTCGGGAGACCGCCCGTAGCCGGCTCTCCCTTGCCCTCGAACAGTCGGTGGGCGCATCTAGCTTTGATCTTGAAATAGCTGTAAGCTCAGCTAAGTGAAGGAGGCCAGGGTGTACACGTTCGCCGATGCATTCGCTGGCGTGGGTGGTTTCCACGCGGCTCTGTCAGACCTCGGCGGTAGTTGCGCGTGGGCCTGCGAGAACGACTCCGTCGCTGCCGCTGTCTACTTCAACAACTGGGGTGTCGACGCCCTCAGAGACATCACGGTCGAGGCTCCGGCAGACGGCCTGGTCACCGTGCCTCCGCACGACGTGTTCACCGGCGGCTTCCCCTGCCAGCCCTTCTCCAAGTCAGGGCGGCAGCAAGGCATGGAAGAGGCCCGGGGCACGCTCTTCTACAACATTGCTCGCGTTCTGGAGAGCCAGCGGCCCTCCGTCGTGATCCTCGAGAACGTCCGGAACGTTGCTGGCCCGCGCCACCGCCACGAGTGGGACGTCATCATCCAGACACTGAGGGACTTGGGCTACCGCGTCTCTGACCACCCCGCAGTAATGTCTCCGCACCTGATGCCGCCGGCGCTTGGCGGTGGCCCACAGGTCCGCGAACGCGTGTTCATCACCGCCACCTTCGTTGGTGATCAGCCCGATGCCGGCTCGCTCCTGGGCCACGAGCTTCCTCCGCTCTTGGAGGCGAAGCCGGTAGCTGGGTGGGATCCGAAGAGCTGGCGGATCGAAGAGTGGCTGGCTGCGCCGGGCACTCCCGAGGAGCGCCGACTCCGTCGGAAGTACGGGCTGACCGACGACGAGAAGCTCGTCCTGGCAGTCTGGAACGACTTCCTCAAGACAGTCGCGATCAATGAGAAGTTGCCGGGGTTCCCTATCTGGGCTGACGACCTCCGCCCGAGGCCAACGGGTGGGTTCGACGCGCGGCTGCCGGCATGGAAGCTCAACTTCCTCGAGAAGAACGCCGCCTTCTTCGAGCGTCACGCGACGGCGATCACGGAGTGGAAGTCCCGGTGGGGTCAACTGCGGGAAGCTCTCACCAAGCCGACGGAAGTTTGAGTGGCAGGCGGGTGACACAAAGCGCGACGTGTACAACTGCGTCATCCAATTGCGCCCATCCGGTGTCAGGGTCAAGGCGGCGACGTACCTGCCCGCATTCGTCGCCATCACGCAGACGTCGATCATCGGACCACGTCGCCGCCGGATCAGCCCAGATGAGGCAGCGCGAGTGCAAGGTCTGCCCGCGAGCTTCAGTTTCGGTGAGCAGTCCGACAAGTACTCCTACAAGCAGATCGGCAACGGCGTTCACGTCGGTGTCGTGAAGCACGTGATGCGTGCCCACGTGGAGCGCGATCAGGCATGGATCCCCCGGAGCATCGTTGAGGCCGTGCTCGGCGGGAGTTCGTCGCGCAGTTTGACGAGTGACGACAGGGCCGCAGTCGTCTAACCGGGTGCGTCCCATTCCTCGGACCGAGAACCCCGGCAATAGCACTTGGGCGCGCTCGCTCTGCGACGGCCGATTCACCGCCGAGTCTGGTCCTGGCTTCTGAGTCGGTCTCTGTGAGCCGTTGAGCGCACGGACGTGAGAGTGCGGACCTAAGACAGGCAGGTCGTGTCCGCTGCTGTGCCGGTCGTAGCCGAGACAACCTTGGTTGGGCTAGGGCTCGGCGAGGTCTTGCTCGTCGCGGATGGCGAGGGCTTGCCGGTCTTGGGTGGGTAGGCGGTGTCCTTGATCATCGCCTTCCACATCTTGTCCGCATCCCCGTCGACCCAGAGGAGGTTGGCGCCGTCGCCTCGTGCCACCGTCGGAACGGTATAGAAGCGCACGTCGCTGGGCTTGAGGCCCTGGACGCTGAGTAGGAACTGCTGGAGCCCGTCACCGGACAGGCCTGGGTCAACAGTCAGTGCCTTGGCAACTTCTGAGAGGACGTTGTACAGCCTGACGGGGTCGGTCAGCAGGCCACTTGAGGTGGCTTGACGAATGACGGCGGCGAGGAACTTGTGCTGTCGGTCGAGGCGTTCGAGGTCAGTTCCTTGGCCGATGTAGCGGGCCCGCATGAGTTTGAGTGAATCCTTGCCGTTAAGGGTGGACTCACCCTGCGGCAACTCCAGGCCGGACCCCTTGTGCCCGCCGTGGCCGTCGGGCCGGATCGGGTCGGAGATGGCGTGGGTGGAACAGATGGTGACTCCACCGAGGGCGTTCACGATGGCTTCGAAGCCCTTGAACTCGACCTCGATGAAGTGGTCGATGGGGACGCCGGTGAGGGCCTTCACGGCGGAGATGACGCAGGCCCGGCCGCCGACCGCGAAGGCGGCGTTGAACTTCCCGGTGACGGTCGTTCCGTCTGTGGTCCCATCCGCCTTACAACCGGGACGTGAGACCCAGGAGTCGCGGGGGATGCTCACGGCGTACGCGGACTTGCGGTCGGCGGAGATGTGGAGGAGCAGGGTTGTGTCGGAGTGCCCGTTGCCGCTGGCGTCAGCGAGGGAGCCGTAACCCGTCCCTTGCCCGCTTCGGGTGTCCGATCCGACGATCAGGACGTTCTCTGCGGTGTAGGTCTGTCCGTCGGATGGTTTTGCGCTCGGGGTGCTGAGGACTCCGCCTAGGGAGTTGTCGACAGTGAGGTTGCCTTCGACAAGGCCGATGCTTGCCCAACCGGCCCAGGCAAACACTGTGCCGACGAGCACCACGCCCGAAAGCCCTGCGGCGGCCCCGCGAAGCAGACGGTTTCCTCGCTGCCGCACGTCAGCCCTCTCGACCGCGACGAGCTGTGGTCGATCGGATCTCCATGGGCAATCCCCCGAATGTCACCAACCCAGGGTGCCAGAAGGTTCCCGCTATGGGAGGTGCGGGGCGTGCGCCCACGGGCGCGTGTCAGAGAACCCTGCTAGCGGTTGTCGGCATCGCGCGATGTAGGAAATGGGGACGAACCGCCTGAGGGTCGGACAGCTTGGCCCAGTTCGCGGCACGGTGAATCCCTACGACGTGACTAGCTTGTCGACCGCGCGCTCGAACTGCTCCTGCGACAGGACACCTTGGTCCCTGAGTGCCTTCAGGTCGCGGATCTCGGCGACCACACTCGTTCCAGCGCTCTGGCGTTTCACATCGTCGAACACACGCGAGAGGTTCGGGTAGTGACCTTCACCGGTGAGGAGCGACCGCACGAATTCCAGCGCCGGGTCGTACGTGCCACGGCCCTGGTTTAGCGGGATTGCCATCGCGATTACGCACGACGCGTTCTCGCGAGCATGGTCGATGATGGCGGAAAGGCCCAGAACGACGGCGTCAGGCTTCGTCTGGGCCTTTGCCGCAAGGGCCGTGTGCTTCACCGGGTCGGCGAAGACCAGGCCGCCGAGACGTTGGTGGGCGAAGATCGTCGGCTCGACGAAGCCCTTGCCCGAACCGTTGATGCCGTTGGTGATGCGGAAGCCACTGGTCTTGGAGAACGAGCACTTGACGGAGAACAGGCCCTGTGCCGCGGCCTGGACACCGGCCAGGTCGAAACCGTCAGCGTTGTGGCCCTCGGGGAGCGCGATGATCCCGGCCGCGTAGCAGGCGGCGGCGATGATCCACTCTCCGGTCGCGCCCGCCACGAACCGACTGCCACGGTCTGAGACGTTGATGCGTTCGGTGAGACTCGAGAAGGCGTTCTCCATCTCGATGCGTACGGCTGGATCACGCAGCAAGTACGCCCTCAACCGGTCGAAGGCTGCGGAGCCGGAACTGCCATGGCCCGTTGCTTCAATGTGGACGACGGGACCGTCCACGGGAAAGAGAAAGTCGCTCACGTTGCCCCCGGCCCTGTTGATGCGGCCACTCTCCCACGCTGGCCGCAGCTACTGCGGGTACCACGCCAAGGGGGCGAGGCCCTAGCTCATGTGCGACCTTGGCGGATCAAGGCAGCCACTGCAGAGGCCGCATCGCTCTGCAACTGCGGCGTTACGTGGCTGTAGATGTTCAGCGTGATCGCGACTGTTGAGTGCCCGAGCCGGTCCTGCACGACCTTGGCCGGGATTCCAGCTTGAAGGGCGAGTGTGGCCCAGGTGTGCCTTAGGTCGTGCAGCCTGATCTCGGGGAGACCGGCCGCGCGGATCTGGGTCTTGAACGCTCGGCTCAGTCGCTCAGGGTGGTAGGGCCGGCCGTCTGCTCGCGTGAAGACGAGGTCGTCGACGTCGGGGTTCCCGGTGGTGCCGATGAGAAGTCGGTCCTGCGCTCGGAGGGCTTTGTGTGCTCGGAGGACGGCGACGGTTCCCGGGTCGAGGGCGACGGAGCGTCGGCCTGCAGCGGTCTTGGGGTCGGACCAGACGGGTCGGTCGTCGTCGGTGTCGTGGATGTCGATGAGGGTGCGGACGATGGTGATGCGTGCGGCCTCGAGGTCGACGTTGGCCCAAGCGAGGCCGAGAGCTTCTCCTCGGCGCAGCCCGGTGGTGGCCAGCAGGTGCCAGAGGGCCTGCTCTCGGGTTCCGCGAGTGGCGTCGAGGAACGCTGCGAGCCTCGGCGGCGGCCCAGGTCTTCGCCGCGCGGGTGCCATCGGCTGCGGCGGACAGGCGAGGCGGCTCTGCCTGGTCCGCGGGGTTGTGGTTGAGCAGTCGGGCTTTGACGGCGGATTTGAGGATGCTGCCGATGATGGTGTGGATGTAGCGGACAGTGCGCACACTGAGCCCGGTGTTGCCGTTGCGGGCTTTGGATCGGTCAGCGAGCCCGTCCTCGAGGAGCTGGGCGTAGAGGGCGGTGAGCTGGCTGCCGGTGATGCGCTGCAGCGGCGCCGCACCGAGGGCGGGTAGGACATGGATGCGCAGGTTCCGCTGGTATGAGTGGAGCGTGGAGGGACGCAGCCGCATTCTCGCGTTGGGCAGCCACTGAGACTCGATGTAGTTCGCGAGGGTGAGCCGGCTGGGGTCGACGTGCGCGCCGGTGTCCAGTTCGCGCAGCACCTTCGTCAGCGCGGTCTGCGCTGCGCGGCGGGTGGGGAAGCCGCGTTTGCGCATCTGGCGGCGGTTCTCGCCCGGTGCGGTGATGTCGACGGTGTAGGACCAGGTGCCGTTGATGTCCTGGCGGATGCTTCCGCGCCGCCCGGTCACCGCGCACCACCCGCCGGCGCGATGAGGCTCTGAGGCGACGGCGCGTTCTGGTCACGGCGGCTCATGAAGTCTCCCCTCTCGAACGTTGGAGCCCAGGCATCCCACGCTGGTGAGCCGGGACCAAGCGGCGCCGGCTCGTCCCTGTGGACGACACGCCGGCGATCAGGCGGTCTCGGTACCCGGCGTCAGTGCTGCGGGGTCGGCGTCGAGGAGGCGGCGCAGCCCGGCGGTGGGGATGCGGATGAGCTTGCCGACGCGCAGCACGGGGGTCGGGAAGCGGTCGGTGCGGACCAGGTCGTAGGCCAGGGTGCGGCCGATGCCAAGGACGGCGGCCGCAGTGGGGACGTCGATCAGGGGCGGGAGGTGGTCGAGGTCGGTGCGGTCCATACGTACTCCCTGGTGCTGGTGGCGCCCGTCCAGCACGAGCACCCACCTTCAGGTGCGCGCCGCGAGGCCCCGACACACGGCAAGTCGTGGACCGCTGCCACGCAGTCCTGTTGACCAGTTACGTCGGCGTGGTCAGCGCCCCGGTGCATCGTGCCCAGGCACTTGGCGCGCTGGCCGGAGTGGGGACTGTTCGCTTGGCTGGCTGTCGGGGCCGGCCGCCACGATGTCGGGCTCGCGCACCATGGCCGTGTCGGCGGGGTCGGTGACGAGGTTGGGGTTGCGATAGGGCTGATCGCTGCGGCGCTGCCAGCGGCTGCGTCGCTCCGCGGTCCCAGCGGTCGTTGCTGCGGCGTGCTCGGCCATGTCGGCGTCGACGCTCGCGCTGGCCCTGGCGACGGCGGCCTCGGCGCGGGCGAGGTGGGCGTCGACGACGTCGACGTCCCGATGGACGGCGTGCAGGGCGGTGGTGAGGTCGCGTCGGCGGCGCCGGGCCCAGACCGGCAGCTGCGCTACTTCGGCACCGAGGCGTTCGACGTCGGCTTGGGCGTCGTCGAGGCGTCGGCGCAGGTGGTCGCGATCGGCGACGGCCCGTTGGAGCCGGTCCCGGTTGTAGCGGAGCTCCACCGGTGTCGGTGGGGCGGGGAACGCGGGCTCTGCGGCGTCGAACCGCGCACTCCGTGCCTGGTCGACGGCCGGGTTCAGGAGGCTGTGGGCGGCGCGTTCGCGCCCGGTGGTGGCCAGGGCGCGGGTGAGCTGCTCGAGGGCATCGACCTCCTGTGCCGTGCGGTCACTCGTGTGGTGGGGGCCGGCGTCGATCTCGGCACCGGCGGGGGTGGTGTGGATGTGGTTCTCGTGCCGGCCGCGGGTCATGGCGACGTAGAGGTGCTCGCGATCCAGGCCGGGACGGGCGAGGGTGACCGCGATGTCGGTGGTGGCGCCCTGGGCGGCGTCGATGGTCGCGGCCCACCCGAACTCCGAATGTCGAGCGAGGTAGGCGGCCGGCATCAACGTCCGGCCGCGGCCTGCGAGATCCGCCACGACCAGACCGTCGCCGTCGGGAGTCGCGGACAGGACGGTGAACCGGTCCCCGTTACGGACCTGGTCCGCACCGATCCGCAGATCGGCGGTGTTCTTCTTGGCCATGATCACGTCCCCGACCCGCCACTCACGCGTCTCCGGGCGGCCGCGCGTGGAGGCGGTGCAGGCGGTGACCGTCAGCAGCGGCGCGCCGGTGACCTGGCCGGTGGCGATCGCGGCCGCGCGGGCGCGGGCGTTCAGCGCGATCACGTCGCCCCAGCCGCGGGCCAGCATCAACGCGTCAAGGCCGTCGCTGACCGCGGTGTGCCAGCGGTCGAACACTGCGTCCGCAGCCGCGTCCCCGTCCGCGGCCGGGTGGATCCGGTCCTGGTCCTGGTAGGTGCGCAAGATCCGTGCGTCGCCGGCGCGCAGCCGAAGCGTCGCCGCGGCCTCCCAGGCGTGGGTGAACCGGTGCAACCCGCTCAATTCGACGACGCGCGAAGGGAGGAGGTGGGCGAGGTGCTCGAGCATCCCGCCAGGAAGCTCGGATCGCGCCGATCTGCGCGGGGTCGCCGACCAGCACCACCCGCGCCCCCGCCTCTTGGGCGCGGGTGGTGAGCGCGGCGAGGTCAGACGTCGCGAGCATCGAGGCCTCGTCGACCAGGAGCACGTCGCCGCGACGCAACCGCCGCTCATCCCGGACACCGGGGCTGCTGCGGGTGGGCGGCCGGGTGTCGAGTGCGGTCTGCTGGGTCAGGAACCGCGCCACCGTCACCCCCGCCACGCCGGTCGAGGCCGCGAGCTCGCTGGCGGCCCGCGCCGACGGGCCCAGCGCGAGCACCCGCGCCCCCGCCGTGGTCCAGCCGGCGACGGCGGCTCCGAGGACGGTGGTCTTGCCCGCCCCGGCTGGGGCCACCATCACCGTGACCAGGTCGCGGGAGGACACCAGCCGCACCGCCGCGACCTGCTGCTCCTGCGACAGCCCGGCCGGGGTCGACGCCTGCAGGACGGTCGTGGGGAGCCGGCGCGGCGGCCGCAACCCGTCCAGCACCGCCTCGATGATGGCGGCCTCGGTGTCGACGACCTCGCGGGAGGCGTAGCGGGCATCCGACGCCCGCGCCGTCGCCCCCGACGGATCCGTCCCCAGCGGGACGGCACCTGCCGACGCGCCGGTCAGGGCCTGGGCGGTCAGGGCCTCGATTACGGCGGCGGTCTTCCGCGCATCTTCCGGCGCACCCGGGCCGGTGACGGGGAGGCGGGCGGCGACCTGCACCGCCAGGTCCGCCGCCGACCACACCGCGCCCGACCGCCCGACCGCCGTCACGGCGTCGGCGAGCCACGACGGCCGGACGGCGAACGGCTCGGCGCGTCCACTGGTGACTGAGTCAGTGACGCACTCCGTCAGGTCGCCCCCGGCGTCCACACCTGCAAATGGCTGCTTCGAGGTGTGCGCGACGGAGTCGGTGACGGAGTCCCCGACCGTCACGACGGAGTCCGTCACCACGACGCCGGTCCTCGTGACGGTGGTGACGGAGTTCGTGACGGAGTCCTCCGCGGTCGCGACGGCGGCCGTGACAGTGCTGACGGTGGCAGAGACGGTGCTGACAGACTCGGTGACGGCGGTCATGACGGGGGCGCCGTCGCTGGTGACGGTCACGGGCGAGCCGCTTCGCCCCTCGAGGAGGTTTCTGATGCCGTCGGGGCTCGCGAGGCGTGCGGACCGCGACAGCCGCTCGCCGTCCCAGCCCAGCGCGTGGGCCTGCTCCCGCCACCGGGACCGGAGCCCGGCCTCGGGGACGTGGTGGTCCTTGGGCGGGCGGGTCGCCAGGACCGCGGTCTTGACGATCCTGGTCCGCTCCGCCGCGCTCACCGGCCGCCCGAGCGCCTCCTCGGCCTCCGCGATGGTGGGGATGGCGTCGGCCATCACCGCCTGAGTGCGGGTCGACCAGGCGGCGAGGAGCTCGTCAGGGACGCCGGCGATCTCGGCCTGCCCATGCTCCGACACCAGTTCGAAGGCGATGCCGAGGCGGGTGGCGAGCTCGGTGCGCAGCGCGGCCTGGTAGAGCGCGCCGGCCGCCTTCTTGTGGTGGAACACCTCGTAGCCGTCGATGGTGCGCCACACCCCGTCTGGGCAGCGGACCTTGTTCACCACCAGACCGTGCGTGTGCAGCTGTGGGTCCCCGGTCCGGGATGTCGTGTGCTCGAACAGCGCCGCCGCGTACCCCGCGGTGGCGATCTGCTCGACACCGTCGCGGCCCCGACGCGAGAACGACGCATGCGCCTCGAGGAACCCCAGCGCCGCCTCGACGGCCGCTGCGTGCGCAGCGCGGACCTGAGCCGCTGTCGCGTCGTCGCCGAGCGCCCACAGCGCCGACACCGACTTCGGCGCAGAGAACGTCAGATCGTGCCCGGTGACGGCATCCGAGCGCCACGCGCGGCCGAGGGCCGCCCCGGTGACGGGGTGCAGGCCGCGCGCGAACAGCGCCTCCAGCTCCGCCTCCTCCACCCGAGCACCCGGCGTCAGGTCGAGTTCGGGCAGGCCGGCGCCGTGCCAGCGGCCGGGCGCGTTGCCGGCCTCGGCGTAGTACTCGCACGCACCCCGGGCGACGGAGTCCTGGTAGTACCGCCACGACGAGCGGCCGATCTTGGCACTGGACAGCACCACCGACCACCACCCATCATCAACCAGTACGATCCGGTAATCCGTTGCAGCACAACCGATTACGACCGTAGCAGCGCACGCCGACAATGCACATGTCTGGTGAGATTTCAGCCGCGGATGGAGGGCACGTCGCAACGCCGGACACTGCGTTTCGGTTGTCAGCGAGTGAGCCTGACGGGCCGATCACTGCAAGGCCCAATGCCGAACGGGCTGAGTCCGCTGCTTACCCGCCACCGCCTGAAGGGCCGACACTGGGAAGGGGACGAACGCCACGGCCGACGCTGGACCGCCTAGTCCGTATCAAGACTTGTGGGGCCGCCTCACGGTGTCCGGCTCTCGATCAAGCAGCCGTCCGTGGCGGGACTCAAGGCTGACGGCGAACGTCGGTCGCTATCGAGGCGGATTGAGTGCCTCCGGGATGCCGGAGGGGTTGCCGTCGGCGGCGTGACTCGATGTGTTGGCAGATGCCTAGCGTCTCCGCCGAGGCCCAACTGGTTGTCGCGTGGATTGTCGCCCGCCGCGACGAGTGGCGCGACGACTGCCCGCCGCATGCACTGGCACCTGGGATGCCGCGTTCTGACCGGCTGGCTGCGAGTACTTGCGGCTCGGCTCCATCGCTACTCGAACGGCGGAGTGTCGCGGCACCGATTGTCGGTAGCCGCTGTTATGCAAGTAGAGTGCAATTTACGAAGGGGGTCAAATGACGAGTCCTGAGACGTCGACCGCCGGCACGACCGGTCGTCACTTCACCCTGGAGCGGCCAGCGATCGAGGTTGCCGTCGCTGAGTTGAGGTTCAACACGGCCGCGCCCGAGGTCGACCGGGATGCCGCCTTGACCCTCCGGGACGCATTGCGCGCGGGCGGGCATAGCTTCAATGTGATCAACGAGGCGGTGCGCCAGGAGGTGACCGTGTCGGTTAACCCAGACGGCGGGCAGTCAGTACGGGGTGAGGTGGCGCGTGGGTGGGAACTGGTCGACGAGCCGACTCAGGTGCACCTGAGCATCCTCCCGGGGACGGTCCTGGTTCAAACTAGTCGATACGCGCGATGGAGTGAGACGTTCGAGCCGTTGCTGGTACCGGTTCTCAGGTGGGTCGAGGTCGCGTACGAGAACGCGCTGCGGGTCCGGGTCGGGCTTCGCTACGTAAATCGACTGACGGACTCCGAAGCCGACAGCCCGTCGAGGTGGGCGAAGCACCTGGACTCCTCCCTGCTTGGACCAGTGGCCGGCGGCTACCTAGCATCAAGAGTGACCCAGGCCCATCAGCAGCTGGAGCTGAGCAACGAGGACGGCACGAAGTCGGTTCTGCGACATGGCGTCTTCGTTGACGCAGCCGCTCGCCATCGCTACAGCTACCTGTTCGACCTGGACGTGTTCGACGACCGTGCGGAACCGCTGAATGGCGCGTCTGCGTTGGCTGCGTTCACAGCCTTGAATCGGGCTGCGGCGGAGACGTTTCGTCAGGCGCTCACGGATGCGTACGCTGCCGAACTAGGTTTGGTTTACGACAAGGGTTCGTCCGCGGGGGGCACGGTTGAGTGACATGGCAGTCATGGCCTCCTCGTTGGTGGGCGTGACGGGGGAGTTCGGAGACGAGCTGTTCCCCGAAACGATGTTCGATGGAACGCCGATCGCCTTGGGCACGGTCGCCAACTCCGTTGTGCGAGATGTGCTTCGTGTCTGGGAACACCCGGCCGCCGGACAATCCTTCGCCATGAACGCCGACGGCGGTGTCTCCACGCGACTTGTCGCTGAGCTTGTCACCGGCAGCGCCGCGACTTGGCGTCGCAGGTGCACGTTGACGATCCCCCTCGAGGGGTGGCGTACGGACTCTCCCGTGCTGCTTTGGTCCACGGTGTCTGGGGTTGTGGCGGTCGTCACGGAGGCGGCCGGCCCTCGCGGAACCGACACGGCACCAGCAAGGCCCGGCGATGCTGTGGCGGCCGTGCGATGGCTCGCTGAGAAGCTGGGTGTTCCCGACAGCGATGTGGTCAAGGGCTCGCACATCAAGCAGCGCAACTGGTTCAACTGGCAGAACGGAGTGGCACCTCGGCTGGATACGCAAGGGGACCTCTGGTCGTTCGTACAGTCCGTCGAGACCCTCTGCGGACAGGTTGATGATGTTTCAAGCTGGGTGCGCGCGGGCGGGGCCGCGAGACGGGACCTCATCCAGCAGGGCCGACATCGTGAACTCGTTCGGGAGGCTCTCGCCGAAGCTAGCCAGCGGGGCGACTTCGATGATCCGTTGTCGTGGGAGTTGGCGTCGAGGTTCGCGGCCGCCGACTCCGCAGATCGTTGAACAGTCGCTGATGCCTGCCACTGACGGAGACCTTGGACTCCTAGCGGCCGTGACCCCGCGCGTGTGGAGCCCAGATCAGCGCGCGTCTCTCGACCGCTGGATCCAGGGGCATCTCGTTCGCGCCGCGGACCTCAGTTGGCAGGCGCCGAGCGCCGCGACTGACCCGGTGACCGGAATTGATCCCGTAGCGATACCGGACCACGAGGAGGCGGGAGTCGCGGTCTGGACGTCGCAGGCCGAGTTCTTCATCATCACGTCGCAGACGTGCGACATTGCCGCCACTGGGCCTGGCGCTCGGCATCCGTTCGTGCAGGTGAGCCCCGTCCTCCAGTTGCAGGGCTGTCCGGAGCACCGATGGACCGAACTCATCACGTTCGCCCTTGTCGATCGCGTTGGACTGACGGGCGCCAGCCTCGATGGCCGCTATGTCGCGGACCTTCGAATCAGCCTGCCACTCAGCAAAGCGCTTCTACTGGAGGTAGAGCCCGTACCGGCCTTCGCAGGCGAAGTCGACGAACTCCGGTTCGCAAACCATCTCGCAGCGAAGGTCGCGCGTCCGGCGCTGCACGACTTCCTGTCGGGCACGATGGTTGCGGAGATCAATCGCGCGATCGAGACCAGTGGTATCGACGACTCCTCCTGGTGGAGTCAGGTGGCCGAGGTGCGGATACTGATCACGGGGAGTCGGCTCACACCCAGATCGGTCACTCTGCTCGTTCTGTCCAAGGGCGCCCTGCACCCAGCCGCGGTCGATCGATGGACCGCGTTGTCCAAAACTTTCGAGAAGCGAGCTAAGGACGTCGGCTTCACCGTCACGACGCCTTGGTGCGACCGGTTGGATGACACCAAGGCGAGTCTCTACCGGGACTCCGTGCCACTCGCTGTGAGATTGAAGCAGCCGGAACTCCGAGTTCCTCTGTAGAGACACCGCGGGACGGCGATAGTGGGGACTGGCTGGCGTCCAGCGCCGACCAGCCCCCACTATCGCTAGGCCTCAGGGAGGCCGCTCGCGCCGCCGGCGTTGTCCCGGACATTGTCTGCCGCGATCTGAGCCGCCGCCCGGCTCGAGAACGACTGACCGGAGGACGCCACCTTGTCCGAGGACCGCCACGCCCGCCAGCGGTAAGCGCCCGCGTCGTCAAGGTAGATGTCGTACCGGGCGGACTTGGCCCCAGCCTTGAACGACTTCGCAGCACGCTGGGCGTTGAAGGCAGAAGCGAATGACTCGCCTGCCCACGCGACCAGCTCGTTGTTGGCGCCGTAGAGCCACCACGTGTCGTGACCGCCGGTGTCCTTACCTACGCTGAACCGCACCTGCTTCTCCTTCTGCTTCGAGGCATTGCGCGAGCACCAGAAGGAGTGATGTCATGACAGATCACATGCAGAGACATCACCGTCTCGTGCGCCTTAGCGCCCGGCCTAGCCGCCGGGCGCTTTGGTGTTTTCGCGCGCTTACGTCCCGGCCATCTGGACCCGGACAGATCTAGTCGTACACCGCCCCTGCCGTGCTGAGCGCCCGCCACGCCGGGCTCAGCGGACAATCGGCCGTGAAAAGCGCCCATATTCGCGCGCAAAAACATCGTTGTAGTTCGGCGCGCCAACCCTCGCCGAGTGGTCTGAGCGTGAGATTCTCGTGGCGTGAGAGCCCCAAAGGTGCAGCCAATGAGCCCAATTTCGCGCGAACAAACGGACCATCATGACTGAGCCCCTCACCGATCAAGACTTTGAGGTCGTCGAGTACTGCGGTCGACTCTCTTGCCGCAATCCGATCGTCCAGACGGCGGGGCGCGGTCGACGACGTGAGTTCTGTTCGGAGACCTGTCGCCGTGGCGCTGATCGCGACTACAAGCGAGCGAAGGCGCTGGTCGAATCCTTCGAGCGCAACCTTCGCAACTTCCGACACGAGGTTGCCGCCTACGGTCGCAAGTCAGAAGCGGGAGGCTCCCACCAAACGCCTGAGGACGAGGCACTCCGGCAAAGCGAGGCGCTGGCAGCGTTTTGCCGGGCTCAGGCGGTTCTTGAATTCGGTACCGAAGGACTGCAGGACCGCTACTACCTGGAACTGAAGCGGTTGGTGGATGCGGTCGAGCCGGTTGTGGGTAGGGCGGATAGCCGCGCGACTGCCTGAGGCGACAGATGGGTTGGCCCCAACCCGTGGCCACTCGCAGCTCGTGGCGATCGGAGCCTGGTCGCGTCCACCGGTGACGCTCCAACCACTGGGCGGGTCTAGGCGTTTGGGGGTGGATTGGAAGGCGTTGGCCCAAGCAGAGCGACCTGGCGCCACGCAGCGGTGTTCGCGGCTGACTAGATGCGAGCGCGCGCCCGGGACCCAGTGGTCACGCAGTTGGTCACGAACAACCTGTGAATACAGCCCGCTAACCGAGCAGTCCCGTCAGTCAGCGGACGCCTGACCTGCGGCGATGGCAGTCCACGGCACGTGACACCAACGAACGGTCGTACCCCACTCGGAGTTCAACTCCCCCCTCGCGCACGTGACGCAAGGGCGGTCCCGACGGGGCCGCCCTTCGCACATCCCGGGCGACGTTGCGCCGAACGGCCGCGGTCTGATCACAACGGACGATGCCGGAACCTTCCGGTCCGTGATGTGGTTCCGGCGGGGGTCGTCGTCGTTCAGGGGTGGGGTCATGGTCGTTCGTCCTTCTGTGTGGGTTGCCGTCGCGTCCGGGGCGCTTCTCACGGTGCTGGTCGCGCCGTCACCGGCGTCCGCGGTCGGCGACACGACTCCACCCGGCTCGGTGACGCCGCACCCCGCCGTCCTCGCCGGCTCGTCGATCATCTTCACGCTCGACCTGCCATCTGACTCGGACCGGGCGAACCTCCTGGTCACGCGGACGCCGACGGGCGGCGTTGCTGTCCCGTTCACGGTGCCGCTGCCGCCCGCCCCCGCCAGCACCATGACGTGGACCGACACCGGCCTCACGCTCGGAGCGACCTACGCCTACTCGTTCAGCGCGGACGACACGTCGGGCAACCCGGGTGCAGCGTCGAGCCGCAGCGCCACCGCTCTCGGCACCGCCGTGTCGTTCGCCGACCCGGTGTCCAAGACCTCGACCAAGCGGATCTTCCCGGTCCGGCTCACCGCACCCGGATGGACGGTGCCGGCTGGGGTCACCTTCGACGTCGACGTCCTTCCCTACGCGGCGGGTGGCGTCTGGAAGCCCTGGCTGCGAGGCACGACGGGGTCGGTCCACACCTTCGGCACTGGCGGCATCGCGAGTGTGCCCGGCGAGAACTACCGGTTCCGTGCACGTGCGTACGACGCGTTCGGGAATGCTATGGCGCCGAACCCCCCGATCAGCGGGCCGGCGATCGTGCCGTTCGACCAGTCGATCGCGAAATACTCCACCACCTGGGCGTCGGCTGCGTCGACGTCGGCGTGGCTGGGTTCGGTCGAGCGTGCCGGGCTAGCCGGTGCGACGGCGCGCATCACGTTCAAGGGCAGCCAGTTCCGGGTGATCGGCATCAAGTGCCCAGGTTGCGGCGTCTTTTCGATCTGGCAGGGCACGACCAAGCTGGGCACCTTCGACACCCGGGCCGCCGCCACCGTGCCTCGGACGGTTCTCGCCACGGTGAAGTTCGCCACGGTCGACGTGCGCACGGTCGTGATCAAGGTCGCGGGCACGCCGGGCCGCCCGGCGGTGAAGCTCGACGGTTTCGCCGTGCGCCATTGAGCGGCCATCCGGTGTCAGCACGCCTCGCGGGTTCGGGGGCTGCGGCCGGAAAACGCCAGGAATCATCCGGCTTCTGCTCAGGTCACGCCGTGCGGTGGACGACAATGGAGGCGGGACGAAGCTCCGTGGTGGGAGGGCCGTTCGATGTACGACGTGAACCGCGAGCCAGTGCAGCAATCCTTCCTCGACCTCGACGACCTGCGACGCAGCGAGCCGCGGCCCGACGCGCGGTCGAGCATTCTCGACGACCGGGCCGAGGTCGCCCGGATCCGCCGTAACGCCCCGAGCAAGAAGCACTTCTGCCTGCAGGCCGGGCTCGAGCCGGGGCCGGTGGCCTTCGCACGCGTCAACGCGGCCCTGCGCCGCTTCGGTCTCCCGCTCTACCCGGTGCCGCGCAACCACGCGGCCTGAGCCGGACGCCGTCCCCGGAGGCCACAGGGTGGCCGTGCGACGCCCCGGTCAGAGGTCGTGGCGGTAGGTGCGGTCGTAGATGACCGTGCCCACCTGGATGGAGTACTCGGCGTAGAAGTCCGCGATCCCCTGGCGCTGCGCGTCGCGGTGCTCCGGGTGGTCGCGCCACGCGCGCTCGCTCGCGAGGTCGGCGAACGTCACGATCGTGACGCGTTCGCCGTCGTCGGCCGTGAAGGTCTTGGCGTCGACGAAGCCGGGCATGGCCTCGGCCAGCTCGGTCATCCGCGCGCTGGTCACGGAGTAGGCCTCGCGATGCTCGGGCCGGAGCCTGTTGCGGAAGATCGTGACGATCTGCTCGGACATGCCGCGACCGTACCGGCCCGATCCCGCTGGGACCGCGCGCATTCCGCCGCGCGGGCCGTCCGTCGGCTCGGCCTAGTCGCGGCGCCAGGTGCCGCGGCGCCGGGCCACGAGGGCGAGGCCACCGAGCCCGAGCGCGACGCTGCCGAACACCGCCTGCAGCGCGCTCGGCCCCACGAACGGGATCTGCACGGCGACCTCGACGAGGAGCAGGGCGCTCGCGCCGAGCACGACCTCAGGTGTCCTCGGGTGGCGCCGCACGGCGGCCACGAGGGCGACGGTCGAGGGGATCCCGACAGAGCAGAGCAGCCAGACGGCCGGCACCTTCCAGCTCGTCAGCCCGAGCGGCTCGAGGTCGGAGACCGGCGGCGCGTAGGTGCCGGTCCAGAGCTGCCAGGTGCCGGAGACGGCACCGACCGCGACCACCGCCTCGACCGGGATGAAGACCCGACGGAAGGAGCAGGGGCGGACGTCGGTCGTGGATGCAGGGTCGAGCGCGGTCGTCATGGGTCACCTCGGCGGTGGCGCCCGCGACCGCCGCGGCCCGTGCCGGCGGCGTGGCCGTCGGGCGTCGGCTCCAGCCTAGGGACGGCGCCCGCGTCCGGCTGTGTTCCGCTGCTCACAGCCTGGGCGCGGGCGGCGTACGCAGTAGTGTCGAGACGACGTCGACGCGCCGCTCGGTGCGCCGGCGAGGCGCGTGGACCGACCGCGCGGTGTGCGCAGCGAGGGGATCCACGTGAGCGGCGACCAGCCCGTCCAGCCGAGCCAGCCCGTCGTGGGCTGGTACCCGGATCCCGCGGACGCCACGCAGATCCGCTACTGGGACGGCTCGTCCTGGACCAGCCACGTCCTGCCCGCGACGCCCGCAGCTCCCGCCGCGCCGGCGTGGCAGTCGGCCCCGGCCCCCGCTCCGGCTCCTGTCGTCGGGTCGTACGCGCCGACCCCGGCCTACGGAGCACCGGCGTACGGCTACCCGGTGTACGGCGCCCCGGTGGTGCAGCCGCGCAAGGTCGGGTTCGGCGAGGCGATCAAGCGCGCGTTCGCCGGCTGGAAGGACTACTCGAGCCGCGCGACCGTGGGCGAGTACTGGTGGTTCTACCTGTTCCAGATGCTCGTCTTCCTGGTGCCGTACATCGCGCTGATCGTGCTCTTCGCGGCAGCGTTCCCGAGCCCGACGTACCGCAACGGGGTGCGCCAGCCAGTGGCGGACCCGAGCCCGGGCGCGGTGACAGCTGTCATCATCCTCGGGATCCTGCTGTTCGTGATGGCGGTCGTGCTGTTCATCGTGGGCCTGCCGGTCGCGATCCGGCGGCTGCACGACACCGATCGTGAGGGCCTCTGGTACCTCATCTCGTTCGTGCCGTTCGGCGGCATCGTGCTCATCGTCTTCATGGTGCAGGCCGGCACGCCGGGGCCGAACAGGTACGGCCCTGTCCCCACCTGATCCCCCGCGGCCGCGCACGAGGTGCGTGAAGACCACCGGAATCCACTGCGATCCGGTGGTCTTCGCGCGCTTCGGACAGTTGTGCCGCGGCTGGCGCTAGCGGCGTACGCCGCGGGTCATCAGCTTCTCGCCGACCGCGAGCACCTGGCCGTAGTGGGCGGGCGTGATGCGGGCGAGCGCATCGAGCGCGTACGTCTCGCGGCCGATGAGCACGCGGTTCTTGCGGCGCTCGACGCCGTCGACGATCTTGCGCCCCGCAACGGCCGGGTCGAGCGAGAGCATGCGGTCCCACACAGCCTTGTGGGCGTCGTACTCCGCACGGTCGACACCGGCGCCGACCCGCGCGCTGTTGGCGATCTCGGTGCGGATGCCGCCGGGGTGCACCGTCGTGACGCCCACCTCGTGCTCGGCGAGCTCCTGGCGCAGCGCGTCGCTGAAGCCGCGCACGGCGAACTTGCTGGCCGAGTACGCCGTCTGACCACCGGGGCCGATGATCCCGAACAGGCTGGAGATGTTGCAGACGTGCGCGCCGCGCGTCGCGGTGAGCCGCGGCAGGAGCGTGTGGGTCATGACGACGACGGCGCGGAAGTTGACCGACATGAGCCAGTCGACGTCGTCGAGGCTGATCTGGCTGAGGCGCCCGCCGAGCGCGACGCCGGCGTTGTTGACGAGCAGGTGGATGTTGGGGTGCGCGTCGCGGATGGTGCTGGCGGCGTCGAGCGCGGTCTCGGCGTCGGACAGGTCGACGGCGTACGTCGAGATCGAGCGGTCCGGGCGGCGAACGCGGAGGTCGGCCGCGACGTCCTCGAGCGCCTCGGCGTTCTTGTCGAGCAGCACGAGGTTGCTGCCGCGCGCGGCGAGCTCGTGCGCGGTCGCGCGGCCGATGCCGCCGGCAGCGCCCGTGAGCACCGCGGTGCCGCCGTCGACGACGTAGCGCTTCATGCAGTTCTCCTCGTGAAGGTGACGCCCTCGTCGTCGACCGGTGCCCGGGTGAGCAGGGCGACGTCCTTGCGGTAGTTCTGGTTCAGCTTCCACGGCGGGCGGATGCCTTGAGAGGGAAGGGATCCCGCGGCGCGCTGCACGTAGCCGGAGGAGAGGTCGAGCAGCGGGAGACGCTCGGGCTCGGGCGGCTCGACGGGTGTGACGGCGTCGAAGCCGTTCTGCTGCATGTGGTCGAGCAGGCGGACGACGTACCTGCTCACAAGGTCGCACTTGAGAGTCCACGACGCGTTCGTGTAGCCGACTGCGAAGGCGAAGCTCGGCACGCCGGTGAGCATCATCCCCTTGTACGCCACGGTCTTCGTGGCGTCGACGTCCACACCGTCCACGGTCAGCGTCATCCCGCCGATGAGCAGCAGCTCGAGCCCGGTCGCGGTGACCACGACGTCGGCCTCGAGCTCCTCCCCCGACTCGAGCAGCAGCCCGGTGGTCGTGAAGCGCGCGATGCGGTCGGTCACGACCGACGCCGACCCGCTGCTGATCGCCGCGAACAGGTCTCCGTCGGGCACCACGCACAGGCGCTGGTCCCACGGGCCGTACGACGGCCCGAAGTGCGTCTGGACGTCGTAACCGTCGGGCAGCTGCTTGGCGACGCCGTCCATGAGCAGGCGGCGCATGGCGTCGGGGAACCGCTGCGACAGGCGATAGCTCAGCGCCGAGGTGGCGATGTTCTTGCGGCGCACGACGCGGTACGCCGCCGCCGGCGGCAGGGCCTTGCGCGCGACCTCCGCGACCGGGTCCTCCGAGGGCAGGGCGGTCACGTACGTGGGCGAGCGCTGCAGCATCGTCACGTGCGTGGCCGTCTGCGCGATCGCGGGCACCAGGGTGACGGCGGTGGCGCCGCTGCCGATCACGACCACGCGCTTCCCGGCCAGGTCGAGGTCGGCCGGCCAGTGCTGCGGGTGCACGACCGTGCCCGTGTAGTCCTCACGGCCCGGGAAGCTCGGCTCGTAGCCGTGGTCGTAGCGGTAGTAGCCCGTGCAGGAGTAGAGGAATCCGCAGGTGAAGGTGAGCGCCTCACCGGTGTCGGTGCGCTCGACGCCGACAGTCCAGCGCGCGTCCTCGCTCGACCACGACGCGCTGGTGACCCGGTGGTGCAGCCGGACGTGCTGGTCGACGCCGAGCTCGCGCGCGGTGTCCTCGACGTACTCGAGGATCGACGGGCCGTCGGCGAGCGCCTTGCCCGCGGTCCACGGCCGGAAGGGGTAGCCGAGGGTGTGCATGTCGGAGTCGCTGCGCACGCCGGGGTAGCGGAACAGGTCCCATGTGCCGCCGATCGTGCCGCGCGACTCGAGGATCGTGAACGTCGTGCCGGGACGTTCGAGAAGGCGGGCGCCGGCACCGACGCCGGACAGCCCGGCACCCACGACGATCACGTCGTAGTGCGGCGTCACGGCTGGCTCCTCCTCGGCTGCGGCGACGCTACCCCGCCGACGCCCCCCACGCTCACACTGATCGATCCGTCGTTTCCCCACGCGGGAGACGACGGATTGATCAGTGTCACCGGGTGGGTGGTGGGAGGGCTAGACGCCGCAGGCCTTCTTGATGACGTCGTACATCTGCTTCTTCACATCGTCCGGCGGCTGCAGGGTGAGGTCGACGCGGCCGTCGCCGAGGTCGAGCCCGACGTCGAACACGTACGTCTTCTTGCTCTCGCCGAGCGAGTGGCCGTCGCAGCGGAGGGTGGAGCCGACGTCGATCGAGAAGCTCGGCGGTCGGGGCCGACGCGGGCATCGTGAGCAGCGGCTTCGGCGCGGGCGGTGTCGCGTCGAGGGTGAGGAGCACGCTGCCGTCGAGGTCGACGACGTCGATCGCGCCGGTGCTGCTGCCGCGGGTGAGCACGAGCGTGCCGCGCAGCACGGGAGCGCCGTCGACCGTCACCGGCGTCCACATGCTGCCGAAGTCGACGCCGACGGCGTCGAGCAGGCGCTGGCGGGCGCAGTCCTGGTCCCACAGCTTCTCGAGCAGGAGGTCGGACGCCGCGAGCGGGATCTCGAGCTGCGAGTCGGGTGTGACGACCTCGGCCTGCACCGGATCGGTGGGACGCGTGGGCGAGGTGCAGACGGCGTCGCCGTACGGCACCTTGAGCGCCACCGTGACGCCGGGCGGCACGTCGTAGTCGACCTGCGCCGGGTCGGTGCCCGACAGCCCCGGCCACGAGACGGCCAGCGAGCTCACGCGGACCGTGGTGGTGCCGGCGTTCTTGAGCTCGATCTTGAGCGAGTGCGTGACCTCGTCCTCGCGGTACTGCTGCAGCGTGCCGCTGAGGTTCGGCGCGGGCGGAGGCGCGCCCTTGTCGCCGGAGTACGTCGCACTGCCGGCTCCGCCCGACCCCGCACACCCAGCGAGCAGCGCCACGGCCGCGCCGGCCGCGACCGCCGCGCCCAGCACCCGACTCCGCATACCCGCCACGGTAAGCGGGTTCGCCGGGAACGGCGCCGTCGTTGCCTCGATCGAAACCTCGTGCCGCCCACGTCGTCGTCGATCGGATCGCCGTCAGGGATGGCCGGGCCTCGGCGACCGGACGGAACGGCGTAGGGCGATTGGCGTCGGTTGTGCTGGACTACGGCGG
Source organism: uncultured Actinomycetes bacterium (assembly GCA_963843975.1). Taxonomy (GTDB): domain Bacteria; phylum Actinomycetota; class Actinomycetes; order S36-B12; family CAIYMF01; genus Longivirga. The sequence continues at coordinate 1,253,665 of CAWJMG010000001.1, read as the reverse complement.
TGGCCGTCGTCCTCGCACTGATCTCGAGCGTGCTCTGGGGAGTCGGTGACTTCGTGGGCGGGCTGGCCTCGCGTCGGGCCACAGCGCTGCAGGTGCTCGTCATCACCACCCCCGTGGGCTGGCTGATGATCCTGCCCGTCGCGCTCCTCATCGGCGGCGACGCGATGGGCAGCGCCCTCCCGGGCCTTGCCGCAGGAGTCTTCGGCTCGGTCGGCATCCTCCTGCTGTACGCCGCCCTCACCATCGGGCCGATGGGCGTGCTCTCCCCCGTCTCGGCCGTGCTCGGCGCCGCGATCCCCGTGATCGTCGGACTCCTGCGCGGCGAGCGGCCGGCCGCCATCGCGTACGTCGGCATGGCGCTCGCCGTCGTGGCGATCGTGACCGTCGGCCTCGAGCCGCAGGCACCCACCGACGATGCGCGCCACCAGCGCGTCACCCGCCGCGCGCTGCTGCTCGCGATCGGTGCCGGCGTCGGCATCGGCATGTTCTTCGCCATGGTGTCGTTCGCACCCGACGACGCCGGTGTCTGGCCGATCGTCTGGTCGCGCGGGATGTCGATCGTGGTCATCGGCGCGATCGCCGTCGTGGCCTTCGTCCGTCGCGGCGAGCGCATGACGCCCGACTCCGCCCCCGTGATCTGGCTCGCGGTGCTCGCCGGCGCCCTCGACGTGGCCGCCAACGCGTTCTACGTGCTCGCACTCCCCCTCGGGCTGCTGTCGATCGTGGCCGTGCTCGGCTCGCTCTACCCGGCCGCCACCGTGCTCCTCGCGCGCTTCGTCCTCGCCGAGCGCCTGCGTCCGCTGCAGAAGCTCGGCATGGCCACTGCCCTGCTCGCCAGCGCCCTCCTCGCCCTCGGCGCCTGATCCGCGGCGCCCTCCGGCGCGATGTCTGCGACGTACGGCGGCAATCCCCGTGGCCCGTCGTACGCCGGACCGCCACGATCGGTGCATGCTCACCGATCCCGCCGCCCTCGCCCTCGTCGCCCGCTACCGCTCGGGGGTCGCGCTCGTGGAGGCCGCGCTCGCGGGCGCCACCGACGCCGACCTCGACCGCCGCGGCCCTGCGGCTGACGACTGGTGCGCGCGCCAGGTCGTGCACCACCTCGCCGACAGCGAGACCAACTCCTACGTCCGCCTGCGCCGCCTGCTGGCCGAGCCGTCGCCGACGACGATCCAGGGGTACGACGAGGCGCACTGGGCCACGGTGCTGCACTACGACCGGCCGATCGACGCCTCGCTCGCGGTGTTCCGCGCAGTCCGCGCGTCGAGCTCGGAGCTGCTCGGCACGATCGGCGACTCCGACCTCGCGCGCACCGGCGTCCACTCCGACAGCGGCACGTACTCGCTCACCGACTGGCTCGAGATCTACGCCGACCACGCCGAGGCGCACGCCGCCCAGATCCGCGCGGCCCTCGCCTGACCACCCCTGTAGCTCGCACTGATCAAACCGTCGTTTCCGGACCCAGGAAACGACGGCGTTCTCAACTGGTAGTTGCACGTGGTCTTGTGCAGCTTGGAGGTTGGGATGCCTGGAGCGAGGTTGACCGAGCACGACCGTGGGGTGATCGAGCGGGCCATGCGGCAGGGGTTGTCTGTGCCGCAGATCGCCGAACTGGTGGGCAAGCACCGCACCACCGTGGCGCGTGAGTTGTCGCAAGGCTCTGGGTCGCGCCCCAATCGCAGGCCCAAGCATCCGGCGGGGTCGGCGCGCCGCGGGACCCGAGGACGCTCTGCGGTCTATCACGCCTGGGTCGCTCAGGCCCGGGCCACGGAGTCGGCTCGGCGGCCGAAGGGTTTCAAGCTCGCCGGGGACCTGGGGCTGGTGGTGTCGGGGCTGCTTCAGGCGAACTGGTCCCCGCAGCAGATTGCCCAGCGGTTGCCCGAGCTCTATCCCGACCAGGACGGTATGAGGGTGAGCCACGAGACGATCTATCGGTCACTGTTCGTGCAGGCTCGCGGCGAGCTTCGCCGCGAGCTGGCCAAGCATCTGCGCACCGGGCGGACCAGCCGCAAGCCGCAGGGACGTAAGGAGACCCGCGGCAAGCTGGTCGGCACCATCCCGATCAGCGCTCGGCCGGCTGAGGCCGCTGACCGTGCCGTTCCGGGCCATTGGGAGGGCGACCTGCTGATGGGCGGGATCGGCAAGGGCGCTGTGATCACTCTGGTCGAGCGGTCGACCAGGTTCGTGCTGCTCGCTCCGCTGCCCGACACCCACAAGGCGATCGACCTCCAAGAGGTCCTCACCCCGTTGATCGCCTCACTGCCCGACCAGATCCGCAAGACCCTGACCTGGGACCGGGGCAAGGAGATGGCCCAGCACGCGGCGATCGCCATCGAAGCGGACATCGACATCTACTTCGCCGACCCGCACTCACCCTGGCAACGAGGCAGCAACGAGAACACCAACGGGCTGCTGCGTCAGTACTGGCCCAAGGGCGCCGACATGCGCGGACTGACCCAGGCCGACTGCGACGCCGTCGCCCTCAGCCTCAACACCCGACCGCGCATGACCCTGGACTGGAAGACTCCCCGCGAGGCCCTCACCGAGGTCCTCGGTGCAACAGCCGCTTGAGACCGCCGACGGATTCGTCAGTGCGACGGGGCCGGGCGGGCACCCGGTGGGCGTGCGGCGGCAGTGGGCGACAGAATCAGCCCGTGACCTCCCAGCTCGCCTCGGCCTTCCCGGCGGCACCCGCGACGACGGTGCTCATCGTCGGCGCGCTGCTGCTCGCGGCGGCGCTCGGCTTCCTCGCCGTACGCGACAAGAGCACGCCCCGCTGGGCGTTCATCGCGATCGCCGTGCTCGAGGTCGTGCTGGTCGTCATCGCCGTCTGGTGCGTGGTCGCCTGGATCGGCGGCGATGCCCCGGGCGAGCCGGTCGTCTTCTTCTTCTACCTGATCGCGTGCCTCGCTATCCCGCCCGCGATGGCGTGGTGGGGCAAGGGCGAGCCGGGGCGCTGGGGCAGCGGTGTCGTCGCCGTCGCGTGCCTCGTGCTGATCGTGCTGGTGCTGCGCGTGCAGCAGGTCTGGACCGGAGGAGTTCCCCCCACATGACCCCCCCGCTGCCCGCGGACGACTCCGCCGCGACCGACCCCGAGGCACCGCAGACCGGCACGAGCCACGGCCCGGGCCGCCTGCTCGTCGCGGTGTACGCCGTCCTCGCGATCGGCGCCACCGTCCGGTCCCTGTACGAGGTCGCGACCAAGTTCTCCGCAGCGCCCGTGTCGTACGCGCTGTCGCTGACCGCTGCGGTCATCTACGTCGTCATCACGATCTGCCTCGTGCGCGGCACTCCGCGCGCACGCTCGATCGCGCAGGCGGGCATGTGGATCGAGCTGGTCGGCGTCCTCGTCGTCGGAACGCTGAGCATCGTGCGCAAGGACCTGTTCCTGAACCCCGAGACGGGCAAGGCGGTCTCGAGCGTCTGGTACTGGTTCGGCCGCGACTACCTGTTCATCCCGCTCGTCCTGCCGATCCTCGGGCTCCGGTTCATCCGCCGCTCGCAGCACTGACGACCCGCGACGCGGCGTACGGCGCTCAGCCCTAGGCGAGGTCGCCGAAGGTGCTGGTGCTCACGGCGTTCGACATGCGCAGGCGCAGCGGGTCGATCCGCATGATGCCGGGGCTCTCGCCGACGAGGCCGGGCAGCTCGTTCATGAGGCGGCCGAAGAGCGGTGCGCTGCGGTGCGCCTCGACCGCCTGCTCGTCGCGGAACCACTCGTAGAGCCACACGACGTCGGAGTCGCCCGGGTCGACGCACACGAGGAACGCCTCGGTGCCCGGCTCCTGGTCGAGGTCGTCGATGTAGCGGTTGAGCGCGTCGAGCGCTGCGGCCCGCATTCCGGGCAGCGTCGGGATGCGCACCAGCATCCCGATGCGTCCGGGCAGGACCGCGTCGATCGCGGGCTCGTCGCTCATGCGTACCAGTGTGCGTCACGTCGGTTCGCCCGCTCGTACCCCCCGCCGGATCCCGCTGTACGCCGCGGTGCGCACCTGGGTCTCGCCGGTGCATCGACCCGGCAGTGGTGCCCACGAGGTGCGCGAAGCTCACCGGACTCGCGTTCGATCCGGTGGGTTTCGCGCACCTCGCGCGGGGGTCGGCGAGCGGTGCACTCCCGTGGTCCGACGTACGGCGCCGCGGCGCGCGAGGTCGCCAACCGGGCGACGCGGCGCGTGCGGTCGTGGCAGGCTCGTCGGCATGCCCGAGCTGCCCGAGGTGGAGTCGCTGGCGGCGTACCTGCGCCGGACCGCGACGGGGATGCGCGTGTCACGCGTCGAGCTCGCGGCGATCAGCGCGCTGAAGACCTTCGACCCGCCGGTCACGGCGCTCGTCGGCGCCCGGGTGCTCGACGCCTCGCGCCGCGGCAAGTTCCTCGACATCACGATGGTCGACGAGGAGGGCGAGCTCATCCACCTCGTCACCCACCTCGCCCGGGCCGGATGGCTGCACTGGCGCAAGGAGATCTCGTCGGTGCCGCCGAAGCCGGGCAAGGGCCCGCTCGCGTTCCGCGTGGTGTTCGTCGACGACGACGGCGTCGCCGCGGGCGGCTTCGACCTCACCGAGGCCGGCACGCAGAAGCGGCTCGCGGTGTACGTGACGCGCGACCCGGCGGCGCTCGAGGGGATCGAGCGCCTCGGGCCCGAGCCGCTCGACGACGCGTTCACCGTCGACGCGCTCGCGGAGATCCTGCGCGAGGCCGGCGGCAAGCAGCTCAAGGGCGTGCTGCGCAGCCAGACGATCATCGCGGGCATCGGCAACGCCTACAGCGACGACATCCTGCACGCGGCGCGGCTGTCGCCGTTCAAGGCGGCGAACAACCTGTCCGGCGAGGAGATCGCGACGCTGCACCAGTGCATCCACGACGTGCTCACCGACGCGGTGACGCGGTCCGAGGGCCTCGGTGCTGGCGACCTCAAGGCCGAGAAGAAGCTCGGCATGCGCGTGCACGGCCGCGACGGCCAGCCCTGCCCGGTCTGCGGCGACGTCGTCCGCTCGGTGAGCTTCGCCGACTCGTCCCTGCAGTACTGCGCCACCTGCCAGACCGGCGGCAAGCCCCTAGCCGACCGCCGCCTCAGCAAGCTCCTCAAATAGCCCCCGAGCTTCACCCTTCTTCCCTAAGGGAAGCAACCGGCAGTTCAACTGCACGATCCCTACCCAGACTCGTGATCTTGGTCGGCCGAGTCGGCGCATCGGCTCTCGTGCGGCCCTGGACCCGCGCCCGCCGGCGTACCGCGCGAAGATGTACGCCGTGACCTCCGCCCTGGCCCCCGCGCTGCGCGACGTGCTTGTCGCAGCAGTCGGCGTGGGCCACGTCCTCACCGATCCGGACGTCACCGCGTCGTACGGCGAGGACTGGTCGCGCCGGTTCCGCGGCCCGGTGCTCGCGGTCGTACGGCCGGCGTCCACCGACGAGGTCGCGGCGGTCGTGCGGGCCTGCAGCGATGCCCGCGTGCCGGTGCTCCCCCAGGGCGGCAACACCGGCCTCGTCGGCGGCTCGGTGCCGGGGCACGACGGGCCCGCGTGCGTCGTTCTCTCGACCCGCCGCCTGACGCGGCTCGACGACGTCGACCAGTCCGCCGGCCAGGTCACGGTCGGCGCCGGTGTCACCCTCGCCGCGCTGCACGAGCACGCGCGCAGCGCCGGGTGGGCGTACGGCGTCGACCTCGCCGCACGTGACAGCGCCACCATCGGCGGCACGATCGGCACGAACGCCGGCGGCATCCGCGTCTGCTGCTACGGCATGACGCGCCGCCAGGTGCTCGGCGTCGAGGCGGTGCTGCCCGATGGGAGCGTCGTCAGCCACCTGGCGGGCTTCGAGAAGGACAACACCGGTTACGACATCGCGGGCCTCATGGTCGGCAGCGAGGGCACGCTCGGCGTCGTCACCGCCGCGCGCCTGGGCCTGCACCGTCCGCCGCGGGCGAGCGCGGTCGCGCTCATCGGAGTCCGGGACGCCGCCCACGCGCTGGAGATCGTGGCCGGCGCAGTGCCGCCCGGCAGCCGCCTGCTCGCGGCCGAGATCGTCGACGAGCCGCTGCTGCGCCTGATCTGCGAGCACACCGGCCTTCCGTGGCCGCTGGCCGGGCCGGCCGCGCACATGCTCGTGCTCGAGACCGAGAGCGCGGCGCCCGGCGAGGTCGCGATGGACCTGCCCGACGGCCTCGACGTCGTCGTCGCGGTCGACGCCGCCCACAAGGCGCGGTTCTGGAGCTACCGCGAGGCCGCCGGCGAGGCCGTCACCGCTCGGTACGTCGCCCACCGCTTCGACGTCACCGTGCCGCGCCCGGACTGGGACGCGTTCGTGGCCGACGCGGTACGCCGGCTGCGCGACGTCCCCGACGTCTCGCACGTGTACGCGTTCGGGCACCTGTACGACGGCAACCTGCACGTCGAGGTCATCGGGCCGGACGCCGCCGACGAGCGGGCGGACGCCGTGGTGCTGCAGTGCGTGGCCGACCACGGCGGCTCTATCTCGGCGGAGCACGGCGTGGGCCGCGCGAAGGCGGCGTACCTCCACCTGTCCCGTACGCCGGCCGAGCTCGCGATGATGCGCTCGCTCAAGTCGGCGCTCGACCCGCACGGCCTTTTCAACCCCGGCGCCCTGCTCGCCGACTGAGCCGGCGTACGCCGTCCCACGCACCAAGATCACGACTCTGGGCGGGATCCGTGCAGCTGAACTGCAGGTTGCTTCCCTCAGGGAAGAATTCAGAAGTTCGGGTGGGTGTTCATCGGGTCGTGGTCGTGTCGTCGGGTGAGCGGGGCGGGTCGCTGGGACCATGGCGGCTGTGCACCACCCGCCTCCTCGGCCTCAGGTCGTCGCGCATCGCGGCTCGAGCGCCGACGCCCCCGAGCACACCCTCGACGCCTACATCCGCGCCCTCGACGACGGCGCCGATGCCCTCGAGTGCGATGTGCGGCTGACCGCCGACGGCCATCTGGTCTGCGTCCACGACCGCACGATCGACCGCACCAGCGACGGCCGCGGCGTCGTGTCGGTCATGACGCTCGACCAGCTGCACGACCACGACTTCGGCGCCTACCGCAAGGAGCAGCCGGCGCTGACCCCGCGCGAGCGGCGGCGCCAGGCGCTCCTCAAGTTCCAGCGCGACTTCGCGCCGTTCGACGTCGGCCCCTTCCTCGCGAACCGCTCGACCATCACCGGCGACGACAAGAGCGGTTCGGCCGCACGGGATTCCGGGCCGATGCTCGAGGACGAGCCGCTCGTGATGGACGAGGAGCGGCACCGCGTCCTCACCCTCGACCGGCTGCTCGAGCTGATCCTCGACTCCGAGCGAGAGGTCGGGCTCGCGATCGAGACCAAGCACCCCACGCGGTACGCCGGCCTCGTCGAGGAGCGCGTCGCACAGACCCTCACGCGCTTCGGCCTCGCGCGCCCGCGCAGCGAGAACGACCAGCGCATCCGCGTGATGAGCTTCAGCCAGCTGTCGATCCGCCGGATGCGCCTGATGACCCCGGGTCTGCCGACGGTGTTCCTGCTCGAGCGCGTTCCGCTGCGCTTCCGCGACGGCTCGCTTCCCTTCGGCGCTCGCATCGCCGGCCCGTCGATCGACATCGTGCGGCAGTACCCGAGGTACGTCGACCGCGTGCACCGCCAGGGCAACGCCGTCCACGTGTGGACCGTCGACGATCCGGAGGACGTCGACCTCTGCGTGAAGCTCGGCGTGGACGCCATCATCAGCAACCACCCGCGCATGGTCGCCGACCGCCTCGGCCTCTAGCCGATCCGCGAGCAACTCGAATGATCCTGTGGAGTCGGGCCCCATTCGCCGGATCATTCGGGTCACTCGTGATGCGCGGCCGGGCGGTGAGGGGTGCACCGCGCGGGCGTGGCGCGGGCGGACTCGCATAGGCTCCCGGCCGTGGCCAAGGACAAGCGACGTACGGGCGCTCCCAGCACGAGCTCGAGCACGACTGACGCCGACATCCCCGTGGTGGGCGGGCGCGAGCCCTGCCCGTGCGGCAGCGGACGCCGCTACAAGGCCTGCCATGGCCGTACGGCGGCCACGCTCGTGCGGCGGCCGTTCGAGGGCCTGGCCGGCGAGTGCGACTGGGTCGCCCTGAAGGAGATCGTGCCCAGCGCCACGGCGGCGCTCACCCTGGCCCCCGAGCAGGCGACGGCCGCCGACGGCCGCAGCGTCACGCTCGCGACCGTGCTCCCCCTCGCGTGGCCGGCCCTCGTCCGCGTCGACGGCGCCGTCTTCGTGGGCCTGCAGACCCCGACCTCGAGCGACGACGCGAGCCGCGAGATCGCCGACGCCCTCATCCGTGCCCTCGCCAGCGAGCACGGCGCGCCCGTGCCGCCGGCGCGCCCCGGCCCCGGCCCGCGCCTGCAGGACGTGCTCGTCGCGGATGCACCCCTGACGGTCACCGTGCACAGCGGCTTCGACTTCTGGATCGAGGGCAGCGGCGCCGACCCGACGGCCGACGTCACCGCCTCGCTCGAGCGCGCCAACGCGTCGGTGGTGCCCACCCAGCGGCTCACGAGCGTCGACGCGGCGTACTGGTGCCGCATCGGGCCCAAGGAGCACCTGCGCTGGGTCCTGCCGTACGACGAGGAGCCGCTGCTCGACGCGCTCGCCCGCCTGCACGTCGCGGGCGAGGACACCCTCGGCGACGGCACGCGGCTCATCGGCACGTTCCGCGCCCACGGGCTGCTCGTGCCAGTGTGGGACCTCGTGCCCGGGGCCGAGGCCGACGACGTCGAGGAGCCGGCTGCTGCGTTCGCCGCCCGCCTCACCGAGGCGCTGGCCGAGACCGGGGATCTCACGGTGCAGGAGCGGCACGCGCGAGCCGGCCTGACCAACCGTCAGGTGACGCTGCGTTAGGGATGCCGCACGTTCCGCCAACAGGCGGCAGGGCCGGAAAAAAGAAAGCGATCGGACGTCACCGACGGGGGATGCAGTGACGTCCGATCGACTCCGACCGTAAGCGTTCCCAGCGTCGAGGGCAAGCGATCACCCGGCTCCCACCGGGTTCCCTGGGGATTCCTTTAGGTTTTCTTGAGGTTCGACGGGGCATCGGTCCGACATGGTCCAGACCGTTCTCAGCAGGCCCTCAGGAACGGACGAGCTCGACCACGGTGACGACCGCGAGCAGGGCCAGCAGGCCGCCCGACACCAGGCGGACGCGCCAGAGCGGCACCCGCTTCTGCAGCCATGAGCCGGCGAGGGTCCCGATGCCGGCCACCGTCGCGAGGGCGAGCCACGCACCCAGGAAGACCGATACCGGAAGCCCGGTGCGCGCAGCCTGACCCGCGGTGACGAGCTGGGTGAGGTCGCCCCACTCGGCCGTGAAGATCACGGCGAAGGTCGTGCCGAACGCGGCGAGGCGGGTGGCGCCGGGCTTGGCGCGGGCGGCGATCTCCTCCTCCTCCGCGGCCTCCTCGGCGGCCTCCTCCTCGCGGGCCCGCAGGCCGCCGCGCAGGAGCACCACGGCGCCGACGGCGAACAGCGCCGCGGTGACGCCGAGCACGAGCTTCTCGGGCAGCAACGAGAGCAGCTGGCCGGCGGCGACGGCGATGACCATCTGGATGCCGAAGGCGAGAGTCGCACCCAGCCACACGAGGAGGCGGGGGAACCGCGTCGCCAGCACGAGGGTCGCGATGAACGACTTGTCCGGGAGCTCTGCCGGGAAGATGACGGCGAAGGTGGCGAGCAGCACCCCGAGGTCGAACCAGTTCACCCGGTCATTCTCCCGGAACCGGGCGGCCGCTCCGACCACCCGGCATGCGGTTCACGGGCCGGTACGGCGAGATCTCCGGCAGCGGAGGCGTGCGCGGGCCGCTCCAGGGCGCGGGCACGGCGTCGATCCGTCGGGCGAGCTCGTACGCGGAGTGCTCGTAGTTGACCCGCCAGCCCCGGAAGTGCGGCCAGGCCTCCTCCGGCGGACGGCTCATGACGTAGCCGAAGTCGGAGAGCATCGCGTAGGCCTCGGCGAACTGCTCGTAGGGCAGCTGGATCTCGGCGTCCGGGTCGGGGTCGTCGTCGACCGCGATGCCCTCGGCCCGGGCGATGTCGTGGATCGCCACGATGCCCTGGCGCAGGGCCACGCGGGCCGGCCCCTGCGGGTTGTGCGGGTTGCACGCCAGCTCGAACGCCGCGGAGTCGAGCACGGCCAGCAGCGCCACGAGCCAGTTGCGGTTGGGCTGGGCCGAGCGCACGTGGATGAGCACCGGGTAGTTGGTGTGGCTCTCGGCGACGTCGGCCGCCCAGCGCTCCCAGTCGCGCCAGAGGGTGGCGAGCTCGCCGGAGGAGTTCACGATCGCATGCCGCCCGACGATCTCCGGCCCCCAGTTGGGCTCGCCGCCGCGCGCGTACAGCAGGGCGACGTCGACCTCGCGCCTGTTGTAGGCGGCGTACAGGCTGGGCAGGTAACCGATGAGGAGGCCGACCACGACCGGTCCGGTGGCCGCGGCGATGAAGTCGATGGCCGTGAGCTGCCCGCGGTCGGTGCTGGCGAACCCGAGGGTGAACAGGCTCGAGCCGGCCTCGCGGAACGACGTCGCCCAGTCCAGCGGCGAGAACGAGAAGAGCAGGAAGGTGAAGCCGACGAACAGGAGGCTGAGCCAGGTGGCCAGCGTGATGATCAGCGAGGTAGGTGCTGCGTAGGCCAGGACGGCGTCGCGGGCGGCGTACGTCGAGGTGCGGTGCGCCACGAACCGGTAGGCGCCGAGGGTCGCCCGGAGCACCAGGGCAGAGAGCTTGCTGCGCACCCCGCGGGGGACGACGAGGGTCCGGAGGATCGACGACCCGACGGCCAGCACGATCGCGAGGCCCACGACGAAGCACAGGATCGAGACCGGCAGCGAGGTCGTCACGACACCGTCCCGGGGTCCGTCGGCGCTGGCACGTCCTGACAGTACGCGGCGTTCGGGCGACCGCCCGGGCACCACGTCGTACGGCGGCTGCTCGGTGCACGTCCGGCCCTGCGCCGCCGATATCCTTGCGCTGTGTCCCTCGACCCCGCCGCCCGCGACCTGCTCGTCATCGTGTCCCTCGTCGTCGGGGTGGTCGGCGTCCTCGTGGCGGTGATCGCGCTGGTCGCGATCCGGCGCATCCGCCGTGACGTCACGTTGCTGGCGGCCGACGGCGACGACGACTCGTTCGTCGGCGCCGTGGCACGCAAGACCGAGCAGGTGCAGGCGCTGCGCGGCGAGGTGGACGATCTCGCGGCGCTGCTCGCCAAGACCCGTGCCGAGCTCGCTGACGCGATCCGGCACGTGAGCGTGGTGCGCTACGACGCCTTCGGCGACATGGGCGGTCGGCTCTCGTTCTCCGCCGCGATGCTCGACGACGGCGGCGACGGCCTCGTGCTCACCTCGATCCACGGCCGCACCGAGAGCCGCACGTACATCAAGGGCGTGAAGTCGGGCCAGAGCGAGGCCTCGATGTCGCCTGAGGAGCTCCAGGCGATCAGCTTCGCCCTCCGCGGCCGCTCCGCCTGATCCGGCTCCCCCAAGGGACGCACCCACGTACCCGGAAACTAGTGCGGTTTCTGGCGTCTCGGTGAGTGACGCGCGAGGTCACCAGTCGTCGCCGGGGCGCTCCTCGCAGGCGATGGGGTGCGTGATGGCGATGTCGGCGCTCGGCCCGAAGCGCAGCACCAGCACGTAGCCGTCGTCCTCGGGGCTGCGCTCCCAGCCGCCCTCGCGCACGACGTTGGTGGGCCCGAGCCACACCTGCCAGCCGAGCCGCGTGTAGAACGCCCGCCGTCCGGTGCCCAGCACGCCGAACTCGTACGACCGGCGGATCTCCGCGTCGACGTCCCGCATCAGCAGGGAGCCGAGACCCTGCCCCTGACGGTCGGGGCGTACGGCGACCGCCTCGACGTACCCGGTCGCGAAGTGTGTGCCGCCGACGTGGATCGTGCGCGGCACGATCGACGCGTGTGCGATGACGTCCCCACCGTCGCGCACCAGCAGGTGGATGCCGCCGAGGCCGTGCTGCCAGTCGTCGTCGGTGAAACGCTCGTCCTCGGGCTCGTTGCGGAAGGCCGCGTGCATGAGGGCGCGTGCACTCCGGGCAGTCACGTCCGGAAGGGCGGCGGTGGTGAACCGCTCGATCAGATGCACGTGGCAACTGTCGCATCCGCGCGGTCCTAGGCGCGCCCCAGATCCTCCGCGGCGACGATCACCGTGTCGCCCATGGCCGGGGCGAGCGGCGGGATGACGGCGTGGCGCTGGGCCTCGCGCAGCACGGGTGCCTCGGATCCGAGGGCGGCGTCGAGGGACTCGTGGACGTCGGTGATGCCGTAGCCGGTGAGGCGGTCGCGTTCGAGGCCGCTGGTGATGACGACGACGATCCGTGCGCCCGCGGCAGCGGCCTCGGCCTGCAGGCCCAGCAGCGTCTCGTGGACGGCGAGGTCCTCGACCGGATCCGGTCCGAGCTCGATCGCGATCTGCGCGCCGGAGGCGAGCTCGCCGCGGACGTCGGCGCTGAAGCCGTCGTCCGGCTCGTCGCCGTCCGCCTCGGCGTCCGCCGGCGACGTCGCACGGATGACGGTCCACCCCATGAGGTGCGTGATGTGCGGTCGCACGTGTGCCTCCCTGGCGACCGGCGAGGTCGTGTGCAGGGAGGCTACGCGGTGAGGGGCCTGGATGCGCGGATCAGCGGAAACGGCGCAGCCGCAGGCTGTTCGCGACGACGCTGACGCTCGAGAGCGCCATCGCGAGGCCGGCGACGATCGGGGTCAGCAGCCCCGAGGCGGCCAGCGGGATCGCGGCGATGTTGTAGCCGAAGGCCCACGCGAGGTTCTGCTTGATGATGCGCAGGGTCGCGCGCGAGAGGCGTACGGCGTCGCCGGCGGTCCGGAGGTCGTCGCGCAGCAACGTGATGTCGGCCGCCTCGATGGCGACGTCGGTGCCGCCACCCATCGCGATGCCGAGGTCGGCAGCCGCGAGGGCTGCGGCGTCGTTGATGCCGTCGCCCACCACCGCGACGACGCGGCCCTGGGCGCGCAGCTTCTCGACGACCGTGACCTTGTCCTCAGGACGCGCGTCGGCCACGACGTTGGTGATGCCGACCTGCGCCGCGACGTTCTCGGCCACCGCACTGGCGTCGCCGGTGACCATGACGGGCTCGAGCCCGAGGGCTCGTAGCGACGCGATGGCCTCGGCCGAGGTCTCGCGCACCTCGTCCGCGATTCCGAGCACGGCGCGCAGGACGCCGTCCACCTCGACCGCCACGACGGTCATGCCGTCGCGGCGCCACTGGGTGACGTCGGTGCTCCAGTGGTGGCTGTTGCCGACGCCGACCCACTCGGTGCGCCCGACGCGGACGGCGTGGGCGCCGACCGTGCCGGTGACGCCGGAGCCGCGGACGGCCTCGTGGGCACCGAGCTCGGGCAGCCGGCCGTGCGCGGCGGCGTACTCCGTGAGCGCGCGGGCCACGGGATGGGTGGAGCCGGACTCGAGCGCGCCGGCGAGCAGGATCGCGTCGTCGTCCCCCCGTCGGCGGAGCACGGTCATGACGCCGCTCGTGATGGTGCCGGTCTTGTCGAGCACGATCGTGTCGACGCGGCGGGTCGACTCGAGCACCTCGGGGCCGCGCACGAGGACGCCCATGCCGGCGCCGCGGCCAGTGCCGACGAGCAGCGCCGTCGGGGTGGCCAGGCCGAGCGCGCACGGGCAGGCGATCACGAGGACGGCGACAGCGGCGGTGAAGCCCTGCTGCCACCCGGTCGTGAGACCCCAGCCGAGCAGCGTCAGCAGCGCGATCACGAGCACGACCGGCACGAACACCGCGGAGACCCGGTCGGCGAGGCGCTGAACCGGCGCCTTGCCGCTCTGCGCGGCGGTGACGAGCGCGGTGATGCGCGCGAGCGCGGTGTCGGCGCCGACGCGGGTCGCGCGCAGCACCAGCAGGCCGTCCTGCACGACGGTGCCGCCCGAGACCTCGTCCCCCGGGCCGACCTCGACGGGCACGGACTCCCCCGTGAGCATCGACGCGTCGACCGCGGACTCGCCGTCGGTCACGACGCCGTCGGTGGGGATGCGCTCCCCCGGCTTCACCACCACGAGGTCGCCGACGGTCACGTGCCCGGCCGGGATCTCCGTGTCGCCGGCGTCGGTGCGCACCCAGGCCGTCGCCGGTGCGAGGTCGAGGAGCGCCCGCAGCGCGGCCCCCGAGCGGTTCTTGGCCCGGTGCTCGAGCCAGCGGCCGAGCAGCAGGAACGTGGTGACGACGGCGGCCGACTCGAAGTAGAGATCGGGGTGGGTGCCCGCCTCGTCGGCCTTGGGCAGCCACGACATCTGCATCGTCATGCCCAGCGCGCCCGCAGTCGTGAACAGCACGGCGATCGACGACCAGAGGTACGCCGCCGAGACGCCGATCGACACGAGCGTGTCCATGCTCGTCGTACCGTGCCGGGCGTTGACCCACGCCGACCGGTGGAACGGTGCCGCTCCCCAGGTGACGACGATCGTCGTCAGCAGGAACGACATCCACTGCCAGCCGACGAACTGCAGCGGCATGACCATCGACGTGAGCACGACCGGGACGCTGAGCACCGCGCTGATGCGCCACCGGCGTCCGAGCTCGTCCGGGTCGTCGACCGCCTCGGTGTCGGGCAGGCGCACGCCGTAGCCGGTGTTCTCGACGACGGTGACGAGGTCCTCGAAGCTCACGCCGGCCGGGGCACGGACGGTGGCGGTCTCGGTCGCGTAGTTCACCGATGCGACGACGCCCGGCACCTTGTTGAGCTTCTTCTCGATGCGGTTCGCGCACGAGGCGCAGGTCATGCCCGTGAGGTGCAGGTCCAGGAGCGCCTCGTCGACACCGAGCCCTGCGGCGCCGGAGCGCGCGGTGGGGGTGGTGGACGAGGGGGTGCTCATGTCTTCTCCTGGCGTGGGTCGTTCGTGGGGTGGATCAGGCGGTGACGAGGGTGTAGCCGGCCTCGTCGATGGCGGCGGCGACGGCCTCGGTGCTGGGGTCCGCGTCCGCGGTCACGGTGACCTGGCCGCTCTCGAGCTCGACGGTGACGGCGGTGACGCCCGGGATGAGCGAGACCTCCTCGGTGACGGCCGTGACGCAGTGCTGGCAGGTCATGCCCTGCACGGTCCAGACGGTGGTGCTCATGTCGTGCTCCTCGGATGTGCGGTGCGGATGGGACGTCGGTGTGGTGCGTGCTGGTGCGGCAGGTGTCACGAACGGACGAGGCGGGCGATGGCTGCCGAGGCTTCGGCGATCTTGGCGTCGGCCTCCGCGCCGCCCTTGACGGCTGCGTCGCGCACGCAGTGGTCGAGGTGGTCCTCGATCAGCAGCAGTGCGACGTTCTCGAGGGCACGCGTCGCGGCCGAGACCTGGGTGAGGACGTCGATGCAGTACGTGTCCTCGTCGACCATCCGCGCGATGCCGCGCACCTGGCCCTCGACCCTCTTCAGGCGCGCGAGGATCGCGTCCTTGTCTCCCGCGTAGCCGTGCTCGTGGTGCTCGACGTCGTGGTGCTCGTGCACCACCAGGTCTGCCGTGCTGGTCGTGGCCCGCGCCATCGTCGTACCTCCTGGTCCGGTGGAACCAGGGTACCCCCCTAGGGTATTCCTCCGTCCAGTCCACGGCAGGTGTTGCTCCTCACGCTGCGGTCCGCGGCTGGGGACGGACAAGGGCGAAGGCCCGGCCCCGTTGCGGGGGGCCGGGCCTTCGGAGAGGGAGGTACTGGGGTGTGCCGGAGCGTCAGACGAGGCGGACGGCGCCGCTGTAGCGCGAGCCGTACCAGCCGCTGAAGACGTAGTCGACCTTCACGTCGCTGCGCGGGTTGGTGGCGCTGATCATCTTGCCGTTGCCGACGTACAGGCCGACGTGGTGCGCGCCGCGCTTGAAGAAGAAGACGAGGTCGCCGGGCTTCATGTACTTCTTCTGCACCCGGACGCCGGAGTAGAACTGCGCGCGCGAGTAGTGGGGGAGCGACTTGCCGAAGGCGTGGCGCGCGATGTAGCGCGTGAGGCCCGAGCAGTCGAACTTCGTCGGGCCGGACATGCCGGCGACGTACGACGCACCGAGCTTGGTCTTGGCGAGCGATACCGCGCGCCAGCGCTTGATGGCCTTGACCCGAGCGCGGACCTGGGCGGCCGTCAGCACGGTGGCGGCAGCAGTCGTCGCGGTCGCTGCGGCGGTGCGGGCGGCGGCCGTGGCGGCGGTCGGCGTCGCGGTGAGGGCGACGGTGGTGACCGGCGTGACGGTGGCCGTGGGCAGCGAGTCCGCCGAGGCGGTGCTGGCGCCGGCGAGGCCGAGGGTCAGGGCGGCCGAGACGACGAGCGTGGCGGGCAGAGCGCGGCGGCGCGCAGCGGAGAGCACGGTGGGCACAGGTGTCCATTCCTCTTGTCGCCGACCGGGTTAGCTGACGGGCTCGGGCTAAGAGGTGCCCTACGCGGCAGGCGGTGAGGCCTAGCCGTGATTCGCCCCGGAGTGCTTGGGTCCCCGGCTCGCCGGCGGTGAGAGCCACCGGCGATTGAGCGCGTCACCCGTGCCCGGCGAACCCGGACAGGAACAGGTGACTCACAGACGGTAGGCAACGCCCCCCGGGAGGGCGCAAAACGAGCGTCCGGTCACGGGACGGTAACGGAATGGACGAAACGGACATCTCCGCAGGTCGCGGCGGCTCCGGAGCGGGCGTTACGGCTACCCGGTGTGACCAGCGTCTCAGCGCTCACGGGGTTTGAGATGGTCAGGGCTGGGCTGCGAGGGCCGCTTCGACGAGCTGGGCGACGCCGTCGTCTTCGGGGCCGGGGAGCAGCGCGTCGGCAGCGGCCCGGACGGCCGGGTGGCCGGTCTCGACCGCGAGGCCCACGCCCGCCTCGAGCAGCATCGGGACGTCGTTGGGCATGTCGCCGACGGCAGCCACGGAGGCCAGCGGTACGCCGAGCCGCGCGGCCTGGTGGGCGAGGGCCGCTCCCTTGCTCACCCCGAGGGCGCTCATCTCGATGAGGACGTCGTCCGACGCCGAGTGCGTCGCGGTGACCAGGTGGCTGACGTGCCCGAGGGTCGTCGCGAGGAGGGCGTCGACGTCGTGCCGCGCGGGATGGTCGCCGCCGTCGATGCGCGCGAGGAGCTTGATCACCGGATGGCGCCCGGCGAGCTCGAGGATGTCGCCGTGCTCGACTCCGGCGACGCGGTAGCGGGCGCGGTACGACGGCTCGTGCGCGAAGTCGTCGGAGTCGGACGGGCTGTCCCACTCGAGGGCGAAGGCGACACCCTCGATCTCTGAGCGCAGCACCGCCACGGTCTCGGCGATGACGTCGTAGGAGATCGGGTGCGTCTCGAGCACCTCACTGGTGTCGAGGTCGATGACGAGCGCACCGTTCGCGCACACGCCGATCCCCGCGTGCCCGGTCGCCTCGACCACGGGAGGGAGCCAGCGTGGCGGCCTCCCCGTCACGAACACGACGGGGAACCCTGCTTCCCGGGCCGACGCGAACGCCGCGACCGTGCCGGGCGAGACCGTGTTGTCGGGGCGCAGCAGTGTGCCGTCGAGGTCGGTGGCCACCATCCGCACGCCGCCGGGCACCGAGTCCACCAGGTCGCGCCAGCTGCGGTCCACCACGGCACCAGCCTGCCGTGCCCCGCTCCGCCAGGCGAATTGCCTCCGCTCAGCCGCGGGTGGCGGGGGTGAACGTCGGGCGCAGCGCGCCGTCGGCACGCAGCCCGAGGATCTCCTCGACCACGTGCCCGACGGCGACGAGCGTCGCCTCGGTGTGCGGCCGCCCGATCAGCGTGAGGCCGACGGGGAGGCCGTCGACGAACCCCATCGGCAGGCACAGCACGGGCCAGCCCGCGATGGACGGCGCCGGGCTCGCCAGGCCGCCGCCCGGGAAGTGGTCGCCGTTGGTGAGGTCGCTCTTCCACGCCGGGCAGTACGCCGGCGCGATGAGCAGGTCGATGTCGTCGTCCGCGTCGAACGCGGCCTGGAGGTTCTTCGTGACTGCCCAGTCGAGGCAGATCTGCCGTGCCTCCTCGTACGTCTCGCCGGCACGGCCGCCGGACGCGAGCGCCATCTCGAGCAGCTCCTGCCCGAAGAAGGCGAGCTCGGTGTCGGCGTTCTCGCGGTTGAACTCCACGATGTCGGCCATCGTCGGAGCACCCTCGCCGAGCCGGTCGACGAGGTAGGAGTTCATGTCGTCGAGCATCTCGCCGACGAGCACGACGAGCTCGTTGTCCTCGTACTCGCTCGTGTGCGTGACCTCCGACGTCACGAGCGTGACGCCGCCGTCGAAGAGCGCCTGCGTGACTCCGAGGAACACGTCGTCGGTCGCGATGTGGCCGGACAGCCAGGAGTTGGCGACGCCGAGGGTGATGTCGTCGGCGGCCAGGCTGCCGATCGCGGCGGCGTACGACGCCGAGCCGGTCAGGGCGTCGAGCAGCAGCGCGACGTCGCGAACCGAGCGGGCCATCGGGCCGGGCATGTCCTGGCTCGCGCTGATCGGCACGATGCCCGCGGTCGGCACGAGGCCGAGCGTGGGCTTGAGGCCGGTGATCCCGTTGAGCGAGCTCGGGCAGGTGATCGAGCCGTCGGTCTCGGTTCCGATCGCGAGCGGTGCGAGGCCGGCTGCGACGGCGGCTCCGCTGCCGGACGACGACCCGCCCGCGCTGCGGTCGAGCGCCCACGGGTTGCCGGTGAGGCCACCCAAGGCCGACCAGCCGGACGTCGACCGGTTGGAGCGCAGGTTGGCCCACTCGGACAGGTTGGTCACCCCGAGCACGATCAGCCCGGCCGCCCGCATCGAGGCGACGATCGGTGCGTCGCGCGTCGCGGGCCGGCCGTCGAAGAAGTGCGATCCGGCCGACGCCGGCATCCCGAGCACCTCGACGTTGTCCTTCACCACGACGGGTACTCCGTGCAGCGCGCTCCGCCGCGTGCCGGCCGCACGCTCGGCGTCCAGCCGCTCGGCCTGCTCGAGGGCGTCCGGGCAGATGGCGAGGATCGAGCGCAGGTGGACCGCGCCGGGGCCGTCGACCGCCTCGATCCGGCCGAGGAGCGTGCGGACGATCTCGACCGACGTGGTGCGTCCGGCGGCGAGCTCGTCGGCCAGGGCGGCGGCGTCGGTGAACCCGAGGTCGGCGCTGGCGGCGTGCGGGTCGAGGGAGGCGTGGGGGTGGGTCACGGGCGGAGCCTGCCACGCCCGTCGGGGCGACGCAGGAGATGCCGCGCGGTGGCCGGCAAACCGATGGACGCCGTCCGCGCCGGACAGCGAGGATGCCCACGGAGGAGATACCCGTGGACCAGCGACGTGCCACGACCGAGGACGCCGACCTCATCGGCGACATCATCACCCGAGCCTTCGCCACCGACCCGCTCTGGGGACCGGCGCTGGCGCGGCCCGATGGCCGCACCGACCACCTGCGTCCCTATTGGGACATCTACGTCGCCGGGGCGCTGCGGTTCCCCAGCCCGGGCATCGCGGGCGACGGCGACGCCGTCACCGTGTGGATCCCGCCGGGCGAGGACGAGCTGAGCCCGGAGCAGTTCGACGAGGTGCTCGCGCTCCTGCGCGCCGAGCTGCCCGGCTCGGTCGACGACCTGGTCGAGCTGTTCGACCGGTTCGAGGCCGCGCACCCGCACGACGAGCCGCACTTCTACCTGTCGCTGTTCGCGACGAAGCCCGAGAGCCGCGGGCGCGGGATCGGCATGGCGTTGCTGAGGGACGACCTCGCGCACATCGATGCCGCCGGCTTCCCGACGTACCTCGAGTCGTCGAACCCCGCGAACGACAGGCGGTACGAGGGTGTCGGCTACCGGCCCGTGGGCAGGTTCGAGCACCCGAGCAACGGCGCGGTCGTCACGACGATGTGGCGCCCCGTCGGCGGCTGACCGCCAGCGACGTGGCGCTGGCTCAGCCGTCGATCTGCTCGGCAGCGCCCGCGAGGGAGTTGGTGCCGGCGAAGAGCGCCGACAGGTCGAGCGAGGTCACGCGGTGCTTGGACGCGAGGGTCACGTAGCGACGGGCCAGCGCGTCCTTGGCGATGCCGAACACCGTGCTGAGCAGGCCGACGGACTCCGCGAGGTCTTCCGGCTCCTCGGCCGGCACGACCTGGCGCCACATGGCCGACTCCAGCACGTTGAAGGCGTGCTGGACCTCGGAGACGTCGAAGCCGGCGGCGAACCGCTCCTCGGCGACGGCGTCGGCGTACGCGATGATCGCGGCCACGTCGCGGTGGCCGATCGCTGCCTGCACGAGGTCGTACAGGCTCTCGAGCCGCGCCCGGGTGAACTCGGGGCCGGCGGACTCGTAGTGGTGGAGCTGGAGCTGTGCCAGCTCGGCGGACGCGTCGTCGAGGATGTGGTCGCGCAGAGTGCGCAGCGTGGTGTCGAGCTTCATCAGTCGCCTCCAGGGGCTCAGGTCGATCGTCCACCCCGTGTCCACCTCCGCGCGCGCTCGGGTGCGTGCGGTGTCTGACGGGTCACGCTCCCGCGGTTGTCGGCGCGTCGCGCGCGCTGACGGCGTACGACGATCGCGGTCGCGCTACGTCGGTGGGCGCGGCTAGCGTCACGCACATGGTCAGCGTGCGGCTCGAGCCGATGTCCCGTGACGAGTACGACGCCTACCGCGTCACGGCCGAGCGCGAGTACGCCGACAGCATCCGCGACTCCGGCTCGATGCCCGAGGCCGAGGCGGTGGAGAAGGCCACGGCCGACTTCGCGCGGATCCTGCCCGACGGCTTCGACACCGAGGGGCACCTGTTCTGGACGGCGTACGACGCCTCCGGTGCCGATGGAGCCGTGGGGATGCTGTGGCTGCACCTGCGGCCGACCTCCGAGGGGCTGACGGCGTTCGGCTACGACTTCGCCGTGCGGGAGGACCTGCGGCGCTCGGGCTACGGCCGCGCGATCATGCTCGCCGCCGAGGCCGAGTGCCGCGCGCTCGGCGTCGTGTCGGTCGGGCTCAACGTGTTCGGCCACAACCGCGGGGCGCAGGCGCTCTACGAGCAGATGGGCTTCGAGGTCACCGGCATCCAGATGGCCAAGCGCCTCGACTGACGCTCAGTCGAGGGTTGCGTCGCGGGCCGCGACCTCGAAGACGTGCTCGAGGCCGTCCTCGTCGTCCCACTCCTCGCCGACCTTCACCAGGCCGGCCGCGTGCACGATCGCGAGCGAGGCGGTGTTGTCGGGCGAGACGCTCGCGCGCAGGACGCGCACGTCCGGATGGGCGGCGGCGTACTTCCACATCGTCTGCGCAATCTCGCGGCCGTAGCCGCGACGGCGGTGGGCGGGCAGGACGCGGTAGCCGATCTCGACCATGCCGCGCGCGTCGGGCGGCGCGTGGAAGTTGCCGAGGCCGACGATCGTGCCCGACTCGCGCTCGACCGCCAGGCGGATGAGCCACGGGTTCGACCACGGGTCCTCGCGGACCATCGGGATGCGCCACCGGATCGGGGAGTTCTCCGGCGACAGGATGTCGGTGGGGTCGTCGTACGCCAGCGGCGCGGGGTCGCCGTCGTGGTCGTCGGCCCGGGTGAGCAGCTGCTCGACCGTGACGAGCACGAGGTCGAGCCACGATCCCACGAGCACGTCGGGGAGCGCGGGCTTCTCGGCGTCGCGATCAGTCATGCGCCCATCCTCGCGGCCGCGTCCACCGGGTTCGCCGTAACGCCGTTCTACCCGGGTAACGGGCGTGCGCTCTGCGACGGATTCGCCACCCAGGCTCCCGAGCGCCGCGTTACCCGGGTAACGAGCCAGCGCTCTGCGACGGATTCGCCGCGCAGATACCTGGAACCGGTCAGGCGAGGGGGGTGAGGAACTCGCGGCCGCCGAGGTACGGGCGCAGCGCCTCCGGCACGCGCACGGACCCGTCGGCCTGCTGGTGGTTCTCGAGCAGCGCGACGATCGTGCGGGTGACGGCGACGAGCGTGCCGTTGAGCGTGGCGAGGGGGCGTACGCCGTCCTCGTCGCGCATGCGGATGCGCAGGCGTCGGGCCTGGAACTCCGTGCAGTTCGAGGTCGAGGTGACCTCGCGGTAGCGCTCCTGGCTCGGCACCCACGCCTCGATGTCGAACTTGCGCGCGGCGCTCGCGCCGAGGTCGCCGGAAGCGACGTCGATGACGCGGTACGGGATCTCGAGGCTGTCGAGGAACTGGCGCTCCCAGCCGAGCAGGCGCTTGTGCTCCTCGGCGGCATCCTCGGGGGTGCTGTAGGTGAACATCTCGACCTTGTCGAACCAGTGCACGCGGAAGATGCCACGGGTGTCGCGACCGCCCGAGCCGGCCTCGCGGCGGTAGCTGGGGGAGTAGCCGACGTACCGGCGGGGGAGGGTGTCGGCGTCGAGGATCTCGTCCGAGTGGTACGCCGCCAGCGGCACCTCGGCAGTGCCGACGAGGTACATGTCGTCCTGCTCGAGGCGGTAGACGTTCTCGGCCGCCTGGCCGAGGAAGCCCGTGCCCTCCATCGCCGCGGGCTTCACGAGCGCGGGCGGGATCATCGGGGTGAAGCCGTTGCCGCATGCGAGCGCGATGGCGTAGTTGACGAGCGCGAGCTCGAGGAGCGCGCCGACACCGGTGAGGTAGTAGAAGCGCGAGCCGCTGACCTTGGCGCCGCGCTCGATGTCGATCGCCCCGAGCGCCTCGCCGATGTCGACGTGGTCCAGGACCGTGATGCCCTCGGCCGCGAAGTCGCGCCGAACGCCGACCTCCTCGATGACGACGAAGTCGTCCTCGCCGCCGACCGGGGCGTCGACGTCGATGAGGTTGGCGAGCTGACCGAGCAGCTGCGCGGCCTCGGCCTCCGCTCCGACGCGGCGGGCCTCGGCAGCCTTGACGCGGTCGGCGAGGTCAGCGGTGCCGGCCATGGCCGTCTCGAGCTCGGCCCGGAGGGCGGCGGCCTCGTCGTCCGAGGCCTTCTTCAGGCGGCCCTGGATGTGCCCGATGTGCTTGGACTGCGCGTTCTGCTCGGCTCGCAGGGCGCTGAACGACGCCTCGGCCGCACGCCGCAGCTCGTCGGCGTCGAGGAGCTGGTCGACGATGCCGGGGTCCTCCCCGCGCCGGCGCTGGCTCTCGCGCACACGGTCGGGGTCGTCTCGGAGGAGCTTGAGGTCGATCACGGCGCAAGCCTACGGGGACGCACCACGCCGAATCCCTCCCGGCCGCAGCACCCCTACCCGTGACACTGATCAATCCGTCGTTTCCCAGGGCGGGAGACGACGGATTGATCAGTGTGAGGGGAGGGGGCTAGAGATAGAGGCCGCTGGAGTCGCCGCGACCGTCGCCGCTGCCGTCCGCTCCGTCGGGTCCGCCGCCCGGGCCACCGATGGCACGACGGCGCATGTGCTCGATCTGGGCCTGCGCGGCCATCTGCTGGGCGAACAGCGCGGTCTGGATGCCGTGGAACAGCCCCTCGAGCCAGCCGACGAGCTGGGCCTGCGCGATGCGCAGCTCGGCGTCGGTCGGGATCGAGTCGTCGGTGAAGGGGAGCGACAGCCGCTCGAGCTCCTCGACCAGCTCGGGCGCGAGGCCTGATTCCAGCTCGGTGATCGAGCGACGGTGGATGTCGCGCAGCCGCGCGCGCGACGCCTCGTCGAGCGGCGCCCCGCGGACCTCCTCGAGCAGCTGCTTGATCATGCTGCCGATGCGCATCACCTTCGCCGGCTGCTCGACCAGGTCGGCGACCGACGTGCCGCTCTCGGTCGCCTCGGTGTCCGCAGCCGTTCCCTGGTCGAGGACGCCGATCGGCTGGCCGTCCGGCCCGACGACGACGATGCGCTGCTCGGGTCCGGCGTCCTGCCCGGGGTTCTGCTCGGTCATGCAGCCATACAACCATCGCCGGCAGCAGCGCACGACGCGAGCCCGGTGACGTGCGTCCCGGTCGCGGCGTGGCACCTGAATGACCGTGCAGCGTCAGGCATCTGGCGCTGGGCGATTTCGAGCAGTTCACCTTCGCGTGGTTCCATATCTGCGCACGGCGCGCCAGCAGGGCGCGCACCGGCGTTTCACCGTGAGGGGTGAGAGCACCGGACCCTTGTGGGGCACCGGGCTGCGCGATCGTCCAGAAGGAGACGACACGTGGACTACAACTGGCTGTCCCCTGGGGCGGAGGCCCGACCTGTCGGTGCCAAGGGCTGGGGCTCGTTCGCGACCACCCGGATCCCCGCGGGCACCACCGTCGCCGGCTTCGGCGGCTGGGTCGTCACCCGCGAGACGCTCGGCACCTTCAGCGAGGACCGGCAGGGCCGCTCGATCCAGATCGACGAGGACCTCTACCTCGTCTCGGACGACACCCCCGAGCCCGGCGACATGCTCAACCACTCGTGCGAGCCGTCGTGCGGCCTCGTCGGCGCGACGGTGCTGGTCGCGATGCGCGACATCGAGGTGGGTGACGAGCTCACCTTCGACTACGCGACGTGCGACTCCAGCGACTACGACGAGTTCGAGTGCCTCTGCGGCGAGCCCACCTGCCGCGGCGTCGTCACCGGCCTCGACTGGACCAAGGCAGAGGTCCAGGCCAAGTACGACGGCTGGTTCTCGCCCTACCTCGCGCGTCGCATCGCCGCGCTGCCGGCGTCCACGCACTGACGCCTGCCTAAACGCGCGCGACAGGCCCGCGGTCCGTCGAGGATCCTCGACGGCGTGAGCGCTGACCCGCGTCTCGTCGTCCGACCCGTGCGGTGGGACGGTCGTACGCCGCACCCCGACGACCTCGCCGTCGTCAAGCGCCTCTACGCGGAGTACGAGCGCTCCCGTCTCGGCACGGTCGACACCAGCGACGCCGACACTGCGGCCTACTTCCTGATGCGCGACGTCGATCGCGCCGAGACGGCGCTCGTCGAGCACGACGGCGTCCCGCTGGGTGCGGTCTACGTGCAGGTGCAGCCGCCGGCCAAGGACATGTACGTCGACATCGCATGCCTGCCGGGGGAGCACGAGCAGGCGGTGCTCGAGTGCGCGGTCGAGCACGCAGTCGCTGCCGGCCGGAGGTTGGCGTCCACGCGGAGCGAGCCGGGGTGGACCCTGCGCACCGGCCACTGGTCGACCGACGAGCTCATGCCGCCGCTGCTCGCTGCACAGGGTCTCGAACGGGTCCGCCGCTTCTACCGCATGCGCATCGCGTCAACCTCCCCCGAGATCCCCGCCACCGCACCGGATCTGCCGCCGGGAGTCGAGATCGTCGTGCGGGATGACGACGAGACGCGGCGTGCGATCTGGGCTGTCGACAACGAGGCGTTCCTCGACCACTGGAACTTCACGCCCACGGTGTACGAGGAGTGGTGGGACGACTTCTCGGTCGGAGACACGCGCGACCCGGACGGCTGGTGGCTGCTCACCGTCGACGGCGAGCCCGCGGCCTTCTGCCTCCTGGACGAGAGCCGTGCCGAGCTCGGCGACGGCTACGTGGGCGTGCTCGGCGTACGACGGAAGTTCCGGGGACGCGGCCTCGCGACACTCCTGCTGCAGCGCGCGTTCGTCCGCTACCGCGACATGGGCCGGGCGGGGACCCAGCTGGGTGTGGACGCCGACAGCCTCACGGGTGCGGTGGGCGTCTACGAGCGCGTCGGTATGCGTGCCGTGCACGTGATCGACGGCTGGGCGCTGGCGCTGTCCTGAGCCCACCGCGAAACCCGGGTGACACCGGGCGCGTGGCGGCGCAGGCTCATCTCTCGTGACCGATCCGACGGACGCTCTCGACCTCCTGCGTGCCGACCTCCCGCCGCACCTGACCGTGCGGCTGCCGAGGTACGTCGACGGCGTCGTCGACCCGGCCGACCTCGATGCCGCCGAGGCGCTCATGGCCCGCTGCGACATCGCTGCCGTCGGCGTGCGCGACTCCGGCCGCGAGGAGGTGGCCGGCATGTTCTCGTCCAGCGCCACCGACCGCGAGCACTCGGCGTTCGTTCTGGACGGCGACGACCTCGTCGGCTACATCTGGATCGAGCACGACCCGACCCCGGCCGAGACCTGGGTGGACCCGTACGCCGATCCGGAGCGGTACACGCGCGAGATCATCGACGCCGGTCTCGCGCACGGGCTGCGCGTGGGTCGGGCGACGCAGGCATCGCTGGCCCCTGAGGGCGTCTGGACGGTGCGCGGCGGGTGCTTCGGCTCCGACCTCCCGCTCGTCGAGGGGCTGCAGTCCGCGGGCTTCGAGTGCGTCCGGCGGTTCTACCGGATGCGCATCGACCTCGCGACGGCCGTGCTCCCGGACACCCCGCCGCCGCTCCCGGTCGGCGTGGTCCTCGTCAATGCGCGCACCGATGCGGAGCGCCGTCGGCTGTACGGCGTCCAGCAGGCGTCGTTCGCCGACCACTGGAACCACACCGACCGGTCGTACGAGGAGTACAGGGAGCACCTCGAGGGCAAGGGCGGCGACGACCCCGACGGCTGGTGGATGCTCGAGGTCGACGGCGTGCCCGCTGGTGTGTGCCTGCTCGACGAGAGCCGCGCCGACCTCGGCGACGGCTACGTGCGCACCCTCGGCGTCGCCCGTGAGTTCCGGGGTAGAGGCCTCGCCCAGCTGCTGCTCGTCCGTGCGTTCCTCTACTACCGCGAGCGCGGCCGTGCCGGCGTGCAGCTCGGCGTCGACAGCACGAGCCCGACCGGCGCCGACAAGCTCTACCGCAAGGTCGGCATGGACGTCACCAGCGAGATCGACGCCTGGGCCCACCCTCTGTGAGAGGTCACGAGCAACTCGAATGATCCGACGGATCGAGCCCGCGTTCGTCGCATCATCCGCGTTGCTCGCGGCCCTCGGACTGCGGCGGGTCAGACGGCGAGCAGGACCTTGCCGACGTGCTCGCTCGCCTCGATGACGCGGTGCGCCTCGGCGGCGTCGCTCATCGGGATCACGCGGTCGGTCACCGTGCGGATCGCACCGCTCTCGACGAGCGGCCAGGCCTCCGAAGCCACGCGGGCACAGATGGCCGACTTCTCCGACGTCGGCCGCGCGCGCAAGGTCGTGGCGCGCAGCTGGCCGCGCTTGCCGAGGAGCACGCCGAGGTTGATCTCGCCCTTCGTACCGCCCTGCATGCCGATCACCTGGATGCGGCCGCCCGTCGCGAGCACGTCGACGTTGCGCTGGAGGTACGCCGCACCCATGTTGTCGAGCACGACGTCCGCACCCCGGCCGCCCGTGGCCGCGCGAACGACCTCGACGAAGTCCTGCTCGCGGTAGTTCACGAGGATGTCCGCACCGAGCTCTCGGCACCGCTCGAGCTTCTCGGCCGAGCCCGCAGTGACGGCCACCCGCGCGCCCAGCGCGACCGCAGCCTGGATGGCGAAGGTGCCGATGCCGCCGGCGCCTCCGTGCACGAGCAGCACCTCTCCCGCAGCCAGACCGGCGTCCATCACGACGTTCGACCACACCGTGCACGCGACCTCGGCGAGGCCGGCAGCGTCGAGCAGCGGTACGCCGCGGGGCACGGGCATGAGCTGCCCAACCGGTACGGCGACGAGCTCGGCGTACCCGCCGCCCGAGAGCAGCGCCGTCACCTCGTCACCGACGGCCCAGCCGCCGACGCCGTCGCCGAGCCCCGCGACGACACCGCTGCACTCGAGGCCGGGGTACGGCGACGAACCGGGCGGGGGTGGGTAGAACCCTTGGCGCTGCAGCAGATCCGCGCGGTTGACGGCAGAAGCTGTCACGCGCACGAGCACCTCGCCCGGACCGGCGACGGCGTCCGGGACCTCCTGCCACTGCAGGACGTCAGGCCCACCCGGCTCGCTGATCACGACGGCCTGCACGTCAGTACGCCGATCCCTGCACGGGGTGCGCCGCGGAGCCGCTGGGCCGGATCACGACGATGCGGTCGTCCTTCTGCAGGACGGTGACGACGCCGTCGTCGAAGCGGTGCACCTCGCTGCCGCGCACGACAGCCAGTACGACGCTGCCGTGCTCGAGCAGGGACTGCGGCGTCACGCCGAGCTCGGCCGGCGTGATCGCCCGCTCGACGATCTCGAGGCCCTGCACCGGCTCGAGCAGGTCCTCGACGATCTGGCCCGCGGTGGGCGAGGCGAGCGACAGCCCGAGCAGGCGGCCGGCGGACTCCGCGGTGGGGATGACGATGCTCGCACCGCTCTGCCGCAGCACGGTGATGTTCTGGCTCTCACGGGCCGACGCGACGATCGTCGCGCTGGTGGAGAGGCGCCGCGCGGTGAGGACGACGAGCACCGAGGTGTCGTCGCGGTCGGTCGCGACGACGACGCGCGCAGCCTTGCCGACCTCCGCGGTCTGCAGCACCTCCTCGCGCGTGGCATCCCCGACGACGCCGACGCACCCGAGGGTGGTCGCCTCGTCGATCGCCTGGCGGGTGCGGTCGACGACGACGATCTGGCCGACCGGCGTCCCCTGGTCGAGCACCGCCTGGACGGCGCTGCGACCGGTGACGCCGAAGCCGACCACGACGGTATGGGAGTTCACGCGCTGCCTCCAGCGGTTGGAGCGGAACTCGTCACGGCTGCGCGTGGTGAGCACCTCGACGGTCGTGCCCACGAGCACGATGAGGAAGAGGAACCGCAGCGGGGTGATGACGAGGGTGTTGGTGAGCCGCGCGAGGTCGGAGTACGGCGTGATGTCGCCGTAGCCGGTCGTCGAGAGCGACACGGTCGCGTAGTAGAACGCGTCGAGCCAGCCGATGGGCTCGTCGGTGATGTCGCGATAGCCGTCGCGCTCGACGTACACGATCACCGCGGTGATGACGAGGCACGCCGCCGCGATGCCGATGCGCAGCAGGATCGACGCGAGCGGGCTCAGCCGTCGCGCAGGGAGCCGCAGCACCGACGCAGTCACGCGCCGAACCCTTCCATACGCCGTTTGACATGAAGGGGGCCTTCGTTGCTAAGAGCGCAACAAACGCGGCTTTCACCGTGCGCGTCGTCCACAGCCGGTAGGGCCCGGTGGTCGCCAGCCGTCACGGGAGCGGGAGGACCGTGACGCCGGTGCCGTGCGCTCCGGCGCCGTACGCCACCACCGCGACCCCGTCCGCGAGCGCGATGCCCCGCAGCGCGGCCGGGCCATCGTGCGGCAGCGGCGTCGCCGACGGCACGAGCCCGTGACGCCGCCGCTGCACCGGCACCAGCCGCACCCAGCCCTCGGCGTCGGCGAGGCCCGGCGGCACGTCGCGGTCGAGAACGGCCTCCTCGATGCGCGACTCGTCCACGCCGAACTCCCCGCGCAGCGCGGCGAGCAGCGGCACGAGCAGCGTCAGAACGCCGGCGACCGCGCCGAGCGGCGCCTCGGGCAGCGACACCACACGCCGTCCGTCGGGCAGCACGGCCAAGCTGCTCGCCGTTCCGGGGCGTACGGCGACGCCGTCGACGACCCAGCGTCCGGAGAGCCTGGCCACCGCGCGGTGCACGTCGTCGGACGTCGAGGTCGCACCGGTCACGACGATCACGTCGCTGTTGGCGTCGTCGATCGTGTCGACCAGCTCGTCGAGACCGCCGAGCACGCGGACCGGCGGGAACGCGCGCCCGCCCGCCCACGCGACCCAGCCGGGCAGCATCGGCCCGAGCACGTCGCGCCCACGCTCAGGGACGACGATCGCGACATCCGGCGGTCGCACCACCGGGAGCTCGTCGAGACCGGCCGAGGCCGCGAGCGCGACGACGGCGGGGGTCACGACGCCGCCGGCCTGCAGGAGGGTCTCGCCCGCGGCGGCCTCCTCGCCACGCGGACGCACGTCGCTGCCGGGCTCGACGTACCCCGCGTGCGGCGCGAGCCGCCCGGAGGCAGGGTCGCCCACGTGCAGGCGGCCGCGGCCGCCCTCGTCGAGCACGAGCGCGTGGTCGGCGCGCAGCACGGAGTCGGAGCCGAACGGCAGCACGCCGCCGGCGTCGACCTCCACGGCGCAGCCGTCGGAGAGGTGGTCGACCGGCCCGGGTACGACGTCCCACGGCCCCGGACCGCTCACGGCCCAGCCGTCGACGCGGGCGGCGTCGGCCGGCGGGAGCGCGGTCGTGGCGACGAGCGGCTCGGCCAGCACGGACCCGACCGCCACGGCGAGCGGCACCGAGACCACCGGCAACGAGTCGGCCGCCTCGCGGGCAGCACGCCGCGCGAGGCTCCAGCTCACCAGCCCGTCGGTCACCGCCGCACCCACCCGTCGCTCACGCCCCGATCCTCCCGCCTCCGCCGTACACCGCACCCCGCGACGCGCGAGCCCGCGCCGACCTCCGACGCGCAGAGGGCTTGACGGCGGCATCAAGTTGATGCGACTGTCAGGTGACGCCGACGTCAGGTGCGAGCGTCGTCGCAGGTCGGAGGGGTGACGTGGCACGGATCGCGAGCAGGGCCGACCTGCGCTCGCCGGCGTACGCCGACAACCGCGCCGCCATGCTCGAGGCGCTCGGCGAGATCGACGCGCTCACCGCCCAGGTCGTGCGCGGCGGCGGGAGCGCCGACGACGCGAAGGCGGCCAAAGCCGTCGCCAAGCTGCGCGGGCGCGGCAAGCTGCTGCCGCGCGAGCGCATCGGCCTGCTGATCGACCGCGGCTCGCCGTTCCTCGAGCTCTCGCCCCTGGCCGGCTACGCCACGGACGACCCGCTCGGCGGCGGCATGGTCAGCGGCATCGGCCGCATCCGCGGCGTCGAGTGCGTGATCAGCGCCAACGACCCGACGGTCAAGGGCGGTGCGCAGGGCCCGACCAGCGTGGCGAAGGGCCTGCGCGCGATGGAGATCGCGCGCGTCAACCGGCTGCCCCTCGTGAGCCTCACCGAGTCGGCCGGTGCCGACCTCCCCAAGCAGGCCGAGATCTTCGTGCCCGGAGGCGCGAGCTTCAAGAACCTCACGCGGCTCTCGGCTGCGGGCATCCCGACGATCACGCTGGTCTTCGGCTCGTCCACCGCCGGCGGCGCCTACGTGCCGGGCATGAGCGACTACGTCGTCCTGCAGAAGGACGCCGCGAAGGTCTACCTCGGCGGTCCGCCGCTGGTGAAGATGGCGATCGACGAGGACGCCGACGAGGAGCAGCTCGGCGGTGCCGAGATGCACGCGCGCACCAGCGGCCTCGCCGACTACCTCGCCGCCGACGAGCCGGATGCGCTGCGCATCGGCCGCGACATCGTCGGCCACCTCAACTGGCGCACGCTCGGGCCGGGCCGCTCGAAGGCGCCCGTCGCACCGGCGTACGACACCGACGAGCTCCTCGGCATCGCGAGCGCCGACGTGCGGGTGCCGTTCGAGGTGCGCGAGGTGATCGCGCGCATCGTCGACGGCAGCGAGTTCGAGGAGTTCAAGCCCCTCTACGGCTCGACGCTGGTCACGGGCTGGGCGCACCTCGACGGCTTCCCGATCGGCATCCTCGCCAACAACGGGATCCTCTTCAGCGAGGAGGCCGAGAAGGGCGCGCAGTTCATCCAGCTCTGCGAGCGCCACGACGTCCCGATCCTGTTCATCCAGAACATCACCGGCTTCATGGTGGGCACCCGCTACGAGCAGGGCGGCATCATCAAGGACGGCGCCAAGCTCATCAACGCGGTGTCGAACTCCACCGTCCCGCACCTCACGCTGATGGTCGGCGCGTCGTACGGCGCGGGCAACTACGGCATGAGCGGCCGCGCGTACGACCCGCGCTTCGTGTTCACCTGGCCCAACCACCGCATCGCGGTCATGGGGCCGAAGCAGCTCGGCGGCGTGCTCGAGATCGTCGCGAAGCAGCGCACCGAGGCGGCTGGACAGCCCTTCGACGCCAGTGCTTTCGCACCGATGCGCGAGGCGTTCGAGCAGCAGGTCGAGTCGCAGTCGACCGCGCTCTACGCCACCGGTCGTCTCTGGGACGACGGCATCATCGACCCCCGCGACACCCGCACGGTCCTGTCGATCGCGCTCTCCGCCGTGCACTCCGCACCGGTGCAGGGCGCGAACACCTACGGCGTCTTCCGGATGTGATCGCGATGCCTGACATCACCCGACTCCTCGTCGCCAACCGCGGCGAGATCGCCCGCCGCATCATCCGCACGGCCGACGAGCTCGGCATCGAGACCGTCGCCGTCTTCAGCGAGCCCGACCGCGCGCTGCCGTTCGTGGACGAGGCGACGTACGCCGTGGCCCTCGGCGGCATGACGTCCGCCGAGTCGTACCTCGATGCGGCGAAGGTGCTCGACGCTGCGCGCCGCACCGGAGCCGACGCGATCCACCCGGGCTATGGCTTCCTCTCGGAGAACGCCGAGTTCGCGCAGGCCGTGGCCGACGCGGGGCTCGTGTGGGTCGGGCCGACGCCGGAGTCGATGCGCGCGATGGCGCTCAAGGTCGAGGCCAAGCGCATCGCGGCGGACGCCGGGGTGCCGCTCGTGCCGGGTGCAGAGCTCGCTGCCGAGGTGTCGGACTCCGACCTGCTCGCGACGGGGGAGCAGGTCGGATATCCGTTGCTGGTCAAGGCATCTGCGGGTGGCGGTGGCAAGGGCATGCGCGTCGTGCGCGGTGCCGGCGACCTCGTCGAGGCCGTCCAGGGCGCTCGCCGTGAGGCGGCGTCGTCCTTCGGCGACGCGACCGTCTTCCTCGAGCGCTACCTCGAGCGCTCGCGGCACGTCGAGGTGCAGGTCTTCGGCGACACCCACGGCAGCGTCGTGCACCTCTTCGAGCGCGAGTGCTCGATCCAGCGCCGGCACCAGAAGGTGGTCGAGGAGTCGCCGTCCCCGGGCGCGACGCCGGCAACGCTCGAGCGGATGTACGCCGCTGCGCTCTCGCTCGCGTCCGCGATCGGCTACGTCGGTGCAGGAACGGTCGAGTTCCTCGTCGCCGGCGAGGGCGACGCGCAGGAGTTCTTCTTCCTCGAGATGAACACCCGCCTGCAGGTCGAGCACCCCGTCACCGAGATGGTCACGGGTCTGGATCTCGTCGAGTGGCAGATCGCCGTCGCCCGTGGCGAGGCACTGCCGCTGACGCAGGACGAGATCGCCCGCGAGGGCCACGCCATCGAGGTCCGCCTCTACGCCGAGGACCCCGCGAACGGCTACCTCCCCAGCACCGGCACGCTCCGGGCGTGGGACCTCTACCGCTGGCACCAGGGCGTTCGCGTCGACAGCGCGGTCGAGCAGGAGTCGGAGGTCTCCTCCCACTACGACCCGATGCTGGCCAAGGTGATCGCCCACGGTGATGGCCGCACCGACGTCGCCGCAGAGCTTGCCCGTTTCCTGCGCGGCTCTATGGTCTCCGGCGTCCTCACCAACGCGGCGATGCTCGCGGCGCTGCTGGAGTCACCAGGCTTCCTCGCGGGCGATACGACCACGGCCTTCCTCGAGGAGCATCCCGAGCTGGTCGGAGCCGCGGCGCCGGCGAACGTTCTCCGGTGCCAGGCGCTTGCGGCCGCCGCCGCCGTGCTCGGTGATGTGGTGCCCACACGGGATGCCGACCTTGCCGAGACGGCCCCGAGGGCATGGCGCAACGTCGCCGGCGTCCCCGAGCTGGTGACGCTGAGGCTGCGCAGCGGGACCGGGCATCGCACGGTGGTCGTGGCCCGGGAGTGGCGACGGGCCGGAGCGGCATACCTCGTCGGTTTCGACGTGGAGGACGCGTCCGTGGCCGCCCAGGCGATCGCGGCCGACGAGCGGTTCGAGCGCATCGACACGCTGACTCTGACCACCGAGTCGTACTACGGGCTGGTATTCGCGGGGATGCCCGCCCGGCTGGAGATCGACGGGATCCGGTCGACCGTGCACATCGACGCAGATGACGACGCCAGGCCGGCATCGTGGTTCGAGCAGCGCCCGACAGAACCTCGTGGGCCCCGTGAGCTGACCGTGCGCTCCGAAGGATGGACAACGGGCTTCGAGGTGGTCGAGGCCTGGGCGGCGTCCGGTCACGATGGCGGCGGCGCCGGACCGACCACTCCGGTGCCCGGGACGGTCACGCATGTCGCGGTCGCGGTGGGCGACGAGGTCGAGGCAGGGGCGGCGCTCGTGGTGCTCGAGGCGATGAAGATGGAGCACACCATCCGCGCCGACGCCGCCGGCACCGTGACCGAGATCCACGTGAGCGTGGGCCAGAGCGTCGACGCCCACACCGTCGTCGCGACCGTCGAGGCGACGGCATGAGCGACGTGAAGCGGCCGGTGCGGATCGCGAACTGCTCGGGGTTCTTCGGCGACCGGCTCGACGCGGCCCGCGAGATGGTCGAGGGCGGGCCGATCGACGTGCTCACGGGCGACTGGCTCGCCGAGCTCACGATGCTGATCCTCGCGCGGCAGCGGATGAAGCACGGCGCGGGCAGCGGCTACGCCCGCACGTT
This sequence comes from uncultured Actinomycetes bacterium, assembly GCA_963843975.1. Lineage (GTDB taxonomy): Bacteria > Actinomycetota > Actinomycetes > S36-B12 > CAIYMF01 > Longivirga. Next base: position 1,219,510 of record CAWJMG010000001.1, on the reverse strand, counting down.
CCTCACGCAGATGGAGCAGGTGCTCGGCACCTGCCTCGATCGCGGCATCAAGGTCGTGTCCAACGCCGGCGGCCTCGACCCCGCCGGCGCCGCGGCCGCACTCCGGGAGAAGGCCGACGAGCTCGGCCTCGGCCACGTGCGCATCGCGTACGTCGAGGGCGACGACCTCATGCCGCGCCTCGACGAGCTGAAGGCCGCGGGCGAGACGTTCACCAACCTGGACACCGGCGAGGCGTTCGAGTCGTTCGGCATGCCGCCCCTCACGGCCAACGCCTACCTCGGCGGCCGCGGCATCACCGCCGCGCTCGCGGCCGGCGCCGACGTGGTGATCACCGGTCGTGTCACCGACGCCGCGCTCGTGGTGGGTCCCGCGGCCTGGTGGCACGGCTGGTCGTACGACGACGCCGCGAATCTCGACCGGCTCGCCGGCGCCGTGGTCGCGGGCCACGTCATCGAGTGCGGCGCCCAGGCGACCGGCGGCAACTACGCGTTCTTCACGGAGGTGCCCGGCCTCGAGCACGTGGGCTTCCCGTGGGCCGAGGTGGCGGACGACGGCAGCAGTGTGATCGGCAAGCACGACAGCACCGGCGGTCTCGTGAGCCTCGGCACCGTCACCGCCCAGCTGCTGTACGAGATCGGCGGTCCTGAGTACGCGAACCCGGACGTCACGGCGCACTTCGGCACGATCGAGCTCGAGCAGGCCGCACCCGATCGCGTCGCGATCTCCGGCGTCCGGGGACTTCCCGCACCCGCCACGGTCAAGGTGGCGGTCAACACCCTCGGCGGCTTCAAGAACACCGCGTCCCTCGTGCTCACCGGGCTCGACGTCGAGGCCAAGGCCGACCTCGCGCTGCGCACAGTCGCAGGCGTGACCCTCGAGCAGGCGCAGTCGCTCTCGCCGGTCGATCTCGCCGCCGCGAGCACGTTCCGGGTGCGCGAGCTGCACGCCGACCTGCTGCGCCGCGACCGCGAGGACCCCACCACCATCGCCGACGCCCAGGCCGAGCTGCGGCTCACCGTGAAGGCCGCCGACCCCAAGGCGGTCGGCAAGGCGTTCACCGCGCCGATCGTCGAGAGCGCGCTCGCGACGTACCCGGGCATGTTCCCGACCGCGCCTCCGGCCGAGGGCACGCCGTACGGCATCTACTGGCCGACCACCGTGCCGGCCGAGACCGTGACCCAGACCGTCACCCTCGACGGCGAGGTCGTCGCCACCACGCCGTCCGGGGGGCCGGTCGGCACCGTCACGATCGAGCCTGCGTACGACCTCTTCGCGAATCAGATGTCAGGCGTGGGGCCGCTGCTGCCGCTCGGCACGTTCATCGGCGCGCGCAGCGGCGACAAGGGCGGCAACGCGAACGTCGGCCTGTGGGTACGCCGCTCGGGCGACGACCAGCTCGACCGGCTCCGCTGGGAGTGGCTCGCCAAGCTCCTCGTCGAGGACGGCATCACGACGCTGCTGCCGGAGTCGTCCGCCCTCGAGCACGACGTGCACGTGCTGCCCAACCTGCTCGCGGTGAACGTCGTCATCCGGGGCTGGCTCGGGCGTGGTGTAGCCGACTCGACCAGCCTCGATCCGCAGGCCAAGGGCCTCGGCGAGCACCTCCGTGCCCGCATCGTCCAGATCCCCGAACACCTTCTGCGAGAGGACGTCTCGTGAACGCCGACCCCGACACCGTCGTGGAGCGCACGGCACCGCTGACCGAGCGGGGGCGCCGAACGCGGGAGAAGCTGCTCGCCGCCGCGCGCAGCCTCTTCGAGGACCGCGGGTACGCCGCGACCCGCATGAGCGACGTCAGCATCGTCGCGGGCGTGAGCCACGGCACGGCGTACACGTGGTTCACCGACAAGGAGGCGGTGCTGCGCGGTCTCGTCGACACGATCGTGACCGACGCCTACCGCGCCCTCGCCGTCGGCGACGAGATCAGCGACCCGATGGCCCGCATGGCCGAGGCCAACCGCCGCTACCTCGAGGCCTACCGCCGCGACGGGCGCATGCTCGAGGTCGTCGAGGAGGTCGCCGGCACCGACCCGCGCTACCGCGAGGTGCTCAGCGGCATCCGCCGCGACCACGTCGCGCGCGTGACGCGCGAGATCGAGAAGCTGCAGAGCACCGGCGTCGCCGCCGGCGACGTCAATCCCGCCATCGCCGCGAGCGCGCTGTGCGCGATGGTCGAGGGCTTCGGCCGGCACTGGTACGGACGCGGCGAGCAGGACTCCGCGTCGTACGACGACGCCACGGCCGTCGCCACTCTCAGCACGCTCTGGGCCCGCGGTCTCGGGCTCACCATCGACAGCAGCGCGAGCACCGACGCAGGGGAGCAGTCATGATCTTCACGCCCGAGCACGAGCAGTTCCGGAAGTCCGTGCGCGACTTCGTCGAGAAGGACCTCAACCCGCAGGCCGACGCGTGGGAGGAGGCCGGCATCTGGCCGGGCCACGAGCTGCTCCCCAAGCTCGCGGCGATCGGCGGCCTCGGCCTCGAGTACGACCCGGAGTACGGCGGTCAGGGTGCCGACCACTCGTTCACGGTCGTGCTCGCCGAGGAGCTCGGCCGCGCCGACTGCGCGGGCGTGCCGATGGGGATCGCGGTGCAGGCGGCGATGGCGACCCCCGCGCTCGCGCGCTTCGGCAGCCACGAGCTGAAGAAGCAGTACCTCGAGCCCGCCCTCACGGGCGAGATGGTGTGCAGCGTCGCCGTATCAGAGCCCGACGCCGGCAGCGACGTCGCTGGCATCCGCACGCGCGCCCGCCGCGACGGCGACGACTGGGTCATCGACGGCCGCAAGATGTGGATCACCAACGGCACCCAGGCCGACTGGCTCTGCCTGCTCGCGCGGACCAGCGACGAGGGCGGCTACCAGGGCATGTCCATGATCATCGTGCCGACGGACGTGCCCGGCTTCAGCGTCGGTCGCCGCATCCAGAAGATGGGCAACCACTCCAGCGACACCGGCGAGCTCGTCTTCGACGGTGTGCGGGTGCCGGTGTCGAACACGGTCGGCGAGATCGGCCGCGGGTTCCAGATGCAGATGGCGCAGTTCCAGGACGAGCGCCTCATCGGCGCCTACATGGCGTACGCCGGCGCGCGCCGGGCGATCGACCGCACGATCGACTACCTGCGCGTGCGCCACGCGTTCGGCAAGCCGCTGCTGGCCAACCAGCACCTGAAGTACCGCCTCGCCGAGCTCGTCGCCGAGGTCGACCTGCTCAAGGAGTACTGCTACGCCGCGGCCGAGCGGATCGTCGCCGGCGAGGACGCGACGCGCATGGCGACCATCGCCAAGCTGAAGGCCGGGCGCGTCGCTCGCGAGGTGGCCGACGCCGCCGTGCAGTTCCACGGCGGCATGGGCTACGCCTCCGAGTACTGGGTCGAGCGCTACTACCGCGACGTCCGCCTCATCTCGATCGGCGGCGGCGCCGACGAGGTGATGCTGCGCATCATCGCGATGCTGGAGGGGATGGACCAGCGATGACCGTGCGCTACGAGGTCGACGGCGGCGTCGCGACCATCACCCTCGCGAGCCCCGAGACGAAGAACGTGCTGTCGGCGACGATGCTCGCCGAGCTGCCGGCGCACTTCGCGGCCGCCGCGGAGGACGACGCCGTACGCGTGATCGTGCTGACCGGCGAGGGCAACACGTTCTGCGCGGGTGCCGACCTCTCGGGTGCTGCGGCCGCCGACGCCGACAGCTTCGCGGCGTCGGGTCCGGGTGCTCTCGTCCGGGTGCTCGAGGCGATGCTCGACCACCCCAAGCCGATCGTCGCGCGCGTCCAAGGGCACGTCGCGGGCGGCGGCAACGGGCTCGTCGCGGCGTCCGATCTGTCGGTGGCGGTGGAGACGGCGAAGTTCGCCTTCAGCGAGGTGCGGGTGGGTGTGGCACCGGCGGTCATCTCGGTCGTGTGCCTCGCGCGCATGAACCCGAACGACGCCCGGGAGCTGCTGCTCACCGGCGAGCGCGTGAGCGCCGAGCGCGTGCGCGCGGCCGGCCTCGTCACGGCCGTGGCCGAGGAGCAGGCGTTCGACGCCGTCGTCCGGTCGTACGTCGACGCCCTGCTGCTCGGCGGTCCGCAGGCCCTCGCCCGGACCAAGGAGCTGCTGCGGCGCGTCCCGTCGATGGACCGTGATGCTGCGTTCGCCTTCACCGCCGAGCTGTCGGCGTCCCTCTTCTCCAGCGATGAGGCCCGCGAGGGCATGACCGCGTTCCTGCAGCGCCGTCCCGCCCCCTGGGCCCCGACGTCCTGATTCCGGTTCCGCGCCGGCTCGCACCGCACGAGAACGAGCATGACGCGGGGTGGCATGAGGGGTGTAACGGGCGGCTCGGCTTTCAGCGTTGCACCGGCGAGGGCCCGGTCCGGCGCCGTACGCCGTTGCACGGAATGAGTGGTCAGGGCGTCCTTTCCCTGGCCCGACGTGTGAAAGCGCTGCCGGTCGCGTCACCGATCCGCGTGCGTAAACGCTTGCAGAAACGTGTCATGGCTCCCTACTCTCAAGGCGTTTGATCTCGGGGTAGCAGGAGGAGCACCGGCATGGCGATGACCATCCGCGACATCGCACGTGAGGCCGGCGTCTCGACCGCCACGGTCTCCCGGGCGCTGCGGGGTCTGCCCAACGTCGACCCCGTGACCCGGGAGAAGGTCCGCCAGGTCGCCGAGCGCCTCGACTACGTCGTCTCTCCGGCCGCCTCGCGCCTCGCCTCCGGCCGCGCAGGCAGCATCGCCGTGATCACGCCATACATCGCCCGCTGGTACTTCGCCCGGGTGCTGTCGGGCATCGAGAGCGTGCTGCAGGCCTCCGAGCTCGACCTGCTGCTCTCGAGCATCGGTGACCCCGGCGAGACCGGGCACGTGCCCGCGCACCGCAAGCTGCGCCGCCGCGTCGACGGCTTCCTCGTCATCTCGCTGCCGACCGAGACCGAGGGTGTCAGCGAGATCTTCGACCTCGAGCAGCCGGTCGTCCTCATCGACACCGACCACGACGGCTGCTCGTCGATCGGCATCGACGACGTCGCCGGCGCGCGCATGGCCGTGCAGCACCTCATCAACCTCGGTCACGAGCGCATCGCGCTGATCTCGGGACGTCCGCGGCCGACCCCGTTCCGGCCCGAGGACAACCGCTTCATCGGCTATCGCGACACGATGACGGAGGCGGGCCTGCCCATCGACCCGGATCTCGAGGCGTGCGGCCACTTCACCATCGAGGGCGGCGAGCGGGCGATGACCACGCTGCTCGCCCGCGCCAACCCGCCGTCGGCGGTCTTCGCGATGTCGGACGAGATGGCCTTCGGCGCCCTGCGGTCGCTGCGTGCGCACGGTCTCGAGCCCGGCCGTGACGTCAGCGTCGTCGGCTTCGACGGCCACGAGATGAGCGAGCACCTCGACCTCACGACCGTCGTGCAGCCGGTCGAGGAGATCGGGGCGCGGGCGGCGCGCCTGCTGCTCGAGCGCCTCGACGACCCGAGCGCGCCCGCCCGGCACGACGTGCTGCCGCTCGACATGGTCGTCCGCGGCAGCACGGCTCTGCGCCGCCGCTGATCGTCAGCGCAGCCGCCGTGCGCCGGTGGATCGCCGAGCAGCCCTCGGTCAGTACGTCGGGATGCGGCGGGCGATGAGGTCGTCGGCCTGGCCGCTGACCTCGCTGTTGCCGGTCACCGCGGCGAGGAACGCGTCGCGGTCGAGGCTGTAGAGCACGGTCGGCTCGTCCGCCACCACCGTCGCGGTGCGCGGCACGTCGCGCAGCAGCGCGATCTCGCCGAACGGGTCGCCCGGGCCCTGGTGCGAGAGCACCTCGCCGCGGAAGGACGCCGTCAGGGCGCCGGACTCGACGACGTAGAAGACGTCGCCGGCCTCGCCCTCGGTGATGACGGTCTCGCCGGCCGCGACCTCGCGGCGCACCAGCTGCTGGGCGACGAGCTCGAGCGACTTGGGCTCGAGCGGGGCGAACAGCGGCAGCGCGCGCAGCAGCCGCAGGCCGTCGGGCTCGCCCAGCGACGCGTTCATCCGGCGCAGGCGACCCATGAACGGGAGGACGACGGCGGAGATGCCGATCGCGAGGATGGCGAGCGCCCACCGCAGGCCGAACAGGTGCAGGAGCAGCGGCATGAGCACGGAGCCGAGCGCCATCGAGGCGATAAGGCCGGTCTCGAGCGCACCGAAGATGCGGCCCATGACCTTGTCGTCGCCGAGGCGCTGCACGATGGTCATCGCGTTGACGTCGACCAGCGGGTTGCCGAAGCCCATGATCGCGACGGCGAGCAGCGCCGCCCACGCCTGCGGGAACACCGCGGCGAGCAGCAGCGGGATCGCCCAGAGGATGACGCCCCAGCCGAAGTCGGTGGCGACCCTCATCTTCGAGGCCCGCCCGAGGGCGACGAGGCCGCCGATGATCGCGCCGACGCCGAACATGCTGTCGAGGTAGCCGACGCCGTTGGGGCCGAAGCTCGTCATCTCCACGGCCATCGCGATGCCGTACACGACCGACGCGCCGGCCACGATCGTCTGCGCGCAGTAGACCAGCGACACGAGACGCAGGTCGCTGATGCTCCAGATGGTCTTGAACCCGGCAATCGACTCCTGGACGAAGGTCTCCTTCTCCTCCTCGACCTCCTCGACCAGCGTGTCGCCCGCGGTCTCGGCAGCCGAGACCTCGGTGGCCGCCGTCGAGTCGCTCTCGGCCCCGGCCACGGCGGGCACTGTCGTCGGGTGCGGCACGCGGATGCCGGCGACCAGTGCGGCCGACCACAGGAAGCTCACGACGTTCACGAACATCACGACCGGGACGGTGGTGAAGGTCAGCAGGAGCCCGCCGAGCGCGGGGCCGACGAAGAACGACAGGCTGTCGATCGTGCTCGACGTGCCGTTCGCCGCGGTGAGCTCCTCCGGGCGGTCGACCAGGTGCGGGAGCAGAGCCGCAACGGCCGGACGGAACGGTGCGGCGAAGATCGACGTGAGGGTCGCGAGCACGAACACGGTCCAGACGGGCGCCTCGACGATGATGAGGAGGGCGCAGACGAACACGACGGTGCCGCGGAGCAGGTCGGTCGACACCATGATCCATTTGCGGGAGTAGCGGTCCACGAGGATCGACGCGAACGGCGTCACCAGCGTCATGATGACCAGGCGGATCGTCCCCCAGATGCCCACCGCGGTCAGGCCGCCGACGGAGTAGACCCAGACGGCCATGGCCGTCGCGTAGGCCCAGTCGCCGATCGCTGAGCCGGCGAACGCCAGGTTGAGCTTCCGGAGCGCCGGATTGCGGAAGACCATCCCGAGCGAGGAGCCCGTCTCCCGCAGCGCCTCGGTCACGACCGACATGCGTCGCCCTCCACCCGACAGACCCCCGCGCCGCGCTCGTGCGCGACGCGACCAGGCCGGACGCTAGCGCCCCCGGTGACAGATCGTGACGGGTTCCGGCATTCCGTCACATGCATGTCACGAGCGGGTGCAGCGGCTCAGTGCATCCGATCCGGTGGCCGAGGAGCCGCGGCGACGGGATGATCGCCCACATCGACCATCCCGGGACGCCGGCAGCCGGACGTGGAGGACGCGAACGATGCGCGGTGCGCCGAGCGTGTTCGCTGCCCTGACCGCGCGGACCGGCATGCGCCGGGTGCTCGCCGCGTACGCGCTCTACGGCTTCATCGAGTTCTTCGCCTGGCTGGTCGTGGTGCTCTGGTGCTTCGACCGGGGCGGGGCGACGCTCGCCGGCGTCGCGGCCGTCGTCCAGCTCATCCCTGCCGCCCTCCTCGGCCCGGCGCTCGCGGGCATCGGCGACCGGCTGCCCCGGGGTACGGCGCTCGTCCTGTCCCACGGCCTCGTGGTGATCTGCACCGTTCTCACCTGGGGCGCGCTCGCCGCAGAGGCCTCGACGGTGGTCGTGATCGCCGCCTCGACGTCGCTCACCACCGTGCTCGCCATCGTGAGGCCGATCCACTTCGCCGCGCTCCCGCAGCTCGCCTCCGCGCCGGCCCAGCTCGTCTCGGCCAACTCGTTGTCGTCGGTGCTCGACGGCACCGCTCGGTTCGTCGGCCCGGTGGTGGCTGGTCTGCTCGTGGCCGATGCAGGTGCGACCACTGCGATGGCCGTGGCCATGGTGATCGCGTTCGCCCCGGCGCTGCTCTGCCTTCGGCTCGGGCTCGAGGCGGCGCCGCCCTCGGACGACGAGGAGTCCGAGCTGCGCGCCGCGCTCGGCGGGCTCATCGCGCTCTGGCGTGACTGGGCCTCGCTCGCCCTGCTGCTCGTCCTCGCGATCGACTTCGTCCTCACCGGTGCTCTCGACATCCTCGGCGTGGCGTACGCCGCCGACGTCCTCGGCCTCGCGGAGGGCGGCGCGGGCCTGCTCATCGGCTCGCTCGGCATCGGCGGCCTCGTCGGCGCCTTCGCAGGAGCCTCGTTGTCGCAGGGCCGCCGCCTCGGCCGCATCGTGGTCGGCGGCGCGGTGCTCGAGGGCCTGGCGTTCGCCGTGGTGCCGGTGTGGGGGCTGCTCGTCCCCGCCGCGGTCACGTTGGCTCTCACGGGGTTCGGAGGAGCGGCCACGGTGGTCGCCGGCCGGACGCTGCTGCAGCGGGCGACGGACGACCGGATCCTCGCGCGGGTGTTCGCCGTGCAGGAGAGCACGGCGCTGCTCGGCACCGCGATCGGCGCGATGCTCGCACCCGCGCTCATCGGCGCCGTCGGGACCCAGCTGGCCTGGGTGCCGCTCGGCGTCGGGTTCGCCGTCGCCGCGCTCGCGTGCATCGGGCTCGTGCGCAAGCTGGAGCACCGCGCGCAGTACCTGCCGAACGAGCTGGAGCTGCTGCGCGAGGTGCCGTTCCTCGCCGTGCTGCCGCCGTACGACGTCGAGCGCCTTGCCCGCACGAGCCATTGGGAGGACGCCGCCGCCGGCACGGTGCTCGTGCAGCAGGGCGCCGTGGGCCGCGAGTTCTACGTGATCTCGTCGGGCGACGTGGCGGTCACGATCGACGGCGTGCGCAAGCCGGGCACGCTCGGGGCCGGACAGTACTTCGGCGAGATCGCACTGCTGCGCTCGATCCCGCGCACGGCCACCATCACCGCGGAGACCGACGTGCGCCTGCTCGTCATCCGGGGCGATCACTTCCTGGCAGCGGTCACCGGCAGCGAGAACGGCGACGCCGTGCAGGCCGAGGTCGCCTCGCGCTACGACGACCTGCGAGCTTGAACGTCGTCGTCCGACTCACGGATGACGCCCGCGATACCGCGGTCAGCCGAGGGCGTAGTAGGTCCAGGTGATCGTGTAGTCGCGGACGTCCCACCAGTTGCCCTTGGACGTGCCCGCCATCCACATGATGGTGCGACCGCCGACCAGGTACTCCGCCGCCCGGACAGCGGGCCCCGGGTGGGTGGTCGTGGGAGCCGACAGCACGAACGACTTCCCCGGGGTGTCGCCGTCGCGCTTGAGGTAGTCGAGCTCGGCGACGTCGTCCTTGTGGCCGGTGCCGTAGGGGCTGCCGCCGCCGTACGCGGCCACCTTGACCGTGCCGTACCGGATCGCGGTGGGGAGCGTGAACCGGTTCTTGGTCATGGCGTAGTTGTAGGGGGGCGAGGACGAGCAGGTGGACTTCTTGCGGCTCACGAAGGCGAGCGACGACGTCGGCCACACCCCGGGGCGGGCGCTCCCGTAGACCGCGTTGCACACGCCGTCGTAGTAGTAGGCCGAGGCAGCGGACTTGGCCGAGATCTTCTTCGACGCCGTCTTCAGTCGAAGCTTCTTCCACGAGACGGTGACCGGCGACTTGGGCGTGAGCGTCCTGTTGCCGGCCATGTCGTACATGGCGATGGCGTACGAGTACCTCCCGGCGGGCAGGAGCGCCCCGGACGCCGTGCGGCCGTTGAACGTCGCGAGCATCCGTGACGTGGTGAACCCCCCTGTGATCGTCCGGACCTTGGCACCCGTGCTGGCGTAGACGGTCGCGGTCCAGGTGGCGATCGGGTCGTCGGCGTTGGCCGCCAGCAGGACCGAGTCGCCGTAGCCGTCCACGACGGGGAACACGGTCGACGGCGTCGCGTAGAGCCGCCCGTAGTTCACGGGGGTGGTGTCGATCTCCACCGGCACCTGACGCCGGGCGGTCGCCACGCGTGACGGTGTGCCGATGGTGGCCGAGAGCTCGATCCATGCCGTGTAGTAGCCCCCGCCGAGGCGGACGCCGTCGTTGTTGCGGCCGTCCCAGGTCCACACGCCCTGGGCGGGGCCGGCGGTCGAGATGTCGAACGGCCCCGCGATCCAGACGTCGCCGTTCTTGATGCCGATGGAAGCGGTCGACGCCTGGGCGATCGACCACGGGAAGCTCGCGGTGTCCCTGCGGCCGTCGCCGTTCGGGCTGAACGGCAGCGAGGACGAGATCGCCAGGGTGGCCCGGGGGCGCGACACCGTGACCGTGACCGGTGCTGACGGGTGGTCGAGGTCGCAGATCCTGCCGTAGCCGTCGCAGTAGAACGCAGTGATCTCATGCACGCCGTCCGACATCTCGCCCGGGTCGGCGAAGTACCGCTCCAGCACGTGCTCCTGCGGGGTGCCCACGTCGGCGACGTATCTGATCGCTGTCGGTCCGGGCTGGTCGACCACCCCGAGGGGGAATGTCTCGTCGCCGAGCAGGGAGCCGTCGACCGGATAGGCGATGACCGGTGCAGGGTTGGAGATCGTCACCTGCGTGCGGTCGCCCTCAGGCGCGCAGCGGCCGGCGTCGCACCCCTTCGCCACGACCTCCGTGATCCCGGCCTCGCCCCACGTGGTGATGTTCACCCTCGCGACGCCACCGACGACGAAGATGGTGACCGGGTCCATCCCTCCGAGCTCGAATCGGACGTACTGCGACGACGAAGCGGCATCGACCTCGAACAGGCCGGGACCGGAGGGCTGGGTCCCCGTGATCACGGTGTCGGCGGGGACGGCGTCGAGCGCTGCTCGGAACTGCACCACCCCGTGCAGGTCGCGGAAGCCGCCGTGTGCCGGCGCCGTGATCGGACGGGTGGTGCCCTCGATCGCGTTCTTGAGCGCGAGCCAGGTGGCGTGGGGATGCGCGGCCCGCAGGAGCGCTGCCTCCCCGGCCACGATCGGCGCGGAGAAGGAGGTGCCGTCGAGCCGGGTGTAGCCGTCCTTGACGCCGTCGAACGTGTCGAGTGCGAGCGGGAACGCGACCGGCACGTCCTCGCCAGGAGCGCCGACGGCGACGTTGAGGCCGTAGGCCGACCAGCTCGTCTGCGCGGTGCCGGCGAGATTGGTCGCACCGACGCTGATCACGTCGGCGTGGGCGGCGGGGTAGATCGTGGCCGTGGTCGGGGTGTTGCCGGCCGACGCGACGAGGATGACCCCCCGGTCGGCGGCGTACTGCGTGGCACGCTGCTCGGCCGCGCTGGGCAGGGTCGTCTTCGCGCCGTAGCTCATGCTGATGACGTCGGCGCCGTGGTCGGTGGCCCAGACGATGCCCGCGGCCGACGCGCTGTCGTAGATGTCGCCGAGAGCGTCGCCCACGCTGACGAGGAGGAGCTTGGCCTCGGGTGCCGCGCCGGCGATCCCGACTCCTGCACCGGGCACGTCGGTGGTGGCCGCTGCAGCGACGCTCGCGACGGCCGTGCCGTGGCCGGGTGCCAGGGACGCCGCGACGTCCGAGACGTCGGTGTTCCTGGCGACGACGTCCCACGTGCCGACGACCTTGCCGGCCAGGTCGGGGTGCGACGCCTGGAAGCCGCCGTCGAGGATCGCGATGGTGGCGCCGTTGCCGCGCGCATCCGCCCAGGCGGCCGGGCCCTGGAGGGCGTCGTACATCCCGCTCTGGAGCGAGTACTTCGGGTCGGTGGGCGTCCACATCGGGTCGTATCGCTGCGCCTCGCTGACCGACACGACGCCGGCGAGCGTCGTCAGGCGCTGGCGCACGGCGTCGGCGTGGGCGGCCGTGCTCTCCACGGTCACGTACCCGAGCTTCTCGACGTCGGACGTGGTTGCGGCGAGGCCGAGCGAGCGGGCAGCCCGACGGACGGAAGCAGCCGAGGCGCTGCTCGTGGTCCTGACGACCAGGTGGACGCGGGGGATGCGCGGACCTGTCTGGCGGCCGGCGAGCCGGTCGGTCAGCTCGGCCAACGTCGTCGGCGACGCCGCGGATCCGGCGAGCGGGCTGGTGCGCGCGTCGTCGCTCGTCGGGACGGAGGATGCGACCGCCGGGCTGGTGAGCACGGATGCGGCGGCGAGGGCCACGGCGGCTACGGACGCGGCCAGGGCCTTCAGATGCATGTGGAGACCTCAGCAGCGGCAGCCCGCCCTCGCGACGTCCACCCCCGTGGCGCCAGGTGCTTCCTATCACTGCAGCCTGAACGGGCCCGCACGCGTCGCCCAACTGTGACCGTTCGGCGGAGGCAGGTCTGCTTCAGGCGGTGGGGGCCGCTGTCTCGAGGACGGCGGAGAACGCACCGATGACCGCGAGGCTCTCCTCGAGGCTCGCCCGGTGGATGCCCGTCATGCCGAAGTACCCGTGCACCAGACCGGTCGCACGTCGACGTACGACAGTGACTCCGGCGGCGACGAGCGCGTCGGCGTACGCCTCGCCCTCGTCGCGCAGCGGGTCGAACGCGGCCGTGGTGAGCACGGTCGGCGGGAGACCGGTGAGGTCCTTCGCGTGGATCGGCGACAGGCGCGGGTCGAGGCGGTCGGGGTTGGGCGCGTAGGTGTCGAGGTACCAGTCCATCGTCTTCTTGGTGAGGAAGTAGCCCTCGGCGAAGAGGTCCTTGGACGGGTACTTCTTCGCGGCGTCCGCGCCCGGGTAGACGAGCAGTTGCGCGTAGGGCATCTGCGTGCCGGCGTCCTTGCTGAGCTGGGTGATGACGGCGGCGAGGTTGCCGCCCGCGCTGTCACCCGCGACCGCGATGCGGCCTGGGTCGGCACCGAGGTCGGTGGCGTGCTCGACGGCCCAGCGGTACGACGCGAGCGAGTCCTCGACACCCGCGGGGAACGGGTGCTCCGGTGCGAGGCGGTAGTCGACCGACAGCACGTGCACGTCGGCGTGCTTGGCGATGAGGCGGCAGGTCTGGTCGTGGCTCTCGATGTCGCCGACGACCCAGCCGCCGCCGTGGAAGTAGACGACGAGCGGGCGGCTCGCGCCGCCGCCGACGGGCCGGTAGTGGCGGGCGCGCAGCACCCCCTCGGCACCGCGCACGGTCAGGTCGCGCACCGGGCCGATCGGCGTGCGCGGCCCCGATGCGATGCGCGCGCTGCGGGCCAGCGCCGTACGCCGCTGGGCAGGCGTGAGGTCCTCGGGCGCTCGGTTGATCTTCGCCTCGAGGGCGAGCAGTGCCGACAGCTGCGGGTCGAGGGTCTGTCCGTCGACCACCTGCACACCGCCGCCGATGCGGGTGGCGAGCGGTGTGGGCAGCGACGTGCTCGCCCGCGCCATCCAGTGCTGGCCGGTGGTGAGCAGGTCCTCGACGTTGAACGGCATGGCCGGAGCGTAGGCGCGCCCAGCCACCGCCGCCCCCCGGACCCCCGTGATCGCGAGCAGTGGTCCGGGCGGCGTACGGCAGTCAGGCGGTGATGGTGGCGTTGTCGATGACGAAGCGGTAGCGGACGTCGCCGTGCACGACGCGCTCGTATGCCGCGTCGATGTCCTGCGCGGCGATGGTCTCGATCGTCGAGCCGAGGTCGTGCTCGGCGCAGAAGTCGAGCATCTCCTGGGTCTCGGCGATGCCGCCGATCGGCGAGCCCGAGAGCGACCGGCGGTTGCCGACGATCGACATGAGGTTGACCGACAGCGAGTTCTCCGGGAGGCCGACGTTCACCATCGCGCCGTCGACGTCGAGCATCCGCAGGTAGGCGTCGAGGTCGATCTCGGCGGCCACGGTGTTGAGGATCAGGTCGAAGCTGTTGCGCAGCTCGCGGAACGCCGTGCCGTCGGCGGTGGCGCGCACGTGGTGCGCGCCGAGCGCGCGGGCGTCGTCAGCCTTGGCGTCGGTGCGGGTGAGCACCGTCACCTCGCAACCGAGCGCGGCGGCGATCTTCACGCCCATGTGGCCGAGGCCGCCGAGGCCGGCGACCGCGACGCGGCTGCCGGGGCCTGCCTTCCAGTGGCGCAGCGGCGAGTACGTCGTGATGCCGGCGCACAGCAGCGGCGCGGCGACATCGAGCGCGAGCGCGTCCGGGATGCGCAGGACGAAGCCCTCGGTCACGACGATGTGGGTGGAGTAGCCGCCCGCGGTCGGGTTGCCGTCGGCGTCGCGCGAGCCGTACGTGCCCGTGTTCTTGCGGCAGAACTGCTCGTTGCCGGCGAGGCAGTGGCGGCACTCGCCGCACGAGTCGACCATGCAGCCGACACCGACGCGGTCGCCGACGGCGTACTTCGTGACGTCGCTGCCGACGGCCTCGACCACGCCCGCGATCTCGTGGCCCGGCACGAGCGGGAACGTCGTCGCGCCCCACTCCTCGCGCGCGGTGTGGATGTCGGAGTGGCAGATGCCGGCGTACTGGATCGCGATGAGGATGTCCTTCGGCCCGACCTCACGCCGCTCGATCATTGTGCGCTCGAACGGAACCCGCGGACCGGCGGTGGCATAGGCAGCGACAAGACTCATGCGCCCGACTCTAAGCGGCTCGGCCCAGGTGGGCCGACCAGAGCCGCTCTCGGTCAGCCTGCGGATCGGCCGCGGCGAGCGTCAGGCGGGAGCGTCGGGCAGCGCGTCGAGGTAGACCCACCGGCCCTGCTCCCGGACGAAGCGGCTGCGCTCGTGCTGTCGGCCGCGACTGCCGTCGGCGGCCTCCCATCGCGCCACGAACTCCACCTCGCCGTCGGTGTCGAGCAGTCCGCCACCCGTCGCGCCGAGCACGTGCAGGCCGACCCACCGCCGCGACGGGTCGAGCGACAACGCGCGGGGTCGCGTGGAGCTGTGCCAGGTGCGGGAGAGGTACGTGTCGTCACCGACGGCGAAGGCGGTGTAGCGGCTTCGCATGAGCGCCTCGGCCGTCGGCGCCGGATCGCCGCGGTGCAGGCGCCCGCAGCACTCGTCGTACGGCGCACCCCAGCCGCAGGCGCAGCCTTCCGCAGACGTCATGCGCGCGTGCCGAGGTCGCCGCTCATGCGCCCGCACGCTACCCGGTGGCGACGGAGCGCCATCCCGCGCTGCCGTGCGCCGACGGCCCGCTGGATGGCTTGGTCGGGCGGCTTGGTGGCGGCCGACCGTCCCTGGGAGACTGGCCGCCAGTGCTCTCCACGATCCGGGCTGGCGGCGTCAGCGGCAGGTCCCGAGGCAACGGCGTGACGCCGTAGCGGGAGAGCACCAGGAGGGCTCGCATAGTGGCCGAGTGCGGCGGTCTTGAAAACCGCTGGGTAGCGATACCCCGAGGGTTCGAATCCCTCGCCCTCCGCCCTCTGACCTGCGGCTTTACGCGCCAGCGGTCGCCAGCGACGCGTCTCGACCAAGATCATTTCCCGTTTCGTGCCAGATCCGTGCCAGATGTACGGGTGCGCCACGGCCCTTTCGTGTCTCGAGCAGCTCCACCGGTGGCTTAGTTGGAGGAGCGACCTCGGAGTGCCCATCCGAGTGCCCCGGCCGCCGGTGCCACCACCAGAAGGACCACGGTCGTCGTGACGAAGGGCGACGGTGGGTCGATGTGTCGGACGACCGTCGTGCTTCCGTCAGTGTCGGTGAATGGCAGTTCGTACGTGCACGTCTGGCCGAGGGGGAGCCACGACCAGGTGTCTTCTCCGAACCGGCCCCAGCCGTCTTCGGTCAGCGCGCAGGTGTCCTCCGCCGCGTTGACCACGACGAACGCGGCTAGCACCGTCGTGATGAGGCAGAGGGCGTACGCCGCGACCAGAGCGATCAGTGCACCGCGCTGCCACGGCCGGCGCGTGCCCTTCATATCCCCCGTCGTTTCCATGAGTCCAGCATGCCGCAGCCGTCATGCGGCAGACGGAACCGACGCTGGACCGCTTCGAGCGGACTAGCTAGCGGCCCGGCACCTCTGGCAAGCGGACGTGGGCGGTCATGCGGCGTGCGACGACGGCGTCGCGTTCGTCGGCGGCGTGCTGGTAACGCATGGCTGCTGCTGGTGAGGCGTGGCCGGCGCGGCGCATCACCTCGGCGAGGGTGGCGCCAGCTTGTGCGGACAGGGTGAGGCCGGCGTGGCGGAGGTCGTGGAAGTGGACGCCGTCCAGACCCGCGGCGCTGCGGGCTTTCGCCCAGGCGGCGTGCACGTGATGTGCGCGCAGCTCGGTGCCGTCGGGCCGGACGAACAGGGTCGCGTCCGGTTCGGCGGGCCGTGCCGCGAGCAGGTCGCGCAGGGTGTCGAGCGCTGGCTCGGGAAGGTGCACGGTGCGGCGGCTGCCGACCTTGGGAGCAGTGACGCGAGTGCCGACGTGGTCGACCTCGATGACCTGGCGTTCGATGCGCAGCGTGCCACGCTTGAGATCGACGTCACCGACGCGGAGGGCGAGGAGCTCGCCGAGGCGGCCGTGCGCCCAGTAGGCGAGGTGCACGAGGGGCTGCAGGTTGGCGGGCATCTGTGCGGCGAGGCGTTCGGCGTCCTCGAGCGACAGCAGCGGGCGCTCGGGGGAATTGGGCTGACCGGCTCCGCGGATCTGGCACGGGTTGCGCAGGATGAGCTCGTCGGCGACGGCGGTGTTGAGGATGGCGCGCAGAAGGGCATAGGCCTGGCGGGTCGCGGTGGGGCCGGTGCTGGACATCACCGTCTGATGCCAACGGCGCACGAGGCTCGGGGTGATGTCGGTCAGCAGGGCGTCGCCGAGGGTCGGGGCGATCCAGGCGTTGAGGCTGTGTCGGTACGTGTCGAGGGTGCGAGGAGCGAGCGGGCGGCCTCGGACGGTGCGCTGGGCCAGCCACACGTCCGCGTACTCGCGCAGGCGGGGCATGTCGGGGTTGTGCGGGTCGGTCCACAGGCCGCGGCGCATGTCGGTTGCGACGCCTGCGAGGTAGGCGGCGGCGTCGACGCGGGTGGAAAAGGTGGTGGGTGCCGTGCGCGGGGTGCCGTCCTCGGCCAGGTATCGGGCCTGCCAGCGGCCCGACGGAAGCTTGCGGACGGATCCGAACTCTCGCTTGCTCATCAGTGAGGTGCCTGGGCCGGTGTCAGGCGCGGCGCGGGCGGATGAGCGCCGCCTCCACGCGGCTCGCCGCGATGAACGCATCGACGTCTGTCCGGTCGATCCGCACGTACCGGCCGAGCTTGTAGAAGCGAATGCGGCGCTCGGCGATGAGTCGGCGCACGAACCGCGGTGGTGTGCCGAGCAGGGCCGCCGCTGCGGCGACGTCGAGGAGCTCGGTGACGTCGTTGCCCGTGGGCATCGAGACGTGCCTCGACTTGGCCGCGATGGACATGGGTGACTCCCTGGCGCCGATAGGAACCGAACTGACAGGGAGAGGTGTGCAGCTCGAGCGCTCGTCAGCGCACGGGCGCCGGTGACGGACGCCGTGACAGTGCTGACAGTCAGAACTGCTAAGTGACGGTCGCGGTGACAGTGCTGACCGTGGTGCTGACGGGCGCTGCACGTCGCTTCGGCGGCGGCACCGCCGATGCGACGGCGGGCAACGTCAGGCAGATTCGCATGCCGCAGCAGGCGACCGCCTGCTTGGAGCCGAGGTCGCTGCCGCGGCTGCTGGCCCCGGTCGACGGTGTGGGTGTCGGCGGCGCATCCTCGTGCGCTCCGCAATGGGTTTCCAGATACCAGTGTGTGCCGTGATCGAGGACCCGCGGCTGAGCGAGCACGAGATGCATATGACGGCGTCGGGCCCGCGAGGGTGTCCTCTGCGGGGCGTAGGGGGGCCGGGGCTGCTGCTCGCTCGGTGGTCCCCTGCGGCGTGCCGGATGGTGCCGTGTCGTACGCCTGGGACGGCCGCGCGACCGTGCGACAAGGGATGTTGCCGGCGTCGCCGCTTCTTGGAGCCAGAAGAGTCCGCGCCTGGGTGAGCGCAGGGGAGCGGGTCGTAGCCCTCGGACGCGAGCCAGCTCCGGGCGCGTCCGATGGCCCGCTCGCTGGACCAGACGTGCCAGTCGGTCCAGTACGTCGGGTGCCGGTCGAGTGCGGACTTGAAGCGGCTGAACGCGCCGCGACCCTCGATGGCGAGCTCGAGGAGCTCGCGGACGTGGGGGTCGGGCGCGTGGGCGGCGAAGTCGGCCATGTCCTGCCAGGCGTCGCGGGAGTCGCCGGGCACGTACATCCACCGGTCGGTGTCCTCGTCCGGGTCGCCGTCGTCCTCGAGCGCGCCGTCCTCGAACACCGACGCCGGCCACGCCTCCCCGGTGGCGCGTTCGAGGTAGCCGCCGAGCTGCTGGTTCAGGACGTCGCCGAGCATCTCGAGGTCGGCGGGGATCTCGATGCGGCCGGTCGGCGTGCCCGACCGTGCGGCCTGCAGGGCCTCGACGGCGACGTCGTCGCCGTCCCAGCCCCGGGCTGTCAGAGCGTCGCCGAGCCGGTTGAGGTCGAGGTCGCCAAGGCGCTCAAGGCCTACCGCGGCCCGCTCCTGCCGCAGCGCGACGATCGCCACCGGGACGGCGGCGTGGAGCAGCCCAGCGTCGATCGCGTCGGGTATCGCAGCGACGCTGCCTGCCAGGTCCGCGCGGAACGCAGCCGGCTGCATCCGCCGCTGCACTGCATCGACGGCGTCCCGGTCTTCCATGTGCGCAGCCTTGCCCGTCCGATCCACGGGGGCAATGCCTCGCACATTACTTGAGGAAGTGTTATTGTGAAACCTCTCAGTGATACGGTTTCCAGACAAAGGGGAGGAGCGACCAGGTCATGGCCCGACCGGCTACCCCCCGGAGCGAGTGGCTCGATCTGCTCCCCCCGTCGTTCTCGCGCGGCCAGGCCTTGGACCTGGGTGTCAGCGACTGGGCGCTGGAGAGCTTGCGGGGGGAGGGCCTGCTCGAGCTCGCGGGCCGGGGCTGGTACGCCAAGGCGACCGACGCGCCGGCCGACCCCGACCTGCTCACGATCTCGGTACGCGCGGCCGCGGCAACCATCTGCCTGCGATCAGCGCTGTCGCGCCACGGCCTGTCCGACGACATCCCTTCTCGACTGCACATCGCACTGCCCGCCGGCACCCGTCCACCCAGCCTGGCGATCCCCATCGCGTGGCACCGGTTCGCTGCCGCCACCTTCGACCTCGGACGAGAGCACCTCGAGGCTCGGCGACGGACACTCCATCGGGCTCTACTCTGCGCAGCGCTGCATCGTCGACGCGTTCCGGCTCCGCCGGCTGGAGGGGCCCGAGCTCGGCAACGAGGCGCTGCGCCGATGGCTCGCGCGGCCCGGGGCCCAGCCATCGCAGCTGCTCGCTCTGGCGTCCCGGTTCCCCCGGGCCGAGGCACCCATCCGGTCGGCGCTGGAGATCCTGCTGTGACCGTGCCCCGATCGACGCCGTCGGGGGCCGCGTTCAACGACCTGCGCAATCTTGCGCCCCGCGCCGGACGGTCGCCGCAGGAGCTCTACACATTCCACGCCCTGGACGGGTTCCTCGCCAGGCTCGCCGCCTCGCCCGAGCGAGACCACGTCGTCCTCAAGGGTGGCGCGCTGCTCGCCGCCTTCGACCTACGGCGCCCGACCCGAGACATCGACCTGCAGGCCCACGACCTGGCCAACGATGCGCAGACCGTGCTCGCCATGGTTCGCTCCGTGGCCGCGCTGCCGGCCGAAGATGGCCTGACCTTCGACACTGCTGCTGCGACCGCCAGCATCATCCGGGACGACGACGAGTACGCCGGTGTCCGCGTCAGTCTCGTCGCCCACCTCGCGACGGTCGAGATCCACCTGCACATCGACGTCAACGTCGGAGACCCGATCGTCCCCGAGCCACAGGTCATCGAGCTGCCCCGCGTCCTCGGGGATCCTGTCGCTCTGCGCGGCTATCCGATCGTCATGGTCCATGCCGAGAAGATCGTCACGGCCGTCAGCCGCGGTACCGCCAACACTCGATGGCGGGATTTCGGCGACGTGTACTCCCTCGCCGGCCGCCACGACGTGGCCGGCGATGAGCTCGAACTCGCGATCAGCTCTGTCGCTGCCCACCGCGCAGTTCACCTGCTGCCGCTCAGCGAAGTCCTGGTCGGCTTCCCCGCACTCGCTCAACCGCGGTACGCGACCTGGCGTCGTCGCCACGACAGGGACGATCTGCCGAGCACCTTCCAGGACGTCCTCGGCAGAGTCATCGGCTTCGCGGACCCGGTACTACTCGGTCGCGTCACCGATCGCCGGTGGGAGGCCCACACCGGGACCTGGGTGTGAGCCCGGCAGCGGGGCTCACACGAGCACAATCAGCACCTAGGTGTGTCAATCGCGCCTGAAGTTGGGCCATCCCTTCAGGCTCCACGCGAGCTCGATGATGGGGCGCGCGTGCTCTGGACGTGTACCAACGATGCGCGCGTTGGAAACCCCAGCACCCATCGTCACGATCATCGGTTCTTCCCCATGATGTCGAACGTGATGTCGATTGGCGCGGCGTTAGGCTCGTTCACCTCAACGCCTGTCACGACACCTTCAGAGTCCAGAGCACGGACAACGTGAACTGCAGCCGCGCTCTCGGGGAAGGATCCGGTGCCTGAGTGTCGCCACGGGCAGATCATCGCCTGTCGGCGACCAGTCGAGCTCGATCGCCAAGTCCGCGCCAATTCGCGACTAGCACGATCCCGGTGAGGCGTAGAGGGACCACTGCCCAGCGCTGGGGTCAGGGGCAGCAACGACGTCGATCTTCAGATGCACGCTGCGGCCGCTGATCTGCTTCTCGGAACATGTGGGAGTGGCTCTTGTCCATCCAGCTCGCGCCGCCGCCTGGAACAGCGTCGCTTCGTCGCTGGACGTGTCGGTGAACTGGACCGTCGTGGCACGGCGATCGTCGCAGTCCGAGACCCGACTGGTCATACCTGTTGCGTTCGCCGGGACAAGCGCGAGTGTCTCGTCATGGATCGCGGCTGCCACGTCGTCGCTGATGCAGAAGAACAATGCCCCGTTGTTGTAGTCATCGCGCAGGCCGAGCGCCGCAGCAGTGGCACCAAGGATCAGCAGGGAGGTCGCCGCAGCAATCACGAGCCACCAGCGGCGTCTCTGTCGCACGGGCTGGTGGACCGCGGGTCGCACCGTCGCGAACGGCTCCGACTCCTCCCCTGTCATGCGAGTGATACTGCCGGATGTTCGGGGTCGTCGGCCTCAAGGAGCACGACCCGGCGCTCGTCCACCAGGCACAACCGGGCGACGTGCTGACGCACGGTCATAGACGTGGCTCCCTAGGTCGACGGCGGCCGGGTGAGCGTGGCCGATCCCTCCCACCCCCGTGGGGAGGGTCGCCCACACACGCCCTATGTCCGAAGCCGCGGATTCGTCGCACGCCAGTGTCGGCTCCGCGCCAGGAGGCTTGGGCAACGACCGCCGCCTCGTTGACGCGGCCTGCGGAGGGCTCCGTGCGACGGTTTGCGCGGGCCGGACACTAGGGGGTGTGAGGCAGGAGGCTCCCCCGGACGACGAGCCCTCGCTGTGCGCCCGGGTGGCGTCGGGCGAGTCGGCGGCGTTCGAGGAGCTGTACGACCGGCACGTGGTCCGGATCCACGCGCACTGCGCCCGCCAGCTTGGCACGGTGCAGGACGCCGACGACCTTGTGGCGATGGTGTTCCTGGAGGCGTGGCGGCGCCGTGATGCGATCCGGGTGGTCGACGGGAGCGCGTTGCCGTGGCTCCTGGCGACGGCGACGAACGTCGCACTGAACCATCGACGCTCGCGCCGCCGGTATCGAGCGGCACTGGCACGGCTTCCGCAGCCGGCCGTGGAACCGGATCACGCCGGCGCGGTGATCGAGCAGGCATCGCTGGAGGCAGCGGCACGGTCGCTGGCGGCGGCGCTGGCCGGATTGGCTGACACCGACCGACAGGTGGTGTCGCTGTGCTTGATGGAGGAGCTGTCGTACGAGCAGGCCGCCGAGGCGTTGGGCCTGACGCATGCGGCAGTGCGGTCGCGGTTGATGCGGGCCCGCAAGCAGCTGCGTACGGCGCTGCTCGAAGCCGGATACAACCCCGCAGGGGAGGGGGAGGGCGATGAGTGACCTGGGTTCCTGGCCGCCCCCGCTGAGCGACGCGCGGGCAGCGCAGATCAAGACCGTCGTCATGGCCGAGGTCCGTCTAGCGCCAACGAGTGTGCGACACCGCCGGCGCATCCTCGCGGTGATCGCTGCCGTCGTCGCGGTGCTACTGGTGGGCGCGGGTACGGCGGCGGCCTACCTGCGCTTCGCCAGCCCGGACGAGCCGAACCTGGGCTACTGCTCACCGACGGTGTCACTGGACTCCGCAGTCTGGGGTCAGCTCGCATTCGGTGCCGTGCCGGACGTCGACGGGAACCAATCAGCGTTCCAGGCAGTCGATGCGTGCACCGCGATGTGGCGCGCGGGGATCGTCACCGCCCCCGACCAGACGGGCATCCCGCCCGAGCTCACCGCCTGCATCGTGGACGGATCGCTCGTGGTGTTCCCCGACGACGCGACAGTCTGCGCGCGCCTCGGCGTGCCGCAGCCCCGCCCATGACTCCCGCGCGACGACACGTGCCCCGGTGGCGCGCGGGCTGCGAGACCGGTGGTGTCCTGGGCTCCGGGGGGACGCCCAGGACCCCACGGGCCTTCTCGTGCCGTGCCAGATCCGTGCCAGATCCGTGCCAGATGTAGCGGGAAACAGGGGCCAGAGAAGGCATTCAAGGACGGCCCCGAACCGCGATTTCGTGCTCAGCACAAGGATTCTCGCGTGCGCACCCGACCCGGGGAATGATCTTGAAAACCGCTGGATGGAAACATCCCGAGGGTTCGAATCCCTCGCCCTCCGCCGGGCCCGAAGGGCCCCAGCCTGAGGGCGAGGGGTTCGGGAGGAACCCCCGCGCCGCCCGGGCCACCGCGCCGAAGGCGCCCCCCTGACCGCCGCTGCGCCCGCCCGAGACGGATCCCTCGCCCTCCGCCGGGCCCGTAGGGCCCCAGCCCGATGGCGAGGGATTCGGGAGGAACCCCAGCAGCCCCTCGACCCACCGCGGCGAAGCCGCCCGACCGTCGCACCTCTGCCAGCCCGAGACGGATCCCTCGCCCTCCGCTCGCGTACCTGCGCCAGCCCGAGACGGATCCCTCGCCCCTACGCGAGGTGCGCGAAACCCACCGGATGGAGCTCGATTCCGGTGGGTTTCACGCACTTGGTTGCTGACCAGCTGGCGGGCAGCGCCGGACTCGCCCACCTGCCTAGTGCGAGGTGCGGACCCGCGCCACGTCGTGCTCCACGACGTCGGGCATCGACGTCACCGTCGTGTGCGGCCACGTCCAGGCGGAACGCAGGATGAAGGCCAGGAGCAGCAGTTCGACCCCGATGGAGAGGCCGTAGAAGTAGGCGTAGCTCAGGGACTCGCCCGACGCGTTGTAGATCGTGACGGGGACGTAGAGCGCTGCCACGACGAGGTTGACGATGCGCCCGACCCGTGCGGGCGCGGCGGCGGAGATCAGGATCATCAGCGCCGGGATCCCGACCAGGGTGAGCGAGGCGCCGACGAAGAGCGGGCCCGTCTCGAAGTCGTGGACGACGCCGGCCTGGATGTCGCCGAGGAAGCCCGGCTTATACAGCGCCAGGTAGTCGACGTAGATGTAGAAGAACATGAAGCTCGCCCACGCGGCTGCGAGCTTGCCCTGGACCGGGATCTGCCGGTCCTCCAGCGCGGTGCGTCCTGCGGTCGTGGTTCTCACGTCGTCTCTCCTCGCGTCCTCGTGGGACCTCGTCGGTTCGTACGCTGTACGTCGTACACCGTACGATCACTCGTACGCTGTACGGTTGTCAAGCCGTACGAGCGAGCGAGGAGACCCGTGCCAGCGAAGAAGCAGGGCCCGGCCGCGTCGGATGCGGGGCTGAGCACGCAGCGGGTCGTGGCCGAGGCGATGAGGCTCGCCGACCGCGAAGGGGTCGACGGGCTGAGCATGCGCCGCCTGGCGAGCGCGCTCGGCGCGGGCGCGATGTCGCTCTACTACTACGTCGCGAACAAGGACGAGCTGCTGGACGCGATGATCGACGTCGTCTTCGAGGAGATCGAGCTACCCGAACGCGGAGACCGACTGGCAGTCGGCGATGCGCCGGCGATCGGTGTCCGCACGGGAGGTGCTCGCCCGGCACCCGTGGGCGATCGCGCTGATGGAGTCGCGGACCACGCCAGGTCCGGCGAACCTCCGCCACCGCGAAGCGGTCACCGCCTGCCTGCGCACGGCGGGGTTCTCGGTCGTGAACGCGACGCACGCCAACTGGCTGCTCGACAGCTACGTCTACGGGCACGCCCTGCAGGAGGCCAGCCTGCCGTTCGACGACGCCGAGGGGCTCGCGGACATGACCGAGGACGTCTTCCTGCCCCAGCTGCCCCCTGACGAGTTCCCGTACCTCAACGAGTCCGCCGCCGCGCTCCTTGCTGCCGGCTACGACCCGACCGAGGAGTTCGCCTTCGGACTCGACCTCGTCCTCGCCGCCCTCGAGCCGCTGAGGGCCAACGACTAGCGACGCACACGGTGCGTCACGCGGCCTCTGCGCCACGGCCCTTCGCCGGTCTGAATCAGAGTCCTCGTCCTTCGCAACCGACTCGTCCCGGTGCTCGGCGAGGGCGGCCTGCAGGGTTGGCCGGGAACGCGATGAAGCGCTATGAAGGGAGCCAACCCGCCGTCCGACGGGTCGGCTCCCTCCGCAATGGTCCGCTCAGCCGGTCATCGGCCCCAGCTCGATCGAGTCGAAGACCGGCTCGAGGACGCCGAGCACGCCGGTCAGGCTGTCCGCCGTGGCCCCGCCGCCGTCCCACTCGTAGACCCAGACGATCCGGCCGGCGGGGTACTGGACGAAGATCATGCGCCCGACCTGGCCGTGCGAGATGCCCGTCGGCAGGTCGGTGAACGGCATCTTGATCATCTTGATGCAGTCGGGGATGGAGGGCTGACACACCGACGTGGCACTGGCGGAGTCGCGCAGCCGCACGTCGACCTGCCAGGCGGGATAGCTCGAGACCCTGGTCGCGACCACCTGCGTGCTCTCCAGGTAGGGGCGCGAGGCCAGCCACTGGGCGAACGACTCGGCGGTGAGGTCCTTCGGCTTGCCGGCACCGAAGGGGCTCGGGTCGGCGTTGAGCGTGATCCCCGGTCCGTCGGGCGACTGGAAGTCGACGCCACCGCTGTACACGCGCTTGTCCCAGGACGCCGGTACGGCTGCGGAGAGCGCGGCTGGGAATGCGTAGTTCTGCCGGTCGACGGTTGGGGTCGGTGTCGGTGACACGGTCGGCTGGCCTGGTGCAACGGGGGGTGCCGCGGTGGTGCCGGGGCGAAGAGCCATCACGCCGATGACGATGATGCCGATGACGACCGCGGCGACGAGAAGACCAGCCCCAGCGCGCTGCCGTCGGGATGTGTCTGGGCCCTCGGCGGTATGCAGCTCGCGAAGCATGGTGTGAACCTCCAGGGACTCGTTCGTTGCATGACGAAGGGAGGCCGATGCCTGCCGCGCTCGGGCGTCGAGACTCATGGCTGCTCCTCGTGGGGGAGGTCCAGCGTCCGCGCGAGAGCGGTGCGGCCTCGGACCAGGTGCGCCTTGACCGAGCTCGACGAGCAACCCAGCGTCAGCGCGATGTCGTTGACGGACATGTCGTACAGGTAGTGCAGGGCGATGGCCTGCGCCTGACGCCGCGGCAAGCGGCGTACCGCGGCCCAGAATTCGGCGTCGACCGGTTCGGGCTCGGAGTCCCTCTCGCGCACGCTGCTCAGCCGCAGCACAGCGCGCGCCTCCGAGGAGCGTCGACGCAGGTGCGAGGTCGCCCGGTTGACGCAGACGCGGCGAACCCACGCGGCGGGCACGTCGAGTCCTGCTACGTCGGCCCATCGACGGTAGGCAGCGATCATGGCGTCCTGCGCCACGTCCTCGGCTGCCGCCGACGAACCGGTGAGGGCTCGCGCCAGCGCCACCAGCACAGGCAGTTCACGCACGTAGAAGGTGTCGAAAGCCTCGGTGCCACCGAGGTCGACGATCTCCCCGCCGGGACTGCGGTCGCCCCAGGCACGGGTCGACCGGGCTGCTGCCTCGCTCATGGTCCCTACTCGCGCCGAGGGCGGTCCCAGGTTGACACCGAACGCGACGAGAGTGAAGAGCTGGTCGGCGAAGGCCCGAGAAGAGGTGCGTCGCGGTCAGGTGGACCTGCGGGCGCGGCGGCAGTAGGGAGAGCGCGATGCCGGGCCTGCCTCCCGCCGTCGCGGCGCTCGTCGCCGCGGGCGACCACCCGGCGGAGGAGTTCGGCTGCGTCGTAGTGCCTGCACCGTCGGATCCATTGACCGTTCATCTACCGGCGATCACACTCGAACAGCGGGTCGACCCTTCGTCGGTCCCGACTGCGGGGCCGGGGGCTGCCTCCACCTTCGAACGAATGGTGACCGTCGGCCATGGTCCGCTCATCCGCTCGTGCAGCCGTCGCGTGGCTCGCGACCCCCGCTCTCGTCGCTGCGGCGCTGTTCGCGGCTCCGCCTGCGGCGCAGGCTGTCCGGATCGACAGGCCGTCGCTGGCCGCGCCCGGGATCTACGTCGTGCCGGCGGGCGTCACGTCGATTCGCGTGCTGCTCGTCGCTGCTGCCGGCCTGGAGCCGGGCTGCGGCAGCACGGCCGGGCGCGGAGGAGCGGTGAGCGCCAGGATTCCGGTCACACCGGGCGAGACGCTCGAGTACAACGTGGGCAACTACTTCGCGCAGAGCGCCAGCGGCAACTCCAGCGACATCCGTCGCGCGCCGTACACGCTGGCGGACCGCCTGCTCGTGGCGGGAGGAGGCGGCTCGCCCGCCGACTTCGCAGGCCTGAACGCGATCGGCAACTGCACCGGCCTGCGCGACGGCCCAGGGGTGGGCGGCGACGGCGGTTCTCCCGCGGGGCTGCCGGGCACCGGCCTCGACCCCGCGCTGTGCTCGTTCCAGGCCGGCCACCCCGGGGGCGGCGGGCAGCTGGGCGGGCCCGGCGCGGCCGGGGGCACCTGCGGCGCCGGTGGGTCCGGTGCGCCGGGCACGTTCGGCCACGGCGGCCTGGGCGGCGGCTCCGGCACGGCGGTCGCGCCCTGCAGCCAGGGCGGCGCGGGAGGCGACGGCTGGTACGGCGGAGGCGGCGGAGGCGGCACGCGCAGCTCGATCATCGGCAGCCCGGGCGGCTGCACCGACGCGAGCGGCAACCCGATCGCCAAGACCATCGGCGGCGGCGGTGGTGGAGGCAGCAGCTACGCCGATCCCTCCGCGACCGGTGTGGTGTTCCAGGTGGCCGCCAACGCCACCAGCGGCGGCTCGGCCTCGATCGACGCCACACAGCCGACCGCGCCCCCGGCACCGGCGAGCGCCGCGGCCGTCGGTGCGGCGACGAGCGCAACGGTCTCCTGGACCGCGCCGGCGAGCGATGGCGGCTCACCCATCACGGGCTACCGGGTCACGGTGATACCCGGGGGTGCCGTGCTCGATCTCGGCGCTTCGGCTCGCTCCACCTCGGTTCCCGGCCTGTTTCCCGGCGTGAACTACAGCTTCGAGATCACGGCGGTCAACGCGGTCGGCGTGGGACAGCCGACGACGGTCTCAGTGCAGGGCTCCTATCTCACGATCGGGGCGTCGGCGACATCGATCACCTACGGCTCGACCGTCAAGGTGACAGGTCAGCTGACCACGCTCGCCAACGCCGCGCTGGGCACCCGTACGGTCACGGTCCTGGCCAAGAAGACCAGAGCGGCGACGTACTCCGTCGTAGGCACCGCGACGACCACCGTGTCCGGCGCCTACAGCCTCACGGTGAAGCCGACCATCGGCACCGCGTACGTCGCTCGGTTCGCTGGAGGGCCCGGGCTCATGGGGCGATCGACCGTTTCCGTGCGGGTGTCGGTTCGCCCGCGCGTGACGTTCGCGCTGAGCGACTCCACCGCGACCCGCACCCAGACCGTCGTCTTCGCTGGATCGGTGTCGCCGTCCTCTGCCGGTCAGACGGTGTTCTTGCAGCGGCTTGTCTCCGGCAAGTGGACGAGCGTGAAGTCGATGAAGCTGAGCGCGACGAGCAGGTTCCGCTTCCCGTGGCTGCCGACCAGCAACGTCGACTACCGCTACCGGGTCTTCGTGCCTGCCCGCACCGGCTACCTCGCCGGGACGACGGTGTCGAAGCTGCTCACCGTCGCCTGACACGGCCTGAAGCGCGCCCTCGATCAGCGGTCGGGTGTCAGCCTTCGATGGAGAGGGCCTGCTCGGGGCAGGAGTCGACGGCGTCCTCGCACGCGCTGCGCCGCGAGTCGTCGATCGTCTCGAGCAGGATGTACATGTAGCCGTCGGCGCGGACCTCGAACACGTCGGGAGCCACCGCCATGCACAGTCCGTGGGACTTGCAGCGGTCGTAGTCGGCGATCACGCGGAAGCTCATGCCTGCTCCTGTACGTCGAGGGTGCTGGCCCAGTCTGCTGCACGAACGTCCTGCGGCAACCCAGACGGAAATGTCGAAGGGCGGCCGGCCTGATCGTGCAGTCGATGAGAGGCCGGAACCACCGGTCGCCGAGCGAGGATGAGCCCATGACGTACTTCCTGCTGTCGGTCCACAGCGACGACACGCCCGTCTACCCGACCCCCGAGGCGGAGCAGCGCGCGTACGCCGCCACGGGCGAGGTCAACGACGCCATGCGCGAGGCCGGCGTCTTCGTCTTCGCCGGCGGTCTCGCGGCGTCCACGACGGCCCGCGTCGTGCGCGTGCGCGACGGCGCACTGCAGCGTGTCGATGGCCCGTACCTCGAGGCCAAGGAGCACATCGCCGGCTTCTGGGTGCTCGACGTGGCTGACGAGGCCGAGGCCGTCGCCTGGGCGGAGCGCGCCACCGTCGCGTGCGAGGGCGACGTCGAGGTGCGCGAGTTCCAGGGCGTCGCCTGACCGCGGTCTCGCCGCTCCAGGTGTGAGCCGCTCCGGACCGGGTACTCCCCAGGTGCCAGGCCGTCGGCCGCCGGACGTGTGCGCAGGTCCGCAGCGCGCGGAGTCCGTGCGGCCGGCTCCTGGTCCCTGCCCTACCCACGAAGGAGCGTCCGATGACCGACGACACCACGACCGTCCGGCCCCTCGACGAGCTCGTGTCCGATGGCGACGTCCTGATGCTGACCACCGCGTCGGACGGGATGCTCGCTCGGCCTGTCACGGTGGCGGAGGTGAGCGCAGGTCACCTGGCCTTCCTCGTGTCGGGCGCGTCGGACTGGGTCCACACGCTCGCGGAGGCGCTGCCTGCCGACGGCGTCGTCGTCGGGGTCGCCTACTCCGACCCGGGTCGTACCAAGTACCTGTCGCTGCGCGCCCGCGCGCACGTCAACGGGAACCGGGCACGCGTCGAGATGCTCTGGACACCGCTGGCCAAGGCGTTCTTCGAGGGTCCGGACGACCCGGACCTCTGCGTGCTCGAGGTGCAGGTCGAGGCCGGCGAGTGGTGGGACGGCCCGTCCACCGGCGTCGGCCGCCTCATCTCGCTGGCGAAGGCCGCGGTCACGCGCGAGGGCATGACCGGCAGCTCCGGCGACGTCTCCGTGCCTGGGCGCAGCACCTGACCGGGCGGACGACCAGCGACTACCTGCCGAGGCAGCGGAACGCGAGCAGCGCCGTGTCGTCCTCGGACCCGTCGTGCATGAGCTCGGCGACCAGAACGTCGAGCAGCGCCTCCACGGTGGGGGTGCCGCTCGACGCCGCCTCCGCGAGCCGCTCGAGGCCGACGTCGAGACTCTCGCCTCGGCGCTCGACGAGCCCGTCGGTGAACGCCACGAGCGTCGACCCGACCGCCATCGACGGCGTGGTCTCGGCGTACTCAGTCACGAGCACGCCCAGCGGCGGTCCGGGGTCGATCTCCGCGTAGAACGCCTTGCCGGCCTCGTCGACCACGAGGGGCGCGAAGTGGCCGGCGCTCGCGAGCACGAGGCCGCACGTGTCGAGGTCGAGGACGCCGACGACCACGGTGGCGATGTGGCCGTCCTCGGCGATGTCGAACTGCCGCGAGCACATGCCGAGCACGGTGCCCGGGCTGTGGCCCTCGGCCAGGTAGGCGCGGATCGTGAAGCGCAGGCGCGCCATGACGGCGGCTGCGTCGATGCCGCGGCCGGACACGTCACCGACGACGAAGCAGACCTCGTGCTCCCCGCGACGGATGATGCTGTACCAGTCGCCGCCGATGTCGACGCCCTCGGCGCCGGCGACGTAGCGCGAGGCGATGTCGAGGCCGGGGATCTCCGGGTTGAAGGCCGGCAGCAGCGCCCGCTGCAGGGTCTGCGCGATGCTGCGCTGCTCGCCGTAGAGGACGTCGAGGCGTTCGTACAGCTCCGCGATCGTGAGCCGGTCGGCCTCGGCGCGACGGCGCGAGCGCACCAGGTTGGCGGCCGCGAACGCCGTGAGGATTGTGAGCACGAGCCCGGTCAGCAGGAAGATCCAGGGGAGGCGCCCACCCAGGGCGCCGCCGAGGTGGCGCTTGGCGGAGGCGACGAAGGTGAGCGTGGTGTCGCCGAAGGGCAGCTGGACCTCGGAGGACTCGCCCCTGAGTGGGAGATCGGCCTGGGGCACGTTGGTCGTGACCAGGTTCGAGTCGGACACCTGCGCCCCGATGTAGGTGGCGAAGAGCAGCTCGGCGAACGGCGCCGTCCGCTGCACGGGCGCGATGCGGTCCGCTGGGATCGCCCGCTCGGCGTAGATCACCCAGCGCGGGTTCGCCGCGTCGCCCACGGCGTACGCGACCCGGCTGAAGTCGGCATCGGGGTTGGTGACGACGAAGGTCTCGCTCGATCGGGCGTGATCGATGAAGTCGCGGGCCCGTGCCGACGCCGGGTCCATCACTGCGGGTACGCCGATCTGCTCCAGCCGGACCGGCACCTCACCGGAGGTGTCCCAGAGCGAGGCGTGCACGAACACGAGGCCCGGCCCCGTGGCGCGGGCCATCGTCGTACGGAACTGGGCCAGGTCGCCGTCGGTCGCCTGCCCCACGCGCAGCGCCGTCTCGAGCGGCTCCTGGATCGCAAGGATCTGGGCCCCGATGACGGCGGCTGCCTGCCGGGTCTGCACCTCGAGGAGGTCGCGCTCGTTCCGCTCGTCGGACCACCACGCCACCCAGGCGGTCACGGCCGTGAACAGGACGCCGATCACGATCACGACGAGCGCGACCCGTGCCGGGCTCCCGCCGGATCGGCGCGTCGGATCAGCTGCAGGCACGCTGGAGTCCGCCACCTGTCCCGCCCTCTCGACCGACCCCCTGGCGAGGCACCGGGCACGAGGGTTACATGGAGCGATCTTGAAGAGCAAGATGGCCGCCCTCGCGGGCGGCGGCCTGCTAGGTCGAACTGGTGCTCTCGTCGTCAGCGAGTGCCGGCGCGTCCTGCTCGAGGTCGCCGAACTCGCCGTCCAGGCGCTGCACACCGTCGCTGCCGAGCCCGTGCTGGACGCGCTCGCCGACGCCGTCCTCGGTCCCGGGGTTCGGGTCGTCGGGTGCGGGGATGATCTGCTCCTCGGACATGTCTGCTCCTCCTCCTCGTCGCGCGGGTCGCGATCACGAGGGAGTACCCGTTCGGAGCGCGGACCAATCCTGCTGCCGCCCGGGTCCAGGGTGGGTGCTCGCGGACTAGCCTCGCGGCATGACCGGGCGAGGGGTACGGCGTACGGCGGTGCTCGCGGTCGCGGCCGCGCTCGGGCTCGCAGCGTGCACCTCGCCTGCGCAGCCGACATCGGCCCCGACCAGCTCCGCCCCGTCAACATCCCCCACAACGGCGTCGTCCACTCCGGCACCCGCGAGCAGCAGCACGCCGCCGTCGGAGTCCCCGAGCGCCGCGGCGACGGTCAGCCCGAGCCCCAGTGCGAGCCCGGTGAAGGCCGCGTCGTGCCCGAAGGGATTCTCGTCAGCGGCGCTGCGAGCGTGCGTCGCGACCGCGGTGAAGGTCTACGTCGCGACCTGGACACGTGAGCTGGAGTCCCGTGGCGTCACCGGGATCACGCCGCCGAAGATCGTGATCTTCAGCTCGCCGCCGACCAACCCGTGCATCGACCTGAGCGAGACCGACGCGGTCGAGGCGTCGTTCTGGTGCGGCAAGAACGGCACCGTCTACGTCTCCGCCAACGCCGCGAAGTACTGGACGACGCAGTACGTCGTGGCAGCGAAGGAGCGCAAGGTGCTGGCCAGCGACGCGGCCACCGCGGGGACGACGACGGCCGCGCTGGCGAAGGGGTTCCCGCTCGTCGGCACCACCACCGAGGTCGCGCACGAGCTCGGCCACTGGGTGCAGGAGGTCACCGGGCAGCGGCCGTGGTTCGACAAGCGCCTCGCGAGCGAGGACTTCGACGTGTCCAACCGCGCCACCGTGATCGGCGAGCTGGCGGCGGACTGCATGGGCGGCTGGGTGCAGGGCCGTACGGCGGCCGACGGCACCTGGGTCGACACGAGGATCGGCGCCTGGGCGCACCACGCCACGATGGCCGAGCCTCGGCGGTGACATCTACTCGGTGAAGAAGGGCTTCGTGTTCCCGCCCGAGAAGGTGAAGGACATCATCGGCTACGGCAGCGCGTACTCCCGGATCAGGCTCTACGACCTCGGCGCGGCAGCCGGTCGCGCCGGGAAGCCCGGCCTGTCGACCTGCACGACCGCAGTCGCCGGAGCGCTCGGCATCACCGGGCCGCCCAGCCCCTGATTCGCCGATTCCCCTTCCCGAACGGGCGCGCCGTCCCTAGCGTTCCGCCATGGCGGTCGATGTCCGAACCCCCCTCGAGGGTGACGTGCTCGTGGTGACGACCGTGGACGGCACCCGCATCCACACCGTGAGCGCGGGCGAGGGGCCGGTGGTCGTCCTCGCGCACGGCTTCGCGATCAGCTCCGACGAGTGGAACGTGATCGCGTCCGACCTGGTCGGACGGGGATACCGCGTGGTCGCGTTCGACCAACGAGGCCACGGCCGCACGACCATCGGGTCGGACGGCGTGGGCAGCAAGCAGATGGCGGGCGACTACGTCGCCGTCCTCGAGGCCTACGACGTGACCGACGCCGTCCTCGTGATGCACTCGATGGGCGGCTTCGTCGGCATCCGCTTCCTGGTCGAGAACCCGGACGTCGTCGCGTATCGCCTGCGCGGCGCGATGCTCGTCGCGACCTTCGCCGGCGACGTCAACCGGGACAACGCGCAGAACAAGCTGCAGATCCCGCTGATCCGGTCGGGCATCCTGCCGAAGCTCGTGGCCTCCGACTTCGTCGGCAAGCCCTTCGCGCGCACCCTCATGGGCGACGGCAAGACCGATGCCATGGTCGAGTCGTTCCTGACGATGTTCCGCGCCCAGGACCTCGGCGCCCTCATCCCGATCCTCGAGGCCATGGTGCAGGAGAACCGCTACCCGGACCTCGCCCGCATCTCGCTGCCCTGCACGATCCTCGTCGGGTCGAAGGACAAGACCACCCCGCCGTTCCACACCGACGACCTCCACGCCGGCATCGCGGGGTCGCGGCTCGTCCGCGTGCCGGGTGCGGGGCACACGGTCAACTGGGAGGCGGCCGACGCGATCGTGGCCGAGATCGAGGCGCTGGGCCCGCGCGCCTGATCCCGCGATCACGGTTGTACGGCGAGGTCCCTCGGATTCGTCGTTCGGACGTAACACGGGTCGGGCAGACTTGGCGCATGGCCGACCTGCTCTCGCTCGCGTCGCGACTGCCCGTGGAGACCGTGCCCGCGGGCGCGATGCTCATCGAGGAGGGCACCGATCCCGGTCGCCTCTACGTGCTGAAGTCGGGCAGCGTCACGATCGAGCGCGACGGCGTCTCGTTCGCCCGGATCGAGTCGCCCGGCGCTGTGTTCGGCGAGATGGCCGTCGTCCTGCGCAAGCCGGCCACCGCCACCGTGCGGGCGGAGACCGACGTCGAGGTGCACGTGGCCGACGATGCCGAGGGCTTCCTCACCGTCAACCCGGGTGCCGCCCTCGCGGTGCTGCGTACGACGGCCAGCCGGCTCGACGGCCTCACGCAGTACCTCGTCGACGTGAAGGGCCAGTTCGCCGAGGCTCGAGGGCCACCTCGGCATGGTCGAGGGCATCCTCGACACGCTCGTGAACCACCAGGCTCCGGAGATCCGCACGGGGTCCGCGCGCGACCCCGAGGGCGACCACGTCCACTGACCCGAGGGTCTACAGCGTGATCGTCTCGACGTCGTAGACGCCGAACCACTCGGCCGTCCCGGCCTCGAGGTCGAACGTGATGTGCGGCGGCACCTTGCCCGGCTGCTTGCCGGCGTTGAAGACCTTCGTGCCGCCGAGCTCGGCGTGCCACGTGCCGCCGTCGATCCAGGGCGCCTGGTGGATGTGGCCGCACAGCACGAGGTCGGGCGAGTGCTCCTCGATCCAGGCGGCGAGCTCGTGGTCGGGGAACTCGCGGCGCCCGTCCTTGCACAGCGGCGTACCGGCAGGCGGCGAGTGGTAGAGCCACACCCAGCGCGCCGGTCGGTCGACGGCTGCTGCCGCCAGCTGCGCGCCGACCGCCTCGCGTGAGACCGGCCCGTCCCACCAGGGGCAGATCGTGAAGCGGGTGTCGCCGATGTCGACGGACATGCCGTCGGTGTGCACGTTGCCACCGCCCGCCGATCGCAACCACGACGCGACCTGCTCGCCGTGCTCGCCGGGACCGTCGAGGTCGTGGTTGCCGGACGAGGCCAGGACGACGGCCTTGTCGGCGAGCAGCCCGAGGTACTTCTCCAGCACGACGGTCTGGACGCCGAGGGGAACGGGGCTGACGACGTCGGCGAGATCGCCCACGAGGGCAACGACGTCCACGCCGTCGGCGGCGTTCACCAGCCAGTCGTAGTGGGGCAGGCGGTAGTGCAGGTCCGACACCGCCAGGATCCGCACGCGCCGATCCTGCCCCACGCCCGAGGGCCGCGCACGGCTGACGCCGGTCGCGGCGCGTTACATCTGCGAGTCGCCGCCCTAGGCGTGGTCGGCGCGGTACGCCGCGACGAGCGCGTTGGCGTGGCCGTGGCCGAGGCCGTGCTCGGTCTTGAGGAACTCGACCTGCTTCATGTGCGGCTCGCCCGCCACCTTGTCGATCTCGGCCATCCAGTGGCTGATCGGCTGGCCGTACCTCTTCTCGATCGAAGGGAAGTACGCCGCCGGGCCCTTCACCTGCTCCGCCATGGCGCCACCGTAGCGAGCACGATGCCGAGCTGCCAGGGCCTTGATCCTCATGGGCGGCGCGCAGGTGGGAGGGTGGGTACGTCGACCCGAGGAGTCACCGTGAGCACCGCAGACCGCCCCTGGCTCGCCCAGTACGCACCGGGCGTCCCCGCCGAGATCGACCAGAACGACGACTCGCTCGCCGATCTGCTCGACACATCCGTCGAGCGCTTCGCCGATCTGGTCGCACTCGACTTCTACGGCGCCGAGACGACGTACCGCGAGCTCGGCGACCAGGTGCGGCGGATGGCCAACGTGCTGCTCGGGCTCGGCGTGCGCCAGGGCGACCGCGTCGCGCTGGTGATGCCGAACTGCCCTCAGCACGTGGTCGCGTTCTACGCGGCGCTGCGGCTCGGCGCGGTCGTCGTCGAGCACAACCCGCTCTACACGCGCGAGGAGCTGCAGCACCAGTTCGACGACCACGGCGCAGAGGTCGCGATCGCGTGGGACAAGGTCGCCGGGACTCTCGCCACGATCGCCGAGACTGCGCCGCTGCGCACGATCATCGCCGTCGACATCACCACCGCGCTCCCCCGCAAGCAGCAGCTCATGCTCAAGCTGCCGGTGAAGAAGGCGCGCGCGACGCGTGCGGCCATGACGGCGCCGGCACCGGGCGCGCTGAAGTGGGAGCGGCTGCTGAAGGTGGCGACGCCGCTTGCGGCCTCGCACCCCAAGCCGGCCGCGGAGGACCTCGCACTGCTGCAGTACACCGGCGGTACGACGGGCACGCCGAAGGGCGCGATGCTCAGCCACCGCAACCTGCGCTCGAACGCAGCCCAGGGCCGTGCCTGGATGCCGGGCCTGAAGGACGGCCAGGAGGTCGTGTACGGCGTCCTGCCGCTGTTCCACGCGTACGGGTTGACGCTGTGCCTCACGTTCACGATCTCGATCGGCGCGGTGCTCGTGCTGTTCCCACGGTTCGACGTCGACCAGGTGCTCGAGGCGAGCGCGCGGCGTCCGGCCACCTTCCTGCCGGCGGTCCCGCCTGTGTACCAAGCACTTGCGGAGGCCGCCGTGAAGCGCGGCGTCGATCTCAGCACGATCCGCTACGGCATCTCCGGCGCGATGTCGCTGCCCCCGTCGACCGTCGAGCAGTGGGAGGCGGTGACGGGCGGCCTGCTCGTCGAGGGCTACGGCATGACCGAGACGTCGCCGGTCACCCTCGGGAATCCCGCTGGCGGCACGCGTCGTCCGGGCTCGGTCGGCGTGCCGTTCCCGTCCACCGAGGTGCGCGTGGTCGACCCGCACGACCCGACGCACGAGGTCGCGACCGACGAGCCGGGTGAGCTGCTCGTGCGCGGCCCGCAGGTGATGAGCGGCTACTGGAACCGGCCGGAGGACACGGCCAAGACGCTGCTGCCGGACGGCTGGATCCGCACGGGCGACATCGTGGTGATGGACGACGACGGCTTCGTCACCGTGGTCGACCGCATCAAGGAGCTGATCATCACCGGCGGGTTCAACGTGTACCCGTCCGAGGTCGAGGACGCGCTGCGCCGAGTGCCGGGCGTAGCCGACGCAGCCGCCGTGGGGCTCGCCAACGACACGGGCGGCGAGACGGTCGTCGCTGCGGTCGTGGCGGAGGGGTTCGCGGTGCTCGACCCGGAGGCCGTGCGCGATGCCGTGCGCGAGAACCTCACCGGCTACAAGGTGCCGCGCCAGGTCTTCGTCCTCGACGAGCTGCCCCGCTCGCTCATCGGCAAGGTGATGCACCGCGACGTCCGCAAGATCCTGGAGACCCACCCCGACCGCCGTTGACCCCTACCGCTCAGCCTGATCAATCCGTCGTTTCCCGTGCCTGGAAACGACGGATTGATCAGTGTCACGGCGGGGTGAGGGCTGCTCGGCGGCGCTCGAGGTGACGGCGCTCGGCCGGGTTGGCGACCAGCTCCAGCGCCCGGTCGTACGCCGTCCGCGCGGCCTTGGCGTCGCCCGTGCGCGCGAGCAGCTCGGCGCGCACGGCGTGCAGCAGGTGGTAGCCGTCGAGGTCGAGGGCATCGACGAGCGCGAGGCCTTCGCCCGGTCCGCTCACCTCGGTGACGGCGACCGCGCGGTTGAGCGCCACGATCGGCGACGGCGCGATGGCGAGCAGGTGGTCGTAGAGCGCCACGATCTGCGACCAGTCGGTGGCCTCCACCGACGCGGCGTCGGAGTGCACGGCGGCGATGGCTGCCTGGAGCTGGTACGGCCCAGGTGCGTTGCGGCGCAGGCACTTCCGGGACGAGCTCGTGCCCCTCGGCGATGAGCGAGGCGTCCCACAGCGAGCGGTCCTGGTCGGGCAGCAGGACGAGGTCGCCCGCGTCGTCGAAGCGGGCCGGACGTCGCGACAGCGTGAGCAGCAGCAGCGCCAGCAGGCCGAGCGCCTCCGGCTCGTCGGGCATGAGGTCGACGAGCAGTCGCGCGAGGCGCACCGACTCGGCGACCAGGTCCTCGCGCTCGGCGTTGGTGCCGTCGCTCGCGAGGTAGCCCTCGTTGAAGACGAGGTAGACCACAGCGAGCACAGGCGTGAGGCGGTCGGGCAGGTCGTGCTCGGCGGGCACGCGGTAGGGGATGCGCGCCGCACGGATCTTGTTCTTCGCGCGCACCAGCCGCTGGGCCATCGTCGTCTCGCTCACGAGGAACGCCCGGGCGATCTCGGCGGTCTGCAGGCCCGCGATGAGCCGCAGCGTGAGCGCGACGCGCGCCTCCGGCGCCAGCGCCGGGTGGCAGCACGTGAAGACCAGGCGGAGGCGGTCGTCCTGCACGGCGCCGACCTCCTCGGGCTCGTCGGGACGCAGCTGGTCGGCGAGAGTCGCCGCTGCGGCGTGCTTGTCGTCACGCCGGGACTCACGGCGCGCGCGGTCGATCGCGCGGTTGCGTGCGGTGGTGACGATCCAGCCGGTCGGGCTCGGCGGTACGCCGTCGCGCGGCCATGTCTCGAGCGCGACGGCGAAGGCCTCCTGCACGGCCTCCTCCGCGAGGCCGACGTCCCCGACGAGCCGCGCGAGCGTGGCGACCGCACGGCCGTAGTCGTCGCGGAACACGCGCTCGACCGCAGCCCGGTCCACGCTCACGCCGGCGCTCACACTGACCAATCCGTCGTTACCGGGCACGGGAAGCAACGGATTGATCAGTGCGACGGAGCGGGGTCATACGCCTTGGAAGGGACGGACCTCGACGGGCTGGGCGCAGGCGACCGCACCCTTCGCGGCCCACTCGAACGCCGCGGTGTCGTCGGCCACGTCGATCACCCAGAAGCCGCCGAGGTGCTCCTTGCTCTCGAGGAACGGGCCGTCGGTGCGGTAGGCACCGTCCTCGTTCGTGCGCACGACGTACGCCGTCTCCTTGGGCATGAGGCCGCCCGCGAAGACCCACGCGCCCGCTTCCTGGAGCGCGGAGTTGAACGCGTTCACCGCCGCGAAGGCGGCCTGCATCTCCTCAGGGGTCGCGTAGTTGGCCTGGTCGTCCGACCCGTGCACCGCCAGCAGGTACTCGCTCATGTCTCGTGCCTCTCGATATGTGGTGGTCGAACGCTGTCAGATTCCGTATGAGGGTGCCCCCGCGAACCGTAGAGGCCCTCAGGTTCCCCAGCGGGTGCCGGTGGCGGCACCCTCACGTGCTGTACGAACGGCGTACGGCGCTCAGCCGATGCCGGCGAACGGCCAGACCTCGATGGGGGTGCCCGTCGCGGTCGAGAAGCGCGCGGCCCAGGCGAGCGCGGCGTCGAGGTCGTCGACCTCGACGATGGTGAAGCCGCCGATCTGCTCCTTGGACTCGACGAACGGCCCGTCGGTCATCGACGTGTCGCCGTCCGTGGTCTCCACGACGGTGGCGGTCGACGGGTCGTGCAGGCCGCCGCCGAACACCCAGGCGCCCGCCGCTTTGAGGTCGTCGTTGAGCGACCCCACCTCGGCCATGATCCGCGCGAGCTCGTCCGGCCCCGGCTCGGTCACGCCGTCGTGGTAGCAGACGCTCAGCTTGTAGTAGGTCATCGTTCCTCCTCGGCAGGGCGGCACCTCGCTGCCCTTCACCCCCTGTACGAGCACACCCTTCCCGATTCGACAGCGTCGACACACGAGTTTCCAGGCCCGTGCCTCCTCTGGCAGGCTCGCGCCCATGACCGCAGCCACCACCACCTCCTCGTACGGCGTCCGCTCGTCGGTCGCGCCGCTCCAGCGCGTCGCCGTACGCCGTCCGCTCATGGGCGGAGCCGACGTCGTCGCGCAGTACAAGGCTGCGCACTGGCAGACGCCCGACCTCGACCGGCTCGCCGACCAGCACTCGGGCTTCGTGGCCACGCTGCGCGAGCTCGGCTCCGAGGTCGTCGAGCTCGACCCGGTGCCGGGGCTGCCGGACGCCGTGTTCGTGTACGACCCGGTCTTCGTCGGGCCGTCCGGCTCGATCGAGCTGATCGCGGCGAAGGAGGCGCGCCGCGGCGAGGGCTCGCACCTGATCGCGGGCCTCGAGTCGGCCGGAGTGCCGACCATCGGCCGACTCGTGGGCGACGCCACGGCGGACGCAGGCGACATGTACTGGATGGACGAGGACACCGTCGCGATCGGCCGCAGCTATCGCACCAACCAGGACGCGGTCGACCAGATGCGCGGGATCCTGGCCGCGGACGGCGTCGCGGTCGAGGTGTTCGACCTGCCGCACGACCTCGGCCCGGAGTACTGCCTGCACCTGATGTCGACGGTCTCGCCGGTGCGCGAGGACCTCGCCGTCGTCTACGAGAAGCTCGCGCCCGTCGCGATGCTGCAGTCGCTCGCCAAGCGCGGCATCGAGTGGGTCGTCGTCGACGACGAGGAGTACGTCACCCTCGGCTGCAACATCCTCGCGGTGCGCCCCGGGGTCGTCCTCATGGGCGAGCGCAACGTGCGCACGGCCGACAAGCTGCGCGAGAAGGGCGTCGAGGTGCACACCTTCGTCTCCGAGCAGAGCGACAAGGGCGAGGGCGGCCCCACCTGCATGACCCGCCCCATCCTCCGCGCCTGACCGCCCCAACCGTCAGCACGACCCATGAACTTCGTGTTTCTTCCCTAAGGGAAGCAACACGCAGTTCAACTGCTCAATTCTTCCCTAAGGGAAGGATCACGTAGTTGAACTGCGCGGATCCCGCCCGGAGTCGTGATCTTGGTGCGGCCGGCGGTGGTTCGGCCGGTGCTGGCCGGTCTAGAGGTGCTCGTCGACCCAGGCGGCCAGGGTGCGGGCGTGGTCGGAGACGGTGTCGACCCAGGAACGCAGCGCGTGCTCGTCGGCGTCGTCGCTCACGAGCTTCACGACTCGCACCGGTACGTCGGCTGCACGGCATGCTGCCGCGACGGCGTACGCCTCCATGTCGACCAGGTCGGCGCGCTCGGCGAGGGCGTCGCGCACGGGGCCGCCCTGCACGAACTGGTCGCCGGTCGCGAGGGTGAGTCCGTCGCCGAGCAGGATCGGCGGGCCGAAGCCCACGCCGGTGATCCTCTTGATCGCCTCGCTCGCGAAGTCGTGCTGGATCACGGTGCCGATCTCGTGGACCCCGTCGTGTCCGTGCCGCAGGGCACCGGCCGTGCCGATGTTCACGACCAGCGAGGGCCGCGCGGCCGCCAGCAGCTGCGTGACGGCGATCGCCGCGCGCACCTTCCCCACCCCGGTCAGCAGCACCGGCAGGCGGTCGCCGAGCTGCGCGGCCTCGAGATCGAGGGCCACGACGAGCAGCGGCAGGTCGGGGCGCACGGTCCCATGAAGCTCCACGCGCACATCCTCGCGGTACGCCGTCCGCGTGGCCCGATCTGGATGCCTGAGAGGCACATGGACGGGCCTCTCAGGCATCCAGATCGAGGGGTGCCGCGGCGGCTGGGAGGATGGTGGCGTGAGCACTGCTGACCCGTCGATGCCCGACATGCCCCAGGACGCCGACCGCTCGCGCGGTCGCTACCTGCACCGCCGCGCCGACGGCGGCCCCGCCGGCATCGACGAGCAGTGGGTGGCCGGCGAGATCGCGCCGGGCTCGGTGCGGGTGCGCTCGACGCGCATCGCCGCCGCCCCCGTGAGCCGCCTCGAGGTCGACGCCCGCTGGTCGGCCGAGATCGCGACCGTCGTGCTGCGCTGGGTCGGCTCGGGCATGGGCGTCGTGCGGTCCGCCACGGTCGCGTGCGTCGAGGTGCCGGGTGCGGTCGAGGTGCGCCGCTTCGTCGACGTCGCCGAGCTCGAGCCCGTCTCCGTGGGCGGCCCGCTCGTGCTCCCGGCCCTGGTGCTCGGCGGGCGCCTGGCCGAGGGCCCGGCGTACTCCTTCGTCGTGGGCGACGCGCTCGACGCGTCGACCTTCCTCGTGCCCGTGCCTGTGCATGTCTCGATCGAGGACGTCGGCGACGAGGTCGTGATGGTCGGCGGCACGGACGTCGACGGCACGGTGCGGCGCTGGCGGATCACCGGCGACGGCCTGGACGAGCGCGGCGAGGACGTCGTGGGCCCCGGTGGGCTGCTGCTGCGCCGTACGGTCGGGGACGTCGTCGCCACCCTGACGGAGGTCTCCGGGCCCACCGCGCACCCCGTTGCCTGGCGCGCGTAACGGCTACACCTGCCGCCGCCGGGGAGCCTGGTTGCCTCGTGGGCGACGAGGGGCACCCTCGTCGGGAACGTCAGAGGGTGCGGTCGGGCGCGGCGGCTTCGGCCTGGTCGCGGAGGCGGCGGTTGACGAAGAAGCCGACCACCACGCCGGTGCCGTTCGCGGCCCAGTGCAGGGCGGACGGCGGGAAGAGGCTGCCGGTGAACAGCCGCAGCAG
This sequence comes from uncultured Actinomycetes bacterium, assembly GCA_963843975.1. GTDB lineage: Bacteria > Actinomycetota > Actinomycetes > S36-B12 > CAIYMF01 > Longivirga. Next base: position 1,177,585 of record CAWJMG010000001.1, on the reverse strand, counting down.
CGCGAAGCCGACGCCGGACAGCCCGGTGAACAGCACGGTCGAGCCGACGGTCAGGAGCACATGGCCCCTGGCCTCCTGGTGCGCGTTGTGCATCTCCATCGCCGGCCCGATGTGCCAGAGGCCGAACAGCAGCGACGTCAGCGCGACCGCCCAGACGACCCCCCACTGCGTGGTCATGAGCGCGAGCAGCAGGCCGCGAAACGCATACTCCTCAACGAGAACCGTGCCGAACGGGATGTCGAGGAGCACGCGGCGCGAGGTGAGCACGCCGTCGGCCTCGCTGACGCGGTCGTCGGCGAAGTACTTGTGAAGCCGCGGGATCCCGCCCGCGATCCCGATCACGACGCCGACCGCGACGATGATGCCGATCGACCAGATCGCGCCCGTCACCCAGGTGCTCCGGCCGAGGCCGAGCTGGTTGAGGGTGACTCCGTGCTTCCACCCGATGACGATGAGACCGGCGGTCGTGACGAGCGCCGCGCTCACGTAGTGCTGGCCCTCGACCTTGCGGGTGAGCGCCTGGAAGCCGAGCATGGCGAGGATCACCCCGGCCATCGCCCCGAGGGTGCCGAGCAGCCAGGTGCCCATGACGATGCCCGCGACGAGGGCGACGCCGCCCGCGGTACGGCTCAGCACCTTCACCGGTCGGCTCTCCTCACGTAGGTCGGTGCACTACGGTCGCAGACGAACCTGGACGGCGCAGGCCTGGGGAGGACGAAGTGGTCAGCAGGGAGATCGTCGGGCGCGGCCAGCAGGTCGGCCTGGTGCTCGCATCAGCGGCAGTCCCCGGCACGTTCACGCGCTCGCTGTCCGAGCGCACGTGGATCGACCAGGGCCTCATCACCGGCCTCGCGACCGGTACACACTTCCTCCTGACGGCTGTCGTCCAGGACGTCATCGAGGGCGCGGGCGGTGCGATGGCCACCGTCTTCCCGTTCCCCGACGACTGGACGATGGACCAGCGTCAGCGGGCCTCTGCCCTGCTGCTCGACGTCGCCGTCATCCCCGCCGGCTTCGGCATCGTCGCCCTCATCGGCCACCGTGCCAACGAGACCGCCGTACGCGGGCTCATCCGCCAGGTCGGCTGGCGCACCGCCGTCACGGGTGCCGGCGCGACGATCCTCGCGGTCGCCATGTGGGGCACGAAGACGTTCGACGAGATGGTCGGGGCCGGCGGCAGGATCGAGCACCTCCCCCTCGCCATCCCCGTCGGCCTCGTCACCGCCGGTGTCATCGAGAGCATCCGCCAGCGGGAGACCCCGCCGGAGCACTACTCCGACCCGGCCAAGTCCAACCCCGCGCTGGGTCTCGCCGCCGGCATGGGCGTCGTCCTCGGCATCGCCGGCCTCGCCATCGGCGAGTCGTGGGCCGCCCGCCAGCTCGGCTCGGTCGGCAGCCGGGTGCTGCCCGGCTCCGAGACCACCTGGCGGCGCGCAGGGCACGTGGCCATGCTCGGCGGAGTCGGCGTCGGCACCAACCTGCTGTGGAAGCGGGCCATGCACGGCATCGAGGCGGGCACCTCGACGTACGACGAGGGCATCGACGAGAGCGCACCCGGTGTCTGGACCCACCCGCTGGTGAGCGGCGACCCCGAGAGCCTCGTGCACTGGGACACGCTCGGCCGCGAGGGCAGGCGCCACGTCGTGACGTATGTGCGGCCGGAGAAGTGGGAGACGGCCCCGGCGATGATCAACGGCGTCGAGCGCCCCGAGCTGTCGATCAAGACGGTGATGAAGGAGACGGCCAAGGCCACTCCGATCCAGATCTTCATCGGCCTCGACAGCGCCGACACGGCCAAGGAGCGGGTCGAGCTCGCGCTCGCCGAGATGGACCGCACCGATGCCTGGTCGCGGTCCCTGATCATGCTCGTCTCCCCCACGGGCACCGGCTACGTCAACTACGTCGCCATCGCTGCGACGCAGTACATGACCCGCGGTGACATGGCGTCGGTGACGCTGCAGTACTCCAAGCGCCCGTCGCCGCTGTCGCTGGGCAAGGTGGGTCAGGCCAAGGAGCAGAACCGACTGCTGTGGCTGAGGATCCTGCAGCGCATCCGCGAGATGCCGCCGGAGAAGCGCCCGCGCGTCGTGCTGTTCGGCGAGTCGCTCGGCGCGCACACCAGCCAGTCGGCGTTCGTCGGCTGGGGCACCCTCGGCCCGCAGGCTCTCGGCATCGACCGTGCGCTGTGGATCGGTACGCCCGAGGGCAGCAAGTGGCGGCACGAGCTCCTCGACCCGAACCGCCTCGACGTCGACCACGACGCCGTGGCCGTCGTCAACGACTACGAGCAGTTCCTCGCGTACGGCGAAGAGGCCAAGGAGCGCAAGCACTACGTGCTCCTGTCGCACGACAACGACGGCGTCACGAAGTTCGGCGCCAACCTCATCAACCGCCGTCCGACCTGGCTCGGTCCTGAGCGGCCGCGCGTCGAGGAGCTGCCGGGCCGATCCCCGCGTGGCATCCCGTCGTCGATGCGCTGGCGTCCGATCACGACGTTCTTCCAGCTGCTCGTCGACATGAAGAACGCGCAGCTGCCGGGGTCGTACCGCGCCTGGGCGCACGACTACCGCGCCGACCTGCCGGAGTTCATCCGCGACGTCTTCGACCTCGAGTGCACCGACGAGCAGCTCGAGGCGATCAAGGTGGCCTGCTACGAGCGAGAGCAGTTCCGCGAGACCGTCTTCGAGTAGCCCACGAACTGCGTTTGTCCACCCTTAGGGAAGCAAAGCGCAGGTGAACTGCACGGATCCCGCCCAGATTCGCGATCTTGCTCGGGTGGAGGAGATGCTGTCGCTGCGCCGGTCGCGCCCTGGCGAACTGCGTGTTTCTGCCCTGAGGGAAGGATCGCGCAGGTGAACTGCACGGTCCCGCCCAGATTCGTGATCTTGGACGCCTCGCGGCCCGTCAGAGGGTGACGACCTCGTGCTCGGCGGCGCTCGTCGCGATCGCGTCGAGCACCTGCAGGGCGGCGGACGCATCGCGCGGGTCGACCGGTACGTCGCCCTCGCCGCGCACGGCCGCGGCGAACGCCGGGTAGTAGGTGTCCCAGCGTCCGCGCTCGGTCGGCACGACCTCGATGTCGCCACCGCGGTGCACGTGGCCCCACGCGGTCACGGGCTCGACACCCCACTCGTCGCCCGACGTCGTGGGCGTCAGCCCCGCCCGCAGCGCGTCCTCCTGCCCGTCCGTCCCGCCGACGACGTACGCGCCCTCGCGGCCGAGCACGCGGAACCGCCGCGTCACGTCGCCGCTCCACGTGTTCGCCGCGAGGTACGACTGCACGCCGCTCGCGTGCGTCAGCGACACCGCGAGGTCGTCCTCCGCCTTCCCCGTCGTACGCCGGATCGCCGACTCGGCGTACACCGAGGTAACCGGTCCGAACAGCTGCAGCGCCTGGTCGACGAGGTGCGCGCCGAGGTCGAGGCGGACGCCGCCCCCCTCGGACGGCGGCAGCTCGCTGCGCCACCACGCCCGCGGCGGCCCGGGTGCCCAGCGCTCGAAGCGCGACTCGAAGCGGAAGACCTCGCCGACCGTGCCCTCGGCGAGCACGCGCTTCACCGTGAGGAAGTCCGAGTCCCAGCGCCGGTTCTGGAACACCGACAGCAGCAACCCAACGCGGTCTGCATGCTCGACGACCTCGGACGCCGAGGCAGCGTCGACCGCGAGCGGCTTGTCGACCACCACGTGCAGGCCGAGGTCGAGCGCCTCGTGCGCGAGCGCTGCGTGCGTGCCGGTCGTCGAGCTGATCGCGACCGCCTCGGCGCCGGCGTCGACGAGCTCGCGCAGCGAGGCCAGCGCGGGCACCCCCGGGTGCACCTCGGCCAGCTGGGCCCGGCGCTCGTCGTCGGTGGTGATCACCCCGGCGAGCACGGCGTTGCCGGCCGATGCGATCAGCGGCGCGTGGAAGACGCGGCCACCGAGGCCGTAGCCGACGACTCCGATGCGGACAGGCTCGCTCATGTGGTCCTCCGGTGCGACGTGCGTGAGGACACCACTCTGCCGTGCGGCCCCGGCGACCGTCCCGGAACCCGCGAGGTGGCGCCGGCGGTGGCGCCGCAGCCTCAGGCGGCGTCGTACGCCGGCAGCTCGGCTCGGACGTCGCTGACGCGCGGCTCCGGCCGCGACCAGATGTACGCGACCACGGCCGAGAGCGTCACGGCCTGGGCACCGAGCACCCAGAGGGGCAGCCCGATCGCGACGGAGAGACCGAAGGCCAGCGTGATCGACGCGGTGGCGAGCCACTTGGCGCTGCGGCGCACCCGCCGCCCTTCGTTCCACTCGCGGATCGGCGGCCCGAGGCGCGGGTGACCCATGAGCCAGCCGTGGAACCTCTCGGACGAGCGCGCGAAGGCGAAGGCCGCCACGAGCAGGAACGGGGTCGTCGGGATCAGGGGCACGACGACCGCGACCGCCCCGACGGCGACGCACGCCACCCCGAGGCTGATCCAGACCCACCGCATGCGGTCATTCTCGCCGCCGCGCGGCCGGGATCGGGTGCCACCGGGCGTGACGCTGGACGCATCGGCCGCGGGAGACCGGGATCCGGGCGTGCCGAGCGCCGCTCCTCGGCGTACGCCGACCGCAACGCGGCGTAGGGGGCCGGGGGGCGGCGCCCAGCCGCACGGCGGACCGCGCGGTACCGGGATGTTCGACGGCGGCCGGGCGTCCTTGATGCTCCGCTTGGGTGATTCCGTGCCTGGTTCCTCAACTCCCGCTCTCGTCGGGGCCGACGACCGTCATGACCACGTGTCCGGGGAAGGGGTGGGGTCACATGCGTGCTGGCGAGCTTCGCGTCGGACGGATGTACGCGTTCCCGACGAACCCCGGCCCCTGGTACCGGTACGCCGTCCCTGCACGCGCGATGGCGCACGCCCCGCGCAACCGCGTGCTCGTGCTCTTCCCCGACGGCGTTCCCGCATCACCGACCCGCGGCGAGCTGCCGCGTGCGGCGCTGGTGTGGCTCGACGGCGATGCCCTCATCTCCACGTGGGAGGAGTGGCCCGAGCTCGCGGCCGAGACCCGCGCCGACCTCACGGCGCTGGTCTCCAGCGCCGTCGCGGCGATCGGCGGCGGCAGCGCGCCGACCATCAGCGCCCCGAGGGCGATGGTCGAGGAGACGAAGTGGTGGTCGCGGCCGATCAGTTTGCTGCTGCGCCCGCCGGCCCTGCCTCCCCCGGGCCACGTGCACGCGTCGGACCGCTGAGAGGGCCCGACCGAGGAACCCCACCGCAAGGCAACGAGACCGACCCGCGCACCCCCGAGCGGGTCGGTCTCGTCGTACGCCGGCAGCGCTACAGCGCGCGCATGCGGTTGTTGCGCGGGTTGTGCTCGACCTCGGCCAGGCCGAGGTGCTCGAGGACGGGCGGGACGTACGTCGCGAAGCGTCCGCGATATCCCTTGCGCAGGCCGTAGAAGCCGCCGACCGGGTTGTCGTCGGCGCGGGCCCAGCCCTCGACCGTCCCGGGCTTGGCCTCCTTCTGCTCGTCGGCGTTGCCGAGCGGCATCCAGTCGCCGTACGCCGTCAGCATCGCGTGCAGGTCCTCGATGCAGCGGAGCTGGTAGCTGAGCTTGGTGGTGCCCACGCGCACCCACAGCGCGGGCGGGTCGGAGTCCTGCACCCGCCACGCGTCGAACTCGGACGTGCCGACGGGCGTGGTCAGGATCCAGGGGTCCTCGGCGGTGCCGGATCCCTCGATGTGGTCGGTCATGGACGCTCCTCGGGGTGCTCGGGGGTCATCGGTGCTGATCCTGGCCCTCGGCGTCGCGCCGCAGGCCGGAAACGAAGGAGTCGAACGAGGGCTGCAGGTCGGGGATCGACCTTCCGATGAGGCCGGCGAGCGGACCGGTGTAGGTCTCGCGGACGGTCACCGACGTGCTGCCGCCGTCGCCGTCGGCGAGCGTGTAGGTGCGCGTGCCGGTGAACAGCCCCAGCGGCATGCCGCCCGTCAGAACGATCCGCCGGTGCGGCTCCCAGCGGGAGACCTTGAGCGTGAACGGCCGCGGGTTGTCCTTCACACGGATCTCGAGGCGGCCTCGGTCGGCCAGGCGGCCGGCGACGCTCTCGAGCTGCGGGTCCCACACCGTCCACCGATCGGTCGCGAGGAGGGAGTCCCAGACAGCGGCGGGCGGGGCGGCGACGGAGGTGGTCGCCTCGAAGGTGGGCATGCGCCCGACTCTGCCCGCCTATTCATGACACCTTGTGTCATGTACACCGGAATCCGTCCGAGGAATCCGGGTGGCTGCGAGAGGCGGTGGCCGTGCGCGCAGCGCGTCTTCTGTCGGTCCTGCTCGTGCTGCAGACCGAGGGCCGGGTGACCGCGCGCGAGCTCGCGCGGCGGCTCGAGGTGTCCGAGCGGACGGTGCTGCGCGACCTCGACGAGCTGAGTGCGACCGGAGTCCCGGTCTACGCCGTACGCGGGCCGCACGGCGGGTTCGAGCTGCTCGACACGTTCCAGCAGCCAGCCCCTGCTGTGCCGGGGGGCGCCGCGGTGGCAACGACGCAAGGGCGGATACGCCGTGTGCGCGTGCGGATCTCGCCGTCCGCGCTGCAGCGGGTGCTGGTCGTCGGGGCGCCCGACGGATGGCGTCAGCGGCCGGTCCCGGACGGCTCGGCCGAGCACCCCGACTGGATCGAGGGCTCGTTCCGATTCACGTCGGACGACGACGCTGTGCGCGAGCTGCTGGCGCTCGGACCCGACGTCGAGGTGCTGCTGCCCGTCGACCTGCGCGCGGCCATGAGCGAGCTCGGGCGACGCATCATGTCGCTGCACGGGGGCTGATCGCGCCTTCGGCCGGGGCGGTGCATTCGCTCGTCCTCGACGGGTTCTTCCCAGAGGAAGGACCTGCTGTGAGGCCCCTGGCCCTGCTGGCCCTGCCGCTCGCGCGGCTGCGGCTCGCCGGAGGCACCTCGTAGGCACGACGTCCAGCAGTGAGGCGCCGGCCTCAGGCGTTGTTCAGCTCGAGGCGGCGCTCGAGCAGGAGGGTGTACTGCGGCCGGTGGCCGTGCGCTCGCTCGTAGTCGAGCAGCGCGCGGAGGTCGCCGTCGTCGAGGCCGCTGATGCGCGCCTGGGCGTCGGCGAGGGAGAGCTCGGCCCAGTCGTCCACCGCGAGGTCGTCCGCCGCCGGCGGCTCGGTCGGCGGCTCATCGGTCCCTGTCGTGGCCGGGTCGTCGGTGCCCGAGCTGGGCACGCCGGGTACGACGTCGTCGCCGATGGTGCTGGCGACGGTGCTCGGCCGCGGGCGGGTGGGCTCTGACGGGGTGGGGGCCTCGTCGCGCAGGTCGACGTCGGCCTGTCCCGAGAGCACGAGCTCCCAGTGCCGCGTGGTGCGCGCCACCGCCACGGCGCCCTCGCGCAGGAGGCGCACCGGCACGACGAGCAGCGCGCGCCCCTGGTCGACGGGCAGGAGGGTCGTGGCCGCCGCGGCGGCGTTCTGGAGCACGTTCATGGTTTCTCCGGTTCGTGTGGGTGCGGCTCAGCGGCCGGCTTCACGGGCATGGCGGGTCTCGCGGTCGTTCGCCCTCCGGATGGCCTCGACGAGGTCGTCCTTGGTCATCCGGGTGCGGCCTCGTACGTCGAGCCGACGGGCCACGTCGAGCAGGTGGGACTTCGAGGCGTTCGCGTCGACGCCGCCGGCTGTGGGCAGGCCGCGTCGAACGGCGCCGGCGTCCGACGGGCCCTTCTCCTTCTTGGGCTCCCAGTGGTCGCCGACCTTCTCGTAGGAGTGCTTCAGCGCGGCGAACGCCGTACGTCGGGCGCGCTCGCCCTCGCCGTACTCCTCGATAGCCGAGCGCAGCGTGGCCTCGAAGATCTCCTGCGCGTGCTGCGGTGACCGCTGGACCGTCGACGGCAGGTCGATCCGGTCGGCGGGCATCGCTCAGTCCTTCCCAGTGCCGCTGTCCGGGGCGGCGCTGATGTCGGCGAGCAGATCGCCGGCATCGGTGAGGAGCGCGAGGTCGCCGAGGCTGAGGATCCCCACGGCGGTGCCGCGCTCGACGACGGGGAGGCGTCGGATGTCGTGCTGCTTCATGAGGCGCACGGCGTCCGCGAGGTCGGCGTCCGGCGGGCAGGTGATGACGTCGCGCAGCACGATCTCGCCGACGCGGGTGCGGCTGTCGAGGCCGTCGGCCACGATGCGCACCGCGAGGTCGCGGTCGGTGAGGATGCCGGCGAGGCGCCCCGAGTCCATCACGATGACGTCGCCGGTGGCGTTCGCGCGCATGAGTCGCGCGGCCTCCTCGGCGCTGTCGGTGATGTCGACGGTGACGAGGTCGCGGGTCATGGCATCGGCGACGGTACGTGCGTTCATCGGCCCTCCAGGCTTCGAGCGACCCGCGGCGGGTCGCGCCTGGCTTCCTACCCGTGCGCTGGTCCGCCCAACCGTGGGCAACGTCGCATCGCCCGGCTCGGCGTCACCCTGCGTGCAGGGCGACGACGCCGTGCGCGAGCTGCTGGCGCTCGCACCCGACGTCGAGGTGCTGCTGCCGCTCGACCTGCGCGCGCGGACGGCCGATGCCGGCCGCCGGAGCGCCGAGCAGCACGCGCCCGTGGAGGCGTGAGCAGTCGCACGAGCGGGTCGGCTAGTCCTTGTCGTGCCCGTCGTCGTGGTCCTTGTGGGGACCCTTGCCCGGCCCCTTGTCGTGCCCGCCGTCGTCGTCCTTGTGGGGGCCCTTGCCGTTGCCCGAGCTCGACGGCGTGGGCTGCGGCGCCGGGCTCGTCGTCCGCTCGGAGGTCGGCGCGGGGCTCGCGTCGACCGGCTCAGACGGCGTGGTGCTCGGCTCCGGGCTGTGGCTCTCGTCGCCGTGGTGGTCGCCGTCGTCCTCCGACGTCCTGGTCGGCGTCGGGTGGTGGCCCTCGTTGCCGTCGTGGTGGCCGTCGTCGGTGGGGCTGGTGGTCGACTGCTCCCGCGGGGCAGGAGACCGCGTGGGCTCTGGGTTCTCTGCTGCCGGAGCCTCGGGCTCGGTGGCCTCCGGCCGGGTGCTCTCGGGCTCCGGGCTCTCGGACTCGGCGGGCGCGCTCGTGCTGGGCGAGACGACGGTGGGCGCCTCGGACGGGGCACCAGCGCCCGGGACCAGCGGTGCGTTGGACGCCGGCGGGCGGGGCACCTCGCTGCTGGAGTTGCGCAGGTGGTTCACGCCGGCCACGGCCGCGCCGGTGACGGCGATCGCGGTGACGCCGATGATCACCTTGGTCGTGATCGCGGCCTGCACGGCGCCGCCGATCTGGGCCCCCGAGATCGCGAGGGCGGGGAGGGGGACGAGGGGACCCATGAACGACGCGAGCGCAGGCGACGCCACCGGCACCTGGGCGTCGGCCCAGGTCCGGAGCATCGTCTCGACTCCGTGGGGAGTCATCCTGCTCATCACGTCTCCGTTATCGGTTCGGGAGCCCCGCGGGTTACGGGTGCTCGAGCGCAGCCTTCACGCGTGCGTCGGGCGGTCGGCCCTGTCCGGCGCGGTCGGGGGCACCGCGGCGGGCCGGTGGACGGTCCGGAGCGCCCCGGTCGGCGGCCACGACGGCCTCGGCCGTACGGCTCTCGGCTGCGCGTCGGGCCGCTGCGACGGCGCGGTGGTGGAGCTGCTTGACGGCACCCACCGTGCGCCCGGTGGCTTCGGCCACCTGCTCGACCGACAGGTCGCCGATCGTGCGCAGCAGCAGCACCTCGCGCTGCTCGGGCGTGAGCGCCTCGAGCATCGCGCGCACGTCGGCGTCGACGATCTCGCCGAGCGCGTCGTCCTCGGCGCTGGCGCTCGAACGCGGGTCGGACTCGGGGACGTACTCGGCGTCGTCGACCTTGCGACGCTGGACGTCGACGGCCTTGTGGTGCGCGATGGTGAACAGCCACGAGCGAAACGCCGCCGCGTCGCCGGTGAAGGTCCCGATCGAGGTGAACGCTGCGAGGAACACCTCGCTCGTGACGTCGTCGGACGCGGCGACGCCGCGGGCGCGCAGGTAGCCGTTGACCCGGGGCGAGAGCGCCTGCCAGATCCAGCCGAAGGCCTGGGAATCACCCGCGCGGGCTGCGGTCACCCACGCGTCGAGGTCGTGCGAGGGTGCCGCGTCGCGCCGTGCGCGCGCCGTCCAGCCCATCGCCGTCGTCCCCTCGTCGTGAGTCCCTTCAGCATCGTCGCCTCGCGCGCGGGTCTGGAGCCGGTCGGAGGTGAGGTCACCCGGGGGGCGGCACGAGGATCGGCTGGGTGGCCAAGGAGCCGGAATCCGTTACGGCATACGGGTGAATACGCGCCGCTCCCGTGACCGCGCGGGCACAGGTAGCGATGACAGGGGTGAGCAGCTCGGCAGCAGGCAGTCAGCGCGGGGGCGTCGGCCAACTGCACGAGCGCGACGTCGGCGATCGGTCGTCCCACCCGGTCGCCGGCTCGGTCGGCCACGCGGGCCCTCACCTCCCGCCGGCCGGCCCCGCCACCTGGGTGGCGCTCCCTTTGCGGGGGTGCGCCACCCAGGTGCGCCATCTCCCTCGCGGCTAGCCGCTTTCCCGCAGCCCGTCCGCCGCCCGGACCCGAGTCACGCGCGTCCGGAGTTCGTGCCAACTGGGCCGAACGGGTGCACGTAGGCCGGTGCCGTGACCTCACGGGCACGCAGCGCGATTGCGGGGGTGTCCGTCATCACCACGAGGTCGGCGTCATGAACAGCAGCGGCAAGAACCTCTCCCGTGCCAGCGGGGCAGGCGATCTCCGGTGCACTGTCATGAGGCCGTCGGCGTCCCGGCAGGGCCGTCGTCCGCTTCGTGGGACCACCGGTGGCGGCGCTGGGTCTTCTCGCGTCACCTCCTCATGAACCGGGTGGGCACTCCATCCCGGCCCCCAGCGCCGCCGCCGGCACCACCGCTCGACCCGCACCGCCTTCATCTCCGCCCGACCCGTCATCTGTCATCGCACTCGTCGTCATCCATCGGGAGCACGCCATGACCACCATCGAGACGTTCATCACCGAGCTCTACGACCATGGCGGGGTCACCGAGGTGATCACTCCGGCCGCTGTCCTCGGTGAGGAGCCGGGCCACGCGGTCATTGCGAGCCTCTCGGCCGCCGACGTCCGTCACCACGGGGTCTGGGACGTCGCGACCGGTGCCTGGACGCGCTACGACCGGCCGTGGCTGTCGCCCGGCGACCGTGGCGACGCGATCCCGGTCGGATCGATCCACGTGCTGTACGGCGTCCCCTCGCGCTACGACATCACGCTCTACCGCGTGACGATCAGCGCCCACGGCAGCGAGCTCGGCTGGACCGTCGGTGCGCTCTGCGACGAGGCGCTGCGTCCCGCGCTGCTGACGCTCGACAGCTGCCCGCGCGCCGCGCTGCCCGCGCCGCCGCGCCCGTTCCACTACTGACGAGGGCGATCTCGGGCCCTAGTTGATCCCTGCCACCTGGGCGTGGCACGCACGGAGGAAGTCGCCATCGCGTTTCCCGCGCGTCGTCCCGCTGAATGGAACGTATTCGCTGACCGGTGTCAGCGCGGGTGCACGATCCCGACACCCATGACGGACGTCATGGCGTCGTCAGCATCACCGGGAGCGTGCAATGCCCCAGCTGCCCCGCTCGGACTGGTACGACCTCACGCGCGACATGAACTGGAACTTCACGTACGTCGCCGAGGAGCAGGTCTACCCCGAGGACCTCTCGCACAGCCTCGGCATCCCCACCTAGAGCTGGTGGTCGTGGGACGAGCCGTACAAGATCACCTACCCCGAGTACGTGCACAACCAGACCGGCAAGGACGAGTCCGTCTACGCCGTGAACCAGGTGGTCAACCGGTCCAAGCTGTTCGACAACCTCGACCCGGGCTGGAAGGCCGCGATCCTCGCCCACTACGGCGCGATCGCAGTGCCGGAGTACACCGCCGGGATCGGCGAGGCGCGCATGGCGCGCTTCGGCCGTGCGGCGGCCTGGCGCAACATGGCGACCTACGGGTGCCTCGACGAGACGCGGCACGGCCAGATCCAGACCTACTTCCCGCACGGCCTGCTCTCGCGTGAGCCGCGCGCCGACTGGGCGCACAAGGCGATGCACACGAACGAGTGGGGAGCGATCGCCGCACGCCACCTCTTCGACGACATGTTCACGGCGAACGACGCGGTCAGCATGGCGCTGCAGCTCACCTTCACGTTCGAGACCGGCTTCTCCAACCTGCAGTTCCTCGGCATGGCCGCCGACGCCATGCAGGTCGGCGACCTCGACTTCAGCTCGCTGATCTCCAGCATCCAGACCGACGAGGCACGGCACGCGCAGCAGGGCGAGCCGACCATGAAGATCCTGCTGGCCGCCGGCAAGAAGGAGGAGGCCCAGCAGCTGATCGACCACATGTTCTGGCGCTCGTGGAAGATCTTCGCGCTGCTCACCGGCGCCTCGATGGACTACTACACGCCGCTCGAGAGCCGCTCGCACTCGTTCGGCGAGTTCATGAACGAGTTCATCATCAAGCAGTTCACCGACCAGTTCCGCGACTTCGGGCTCGAGCGCCCGTGGTACTGGGAGTCGCACTTCCTCAAGGAGCTCAACTGGTACCACCACGCGACGCACATGGGCGTGTACTTCTGGCGTCCCACGGTGTGGTGGAACCCCGACGCCGGCGTCGACGCCGACGAGCGCGACTGGCTCGAGATGAAGTACCCCGGCTGGAACGACAGCTTCGGCAAGATCTGGGACGTCATCGGTGAGAACGCGCGAGCGGGCCGCATCGAGAACACGCTGCCCGAGACTCTGCCGATGGTCTGCAACATGTGCCAGATCCCGCTGTGCAACCCGGCCGGCTTCCTCATGGGGCACCTCGACTCTCCGAAGCCCTTCCTGCTCGTTCACAACGGCCGGAAGTACAGCTTCTGCAGCGAGCCGTGCAAGTGGATCTTCCAGAGCCAGCCGGCGCGGTTCCAGGGCCACCTCAACCTGATCGACCGGTTCCTCGCGGGCATGATCCAGCCGCCCGACCTCATGGGTGGGCTGCAGTACATGGGGATCTCGCCCGAGGAGATGGGTCAGGACGCCACGAACTTCGCGTGGGCCTTCCCCAAGCCGCCCGTCGTCAAGGCCAGCTGAGGAGGCGTCATGGCACTGTTCCCCACCCAGGCGATCTTCGAGGGCGACTTCGTCGTCCTTCTCGTGCCGGTCGACGACGAGCAGCCGATGACCGAGGTCGCGGCCGCCGTCGCCCACCACGTCGTCGGCAAGCGCGTCCCCGCGCAGGACCGCCCGCTGAAGGTGACCTACGACGGCAACGTCCTCGCAGACGACGCGACTCTCGCCGGCCTGGGGATCGCTCCCCTCGAGGTGCTCCAGGTCGCGTACGCGTGAGCACCGACGTCGAGTGGCACACCGTCGTCGGCCTGGACGAGTTCTGGGAGGGCGAGCTCTACGACACCGAGGTGGGTGACGACCAGGTCCTGCTGGTGCACCTCCCCGGTGCGCAGATCAAGGCGTACCAAGGGTTGTGCCCGCACCAGGAGGTCCTTCTCGTCGACGGCGAGTGGGACGAGGACGCGGGCACGCTCATGTGCGGCGGCCACCGGTGGGAGTTCGACCTGAAGACCGGCGACGGCATCAATCCCAGCGGCTGTCGGCTCTTCGAGTTCCCGGTCCGCATCGAGGCCGACAAGGTGCTCGTCGGCGTCCCCCGTGACGGACAGCGTCACTACCTTCGCGCGAACGAGAGTGAGTGAGGACGCCATGACGCACAGCAGCGTGGACCGGGAGAAGCTCGTCGGCCCGGTGGTCCGAGGCTTCGACCCCGAGGCTCGCGGACGCGGTCATCACCGCGATCGAGATGGACAACCCAGGGCGCGAGGTCGTCGTGGACGACCGGGGCGGCTACATCCGGGTGAGCGTGGCGCAGGAGTGCCGCCTCACCCACGCCAGCCTGGTGGACGCGCTGGGCCGGGACTTCGCGCTCTCCGAGCTCGAGCCCAGCCTCAGCGGCTTCGCGGGCCGCATGAAGCTCACCGAGGACGAAGCGCTCTGGTACCTCGAGAGGGAGGACTGAGATGACGACCAGCGACACCGGACGCAAGCCGCTCAAGACCTGGAGCCTGCTCGGCGACGTCCGCCGCAAGCCGTCGCCGTACGAGGTCGTCACGGCGAAGTTCCACTACCACTTCCGTCGCGACCCGGCGCCCTTCGAGCTCGACCCCGAGGTGCCGCTCAACCTCTGGTACCTCAAGCACCGCGAGGGCTCGCCGCTCATGGTCGAGGACTGGGAGGGCTTCCGTGACCCCGCCAAGCTGACCTACCGCGACTACGTCCTGCGCCAGGACAAGCAGGAGGTCTACGTCGACCACCTGATCGACCAGCATGAGGCTGCTGGCTCGGCCGCCGCGCTCGACCCGGGCTGGGTGGCGACTCTGGAGGAGTTGTTCGTCCCGCTGCGGTTCCCGCTGCACACCCTGCAGATGACTTCGATCTACATCGGGCAGATGGCGCCGAGCTCGTTCATCACCAACTGCTCGAACTTCCAGTCGGCCGACGAGCTGCGGCGCATCCAGCGTTTCGCGTACTGGACCAAGGTGCTCGCGAACGCCCACGGCGACCGGTTGGCCGAGACGGACACCGCACGGGTGCCGTGGGTCGACGGCGATGCCTGGCAGCCGCTGCGCGAGCTCGTCGAGAACCTGCTCATCACGTACGACTGGGGCGAGGCGTTCGCCGCGCTCGACCTCGCGGTGAAGCCGGCGATCGACGAGCTGCTCAACGCGCAGCTCGCCGAGCTGGCCAAGCGCAACGGCGACGAGCTGCTGTCGAACCTGCTCATCGCCCTGCGCGCGGACTCCGAGCGCAGCCGTGACTGGACCTCGGCCCTCGTCACATACGCCACCGATCGGGACGAGTCGTTGACGGGCCTGCTCGACGGGTGGAAGGCCGACTGGCAGCCGAGGGCGATCGCCGCCATGGAGCCGCTCGCGGCGATGTTCGAGCGCGCTCCCGTCCCGATGGCTGCCTCCGACGTCATGGCCGCAGTCCGGTCGGCCGTCGAGGCTGCCGGCCGCCCGCGCGCATGACGGCGCCCGGCGCCCGCCGAGTGACGCTCGACCCGTCGGGTGCGTCGTTCGAGCAGGCGCCGGGCCAACGCCTCCTGGAGGCGGCGCGCGAGTCAGGGGTGTGGCTGCCCTTCGAGTGCGGGTGGGGCAGCTGCGGAACGTGCAAGGCCACGCTCGTCTCGGGCGACGTCGAGCTCCTCGTCGAGGAGGTCACCTCGCTGTCGGAGCGGGACGCGCGGCGTGGCCGGATCGTCCTGTGCCAGTCGTCGGCCACCACCGACGTGGTCGTCAAGCCGCTCCGCGTCTCCGACGAGCCGGATCCTCTGCGACCGGTCCGGGTCGTGACCGGGCGGGTGCGATCGATCACCGAGGTCGGCCCGGCGATCTACGACGTCATCGTGGACACGGAGGCGACGTACGGGTTCAGACCCGGCCAGTTCGCGATCGTGCACGGGCCGCAGGACCAGCGTCGGTGCTACTCGTTCGCGGGCGCGCCGGACGAGTCGCACGTCCGGTTCGTGGTCAAGCAGTACGCCGGCAGGCCGGTGTCCACGTGGGTGTCGTCGCTGGCCGCAGGCGACGAGGTCACCTTCGAGGGGCCGTACGGCGACGTGTGGCTGCGCACGTCGACGCGGCCGCTGCTCCTGATCGCCGGCGGTTCAGGCATCTCGGCAATCCTCGGGCTGGTTCGCGAGGCTGCCGCGCACGCGCGCGACCGGGACCTCACGGTGCTGTACGGCGCTCGCACCATGGCGGACCTCGCACTGCTCGGCGAGCTCACCGACCTGGTGTCCGCCCATGGTCGGGGCCGGTTGATCCCCGTCGTCGAGTCCGGACCCGGTGCGATCGGTGCCATCGAGGGCCGTGTGACGGATCCCCTGGAAGAGCTCGACTGCGCAGGCAGCGACGTCTACCTCGCCGGGCCGCCGGCGATGGTCGATGCGGTCGACCATGTGCTGCTGGAACAGGGTGCGAGCCGCGACCGCCTCCACGTCGACCGCTTCGGCTAGGACGCCAGACGTTCGCCGCGGGTCAACCGCCGCCGATGCGGCCGGCGATGATGCTCGTGACGACGACCGACGTGATCGTGACGGTGGAGAAGCCGGCGACGATCATCTTGGGCAGGATCTGGCCCTCGATCGCCGCGACCTCCTCCGGCGTCTCGCCGGCGCCGCGCGCGGCCTCCTGCGACAGGATCATCGTGCCCGGGAAGCCGTAGAGGCTCGTGAGGCCGATGGCGACCGACATCGGGATGCTGTAGCCGAGGATCTTGCCGACCAGAGCCGAGAAGCCGGCGATGCCCACGAGCCCGAACGTGAACGCGAGCAGCAGCGGGAACGCGAGCTCGGTGACGTCGGACGGCTGGATGGTGGCGAGCGGTCCGAAGACCAGGATCATGATCGCGATCATCATGAGGCCGAGGGAGTCGATGCCGCCGAGCACCGACGGCTTGAAGACGCCGGTGGTCCGGAGGGCCACGCCCAGGACGAGTGCGACGACGAACGTGTTGAGCGTGCCGTTCGTGAGGTTGTTGATGCCGAGGCTGATGAGCACCGCGACGCCGACGACGAAGAGCGTGCCGGCGGTGGTGCGGAACGCAGGCGGCAGGATCGTCTTCGGCTCGGCGCCCTCGGCCTCCTCCTCCACCGGGGCGGGCAGGTTGCCGGCGCGGTACTCGCCCCTCAGCCGGGTGGCCTCGCGCTTGAGGATGATCGACGTCAGCGGGAAGCCGACGAGCCCCTGCAGGGCCGCGATCAGCACCGGGAAGATCGCAATGCTGGTGAGGCCGACGCCGAGCGCGGCCTCCTGGATGATGAGCACCGAGATGGCACCGCCGCTCAGCGCGGCGGTGCCTGCGGCCACGAAGTCGAGGGCCTGGGCGTATCCGTCCTCGGCCGAGCCGCTGATGCGGCCCCCGAAGATGAGGGCGGCGACGTACAGCATCACGCCGATGCCGAGGACCGTCGCGACGCCCACGAGGAACGTCTTCCACTGCTTGATGAAGTCGTCGAGGCTGATCATCGTGCCGAGGTGCACGATGATGAAGCCGACCACGACACCGGCGAGCGCCAGCAGCGACGACGCCTGCAGCAGGTCCTCGGGGAAGATGTTCGTGAGGAAGCCGATCAGGAAGATGATCGACGCGACGAACAGCGACGACAGCATCGACTTGGTCTTCTTGGCCACGAAGTCGCTGACGGTCCATACGGCCATGACGACGACGAATGCGAGCACCGGGTTCATGAGGGCCTCCGAGGCGCGAACCTAGCAGCGGGTGGAGCATCCGGCCCGTCATGCGGTCAACCGCTAGGCGGCGCCGTTGACGGGCGCTGCCGGCCTCCTCGGGAGACAGATCTGTGCGGGCACCGGGATCACCGATGCCCGCACAGAGTCGGGGGTCGTGGGCGTCGCGTCGTGGTGTCAGACGCCGACCGCGACAGCCTCGTCAGCCGAGGCGCTGGCGCGCACGACGGACTTGGCGCGCAGGATGTTCACGCCCGCGGCCACGAGGCCCAGGGCGATGGCGGCCACGGCGTAGCCGTTCCCGAAGGTGAGGCCGAAGGCGTTGTCGAGCGAGAACTCGCCCGCGCCGGTGAAGGCGAGCGCTGCGGCGACGGTGCCGATGATCAGCGGCAGCTCGTAGCCGCCGTTGGAGGCCCAGAGGCCGGCGGCCGCGTGGCTCCACGCGGCGACGGTCATGGTGCCGACGACGACGGCGGCGGCCAGCGGGGTGAGGAGGCCGACGGCGAGGGCGACGCCGCCCACGAGCTCGGCGAGTCCGGTGACGACGGCCATCGCCTTGCCGGGCTTGAAGCCGATCGACTCGAGCCAGCCGCCGGTGCCGGCGATGCCGTAGCCGCCGAACCAGCCGAACAGCTTCTGGGCGCCGTGGGCTGCCAGCAGCAGGCCGATGACGATGCGGAGGATGAGAAGACCGGTGCTCATGGTGATGTCCTTCAGGTCGGTGAGGGGCGCCGTGCGGCGCGTTGCCCGCCTGAACAGTAGTTGATCACTCAACTATTCCCCAATCGGGTTCCATCTCGTGGAACGCCGGGTGCTCGGGGCCAGCCCTGGCCTTCCCGGCGGACGGGTGGGCGCGATCTGCAACGTCAGGCTCGCCGGTGCTTGACTGCCTGCGGCGACCGCCAGCTGGCGGGCGCCGCAGACGCGCAGGACGGCGTTCTGAGAGGGAGCAGCTCGGCACGCCTGTCGGCGGGTGAGGAGCTCCTCCCTATGCAGGCCACGACGCACTCCACCGCACGCGTGATCGCGCTGGCCGCCGCCGCAGCCCTCGGGCTCGGAGCGCTCGCCGGCTGCACCGCGCCGGGCGATGACCCGGCCATGCCGGCCGCCACCGCTGCACCTGGGCCAGGTGCGACCACCGCGCTTCAACCAGACGGCCGCCTGCTCACCCCGGCGGGCTCGCTCATCGAGCTCGGCAACTACCCGACGGGCGCCGCGGTCAGCGCGGACGGTCGCTGGCTCTGGACGGTCTCGGCCGGCATCGGCGCGAACGACGTCCGCATCGTCGACACCACCAGCGGCACGGTCTGCCAGGTGCTGCCGGTGCCGGGCGCCTCAGGCGGTGTCGTCCTCGACTCCGCGCACCACAAGGCCTACGTCTCCGGCCTGCCCCTCTCGCGCTGGATCCCGTCGGAGGCCGGCCTTCCGGGGGTCCACGGCGACGTCGTGCTCGTCTTCAGCTGGACCGACACCTGCGGCGAGGCGACCTTCGACCGGCTCATCCCCGTGCCGCCGCAGAAGGACGCACCCGTCGTCCAGGCCTATCCCCCGGCGCGTGCCGGGAACGCAGGCGCCTCGCTCGCCTGGCCGCAGAAGCTCGCCGTGTCTCCCGACGGGTCGCGCCTGCTCGTGCCGCTCAACCTCGCGAACAGCGCGGCGATCGTCGACCTCGACACGTCGTCGTCGACGGTCCGGTACGTCGAGACCGGCAGCTATCCGTTCGGTGCCGCGATCGCCGAGGGCGGCACCATCGGCGTCGTCACCAACGAGGCCGCCGGCACGATGTCGGTGATCGACCTCGCCGCCGGTGCCAAGGTCGCCGACGTCGCCGTCGGCCCGCCGCTCAGCCACCCGCAGGGCGTCGTGATCGACAAGGCGGGCACGACGGCGTACGTCGCGCTGTCGGCGAGCGACCAGGTCGTGGTGGTCGACCTCGAGACCCGCGCGGTCGAACGCACCATCTCGGTCGGGCAGGCCGCAGGCCTCGGCACCAAGCCGGTCTCGCTCGCGCTGTCGCCGGACGGGACTCGCGTGATCGTGGCGGAGTCCGGCGGCGACGAGCTGTCGGTCATCGCGCTCCCGGGCACGACCGCAGCGCCCACCGACTGGACCGTGATCGGCCGGATCCCCACGGCCGCACAGCCTCAGGCCGTCGTGACGACGCGATCGTCCGGCACCACACCCGCGCGGGTGCTGTACGTCGCCGCCGAGGGCATGGGCATCGGCCCGAACCCCGACGGGCCGAACCCGACGCTGCCCGACGACCCGATCTTCTGGGCCTTCACGCCGAACGCGCCGACGTCCGACGTGTTCGGCGGGGCGCAGTACGGCGCCGAGATGGTGACCGGCCAGGCCGGCATCCTCGCGCTGCCGAGCGACTCCGAGCTCGCGGCGATGACGGCGAGCGCTGCCGCCCAGCTCGTCCCGACGAACACCAGCACAGCTCCGGCCGACACGGTGCTGCGCGCCGACGGCCCGATCAAGCACGTGTTCTTCATCGTGCGCGAGAACCGTGCCTACGACCAGGTCCTGGGCGACATCCAGGCAGGCAATGGAGACCCGAAGCTCACCGTCTTCGGTGCAGCGACGACACCCAACCTGCACGCGCTCGTCTCGCGCTTCCCGTTGCTGGACAACACCTATGCCAACTCCGAGGCCTCGATCCAGGGCCACTACCTCACCGCAGCCGCGAGCGTGCCCGACTACGTCTCACGCAACTGGGTGCAGCAGTACGCCGGCCGCGGACGGCCCAACGACTTCGGCACCTACGCCGTGTCGTGGCCGGGCAACGGCTTCCTGTTCACGCAGGCGGAGAAGCAGGGCATCAGCTACTTCAACTACGGCGAAGGGTTCATGGGCGGATACAGCGGCGTGGCGGACCGCGACCGCACACCGGCGGTCGCTGCGGCGATCAAGGCGGTCGAGGCGCACTCGGACCTCGGGCCACCGCAGAACCCGAAGGGTTGCTACCCGTCGGACATGTGGATCGGCCTGGTCGAGAACAACCCCGCCATGGAGATCTTCGACTCGAGCATGCCCGAGGGTGCGCCGGCAGGCTCGTTCTCGCACGTCGACTGCTTCCGCGAGCGCTTCGCCCAGCAGGTGGCGACCGACACGGTTCCGACGCTCAGCTACCTCAGCCTGACGAGCGACCACACCCGCGGCACGCAGCCCGGCTTCCCGAAGCCGACGTCGATGGTGGCCGACAGCGACCTCGCGATCGGGCAGATCCTCGACACGATCTCGCACTCTCCGGTGTGGTCGTCGTCGGCCGTCTTCATCGTCGAGGACGACTCGCAGGACGGCGCCGACCACGTCAACGCGCACCGCATCCCGGTCGCGGTCATCAGCCCGTACGCGCGCCTCGGCGCGGTCGTGCACACGCGCTACGACCTGCTCTCGGTCGTCCGCTCCGTCGAGCTGATCGCCGGTCTCGACCCGCTCGGCCTCGGCGACGCGCTCGCCGTCCCCATGTACGACGCGTTCGCGCCGACGGCAGTGAACGGCGGCGCCTACACCGCCATAACGCCGTCGGTGGACCTGCTCGAGCGCAACACGGCGTCGTCGCCGGATGCCGAGTGGTCGGCGGCGCTCGCGCTGGAGTCGCCCGACCAGGTCAGCCAGGCGACGCTCGACGCGATCATCTGGCACTCGGTCCACGGCTCTGGTGCACAGGCACCCCCTGTCGGACCTGGTGCCTCCGGCGAGGAAGAGCAGGACTGATCCGAGTCCGACGCATCGCCATTGCAGCCCGAACGGCCATGCGTGCTCGGGATGCCAGTGCGGTACCGCTAGCGAAGCGGTCGCTGGCCGGCCGGTCGCGACGGTGCCGGACAGGTGCTCGCGAAACTCATCGGTCCGATCCACCGATGTCGGTCCGATACGAGTACGGTCGAGGTATCTCAGTCCCCTGCTCTCGTTGAACTGCCCACTCCTGGCCCTCAGACAGGCGCCGGAAGGGCGAAGGTTCCGGACTCGTTCCGATGCGAGGCTTCCATGATCTGTCGAACCCGGTCCGTCGCGCCCCCTGCGCACCGCGGTGCCTAGCGACCGGTCGGCGCACCGATAGCCAGACCTCTGCGCGGGCGGTGGTCGTCCCTCACCCCGCCCCGTCGCTCTCTTCCCCTGATCGGGGTCGCGGCCGTCCGCCGCCGCTCCCCGCATGCGCGCGCACGCGTCCGCCCCCACACACTTTCCCGGCCTCTCTCGAGCAGCCGGCCCCACCCCAGGAGACGACATCGTGACCACGAACCGAGCACGTCGAGCATCACCCGCCATCGCAGCCGGAACGGGGCTGGTGGCAGTCGCCGTCGTCGCGTCCCTCGTCGCACTGGGCACGGTCGCCAGCGCGGCCCCGATCGCCGTCGGGCTGGGAACAGCGGGCAGCTTCGCGGTCCTGGCCGGGACGGGTGTGACCAACACCGGTCCTACGACGATCACCGGTGATGTCGGCACCTTCCCGACCGCCACGGTGACGGGCTTGTCGTCGATGACGATCGACGGGATCAACCACGCGGGCGACAGCGTCGCCCAGGGTGCGAAGACCGACCTGACGACGGCGTACACGTCGGCCGCCGGTCAGGGACCGGCCGACGCCATCCCGGCCGACCTCGTGGGCAGGACTCTGCAGCCGGGCGTCTACAACTCGGCCTCGGCCATCGGCCTGTCGGGCGTGCTGACTCTCGACGCGGCGGGTGACCCCGACGCGGTCTGGGTCTTCCAGGCCGGTTCGACCTTGATCACCGCGTCGGGCAGCAAGGTCGTCCTGCTCAACGGCGCCCAGTCCTGCAACGTCTACTGGCAGGTGGGCAGCGACGCCACCCTCGGCACCAACTCGCAGTTCACCGGGTCGGTCCTCGCACTCACCAGCATCAGTCTTCAGACCGGAGCGACCGTCGATGGACGCGTGCTTGCACGCAACGGGGCAGTGACGATGGACAGCAACACGATCACGCGGTCCGCCTGCACCAGGGCGACGAGCGCTGCGCCGTCGACCTCGTCGAGCACCAGCTCGGACACGTCCGCAAGCAGCTCGCCCACGACACCTCAGATCTCGCGCACGCCTCGCGGGCCGGTGGACACCGGTGACCGTTCCGACGGCTGATCAGACGCCCCTGGCGCCGGCGGAGATTGGCTGCCGGCGTCAGGGTGCCAGGCCCGACGGACCTCCGTGCGGTGCACCGACCGAGCGCGAGAGGCGACGCCATGACCCATCGGATCGGCAGCCGTCGTGGCGCCGGCGCCACGACGCAGCGCGTGCTGACCGTCGGTGTCGCGTTGGTGGCCGCAGGCGTCGTCTCCCTCGTGGGCTGCTCACCGACGGGGCTGTCGCCGTACTCCTCGGGCGGGTCCCCCTCGCGGTCGGCGACACCGGCGACGACCGTGTCGGGGCAACCGGTCTCGGGGGAGCCGTCGACGACCACGGCCGCGACGGGCACGGAGCCTCCCTCTTCGGCAGACGGCGCGGTCGGGCTGGTCCCCGTCCGTGTGACGATCCCTGCGATCGAGGTGGATGCGCCCCTCGTGCGGCTCGGCCTCACCGGTGCCGGCGCCCTCCAGGTGCCGACCAGGGCCGCGACCGCCGGCTGGTACACCGGCTCCCCCGTCCCGGGGAGCACGGGGCCGGCGGTCATCGCCGGGCACGTGCACTGGAGCGGCATCCGGGCCGTGTTCGCGCGGCTCGCCGACCTACGGCCGGGCGAGCGGATCGGTGTCGCGCTGTCGGACGGCACCCGGTCGACGTTCGTGGTCGACCGTGTCGCCACCTACGCCAAGAACCAGTTCCCCACCGATCTCGTCTACGGATTCACCCGTGCTCGCGCCCTGCGCCTCATCACGTGCGGTGGATTCGACCCCGTCGCCCGCGCCTATGAGGCGAACGTGATCGTCTTCGCCACCCTGTCCTCGACGTGAGCCTTCCGCGCTCGGCCGGTCGGCGGGTGCGGCGCTTCAGTGCGGCCTACGACGGCGGCTGCAGACCGAGGCGCAGGCGCGCGGCGCGCTCGGCGGGCGAGGTGGACGACAGCGCCCAGATGAGGATGTCGAGCATGCCGCGGGCGGCCTTCACCGCACCGGATCGCTGCGGCAGGCCGAGCAGTGCGGCGTCGGCGGGGTCGAGGGTGGCGGCGGCCGCGAGCGCGAGCACCCGGTAGGGGCCGCGGTAGGCGATGGGCAGGTTGGGCGCGCGCAGGAAAGCCGCGACGTCCTCCGTGGCCGGCGCGCGGCCGAACCCGGGCTGGCTGCGGTAGCCGGCGAGCTGCTGGCGCAGCTCCTCCTGCGTCTGCGGGAGGTCGGTGGCACCGAGAAGCTCGGCCGACGCTGCCCACTCGGCGACGTACGCGTCCGGACCGCCGGGGATCTCGCGACCGCCCAGTGCGAGGTGCGCGGTGAGGAACGAGTCGGTGAAGGCGTCGTGCACCCACCGCAGGAGGTCGGGGTCGGACGCGGCGTATGGACGGCCGTCGGGGTCGGTGCCGGTGACGCGCTCGTGCATGCTGCGGACGGCTGCGGCCGCCGTCTCCGCGGTGGCGATGTCGCCGAACGTCGTGATCACGAGCCATTGCGTCGTACGCCGGAGACGCCCGATCGTGTCGGTGCGGTACGCCGAGTGCTCGGCCACGCCCGTGACCGCGGCCGGCTGCAGCGCCTGCATCATCAGCGCGCGCACGCCGCCGACGAGCGTGGTGAGCGACCCGTGCACGACCCACGACGGGCCCTCCGGCTCGACGAGGCAGTCGGCGTCGCCGGTCGCGATGCGTTCGACCCACGGCGGGGTCCCGTTGCTGTCGCCCGACAGCAGCGTGCGGAACGCGCGGGCGACCAACGGCACGTTGGCCTGCGGGATCTTGAGCGGCGAGCCTTCGGGCGCGGGGCTCAGCTCGGACGCGGTCACCCCTCCAGCCTGACGCACTGCGCTCGGGACGCAATTCGGATGGTGGTTCCCCTCGTGGCCGCCTGAACCGACCCTGGGTGCAGCCGTGTCAGTGGGGAAGGCCGAGGGACGCGCGGACGGAGCGGCCGGCCATCTCGATAGCGGCGCCCGCCTCGGGGAAGAGCATGTCGAGGCCGAAGAAGCCGTGAGGCAGGCTCGCGTGCTCCTGCACGTCGACCGGCACTCCGGCGGCCGCGAGCGCGTCGGCGTACAGGCGGCCCTGCGGCCTGATCGGGTCGCACTCGGCGAGCACCACGGTGGCGGGCGGCAGACCGGTGAGGTCGGCCCCTAGGGGCGCGACGTGCGGATCGTCGCGCTGGCCCGGGTCGGCCAGGTAGTTGTCCTGGTGCCACTGCATCTCGTCGCGGTAGAGGACGACGCCCTCCCACCGCTGGTCGAACCCGATCAACAGGTCGCAGGTCGTGACGGGGTAGACCAGAAGCTGGTGACGTACGTGCGGGCCGCCCTCGTCGCGACAGCGGATCGCGGCCACTGCAGCAAGGTTGCCGCCGGCGCTGTCGCCCGCCACCACCAGCAGGTCGCGATCGGCACCGAGCTCGCCCGCATGGTCCGCCGCCCACCGGAGTGCGTCCACGGCGTCGTCGGCCGCCGTGGGGAACCTCGACTCCGGTCCGCGTCGGTAGCCCACGCTCAGGACTGCGCCTCCGGTCGCCCGTGCGAGCCCGCGGGCCACGACGTCGTGGCTGTCGATGCTGCCGAGCAGCCAGCCGCCGCCATGGAAGTAGACGACCAACGGGAGGCCATCGTCGGCCACAGGAGACACCAGCCGCGCAGGCAGCGATGTGCCGTCACGGGCGGGGATGAGCAGGTCACGGCTGACGGCGACGTCGGGCCGCGGCAGGGACGCGTAGTCGCGCTCGAAGTTGGCGCGCGCCTGCTCGACAGGAAGGAGGTGCGCGTTGGGACGCCCGGAAGACCGCGATTCCTCCAGCATCCGCGCGGCGACGGGGTGCAGCCCCGAGGTCGTCACAGCGCCTCGAGGTAGCGAGCGACCTCCCAGTCGGTCACCGCACGCGCCTGGGCGTCGAGCTCGGCCCGCTTCATCGCCACGAAGTGGTCGACGAAGTCCGCTCCGAGCCACTCCCTTGCCATGCTGCTCCCGCCGAGCAGCTCGAGCGCGTGGCCCAACGACCGAGGCAGGCTCGGCACGGCGCCGGGCGGGAGGGCGTAGACGTCGTCGTCCACGCGATCGCCCGGCTCGATGCCCTCGGCGATGCCGTGCAGCCCTGCGGCGAGCGTCACGGCCGCGGCGACATAGGGGTTGACGTCGCCGCCCGGCTGGCGGTGCTCGAGACGCGTGCCGTGCGGACCCTCGACGATCGCGCGCAGGCCGGCCGACCGGTTGTCGATCCCCCACGTCGCCGTCGTGCCCGCCCAGCTGTACGGCGAGAAGCGGCGGTAGGAGTTCGGGGTCGGTGCCATGAGGGCGGTGAGCTCGGGCATCGTGGCGAGGATGCCCCCGACGAAGTGCCGCATCGTCGTCGAGATCCCGTCGACCGCGTCGCCGTCGTAGAAGATCCCGTTGCCGTCGAGGTCGCGCAGGCTGATGTGCGTGTGGCAGCTGTTGCCCGCCCACTCGTGGTTCGGCTTGGCCATGAACGACGCGAGGTAGCCGAGCTGTCCGGCGACCTCTTTCACCGCCGACTTGAACAGGAACGCGTCGTCCGCCGACCTCAGGCTGTCGGTGTAGCGCAGGTTGATCTCGAACTGGCCGGGGCCCGTCTCGGGGTTGCACGCCTCGATGGGCAGGCCGTAGTCGAGCATGCTCTGGCGGATCACCGAGGAGATGCCCTCCTGGTGCGACCCCAGCACCACGCCGTACGTGCTCGGCTGCTGCTGGAGCGGCACCAGCTCGGCCGGGCTCTTGTGGTGCTGCATGCCGAGCGGCTCGTCGAACAGGTAGAACTCGAGCTCGAGCGCGCTGTAGGCCTCGAAGCCCATCGCGCGGGCCCGCTCGACCACGGACTTCAGCACGTTGCGCGGCGCGATCGGCACGGGCCCGCCGCCGTGCGGCAGGTGCCAGTCGGCGAGCAGGAAGAGCGAGCCGTCGTGCCAGGGCACCAGGCGCGCGGTCGAGAGGTCGGGGATCGCTGTGATGTCGGGGTAGCCCTGCTTCTCGGTCGGGAAGTAGCCGACGTGACCCTCCGGGCGCGCGACGAGGTCGGACTCGTCGACGTGCATCACCCAGAAGACGTCGCAGAGCGCCATGCCGTGCTCGAGCACGGTCCGGAGCTGCGACACGGGCAGGCGCTTTCCGCGCATCACGCCGTGGGTGTCCGATCCCCCGATCACGATCGTGCGGACGCCGTCGGTCTCGACGCGTGCGAGGAGGGCGAGGGCCTCGGGGGACAGGTCGTCGCTCATGCGGTCGCCTCCTGGTGGGACGTCGTCGTGATGCGGAAGCCTCGGTAGCCGTCGGCCACGACGCGCTTGCACTCCTCGCGGTACGGGCCGCAGCCGGCGATGTAGACGGTGAAGCCGGACGGCTTGCCCTCGATGTTGGCCCCGACGTACCAGGACCGCGACTTCGGGTAGAGAGTGCTGGACGCGAGATCCGTGACGTGAGCCATCCACGCGTCCTGCGCGTCCTGGGCCGCCTCGATGGTGTCGGCGCCCGATTTCTGAAGGTGCGCGATGCAGTCGGCGATCCAGTCCACGTGCTGCTCGATCGACACGACCATGTTGCTCAGCACGGACGGGCTCGCCGGGCCCGTGACCATGAACAGGTTGGGGAAGCCGGCGACCTGGAGCCCGAGGTAGGTGCGCGGCCCGTCCTCCCACGCCTGCGACAAGGGCAGGCCGCCGCGGCCCCGGACGTCGATCTCGGCCAGGGCGCCGGTGATGGCGTCGAACCCGATCGCGAAGACGAGGACGTCGACGTCGATCGTGCGCGTCGACGTGCGGATGCCCGACGGCACGATCTCGACGATCGGCTCGTCGTTGAGGTCGACGAGCTCGACGTTGTCGCGGTTGAACGCCTCGAAGTAACCGGTGTCGGTGCAGGTGCGCTTCGTGCCGATGTGGTGCGTGGGGCAGAGCTTCTCGGCGACGAGCGGGTCCTGAACGATCGACCGGATCTTCTCCCGCGCGAACTCGGCCGCGTAGAGGTTGGAGCGCTCGTCGCGGAACATGTCGTTGTACGCGAACGACAGCGACGAGATGCCGCCCATCGCCCAGCCGGCCTCGTACCGCGCGCGCCGCTCCTCCGGCGTCGCGTCCACGGCCGGTGTCGTAGGCAGCGGCAGCGGCGTACCGGCGTCGCCCGTCTCGCAGAGGTGGCGGCGCTCGGCAAAGTCGCGGACGACCTGCTCCCACTCGTCCTGCTCGAGCGGCCGGTTGTGCGCAGGCATCGAGTAGTTCGGCGTGCGCTGCAGCACGACCAGCCTTCCCACCTGCGGCGCGAGCGCAGTGATGGCCTGGATGCCGGACGAACCGGTGCCCACGACGGCGGCTCGCTTGCCCTCGAGCTCCACCGGCTCGGTCGGCCACTCGCCGGTGTGCAGCCAGCGGCCGGCGAAGGAGCCCAGGCCGGGGATGTCCGGCGGCTTGATCGTCGAGAGGTTGCCGGTCGCCATGACGCAGTAGCGGGCCCGGATCGTCTCGCCCGTGTCGGTAGCGAGCGACCAGGTGCCCGTCGCGTCGTCGTACACCGCGGACTGGACGCTCACGCCGAAGGTGATGTCGCGGCGGAGGTCGTAGCGGTCGGCGACGTGCTCGAGGTAGGCGAGGATCTCGGGCTGCGCGGCGAAGCGCTCCTTCCACCGCCACTCCGCGACCAGGTCGGGGTCGAAGGAGTACTGGTAGTCGACGCTCTCGATGTCGCAGCGCGCGCCGGGGTAGCGGTTCCAGAACCAGGTGCCGCCCACGCCCGGGGCGCGTTCGAGCACCCGGACGCTCATGCCGAGGCCCCGCAGGCGGTGCAGCATGTACAGGCCGGAGAAGCCCGCGCCGACCACTACGACGTCGAGCAGCGCCTCGTTCGATGCTGCGCGGGCGTCGTCGATCACGCGGGGCTCCGAGTCTCGATACGGACCATTGCGGTCTCCGAGCAGACCGTTTCGCGGACCATATCGGGGCGCGCTCGCGCTCAGGTAGATCCTGGCGCCGCGGGTGCTGCGGCGGACCGGCATGATCGCGGCGTGGATCCCGTCGCCGACCAGCCCGTCGTCCGCCGTCTCTCCCTCGTCGGCCTGGGCAGCGTCGGCCGGGCGCTCGCGGGCCTCGTCGCGGAGCGGCACGCGCAGATGGTCGCCGAGCTCGGCGTCGACCTGCGCATCACCGGTGTCATGACGCGCACGCTCGGCCTCGTCGACGACGCCGACGGTCTCCACCTCGCCGAGCTGGCGCGCGGTGCCGCGTCAGGTGGCAGGGCCTACGACGTGGACGGTGTCGGAGCCTGGCTCGAGCGCAGCCGTGCCGACGTGCTCGTCGAGGCGAGCGTGGTCGATCTCGACTCGGGCCAGCCGGCGACGGACTTCCTGCGCGAGGCGCTCCGACGCGGCATCCACGGCGTCACCGCGAACAAGGGGCCGGTGGTGCACGCCTACCGCGAGCTGACCGAGCTGGGAGACGAGCACGGCGCGCGGTTCCGGTTCGAGGCCGCGACCGCGGACTGCCTGCCGATCTACAACCTCTATCGCGAGGCGCTCCCGCTGGATCGGCCGTACCGCTTCCGCGGGATGGTCAACGGCACGACCACGGTGATCCTGGAGACGATCGAGGCGGGCGGCACCTATGCCGACGGCGTGGCCGAGGCTCAGCGCCGCGGGATCGCGGAGGCCGACCCGAGCCTCGACGTCGACGGGTACGACGCCGCCGTGAAGGTGATCGCGATCGCGAACGTGCTCATGGGCGCGGACATCCGGCTCGCTGACGTCGAGGTCTGGGGCATCCGCGACCTCGATCCGGTCGAGGTGCGCGAGGCTGCGACGGCAGGTACGCCGATCCGCCTCGTTGCCGAGATCTCACGCGTCGACGGTGCTGTTCGTGCACGCGTCGCGCCGGAGCGGCTCGATGCGCGCGACCCGTTCGTGCGGGTGGGAGGCGACGACCTGGCCGTCCACTTCGACGGCGACCTCATGCCGGGGATCACCGTCGTCGGACACGGGCTCACGCCGCGGGAGACGGCGTACGGCGTGCTGTCGGACATCGTCGGGGTTCTGCGAGGCCGCTGACACGTCGGCACTGCCGATGGCGGGAAACAACGAGGCCGGCCTGCACCCGTCGGTGCGCCGGCCTGGTCGTGCTGCTGTCTCAAACAACGCGCGCCCGAGAGGACTCGAACCTCTAACCTTCTGATCCGTAGCGCGCCCCGGGCCGTGCTCAGCCGATGCCCTGAGCACAAGCGCGCCAACGGTTTCCGGCCTCGGAGCCGTCAGATCAGGCCGGAAATGGCCCGCAGAAATGGCACAGGAAATGGCACGCCGGGCGTACCCAGATCTCCGTCACGGCCGGAGACAACGCCGGCTGGCCTCATGCTCAGCGGGGTTGTCTGCGATCCGTGTCGGACCTCGACCCGGTCGGTCGAGGCAGTCCGTGGACCCCGGCGCCACGTTGCTGTGTCGGACCTTCCCTCACGGTCCAGCGTCCGACGGCCCGGGCAGCCCGAGCGAACGCTGCGGCTTCCAGCCACGGCGGGGCACGCTCTCCCGCAGGAGCCTGGTGTAGGCGGCCTGCGGGTTCCCCAGGACGTCGGCCGTCGCACCGCGCTCGACCACAGTCCCCGAACGCATGACGATGACCTGTTCGCTGATCTGTCGGACGACGGCGAGGTCGTGGGAGACGAAGACGTAGGACAGCCCGCGAGCCCGGCGCAGGTCGACGAGCAGGTTGACGATCTGAGCCTGTACCGACACGTCGAGCGCCGACACGGCTTCATCGAGCACTAGGACCGACGGCTCGACGGCGAGTGCGCGGGCGATGGCCAGGCGTTGGCGCTGGCCGCCCGACAGGCGCCGCGGCGTCGCCTGCAGCTCCTTCTCGCCAAGCCCCACCTGATCGCCCAGACCGGCCACCACGTCCCGGCGCCCCCGCGCCGACAGCTCGGTGTGCACGCGGAGCGTCTCATCGAGGCAGGCGAACCCGGTCTGCCGGGGATCCAGCGAACTGTATGGGTCCTGGAACACCATCTGGATCTGCTTGGCTGCGTGCAGCCGGTCGCGGGCTCTCCCCGTCGCGACGCGCGGCTCGCCGTCGAAGAGGACCTCGCCGCGCGTGGCCGTCTCGAGGCCGCAGATGATGCGCGCCAGTGTGGTCTTGCCGCTGCCCGATTCGCCGACGATGGCGGTGGATCCGCCACGATCGAGTGCGAACGACACGTCGTGGACGGCGACGACGTCGGCCTCGGCGCTCCCGCGGCGCGCCGCGAACACCTTGGTGATGCCGTGCGCTTCGAGGATCGGCCCGCTCATCGCTGTGCCGCCTCGCCGAGCAAGTCGCGGCCGATCTCGTCCGCGCGCACGCATCGCACCAGCGCTCCGTCATGCAGGGCGAGCGCCGGATGCCCGGCACCGCACTGCTCGAGCGCGTGGGCGCAGCGCGCGGCGAAGGCGCAGCCGTCGCCGGCATCGTGCGGCGAGATGGCGCGGCCGGGGATCGACGGCAGGGGGTGCGTCACGGCGTCGATGCTGGGGCGGGACAGCAGCAGACCCCGCGTGTAGGGGTGGCGGGGGTCCTCTTCGAGCTGGTGGGCGGTCGCCACCTCGACGATCTCGCCTGCGTACATGACCGCGATCCGGTCGCACACGGCCGCCGCCAGCTCGAGGTCGTGTGTGATGAACAGCAGCGACAGCTGCCGGCTGCTGCGCAGCTCGTCGAGGATCGCCATGACCTCCGACTGCGTCGTGACGTCGAGCGCGGTGGTCGGCTCGTCAGCGACGATCAGTCGGGCGCCCGAGAGGAGCGCGGCGCAGATCATCACGCGCTGGAGAAGGCCGCCGGAGAGCTCGTGCGGGTACTGCTCGAGGCGGCGCTGCCCGTCCCCGATGCCCACGTCCTTCAGCGACGCGATCGCGCGCGCCCTGGCATCGCCGGCGCTGAGCCCTTGCACGACTCGCAGCGGCTCGGTGAGGAAGTCACCGACAGTGTGGACGGGGTTGATCGAGGCGCGGGGGTCCTGAGGGATGAGGGCCACGGCGCTCCGACGGTGCTCGGCGAGCGCGCGCCTGCCCATGTCGCCGAGCCGGACGCCGTCGAAGAGCACCTCGCCGCGTGTGGACGAGCCGGCGGGGAGCATGCCGGTCACCGCGCGAGCGGTCATCGACTTGCCCGAGCCCGACTCGCCGACGAGGCCGAGCGCCTCACCCGCGGCGATCCCCAGCGACACGGATCGCAGGATCATGCGCCGGGCGCCATCCGCGGCCACCTGGAGGTCGAGGTCGCGGATCTCCAGGAGGGCGCTCATCGTTCCCTCCCCTGGGCTCGGGAGGCGATGCCCTCGCCGAGGACGTTGAGGGCCATCACGGTGAGGATGATCATCACGCCTGCGCTGACCGCGGGGATGGGGTGCCCCTGGAGCACGCCGCTCTGGCCCACCGCGACCATGCTCCCCCAGTCGGCCTGCGGCGGCTGGACGCCGAGCCCGAGGAAGGACAGCGCCGCGAGGTCGACGGTGGCGTACGCGAAGAGGATGGCGGCCTGCGCGATCGCGAAGGGCATGATGTTCGGCGCCACGTGGCGGATCGTCGTCCGCAGCCCGCCGTAGCCGAGCTGGGTGAGCGCGGCGACGTAGATCTGCGACATCTCCCGCTTGGCGACCGTGCGGGTGAGCCGGGCGAAGTAGGGCGTGTAGGCGATCGTCAGCGCCACGACGGGCGCAGCGAGGCCGGCGCCGAAGAAGGCGACGGCGAGGATCGCGAGCAGGATCCCCGGGAAGCCCAGCAGGATGTCGAGCCCGCCCGTGGTCAGCGAGTCGAAGCGGCCGCCCCGCCACGCGGTGGCGAGCGCGATCGCCAAGCCGAGCGCGGTGGCGAAGAGGATCACCAGGAGCGGCGCGGCCAGGCTCACGCGGGTGGCCCAGATGAGCCGCGACAGGGTGTCGCGGCCGAGCTCGTCGGTGCCCAGCGGGTGGCTGGCGGAGACGCCCTCGTAGATGGCGGACAGGTCTGTCTCGTCTGGGTCGTACGGCGCGAGCAGCGGGGCCAGCACTGCCACCGCCACCAGGGCCATGAGGAAGACCGACGAGACGATCATCGCCCCGCCCATCCGGGACAGGCGTGCGAAGGGGCGGCGCAGACCCGAGGCGGGTGCCGAGATCGCGCTCACGCCGTGTGCCACTTCTGCAGACGCGGGTCCAGCAGAGGGTGCACGACGTCCGCGACGGTATTCACCACGACGAACGCCGTCACGAGGATGAGTGTGACGGCCTGGACCACCGCGAAGTCGTCGACCGCTACGGCCTGGATCAGCAGCGTCCCCAAGCCGTTGAGCGCGAACGCCTGCTCCACCACGACGGAGCCGGCGATGAGGCCGGCCACAGTGATCCCGAGCGCTGCGGTCACCGGGATAAGGGCGTTACGGAAGACATGCCTGCGAAGGATGCGGCCGGTGGGCAGCCCACGGTTCCTCGCGACGTGGACGAACTCGTTGTCCCGCTCCTGCAGCACCGAGGTGCGTGTGACCCGGGCCGTCACTCCCATGGATGCGAGGGCGAGCGCGATCGCGGGGAGCGTGAGGTGCCAGAGCCGGCCGGCGACGCCGGTGCCCGCGCCGTCCCCGAACACGGGGAACCACGCGAGGCGGACTGCGAACACCGACACCAGAACGGTGGCGGCCACGAAGGATGGAACGGCCGCGATCGCGCCGGTGCCCATGACGATCGCGGTGTCGGTCGGTCTGCCGCGCAGCGCCGCGACGGCACCGAGGGTGAGCCCGATCACGACGATGAGCAGGGTGGCGTAGAGCACGAGGGCAAGGGTTGTCCCGGCTCGATCCGCGATGAGTGCCGACACGGGTTCCTTGCTTACCAGCGACCGGCCGAAGTCGCCCTGCAGGACGCCGCTGAGCCAGGCCCAGTAGCGGGTCCACAGCGGATCATCGAGGTGGTACTGCTCGGTCAGCTGCTGCACCTGTTCTGGGGTGAGCGTGCGACCGCCGGACAGCACGCTGATCGGCGACCCGGGCGCCAGGTACACGGCTCCGAACACCAGCATGCTGGCGAAGGCGAGGATCGCGACCAGGCGCCCGAGCCGCCCGAGCAGGAACCGGATCACGGAGCTCCCAGTGTCGCCGCCCACGGGTAGTACAGCGAGCTCAACGAGTTGACGGGAGCGCCGGTAACACGGTTGTTGAGGTAAAGCAGCACCTGGTTGTTCGACAGCGGCAGGAAGGTCTGCACGATTTCCGCTGCGGAGGCCTGCGCCTCCGTGGCCAGGGTCGCCCGCTTGTCGGGATCGGTGGTGGCCCGTGCATTGGCCACGGCGTCGTCGTACGCGGCGTTGACGTAGCCGGTGTAGTTCAGCGGGGACGAGGACACGAACTGGGCGAACACCTCCACCGGCTCGGGGATGTCCCCGCTGCTGGTGGAGTAGACGGCGTCAACGCCCTTGCGCGCTTCGGGGTCGTAGAAGAGCGTGGTGAGCGTGTTGAACGGCAGCGGCTTGAGTTCCACCGAGAGGCCGATCTTCTTGGCCGAGTCCTGTACGGAGGCGACCGTCGAGGCGGCGATGGTGTCACCAGAGTCGAAGGCGATGACGATCGGTGCGCTAGGGGCACCGGCCGCATCAACCAGCGCCTTGGCAGCGGCCAGGTCCTGCTTGGCCGGGGGAAGGGCCTCGGCGGCCGCCCGGTAGGTGTCCTGCGCGTAGCCCCAGTAGGCCGGCCCGGCGACAGAAACGGCCGGGACACCCGTCCCCTGAAGGAGGCCCGTGGTGATGCCGTCGTAGTCGATCGACTTCTGCAGGGCCTGGCGGATCCGAGGATCCTTCAGCGCCCCGGAGAAGCCATCATGCTGAGCATGGTCGACCATGTGCCGCCGTTCGACCAGACCTTGCCGTTGGCCCCTGCCTTGAGCTGCGTGAGTCCGGAGATGGGAGTCGTCCAGGTGCCGTCGATGGAGCCGGTCAGAAGCCCATTCGTGACGGTGGCGGGATCCCGCACGAACGTGAAGCTGACGGTCTTCACCTTGGGCTTGAGCGCCGCGTCCCAGTAGTCGTCGCGCGCGGTGATCGTGATTCCAGCGCCGGTGGACCACTTCGTCAGCTCGTACGGGCCCGTGCACATGACGCCGCCCCCAGCGGTTCCGTAGTCCTTGCCCTTCGTCTCGACGTAGGCCTTCTGGACCACGGCTCCAGCGGGCGTTGCCATCATCTGGCCGAAGAGGACGTCAGGCGACTTGAGCTGGACGGTGACCTGCATGGGGCCGGTCTTCGTCACGCTTGCCACATTCTGGAACCACACGCCCCAGTAAGACCCGGTGTCGGGGTTCACCTGTCGCTGCAGGCTGAATACGACATCGTCGGCCGTCATGCAGCTTCCCGTCGCTGAAGGTGACGCCTTCGCGCAGGTCGTAGACGTAGGTGGTGTCGTCCGGCGTTGAGACCGCCGTGGCGAGGGCTGGGGAGTATGTGGAATCCGGGTTCTGGCGCATCAGGTTGTCGCACAGGTTCGCCAGGACCATGTTCCCCGGGCCGGTGTCCCAGGTGTAGCTGTAGTCGAGGGAGGCCGGCTCACCCCCGCCGAGGTTCCAGGTGATGGCGTCGAGCGGCCCCTTGGCCGCAGGCGTCAACGGTGTCGCCTCGCTCGAAGCTCCTGCAGCTCTCTGTGGGGCTCGGCGATTCAGAGCCCGAAGTGCATCCCGCGAGAAGCAGTGCGCATCCCAGGGTGGCGACCGCGAGCGGCCGCGCAGCGAAGGCCGCACGTGGGTCCCGTCGTTGCCGGTTCATTGCAGACTCCCTCGCCTGTCGCAGCTGCGGGCGTCGGTCGACTCCCGGGTGAGGCCGCACCGGGAGGGAGGCCCTCCAGGGCGTTGTATGGCGAGTGTTCTACTACCTCGGATGAAGCCACGGCAAGACCTTGACCGGACTTTTGTGTATCACTTAGCATACAAAACTGGCGCGCCGACTGAGCCGCACAACCGTCTGTTGCAGAAGGCATTACAGACGAGACTCTGGTGGAGAGGAGCAGCGCAGATGCCTCGTGTGGTTGATCACGACGAGCGCCGCCGCGACATCGCCAACATCTCCATCAGGCTGCTCGCCCGGGATGGGGCAGCCGGCCTCTCGCTCCGCAGCATCGCCGCTGAGATGGGCGGATCGCTGACGATGGTGACTCACTACTATGCCAATCGTCAGGAGCTCATGACTGACCTGGCTCATCAGATCTGCGACGTGTGGCGCGCTGCTCTCGTCGAGCTGGATGAGAAGCACAGCGAGCCTCGCGACCGCCTCCGGGCGTTCATGATCTGGCTGCTCCCGGTCAACGCGCGTGGCCAGGAGGAGGAGCGGGCCCGGCTCGCGCTGCTCGCTGACAACGACCCGGACAGCCGCGCCGTGCTGCTCGAGTTCGACGACGTCGTGCGCGAGATGCTCCGGGACCGGCTGAAGAGCTTGGTTCCGAGGCGGCGCGTCCCGGCCGTCGCAGACCTGCTGCACGCCTTCGCCGGCGGCATTGTGCTCGACTCACAGCTGAGCCCGGAAGCGTGGCCCACCAAGCGTCAGCTCGCTCTCCTCGACGATCTGCTCGATGCGCTGATCCCCTTATGACCAGATCGGACTTCCACCTAGCGGCGGCCGTGCACATTGCCGCACAGCCAGCCACTGATGGTCCGGCGCGGTTCAGGTACGCCTGAGCCGATGAAGCACCCGAGCCACGAGAGGACCGCGATGACCCAGACGCAGGACAGCATGGACGGCCTGTTCGCCGAGCACGATCTCGACGCGATCATCGGCTACACCCGCGCGACGCTCCGGCATCTGAGCGGTGTGGATTTCCCCGTTGCCGGCTGGGGCGCCGAGGAGCGCACCTGGGTCGTCTGGACCCCGACCCGGCGGATCCTTCTGGCCCCCGACTGGTTCGACCCGTACGTGTTCGACACGGTCCGCGACGGCGTGGAAGTCACGTTCTTCGAGCACCCTGAGTGGCCCGTTACCGCGCTCATCGCACTGCTGCACGAGCTTGGGCTCGGCAATGCCACTGTCGGCACGGAGGTCGAGCAGCTGCCCATGGCAGTAGCAGATGCCCTCCGCAGCGAGTTCCCGGCCATCGACCTCCGGGGGGTGGACACTCCCCTCACCCGCATCCGCGCGGCCAAGGCGGCAGACGAGGCGGAGCACATGCTGCTGGCTTCGCAGGCGCTCGAGCGCGGTATCGCTGATGCCGTCGCGGACTCCGAGGTCGGCATCACCGAACGCGAGTTCGCCCACAAGCTCAACGAGGCCGTGGTGCACCACGGGGCCGACACGGTCTCATGGCTCGCGCTGAGGTGGGGCAACGACACCGGACTGCGGATGGCCTGGCGTGATGTGCCGATCAAGCCCGAGGAGCTCATCAACATCGAGATGGGCTGCACGGTGAACGGGTACTTCGGTGACGTCCAGCGCATGATCGCGGCATCGCCCGTACAGCCGGAGATCGCCGATGCCTACCGGATGATGCAGGCGACACATCACCGCACGATGATGAGCATGCGCCCCGGCATGACCTCGCTCGGCGTCTACGAGATGTACCTCGGGTTCATGCGCGAGGCCGGTCTGGAGAACTGGTCGTCGTACTTCCTGGGGCACGCCATCGGCCTCCATCCGCACGAGCACCACTTGCTGTGGGCCGAGAGCGACCCTCACGAGCTCGTGCCCGAAGGCTCGTTCTACTCGCTGGAGCCGGCGATCACCACGCCGGTCCTGATCTCGGTCGAAGACACCGTCCACGTGCGCAGCACCGGTAATGACGTCATCTCCTCGCGCGGCGACTGGTCCGAGCTCGTGGTGCTCGGCCAGCGGGTCCACGTGCCCCGCGTCGAGCTCTGATCAGCATGGTGACCGAGGCAGCCACGCTCGCCGGCACCCCGAGCTGGCCGCCGGATATGCCGGCTGCTTTCACCGAGGTGCCACTGCGGCCAGTACTTCACGTGATGGTGCGTCACCTGCGTGACGCCGGAGCACGACCCATGATCATCTTCGACGACGGCTTCGAGCTGACGTGCGCGGACTTCCTCGACGCCACCCAACGCCTCGCGCAAGGACTCGCCGACAGGATCGGCCCCGGTGACGAGGTCGGGCTGGCTATCGGCAACCGTGCGGAGTTCCTCGTCGCCTACTACGCCGTGCAGTCCCTGCGCGGGGTGGTGGTGCAGTTCGGACCCAAGGTCCACGATGCCGAAGCCGAGCACATTGCTGCAGACCGGGGTCTACGGCTGGCGATCGCGGAGGGTGCGGCCGCAGACGTCCTGGGACGCGCCAACGGAGGCTCGCTGACGGTCCTGCGCGTAGACCCGGACGCGTCGGAGCCGCACGGGCTCGCTGCCCACTACGGCGACCGCCAGCGCCGGCTCGACGATCCGGATGCCACTGCGCAGGACACGATCAGCATCGGCTACACGTCGGGCACGACCGGGCTGCCGAAGGCGCTGGCGTTCACCCACGAGGAACCCCTGCGCTACGCCGATGTCTTCCTACGCACGCTGCCGTTCGACTCGTCGGACCGGATCTTGTGCCCGTTGCAGTTCCACTATGGCGACCCGCTGTGGCTTCTGCTCGTGTCGGTGCTGCGGCAGACGCCTCTGGTCGTCATGCGGAAGTTCAGCGTCTCGCGGTTCTGGGACGTCGCGGCGCGGTTCGAGGTCACGAGGCTCATGAGCATCGGGGCCATCCCCGGACTCCTGCTCAAGGCGGAGCCGAGCGCCGCCGAGCGGGCGCATCGCATCGGCCTCGCGATGTCGGTGGGGGCACCGCCGGCGCAGCATGCCGAACTGGTCGAGCGGTTCGGCTTCCCCTGGGTCGAGTACTACGGCATGTCGGAGACGTGCGTGGCCGTCGCGCTTCCCCTCGCCTACGCCGACCGCTACGTGGGGACCGGCGCCGTCGGCATCCCCGTGCCGGAGGCTCAGGTCCGTCTTGTGGCGCCAGACGGGTCAGAGGTCCATGGGGCCGGCTCAGGAGAAGCTGGAGGTGTCCGGCCCTTGGGTCCCCTTCCGTGGGTACATCGACAACCCTCAGGCGACCGCCGAGGTGCTCCACGACGGCTGGATCCGAACCGGAGATCTAGTTCGTCGCGACTCAGACGGTGTGTACTACTTCGAAGGTCGCCGCAAGGAGCTCATCCGCCGCGGCGGGGAGAACATCGCACCTGCCCAGGTCGAAGAGGTCCTTCGCGGGCACCCGGCCGTCGTCGACGCAGCCGTCGTCCCCGTGCCCGACCCCATCCGCGAGGAAGAGGTGAAGGCCTACGTCCAGATCCGGACCGCTGTTACCCCAGCGGAGCTGGCCGAGCACTGCGCCCTCCACCTCGCGCCCCACAAGGTGCCGCGCTACATCGAACTGCGCACGGAGCCGTTCCCGCTGACACCCAGCCAGCGCATCCGCAAGCAGGATCTCCGAGTCGGCGGCGTCCATCGCGTCGAGGGCGCCTGGGATCGCCTCGCCACCGCCGGAAGCAGCGACGATGCGTAAGGACCTCAGCCGGCTCATCACCCTGGACCAGATCCCGCACCTGGCCGGCGCGTCCCACTCCGGTGCACCGCTCACCGTGACCAGGGCGGAGCGCGATCAGTTCGAAGCGCTCACCCTGGTCACCCTCGCCCATCCCGAGCAACAGCCTGCGGAGTTCGGCGCTGACATCGTGGAGGGCTTCCACACCCTGGCGCTGCTCGACGCGATGACCGAGCTCGCGCGCCCGTTCGACCCTGCCACCACCTACGCCTACAACTACGGGCTCGACCGAGTCCGCTGGGTCTCGCCCGTGCGCATCGGCGATGAGCTCCACTCGACCTTCGAGTGCACCGCAGTCGTGGCCAAGGCCGGCGGATGGGTCGTCCACTGGCACTGCACCGTGACCACAGCCGGCGCAGACCGACCGTCGATGGTGGCGGACTGGCTCGTCTATGTCCTGCCGCGTCCCGGCGCCTGAATCGTCACCCCTTCTGGAGCATCCACCGTGGCCGAAACCACCATCGAGCGCGTCGAACTGCGGGTACTCGACCCCCATCGCAGTGTGCGATGGACCGAGCGCGCTAACCCGTGCCACGTCAATACGACGCTGATCACCGTCACCGACAGCGACGGCGCGGTGGGCGTCGCGGGCATCGAAGGCTTCGCCTACGCGGCGGGCGACCGCACGACCCTGGAGTCGGTGCGCGGCATGTGGCCGCTCCTCGACGGACGCTCCATCGACTGCGGTGCGCAGCTGATCGACGAAGTCCGCACCGGCGTCGTCTTCCCCTACGTCACCAACGGCCTCGCACTGGTCGACATGGCCCTGTGGGACCTTCGGGCCCAGCACGCCGGGCAGCCCCTCTGGCGGCTCCTGGGCGGGCACCGAGACTCGGTTCCGGCCTATGCATCGCTGGAGTCAATGCCGCGGATCGACGACTACGTCGACGTCGTCGGCAGCGCGATCGACGACGGCTTCACGGCCGTCAAGCTGCACGCCTTCGGAGACCCCGATCAGGACCTCGCACTCTATGCCTGCCTTCGGAAGGCGTACCCAGAACTCACGCTCATGCACGACGCGGAATGCGTCTACAGCCGCGATGACGCTCTCAAGGTCGGACTGGCACTCGCGGACATGGGCTGCCCCTGGTACGAGGCGCCGCTGCCCGAACTCGACCTCCAGGCCTACCGCGAGCTGAGCCGCAAGGTGCCCATTCCCATCATGCCGGCGGGATACGCCATCGGTGACTACCACCAGGTCGCCGACGCCCTGCTCGACCCACCCTGGTCGGCTTGCCGCTCTGAGATCGCCTCGACCCAAGGCATCACCGGCCTGCTCCGCTTGATGGAGCTCGCAGACGAAGCCGGGCTGAATCTCGAGCCGGTGACCTACGGCAGCGCGTTCTACGCCGTGGCGGGCTTGCACGTCATCCTCGGGCGTCCCAATGCCACGTACCAAGAGATCGCGTACCCGTTGGTCGAGTGGGAGTACGGAGTTGTGAACCCCATGCGGCCCGACCCAGACGGCTTCGTACGGGCGCCGTCAGCGGCCGGCCTTGGCCTCGAACTCGACTGGGGCGCCATCGAGTCCATGACCTCCTCAAGGGAGATCCTGGTCAGCTGACGATGCGCCCAACCCAGTCCAGTCATGCGGAAACAACGAGGCCGGCCTGCACCCGTCGGTGCGGCCGGCCTGGTCGTGCTGCTGTCTCAAACAACGCGCGCCCGAGAGGACTCGAACCTCTAACCTTCTGATCCGTAGTGCCAAACTTGGGGTTCGCTGAAGGTCGTGGGAGCGCGATTTCGCAGGTCAGAGGGTGTTGTGAGTGTCAGCGAACTTGGGCGAACTTCGTGCATAGCTGACTTGATAGCTGACCGGGACCCAAACTGCGCTCCAGACACCAAAGCGACCCACAGGATTCCGCGTGACATCGCTACGAAATCGCGATGACGCTGGATCCGCCGGCTTTCGTCCGATGCGGGCTCGTGCGCTCGAACAGATCCTGCAGTTCTAGCTCAAGCGGGTGTGAGCCCGCTTGTCGCGGCTGCGTCTCCGGCCGCCAGGCTTTTGGTCGCGATCTGGGTGGCCGGCACGAGAAAGCTGCCCGGATCCTGCGAGTGCTCGAGCCCCGCGACGAAGTAGTAGCCGCCGCCGGCAACTTCAGTGTCTCGGTTGAGAAGTCGGTCGTTGCCGCGACCGGGTTCGGGGAAGTCGGGGTTGCGCATCCAGGCGCGCAGGATGAACTCGGGTTGTGTGCTGATGGTGCGGGAGAATGAGATGAAGAGCAGCCCGCGGCGCAGTGTGCCGGCTGCGGTGGCGGCCAGGAGGGGGTAACCGCGACGGAAAATGCGTCGGAGGCCGTCCTCTGGCGACGTTCTGGGGTTGGCCTTGCGAAGGTGCGAGTCGAGCGGGACCCGCTGGTCGGTCGGGGTTGCGGTGAAGTCTGGTTCGTCCCTGAGGTTCGCGACGTCGTCGGGTCGGTCCAGAGGTGCGCCGGAGTACTTGAATCTGCCGACTTCGTTCTGCTGGGTTGCGAGGGGCTCGTTGTCCCATGCGGTGATGTCCATGGTGCTGACGCGGATGAACATGTAGGTCCCGCCGCGAGTCCACTCGGGCTCGCGGGTGGGTGGCATGCGGAGGTCGTCGGGAAACCGTGGCCCGGCCGTCGTGGTGCCGTACCCGGACTGTCCCGGGGTGGGTGCCGGCTGCTGGCCGGTCGGCGTTGCCGGGTAGGACGGGACGGCGTCGGGGTCGACGAATACGAGCGTTTGGTCATCGGCGTTGTGGGCTGGGTCGAGGTTGCTGATGCCGTCGTGGAAGCCGATCAGCGCGCGGGCTTCGCGCCCGGAGACGCGTCCTGAGCGGGTGGTGTAGCGCTGGGCACCGATTGCGGTCCAACGGGTCTGCAGCCCGTCGCGGAGGGTGTGTTCGATGCGCCGGAGGAAGTGCTCGAGCACGTACAGGTCGTCACCGCACAGTTGCACGACGAGGTCGCCTGGGTTTCCGTCCCAGCCTGTTCGCGTGTCCCCCATCTGGGCCCATGGGACGTCTGCGAGGTCTTGGGGGATGTCGTCTGCTGCGAAGCCGAGGGCCGAGTATCCGGACCGCGAGATGCCGACAGTGGCAGTGAGGTGGCCCCGGTTGAAATGGTCCTCGACGCCGAGGACGCCGCTGTCGGGCGTGGGCACTGTCGGGTCGGTGGCTGGGGTGAGGTTGTCCAAGTCGCTCCGACATTCCCGGCGGATCACCTCGCGCAACCCCTCGAGCGTGTCGCGCGGGGGGATCTGCCCGGCGAATCCAAGCGCGGCGACGATCACGTGCTCAGCTGGACGGTTCAGGATCCCGGCCTGGGGTGCTGGCTTACGCGATGCTTGGGAGGGGCTGACGCTCATGACTGCTCCATCGGTTGCTCGGGCTCGGTCGTGGGGTGCCGTCCCGCCCACCCCCGTGGGGTGGGACGACAGCCACTTGCCCCTTATGTCCGCTCGCTCGGATTCGTCGCACATGCATTGCAGACGCGCCGGATCCTGAGCGATGCACGCAGCCCGGAGATGAAAGGACTGGCGGGCCCATCGGACCTCGTGCCGCGAGTGCGACGAGTTCGCGGTTGCGGACACTAGGGGGTGTGAGGCGGGAGGCCGGGGTGGATGAGGTGGCGCTGTGCGCTCGCCTCGCTGCTGGCGACCATGGGGCGTTCGAGGTCCTGTATGACCGGTATGTGCGTCGGGTGCATGGGCATTGCGCGCGTCAGTTGGGGTCGGTGCAGGACGCTGATGATCTGACGGCTGTGGTGTTCCTGGAGGCGTGGCGGCGCCGTGATGCGATCCGGGTGGTGGAGGGGTCGGCGTTGCCGTGGTTGCTGGTGACGGCGACGAACGTGGCGCGGAACCATCGCCGGTCGGCGCGGCGGTTCCGGGCGGTGCTGGGCCGGATCCCGGTGGCGGGTCCGGAGCCTGATCATGCGGTGCTGGTAGCGGAGCGGGTGTCCGGGCAGGGGGCGGCGCGGGCGTTGGCGGTGGCGTTGGCGGGGTTGGGGGAGACCGATCGTCAGGTGGTGTCGCTGTGTCTGTTGGAGGACCTTTCGTACGGGCAGGCCGCTGCGGTGCTGGGTCTGTCCCATGCGGCGGTCCGGTCTCGGTTGATGCGGGCCCGGCGCCAGCTGCGCGAGGTGCTGCTCGAGGGCGGCTACCAGGTGGGGACGGAGGTGGAGGGCGATGAGTGAGGACGGGTCGTGGCCGC
Source organism: uncultured Actinomycetes bacterium (assembly GCA_963843975.1). Taxonomy (GTDB): domain Bacteria; phylum Actinomycetota; class Actinomycetes; order S36-B12; family CAIYMF01; genus Longivirga. The sequence goes on along the minus strand of CAWJMG010000001.1, from coordinate 1,134,591 downwards.
CGCCGTTGAGCGATGAGCGGGCGGCGCAGATCAAGGCCGTGGTGATGGCCGAGATCCTGGCCGACCGCTCCACGAGCGTGTCACGTCACCGGCGGCGGGTGCTGGCGGTGAGCGCCGGGGTGGTGGCGGTGCTGCTGGCCGGGGCGGGGACGGCTGCGGCGTATCTGCGGTTCGCGACCCCGGACGAGCCGAACCTGGGGTATTGCTCGCCGACGGTGTCCGCCGACCCGGGCGTGTGGGAGCCGTATGCGTCCGGGGCGGTGAGCGACCCGCAGGGTAACCAGGACGTGTTCGCGGCGGTCGATGCCTGTGCCGCGATGTGGCGTGCCGGTATCGTCACGGCGCCGGGCGTGGTGGGGATTCCGCCGGAGCTGACCGCGTGCGTGGTGGACGGGTCGCTGGTGGTGTTCGCCGCGGACGCCGGGGTATGCGGGCGCCTGGGGCTGCCGCAGCCCCGCCCGACGGTGCCTGGCTCGCCGACGCCGAAGGGCTGACCCCCGCCGCAGCGAGCGCGCCGATGGCACTGGCCCACCGATGCCGTGAGGCGGGTGGTCCTGAGTGTCGCTGGGGGCCGGCGGCGTCCGGGTGCGGTGCCCAAGGTGGATGTGGGCACCTCACCCGGACGCGCGCCTTACCTAGCGAACCCGATGCGCCTCAGGAAGAGGCGCCGGTCGTGGGTCAGTTCCACTGGATCGACGACGTCTGGTCGTTCATCGTGGCTCCGACGTTGGTGCTGTTGACGACGAACCCGAAGGACGCGCCGCCGTAGTTGGTGTCCTGCCAGATCTTCGTGGCGCACTGGCCGAAGGACTTGAACGAGGTGACGCGGTCGTTCCACCCGGTCGGCATCGAGGCGACGTTCCAGTCGACGTCGGCGTTGGTGTCGCAGTCCGCGGACGCGGTGAAGGTGAAGCTGGATCCGCCGTAGTTGGCGTCCTCGAACACCTGCCCGATGATGAACGTCGACAACGGTGCGAGCGCCGCCCGCTGCGCCTCGGAGATGGTTGCCGCGTCAGCGTCGACCTGGACTGCGCCGTCGCTGAGGGCGTCGACGACCAGCGCGAAGCTGGCGTAGCAGCCGGTCTCTCCGGTGTCGAGGTCCATCCAGCAGTGCGTGTCCGGTTCGACCGCTGCGGCCGGGGTGGGGATGAGTGCGAGCGCGCCGATCACGGCGGCGAGGGATACTGCAAGTGCTCTGTTCACGTGCCTGCCTTCCACTGTTCAACCGCGGCCCGATGCCTGCGGCAACGGTCTATGTCCGCAGCCGCCGGAACCGTCGCAAACGGCTCCGGCATTCGGGTGAACGCCCGTAAACCGTTGCCAGAAGCGGTGTTTCGGGTTCCGCGTGGCGCATTGACGCCGCGTCGCACTGGGGCCTAGCGTCCGGCGTGCCGGACCGGGACTGCCTGGTCCGTGAATGCCCAACGGGGGTTGGCTATGCGTCCTGACTCGTCGGTGCTCCTCGCGCGTCGATCCCGCTCTGGCTCCAGGGCGTTCGTGGCGGGCGCTGTGTCGGTGGCGTTGATCGCCGGCGTTCTCGCCGCTCAGGCACCGGCCACAGCATCCCCGATGGCACCGACAGCCGCCGTGGTCGGCGACCAGGCGCCCTCGCTCGTGACCGAGCGTCCCGATGCGGTGACAGCTAGATGTCCGCACGCGCGCAGGGCACACGGGTCGAAGTCGTGAATGCCAGGACGTCGACCTCGCGAACGTGGGCGAACCCGGACGGGTCCTTCTCCTCGGATATCTACGCGGGACCGAACTGGACGCTGAACTCGGCCGACGAGTGGGTGGAGGTGGACACCCGCTTGTCGGCGGGCAAGGACGGCTCGGTGCGGCCGGCGGCCGCTGCGGTGGATGTGACCGTCTCTGGGGCTCGGGACGCGGCCTCGTCGACGGTGGCGACCGTGAAGATCGCGAAGGCAGATCTAGTGGCTGTTGCGGCGGCGCGCACCAATCCGGACGTTCCGGTGCCGGCGTCCGACTCGGTGTCGGGGGCGGCTGCGTCGTTCTCGGTCGGGTTCGACGGCGCGTTGCCCACTCCGGTCTTGTCGGACAACGAGGCCCGGTACGTGAACGTGGCCGCCGGTCGCGATCTGCGGGTGAAGGTCCTGCCCGCGGGTGTGGAGTCTTTCGTCGACCTGACCTCTCGACCGGACTCGATCTCGAAGGCTGGGGTCGAGGTGGCGCTGCCGCTGTCCGTGGACGGATTGGCGGTCGAAGCGGACGGCGTGGGTGGCCTGGTGTTCACCGACCCCGCGACGGGCAAGCAGGTCGCTTCGACGCCGCCGGCCAGGATCTGGGACGCGACCAAGGGCAGGGCGTCGGGGGAGTCCGAGCACGGCATCGTCGTTGCCACGCAGCTGCGCAAGGTCGAGTCGGGCGGCTACCAGGTCGTGGCGACCGTGCCGGCGTCGTACTTCGACACCCCGGGTCTGGTGTACCCGGTGACGGTGGACCCGGGCATCGCGGTAGATCTTGCCAAGGACACGTTCGTGGAGAAGGGCTACGACTCCACCGTGTTCGGGTCCGACCCGGAGCTGAAGGTCGGCACCTACGACTCCGGCACCCACGTGGGCCGCTCGTACGTGATGTTCACGATGAGCTCGGCGCCGCTGCTGGTCGACACGGCGCAGCAGTCCACCGTCGTGGACAACGCGATGCTGCAGCTGTGGCTGCACCACTCGGCGTCGTGCACCGCATCACTGGTGGGCATCAAGTACCTGACGGGTTCGTTCAGCGAGACCACCACCAACTGGACCAACAAGCCGTCCCAGTCCGCCAGCATCTACCAGGTGTCCGACGCCAAGCGCGACGACTCCGGCGGCTCCTGCGCGGAAGGGTGGCTGGACTCCAGCACCGGCACCGAGACCAAGGACATCGTCCAGGGCTGGGTCAACGGCGACTACGCCAACTACGGCTACGCCCTGGGTGCGTCGGAGACCTCCAGCACCGGGTGGAAGATCTTCTACTCCAGCGACTACTCCACCTCCGCGCGCCGCCCCAAGCTGACCATCACGTACCACCACAAGCCCCGCACCCCCTCGGCGACCACCATCGCCGGGCAGGTCGCCGGGACGGGGAAGGTGGGCACCCTGACCCCGCAGATCCGCGCGAAGGTCGGGGACTGGGACGGCGGTAACGTGCGCGCCAAGGTGGAGGTGTGGCACTCCACGACGATGGTGTGGTCCGGGTACACCGGGTACACCGCGTCGGGCTCCAACACGCCGTGGGTGACGGTCGGGACGGCCTTGACCAACGGCAACACCTACACGGTCCGGACTTACGGCAACGACGGGTCGCTGACCTCTAGCGCGTACGACTCGGCCACATTCACCGTGGATAGGACAAAGCCGGCCGCCCCGAGCGTGTCCTCGACCGCGTTCCCCTCATCGTCCTGGGCGAGTGCTGATTCCGGCACGTTGACCTTCACCGACACCGCCACCGACACCGCGACCTGGGAGTGGTCCACCGACGGGGGCACCACCTGGGACGCCGGCACGGGCGGGACGTCGTTCACCACCCCGACGGTGACGATGCCCGGCGGCTGGGTGGACCTCAAGGTCCGCGCGATCGACGCGACCGGGAACGTTTCCGACCCCACCACCTACAGCTTCGGGGTGCCCGCGGTCACCAAGCCCACCACCGAGGACTCCACCGCCAGGTTCATGACCCTGGGCGCCTCCGGGCCTTCGACCGCCAACAACGTGACGTTCCAGTACAAGAGCGACGGCGGCAGCACCTGGGCCGACATCCCCGTCGCTGCAGTCACCCTCGGGGGCAGCGCGGTCACGGCGTGGTCGACCGTTGTCACCACCGCGACCACCCACACCTCGGACGCACCCGCGAATCTGGTGTGGGACATGCAGGCCACCCTGGGCACCGACGCCGTCGTCGGCGTGCGTGCGGTGTTCAAGAACGGCACCTCGACCGTCGCTACCAGCGTCAACGCAGCGTCCGCGCGGCTGGACTCGCACGCCTACGGCCTCACCTACGCCACCGCAGACACCCCGGCAGGTCCGGTGTCCCTGCTGACCGGGAACCTGGCCGTGTCCGGCAGCGACGCCTCGGTCACCTCCTACGGCGGAGGCCTGGCTGTCTCGCGCACATTCAACAGCGACGCCCCCACCTACACCCCCACCGCTGGGCCCGCGTTCTTCGGACCGGGCTGGTCCACGACCCTGGCCTCGGCCGAGTCGGACTGGGCGTCCGCCGAGGACTTGGGCAGCCAGGTCCGTGTCACCGACTCCGACGGCGGCAGGTACTACTTCCAGCACACCACCGGGACTTCCTACGTCCCGGTCGCGGACGCCAAGGCCGCCGGCCTGAAGCTGAAGACCGACACGATCAACTCGGTCCGCGCCTTCGACCTCATCGGCCCGGACGGCTCCACCGTCTACTTCGTCGCCGCGAACCCGACCTGGGGCGGGACCCCGTCCCTGTCCACGCCGGACATCTACCGCGTCGACCACACCAGCTCTGCGGGTGGCGCCGCCACCTCGACGTACGAGTACAACAACGACGGCACCCCCAAGGCCCTCATTGCCCCTCACCCCACAGCGGTCTCCTGCTCATCCGCAGCGGTGAACTCAGGGTGCCGGATCCTGGCGTTCACCTACGCCGACGTCGACACCGGCGCCGGTGTCGCCAACCGGCTCACCACCGTCACGCTCAAGACCAAGGACACCACCGGCGCCGCCGTGAACGTCGACGTCGCCTGCTACACCTACGACTCCGGCGCCGGCTACCGCATCCACCAGGTATGGGACCCCCGCCTGGGCGGCACATCGGGCTGGTCCACCACCTGCGGCAGTCCCGTGCAGGCCGTCACCTACGGATACGACGGCGACGGACGGATCACCTCGATCACCCCGGCGGGCCTGAACGCCACCTCCATTGCCTACAACGCCACCAGCCACCGGCTGGACCACGTGTACCAGAGCGACGGCACCAACACCCTGACCACCACCATCGCGTACAACGCGTTCGACCCCACCACGGCCACCACCTTGGCCGACCGACCCGACCTGTCCGCCGCCACCGTCGCCACATGGGGGCAGACCGACCTCGCGCTGGCCGCCGCCGCCGTTTTCGGCCCCGGTGAATCAGCGTCCGGAACCGATCTGCGCGCCGGCACCGTGTATGGGATCGACGCCGCCGGGCGCATCGTGAATACCGCGGTCTACGCCGGCTCCGGCCAAGGCGGGTGGCGCATCGACACCACCGAGTACGACGCCTACGGCAACACCACCCGCACCCTGACCGCCGCCGCGCGCGACCGGGCCCTGAACCCCACCAGCTACAGCAACGAGCTCACCGACCTCGGCCTGAGCACCAGCACCCCCGCGGTCGACATCGCCGCCGCCCTGGACACCCGCAACACCTACAGCGCCGACGGCACGGACCTGCTCGACACCTTCGGCCCCGCCCGCTACACCCAGCTCGCCAACGGCACCACCACCGTCGCACGGCCCCACACCCACAACACATACGGCGCCGTCGACTACCCCGACACCACACCCGGCACCTGGACCAGCGGCGCACCCCTGCACACCCTCACCGCCACCACCGAGTCCGCATCCCTTTCGCTGGAGCCCACCCCCACCAACGAGGCCGACACCACGTCCACCAGCTACACCTACGCCCTGTCCTCGGGCGACCACCCCGGCTGGGAGCTGCGCCAGCCCATGACCACGACCGTGGAGAACGGCACCACCGACATCACCACCACCACGCGCTACGACGCCGACGGCAACGTCATCGAGCAGCGCCAGCCCTCCGCCGCCAGCGGGTCCGACCCCGGCACCCGCAAGACCACCTACTACGCCGCCGGCACCCACAACCCGGGCGCCTGCACCTCCAGCGTCTGGTACGGGCAGGTCTGCAAGATCGAACCCGGCACCCAGCCCACCACCGCCGACATGGCTCAGCCCCGGTCACGACCTACACGTACGACACGCTCCTGCGCCCAACGGTCGTCACCGAGTCCGTCGTGCCCGCCGCCGGCGGGACAGCCTCGACCCGCACCACCACCACGACCTACAAGAACTCCGGTGCCTCCCCGCGGACCGACACCGTCACCGTCTCCGCGACCGGTAACGACCCCGGCACCACCGTCCCCGCCACCACTTACGGATACGACTCGAGCACTGGACTGCCCACCACAGTCACCACCACCGCAGGCACACTCACCACCGGCTACGACAACCTCGGACGGGTCACCACCTACAGCGAAGGCACCTCCGCTCCCAACGTCACCACCGCCTATGACAGTCGCGGACGCGTGTCTTCCAAGACCTGGAAGACCAACGCAACCACCACCCTCGCCTCGCAGACCTATGCCTACGCCGACGGCGGCAGCGGCGACTACCGCGGCGCCCTGGTGTCCATCACGGACTCGGCCCTGTCCGGCGCCATCACCGGGGTCTACGGACCCGGGGGCGAACTCGGCTCCCAGACCTTCCCCGGCGGCATCACCCAGACCTTCACCACCGACGCCACCGGCGACACAACCAGCACCACCTGGGCCGACCAGCTCCTCCAACCTCTTCTTCACCGATGCTCAGGTCTCCGACATCCACGGCCGCTGGGCCCGCGAGACCGTCACCGGCGCCACTGCAGGTTGGCAGTCCCGGGACTACACGTACGACCTCGCCGGCCGGCTCACCGCCGTGGGGGAGCAGCGTGACAACGGCACCACTGGGTGCATCAGCCGCACCTACGCCTACGACATCAACTCCAACCGCACGTCGGCCGCGGCCTACCCCGCGGACACCGACGGCACCTGCACCACCAGCACCACAGCCACCAGCACCCAGACCCTCGCCTACGACAACGCCGATCGGCTCAAGAACCAGAACACCGCCACCAACATCGCCTACGACGCCTGGGGCCGCACCATCACCCTGCCCGTCGCACTCGCCTCAGCGGGCACCGGCAACGGCGCCATCGCCTACTACAGCAACGACTTGGTCCGCTCCACGACCCAGGACTCGAAGACCCGCACCTGGACACTCGATCCGGCCAACCGGCTCGCCTCCATGACCACCAGCGGCCTCGGCGCCACCGCCCTGACCAACCACTACAGCGACACCAGCAGCGACTCACCCGCCTGGACTAGCGACACCGCCAGCGGGGGAACCATCACCACCCGCCGCTACCTGCCTGGACTCGCCGGCTACTCCATCGAAGTCGCTACCTTCTCGAGCTCGACGGCCACAACGCTGCAGCTCATGGGGCTTCACGGCGACGTCCTGCGCACCACCAGCCTCACTGCCACCGGCTCCCCCGACGGAACCATCATCGACACCACCGAATACGGCGTCGTCCAAGACGTAACCACGGCCGCCACCACCACGGGGCCCCGCTACGGATGGCTCGGCGGCAAGCAGCGCGCAGCAGACACCGGCGACCTCGGGCTGACAGTCATGGGCGTCCGCCTCTACGCGCCACTCACGGGGCGTTTCCTGTCCATCGACCCGGTGTACGGAGGAAACGCCTCGGCATATGGTTATCCGTCGGACCCAGTGGGCAGTTTCGATCTCACTGGGAGGTGCTGGAATGGTTTTGGTTGGGTCTGTGAAGGCTGGTATCAGGGGCTCCGCGCTGCGAGTTTCGTGTCCTACGGGACCTACTACATCGGCTACCGCGCGAATCGCTGGATAGGTCGTCACGCCAATTCACCGGGCCTTGGATGGATGCACTTGGCTCGGCCGCTCTTCTGGCAGATGCAGGCGAATGGAATTAGCGGAGACGCGGCTCTGGATTGGGTCAAGAGCCACACAACGAGGGCTCGTGAGTCGATGGCAGATGAGCATGTGTGGGGTTGTCTAAACCCGTTCCACTCCGGCTCATGCCGAAAGGGATCACCGGGCGCCGTTTGGTTGCCTGGTCTCTATCGATCGGGTCGCGACCGGCGCGGCCCACTCCGGCTGGACTGGTCTTGGTGAAGGCCATGCGGATACTCGCCCTCTCAGTCATAGGACTTGTGCTTGCCGGCTGCGGCGTTGGCGGTGACCCGGATACGTTCGAAGTCATGATCTTCAACGACACAGGTAAGGGCGTTCTTGTCGCACAATGCACAGGTTCCGGTCAGGGTTGTTCTCAATCAGAGCCACCGGTAGTACTCGAGCCGGGGCAGTCGGCAACCGCCCTTTCGGCCGTAGGCGCCGCTAACCCATGGATCGTCAAGGACTTGAAGGGGAATCAGTTGGGATGCCTTGAGCTCTTCTTCGAGATGTATCCCGAGACCACTCCCGTTGAATCAGTCTCGAGCGCCACACTCGGCTCTTGCGCCGTCTCGTGACTCACCTCGAGCAGTTACCCGCGAGCGAAGCCCTGCCACGAACAGGTTGCCGGAGAACGGGCTGACCAACCCTGCCCCCCGGAGTGACCCGGCGCGCCGAACGCTTGCCTCCTTGGCTGTCGCCAAGAAGGGAAGCGTCAATGCCGGTGCAGGGCAGGTACACAGAGGAGTTCGAGCGACTGTCCTGCCGGCCGCTCTTCGGTCCAGTTGGGCTGTGGGGTCTCGGTTGAGTGAGAGTAGTTCACGCGCATCGCCTGTGGTAGAGGCGGGACCAGCCGGCCGTGGTGGTCGATGGCTGGAAGTCCTCAGCGTGCTGCACGTGGTCAACGAGGTCACCTGGCCCTCTGGTCGGATCTGCGGTGCACCTTTCGTGCCTGGGGGAGGTCCGAACTTGCGTTGTGACGGTCACGGCGGCGGGCGCGAGTGCGCGACGTTGGGTATCCAGATACCAGTGTGTGCCGAGATCCTGGAGGCCTGAGACGGCGCTCGTGACGGTGACCGTCAAGAGGCCGACGACTTGATCGCGAGCGTGGTGATGCGATCGACGAACTCGACCAAGCAGGCGTACGGGATGCGTCGCGATCGACCGAGGCGGACGGATCGGAGGCTCGCCGTCGCGCATCAGCGCGTACACGGTGGTGCGACCGAGGCCCAGGGCCCGGGCGGCCTGCTCCGGCGTGAGCAGGATCGGCGGCACGGCGTCGGGTGATGGGCTGGGATTCGCGGGCGTCCGCGCTGTGGTTGTCATGTACACAGATGCGCGAGGTGAGCCAGCGAGCGCTCACCGGAGTCCGCGACGAGGACGGATCCGCACAGGATTCGCGATGGCGTCGATGGGCGGGCAGGAACTGCAGCGAACGCACTGTCACCCACACGGGGGCACACGGCCGCCAGTGACGGATGAGGTGACGGTGCCTGTGACGGTGGCGACCGAGTTCGTGACGGTGCTGACGGACCCCGTGACGGTGGCGACGGAGTCCATGACGGTGTTGACGGAGCCCGTGACGTGCCCATGACCTTGCTGACGGACTCCGTCACCAAAGTGACGGACTCAATGACCGTGACGGTCGCTGGAACGCGGCTGGCAGTTGCGGTGACCGCGCAAGTGACGGACGCCGTGACGGAGTCCCTGAGGAAGGTGTCGGGTGTCGAAGGGATGTCTGATGCTGTCGATCGGTCTGGTCGCGTCCGCGGGTGCGGCGGCGACGTACTTCCTCGGGAACGCTGCCGGGTGCCAGGCGGACTACTACCTTCGTCGGGGCGGGCATACGGGCCGGTGGATCGGCAGCGGCGCCGCAGCGCTGGGGTTGAAGGGCGGCCTGGACGCCGCGGGTGAGCAGGCGTTCCGGCTCCTGCTCGACGGCCGCGACCCTCGTGGCGAGCGTCTGGTCGAGCCTGTGCTCCGCGCGGATCCGCGGTCGCTGCTGCCGGCGTCGCCGTTGGTGAAGGCGGTCCGCGCCGCCTCGGCGGCTGTCGGCGTGCCCGTGCCCTTCCTCCTCGCCGACCGAAGGCTCGCGGACCGATTCGCGGCTCTCGCCAGGCCCGTGGGCGGTCGGCGGGGCGTGAGGGTTGACCTCGCGGGGCGCCTGGCCGAGCCCACGGGTCGGGACCTGCGCAGCATCTACGCGCGACCAGGCAGCACCAGGTCCGGCCTTGTCGACCGGGCGCTCCGGCACCTGGGCAAGCGCGTCGACACCCGTCGCGTCGGGTACGACCTCACCTTCTCGGCGCCGAAGTCGGTGTCGCTCCTTGCCGCCTTCGGCGGAGGCGGCGTCACAGGGGCGGTGATCGCCGCCCACGCTGCTGCAGTCGAGGAGGCGGTGGGGTGGCTCGAGCGCACGACGGCCACAGCGGCCCGCGGCCACCACGGCGACGGCCGGCGCGCCGACAGGGTGGAGACGTCAGGATTCGTCGCGGCCGCGTTCGAGCACGGCACGAGCCGCGCCGGCGACCCGCAGGTTCACACCCATGTGGTCGTCGCCAACGTGCTTCGCGGCGTGGATGGGCGTTGGTCCGCGGTCGACAGCCGTGCCCTGTTCCGTCACGGCAAGACGGCCGGCTACCTCTACCAAGCGGCGCTGCGCGCCCAGCTCACCGAGCGGCTCGGCGTCGAGTGGGAGCCGGTGCGCCGGGGAGTCGCGGAGATCCTCGGGGTTCCGAGCGTCGTACGTCGTGCCTTCGCGAAGCGGTCCGAGCAGGTCCGCACCGCGCTCCGCGCGGCGGGGGCGAGCGGTTCGAGGGCCGCTCAGGCGGCTTGCCTCGACACCCGTCCCGCCAAGGAGCGAGTCCCGTCCGAGGAGCTCGAGCTCCGCTGGGCCGCCGAGCTGCGGGAGCTGGGCTTCATGCCGCACGAGTTGGTCGAGGCGTGCGTCGGCCGGTCTGGCGAACCTGGGGTGACCGAGGATCCGGTCCCCCGGCTATTGGGTGCCGACGGTCTGACGCGCCATGCCACGTCGTTCGACTTCGACGACGTACTCCAGGCGCTGGCGTCGGGCTCTCCGTCGGGTGCCAACGTCGCGACGATCGAGCGCCTGGCAGCCGACGTGATCAGCCATCCGGAGGTGGTGGCTCTCGAGTCTCCCGACGCGGCCTCTACGTGGTCGTCGCGCTGGACGACGACGGACCTGCTGCTCACCGAGCAGCGAGCGCTGGCCACCGCCGACCTGCTGCGAAACCGAGTTAATCGCGGCGCCCGGCCGCACGTCGTCGACGGCGCGGCCTTGGCCCACACCCTGGGACCGGACCAGGTCGAGATGGTGCGCACCCTGACGTCAGGCCGCAGCCTGCACATGGTGGTCGGGCCGGCTGGCTCGGGGAAGACGGCAGCGCTGGCTGCGGCGCACGAGGTGTGGTCGGGCGAAGGCCGGCAGGTCCTCGGGGCTGCCCTGTCAGCGATGGCTGCTCGCCAGCTCAGGCGGGGGTCGGGCATCCCCAGCTGCACGCTCGCGCAGGTGCTCACCGGCATCGATCGGGCCTTCACGGTGTCCCGCGACTTCCGGCTGTCACGGGGCAGTGTGCTCGTGATCGATGAGGCGGGCATGGTCGGCACCCGGGACCTCGATCGGCTGCTGGGCCACGTCGCAGACGTGGGGGCGACCATCGTGCTCGTGGGGGATCCCGCCCAGCTGCCCGAGATCGAGGCCGGAGGCCTCTTCGCCGAGCTGGCTTCGCGCGGCGCGATCGAGCTGCGCACCAACCGTCGCCAGGACGCCGCCTGGGAGCAAACCGCGCTGACGCAGCTCCGCGACGGCGACCCTGGGCGCGCCCTCGACGCGTACATCGCCCGCGGCCGCGTGCACGTCGCTGAAGACCGGGATGCGCTCCACGTGCAGGTGGTGACCGACTATCTGGAGGCAACGCGTAGCGGCGCCGACGTCGCGATCCTCGCGCCGACGCGGGCCCAGGTCAGAGCGCTGAACGAGCATGCGCGTCAGGAGTTGGCGGCCGTGGGAGAGCTGACAGGCCCGAGCTCGTCATCACGCGCGAGCAGGGTGACGTCGCCTTGCGCGTGGGCGATCGCGTGATGGTCACGGCCAACGACTACTCCCACGGGCTGCTCAACGGCACCCAGGCGACTGTGACGGCCGTCGACGTTCGGCTCGGCGCCGCAACCATCCTGACGGCTGACGGCAGTGTCCACTCCTTCGACCACGAGTTGCTGAGCGCTGGCCGGCTCGACCACGCGTACGCGCTCACCTGCCACAAGGCACAGGGGCAGACGCTCGATCGCGCGCTCGTCGTCGGCTCCGCAGCATTGGGGCGCGAGACGGCCTACGTCGCACTCTCCCGCGGGCGCGCGGAGAACCACCTCTACCTCGCGCCAGAGGCGGTGGCCACCGACTCGGGGCCCGAGTGGCTCCTCGACGCCGTCATGGCGACTACTGACCAGCAGTTTCGCCGCTCCGCGCGGCACCTGCTCGCCACCCGTCAGGTCGGCGAGCGGGACGAACCGCACTCACGCCCGCAGGTGCAGCTCGCCCCAGCCGGACCGCGGTCTCAGCCGCTGACTTCGGCGCGTCGTCCACAGGCCGACGGCTTCGGCGCTCGACGAGTGGGCGCCGACGGCCGGAGGCTGATCCGTTCGATCGAGGAGGTAGGGATGGGCAAGCGAGGCCACGGTGAAGGCACCGTCTACCGCAACCGGGGCAAGTGGGCCGGCGCTCTGACGGTCGGCTTCAACGTGGCCGGCGAGCAGCAGCGCCGGTACGTCTCCGGCGCTACTCGCAAGGAGGTGCTCGACAAGCTCGACGACCTACGTCGGCAGCGCGACGCCGGGCACCTGGTCGCCAGCACCCGCGGCATGACGGTGGAGGAGTACTTCGCGGACTGGGCGGTCGGAACGATCGCCCACCAAGTCGCCATCGGCGAACTACGCGAGTCAACGGCCGACAACTACCTCGACATCGCGGACCGGCTGATCGTGCCCTACCTCGGCCGGCACAGGCTCGAGGAACTCAAGCCGGTGCACCTGCGCGAGTGGCTCGCGACCCTGCGAGGCACGACGAACAGCAGGGGCCGACCGTTCGCGTCGCGCACCGTCCAGCTCGCGCACGCTATCCTTCGCCGGGCGCTCAACGACGCGCTCCGCGACGAGCTCGTGACGCGGAACGTCGCGCTCCTGGTGAAGTCGGGGCGCGTCACCTCACCGACGATCGAGCCGCTCCGACCCGAGGAGCTCAAGGCTCTGCTCGCCGAGGCGCCCAACGACCGGCTGCACGCGCTGTGGCTGCTGCTCATCTCGCTCGGCCTCCGGCGCGGAGAAGCACTGGGCCTGCACTGGGACGACATCAACTTCGACGCTCGCACACTCTCGGTCCGTCGATCGCTGCAACGGCGCCGCACTCAGGAACGCACGCCGAGCGGACGCCGCCGCGGGCACCTGGTCGAGGTCGAGACGAAGACGGCTGCCAGCGTGCGCAAGGTCGCCCTGCCAGACGTGCTCGTCACGGTGCTGATTCAGCACTGGGAGCGGCAGGCTGCCGAACGTGCCGCAGCGGACGTCTGGGTCGATCCGCAATTGGTGTTCACCACGCACCTCGGCACGTGGCTCGACCCGCAGAACGTGTACGGCTTCTGGCACGCACTCTGCGATCGCGCCGGCGTCCGACGCTGCCGGCCGCACGACTTGCGGCACACAGCAGCGTCCGTGCTGTTGATGCAGGGCGCTGACATGCGGACCGTCATGGAGGTCCTGGGCCACTCGCGCATGGCCACCACGTCGGACCTCTACACCCACGTCCTCGACGAGGTGAAGGCCGACGCGGCGCACAAGATGGACGCCTTCCTGAGGGGGCTCTAGCCGACGCTGCGGGAGCTGACTTCTTGCGATGAGCGGTGTCGGCGAGTATAGGTTTGCGGTCAGTTTGCTAGTACCCTTCACTCAGTAAAGGGAACTAGCAAACTCGGAGCAAATGATGGCCGTGGACCCGGTCGTGGAAGCGGCACTTGACGCCATCTGGGCTGGTCAGCGCGTCGCAGCGTTAGAGACCGAACGGCTCGACTTTAAAGAGGACGCCGCAGCAACCAAGGACAGCTTCAAGATCATCCTTGAGGCGGCCCTATGCCTAGCCAACACCTCGGGTGGCTGGGTGGTCGTCGGAGTCGACGACGATGCCGTCGGCCCCGCTGCTTTGGTGGGTTCACGGCTTGATCCTGTCGCGGTCAAGAAGTACGTCCACGACAACAGCCGCCCTCGGCTCCTGGTCGACTGTGGCGAGGAGGGGTACGCCGGCCGACGCATCGTCGTCGTGAGTGTGCGAGCTGATCAGGAGATCTACGCGGACACCCGAGGCCGCGCACCTCATCGCATCGGCACCGACTGTGTGGGGATGGATCCAGCGACGCAGAAGCAACTGCGTGACGCACGGCAGAGCTTCGACCCATCCGCAATGGTGGCGACCGATGCCAACCTCGACGCAAACGCGGTGCAGGCGGCGCGCCGACGTCTCACAGCATCACTGCGTCCAGAGCGCAATGCGCTAGCGAAGCTCTCCGACCCCGACCTGCTGCGCGCTCTCGGTTTGGTGCTGCCCGACGGTGACCTCAACGCTGCCGGACAGTACTTGCTAGGGCCTCATGGGGTTGAGGTTCTGTATCAGTATCGGGAATCCCCCGGGGGTGAGCCGCGCGTGGTGGAGCGACTCCAAGGCCCTTTGCTAATGGTCTACGAGCGGGTGATGGACCTGGTTGCGCTTCGGAGGCAGTCCACCCCTGTCACGTTGCCCGACGGCCAGCAACTCCAGATCCAGGACTTCCCAGAACTCGCTGTGCGCGAAGCGATCGGGAACGCGCTGATCCACCGCGATCACCGCGCGGCTGGCCCCGTCGTGATCGAGCATTCGCCCCAGGTCTTCGTTGTGACGTCTCCTGGACCGCTGGTGCCTGGGGTCACGCTGGAGAACATCCTGACCCATCCGTCGAAGCCCAGGAACAGAGTTCTCGCCGCCGCCCTTCGCTCCTTGGAACTCGCGGAAGAGGTTGGGCGCGGAGTGGACCGCATGTACAGGGAGATGGTGCGCTCGGGTCGACCCACCCCGAACATCGAGGCAACGTTCGACCAGGTCCGAGTGTCGCTGGTAGGCGGTGCTCCGGACGTGAATATCGCCCGCTACGTGGCCCAACTAGATCCTGCGACGCGCGACGATACGGACGCGATGATCATCCTTCTGAGCCTGTGCAATCGGCGCACAGTGACAGCCGAGGCGCTTGGTCCGCTCTTGCAGAAGGGCACGGCTGAGGCCGAAGCGTCTCTGCGCCACCTAGCGTCGGAGCACGTGGCGATGGTGGAACCAACCAGGCAAACGGCCCGCCTCGCTCTCCCGACCTACCGTCTGCGCGAAGACGTCGTCAAGCAACTCGGCAGTGCCGTTCCGTACGTGCGTCACACCTCGGACGAGATCGACCGGCGGGTGATTGCGCATGTGCGGGAGTACGACCGCATCACCAACAGCACGGTCCAGAACCTGTTCACCGTGGGCATGCCCCGAGCCCGCCAGATCTTGGCAGGGTTGGTCGAGCGGGAGGTCCTCATCAAGACATCCCAGGCGCAGCGTGGTCCGTCCGTGGAGTACGGTCCAGGCCCGAAGTTTCCGCCTAAGCCGGCGCGGCGCAAGCGGCAGAGCGCCGAGCCAGTGCCTGGCCAGGACCCCTTGCCGGGTACCTAGCATGAGTGCCCGCCTGCGAATCGGGCACGCGCGCGGGAGCTCCCGGACGATCCGCGCACGTTCTCGCCACGTGGTCCATAGCTGACGCCATAGCTGACAGGGCCCGAAGATGATCGAGAGCCGGCTCCTCGAATACGAGGAAACCGGCTCTGATCTGCGATGTTGCTGGCGCGCCCGAGAGGACTCGAACCTCTAACCTTCTGATCCGTAGTCAGATGCTCTATCCGTTGAGCTACGGGCGCTTGCCTGAAGGCTGGAGAAGTCTAGCCCGAGCCCCCGGGGATGACGAAATCAGATCCCTCGCTCGGTCCTCGGAGGGCCTGCGTGGGCTCTACGACGGGATATCCCACCGAAGGTGCGGGGCGGTGGGCCGCCAGCACGACCTGGGTCGGAAGCACCCCCTTCGGTCCGGTAACCTTTCCGGGCCGGAAGCGGGCGCCACGTGCGTCTGGCCCGGTGCTGGAGGCGTCGCCTAGTCCGGTCGATGGCGCCCGCCTGCTAAGCGGGTTGGGGTCTCAAAGCCCCTCGGGGGTTCAAATCCCCCCGCCTCCGCCAGCAACGACGAAGGACGCTCCCCTCAGGGGAGCGTCCTTCGTCGTTGCTGGCGGAGGCCAGCCTGGATTTGGGAGGAGTCACCTCCCCGCCTCGCCCGCGGCCCGCCCCCCGGCCGAAGGCCGCCCCTGGCCCCCGGGCGCACCCGGGCCGGGCCACGACGGATCCCCCCGCCTCGGCCACGATTGCTGCGGCCGAGATCGAGGTCCCGCCCAGGCCAGAATCGCCACGGCCGCCCCCGCCGCGGAGCGCGACGTGCGCGAAAGCCACCGGACTCGGGCGGATTCCGGTGGGATTCGCGCACCTCGGACTGCCTCGCGGGCCTCAGGCGCTCAGGCTGCCGCGGTCGTCGCCGAGGCGGGCCCGCCCGCCGGCGTCCCAGCCCGCCGCCATCGCCCGCTCGGAGCCCGCTCGCCGGGTCGGCCCGCTCCAGCGGCCACGGGCACGCGAGGACTCGGCGTAGAAGTCACGGACCCGCTCCTGCTTCGCGGCCAGGACGACCGCGGTGCTGGCGAGCTCACCTCCGGCGTACGACGACGGCTCGGCATCGGGCCCGGAGTACTCGAGCTTCGGCCTCGCGCTCTGCGGCGGCGCGGGCTGCCGCGAGGCGGTCGCCGATGCGGCCGACGTACCCGGTGTAGAAGCCGGACCGGGCGACGCGGGCGTCCATCGGGACCGCCTCGGGTCGACCCCAGCGGTCCTCGCGCAGCATCACCTGGCTGCGCCAGGCGCCGGTACGGATCCACGCCGACGCCTCCGCGACCATCTGCACCGAGAGCGACGACCACAGGGTCTTGCATGCGAGCAGGTCGCCGGCGAAGCCGTACATCACGACGCCGACCGACGACGTGAGGACGTCGACCCTGACGTCGTTGGAGGCCGCGACCACGCACATGAGGGTGACCAGGTGCTTCTTGAGGTTGCGGTTCTGCTGCTCGTCGGAGAACACGAACCGGTCGACCTCGAGCACGGGCGACGCACCGCCGGGCGTGCGGGCAGCAGCGACCGCGAGATCGATGCTGTGCTTGGCAGCGAGATGCTGCGCCTTCTCGATCAGGGCAAGGCGCTCGTGCTCGGAGTCTGTGCTCTCGGCCTTGGCGAGCAGGGCGCCGATGCGCTCGACGTAGCGGTCGTCCATGGGGGTTCCTTCCGGGGTCGGGTGGGAGCGGGCCGGCGCACCCCCGCCGACGTCCCGCGGGCAGCCATCCTGGGCGACCCCTCCGACACCGCGAGCCGGCGAGCGCACGAAGCGCGCGAAACCCACCGAACCGAGTGGGACTCCGGTGGGGTTCGCGCACGTCGTCGCGGCGAGGCCCCGGCGTACCAGCCCCCCGCGTGCCACGGTCGTGCCCTGCTACCTGCTGCTGCCGCTCCTGGGCTTGATGACGCGGGCGAAGCGGTGGAGGCCGAGCGCCTGCAGCGTCGAGTGGGCGTTGATCGGACGCCGCTCGTTCTCCTCGCGCACGGGGGGCTGGACCGGTGCGGGGTTGGCCGCCGCCCACTCGCGGTACGCCGCCACCGCGGTCGGCAGCGTGGCGTACATGTTCTCCTCGCCGATGACCCCGACGACGCCGTACCTCTCCATGGGCAGGCGCAGGTCGGTCTTCACCCGCGCGAGCGCCATCACGATGCCGCGCTGGTCGAGCTCGTCGTGCAGGGCGACGAGGGCGTCGAGGCCGGTGGAGTCGACCTCGACGTTGGCCTCGACGTTCAGCAGGAACCAGCGGCAGCCCGAGGTGTCCGCGGCCTCGAGGGCCTGGCTGAAGAAGTCGTTGGAGTTGGCGAAGAACAGCGGGGAGTCGTAGCGGTAGACCACGAGCCCGGGCACCTGCGCGGCGTCGGGATAGTCGTCGACGTCATGCATGCCGGCCATGCCGGGCACGAAGCCGAGCACCGCCTCGTGCGGACGCGAGAGGCGCAGCAGGAGCTCGGCGATGGACATGCCGATCGCGAGGCCGATGCCCGGGAGGATGCCGAGGATGACAACGCCGGCGGCGCACACGACGCCGACGACCACCTCGCCGAAGCGCAGGCGCCACAACGACTCCCAGCCCTTGCGGTCGTACAGCGTCCACGCGGCGTACAGGATGATCCCGCCGAGGGTGGCCTGCGGCAGGTTCGCGAGGACGCTCGAGAGCGTGACGGCGGCGACGACCAGCACGATCGCGACGATCCACGAGTAGAAGCGGCTCGTCGCGCCGTTCATCCGCGCGATCGCCGTGCGCGACGACGACGCCGAGATCGGGTAGCCGCCGAACACGCCGCCCACGACGTCGGTGATGCCGAGCGCCGTCATCTCGCGGTTGGCGTCGACGCGCTCGTTGTCCGAGAACGCGCGCGCGACGACGATCACGTCGGTGTACGCCACCACGGCGATGGCCGCAGCGGCCAGCAGCAGCTCGCTGATGGCGCTCATCGGGATCGGCTGCCACGCGATCTGCGGCAGGCCGAGGTGGAAGTCGCCGATCGTCTCCACGGGCAGCGTGTAGCCGGCGAGGACTCCGAGGGCGATGGCGACGAGGGTGCCGGGCACGCGCGGCAGCCACCGGGCGAAGGCGAGGATCACGAGCAGCGTGCCGAGCCCGATGGTGAACGACCACCAGTTGACCGACACCCCGTCGGCGAGGTCCTGAAGGAAGGCGACGAGGTTGTCGGCCGAGATGTCGTCGCCCACCACCCTCGACACCTGCGAGATCACCATGATGATCGCGACGCCGGTGAGGTAGCCGATGAGCACGGGCTTGGACAGCAGGTCGGTGACGAAGCCGGCCTTCGCGAGGCGCGCCGCGAGCAGGATCGCGCCGGTCAGGATGCTGACGATCCCGAGCAGCTGCGGCACCGGCAGCTCGAGCCGGGCGGCGATCGGGCCGACGGTGGCGGCGGCCATCAGCGCGACGGCAGACTCCGGCCCGAGCGAGAGCCATCGCGCCCGTCCGAGCAACGGGTAGAGGAGCAGCGGGATCAGCGCCACGGTGAGGCCGGCGCTGGGTCCGACGCCTGCGAGCTCGCCGTACGCCATCGCCTGCGGCACGAGGTAGGCCCCGACGACGAGACCGGCGACCAGGTTGCGACCGCCCAGGTGCTCGCGCGCGAGCATGAGCACGCTGCGCGACCGGTCCATAGGAACGGATCGTGTCGTCAAACGGGGTGCGGTGTCCTGCGACTCGCGTGAAACCACGGGTGAGCCAGGGGTGAACGGACGGCGAACGCCGCCGACGGTGGGTCAGCGATGCCGTTCGCGGTCGACGAGCCGGCGGTGCGAGCGCCACCCGGTGGCGATGCTGAGCAGGCCGCACAGCGCCAGGGCGGGGCTCCACACGGGCATCGCGTCGTTCACCGGCTGGGTCGCGCCGACGGCGTACGACATGACCGACGACGCGAGCAGCAGCGCACCCCAGCCGAACGCCCGCGCGCGCATCCGCCGGTCGATCGCCACAGGGTCTCCGTGCCCGACGTCGGCCCGCTCCCACGACGGCACAGTCTCGACCGGCTCGCCGTCGGCGGAGTGGGCGGCCGGCGCGACCTCGAGGATCGGCGGCGCGGTCGCGAGCACGCGACGTGCCTCGACCAGGCTCTGCATGCCGCGGGTGGCGTCCTCCCAGGACGCCGAGCCCTCGGGGAACCGGTCGGGGTGCGTGAGACCAGCAAGGACACGGAACGCGGCGTCGACCTCGGTGCTCGAGGAGTCAGGGCGCACGCCGAGCACGGCCGCTGCCGTCCGCCTGTCCATGCCACCTCGCCCGTGTCGCCCCGACCTGCCGAGTATGCGCCGCGTCCGAGTGCGCGGCCACGCGTGCCTGGTCCGTCACACCGCCATCCGCCGCCGCGACTCGTGCTGCGGCTGGCGGCACGCTGGTCCCACGAGCGCGACTGCGAAGCCTGCGCACTGCGAGGAGGGCCCGGCCACGGGGCGGGCCCTCCTCGCACGTCCGGGCGTGCGGTCACGAGTCTGCGGCTGAGCCCGCATCGGGCGTCGGCGCGCGCGAGGATGTCCCCACCACCTGGAGGGGATCCCCATGCGCATCCGTTCGCTCGCCGCCGTCGGCGTCACGCTGCTCGCCCTGACCGCCTGCGGCTCGGGCGGCAACGCGGCCGACTCGTCGTCCGCACCGGTGTCGACCCCGTCGGCTTCCGAGGCGACGGACGACGTCGCCTGGGCCGAGTCGGTGTGCCAGCAGGCCGACAAGCTCGACGCATCGGTCGCCGCGATCGCCACCAGCGTCTCGATCGACCCGAGCGCGGGCGACGTCCTCGACCAGCTGCAGAAGCAGATCGTCGCGGCCGTCGACACGGTGAAGGGCGACGTCGGGGCCCTCGCCTCGGCCGTCGCCTCGGTGCCCAAGGGTGCCGACCCCGCGCTCGTGGCGGCGTCCGAGCAGCTCACCACCGACCGGGCCGCCCTCGACTCGTCCATCGACGCCCTGAAGACCTCGGCCACGACCTTCTCCGAGGCCGACGGCGTCCTCGGCAAGGTCACGGCGTTCGGCGCCGTGTCGACGGCTGCGGGCCAGACCGCCGATGCGGCGAAGACCTTCAGCTCCAGCCTGAAGCAGGTGTCCGAGGCCGGCGGCGACGCAGCCAAGAAGGCCTTCGCCGCTGCCCCCACCTGCCAGGCCCGCAAGGCTGGCTAGCTCGCTACCAGGTGACGTTCAGCGCCGTCGGGGCGCGGAACTCCCAGCCGCGGAACGTCACGTCGTACGCCGGGTCCAGGCGCAGGTCGGGCAGCGCGTCGACCAGCAGCGCCAGGGCGATCCGCTCCTGGCCGCGCGCGAACGCGTGCCCCGCGCAGAAGTGCGGGCCGTAGCCGAACGCGGCGTTGGGCTCGCGGGTGCGGCGTACGTCGAAGCGGTCGGGGTCGGCGAAGACCCGCTCGTCGCGGCAGGCGCTCGCGACCACGCCCGCCACGGCTGAGCCCGCGGGGATGACCGTGCCCGCGAGCCTCCACCGCCTCGGTGGTCTGGCGGGTCTGCGTGCCGATCGGCGCGACCCAGCGCAGGCCCTCGTGGACGGCGTCGTCCCAGCGAGCGGCGTCCGTGCGCACCCAGTCGAGCTGCTCGCGGTCGGCGAGGAGCGCAGCGAGGGTCGAGGCGGCGCCGTGGCCCGGCTCCTGCATCCCGCCGAGGATGATCACCTTGAGCGAGGGCATGACCGCCTCGATCGACCGCGGCTGACCGACCGGGCATCCGGACGTGAGCATCGGGGCGATGGTCGAGTCGTCGGGCTCCGCCCGCAGCCGCGTCATGAGCGGCCGCAGCGCGTCGTCGATCACCGACGCGGTCGCGTCGCTGATGCGCTGCTTCTCCGGGTCGTTCTCGAAGTTGATCGCACCCATCGCCAGGCCGTGGAACCACTCCTGCAGCGTCGACTCGCTCAGGTGCCCGAGGCCGAGGACTGCGCCGAGGCTGAGCACCGAGATCGGCTCGAGGTACTCGGCGATCAGCTCGGCCCGGCGCTCCGGCTTCGCGAGCAGCCGGTCGAGGAAGCGCTGCGCGATCGGCGTCACCAGGTCGTCGATGTACGTCGCCACCGTGCGTGGGCGGTACTTCGTGTCGAGGCTGCGGCGCAGGTCGAGGTGCTCGGCGCCGTCCAGGGTGAGGATGGTCGGGCCGCCGAAGGAGCGGTCGAGCGGCGAGTCGGTGACCTTCGCGCTGAACAGGTCGGGCTTGGTCGTCACGGTCTCGACGTCGGCCGCGCGCGTGACGAGCCAGAGGTTCACGGCCGGCACCCAGGCCACGGGCTCCTCGGCGCGCAGGCGCGCGTAGGCCGGGTACGGGTCGGCCTCGAGGTCCTGCACCGTGATCGTCTCGGCGTACGTCATGCGCACACCCTGGATCGTTCGACCCCGAACGGCAAGATCGTCCGAACGCGGATCTCAGTGGAGCGCGTCGGCGGCCTCGTGGCTGGGTGCGTCCGTCCGTGCCCCGCGGGACCTCCGCGAGCGCCCGGCCACGACCGCGACCCCGAGGGCCACGACCGCAGCGAGCACCGCAAGAACGGTCCACGCCCAGCCGATCGGCGCCCCACCGTCTCCGACCGTCGAGGCCGCGGCGATCTGCCACGGGAAGGAGACGACGGCGTCCTCCCAGCCCGAGCGCTGCACCCGGACCAGCACGTCGTAGGCGCCGGTGTCCTCGAGCGTCTCGGGCAGCAGCCAGTCCGTGCCGTTGCCGGCGGGCTCCGCCGACCGCGGCCCGTCGCCGACGTCGAGCGTGACCCGGGTGATCACGGCCGGAGACGGACGTCGGGTGTCCAGCACCTGCACCGTGGCGAAGTTGGGTCCGGGCGTTCCCGGGGTTACCGACAGCGTGACGACCAGGTCGTCGACAGGAGTGGTCTGCACCCCTGTCGTGGCGGTCGGGTCCTGGTCGGAGCGCCAGCGCGCGTCGTCCGGCGGCTGCCCGCCCGAGAGCGCGGCGGCCAGCAGCACGATGCCGAGGACGACCGACGCCTCGGTCATGAGCCGGGCACCGAGCCCGTGGTCGTGCGAGGTGCGACGTGCCCGAAGCGCGGTGATCGCTCCGAGGGCGACGGCGACGGCGATGAGCAGCAGCTTGAGCAGCAGCGCCTGTCCGTACGCGGTCTCGGTGAGGCCACCCCAGGTGGGGACGAGTCCGCGGGCGAGCAGCGCACCGCTCATGATCGACAGCGCGAGTGCCGGCACCGCGAGGCGCCCGAACCGCTTGATGACGTCGCGGGCCCAGCCGCTCTGACCGTCGCGCCCGGCGAAGAAGGCCAGGGGGACGAGCAGGGCGACGCCGCCCGCCCACACGGCGGTCGCGGCGACGTGCACGGTGGACAGCGCCGAGCCTGCGGCAGCACCGCCGTGCCCGAGATGGCCGACGCCCCAAGCGGTTGCGAGCGCCGCGAGCACTGCCGTCGCGGCTGCTGCCGGACGGGGCGCGCGGGTGCCGTGCAGCCGGTCGATGGCGCTCGCGTTGATGCCGAGGACGAGCAGCCCGGCCGCCGCAGCGCCCCAGTAGAGGAGGAACGACGTCGGCGGAGCCGCACCGGTGTCGAGGGTCAGCAGCGCCGCGAGCAGGGCGAGGCCTCCGATCGACGTGACGACGCCGACCATGCAGGCCCGCACCACGAAGCGCAGCGCGATGGGACGCGCGGCGAGCAGCGGGTGCGCGAGCAGAAGGAGTGCCAGGGCACCGACAGCGAGCATGTAGCCGGCCACGACCGTCCCCCGGGTCAGCGTCTCGAGGACATCGCCCACGGGTCGCTCACTGGTGCCGCCGACAGCCGTGACCCCGACGCCGGTTCCGACCCCGAACGTCAGCGACCCGTCGACCGGGTGGAAGTCGTCGCTCGTGATCGTCTGCCACCGGATGAGATAGCGGCCGTTCGGGAAGCTGCGGCAGCTGGGCGCTGATCGCCTCGGCCTCCTCCTCGCCGGAACCGTCGCCGGCGGCGATGGCGCCGACCTCGAGCGTCCGGCCGGACTCGTCGAGCAGGTGCACGACCGTGCTCTCGACCGTGACCGCCTCGTCGAAGGTGAGGACGAGCTCCTGGGGAGCAGAGTCGAGGCTCGACCCGTCCGCCGGGTTGCTCCCGATGAGGACGGCGTGGGCCGACGCGGGAGCGGCTGACAGCGTCAGACCCACGACGACGGCAGCCGCCGCGAGGCTGAGGCGCGCCCAGGCGCGACGTGCGGACATGGTCGCTCTCACTCCACCGGGATGTCGTGCAGGGTCACGCCGGCCACGGTCAGGTCGATCCGGTCTCCGCGGTGGATCGTGTTCCGAACGTTCTGGTAGACGAGGTAGTAGGTCTGACCCGGCCGCTGCTGGTGCGCGTCACGCATAGGCGCGACGCGGGCGATCGTGGCCTTGTTCCTCTGGTCGTACAGCGCCGGAGGCTGGGAGGTGTCCGCCATCCACTTCTGCGCCCGCGGCGCGTTGAGGACGACGTACCGCACGTCGAGCAGTCCGCCGTCGGCTGCGAGGCTGGCCCGGATGACGCGGACCCCCGCGTTCGTCTCGACCTCGCTGCTGACCGGCATGGACGGCCGGGTCGGGCGCTTGCCCGCCTCGGCAGCTACGGCGCCGGCGATGCCGAGGCAGAGCGCGAGCCCTGTCGCGGCGGCAAGCGCGCGGGCGTGCCGCCGGAACGGGTTGGTGCCGCGACCTTCGGTGGTGGCCATCGGGTTCTCCTTGTCGGTCACGGGGCGGTGGTGCGCCGCGAGTCGAAGTTGTCGAAGGCGAGCGATCCGGTCGAGACCGTCCCGCTGCCGGACGACGCAGAGACGCCGAGCCAGGCCGTCTCGATGGTGTTGCCGCTCGTGTTCAGCCCGGTGAGCGACGGCACCGCGGTGCTGCCGATCGTGAACGTCGCCGTGGCCGAGGCCGCCGACACCCACGTGAGGTGCAGGGTGACCGGGCCGTTGCCCGTGGCGAGCGTCGTCCAGGCGGTCGAGCTTCGCCCCGGTCGCCGTGGCCACCTGCATCCGCACCTGACGCGACGTACCGAAGGACCGGTACTGCACGGTGAGCGCGTTCGTCCCCGCCCCCGTCCTTGCCGCGAAGATGGTGAGGATGCGGGCGTTGTTGGTCGACGAGCCCGTGGTGAGGGTGCCCGGCGTGAACTGGAACGCCGCCTTGTACTTCGTCTCGGCCGACGGTGCCGTCGTCACGACGTAGCCGCGAGAGTTGTTCGAGAACGACCCCGAGCGGGTGACGACCAGCTGGCGCGACGTGCCGGACACGGCGTTCGCGACGGTGAGGCCGCTCGACGTAACCTGGCTCGACCACGGTGGGACGAGCGTCGTCGGGCTGTCGAACGCGCTGGCGAAGATCGCGTCGCGCTGGATGACCAGCGTGCCTGCGACCGCGGTGCCCCAGTTGCCTGCGGCGTCCTTGGCCCGCACCCACACCGTCAGCGGTCCGTCGGGGAACCTCGTGAGCTCCGAGACCGGGAAGGTGCCGAGCAGCTGGGTGGGGCTGCCCGTCGGGTAGGGCGTCAGCAGGAACCCGGTGCCCGGAGTGCCCGCGGTGGTCCCGCCGAGGAAGCCCTCGCCGGACACGACCCCGCTGGCAGCAGGGCCGCCGGGCGCTGTGCCCGCGGAGGCGTCGGCGAACGACGCCCGGACCTCGACCGAGGTCGGGTCGGCAGGTGTGCCCTGGGCGCCGTTGTTCGGCGACGGGCTCACCGTGACACCCGAGACGGTCGGGGTGGTGCGGTCCACGAGGAGCACCGCGGTCGCCGCAGTGCCCACGTTGGCGAACTGGTCGGACGCGACCACGGAGATCGTGTGCTTGCCCTCGAGGAGCCCGTCGACGACGGACTTCGCGATCGTCCCGCTCAGCGAGACCGTGACCGCCGGCCCGGGGGCGAGCGTCAGCGGCTGAGTCGGCCCTCCGTCGATCGAGTACGTCGCCGCGGTCACGTTGCTGCCGCCCGTGGTGCTGTCCGAGGCGCTCGCGCTGACCGTGACGGAGGTCGAGACCGTCGAGCTTCCCGACCGACGGCCTGCTGAGTCCGACGCCCGAGGCGACGGGGCCGGTGCGGTCGACCACGAACGTGGCGGCCGCGAACGGTCCCCAGCCCGCGGCGCTGTTCGCGCGGAGCAGCAGCGTGTGCGACCCGGTGGCGAGACCGGTGGCCGAGAAGGTGCCGGTCACGGGACCGGTGCCCCCCGCGACCGCCGTGCCCGATCCGGTCGCGATCGCGCCGTTGTCCACGACGTACTCGAGGCCGGTGACCGCGGGGTCGCCGGTGATCCCGGCGGTGCCCGTGAAGGTGAGCGACGCCGAGCCGTTGGACCGGGCCGGGGTGACGACGAGGCCGGTGATGCTCGGCCCCGGGCTCGTCGCGACGGCCGAGCCGGTGTCGAGGAACGTCAGCGCTCCGCCGAACGGCACGATGCCGGTCGCGGCCCCCGTGCTGCTGTCGAGCCTCGTGGAGGCGTCGTACACGGCGTACTTCAGCCCGGCGGTCGTGGCGGCCGGGACCGACACGAGCAGGTCGAGCGTGTCACCGGCGGCGACGTTCTCGGCCGCCACGCCGTACGGGTGGCTGAGGGTGCGGGAGGAGACGGCGACGACCCTCTGGTTCGTCCCGAGGATGCCGATCGCGTGCTGGACGACTCCGCCGTTCACGACGCGCAGCAACGCGTTGCTGCCTGCCGTGACGGGGAGGTTCGTCGTCGACGGGAACGTCGCGCCGTTGACGAGGTGGACGCGGGGGTTGTAGTTGCGCATGTCGTACGTCGCCGGGTTGGCGTGCAGCCCGGGGTCGACGTCGGTGAGCAGAGCGACGGCCTCGTCCGTGTAGGTGGTCGGCGCGGCGGTGGGCACGACGACCAGGGCGCCGACCATGCCCAGCGCGGTCTGGCGCGCGCCGTCGGTCGTGCCGCCGGCCTCGTAGAGGTACGTGCCCGGACGCGTGGCCGTGAACGTGTAGTCCTTGTCGGCGAGGTCCGCGACGCCCGTGGTGTCCTCGGTGAAGCTGTCGACCTGCGGCATCGCGAGCGACGTGATGCGCCCCGTGCCGAGCCGGTTGTGCAGCCGGAGCGTGACGCTCTCCCCCTGCTGCACGACGAGCGTCGGCCCGGTGGTGCCGACGGGGTCGGCAGCTGCACTGGTGTAGCTCCAGAACGAGACGCCGGTGAGCGCACCCGGCCCCGCGTTCACGCCGGTGCGCGCCCACAGGTCGCACACCCGCGTGCCGGTGCCGGCCACGCAGGCAGTTCCCGTGCTCGGCACGAGCACTGCTGCGGGGTGCACTGCCGCCGCGACCCGGGCCGGCGCCGCAGCACCGGCCTGGGCGGCGGCGATCGGCGGCACCGCGGCAACCCCTGCGAGGAGGAGCGATCCGCCGGCCACGATGGCCAGGGCACGGCTCGAGCGCTGTCGTGAGTTCATGGTCGTCCCGCTCTCGGTCCCGTTGCTCATGGCGTCACCGGGCAGCCGGCCGGCGGGTCGATGCGGATGAGGGTCATCATCCCGCCGAAGGTCGCGCCGTAGTTCGTTGCCTGCTGCAGCGCGTGGCTGTGGGCCACGTGGTAGTACTCGCCGCACTGGTTGTTGGACGTCACGTTCGGCGGCAGGTCGGCGGTGAACCCGAGGTAGGGGCTCTCGCTGAACCACGTGTCCGGCGTGATGATCTGGTCGTTGAGAGCTGGAAGGTCGACAGGGATGTCGGTGTTGACGCCGTCGTTCGGGTCGGTGTCCGGGGCGTAGTTCTCCTCGTTGCTCCACTCGAGCGTGGTGTCGACGGTCTGGCCCGGGCCGATGTCGATGAGGAACTTCTCGTAGCTGGAGTCGCCGCTCCCGGTGGCGATGAGCCCGTAGCCGTCCTTGCCCACCACGCGCTGGTCGTTGCCGTGGGGGTGGAACGGGTACGTCCCGGTGCCGGCGTTGAGGTAGCGGATGAGCGCTGGTCGATACGCGGGGCCGGCGTTGGCCGGCTTGGGAAGGATGTGGATCAGCGATCCGTACGGCTGCGCCGGCAGCCAGGCAGCGCCGTTCGGCGCGATGGTGTCCGGCATGCTGCGGCCGTTGATGAGGAAGTAGCGGCTGCGGAGGTTGACGAGGTCGAAGGCCCGGTTGCGCTCGACCGCGAGGTGGAACGCCGGGTCGATCTCCGACAGCAGGTGCAGGTACTCGTGGCCCTGGTCGAACTTCGACGCCGGGTCGTCGTACGCCTGGCCGTCGATGATCGTGCCGTTGATCGCCGGGCGGACGACGAGGGCTCCGTACAGGCCCATCTGGACCTGCTTGGCGACGTCGGTGCCGGACTCGTACAGGAACGTGCCCGGTCGCGAGGCCACGAAGGAGTAGGTCACGGTCCCGCCTGATGCGGCGGCCGCCTTCGTCAGCGAGGTGAGCTTCCCCGCCGTGTCGAACGTCGGCTGCGCGGGCTGCCCGTCCGCGTTCACACCGGTGAGACCGGGGAACACGATCGAGACCGGCTCGCGCAGCTGGTTCTTCAGCGTGACCGTCACGGTCGCGCCCTCGGCGACGCAGAGCGTCGGCCCGGGGAAGCTGGAAGGTCCCGCTCGGACCGGCATAGCCCCACATGAAGATGGAGTTGCCGTCGGGCGTGAGGATGTAGCCGCTGGTCGCGGTGAGGTTGAACGAGTTGGTCGCGCTCGTCTCGCACACGAGGCCCTCGTCGGACGCGGCCTGAGCCTGGCCGGCGAGGCCGGCCGAGACGAGCAGGGCAGTGGTCATCGTGACCACGGCGAGCGCCGCGGTGCGGGCCGGGCTCCAGGACAGTGCTCGCATGGTTGCCGCCCTCCTCACTGGTTCGGGCCGGTCTGGGGGCCGAAGGTCCCTGTGGGGGACACGCGCACCTCGGTCATCTGACCGCCGTACCCCGCAGCGCCCGCGTTGCTCAGGTAGGCGTAGTTGCGGTCGTACAGGCGGAAGGTCGTGGTGGACGCGACTGCAGGAGCCGTGAAGATCACATCCCTGCTCTCACCGGGGCCGACCTCGACGGTGTTCGTCTCGTAGGTGAGATCCGGACCGTTTCCGATCAGGGGGCTCGCGTCCTTGGCGACCACCTTCATCGGGATGCCGTCGAGGGTCATCGCGTGGTGCTGGTACCCGAGGTTCGCGATGCGCAGCAGCACGCGGTCGCCGGCGTTGCACCGCACGAGCGACGAGATCGGGTTGTAGCGCAGCGATGCGCCGGAGTCCGACTGCAGCGCCGGGTTGGTGTCCGGCCTCGAGTCCATGGGGTTGATGTTGGGCTTGAGCGTGTCGGGGTAGGCGCGGCCGTTCATGAGCCAGAAGCTCGGCTTGTAGTCGGTCCAGTCCGACGTCTGGATGTGCGCGTCCCGGTAGTGACCCTCGGCCCAGAGCTCGGTGAGCATAAAGGTGAACTCCCGCTCGTACGCCGTCGCGTCGTGGTCGTACGCGAACTTCTGGCTGATGGTGTTGCGCTCCGGCCGGACGTACAGGACTCCGGTCATGCCCATCTGCACGTGCTCCACGTCTTCGAAGTGGCAGTGGTACATGTACGTGCCGGGCAGGTGCGGGCGGTAGTAGTACGTGAAGTCGCGTCCGATCGGCACGGAGATCGACAGCTCGGGGACGCCGTCGAACAGCGGGATGGCGTTGGTGAAGCCGTGCCAGTGGATCGTGTGGCCGTCCACCAGGTCGGGGCGCACGGCGAGACCCAGGTTCGACAGCGTCACGCGGACGGCGTTGTCCTTCGCCTTCACGTACTGGTCGAACCCGAGGATGGGAGCAGAGATCTGCGCCCGCTCCTTCTGAGCCAGGACCTGGGTGGGGGTCATGCCGGTGACGTCGCGGAACCCGAATGCGTAGACGTTGTAGCCCGTCGGCGCGAGGGTGTCCGGCCAGAAGGCCCCGACCGGCGGTGCGTCGGCAGGCATGGACACCCATCCGTCGGTCGCCGCAAGGTGCAGCAGCTGCTCGCGCGGGCCGGGCGCGCGGTAGACGGCCGGGACCGCGTTGCGCACGATCGCGGCGTCGGCCGCACCACGGCTGAGGAGCCAGCCTCCCGTCGCCGCGCCTGCGGCGAGCACCGCACCGCCGCGCAGCAGCGCCCGACGACCGAGCAGCGGCGACGACGAGCCGTCCGAGTCGTTCTGCATGTCGCTCATCGCTCGTCAGCTCCTGCATCGATCTGCGTGGTGGTGGTGGCGGTGCCCGCGTAGCGCACGGTCCCGTCGATGTCGGTGCTCGGAGCGGTCACCGTCAGCGGCCCGTAGAGCGCTGCGGCACGGCCGACGTTGATCGCGGTGCTCCCCGCCGCGATGCGGTAGCTGCCCTGGACGTCGGGAGCAACGTTGTTCACGACGATCACCGACTGCCGGAATCCCGGGAACGCCCGCAGCGTGGACACGTCCACCGAGACGCTGTACGGGTTCACGAAGCCGACAGTGTTGCCAGGCGACAGGACGTTCGTCGCGTCGACGGTGACTCCTGCGTGGAGGTTCGTCATGACCCCGAACCTGGGTGTCAGCGGACCGGAGCCGTCCGTGGACCCCATGTCCCAGAAGTTCAGGTCGGCGGCCCCGCCGATGCCGATCCCGTTGACGTTCATGCCGTCCCAGGTGCCGGCAGCGTTCTGCCAGAAGATGTTGCCGAGCAGCACCGGGTTGCTCCAGGTCGACGCCCCGACCGGCAGGGTCGCCTGCAGCTGGGTGCTGTTGGCGCCGGTCGACAGGCCCGCCGGGGCGGGAGTGCCGTCGCTCGTCACGGCGGTGGCCGTCGTGATGTTGCGTGCCACCGTGTTGGACACGATCTGGACGTTGGCCGCGTCGTCGAGGGCGATGCCACCGCCCTCGTGGGTCGACACGTTGTCCGCCACGATGTTGTTGTCGATGCGGATCAGGTAGCCGATGCGCTGGGCCGCCGGACGGCTGCCGGGCCCGCTGGTGGGGTAGTTCCCCACCTGCAGGAGCCGGATGCCGCCGCCGTCGTCGTTGGCGCTGTTGGCGACGATCGTGTTGCCGGAGATCGTCTCCTCGCCCGTGCCGGCCGACGCGTCGTCCGGGTTGGCGGGGAGCTCGCCGGCAAGGAAGATGCCGGCTCCCTCGTCGTACGACTCGTTGAACCACACGCGGTTCGCGGTGATCCGGCCACCGGGGCTGAACCCGTACTGGCTGATGCCCGCGCCGTACTCCTGCGAGAAGTTGCCGCAGATGTCGTTGTGGTCGACGACGTAGTTCTGGGTGCCGGTGAAGATCCCGATGCCGCCGGCGAGGTTCGTGCCGCCGTTGTCGCGGATGCGGTTGTAGGCGATCACGACGTTGTCGTTCTGGTTGTCGCTCACGGTGGCGTACGGCGTGCCGACTCGGATACCGCCGGCGTACGAGCCGCCGTTGCCGATGACCAGGTTGTTGGACAGGCGGAGGTTGGTCGCGGAGGCGTGCACGTAGATTCCGCCGCCCTGCGAGACCGTCGCGCCTGGTGCGCCGTACCCCGTGCGGTTCCCGCCGATGACGTTCGGCGCGACGCCGACGTCGGACTGGTAGCCGCCCGTGATCCGGAAGCCGTCGATCGCGGCGTTGCCGAGGGCGCTCTGCAGCGGGAGGTTCGTCCGGAACTGCTCGGTCGTGGT
Organism: uncultured Actinomycetes bacterium; assembly: GCA_963843975.1. Taxonomy (GTDB): domain Bacteria; phylum Actinomycetota; class Actinomycetes; order S36-B12; family CAIYMF01; genus Longivirga. The sequence goes on along the minus strand of CAWJMG010000001.1, from coordinate 1,103,532 downwards.
CGGGAGGACCGTCACCACGGCACCGTCCGGCACACCTGCCGGGCCCGCGTGGCGACCCGCTGCGAGGGCGGCCCAGGCCGCACCCGAGGCGCCGTCCGCGTCATAGGCCGCGCCGCTGATCACGGTGCCGCGCACGTGCGTCCCGTCGGCCTGGATACCGCCAGGACCGAAGCCCTGCAGCTTGACCCTGCGATTCATGACGACGTTCTGCTGGTACGCACCGTCAGGGTTGAACGCGGTCGGCGTGCCCGGGTAGACGACGATCAGCCGTCCGAAAGCGTACTCCCGAGCGACGTCCGCCGCCGGGACCCCGTTGGCGATGGCGGCCTGGATCGTGGCGAACGTCTTGCCCGGGCCGACCTCGCGGACCGCAGGGTCGTAGAGGAGGCCGCGGGTCTCGTGGATCGTGACGGCGCTGCTCGAGTAGTTGCCGCTCGCGTTGCGGATGCGCAGCTGGAGCGGTCCGTAGAGGGGCAGGATGATCGAGACGGTGTTCGGGACGACGAACTTGATCTGCGTACCGGTCCAGCTCGAGACCGACGTCGCGTTGATCACCGTGCCGTCGGTGCGGACGAGCTCGACCCGCGAGCCGGACGTGAACGTACCGAATCCCTGGCCGTTGACCGTGACCGTCCGGGCTGCAGTGCCGTCACTGCCCTTGACCACGACCTTGTCGACCGCGAAGACCTCGGGTGTCGTCGCGCTCACTGCGCAGTTGACGGGGACGGGCGTGGTGGTGCCCGGGGTGATCGCCACGGCACCGGTCTGCGTCGGTGCGGTGTCCGTCACCGTGAACAGGCCCGGGTACGCCTGGAAGTTCGTGGCGATCGTGCGGTAGCGCGGGTTGTAGTTGGCGTTCGGTGCTCCTGGCTGACCGGGGTCGTTGCCGACGAACCGGTACATGCCGGCGCAGGGACCTGCCGGGGTCGGGCAGTTGTACGACGACGTCGAGGGCTCGATGGCCTCGTAGAAGCCGTTGAAGTCCGTCTTCACGGTGTCGATCAGACGACCGCTGAAGTCGTAGATGCCCATGGGGACGCCGGGGATGCCCTGCGCCTCGCCGTACTGGATGCTCCGCTTGTCCCACGTGAGGCCGAGGTCGTTGATCGTGAGACCCCAGAAGTGCGTGGGCAGCGGCGTCTGCGTGAACATCGTGAACGTCGGCGCAACCGCGGACTGGCCGCGCAGCGTCACGAGCTTCTCGTCGCACAGCGGGCGTGCCTGGCCCTGGAACGGGCTGCCGCCGTTGTCGAGGAAGTTCGGGTTGGTGACGTCGACCGTCTGGTCCGCACCGATGCACGGCGACAGGCCCAGCCCGCCGCCCTGCGTCGGGGGCTCGGTCGGAGCGTCGGTGTTGCCACCGTTGATGACCGGCGGGTTGGTCGTCGGGTCGTTCGTGACGGGGAAGTTCTCCGAGGGGAGGTACGAGTCGCCGTCGAAGACGTTGACGTCCTGCTCGCGGGTGACCTGGTACATCTTCCCGCCGCCGACGGGGTTGTCGGGGATGTCGACCGCGACCACGTAGTCGTCAGGCGTGAGCGCCTGGGGGTCGTAGCCGTACGCCGCGAGATCGGCGTAGAGCGGGAGGTCGTTGGCGCCCGGTGCGCACGTGACCTCGGGGGTCGCGATGTTCGCGCACTCGTCGGGGTGGGCGGCCGCGTAGCCCTCGGGGTAGCCGGGGTTGTCCGGGTCGCCGGGGAGGTAGAGGTTGAGGTCGGAGTCGGCGAAGCCGTAGTTGCCGTTCACCGTCTGGCCCCAGGCGTCCTGGGTCGTGTCGGCGGGACGGACCTGGACGCCCATGGCCGGCGACTCGACGCAGGTCTTGTTCGCGGCGAGGCCGGATGCCGGGATGAAGCCGAGACCCGTGCGCTCGCTCCCGTCCCACTGCCGAGCGGTGCAGCCCTTCGGGGCCTCCCACGTCTCGGAGGTGTAGGTGTCGGCGAGCTTCGGCCCGCGGACGGGGAGCCCGCGGCTGTCGAGAATCGGCATCCCGAAGTCCGGGTTGGGGATGGTCGCCGAGGGGTCGTTGGGGTCGGTGATGGTGGCCCGCGTGTCCTTCTCGATCCCGTACAGGTTCACGCCGATCCCAGGCACGCCCGGCTGGTAGTCCTCGGCCACGGCGTACGCCGGGTCGAGCTCGTTGCGCGTGGTGTCGTACGAGACGGTGCCGACGATCCCGCCGTTGGTGCCGGGGGCGTAGGGCTTGACCCCCCAGTCGATGCGGCCGCCGAGGCCGAGGACCGGCAGGACGTTGATGTCGACCGCCGCGCCGCGGAACGTCGTGGGCGTGGGGTCGTTCTCGCCCTGCACCGTGACGCCGGTGCCGTAGTAGCGCGTGTTGAAGTGCTCGAGGATCAGCCAGCGCGTGAGCGGGTACGCCTCGGCGATCGAGTAGTTGCCCTTGCTGTCGGTCGTCGCGGTGTTGGTGAACTGGTCCATGAGCGAGTTGTCGCGCTCGCGGAGGGTCACGGCGGTGCCGGGCACGCCCTGCTCGCCGGGGTCCCGGACGCCGTTCTCGTTGGTGTCGATGAAGACGGTGCCGTACAGCCGCGTCATCCAGCCCGACAGGTAGTTCTTGCCGGTGTCCACGCTGACCTGGTTGTCGACGGTTACGTTGAAGCTGAAGAGGATGTAGTCCTGTGCGTCGTCCCACGCGGTGAGCTGGTACGTGCCGTCCGGCACGCGGGCGATGTCGAAGGTGCCGTCCGTGTTGCCGCGGCCGGTGTAGACCATCTGGTCGCCGTTGCCGAGATCGGACAGGGAGATCCACGGGCGGTCGATCGGCCGCCCCTCCTTGCCGCCGGCCGTGCCGGTCCCACCGGGCATGGTGACGCCGCCGTTGCCGCCGACGTAGGCGAGGCCCTCCAGGATCTGGCCCTTCACGTGCGCGACTGCGGTGGAGCTGCGCATGGGGCGCTGCTCGATGTAGCCGAACTGCACCCACGGCACCGGCTCGCCGCCGACGACGAGCTCGGAGTCCAGGCCGTTGTCGCCGTTGATGACCCACACGTCGTGGTCGTGCGCGCCCTCCAGCGTCGTGGTCTGCACCCACGAGGCCTTGTTCGCCGGCTTGCTCAGGGTCACGCCGTAGCGGTTGCTGCCGAGGTTGGGGACGACGATGTCGCCTACGGCGTTGCTCAGGCAGCGACCACCGGGGTTGGTCGCGTTGATGACGGGCGACCCGGCGTCGAACACGACGCGGCCGTTGCCGTCGTGCCGGTAGTTGGTGCACAGCGGGTTGCCGTACCAGTCGGTCGTGACCTCGCCCAGGACGTCGCTGAGGTGGGCCTCGAACCCCGAGAGGTTGTTGGTGGGGTTGCCCTGCTGACCGGTCTCCGAACCTGCCTCGTAGGTGCCGTCGACGGGCGCGTTGTCGTGGAAGACGCGGATGCGCATGGTGCCCAGGGGGACGGGGTTCGGCTGCACAGGGACGTCGAGGACGGGCGCGGACAGCGGCATCGTGAAGTGCTTGCCGCCCAGCGTGTATCCGTCCGCGAGCACCGAGATGAGGTACTTGCCTGCGGGGAGGCCGGCCAGGGCCTTGGTGGCGTTGAGGTCCGCCCGCGTGCCCTGCGCGACGATCGGCACAGCGCCCGGGGTCTGACGGATCGACGGCCACGCGCAGCTCTCGGGGTAGCCGGGGTTGGAGGCCTGGCACGCGGAGAGCTGCTGGTCGGGGTTGCCGGCATCGTCAGCCGTGATGAGCCAGGTGTAGGTGGCGGCCGGGTCGATGGCTGCTCCCGCGGCCAACGAGCCCATCGCCCGTGCGGTCACGACCTTGACGCGCAGGTCGCCGAAGGTGGCGGCGGCCGCGGGGGCGCTCGCGCCGACGACGAGTGCCGGCGTCAGCCCCAGCAGGAGCGTGAGCACGACGATCGGCGCCGCCGCGGTGCGGCGGGCGTTGGTCCGGGTCGAGAACATGTCGCCCCCAGGTAGGCCGGGCTGGCCGCGGATTCCGGCCAGTGGTGGCGAACGTAGGTGGCTTCACGCGGTCTTCCGCGTACGTGACAGCTCTGTCATGCGTCTGTCATCCACTCCTGGGCGAGTCGGCGAGTCACCAACTGCCCCATGCGATATAGCCCGTCGATCCATGACCGACGGGCGATGCGATGCGATGCGAGCAGGCGGCTGCCCTAGACGATCCCGGGTGCCTCGCTGTCGACGGTGACGCGCGGGAGCACCGGAGTGGGCAGCTCGAGGGTGAACGACGCCCCGCCGAGGTCGGAGTCCGCGACGCGGGCGGTGCCGCCGTGCGCCTCTGCGACAGCCTGCACGAGAGCCAGGCCGAGACCTGAACCCTGACCACCGGCCTGGTACTCCCCGTGCCAGAAGCGGTCGAAGACATGGATGCGGTCGGCCTGAGGCACGCCAGGGCCGGAGTCGGCGACCTCCACCTCGACCCGGCCGTTGAGCCACGCGACGCTCACCCGGACGACGTCGCCCGGCTCGGTGAAGCGGACGGCGTTCTCCAGCAGTGCGTCCAGCGCCAGCTCGAGCGTGTGCTCGTCCACCAGGGCGACGGCACCGGCCGGCGCGAGGATCTGCCAGTCGCGGTCGGCCGTCTTGGACCAGCGGCGCGCGGCGGCGGCCACGACGTCCGCGACGTCTACCGTGTGTCGGTCGTGCTGGTTCGGGTTGCCCAGCTCCTTCAACGCCATCAGGGTCCCGGCGAGCTTGGCGATGCGCTCGAGCTGCAGGGCGACGACCTCGAGGTCGCCGCGGGCCTGCGGATCGCTGACGTGCTCGAGGGCGAGGTCGAGGTGCCCGCGCGCCACGGTCACAGGCGTACGGATCGCGTGCGAGGTCTCCTGGATGAACTGTCGTTCGTGATCGAGGAGGGCGCGTTGCTCGATGGCGACCGTCGCCATGCGCTCGCGCGCCTGCAGCTGCCGCTGCGAGTGCCAGAGCATGCCCAGGAAGATCGCGGGCATGAGCACGATCTCCGTGCACTCCTCCCACTCGATCTCACCGGTCATCGCCAGCCGCGTGAGCATGAATCCGGTCGCCACGGTGACCAGCAGGAGGAGAGCGACCGTGCGGCGCGCCGGCCAGAGCGCGTAGCCGTAGACGAGGGTGAGGCTGAGGAAGAGAAGGTGGTAGGGCACCGTGACCTGACCGGGCACGAAGGCCATCACCAGCAGGCAGATCCCGGCGAAGACGAGGAACGCGGCCAGGAGGCCGTCGTCACGCCGAGACGAAGGCATAACCGACATTGCGCACCGTCTGGATGTGAGCCCCGGCAAGCTTCGCGCGCAGGCGTGCGACGCATACGTCCACGACGTTGCTGCCTGGGTCGAAGGCGAGCCCCCAGACCTCGGACAGCAGCTCCTGGCGTGAGCACGCCCGGTCGGCCCGGGTCATGAGGTGGACGAGGACGCGGTACTCCCGCGCCGACAGCTCGATGACCCGCCCGTCGGCGGTCACCGTCCGCCGGTGTGGGTCGAGCTGCACGCGACCCGTCTCGATGGTCGGGGCGGCGGGCTGGCCGGTCGGTGCAGGGAGCCGCGACTTGATGCGTGCGAGCAGCTCGGCCACCGCGAACGGCTTGGCCAGGAAGTCTGCGGCACCGCTCTCGAGGCACCGGACCCGCTCCTGCACGCCCTCGGCCGCCGAGAGCACGAGGACGCGGTTGCCCGGGTCCTGCTCCATCAGCGCCGTCAGCACGGCCATCCCGCCCAGCCCCGGAAGGCGCAGGTCGAGGGTGATCAGGTCGAACCGCTGCTCGGAGGCGCGGCGCAGCCCGTCGACACCGTTGCTTGCTGTCTCGACGTCGTAGCCGGCGGCGATCAGCGCGCGACTCACGAACCTGACGATCCCCGGCTCGTCGTCGATGACCAGGATCCACGTCATAGGTACCCCTCAGTACCGGCGGTGGTGGTTCACCGTAGGTAGTCAATCTCGGGCGTCGGAGCCCCGATGTCATCCCTCGATCGGATGAATAAGGGGACCCTTCCTCGCCTATGGTGAGCAGAAAGAGAGGGAGCCATCACGGAAGGTAGTCAATGTGCGTCATCCGGATGACCGGTCATGCGGGGAGGTGTCAGCGGGCCCTCCCCGGGGAGGAGCCTTCGATGCGAAAGCATGAACAGTTGTTCAAGTGCTAATGTCGCTTCCGACGACACGGAGGTCCGATGACGAAGCCGCTGTACGAGGCCAAGGCCGAGTTCTTCCGCACACTCGGCCACCCCGCGCGGATCCGGGTCCTCGAGCTGCTCTCCGAGCGCGACTACGCCGTCCACGAGCTGCTCGCCGAGATCGAGATCGAGCCGAGCAACCTCTCGCACCAGCTCGCGGCGCTGCGCCGCACCGGTCTCGTCGCCCAGCACCGCCGCGACGGCCAGGTGTTCTACGCGATCACCGCACCGGAGACGCGCGACCTGCTGCTCGCCGCGCGGACGATCCTGCTCGACGTGATCGACGACCAGGCCGGGCTCCGCAAGGAGCTGAAGGCGGGACGGCGCAAGGTCTCGTGAGCACCGACCACGCCGGTGCCGCCGCGGTCCTGTCCCGTGTGCGCGCGCTCCTGCCCCAGGCCGCGGACTACCGGGCCATGCGACGGGACCCCAAGCGCGATCTCATCGCCGGCCTGACCGTCGCGGTGGTGGCGCTGCCCCTCGCCCTCGCGTTCGGGGTCGCGTCCGGCCTGGGTGCGGGTGCCGGGCTCGTGACCGCCGTGGTCGCAGGCCTCGTCGCCGCTCTCCTCGGGGGGAGCAACCTGCAGGTGAGCGGGCCCACGGGTGCGATGACCGTGGTGCTGCTGCCGATCGTCGCGCAGTTCGGCACCAGCGCCGTCCTCGTCGTCGGCCTGCTCGCCGGCGTCTTCCTGATCGTGCTGGCGCTCATCGGTGCCGGTCGCTGGATGCAGTTCGTGCCCCTGCCGGTCGTCGAGGGCTTCACGCTCGGGATCGCCGTGATCATCGGACTCCAGCAGGTGCCGTCCGCGCTCGGCGTGAGTGTCGAGGGCGAGAAGGTCCTCGGCCGCGCGATCGAGGCGGTGCGGCTGTGGTTCGAGGCGCCGCAGTGGGCGCCTGTGCTCGTAGCCGCGTTCGTGGCGATCAGCATGCTGCTCGCTATCCGGTTCAAGCCCGGCCTGCCGGTGTCGCTGCCTGCCGTGATCGTGGCGACGCTCGCGGTCTCCTACTTCAGCCTTCCCGCCGAGACGATCGGCGTGATCCCCACCGGCTTCCCGGCGCCGGCGCTGCCCAGCGTCGCCTGGGGCCAGCGCAGCTCGCTCGTCGTCCCCGCTCTCGCCGTCGCCGCACTGGCAGCGCTCGAGAGCCTGCTCTCGGCCACGGTCGCCGACGGCATGAGCGTCGGCGAGCGGCACGACTCCGACCGCGAGCTGTTCGGCCAGGGCTTCGCCAACCTCGTCGCGCCGATCTTCGGCGGCGTCCCGGCGACGGCGGCCATCGCGCGTACGGCGGTCAACGTGCGCAGCGGCGCCCGCTCGCGCCTGGCGTCTGCCACGCACGCCGTCGCCCTGCTCGTCGTGATGCTCGTCGCCGCTCCGTGGGTCGGGCACATTCCGCTCGCGGCGCTCGCCGGCGTGCTGATCGCGACCGTCGTGCAGATGGTCGAGGTGTCGAACCTCCGAGCCCTCATGCGCGCGACGCGTGGCGACGCCCTGGTGCTCGTCGCCACCGCGGTCGCGACCGTGGTGTTCGACCTCGTCACCGCCGTCATCGTCGGGCTCGTGGTCGCGGGTCTGTATGCGCTGCAGCAGGTCTCGCGGTCCGCCCACCTCGATGAGACGCCGCTCGACACGAGCGACCACAGCGACGCAGAGCGTGCGCTCCTCGACGAGCACGTCGTGGCCTACCGCCTCGACGGCCCGCTGTTCTTCGGTGCGGCCCACCGCTTCCTGCTCGAGCTGTCGGAGGTGGGCGACGTACGCGTCGTGATCCTGCGGCTCGGTCGGGTGCAGACGCTCGACGCCACCGGGGCGACCGTGCTCGGCCAGACCATCCGCGACCTCGAGGGGCGCGGGATCACCGTGCTGCTCAGCGGAATCCGCGACGAGCACAACACCGTGTTCGCCACCCTCGGCGTCTACGAGCACCTAGCCCACCAGGCGCACGTGTTCGCGTCGACCCCCGAGGCGATCGAGCACGCCCGCCGCCACCTCTCCCGCACCCCTCACTGAGCGGCGCGAGGGCGAGCGGGAGCCGCCTCTCCTGGCGAGGTTCCGCGGCTCCCGCCCGGTCGGTGTCAGGCAGGGACGGCCTCGCGGCGCCTTGCCGAGCGGCTGCGGACGGCGTACGCCGCGAAGAAGGCCATGAGAGCCACGCCCGCGAGCACGACCGGCGCAGCCCACAACATCCAGACGGTGGTCACCATGGCTGCCACGGCGAGCTCCACCGACGCGCGGGTCGGGTGCGTGCGGAGGCCGAGGAGGCCGTGGATGCTGAGGGCGAGCATGACGAGCCCGGTGCCGCCCAGCCAGATCCGCCAGGTGTAGTCCTCGCTCCCGGCAGCGGCGTCGCCGGCGTCGAGGAGCATGCCGACGCCCACGACCGCGCACCACAGGGCGACTGTGGAACCAAGGGCGTAGGCGGTACGGCTCCAGCCATCGAGCGATGTTCGTGCACTCATGGTGACCTCCGGTTCCCGTGCGGATCGGGCGATCCGCAGCTGGTGGGTGCGCCAGGAGAGGTCAGCAGGAACGCCGAGGAGTGCGCGGGCTGCGACGTCGCGCCCGATCGTGGACCGGCCGGCGGCCCTGGCCGCCGCGCGGTGGTCGTGCAGGTCGGAGAGGAGCTCGTCGCGCCGGTCCGCCGCGACGGGAGCAGGGAGCCCCCGCGTGTAGAGACCGCACCACCGCAGGACGAGGCCGGCAGCTCGTTCGCCGGGCGCGGGTGTCATGTCGTCGCCACCCGGGCCGCTGCGACGGGCGCGGTGGGCCGGCTGCTCCGTACGAGGTCCGCCTCGCCCGCGCCGGTGACGCGGTAGAGACGACGTCGGGGCCGCCCCTCGGCGTCGGCGATCGACGACTCCTCCCAGCGGGCCGTGAGGAGGCCGCGCTCGGCCATGCGGCCGAGCGCCTTGTAGAGGGTGCCGTGGGCTGTGAGCCGTCGAGATCCCTCGACATCCGCCATCGCCGCCGCGAGCGCGAAGCCGTGGAACTCGCTGCCGTCGCGGGTCAGGGCGAGCCCCGCCTCGAGGATCGCCACTTCGAGCGGCAGCAGCTGGTCGAAGCGTCGGCGGGCCATGGGGAAAGAATGGGAAGATATCTTCCCATTGTCAAGAAGCAAGGGATCGCCGATCTCGCTGACAGCGCTCGAGATCGGTAGGAGCTCGCGGTATCCGCGGTCAGACCCGGAGTCCGGCCATGCCGCCGTCTACTCCCAGGACCGTCCCGGTGGTGCTGGCCGACAGGGGGCTCGCTAGGTAGGCGATCGCGTGCGCGACCTCGTCGGGGCTCACGAGGCGTCCCATCGGCTGACGTCGTCGGAGGGCCTCGCCCATGGCGGCCGGGTCGTCGGCCTCGTCGAGCAGCCGTGCGACCCAGGGGGTGTCGGCGGTGCCGGGCGCGACGGCGTTGACGCGGATGCCTTCTCCCACATGGTCTGCGGCCATCGCGAGGGTCATCGCGAGGACCGCGCCCTTGCTGGCGCTGTAGAGCGCGCGGTTCTTGACGCCGACCACGGCGACGACCGAGCTCGTGTTCACGATCGCGGGGTGCTTCGACTCGCGCAGGTACGGCAGCGCGGCCCGCGCGACGCGCGCCATGCCCACCACGTTCACGTCGAGCACCTTGTGCCACTCGTCGTCGCCGTTCGCCGCGACGTCGCCGCCCGCGCCGATGCCGGCGTTGTTGACGACGACATCGATGCCGCCGAGGCTCGAAGGCCGCGGCGTGCACGGCGGCCTCGACCGAGGCGGAGTCCGACACGTCGCAGGTGATCGGCACCGTGCCGGGCGGCGCCGTCTCGGTGCTGAGGTCGAGCACGGCCACCTTGGCGCCGCGCTCGACGAGCAGCGCAGCCGTCGCGGCGCCGAGCCCGCTCGCACCACCGGTCACGATCGCGGCGATCCCGTCGAACTCGGCCATGTCAGTCTCGCTTCCTCGGGTCCACGTGGATCTTCGGTCCAGCGCCCGCGCCGTCCGGACGGTGCCCGGCCAGCACGTCGGCCACGCCGTCGAGCCCGACGGTCGCAGCCACGATGGGCCGCGGGTCGACGGCGCCCGACGCGTACGCCTCGATCGTCCCGGCGAGGCCGGGGGACGCCGACAGAACGCCGACAGCGGTGACGTCCTTCAGCGCGATGGTGCGGCTGTCGACATGGCTGTGGCTTCCGGCGAGGCCGATGTAGACGACCCGCTTGCTCGGCTCGACCAGCTCGAGCGCCTTGGCAGGCAGGTACGCGGCGTTGCTCGCATCGATGACAGCATCCCATGGGAGAGAGGGGATCTCGGCCTCGGTCCAGGCGTTCTCGAAGCCGATCGAGCGGGCGAAGTCAAGGGTGCGCGCGGAGTGGCCCATGAGGTGCACCTCGGCGCCGTCAGCCCGCGCGAACATCGCGACGAGCAGGCCGATCGTCCCCGGGCCGAGGATCAGCACGCGGTCTCCTGGCGAGAGGCGCGCGCCCTGGGCGGCCCGCAGCGCGTTGCCGCCCGGCTCCACGAGCGCACCCGCGACGACGTCGACGGCGTCGGGCAGGCCGTGAAGCGAGGTGACCGGCACGGCGAGCTGATCGGCCAGTGCACCGGCGCGGCCGTTGCGGATGCCGACCTCGCTTCGGTGCTCGCACACGTGCTGGTCGCCGCGCAGGCAGCGGTAGCAGCGACCGCACCCGAGCATCGTGTCGCCGGTGACGCGGCGTCCGATCCAGCGCTCGTCCACGCCCTCGCCCACGGATTCGACCGTGCCGCACCACTCGTGGCCGAGGCGGAGCGGGAAGTGCGCGAACCCGTCGTGCAGGTACTGCATCTCGCCGGTGAAGAACTCGACGTCTGTGCCGCAGACGCCGACGCGCTCGACGTCGACCACCACCTCGCCCGGCGCGGCCACGGGCGCCTCGACCTCCTGCACGCCCGTCTCCCCCGGAGCGGTGACCACGAAGGCGCGCATGGTGCGGCTCATCGAGGTGCGAGCACGTTCTGCCGCTGGGCGCCGAGGCCCGTGATGCCGAGCTCCATGACGTCGCCGGGCTGCAGCCATACCGGCGGCTTGAAGCCCAGGCCGACGCCCGGAGGCGTGCCCGTGTTGATGAGGTCGCCGGGCTCGAGCACGAGGAACTGCGAGAGGTAGTGCACCAGGAAGTACGGGTCGAAGATCATCGTCGCCGTCGTGCCCGTCTGCCGGCGTACGCCGCTGACGTCGAGCCACATGTCGAGCGCGAGCACGTCGTCGATCTCGTCCGGCGTGACGAGCCACGGACCGGCAGGGTTGAAGGTCTCGGCAGCTCTTGCCCTTGCTCCACTGGCCGCCGCGCTCCATCTGGAACGCGCGTTCGCTCACGTCGTTGACGACGCAGTAGCCGGCGATGACGTCGCGCGCCTCCTCGACCGAGTCGAGGTAGCTCGTGCGACGGCCGATGACGATGCCCAGCTCCACCTCCCAGTCGGGCTTGGTCGCGCCGCGCGGGATGAGGACGTCGTCATCCGGCCCGATGAGGGTGTTGGGCGACTTGGTGAACAGGATCGGCTCGTCGGGCACCGCCTGACCGGTCTCGGCGGCGTGGTCGCTGTAGTTGAGGCCGATGCAGAGGATCTGGTGCGGCCGTGCGAACGGCGCACCGAGGCGCTGGTCGCCGAGCTGGTGCACGTCGCCCGCGGCGGTGCGCTCGGACACGAGGCCGCGCACCCGCTCGATGCCGCCGCTGCCGAAGAACGCCTCGTCGAAGTCGCGGACCTCGTCGGAGAGGTCGACGTAGGTGCCGTCGGACACGAGGGCTGCGGGCTTCTCGGCGCCGGCGGCCCCGATGCGGATGAGCTTCATGGGATCTCGTCCTAGTCGATGTGAGGCGTGGTCAGGTCGTGCCGCGCCACGGACGGGCCGGCAGGCCCGGCACGTCCACGCGCGTGGTGAACAGCCTGCCCGACCGCGGATGGTCGGCGACGTCCTGGTCGGTCATGTCCTCGCGGGCAGTGGTGATCACGAGCGTGAGAAGGTCCTGGCCCGCGAACGCGACGTTGGTCGCCTGCGGGGCTCCCGGCGTGCGCACGACGTCGACCAGCGTCCCGTCGCGGTCGAAGCGACGAACCTCGCCCTGGCCGAACACCGCCACCCAGAGGTAGCCGTCCGCGTCGAGCGCGATGCCGTCCGGGTAGCCGTCTTCGACGCGCACGAAGTCTGTGCGCGCACCCACGGCGCCCGTGGCGACGTCGTACGGGCGGGTGCGCACGACATGGCTGAACGTGTCCACGCTGTAGAGCGTGCCGCCGTCGGCAGAGAAAGCGAGGCCGTTGGAGAGCCCGAGGTCGTCGTCGAGCAGCGTGACCGTGCCGTCGTGGTCGACGAGCCACAGGCGCTCGGAGAACGTCCGCTCGCCCATCGGCGCGGAGCCCACGAGGTAGCGGCCCACCGGGTCCGTGACGCCGTCGTTGAGTCGTCGGGGCTCGCCCTCGCACAGGACGGCGATGACGTGCTCGCCGCCGTCGACGTCGATGAAGACCACGCGGTCGTGTGCCGCGACGAGCGTGCCGGGCTCGTGGTCCAGGAACGCGGGGGCCGCGACGGCGCTCAGCGTCGCCGGCGCGTGGGCCGGGGAGAAGGACGCCTGCTCGTGCACGCCGCCCCCGTCGTCCAGCGTGCCCACATGCACGCGGCCGCCGAGGATGTCGACCCAGCGCAGGATCGCGCGGTCCGGGTCCCAGACCGGGCCCTCGCCGAGCTCGTACGACGACCGCGACGCGACGACTGCGTCCCACGTGCTCACGCCGCCGAGCCTAGTGCGATGCGGCAGAGCCGCCGAGGGTTGAAGAGACCACGCGCGGGGAAGACAGCACGGATGGCGACGACGGACCCGCAGGTGGTGCGACGCGGTGCGCGGGCAGCCTGGCTGCTCGGTGCCGGACTCACTGCTGGGTGGGTGGGCCTGCTCGCGTGGGTACGTACCAGCGCGCCGGAGCTGCCGGCCCTCGACAGCGCACTGCACGACTGGGCCGTGCAGACCCGCACCCCGGAGACGATCGACGTCGCCAACGCCGTCAGCGTCCTCGGCCAGGTGGACGTCGCCGTGCCGCTGGCCGTGGTCGGCGTCGTCCTCGTCGAGTCGGTGACCCGCCGCTGGGGCCGTGGCCGCGCCGCGGTCGGCATGGGCCTGCTGGCCGGTGGAGGGATCGTGCTCGGTCTCACCATGAACCAGCTCGTCGGCCGTGAGCGGCCGGTGCCCGACTCCTGGGCCGGTGCCGCGGGCGGCCCGTCGTTCCCGTCCGGCCACACCACGGCCGCCACCGTCGCCGCCCTTCTGCTCGCCTGGGCAGTCACCCGCGTCGTGACGAGCCGGTCTGCGCAGACCGCGGTGTGGGTCGTCGCCGCGCTGTGGGCCCTGGGGGTCGGCTGGTCGCGCGTGTGGCTCGGCGTCCACTGGCCCACGGACGTCCTCGCCGCCTGGCTGTTCGTCCCGTCGCTGCTGGTCCTGGGTCGCGCGGCCCAGCTCACCTGGTGGCCGGGTGACGCCCCGCCCACGCCCGTCCTGGGTCCACCCGTCACACCGTCCGTCGGCGTAGCGCCGGCCCATCGAGAGGTTCCCCGATGACCAAGGTCGCCGTGGTCGCGCACGCAGGCAAGACGTTCGGTGGCGGGCTGCCCGAGGCTCCGCGACGTCCTCTCGCGGGAGGACGTCGACGTGCTCTGGTACGAGGTGCCAAAGAGCAAGTACGCGCCGAAGGCGGTGCGCAAGGCCCTGAAGAAGGGCGCCGAGGTCGTGCTCGCGTGGGGCGGCGACGGCATGCAGCAGCGGTGCATCGAGGTCCTTGCGGGAACCGACGTCCCCCTGGGAATCCTCCCCGCCGGCACCGGCAACCTGCTGGCCACGAACCTCGACGTGCCGACGACCGTGCCAGAGGCGGTGGCCGTCGCCCTGCACGGAGACCGGCAGGCGCTCGACACCGGTGTCTGCAACGGCGAGCACTTCGCCGTGATGGCCGGCGCCGGATTCGACGCCCTCATGATCAAGGACGCCGACCGCGGCCTGAAGGACCGCATCGGCCGTGCTGCCTATCTCTGGACCGGGCTGCGCAACATCAGCGCCGCGCAGGTGCAGGGAAAGGTGAAGGTGGACGGGACCGTGTTCTACGAGGGGCAGCTCTCGTGCGTGCTCGTCGGCAATGTGGCGAAGGTGTTCGCAGGCATCGAGGCCTTCGACGGCGCCAGCCCCGAGGACGGGGTGCTCGAGGTCGGGGTGGTCTCCGCCAGCACGCCGGTGGAGTGGACCCGCGCGGTCACGCGCGTCGTGGTCGATCGCGCCGAGAAGTCGCCGTTCATCGACGTGACGAGCGGACACCGGATCCGCGTCACCCTGAAGAAGAAGCTCGCCTACGAGATCGACGGCGGTGACCGACCGCCGACCAAGAAGCTGCGCATCGACGTCCACCCGGCGTCGGTCACGGTCTGCGTCCCTCAGAAGTCCCCGGAGATCCGCCAGCTCGACCACGTGGCGGCGGTTGAGCCGGTCGCAGCCGGGTAGGACCTGTGCCTCGGCGCGAGCGCGCCGGAGCACGTCCGAGAGGGGTCTGACATGGGTATCGGAGCAAGCATCTTCCTGATGGCGGTCGGCGCGATCCTGGCGTTCGCGGTGGACGCGAAGGTCGCCGGCGTGGACATCCACGTGGTCGGCTGGATCCTGATGGGCGCCGGAGTCCTCGGCCTCCTGATGACTCTTCTCGTCTTCGCCCCGCGGCGACGTCGCCAGGTCATCGAGACTGGCGTGCCCTACGGCTCCGTCGCGCCCGATGGGACGCCGCAGACCTCGCGCAACGTCGTCACGACCGAGGTCCGCGACGACGTCGTCTGAGCCCGCGGAGCCCCGGCCACGGGGGTGTGCGGCGCAGCTTCACCCGTGGGGAGGACGCTCATCCATCGGGCGAGCGGGGACGGCTCGCCGTCCCTAGGGTGTCTCCGTGGCCGCCTGGACCACCTCACGTGCGTCGACCGGAGGCTCCGTCATGTCCGACCAGATGATCGACGTGACGGCGGAGCCCACAGCAGGCTGCGCGGGCTGTGCCTGCGGCGAGGGTGGCTGCGGTGGCCAGGGGTCTGCACCCGTCGTCGACCTGGGCACGGTCACGTCGGAGGTCCGTCGCGCTGTCGTCGAGGCCGTGCTCGCCGCGGTCCCCGTCGACGACGGCGTCGTGTTCGTCGCACCCCACGAGGTGATGCCGCTGCTGCGCGGCCTCGAGGAGATCCACTCCGGTGCACTCGAGGCGACGTACCAGCAGGAGGGCCCGGACCTCTGGGCCCTGCTCGTCGAGCGCATCCGCTGACGAGGACTGCCGCACCGGCGGCTGCTCAGACGTCGCGGAGGCGGTCGAGCAGCGTGTCGAGGTGCTTGCGGTCGGTCTTGGTGAAGCCGTGGAAGATCTCGTGCAGCTCGGCTGCGTGGATGGCGGCGGCGTGCTCGACGACCTCGTGGCCGAGGGGAGTCACCACAGCCCAGATCACGCGTCGGTCGTGCGCGGCCGGCACCCGCTCGAGATAGCCGGCGTCGACGATGCGGTCGACGAGCCTCGTGACGCCGCCGGTGGTGAACGCGAGCTGTGCGGAGAGCTCGCTCATCATCAGGCGCTCGTCGGGCGAGCGGGACACGCGCAGCAGCACCTCGAACCAGGTCAGCGGCAGCTCGGCCTCCGACTCGAGGTTGCGGGCGAGGCGCCGCTCCATGCCGCTGAAGGCCTCGAGCAGGCGCCCGAACGTGGTGATGACGGGATCATCGATGGCACGCGGCACGCCGATACCTTACCCTCCATCTACTGACGCGTCAGGAATGCCGTGCTGCTCGGGCACGTTGTGACGATGTCCCGCCACCGCCCACCAAGGGGTCCCTCGTGACAGTCTCCGCCGTCCGGCTCAACCACGCCGTGCTCTACGTGTCCGACCTCGAGCGGGCGCTGGCCTTCTACCAGCGCGTGTTCGGCATGGAGGTCGCGGCGCTCGAGCCGCGCGCCAACGCGGCGTTCCTCAGGCTGCCGCGCAGCGGCAACCACCACGACCTCGGCCTGTTCGGGATCGGGACGGGCCACGGCCCGAAGCGACCGGGCATCGGGCTCTACCACCTGGCCTGGCAGGTCGACACGATCGACGAGCTGCAGGCCGCGCAGCTCGTGCTCGCCGAGGCCGGCGCGCTCGTGGGCGAGTCCAGCCACGGCGCCACGAAGAGCCTCTACGGGCAGGACCCCGACGGCAACGAGTTCGAGGTCATGTGGATGCTGCCGCGCGCGGAGTGGGGCAAGTACGAGAACTCTGCGCCGATCGAGCGCCTTGACCTGCCCGGCGACGTCGAGCGCTGGACCGGGGTGCCCACCGCCGACGAGCTCCGTCCGTTGCCGGCGAAGGGCGACGCGTGACCGTCTTCCCCGACCCCGTCGTCGTCACGGCCGGGAGCAGCGACCCGGCAGCACCTCTCGTCGTCCTGCTGCACGGTCGCGGCTCGAACGAGGGCGACATCATCGGCTTGGCATCGCACCTGCCCGAGGGTCCGGCGTACGCCGCGGTCCGCGCGCCGATCGGCGAGGGCGGCGGCTACGCGTGGTTCGCCAACCGCGGCATCGGCCGCCCGATCGCCGAGTCGCTGCGCGAGACGATGGACTGGTTCCGCACCTGGCTCGATACCGAAGCTGCTGGCCGACGTGTCGTCCTCGTCGGCTTCAGCGGAGGGGCCGCGTTCGCCGGCGGGCTCCTGCTCGACGACCCCGCCCGGTGGGACGGCGTCGCCGTGCTGTTCGGCACGCTGCCCTTCGACGCCGGAGTGCCGACCACCGACGGCCATCTCGACGGCGCCGATGTCCTCGCGATCCAGGGTGACGCCGACACCGTCATCCCGCGCGAGCTGCTGGACCGCACCTGGACCTACGTGAACGGCGCATCCGGGGCTACCGCGACGACGCACCGCTCGCCCGGTGGGCACGGCATCGACGCCGGCTCGCTCGACGTCCTGCGGTCGTGGATCACCACCGTCACCGCCTGACGAGTCCGGCGCCCGTCGCGCCGTAGCCTCGCGTCATGACCGTCACGGACGTCCTCGGCTGGGTGGGTGCGCTCGGCGTGCTCGCGGCGTACGGCCTGCTCACCGCCGGGCGGTGGGAGTCCGCGTCCGTGCGCTACCAAGGCGCCAACACGGTGTTCGCCGGCGCCCTGCTCGTGTGGGCCATCTCGATCTCCGCCTGGCAGTCCGCGCTGCTCAACGGGGTGTGGGCGGCCGTCGGCCTGGTCGGCGTCGTCCGGATCCTCCAGCGCCGCAGCAACCCGCCCGCGCCGCACGTCGGCGACTGACGAGGCGCGCCGCGCCGCACTGCTGCGCCGCCCGGGCGGTGAAGGTTGCGAAAGCGTCGCAACCGTCGCCTTCGGCGCGCATCCGCCGGCTGGGCGTGGCAGCGTCGTCGCCGAGCAGCCCCGCAGACCGCTTGCGCGAGGTGCCCGCCGCGACACGCGGCAGGGCCTTCCCGCCGCGGTCAGATCGCGCTATCGTGGGAGCGCTCCATCGTTTCCGAACCGATACCAATTTGTAATCGGTTGCAGGCCGAAACCTCGCTGAAACCCCTTGCTTACGCGCCTGACTCGCAGCAAGATGCGAAACGCTTACAAGCCCGGGGATCAGCCACCCGGACCTCTTAAATCGGCTCGAGGGAGACAGAATGTCCGTTCCCGTTCGCCGGACCGCCGCCGTTGTCGGTGGCGTCGCGGCAGCGCTGCTGCTCGCTGCCTGTGGCAGCAGTGGCAATTCAGGTGACTCCAGCTCGGCGCCCGCGCCCAGCTCCAGCACGCCCGTCGTGGCCGGCTGCGAGGACTACGCCTCGTACGGGTCACACCCCAACACCTCGGTGACGGTGTTCACCTCGATCCTGCCGCCTGAGCAGCAGAAGTTCGAGACCGCCTGGGCGCAGTTCTCCAAGTGCACCGGCATCACGGTCAAGTACGAGGGCTCGGACCAGTTCGAGGCGCAGCTGCCCACCCGTATCCAGGGTGGCAACGCTCCCGACATCGCGTTCATCCCGCAGCCGGGTCTTCTCCAGAAGCTCGTCCAGCAGGGTGGCCCCAAGGTCGCACCCCAGGGCACGTCCGACAACGTGGACAAGTTCTGGAACCCGGCGTGGAAGTCGTACGGCACGGTCGACGGCCAGTTCTACGGCGCCCCGCTCGGCTCGAACATGAAGTCCTTCGTGTGGTACTCCCCCTCGGTCTTCGCCGAGAAGGGCTACACGATCCCGACGACGTGGGACGACCTCTTCAAGCTCTCGGACAAGATGGTCGCTGACGGCATCAAGCCGTGGTGCGGCGGCATCGAGTCCGGTGGCGCCACCGGTTGGCTCGCGACCGACTGGCTCGAGCAGATCGTGCTCCGTCAGTCCGGCGGCGACGTCTACGACAAGTGGGTCTCGCACGAGGTTCCGTTCTCGTCCCCCGAGATCAAGAAGGCCTTCGAGACGCTCAACGGCTGGTACCGCAACGACAAGTACGCAAATGCCGGTATCGGTGACACGAAGACCATCGCCACGACCGCGTTCCAGGACGGCGGCAAGCCGATCCTGAGCGGCAAGTGCGGCATGTACCAGCAGGCCTCCTTCTACGCGGCCCAGTGGCCGACGTTCAAGAAGGACGTCAAGATCGCTGAGGACGGCGACGTCTTCGCGTTCTACCTGCCGCAGATGTCCGACGCGATCCCCACGCCGATCGTCGGCGGTGGCGAGTTCGTGACGGCGTTCGCTGACCGTCCCGAGGTCCAGGCCTTCCAGACCTTCCTCTCCAGCGACACGTTCGCCTCGGAGAAGGTCAAGGGCGGCGGCTGGGTCTCCGCGAACAGCGGCGTCGACCTGACGCTCTACCAGGACCCGATCTCGGCCCTGTCGGCGAAGTACCTCACCGACGCGAACGCCACCTTCCGCTTCGACGCTTCCGACCTGATGCCGGCTGCTGTCGGTGCGGGTGAGGAGTGGAAGCAGATGACGGCCTTCTTCGCCGAGAACAAGAGCATCGACGACGTCACCGCAGCGATCGACGCTGCCTGGCCGGCGAGCTGATCACGGTTCTGAGCACGACGTCGCGAGAAGTCGTGACGAAGTAGTACCGGCCGGGGCCCGGAAGGGGTAGACACTCCTTCCGGGCCCCGGTCTCACACCGGGGCCGGGGGGCCCGTCGTACACGCTGTGTCCGACAGATCGAGAGGGTGGTCGAGGGGATGAACTACGCATCCAAGCTGGCCCTGGCGGCTAGCGTGGTGGCGGTCTTCTTCGGAGTGCTTCTGCTGGTCTTCTTCCTGGCTTCGCGCGCGCGCGGCAAGGCGCAGACTCCGTTGGCTCGTCTGATCTTCCTGGGGCCGGCAGCGCTGCTGCTGACGATCGGCCTGGTGATCCCTGCGGTCATCACCACGTACCAGAGCTTCCTGGACCCGAACGGCAAGAAGTTCGTCGGCATCTCGAACTACAAGTGGATCTTCACTGCGCCGGACAACTCGACGTTCCTGATCAACACCGCGCTGTGGATCGTCATCACGCCGCTCGCGTCCACGGCGCTGGGCCTGCTGCTCGCGCTCCTCATGGACCGCATGCGCCGCGAGTCCCTCCCCAAGTCGCTGATCTTCATGCCGATGGCGATCTCGTTCGTCGGCGCGTCGATCATCTGGGGCCTGGTCTACGAGTACCGCGACCCGAGCCAGGAGCAGGTCGGCCTGCTGTCGGCGTTCGTGTCGTTGTTCGGCATCGACCCGCCCAACTGGCTGCTCCTGCAGCCGTGGAACAACTTCCTGCTCATGGTCATCATGATCTGGATCCAGGTCGGCTTCGCGATGGTCGTGCTCTCTGCGGCCATCAAGGCGATCCCGATGGACGTCACCGAGGCCGCCATGCTCGACGGCGCCGTCGGCTGGAAGCTCTTCTCCAAGGTCACCGTGCCGATGATCCGCGGAACGCTGGTGGTCGTCCTCACGACGATCGCCATCGGGGTCCTCAAGGTCTTCGACATCGTCCGCACGATGACGAACGGAAACTTCGGCACCCAGGTGCTGGCCAACGAGATGTACGCCCAGGCGTTCGTGCAGTTCGACAAGGGCCGCGGTAGCGCGCTCGCCGTCGTGCTCTTCGTCGCGGTGGTGCCCCTGATCATCTACAACATCGTGCAGCTGAGGAAGGAGCAGTCGATCCGATGAGCGTCGAGACTCCTGGAATCGCAGCCGCCGCCGAGAAGGCGCTGACTGCCGCGCCGGACCACGGGGGCATGTCCTCCGCCCTGCGTCGCAACCTGTCGAGCCCCTGGGCCACCGGTTTCGTCATCTTCCTGACGATCATGTGGACCATCCCCACCCTGGGCCTGCTCATCACGTCGCTGCGCCCCGCCGAGGACGCGTCCAACAGCGGCTGGTGGACGATCTTCACCAACCCGACCTTCACGCTGTCGAACTACAGCGAGGTCATCAGCGGCGGCGAGATCATCCCCAACGGCATCGCGCCGTACTTCGTGAACTCGTTCGTGATCTCGATCCCGGCGGCGATCATCCCGCTGACGCTCGCGCTCATGGCCGCGTACGCGCTCGCGTGGGTGCCTTTCAAGTTCAGCAACGCGCTGTTCCTCGGCATCTTCGCTCTGCAGGTCGTGCCGCTCCAGATGGCGCTGCTGCCGCTGCTCCAGCTGTTCAACCTCGGCTGGTTCGGGCTGCCGCCCCTGAAGAACCTCGTGCAGGACATCCCGGTGCTCGGCGACTGGGTCTGGCCGGCGGGTGGCACGAGCTTCGTGCCGGTGTGGATCGCGCACACGATGTTCGCGCTCCCGCTCGCGATCTTCCTGCTGCACAACTTCATCTCGCAGCTGCCGCGCGACCTCTTCGAGGCTGCGCGCGTGGACGGCGCCAGCCACTTCCTGATCTTCCGCAGGATCGTGCTGCCGCTGTCGGTTCCGGCGATCGCGTC
This sequence comes from uncultured Actinomycetes bacterium, assembly GCA_963843975.1. GTDB lineage: Bacteria > Actinomycetota > Actinomycetes > S36-B12 > CAIYMF01 > Longivirga. The sequence goes on along the minus strand of CAWJMG010000001.1, from coordinate 1,082,471 downwards.
GTTCGCGATCTTCCAGTTCCTGTGGGTGTGGAACGACCTGCTCGTCGCCCTCACGTTCGCGGGAGGCACGGCCGACGTCGCGCCGATCACCGTCTACCTGTCGAGCATCAAGGGCACGTACGGCGCTGCTTTGCACCTGGTCACGGCGGGCGCGTTCATCGCGATCATCATCCCGCTCATCGTGTTCTTCTCGCTGCAGCGGTTCTTCGTCCGCGGCCTGCTCGCCGGGTCGGTCAAGGGCTGAGCCCACGACCCCGAAGACGCCACTGCCCCGAAGGTCCTGGAGGACTTCGGGGCAGTGGTACGTCGGGGGTGGGTCAGGCGCTGGCCTTGCGTCCCATCACGCCGCCGAGGATCACGAGCAGCACGACCGCGGTCACGACCTGCAGGATGTGCCGGATCCAGTCGATGCCGCCCGTGTCGCGGACGCCGATGAGGCCCGAGAGCCAGTTGCCGATGAGGACGCCGACGATGCCGACGACGATCGTCAGCCAGATCGGCACGTTCTGCCGGCCCGGCATGACGAAGCGCGCGAGCACGCCGATCACGGCGCCGCCGATGATGAGTCCGATGATGCCGAGCATGTGCCCCTCCCAGGGTGAGAACTTCTGGGGGAAGTGAACCAGCGCAGCCGTCGACCGTGGCCCGTTTCGTCAACCGCGACGGAGAGGCGTAACCGTTTCCGCCCGACCGATTGCACGCGCGGTCAGCGCACACTCACGATGAGTAAGAACTTGGGCGGCCGCCCGCAGCGGCCGACGAGCGGTGCACCGAACCGGTGCTCGGCCTAGACGACGGGGCGGAGGCGGAACATGCGCGGCGTGAGCTCGGCGCGGCGCTCGAGGTAGCCGGCGTACCCGGGGTAGACCGCCTCGAACCGCGGGAACAGCGCCGCCCAGGTCTCCTCGTCGCACAGCTCAGCGCGGCACTCGAGCCGCTCCGGGCCGATCACGACCGCGCAGCCATGGTGGGCCAGCAGGTTGGCGGTCCACGCAGGGTGCTTGGCCTGGCCGAAGTTGGTGCCGAGCAGCATCACGTCGTCGCCGTCGCGCACGTAGAGCAGCGGCGACTCGCGGGGAAGCCCGCTCTTGGCACCGGTGCTGTGCAGGGTGAGGAACGGGAAGCCGTAGACGGCCGCGAGGAACCGGCCGTCGCGGATCTTCATGAGGGACGGGTCGACCTTCGGGCCGACCCGGCGGTAGATGGCGGCGAACGCAGCCGTCTTGCTGAGGTGGCGGGTGACGGAGGTGAGCGGGTTCGCGCGCACGCGGGCCTCGTGATCGGCGATGCGTCGCAGCCGTGCGAGGACCGCGCGCTCCTCGTCGGCGGTGGCGGGGTCGACTGCATCAGGCATGCGCGCACGCTAGCCCGGCGCCGGCCCGTACGTCGAAGGGCGTCGGTGCGGTACGGCGAGCCCTGACACGGGACGCCAGGCGTGTCAGCACGGTGCTGACACGTGCTGCGGCCCCCGTCAGGCGGGAAGGGCTAGCGCGGCCTGGGCCAGCGCCGATCGCAACGCCGACTCGAAGCGGTCGACGTCGCCGCCGAGCCCCTCGAGGTCGTCGGGCCCGAGCACGATGCAGAGGACCCCGTCGACCTCGGCGAGGACGGCGGGCGAGTCGTCCCATCCGGTGACGAGCGCCGCTGTGGCGTCGTCGCGCTCGTCGAGGTGGACCAGCTCGAACGGGACGCCGAGACCCGCAGCCATGCGGTCCCACGCCGCCTTGCGGTGCAGCGGCGAGTGCGTGATGTCGCACAGGGAGCAGTGGGCGCGGCCGAGGAGCTTCCCGAGCACGTACGCCACCTCGCCCCGCAGGCTTCCCTCGGCCCGGTAGACGCCCACCAGCCGCGCGACGCGGCCGGGAGCATCGGAGGGGTCAGGTGCCATGCCCCGACGCTAGAGGGCCGCTCAGGGGCCCGCATCCGGTGCGGGCCAGGGCACGGGGGGCGGCGTACGGCGTGATGCAGGCCTCGACGACGCGCGGGAGCCGCAGCCGTGTCGCTCGCGCCTTCCGGCGCCGGGCCTTGGCAGACTGGAAAATGGTGCGGGGCCCCTCGATGTATGAGATCGAGGGGCCCCGCGTTCGCACATCCGGTCGGCCTGCGGCCGGGTTGCCCCGACCGCGAGGTCGACCTTCTGTGCAGCCGTGCGTCCGTCGGACCTCGTCGCGTCCGGCAGTTGCCCGCCCTTCGCGCCGATGCCGGGTTGCCCCAGCCGGCCCGCCGATCGCATCGGCGGCCGCCTCCGCGTCCGCCAGGCCCGTCAGCACCGCGGTCTCCCGCTGCGCCGCCGCCGGGTTGCCCCGATGGCCCGACGTTCGTCGTCGGCGTGCACCGAACTTCCTGCCCGGCCCCGTCGCCGCCGCGGTCTCCCGCTGCGTCGCCGTCGGAGGTTGCCCTCCGAGGACCTGGTGGTTGTGCTCGGTGCTGTCGAGGTGGGAGTGAGCCGGTGCACCGTCGGCGCGGTTGCCCGCTCCGTCGGCGTCGGGTTGCCCCGCGCACCTGCTTCGCCTTCCTCGACGTGCCTCCCTCGCTCCGCCTGCCCGCCGGCTCCCTGGTCTCCCAGCTCGCCGCCGTCCGGGGTTGCCCTCGGTGGCTGGCCTTGCTCGTTCGGCGTACCGCCCTGCTGTGCTTCGGGCCGCTCGGTGGACCGGTCTCCCGATCCTCCGCCGTCCGGAGTCTCCCCCGGCGGGCCGTCCGCGCTGCTGTGCAGTGGGAGAGTTCTACGCCCGTATCGCCAACAGGCACAAGGGGTTTCGGCGAGGTTTCTGAACTAGTTCTCGTACCCACAGGATGTGCACAGGCTGGGGGCAGTCGTGCACCGGATGTCCCCATGTTGTCCCCAGATTCATGCACAGCCTGGGCTCGCGGCATCCGTTGACGCTGTCCTGCCGGCCGTGGTCTCGGCTCTCGCATCGGCCGTGGTCTCGGCTCTCGCATCGGTCGTATGGAGGCGGCGGCGGCTCACCTGGTCGAAGGAAGATCCAGGGCATTCGCCCAGGCAAGCCGCCGCCTCCTCCTTCGTGACGCGATCTGACGTGGCGGGGTGGTCTGGAGGGGGGCGGCGTCGGCTTGGCCTGGCGAATGCCCTGGCCCTTGCCTTCGCCAGGACGAGCCGACGCCGCCCCGTCACCTTTCGTGGCACCAGCCACCGCCGCTGGCACGGCTGCCGTCGCTGCGGGTCGTCCCGCGACCTGGCGGGTGGTGCGGCCGCAGCGTGAGTGAGGAAGGCGTGCGACGGGGGCGTGGGCGGGGGAGGATCGGAGCGGCGCGGGAGCGTGCCGCCGACGTACCGCTGGAGAGAGGCGATCCGCATGGGTCTCGAGCGTCCGGTCATGGTCAACCCGTACGAGTACCTGCCGCCGGTGCCGTCGTTCTCGGTGACGAGCGCGGATGTGGTGGACGGCGAGCAGGTGGCCCTCACGTTCGTGCACGACTCGGTGGGTGGCGAGAACGTGTCGCCGCAGCTGGAGTGGTCGGGCTTCCCCGAGGGCACCCAGAGCTTCGTCGTGACGTGCTTCGACCCTGATGCACCGATCCCGTCGGGCTTCTGGCACTGGACGGTCGTCGACGTGCCGCTGTCGGTGACGTCGTTCGCACGGGGCGCGGGGGAGTCGGACGCGACGCTGCCTGGCGGGTTCCACGTGCGGACCGACTTCGGCTCCGCGTCGTACGGCGGGTGCGCCCCGCCGCCCGGAGACCACCACCACCGCTACTTCTTCGTGGTGCACGCCGTGGACGTGCCGACGCTCGGCGTCGACGCGTCGGTGTCACCGGCCGTGGTCGGCTTCAACCTGGCGTTCCACACGCTGGCCCGCGCGGTGATCGCGCCGACCTACCGGCACTGACCCGCACTATCCGGGGACGGCTCAGCCGGTGGCGCGGGTGTCGGTCCAGCCCGGACCGCACAGGTCGCCGCCGTCGCAGCACGGCTGCAGGTAGAAGCACCGGGGGCACTGGTCCTTGCCGCCCTTGCGGACGAGATCAGCCTGCTCGCACTGCGGGCACTGGCCGGGGCTCTGGAACATGCAGGCGAGCGTACGAGCGTGGCCGCGCCGTACGCCGACGACACACCCGTCAGCCGAGGCCGGGGTAGGTGAGGCCGATCTGGCGGCGGACCTCGTCGAGGGTCTCCATGATCGAGACGGTCTCGTCGAGCGGCATGCGGGGCGACTCGGTGAGGCCGGCGCGCAGGCACCGGCCGACCTCGGCCGCCTGGTAGCGCAGGCCGTGGCCGGGCTCGTCGAACTCGTGCACCTCCGGCTCGCCGTCCTCGCGCTCGATGCGCGGGATCACGCGGAACGAGCCAGGGCGGTAGAAGACGCCGTCGATCTCGATGCGGCCCTCGCGGCCGACGATCACGGCGTGGCACTCGCTCTGGCCGCGCAGTGTCGTCGTGAGCACCGCGTGGGCTCCGCCGTCGAACTGCAGGATCATCGAGGTCTGGCCGTCGACTCCGGTGAACGCCGGGTCGCTCACCGCGGTGATCGCGCGCGGCGTGCCGAGCAGCATGTGGGCGTACGAGACGGGGTAGATGCCGAGGTCGAGCAGCGCGCCGCCGCCGAGCTCGGGGGCGAACAGGCGGAACTCGGGGTCGTCGGCGAACCACTGGCCGTGCTCGGCGGTGACCAGGACGATGTCGCCGATGCCGCCCGATTCGACGATCTCGCGGATCGCGAGCGTGCGCGGCAGGTGCCGCGTCCACATCGCCTCCATGAGGAACGTGCCGCGGGCGCGGGCTGCGTCGACCAGGGCGCGAGCCTGGGAGGCGTTCATGGTGAACGGCTTCTCCACCAGCACGGCCTTGCCCGCCTCGATCGCGACCAGCGCGGCGTCGAGGTGGCCGGGGTGCGGTGTCGCGACGTACACGGCGTCGACGTCCGGGTCGGCTGCCAGGGCGGCGTACGACGCGTGGCGGCGTGCGATGCCGTGCTGGTCGCCGAAGCGGTCGGCGCTCTCCTGGCTGCGGGAGCCGACGGCGACGGCCTCGGCGTCCTCCAGCAGCGCGAGATCGCGGACGAAGGCCGCGGCGATGCCGCCGGTGCCGATGACTCCCCAACGGATGGTGTCGCTCATGCCGCCATCCAACCGTGCCGGCCGCCGTCGCACACCCCGTCCCGGTGGGGGAGCGCTACAGGGCGGTGGCGTGGATCAGCGTCGCCTGCTCGGGGACGTGGACGCCGATCGGGAGCCCGACCTCGGCCAGGACGTCGCCGGCGATCTCGACCGGCGCGTCGTACCAGCCGGGGTGGTGCCGCGACATGTCCCAGTTCGCCCCCGGCAGGAGCACGCGCTCGACGCGGTAGCGGCGGGCGGGGTCGAGGCCGACGAGCCTCGCCGGCGCGGGCACCGTGGGGTCGGACGCCGTGAGCTGGGCGTAGCAGAACAGCGCCTCCGAGCCGTCGTGCGCGACGACGCCGTGCAGCAGTGCGCTCGGGTCGGCGTGGTCGACCCGGACGACGCGGCCGCCGTGCAGCAGCGGGCGGAACCGCTTGTGCACCTCGATCACCTGCGCGACGCCGGCGCGGTCCTCGGCGCTGGCGGTCGAGAGGTTCCACTCGAAGCCGAGGTGGCCGAACAGCGCCGTCGCCGCGCGGAAGGGCAGCGTCTGCGTGCGCGCGGTGGTGTGCGACCACGCGCCGCCCACGTGGGCGCCCATGAGCTCGGGCGGCAGGAGGTACGAGAACCCGCGCTGGATCGTCTGGCGCTCGAGGGCGTCGTTGCAGTCCGACGTCCAGAACCGGTCGGTGCGCGCGGCGATGCCGAGGTCGATGCGCCCGCCGCCCGACGAGCACGACTCGATCTCGACACCGGGGTGGCGGCGTTTCAGCTCGTCGAGCAGCGCGTAGAGGGCGAACGTCTGGCGCCGTACGCCGGCCGCGCCACCGCGGTGGGATGCCGCCACGAGCTCGCGGTTGTGGTCCCACTTGATGTACGAGATCGGGTGCGCGGCCAGGAGGGCGTCGATGCGCTCGAGCAGGTAGTCGAAGACCTCCGCGCGACCGAGGTCGAGGACGAGCTGGTTGCGCCCGAGAAGCGGCTCGTGACCGTCGACGTGCAGCACCCAGTCGGGGTGAGCGCGGTAGAGGTCGCTGTCGGGGTTGACCATCTCCGGCTCGAACCAGAGGCCGAACTCGAGGCCGAGCCCGACGACGTGGTCGGCCAGCTCGCCGAGGCCGTTCGGGTACTTGCGATCGTCGACGTACCAGTCGCCGAGCGAGGACGTGTCGTCGTCACGTCCGCGGAACCAGCCGTCGTCGAGCACGAACCGCTCGACGCCGACCGCGGCGGCCGCGTCGGCGAGGCGCTGCAGGCTGGCGACGTCGTGCTCGAAGTACACGGCTTCCCACGTGTTGAGCAGGATCGGGCGCGGCGTACGGGGGTGGGACGGGCGGGCGCGCACGTGCTCGTGGAACTGCTGGCTCGCGGCGGTGAGGCCGGACGCCGACCAGGTGCCGAGCATCGCGGGAGCGTCGTACGTCTCGCCCGGGGCCAGCACGCCCTCGCCGGGGAGCAGGAGGTCGGACATCGACAGCACGCGGCGCCCGTCGGGGAGCGTCTCGACGGACACGCGGTGGTTGCCGCTCCAGGCGAGGTGCGCGAGCCAGACCTCGCCCTGCTGCTCGCCGAAAGCCCTTGTGCCGACGGCGATCGTGGGCGCGGACTCGTGCGACGTGCGGCCCTTGCGCGTCTCGCGCACGAGCGCGAACGGGCCGAGCTCGTGCCTCGTTGCCTGGAGTTCGTGCGCCCATCGACCGGTGAGCACCATCGCCTCTGCTGCCCGCGCGGGCAGGGGTACGACGGGGGCGAGCGAGTCGAGCGTGTACGCGTCGGCGCCGTCGTTCGTGAGCGATGTCGAGACGGCGAGGACGCCGTGCTCGTCCAGCGCGACGCGGATGGTCACGCTCAGGCGCGCGAGGGAGTCGGTGCCGGTCCAGGTGAACGACGACGCCGTGGCCTCGGACTCCGTCCGCGCGAGCAGCGGCACCCAGGCGGTGCCGTCGGTGCGGTGCCCCGCAATCCCGCCGGATGACGCCCAGCCGCGGAGGTGCTCGGGCAGGACCGACAGCGGCGGCACGGTGTCGAGGCCGCCGTGCGGGACGGGGGCGTCGAGCAGTGCCTCGAGCGTGGCGTCGTCGTACGGACCGTCGCCGAGGCGGCGTCCCCAGTGCAGGACGCGCGGGACGTCGTCGTCGTGCGTGAGCAGGACGGTGGTGGTGGGCGTGTGCAGGGCGTGGAGGCGCGACGTCACGGCGCAACCCTGCCGCACGGCGGCGTCCGCGCGCACCCGCGGCCGCACATGACGGTGCCCCCGGCCGCGGCGTACGCGATCAGGGGCACTGTCATCTGGACGCTGTCAGGCGCGGAAGGGCTGGATGCCGTCCGGGGGGACGGTGCCGAGACGGCCGGCCTGGAAGTCCTCGAACGCCTGCACGAGCTCGCGCTGGGTGTTCATGACGAACGGGCCGTGCCAGGCGATCGGCTGGCGGATCGGCTCGCCGCCGAGGATGACCACGTCGAGGCCGCCGAGGCGGCTCTCCTGGGTCGGGTCGGCGTTCACCGTGAGGGTGGCGCCAGGGCCGAAGACGGCGAGCTGCCCGGTGCGGATGGGGCGCTTCTCCTCGCCGACCGTGCCCGAGCCCGACAGCACGTACACGAGGGCGTTGAAGTCCTGGCGCCACGGGATGGTCATCTGCGCGCCCGTCGCGATGGAGGCGTGCACCATCGCCATCGGCGTGTGCGTCGAGCCCGGGCCGGTGTGGCCGCCGAGGTCGCCGGCGATGACGCGCAGGAGCGCGCCGCCGTCGTCGCTGGAGAGCAGCAGCACCTCGCTCGCGCGGAGGTCCTGGTACTTCGGCGCGCTCATCTTGGCCTCGCGCGGGAGGTTGACCCAGAGCTGGAGGCCGTGGAAGAGGCCGCCGCTCATCACCAGCGACTCGGGCGGGGTCTCGATGTGCAGGAGGCCGGATCCGGCCGTCATCCACTGCGTGTCGCCGTTGGTGATCGAGCCGCCGCCGCCGTGGGAGTCCTGGTGGATGAAGGAGCCGTCCATGATGTACGTGACGGTCTCGAAGCCGCGGTGCGGGTGCCACGGGGTGCCCTTGGGCTCGCCCGGCGCGTACTCCACCTCGCCCATCTGATCCATCATGATGAACGGGTCGAGCGCCTCGGCCGCGACACCGGCGAACGCGCGGCGCACGGGGAAGCCCTCGCCCTCGAAGCCGGTCGGCGCCGTCGTCACGCTGCGGACGGGCCGTGCGGGCGCAAGACCGGCGTCGGGACGACGGACGCGCGGCAGGACGGTGATGTCGTCGACGGTGACGGCGGGCATCGCGGACCTCCAACAAGGTCGGGTCGTGGTGCGCACCGGTTGGCGCGCAGGTAGTTCAATGCTCAACTATCGGCAGATGTTCCCGTTCGCGCAAGTCGATCACGTGGCGCTGCGGGTTGCCGCGCCTTCGCCGTACCTCGCCCCTGACCCCTCGTGTGGAACGGCGGCGACGGGGCAGGATGGCTGATGCCGTTCCGGGCCCGCCCGGCGTCCGTCCGAGGGAGCATCGATGTCCGATCTCACGCCCGGGTCTGCCAGCGCGCGCGGGACGATGCACGTGCGTGACGGGGTGGGCGTGGTGCGCCTGGAGGTCCGCCTGCCCCTGTCGGCCGCCGAGCTGTGGCCGGTGCTGACCCAGGCCGACCGGCTCGTCCCCTGGCTCGGCGAGGTCGACGGTGAGCTGCACGAGGGCGGCACCTTCCGGGCGCGGTGGACCGCGAGCGGGTGGGAGGGCACCTGCCAGGTGGTCGAGTGCCGACCGCCTGAGCTTGTACGGCTCCTGACCCAGTCGGAGGACGAGCCGGATGGAGCCGTCGAGATCCGGCTCTCAGAGGACGCAGACGGCACTGTGCTCGTGCTGGAGGACAGCGGACTGCCGGTCGACGCCCTCCCGGCGTACGCCGCTGGCGACCAGATCCACCTCGAGGATCTGGTGAACCACCTGCAGGGGGGTCCGATGTGCGACGCGCGGGCCAGGTGGCAGGAGCTGCACGCCGTCTACCTCGCGCAGGGCGCCCAGTAGCCCACCGGAGCTGATCGCCGCCGCTCACCCGGCCCGGTACGACGACGGCCGCCCCGGACCGTGAGGGTCCGGGGCGGCCGTCGTACGTCGTGCTGGGCGTCGCGCAGGGTGCTCTGGATCAGGCGTCGAGCAGGGTGGCCTCGAGGGTGATCTCCTCGACGCCGGCGAGCGCGCGGCTGATGATGCAGCCGGCCTTGGCGGTGGCGGCGGCCTCGGCGAACGCGGCCTGGTCGATGCCGGGCACGACGCCGTCGACGGAGATCGCGATCTTCACGATGGCGAGCTGGCCGGCAGCGTTCTTGTCGAGGGTCACCTCGGCGCTCGCCGCGAGCGAGGTCGGGGGGTTGCCGGCCTTGGAGAGCTCGTTCGAGAGCGACATCGCGAAGCACGCGGAGTGCGCGGCGGCCACGAGCTCCTCGGGGCTCGTCTGACCCTCGGGCTCGCCGGCGCGTCGGGGGAAGGTGACCGGGAACTGGCCGGCCTCGCTGGAGTCGAGCGACACGACGCCGTTGCCGGTCATCAGGTCGCCGGTCCAGGAGGTGGATGCGTCACGAACGGGCACAGGTGCTCCAAGGGGGAGTGGGGAACGGGGCTTCGTACGTCGATCGCAACCCTCCCCCAGCCCGGGATGTTCCGCCACCCCCTCCCGACCTGTTCCGAGTCACTGCCCAAAGCGGGCTAACGAGCGGCCGGATAGCCCCGCTTTGGGCAGTAACTCGCGGAGCCGGGCGGGTCAGGGGGCGGTGAGGCGGTGGATGTCGCCGTGCACCTCGAGGCCGGCGCAGTGGCCGGTGTCCTCGAGCAGCACCCGCCCGTCGGCGTCGGTCAGCCGCACCTGGACGGTCGCGTCGAGCGTCTCCTCCACGCGGCGGTGCATCTCGGTGCGGATCGGCGCGTGCAGCAGGCCGCCGCGCGGTCGGTCGGCGGTGATGTCGAGCGTGGCGCCCCGGCGCGAGCGCAGACTCCAGCGCACCTCGTCGTCGTCCACCTCGATGCGCGTGGTCTTCGCCCCGTTGTACGTCGTGAACTTGTGCAGCACGCCGTCGTGCTTCAGGCCGACGATGTGGCCGGGGAACTCCGAGCGCAGCCACGGGATGACCGCGATCGAGCCGGTGAGGCAGGTGCCGGGGTCGGTGAAGTGGTTGGTCTGCAGCCAGACGTAGCCGGCGGGGAACGCCGCGCCCCAGTCCTTCTCCATGTAGCCGCGGCCGCCGTCGAAGGACGACGTCGTCCCCGCGTGGGTGAGCGAGCCCGCCAGGTCGTGGCCGAACGAGACGACGCCGTGCTTGCACTCCATCTTGGGCACCCAGGCGTACCAGCCCATGACGCCCGGGGAGAGCAACGAGACGGGCCACGGGTCGAGCGGCGTGGTGAACCGCACCTCGCCCTTCAGCGACGGGAGGTCGAGCACGACGCCACGGTCGGAGAAGCGGTTCGGGCCGACGCGCACCGAGAAGCGGTCGGCCTCGGCCCCGAACTCCGACACGTCGTACTGGTGGTACCAGCTCTCGCCGGTCGCGCCGTCGAGCACCTGCACGAAGGCTTCGCCCGTGCCGTCCGGGGCGAGGAAGACACCGGGGATGACGGCGAAGCGCGCACCGCGGTCGGGTGCGACGAGCTTGACGTACCAGCCCTCGAAGTACGACGACGTGATGCGCTGCCCGTGGAAGCCCTCGGGGTGCAGCACCCCGGTCGCAAGACCCATGCGCCGGACGCTACCTCGCGGTGGTGGCCGACGTGGCGGGTCGCCGACAGCCGGACAGGTGGACTCACGCTGGTCACGATGCGGTGTGACGCCGGTCGTCGGGCATGAGAGCGCGGCCCTCCCCGTGTGATACTCGCCGCGGCGGCCTGCTCCACGGCCGCACTCGTGCGTACCGGCCCCGTGCCGGGGGAGCCAGGGCCCGGCGGTGCCGGGGGACTTAAGGAGCCGTCCGGCCATGAAGACCCGAATCAGCCCGCGCTGGTCCCGTACGGCGACCCTGGTCGCCGCCGCCGCGCTCACTGCCGGTCTCGTGCCTGCCGTGACGTCGTCGGCCGACGCGGCCCCGGGCGCCTTCCCGTCGTTCGGCTTCCTGACCTACGCGGGCCCGACAACGCACAACGCGACGACCGACAAGCTCTGGGCCACGACGCCCGGCAGCTTCACGTCGACGACGGCCCTCACGCCGAACACGTACGCCTACGCGTACGACGTGTCGACGAACGGCCAGGTCCTCGCGGTCACCGGCCAGTCGCGCGCGCTGACTGTTCCCGCGCTGAACACGTCGTACGGCCTGCTGCTCGTGCAGAAGGGCTCGCCGGACGTCACGACGAACGTCGCCACCATCGTCGAGTCGAACCCCGTGCTCTCGCCGAACGGCGACACGCTCTGGTGGTACGACTCCGGCGCGATCTGGAAGTACGACGTCGCGAGCAAGGTGACGACGAAGGCGTCGACCCGCTTCGTGCGCAAGAGCACCGAGCGCATCGGCCGCCTTGCGATCTCGGACGACGGCACCGCGGGCGCGGTCGTGTTCACCACGTCGACCACGGCGGGCACGCTCACCTCGAGCCGCGTCCAGGTCGGCCGCCTCGACGGCACGGGCGTTGGGTACCAGTACGCGCCCACCGCAGCGCAGATCGTCGCCGGCTACTCGTACCCCGTCGGCTCCACGCTGGTGTTCACGAGCAGTACCACCGTCGCCTTCAACATCTGGGTCAAGGGAGCGATCACCGACACGTGGTCGGTCACGCTCACCGCCGGCGCCCCCACGCTCGTCAAGGACACCGGCCTCGACGCGCAGTACGACCTCGGCACCGACGGCACGAGCTGGTACGCCTTCCAGGACGTGAGCTCGCCGACGTCGGGCACTGAAGTCGCCAAGAGCGGCACGCCGTTCACGCCGGGCACGTTCGAGAACTTCCCGCTCGGCACCGGCACGACGCGCTACGTCCCGGCGACGGCGACGCCGCCGGTCGCCGCGGCCGACGTCACCGCCGTGGCCAACCGTGCGGTTGCGACCTCCTACCTCTTCCTCGCGCGGTCGACCGTTCCCACCGGCACCAAGGTGATGTATGCGAGCCTCGCGGCCTACCTGACCGACCCGACGGGGACGCGGTCCGCCGACACCAAGGCGCAGACCCGCTTCGGAGTGCTGAAGACCTCGATCAACGGCGGCGCGACCTTCACGACGTCGACGCCGACTGGCGCGGGGTCGAGGCTGCTCACGTGGCCGACGGGTGCGCCCTTCGGCAACGGCTACACCGCTGCGCTGTCACGCAACACGTGGCTGCAGTGGTGCTTCCAGGGTGACGCCTACGTCGCGAACGACTGCTCGGTCACCAAGAAGATCACCGTGAACCCGAAGGTGACCACGGTGGTGCAGAAGCTCGGCGCTACGAAGCGCGTCTACGGCCGCGCATCGCGCGTCGGCGGCACCGCCGTCCTCTCACGCTTCGTCAGCGGCAAGTGGGTGGGCGTCACCACGGCGAAGATCGGCTCGACCGGCACCTTCAGCTTCGGGTTCCGCAAGATGGTCCCCGGCTCGTACAAGGTCGCCACGAAGGCCGACACCTACTGGGGCTCGGGCCTCAAGCAGTTCACGATCTGACAGACGCACTCGTACGACGAAGGGCCGCACCCGGATCGGGTGCGGCCCTTCGACGCATCAGGGTGATCACGCCGATTCCGTGCCGGCGACCAACGACGCGAGGCAGGATGTGCGGGCGGGGACGCGGGTCCCTGCCCGACCACGGTCGGGACCCGCCCTGGGGGGCTCATGCACGTCCGTCGCCGCGCTGCCGCAATCCTCGTTGCCGCCGGGTTGACCGTGGGCCTTCTTCCCCTGGCCGCGACCTCCGCACAGGCCGACCCGACAGGCCCGGCGTTCGGCTACGTGACGGCTGATCCAACTGGCCGGCACGACTCGACGACCGACAGGCTCTGGTTCACCCAGCCCGGCAGCTTCTCCCCCGCAACGAATGTGACACCGAACCTCCACGTGCGTCAGTACGACGTGTCTGAGGACGGGAACGTGCTGCTCGTGTGGGGGCAGTCGCGTTCCCTGGCGAGTCCCGATCTCAACTCGACGTACGGCTTGATCCTGGTGGTCCGTGACCCCGGCACCGGCCTGGTGACCAGCAAGGTCCTGACGAGCTTCCTCCAGGGCAACCCGGTGCTCGCGCGGGACGGCAGCGCCGTCTACTGGTACGACTTCTACCGCTTGTGGCGCTACGACGTCGCCTCCGGCCAGACCGTCGAGGCGTCGGTGAGATTCCCGACCTTCGGCTCGGGTGTCGAGAGAGTGGTACGCCTGGCGGTGTCGCCGGATGGCTCCAAGGTCGCTGCGATGTTCGCTCGGATCGACGCGGCTGGGAAGCTGGTCAGCACCCGCGTGAGGGCGCTGGTCCTCGCCCAGACGTTCGGCGCCTACGACGAAGCGGTTCGGTTCACGGCCACGTCTGTCCAACCGGTCCCGCAGACGTTGACCTGGAACGCCGACAGCACCGCCTTCTACTTCACCCGGGCCAAGCCCAGTGGGGATATCGAGACCGTCCGGGCGACGACGGCGCCCGCGTCCGACGTCGTGGTGCCCGAGTGGGCGAACACGTACGACGTGACGCTCCACGCCGGGACGTTCTACCTGTTCCGCGACGTCTACGGCCCGACCGGGAAGTACGTGCGCAGCGACGTGGGGACCGCGGCGGCAGGGGTTGCGCCGAGCGACTGGCTCACCTTCCCTCCGGCCGCCGGGGGCTTCCGCTACCGCCCGACCTCGGCCGTCCCTCCTGTCGTTCCGATGCCGGCTGTCCGCGCCCTGCCGAAGGCGTCGATCGTTCTCAGCGCCACGACGATCCAGACGCACGGGCGGGTGCAGTACCAGACGATCGCGAAGTACCTGACCGATGCCTCAGGCTTCCGGCGCCCTGCGGACCAGGGGCGCGAGACCCGGTACGGCATCCTGACCATGTCGACGAACGGCGGATCGACCTACCGTGCACTCGCGACCACCAGCGGCGCGAAGCTGGAGGAGTCGGGCGCCGAGTTCACCTTCAACGGCGCCACGACTGCGCTCACCCGGAACTCCTTGCTCCGATGGTGCTTCCGGGGCGACATCTTCGTAGAGGCCCGGTGCTCGGCTCCGAAGAAGGTCGTCGTCAGACCGACGATCACGGCTGCTGTGGAGAGGCAAGGCAGCAAGGAGCGGGTCTACGGCAAGGCGGCGCGTGTGGGCGGCACTGCGACCCTGCAGCGGGTCATCGGTTACGGCGCCGTCACGGTCGCGTCAACGCCGATCTCGAGCGCCGGCCGCTTCAGCTTCGGGTTCCGCGACCTCCGCCCCGGCAAGTACCGCGTCATCACGCCCGCGGACGCCAACTGGGGCAAGGGCACGAGGGACTTTCTCGTGAGCTGAGCACGCGCACTCAGCAGCGTGCTGCACACGCTCGTGTCCTTTCGGGCGTGCTAGCTGACCACGCCGTACAGGCGGTCGCCGGCGTCGCCGAGGCCGGGGACGATGTAGCCCTTGTCGTTGAGGCGCTCGTCGAGGCCGGCGGTGACGACGGTGACCGACAGGCCGCGGCCGTCGAACGCCGCGCGGAGCCGGTCGAGGCCCTCCGGAGCGGCGAGCAGGCAGATGGCGGTGACGTCGGTGGCGCCGCGGCCGAGCAGCAGGTTGATCGCGTCGACGAGCGTGCCGCCGGTCGCGAGCATCGGGTCGAGCACGAACACCTGGCGCCCGGACAGGTCGTGCGGCACGCGGTCGGCGTACGTCGAGACGGCCAGCGTCTCCTCGTTGCGGATCATCCCGAGGAAGCCGACCTCGGCCGTGGGGAGCAGCCGCACCATGCCGTCGAGCATGCCGAGGCCGGCGCGCAGGATCGGCACGACGAGCGGGCGGGGGTCGGCCAGCTTGATGCCCATGGCCGGGGCGACGGGCGTGCTCACGGCGACGCGCTCGACGCGGATCCCGCGGGTGGCCTCGTACGCCAGCAGGGTGACGAGCTCGTCCGCCAGACGCCGGAACGTCGGGGAGTCCGTGCGCGCGTCGCGCAGCGTCGTGAGCTTGTGGGCGATGAGGGGGTGGTCGGCGACGTGGATGCGCAGGCTCTCGGACATGGCCCGAAGGGTAAGGGGTGCGCCGCTCCCGTGTGGAGGCTGAGTCCAAGGTCACGCGGCCCCGCAGCGGTGAGCGGTCAAAGGTGCGACGCTGTCAGTCGCCGTCTGCCACCCTGGGGACGCCCGAACGCCCCGCACGCTCGAAGGAGGTACGCCGTGGACGACTCCGCTGTCGACTTCGCCGTCGCCGCCTGGCGCGAGGACAACCTGTGGCAGGTGATCACCCTGCCGCCGAGGGCGACGGAGAGCCTCGACGCCCTCGTAGACGCGCTGCGCGCGCAGCCCGGCGAGAACGGGGTGCTCGGCTTCCTCTCGGTGGCCGAGGAGTTCTTCATCATCGTCCGCGTGCGCGGCGAAGAGGTCCGTGTGCTCCTCTCGGACGTGTTCGCGGCCGAGGACTGGCCGCTCGGCGTGGACGCACTCGACCGCCTCGGCATCCCCGAGGACGTCGAGGGCGAGGACGCCGAGCCCGCGGGCGACCTGCGCATCGTGGACGACCTCGGCGTCGGCCCGGAGGAGATCGAGCTGCTGCTCGACGACCCTGAGATGTGGCCGGACGAGGTGCTGGCGAGCATCGCCGCACGGATCGGCTTCGGCGAGCAGTTCGACCTCGCCCTCGAGCAGCTCCCCGACTGACCCCGTCCCGCTGAGTCGTCGAGAAGCTCGAACGATGCAGCGGTGATTCGTCGATTCGCTGCAACATCCGAGCTGCTCGCGTGCTGACCCGCGGGTGACACGTGGCCCTGAGCGGTGACGGGTGCGCGATGATCGGGGCGTGCAGCCGCGAACAGCCGACGTCGACGCCGTACGCCTGGCGCTCGTCGAGGCGAGGCGTGCCGGTGCCGCGGGCGAGGTGCCGATCGGTGCGGTCGTGATCGCGGCCGACGGCACGGTGCTCGGGGTCGGGGCCAACGAGCGCGAGGCCACCCACGACCCCACGGCGCACGCCGAGGTGGTCGCGCTGCGTGCGGCGGCCGCACGGCTCGGCACGTGGCGCCTCGACGGCTGCGTCCTCGCCGTCACCCTCGAGCCCTGCCCGATGTGTGCCGGCGCCGCCTGGCTCTCGCGCGTGGACCGCGTGGTCTACGGCGCGTGGAACGACGAGTACGGCGCGGCAGGGTCGCTCTGGGACGTGCTGCGCGACGGCCGGCTCAACCACCGGCCCGAGGTCGTGGCCGGAGTGCTCGCGGACGAGTGCGCCGCCGTCCTCGCCGACTTCTTCGCCGCCCGCCGCAGCACCGACTTTCGCGAGTAACTGCCCAAGATGAGGTGATCGAAGGCCAGAAGACCCCTGTTTGGGCAGTGACTCGGAGCCCTCAGTCGCGCGGGGGGAGGTAGGGCTTCAGCTGCTCGCGGGCGATGCTGCGCAGGTGCACCTCGTCGGGGCCGTCGGCGAAGCGCAGGGTGCGCAGCCCGGCCCACATCTCGGCGAGCGGGAAGTCGCCGGAGACGCCGGCCGCGCCGTGCACCTGGATCGCCTTGTCGAGCACCCAGAGCGCCTCGCGCGGAGCCACGACCTTGATCGCGGCGATCTCCGTGGCCGCTCCGCGCGTGCCGACGGTGTCGATGAGCCAGGCGGTCTTCAGCACCAGCAGCCGTGCCTGCTCGAGGCGGATGCGCGACTCCGCGATCCACTCGCGCACGACTCCCTGGTCGGACAGCGGACGGCCGAACGCAGTGCGCGCGACCGCGCGCTCGCACATGAGCTCGAGCGCCCGCTCGGCCATGCCGAGGGAGCGCATGCAGTGGTGGATGCGGCCGGGGCCGAGGCGGGCCTGAGCCATCATGAAGCCGCCGCCGCGCGGGCCGAGCAGGTTGGCCTTCGGCACGCGCACGTGGTCGAAGTCGATGACGCCGTGGCCGCCGTGCGAGCCGTCGTCGTACCCGAAGACCGAGGTCGAGCGCTCGATGGTCACACCCGGGGCGTCGAGCGGCACGAGGATCATCGACTGCCGCGCGTGCCGTGCGTTGTCGGGGTCGCTCACGCCCATGACGATCGAGATCGTGCACTCTGGTCGCATCGCGCCGGTCGACCACCACTTGCGGCCGTGCACGACGTAGCTGTCGCCGTCCTCGGTGATGGTGGCCGCGATGTTGGTGGCGTCCGACGACGCGACGTCGGGCTCGGTCATGGAGAAGCACGAGCGGATCTCGCCGGCCAGCAGCGGATCGAGCCACTGCTCGCGCTGCTCCGGCGTCGCGAACATGTGCAGCAGCTCCATGTTGCCGGTGTCGGGCGCGTTGCAGTTCATGGCCTCGGGCGCGATGTGCGCCGAGCGGCCGGACAGCTCGGCGATCGGCGCGTACTCCAGCACGCTGAGACCGGCACCGTCCTCGGAGTTCGGGAGGAACAGGTTCCACAGGCCCTGGCCGCGCGCCACGTCCTTGAGCCCGGCCATCACCTCCGGCGTGCGGAACGGCGTGCCCGCAGCGCGGTACGCCGCTGCCTGCTCCTCGAAGGTGTGCTCGGCCGGGTAGACGTGCTCGTCGAGGAACGTGCGCACCTGCTCCTGCAGCGCGAGCGATCGGTCGCTGTGCCGGAAGTCCATCGTTGTCCCCTTCGTCGCGTGGTCGTGCGGGTCGTACGTCGTACCCTCGCGGCGTTGCCGCGCGGTCGGATCGGTCGTGCCGTGCCGTGCCGTGCCGTGCTGGGCTGGTCGTGCGGGTCCGTCGTCAGAGCTGGTCGAGCCAGTGGCGCGAGGCGTCGAGCAGGCGCGGCACCGAGGCGCCGATCGCGCCGAAACCCTCGCCGACGGTGGCGCCCTGCAGGTAGCGCGCGTGGATGCCCTCGGCGATCACGGCCAGCTTGAACCAGCCGAACGCGACGTACCACGGCAGCGCGGCCAGGTCGCGGCTCGAGCCGGCGGCGTACCGCTGCACCATCGCGTCGGGGCTGAGGAAGCCCGCCGACTGGCTCATGGGCACGGCGCCGAACATCCCCTGCTCGCCGAGGGTCTGGTAGACGACGAGCAGGCCTACGTCGGTCAGCGGGTCGCCGAGCGTGGCCATCTCCCAGTCGACGACGGCCGCGATGCGGTCGACGCCGTGGGAGTAGATGACGTTGGTGAGGCGGTAGTCGCCGTGCACGATTCCGGGCGCCTGCTGCTCCGGGGTCAGGTCGGTGAGGCGCGCGACAAGGTCGTCGAGGCCTGCGCGCGGCTCGGTCTCCGACGCCTCCCACTGGGTGCGCCAGCGCTTCACCTGCCGCTCGAGGAAGCCGTGCGGCCGCCCGAACTCCTCGAGGCCTACATCGACCGGGTCGACCTCGTGCAGCGCGAGCAGCGTGTCGACGAGCAGCTCGCAGGCCCGGCCCGCGTCGTCGGGCGTGAGCGCGGCCAGGACGTCCGGACGGTCGAGGACGACGCCGTCGACGTACGACATGAGGTAGAAGGGTGCGCCGTTGACGTCGACGTCCTCGCACAGGATCACCGGCGTCGCGACGGGGACGGCCGTGCCGGAGAGGGCGCTGATGACGCGGAACTCGCGGGTCATGTCGTGCGCGGTCGAGAGCACGTGCCCGAGCGGCGGCCGGCGCAGCGCCCACGTGTTGGTGCCGTCGGTGACGCGGTAGGTGAGGTTCGACAGCCCGCCGGCGATCACCGATCCGGTGAGCGGCCCGCGCCGCAGCCCAGGAGCGGAGGCGTCCAGCCACCCGCTCACCGCATCGAGGTCCAGCCCCGGAAGCCCGCTCACACCCCGACGCTACTCACGCCACCGCCGTTGATTGCGGTGAAGGGTGGGCCCCCGCTGGGCGAAGATGGCCGAAGGCCTCGCCCAGTAGGGGACTTCGTTGCTAAGAGCGCAACAAAGTCACCCTTCATGGATGCGTGGACGTCGCTGCGACGTCGTCCGGAACGCGATTCGCGAGATTTCGAGCGTCGACCGGCGGCACGACCTCAGGCGGGATCGACCGTCTTCACCATGACGCAGTTCTTCAGCCCTTTGGGCCGGTCGTAGGTGAAGCCGAGCCGCTCGTACAGGCTGCGGGTGCCGTTGTAGAGGAACGACGACGACATCTTCTGGGTCTGCTCGGTGAGGTCGTGCGGATAGCTCTCCACCCGTCCGCCGCCGGCCTGCGCGATCAGGTCGAGCGCACCGGTGATCGCCAGCTCCGTCACGCCCTGGCGCCGGTGTCGCTTGTCGACGAAGACGCACGTGATGCGGAAGTCGGGGTCCGCCGTCTTGGTGGCGTCGTACTCCTTCAGGTGGTGAAGGCTTGGCAGCTCGACCGGCGTGCCGTACTCCGCCCAGGCGATCGCCTCGTCGCCGTCCATCACCAGCGCGGCGTGCGCCTTGCCCTGCTCGACGTACGCCCTCTTGAGCGCCCGGTTGGCCTCGGCGCCCTGGCCTCGCCCCGGACCGTCGGGGTGGAACCAGATGCACCAGCAGCCGCCGAAGATGCCGTTGTGCCGCTGCACCATCGCGTCGAAGGCCGGCCACGTCTCGGGGGAGAGGGGCTCGATGGTGTACGACGACTCCGCAGCCATGGCGCACGCTAACCCCGCAGTGACGCGCCAGGCCACCACTCCGTCGCTGCGCTTCCGATGAACGGACGAAGCCACGTCGTTCACTCGCCGAGGCGCGGCACCCCGAGCTTCAGCTGCATCCAGTTCATCTGCGCCAACCACCGGTCCGGATCGCTCGCGCGGGCGGCGTAGAACTGCGCCACCTCGGGGTGCGGCAGCACGAGGAACCGGTCGTCGCCGAACGCCTGCCACAGCACCTCCGCCACGTCCTCCGGCTCGAGCGTGCCCGCGTTGTCGAGCAGCGGTGCCACGGCGCCGACGTCCTGGATCATCGCCGTCCGCACGCCCTGCGGGCACAGGGCCTGCACCACGACGCCACGGTCGCGGTACGTCGCCGACAGCCACTCCGCGAACGCCACGGCCCCGTGCTTGGTCACCGAGTACGACGCGTCGCCGATCATCGTGAGCACACCGGCCGCCGACGCCGTGACGACGAACCGCCCGCCCTGTCCGTCGACCAGCCACCCAGGAACCAGCGCGCGGGCCGCCCGCACGTGCGCGAGCAGGTTCACCTCGAGCACTGTCGCCCACTCGGCGTCAGTGGTCTCGAGCCCGTGCCCGGTCCCGATGCCCGCGTTGGCGACATACACGTCGATCCGGCCCAGGTGCTCTGTGGCGGCTGCGACGAGCGCGGCGACGCCGGCCTCGCTCGCGCAGTCACCGGGTACGGCGTACCCGCCGATCTCGGCCGCGACCGCCTCGCTGCCGCCCGCGTCAAGGTCGTTGACGACGACCCGCAGGCCCTCCGCCGCGAGGCGCCGGGCGATGGCGCGGCCGATGCCCCCGGCTGCTCCGGTGACGACGGCGCCGAGGGTCTCCTGGGTCACGGGGGTGCCTTCCGGGCGGGTGCGGGCGGGGTCCTGCGGGGCACGCTAGACCGCTCCGGGCCGTCGCGGGGCGGGGTGGCGTCGGTCACCCGTGCGCCCGGGTGGGCCGTTGCCGATTTCGGTGTGACCGCCCGGACCTTGTACCCTCCTCGGCGGTGGCGTGTCCGAGCGGCCGAAGGAGCACGCCTCGAAAGCGTGTGAGGTGAAAGCCTCCGTGGGTTCAAATCCCACCGCCACCGCCGAACGGAACGGCGTTCTCGCAGGTCAGAGACTTGCGGGGGCGCCGTTTCGGGCGTTTCGGAGCCTTCTGGTCACGAAACTGGTCACAGAACCTTCTGTCACGAGTCGGCACCAGTGACCAACGCAGCGACTTTCGCGGCAGCATCTGCCTGCATCTGGATGTCCACATGGGAGTACGTGTCGAGGGTGATCGACACGTTCGCGTGGCCGAGGCGCTCCTGTACCACCCGCGGATGGACCCCCGCGCGGAGCGCGAGGGTCGCGTGGGTGTGTCGCAGATCGTGCAGGCGGATCCGGGGAAGTTCGAGGCGCTGGCCCCACTTCTCGAAGTGGTACGACAGCGACTTCGGGTGCAGTGGATGGCCGTCCTCGCGGCACACCACCAGATCCGACTCCTCGTAAGCCCCTGCGAACGCCAGCCGTTCCTGGTTCTGGTGGGCGCGGTGGGCCCTAAGGGCGACTACCGTCCCAGGGTCGAGGGCGACCCGTCGCCGGCCCTTTCCGGTCTTGGGCGTGCCCCACTCCATGCCGGGCATGCCCTTGCGCTGGACATCGGTCGTGATGAGGGTCCTGCTGATCTGCAGGACGCCCGCGTCGAGGTCGACGTCCCGCCAGCGGAGCCCGAGCACCTCCCCTCGCCGCATCCCTGTCGTGGCGAGCAGCCACCACGCGCCAGCGAGGCGATCCTCGGCGATGCCGGCTAGGAAGGTCTTGAGCTCGGCGGCCGACCAGGTGCGCATCTGCGAGGCCGGCACCGGCCTGGGCGGATCTGCGAAGTCGGCCGGGTTGCGCACGATGAGCTGCCAGCGCACGGCGTCACGCAACGCACGGTGAATGATCGCGGCGATGTAGGCCACCGACCGGCCCGACAGCGCCCGATGGCCGTCGTCGCCCCTGAGCAGCAGCGAGTAGAGCGCGTTGAGGTCGGCGGGCTCGACGTCCTGCAGCCTGCGCCGGCCGATCAGACGCCCCGCCACGTGGAGACGGACGTTTCGCCGGTACGACTCGAAGGTGGCCGGTTTGATCGTGTGCTCGATTGCGGGAAGCCACGTGCCGACAAGGAAGTCGCCCACGGTTGTCGTCTGCGGTGAGACGTACGTGTTGTCGGCCAGCGAGCTGAGCAAGAGCGTGAGTTCCGCCTGCGCGATGCGTCTGGTCGCGAAACCCCGACGCCGAGTTTGACGGCGCTTCCCCGACTCGTCTTTGGCGTCGACGACGAACGACCAGGTACCGTTCGCGTCCTGTCGGACGCTGCCGCGGCGACCGTGTGGGGCGGACATGGGACCTCCTGCAGGTGCGGAAAGCGCGAGTGTGGGTGGCCGACAAGGGCAGGATCAGCGTCAGATCCCACCGCGACGGCTGGTTGAGTGCTTTGCCTGTGGACGACACGCCGGAGGGCGCGAGCTAGGCCGTGCTGCGCCACGGCCGACTCCGCAGATTCAGGCGCTTGCTCGCGCGCGGTTCGACGTCAGCGGCCCCCGCCTATGGCTGTGTCCGGACTTCGTCGTCGACGATTCGCAGCAGGGCCGCCGTAGGGATCCGGATGAGCTTGCCGACGCGAAGCACAGTCGTCGGCCAGCGGTCCGCCTTGACGAGCTGGTAGGCGAGGGTCCGGCTGATACCCAGTACTTGTGCGGCCGTGGTCACGTCCACCAGTGGCGGGAGCAGGGCGATCTCGGTTCGATCCATGTGGTCCTCCGTGTGCCATGCCGTCGCGTCGAGCCGTTGCTCGCTACACGTAGGTGCGCGGAAACGGGGCACGTCCGGCGACCAGAGGCAGACGCTCACCTCGCGCGGGCTCCTTCAGCCAGGAGGTGCCAGCCTGTCGACTTCCGTCACGGACTCCGTCACGACAGTCGTGGCCGAGGGGTGAAGCCTCGTGGACTCCGTCACGGACTCCGTCACGACGGTCAAGGCCGGGTTGCGGGCCTCGTCGACTCCGTCACCGACTCCGTCACGAGCAGGTCAGAGCCGCCGGGACGGACGCCCGCTCCGTCGCGGACTCCGTCACGACATCGACGGCGGAGCCGGCGCTGTCATGGAGTCCGTCATCGACTCCGTCATCGCGTCCTTGGGCTCCCGCACGTTGAGGACCCCGACTTCGGCCGCGGCATCGAGGTCACTGCCCCGGTGTTTGATCGACCCATTCAGCTTCGCGTGTCGTCCACAGGCGGACACGTGACGCTGACGCGGGTTCGTTCGCCATTGGTCACCTTGGCGAGCTGGAGGCGACATGGACGACGTGGACGATGAGGGAGCCCGCGCCCTGGCGGCGCTGGAGATGGCGTTGGTGGGCCTTCTGACCGATCTGCGGCAGTACAGGCGGGAGATCGTCGTGTCCCTCTGCGTGGCGGGCGCCATGGAGCGTCTGAGCGCCATCCTGCCCACTCTGAGCACGAGGACGAGGGGCCACGGCGTGCGCTCTGGCGGACCGGCCGAGCGCTTGGTGTCGGCGCGTGCCGCGGTGGTCTTCCTCGTCGACAACGCCGAGACCTTGGAGCTGGCAGCTCAGCTGCTTCTATTGCTTGCGCGGACGGCGCACGCGCTCTCGGATGCCGAGCGCGTGCTCCTCCCCGGCTCCTGGGAAGCAAGCCGACCGGCGACGACGACCCCGCCGGAGCCAGGAACATCCAGATACCAGTGTGGGCGGCGGTCCACGTATGGCCCGTGACGGAGTCGCCGCCCGTCATCGTCAGCCCGGTGGCTCGGCTCCTGACGACGGCAAGGCGCACCGCGACTGCACGACGGCCATTTGACGACACTGGCTCGAGCCGTGCCGGCTTGTCACATCTCGTGATGCATGGTTTGGGCGTCAGAGTGCCTGCTCTGGCTGCGGAATCGGGCCGCGACGGCCGTCCGCTCCTTGGAGCCAGAAGAGTCCGCGCTGACGATCTTGATCGTTGGTCGAGGGGGTGAGAATGGTTCGGTCACTCGGCGACGTCGTAATGACTCTGGTGTCGACGACGCTCGAAAACTGAACAGTTTCGACGGTGAAAAGTGAACACTCGACGATTGGAGAGTGATCACTTTGGAGGACTGGGCGTTGATCCGTCGGCTGGCTGCGGAGGGGCTGCCGAACACGAAGATCGCGGAGCGGTTGGGGATCTCGCGGGGGACGGTGATCAAGGCGGTCGCCTCGGATGCGCCGCCGAAGTACGTGCGTGCCTCGACCCCGTCATCGTTCGTGGAGTTCGAGGCTCGGGTCCGGGTTCTGCTGGCCGACGAGCCTGAGCTGCCGGCGACGGTGCTCGCCGAGCGGGTCGGCTGGGACGGGTCGATCACGTGGTTCCGGGAGAACGTGAAGCGGCTGCGCCCTGACTACCGGCGCGTCGACCCGGCGGACCGGCTGGTCTGGGAGGCCGGGGACGCGGCGCAGTGCGACCTGTGGTTCCCGCCGCGCAAGATCCCGTTGGAGGACGGCACCTCACGGCTGCTGCCGGTGCTGGTGATCACGGCCGCGTTCTCCCGGTTCGTGCTCGGGCTGATGATCCCCACACGCAAGACCGAGGACCTGCTGCTCGGGACGTGGGAGCTGCTCGGGCAGCTCGGCGCGGTGCCGCGCCGGCTGCTCTGGGACAACGAGCCCGGCATCGGCCGAGGGCAGCGCCGCGCGGAAGGGGTCGCGGCGTTCATGGGCACGTTGGCGACCCGACTGGTGCTGCTGCCGCCGCGGGACCCGGAGTCCAAGGGCATCGTGGAGCGACGCAACGGCTGGTTCGAGACCTCGTTCATGCCCGGGCGCACCTTCGCCTCCCCAGCAGACTTCAACATCCAGTTCGCCGACTGGCTGGCGCGGGCGAACACCCGCGTGGTCCGCACCACCGGCGCATCCCCGACCGCGCGCCTGGAGCAGGATCTGGCCGCGATGCTCGCGCTGCCGCCGGTCCCGCTGCATCTGGGCTGGCGCAACAGGATCCGGCTCGGGCGGGACTACTACGTCCGCGTCGACACCACCGACTACTCCGTCGACCCCCACGCCATCGGCCGGATCGTGGAGGTCCACGCGGACCTGCACCGCGTCCGGGTCCGCCTCGAGGGACGCCTGGTCGCCGACCACCCGAGGTCCTGGGCCAGGGGCGCGGTGGTCACCGACCCCGTCCACGTCGCGGCCGCCGCGGGCCTGCGCGCCGCGTTCAAGGCCCCCCGCCCGATCGACGGGGTCCACGACCTGGGCCGGGACCTCCTGGACTACGACCGCGCGTTCGGCCTGGGCGAGGTCATGTGATGGCGGCCAAGACGACCACGACCGACGCGATCAAGACGATCCACTACCTCGCCGCCGCCTTGAAGGCACCTCGGATCACCGAGTCCGCCGCCCGCCTGGCCGACCAGGCCCGCGACGCGAACTGGACCCACGAGGACTACCTCGCCGCCGTCCTGGACCGCGAGGTCGCCGCCCGCAACGCCTCCGGCGCCCGGCTGCGCATCCGCGCCGCCGGGTTCCCCGCGATCAAGACCCTCGAGGAGTTCGACTTCGACGCCCAACCCGCCGCCCGTCAACAGATCGCCGCCCTGACCTCCGGGGCGTTCCTGGCCGAAGCCCGCAACATCGTGCTGCTCGGCCCACCCGGCACCGGCAAGACCCACCTGGCCACCGCCCTGGGCGTCACCGCCGCCCACGCCGGCCACCGAGTGCTGTTCGCGACCGCGACCGACTGGGTCACCCGCCTGTCCGACGCCCACCGGCAAGGAAACCTGCCGCGCGAGCTGGCCAAGCTGCGCCGCTACGGACTGATCATCGTCGACGAGGTCGGCTACCTCCCCTTCGAGCAGGACGCCGCGAACCTGTTCTTCCAACTCGTGTCCAGCCGTTACGAGCACGCCTCACTGATCCTGACCTCGAACCTGCCGTTCTCCGGCTGGGGCAACGTGTTCGGCGACCAAGCCGTCGCCGCCGCCATGATCGACCGCATCGTCCACCACGCTGACGTCCTGACCCTCAAAGGCGCCAGCTACCGCCTGCGCGGACGAGGCCTCGACAGCCTCCCCAGCACCCGCATCACCACCGACGACAACCCGACCTAGACTGCCCGCACCCGTTCACTTTTCGCCCGTCGATAGTGACCAGTTTTCGCCCGTCGTCGACATCTGGTCCGGCTGAGCCAGTGGAAGAGTGCGGTGCGGTCCGGATGGGGGGCTTCATGCCCGCGGTCAGCCCGGATGGATCTCGAGGTCGTCGTGTGTGCCCGCCACGTACGAGCCCGCCACATCACGCCCTTCAGGTAGCGTAGATGGCTGCCCGTTCGGGGCATGGCTTTGCAGCAGGTGATCTGCCAGCGCCGTTGCTGTGCACCCGTTTCTGAGCTGTGCCTGTCAGTGCCCGATCGACCGTCTATTTGTTGTCGGTCTGGAGCTGCGGTGGCCATCTTGTGGCGGTGTTGCGCCTGGGCGAGGGACCCGATCGAGCCAATGCCCGCATCGGCTCCCCGGAAGGTTGGGTGGGTTCTCCTTCGGCCCCGATGAGCGGACGCGGCCGGCCATCACCGGGAGCCTGCCCCGCTAGTCCGGACACCTGATCTGTAGCGATGATCGCTGCAGGAAGGGAGTCCTGTGATGCCCGCACCACATCCGCCCGAGTTCCGTCGTCGGGCTGTCGAGCTGACCCGGCAGCCGGGAGCGTCGGTGGCCAAGATCGCCAAGGACCTGGGGATCAGCGAGTCGGGCTTGCGCCGGTGGATGGCGCAGGACGACGTCGACGCCGGCCGCAAGGAGGGCTTGTCGACCAAGGAGCGCGAGGAGCTGGCGCAGCTGCGTCGGGACAACCGGCGGCTGGAGATGGAGATTGAGATCCTCAAGCGCGCCAGCGCGTACTTCGCGCGGGAGAACGTGCTCCCAAAATAGGGTTCCGGCTGGTCCAGGAGCTCGCCGCGGACGGGTTCGACGTCGCGGTGGCCTGCCGGGTTCTGGGGGTGTCGAGGTCGGGCTACTACGAGTGGCGGGACCGGCCGCTGTCGGCCCGCGATCTCGAGGACGCCTACCTCGCCAACAGGATCGTCGACATCCATGCCGCGTCGCGCTGCTCCTACGGGTCGCCGCGGGTGCATGCCGAGCTGCGCCTCGGGGAGGGCGTGCAGGTGGGCCGCAAGCGCGTCGCACGGCTGCTGGCCCTGACCGGCAGGCGCGGGATCAGCCACGCCCGCAAGCGGCGCCACCGTCCCGCTCCGGCGGTCCACGACGACCTGGTCAAGCGCAAGTTCGTCGCCGACGGACCGGACCGCCTGTGGTGCACCGACATCACCGAGCATCCCACCCGGGCCGGCAAGGTCTACTGCTGCGCGGTCCTGGACGTGTTCAGCCGCGTCGTGGTCGGCTGGTCCATCGCCGACCACGACGCGCTCGGACCTGGTCGTCGACGCCCTGCAGATGGCGGTCTGGCGGCGGCTGCCCGACGGCACCATCGTGCACGCGGACCGGGGCAGCCAGTACACGTCCTGGGTGTTCGGGCACCGGCTGCGCGAGGCGGGCCTGCTCGGCTCCATGGGCCGGGTCGCCTCATCGGTGGACAACTCGATGATCGAATCGTTCTGGTCGACCATGCAGCGGGAGCTCCTCGACCAGCACGACTGGGACACCCCCGACGAGCTCGCCTCGGCGATCTTCGAGTGGATCGAAGCCTGGTACAACCCTCGCCGCCGCCACACCGCGCTGGGCATGCTCGCCCCCCACGCATTCGAGAACCTTCACACCACCGCGGTCACCGCGGCATGATCACCACACAACCCGTGTCCGGAGAACCGGGGCAGGCTCCCCGCGGGTTGCGTGCGACGGTGGCATCGCTGGGGCGTCCGCATCCGTTGCGGGGGTGCGGAGGTGGGCGCTGCCGGTCCTGCGGGCCCTCGACGTCTTTGTCCCCCTCTGATGTCGGGGGCCCGCACCTCACCTTCGTAGGTCACCGTCACAAGGTGCGCCGTTGTGCATGCGACGTGGTGGGCTGTCATGGTTCGACGTTGCAGCCCACAAGGGTCGGGGAGCGAAGATCACCGTTTTCTCGGCGCGCATTCTCGGTGCCGCATCGTGAGCACAACTGACGCCAGTTCGGTCAAGGCGTTCACGGCGCAGCGGACGGCGTGAGCGACGGTGCTGGATTTGTCTCGTGCGGTGGCAGGCCGACGATGAGTGCGACCACAACGACCGCTAGGAGCGGCGGAACGGTGCAGCGGATACCGTCGCGGGATGCGTGCATTTCGGACCCCCGTGCGCGAGTAGTTCCCCCTCACAGACACGTCATCGACGCTGACGAGCAACACCTAAACGTCAACTCGGCACTGGTGTGCTCGCGCTGCGCCGGATGGGTGCCGGACTCAAGAATGCCGGTGCTGCGCACGATAACCATCGGGGACGGGTTCCCCGCTGGCGACCGAGGGCACCCTGCATAGGGTCGCGGCCGGGCGAATGAAGGTGTTGCACCTGCCCGGCCGGTGCGTGGCCCGCGCGGGGGCCTGGTGCGTCTTCACGCCAGTGGCGACCGTGATGCGGCGGGGCGGCACCAGTCGCCACGGGGGGGTGAGCGTCTGGTGCCGCCGGTCTAGGTCGCCGTCGGTCGCGGTCGGTCGGGTGCGGGCGCCGTCTCGGGTGCGGGTGCAGGCGCGGTTGGTAGAAGTTCGGGCAGTGCCTCGTGGACGCCACGGGCGACGAGTGCTGCGAGGACCATCTTGACGGCGTCGCCGGGGAGGTAGATGACCAGCAGCGCGAGGGCTGCGACGGGGGCGTCGCCCCCGAGGGTCATGAGGCTGATCCATCCGCCTAGGTAGAGCACGAGGGAGCCCGCGCAGTTGGAAGGTATGCCGTAGCGGAGCTGGTATGGCGTGCCGCGGCGCTCGGTGAGCACGCCGACGGCCAGGGCCGCGAACGGGAACGCCCACAGGAATCCGGCGTAGGGAGTGGTGAACACGCCGAGGCCGCCGCGTCCGCCCGAGAGCAGCGGCAGACCGAGGGCGACGAGTGTGAGGAACAGGGCAACCGATAGGAAGCCGCGTCGGGCGCCCAGGACGGCGCCTGCGAGGACGACGCCCATCGATTGCAGGGTGATCGGGGCGGGGAAGCCGGGGACGAACACGGCGGGAACGAGCCCGAGGGCGGCGATCACGCCGGTGAAGACGGCGACGAGTGCGAGGTCGCGACTTGTCAGTCTGCGGGTGGTGGTGCTTCGGGGCACGTGTCCTCCGGGGTCGGGTCGTTTCGGCGGTCCGACTCTGGCGCAGCGCGATCCGCCGGTTCGTGCATGGAGTCGCCAAGATCGGATCGGTTGCGTTGTGACCTTCCTCTGGTCATGTCACTCCAGGGAAGGACCACCGGGTTTTGATGGTGCTGTGCTCCAGGTGATCGGTGGAGCGCGGCCTCGCTCGAGCCGTGCGCCGATCTGGCGGATGGCGGTCGGCCGCGACGAACACCCCTCGGTTCACGCGATTCTTTGGGGTGCACCCTCGCCCGGCGAGCTGCTCGTCGTGACCCTCGGGCCGCCACCGCCTTCTGCAGCTGTTCGCTGGGCGGAAGGTTCTCGGCCCGACGGGGCCGGATCGTGCTCGCGGGCGCAGGGCGGTTGCGCCTCTTGACGTCCGGTTCTTGGTGACTTCTTGGACGGATCTTCGATGTCCGTGGGCTCGTCCTTCGCCGTGGGCTGTCGATGCTGATAGCGAAGCATCCGCATGCCTAGGAGGATCACCATGAAGTTGCAGCTTGTCGTTCCCCTTGCCGTTGCGGGCGTGCTGCTCGGCTCGACGGCCGCGTTCGCCGCCAGCCACGCCGACATCCCGCCGGTCTCATCCACCCACGACGTGGTAGCCACCCCCACCGCTGAGGTGGACGCCACCGAGTCCGAGACCCCTGACGCCACCGAGACCCCTGATGCCACCAAGACCCCAGAGGTCTCTGATACCCCGGACGCGGTCGAGAGCAGCGACGACGCGGAGACTGCCAAGCCCGCTGGCACCCAGTCCGGGGAGTCCGACGACCAGGGCGAGAACGCCGACGCGCAGGGTGACGACGACCAGGGCGAGCAAGCCACGGACGATGGTGACCACGAGGACAGCCACGCCGATTCGCAGTCCGGCGACAGCCACGACGACTCGTCTGACGACTCCGGCTCCGGCGCGGGCTCCGACGACTCGGGTTCGGACGACTGACGCACGCGCCTTCGCGGCGGCGAATCTCCGACGGTCGATCAGGAATCTCCAGTTCGCGGCTGGTCACCCTTGCGGTGTGGCCTACCGTCGGGTCTGGGTAGAGGGCCCTCCTCCTCAGGGTCCGTTGCAGGTCCGCCCCACCTAGGTCTGCGCCCCCCCGGGGACCTGGGTGGGGCGCCCGGCGTTCGGGAGGTCCGCTTGGCTACGCCACCTTTGCTCGTCGCAGGCGCAGCGCTGCGATGACACCGGACACGATGACCGCGGCCAGGGCGAGAGACCCGGCAAGGTCGGTGAGCCAGTGGGCCCCCACGACCAACCGGTCCAGGGCGATGCCGGCCACAACGACCGAGGCGGCGGTCACGGCAGTAACGCGGCGGGCGCGGGACAGGTGCGACCACGCCAGCGCGACGACGGTGAAGGCGATCACGGCCACGACCAGGACGTGACCCGATGGGTAGGACGGCTCGCCTTCGGGCGCCAGGTTCACGGGCGACAACGGTCGCGGGCGGTGCTCGCCGAACTTGAGCGCCGCCCCGGAGGCGTAGGCGACCAGTGTCGCACCGGTGAGAAGCACCGCTTCGCTGCGCAGGCCTCGTCGCAGCAGGACGACGGCGGTGAGCAGCACCAGTGCGATCAGGACGGCCGGTGAGGTGGCGTGCGCGAGCTGGAGTCCGAGGTGGCCCTGCGCGAGGGTTCGGTGCGCGGCGAACCAGGCGGCGACAGGCCGGTCGACCGCGGTGACGCCGTCGTTCTCGCCGACGGCGTCCGTGATTCCCGCGAGGATCACCGCAGCCGAACACGCAGCAAGCAGGATGGGCCATGTCCGGAGTGCGTGGACGAGCCAGGCCTGTGGTTGCAGCCGGACGTGGCCGGCAAAGGCGATGGGTCGGTTCATGAGGCGCGAGGGGTGGGAACTGTGGTGGCGTCCTGCTGGTCCAAGAGAGCGTCGTCCTCGGGTGAGAGGTGGTACTCGGTGACGTCCGCGCGGGTCCTGGTGAGGTAGCCGACCAGCGCAGCGATGGTCAGCAGGAACACGACGCTGATCTTCAGGATGCCCAGGCCGAGTCCGCCGTCGACCGGCTTCTGGGACAGCAGGTCCCCGATCGAGGCACCCAGCGGGCGGGTGAGGACGTAGGCGGACCAGAACGCCAGGACAGCGTTGAGGGCGAACCGGGAGTGCGCCACCGCGATGACCGTGATCAGCGACCCCCACAGCACGACGGACCACAGATAGCCCAGGCCGAACTTCTCCCCGACCAGGTCGCCGGCGGCCGTGCCCAGGGCGAAGGTGAACAGGATCGTGAGCCAGTAGAAGACCTCGCGCCGGATCGAGGTGATGCTGTGGATCGACAGGGTTCCCTCGACGGCGTACCAGACCACGAACGTGACCGTGAGTGCGGCAGCGAAGAGCAACGTCGATGTCGCGAGCGGGATGCCGAAGTTGTCGGTCATGTTGTCGGTGATCAGCGTGCCGACGACGCTGAGCAGCACCACGACGGTCCAGTACACCGAGGGCACGTAGCGGCGGTAGGTGAACTGCACGATCAGCATCAACGCCAGGAACGTCCCCATGACGTACGTCGTGAGGGTGAGCCCGAGGCCCAGCTTGTCGTTCAGGAGGTCTGCGAACGTCTCGCCGACCGTGGTGCACAGGATCTTGATGACCCAGAACACCACGGTGATCTCGGGGACCTTGTTCAGCATCTGACGCGTCGCAAGGGAAGTGCGGGGGGAGGAGGTCATCCCGCGAGGTTAGGCAACCCTGGGTAATGCGGACCCCAGTATCGAGTCATCGCAGGGTCAACAGCAGGTGTGAATTGCATGTGCAGTAGCGGGTTCCGCATATGGCACAACTGGGCTCGACACACTCGCGGCCTCTCCTTGGTCACGTCCCGTCGAGTGGTGTAACTCCGGGTCTGCCTCCTGAGCGTTGAGGGGCCATCGTGTGAGGCTTCGTGAGAACCGACCAAGGAACTCGCGGAGGGAACTACTGAAGTGACCCCGGTCAGGCGGACGCCTCGATCTGTGTCGTTCGGGTCGTGAGGTTCTCTTCGTAGGCGATGGGGCTGAGGTTGTCCAGACGGCTGTGTCGTCGGACGGGGTTGTAGAAGCCTTCGATGTAGGAGAAGACCTCCATCTCGAGCTCGTGGCGGGTCTCCCAGGAGCGTCGGTAGATCAGCTCCTCCTTCAAGGTTGCGAAGAACGACTCGCACATCGCGTTGTCATACGCGGTCCCGACCGCGCCCATCGAGGCCAGCACGCCGGAGGCGCGCAGCGCCTTGCCGAAGTCGTAGGAGGTGTACTGGCTGCCGCGGTCGGAGTGGTGCACGAGCTGGTCGCGTTCGGGCCTGCGGCGGAAGATCGCCATCCCGACCGCGTCCAGGACCAGCTCACGGCCAAGGTGGTCGGCCATCGCCCACCCGACGACCCGCCGGGGGCAGGCGTCGACGACGACGGCGAGGTAGAGGAACCCCTCCCAGGTCCGCAGGTAGGTGATGTCCGCGACCCACAGCCGGTTGGGCTCGGCGACGGTGAACTGCCGCTTGACCGGGTCCGGTGCCGGCGCCGGACCCGTTCCGCGCTTGCCTTTCTTGCCCTTGCGGCGCCTGTGCACGCCTTCGAACCCGCCCACGCTCATCAATCGGGCGACCCGCTTGCGGGCCCACTCGTGGCCCCGGTCGGTGGCTTCGGCGGTCAGCCGGCGGGCTCCGTAGACACCGCGGTGCTCGACCCACGCCTGGCGCAGCTCGTGGATCGCATACGCCTCGTCGACCTCGTGACTAGTCGGGCCGCCGTCGCGGGCGACCCAGTCGTAGTAGGCGGTCTTGGACACGGCCAGGACCCGGCAGAGACGGCGGACTCCGTAGGTGGTCTTCTCCGCGTCGATGAACTCGCAGCGCAGGCTGCGGCTCACCGGCCCGTCTCCTTGGCGAAGAAGACCGCGGCTTTTCTCAGGATCTCCTTCTCCAACTCGAGCTCAGCGACCTTGCGCCGCAGCCGCACCAACTCGGCACGGTCATCGGCAGTGATCGGCCCGCCCGGGGCCGCACGTTCCTTACGCATCGCCGCGACCCAGTTCCGCAGCGTCTCGTGATTGACGTCGAGCTCACGCGCGACATCACGCACGCCACGGCCACCGTCAACCACAAGCGACGCAGCCTGCCGCTTGAACTCGTCGGGGTACTTGCTCAGCGCCGGCATCCCGGCCTCCCTCCTTGGCTACTGCCAAGTCTGGAGGCGTCCGGCCCGCTGGGGTCACTTCACTCCGGCTCCAGGATGTCCGCGACTGGCCACGGATGGCACCGGCGTCAAGGGTGTGCGAGGTGCCGTGATGGTGGTCCGAGCAGTGCTGTATCTCCGGCAGTCGGTCGACGCCAGCGGCGAGGGCGAAGCGGTCTCCCGTCAGAGGGTGGACTGCACGGAACTGGCACGCTCGCGCGGCTGGCGGGTGGTGCAAGAGTTTGTCGACAACGACGTCTCCGCGACTGCCCGACGCCGCCCCGCTTTCGAGGCGATGATGAAGTCCGCGTCCAGCCACGGCTTCGACGTGATCGTGGCCTGGCACGTGGACAGGCTCGTGCGGCGCCTCGCCGATCTCGAACCCGTCTTGGCCGCCTGCCAAGGCGCGGGCATCCAGATCGCGACCGCCACCGGCGAGCTGGACCCCGGCACCGACTCCGGGCGGCTGGTCGCCCGGATCCTGAGCCTCGGTCGCGCAGGCCGAGGTCGAGCGCAAGGGCATCCGGCAGCGACGCGCCAACAAGCAGCGCGCCGAACACGGCCACGTGCGGCTGGTCCGGCGCCCCTTCGGCTACGACCTGGCCGGACGCGTCCTGCGCCGGGAGGCCAACGCGCTGCGCTGGGCCGCCGAGCAGGCGCTGACCGGGCGCAGCATCGCGTCGCTTGCACGCGACCTCAACGCCCGCGGCATCCTGAGCTCGACCGGGGCCCAGTGGCGGGCGTCGTCGCTGATCAAGGTCCTGCGCAACCCCCGCTACGCCGGCATCGCCACCTACCACGGCATCCCCGTGGCCACAGCGGCTTGGACCCCGATCCTGACCATGGAGGCGCATCAGCAGCTGGTCGCCGAGCTCGACGAGCCCGCCCGGCGCATCGCCGCGGACCCTGTGCGCAAGCACCTGCTCAGCCGCCTTGCGACCTGCGGGATCTGCGGGGAGCGCCTCGGGGTGAACAGCGACGGCCGGACCGGGCGACGGATCTACCGCTGCCCGCGGCTGCACCTGAGCCGCCGACTCGACAAGGTCGACGCCGTCGTGGTCGATGCCGTCCTGAACCGGCTGCGCCTCGACGGCGCCCTGGCCTTGCCCGGCCACCCCGACGTCGCCGGGACCCGGGACAGAGGTTCGCTGAGCCGGGAGATGGCGCGCATCCGGACCCGGATCGCGCAGGCGACCGCCGCGTTCAGCGCGGGCGACCTCGACGCCGCCCAGCTCGCCGCCATTACCCGCCACGGCCGACACGCACTAGCAGAACTGGACAGCGACTACGCCCACGCCCTACGGGCGCCCGCGCTCGCAGCCCTGCTCGCGGCCTCCGGGCGCAGCCGACCCGACCGATCCCTGCCCGCAGCCTGGACCCGCCTCACCCACCAGCAGCGCCGCGACGTCGTCACCACCCTGGTCCAGGTCACCGTCCTGCCAGCCGGCCCCGGCAGGCACTTCGAACCCGGCCAGGTCCGGCTGCAGTGGCGCACCTGACAGGCACCCACAGCGGCCCGACCTGGCCCCGGCTGGAAGCGGGTGCGGCCATACCTGCTCGGGCTGCAACAGACACGGTGCGCGCCCTACCGTTCCGACAACGGGCAGGAGGTGCGGCGATGGGACCGATCTACGACCTCCGCTGCCCGCTGTGCGGCCGCGACGTCGACCGCGACCACAGAGGCCGACTCGACTGCGCCGCCGGACACCGCTTCAGCGAGCCGGACCTGTGGCGCGAAGCGAGAATGCTTCAGCTTGTCGCGGAGATCCAACAATTCCTCAACCCCGACAGCGCCCCCCAGTGCCCCGCCCACAGCTGGGTTGTCACCGAGGTCCGCGGCGAGTTCGTCGCCGCCCGCTGCCAGTTCTGCCCCGCTATCGCGGTGTCCGCCCGACCCACGGACGCGCCTGACGCACACCAGCCCTGAGGCACGGTGCGCCATTCAACTGCGGCTGGCTCGGTCAACTTCAGCTCGCCATCTCTGCGGAATGGGACGGCGACAACGGGCAGCTGGTCGGATCGGAGTCGCTTCGATCTCGACATGAGAGGAAAGGGCGAGGCCGCGGCGATCCTGGACGCCTACCCGAACCATCACGACGACACGATCGAGGCGTCGAACAAGACATGTCCGCCGTTGCTGCCGCGCCCCGACGGCCTCCATCACGTTGAGGAGGAAGGTGCACTCGCCGAACCGAGAGTCGGGTGCCTTCAACGCGAGGCGCAGTGCGGGCCAGCCTGCAGAGAGGTTCAGGCACTGCACCCGGCCAGCTCTTCGGGTACAAGCGTCGCCGACTTCGGGCCACGAAGGAGAACGCTGATCGACGGACGACTCCGAGCCTCGTCGGCGACGGACCTCATCGCTGGGCACGGAAGCGAGGGGCCGTTCCACCGCGGCGCCGGCCAGCCACGGGGGATGAGCTGACCGGCAGCTCACGACAATGCAGGGCCTGGCGGCCGGAGGACAGGTCCGAAGGTCAAGAAGTGGTCAGGATCTGGGCTCGCTTCCGACCGTCCGGCACCGTCCTGGCTCGAATGCACATCGCGTTCGGTGTAACGCCCACGCTGGCGGGCTCTTGAGACCCGCTGCTGCGCAAACGTCGGTACCTATTCATCGGCGGCGACAGCACCTCGCGCAGTCAGCTGTCCGTTCCCGATGCGGCGTCTTCCGTCGGCTTGGCGTAGTTGGAGTAGCCGGCCCAGTCCAGGACGACGCATGCCTGCGGCCCGACCGTCCATGCGTCGTGCCCTGGACCGCAGACCATGACATCGCCCGGTCCGAAGGTCTCCTCGCTGCCGTCGTCCATCCGGACGGCGAGCCGGCCGGACAGGACGTACCCGGCGTGGGATGCCTGGCAGCTGTCCGTGCCCGCGATCGGCTGCACGTGCTTGGACCACTGCCATCCAGGTTCGAACACGGCTCGGCCGACGGCGCTTCCCTCGACGTCGAGCATGCTCATCTGGCCCATTCCCTCGCGGAATGGGCGGACGTCCGTGGCGTTCTCGAATCGTGCCCGGGCGATTCCGGCCATGTGCACCTCCGGGGTCGGGGGCCGCCCGGACGGGCGATTGGTACCCGACGATCACGTCAGTGTCCGACCGGGGCCGTCTCGTGTCGACTACCCAGACTGCCCACGTTGATGACCCGAGCTGCGGAGCCCTGGTGAGTCGGTGGCGCTGCGAGCCCGCCCACGTCGGCGGCGACGCAACCTGGCGCCCACGGCGCGGCAGGAGCATCCTGAAGTCTTCGCCCGGCGACGCGCCGGGTGACCCCACGCGGCGAGAGGAGTCGCGATGTTCATGCAGGTGATCCAGGGGCACGTCCGGGATGCTGACGCGTTGCGCAGCAGGGCCGAGTTGTGGCGCACGCAGCTGATGGCGGGGGCCGAAGGGTTCCTCGGGTCGACCATGGGGGTGGCACCGGACGGCACAGGTGTCGTGGTGGCACGGTTCGACACACGCCAGGCCGCGGAGCGCAACAGCGCCCGCCCGGAGCAGGACGCCTGGTGGCGCAGGACCCAGGAGGTCTTCGACGGCGACGTCGAGTTCATCGACTGCCCGGACTGCGACACCATCATGGGCGGAGGCTCGAACGACGCCCACTTCGTGCAGCTCATCGAATGCCGAGTGAAGGACAAGGACGCCATGCGCAAGGCGGGACGCATGATGGAGGAGCGTCTACGGGTCGAGCGTCCCGACATAGTCGGCGGCGTCATTGGCTGGAAGAACGACACCGAGTGCGTGCAGGTCATGTACTTCACCGACGAGGAGCACGCGCGCGCTGGAGAGAGCCGCATGACCGACTCCTCCGACGATGTCGCGTGGCAGCAGATGATCGACGGAACTCCTCGGTTCCTCGACCTCCGCGACCCGCTCTACAGCTGACGGACGCACGGACGCGTCGGCAGCGCCACCTCGCCGACGCGTCCGACCGCGGATCCCACCATTCGCAGGCAGGAGGCCGCTATGGCCGAGGGGTTCCACCCGGGCAGCCGGGCGCTGCAGGACCGCCACGACACCAGGTCGCTGGCCGACCGCATCGACACCCTGCTGGTGAGCAACACCATCGACGACGGCGATCGTGCGTTCATCAGCCAGCGCGACATGTTCTTCCTGGCCTCGGCCGACGCCGCGGGCAGACCGACTTGCTCCTACAAGGGCGGCGAGCCCGGGTTCGTACGCGTGCTGGACGAGCGCACGGTCGCGTTCCCCAACTACGACGGGAACGGCATGTACCTCTCGACCGGCAACGTGCTGGTCAACCCGAACGTCGGCATGCTGTTCATCGACTTCGAGCACGGCAACCGGATGCGCCTCGAGGGCGTCGCCACGATCGACCTCGACGACCCGCTGACGGCCGAGTACCACGAGGCGCAGTTCGTCGTCCGCGTGAGGGCGCGTGCCGTCTTCCCCAACTGCCCGCGCTACATCCACCGCTACCAGCTGATACGCCGGTCATCGTTCGTGCCGCAGGTCGACTGCCCCACACCGGTCCCCGACTGGAAACGGTCGGACTGGGCGTACGACGCGCTGCCGGCGAACGACCCCGCACGCGATCGCGGCGATCGCGACGTTCTCGGCGGCTGACCAGGGTCGACGTCACGGCACGATCGAGGTCCTGCAGATGCTGGACATGCCCGGGGCCTGACCGGCGCCCCTCAGACGCCGGTGGTGTGCCGGCCGCGATGTTTTGCTCGTCCCTGTCCCTGTCCCTGTCCCCGACGCGTCCCCAAGCAACGATCACAGGTCCGCGCGCAACGGCCCGTTTGTGCTCGTATCGAGGTGAGCTGGTGGGCGAAGGCAAGCGCGACGCCTGCCGCCGAAGCTCTTGTAGCAGGTAGGTCACCCGTGCGATGCCAGCCGCACTGGCCGCGCCTTGCAGAGGTCGTCGAGCTCGGCGATCGCGGACGCGTGGCCGAGGCCGTGGTTGCGGCCAGGTGACACTTTGATCCTGCCGTCTCTGAGCCGTCGTCACCCATCGCGTCAGCCGGTGTCGGCCGGATGGTCACAGAACTGGTCACGGCGGGCGGGCGAAACGGGGAGAGCAACGGTCAGGTCGGAAGGGCCCGTAGG
Organism: uncultured Actinomycetes bacterium; assembly: GCA_963843975.1. GTDB lineage: Bacteria > Actinomycetota > Actinomycetes > S36-B12 > CAIYMF01 > Longivirga. The sequence goes on along the minus strand of CAWJMG010000001.1, from coordinate 1,044,293 downwards.
TCTGTGACCTGCGACGATGCAGCACCAGTAGAAAGGGCCCGCAACCTCGTGTACGCGGGGCTCGGGAGTTCAAATCCCACCGCCACCGCCGATGGATGAACCCGGCGCCCCCGATCTTGGGGCGCCGGGTTCATCCATTCCCGGTGGCCCCCGGATTTGGGAGGAGTCCCCCGCGCCGAAGGCGCCGGCTACGACGGATCCCACCGCCGGGCCAGGACCGTGAGCGGCGGCCAAACGAGCCTGGGGTCGAAGCGAGCAACCGCCGCCCCGAGCGGGCAATGACGGATCCCACCGCCAGGCCAGGACCGTGAGCGGCTGCCAAACGAGCCTGGGGTCGAAGCGAGCAACCGCCGCACCAAGCGGGCCACGACGGATCCCACCGCCGCCGCTTGCGCCGTCGACGCGAGTCGCTCCTGGTTCAGCCACGATGGCGGCCCTGCGGGCTCATCGCTCGCGCCAGCGCCGGCAATCGAGCGGCAACCGCGGCCAGCTGTCCGCTCAGGTGCGCTGCCTCGGGTGCCGATGACCACGCTGGACCGCGTAGTCGGCGCGCGGCGCACTATGGGCACGGGGGCGACAGTGAGTGGTTCGGGCGCGGCAGCAGGCTGGTACGACGATCCCTACCAGCCAGGCCAGGTCAGGTACTTCGATGGCGCGACCTGGACCGAGCACATCTCGGGAGGCACAGGCCCAGCCGCGATGGGCGGGACGACCGTGCTCGCGGCGCCGCGTCACCGACTCGCAACGGCGGCAGCTCCGACCCGTCACTGGTACACCACGAGCGCCCGGCGTGTTGTGGCCATCGCCGTCATCACGATCGCGGGCCTGTTTGCTCTGTCCTTCGTGATGCAGGCCGGTAGGGCCGGCGTGCAGGCTTCCAACGCGGCCAACGGAGCGACCGCACCCCTGCCAGGCCCAGCGCTCACACTCTCCCCGACCACCCCAGCAACGTTTGTCGGCCGCACTCCGGGCACGGCCAAGGAAGTGTTGGACTTCAAGGCTCAGTGGGTGGAGCAGGAGGCGAAGGCACTGGGGGTGTTCCCCGGAGCCTCCGCCGTTCACGCTGAGGTGTACGGCCCTGGACCCAAGGGTGCGCCGAAGAGAGGGAACGGTCTGGTCGCGATCGCGTGGGCATCGATCCCGACCCAGTTCGCGATGGAACCGGCCATGAACGCGGTCACTCGGGCGTTCACTAGCCGGACGGGGGCGGTGAGGGGTCCGGTGGTCGAGCCGAGCGGGGCTCAGATCGCGTGCGGGACCTCGTCCGCACCCGCGTTCACGGTGTGCCAGTGGATCCGCTCCGGGACGGGTGTCATCGTGGTGCTCGAGTACGGAACCGACCCGGCCGTGGTGCAGGCGGACACCAGCGCCCTCGCCGCTCAGCTCACCGCGCCGTAGATGCGCGAAGCATCCAGGTCTCGGTCGTGCCTCATGCCCGGGCAGGGCTCGTGCGTGTCCTCGGTTGTCCGGTTCGATGTGGCCGGGCCGGGGCCGCTGACCTCCTGGACGACCCGTCCGCTTGAGGTCTTCAGCAAGGGCGCGGAACTCGCCTATCCAGTCGAGATCCCGGTCCGCTAGCCCTCAACGAGTTGAGCCTGCGCCGTGGGCGCGACCCCCGCGGGATCATCGGCGGAAAGGGTCACCGACCCACCTGGGCTACCCACCGAATCCGCTGAGCGCTGCGGGTCTCTAGGGCGGCTGCCCTAGCTCACTTGGCCGTGCCGGCTCGCGCGGAAATCGCGTGCGGCCTCAGTTGCAGGATGCCGTCGCAGTGGCAGGACCTGCGCCAACCGAGTTTCGCAACCACCCCGCCAGCCCGACGGATTCCACGCCCAGGTCAGGGACGTGAGCGGCAGATGAACGCGCCTGGGTGGAAGCGGGCAACCACAACCGAGCCAGCACGACGGATCCCCCCGCCGGGCCAGAGGCGAGCGCGGCCGATGGCGAACCCCGACCCGACCCGTGCCGGACGTCAGCGCTCGAGGATGAGCCAGGCCACCAGCAGCACAAGGCCGAGGAACGCCACGGCGAGCGCGAGCGCCTGCGGCGCGCGTCCGCGCGGCGGCAGCGTGCCGCTGCGGATCGCCCGGTCGGCCGCCTCGTACCGACGCCACCCCGCGACCGACGCGACCGACCCGGCCACCAGGAGAACGAGCCCGACCGGCACGCGACTGCGCAGGTCGGTGCCGAACTGCAAGATCGCGAGGCCGACGGCGATGAGCGACAGGCCCGTCCGCACCCAGGCCAGCACGGTGCGCTCGTTGGCCAGCAGGAAGCGGGTGTCGACGTCCACGCGGTCGTGGTGCGTCCGCGGTGCGGCCTCGTCGCTGCTCATGCGAGCAGCCTAGGCCGTGGTCAGGGGCTGGCGGCGAGGACGAGGAACGCGGCGAGGATGGCGAGGTGGACGGCGCCCTGCATGCGCGTGGCCCGCCCAGGTACGACGGTCAGCGCACCCACGACGACGGTGAGGCCGAAGAGCACGAGCTGCGTCGCGCCGAGGCCCAGCAGCAGCGGCCCCTCGAGCCAGATGGACGCGATCGCGATCGCCGGGATCGTGAGGCCGATGCTCGCCATCGCCGACCCGAAGGCCAGGTTGATCGCGACCTGCGTGCGGTTCCGACGCGCGGCCCGTACGGCGGCCAGCGACTCCGGCAGCAGCACCAGCAGGGCGATCACGACGCCGACGACGGCTTGCGGCAGGCCCGCGCCGGCAACGGCGTCCTCGATGAACGGCGACTCCACCTTCGCGAGGCCGACCACGACGACCAACGAGACCAGAAGCAGGCCGACGCTGGAGAGCGCGGCGCGGCCGGTGGGCGGATCGGCGTGCGCGTCGGGGTCCTCGGCGCCCGCGGGCACCTCGACGGGGAGGAAGAAGTCGCGGTGCCGCACGGTCTGCGTGACCACGAACATGCCGTAGAGCGCGGCCGATGCGATCGCGGCGAACACGAGCTGGACGGTGTTGTACTCCGGCCCCGACACGCTCGTCGTGAACGACGGCAGCACGAGCGTGAGCGTCGTGAGCGTAGCCACGGTGGCGAGGGCGGCGCCGCTGCCCTCGGCGTTGAACAGAGCGACGCCGTGCTTGATCGAGGCGGCGAGCAGCGAGATGCCGAGGATGCCGTTGCACGTGATCATCACCGCGGCGAAGACGGTGTCGCGCGCGAGGCTCGACGCGCCCACCCCGCCCGCCGACATCAGCGTGACGATGAGGCCGACCTCGATGATCGTCACTGCGACGGCGAGCGTGAGCGATCCGAACGGCTCGCCGACCTTGTGCGCGATCACCTCGGCGTGATGTACCGCCGCGAGGACCGCGCCGCCGAGGGCGAGTGCCGCGCCCGCTGCGGCGATCCCCGGGAGGTCGCGCCCCCACGTCACGGCGAGCACGACGACACCGATGATCGGGCCGAGGGTGGACAGCGAAGGCCAGCGGGACGTCGAGCTCGTCGCGGCTGCCATGCGTCGATCCTGCCCGACGAACGCCCACCCGACCTACCGAGCGCCCGCCCTGGGCCGTGAAGGGTCACTTTGTTGCGCTCTTAGCAACGAAGGCCCCCTTCATCGCAATCCGAACGGGCGAGGCGGGCCATGATGTCCGGCATGCCTCAGAGCCCGCTCACCGGTGACCTCGGATCGACGTACGCACGCGTCGGGGCTGCGCTCGACCGGTTCCTGACCGACGACCGGCCGGACGCGGTCATCCGGCGTACGGAGTGGACGACGGCGCTCGAGGGCCCGCTGCCTGCGGACGGCATCGGCGCCGACGCCGCGGTCACCGAGCTGCTCGACGTCGTCGTGCCCAACGGCACGCGCGTGGCCGACCCCGGCTTCTGGGGCTGGATCGTCACAGGTCCGTCTACCGTCCCGGCCGCTGCTGCCGCGGCCGCGCTCATCGCGGCGCCGCACCGCTACTCGATCACGGCGTCCAACCTCGTCGAGGATCTCTCGCTGCGCTGGCTCGCCGAGCTGTGCGGCCTCGGCCCGCACATGCAGGGCGTCTACTCCAGCGGCGGCTCGACGGCGAACCTCGTGGCGCTCGGCGCTGCCCGGCAGTGGGCGTTCGAGCAGCGCGGCCGCGACGTCGCGCGCGACGGCCTCGACGCCACGCCGCTCGCGGTCTACGCGTCGGCCGAGGTGCACCACACGATCCAGCGCGCCGCGGGCGTGCTGGGCATCGGCCGCTCGCGCGTGCGCCTCGTGCCGGTCGACGACGAGCTGCGCATGCGCCCGGACGCGCTGCGCGAGCTGATCGAGGCCGACGTCGCCGACGGCGTGCTTCCGATCGCGGTCGTCGGCACCGCCGGCACCACGAACACGGGCTCGATCGACCCGCTCCGCGCGGTCGGCGAGATCGCGCACGAGCACGGAGCCTGGTTTCACGTCGACGGCGCCTACGGCCTGCCCGGCATCCTCGACGACCGCGTCAGCCACCTCTACGACGGCCTCGAGCTGGCCGACTCCGCGATCGTCGACCCGCACAAGTGGCTCGGCATCCCCGTCGGCACAGGCGCGACCTTCGTGCGCGACCGCGAGCTGCTGCGCCGCGCCTTCACCCAGGAGCCCGCCGACTACCTCGCGCCGCAGGACATGAGCGCCGACGACGCGCAGACCTCGCTCGACGCGATGGGCATCCCGTACGCCGACCTCGGTGTCGAGCTGACCGCACCGGCCCGCGGTGTGGCGGTGTGGGCCGTGCTGCGAGAGCTCGGCCGCTCCGGCGTCACCGCCCGCATCCGGCAGGACGACGACTTCGCGCGCCGCGTCGCCGACGAGGTCCGCGCCCACCCGCGGCTCGAGCTGCTCACCGTGCCGAACCTGTCCATCGTCTGCTTCCGCTATCTGCCCGAGGTCGACCTCCCCGCGGGAGAGGTCGATGCGATCAACGAGGCCCTCGTGCACCGCCTGCACGTGGAGACGACGTACATGCCGAGCACCACCCGGGTGCGCGGCGCGCTGGCCATCCGTCCGTGCTTCGTCAACAGCCGGACGACCTCCGCCGACGTCGACGGCTTCACCGACACGGTGGTCGCGTTCGGCGACGCGCTGGTCGCAGCCCGCGCCTGACCTACCCGCTCTGGATGCCTGTACGGCCTCTCTCCAGGCCTCTCAGGCATCCAGAGCGGCCCCGGACGGCGGCCCGCGACGGGGTTCGGCACGCCCCGGTCACGTGCGGGTCCTACGCTGCGACGCATGGCTGATCTTCTGCTCGGAGGCCGCATCGACCCCGCCACGGGGGAGCGCACCGCCGACACCGCGAGCGTCCAGACGTCCGACCTCACCACCCACGGCGTGATCGTCGGCATGACGGGCTCGGGCAAGACCGGCCTCGGCGTCGTCCTGATCGAGGAGGCGCTCTCGGCCGGCGTGCCCGCGATCCTCATCGATCCGAAGGGCGACCTCACGAACCTGTGCCTGATCTTCCCGGAGCTGCTCGGCAGCGACTTCCGGCCGTGGGTCAACGACAGCGACGCGCAGAAGGCCGGCCTCGACCTCGACGCGTTCGCCGAGCAGCAGGCCGGCGCGTGGCGCGACGGCCTCGGCGGCTGGGGGATCGCGGCGGACCGCCTCGCAGCCTTGCGCGAGAAGGTCGACTTCACCATCTACACGCCGGGCTCGGGCGCTGGTACGCCGCTCAACATCGTCGGCTCGCTCGACGCACCGCCCGCGGGCACCGACTCCGAGGTGATGAGCGACGAGATCGACGGCTACGTCACCAGCCTGCTCGGCATGATCGGCGTCTCCGGCGACCCGCTCTCATCACGCGAGCACATCCTGCTCGCCAACATCATCCAGAATGCCTGGTCGCGGGGGCAGAACCTCGACCTCGGCATGCTGCTGGCGCAGGTGCAGCAGCCGCCGATGCGCAAGCTGGGCTTCCTCGAGCTCGACGCGTTCTTCCCGCCGGCCGACCGCATGGCGTTCGCCATGAAGATCAACGGCCTGCTGGCCTCGCCGTCGTTCGCCACCTGGCTGACGGGCGACCCGATCGACATCGACGCGATGCTGCGCACGCCTGACGGCCGCCCGCGTTGCGCCATCGTCACGACCGCCCACCTCGACGACGCCCAGCGCCAGTCGGTGACCTCGCTCGTGCTCGCCAAGCTCGTCACGTGGATGCGCCGTCAGAGCGGCACGAGCGACCTGCGCGCGCTGCTCTACATGGACGAGGTGGCCGGCTACCTCCCGCCGACGGCGAACCCGCCGACGAAGAAGCCGATCATGCTGCTGCTCAAGCAGGCCCGCGCGTTCGGACTCGGCGTCGTGCTGTCGACCCAGAACCCGGTCGACGTCGACTACAAGGCGCTGTCGAACGCCGGCACCTGGCTCATCGGCCGGCTGCAGACCGAGCAGGACAAGAACCGCCTCGTCGACGGCCTCTCGAACGCGGCGGGCAGCGTGGACGTCAAGGCCGTCAGCGACACGATCAGCAACCTCGGCAAGCGCCAGTTCCTGCTCAAGCGCGCGGGCAAGGACGCCCCGGAGGTCATGACCACGCGCTGGGCCATGAGCTACCTGCGCGGCCCGCTGACGCGCGACCAGATCGGCAAGGCCATGGAGGGCCCGACCGCCGCGCTGGCGCCTTCAGCCGCACCGGCTCCCGCCGCTGCGCCCGCTGATCCGGCAGCCCCCGCCGCACCGGTCGCCGCTCCGGAAGCAGCCGCCGTACCGGCTGCCGCAGCTCCTCCTGCGGCTGCACCGCCCATCGTCGGCACGTCGACCCCGGCCACCGCGGGTGCCGACGAGTCGCCCGTGATGCCGTCGGTGCCGGCCGGTGTCCCGGTGTCGTTCCTCGACCCGGCCACGCCGTGGCTCGCCTCGGTCGGTCTGGCGCCCGGCGGTCAGCACCTTCGCGCCGGCGCCGTCGCGCGCGTGCAGCTGAGGTACGACGACGTGCCCGCCAGCTACGTGCACGACCAGGAGTACGAGGCGGTCTGCACCGCTCTGCCGCAGGTGCCTGCGTCTGCCGTCTTCACCGACGTCGACTACGACGACCGCGACCTCGTCACCACGCCGCCGCTCGGCTCGGTCTACGGGCTGCTGCCGGGAGAGGTGTCGAAGAAGCCGTACTGGACCGCCCTGCAGAAGGCGCTCGTCGACCAGCTCGTGCGCACGCGCACCGAGGAGATCTACGTCAACAAGGCGCTCAAGGCGTACTCGCGTGTCGGTGAGACGCAGGCCGACTTCATCACCCGCTGCGAGGCCCGGGCCGGCGAGCAGGCCGACAAGGCCATGACCGCGCTGCGCACGAAGTACGCGACCAAGCTCGACGCCGCACGGCTGAAGATCACCGACGCGCAGATCGCGGCGCAGAGCGCCCAGGCCGAGTACGACGCCAACTTCGGCATGGCCGCCACCGTCACCTCCGCGCTCGGCAGCCTCCTCGGAGGCCGCCGCAGCCGCTCGTCGATCACGTCGCAGGCGCGCAAGGAGGCCACGGCCTCGGCCAAGCTCGGCTCGACCGCCGCCAAGGCCGACGCCGCGTCGCGTTCGTACGCAGAGCTCGAGGCACGCCTGAAAGTGGAGATCGTGGCGCTCGACGACCAGTGGAAGGCCACGGCGTCCGCGATCGAGACCAAGGCCGTGCCGCTGTCGAAGTCCGACGTCGCCGTCACCGACTTCCGCCTCGTCTGGCTCCCCGTCGCCTGACCCTGGCAAGCACTCCGGGGTTCGATGCAACCTCCGGGGCAGGCGGCCGCATCTACTGGGTGACGGCCGATGATCGGGGGAGACGTGAGCGGCACTGCGGGTCCGCCGGACTTCGAGCAGTACGTCGCTGCCCGTCGTACGTCGCTGCGCCGCACGGCGTACCTGCTCTGCGGCGACTGGGACCGTGCAGAGGACGTCGTCCAGGACGCCCTCGCGCGGCTCTACGTCCACTGGCGCCGGGCCTCCCGGGCCGGCTCGGTCGACGCGTACGCCCGCCGCACGGTCGTCAACGCGTTCCTCGCCGAAGGGCGGCGCCCGTGGCGTCGTGAGCGCTCGACCGACACCGTGCCCGACACGGCGTACGCCGACCCCACGACCACCGCGGACTCGCGCGACTCGCTGCTCCAGGCGCTCGCGCAGCTCGGGCCGAGCCAGCGCGCCATCGTCGTCCTGCGCTACTGGGACGACCTCTCGATCGAGGAGACCGCCGAGACCCTCGGCACCTCGACCGGCAACGTGAAGAGCCAGGCCGCCCGCGGCCTCGCGCACCTGCGCCAGGTGCTGACCACCGTGGAGGTGGACCATGAGTGACCTCGACGAGGGCCGCGACCTGCATGCCGCGTTCGGCACGTTGCTCGCCGACGAGCCGGCGGCGCCGTGGTCGGTCTCCGACGACGTGAGCCGCGGCCGCGCGCTGCAGCGCCGACGCCGTACCCGCGCGGGTGCCGGCATCGGCCTCGCCGCCGCGGCGGTCATGGTCTTCGGCGTCTTCGGCCCACTGCGTCCGCAGGCGGCCGTGGTGCAGCCTGGCGGCACGCCGCCGACCGTGCCAGGCGTTCCGCAGGCCTGGTTCGACAACATCACGCCGGCGCTCCTCGACCGCATCACCGCGGTCGTCGACTGGGAGCAGTCGCGCGTCGACGGCTCGGCGGCCGATGGCTTCCTCGCCGACCTCACCCTTGTGCCTGTCAGCGTGACCATGAACGGGAGCGACCGCACGGTCGAGCTCGTGCCAGGCTCCACGACCACCGGGCGTCTGACCTTGCAGTGGATCCCGGGCGGATCGGCGCCGGGGCCGGCGCTGGTGCGCTGCACGAAGTCCGCGTGCCCCGAGCAGGGTCCGACCTCGGTCGTCGGCGGGCCGGTCGACCTGGCCGCGACGGCCGGGCCCGACGCCGCCTTCCCCGAGGGGACGGTCATCATCGACCGGCAGTACCCCCAGGGCCTGCTCGAGATGGTCGTCTATCCCGAGCCGCGGTCGACCACTTCGCCCGCCTCCGGCTTCGACCCGGTCGTCATGCAGGGCGTCATTGCGTCGGAGTTCCTCAGCGCGCTCGGCAACCCCCTCACCGGGCCGCCCGGGCCGGGGCCCGACGCCTCCTTCGTCGCGGCGCAGCGCGCGATCGTGGAGCCCTACCTGAACAAGCTCGGGTTCACCGTGGCGGAGGCGCATCTATCGACCGCCCTGGTGGACGACGGCCGGACGCGGATCGAGTACACCGTCTCGGTGCCGACCAACGGCGTCGGCTCGTACACGGCGTCCGTCATCGTCTCGACGTTCTCGACACCGAGCGGGCCGGGATACCCGTCGGGCAGCTACCTGGAGTACTGCACCGGCAACGCCTGCAGCGACGTCCAGGTCTTCGATCCAGACTGCGCCCAGGGCGCGATCTGCATGACCACCTACTGGGCGACGGCCGACCCGAAGGCCAACCCCGTGCTTGCGGCAGCGGACGGGATGGCGATGGCGCGCTGGACCGGCGGCACCGCGGTCGAGGTGCTCGTCGGCGTGCCGGAGTGCCTCACCTGCGAGCCGATCGTCACCGGTGACACCCCGATCCTGACCAAGGACCAGGGCATCGCCCTCGCGGCGGCAGTAGGCCGACCCGACGTGTTCGTCGGTCCGTCGCCGTCCGTCACGCCGACGCCGACGCCGACGCCGTCGTCAGACGACCCGGTGACAGCGCTGCTCGAGGGCTACGGATTCCGGGTTGTCAGCATGGTCGAAAACGAGCCGAGGCTGAACGCGACCCGGACCTACACAGTCGATCTCAACCGTAAGGTCGGGACGACGGCGACCCTTTCGCTCACGCCGTACCAGGGCTCACGCGTAGGGCTCGGAGCCGAGCGGATCGATGTGGCAGGGACGGTTCTCGCGGGCTGCACCTCGGCCACGTGTGATGTCACCGACGCGGTCGTCTGCACGACCACGACCACGACCTGCGCCAGCAACTACCGCCTCAGCGTGCCCTGCCCCGCGGTGTCGTGCCTTGCTTACTGGGCCGCGACCACGCGAGCGTCGTACCCCGGGGTCTACGCCGGAACCCTCGCGATGTTCTGGTCCGACGGTCGGGATGGCGCCGAAGCGGTTGTGGGCCTGCCCACCTGCCCCGCCTGTGGCGGTTCCCCAGGAACGCAGACGGCATTCTTGACGGTCGAGCAGACCCAGGCTGTGCTGCAGGCCTTCGGCTTCCCGCGCGGAGGGACCGTTCCGGGGCCATCGGCCACGCCGGTCAGCGCCCGGCCCTGCACCCCCGACCAGGTGAAGATCGTCCCGGCCGTGGACTCGACGGGCGGCGCGACGGGCGAGCGGTCGTTCGCACTCGAGGTCTACGCCCGCAACCCCGGCGTCTCCTGCACCGTCGACGGCTTCCCGTCCGCGACGCTGCTGGTCGGTGCCGACCCGGCACCGGGCCTCACGTACACGCCGGGCGACTACGGGTTCCCCAACGTCGCCCGCGGGGTCTCGGTGGGCGTCGACGAGTCGAACGCGGCTGTGTTCGTCGTGGCGAAGTTCCGCTGCGACTCCGGCACGGTCGGCCAGGCGGACAAGGTGGCAGTGACGTTGCCGGGCTCGTCCACGCCGGTCGTGGTGGAGCTGCCGCCCGGGCTCGCGCCGGAGCTGTGCACAGGGACAGCCACGGACGCGGGCCACGAGGTATGGGTCAGCTTCTTCAAACCGCGCGAGGGCGGCGTTGCCTGACTCGAGAGGCCACGCCATCACTAGAGGTGCTCGAAGGCGTCACGGCCGGCTCGTGCGGGCGATTCCGGCGTACGGCGGTGACCTGAGAGGATGGGGCGTACCGCCCGCCTCGACCTGAAGGCCGCCGCATGCCCAGCACGCCCGCGATCCCGAACGTCCTCGCCTCCCGCTACGCCTCGACCCCGATGGCCACGGTGTGGTCGCCCGAGCACAAGATCGTGCTCGAGCGCCAGCTCTGGATCGCCGTCCTCAAGGCCCAGCGCGACCTCGGCATCGACGTGCCGGACGGCGTCGTCGAGGCGTACGAGGCGGTCGTCGACCAGGTCGACCTCGACTCCATCCGCGACCGCGAGAAGGTCACGCGGCACGACGTGAAGGCGCGTATCGAGGAGTTCTCGGCGCTCGCCGGCCACGAGCACGTGCACAAGGGCATGACCTCGCGCGACCTCACCGAGAACGTCGAGCAGCTGCAGATCCTGCGGTCGCTGGAGATCGTGCGCGACAAGACCGTCGCCGTGCTCGCCCGTCTCGCCAACCACGCGATCGACTATGAGGACCTCGCCATCGCGGGCCGCTCGCACAACGTCGCGGCGCAGATGACCACGCTCGGCAAGCGCTTCGCGAGCGCCGCCGACGAGATGCTCGTGGCGCACCGCCGCGTCGAGGAGCTCATCGGCCGCTACCCGCTGCGCGGCATCAAGGGCCCGGTCGGCACCGCGCAGGACATGCTCGACCTCCTCGACGGCGACACGAGCAAGCTCGACGAGCTCGAGGACCGCGTCGCCGCGCACCTCGGCTTCAACCACGTCTTCACCAGCGTCGGCCAGGTCTACCCGCGCTCGCTCGACTGGGACGTCGTGACGGCGCTCGTCCAGCTCGCCGCAGGCCCGTCGTCGTTCGCGACGACCGTGCGCCTCATGGCCGGCAACGAGCTCGTGACCGAGGGTTTCAAGCCCGGCCAGGTCGGCTCGTCGGCCATGCCGCACAAGATGAACTCGCGCTCGTGCGAGCGCATCAACGGCTTCGCCGTGATCCTGCGCGGCTACGCGTCGATGGTCGGAGAGCTGTCGGGCGCGCAGTGGAACGAGGGTGACGTCTTCTGCTCCGTCGTACGCCGCGTCGCCCTGCCGGACGCGTTCTTCGCCATCGACGGTCTGCTCGAGACGTTCCTGACCGTGCTCGACGAGTTCGGCGCGTTCCCGGCCGTGGCCGAGCGCGAGCTGCGCCGCTACCTGCCGTTCCTCGCCACGACCAAGGTGCTCATCGCCGCGGTGAAGAACGGCGTGGGCCGCGAGGTCGCGCACGAGGCGATCAAGGAGCACGCCGTCGCCGTCGCGCTGCAGATGCGGGAGAAGGGCACCGAGGGCAACGACCTGTTCGACCGCCTCGCCGCCGACCCGCGCCTCGGCCTCACTCGCGAGCAGCTCGACGAGCTCGTGTCCGAGCCGATCGAGTTCACCGGCGCCGCCCGCACCCAGGTGTCCGCCGTCGCCGACGAGATCGAGCACCTCATGGCCGAGCGCCCCGACGCCGCCGTCTACACCCCCGAGCCGATCCTCTAGGCCGGCCAGGACGATCGGGCCGATCGGGCCTCGGTCTAGAGGCCGAGCTCGCGGGCGATGAGCATGCGCTGGACCTCGCTCGTGCCCTCGCCGATCTCGAGGATCTTCGAGTCGCGCCACATGCGCGCGACGGGGTACTCGTTCATGAAGCCGTAGCCGCCGTGGATCTGGGTGGCCTCGCGCGCGTTGGTCACCGCGCTCTCGGACGAGTGCAGCTTCGCGATCGCCGCCTGCTTCTTGTACGGCGCACCCGCGCGCATGCGGGCGGCGGCGTCGTACCAGGCGAGGCGCGAGGTGTGCGCGCGCATCTCCATGTCGGCGAGCTTGAACGCGATCGCCTGGTTGGCGCCGATCGGGCGGCCGAACGCTTCGCGCGTCCGGGCGTACGCCACCGACTCGTCGACGCAGCCCTGCGCGAGACCGGTCGCGAGCGCCGCGATCGCGATGCGGCCCTCGTCGAGGATCGACAGGAACTGCGCGTAGCCGCGGCCGCGCTCGCCGAGCAGGTTGGCCGCGGGCACGCGGCACTCGGTGAACGACAGCTCGTGGGTGTCGGAGCACTGCCATCCGACCTTGGAGTACTTCGGCGCGACGGTGAAGCCTGGCGTGCCGCTCGGCACGATGATCGCCGAGATCTCCTTGCGGCCGTCGGCCTTCTCGCCGGTGACGGCGGTGACGGTGACGAAGCCGGTGATGTCGGTGCCGGAGTTGGTGATGAACGCCTTGGTGCCGTTGATGACCCACTCGTCGCCGTCGAGCCGCGCGGTCGTGCGGGTGCCGCCGGCGTCCGACCCGGCGCCGGGCTCGGTGAGGCCGAAGCCGCCGAGCATCTCGCCCGTGACGCAGCTTCGGCAGCCAATGCGCCTTCTGCTCGTCGGTGCCGAAGCGGTGGATCGGCATCGCGCCCAGGGACACCGCGGCCTCGAGGGTGATCGCGACGGACGAGTCGACGCGCGCCAGCTCCTCGAGTGCGACGCACAGGGCGAGGTAGTCGCCGCCCATGCCGCCGACGTCCTCGGGGAAGGGCAGGCCGAACAGGCCCATCTCGCCCATCTGCTTCACGATCGCGTAGGGGAACTCGCCGCGCTCGTAGAGGTCGCCGATGACCGGCGCGACGACGTCGTGGGCGAACGCCTCGACCGTCGCGCGCAGCGCCTCGAGCTCGTCGTCGAGCCGGGTGGCGACCATGGCGTTCCTCCTGGGGCAGGCGTCCGTGTTAGTAAACGTTAACTAACGTGGTGGGCGCAAGGCTGCCCGCGGTTCGAAGGCCGCTTGGCGCAGACGCCACGGCCGCCGGGTCGCGCCGTCGTGGCGCGGAATCGGGTTGCCCTCGATCGCGTGCGACCGCTGTGCTGGGCCCATGAGCGATGCCGAGCCGCTGCTCGTCGTGCCCGCGGACACCGACGTCCGTCGTCGCGACTGGCGGCACGTGCACAACGTGGTGATCCCCGTCGACCCGCTCAGCGAGTCGGACGTCGCCGAGCGCGCGACGCGCAACCGGCTCGAGGTGGCCTACTCAGGGGTCGAGCTCGTGGGCTGCTCGACCGTGCGGCCCGCTGCCGACGACCAGCCGGTGACCGTGATCGTCCGCGTGCTGCCGGAGCTGCGCGGGCAGGGCTTCGGCCGGGCGCTCTACGCGCACTGCATGCGCGGCCTCAGCGGCACGGTGCAGACGGTCGTGCTGGGGACGAACCTCGACGGCCTGGAGTTCGCGCTGCGGCGCGGCTTCGTCGAGGTCGACAGGTACGTGCTCGACGGCGACTCCGTGCCGTACGTCGAGCTGCGCCGCTACTGATCGAGGCGGGTCGACGTACCGCGGTCAGTCGGTGGCGGTGCTGCTCGGTGCGCCGTACACGAGGTCCGTGTAGTCGCGGTGCTTGCCGATCCAGCCGGAGATGAACGGGCAGACCGGCAGGACCTTGCGCTGCGCCGACGCCCGGACGTCGTCGAGCGCGGCGCGGGCGATGGCCGAGCCGACGCCCTGGCCCTCGAACGCGCGGTCGACCTCGGTGTGCGTGAACACGATGAGGTCGTCGGTGAGCTGGTACTGCGCGAAGCCCGCGAGCGCGCCGTCGATGTGCGCCTCGTAGCGGGCGGCGTCGTCGTTGCGCGTGACCTGCGCCGTCATGGCGATCCCTCCGGAGGTGGCCGACGTCCGACCGATGTGGCTGCAACCGCACGCGCGCCCGACCTATGCCCGAGAGGTGCCGCCGTACGCCGCGCCCAGCACCGACCAAGATCACGGCTCTGGGCAGGATCCGTGCAGTTGAACGGCAGATTCCTTCCCTAAGGGAAGCAGAACGAAGTTCGCCGTCGCCGCGTCGATGTCGATGTCGACCAAGATCACGATTCTGGGCGGGATCCGTGCAGTTGAACTGCCGTTTCCTTCCCTAAGGGAAGAAATGTGAAGCGGTTGGTCAGGTGGTCAGGGCTGCGGTGGCCATGCGGGTGAGGAGGGCGGCCATGGCGGTGCGGTCGATGCGGGCGCTGTGCGGCGTGGAGTTGATGAGGCCGAACGCCGCGTGGGCGGCCGAGCGGGCGTGCGGCGCATCGGTGCCGGGCACGCCGTCGCAGATCGCCGAGACCCAGATCTCGACGTAGGCCCGCTGCAGCCGGCGAACCTCGCGCTGGTCGGCCTCGGCGAGGCTCGCGACGTCGCGGTTGTAGACCGTGATGAGCGCCGGCTGGTCGAGCGCGAACTCCACCTGCGCCTCGATCAGCGACGGCAGCACCTCGGACGGCGACCCCGCGGCATCCCGCCGACGCGTCCCCTCGTCGAGCAGCTGCTGGCTGATGCCGACGAGCATCTCGCCGAGCACGGCGTCCTTGCTCGCGAAGTGGCGGTAGAGCGCCGGGCCGCTGATGCCGACAGCGGCGCCGATGTCGTTGATCGAGACGCCGTTGAAGCCGCGCTCGGCGAACAGGACCGCGGCCGTGGCCAGGATCTGCTCGCGGCGCGTGCCCTTGCTCGCCTCAGGTGCCGCCGACGCTGGCTCGCGACGTGTGCCACCCGCGGCGGGCGCGGTCGGCGTCGTCGTCACGTCGATCAGGATAGACAGGCGCTGTTAGCGTCTGATCACGTCGCCCCCTCGGCTCGCGATCCACCCGCCGCCGTACGGCGCACGCCTACGTCGCCCGCCGCAGCGCCACAACGCCCGATCCGGAGGTCGCACCGATGCGCGAGCCGCAGACCGTCCCGCTCGAGGGTCTGCCGTCGCGCGTCACGATCTACGAGGTCGGCCCGCGCGACGGCCTGCAGAACGAGCAGACGATCGTGCCCGTCGAGGTGAAGGCGGAGTTCATCTGCGCGCCTCGTCGACGCCGGCCTCACCGCCGTGGAGACCACGAGCTTCGTCCACCCGCGCTGGGTGCCGCAGCTGGCCGACGCGGAGTCGCTGCTCGCCGCGCTGCCGGCGTACGACGGGCTGCGCATGCCGGTGCTCGTGCCGAACGAGCGCGGCCTGGCCCGCGCGCTCGAAGCCGGCGTGCGCGAGATCGCGGTGTTCGGCAGTGCGACGGAGACGTTCGCGCAGCGCAACCTCAACCGCACCATCGCCGAGCAGTACGAGATGTTCGCGCCCGTCGTCGCTGCCTACCGCGAGCGCGACCTGCCGGTGCGCGCCTACGTGTCGATGTGCTTCGGCGACCCGTGGGAGGGCGACGTCCCCATCGCGCAGGTGGTCGAGGTCTGCACGCGGATGATGGCGCTCGGCGCCACCGAGCTCAGCCTCGGCGACACGATCGGCGTCGCGACCCCTGGCCACACCCGTGCGCTGCTCGCGGCGCTGGCCGATGCGGGCGTCGACCTCTGCGCGGTGTCGGTGCACTTCCACGACACGTACGGCCAGGCGCTCGCCAACACCCTCGAGGCGCTGCGCTGCGGCGTCACGTCGGTCGACTCCTCCGCGGGCGGCCTCGGCGGCTGTCC
Organism: uncultured Actinomycetes bacterium; assembly: GCA_963843975.1. Lineage (GTDB taxonomy): Bacteria > Actinomycetota > Actinomycetes > S36-B12 > CAIYMF01 > Longivirga. The sequence goes on along the minus strand of CAWJMG010000001.1, from coordinate 1,028,170 downwards.
GTACGCCGAGAGCGCCACCGGCAACCTCGCCACCGAGGACCTCGTGTGGATGCTGCACGGCCTCGGCATCGAGACCGGCGTCGACCTGCCGAAGCTCGTCGCCACCAGCGTCTGGATGGCCGAGCAGCTCGGCCGCGAGAGCCCGAGCCGTGCCGTCCGAGCCCTGGCCCCCAAGCCCTGAGACGCGTCACTGGTGGTCGTTTCGCGGTGTAGAGCGTCCGTTTCGACTACCGCTGGCCGGGTTCCCGGCGTACGGCGAGGGCGGAATCGGGCGGGCGATAGGCTCGCGCCCGTGAGCAGCGCCGTCGCACCGACCCCCGAGTACGAGCTCCCCGAGGGCTACACGCACGTCTACTCCGGCAAGGTCCGCGACCTCTACACGACGCCGGACGACCGGCTGCTGTTCGTGGCCTCCGACCGCATCTCGGCGTACGACTGGGTGCTGCCGACGCCGATCCCGGACAAGGGCCGCATCCTCACGGCGATGTCGATCTGGTGGTTCGACCGCCTGAGCGACCTCGTGCCCAACCACGTGATCACCACCAACGTGCCCGACGCCGTGGCCCGTCGCGCGATGGTCTGCCACCGCCTCGACATGTTCCCCGTGGAGTGCGTGGCCCGCGGCTACCTCACCGGCAGCGGCCTCATCGAGTACAACGCGCAGGCGAGCATCTGCGGCGTCAACCTGCCGCCGGGCCTCAAGGACGGCTCGAAGCTGCCCAAGACGATCTTCACCCCCGCCACCAAGGCCGAGCTCGGCGAGCACGACGAGAACGTCACCTTCGACGAGGTCGTCGCCGCGATCGGACAGGACGAGGCGCAGCAGCTGCGCCGTCTCACCACGCTCGTCTACGACCGCGCGGCGTCCATCGCCGCCGACCGAGGCCTGATCCTCGCCGACACCAAGCTCGAGTTCGGCTCGCGCCCCGACGGCACGATCGTGCTCGCCGACGAGGTGCTCACCCCCGACTCCAGCCGCTACTGGCCGGCCGACGAGTGGGAGCCGGGCCACGCGCAGCCGTCGTTCGACAAGCAGTACGTCCGCGACTGGCTCACCTCGCCCGCCTCCGGCTGGGACCGCCACTCCGGCGAGGCGCCGCCCGCGCTGCCGGACGACGTCGTCGAGAAGACCCGCGCGAAGTACGTCGAGGCCTACGAGCGCCTCACCGGCAAGCGCTTCGCCTGACCCGATCGCCCGCACTGATCAATCCGTCGCTTCCCGGGCCGAGAAACGACGGATTGATCAGTTTCACCGCTGGGCCTTCGTTTGGTACGCGGCTGTCTTTCGTTGGGGTTCCTGGGATCTTTCGATCCGTTGAGCGAGCGCTTTCGTTCCGCTGAGAGGTCGCCTGTACGCGGACGCGAGCCGTGACCGCACGCCGCGCGCGGCCTAGGGTGGACCCATGACGTGGGTTGTGACAGGCGGCGCTGGCTACATCGGATCGCACGTGGTGCGTGCCTTCGCGGAGGAGGGCATCGACACGATCGTGCTCGACGACCTCAGCAGCGGACGTAGCGAGTTCGTGCCGGACGGCGTCCAGCTCGTCCGTGGCTCCATCACTGATCGCCTCGTCGTGGCAAGCACTCTCGGCCGCCATGGCATCGAGGGCGTCGTGCACGTCGCGGCCCTGAAGTACGCCGGCGTCAGCGTCCGCGAGCCGCTCGACTCCTACCGCGTCAACGTCGAGGGCACGCGCATCCTGCTCGAGCAGTGCGTCGCGCAGGGTGTGCGCAACGTCGTCTTCTCCTCCAGCGCCGCGGTGTTCGGCACCCCCGACACCGAGCTCGTCACCGAGGACACGCCCAAGGCACCGGAGTCGCCGTACGGCGAGGGCAAGCTCATCGGCGAGTGGCTGCTGCGCGACGTCGCGCGCGCCGCGGAGCTGAAGGGTGCTGACCCGTTCCGCCACACGAGCCTGCGCTACTTCAACGTCGTCGGCTCGGGCGACCCCGTCGTGTACGACGCCAGCCCGCACAACCTGTTCCCGATCCTGCTGGCCTCGGTCACCGAGGGCCGCACGCCGCAGGTCTTCGGCGACGACTACAACACGCCGGACGGCTCGTGCGTGCGCGACTACATCCACGTCAGCGACGTCGCCTCCGCGCACGTCGCGGCCGCGCGGGCCCTGGCCGCCGGCCAGTCCCTGGCCCCGGCGTACAACCTGGGCCGCGGCGAGGGCGTGAGCGTCAAGGAGATCATCGGCGCGGTCGCCGACGTGCTGGGCCGCCCGGTGCCGTACGACGTCGGCCCGCGCCGTCCCGGCGACCCCGACCGCATCGTCACCTCGAGCGCCAAGGCCGAGGCCGAGCTCGGCTGGCGCGCGGCCCGCGACCTGCCCGAGATGGTCGCGAGCGCCTGGGCCGCCTGGAACCGCGCGGCCGAAGCCGGCACCGCCCGCCTCGGCTGAGCCAGGCCGTACCCCGGGAATCGCCCCCGGTCCGGTCGTGAAGTGACGGCCGAACGGGCCGGGAAGCAGCCACATCGTGGGTAGTCCGCCAGCAGCGGCGGGGCGAATCGCCTGGGGCGACTGGGCTGGTCGGGGGCGGCCGGAGCGCCCGATAGGATGACGCATACCGCCTGACCGAACCTCCCCCTGGAGCGCTCCGTGGCCCGCGTCGTCGTCGACGTCATGCTCAAGCCCGAGATCCTTGACCCCCAGGGCAAGGCCGTCGAAGGGGCGCTCGGACGCCTCGGCCTCGCGGGGGTGACCTCGGTCCGCCAGGGCAAGACCTTCACCCTCGAGGCTCGACGGCGACCTCGACGAGGCCCGCCTCGCGCAGGTCCACGACCTCGCCGGCTCCCTGCTCTCGAACCCCGTGATCGAGGACTACGTCATCCGCGAGACCTCGGCATGAGGATCGGCGTCGTCACGTTCCCCGGGTCGCTCGACGACCAGGACGCGGCCCGCGCCGTCCGCATCGCCGGCGGCGAGGCCGTCAGCCTCTGGCACGGCGACGCCGACCTCCACGGCGTCGACGCGGTCGTCCTCCCCGGCGGCTTCTCGTACGGCGACTACCTCCGCTGCGGCGCGATCGCGCGCTTCGCGCCGGTCATGAGCCCGCTGGTCGACGCCGCGAACGGCGGCCTCCCGGTGCTCGGCATCTGCAACGGCTTCCAGGTGCTGTGCGAGTCGCACCTGCTCCCCGGCGCCCTGGTCCGAAACGACCACCTGCACTTCATCTGCCGCGACCAGAAGCTGCGGATCGAGTCGACCGACACGGCGTGGACGTCGTCGTACGAGGTCGGCCAGGAGATCGTCGTCCCGCTGAAGAACGGCGAGGGCGGCTACGTCGCCGACGAGAAGACGCTCGACATGCTCGAGGCCGAGGGCCGCGTGATCGCGCGCTACCTCGACCTCAACCCCAACGGCAGCCGCCGCGACATCGCGGGCATCAGCAACGCGCGCGGCAACGTCGTCGGCCTCATGCCCCACCCGGAGCACGCCGTCGAGGCCCTCACCGGCCCGACCACCGACGGCCTCGGCTTCTTCACCTCGATCCTGAAGGGCCTCGTCGAGGCATGAGCACTGGCACCCGCAAGAGCAGGGACACCGTCGCCGACGCCATCGCGCACCCCGAGCGCGAGCAGCCGTACGCCGAGCTGGGCCTCAAGCCCAACGAGTACGCCGACATCCGCGAGATCCTCGGCCGCCGCCCGACCAGCGGCGAGCTCGCGATGTACAGCGTCATGTGGAGCGAGCACTGCTCGTACAAGTCGAGCAAGGTGCACCTCAAGCAGTTCGGCGACAAGAAGCCCGAGACCGACACCCTGCTCGTCGGCATCGGCGAGAACGCCGGCGTCGTCGACATCGGCCAGGGCTGGGCCGTCACGTTCAAGGTCGAGTCACACAACCACCCGTCGTACGTCGAGCCCTACCAGGGTGCGGCCACCGGCATCGGCGGCATCGTGCGCGACATCATCTCGATGGGCGCCCGCCCGATCGCGGTGATGGACCCGCTCCGCTTCGGTGCGGCCGACCACCCCGACACCCACCGCGTGCTGCCCGGCGTCGTCGCCGGCATCGGCGGCTACGGCAACTGCCTGGGCCTGCCCAACATCGGCGGCGAGGTCGTGTTCGACGACTGCTACCAGGGCAACCCGCTCGTCAACGCGCTCTGCGTCGGCAAGCTGCGGCACGAGGACATCCACCTCGCGAGCGCCCGCGGCGTCGGCAACCTCGTCGTGCTCTACGGCGCGAAGACCGGCGGCGACGGCATCGGCGGCGCGTCGATCCTGGCCTCCGAGACGTTCGAGGACGGCGGCCCCGCCAAGCGCCCCGCGGTGCAGGTCGGCGACCCGTTCATGGAGAAGCTGCTCATCGAGTGCACGCTCGAGGTGCTGCACGCCGGCCTCGTCGAGGGCATCCAGGACCTCGGTGCGGCGGGCATCTCGTGCGCGACCTCCGAGCTCGCGAGCAACGGCGAGGGCGGCATGCGCGTCGACCTCGACAAGGTGCCGCTGCGCGACCAAACGCTCACTCCTGAGGAGATCCTCATGAGCGAGTCGCAGGAGCGCATGGCCGCCGTCGTCACGCCCGACAACCTCGAGGCCTTCCTCGCCATCTGCGCCAAGTGGGACGTCGACTGCGCCGTCATCGGCGAAGTCACCGACACCGGCCGCCTCGTCATCGAGTGGCACGGCGAGGTCATCGTCGACGTGCCGCCGCGCACCGTCGCCCACGATGGCCCGGTCTACGAGCGCCCGCTCGCTCGTCCCGACTGGCAGGACTCCCTGCAGGCCGACTCGCCCGACTCGCTCGCGCGCCCGGCGTCGGCCGAGGAGATCCGCGCGACCGTCCTGCGCCTGGTGGGCTCGCCCAACCTCGCGAGCAAGACCTGGGTCACCGCGCAGTACGACCGCTACGTGCTCGGCAACACCGTGCTCGCGCAGCCCGAGGACGCCGGCGTCATCCGCGTCGACGAGGAGAGCGGCCTCGGCGTCGCCCTCTCGACCGACTGCAACGGCCGCTTCGCCAAGCTCGACCCCTACAACGGCGCCAAGCTCGCGCTGGCCGAGGCCTACCGCAACGTCGCCGCCACCGGTGCCGTGCCGCTCGCCGTCACCAACTGCCTCAACTTCGGCTCGCCCGAGGACCCGGCCGTGATGTGGCAGTTCTCCCAGGCGGTCACCGGTCTCGCCGACGGCTGCCTCGAGCTCGGCATCCCCGTCACCGGCGGCAACGTCAGCTTCTACAACCAGACGGGCGACGTCGCGATCCACCCGACCCCGGTCGTCGGCGTCCTCGGCGTCATCCAGGACGTCGCCGCCCGCACCGCGATCGCGTTCCGCGACGCAGGCGACGCGATCCTCGTCCTCGGGGAGACCCGCGACGAGCTCGCGGGCTCCGAGTGGGCGCACGTCGTCCACGGCCACCTCGGCGGCCTCCCGCCGGTCGTCGACCTCGGTGCCGAGCGCTCGCTGGCCGAGGTCCTGGTCGAGGCCTCGACCTCGGGTCTCGCCACCGCGGCGCACGACGTGTCCGACGCTGGCATCGCGCAGGTGCTCGTCGAGATGGCGCTGCGCGGTGGCGTCGGTGCCACGGTGACCGTGCCCGGGGGCGTCGACCCGTTCGTGCTGCTGCTCTCGGAGTCGACCGCACGCGCGGTCGTCACCGTTGCCGCGTCCGACGTCGAGGCGCTCACGGCTCTCGCCGCCGCGCACGGCGTGCCGGTGGCGCAGATCGGCGTCGTCGGCGCTGCTGGTGACGACCTGGTCGTCGAGGGCGTGTACGGCGGCACCGCTGTCTGGAGCCTCGCCGAGCTGCAGACCACGGCCGATGCGACGCTGCCCGCCCTCTTCGGCTGAGCGCTCAGTTCGCCTGAGGCCGTAGCGATCTCAGGCGGTCGCCGGAAGAACGGACTGGCGCGTCAGCTCGCGGACGGAGTGGCGCTCGGGCTCGGCGACGTCGTGCTCGACTTCGTGGCGCTCGGGCTCGGGCAGCCGGGGCCGGGCGACTCGACCGGCTTCGCGAGTGCGGCGTCGACCGCCTTCTGCGGCGGCACCGCGGTCCACTTCGCGCCGAGCACGAGGTCGACGGTGGCGTCGGTGCGCTTGTCCTGCACGAGCTTGGACTTGGGCGCGTAGTAGCGCAGCAGCTTGGCGTTGTCGGCCCCGCTGACGCCGTACCTGATCTCGGCGACGCCAGCCACGGTCTTGCCGAGCGGGTCGTTGGCCACCGCGCCGATGCCGAACTTCCGAGCCTTCAGCTCGTCGGCCGTGGTGCGTGCAAGACCGGATCGGTCAGTCGCGTTGTAGACGTTGACCGTCACGGTGGCGGGCTCGGGGAGTGCGGCGCCCGGGGTGACGGTGACCGTCACGCAGGTGTCGGGGGTGGCGCCGCTCGAACTCGTGCCCGGGCCGGGCTCGTTGCCGCCGCCGCGGAGGAGGACGACGGCGCCGTAGGTGCCGCCGAAGACCACGGCCATCATCAGCACGACGAGCAGCCCGGTGGCCCACGGGCGGCGCCGGCGCGGGCCGCCGCCGCTCGGGCCGATGACCGTTCCGCTGAGCATGCTCATCGAGTTCCCCCACGGGTCGTTCCGGCGCTCGCGCGGAGCGCGGCGGGGTCGTCCAGGTCGAGCACCCGGGCGTGCAGCACGGGCCGACCGTGCAGCGCCGTACGCAGGGCCCGGTGCAGGCCGTCCTCGAGGTAGAGCACGCCCTGCCACTTCACGACGTGCGCGAACAGGTCGCCGTAGAACGTCGACTGCTCGTCGAGCAGCGTCTCGAGGTCGAGGGTGCGCTTGGTGGTGACGAGGTCGGCGAGCCGCACCTGGCGGGGCGCGACGTCGGCCCACGCGGAGATCGTGAGGGCATGGTCGGGGTACGGACGCCCGTCTCCCACACCCTTGAAGATCACCTGATCGAGTCTAGGCGGCGAACGTCGGATGGCACGTAGGCAGCGTCCGCGCGCCTCGCGCCGCACGCAGTCCGGACGGCGCTCGCGGGAATGAGGTGACCCCCCGCGCACCCGTCAGAGCCCGCTTACCCTTGCTGCCTTCCGGCCCTGGGGGAGTTCGGCAGGGTGACGCCACACGGGGGGTCGGCGCCCACTCTACGGCAGGCGGAGGGGTGCTCCGGAGGCCGGTTTGGTGATGACCCTCCTCGGCCCCGTATCCTCTGCGGCGGAGGATTCGCCTAGTGGCCTAGGGCGCACGCTTGGAAAGCGTGTTGGGGGAAACCCCTCAGGGGTTCGAATCCCCTATCCTCCGCCAGCACGTGAGGAAGGGCGGGAGCGCACTGCGCGCCCGCCCTTCCTGCGTCCGCGGTCCGGTCAGCCGGCGAGGGCCTCGCGGGCGGCGTCGGCCACGCCGGTGGCCGGGCGGCCGAGCAGGGCTGCGAGGTCGCTGGGGTCGACGTACAGCTCGCCGGCGGCGATGCCGCGGTCGACGTCGGAGAAGATCAGCGGCAGCGGGTCGGGGAGGCCGGCGCCGGACAGGATCCCCTGGAAGGTCTCGACCGGGACGTCGGTGTAGGTGATCGTCGAGCCGGTGACCTCGGACAGGATCGCGGCGAGCTCGGTAAGCGTCACGGCCTCGCCGCCGAGCTCGTAGGCCTTGCCCTCGTGGCCCTCGGTGGTGAGGACCACCGCGGCGGCCTCGGCGAGCTCGCGGCGCAGCGCCAGGCTCACGCGGCCCTCGCCGGCCGAGCCGACCATGCCGTGCTCGAGGTACGTCGGCACCTGGGCGGTGTAGTTCTCGACGTACCAGCCGTCGCGCAGCGCGGTCCAGGCGAGGCCCGACTCCGCCAGCGCGTTCTCCGTCGCCGCGTGGTCGGCGAGCAGCAGGATCGAGGACGTCGTGGCCTTCGGGCCCGAGGTGTAGACGACGTGCTTCACACCGGCTGCCTTGGCCGCGGCGATGGCGTTGCGGTGCTGGCCGGCGCGGTCGTCGAAGGAGCCGCTCGACACCAGGAGCACCTTGTCGGCACCGGCGAACGCGGCCTCGAGGCCGGCGGCGTCGTGGTAGTCGGCTGCGATGACGTTCACGCCGCGCTCGGCGAGGTCGGCGAGCGTCTCGGTGCGGCGGCTGGTGGCGGTGATCTCGGCGGCGGGCACGCCGCGCTCGAGCAGCGACTCGACCACGTGACGGCCCAGGTGGCTGGAGGCGGCGGTGACGACGACGGACATGCGGATCTCCTCGGTGTGCGGACGGTGACGGCCGTGGGCGGCCTGCCCTCCACAACCGGGGTACCCTGGAGTCGCTTCCCATCGGAGAGCAGGCACTTCAAAGTGGGGTACTTACCCGGAGGTGAGCATGCAGGCCAGCGGCTTCGAGCCCGACCCGTACCACCGCAACTGCGCGACCCGGACGATCCTCGACCGCATCGGCGACCGCTGGACCGTGCTCGTGGTCGGTGCGCTGCGTGAGGGCCCGATGCGCTTCTCCGAGCTCTCGCGCCGCATCGACGGCGTCAGCCAGAAGATGCTCACCCAGACCCTGCGCGGCCTGGAGCGCGACGGCCTCGTCACGCGCACCGTGCATGCCGCCGTGCCGCCGAAGGTGGAGTACGAGCTGCACGGCGGCCGGCCGCACGCTCACCGGGCCGCTCTCGGCGCTCGACGCCTGGGCCCGCGACCACATCGAGGACGTCATCCGCTCGCGCGGGGCGTACGACGAGGCCCAGGCCTCGGCCTAGTCACAGCCGGGAATCTGCCCCCGGTCCGGTCGTGAAGAAGCGACCAATCAGGCGGGGAAGCGACCACTTCGGGGGCAGATCGCCCGGCTCGTCCGGCTGTAGGTCGCTGTCCGGCGGGGCGACTAGGGTTCTCGCGTGTCCCTCGCCCTGTACCGCACCTACCGCCCCGGGCGTCTCTCCGACGTCATCGGGCAGGAGCACGTCACCGTGCCGCTGGCCCGGGCGATCGACACCGGGCGGGCCCACCACGCCTACCTGTTCACCGGCCCCCGCGGCTGCGGCAAGACTTCGACCGCGCGCATCCTGGCCCGCTCGCTCAACTGCGAGAAGGGCCCGACGTCCGACCCCTGCGGCGAGTGCGGCAGCTGCCAGGACCTCGCGCCCAACGGCCCCGGCTCGATCGACGTCGTCGAGATGGACGCCGCGAGCCACCGCGGCATCGACGACGCCCGCGAGCTCCGCGAGAAGGCGATGTACGCCCCCGCCGCGAGCCGCTACAAGGTCTACATCATCGACGAGGCCCACCAGCTCACCGTCGATGCCGCGAACGCCCTCCTCAAGCTGATCGAGGAGCCGCCGCCGCACCTGAAGTTCGTCTTCGCGACCACCGAGCCGGACAAGATCCTCGCCACCATCCGCTCGCGCACCCACCACTACCCCTACCGCCTCGTCACTGCGCGCCGCCTGCAGGAGCACCTCGCCTGGATGTGCGACCAGGAGGGCGTGCCCTACGAGGCGGAGGCGCTCGCGCTCGTCGCCCGCGCCGGCGCCGGTTCAGTGCGCGACGCGCAGTCGGTGCTCGGCCAGCTCATCGCCGGCAGCGGCCCCGAGGGCCTGACGTACGCCGATGCCGTCGCCCAGCTCGGCTTCACCGACGCCGCACTGCTCGACCGCGTGGTCGACGCTCTGGCCGACAGCGACGGCCCGGAGATGTTCGCCGTCGTCGACTCCGTGGTGGAGTCCGGCCTCGACCCCCGCCGCTTCGCGGCCGACGTGCTCGAGCGCCTGCGCGACCTGGTCGTGCTGCACGAGGTGCCCGAGGCCGCCGACCAGGGCCTGATCGACGCGCCCGACAACGTCATCGCCACGATGAAGGAGCAGAGCGCGCGCCTCGGCCTCGCCCAGCTCTCGCGCGCCGCCGACCTCGTGAGCGTCGGCCTCTCCGAGCTCAAGGGCGCCACCGCGCCGCGGCTGCAGCTCGAGCTGCTCATGGCCCGGCTGCTGCTGCCCGCGGCCGACGGCTCCGAGGCAGGCGTCGCTGCCCGCCTCGAGCGACTCGAGCACCGCGTCTCGTTCCTCGGCGACCCCGCGGCCGCACCGGCCCAGCGCCCGCAGCCGCCGGCGCGTCCAGCCGCCGTCGCGCCTGCTCCCGCGCCTGCTCCTGCTGCACCGGCCGCTCCCGAGCCGGTCGAGCCGGCCGCGACGCCGGAGCCCGCTGCCCCGGCCGACGCCGCCGGCACCGCCGAGGCCGTCGCGCCGCCGTCGCGCCCGGCACCCACGCGTCCCGCCGCGACCGCCCCTGCCGAGCGGCCCGCGGGCGGCCCGCCGGCACCGCCGCGGCTGTCGAGCGTCGCCCCGACCACCGCCGCACCCGGCGACGCAGCAGCGCCGGTGGCCGCGGAGCCCGAGGCCGCCCCGGCCGACGAGCCCGCCGCTGCCGCAACCGCCGCTCCGACCGACCCCAACGAGGCGCTCGACCTCGGCCCCGTCGTGTCGATGTGGCCGGCCGTGCTCGAGGCGCTGAAGTCCTCGAGCCGGGTCGCGCACACGCTGGCCGAGGGCGCGGTGCCGCTCAGCCGCAGCACGCGCCTGCTCACGCTCGCCCACCCGGACAAGGTCCGCATGGGCATCCTGCGCAGCAACAAGGGCCACCTCGAGCTGCTGAAGATCGCGGTGCTCGACGTCCTGCGCCTCGACGTCGACGTCGACCTCGTGCTCGACCCGGGCCGCGCCACCGCGCCCGAGCCCGCCCGTGCGCCCGAGCCGTCCGACCACAGCGAGCCCGCGCCGTCCGAGCCCGAGGGCCCGAGCCCGCGCGAGCGCGCGGCCGCGGTCGTCGCCGAGGAGCAGGCCACCCAGACCCCGCCCGAGGCGGACGTCGTCAGCGATGACGACGACGACGTCGACGACACCGGCCTGTCCGGTCTCGCGCTCGTGCAGCGCGAGCTCGGCGGCACGGTCATGACCGAGTACGACAACGGCTGAGCCGGACAGGAACCAGGCAACCACTGTGTACGAGGGCATCGTCCAGGACCTCATCGACGAGCTGGGCCGTCTCCCGGGCGTCGGGCCCAAGAGCGCGCAGCGCATCGCGTTCCACATCCTGCAGGCCGAGCCCACCGACGTACGCCGCCTCGCGAACGCGCTGCTCGAGGTCAAGGAGAAGGTGCGCTTCTGCGCGATCTGCGGCAACGTCGCCGAGGACGTCGAGTGCCGCATCTGCAAGGACCCTCGTCGCGACCCGACGGTGCTGTGCGTCGTCGAGGAGCCCAAGGACATCGTCGCGATCGAGCGCACGCGCGAGTTCCGCGGGCGCTACCACGTGCTGGGCGGCGCGATCAGCCCGATCGAAGGCATCGGGCCCGACGACCTCCGCGTGAAGGAGCTCATGACGCGGCTCGCCGACGGCAGCATCGTCGAGCTCATCCTCGCCACGGACCCCAACCTCGAGGGTGAGGCGACGGCCACCTACCTGGCCCGCCTCACCAAGCCCCTCGGGCTCGCCGTCACGCGCCTCGCGAGCGGCCTCCCCGTGGGCGGCGACCTCGAGTACGCCGACGAGGTGACGCTCGGGCGCGCGTTCGAGGGACGTCGACGCGTCGAGTTCTGACACGCTGTGCCCATGAGCGACAAGGTGCAGAGCCCCGACCTCGAGGTTGACCCGGCCCCGGCCGACCTCGTCGACCTGTCCGACCACATGGCCGGTGCGGCCGCGCAGTTCGTGCGCAGCATCGAGGTGGTCGCCAGCGCGGGCACTCCGGACGAGTCGGTGTCGATCCTGCTGCTCGAGCTGTCCTCGCTCCTCGCGGCCGGCGCGCCGCTCGGCGCGATCGAGGACGTCGTGCCCGACGACCGCTTCGAGCCGGACGCCGGTGCCGAGCCCGACATCGACAAGCTGCGCAACCGCCTGCACGAATTGCTCGGCCCCGTCGACGACTACGTCGAGGTGTTCGACCCGTACGCCGGCCCCGAGGTCATGGCCGCGCGGCTGTCGGACGACCTGTCCCAGATCACGTCCGACCTGCTGCACGGCCTCGCCCACCACGCCGCGGGCCGCCCGCTCGAGGCCCTCTGGTGGTGGCAGTTCTCGTACCTCTCGACCTGGGGCGTCGCGGCCTCGGCGGCGCTGCGCGCGCTGCAGTCGCTCGTCGCGCACGTGCGCCTCGAGGTGCCGATCGACACCGACGTCGACGTCGATCCCGCCCGGTAGCACGGGCTCCGGACCGGGACACGCACAGGTTCGGCCAGCGGACGGTGGCCCAGACCTCAAGGGGCCCCGTGTCATAGTCGATTCACGACTAGGAACCGTTCGTGCTCGTCACTGCTGGGGTGGCCACGTCGGCACCGGGACAGGGGTGGGGCAGTGCGGCGCCTTGCACGGCTCGTGTCAGCCACCGCGGTGGTCGCGCTCGCGAGCGCGTTCACCGTCGTGCCTGCCGACGCCGGCACGCTCGCGCCCACGGCTGTGGACGACGCCGCCGCGCTGCAGGGCGGCACGACCGCCGTGGTCGACGTCCTGGCCAACGACACGTGGACCGGCGCCCCCGACCTCTCGCTGCCGCGCGCGAACCAGGTCGGCGCCCCCGATCACGGCGATGTGGTCGTGACGGCGGTGACCGTCAGCGGGGTCGAGCGGCCCGCGGTCTCGTACACGCCCGATGCCGGCTGGTACGGCGTCGACACGTTCACGTACACGCTGTCGGACTCGTCCGGCCAGGACTCGACCGCGACGGTGACCGCCACGGTCGCGCCCGCGCCCCCGACCGCCGGCCCCGACACCGCCACCACTCCGCCCGGCGTACAGGTGCGCATCCCTCTGCTCGGCAACGACACCGACCCGTACGACTCGGCCCTCACCGTCACGGCGGTCGGTGACCCGCGGCGCGGATCCGCGACGGTCGATGCCGGCACCGGCGTGCTCTACACGCCCGACACCGGCTGGACCGGCGTCGAGTCGTTCGCCTACACGCTCACCTCGGCCACCGGCCGTACGGCGGAGGGCACGGTCACGGTGACCACGCTGGCCTCGACACCCGGTCACTCGGTCACGCTCTCGGCTCCGGCCACGGCGTACGCGCAGCGCTCGATGACGTTCTCCGGCGCCGTCGACCCGCTCTCGGGCGGACCCATCACGGTCAGCGTGCAGCGCCTGCGGGCGAGCGGCTGGGTGACCGTCGCGTCGACGAAGCCGACGGTCAGCGGCGTCTGGTGGGTCGCCCATCGGCCCAACGTCGTGGGCAGCATCACCTGGCGTGCGCGCGCGGTCTGGGCCGACGGCTCGTCCGCGACGACCATGACGACGACGACCGTGACGGCGGCCGCGGACGCCGTGGTGTCCGGCCCGCTCACGCGCTCGTCGGTGAAGTACTCGTACCGCAACGGCTGCCCGGTCGGGCCGTCCAAGCTGCGCCGCCTCACCGTGAACTACTGGGCGTACGACGGCAGCGTGCAGCGCGGCGACATCATCCTGCGCGACTACGCGGTGAAGACCGTGCGCGCTGTGTTCACGAAGTCGTTCGAGCTGAAGTTCCGCTTTAAGCAGGTGCGCCCGGTCGACTACTACTACCTCGGCGGCAACCGCTCTCCCAGCGGCTCGGACATCGCCGCGATGAACGCCGGCAACACCTCGGCGTACAACTGCCGCCCGGTCACGGGCAACCGCTACCGGATCAGCCAGCACTCGTTCGGCAACGCGATCGACATCAACACCTTCGAGAACCCGTACGTGACCTGGTCTCGCGTCTACCCGTCGGCGGCGAGGTACCCGTACTACCTGTTCCGCAAGCAGAACCTCGACGACCACGGCGTCATCTCGTCGTGGAGCGTGGTGGCGCAGACGTTCCGCGCGTTCGGGTGGGTGTGGGGCGGACGCTGGTCGCCGCCGGACTACCAGCATTTCAGCAGCAATGGCGGCTGACGCCCCGCGCCTGCGCGCCGTCGCCGTGGCCCTCGCCGTCGTCGTCCTCGTCGCGGGCTGCTCGTCCGCGAGCCCCGAGCCGACCGCGTCGAGCGAGCCGGTGGCCGTGAGCCCGAGCAGCACGCCCGCGGCGACCGTCACGCCGAGCGCGTCCGAGACGTCGCCGTCCCCGTCGGCGAGTCCCTCCGGCCTCGACCGTACGGCGACCCCGGCCACGAGCAGCGGACCGCTCAGCGGCAAGGCGCTGCCCGATCCCGATGCGCTCGGCGGCGGCTGGGTCGCCCGCGTCGACCCCGGCAGCGCCGAGGACGGCTACACCGGCAACGGCACGCCCGTGACCGCGCGTGACCCGCAGGACGTGATCCAGGCCGTCCGGCCCATCGGCTGCGCCGACGAGTCCGTGTACGCCGACGACCTCCCCGTGCCCGAGCACGCGCTCGAGGTCGACTACGCCTACCGCGCGAGCGGTGCGCACGGCGTCGCGCTCGCCCTCGACTTCGGCAGCGAGGCGTCCGCGAAGCGCTTCGTCGGGCTCTACACCGCCGCGCTCGGCCGCTGCGTCGCCGGGCCGGGCGGCTCGATGGTCGTCACGCGGGCGAAGGCGCCGGCCGGTGCCTATGCGAGCGTGCAGGTCGACTCGGCGTTCGGCACGACGTGGCGCGAGCTCGTGACGCGCACCGGCTCGGTCGTGCGACTGGTCGCCGTCGAGGGCGCGACCACGCCTGCCCGCTCGTGGGCCGCGATCGAGGCCGGGCTGCCGGCGCTGTAGCGCCGACGACGTCCGGCACGACCGGGCCGGAGACCGTGGATCCTTCGTCGGGAACGGCCCCGGACGCCTCCTCCGCAGAAGGTTCGTCCGCCGATCTGGGGCACGAGACGGATATCCCACCATTCGGACGCGAGGGTGGTGCGATTTCTCCCGCCGGTACGATGACCACGTTTGCAGGCATCCCTGTCGGTATCGCACACGTGAGGCGGACCCCCACCGTGGGACTCGTGGTCCAGAAGTACGGCGGCTCCTCGGTCGCCGACGCGGAGAGCGTCAAGCGCGTCGCACGGCGCATCGTCGAGACCAAGAAGGCCGGCGACGACGTCGTGGTCATCGTGTCCGCGATGGGCGACACCACCGACGAGCTGCATCGAGCTCGCCGAGCAGGTCAGCCCGGACCCTGCTCCGCGCGAGCTCGACATGCTCCTCACCGCGGGCGAGCGCATCTCGATGGCCGTGCTGGCCATGGCGATCAACGACCTCGGCTTCGAGGCGCGGTCCTACACCGGGTCGCAGGCCGGCCTGATCACCGACTCGACGCACGGCAAGGCGCGGATCATCGACGTCACGCCCGGTCGCATCCAGTCGGCGATCGCCGACGGCGCGATCGCGATCGTCGCCGGCTTCCAGGGCGTCGCGCAGGACACCAAGGACATCACCACGCTCGGACGCGGCGGCTCGGACACCACGGCCGTCGCGCTGGCAGCCGCGCTGCACGCCGACGTCTGCGAGATCTACACCGACGTCGACGGCATCTTCACCGCCGACCCGCGCATCGCCCCCGCTGCCCGCCAGGTCCCGCGCATCACCTACGAGGAGATGCTCGAGCTCGCGGCCAACGGCGCCAAGGTGCTGCACCTCCGGTGCGTGGAGTACGCGCGCCGCTTCGACCTCCCCATCCACGTCCGCTCGTCGTTCTCGAACAAGACGGGCACGTTGGTGGTCTCCGATTCATCCGCACCCGAAGGGGAAGCAGTGGAGCAGCCGATCATCGCCGGAGTCGCGCACGACCTCGGCGACGCCAAGGTCACCGTCGTCGGCGTACCCGACCTTCCCGGCAAGGCGGCCGAGATCTTCAGCGCCGTCGCCGAGGCGGGCGTCAACATCGACATGATCGTGCAGAACGTGTCCGGCTCGAGCCGGCGCACCGATGTCACGTTCACCTGCCCGATGGCGGACGGCCAGAAGGCGCTGGCGACGCTCGAGAAGGTGAAGTCGGACATCGGCTTCGACGACCTCACGTACGACGACGGCATCGCCAAGATCTCGCTCGTCGGCGCGGGTATGCGCTCGCACCCGGGCGTCTCGGCCACGTTCTTCAACGCCCTCGCCGAGGCGGGCATCAACGTCGAGATGATCTCCACGTCGGAGATCCGCATCTCGGTCGTGACCCGTGCCGAGTCGGCCGGCGAGGCCGTCCGCGCCGTGCACACGGCGTTCGGTCTCGACGGCAGCGGCGAGGCCGTCGTCTACGGCGGCACCGGCCGCTAGTCCCACCCGTCAACCTGATCAATCCGTCGCTTCCCGACCCCGGAAACGACGGATTGATCAGTGCCAGCGGAGGGGTACCTGCAAGAACCGGGCGGTCTCCGGCAGGAAACCGTGCGGACCCGATCGAGCTCTACGACGTAGCGTGGACGCCAGCCCGTACGAGGAGAACCTGATGCGCAGCAACCCCACCGTCGCCGTCGTCGGCGCCACCGGCCAGGTCGGCGCCGTCATGCGCCGCCTGCTCGAGGAGCGCGACTTCCCCCTCGGCGAGGTGCGCTTCTTCGCCTCTGCCCGCTCGGCCGGCACGACGCTGCCGTGGAAGGGCCGCGACATCGTGGTCGAGGACGCCGCCACCGCCGACCTCACGGGCATCGACATCGCGCTGTTCTCCGCGGGCGGGTCGACGTCCAAGGCCCTCGCCCCGAAGTACGCCGAGGCCGGCGCCATCGTGATCGACAACTCCTCGGCCTGGCGCATGGACCCCGACGTCCCGCTGGTCGTGAGCGAGGTCAACCCGGACGCCGTCGCCGACGCGCGCAAGGGCATCATCGCCAACCCGAACTGCACCACCATGGCCGCGATGCCGGTGCTGCGCCCGCTGCACGACGAGGCCGGTCTGCGCCGACTCGTGGTGTCGTCGTACCAGGCGGTGTCGGGCAGCGGCCTCGCCGGCGTCGAGGAGCTCGACACCCAGGTGCGCGCCGCGGTCGAGCAGGACACCGCCGGCCTCGTGCACGACGGCAGTTCGGTGATCCTGCCTGAGCCCAAGAAGTACGTGCGGCCGATCGCGTTCGACGTCATCCCGCTCGCGGGCGCGATCGTCGACGACGGCTCGTTCGAGACCGACGAGGAGCAGAAGCTCCGCAACGAGAGCCGAAAGATCCTCGGCATCCCCGAGCTGCTCGTCAGCGGCACCTGCGTGCGCGTGCCGGTCTTCACCGGGCACTCGCTCTCGATCAACGCCGAGTTCGACAGCGCGCTCTCGGTCGAGCGCGCGCTCGAGCTGCTCGGTGCCGCGCCCGGCGTCGTCGTCACCGACGTGCCGACCCCGCTCGAGGCCGCCGGCAAGGACCCGTCCTTCGTCGGCCGCGTGCGCCAGGACCAGTCGGTCGCCGACGGCAAGGGCCTCGTGCTCTTCATCAGCAACGACAACCTGCGCAAGGGTGCTGCCCTCAACGCCGTGCAGATCGCCGAGCTCCTGGTCGCCCAGGGCTGATCACGCTCTCCGACGCGGGTCGTCGTCCGGCTGAGGCCGGGCGGCGGCCCGCGCCGCACGTCAGGCCCCGGTGGGTGAGACTGGCCCCGTGGAGGACGAGGCACGGCCGCGCACCTGGTGGCGCAGCGGCGCTCTGGTCATGGCCGTCCTGCTCGTGCTCGGGACGGCATTCGTCCTCGCGCTGCGGCTGCTCGGCATCGAGGTCGGGCCGCTGGCGTACGCCGTGTCGCTCGTGCCGTGGTTCCTGCCGGTCACCGTCGTCGCGCTCGTCCTCGCCCTCCTCGGCCGCAGCCGCGCGACGTCGCTCGTCGCGGCCGCGCTCCTCCTTCTGCAGGGCTGGTGGCTGCTGCCGCTCTACACCGCGCGCACGCCTGCGGGCGACCGGCCGCTCGTCATCGCGAGCAGCAACATCCGCTTCGGGGACGCGTCCGCCGACGACCTCACCGCGCTCGTGCGCGACAAGGACGTCGACGTCCTCGTCGTCCTCGAGCTGACGCCCGAGGCGATGCGCCGTCTCGAGGGTGCAGGTCTCGACCGGCTGCTCCCGAACCGGTACGCCGAGCCCGCCCCCGGCGTGCAGGGCACGGGCATCTGGTCGCGGCTCCCGCTGAGCGCCACGACCGAGGAGCCCGGCTTCTTCTCCCGCACACTGCGCGCGTTCGTCACCGTCGATGCCGAGACCGGCGCCGGCCTCACCGTGATCGCCGCGCATCCCGTCGCGCCGGGCGTGCGTGACAACAGCGTCTGGCGCGACGAACACGCTCTGCTGCTCGACCTCGTCGAGAGCGGGCCCGACGCCACCGCGCTCGTGGGAGACCTGAACGCCACCCGCGACCACGCCGTCGTGCGCCGCTACGAGGCGGCCGGGTACGCCGACGCCGCGGACGAGGCGGGGGCGGGCTTCGTGCCGACGTTCCCCGTCGGCCGCAGCGTCCCGCCCGTGGTCGCGATCGACCACGTCCTCATGCGCTCCACGGCGTACGTCGCCGACACGTTCGAGGCGGTGGACATCACCGACACCGACCATCGGGCCGTGATCGCGACCTACGGATTCCGCTGAGCGGTCGCAGCCGCGCCGTTCGGAGCAATCGCCGCGCGTCAGCGCGACAGGGCCAGCGGCAACGGGGCACGATGCGGGTCCGAGCCTCGGGGGAGGCTCACGGGGGGAGCCACTCATGTCGTCGCGTCGTCGCGCAGCCGTGTCCGTCGTCGCCGCCGGGGCGCTTCTGATCGGCGGCCTCGCCGCCGCCTCACCGGCGCAGGCGGTTACGGGCTACACCTACCTCGTGATGGACGGGGACGCCGGCGACTACGTCACCGGTGGCGCCGCGTACTCGTTCACCGAGGCCAACGCGACCTTCACGCCGAACCTCACGGCGAGCACGGCGAGCTTCTTCGTGCTGCAGGGCGCCTACGTCCAGTACTGGACCGTCGACCTCCGGGCGCCCGAGGGCGAGGACTTCGTCGCCGGTACGACGTACACGGATGCCCAGAGGGCGCCGTTCGCGACGCCGCCCCACCCGGGCCTCGACGTCTACGGCGACAGCCGCGGCTGCAACACGGTCACGGGTTCGTTCACCGTGCTCGAGATCGAGAAGGACGCCGGGACCGGCGAGGTGACCCGCTTCGCCGCGACGTTCGAGAACCACTGCGAGGGAGGGGCGTCCGCCAACCGCGGGACCATCGCCTACAACGCGACCAAGTCCCCCTCGACGCTCACCTCGACCACGCCGCCGACGGCGCGGGTCAACGGCCCGGTCACCGTGTCGGGCACGCTGGCCGATGCCGTCGGCCCGCTCGCGGGTGCCTCCGTCACCGTGTCGCGCCCGGACGGCACCGGCGGGACGACGTCGTTCCCGGCGACCACCGGCGTCGACGGCACCTGGTCGGTCGACGACACGATCGGGACCGCGGCACGGACCTACACGGTCGAGTACGCCGGGGACGCCTCTCACTACGCCGCGACCACGTCGATCAGCGTCAGTGCGGTGAAGGCGGCGAGCGTCCTCGCCCTGAGCGCACCGACGACCGTCGCGCGAGGGCACTCGTACACGCTCACGGGCACCCTGACGAGCGGCGGTGCCGCGGTGCCGTCGGCCACCGTGACGATCACGCGCACCGGGCTGTCCGGCAAGCGCACGCTGTACGTGAAGACCAGTTCCACCGGCAGGTTCTCGTACAAGGACGTCCCGACCGTAGGCGGTCCGGTCGCGTGGACGGCGAGCTGGGCGGGCGACATGGACCGGAGCTCGGTCACGGCCAAGCGCAGCGTCACCGTGTCGCGCGCCTCGACAAGCATCACCATCACGAGCGACAAGAGCGTCTACGCGTACGGCGGCCGGGCGGTCGTGAAGGTGCACCTCGGGACGACGTACAACAACCGGGCCGTCGCGATCTACGCCCGCAAGCTCAACGGCGGTGCCGCCCGGATGGTCAAGGCGGGCAAGGTGAATGCCAGCGGAAACCTCGTCGTCTCGATGCCGGTGACCGTGAAGACCATCTACTCGGTGAAGTTCGCCGGCGACTACCGCTACCTGCCCGTCGGCAGGGCGCGCACCGTCAACGTGAGGGCGAAGGTGACGGTGCGGATGGGTGGCGCCTATGGCCGCTCCGGCTCCGGCTACCTCTTCCGCGCGGGCACCAACCCCGACATCTCGGTGCTGGTCACGCCCGCAAAGCCCGGTGGATGCGTCGACCTCGTCGCGCAGCGGCTCAACGGGTCGACGTGGCAGACGACGTCCACGCTGGCCTGCGCGACGCTCGACTTCTCCTCGCAGGCCTTCGCCACGCTCTTCACGAACGGCGGAGTCGGGCGCGGTCGCATGATGGCCTCGACGGGCGCAGGGGCCTTCAGCTCGTCCGGGTCGAGCGGCTGGATCTACTACACGTTCACCTGACGCGCCGCGGCGGCGTCAGCGGGCGCGACGGGCCTCGAGGGCCTCGCCGACGGCGACGGCGCCCGCGCGGGCGTCCTCGACGGTGACGGCGAAGCGACGCCCGTCCTCGAGCCCCAGCACGATGCCGGGGCCGCGGCGGATCACGGCGGCGGTCGCGCGCGCGGAGGGGTTCCAGCGGTAGCCCCAGCCACCCCACTCCATCGGCTCGATCTGCCCGGCGGCGACCTCGCGGATGTCGGCGAGCGCCACCGTGCGCCGCGGCCAGCCGAACGGGCCGAACGCCACGACGACGCGCTCGGTCTCGACGCGCACCTCCAGGGAGGACAGGAGGAAGCCGAAGAAGCCGACGACGAGGGCGACGACGACGAGCAGCCAGCCCAGCCACGGAGGCACGTCCGATCCGCGGGACGCGATGAGCAGCGCGCCGCCGATGCCCCCGATGATCAGCACGACGCCGAGGCTGAGCACGACGAGTCCGCGGCTAGCGCACCGTCCGGTCCAGGTCGTCACGCGACGACCCTATCCAGCGCCCCGCCGTCCCCTTCGGGGCGAACATTGGGTGGTTCTGCCGAGCGCCGGGCGGGGCTTGGCTAGTCTGCGCCGGTGCGCCTGATGCTTCTAGGAGTCCGAGGCTCCACGCCCGCGCCGGGCGGGGACTTCGTCCGCTACGGCGGTCACACGTCGTGCGTGGCCGTGTTCCACGACGGCGAGGACTCGCCGGCGCTGGTGCTCGACGCCGGCACCGGTCTGCGCGAGCTGACCAAGGTGCTCGGCGGGGCGGCGTACCGGGGGTCCATCCTGGTGAGCCACCTGCACTGGGACCACGTGCAGGGCCTCCCGTTCTTCGTCGCCGGCGACCGGCCCGACGCGGCCGTCGATCTCTACGTGCCGGCGCAGAACGCGCGCACCGGGCGCGACCTGCTCGCCGCCGCGATGGCGCCGCCGAACTTCCCCATCACGCCCGAGGGGCTCCAGGGCGCCTGGACCTTCACCGCGCTCGAGGCCGGCTACCACCAGATCGGCGGGTTCCGGATCCGGGCGACCGAGGTGAAGCACAAGGGCGGCCGCACGTTCGGCTACCGCGTGAGCGACGACTCCGGCTCCCTCGCCTACCTGCCCGACCACATCACGTCCGCCGGGGTGAGCAACGAGGTCAAGGACCTCATCCACGACGTCGACGTGCTGCTGCACGACGCGCAGTTCGTCGAGAAGGAGCGGGCTCTCTCGGACGCCTACGGCCACTCGACGGTCGACGACGCGATCGCCCTGGCGCGTGAGTGCGGTGCTCGCCGTCTCGTCGCGTTCCACCACGGGCCGGCGCGCACCGACGACGCCCTCGACGGGCTGGTCGAGGCCAACGCCGACGAGCCGTGGGTGTCCTTCGCCAAGCAGGGCGACACCGTCCACATCGGCCGCGCCACCTGACGCAGGGCCACCGGGTCAGGTGAGGCGGTCGCCGGCCTCGTCAAGGAGCGCGCGACCGGCCTGACGGCCGGACTCCACCATGCGGTCGAGCTGGTGGAACTCCAGCAGCCCCACGCCCATCGTCGACGGCGTCACCACGATCGCGCCCGCCTCGCGGGCCGACGCGACGGCACCGCCGCTGCCGATGAAGAGCGAGCGCATGAGCGTCTCGCCGATCGCCGGCACGCGGATGCGCTTGGGCTCCGCCGGCACCGTGCCCGCTACGTGCGGCCGCGCGTCGCCGCCCATGCCGATGTTGACCGCGATCACCGGGCCCTCGTCACGCTCGGTCAGGACATGCACGGGAAGGTTGTCGAGGACGCCGCCGTCGGCAAGCAGGCGCTGGCCGTCCGGCCGCGGCGGGAACATCCCGGGGATGCTGAGCGACGCCATCACCGCTGAGGTGAGGTCTCCCGTGCGGTGCACGTACGGAGTGCGCGACTGCAGATCGGTGCTCACGCAGCGGAACAGGAGCGGCAGCTCCTCGATGCCGATGCCCGTGAGCCTGCGGCGCAGCGCCTTCTCGGTCTTGCGGCCCTTCACGAGCGCCGCGGTCGGGAGCGTGTAGTCGTCGAACGGGTTGTTGCGCACGAACTCCTCGTGGCACATCTCGATCGCCGTGCGGGCGTCGATGCCGCGCGCGTGCACCGCGGCCATGATCGACCCCTGGCTCGCCCCGACGACACGGTCGACGTGGATGCCGGCGTCCTCGAGCTCGAGCAGGATGCCGAGGTGCGCGAACGCGCGCGCACCGCCGCCGGCCATAACGATGCCGACCGACCGGCCGGCGATGCGCCCGGCGAGGGCGCGCGTGCCCACCGAGAACGGCGGCATGATCTGCGTGATCCGGTACGGCGCAAGGACTTCCTGCCATGCGCGCACCCGCTCCGACGGTGACGGCGGGCCGACGAGGACGAGGTCGACGTCGGTGCGACCGAGCGGTGCCTCGGCCGGGATCGCGGCGTCGTGCGCGGCCACGATGACGAGGAGGTCGGCCTGGCGAACGGCCATCGCCCACCACGCGGCGTCCGGGTCCTCGGCCACGATGAGCACGCGCTCGTTCTCGCGCTCGGCCCGCTCGAGCGCCTCGGGCTCGACCTGCCCCGGTCGGGCGACCCGCAGGCCCGCGGCCGCGAGGTGCCCGTCGATCGCGTCGGCGACGGCCGCCGCGGGTGCGCCCCGGTGCAGGGCCACGACGGCGACGAGCCGCGGCTGCGGCGGGCGTCCGGCGGCAGGCGGTGCCGCGTCCTGGAGCTGCGAGGCGAGCACGCCGGTGAGGGCGCGCAGCGCGCGAGGGTCGGATCCGACGACCTCGTCGAACGTCGTGTGCGACACCCGCAGCAGGTGGCTGTCGCGGCGCGCGCGGATCGAGGCCGAGCGCGTGCCGCCGGTGAGCAGTGCGAGCTCGCCGATCACCGCTCCGGCGCCGACCTGCCGCACGACCCGGCCGTCCTGCTCGACGTCGAGCAACCCGGCAGTGACGACGTACACGTCGTCGGCGGGATCGCCCGCCGAGAACAGCAGCGAGCCCGCCGTGAGGTCGACCGTGTGGGCGCCGGCCTCCAGGCGCGCCCGCACGTCCTCGGGGAGGCGGGAGAGCAGGGGGGCGGCCGCGAGAGCGCTGGTGGCAGCAGCGGCGGGAGCCGCGGCGGCCTCGGGCAGGGAGATCGTCGGCGGGCGCACGGAGTCGTCGTCGGAGTCGTCGGCCGTGGTCGGCACGACCTTGCCCACGAACACCGCGACGACCGCCGTTACCGCGAAGCAGATCGCCGAGAAGATCCAGCCGTGCCGCAGGCTGTCGACCGTCGATGTGGGGGACGGCGTGCCCACGATGACCACGAGGATCGCGATGCCGAGCACC
Organism: uncultured Actinomycetes bacterium; assembly: GCA_963843975.1. Classification (GTDB taxonomy): domain Bacteria; phylum Actinomycetota; class Actinomycetes; order S36-B12; family CAIYMF01; genus Longivirga. The sequence continues at coordinate 1,004,697 of CAWJMG010000001.1, read as the reverse complement.
GCGCCGATCTGGCGTGCGGACGAGTTGACCGCGGACGCCGTCGCGAACCGACCGCCGGGAACCGCTGCGAGCGCTGCACTTCCGAGCACCGGCAGGGTCGCGCCGACGCCGATGCCCGACAGGATCTGGCCGGGGAGCCATGCGCCCCAGAAGTCCGGAGTGACCTCGACGCGGGCGACGTACCAGACGTATGCCAGCGCCCAGATGATCGCGCCCGGGATGATCACGAGGCGGTAGCCGCGCGTCTGCGCGATGGGCCCGAGGCGGGAGGCGAGGATCGCGGCCACGATCGCGCCCGGCACCACCGCGAGGCCCGACACCACGATGCTGTAGCCCCAGACGTACTGCAGCCACAGGATGTTGGTGAGCAGGTACGCGTAGAAGCCGACTCCGGCGACGATCGTCGCGATGTTGCCGACGACGAACGGCCGGATGCGCAGCAGCGCCGGGTCGAGCAGCGGCGAGCGGTGACGCTTCGAGCTGCACGACGAACGCGGCACCGAGCAGCACCGCGCCCAGGAAGCAGCCGATGACCGCTGGGCTCGTCCAGCCCCAGTCCTCGCCCTTGACGATGCCGAGGGTGAGGACGCCGAGCATGAGGGCCGAGATCGTGGCGCCGAGCAGGTCGGGCACGCGTCGACGTCCCGGCGCCCGGCTCTCGACGAGGGCACGCTTGGCAGCGACGACGGCCGCGATGCCGAACGGCAGGTTGACGAGGAACGCGAGGCGCCAGTTGCCGAGCTCGACGAGCGCGCCGCCGATCGGCGGGCCGAGGCCCGAGGCGAGAGCGGCCGACGCACCCCAGAGGCCGATGGCGTGGGCGCGCCTCTCGGTGGGGAACGCCTCGACCACGAGGGCGAGCGACGCGGGCACGAGGATCGCGGCACCGAGGGCCTGCACGACGCGGAACGCGATGAGCACCTCGACGTTCGGCGCGATGGCGCAGAGGACCGACGCGATCGTGAAGAGCGTGACGCCGTTGATGAAGGCCCGCTTGCGGCCGAGCAGGTCGGCGAGGCGTCCCGAGACGACGAGGAACGCCGCGAACACGATGCTGTACGCGTTGAGGATCCACGAGAGCGTCGAGATGGTGGACTCGGGGAACGACTCGCGGATGTTGGGGAACGCGACGTTGACGATCGTGGCGTCGAGGAAGGCGAGGAACGCCCCGAACGAGGCGACGAGAAGGACCGTTCGCGACGAGACGCGTGGACGCACCCTCGTCTCGGGCAGCGCAGAACCGTCAGTGGCTGTCACGTGCACGGCTATCGCCCTCTCCCCGGTTCCTCGGCGGGGAGCATGTCACCGTCACAGGTCCGCTACGCCGCGTTTCGTTGAATCGGCACACGTGTCGGCCGTCAGGTGACGACGGGGATCTCGGTTGTCAGGTTCGTGGGTGGTGCTGGAGTGGGTGGGCTGGGGCTCGCTCGGCGTCGTCGGTTCGCTTCCTGCGGCGGCCTTCGGCCGCTTCGCCCTGTCGCCGCGCGTCTGATCTTCGGGGTGACAGGAACCGTCACCCTGGTCGTCTCGGCCAGAGGGGCGCCTTCGGCTCGCGGGGGGAGGGGGGCCGAGACGACGAAGAACTCCTCCCACATCAGTGGGACCCCGACATATGAGGAAGGGCCGACCTGACGGCCGGCCCTTCCTCATATGTCGGGGTGACAGGATTTGAACCTGCGACCTCGTCGTCCCGAACGACGCGCGCTACCAAGCTGCGCCACACCCCGGTGGAGCGGAGTGAGTCTACGTGCCGGGCACGCGGGCGCCAAAACCGGGTATCGGGCGGGCCTCAGACGCGGGCGAGCGTCAGCAGGGTGGCCTCGGGCGGGCAGGCGAACCGCACCGGGGCGTACGGCGAGGTGCCGAGACCGGCCGACACGTGCAGGAACGCGCCGCGGCCGTCGGGGCCGCCTGCGCCCGGCGTACCCGCGAGGTCGGCGCCCCCGACGCGCGAGAGCCCCTTGGCCTGCGCGGTGGGCAGGTCGCAGTTGGTCACGAGGGCGCCCCAGAAGGGCACGCAGGCTGTCCGCCGTGCGTGTGGCCTGCCAGGACCAGGTCGGCGCCGTCGGCCTCCAGCGCGTCGATCACGCGGCGGTACGGCGCATGCGTGACCCCGAGCCGCAGGTCGGCGTCGGCCGCGAAGGACCCGGCCACCTCGTCGTACCGGTCGAGCCCGATGTGCGGGTCGTCGACGCCGCGGACGTCGAGGTCGAGCTCGCCGACCTTCACGCGGGCGGCCGCGTTGTCGAGGTCGTGCCATCCGGCGGCCGTGAGCCCGGCCACGAGGTCGCGCCACGGAAGCGGTGGGCGCTGCTCGTCCAGGTCGGACGGCTTGGTCAGGTAGCGCCACGGCTTCACGACGCCGGGGCCGTAGTAGTCGTTCGAGCCGAGCACGAACAGGCCGGGCCGGTCGAGCAGCGGCCCGAGCGCGTCGAGGACGGCGGGCACGGCCTCCTGGTGGGCCAGGAAGTCGCCGGTGACGACGACGAGGTCGGGGTTCAGCGCGTCGAGGCTGCGCACCCAGGCCGCGCGGCCCTTGTGCCGCGGCGTGAGGTGCAGGTCGGAGATGTGCAGCACGCGGACCGGCGCGACGCCGTCGGGCAGCACGCGGGCCTCCTCGCGGCGCAGCGTGTAGCGGTGGGCCTCCGCGACGGAGTAGCCGAGGCCGGCAGCGGCAGCGGCGCCGAGGGCGAGGGTGGTGCGGGCGAGGAGGTGCACCCCACCAGTATCCCCGCTGCCTCGGGTGCCGGGGTACGGGAGGATGTGGCCATGAGCACCGACAGCACCCTCGGCCAGCGCCTGCACGACGACCTCACCACCGCGATCCGCGGTCGGGACGAGGTCGCCTCGGCGACGCTGCGGATGGCCCTCACCGCGCTCACCAACGAGGCCAAGAGCGGCACCGAGGAGCGCGAGCTCACCGACGCCGACGTCATCACGGTGCTCGGCCGCGAGGCCAAGAAGCGCCGTGAGTCGGCCACGGCGTACGACGAGGCCAACCGCCCCGAGCTCGCCGACCGCGAGCGGGCCGAGCTGGCCGTGCTCGAGGGTTACCTGCCGCAGCAGCTGTCGGACGACGAGCTCGCGACCCTCGTGGCCGCGGCGGTCGCCGAGAGCGGCGCCGAGAACCCGAAGCAGATGGGCCTGGTCATGAAGGTGCTGACCCCGCGGATCGCGGGCCGGGCCGACGGTGGTCGCGTGGCCGCAGCAGTGCGCAGCGCCCTCGGAGCCTGACCCCGGCGTACGACCCGGATTTGGTAGTGGAAGGGCGGCGTATAGCGCGCCTTTCCACTACCAAATCGGCGTCTCTCGGCCCGTCAGGGGGAGGGGGAGGCGGGCGGGCTGGTGCTGGGCTTGGGGGGCTTGGTCGGCTTCGTGCTGGGGCTGGGGCTGCCCGAGGTCGTCGGCGAGCCTGACGCTGAGCCCGTGGGCGAGCCTGAGACCGAGGCGGTGGGGCTCGACGAGGTAGGCGTCGGGGAGGCCGTCGCGGCGGTGAGGCTGTCGTAGATCCTCAGGTCGAACTTGGTCGACGGCGTGCCGTCGAGCGCGCCGAGCATCGCCATCTTCCAGATGGGGCCGGGCAGCGTGGAGCCGAAGACCTGCGCGAACGAGCGGCCGCCGATGACGAGGTTCTTCATCGGGAACTTGTACTGGCCGCGCGGGTCGTAGGTGGCGACGGCGGTCGCGATGTCCGGCGTGAAGCCGACGAACCAGACCGCAGCGGAGTCGTTCGTCGTACCGGTCTTGCCGGCGGCGTCGCGGCCGAGGCTCATGGCGGCACCGGTGCGGCCCTGGATCGGGCCGTCGATGACGCCCTTGAGGATGACGGCGACGGAGTCGGCGACGCGGCGCTCGATGACCTGCTGGCAGTCGGCCTTCGGGATCGGCAGGTCCTTGCCGTCGCGGTCGGTCACCTGCGCGATCGCGATCGGCTGGCAGCGGACGCCGTGGTTGGCGAAGACCGAGTAGGCGCTCGACATGCCGAGCGGCGTCACCTCGGAGGTGCCGAGGGTGAACGACGGGCCGTCGAACAGCGGGTCGCCGTTGCCCTTGGTGAGCCCGAGGTCGGCCGCGATCTCGGCCGGGCGGCAGTTGCCGGTCTTCTGCTCGAGCGCCATGAAGTAGGTGTTCACCGAGAATGCGGCGCCCTGCAGCATGTTGAACGTGCCCGAGCCGGTCGAGTTGCCGACGGAGTAGGGCTCGTACTCCGCGCCGGTCTTGCAGTTCACGAAGCCGTCGAAGGTCTTGCGCGGCGGCGACACGATCTTCTCGAGCGGGTTGATCCGCTTCTCCATCGCAGCTGCGAGCGTGAAGGCCTTGAACGTCGATCCGGCCTGGGCCCCGATGCTGCCGCCCATGCTCGTGCCGACGTTGAAGTTGTACGTCGTGTTGCCCGCGCCCTTGGTGCCCCACGAGCGGTTCTGCGCCATCGCCAGGATCTCGCCGGTGCTCGGCTTCACCATGGTGACGGCGGCGAGCTTCTTGCTCTTGTCCTTGCGCGGGATGTAGGTGTCGGCCGCGAGCTGCGCGGACTTCTGCGCCTTGGGCAGCAGCGTCGTCCGGATCGTCAGACCGCCCTTGCGCAGCAGGGCTTCGCGCGCTGCCGGCGTCGAGCCGAAGGCCGGGTCGCTGCGCACGGTGCGGTAGACGTAGTCGCAGAAGAACGGCGCGTACGACGTGGTGCAGCCGTTCGTCGGGCGCCGCGGCTTCAGGAACTTCTTCGTGGCGATCTTGGCGGTCTTGTCGGCCACCGCCTGGGTGATGTAGCCGAGGGCAGCCATCCGGTTGAGCACCTGGCGACGGCGGTCCTGCGACAAGCCCGGGTTGCGGGTCGGGTCGTACGCCACCGGGCGCTGCACGGCTCCGGCGAGGGTGGCGGCCTCGACGAGCGTGAGCTTGGCGGCCGACTTGTTGAAGTAGCGGCGGGACGCAGCCTCGACGCCGTACGCGCCGGCGCCGAAGTAGGAGATGTTGAGGTAGCGCTCGAGGATCTCGTCCTTGGTGAGCGTGCGCTCGAGCGCGAGGGCGTACCGCATCTCCTTGAGCTTGCGGGTGTAGCTGCGGGCCACTGCCGCGCGCTGCTCCTCGGGCGTGGTCGCGAGGTTCAGGAAGATGTTCTTGACGTACTGCTGGGTCAGGGTCGAGCCGCCCTGGACGCCGTCGCCCGCGGAGTTGCCGACGAAGGCGCGGATGAGGCCGCGCGGGTCGACGCCGCGGTGCTCGTAGAACCGGCCGTCCTCGACGGCGACGATCGCCTGCTGCATGACCGGTGCGATCTCGGTGATCGGCACCTCGATGCGGTTCTGCTCGTAGATCGTGGCGATCACCGAGCCGTCGCGGGCCAGGATGCGCGAGCGCTGCGGCAGCGGGGGCGCGGTGAGCTGGGTCGGGAGTGCCTCGTAGCTCCTCGATCGCCGAGCGGGTGGCGACCCCCGCACCCCCCACGAACGGGAGGGCGGCGCCGGCCACGAGCACGCCTGCAAGCGCGCTCACCAGGACGAACAGGGCGAGGCGCGAGAGGGAGGCGGCGAGGCTCGGCTTACGGGACATGGCCTGTCGAGGATAGGCGGCTGATACCGGTGGGACGTCTCCTGGCTCGCCGGGGTTCCCCTGCGGGGGCCCGTCGGGCACTCCTCGCTCACGGGTGGCTCACCCGTCCGGTGGCTCACCGGACCCACGTCCATGACACAATATGACTATCAGAGATGGCCCGTCCTAGCCTGCCCGGTTTCTGCCCTCGTGCGTAGCGTCGCCCCCGTCGGCGCACAACCTGCGTCGGTGAGGCCCGAGGTCGGGACATCCTCCGGTCGCAGCACGCGCACGGAGCAACCGGTCGGGGGCACTCGCTACCCGTCGAAGCAGGGGGAGGTTGAGTCCACCAGATGACCTGGACCACGGACTGGACCACAACGGCGGCATGTCGCGCGAGCGACCCGGACGCGCTGTTCGTGCAGGGGGCGGCCCAGAACCGCGCCAAGGCGATCTGCCTCGCGTGCCCCGTGCGCACCGAGTGCCTCGCGGACGCCCTGGACAACCGCATCGAGTTCGGCGTGTGGGGCGGCATGACTGAGCGCGAGCGCCGGGCCCTGCTGCGCCGCCGACCCCAGGTGACGAGCTGGCGGCGTCTGCTCGAGACCGCGCGCGAGGAGTACGGCACCTCGGCGTCGCTCATCGACCTCACCGAGGCCCGGGTCGCCGGCTGAGCCCGGGAGATCCGGCTAGAGCCGGTCCGCCAGGGCCTGGCCGACCTGCCGCAGACCGTCGAGGTCGACCACGTCCGCCGGCATGACGGGCACCGTCGCGACCTCGATCGTGCGGTGCACCGACGTGAACCGCTCCGCCATCCGCCGCTGGCGGTTCAGCGTGGCGACCCGGTCGGCGTGGATCCGCAGGAGAGCCGCCGTCACCGAGGTGCCCGACTGCGCCTCGAGCCGAGCCGCGGCCGCCGTCGCCATCGCGACGTCCAGCTCGGGGACCGTCGTCGTCTGCACCCGGTTGAGCACGAGACCGGCGAGCGGCATCTTCTCGCTCTCGAGCCGCTCGACGAAGTACGACGCCTCGCGCAGCGCATCACGCTCGGGAGCAGCCACCACGAGGAACGCGGTGTCCGGCGCCTGCAGCATGTGGAACGTCTCGTCCGCGCGCTGGCGGAAGCCGCCGAAGAGCGTGTCGACCGATCCGACGAAGGTCTGGATGTCGGTGAGCACCTGGCCGCCGATGACCCGCGAGAGCACGTTGGTGAACACTCCGAACCCGGCGCTGATCACCTTCATGTAGGCGCGGCCGCCGGCCTTCGCGGGCGCGGCGAGGATGCGCAGGAACCGGCCGTCGAGGAAGGACCCGAGGCGCCGCGGCGCGTCGAGGAAGTCGAGCGCCGAGCGCGACGGCGGGGTGTCGACGATGACGAGGTCCCAGCGGCCCTCGGCCTCCGAGCGGGCCCGGAGCTGGCCGAGCTTCTCCATCGCCATGTACTCCTGCGTGCCCGCGAACGAGCTCGACAGCGACTGGTAGAACGGATTGGAGATGATCGTCGCCGCCCGCTCGGGGTCTGCGTTGGACTCGACGAACTCGTCGAACGTCCGCTTCATGTCCAGCATCATCGCGTCGAGCGTGCCGGTGCCGTCGACGCCGTCGACCGGCCGCGGGTCGTTGTCGAGCTCGGTCAGCCCGAGGCTCTGCGCGAGCCGCCGGGCCGGGTCGATCGTGAGGACGACGACGCTGCGCCCGCGCTCGGCCGCGCGCAGACCGAGCGCCGCGGCGGTCGTCGTCTTGCCGACGCCGCCCGATCCGCAGCAGACGAGGACGCGGATTCCGCGGTCGTCGAGCAGGGCGTCGATGTCGAGGACGGGCGAGCGAGGGACGACCTCGCGCGTGAAGGTGCTCATGCCATGCCCTGCTCCCGGAGCAGGTCGGCGAGCTCGTAGAGGGTGCCGACGTCGACGCCGTCCGCGAGGAACGGCAGCTCGTACGTCGGACGCTCGAGCACCTCGAGGTTGTCGCGCTCGCGGGTCTCGAGCGCGACGCGCTCGGCGTGCTCGGCCCCTTCGACCGCGAGGGCGCGGACGACGTCGTCGACGAGGACGCCGCCGTGCGACCCGATGAGAGCACCGCTGCCGGACACGACGCCGGACGCTGCGAGGTCGTGCGCGATCGCGGCCTTGTCGAGGCGGCCCTTGCGCGCCTTGGCCTGCGCGTTCGCCGGCAGCAGCGGGCGGCGCATCTGGTTCACGACGATGCCGCCGACCGGCAGCTTCGACCGCGTGCAGCTCGAGGACGGCGTCGGCCGTCTCCTGCACCGGCATCTCCTCGAGCAGCGTCACCAGGTGCACCGCGGTGAGCGGCGAGGCGATGACGTCCATGACCGCGTCGGCCTGCGACCGGATGGGCCCGGTGCGGGCGAGGCCGGCGACCTCGGAGTTGACGTTGAGGAAGCGGGCGATGCGGCCCGTGGGCGGCGCGTCCATCACGACGGCGTCGTACACGTGCTTGCTGCCGTTCTTGCGGCGTACCGCCTCCTTCGCCTTGCCGGTCAGCAGGACGTCGCGGACGCCGGGGGCGATGGTGGTGGCGAAGTCGATCGCGCCCATGCGGCGCAGGGCGGTGCCCGCCCGGCGCAGGTTGTAGAACATCTCGAGGTACTCGAGGAGGGCCTCCTCGGGGTCGATCGCGAGCGCGAAGACCTCGCCGCCGCCGGGGGCCGTCGCCACCTTGCGCTCGGCGTAGGGGAGGGGTGGTACGTCGTAGATCTGGGAGAGGCCCTGACGGCCCTCGACCTCGACCACGAGCACCTTGCGCCCATCGTGCGCGAGCGCGAGGGCGAGCGCCGCCGCGACCGTCGTCTTCCCGGTTCCGCCCTTGCCGGAGACGACGTGGAGACGGACGCCGGTCCAGTCGGGGGCGGCGTCGCCCGGGGTCGCGGTCACGGCCCCGACACTACGGGCCGCGGGGCCGCCGTACCCGCCGAGCAGCAGTCCCGGTGACGACGGACACCTCACCCCCTAGGGTCAGGCCATGACCCAGTGGGAGTACGCGACCGTTCCTCTGCTCATCCATGCGACCAAGCAGATCCTCGACACATGGGGCCAGGACGGCTGGGAGCTCGTCCAGGTGGTGCCCGGCCCGAACGCCGAGAACTACGTCGCCTACCTGAAGCGTCCGAAGGGCTGATCAGCATGTCTGCTGTCGAGGAGCGCCTCGCCGCGCTCGACCTCACCGTCCCCGACGTGGTCCCGCCGGTCGCGGCGTACACCCCTGCCGTGCGCACGGGCTCGTACGTCTACGTCTCGGGCCAGCTGCCGATGGTGGCCGGCGCGATGGCCCAGACGGGCAAGGTCGGCGCCGACGTCACGCCCGAGCAGGCCAAGGAGCTCGCGCAGGCGTCGGCGCTCAACGCCATCGCCGCGCTGAAGTCCGTCATCGGCGACCTCGACAAGGTGACCCGCGTGGTCAAGGTGGTCGGGTTCGTCGCGTGCGTGCCCGAGTTCACCGGCGCCCCCGGCGTCATCAACGGCGCGAGCGAGCTGTTCGGCGCGGCCTTCGGCGAGCGCGGCGTGCACGCGCGCTCCGCCGTCGGCGTCGCGTCGCTGCCGCTCGACGCCGCCGTCGAGGTCGAGGCCGTCTTCGAGGTCGCCGACTGACTGGGGAGGCGCTCGCCGGCCTGCCTGCGCGGATGCGCGAGCGGGCCGAGCGGATCGCGCGCGGCGAGGAGGACCCTGCGTCCGTCCCGGTGCGCGACGCCGCCACGATCGCTCTGCTGCGCGACACCGACGCCGGCATCGAGGTCTTCCTCATGCGGCGTCAGCGCTCGATGGCCTTCGCCGCCGGGATGCACGTCTACCCGGGCGGTGCCGTCGAGACGTCCGACTCTCTCGTGCCCGTCACGGCCACGACGGACCTCGACGACGTCGCCCGACGCCTCTCGACCGACGACCCGATCGCTGTGGTCGCAGCCGCAGCGCGTGAGACGTTCGAGGAGTCCGGCGTCCTCCTGGCCGTCGACGAGGACGGCCGCCAGGTGCTGCTCGACGACTCCTTCGAGGCCGAGCGCGAGGCGCTCGACGCCGGGCGGCTGCTCTTCGCCGACCTCCTGCGCTCGCGCGGCCTGCGCGTGGACGGCGAGGCGCTCGTGCCCTTCGCGCACTGGGTGACTCCCGAGGTCGAGGACCGCCGGTACGACACCCGCTTCCTCGCCGCGCGGCTGCCCGACCGCCAGGAGGCCACCGAGCGCGGCGGCGAGGCCGACCGCGTCGCGTGGTGGCGGCCGGCGGACGCGCTCGCGTCGTTCGAGCGCGGCGAGACGGCGATGCTGCCGCCGACGATCGCGACGCTCGCCGAGATCGGCCGGCACCCCACGGTCGAGGTCGCGCTGCCGGCCCTGCGCCGGCTGCACGTCGTACCCCTCCTGCCCGCTCCGTTCCTCGTCGACGACCGGCTCGAGTGGCGGCTGGTGCACGACCGCACCCGCGAGGTCGTGGCCGGCGTCGACGAGCCGCACGCCAGCGAGACGGACGGGACCGGGCGATGAGCGGCGGTCTCCTGCCGCTCGGCGGCGACGGCCCGTGGACCGGCGGCTCGGTCACGCCGTCGGCGCTCTGCGTCCTCGCCGGCAACGCCAGCCCCATGACGCTCGACGGCACCAACACCTGGGTGCTGCGGGTGCCCGGCGAGCAGGTCGCCGTCGTCGTCGACCCGGGCCCTGACCTGCCCTCCCACCTCGACGCCATCGAGGCCGCGCTCGACGGTGCGCGCGTCGTACGTGTGCTCCTCACCCACGGCCACCCCGACCACGCCGAGGGTGCTGCCGCCTTCGCCGCACGCGTGCACGCGCCCGTCGCCGCGCTCGACCCCGCGCACCGCCTCGGCGACGAGGGCGTCGTCGACGGCGACGTCGTCTCCGTCGGCGGCCTCGAGATCGGTGTGGTCGGCACGCCGGGCCACACCGCCGACTCGCTGTCGTTCCACCTGCGCAACGACGGTGCGCTCCTCACCGGCGACACCGTCCTCGGCCGCGGCACCACCGTCGTCGCGCACCCCGACGGCCGCCTCGCCGACTATCTGCACTCCCTGCACCGCCTGCGCCTCGTCGCCGAGGAGACGTCGGCGTCGCACGTGCTCCCGGGCCACGGCCCGGCGCTCGTGGATCCCGTCGGTGCGGTGACGGCGTACGAGCAGCACCGGCACGCGCGGCTCGACCAGGTGCGCGCCGCGCTCGCCGGCGGCGCTGTCACCGCGGACGACGTCGTCGAGGTCGTCTACGCCGACGTGCCCCGCGAGGTCTGGCCGGCCGCGCACCTCTCGGTACTGGCTCAGCTCGCCTACCTCGACCGCGACTGACACCGCACGGTCGACTCCGGCTGCGACGGCCGAAGGGGTAGTCGAAACGGACGCCCGAGCGTGCGAAACGAGTACCACTCACCGACCGCGCCGCCCGCCGCGACCGGTCGGGGCACCTCGCAGCGGCGCTACTGCGTCGGCGGCGGGACGGGGCCGGGGCGGGTCCAGCCGCCGGGGAAGCCCTCGAGCAGGGCGGCGCGCAGCATGCGGTGCTCGTCGGCGCTGAGCTTGCCCGTGTTCAGGGCGTTGTCGAGCTCGTCGAGGCGCTGCGCCAGCGTGCGGCCGTCCTCGCTCACGTCGGGCACGGCGGCCACGACGGGCTCCACCACCCGGTCGGTCCACGGCTCGACCGGTGCGGCCGCCGCGGCCAGGGTCGCGGCTACCGCGTCGTCCTCGGTGAGGGCGCGGTACTTCTTCGACCGCTGAGCCCTGGACGGCCTGGCGCCGCGGCCCCCGCGGCTGAGCCGGGTGAACCACCAGCCGATGCCGCTGCTCAGCGCGACGAGGACGAACGCGACGAGCCACGCGGGCGCGCCTCCGCCGTCGTCCAGCACAGCAGCGGCGAGTTCTGCGTGGTCCATGTCGTCCCCTCGACGTCGTGGTGAGCCCGAGCGTACGCGGAGCGGACCCTGGCACGGCGCACGCCGGACGCGGAACCACCGTCGCCGGGACGGCGTCCGAGCCGTGACCGTCGAGATGGGGAGCCGCCATGAGCACGACCAGGTCCGCGATCGTCATCGCCGCGCTCGTCGCCACGGCCGCGCTCGGAGGCTGCGCCGCGCGCACGTCGCAGGTCGCCGCCCCGGCGCCCTCCACGACGGACTGCGGCACTGCCCGGCTGGGCCTCGGCGACCAGGGGTTGCCGAAGGACGCGCTCGACTGCTTCACCGCGGGCACGGCGTCGGGGGCGATGACGACGCTCGTCATCGAGGCGCCCACGACCGAGGGCGACCCGATCACCACGACCTATCGCGCGAGCGGCACCGACGAGGTCGAGGTGGTGGTCGACTCCACCCAGGACAAGTTCGCGGGCACCGGCGCCGGGATCACGACGCAGACCTGCCGCTACACCGTGACAGCCACGCAGATCGAGCTGCGGGCCTGCTCCGACCCGACGCCGGTCGAGCAGTAGGTCCGGCACGCCGGCCGCGTCGCTGGGCCAGAAGCCCGCGGCGGCCCTAGAACTGCTGGCAGACGACGCTCGAGACGCGGACCGTCTCGCCGCCGCTCGGGCGCACCGTGGCGAGCAGCGCCACGGGCTTCCCGGCCTTGACGTTCTTGGCGGCGACGACGTCGCTGCCGACTCGGTTGCCGGACGCCGTCGCGAACAGCACCAGGGCGCTGAGGCGCTTGCAGGTCGTGCGCGACGCGAGCTTGATCGTGCGGCAGGACGTGCCGGACGCGCACGACGACAGCGGCATGACCTTGAAGCCGCCGGAGAGGCCGTCGGCCGTGTAGCCGGCCGGGAAGCTTGGTGGCCGGCGTGGGGACCGCTGCGGCGATGATCGCCGGTGTCGCGACCGGCTTGGGCGGGCCGCTGATGTAGCGGAAGACGCCGATCCCGACGAGGGCGAGGGTGACGACCACTGCCAGGGCGATGAGCCCGCCCTTGCTGTGCGAGCCGCCCTCGTAGCGGGACGAGCCGGACGTCGGAGGTGCCGAGAACGTGCCCCCGGCTGCGCCGAAGCGGGACGAGGTCGAGGGGGTCGACGACCCGAAGCGGGCCGCGGCCTCGTCGGGGTTGGTGATGTGAGCGACGGTCGGAGCCACTCCCGGGATCAGGTTCGTGGTCTCGGGCAGGAACGACGTCGCCGGCAGGAACGCGTTGCCAGCCGCAGAGGGCGACGGCGACGGCGACGGTGCGGCCGTCTGGGCGGCGGTGGTCTGGGCGGCCGCCGCGGGGCGGACGGGGTCGGGCGCGCCGGGGCGCAGCGGCTCGGGCGCGGCCGCCGCGGCAGGCGCGGGCTCCGGCTCGGGCTCGGGGGTGACGGAGACGGTGGCGGCAGGGGTCACAGAGGGTACGGCGGACGCGGGGGCGACGTGATCGGTCCAGCCGTCACCGTCCCACCAGCGCACCTGGCCGGTGCCGTCGTCGTACCACCCGGCTGCCGGCGCCCTCTCCAACGTGTCCACGGGGCCCCCGTCTCAGGGCGCGCCTCGTGACACGCCTCAAGGATGGCTTCGGCACGGACGGCCCGCGGCTTGAGGTCGCCCCACGACACGGACGAACGACCCGTACGGCCTAGCCGGAGACGACGAGGCGCAGCGAGCGGCCCGAGAGGCGCCCGAGCGGCACGGGCACGCTGCGGTCGGCGTCCACGCGACCGACCGTCTCCCCGGTGAGCATGTCGATCACCTGGGCGCCCTCGAACAGGCTCGCCGAGGTGACGCGGGTGACGACGTCCTCGCGGCCGAAGTTGAGCACGGTCATCTGGCGGTCGGTCGTGCCGTCGAGCGTGTGCACCATGACGAGCACGCCCGGGTGGTCGACCGGCGGTACGTCGAGCTGCTCGCCGGTGGCGATGCCGTTCTCGCTGCGCACCGCCAGGACGTCCGAGAGCCGCGAGGCGAACGACGTCGCGTCGGCGAGCTGCTCGGGCAGGGTGCCGTACAGCGACCGGCCCTTGGGGATGCCGGACGTCGAGCTCGTGAGGTCCGGGTCGAAGCCCATGAGGTCGTAGGCGGACCGGTGGATCCAGCGGGTGTCGCCCTCCACGAGCAGCTCGGCCACGGCCTCGCGCGGCAGCGTGAGAGCCCCGACCAGGTCCCAGCCGGACAGGCAGAAGACGCCGGGCTGCCACGCGTTGAACATCGCGAGCAGGATGTGCGCGCTCACGACGTCGGCGACCTGGTCGCTGGTGATGCGCTTGAGGTCGACGATCCCGAGCGACGCCGTGACCACGGTGGCGGTGGTCGAGGCGATGCCGTTGGTCGTGAAGAGCGCGTTGTACGGGCCGGCGTCGCCGGTGAGCCGCTCGACGAGGTCGGCGCGGATCTCGCCCGCCAGCTGCTCGCCGGAGATGTCGCGGCCGCGGAACACGAAGCGGTCGTGGCGGTGGCCCGACTCGAAGTGCACGAGCTCGTACGTGAGCTCGTCGTGGTTCTGCAGCGCGTGCACGAGCTGCACCGGCTGCACGCCGATCGCCAGCGACGCGTTGAGTGTGAGGCGAAGGAACTCGGTGTCGGCCATCGCGAGCGCGTGGTGGTAGGCCGGACGGTTCACGAAGTCGTACGACAGGTCGGCTCCGCGCAGCGAGTTGGCCTTGATGTCGTTGATCGTGAGGTTGAGCTCCTGGAACGTGAAGCCGCCCATGCTGCGCACGGACGCGGCGATCATGTGGTTCGCCGCCTCGGACAGCGGGTGGTTCTCCGACCATGCGGGGTTGCCCGGTGTGGTCTTCTCGAGGCCCAGGAATCCGTTGGCGTCCAGGCGCAGGGCGCCGGCGCCGAGGTCGCCGAGGGAGTGCAGCGCGTCGCCGACGACGAGGCGCGCCGCGGCGAAGGTGGGGTCGAGCCAGTTGAGCGAGGGCTGCCCCTCCTTGAAGTAGTGCAGGTAGACCCAGCGGCGCTCGACACCGTCGACCCCGAGGACGGGGCCGGTCGTGCTCCAGTTGGTCTCCTTGATCCCCGGTGCCGCGAAGATGACGCGCTGCATCTGCCCCACGATGTAGCCGAGCTGCTCGCAGCTCTGCCTCGGTGGCGGTGCCGATGTTCTCGGAGTCCTGGCCGTCGGGGATCTCGGGCAGCAGGTCCCAGTGCTCCGGTGCGATCTCCACCATGTGGTAGATCCCGGTGTAGTCGCCGTACTTCATCGTGGCGAGGCGGAAGTCAGCGCCCTTGCCCGTGTGCCCGGGGACGACGTCGTCGATGACCGTGCCACCGTGGCGGCCCGCGGTGTCGACCATGTCGCGGAACTCGTTCGCGCTGCCGAAGACCGGGTCGATGCGCGTGGAGATGCGGTCGAAGCTGCCGTCGGTGCTCGGCGTCTGCGTCCACCCGGACAGGCCGCCCGAGGCCTTCACCGGGCCGGTGTGCACGGCGGTGATGCCGATGGTCTCGAACGCCGCCCACATCTCGTCGTCGCCGAGCGTCGCGAGGAACGACCGCCCCGGGCGGCCGATGAGAGAGCTGGGGTAGGCGCTGAACCAGGTGGAGGCGCTGCTGATGGCGGAGCGCGGGTCCGGGAGCGCGTACGGGTTGCGCCACTTCGTGCCCGAGCCCGAGAACTGCCGGGCGAGCTCGGTGGCGTCGCGGAGCATCGACTGGTCGACGAGCCACGCGACGTAGCCGGGGTCGGCGGCCGTGGGCTCGCCCTCGCCGGGCGAGGAGCTCGTGTGCACGAGCCGGCCGCGCGGCTTGTAGCGCGTGAGGCGGACAGGGCGCTCCACCGGCTCGCGAGCGCCGGCCTCGGTGTGGTCGGTGCTCATCGAGCCCCTACCGCGCGCGTCGCTGCAGGCGCTCGACGTCGAGCAGCACGACCGAGCGCGACTCCAGGCGCAGCCAGCCGCGCGACGCGAAGTCGGCGAGGGCCTTGTTCACCGTCTCGCGCGAGGCGCCGACGAGCTGGGCCAGCTCCTCCTGCGTCATGTCGTGGGTGACGTGCAGGCCGTCGGGCATCGACTGGCCGAAGCGCTCGCCGAGGTCGAGCAGCGCCTTGGCGACGCGGCCGGGGACGTCGGAGAAGACGAGGTCGGAGAGCGCCTCGTTCGTACGGCGCAGGCGCTGGGCGAGAGCGCGCAGGAGCGACTCCGCAACCTCGGGGCGGCCGGTGAGCCAGGGGCGCAGCGCGGCGTGGCTGAGGGCCAGCACGGTGGCGTCGGTGAGGGCGGTCGCCGTGGCGGTGCGGGGGCCCGGGTCGAACAGGGACAGCTCGCCGAACATCTCGCCCTCGCCCATGACGGCGAGCAGGGTCTCGCGGCCGTCGGGCGCCGCGTGGCCGAGCTTGATCTTGCCGTCCGTGACGACGTAGAGCCGGTCGCCGGGGTCGCCCTCGTTGAACAGGACGTCGCCCTTGAGCATGCGGCGCTCGTCCATGGAGGCCTTCAGCGCAGCAGCCGCTTCGATGTCGAGTGCGGCGAACAGCGGCGCGCTCATGAGCACGTCGTCCACGCGATCCTCCTTGGTGCACCGGGCCCTGGGCCACGGGATCCGTCACCGCCGGCAGGCGCACCGGCGGCGTGCACAGTCTGTCGCATGCGGGCCCTGCCGTGGACGGTGACTCGCACGCTAGTTGTGCGAGGCACGGAACGGGTCGCCCGGATAGCGCCGCCGCCCGGGGGCGGGCCCGGCGGCCTCAGCTCAGGACGGTCCGGCCGAGCGGGTCGCCCGGGAGGGTCTGCAGGGCCAGGAGCGGCTCCTCGCGGTAGCGCGCGATGAGCTCGCGGGTCACGTGCTCGGCCCGGCGCAGCACCTCTTCGCGGTACTCGTCGAGATCGGCCGTCGCCTCCTCGAGGTCGGCGGTGAGCGCGGCGACGCCGGCAGTGTCCGCGGCGTCGACCCGTCGGCCCCACACCTCGGCGAGGTCGGGCAGGGGGTTCAGGCCGTCGACGGGAGGGACGTCGAGGTGTCCGAGGCGCTCGAGCGCGTGGTCGGCCTCGCGCAGCACGCCGGTCAGGTCGGCCACCGGCTCCCGGTCGGTGGCACCGGCGCGGACGGCGTCGAGGCGGCCGCTGATGATGCGTCGCCAGTAGGCGGTCTTGGTCTCCTCGTCGCCGAGGGCGGCCCGCAGCTCGCGGAGCTGGTCGAGGCCGAGGTGGTCGTAGGCGTGGTCGCGCTCGGGCGGCGGGATCGCCGCGCGGGCAGCCTTGCGCGCGGCGCGGCGCGCCTTCGCGTCCTCGGCACGTGCGTCGGCATCGTCGGCCGGGTCGGGCCTGCCGTCCACGAACTGCGTGCTCATCTGGCCTCGTACCCCCGTTAGGTGGATTGCTCGAATCCCCTCACGAGGCAGACCGTACGCGCTCCGGGTGTCGCATTGCGCCACTGGCACGTCACGGAGCGAAACGATCACAGCGAGTGACAGCGAGGCCCTCGATGGTCGCGCTCCCATCGCTCTGCGCGACGACCGAGCCCTCGGCGCCGTCGACGCCGGACCGGTCGTCGGTCCGTGCGGCGTGGGGCGAGGTCGGCCCGTCCACGTACCCTGGGCGGACCATGTCCGCCTCGCCTGCCCCCGCTGCCCCTCTGCAGGCGACGCCCACCGGCGAGAGCCGTACGGCGCTGGTGCGTCGGGCCCGGCGCATCGACCGCCTGCTCGCGGACACCTACCCCGACGCGCACTGCGAGCTCGACTTCACGTCGCCGCTCGAGCTGCTCGTGGCCACCATCCTGTCGGCGCAGTCCACCGACCGCCGCGTCAACGGCGTCACGCCGGCACTGTTCGCCCGCTTCCCGGACGCCGCGGCGTACGCCGCAGCCGACCGCGACGAGCTCGAGGCGATCATCCGGCCGACCGGCTTCTTCCGGGCCAAGACGTCGTCGCTGATCAATCTCGGCCAGGCGCTCACCGAGCGGTACGGCGGTGAGGTGCCGGGACGCCTCAAGGACCTCGTGACCCTTCCGGGCGTCGGACGCAAGACGGCGAACGTCGTGCTGGGCAACGCGTTCGGCGTCCCGGGCATCACGGTCGACACGCACCTCGGCCGCCTCGCTCGGCGCTTCGGCTGGACAGACGAGACCGACCCCGAGAAGGTCGAGGCCGAGCTCATGACGCTCATCCCTCGTCGTGACTGGACGATGATGAGCCACCGCGTGATCTTCCACGGCCGCCGCTGCTGCCATGCGCGCAAGCCCGCGTGCGGAGCCTGCCCCCTCGCGCGCATCTGCCCGGCGTACGGCGAGGGCCCCACCGATCCCGAGGTCGCCGCCCGTCTGGTCACGACCGAGGGGCGAGCGTGAGCCGTCACCGTCGCGCCGTCGGCCTGCTCGCGCTCGTCGCCGCGGCCTCCCTCGTCGCCGCGTGCGGCGGCCCCTCCACCGCCGGCGACCGCGTGACCCCCGGCCCGGTCACGACCGGTGCCGGCGTCAGCGGGCCGGCGCCCACACCGCCGGCTGACCTCGTCGCGTCGGCCGACCTCGCCGACTGCCCCGCGACCGACGCGGATGTCGCCGTCCGCGACGACGGACTGCCCGACCTCACGCTCGCGTGCCTCGGCGACGGTCCGGCGGTGCGCCTCGCGGGCCTGCGCGGAGCGCCGACCGTCGTCAACCTCTGGGCCTCGTGGTGCGCACCCTGCCGCGACGAGCTGCCCCTGTTCGCCGACCTGGCCGGCACCGGGAAGGTCCGGGTCGTCGGCATCGCCGTGCAGGACGACCCCGGCGCCTCGCTCTCGCTGCTCGCCGACGTCGACGTGCACTACGCCTCGGCCATGGACTACGACGGCAGCACGAAGGCGGCGCTGCGCTGGGTCGGCCTGCCGATGACGCTGTTCGTCGACTCCGACGGCGTGGTCACACACGTCGAGCGGGGCCAGATCACGAGCGCCGAGCAGCTGGACTCCCTCGTCGCCCAGACCCTCGGCGTGCAGGTGGCCCCGTGAGCGTGCCCGCGGTCCCCGACTGGCTGCGGCCCGTGGTCGACGGCGCCGCCGCGATCACCGGCGAGCAGCTCTCCCGCTGGCTGCCTCCGCCCGAGGGCGGCCGCCAGTCCGCCGTGCTCGTCCTGTTCGGCGAGGGCGAGGACGGGCCCGACCTCCTGCTGATCCAGCGCTCGTCCACCATGAACAGCCACGCCGGACAGCCCGCGTTCCCCGGCGGTGCGGTCGACGACACCGATGCCGACGTCGTCGCGGCGGCGCTGCGCGAGGCGGAGGAGGAGACGGGCCTCGACCCGTCCGGCGTCGAGGTGTTCGCCACCCTCCCCGAGCTCTACCTGCCGCCGAGCGGTTTCGTCGTCACACCCGTGCTCGGCTGGTGGCGTGAGGAGTCGGCCGTCGGCGTCGTCGACCCGGGCGAGGTCGAGCGGGTCGTGCGCGTCCCGCTCGCCGAGCTCCTCGACCCTGCCAACCGCGTCTCGGTGCGGCACCCCTCCGGCTACGTCGGCCCGGCGTTCGACGTGCGAGGCCTGCTCGTGTGGGGCTTCACCGCCGGTCTGCTCTCGCGGCTCTTCGCCCTCGTCGGGTGGGAGAAGCCCTGGGACGCCGACGTCGTACGCGACCTCGGGCACTGGTGATCGCGTGAGCCTCAACGTCCTCGACTGGATCCTGCTGATCCTGCTCGTCGGTGCCGCGCGCTCGGGCTGGCGCCAGGGCCTGGTGTCGGGCGTGCTGTCGTTCGCCGGCTTCATCGGTGGCGCGATCGCAGGTGCCCTGATCGCGCCGTTCGTCCTCGGCGACGTCGAGGGGCTCCTCGGCCTTGCCCTCGCGATCGGCATCGTCATCCTCGGCGCCGGGCTCGGCAACCTGCTGGCGTCCTTCCTCGGCAACTGGCTGCGGGAGGCCCTGCCCTGGAAGCCGGTACGCCTCGTCGACTCCGTCGGTGGTGCGGCGTTCGGCCTGCTGTCCATCGCGCTGGTGCTGTGGATGGTGGGCTCGGCCGCGCTCGGCGTGCCGCTCGGGCCGGTGTCCACGCAGGTGCGCGGCTCCAGCGTGCTCGGCCAGATCGACGCCGCGATCCCCGACACCGCGCGCGACTGGATCTCGGGGCTGCGCGAGACCATCGCGAGCTCCGGCCTCCCGGAGGCGTTCTCGGGCTTCACGCTTCCGCCGATCATCCCCGTCGACGAGCCCGACCCCGCGCTGCTCAAGGACCCTGCGGTCCGCCGTGCCTGGGGGTCGCTCGTGAAGGTCGAGGGGATCGCCACCGACTGCCGCACCCAGGTCGACGGCTCGGGCTTCGTCTACTCCGCCGACCACGTGATGACCAACGCGCACGTGGTCGCCGGCGTCGACGAGCCGACCGTCCTCGTGCGCGGCACGGGCACCGCGTGGCCGGCGCGGGTGGTCTACATCGACCCCGAGGTCGACGTCGCGGTGCTGTGGGTCCCCGGCCTCGACGCACCCACGATCCCGTTCTCGAGCACGGTGGCCGAGCGGGGCGACTCCGCCGTCGTGGCGGGCTTCCCGGGTGGTGGCCCGCTGGCGGCGGCACCGGCCCGGGTCCGCGGCGTCATCAACGCGCGCGGCTCGGACATCTACGGCCGCGGCGACGTCACGCGCGAGGTCTACTCGCTGCGCGGCGAGGTGCTGCCGGGCAACAGCGGCGGCCCGCTGCTCTCGCCGGACGGCCACGTGTACGGCGTCGTCTTCGCCGCCGCGGTCGAGGACCCGACCACGGGCTACGCCCTCACGGCCGACCAGGTGGCCGAGGCCGCCCGCACCGGCGCCCGCGCCACGCGACCCGTGGCCACAGGCTCCTGCGCCACCCGCTGACCGATCCTGCAGGGCGGTCGGCAGTGGGCTTGACCCGAATCGCTATGCGTGCTTATCTTTCTCCATTCGATGAGCGCGCATAGTGAAGGAGCGGACATGTTCGAGTGGAGCCACACCGTGGTGAGCGAGGCCCGGCCGGAGCACATCTGGCCCTTCTACGCCGAGGTGGAGCGCTGGCTGGAGTGGGACTCGGCGCTTCAGGGGGTGACGCTCGACGGCCCGTTCGCCGCGGGGTCGTCGGGGACCCTCCAGGTCGAGGGCCAGCCGCCGCTGACCTGGACGCTCACCGAGGTGGTCGAGGCCGCGCGCTTCGACGACATCACCGAGATCCCGGGTGTGGCCACGCTGCGCGTCGGCCACCTCATCGAGCCGCACGGCACCGGGTCGCGGATCACGCACACCGTGACGATCGAGGGCCCGGCGGCCGACGGGCTCGGGCCGATGGTCGTGTCGGACACCCCCGAGGCCATGGAGCGGCTCGCGGCGCTAGCGTCGGCGGGGTGAGCACCGACGCCTGGACGAGCCCCGGCTTCCTCCTGTGGCGCACGACGCTGCGCTGGCAGCGCGTCATGGTCGAGACGCTCAAGCCGTTCGGGCTCACCCACGTGCAGTTCGTGCTGCTCGCCTCCACCTGGTGGCTGTGCGAGAACGACGGCCCGCCGCGTCAGCGCGACCTCGCCGAGCACGCCGGCACCGATCCGATGATGACGAGCCAGGTCGTACGGGCGCTCGAAGCCGCCGGCCTCGTCACCCGGACCCAGGACCCGGACGACGCGCGCGCGATCCGCGTGGCCACGACTCGGGCCGGTAAGTCCCTGGCGCCCAAGGCGGTCGCGGCGGTCGAGGCCGCCGACCGCGCCTACTTCGCCGAGGTCCCGGCGTCCGCGCGCGCGGGGATGATGGGCGCGCTCACCGCCCTCGGCGGCCGCGACGCGCTCTGACCGTCCGTCGCCCGGACGTCTACAGGCCGATGTCGGAGTGGGTGTCGAGCCAGGGGATGAGGACGGCGTCGAACGCAGCCGGGTCCTCCTCCTGCGGGAAGTGCCCGACGCCCTCGAGGTCGACGCGGTCGTAGCCGGCACCGGCGTACGCCTCGGAGCCGTCGACGGTGCTCGGCAGGATCGCGCCGTCGTGCAGGCCGTGGATCTGCAGCACCGGCACGATCACCGGCTCGGCGACGGCGGTCTGGAAGCGGCGGCCGTCGCGACGGGGGAGCGACCGGATCGCCCAGCGGTGGAACTCCACCGAGCAGTGCGCCGTGTTGGGGATGAGCATCGCGGATCGGTAGACCGCCGCCGTCTCCTCGTCCGGCCACGCCGAGCCGGACCAGCGGCGGAGGTACTGCTCCACGAGGGCCGCGTCGTTCCGGGTGAGCTGGCGCTCGGGCACGAAGGGCCGCTGGAATCCCAGTGCGTACCCGCCCAGGCGGCGCTGCGCCGGGTCGGACATGAACGCGTGGCGCAGCGGTGCAGGGTGGGCCATGGCGACGGGCACGATGCCGCGCGTCATCTCGGGGTGCCGGGCCGCGACGGTCCAGGCGACGAGTCCGCCCCAGCCCTGGCCCACGACGAACGCGTCCGGCTCGCCGAGTGTCCGCACGAGTCCGGCGACGTCGGCGGCGAGGGTCAGGGGGTCATAGCCGTGCGGGGTGTGGTCGCTGCCGCCGTAGCCGCGCATGTCGACCGCGACGGCGCGGTAGCCGGCCGCGGCGAGGGACACGAGCTGGTGCCGCCACGTCCACCAGAACGTCGGGAACCCGTGCAGCAGGACGACGAGAGGGCCCTCGCCCGCCTCGACGACGTGGAACCGGCACGCGTTGGCCGTGATGTCGCGGTGGGTCCACGGCCCGTCGCGACGGACGACCTCGGTCGGTTCAGGCAGCACGGTGCGGCGGCTTCAGGGGTGAGAGTGCGGAAGGTCAGGCTGTCGGCGGCTTCGGCGCCGCGGCCGGTGCCGCGGGCGTGGCCGGCTTCACCGGTGCTGCCGCGCTGGGCTTGGCCGCGGCGGTGCCCGGCGCGGTGGTCGTGGCCGTGCTGGACGTCGCGGTGCTCGGCGAGGTCGGGATCGGCTTGCGCGTGAGGACCGCCTTGGTCTTCTCGATCGACGCCGGCGAGGCCTCGAGGCCCTTGATCCGCTCGAGCTGCTTGCGGCCGACCAGGCCCAGGACCACGGCGGTGATGATGAGCACGAGCGTCACGATGCCGAAGGCCGCCCAGGTGGGCAGCCACTCGTCGAGCAGCCACGCGAAGGTGAGCAGCAGGAAGAGCGCCGCGGTGCCCGCGATGACGGCCGCACCCACGAGGAGGCCGGAGCCCTGCGCGGCGGTGCGCGCCTGCTGGCTGATCTCGGCCTTCACCAGCTCGATCTCACCGCGCAGCAGCGTGGAGATGTCCTGGGTTACCCCCGAGATCATCGTCCCGAGGGACTGCTTCTCGCTCACGGACATGACCTCCTGATCGGTCCCGGGCTGGGACGTCGCCTCCTGAGGCTATCCATTCGGCGGCTCCTCCGCGTCGGCGCCGGGATCCTGACCGGGAACGCCCGCGGCGGTGCCCCCCGCAGGTCCGATCCCCGCGTCCATGATCCGGTACACGTCCGGCACGCCGTCGCCGTCGTCGTCGGCCTCCTCGAGGGCCGCGATCTCGGCGTACGCCCGACGGCGGCGGCCCAGGGCGAACGCAGCGAGGACGGCGGCCAGCACCGAGGCCGACAGGATGCCGATCTTGGCCTCGGTGAGGCGGGTGGGGTCGGTCTCGAACGCGAGCTCGCCGATGAGCAGGCTGACGGTGAACCCGATGCCGGCGAGCACGCCGACCGCGAGGACGTCGGCCCAGCGCAGGCTCGCCGACAGGCTCGCGCGGGTGAACCGGGCGACGAGCCACGCGCCGCCGAGCACGCCGAGGGGCTTGCCGAGCACCAGGCCGACCACGATCGCCACCACGACGGGCGTGGTGAGGATGCCGACGCCCGACGGGTTGCCGACGAAGGTGACGCCCGCGGAGAAGAAGGCGAAGAGCGGGACGCAGACGCCTGCCGACAGCGGCCGGATCGAGTGCTCCCAGCGGTCGGCCGGAGCCTCCTGCTCGCCCGGGTCGGCGTGCACGCGGGTGAGCAGGCCGAGAGTGACGCCGGCGACGGTGGCGTGGATGCCGCTCGCGTGCACGAGCCCCCACACCACGAGCGCGATGGGCACGTAGACCCACCAGCCCTCGACGCGCAGGCGCTGCAGGAGGAACCACAGCCCCATGCCCGCGATCGAGAGAAGGAACGGCACCAGCGAGAAGCCGTCCGAGTAGAAGACCGCGATCACGAGGATCGCGCCGAGGTCGTCGACCACGGCGAGGGTGAGGAGGAACGCGCGCAGGGCCACAGGGAGGTTGCGGCCGAGGACGGCCAGCACCGCCAGCGCGAAGGCGATGTCGGTGGCCATCGGGATGCCCCAGCCGACCCGGGCACCGCTGTCGCCGAGGGCGGTCACCGTGATGGTGAACAGCAGGGCCGGCATCGCCATGCCGCCGAGCGCCGCGACCACGGGGACGACGGCCTTGCGGGTGTCGGAGAGGGAGCCGAGCACGAGCTCGTGCTTGAGCTCGAGGCCCGCAACGAAGAAGAACACCGCGAGCAGGCCGTCCGCCGCCCAGGTGGCGAGGGTCAGGTCGAGATGCAGCGCGGCCGGGCCGACGACGACCTGGGTGAGCTCGGTGTACGCGTCGCGCCAGGGCGAGTTGGCCCACACGAGGGCGATCACCGCGGCAGCGAGCAGGAGCACGCCGCCGACCGTCTCGTTGCGCAGGGCGCGCAGGACGTAGGAGCGCTCGCTGAGCGGCAGACGGTCGAAGACGACGTTCGGCTCGCTCACGAGACCTCCGTGGGGTCGGCCCTGGCGGTGCGGGGCGCGTGCGTACGACGAGCGGATCCGCGACCGCGGCACCGCGCCGACCAGGCTTCCCGGCTCACCGCCGTCCACCCTGCCATACGTGACGTGCGGCCCGCCCCCGAAGGGACGGGCCGCACGAGGTCGGGCCGCGGGGAGGTCGGGAGCTCAGTCCTCGGTGCCCGGGTTGTTCGCGAGGCCCTGACCGATGAGGTTCATGACCCCGGCGTCGGCGAGGGTGGTGGTGTCGCCGACGGCGCGGTTCTCGGCGATGTCGCGCAGGAGGCGGCGCATGATCTTGCCCGAGCGGGTCTTGGGGAGCTCGGGGACCACGAGGATCTGGCGCGGCTTGGCGATCGGGCCGATCTCGTGGGCGACGTGGTTGCGCAGGTCGGCCACGACGTGGTCGCCGGCGTCGACGCCCTCGCGGAGGATGACGAACGCGACGATGCCCTGGCCGGTGGTCTCGTCGGCAGCACCGACGACGGCGGCCTCCGCCACGACCGGGTGCGAGACCAGCGCGGACTCGACCTCGGTGGTGGAGATGCGGTGGCCGGACACGTTCATGACGTCGTCGACGCGGCCGAGCAGCCAGATGGCGCCGTCCTCGTCGAGCTTGGCGCCGTCGCCGGCGAAGTACAGGCCCTTCCAGCGCGACCAGTAGGTGTCGACGTAGCGCTGGTTGTCGCCCCAGATGCCGCGGAGCATCGAGGGCCACGGCTCGGTGAGGACGAGGTAGCCGCCTCCGCCGTTGCCGACCGGGTGCGCCTCGTCGTCGACGACCTCGGCGTTGATGCCGGGGATCGCGGTCATGGCGGAGCCGGGCTTGGTGGCGGTGACGCCGGGCAGCGGGCTGATCATGATCGCGCCGGTCTCGGTCTGCCACCAGGTGTCGACGATCGGGCAGCGCTCGCCGCCGATGACGCGGCGGTACCACATCCACGCCTCGGGGTTGATGGGCTCGCCCACCGACCCGAGCACGCGCAGGCTCGTGAGGTCGAAGCCCGCCGGGACGTCGTCGCCCCACTTCATGAACGTGCGGATCGCGGTGGGCGCGGTGTAGAGGATCGAGACGCGGTACTTCTCGATGAGCTCCCACCAGCGGCCGTTGTGGGGGGTGTCCGGGGTGCCCTCGTACATCAGCGACGTCGCGCCGTTGGCCAGCGGGCCGTAGACGACGTACGAGTGGCCGGTGACCCAGCCGATGTCGGCGGTGCACCAGTAGACGTCGGTGTCGGCCTTGAGGTCGAAGACGTTCTTGTGCGTGTACGACGCCTGGGTGAGGTAGCCACCGGTGGTGTGCAGGATGCCCTTGGGCTTACCGGTCGTGCCGGATGTGTAGAGGATGAACAGCGGGTGCTCGGCGTCGAACGCCGTGGCCGCGTGCGTGGTCGGCTGCGCGCCCACGAGGTCGTGCCACCAGATGTCCTTGTCGGTCCACTCGATGTCGTCCTGGCCCGTGCGCTTCACGACCAGCACGTTCTTGATCGACGGCGATGCCGCGACGGCCTCGTCGACCGCGGGCTTGAGCGCCATCGGCTTGCCGCGGCGGTTGCCGCCGTCGCACGTGATCACGAGTACGGCCTCGGCGTCCTCGATGCGTGAGCGCAGCGCCTCGGCGGAGAACCCGCCGAAGACCACTGAGTGCACGGCGCCGATGCGCGCGCACGCCAGCATCGCGACCGCGGCCTCGGGGATCATCGGCAGGTAGATCGCGACGCGGTCGCCGGCCTTGACGCCGAGGGACTCGAGCGCGTTCGCGGCCTGCGACACCTCGGTGAGCAGCTCGGCGTACGTGATGTCACGGCTGTCGCCGGGCTCGCCCTCGAAGTGGTACGCGACCTTGTCGCCGCGACCGGCGGCCACGTGACGGTCGACGCAGTTCACGGCGACGTTGAGCTTCCCGCCGTCGAACCACTTCACGAACGGTGCGTCCGACCAGTCGAGCGCGGTGGTCCACGGGGTCGCCCACTCGAGCTCGTTCGCCTGCTTCTCCCAGAACGCGACGCGGTCGGCCGAGGCCTCGGCGTACAGGTCGGCCGTGGCGTTGGCCTGCGCGGCGAACTCCGCCGACGGGGGGAAGGCGCGGTCCTCGTGGGAGAGGTTCTCGATCGCGTCGTGGCTCACGTCGCTCCTCGGTGCTGGGGTCGGCACGGTGCCGACGGGGAGATCCGATGTCGTTTCTACCGCAGGGTGGGGTTGCAGGGAGGTTGCACGTGGGGACTGCCCCGCTCAGCGTGCGACCGAGGTGCCCCGGATGGGCCCGGGGCACCTCGGCGAGGCCGGCGGGGCGCGTCGCTCTCGAACGACGCGCCCCGCGCGGCTCAGTGCGCGCCGGCCCCTGTCAGGGCCCGCACCTCGAGCTCGGGGTACTTCTCCTCGCTCGTCTCCTCGCGACCGGTCATCGTGCCGAGCCAGGCGCAGAAGAAGCCGAACGGGATGGAGATGAGGCCCGGGTTGTTGAGCGGGAACAGCGCCGGCGTCGTCGTGGAGAACAGCGACGTCGGGGTGCCGAACCCGACCGGGGAGATGACGACGAGGATCAGGGCCATGGCGAGACCGCCGTAGATGCCCCACACCGCGCCGCGGGTGGTGAAGCGCTTCCAGAACAGCGAGAACAGGATCGTCGGCAGGTTCGCCGACGCCGCCACCGCGAAGGCAAGCCCCACGAGGAACGCGATGTTCTGCTTCTGGGCCAGGATCCCGAGGACGATCGCGAGGATGCCGATCGCGATGGTCGCGAAACGCGCCACCTTGACCTCCTCGGCCCCGGTCGCCGTGCCCTTCTTGATGACGTTGCCGTAGAAGTCGTGCGCGAACGACGAGCTCGAGGCCAGCGTCAGGCCGGCGACCACCGCGAGGATCGTCGCGAAGGCGACGGCGCAGATGACCGACATGAGCACCGTGCCGCCGACCGAGCCGGCGCCGCCCCCGAGGAACTGCGCGAGCAGGGGCGCCGCGGAGTTGCCGCCCTTGTCCGCCTCGGTGATGGCCTGGGAGCCGACGAGCGCCGCGGCACCGAAGCCGAGGAACGTCGTCATGATGTAGAAGGCGCCGATGATGCCGATGGCCCAGTTGACCGACGTACGGGCCGCACGCGCGGTGGGAACGGTGTAGAAGCGCGTGAGGATGTGCGGCAGGCCCGCCGTGCCGAGCACGAGCGCGAGGCCGAGCGACAGCAGGTCGACCGGGTCCTTGTACTTGTTGCCGGGCGCGAGGAAGTTCGGGTTGCCGCTGGCGTCCTGGGCCGCGGTGAGCATCGTCGAGACGTTGAAGTTGAACTTCATCAGGACGAGCACCGAGATCAGGATCGTGCCGCCCATGAGCAGCAGCGCCTTGATGATCTGCACCCAGGTCGTCGCCTTCATGCCGCCGACGATCACGTAGACGATCATCAGCGCGCCGACCGCGGCGATGGTGAGGCTCTTGCCGGCGTCGGACGTGATGCCGAGCAGGAGCGAGACGAGCGCACCGGCGCCGGCCATCTGCGCGAGCAGGTAGAACAGCGAGATGGTGAGCGTCGAGATCGACGCCGCCGTGCGCACCGGGCGCTGGCGGAGGCGGTAGGCCAGCACGTCGGCCATCGTGAACTTGCCGGAGTTGCGCAGCGGCTCGGCCACGAACAGCAGGACGACGAGGTACGCGACGAGGAAGCCGACGCTGTAGAGGAAGCCGTCGTAGCCGTAGAGGGCGATGAGTCCTGCGATGCCGAGGAACGAGGCGGCCGACATGTAGTCGCCGGAGATCGCGATGCCGTTCTGGATGCCGCCGATCGAACGACCGGCCGCGTAGAAGTCTTCGGCGTTCTTGGTCTTGCGGCCCATCACGACGGTGATGCCGAGCGTGATGCCGACGAAGACGAGGAAGAGCACGATCGCGAGGATCCGCTGCGAGTCGCTGGTGATCGCGGCTGCGAGGGTCGTGGTCACTGGTCAGGCTCCCGTGCTCAGGTCGGCCTCGAGGAGCTCCTCGTCCGACGTGTGGGTGGGGTGAGCGCCGCGCAGCGCGTCGAGGCGCTCGACCTCGGCCTTGAGCTCGGTGGCCTCGGGGTCGATGTGCTTGTCGGCGTACCGCGTGTAGGCGATCGCGATCGCGAACGTGCTGATGAACTGCAGCAGCGCGAACACGAAGCCGATGGTGATCGAGCCGAAGACGGGCTTGGCCATCCACTCGCGCTGCCATCCCGCGCAGTAGATGAGCAGCAGGTACCAGGCCATGAACAGTGCGCCCATCGGGAAGATGAAGCGGCGGTAGCGGCTGCGCAGGTCACGGAACTTGGGGCTCCGCTCGACGACGAGGTACGGATCCTCGTGCATGTCTTGGGTAGAGCTCACTGGGACTCCTCCGGTCGGACGTCCGATCGAGATGGACAGTGCGCGTGTGACCTGAGTCACCCGGCGTTGAGGAGTGTGGGTGCCACGGCACCGGGGCGGAACGGGAAGCGGGGACCACCTCGCCGTGAGGTGGTGGTCGAGAGCCGAGAGGCGGCTGCCGGCCCGTCGGGCTGCGCCGAACGGTCGGCTGCGTGCGCTGAGCGGCAGGCGCGTCCCGCAGACGTGTCGGTCGCGTGAACAGTTGCGGCACAGGCGTTTCCACAGCGGTGCCGCTACGGCTCAGAGCCTCGTCTCGAGCTCCTCCGGGGCATGCAGGCGCGTCATCGCGGCGTCCGCCGTACGTCGGACGCGCTCGCCGCCCCCGCGCAGCGAGACCACGATCGCGGCGAGGAACGCGAGCGGCACGGTCCAGGCCGCGGGCTGGCCGAGCAGGGCGCCCGCGACACCGGTGAACGGCCCCGCCGCGAGCACGACCACGACCGCGCCGAGCGCCGTGCCGCCGCCGACCCAGAGGGCTGCGAGGGCGCCACGGGTCGTGAGGCGCGGCCACCAGATGCCGAGCACGAGCAGCGGGCAGAACGTCGAGGCCGCGACGGCGAACGCGAGCGTGACCGTCTGCGCGAGGTTCGCGCGGCCCGCCACCAGCGCGAGAAGGAACGGCACGAGGACGGCGATCACCGTGCCGAGGCGGAAGCGGCGTACGCCGTCACCGAGACGGCCCTCGTGCTGCAGCAGGTCCTGGCTCAGGACGCCGGCCACCGACACCGACAGGCCGCTGGCGGTCGACAGGAACGCCGCGAACGCTCCGGCGGCCACGAGCGCCGAGAGCGACTGCCCGAGCCACCCGTCGAAGACGAGGGAGGGCAGCAGCAGCACCACGGTGTCGGCGCGGTCGGTGCCTGCGAGCTCGGGCGCGTACACCCGGCCGAGCGCGCCGAGCACGGGCGGGAAGACGTAGAACAGGCTCAGCAGGCCGAGCACCGCGAGCGTCGTACGGCGGGCCGCCCGGCCGTCGGGGTTGGTGTAGAAGCGCACGAGCACGTGCGGCAGGCCCATGGTGCCGAGGAAGGTCGCGAGCAGGATCGAGTACGTCGAGTAGAGCGGGTACTCGCGGCCGCCGTAGCCCGACAGCGGCTCGCCCCACGGGCCGTCGGTGAACACCGGTGCGCCGTCGCGGTACCAGGCCGCGACGATCAGCACGGCGGGGAGCGCGATGGCCACGAGCTTGAGCCAGTACTGGAACGCCTGCACGACCGTGATGGAGCGCATGCCGCCGATCGCCACGGTGATCGCGACGACCACCGCCGCCACCATCGACCCGACCCACGACGGCGCGCCCGTGAGCACCTCGAGCGTGATGCCGGCGCCCTGAAGCTGAGGCAGCAGGTAGAGCCATCCGATGAGGACGACGAGCGCCGACGACGTGAGCCGCACCTTGCGCGAGCGCGTGCGCATCTCGGCGAAGTCCGGCAGCGTGTAGGCGCCCGATCGCCGAAGCGGCGCCGCGACGAGGATCAGCAGCACCAGGTAGCCGACGGTGTAGCCGACCGGGAACCACAGCATGTCGACGCCGTACGTGAGCACGAGGCCGGCGATACCGAGGAACGACGCGGCCGAGAGGTACTCGCCGCCGATCGCTGACGCGTTGAGCAGCGGGCTCACCGAGCGCGAGGCGACGAGGAAGTCGGACGTCGTGCGCGACACGCGCACGCCGAAGAGCCCGATCACGATCGTGGCGACCACCACGGCCGCGATCGCGGCGACCGGCCACCACGACGTCATGGCGTCACGACCGCTCGACGAGGTCGACGAACTCGGACTCGGTGCGCTCGGCCGCGCGCACGTACCACCACGCGGCGCCGCAGATGGCCGGGAACACCAGCACGCCCAGCACGATCCAGCCGAGCGAGAGGCCGGCGATCCGCAGGTCGCGCAGGCCGGGGAAGGCCAGGAACACCAACGGGATCCCGCCGAGCACGACGACGAGGCCGGCCCCGACCAGCACCGCGAGCCGCAGCTGCGCGCGCCGCAGCGACGTGATCAGGGTGACGCCGAGGGCGGTCTGCTCGCGGACGTCGCGACGTACGCCACGGCGGGCTGTGCCGCGTGCAGCGGCCGTGCGCGGGTGCGTGACCGTGACGCGCTTGGCCGGCCGCTCGTCCACGCCTCAGCGCCCCGGGCGGGCGCTGCGCACGAGACGGTCGCGCAGCTCGCGCGTGTGCCGCCGCGACACCTGCAGGACGGCGTCGCCCACGCGCACGCTCACGCGGCCCTCGTCGGTGCGCACCTCGTCGATCGCGGTCAGGGGCACGAGCCAGCGTCGGTGGATGCGCACGAAGCCGGCCGACGCCCACTGCTCCTCGAGCAGCGTCAGCGAGACGCGCACGAGGTGCCGGCCGTCGTCGGTCACGAGCCGGGCGTAGTCGCCGTGCGCCTCGACGTACTTCACGTCCGAGCGCTTGACGAAGCGGGTGACGCCGCCGAGCTCGACCGCGATCGTCTCGTCGTCGTCCTGGGGAGCCGCTGCGGCGGGCACCGCGCGACCGCGCGCCTCGAGCACCCGCCCGACGGCCTCGGCCAGCCGCTCGTCACGAACGGGCTTCATGAGGTAGTCGACCGCGCGCAGGTCGAACGCCTCGAGCGCGTGCTGGTCGTACGCCGAGACGAACACGACCGCCGGCGGCGAGGTGAACCGGCGCAGCACGCGTGCGAGGTCGAGACCGTCGAGGCCCGGCATGCGGATGTCGACGAAGAGCGCGTCGTACGGCGTGGCCTCGAGCATGCGGAGCGCCTCGGCGCCGTCCGACGCGGTCTGCACCTCGGCCACGCGCTCGTCGCGGCCGAGGAGGTAGGCGAGCTCCGCGCGGGCGGGCGCCTCGTCGTCGACGGCGAGGACCCGCAGGCCCGCAGCCGGCGTCGCGTTCTCGTCGCTCATGCGTGGACTCCTGGGGCGTACTTCGGGACGCGCATCGAGACCTTGGTCCCGAGACCGGGCCCAGTCTCGACCACGAGGCCGTACTCGTCGCCGAAGACGCTCCGGAGGCGCTCATCGACGTTGCCGACGCCGATGGAGTCGCTGTCGCCCTCACCCGTCATCGCGAGCCGGATCTGCTCGGGGTCGGCGCCGATGCCGTCGTCCTCGACCGAGATGTGGCACTCGCTGCCGGCGTCCTCGGCGAGGATCGTGATGCGCCCGGGGCCCGTCTTGCCCTCCAGCCCGTGCCGTACGGCGTTCTCGACGATGGGCTGCAGGCAGAGGTAGGGCACCGCGACGGGCAGCACCTCGGGGGCGACCCGCACCGTCACCTGCAGCCGGTCGCCGAACCGGGCGCGCTCGAGCGTGAGATAGCGGTCGATCGAGCGCAGCTCCTCCGCCAGCGTCGTGAAGTCGCCGTGCCGCCGGAACGAGTAGCGGGTGAAGTCGGCGAACTCCAGCAGCAGCTCGCGCGCGTGCTCGGGATCGGTGCGCACGTACGACGCGATGGCCGTGAGCGCGTTGTAGATGAAGTGCGGCGAGATCTGCGCGCGCAGCGCCCGCACCTCGGCCTCGGCCAGCCGGGCGCGCGAGGCGTCGAGCTCGGCCAGCTCGAGCTGGGACGACACCCAGCGCGCGACCTCGGTGGTGGCGCGCACGAGGTTCGCCGTCGGGTCGTGCGTGACGGCGGCGAGGGTGCCGACCACGCGGTCGTCGACGACGAGAGGCGCGACGACGGCCGCGTGCCCGAGCGGGCCGACGTCCCGGGCGACTGCCGCGCGGCCGCTGGCGAGCACGTCGCGCACGGCGTCCATCGCGAGCCCCTCGGCCACCGTGCCGTCGGTGGCGAGCACGCGCTCGGTGTCGGTGATCGCGAAGCCCTCGGAGCCCAGCAGTGCGTGCAGGTGCCGCGCGGCGTCCTCCGCGGCGTCCTCGGTGAGGCCCTCGCGCAGTGCCGGGGCCGCCTGCGACGCCCGGTTGAGCGTCGCGTACGTCGCCTTGTCGGCCTCGCTGCCGAGGTCGCCCACGCGCAGGACGCGCAGCGCGGCCGCCGCGATCGCGACGAGCACGATCGCCACGACGACTGCGGTGAAGGCCGGAGGCACGCGCCGACCGTAGCGCCGCCCGCCCCCGTCCCCAGCCCTTCCAGCCCCCGAGATCACGCGAGTTACTGCCCAGAGTGGGGCTTTGGCCAGGTGGATGGCCCCCCTTTGGGCAGTAACTCGACGCCCTCGCGGGAGGGGAGGGCCGGTGGGTCGTAGCGTGGCGGGGTGCCTGACGACGTGCTCGCCCCGCTGGTCGACCTGCCCGGTGTCGCCGACGCCGTCACCGCGGCGCGGACGGCCGTCGACGAGGTGCTGTGGGACCGCGGCGTGCGCGCCCGTGCTGGCGAGGTCGTCGCGGCCTCGCGCATGCGCGGCGGGTGGGCGTCGGCCGCCATCGACGGCGCCGAGGTGCGACCGGACGCGCTCGTCTCGGGCGACGCGCTCGACGGATCACCCATCGGCCGCGTCGTCGCCGCCGCGCTCGCCGTGCAGGTCGAGACGCCGCTGCTCGTCGACACGTTCGGCCGCGCGCCGCTGCAGGCGCTCTCGCGGCTGCATGCAGTCGCCTCCACCGGCTTCGTCGCCGACGACCTCCGCGGCCGCCTGCGCACCAGCGACGAGGCCGACGACCCGCTGCGCCAGGGCACGCTGCCGCCGTACGCCGAGGCGTCCCGCCGTACGACGCAGCTCGCCGCCCTGCTGACCGCCCCGACCGAGGCGCCTGCGCTCGTCGTGGCCGCGATCGCGCACGGCGAGATCGCGGTGCTCCGCCCGTTCGCGTGGGGATCTGGGCTCGTCGCGCGGGCCACCACGCGGCTCGTGCTCGCCGCGCGCGGCCTCGACCCGGACGGCCTCACCGTGCCCGAGGCCGGGCTCTTCGCTGCTGGCAGGCCGGCGTACGCCGAGGCCCTGCGCGGCTACGCGAGCGGCGAGCCCGAGGGCCTCGCGCGCTGGATCGTGCTGCACGCCGACGCCGTACGCGTCGGCGCGGCCGAGACCCGGCGCATCCTCGCCGACCTCGTCTGAGCGACCTCACCCAGGTCGCTGCGTAGGAACCGGCCTGTTCTCGCTCAGGATCCTGGGCAAGGTGCGGGAAACGACCCGGACAGCAGACGACGCCCCTGCAGGCAGGAGGCGTCGTCGCCGCACGGTGCCCGGGCGAGCAGTGCGCCGAGGTAATCGTCCGGTCGGGTGCGGGCGTGCCGCTCTCCCGGCCGTGACGCCCGTTACGTGGGTTGTCCGCAGCGTGGGTATCCCGGGTGGGCCGTGCTCTGGTCTTCTCGGTCGCCTCTCGAATCCGCTGGTCGGCCCCGACGGCCGGCTCCCGTAGTCCTGGTGTACTCCCGTTCTGCCGATCGCGGAAGTCCTGTCGCCCCTTGACTTTCCGCCGATCTCGGAATCCGTCCGATCTCCGGTAGACCAGTCACGTAGCGCACTCGTCGAGCGCCTTCCACGGTTCGGCGTGCCGCGAACCGGTGGGTAGGTCAGGGGAGGGACCAGCCCTGCTCGTTGAGCGTGGCCGTGGTGAGCAGGGGGCAGGCCCCGCTGACCTCGGGCGCAACGACCAGCTGGTCGAGGGGGATGCGCACCGGCGTGGCTCTGAGGCCGTCGACGAAGCGGACGTCGAGCGACGGCGGCTGCGGGTTGGCCTGGCAGGAGAAGGTCCACGCGACCTGGCCGATGCCGCCGCCGGCAGGGAGCGTGGTCCACTCGATCAGGCCGGGGTCGGACGGGCTGAACGCAGGGTCGGGGCCGACGGCCACCTTCATCACGCGATCGCCCGCCACCCTGGCGCGAAGCGAGAAGATGAGGGTCGTCGTAGCCGCGGCCGTGTCATCGACCACCCGCACCACCGCGAGGTCGGACACCGCCACCGTCGGTGCGTCACGGCAGATCTCGCCGATCGCACGCTGCACCTCGGCGGACTGCGCCTTGTCGAACAGGAGCGGCAGCAGCGCACCTGCCTGACGGTCGGGCGTGACCACGTAGACGCCGATGCCGTCGCCGTTGGAGTAGCTGCGCGGGTCCTGGGGATCGTCCGGCACGGTCACGCCTGGGAGGGCCGGCGTGCCGGCGGAGCAGTCGCGCACCTGGAGGCTGCCGCTCACGGTCTCGGAGGTGCCGCTCGCGAGCTCGACCGGGGCAGGGTCGTAGGGCAGGAGGAGCTGGCCGGTGTCGATCCCCTCGAACTGCGCCTCGGCCGAGACGGGGAGCGTGCTCGCAAGGTCGACCTCGAGGCGTACGGCGCCCGCGCCCTGATCGGCGCTCGCGCGGAGGCCGGTCATCGTGACGTCGCTGAATACGGCGGTCTGCAGGCACATCTGCATCACGAGCTGCGGCCAGCTCGCCTCCGCGGAGTCCGCACTGACCATCTCCTCGCGCGAGCGGCCCCATGCGTCCGTCGCCGTCACGCGGAGGCGGTAGTCGGAAGCGATTGACGGCGGGAGGTCGCCGCCGCAATCGATGAGGGCACGGACGAGCACCGCGGCCTGGTTGCCGTTCGGGTGCGGCGCTCCGACCGTGCTGGCGCGGATGCCCGGCCCTTCGAGCCCCTCGACGTGCAAGGAGGTGGCGGGGTCATCGGTGTGCACCAGGTACGCCGCCATCACGATCCCGTTGTCCGCGAAGGACAGCCCGGGACCGCTGTACTCGTCGACCGAGGCGGGGACAGCCGTGATGGCGACGTCGCGCCGCGGCGGCGGCTGCGCCCGCAGCCACGCCGTACCCCCGATGCCGATCGCGACGGCGGCGGCGGTGGCTGCGGCCAGGGCGACGCGATGACGCCGCATCCAGGGCGTGATGCCGGAGCTTTCGAGGCGCTCGCCCCACGTGGCGCCGGAGTCGTCGCCGACGACGTCGCTGGGCTGGTCGATGGTGCTCGCGCCCTCGATGACCGAGCCCAGGTCGTCGAGGTCGAGGCGGCCGTCGTCGCTCATCCGGCACCCAGGTCTCGAGCGGGCCAGCCGTTCGCGGCGAGTGATGCGGCGCTCTGCGACGGGCAGGCACGCAGGACGGCCCGTTCGACCGACTCGTCGGTGAGCGCGGTGCGCATCGGCCAGGAGCGGCGACCGTCCGTGACGGTCACGGTGACCATCGGCGGGGTGGGGGTGTTCTGGCAGGTGAAACGCCAGATGAGCGCGGCCGGCCCGCCCTTGCCGGCGTCGATGTCGGCCACGGAGTAGTAGACGTTGGACAGGCCCGGATCGCCGGGTATCTCGATGTGCGCCATGCGGTCGACCGGTCGGCGCACGTCGAGCTGCAGCCGCATCTCCTGCTCGGAGAACGCGCCGCCGAGAGCGTTGACCTGCGGCGTGCCGACTGCCGCGACCGTGACGGGTGGCGCTCCTGCGCAGACCTCGCCGATCGCACGGTCGACGTCGCGCGTCTGCTCGGGCGTGAAGCGCACGGGCACGTACGAGATCTGCTGGGAGTCGGTCGACTGCAGCGCGAAGCCGAGACCCGGCTCCGGTGAGACCACGCGGTACGACGCGGACTGCGGGAACAGCGGCTGCGGTGCGGTGGCATCCCGACAGCTGAGCACGGACAGCAGCACCTCGGTGTCGATGGTGCGGCGGGAGGAGATCGTGGAGCGGAAGGTCTGGCCCACGCGCACCGACCCGAGCTCCTCGAGCTCGGTGCCGACGATGGCGTCGACGGGCAGCGAGCTCTCCAGCCGGATGCCGAGACTCACCTGCGCGCGAGCGAGATCCGTGCGGGTGCTGAGCTCGGTGATCGCGAGGCTGCCGATCGCCGTCCGCTGCCAGCACACGCCAGCTACGGCGCCGGCCCACGTCGCCGAGCCGGTGGGCAGCGGCACGGCGACGTCGGACGTGCGGCCCGAGCGGTCGGTCTTGCGCAGTGTCAGCCGGTAGTCGTCCTCGCTCGGCTGCAGGGCACCGTCGTGGCAGTCGATGACCGCACGCGCCGACCAGACCTGTGCGCCCTGCACGGGGGTCGCGCCGAACCAGCCGCCGAGCTGCTCCGACGCCACGGTGGCTCCGAGACCGGGGCCGTGGACGCCGGTGATGACCAACCGGTCGCCGTCAGGTACGCCGTCGACCTGGAACCAGCCTGACCCGACGTCGCCATCGGGGCCGTCGAGGCTGATGGTCGAGTTCGGGGTGCTGACAGGCGTGATGGTGGCGACGACCGAGGGGTCGAAGGGCGGCGGCATCGTCGCGAGGTGCACGGCCACCGCCACGAGCCCGAAGGCCGCGGCGGTGCAGACGGCACCGGTCAGCACGCGGTGCCGCCGGACCCAGGGGGTGAGGCCCACGGCCTCCAGGCGCTCGGCGACGGTCGGACGGCCGATGCCGTCCTCGAGCATCTCGACCGCCGGGGCGACGTCGGCAGACTCGATCACCGAGCCGAGCTCGTCGAGATCGAGGCGGCCGTCGCTGTCGGTCCGTCCCCCCATGCCCGGACCTTACGTCGCGACCGGACGCGGCCGCGCGACGCACGCGATCACGTCGACCGCCAGCCGAGCGCCTTCGCCGTGGCCGGGTCGAGATCGACGGCGCAGGCAGCCGCGACGGCCCTCAGCAGCCGGACGTCGTCCACCAGCACCTCGTAGGGGTGTACTGAGCGGTCGGGCATGAGAACGCGGACGGCGAGACGCGGCGGGGTGGCCGTGGGCACCGACGAGCAGCTGCCCCCGCTGACCGGCACGAGCATCTGCCCGGCGCCGCCGTCGAGCCGGGCCGGGCCGAAGGTCCATTCGCCGTCGCGCTCGAGCGAGGTCTGGCTCGTGAGCACGGAGTCGACACCGGAGTCGCCGCCGCTGAAGTGCTCGCGGCCGAACGTCATGCCCATGCCGTCGGAGCGCGCGTCCACGAGCACGTTGACGGTCCATCGCCCGCGCTCGTCGACAGCCGCGCTGCCGATGTCGCCGATCCGCGCGGTCACGCCCGTGGCGCCCGTGCACGCGCCCGCGAGCCGGTCGGCGAGGACGTCGGCACCGGGCACGGCGTACGACGCGACGCGCGTGCGGTCGCCGAGGGCGAGCCCGAGCGTGAGGCCCGGAGAGGTCGTGGCGCCGTTGGGGTTGCGCAGCGAGGCCAACGGCGTGAGCGCCGGGCTGGCTGCGCAGTCGTGCAGCAGCACGCGCGTCGCGACGGTCGCTCCGGCGCCGGGCTCGACGAGGACGGCCGGGGAGCGGTCGACCTCGACGCTCACCCCCGCCGTGCGCTCGGTGCGCACGGAGAGCGGCTGGGGCGAGGTGTTGACGATGCTGATGCTGACGTCGGCCAGTGGCGTGCCGGGCACGGCGGTGGCCTGCACCGACGAGACGGTGATCGCGGTCGGTGCCATGGAGGCGAGGCACCAGTCGGTGATCGCCTCGTCGAGCCGCGTGATCTCCTCGCCCGGCAGACCCAGCGGCACCGAGCCCGCCTCCGGGTCGCCGCCGCTGCTCGCCCCGGTGGCCGTCAGCCGGTACGAGGACGGCCGAGCGTCCACCAGGCCCGGCGCGGTGCAGTCGACGCGCGCCCCGAGCACCACACGC
Organism: uncultured Actinomycetes bacterium; assembly: GCA_963843975.1. Lineage (GTDB taxonomy): Bacteria > Actinomycetota > Actinomycetes > S36-B12 > CAIYMF01 > Longivirga. Next base: position 966,768 of record CAWJMG010000001.1, on the reverse strand, counting down.
TGCTCGGCGGCCGACGTGACCGGCGATGCCTCCGCCGTGCTGTCGGTGAGCCCGGGCCCGGTGAGCCCGGTGATCGTCAGGGTCTCGCCGATGGTCCGTGCACGGGCGACGAACGCGACGGAGAAGGCGCCGTCGGGCGAGATCTCGGGGCCGCCGATCGAGTTGCCCTCGAGCACGGCGTCGGCGAGGGCGACGTCGAAGGTCGGCGGCACGTACGGCGGTCGCGACACCCACCAGACGGAGCCGACGAGGACCACGCCGACCACGAGCGCCGTCGCGCGGACGGCCGTGCGGTGGCGGGCGACGAAGGGCGACACGGCCGAGTCGACCCAGCGCTGGACGGGGTTGGAGGTGAGCTCCTCGGTCGCCTCGGGGTCGGTCAGGTCCAGCACCGTGGTGCTGCCGGACGCGTCGAGGACGCGGCCGTGCTCGTCGAGCTCGAGCCGGTCGTCGTCGGTCATGACGGCATCACCACGGGCCGACGGTAGGCGCGCCAGGGCCGAAGCGCACCCGAGACCGGGCTACTTGACCACTCCGGAGACCGTCCGGCCGCACGCGCGGTTGACGTTCTCCACCAGGCTCTCGCCGCGCAGCTCGAGCCGGTAGGGCCGCCGTACGTCGCCGACGACGAGCCGCACGCGCAGCGCCGGCGCGCCCGCCGAGAGGATGGCGAAGCACTGCGGCAGCTCCCAGCGCAGGTGCAGCCGGGCCACGCCGTTGCTGACCAGCATCGGCGACTCGAAGGCCGACACCCGACCGCCCGGGCCGGCCGGGAGGTCGTCGACCTCGACGAGCTCGGCATCGGGGGCGGCGACGTCGACGTACATGGTGATGGCGCCGGCCGAGGTGTCGGTCGTGCCTCCGGCGACGCGGGCCCGCACGACCGTGGCCGTGGGAGGGGTCGCGGTGCAGGTGGCGATCAGGGCGCGGCCGACGGTGTCGAGGGCGGCCGGGTCCATCGGCAGCGTGAACGTGGGCGCGCGCGTCTCGGCCGAGGCCGCGCCGTCGACGAGCGTGGCGCGGAGTGGCACCCCTTCGGCGAGCGGGGCGACCGGGTCGGCGCAGTCGTCGGGCCAGAGCCGGATCGGAACCCACGCGCGGCCGCCTGGCGGCAGGTCGACGTCGGCCCCGGACGACACGATCGTGGGACCGGCGGCGGTCGATACGCGCAGCGCGCGCCACGGGGTGGCGGACCGGTTGACGACGAGCAGGCGCACGTCGGTGGCGATGTTGCCCGCGAGCGGCTGTGCCTCGACGCGTGCCACGGCGAGGTCGCGGTCGGCCGCGACCTGCACGCACGCGGCGCGGACGGCGTTCATCCACTCCTCGCCACCGGTCAGCGGCACGCTGTCGTCGCGGACCTCGCCCGTGCTCGACGTGCGGTGGATGAGGACGCGGTAGTCCGAGGCGCGGGCGGCAAGGACCTCGGCGGTGGTGCTGGTGCCGGCGCAGTCGACCTGCGAGGTGACGGCGCCCGTGACGGTGTCGCGCGGCTGAGCCTCGATCACGCGCGACTGAGGGTCGGAGAGGCCGGGGCCGACGACGCCCAGGCTGCTCACGGTGGTGCCGGGCTTCTCGTCGGAGGTGAGCAGCACGAGCTGCGTGATGGCCGTGACCTCGCCGGTGGCGACGTCGACGATGAGGCGCGCGGCCTCGTTGCCGCCTGTCGTGACTGTGACCCTCGGTTCGGCGAGGGGCTGCGGGCGCCCAGCCCACCATGCCCCGGTGGCGACCAGCGCGACGACGGCCGCCGTCGCGACGAGGCCGCTCGCAGCGCGGTGACCACGGATCCACGGCAGCACGCCGGCGCTCTCGAGCGCGTCGCGGAGGCGCTCGGACAGGAGCGGCGAGTCGTCGCTGCCGACGATGGCGAGCGTCTGGTCGTCGTCGAGGCGGTCGAGGTCGAGCCGCCCGTCGAGGGCGTCGCCGTACCTCGCGCCGGTGTCGGCGCTGCCGCCGCGCGCGCGTCCCCACCCGTGCACCGGAGGGGACGGTTCCATGACTGCCTGCTACGCCGCCGAGCCGCGACGGCGGCTGGCGTACCAGGCGAGGCCGAGGGCGACCGTCGCGGCGCCGACTCGAAGCGCCGTGCGGCGGTTCTTCTCGGTGTTGAGCTGGGCGAGGCGCTCGCGCATCGTCCTCATCGCGACGGGCCGGGCGAAGTCGACCATCGGCCAGTCGCGCTCGACTGCGATCTTGCGGAGCGGCGCGTCGGGGTTGACGCAGACCGGGTGGCCGACGATCTCGAGCATCGGCAGGTCGGTCATGGAGTCGGTGTACGCGTAGCAGTCGGCGAGGTCGTAGCCGTTCTCCTCGGCGAGGGCGCGCATGGCCTCGGCCTTGCCCTCGCCGTACGCGTAGAACACGATCTCGCCGGTGTACTTGCCGTCCTCGATCGCGACCTGTGTGCCGATCGCCCGATCGACGCCGAGGCGCTCGCCGATCGGCTCGACGACCTCGGTGCCGGACGAGCTGATGATGATGACGTCGCGACCGGCCTCCTTGTGGTGCGCGATGAGGTCGACCGCCTCCTCGTACACCATCGGGTCGACGATCTCGTCGAGGGTCTCGGACACGATCTGCTTGACGGTCTCGACGTCCCAGCCGCTCACGAGGTCGGACATGTACTTGCGCATGTACTCGAGCTGGTCGTGGTCGGCGCCGGACGCGACGTAGGAGAACTGCGCGTAGGCGCTCTTGAGGACGTCGGCCCGCCCGAGCAGGCCGCCCTTGTAGAACGGGCGTGCGAACGCCAACGAGCTCGACTTGGCGAGGATCGTCTTGTCGAGGTCGAAGAACGCAGCGCTGCGGGACATGGGTCGATGGTAGGCGCGTCCGGCGACGACAGCGGCGGTCGTTCGTCCACAGGTTGTCGGGTACGGCGTTTCGTCCACAGGTCTCGTGGGGCTTTGTGAGGCCGCGGGGGTGGTGGTCGGGACGGTCGGTCGCATGGCTGCGACGACGCTTCTGGTGACCGATGACCCTGTGCTCGAGGACGTGGTGCGGCGCGTGGCCGCGGTTGCCGGGCGCGAGCTCGACGTGGTGGCCCGCGGGCAGGACGCACGCGCGGCCTGGGGCGCGGCAGGCGACGTCGTGGTGGGGCAGGACGCCGTGCTCGGCTGCCTCGACGCCGGGCTGCGCCGCCGACCGGGCGTCGTGGTGGTGACGGGCTCGGACGACTCCGCTATCCCATGGCGAGGTCTGCTCGCCCTCGGTGCCGAGGCCGTGGTGCCGCTGCCCGCGGGGGAGGCGCAGCTGCTCGACCTGCTGGCGCGCGCGGTGCGCGACTCCGGCTCCGGCGTCGTCGTGGGCGTCGCCCCGGGCAGCGGCGGCGCCGGAGCGAGCGTCCTCGCGGCGGCCTTGTGCATTGTCGGTGCGCGCTCGGGGGGCACGGTGCTCCTCGTGGACGCCGACCCGGACGGCCCAGGCGCCGACCTGCTCCTGGCGGCCGAGGACGAGGTGGGGGCGCGGTGGCGCGACCTCGCAGAGGTGACGGCCGGCCTCGACCCTGCGAGCCTGCGCGCAGCCCTTCCCTCCGCGCACGGCGTCCACGTGCTCAGCGTCGACCGCGGCGCAGGCGAGTCCCTGCCGCTGGCCGCACTCGACCCCGTCCTCGACAGCGCGCGGCACGCGTTCGACCTCGTCGTGGTCGACCTGCCGCACGGTCGGCCGCACGTGACCGAGCGGGTCCTGCCCACTTGCGACTCAGTGCTGCTCGTAGCGACGGGCGACATCCGCGGCGCGTCGTCCGCTGCGCGTGCTGCGGCTCGACTGCGGGGTGCTGCGCCGCTGTCGCTCGTGGTGCGCGACGTTCCCGGCGGCGGGCTCGACGGCACCGCGCTGGCCGAGTGGCTCGAGCTGCCCGCCGCGGCCGAGATCGCGTACGACGCCAAGCTCGTGGCCGCGCTCGACCGCGGGGAGCCGCCGGGCACGGGCGGGCGCTTGGCCCGCGTCTGCGCCGCACTGCTCGAGTCGCTCATGGCCACCGGCATGCGCGGGGCCGCGGCGTGAGCGGCGACGTCGACGTCCTCGACCGCGTCCGCTCGCGGCTCCTGGCCGCCGGCCTCGCGCCCACCGCCACCGAGGTGGCGCGTGCCCTGCGCGAGGACGGCCTCCTGCTCGGAGGTGATGCGCTCCTGGCCGAGGCCGAGCGGCTGCAGGCCGAGCTGTCCGGGTCCGGCCCGCTCGAGCCGCTGCTGCGGATGCCCGGCGTGACCGACGTGCTCGTCACCGCGCCCGACGAGGTGTGGGTCGACCGCGGCGCGGGAGTCGAGCGCGTCGACGTCCGGTTCCGCGACGACTCCGCCGTACGCCGGCTCGCGCAGCGGCTCGCCGCGAGCTGCGGGCGCCGCCTCGACGACGCCGTGCCCTACGTCGACGGCCGTCTCTCCGACGGCACCCGACTGCACGCGGTACTCGCGCCGGTATCGGTGGGCGGCACGTGCCTGTCCCTGCGCGTCCCGAGGCGGCGCTCGTTCAGCCTCGACGAGCTCGTCGCCGCCGGATCGATGCCGGCCGACCTCGCACCATGGCTCCTCGCGGTGATCCGCGCGCGGCTCGCCGTCATCGTGAGCGGAGGCACGGGCACTGGCAAGACCACCTGGGTCTCGATGCTCCTCGCGCACTGCGACCCGCGCGACCGCATCGTCGTGGTGGAGGACTCCGCCGAGCTCGTGCCCGACCACCCGCACGTCGTGAGGCTCGAGTCGCGGCCGCCCAACATCGAGGGCGCCGGCGCCATCACACTGCGCGACCTGGTGCGGCAGTCGCTGCGGATGCGGCCCGACCGCGTGGTGGTGGGCGAGGTCCGCGGCGCCGAGGTGGTCGACATGCTCGCCGCGTTCAACACCGGGCACGAGGGGGGGCTCACCACGGTCCACGCCAACAGCGCGGCCGACGTCCCCGCGCGGCTCGAGGCGCTTGCGCTCACCGGCGGCCTCGACCGCGCCGCCGTGCACGCGCAGATGGCCGCCGGTCTCGACGTCGTCCTGCATCTCGAGCGCGGGCGGGACGGCGTACGCCGTTGGTCGTCGCTGTCCATCGCCCGGCGAGACGGCGACGTGACGGTGCTCGACGACGCGTTCGTCAGCGGACGCGACGGCTCGCTCGTCCGCGGCCCGGCGCTCGACCGTCTCGTCGCCCGCCTCGGCGACCATGCGCCGGCCTCGCCGTGACGGCCGCGCTGATCTCGGCCGTCGCCGTCGTCCTCTGCGTCCTCCTCGCCGTGCCCGGTCCTCCGGCAGCACGGGGACGCGGTCTCGGGAGCGCGCCGCGCTGGCGCCGGCCCGTGCCGGCAGCAGAGCGTCGCAGGGCCGAGCTCGAGTGGGTCGAGGCGCTCGCCGCCGAGACCCGTGCGGGTCGCGACCCGGCCTCAGCGGTGGTCGCCGCGGCGTCGGCCCCGCTGCCGTCGAGCGCTGTGGTCGCGGCCACGGCTGCGGCGCGCAGCGGTGGCGACGTCGCGCTCGCGCTGCGCACCGATGCGTCGGCGTCCGACCTGGTGCGGGCGGTGGCCGCCTGCTGGGAGGTCGCGCACGGCTCGGGCGCCGGTCTCGCGGCCTCGCTCACCGCGCTCGCGGATGCCGCGCGCGAATCCGAACGGGTGCGTCGCGACCTTCGTGCCGGCCTGGCCGAGCCCCGCGCGACAGCGCTGGTGCTGGCCGGGCTTCCGATCGTGGGGCTGGGCCTCGGGGCGAGCCTCGGTGCCGACCCGTTCTCGTGGTTGCTCGGCACGGGGGTGGGGGTCGCAGTGCTAGTCGCGGGCGTCGCGCTCGAGGCCGTGGGCGCCCTCTGGTCGTGGCGCATCGTCACCTCGCTCGAGGCCGACCTGTGAGCGGCCCGCCGTCGGTCCTGCCCGTGCTGCTCGCCGTCGCGCTCGTGGTGGTGGCCGTCGGAGCGCCGGTGCCGCGCGTCCGGGGCGGATCTCGCCGAGGGGCTGCGGCCGTGTCCGTGCGCGCGCTGCCGCGTCCGGGCGCGCGCACGGCCGCGGCGCTCGTGGCCCTCGGGGTCGCGGTTCTGCTGGGTGGCGCTGCCGGAGTCCTTGCCGGGGCGGTGATCGGTGCCGCCACCTGGGTCGGAGTGCCGCGTCTGCAGTCCACCGCCGATCGCGCGCGTCGGGTGGAGCTCGCGCGGCAGGCGCCCCTCGTCGTCGACCTGCTGGCCGCCTGCCTCGCCTCCGGTGCCTCGGTCGAGTCGGCGGTCGCGGCTGCGTCGCGGGCCGTTCCGGGCGCCGCCGGGGATGTCCTCGCGACGGCGACCGCCGCGCTGCGCCTCGGCGCCGATCCCGTCGACGTGTGGCGCACGGTCGCCGAGCTGCCGGAGCTGTCGGGCCTGGCCCGGGCCGCCGCCCGCTCGGCGGCAACCGGCGCACCGCTGGCGACCCTCCTGCCGCGCGTGGCCGACGACCTGCGAGCCACCCACCGGTCAGCCGTCGAGGCTCGCACCCGAACGGCCGCAGTCCGGCTGACCGCACCGCTCGGGCTCGCCTTCCTGCCGGCCTTCGTCCTGCTCGGCGTCGTCCCGGTCGTCGCGTCGTGGGTCACCACGCTCCTCTGACGAGCCCGCAGAAGCGGTGAGCCGCAGACGTTGTCGGTCGCAGGACCCCACCGCTCCGGCCCGTATCGCCGGGGTTCTCCACAGACCGCCGCCGACGGCGGTCGTCCACAGGAATGGGCCCGGGTCACGGCACCGCGCCCGCCGTCCGGGCGAGCGTGCGGCCACCGGCGACGGTCGCCGGCACCTACCGCGAGGAGATCCCATGACCCGTCGGCACGCCGCCGTCGTCCTTCCCACGCTCACCGGCCGTGCGGCCCGCCTGCGTCGGCTCCGCGGCGACGAGGGAGCCGCCACCGCCGAGTACGCCGTCGTCTCGGTGGCCGCCGCCGGCCTCGGCGGCATCCTCATCAAGCTGCTCACGAGCGACTGGTTCCTCGAGCTGCTCAAGAAGATCCTCGAGTGGATCATCACGCTGGTCCTGCAGATCTTCGGCATCGGCTGAGATGAGCCGCTCACGTCGCGTCCCGGGGGCCCGCGGGCTCCCGGGACGCGCCCGTCCCGAGGAGGGAGCCGTCGCCGTCGAGGCGGCCATCTCCCTGCTCGCACTGGTCGCAGTCGTCGCGGTGCTCGTCTGGGGTGTCGGCCTCCTCGGCGCCCAGCTCGCCGTCGGCGAGGCTGCCCGGGCCGCGGCACGTGCGGCCGCGCGCGGCGAGAGCGTGGCCGTGATCGAGGCCGAGGCCCGCCGCCTCGCCCCTGACGCGTCGGTCCGCGTCACCGTGCTCGGCGACCGGGTAGAGGTCGCGGTCGCGCGCGAGGTCGGTGCCCCGGGTGGTCTCGCCCGGCTGGGCAGGTTCGACCTGTCGTCGTCGGCGACCGCAGCCGTCGAGCCGGTCGCCGAGGCGGTGGCGCCATGAGCCGGTGGACGATCCGTCGGGGCGACGACGGATCCGCGTCGGTCTGGGCGGTCGGCATCACCGCTCTGCTCCTCCTGGCTCTGCTGCTGATCGCGTTCGTCGTCGACGTCCTCGCAGCGCGGTCGCGTGCAGCTGCCGCCGCCGACCTCGCCGCCCTCGCGGGGGCACCCGCCGCGTCGGCGTCCTCGCCGGCGGCGTGCCGGTCCGCGGCGTCGGTCGCTGCGGCCAACGGCGCGACGCTCTCCTCCTGTCGGGCCGCGCAGGACGCGATCGACGTCCGTGCCACGGTGACGCTGCACGACCCGTGGCGCTCCTGGCTCGCCCTTCTCGCCGGCACCGACAGCATCACGGCCGGTGCGCGCGCCGGCATGCGCTGAAGCGATCCGGTTGACGGGTCCTCGAGCACCTGTGAGCGTGCGGCCATGGGGACGCGGGGGAGGGTGATCGCGGCCGTCGCCGCCGTCGCCCTGGTGGCTGCGGCGTACGTCGCGGTGCACGTGCTGCGGGCTGCGAACGCGACCTCGGCCGACATCGCGGCCGAGCACACGCGGGAGACCGCCGACAGGATCCAGACGCGCTTGAACGCCGCAGTGCCGCACGACCTGTCCGACGTCTCCGCCGTCGCTGTGCAGAAGGTCGGCAGTGACGGGCGCGTGGTGTCCGTCGACGGCGCCCACGGGTCGCTCGACCTCGTCGTGGGCATCACGGGCACGGGTGCGCAACAGCTCATGGGTGGTCAGGCGGAGACCGCGACCGTCGAGGTCTGCTACCGCTACCTGCGCCCCAAGGGTTCCTTCGAGGTCAGCGTGCAGGCGCTCGACGCCTGCCCGGCCTGATCCGCCCCTAGATGTACTCGGCCGTCACGTTGGTGACACGCGGCTGATCGGGGGTTTGCCTCCGAGGGCGGTGTGTCGGCGGTGGTGGTTGTAGTGCTCGAGCCAGGGTGTCAGAGCGGCTGTGCGGTCGTCGTTGTTCGCGAAGACCTGGCGGTAGGCCCACTCGACTTGCAGGGTCCTGTTGAAGCGTTCGACCTTGCCGTTCTGCCACGGGCAGTGTGGGCGGATGAACAGCTGGCTGATGTCCAGGTCGGCGGCGGTGTCCCGGAACTTGGTCGAGATCAGGTAGTTCTTCGCGTTGTCGGTGAGGACCTGCTTGACGGTGATGCCGTGGCCGGCAAAGAACTCCCGTGCCCTGATCAGGAAGTCGGCGCAGGTCTGGCCCTTCTCGTCGGGCAGGACTTCGGAGTAGGCGAGCCGGGTGTGGTCATCGACCGCGGAATGGACGTAGTCGTAGCCGATCCGGCGCTTGCGGGCGGGTCGGGTGCCGCGGCCGTGAGCGCGCCAGCCGCCACCGTCGGGGATCTTGCCGAGCTTCTTCACATCCACGTGGATCAGCGATCCGGGTCGGGTGCGTTCGTAGCTGAGGAAGGTTCGCCTCGAGGCCCGGATCACGTCCCCGGTCAGGGGGTCGCACTCGGCCAGGCGTGGCAGGCCGGCACGGCGCAGGATCCGCGTCACGGTTCGCTCCGGGACCCCGGTGGCCTCAGAGATGAACACCGGCCCCTGGCGCAGCCGCTAGCGGGCTGCGATCACCGAGGCCTCGACCGCCGCTGGGGTCCGGGTCGGCATCGTCTTGGGTCGGCTGGATCGTTCGTGCAGCCCGTCCCAGCCCTCCGCGTCGAACCGGGACACCCAACGGTGCGCGCACTGGCGCGAGACCCCGAGCCTCCTTCGCGACATGCGCGACCGGTCGCAGGTCGAACCGGACACGGCGGACCAGAAGGCAGCGACCGTGGAACGTCAGGCGGGCGTTAGCGTGGGCCACGAAGACCTCCGTTGTGAGTGGTTGCTTAGACACCACCCACCGCATCGGGGGTCTTCACTTCGATCAAGCCGCCACGCTGACTGTCACCAACGTCCTGGCCGAGTACACCTAGAGCGTGAGGCCGCGGGGGATGTGGCGGTTCTCGTAGGCCTGGCGCTCGAGGTCCTCGCGGAAGTCGGGGTGCGCGATCGAGATGAGGGCGTGCGCCCGCTCGGCCACCGACTTCCCCTTGAGGTTCACGATGCCGAACTCCGTGACCACGTACATCACGTCGGTGCGCGGCGTCGTGATCACCGTGCCGGGCGTGTGGTCGAGAACGATGCGGCTCTTGCGCTCGCCCTTGCGGTCGTAGGTCGACGTGAGGCACATGAACGACTTGCCCGCGTACGACGCGTAGGCGCCACGCACGAACTGCAGCTGGCCCCCCGTACCGCTGATCTGGCGGTGGCCGTCCGACTCCGACGCCGCCTGGCCGGTGAGGTCGACCGCGGTCGTGCTGTTGATCGAGACCACGCGGTCGTTCTGCGCCACGACGTGCGGCAGGTTCGTATGCTCGACGGGCAGGCACGTGAGGTCGTGGTTGCCGTCGATCGCGTCGTACAGCGCCTGACCGCCGAGGGCGAAGCTGTAGCCGATCTTCCCGGGCTGCAGGGTCTTGCGGGAGCCCGTGATCTTGCCGGCCCGGTAGAGGTCGATGATCCCGTCGGTGAGCATCTCGCTGTGCACGCCGAGGTCGCGCACGTCGCTGTCGAGCAGCAGCGAGCACACCGCGTTCGGCATCGCGCCGATGCCGATCTGCAGGCACGAGCCGTCGGCGACCTCGGCCGCGATGAGCCGCGCGACCGCGGCGTCGGTCTCGGTGGCGGGCGGGTTCGCGAGCAGCGGCGGCGGGCCGTCGTCGCCCGGGATCACGTAGTCGACCTCGCTGATGTGCAGCGCGTTGTCCTCGCCGAGCGCGAGCGGCAGGCCCGGCGTCTCCTCGACCACGATGATGCGCGCGCGCTCGGCCACCGCGCGGTGCCAGAGGTTGGCGGGCCCGAGGTTGAAGTACCCGTCCGCGTCGACCGGGCGCGTCTTGATCACGAGGACGTCGACCGGGTCGATGAAGCGGCGGTAGTAGTCGGGGATCTCGCCGAGGTTGACGGGCAGGTACGTCGCGCGGCCTGCGTCTGCCTTCGCGCGGTCGTATCCGCTCATGTGCAGGGTGAACCAGTAGAAGTGCTCGCCCTCGGGGTCGGCCTCGAGCACCGCGCGCGGACGCGTCGTGATGCACGACCGGATCTTCACCTGGGTGAGCTCGTCCTTGCGCGCGGCCAGCGCCCGGTCGAACGCGTCGGGCTGGCACAGCACCGCGCCGTAGTCGACCCAGTCGCCCGAGCGGACGACGGCCGCGGCCTCCTCGGCGGAGACCCGACGGGCCGGGGCGGCCGACGTGCGTACCGACATGCGCTGCCTTCCTCGGTCTGACTGCCGCTGACGCGGGCACTGCCGAGGGTAGGGATGCACGCTGCCAGCCGCCGCCCGATGCCGACATCGCTCGCCCGCCGGGGGCAGGCCTGCGCTGTACGGCGACCCCGCGGGGCCTCGCGCCGACCAGGCGTCGCCACACCAGGTCACGGCATCACGTCGCGCAGGTCTCGACGGCGCAGGACCGAGACCGCTCAGAGCTCCGCGCCGCTCACGGTGGTGAGCGGCGAGCGGATCGCGTCGACGAGCACCTCGCCGGTCTCGACCCGCGCACTGGGCCACACGACGCAGCGGGTGATCGAGCCCTCGACGACCGCGGTCGGGTCGACGACGTTCGCGCCGCCCGACACGTGCAGGTTGGCGCGCAGGTAGTCGGCCGCGGTGCCGCAGTCGATCGACGTTCCGCGCGCCTCGACCAGCTCGAGGAGCCCGGCGTCGTACGCCGGCTTCCAGGCGAGGGAGTACAGGCCGCAGGGCTCGTCGGGCAGCGTGGCAGCCATGCGGGCCGGCAGAAGCGAGACGCCGAGGAACTTCATCACGCCGAAGTCGCTCGGATGGTCCTCCTGCCGAACGAGCAGCCGCGGTTGCTCGCCTGTCCACCCGGCCACGAGCAGCGCAAGGTCGTCGTCGACGAACGAGTCGGCGTTGTGCACCAGCACGTGCCGGCCGTCGATCCACGGGCGCAGCCGACCGAGCGCGCCCGCGGTGCCGAGCCGCTCGCCGCTCTCGACCGACACGTGCACGCGGCCGCGCACGTGCTCGACGAGCGCCGGCGCCGACTCGTGCGCGTTGACCGCCACCGATAACACGTGCGGCGTCACGCGGTCGATCGCCCAGTCGACCAGGGGCCGGTTGCCGACCGGGCACATCGCCTTGGGCAGCTCGTTGGTCAGCGGCCGCAGCCGCGTGCCCGCACCCGCGGCCAGAACCACCCCGGCGAGCTCGCTCCGCGACACCGTCATGCCGCCGATCCAACCAGCCACCGGTAGTCGAAACGGAGCCTCTGCACCCCGTTTCGACCACCAGTGAGCGGCGAGGTCGTCAGCGGTAGTGGAAACGGAGGCTCTGCACTCCGTTTCCACTACCAGCGTCAGGCGGGGGCGCCGGCGAGGAGGACGTCGAGGAGGCGGACGGCGCCGGCCTTGTCGAGGGGGTCGTTGCCGTTGCCGCACTTGGGCGACTGCACGCACGACGGGCAGCCGTCCGGGCACTCGCACGACGCGATCGCCTCGCGGGTGGCAGTGAGCCAGGTGCGCGCGGCGGTGAAGCCGCGCTCGGCGAAGCCGGCCCCGCCTGGGTGGCCGTCGTACACGAAGACCGTCATCCGCCCGGTGTCGGCGTGCAGCGCGGTGGAGACGCCGCCGATGTCCCAGCGGTCGCAGGTGGCCACGAGGGGCAGCAGGCCGATCGACGCGTGCTCGGCGGCATGGGCGGCACCGGGTACGTCGACGTCCTGCAGCTCGGCCGCAGCGAGCTGCTCGGCCGTGACGGTCCACCACACGGCCTGGGTGCGCAGATGGCGCGGCGGGAGGCTGAGCGGCTCCTCGCCGAGCACCGTGCCGGTGAGGTAGCGGCGCTTCAGATAGGCCACGACCTGGTTGGTCACCTCGACGTGCCCGTGCACGAGCTCGGCGTCGCCCCACGACGAGCGCGAGATCTCGCCGACGATGCGGATGTCGGTCGTGTCGCGCGCCGAGGTCGTGTAGTCGACGTCCTCGCGGTGCGCGACGGCGACCGCGTCCTCGAGGTCGAGGTGGTCGACGAGGTACGTCGCCCCCTGGTGCACGTAGACGGCGCCGGTGTGCACGGTGGTGTGCGCGGCGCCCGGGTCGACCGTGCCGAGCATGCGGCCGGTGCCGTCCTCGACCACGCGCACCATGCCGCCGCCGATGCCGCGCAGGTCGGCGAGGTCGCTCGCGCGCTCGGGCCTTGTCCAGAACCAGCCGCCCGGGCGCCGCCGCAGCAGCCCGCGCTCGACCAGCGCGGCGAGCACGTCGGACGTGGTGGGGCCGAAACGGTCGAGCTCGTCCTCGGTCAGCGGCAGCTCGGCCGCGGCGGCGCAGAGGTGCGGGCCGAGCACGTACGGGTTGGTCGGGTCGCACACCGTGGCCTCGACGGGCGTCCCGAAGATCGATGACGGGTGGTGCACGAGGTAGGTGTCGAGCGGGTCGTCGCGCGCGACCAGGATCGCGAGCGCGTCGTCGCCGGAGCGGCCGGCGCGACCGGCCTGCTGCCACAGCGACGCGCGCGTGCCTGGCCAGCCGCAGAGCAGCACGGCATCCAGGCCCGTGACGTCGACGCCGAGCTCGAGCGCATTGGTGGCCGCGACGCCGACCAGCCGCCCGTCGCGCAGCTGCGCCTCGAGCTCGCGACGCTCCTCGGGCAGGTAGCCCGCGCGGTACGCCGCCACCCGGGTCGCGAGCTCGGGCTCGACCTCGGCGAGCGAGTCGCGCGCCGTCATCGCCACGGCTTCGGCGCCGCGCCGCGACCGGACGAAGGCGAGCGTGCGCACGCCCTCGACCACGAGGTCGGTCAGCAGCATCGCCGTCTCGGCGGTGGACGTGCGCCGCGTCGGGGCGTCGTTCTCACCGCCGTGGTCGGTGAGCGGCGGCTCCCACAGCGCGAACTGCGTGGCGCCGCGCGGCGACGCGTCGTCGGCCACCGCGACGACAGGTACGCCGGTCAGCCGCGACGCCGAGCCCGCGGGGTCGCCGGCCGTGGCCGACGCGAGGACGAAGGTGGGCGAGGCGCCGTACCTCTCGCAGATGCGCTGCAGCCGCCGCAGCACGTTGGCCACGTGCGAGCCGAAGACGCCGCGGTAGACGTGGCACTCGTCGACCACGACGTACCGCAGCTGTCGCAGGAACGACGCCCACCGCTCGTGCCCCGGCAGCATCGACCGGTGCAGCAGGTCGGGGTTGGTGAGCACGTAGCCGGCGTGCTGCCGGATCCACGCGCGCTCCTCGTCCGGTGTGTCGCCGTCGTACGCCGAGACCCGCAGCCGGTCGAGGCCCAACTCGGCGATCGAGCGCCACTGGTCGTGCGCGAGGGCCTTGGTGGGGGAGAGGTAGAGCGCGGTCGCGCCGCGGCCGTTGGGCGCGTGCGTGCCCTCGAGCACCGCGGTGAGCGCGGGCATGAGGTAGGCCAGCGACTTGCCGGACGCCGTGCCCGTCGCGACCACCACGTGCCGTCCGGCCCGGGCGTGCTCGGCGGCGTCGGCCTGATGGGCCCAGGGGTTGGTCACGCCGCGGTGGGCAAGGGCGTCACGCAGCTCGGGCGCCACCCACGCCGGCCAGCCCACGGCCGTGCCGGTGCGCGCAGGCACGTGCTCCACGTGCAGCAGCCGGTCGGGCCGGCCCGCCGCGAGCCGCGCGAGCAGGCGCTCGGGGTCGGGCGGGGGCGGGGGCACGCGCCGATCCTCCCCGACGCCGCCCACGACCACCCGCCCGGTGCCGCGGGGCGGCGGCGGTGGGGCCGCGGCCGCCGTGACAGCGGTTGCACCCGGGCCAGGTGGGGGCGGCAGCAGCCGCAGGCCGCGAGATGTGACCTATCCGGCACCGGGGGGCCCGTGGCCCAGGTCACACGCGTGCGTAGACTCCGGCGCACCGAGGGTCCGACGACGCCCCTCCCGGCTCCTGTGGGCGGGCGGCGGACCCCCTCCCCTGTTCAAGGAGACTGCATGACCGGGTCGTTGATCGCTGCCGTCGGCGGCGTGACCGTCTCGGGCGGGAACTACACGTTGGTGGCTGTCGTCGCGCTCGTCGCGGTGCTCGCCCTCGGCGTCGCGCTGGTTCTCGTCCGTCAGGTCCTCGCCGCGAGCGAGGGCACCGACAAGATGAAGGAGATCGCGGGCGCGGTGCAGGAGGGCGCTGCGGCGTACCTCAGCCGCCAGTTCCGCACCCTGGCCGTGTTCGCGGCCCTGGTCTTCTTCCTCCTCTTCCTGCTGCCCGCCGACACGACGTCGGAGCGGATCGGTCGCTCGATCTTCTTCGTCATCGGTGCCGTGTTCTCCGGCGTCACCGGCTACATGGGCATGTGGCTCGCGGTCCGCGGCAATGTCCGCGTCGCGGCCGCGGCCAACGACTCGGGCGAGCACGCGGCCATGCGCATCGCGTTCCGCACCGGCGGCGTCGCGGGCATGTTCACCGTGGGCCTCGGCCTGCTCGGTGCGGCGTCCGTCGTCCTCATCTACAAGGAGCAGGCTCCGACCGTGCTCGAGGGCTTCGGCTTCGGCGCGGCGCTGCTCGCCATGTTCATGCGTGTCGGCGGCGGCATCTTCACCAAGGCCGCCGACGTCGGCGCCGACCTCGTCGGCAAGGTCGAGCAGGGCATCCCCGAGGACGACCCGCGCAACGCCGCGACGATCGCCGACAACGTCGGCGACAACGTCGGTGACTGTGCCGGCATGGCGGCCGACCTCTTCGAGTCGTACGCCGTCACGCTCGTCGCCGCGCTGATCCTCGGCAAGGTGGCCTTCGGCGACGCCGGCCTCGTCTACCCGCTGCTCGTCCCGGCGATCGGTGTCATCACCGCGGTGATCGGCATCTTCGTCGTGGCCCCGCGCCCCGGCGACCGCTCGGGCATGTCGGCGATCAACCGCGGCTTCTTCATCTCCGCCCTGATCTCGATCGTGCTCGTGAGCATCGCGACGTGGTTCTTCCTGCCCGCGAAGATCGTCGAGCTCAAGGGCGTCGTCGTCGACAACCTCGGCATCGTCACGGTCGACACGTTCAACCCGCGCCTGTACGCGATCTTCGCCGTCATCATCGGCATCGCGCTCGCCGCGGCGATCCAGGTGCTCACGGGCTACTTCACCGAGACCAACCGCAAGCCGGTCGACGACGTCGCTGCGTCCTCGCTCACCGGCCCGGCCACGGTGATCCTCGCCGGCATCTCGGTCGGCCTCGAGTCGGCCGTCTACTCCGCGCTGCTCATCGGTGCCGCGGTGTACGGCGCGTTCCTGCTCGGCGGCGGCTCGATCGTGCTGTCGCTGTTCGCGATCGCGCTCGCCGGCTGCGGCCTGCTCACCACCGTCGGCGTCATCGTCTCGATGGACACCTTCGGCCCGGTGTCGGACAACGCTCAGGGCATCGCCGAGATGTCGGGCGACGTCACCGAGGAGGGCGCCAAGGTGCTCACCTCGCTCGACGCCGTCGGCAACACGACGAAGGCGATCACCAAGGGCATCGCGATCGCGACGGCCGTGCTCGCCGCGACCGCGCTGTTCGGCGCGTTCCGCGACGTCGTGGTCACAGCGACGAGGGCGGCCATCAACGCCGGCAACGTCGTTGTGCCGAACCCGGTCGACCAGGCGCAGTACAGCGCCGTCCTCGACGTGAGCAACCCGAGCAACCTCGTGGGACTCATCATCGGCGCGTCGGTCGTGTTCCTCTTCTCGGGCCTCGCCATCAACGCGGTGTCCCGCGCTGCCGGCGCGGTCATCTTCGAGGTGCGCCGCCAGTTCCGCGAGCACCCGGGGATCATGGAGGGCACCGAGAAGCCCGAGTACGGCAAGGTCGTCGACATCGTCACGCGCGACTCGCTCCGCGAGCTCATCACGCCTGGCCTGCTCGCCGTCCTCACCCCGATCGCCGTCGGCTTCGGCCTCGGCATCGGTGCGCTCGGCTCGTACCTCGCCGGCACCATCGCCACCGGTGTCCTCATGGCGGTGTTCCTGTCCAACTCCGGTGGGGCCTGGGACAACGCCAAGAAGTTCGTCGAGGACGGCCACTACGGCGGCAAGGGCTCCGAGGCGCACTCGGCCACGGTCATCGGCGACACCGTCGGCGACCCGTTCAAGGACACCGCGGGCCCGTCGATCAACCCGCTGATCAAGGTGATGAACCTCGTCGCCCTGCTCGTGGCGCCGGCCGTCGTCTCGCTCTTCCTCACCGAGGGCACGACGCTCCTGCGCTGGGGCATCGCGCTCGTCGCGGTGCTGATCGTCGTCGGCTCGGTCATCGTGTCCAAGCGCCGCCCGATCGCGGTCGGCGAGGTCGAGCACGACGAGCCCGCCGCGGTCGCGAGCTGATCGCACCGCACCAGCACGACCTGCACGGACGAGCGGCCCCGGAGCACCAGCTCCGGGGCCGCTCGCATGCTCGGTGCCCGGGCCACGGCCCTCGCGGTGCGGGAGGATCGGAGCGTGAGCACCCACGACTCCGCCGCGCGTCTTCGCCGTACCTTCCTCGATGCCGGGTTCACCGCCGACGGCCTGCTCGCCCTCCTCGGCGCGAGCGCGTACGCCGCGCTCGGCCGAGGTGAGCCCGTGCCTGCGCGACGCGTGCTCGAGGGAGGCTCGGGAGCCGACGTCGTGCTCGCGCACCTGTTCGTCCTCGGCGACGCCGTGCGCCGCGAGGACGTGGCCGAGCACCTGCCGCTCGACGACCTGGTCGAGCTCGGTCTCGTCGGCGGTGGCGCCGAGCTGCGCGCGCTGGTCGACGTGCGGCCGTACGGCGAGCCCGACACCGACTGGTACGTCGTCAGCGACCACGGGCCGGACTCCAGCGGCCACGACGTGCCCGAGGTGGCCGTCGACCACGTGCTCGGAGTCGGCGGCGCGAGCCTGACCCTCGCGCGGATCACCCCGCGCGCGCCCGTGGCCCGCGCTCTCGACCTCGGCACCGGCTGCGGCGTCCAGGCCCTGCACCTCGGCCGGCACGCGACCGAGATCGTGGCGACCGACCGCAACCGCCGTGCCCTGCGGCTCGCCGCGCTCTCGGCCGCCCTGTCTGGCCAGCGCTGGGACCTGCGCGAGGGGTCGCTGTTCGAGCCGGTCGGCGGCGAGCAGTTCGACCTCGTCGTCTCCAACCCGCCGTTCGTCATCTCGCCCGGGCACCGCTACACCTACCGCGACGCCGGCCTGCCCGCCGACGACCTCGGCCGGCTGCTGGTGCAGCAGGCGCCGTCGCACCTGGCCGACGGCGGCACCGCCGTGGTGCTCGCGAACTGGCTGCACGTGCGCGGCGAGGACTGGCGCGAGCGCGTGGCCACCTGGGTCGAGGGCACCGGCTGCGACGCGTGGGTGGCGCAGCGCGAGGTGCAGGACCCGGCCGAGTACGTCGGCCTGTGGCTGCGCGATGCGGGCGGCGGCCAGGACCGCGCCGAGCACGAGCAGCGCTACGGCGAGTGGCTCGACGCGCTGGGCGACATGGACGCCGAGGGCATCGGGTTCGGCTGGATCGTGCTGCACAAGGGAGGCTCCTACGGCGCGCAGGGCCCGCGGGTGGAGGACGTCGCCCACGCGCCCCGGCTGCCGGACGGCGCCGAGGTGTCCGCTCTCGTCGCCGCCCGCGCGGGCTGGGCGGGCACGGACGCCTTCGCGCTGCTGGAGTCCCGCCCGCGGCGCGTGCCGGGCCTGCGGCTCACCGAGGCGGACGTCGCCGGCTCGGACGGCGGGCTCGGCGCGACCCCCCCGCGGATCGCACTGGTCGACGGCTGGCGGCCGGACGTGCTGCTCGACTCGGTCGGCGCGCACCTCCTGCGGAAGCTTCGACGGCCTCACGCCGGTGTCAGAGGCGGTCGACCGGGCGGCTGCGGTCTTCGACCTGGACGCCGACGATGTGCTGCCCAGTGCGCTCATCGCCGTACGCGGCCTGGTCGAGGAGGGCTTCCTCGCCCTCTGACCCGGGCTAGAGCCAGCTGCGGGCGGCGGCGAGGTCGCTGTAGCGGGCGGCGATCGTGCCGACCACGGCGCGCCGCCGGCGCTCGCGGATGGCGCGGACGACGGCCTGACGGCGTACGGCGTCGGAGCGGGACGCGTCGGTCGGCTCGCTGGCCGGCGGGATCGTGGCGCTGCTCATGGGGTCCTCCTCGGGCTTCCTCGCCTGCGGGGCGCGACCTGTCCGGGTCACGTCCGTTCTTCGTGCCCCGAGCCTCCCCGGATCGCTCCCGGGGGGCCTGAGTAGTCACTACCCAGATCGAGCGCCACGAACCCCGTAAGCCGCCGTCACCGCGACCGGTCCCTCTACTGTGACCCGGAACGCGTGGGGAGGACTGCATGGGGACGACCACAGGGCTCCTGTGGCCGCTGGTCGGGCGAGGGGCCGACCTCGAGCGGATGCTCGAGGCGCTGGCCGACGACGCCGTCCGCGTCCTGCACCTGGTCGGGGACGCCGGAACCGGCAAGTCCCGCCTGGCGGAGGAGTGCCTCCGGGGTGCCGAGCTCGACGGCTACCCCGTCGCCCACGTGGTCGCGTCCGAGGCGTCGGCGTCCGTGCCGCTGTCCGCCCTCTCGCCCCTCCTCCCGGCAGGTACGTCGCACGCCCTCGAGCCTGGCGCTGTCCTCGACTCCGTCGTCGACCACGTCCGCGGGCTCGGTGACGGCGCACGCGTGGTGATCCATGTGGACGACGTCGACCAGCTCGACGTGGTGTCCGCGGACCTCCTCGCCCGCCTCTGGCGCGACGGCCTCGCCGTCGTCGTGGCCACCCAGCGCACCGGCACGCCGACACCGGGCGTCGTGCTCACCGAGCAGCGCCGCGGCGGCGTGCTGCGGATCGACGTGGGCGACCTGCCGCGGGCCTCGATGGCCTCGCTCCTGCACCACGTGCTCCGCGGCCCGGTGTCGGCCGGCGCCGAGCACGCGCTCTGGGACGTGTCGCGCGGCAACCCGCTCTACCTGCGCGAGCTCGTCACCGGTGCACTGATGGCAGACCGCCTGACCGACGTGGGCGGCGTCTGGGTGCTCGACGGCTCGCTCGACGTCACCGGCGGCCTCGCCGGCCTCGTGGCCGAGCGCGTCGGAGACCTCGACGCCGAGGCGCGCGACCTGGTCGAGCTGCTCGCCCTGTGCGCCCCGCTCGGCGTCGACGAGCTCGCGACCCACACGACGCTCGAGGTGCTCGAGCACCTCGAGTCGACCGGCGTCATCCGCGTGACGGCCGACCGCCGCCGCCAGCAGGTGTCGCTCGCGCACCCCGTCCACGTGCAGGTGCTGCGCGGCTCGCTGCCTCGGCTCAAGGCCCGCCGCCTGCTGCTCGACCAGGTCGCCCGCACCGAGGAGCGCGGCGCCCGTCGTCGCGACGACGTCCTGCGGGTGGCCGCCTGGCGCCTCGACGCCACGGGCACGGCCGATCCCCGACTCCTCGTCGCCGGCGCCGAGCTCGCCCGCACCTCGCACGACTACCTGCAGGTCGAGCGACTCGCCCGCGCGGCACTGCTGCTCGAGCCCGACGCGGCTGCCAGTGGCCTGCTCGGCGAGGCGCTCTACGAGCAGGGTCGCTTCGACGAGGCCGACGCCGTCCTCGCCGGCGCGGCGGAGTCGCTCGGCGACCCGGCCTCCGGAGGCTGCCGTGCGCATCGCGCTCATGCACGGGATCGTGCAGTTCTTCGGCCTCGGCCGACCGGAGGCCGCGCTCGAGCTGCTCGCCTCCGCCGCCGACGCGGTCGCCGCCGCGGGGCTTCCCGCGGCCGAGGCCAGAGAGCGCGTGGCGGTGCTCGACTCGATGCGCGCGCTGCTGCTCACCCAGGGCGGCCACAGCCGGGACGCGCTCGACGTGCTGCCCGAGGAGCCGCCGTCCGACCCCTCGATGCGTGCGGTGCACGCCCGCGCGCACGCGTGGGCGCACTACCGCACGGGTGATGCCGAGGCGGCGGCCGAGACCGCGCTCGCCGCGTGGGAGGCGGGCATCCGCGAGGACGCGCCGCCCGGCCTGCTGCACCCGGCGGGCGACCTCATGGTCGCTGCCCTGGCCCACCTCGAGGCTCGGTCGTCCGGAGGAGGCTCGCGCCCTGGCGGCCAAGGGTCGCGACATCGCCCTGGACCAGGCCGTGCCGTTCCAGGCGGCCTGGCTCGCCTGGGCCGTCGCCATGATCGACCTGCTCATGGGGTACGCCGAGGACGCGCAGGCAGCGTTCCGCGAGATCGCGGCCACCGCGGGCCGCGGCGGATTCGGCACCGTCGAGCGCCTCGCGGCCCTCGGGCTGACCGAGTGCAGCGCGCTGACGGGGGATGCGGCCGCCGCCCGTACCTGGTTCGAGCGGGCCGAGTCGCTGCCCGAGCCTGCGCCCGCGTTCGCCCCCGCCACCACGATGGCCGCCGCCTGGCTCGCCTCGGCCGACGGCGACACCCGCCGCGCGGCGACGCTGCTGCGGGAGAAGGGCGTCGAGCTCGCGGAGCGGGGCGAGCTGCGCGAGGCGGCCGTCATGCTCGACGAGGCTGCGATGTTCGGCGACACCGAGGCTGCCGAGGCGCTGCTGGCGATCATCGACCGTGTCGACACGCCTGTCGGCCGCGCGCGGGCGCTGCGCGCGACGGCTTTGCTCTCCGGGTCGCCCGCCGACCTCGTCGCGGCGGCCGAGGGTTTCGCCGACTGCGGCTTCGTGCACTCCGCCGCCACGATGGCCGCGCGCGCCTCGCAGGTGCTCCGCGCCGACGGCGACCCCCGGGCCGCGGCCGCCGCGGAGACCAAGGCCCGTGCCTGGGCCGACCTGTCACCCGGCATCCAGGTGGAGGGCCTCGGGTCGACGGCCGGCGCCGCCCTCCTCACGCCGCGCGAGCGCGAGATCGCCACGCTCGTGGCCCGCGGCCGCAGCAGCAAGGAGGTCGCTTCCGACCTCGTCCTGTCCGTGCGCACCATCGACAACCACCTCGCCAACGTCTACGCCAAGCTCGGCGTCGCGGGGCGTGCCCAGCTCGCGCCGGCGCTCGGCCTCGTCGACGCGTCGGCCGGCGTACCGGCTGCAAGGTCCGGGAGGGACCGATGACCCCCGAGGAGATCGAGCTCGTCGCCGCGAGCGCCGGGCGGGTGGCCCCCCAGCTCGGCGCGCTCTCGGCCGACTTCTACGCGCGGCTGTTCGCCGTCCACCCGGAGGTGCGGGCGATGTTCCCCGCCGACAACACCGGCCAGGAGGTGAAGTTCGCGGCGTCGATCGCCGCGATCGTCGAGGCGATGCCCGACTTCGTCGCCTTCTCCGACCGTGCCGAGCAGCTCGGCCGGCTCCACCACGTCCACCGTGTGAGCGCGGGGCAGTACGCCGCCGTCGGCCAGGTGCTGCTCGAGACGCTCGCGGCTGCGGATCCGGCGTACGACGAGGCCACCGGTGCCGCGTGGGCGGCGGCGTACGACCTGCTCGCCGAGGGCATGCAGCTGGCCCCGCGCAGGTGAGCCCGGTCACCTCCGCCGCGACCCCCTCCGTGGGCCTCTGACCTGCGACGACGACCCTGGTGGAGCGGTCCTCGGCACGCCGCGTCATGATCGGGGCGTTTGACAGACCGCCCCGGCGTGCTGTGAGACTCCCCGCGTGCCGCATCAGCGGCGCACCGCTAGAGAAGGAGTGTCGTGCCCCCCAAGGCCAAGGCAGCGACCGGTCGACGGCTCGTGATCGTGGAGTCGCCGGCCAAGGCCAAGACGATCCAGGGCTACCTCGGCGACGGGTACGACGTCGAGGCGTCCGTGGGGCACATCCGCGACCTCCCGAAGCGCGCCTCCGACATCCCCGCCAAGTACAAGGGCGAGTCCTGGTCGCGGCTCGGGGTCGACGTCGACCACGGCTACCAGGCGCTGTACGTCGTGGACGCCGACAAGCGCACGAAGGTCGCCGAGCTCAAGAAGCTGCTCGCCGGCGCCGACGAGCTCCTGCTCGCGACGGATGAGGACCGCGAGGGCGAGGCAATCGCGTGGCACCTGCTCGAGGTGCTCTCGCCGACCGTGCCCGTGAAGCGGATGGTCTTCCACGAGATCACCAAGGACGCGATCCAGCGCGCCGCCGAGGAGACCCGCGACCTCGACCAGAACATGGTCGACGCGCAGGAGACCCGCCGCATCCTCGACCGCCTCTACGGCTACGAGGTCTCGCCGGTCCTGTGGAAGAAGGTCATGACCGGCCTGTCCGCCGGCCGCGTGCAGTCCGTCGCCACCCGCCTGGTCGTCGACCGCGAGCGTGAGCGCATCGCGTTCCGCTCGGCGTCGTACTGGGACATCGAGGGTCTGTTCGACCCGCAGTCGTTCAGCGCCAAGCTCGTGCAGGTCGACGGCAAGCGCGTCGCGTCGGGCAAGGACTTCGACGACCGCGGAACGCTCACCCGCGCCGACGCCGCGCACCTGTCCGAGGAGGCTGCGACCTCGCTGGCCGCCTCTCTCGTGGGCTCGGCCTTCGCCGTCCGCTCGGTCGAGGACAAGCCCTACAAGCGTTCGCCCGCCGCCCCCTTCATGACCTCGACGCTGCAGCAGGAGGCCTCGCGCAAGCTGCGCTGGGGCGCCCAGCGCACCATGCGCGTGGCGCAGGGCCTGTACGAGCGCGGCTTCATCACCTACATGCGTACCGACTCGACCACGCTGTCGGAGTCGGCGGTGCAGGCCGCGCGTCGCCAGGCGTCCGAGCTGTATGGCGCCGACCACGTGTCGGAGGTGCCGCGCCGCTACGACCGCAAGGTGAAGAACGCGCAGGAGGCGCACGAGGCCGTGCGCCCCGCGGGCGACTCCTTCCGCACGCCGGCCGATGTCGCCGGCGAGCTGCGCGGCGACGACTTCGCGCTCTACGACCTCATCTGGAAGCGCACCGTCGCCTCGCAGATGGCCGACGCGCGCGGCCAGACCGCCACGATCCGCCTCGGCGCGGTCGCTGCCGACGGCCGCGACGCCGAGTTCTCGGCGTCCGGCACGATCATCACGTTCCGCGGGTTCCTCGCGGCGTACGAGGAGTCGGTCGACGACGACCGCGAGAAGGACGACGACGACACCGAGCGCCGTCTGCCCAACGTGTCGGTCGGCGACTCGATCACCGCGGTGCGGCTCGAGGCCGAGGGCCACTCGACCAACCCGCCGCCGCGCTTCACCGAGGCGTCGCTCGTGAAGGCGCTCGAGGAGCGGGGCATCGGCCGTCCGTCGACGTACGCCGCGATCATGGGCACGATCGTCGACCGCGGGTACGTCGTGAAGCGCGGGTCGGCGCTCGTGCCGTCGTTCCTGGCCTTCTCGGTCGTGCGCCTCATGGAGGAGCACTTCACGCGGCTTGTCGACTACGACTTCACCGCGAAGCTCGAGGAGGTGCTCGACACCGTCGCGTCCGGCGAGACCGACCGCGTCACGGTGCTCGACCAGTTCTACCGGGGCGACTCGGAGTTCGCCGGACTGCACCCGCTCGTCAACGACCTCGGCGAGATCGACGCGCGCGAGCTGTCGTCGTTCCCGATCGAGGGCACCGACATCGTGCTGCGCGTCGGCCGCTACGGCCCCTACATCGAGCGCGACGGCGAGCGCGCCAACGTGCCCGCGGAGCTCGCACCCGACGAGCTCACGGCCGCCAAGGCCGAGGAGCTCATGGCGATGCCGTCGGCCGACCGCGAGCTGGGCGTCGACCCGGAGACCGGTCTGACGATCCTCGCCAAGACCGGTCGCTACGGGCCGTACGTGACCGAGGTGCTCGCCGAGGGAGCGCCGAAGTCGGCGAAGCCGCGCACGGGGTCGCTCTTCTCGGACATGGCCCTGGACACGATCACGCTCGAGGACGCCCTGCGCCTGCTGTCGCTGCCGCGCGTGGTCGGTGCGGATCCGGCGGACGGCGTGGAGATCACCGCGCAGAACGGCCGCTACGGCCCGTACATCACCAAGGACAAGGACTCCCGCTCGCTGCCCGACGAGGCCTCGATCTTCACGATCGACCTCGAGGGCGCGCTCGCGCTCATGGCGACGCCGAAGCAGCGCCGCGGCCAGGCCGCGGCCAAGCCCGGCATCGTGGTCGGCGTCGACCCGGCGACCAACCGCGAGGTGACGCTCAAGGAGGGCCGCTTCGGCCCGTACGTGACCGACGGCGAGACCAACGCCTCGCTGCGCCGTGCCGACGACCCGGCCACGATCGGCATCGAGCGCGCCGCCGACCTGCTGGCCGAGCGCCGCGCCAAGGACCCCGCACCGAAGAAGAAGGCAGCCGCCAAGAAGGCGCCCGCCAAGAAGGCGGCGGCCAAGAAGACGGCAGCGAAGAAGGCGGCGGCCAAGAAGACCGCCGCGACCTCAGCCACGGCGACAGCCACCCTCGACCGAGACGACGCCTGACCCCGAGGGCGTTCTCCGCCCCTGAGGGTCACCAAGCGCCCTTCACGGGCACTCCCGCGTCCACAACTTCGCGGTTCTTCCCGTAGGGAAGCATCGCGCCGTTCAACGGCACGGATCCCGCCCAGAGTCGTGATCTCGATCGGGCACGCGACTGCCGTCGGGGGCACGAGGTCGTCGTACGGCGGACCCGCAGTACGGCGGTCAGTTGATGATCTCGCCGCGCTCGTCGGCCAGGATCACGGCGAGCCGGTCTCGCCACTCCCGCAGCGCCTCGGGCGTGAGGCGGGTCCAACCGTGCACCTCGGCGACGACGCGGACCGGCTCGGTGCTGCGGTACGACCGCGTCGGATTGCCCGGGAACTTCTTGTCGGTCACGTTGGGGTCGTTCTCGAACGCACCCGTCGGCTCGACCAGGTATACCCGCGGCTCGGCGTCCCCGGCCGCGAGCTCGGCGGCCAGACCCGCGCCGCCCTCGAGAGCCGTGAAGTAGATGTGGTTCATCACGACCTCGGGCCGGTAGTTCGACCGGAAGCCGGCCGTGAGGAGATCCCCCACCTGCAGGTCGGCCTTGGTGCCGTGGAAGAAGGGACCCTCGTCCAGCACGTCGCTCATCGCGCCAGGGTACGACGACCGCGCCGGCGCCGGCCTCAGCGTCGGAGAATCCGCCGCACCCGGCCTCCACGCACGTGACTCCGCTCACGACATCGCCGCCGTCCGTGCTCACCGGACTCCGTACGCCGGATCCGCGGGCTCCGACCGCACCGCGGAGGCTGCAGCCGTGCGAGGCTCACGTGATGAGCGCGTACAGGAGGATCGAGGTCGGCTGCGACTTCACCTACGACTCGGCCGTCCCCACCTCGACGATCTTTCAGGTGCAGCCGTCGCCGTCCCCGGTCGTCACGCACATCCGCGAGTCGTGGACCGCGCAGCCCACCATGGACCTCCGTGCGTACGTCGACGTCTACGGGAACCGCTGTACCCGCGTCGTCCTGCCCGCCGGCCGCTCGAGCTTCCGCTACTCCGCGGAGGTGGACGTACCGGATGCGGCCGAGGACTTCGACCTCTTCGCCCCCGAGATCGCGCCGGACGAACTGCCCGACGACGTCCTCGTCTACACGCTGCCGAGCCGCTACTGCCTCCCCGACGTCCTCGCGAACGAGGCGTGGACCCTCTTCGGCGACGTCGCCCCGGGCTACGGCCGCGTGCAGGCGATCTGCGACCACGTGAACTCGCACCTCACGTTCCAGTACGGCAGCAGCACAGCGTGGTCGACCGCGGCCGACGTCAACAGCACGCGCCTCGGCGTCTGCCGCGACTACACCCACCTCGCGATCTCGTTCTGCCGCGCGCTCAACATCCCCGCGCGCTACGTCTTCGGCTACCTGCCCGACGTCGACGTCACACCCGAGCCGGTCGAGATGGACTTCGCGGCGTGGATGCAGGTGTGGCTCGGTGACCGCTGGTGGACGTTCGACCCGCGCAACAACGTGCGCCGCAAGGGCCGTGTGCTCATCGGAGTAGGACGCGATGCGGCGGACGTCGCGATGGCCACGACGTTCGGCGGCCCGATCCTCGCCGCGATGAAGGTCACGGCCCGCGAGGTCACGGAGCCGTTGCAGCAGTAGCGAGAGGGCGCTCAGTCGGACGGGGCGAAGGCGACGTAGACCGAGTTCGTCGCGGCACGGTCCTGCAGCGGGTTGGGGAACTCGACGACGTCGCACCGTACGTCGACGAACGCCGTGCGCAGCACCGCGAGGTAGTCGTCGTCCGGCGGGTCGTTCGACCAGAGCGTGAACACGCCGCCCGGCAGCAGCCGCGACGCGAGCGCACCGGTGCCCTCCGGCGTGTAGAACGGCGCGTGGCCCGGGTGCAGCAGGTGCCGCGGAGAGTGGTCGATGTCGACCACGATCGCGTCGTACCGGCGCCCGGCATCCCGTACGTCGTACCCGCCCGATGCGGTCAGCGCGAAGAAGTCGCCGTGCAGCAACGAGCACCGCGCGTCGGACGCCGACGACACGCTCACCGGTACAAGGCCGCGCTCGTGCCAGTCGATGACAGGCGCCAACGCGTCCACGACGACCAGCGACCGCACGCGCGGGTCGTCGAGCACGGTCTGCGCGGTGTAGCCGAGGCCGAGGCCGCCCACCACGACGTCGAGGAGCCGGTCCGGCGCCGCGGCGAGGGCGAGGCGCGCAACCTCGACCTCGGCGACCGTGAACACGCTCGACATGAGGTACTCGTCGCCGAGCTTCACCTCGTAGATGTCGTCGCCGCCGGACGGGTTGATGCGCCGCCACAGGCCGATGTCGCCCATCGCCGTCGGCACCAGGCCGAGCACCTCGAACCGTGCCGCCATTGACGCGCACCCGTCTGCCGGTCGTGCCCTGCCCGCCGCAGCGATCCGCCGGAGGCCCGGCGTACGCCGAGTCAACCGCACCTTGCGCCGTCGCGGTACGACGGCGTCGTCCACGAGATGCGCGAACTCACCGGACCGCGCCCCAATCCAGTGGGTTTCGCACATCTCGCGCGGGTCGGGCCCGACCGTCCGCTGGTCGTACGCCGGGAACACCGGGCATGGGTCGGTGCGTTGACCAGGGCCAGCCCACGAGAGGACCGCCCGTGCCCGCACCCGCCCCGACCCTCGCGCCCACGTTCGACGAGCAGGCCGAGCGCCTGCGCGGCCTCGGCGTCACCGCCGACCTCGAGCCGCTCCGCGCGTACGCCGGCGACGCAGCCGCGTCCGATCCCGCCCACCTGCCCTACGTGCTCGTCGCAGGCGGGCTCGACCTCGACCGCGCGATGGCGCACGTGGTCGCGAAGGGCAAGCCGGGGCGCGTCGACATGACGCCCGTCGGACCGCACGACTTCGCGCCCATCGAAGGCGCCGAGCCGCCGGCCGCTGCGTACCTCCTGCTCGACGTCGACCTCGGCGCGAGATTCCGCAACGTCACCCCGGAGACGGCGCTGATCGCGCTGCGTGCCGAGGTCCGCACGCCGCTCACGATCGACGAAGGTGTGAGCCTGCTGCTGCAGGTGCCCGACGCGCTGCACACGCGGACGGCGTACAGCCTCCTGGCCAGCCGGCGGGCCGACCAGCGGGTGCCCGCGCTCTGGATGTCGTACGGCGCCCCACGCCTCGGTTGGTGCTGGGACCGCAACCCTCACTCCTGGCTGGGCTCGGCGTCCGCTGGGAGTCGTGTCGCCGCGGGGTCGTAGGGTGCCGGGGTGACCAACGCCTCCGAGCCGACCGCCCCGCTGCCGGGGCTGTTCGTCGCGTTCGAGGGCGGCGACGGCGCCGGCAAGTCGACCCAGGCCCGTGCGCTGGCGGACGCGCTGACGGCGGCCGGACACGAGGTCGTGCTCACCCGCGAGCCCGGGGGCACGCCCGCCGCCGAGGCGATCCGCGACGTCGTGCTCACCCCCCAGTACGCCGGCCTCGACGCCCGCGCGGAGGCGCTGCTGTTCGCAGCCTCGCGCGGCGAGCACGTCGCCCGCCTCGTGCGGCCGGCGCTCGAGCGCGGCGCCGTCGTCATCACCGACCGCTACCTCGACTCCTCGATCGCCTACCAGGGAGTCGCTCGCGGCCTCGGCCGAGACGTCGTGGAGGAGCTCAACCTCTGGGCCACGCGGCACCTGCTGCCCGACCTCACCGTCGTGCTCGACGTCGAGGCCGGGGCAGGCCTCGACAGGGTCACCGACCCCAACCGTCTCGAGGACGAGCCGACGTCGTTCCACGCCGTCGTCGTCCAGGCGTTCCGCGACCTCGCCGCGCGAGAGCCTGCCCGCTACCTCGTGATCCCCGCGACCGGCAGCCGCGACGAGATCGCCGCCGCCGTCCTCACTCGCGTGCAAGCCCACCTCGCTGACACTGATCAATCCGTCGTCTCCGGCGCCGGGAGACGACGGATTGATCAGGCTGAGCAGGGGGACGAGCCGACGTGAGCGACGTATTCAGCCAGCTCGTCGGGCAGGACAACGCCGTGGCGCTCCTGCGCGCTGCGGCAGCCGACGCCCCTGAGGCGCGCGCCGGCCGCCACTCGACGTCGATGACGCACGCGTGGCTGATCACCGGCCCGCCCGGGTCCGGTCGCAGCACGGCGGCGCTCGCCTTCGCCGCGGCGCTCGTCTGCCCCAACGGTGGCTGCGGCACCTGCCAGGAGTGCGTCTCCGTCAGGCACTCCGCGCACGTCGACGTCGAGCACGTCGTGCCCGAGTCGGTCACGTACGCCGTCGATGAGACCCGCGAGCTCGTACGCCGGTCGAACATCTCGCCGTCGCGCGCGCCCTGGCACGTGTTCGTGCTCGAGGACGCCGACCGCCTCAACCCCGAGAGCGCCAACACGCTGCTCAAGTCGATCGAGGAGCCCACGCCTGGCACGGTGTGGATCCTGTGCGCACCGAGCACCGAGGACGTGCTGCCCACGATCCGCTCGCGCTGCCGCCACCTCATGCTCGCGACGCCCACGACCGCCGAGGTCGCCGACGCCCTGCAGCGCGTGCTCGGAGTCGACGCCGCGATGGCGTCCTTCGCCGCGCGCGCCGCCCAGGGCCACATCGGCCGGGCCCGCGCGCTCGCCACCGACGAGAGCGCCCGCCTGCGTCGCCAGGACGTGCTGCGCATCCCGAGCCAGCTGCGCGACCTCGGCGCCTGCCTCGCGCTCGCCAGCGACCTCGTCGCGACCGTCACCGAGGACGCCGCGTCGATCTGCGACCCGCTCGACGCCGACGAGATGCAGGCGCTCCGCGCGGCGTACGGCGAGGGCTCGGAGGGCCGCGGCATCGGCACCGTCGAGCGCCGCGCGAAGGGTGCGCTCAAGGCGCTCGAGGACCGGCAGAAGCGCCGCCGCCGCCGCGTCGTGCGCGACCAGCTCGACCGCGCGATCGTCGACCTCATCGCGTTCTACCGCGACGTCCTGGTCGTGCAGCTCGGTGCCGCGTCGCCTCTCGTCAACGACGAGATGCGTCCGCAGATCGAGCGGGTCGCGGCGGAGTCGTCACCCGAGGACACGCTGCGCCGGGTCGACGCGCTCGAGCGCACGCGCAACCTTCTCGAGGCCAACGTCGCGCCGCTGCTGGCCTTCGAGTCGCTCACGGTCAGCCTGCGCGACCCCAGCCTCGTCTGAGACTGCGGAGGCGCAGGCCCGGGTCAGGCGTGCTTCTGGTCGACGAACGACAACCGGTCGTACAGATCGTCGGCGTCGATGGGCACGGAGAACGGCGCGAGCTCGTCGGGGGTGAGGCTGTCCCAGCTGTCCAGAACCCAGGTGCCCGCCTCGGTGCGGTGGAGCTCCACGACGCCCGTGTTCGGGAGGCGCGGGTCGCCGTGGAACCCGCTGACGTTGACGGCCCGTGCACCGACCCAGGTCCGCACGACGGCGCCGTGCGTCACGAGGACGGCGTGCTCGGCCCCCGACTCCACGGCCTCGGCGACCACGGCGTCGTACCGTGCCAGCGTCTCGTGGCCGTCCTCACCGCCGGGGATGCGTGGCTCGAGCTCGCCGCGCGACCACGCCAAGAACGCCGTGCGGTACGCGACGAGCGCCTCCGGGTCGTTGCGCATCTCAAGATCCCCGGCGACTACCTCGCGCAGCCCCTCACGGACCAGCGGCGTGACGCCGTGCGCGGCGGCGAGCGGGGCCGCCGTCTCCTGGGCGCGCGTGAGGTGGGAGGTGTACAGCACGTCGACGGGGCCTCTGATGCGCTCCGGGAGCGCTGCTGCCTGGGAGGCGCCCAGCGCGGTCAACGACGGTCCCGGAGCCGCGCTGTCGAGGCGGGTCTCGAGGTTGGAGGGGCTCTGGCCGTGACGGACGAGCGTGAGCCTCATCCGCGTGACTGTCGGTCGTCGCGCTGCACGGAAGGAGCTCCTCGGTGGTGGGTTGGTTCGGGACGTCAGACGGTACGGCGGAACTGCCCGCCGACGTCGAAGAGCGCCTGCGTGATCTGGCCGAGCGAGCAGACCCGCACCGCCGTCAGCAGCGCCTCGAACAGGTTGCCTCCCGACGTCGCCGCCTCCTGAAGTGCGGCGAGCGCGGCCGGGGCCTCGGTCTGGTGCCTCTCCTGGAACGCGCGCAGACGAGCGAGCTGCGACTCCTTCTCGGCATCGGTCGCGCGCGCGAGCTCGAGGCCGTGCGCGGCGCCGTCGTCGGACATCGTTGGCGCGAGGAACGTGTTGACGCCGATGATCGGCAGCGAGCCGTCGTGCTTGCGGTGCTCGTAGAGCATCGACTCGTCCTGGATCTTGCCGCGCTGGTAGCCGGTCTCCATCGCGCCGAGCACGCCGCCGCGGTCGGAGATGCGCTCGAACTCCGCGAGCACGGCCTCCTCGACGAGGTCGGTGAGCTGCTCGACGACGTACGAGCCCTGCAGCGGGTTCTCGTTCATCGACAGGCCCCACTCCTTGTCGATGATCATCTGGATCGCGAGCGCACGCCGCACCGACGACTCGGACGGCGTGGTGACCGCCTCGTCATAGGCGTTGGTGTGCAGGGAGTTCGCGTTGTCGTAGAGCGCGCAGAGCGCCTGCAGCGTGGTGCGGATGTCGTTGAAGTCCATCTCCTGCGCGTGCAGTGAGCGGCCGCTCGTCTGCACGTGGTACTTCAGCTTCTGCGCGCGCTCGTCCGCGCCGTACTTCTCCTTCATCGCCACGGCCCAGATGCGACGAGCGACACGGCCGATCACCGTGTACTCGGCGTCCATGCCGTTGCTGAAGAAGAACGACAGGTTGGGCGCGAAGTCGTTCACGTCCATGCCACGGGCGAGGTACGACTCGACGTACGTGAACCCGTTCGACAGCGTGAAGGCGAGCTGGCTGATGGGGTTCGCCCCAGCCTCGGCGATGTGGTATCCGGAGATGCTGACCGAGTAGAAGTTGCGCACCTCGCGCTCGATGAACCACTGCTGGATGTCGGCCATCGCGCGCAGCGAGAACTCGGTCGAGAAGATGCAGGTGTTCTGGCCCTGGTCCTCCTTGAGGATGTCGGCCTGCACCGTGCCGCGGACTGTCGACACCGTGCGCGCGACGACCTCCTCGCGCTCGGCGTCGTCGGGCTCGCGGCCCTGGTCAGTACGGAAGCGGTCGAGCTGCTGGTCGATCGCGGTGTTGAAGTACATCGCCAGGATCGTGGGCGCGGGGCCGTTGATCGTCATCGACACCGACGTGGTCGGCGAGCACAGGTCGAAGCCCGCGTAGAGGCCCTTCATGTCGTCGAGGGTCGCGACGCTGACGCCGGACGTGCCGACCTTGCCGTAGACGTCGGGCTGCGGCGCCGGGTCGCGGCCGTAGAGCGTGACGGAGTCGAACGCCGTCGACAGGCGCGTCGCCGGCTGGCCCTGCGACAGCAGGTGGAAGCGTCGGTTGGTGCGGGCCGGGTCGCCCTCGCCGGCGAACATGCGCGCGGGCGCCTCACCCGCGCGCTTGAACGGGAAGACGCCGGCGGTGAACGGGAAGCTGCCGGGCAGGTTCTCCTTGCGCAGGAAGTGCAGCAGCGAGCCTTGGTCGTCGTCCGGAGGAAGGGCGACGCGCGGGACATGGCTGCCCGAGAGCGTCTCGCGGGTGAGCGGCGTGGTGATCTCGCGGCCGCGCACGACGTACACCTGGTGGTCGCCGGTGTACGACGCCTTCACGGCCGGCCAGGCGTCGAGCAGCTCGCGCACCGACGCGGGCATCGACTCCTGCACTCCGTCGAGCAGACGGGTGACGGCTGCGGCAGCGGTGGTCTCTCCCTCGGTGGCGAGCAGCTCTCGCGTGGCGGTGAGCTGCTGCGACCGACGTGCCAGCTCGGTGAGGCGCTCGGTGTCCGCGTGGTAGCCCCGCACGGTGCCGGCGATCTCGGCGAGGTAGTGCTCGCGGCCGCGCGGCAGCACGCGCGCGATGTGTGTCGAGAAGCGCGTCGTCACAGGCGCGAGCGTGCCGTCGAACGCGCGCAGGCCCTTCGCGGCGAGCAGGCCCTTCAGCTCTTGGTAGAGCGCGGTCACGCCGTCGTCGTCGAAACGCGCTGCGCTCGTGCCGAAGACGGGCATGTCCTCCCACGGCGTGCCGAACGCCTCGCGGTTGCGCACCATCTGACGGGCCACGTCTCGGCGCGCGTCCTCGGCACCGCGACGCTCGAACTTGTTGACCGCCACGACGTCGGCGAAGTCGAGCATGTCGATCTTCTCGAGCTGCGAGGCGGCGCCGTACTCCGGCGTCATGACGTAGAGGCTCACGTCCGCGTGCGACGAGATCGCGACGTCGCCCTGCCCGATGCCGGGCGTCTCGACGATGACGAGGTCGTAGCCGGCCGCGCGGCAGGCGGCGACGGCGTCGTCGAGCGACGCCGGCACGACCGTGTTCGCGTCGCGCGTGGCGAACGAGCGGAAGAAGACGACGTCGGGATCGATCGAGTTCATGCGGATGCGGTCGCCGAGCAGGGCGCCGCCGCCGCGGCGGCGAGTGGGGTCGACGGCCAGGACCGCGATGCGGAGCTTGTCCTGGCTGTCGCGGCGCAGACGACGTACGAGCTCGTCGGTGAGCGACGACTTGCCTGAGCCGCCGGTGCCGGTGATGCCGAGGACAGGAGCGTGGTGCTGGGCGGCCGCGTCGCGCAGTTCCGCGGCCAGTTCCGGGCGACGTCCCGACTCGAGGACGGTGAGGGCACGAGCGAGCGCGGTGACGTCGCCGGTGCGCAGGGCGGTGGCGTCGACGTCGCCGCTCGCGAGGTCGACGTCGCAGGTGCGGATGAGCTCGTTGATCATGCCGGGGAGGCCGAGGCGTTGGCCGTCGGCGGGGGAGAAGATGCGGACTCCGACGGCGTCGAGCGCCGCGATCTCCTCGGGCACGATGACGCCGCCGCCACCGCCGAACACCTTCACGTGGCCGGCGCCGCGCTCGCGCAGGCGCTCGACGAGGTAGGTGAAGTACTCGACATGGCCGCCCTGGTACGACGACACCGCGATGCCCTGGACGTCCTCCTGCACCGCAGCGGTGACGACGTCCTCGACGCTGCGGTCGTGGCCGAGGTGCACGACCTCGGCGCCTTGGCTCTGCAGGAGCCGCCGCATGATGTTGATGGCGGCGTCGTGCCCGTCGAACAGGCTCGCCGCCGTCACGAAGCGCACGGGGTTGCTCGGGACGTGCAGCGATGGCTGGCTCACGGCGATCTCCTCGGCGGCGGGTGGGAGCCGTCGAGAAATAGTAGGACATCCTAGTATTGGAGGTCCAGCGATCTGTCGGTACGTGCGGGAGATGACCGCTTGGCGGGTGGCGAGCTGACCTCATCCAGTCAGATGTCCGAATCGAGGGCCGTTCTTGCGCATCAGCCTGGGTGCAGTGCGACGGTGATCCCGCTGAGCCGGCGGGTTCGGCATGGCCCCGTCAGGACGACGTAGTGCGTAGGCCCCCGGCGCACGCGATGAGCGCCGGGGGACGTGCGAATCAGGACGACGCGGTGCGCAGGCCCTGCGCATACGTGGTGAGCACGTGAGACGCGAGGTGTCAGGACGACGCGGTGCGCAGGCCCTCGGCGTAGGCCGTGAGCGCGTCGGCGGCCGGACCGAGAACGTCGTCGCCGCTGCGGCCGAGATCGGGTGAGGCGAGCATCGTGGAGGCCGCGGCGAGCAGCCTGTCGTAGACGGCGACTCCCTGGGCGAGGCGGGCGCGCACCTGCTCGGCGGCGTCGGTGGCAGCGACCGCTGCGGTCGATCCCGGCAGCTCACGGCGTACCTGGTCGAGCACGGCCAGGCGGGCGACCTGGGCGGTGAAGGCGGGCGCGGCCTCGTCGTCGGCGGACTTGAGCTCCTTGCCGGCGTCCGGGTGCAGCGACGCGACCGCGGGCACCATCGTGACGAGCTGTCGGCGTACGGCGGCGAAACCCTGGGCCTCGGGGTAGCCGATGGCGTCGCGGCGCAGGTCGTCGGCGCGGGTGATGGCCGACATCGTGGGCGGCTCGGGCGGGGTGATCGTGCGCGCGCGGTGGCGAGCGCTGACCGCGCGGACGGCGAACAGGGCCGACCCCAGGAGCCACATCCACGGCGCTCCGGGGATCACGCCGTTGTCGGTGGCGACGGTGGCGGCGTCGATGAGGCCGAGCGTGCCGGCCGAGGCGGCGACCGCGGTGCTCGTGACCGTCCGCGCGCGGAGGTCGACCACCCGCTTCTGGTGCTTGGTCACGGCCTTGGCGTGGGCCTCCATCGCCTTGGCGTGCTCGCGGGTGGCCTTGGTGCCCGAGCCCTGGGCGAGCGCGTACGCCTCCGCGACGTCGAGGCCCTGCTCCACGAGCGCGGTCACCCGCTCGGCCAGCCTGGCGACGTCCTTGCCCACACCCCCACGGTAAGCCCGCACCCCGCCCCGTGACACGCCCGATCCCCGACCTGCTGATTGCGGTGAAGGG
The DNA here is from genome assembly GCA_963843975.1 of uncultured Actinomycetes bacterium. Lineage (GTDB taxonomy): Bacteria > Actinomycetota > Actinomycetes > S36-B12 > CAIYMF01 > Longivirga. The sequence goes on along the minus strand of CAWJMG010000001.1, from coordinate 931,710 downwards.
GGCCTTCGTTGCTTCTAGCGCAACAAAGTGACCCTTCATGGGTGGGATCGCACCGGGCGGTGGCTGCCCGCCCTGTGGATGGCGCCGGGCGTGAATGCCGGGTTTGTTGCGCACTTAGCAACGAAGGCCCCCTTCATCGTTAACCCGTAGGGTCGGGGCATGCCGGTGGAGAGCGCGGAGCTGCATCTGGACGACCCCGTCCTTGGGGCCGTCGTGCTTGACGCCGTGATGGCGGGGCCGGACGACGGCATCCCGGTGCTGCTGCTGCACGGCTGGCCGCAGACCTCGCTGTCGTGGGCCACCGTGATGCCGGCTCTCGCGTCGTCCGGCTGCAAGGTCGTCGCGGTCGACCAGCGCGGCTACTCGCCCGAGACCCGCCCCAAGGACGTCTCGGCGTACCAGCTGCCCTACCTCGTGGCCGATGCCGCCGGAGTGATCGAGTCTCTGGGCTGGGAGAGCGCGCACGTCGTGGGCCACGACTGGGGCGCTGTGGTCGGCTGGGCGCTCGCAGCCCAGCGCCCGGAGATCGTCCGCACGCTCACGGCCGTCTCGGTGCCGCACCCGCAGGCGTTCAACGCCGCGCTGAAGTCGGACCCGGTGCAGTGGAAGAAGTCGGCGTACATGGTGCTGTTCCGCCAGGCGCCCGGGAAGGCCGCGCAGGTCCTCCTCCGCGACGGCGCCAAGGCCCTGCGCGAGGTGTACGGCGACGCCGTGCACAAGGTCGACGTCGAGCGGTACGTCGAGTTCTTCAGCGACGACGACGCGATGGAGGCGTCGCTGCGGTGGTACGCCGCGATGGGCGGCGACCAGTTCAAGGAGATCGGCGCGGTCGACGTGCCGACGACGTTCGTCTGGGGCAACGACGACGTCGCCATCGGCGCCCAGGCCGCGCGCGGCTGCGGCGAGTGGTGCCGCAACGACTTCGAGATGCGCGTGCTCAACGACCGCGGCCACTGGATCCCCGACGAGGACCCTGACGCTCTCATCGACGCGATCCTCGCCCGGATCGGCTGAGGCGCAAGGGATCCCGAGCATGACGATGATGATGGCGGTGACGTTCACCCGCGCCGGTCGCCTCTACTACCTGGACGCGGGCGACGTCACGGCGAAGGTCGGCGACCTCGTGCTCTTCCCGACGTCGACCTCGCCGGAGGTCGCGCAGGTCGTGTGGGGCCCGGAGTGGGTGAGCGACGACGTCGGCGGCCTGCCGGTGTGCTCGGGCCGCGCGACGCAGGAGGACGAGCGCCGCGACGAGGCGAACAAGAAGAAGCGCGCCGAGATCCAGGTGGCGGTGCAGAAGCTGATCCGTGCGTCGAAGCTGCCGATGAAGGTCAGCGGCGTCGACTGGTCGGACGTCGGCCACGAGTCGGGCCGCGCTACTGCGACCGTCTACTTCACCGCGCCGACCCGCGTGGACTTCCGCCAGCTCGTGCGCGACCTCGCCCAGACAATCGACGCGAAGGTCGTGCTCACCCAGCTCTCGCCGCGCGACGACGCACGGGTGCAAGGCGGCATCGGCTCCTGTGGCCGCGACACGTGCTGCTCGACGTTCCTCGTCGACTTCGAGCCGGTCACAGTCCGCATGGCGCGCGACCAGGACCTGCCCGCCAACCCGATGAAGATCTCGGGCGCGTGCGGGCGGCTCATGTGCTGCTTGAAGTACGAGCACCCGATCTACGACGAGTTCCGCGCCACCACACCGGCCGTGGGCGAGCGCGTCGAGACGCCGGAGGGCGACGGCAAGGTGATCGCGCACGACGTGCCGCGCGACCAGGTCGTCGTACGCCTCGAGGCCGGCGGCAAGGCCACGGTCTGCGACCGCGCCTCGGTGTGCTCCAGCCGCAAGGCCTACGACTCGCGCTGACCTGGCCGCCAGGCCGCGAGGATCTCGGACGTGCCGGGTGGCAGGAGCTCGCCCCGAGCCAGGGGTGAGAGGTCGACCCCGCGTGCCGCGTACTCCGCGGCGACCTCGGCCCGGGCCACGCCGGGATGGGCCAGGAGCCAGGCCAGCATGGTGTGCGGTGGCGGTTCGCCGTCGGCGAGGACGCCACCCAGCATCTGTGCGGCGAACTCGGCGGCGATCCGCTGCTCCTCGGTGAGATCCACAGCCTTGACGCTAGGCGCGCCCTCCGACACCGCCAGGCGCACTGGGTGACCTCGGCCACCCGCTGGCACCAGCCCGTGCGGGTGAGGGCGGAACTCGGGGCCCTGGCGGGGCGTCCCACTCTCGGAAGATGGCAGGGTGGACCTGCCACGCCGTCTGCAGCTCGGAGCCCCCGCAGTGACTTCTCGACCCGTCCGCCCGCTCCTCGGCCCGGCGGCGACGCGCTCGCGCTCGGCCCGCGTGCTGCAGGGCTCGGCGGCGCTAGTGGCGGCCGTGCTGCTCGCCGGGTGCACCGCTGCGGCCGATCCGGGCTCGACGGCGACCCCGACCGGCGGCTCGTCGACGGGCTCCGCATCGCCGACGGAGTCCGGCGCCGACCCGCTCGCTACGTTCTACGGGCAGAAGTTGGCGTGGAAGGGCTGCGGCGGCTCGTTCCAGTGCGCCGACCTCACCGTGCCCCTCGACTACGCCGATCCGAGCGGCGACACCCTCGCGATCTCCGTGATCAAGCTGCCCGCCACCAACGAGGCCGACCGCGTCGGCTCGCTCGTGCTCAACCCGGGCGGCCCCGGCGGCTCGGGCGTCGACTACGCCCGTGCGGCGCGCGCGGTCGTCGACGAGAAGGTGCGCACGGTCTACGACGTCGTCGGATTCGACCCGCGCGGCGTCGGCCGCTCGGACGCCGTGCAGTGCCTCGACGACAAGCAGACCGACGCCTTCGCCGCTGCCGACGGCACGCCGGACACCCCCGCCGAGGTGACCGACCTCGAGAAGTACTCGAAGCAGTTCGCCGACGCGTGCGAGGCCAACTCCGCGAAGCTCCTCGCCCACATCGGCACCGAGGACGCCGCACGCGACATCGACGTCCTGCGCGTCGCCCTCGGCGACGAGAAGCTCAACTGGCTCGGCGCTTCGTACGGCACGCTGCTCGGGGCGACGTACGCCGACCTGTTTCCGACCAAGGTCGGGCGCATGGTGCTCGACGGCGCGCTCGACCCGACGCTGTCGAACAACGAGCTCGCGCACGGCCAGGCCAAGGGCTTCGAGGTGGCGCTGCGCCGCTTCGTCGAGGACTGCCTCAAGCAGTCGGACTGCCCGCTCACCGGCGACGCCCAGGCCGGCATGGACCGCATCAAGCAGTTCCTCGACGACCTCGACGCCAACCCGCTCGCGACCGGAGACCCCAAGCGCCCGCTGACCGAGGCGCTCGGTGCGAACGCGATCCTCAGCTACCTCTACGTCCCGCCGTTCGACTGGGAGCAGCTGCGCTTCGGCCTTCAGCTCGCGTTCGAGGGCGACGGCTCGGTGCTGCTGTCGATGCTCGACGCGCGTCTGCAGCGCAGTGAGAACGGCAAGTACACGTACAACCCGTACTCGTCGTTCCTGTCGATCAGCGCGGTCGACCGCCCCGACCGCCCGACCGCCGCGGAGTCGGCCGACCTTGCCGCGCAGTGGTCGAAGGAGGCGCCGGTCTTCGGCGCGTTCCTCGGCTGGGGCAACCTCGTCTTCGGCTACTGGCCCGTCGCCGCGACCGGCAAGCCGCATGCGATCAGTGCTCCTGGCACCGGTCCGATCCTGGTCGTCGGGACCACGTACGACCCGGCGACGCCGTACCCCTGGGCGCAGGCGCTCGCCAAGCAGCTCGACGGCGGGGTGCTGCTCACGCGGGTGGGCGACGGGCACACGGCGTACGGCATGGGCTCGTCGTGCATCGACGACGCGATCGACACCTACCTGGTGAGCGGCGAGCCGCCGGCCGACGGCACCGTCTGCCGCTGACCTGCGGTTTCACCCCCGTTCATTGATCGGGACGGGTCGCTCCGGACGTCGTACGGCCGATTCGGAGGCACGGCCGGGGGTCGGGTATCCTTCCGACTCGTGTCCGCCGCCCTGCGGGGGCCACGCCGCCTTAGCTCAGTCGGTCAGAGCGACGCACTCGTAATGCGTAGGTCATCGGTTCGATTCCGATAGGCGGCTCCATAGCGCCACCTGCGGTGATACCGCCGGTGGCGCTCTCATTTCGGCTCGCTCTCGGGGTCACTCGTCCCCATCTCGTCCCCGATCATCGTGTCGAGCCGTCGCACGGCGCTGTTGAGGTGGTCGGTGGACAGCAAGTGTCCGTAGGTGTCGTGGGTGGTCCGGCTCGACTGGTGCCCGAGCAGCGACTGGACGCTCTTGAGGTCAGCGCCGGCCGCGATGAACAGCGACGCCGCAGTGTGCCGCAGGTCGTGGGGACGGTGGCCGACGCTTGTTGTCCATCCGACGGCCCGCCTCCAATTCGACTCGCTGATCAAGCCGCCGCCTGGTGCCGCGAACAGCGGCTCGTCGGTGCCCTTGTCTTGCATCCGGGCCATCACCAGTTGCACGGCCGCGTTGGCGACAGGCACGCTCCGGCGTCGCCGTCCCTTGGGGTACGGCTTGAGGCTGGCCTTGCCTCCGCCGTGGTCGTAGATGACGGTCCGGCTCACGTCGAGGGTCAGGGTGGTTTCGCCGGTGAGGGCCTTGCCGATCATGACGTCGCCGACGCGCAGCCCGGCGAGTTCTCCCCAGCGCAAGCCGGTGAGGCCGAGAACCAGGGTGATGTCGGCCTGAGTGCTGCGTGCCAGCTGCTCCTGGTAGAGCTCGCGGAGGGCCGTGAGTGTCAGGGGCCGTGCCCGCTGTGCCTGCTCATCGCGGCCGCGTGCAGGCGTGCGGCGGACGGTGACGTCGAAGGCGACGTTCTGGGTGAGCCTGCCGTCGCGGGTGGCGAAGCTGAGCAGGGCCTTGAGGGTGGCAAGGATGCGGGTGGCGGTTGCGGGAGACAGGTGCTTGTCGCTGACGAGGGTGCGGGCGAACTCCTCGACGTCGGTGCGCCGCATGACGCCGATGGGCTTCTTGCCGAGCGCGGGCAGGATGTGGACGGCGAGTGCGCTCTGGTCGCTCTGGAAGGTCCGGCGTTCGACCTGCGGCTCGCGCACCGGCAGCCACTGCGCGGCCAGCTCAGAGAGAGTCGCCCGACCGAGGGCGGGATCGACCCAGCCGGAGCTGTCGAGGCGGGCGCGCTGCTGACGCTCCCAGGCTTCGGCCTGGCGGCGCTGCGCGAAGGTCTGGTCGGCGACGACGCGGCCGCGGACCTTCACGCGGACGCGGTAGCGGCCGGCGGCCGTCTTGTTGATCATGGTGAGACTCCTGGAGCACGGATCTCTCCGGTATCGCAGCCACCGCCGACAACGGACAAGCAGTGGGGGTGCCGGCCTGTGGACGACACGCGGAGACCGCTCAACGCTGGCGGTCGGCGACGGCCGGCGCAGCCTCCGTCAGCACCTCGCCGTCCAGCACGCGCCGGAGGCAGGAGGTGGGGATGCGGATGAGCTTGCCCATGCGCACGACCGGTGTCGGCCAGGTCCCCGTGCGGACGAGCTCGTAGGCCAAACCGCGGCCGATGCCGAGGACGCGAGCCGCGGTGGGGAGGTCGACGAGCGGAGGAAGTTGCGCGAGCTCGACGGGGGTCATGGGCGTCTCCTAACGGGTGGGCGCCTCGTGGCAGAGGCGGATATCAGCAGGTGCGCGGCGAGATGCCTCGACACGCATCGGTGCCTGCCCGACTCCGTCATCGACTCCGTCGCGGACTCCATCGCCTGTCGGCGGTGCCGCTGGCAGTCCGTCACGGAGTCCGTCACGAGGGCGGAGCAGGGCATGGGACTGTCACCGACTCCGTCGCGGACTCCGTCACGAAGCCGACGGACGTCGCGACGGGGATCCTGGAATCCGTCACCGTCACCGACGCGCGCAGGTGGCCCGTCACCGAGTCGCTCACATGTCAGAGAGACGGTGGCCGGTAGCCACTGTCATCGGCTTCGGCACAGCGACCACTGCGCCCAAGACCGCCTGGCAGCTGACATGGAGCACGGGGTCTTCGTGGCCACCTTGCTCACCCTTGGGCCGGAGGAGACCAGCTGGCGCATGGTTAAGGCGGCTCGACGACGCCGAGGATACCGAGGCGCCAGTGTCAGCGATGGCTTGAAGAGTGCTCGTCACGGGGTCGCCGGCCGACGTCGTCCACACGGCGAGGGGTATGTCTTCGAGTACGTCCGTGACGCCACGGCGCTAGCTATTGCGATCGAGGACCTGCGGAGCATGGGACTGACGTGACTGCCTGTGCCGGCGCGTGTCATCTGGTCCCTGCACGAAGGCGCCTGCCACGCCGCGGAAATCGGGCCGCGACGGCCGACTGCTCCTTGGAGCCAGAGGAGTGGACGCTGCCGATCTTGATCGGTTCGCCATGGGGATGAGAATGGCGGGGTCACTCCGCGACGTCGTCAAGACTCTGTTGCGGTTGAGCCCGTGGAAGAGTGCGGTGTGGGGTGCTCGGGTCGTCGGATTGCTGCCGTTGAGCGCGTGCCTATGTCTCCCGTCCAGAGCTCGCTGCGGGTGGCGCCGGGGCGCCGGTGCCGTGCCGGGGCCATGAGGGTGCGGAGGCGCGTGATGGATGTCGGCTTCACGTAACCGATCCGCTCGAGCAGCGTCCGCGCCTGCGGTGGGGAGGGCCTATGGCTCAACGCCGCCGCCTGCCCCGGAGTCGTCAGCACCTGCTGACATCGTCGGCGACATGTCCTAGCCTGACTGCTCGGGAGGGACGGTCTTTCACCCCCGTTGGGCCGTCCCTCCCCCAACGAAGAGCCCCCGCCCTGTGCCTGCAGGGCGGGGGCTCTTCGTCACGCTCCAGCGCAGTCGCGGATCGCTGGCGCACGATGCCGTCGAGGAGGAGTATCGAGGTCATGCACCAGCCAGTTGAGGTCTGCCACGAGGGTCGCTGGATTCCGGCGACCATGATGGACACCCGCCATGACCAGGACGGTGGCTACGGGCTCGTCGGATACACCGACCCCCTGTCCCGCGAGGGCTACTACCGCTGGGTGCACGAGCGCAGGCTGCGATCCGCGGCCGATCCCGCACCCGATCAGGGACTGTCGGAACCCAGCCACACGGCGTAGCGTCCGCCTCCGAGAGGACTGGTTGTCGCCCCCGGCGCCCGGCCCCCTCACCAACAACGAATAGCTCCCGTCCTGCTCAAGCAGGGCGGGGGCTATTCGTCGTTCGACGGAAGGTCTACCACTTGGGGTAGACCCCGAAGGACAACCGGCCCGGCCACGGCGACCCCACCAACGTCGAAGCCCGCCACCGATTCAGCGATCTGCTCATGGCGCAGCGGGCCGAAGAACAACTGCAGCAGCTGCGCGACCCCACCGCCACGCACGTTGTCGCCGTCCTCGGCTTCGAGCGAGATACGCAGGGCTGCCGCCGCGAGCAGGTCATAGCGCGCGTCAAAACGGTCGGTCTTTCGAGCGCCTCTGCCGGCGTCCACCGCTGCACCTGCAGCTGGTACCCCGAGGGGTGCGGCGGGTGGTAGTTGACCAGCGCACGCCACCCAGTCTCGGTGCTCCGCCATGCGAGCACCCAGCCTGGCCAGGTGCCGGCGTTGTCGGTGAGGGTGCACGCCCGGGCATCCATGCGGGCACGGTAGCGCCAGCACGTTGCGAGGCCCCGCCCACGGACGGGCGGGGCCTCTGGTGCGGACGGTAGGCCTTCAGCTCCGCCGTCCGCACGTGCTCCAGGCTGGCCAATGGTCGAGGCCGGTCGAGGGCCCGGACGCTACGCCGGCCGGGCCTGCGGCGGGAGGATCTGGGTGCAGTGTTCACCGGTCGGGCACCAACGGTTCGCTGGGCCAGTTCTGCGCCTGGGGGCGGGGGTCAACTGCCACCGGTGAGGGTTCGCAGGCCGAACCGGAGGTGGTCCAAGGTGAGGTCGCAGATCAGGACCTCACCGTCGGCCAGGACGGTGTCGATCCACCCGGCCAGGATGAGGTCGTGGATGGTGTCGGGGTCGAAGCCGATGAGGTGGGCGGCCCGGTCGACGGTGAACCACTCGTGCACGGGGGCAAGCGAAGCGGATCAACCGCGCCCGCGCAACGGGTCCGCCCACATTGGTGTCGTCGAAGTTCAGGGCGGCGCCGTGGGCGGGCGTGGGTCGCTGCTGGGGTGTCGTGCACGGGGGGGCGTCGCGTTCCTGGAGCTCGGCGAGCGCCGCGGCGATCTCCTCGGCAAGGTGCAGACGACGCTGCTGCTCGAACACGTCCCTGGGTGTGGTGGCGGCGTGGTCCAGGGGGCAGTCCCATCCCGCGGGGAGCCCGTCCTGATCGGCCTCGGCACCGAGTGAGGGCCGGCGGCGGGCCAAGGGCAGGCCGCAGATGGGGCAGGGAAAGTCCATGGTGACCCGCCCTCCGCGCACGGCCGACGACCTGCGCTGTCCGAGAACACCCCGTCCCGCACAGTGTGGCCCATCTGGGCATCGGGTCTCCAGCCCAAAACAGGACGGTGTGGCTCGCATCTATGCGCGGTGGACCAGCGGTGGAGTCGAAGCGACCCAGCGCACCCCGGCCCCAGCTCGCGGCCCGCGGTGCGCGGTGCAGGCACGGGCCCCGCCTGCACCTGGCACTCGCCGGCGAACCAGACCTCCGGCCACTGTCCGAGTGTCCGCGACCTGTGGCAACGTGAAGCGCTTGCCCGATACGTCCGCGATCTGGCAGCTGCGTCTTCAGCTCCGATCGGGGGACATCGATCAGGCCGCACCGTACGGCGGTCCGAAAGTTCCCACATGAGCGACCTAGGTCCTTGTCCACGGTGCGGGAAGCCCGTCGAAGGCGCGGCGGTGCTCGGCGGGCTCCCGGACTGCGTGAACGCCTGCCGGGCCCAGCACCTCGGGGAGTGGGAAGTGGCCCGTCACGGGCACATCCTGCGCGAGCTGCAGACCCTGATGCGCCCAGACGAGACGAAGGCGCTACCGCCGGCGCAGGGTCGACGCAAGCGAGCATGGTCAGTGGCCCGGGTCTGGCAGTGACCGCTCACCCGTCAACGTCACGTGGTCCGCGGCCTCGATGACGGATGCCGGCCTCGACTGCCGGACTCGAGCGCCCAGGCCAGGCACGTAGTGCACTCCATCAGCGTCAGGGAGTCGTTGCTCTCCCGGGTCCGCCAGGTGTGCTCGGGGCACTCCTGCTGGGCTTTCTCGGCGATGAAGTCTTCGATCTGTGCGATGCGCACCTGGGCGCGGGTGTTCTCCCAGATTGCTGCGTCGGTAGTGCCGTGATGCTGTGCCGCGCAGTCGACGAACGTGGACTGACCGGGTCCGTGGGTGACGGACATCGGACCGCTGCAGATGGGGCATGGCATCAGGCTGACCATGAGCGCACGGTAGCGCCGGTGCGCGGGGTGATGCGCGGCGACGGGTCCGGGTGGGTCGTGTGGCTGCGGAGCCCCGTGCGTCCCACGGCCACACCACCGACGGTCATTCCCGGGCGCCACCGACCTGAAAGCGCCGATCGCGGCCCAAGGTGCGGGCCTGCTCGTGCCCGGCGGGGCACTCCCAGGACTCCACGATGTGCCCGAGAAAGACCGGGAACACCGGCTCTCCGCACTGTCGGCACTCGTGCCGCACCATCAACGAGCGCAGGACCGTCATGGCGTCGCACCCGCAAGCGCTCGCGAGATGTCGACGCTCGGGTGGTCGTCAGGTGGCAACCCGACGATCAGGGACACCACGCATGCCGCCAGGATCGGTGGCACGACCATCCGGACCAGGTCTCGGTCGACGTTCATCTTTCTCTCCCCGTTGACGTAGCTGTATGGCTTCGCCCCCCCCAAGAGTGTTCTCGCGCCCCGAGCGGATGATCTTGAGAGTCGCAAGGTAACGAGAATGTCTGGAATCGCTGTTCAGGTGGGATCCTCGGGCCTGGTGTCCCCTAAAGTCGTCACCGGTCCCAGGCCCCTCCCCCGGGCTGTGTCCCCGACGCCCCGCCCGGGCCGTGATGTCCCATCTCCGTCCCGGGCGGGGCGTCTCACGCCTACACGTGGTCGAGTTGCGATCGTCTGGGTTCGTTACCCCGTTGGCCAAGGCTCACCAACCCGAGCCGTGCACGCCCTGCCATCTCGCCGGCTTGGCGGGAGATGGGCCCGGAACCGGTGGGAGGCACGTCGCGTGGGGTTCCCACCACTGCACTTCCGGGTCAGCTCCACGCTTCCGGGTGGCGCATCTCGTGCTCTCGGTCGATGACGAACTGTTCCACCTCGTGGGTCAGCGGCCTGATGCAACCGTGCTCCTCGAATGGGTCCACGTAGGGCAGGACCACGAGTTGCGGGTAGCTGGCCTTCATGACGGGCACGGCGAGGCTCGGTGGCACGTGCGTGCCGGACAGCGCCAAAAGTCCGCGGCGTTGCTCGTCGGTCAGCGTGCCTTCCCACCAGTCCCACAGCGAGCGCATGAGGTCACGCTAGTGCGACGGCCAGCACGTCGCCCATCAGGTGGTGACTGCCCCGTAGTAGCCAGCAGCCATCCGTTCAGGGTCGGGCGCGGATCTCAATCCGGTCGGGTTGAATACCGTGCCCGGGGCCACACGGCAGTATCCGCACCGTGAGCAGCGAGCTGACGACTTCGCGTCGCTGCTCCACGGTGAGCCGGTCCCAGCGTTGGCGCAGGGAGCGGCTGGTTCGCACGACCGTCATGCTGCCAAGCAGGTGCGCGAGCGCGTGCTGGCGCGTTCGGTTGGCGTACTGCTGCTCGAGCTCGACGACGCGGAGACGGCCGGCACGGGTGATCGCGAGGAGTTGGTCACGGTCGATGAGCCCTTCGCCGAAGAGCCTGGCCGCTTCCTGGGTGCGCGCACGTGACCGGCGCGCCTGCCTCAGGCTCGCCAAGTCCTCCGTGCCCGCACCTGCATCTTCGACGTTGCGTGATCCGATGGCAGCCACCGTCTGAAGGGTCGCGGCGACGACGAGGTCGTCGACAGCGTCCATCTGGCGGCTCAGGTGCAGTCGCGGGCAGCGGTAGATACGGCGTCCGGTTCTCCCGTCGCTGTTGCTCTCCAAGCGTGTGTCGCACAAGCCGCAGCGGGCGATGCCCGTCAGGAGGTGTCTGCGGGCGGGATTCTGTGGGATGCGCCGCCCCGGGTCACTGGCGAGGCGCACGACATCGCGGTGAACCGCATCGGCCAGGATCGGCCTCCAGTGGGCTTCTGCAACCGGGACGCCGTGGTAGGTCACGATCCCGGCATAGCGGGCGTTGGTCAGGACCTTGAGCAGCGACGGGCCTCGCCACGTGGCGCCCGTCGAGGTCCGAACACCGCGGGAGTTGAGCTCGCGGGCCAATGAGGCAGCGCTGCGTCCAGCGACGTAGCCAGCCGCGGCCCACCGCAGCGCGTTGGCCTCTCGCCGCACGATGCGTCCCTCCAAGTCATAACCGAAGGGCCTACGGACTAGCCGGACGTGACCCTGCTCGGCCCGTTGGAGGTTGGCGCGGCGCTGCCGTGCTCCCTTGCGTTCGACCTCCGCCTGCGCCACCGAACTCAGGATGCGAGCCACCAGTCGTCCTACATCGGTGGCCGGGTCCAGCTCGCCGGTGACAGTGGCGATCGAGATACCGGAGCGCTGGAATGCTGCCAGGACCGGTTCCAGGTCGGCGAGGCGGCGCACGAGTCGGTCGACGTGCCAGGCCACGACAACATCGAAGGCCCCGGCAGCGGCGGCTGAGAGCATCGCCTCCAGTGCTGGACGCCGCCTAGACGGTATGGGGTGACGGACTGAGGCCTCACTCGCGATTGTTCGTGGGTTGCCAGTGGATGCGCCGCTGGTAGTGCCACAGTCGTGAGGAGGCCTCAGTGGGTTACGAGCGTACTTTCGTCGGGCTCGATGTCCACGCCCGTTCGGTCGTCGGATGCGCGATGGACACGGTGACCGGGGAGGTGGTCCAGCGCAGGCTGGGCACCGATGCCGGGGAGATTCGGCACTGGCTGCGCGAGCTGGAAGGGCCGGTCGCGGTCACGTATGAGGCTGGCCCTACGGGGTTCGGGCTGGCGCGGGACCTGCGCTCTCACGGGTTCCGATGCCTGGTGGCGGCGCCGAGCAAGATCACCCGTGCGCCTGGGGACCGGGTCAAGACCGACTCCCGCGACGCGCTCCTGCTTGCGCGCCTGCTCAAGATGGGCGAGATCGTCGAGGTCGCGGTCCCGTCGATCGCGGCGGAGGCGGCTCGGGACCTGGTGCGGGCTCGGGAGGACTGCCGCGGCGATCTGATGCGCGAGCGGCACCGGCTCTCGAAGCTGCTGCTGCGCAACGGGATCGTGTTCTCCGGCGGGCAGCCCTGGACTGGGGCCCACGACGCCTGGCTGCGCCGGCAGGCCTTCGACCAGCCCGCCCGTCAGGTCGCGTTCGAGTCCGCCTACGAAGCCGTCGCGCTGACCACCGGGCGCCGGGACCGGCTCGACGTCGCGATCGAGGCGATGGCCGCGGACAGCGAGTTCACCCCGGTCGTCGACCGGCTCGGCTGCTTGCGCGGGGTGTCCACGTTGACCGCATTCGGGCTCGCGGTCGAGATCGGGGACTGGGGGCGGTTCACCGGCTCGAGCATCGGTGCGTTCGTCGGACTGACCCCGTCGGAGTCCAGCTCGGGGCAGTCCCGGTCGCTGGGCTCGATCACCAAGACCGGGAACACCCACGCCCGGCGTCTTCTGGTCGAAGCCGCCTGGCACCACCGCCGCCGCTATGTCGTCGGAGCGACGATGACCCGGCGCTGGGACCGGGCCGATGCCGCCGCCCGGGCCCGAGGGCACCAGGGCAACCAGCGCCTGCACTCACGGTGGCAGCGCTTCGACGCCCGATCCAAGCGGGCCTCGGTCGCGAACGTCGCGATCGCCCGCGAACTGGCCGGCTGGTGCTGGTCGCTGGCGGTCATGACCTGACAACCCACCCCCTCAGACTCCGTCCGCGGCGATGCGGGCAGCGAGCGCGAGGAGCCACCCGCGACGCAGCTATGAGCAGCCCCCGGGCCACGCTCGATTCCTAGAGCCGCGGACGCTCCAGCCGGACAGCCCGTCATGCGGTAACCAACCCGCGCATATCAGCCTGACCACGCGTCGCACGACACGCACGCCCGCACCCGCCCCGAGACGGAACAAGGCCGCCCCGACGAAACCATCGCCGGGGCGGCCTTGCCATGCGCTCTTGACTAACGAGCCCACATATCAGCTGTCGCTGAGGTGTCGTTGTCGACGTATTCGTCGATCACCGTCCAGCCCTGCCCGGTTGCCAGCGCCCGGCAGTCGATGCGCTGTCGCTCAACCGCCGCGCCCGCCCCGGACGGGTCCAGCGACTGGCGCAGATACAGCACGGCCCGGACACCGACCACGGCGACTCCAAGCGAAAGGGGCCATCCGTGGCTTCAACAACGACGGGGAGATGATCGGTCCCAACGAACTGCGACGTCAACGGTCAGCGCCAACACGCGCCCGACCACCGCCGCACAGCCCTACGCGGAGAGTCGAGTCAGCAGGCGGGACGGCCCGACCTATCCACGCAAAGCAGGCCAGGTCCGGCCGCGATTGTGCAGCAGACCCATTCAGGCTGATGCTCAACGGAGCATCCCGGATCGTCGTCGTCACCCCACACGCTGTGGAGCGTCGAATTCCCTCGACGTCGCGACTCGAAAGACTGAGCGGGCGCCGAGGTGATCAACTCGCACGGCTGGGATCCAGCACCGTGTGCCGCGGGGAAGGTGCTGGCGACGCAACCGAGCCGGCCAGGCGCAAGTGCGGCGAACTGGTGTCGGCCACGAGGGTCATGAGATGCCGTCGCCGTCCGAAGCAGCGAAGCGCGCAACCGGGCCATACTTCCGCCAGGCCCGGCTGCAGCCGTCGCGGACCCGGTGCGCGGAACCGTCGGCGGAATGATGTGCGAGCAGAGCCGGCCTTGCGCGAGGCGCACTCGAGTTCGTGACTGGCACGCGAGCGTTCGCCGGTCCTTGTATTCGTGGCAGCATGAATACTGGTGGCACCACAGCAACGGCCCACCGCCGAAAGGCTGGGGGCCGTTGCTACGTGTCCCAACCGAAGGGGGTCGTGGGGCCACGTGGGCAGCGCTAACGCGGGGGAGTTCGCGCTGTTCCTCCCCCAGATTCCACGGTCTCGGCTTGTGCCGTCCAGGGCTTGGATAGATCTTGGACGTTTCCTTGCTAACGACTGGTCCTGCGAGGCCGACAAATAGGGGGCAGGGTCGGGGAGTCGACACCGTAGGATCAGCAACGCTCGGGGGTGCGCGATGACGACCAGCGGGGATGTCGTCCGGGTGACGGTCCCGCCGTTGCTTGCGGCCTGCGTGGTGGCACTGCTCGCTGGCTTGCCACCCGACAATGAGCGAGCTGCCAGGCCCGCCGGCGCTTCCGCCAGTTCGGCTCACGCGGGCGATGGCAGGCGATGACTGCCGCGAGTGCGGCGAGCCCGTGCGTGCGCCCATCTTCGGCATGCCGTCGCGGTGTGGTCTGTCGGGTCGGCATCGAGCGCTGCCGGACGTCGGGATGAGACCGATCATGATGTGCGGCGGCAAGGGGCGACGGCCGGGAAGGGGGACGGGCCCGGCCGCCGCCAGTTCCACCCTCCTCTGCGGCCGCGCGCGTGTCCCGTTGAGGCACCGGCGCCGTCACGCATACACGCCAGCCAGGCGTAAGGGTTGGTGACGTTCACGGCGCGAACGGGTGCCTCACAGTCAAGTGCGGGTCCGAATCGACCGATCCCAAGGCCATGATCCGACGCAGCGCGGCCCCTCACTCCCCTGGTCGAGGCCCCGGCTCCGGTGCCACCCGCCCCGAGCAGGCCCTGCTCCTGGCGTGCGTCGTTGGTCTGGTCGTGGCCGTGTTCGTCCTGCTCGGCGGAAGCCTCACCGTGGGACCCATCGGCGACAGGTGCGACTCCGCCCTGACCGGCGACTGCCCCTAGGCCGTTCGCTGCACAGGGCTCCCCTGAGACGCTGGAGTCTCGGTTGTGCACTTGAGTGCGGCGTCCATGTCGAGCGCGGGCCCGAAGCTTTTCGCCGGCGCCCTCAGGAGCCTCGAGACGGTGGCTCGTCTGTGCGCTGTCGGCGCAGCCTTCACCGGGGCGCCCGCGCGGAGTCACCGTCGACCGATGGCAACCGGTTGAGGGCCGAGAACGGCGTGCCGAGGTCCAGTGGCACCTGGCCTGTTGCGCATGCACACCTGTAGATGGACCGTGGAGCCTGGCCCAGGCGGAGGTGGCCGGGCCCGCCGCTCACGACGGGCGAACGGGGTTCGGACATGCGGTGAGCCCGTCTCCACGCCACTTGAGGGATTGGGTCCCGAACCAAGGTGTGCCATTGGTCAAGACCTGGTCAGGATCGTCCAAGCGCCGCGGCCGGGGCGCGCTGTACCGCAGAGGCGACTCCGTAAGGTCGAGTGATCCGGCGCCGCTAGCCGTGCGGCCACTGTTGTTCGTCAGGCACGCCGTGGCCCGGCCAGCTGGGATGCTTGACCACGGCTGCCAGGGCAGGTGCCCGGGCGGCGATACGGTCCATGGCCAGCGACTGGACGCGCGCAGGTGATCGAATCCGACGGCTCGAGTGCGAAGACACGTACAGGGTGACCCGCGAGCCGCCGCCGTCCGCTTCCGAGCACAGGAACATGCCGCCGATGCCGAACCAGTCGTTCCGGGTGAAGTCCAGCCGGTGGGGGAGCTGGCACCCGATGACCTTGTAGCTGCCACCCAGGATGTCCTCGACGACGAGTTGCGCGGATGTGCGGTACGACCACTGTGTGGGTGTCAGTCTGAAGACGAGGGTCGCCGGTCCGCAGGCACCCGCCACGAGCCAGTCCATGACGGCTTGCGGGGGTGCGCCCACGTTCAGGTTCACGACCCGGAACACGTGATACTCCCCTCCTACGGTTCGACGATGGGGTACGGACGCGTGGCCCCGAAGGTGTCGCTGCGGGGCCACGCTGCCGTGTCCGCGTTCGGACCTTGCGATTCACGGCCGTGCCGGCCAGTTGAGGGTCCTGGCCGGACGCGACGGCGCGCGCCCGGGGAGGGACGGCGCCGATGGTGGTCAGGGTTTTGGGTTCGCCTGATCGTGTCCAGACTCTTTGACAGTTCTTGGATTTCGGTCGTGGCGATGAGGTGATGGCTCGGGGTTGACCGCCCCCGGTGGGTTGCCGTGCGCCCCGCTCGCCGCGACGACCCGAACGGTTCACCACCTCAGTCCGCGCCGTCGGGGGCCGTTCCGGTGATCGGTCGACAGGAACGTCGAACGCGCACTATCTGCCCCACGAGGATGGCGAGCACGACTGCGACAAGCCCGAACAGGCACGTGGCCAGGACCTGCCCGACCTGTGCGAGCGGGCGGGGCGGGTCCTGTCGATAGGCGGGGACCGCGTGGGTCACCTCAAGGGTGGTGGTGGCCACGATGGGGTCACCCATTACGTCCGGGTAGTAGGCGGCGGTGAGCGTCCGCGCACCGGTCGTCGCGTCTGTGTATGTGACGGTCGCGATCCCGTCGGCCCCAGTCTGGGCGGTACCCAGGTGCATCCTGTCGTCGTCGGGTCTGAACGCGCCGACGCTCTCGTAGAAGTCGACGACGGCGCCCTTAATGGGGGAACCGTCGAGCAGCACGGTTGCTGTGGCGGTGTTGTCGGGGCCAGAGGTGGTGGCGCTGAGCCGGACGACGGGCACGAGCCGCACCACGTGATCGGTCGGAGCGGGCGAGGGGCTCTGTTGGGCGTAGGACGACGAGGCGCTCGCGATGCTGATCGCGCCCGCAGCCAAGGCCAGCAGGATGGCCGCGCCGGTGAGGTGCGCAGCTGCCCGGCTGCCGGTAGTTGGCGCATCGGGTGGTTCCTTGTGGTGCTGCCCATCCGGCGTTGCAGGCTCGCGCATCTCGTTGAGGGCGAGCACCGGCACGACCCGGAACAGCAGCATGAGAAGCAGGGCGATCGCCGCGACACCGGCAGCTGAGGTGAGCGCTGACACCCAGGTGAAGCGGAACAGGTCGGTGAAGGTATTTGTCAGCCGGTCGTACGACGACGTTTCGCTGACCATGATGAGCCGCTTGATCCACATGCCTACGAGCACGAAGGTCGACGCGGTGACGATGCCGCCGACGTTTCGCGTCCACGGCATCGCAATCATGACGATGGGCGCAATGGTGCCCATGACGAGGAAGAGCCAGAACCAGATCGCGACGCGCCCGAGCAGCATTCCGTGGATGATCGCCGTCGGTCCTTCCTCCCCGACGTAGGCGCCGGGCAACAGGTCGGCGAACGTCAGGTACGCGTAGACCGCCGCGAGCACCACCAGGATGTAGCCCAACCGCACGAAGTGCTGGGTGGTGATGAAGGTGTGCAGGTGATACCCGCGCCGGAAGGCTGCGGTTACGACGATGACCAGCGCCACGCCCGAGTACAAGGCCGCGACGACGAAGTACGGAGCCCAGATGCTCTCATGCCAGCCGGGACGACTTACCAGTGAGAAGGCCCACGCCAGCACCGAGTGCACCGAGACCGCGAGGGGGATGATGACGATCGCGACAACGACCATGGCCGCGTGGAGGACGGTGCGCTGATGCTCGGAACCGACCCATCCCCGGGAGAGAAGCTGATAGAAGCCACGACGGGGACGTCCGAGGTCGTCGCCCCGCTCGGCCAGCAAAGTGGCGGTGTCCGGCACCAGGGGGAGGGCGAAGAACACCACGGTGGCGAAGGTGTACGTGGCGATCGCCACCATGTCCCAGAAGACGGGCGAGGCGACGTTGGCGTGCGTGATCATCCCCAGCAATCGGTCAGGCCGACCGAGGTGGGGGATGATGAAGGCCGCTCCAACGACGACGGTCACCAGGGCGATGCCCTCTGCGATACGCACCAGCGGCGCTCGCCATGATGCGCCGGCGAGCAGCAGGATCGCCGACACTACGGCGCCCCCGTACGAGACTCCGATGAACGAGACCACGTCGGCGATGTAGACCGCCCAGAAGGAGCGGTCGCTGTAGCCCGCGACCGCCATGCCTTGCCGTAGTTGGAAGACCCAGCTCAACAGCCCCGCACCCACGACGATCGCCAGCAGCACCAGCACGATGCGGAACCGCCTGCTCGGGCGCCCGAACGGTCGTAGCACCGCGTCCAGCAAGGCCGGGTCCCAGCGGACGACCTTCTGAGGCTCGGAACTCACGCTCATGACACACCTTCCTGGGGGCCACCGACGGGCTGGCCGTAGCCGGGGATGTAGTAGCACCGTGGGTTCGTGCCCAGTTCCTCCTTGAAGCGGACGGCGTTGCCCTCGTGCAGGAACGTCGACAACTTCACGGTAGATCTCCCGTTGACCGCGATGTCGGTCACGAGGTCGCCGATGAAATGAGCCCCCCGTGGGCAAGCCTCGACACAGGCGGGCAGGTCCTTGTCGTAGGGGATGCGGTCCGCGCACAGGACACACTTTCCGACAGTGCCCAATTGGTTGGATGGGAACTCTGCGGTGTTCAACGACGGCGTCGGCATCTTGTGCGCAGGGACGGGTTCGCTCCAGTTGAAGTAGCGGGCCTCGTACGGGCAGGCGGCCATGCACGCGCGCGAGCCGATGCACAGGTCCTGGTCGACCAGGACGACCCCCTGGTCGGTCTTGACGGTCGCGCTCACTGGGCACACGTTCAGGCACGGTGGGTCCTGGCACATCTGGCACATCACGGGCATGTAGTGAGGCCCGTCCTCGTCCGTCCACTGCAGCGTGCGCATCCAGGTCTGCTCCGGAGACAGCCCATGGCGCAGCTGGCAGGCTGCGACGCATTTGCGCTCGCCCTTGCAAGCCCGCAGGTCAACGACCCGGCACCATTGATGATCCTGCCCGCTGACCGCTCCAACGGTCTGTGCGTGGACCTCCTCCCGGTAGGACACGAGCCCCAGCGTGGTAGCGGCGGCCGCCACACCCGCCAGGCCGAGACCGCGTAGCAGGCTACGACGAGTCAAGTCCAACTCCTCGGCCTCGGGCGAGAGAGTGAAGTCGACGGGAGCGCCCTGCGTTCGCGTAAGGCGGGAACGACTGCCCATGGTGTGCCTCCAGTCGACTCGGTGCGTGCTCGCAGTAGCCGGCGTGCCCTCATTCGGGCGGCATGGCCACTACTGGAGACACAGTGGCGCCTGCGCACAGCCGAGGTCATCGGCGTATCCCGCCGTCGGCGTACGGGTTTCCGCCTACCGGTGCTGCGCCATCCGCCGATGACCCCATAGCCCTTGGTGGTAAGGCTCGAGGCATCAGGCCACACGTCGACCGGCGGCGCCGGTCGCCCGACCGAAGGAGCATCATGCGCAGTTCACGAATCAAGGCAGCGTTCGTGGGGGCCGTCGTTGTCGTGGCCCTGGTGGGCTGCGGCGGCGGGGGTGCGAGCACCACGACCACCGCCGAGGGCACGACGGCTCAGTCCTCGGCCAGCCCGGAGGAGGCCCGCACGGATGCCAAGGCGGTTGCGGTCGGCCTTGTTGGGTTGAAGGACCTGGCGACGCAGATCGCCAGCGCCTCGGGTGATGCCGGCAAGGCGCTCGCGGAAGGGATCGAGCCCTTGTGGCAGCCGATCGAAGGAACCGTCCAAGAGAACAGCCAGGAGACCTACGACGCGTTCGAGGGAGCGTTCAGCCAGCTCGAGTCCGGCGACGCCGCACGGGCCGCCGAGGGCGCCAGGGCCTTGGCCGCCGCGGCCGATGCGTACCTCGCGAAGTTCCCTGGGTGAACCCCTCGGTCCGCACCGCACCGCAACCGCGGGACCCCTCGATGCTGGTGCGGAGTCGGGCTCGCCTCGACGAACCCTGGCGTTCCCGCCGCCGCGAGCACGCGGATCTCGCGTACAGTCGCGACGCGGGCAGGAGGCTGCGATGACGACGAGCGACGGTGCCGCGTCTCCCATCACGGTGCTGATCGTTGACGATCACCCCCTGTTCCGGGATGGGATCCGCGAGCGGTTGGAGGCCGGCGGCGGCATCGAGGTCATCGGCGAGGCGGGCGACGGGCGTCGGGCGCAGGCGATGGTCTCGGCGCTACGTCCGCGCGTCGTCCTGATGGACATCTCGATGCCGGAGGTCAACGGGATCGAGGCCATGCGAGCCATTCACCAGGACTGCCCCGACACGGCGGTCATCATCCTGTCCGTGTACGACGACGAGCAGTACGTCCACGCCGCGATCGACGCGGGGGCGGTCGGATACCTGCTCAAGACCGTGGAGGCACAGGAGTTACGCGACTCCGTTGCACGCGTCGCCCACGGCGAAACGGTGCTGTCCCCGATGATCGTACGCACCGTGCTGTCCATGGTGAAGCAGGTGAAGGAGGACCTCCCGCCGCTGACAGACCGCGAGTTGCAGGTCCTGCAACTCGCGGCCGACGGTGCGACGAACAAGTCCATCGGGAGCGCGCTCTTCCTCAGCACGCGAACCGTTGAAGCGCACATGCGCAACATCTTCGAGAAGCTGGGTGTCTCGTCCCGCACCGAAGCCGTAACCCATGCGGTGCGGCATCAACTCATCCACCTAGCCGAGGCGGACTGAGGCCATGTTCTTCGCCGAGCGCCTGGGCGTCCCCATCCGAGATCGCCGATTCTGGGTCATCCAAGTACTGATCCTGGCCATTGACATCGGACACACCATCCTCGAAGGCGCCCACGTCCTCGTCGGGACCTCCGAGTTCTACCTGCTGTCCGTGTCTGCCTTCTTGATCCCCGTCGTGTACGCCGGCCTCGTGTTTGGGATGCGTGGCGCCGTTCCTACGGCCGTGTGGGCTTTGGTCCTCTCGCTTCCCGAGATCAGCCAGCATGACGCCATGACCAGGGCGGGCATTGGTGTCCAGTTCGCAATCATTCTCGCTATCGCAATCATCGTCGCTCTTCGGGTGGACAGAGAGAGGGCGGCAACCGAGGCGCTCGAAGCGGCGAACCGGACGCTGTCTCGGCTCAACGCCACCGCGTCCGCCGTCGCTGGTTCGCTGGAGCTGGACGACGTCTTGGACAGCACATTGCACGCGGCGATCGATCCGCGAAGGTCCCAGGTGATGTGGATCCGCCTCGTCGGCGATGTCGACTTCGCGCCGCGGACCGACGTCGCGTCATCGCGCTCACCATCCCCGTCTCGGCTCGACCCGACGCAGGAGGCGCTCACGCTCGCCGCGTGCCAGGACCGCCCCAGCGAGACGATGGAACACATCCGATCCGACCGGCACACGATTGTCGCGCCCCTCCGGTCCGAGGGCCGAACCTTCGGCGCCATCGGGACTACTCAACCGGACGAAGCGATCGCCGAGCACGAGCTGCCAGTGATTCAGGCCATCGCAGATCAACTAGGGGTAGCCCTGAACAACATCAGCAGCCACCAGCGCAGCCACCAAGCGCTCTCTGCCCTCAAAGCCGCCAACGACAATCTTGAGATCTACGTGGCGCTGGCCACCGATGCGCAAGAGGAAGAGCGAAAGCGACTATCACGAGAGCTCCACGACGACATCCTCCAGGCCCTGGTCGTCGCCAAGGGGCAGATCGAGGCAGCCCGGACCGCCGACCTGACGCCTTTCGCGGACCACCGCCTCCTCAGCGCCCAACATGTGCTCGAGGACGCCGTGGTCAATGTCCGTCGTTACTGCCGTGCTCTACGCCCGTCCCTCCTTGATGATCTCGGGCTCGTCGACGCGGTCGACTGGCTCGTGAGCGACCTGCGCAGCAGAACGGGGCTTACGGTCCAACTCGAGACCACCGGGCATGGGTGCCGGTTGGACAGCCGTGACGAACTCCTGATCTTCCGAGTCGTCCAGGAGGCGTTGCACAACGTCGAACGGCATGCCCACGCCACGACCGTCCGGGTACTCCTGGTCTACGACTCCGGCAGCGTCACCGTGGAAGTCATCGACGACGGCTGCGGAATGCGGACACACGACGTTGGCGGACCTGTGCGGCCCGGGCTCGGCTTGCGTGGAATGGATGAGCGGGCCAAGTTGCTGCGCGCCACCTTGACCATTGAGAGCACCGCGGGTGTCGGGACTGAGGTTGTGCTGCGAGTACCGATCGCCCCTCGACTCTGAAGGAGATCCACGCTGGCGGCTGACCTGCTCCAACCTAGGCGACTCCACGCACATCCGGCGTGCAGCCGTGAGCATCTCCGGGTGGAGGGCTAGCGACGTGACGCAGTCCCTCCCAACGGCCGGGGCGCCGCCGCGGAGTGTGTCACCGTCTTTGCAGAGCCCGTCACCGAGTCCGTCGCCACGGGGCGGATACGTCCGCACCGGGGATGGTGCGTGCGCGGACGTTTGTGCCCTGGGTCCTGTGCTGCACAGTCGCTGGGCCGTCCCCGCGGCGTTGCCCGACTTGCCGCTTCCGCCCACGGGGCGTGGGGCGCGGGGCCGACCCCTCGGTAGGCGGTGCACGGGGGGGGGATTCGCTGCTCAGTCTTCGCGATGCGGGTGCAGGGGAGGCCATGCGGCGTCGGCCTGGGTCCGCGCTGGTGCCTCATCGTCGATCCGGCTCCGACCTCGGGGGCGTGCGCGGTTCGGGTGATGGGGCTCAGGTTCGGCACCGACGACCGCCGAGAGGCAGGTCATGGTGGATCTGGGGCCGTGCCCACGGTGCGGGAACCGGTCGAGCGGGCGAGCTCGCTCGGTGGGCTGCCTGACTGCGTGAACAGCTGCAGGGCCGACCACCGTGGTGAATGGGACGCCGCCCGCCGTGGGCACATGCTCCGCGAGTTGCAGACGCTGATCCGCCCCGATGCGACTAAGTCGCTGCCGCCTGCACCGTCGTCGCGCGCGCGATCGTGGGTCGTCGCCCGGGTCTGGCCCTGACCCGGGGGGGGTG
The DNA here is from genome assembly GCA_963843975.1 of uncultured Actinomycetes bacterium. Taxonomy (GTDB): domain Bacteria; phylum Actinomycetota; class Actinomycetes; order S36-B12; family CAIYMF01; genus Longivirga. Next base: position 908,934 of record CAWJMG010000001.1, on the reverse strand, counting down.
CACCCGCGCTCAAGGCCTCCTCTCGCGCCGACTGCGGCGCCGGGGACCCGCTGCGCAGCCGTCGTCGATTGACGCAGCACGCCCACACAGGACGACCATTGCCCGTCGCTCCACTGCCGCGCGCGCCGGCACGTGCTCACGCCACGTCCGATCGCGCTGGGCGATCCTGAACAGGTGTTCTGGAGCTGCCGATCCCTCAAGTTTCCAGGCAGTTCGACGATGTTGATCTTGAGGGGGGCGGCCTCAGGGTGATCAACGGGGGTGGGCATGGATCGCGATCTGGATCGGGAAGCTCGAGCGTGCAGTCGCGCCGCCGCTGTTGGCGTGCTGCGTCGAGGCACTCATCGTCCGTGTTCGGCCCAGCGCTGACGAGTTGCCGCACGCGGCGGCCGCCACTACGGCGGCGACCCCGTGACCGCCGCGGGGACGACGGTCGCCGGGTTCCCGTGCTGCACCTGCGGTGAGCCGGTGCACCCGAGGTTCGTCGGCGGCACCTTGGAACGGTCGCGATGCCGTACTGGTCACGGACTGCACCGGACCCCAGGCCGGCGCAGCGAGGATGGCGCCAGTGCAGGACCTGCAACAGCCGGGCGGGTGGTGGGCGCGCACGGGGATCCCACCGCCCGTGTGCCGCAGGGCACCGGTGGTTGTCCGTTCCAACCGGGAGGGATCCGATGAGTGCAACACGCCGCACCACGACGCCACCGTCAAGGGCAACATTGGCCGAACCGGCCTACGGAGCAACGCCCGGTGGCGACGTTGTGAGCCCGACGCGTTTCGTGGCGACGATGCTGGTCATCGTGTTCGTGGTCGAGCTCGCGATCATGGGTGGGCTTCAGTTCCTACCGCCGCTGCCGGTGCTCATCGAGACGTTGGTCGATGCCGCCGCGCTGACACTGCTCGCGGGTTCGATCTCGTGGGTTGCGATCGGACGACCCTTCCACCGGGCGCTGCGAGCTGGGCGGGACGACGTGGCGCGTGCTCGCCAGGAGCTGCTGGATCAGGCTCGCTCGCGTGACCTCGACGCATCGATCCTGCGCGCACTCGACCTGGCGGAGACCGAGGACGAGGTCGTATCCGTTGCCCGGCACACCCTCGCCAGCGCGGTTCCAGGCAACCCTGGCGAACTGCTGTTGGCGGACTCCAGCCACGCCCACCTGCGTCTGGTGGCGGAGAACCCGAACGGGGGCGGGCCGGGATGCAGCGTGGACACGCCCGCTGGCTGCCCAGCCGTCCGGCGAGGGCACCCGCTGGCCTTCGTCGCATCGACCGACATCGACGCGTGTCCACGGCTGCGCGATCGCGCTGGTGGCTCCGTGTCCGGCGTGTGCGTCCCGATCGCCTTGCTGGGGCGCGCAGCCGGGGTCCTGCACGTCACCGGCGAGCCGGGAGTGCCGCCCGACGCGGAGACGGTGGAACGGCTCCGTCTGCTCGGAGCGGGGGTGGGTTCCCGCCTGGGGATGGTGCGGACCCTGAACGACTCCGCGGTCGCGGCATCGACAGACCCCCTGACCGGACTGTTCAACCGGCGCTCACTGGAGGCGAAGGTTGCACCGCTCGAGCGTGGCGGCTCCACGTACGCCGTGATCGCGCTTGACCTCGACCACTTCAAGGCGCTTAACGACACGCACGGCCACCTGACCGGCGACAACGCGTTGCGGCTGTTTGCCCGTGTGCTGCGCTCGACGGCCCGCGACGGCGACCTTGTGGCCCGCCTGGGCGGCGAGGAGTTCGCCGTGGTCGTGCCCTCGGCGACCACGGCGGAGGCGGCAGGCCTCGCCGACAGGATCCGCCTCGAATTGGCCCATGCCGTTAGTGAAGGATCGGTCCCGGGCTTCACCGTCTCTGCGGGGGTCGCCGACACCACCGACGGCGACACGGTTGCGGCGGTTGCTGCGGTCGCCGACGCCCGGCTCTACGTCGCCAAGCAGGCGGGTCGCGACCGCGTCGCAGTGCGGTCAACTCCCACGGATCTGCACCGGGGGCAGGAAGGCCAGCCGCCCTGACTCCGAGGTCAGCTTCCACAGCATGCCCGACGGGAGGCGCGGCAGGAACGCCGTCAACCGTCGGCGACAGGGTCGCTCGGATGGCCGTGCGCTGGCCGCGGGGACTCTGTCAGCGGGCGCGGTTGTCGCCGGCGGTGGGTTTGCGGGTGGGGTCGTGCTGCGGCAGGGCGTCGTACGCCCAGTCCGACCGCTACCAATCCCGCGCGGGGGTGGGGCAGTCCGCGCGGGGCACGAAGCTGGAGCGGCGCACGAGCTGGTAGCGGTGGATGTAGCGCGGGCGGTTGGGGTAGAGGGTCCGCGCCGTGACCCGTACGACGAACTGGGCCTCGTGTTGCTCCGACATGAGCGGGTCGTCGAGGTCGATGCTCGCGCGGCCCTCCAAGCGCATCCGGTTGCCGTGCTCGAAGTCGATGAACAACATGCCCACGTCGGGGTGCTCGGGTCGCCGGAGGGCTGCCGTCGAGCTGCGACCGCAGCGACCGCCCCCGTGGGCTATACGTCGGCTAAGGGTCGGCCCATCAGGGTGAATGCGGGCGACCATAGGAGTGTTCGGCCAGGAGAACGATCCCTGAGAAGCCATGCCAACCAAGAGATTTCCGTGGAGCGGGTGACTCGAATCGAACCCGGACCGTCAGCTTAGGAAGCCGGCTGGTGGACCTGAGCGGCAGGCGAACTCACTTCCCGCAGGTGAGACTCCATCCGCGGTCGTGAATGGGAGTCCCCGGTCTAGCCCTCCGTCGGCAGCGGCTGGGGCGTGCTGGGTACCTCCGGCGGAGCGGACTGTGGTGTCGAGCCGGAGTCAGAGCCAGCCGTTGGCTCGCTTGAGTGGTTGCGGGTGTCTGGGTCGGGGGGCTCCGTGGACGGCGTGTCACCATCGTCCGAACCGTCGTCGGCGGAGGGGCTGCGGGAGGTCGGGTGATCCTGGGCGCCCGGGTCGTCCGAACTTGTCGAGTGGTCGCGCGGCCTTGCAGACGGAGTGGGAGTCAGAGCGGGTTCGGTCGGCTCCTCGGTCGGGTTCGCGAGCTCGCTGGCGGACGGTGACCCGAGGTTGCTCGAACCGGTGGTCGGCGCCCGAGAGTCGTCGATTCCGGGAACCGCGGCAGCGCTCGGCGCAGGCGGTCGGGGCCGGTCGGCATCGGTGCCAGCCACGTGCGCGACTCCGACTGCTGCGGCACCGGCTATGGCCAGGGAAGTTACGCCGACGAACACCTTGGTTCCGAGGCTGACGCGAGCGAGCCCCCTCAGGTAGGCGGGGGCCGCCGAGCGTCCGGGTGCCGGCAGGGGGTGGACAGGGCCGATGAACAGCGCGAGGACGGGCGAGGGCGTCGGCGCGTTGGCATCCGCCCAGGAACGCAGCGTTACGTCGACCTCGGGCGAGGTCTGCCTGCTCATCACGCCTCCGCCATCGTTTCGGGGACTCCGGTGGTTACGGGTGGGAGGGACGGAGTCCCCCGAGGGGATGCGCCGGGCGGCCGCCCAGTGCTGATGGCCGCACGACGTGCCGCCGCGACAGCGCGGTGGTGCAGCTGCTTCACGGCACCGACCGTCCGTCCGGTCACCTCTGCGACCTGCTCGAGCGACATGTCTCCCAACGTGCGCAGGAGCAGCACCTCGCGCTGCTCGTCTGTGAGCGCTGACAGCATTGCCCGGATGTCGGCGTCCACGATCCCGTCTAGCGCGTCCTGCTCGGCGCTCGCGCTGGTGCGCGGATCGCCCTCCGGCGTGTACTCCGCATGGTCTTTGCGTCGCCGCACGATGTCGACTGCCTTGTGGTGGGCGATCGTGAACAGCCAAGAACGGAACGCCGTCCCGTCGCCGGAGAACGAGCCGAGCCCGGTGAATGCCGCGAGGAACACCTCACTCGTGACGTCCTCGGACGCGGTGACGCCCCGGCCGCGCAGGTAGCCGTTCACCCGGGGCGAGAGGGCTTGCCAGATCCAGCCGAACGCATCGGTGTCCCCGGTCTTCGCTGCAGCAACCCAGGCAGCCAGGTCGGCGTCGGGGTACGCGTCGCGCCGTGCGCGCACCGACCTTCCCATGACCGAGCTCCTCCGGACGCCGCGGATGTGACCACGGGGTGCATCGACCGGGGATCGGCGTGGCTGAACCACGGCGGGCACCTAGTCGGCAAGGAAACGGTCAAGAACGTGCCCACAAACGGCCGTCAGGCGCGTCCCTGGGGAGTTCGCTGGGGCAACCGGGTGAATCTGCGACGTGGCCGTGACGGGTCGGGCACTGCCGGCGACTGCGGGGATGAGCACCTCGATCAGCGAGGTGAACGCCCACCAGGAGTTCCGATGACCAGGATCCGTCCGGCGCTTGCCGCCCTCGCGGTCGCCAGCCTCAGCGCGTATGGCTTCGTGGCGCTTCCCGCCGCCGCGAACGCCAGCCCGTCCGCATACTGCCACGGCCACAAGGCCACCATCGTCGGGCACGGCCGGATCCTCGGCACGGGTCACCGCGACGTCATCGTGCTCACCGGTCCGAGCAACGTTTCCGCCGGCGCCGGCTCCGATCTGATCTGCGGGTCGAGCAGCCGCGACGTGATCAGCGGCGGCGCCGGGGCCGACGCGGTCTACGGAAACGGCGGCAACGACTTCCTCTCTGGCAACGACGGCGCCGACGTCCTTGTAGGCGGCATCGGTGACGACTCGATCTCCGGCGGCGCCGGTGACGACGTCGAGCAGGGCAACGCCGGTGCCGACCGCATCTCCGGTGGCCTCGGCGATGACTCGATGTCGGGCGGCGCCGGTGATGACGTCGAGAACGGAAACGGTGGCGACGACGTCGAGAACGGCAACGCAGACGACGACACCCTCAACGGTGGAACCGGTGCCGACACCCTCAACGGCGGTGCCGGTTCGGACGTCGCGAATGGCGACCAGGGCAACGACGACATCAACGGGGACGAGGGCAACGACTCGCTCAACGGCGGAGACGGCAACGACGACATCTCCGGCGGCCTCGGTGACGATGTCGAGAACGGCGATGACGGCGACGACGTCATGAGTGGCGACGGTGGCGACGATGTCGTGGCTGGCGGCTTGGGCTCCGATGAGCTCGCCGGTGGAGAAGGCGCCGACTCGCTCGACACCGGCGACGACGACGGTGACGTGTGCGACGACTCCAGCGACAGCGACCCGGTCGTCCCGCCGGTCATCTGAGTAGACCTGGCTCGGCCCGTGGGCCCTCACTCACCGGCCGGGCCCGCGCCTCTGGGTGGTGCCCTCATATTCAGTGGGGCGCCACCCAGTGGCGTCTGGGGTCTCGAGGCTCGATCCCATGTCGGTGACCGCTGCGCCGTTTGGGTGCACACCCTCCGCCTGCGTGACCTCGCAAGTACGGACAGCGATAGCACCAGTGTCAGAACACCTCACGAGGACGGCGACATGACGAGCATCGACGAGGCGCGCACCGGCACCGTGGGTGCCGTGTCGCGTCGGGGCACCGACGTCGAGCGGGTACGGGCCCGGGGCAACCGACGGGACCTCATCCGCCTCGTGGCTCCGCCTCTGCTCGCCGCGGGTCTGATCACGTCGCTTGTTCATGTGCCTCACGGCCTCACGGCGGGGAATCCCTCGGACGTCTCGTCTGCTCCGCCTTCATCGCAGTCGTCCCCATTCATCGGGAGTGCACCATGACAACGGTCTCAACATTCATCAGCGCGCTGTACGACCACGGCGTCATCACCCGGGTGATCCATCCGGCGGCGCTGCTCACGGAGGAGCCAGGGCGCTCGGTCATCGTGACACTGAGCTCATCCGATGTCCGTCACCGCGGCTTCTGGGACGTCGCCACCGGGGCTTGGACGCGTTACGACCGCCCCTGGCTGTCGGCGACTGACCGGGGTGAGTCGATCCCCGTGGGATCCATCCACGTCCTGTATGGCGTCCCGTCCCGCTACGACATCACGCTGTACCGCGTCACCATCAGCAGCCACGGAGCACAGCTCGGTTGGACTGTCAGCGCGCTGTGCGACGAGGCGCTGCGACCGGCGAACCTCACCCTTGAGACCTGTCCGCGGGCAGCGCTGCCGAGAGTTGACCACCCATAGACGGCTACGTGGGCGCGAGGTCGCTCAAGTCCCCTCCGCGGCGTGCCCGAGATCGTCCTTGGGGGGCGAAGCCGAACAGCTACGACAAGGGGAGAGATCGACGAAGGACGACCATGAACTGGTGGGCCCGTGCCCGTCGACGGCCCAGGGGCGATGGCTCCCCGGGACCGTCGGCACCGGCCATGGGCCGTCTGCCCACGCCGGGGCGCATGCGCGCGGTAGCCGTCTGGTGTGAGGAATGGTCGACGTGCGGAGCTCGCGCACCGGAGGCGCCGGAGGCGCTCCACGCCGTGAGGACCCCTTCCCGAGACGCACCGCCCCGCAGGGGCCCGGTGGGGTGTGCGGCTGACCGATGGCGCGCCGCGCCGATGTAGCAGTGGCGGGAGGTCGCAGCAGCGCCGGATGCCGTTTCAGCGGTTCGGGACCGTCACAGACCCCCGCCTCACACGGCGTCCGTGTCTGAGCGGATGACCGGATCGTCGTGCTCGACACCCGGGAGCGCGCCGACTGCGCCCAGCCCTCGGGCGGGCTGAAGACTGAGCATCGAGCTGGCGGGCCCGGGCGGGGCCTATGAAACCCCTCGACGCGGATTCCATGTTCTGCTCGCCTCGGCACGCCGGGCATTACCTGCAGGAGCAAGAACGAACACCGGCGGGCATGGTGGCGCCGCGTGAGGCACCGACCGGGCTGGATCGCGCGCACCGGTGGCTCATCGGGACCTCAGCGGCGGCCCGCCCGGCGCGGTCCGGAGCTCCCGCTCGGCCTCGCTGCTTGCACGCTCGCCGGCCGTGCTCGCGGCCCACGAGGCGACCCAGGGTATGTCGCGCGGGCCCGCGTGGGGGCGGGGGTGCTCATCGCCGCTGAGTCCTGGTGGGGCGCGGACTTGTCTCCCCCCGGACCGCTCCGCGCGCCCCGCGCGACCAGACGATCCGGGCCGTCTCCCTCGGGCTGGTGGTGGTCCCACACGCCGGGGGTTGGCGCGGGTGCCGGGTCGCAGCCGAGCCCCTGGCGGGAGATGCCCGGACGTCGATCCGCCGCCCTCAGGCGCGCACCGGACGGACTTCGGGCGTGGAGGCGGGCTCGGTGGGCAGCAGGTCTGGCAGAGCCTGGTGGACGCCGCGGGCGAGCAGGGCGGCCAGGCACATCTTGACCAGGTCCGCGGGGATGTAGATGACGAGCAGCGCGAATCCGGCGAGCGGGGCGCTGCCTCCGATGACCATGAGGCTGATCCAGCCGCCGAGGTACAGCACGAGCGAACCGACGATGTTGAACGGGATGCCCCAGCGCAGCCGGTACGGCGCCCCGCGCTGCTCGGTGAGGTAGCCGACGGTGAGTGCGGCGAGGGGGAACGCCCACAGGAACCCGGCGTAGGGCGTGGCGAACACCCCCAGCCCGCCTCGTCCGCCCGCGAGCAGGGGGAGGCCCAGGGCGACCAGTGCCAGGAACAGCAGCACCGCCAGGGTGCCGCGACGCGCGCCCAGGACGGCACGACTGCAGGGTGATGGGTGCGGGGAACCCGGGGACGAACACAGCCGGTACAAGGCCGAGGGTTGCGTGACCCCGGCGAACACGGCGATGAGGGCGAGGTCGCGGCTGGGGATGCGGCGGGTGGCGGGGCGGGGCACGGGTCCTCCGGGGCTCGGGAGCGGGTAGCCGTCCCGACTCTGGCGGGCCTGGGTGCGTGCTCTTGTGCACGGATCCGCCAAGGTCTCTCCGTCCGCGTTGTGCGCATCCTCTGTCTGCAGCGTTCCAGGGAAGAGCGTGTGCCGGCCTGGCACCGGAGGCGTCCGGCGGCGGCCGGGCAGAGCGCCGCGGGGCCGCGTGGGTTCTGTCTCAGCCGCGAAGAACTGATCCGCCGGATCATCAGATGACCACGCCAGGCCACCGTTGCGCTGACCGGTGGAGTGCTCCGCGGTCGTCTTCGCCAAAGAGAAGGCCCAGGCGCCGGCGCCTGCGAGTTCATCGAGCGTGCGCAGGACCATGGACGGCTGCTGCGTCGGTGCCGGTTCGTGAGGGTGGTCACGCCAGCGGCCGAACTCGTCGCGGTGGTCCAGGGCGCGATCCGGGGATGGGTGTCCGGTCCTCCCGAGGTGATGGAACCGGTGGGAACGGAGGTGATGGAACGGGCGTGCACGCCTACGGGAGCCGGAATCAGTGATCGCCTTCCCTCGACGCAACGACCTTGGGGTGGTCGAGCCGATCGATCCCTCGCCGGGTTCGGGCGGCGGGTCGGCGCGCCGTAAGCGGCGAGGTGCTGAACCGCGACACGCCCACAACATGTTGATGCCGTGACAACCTGCCGCCACTAGATATCGTCCGTTCCGAGGTTGGTTCGGCCCGTCAGCCAGGGGGGTCGTCGCAAGAGGGAACCCGGTGCAAGTCCGGGACTGCCCCGCAGCGGTGAGTGGGAACGAAAGCCGTCAACGAAGCACTGGGCGCCGCTGGGTGTCTGGGAAGCGATGGCCGGTAGGCGATCACGACAGTGGTCATGCCCACGAGTCCGAAGACCTGCCACCTCCCCGCGCGCGTCGCGTGCGGGTGGTCCGCGGCCTTCGTGGGAGGGGCTCAGGGACACGTCTGCCGTGATGGGCAGGTTGTGCTCGCTGTCTCTCGCGCTGGCGTGGACCTTGTGGTCCGCGCTCACGAGGAGAGAGCCCGTGTCTTCAGTATCCGTCGACTCGACCACTGCCACGGTGCACGTCGAGGACACCCCACCCCTCGGTGCTGCGCCGATGCGTCGGCACCAGATGCAGGTCCGCAAGCGCAACGGTGACCTCGAACTGGTCGACGTGAACAAGATCGTGCGCGCGGTTGAGCGCTGCGCCCTCGATCTTGATGACGTCGATCCATTGAGGGTAGCGACCAGGACGATCAGTGGCCTGTTCGATGGCGCGACGACGGTCGAGCTGGACCGGCTCTCGATCCAGACCGCCGCGGAGTTGGTGGGGGAGGAGCCGCAGTACTCGCTGCTGGCGGCGCGCCTGCTCGCTGGGGTGATCGACAAGGAGGTCCGTGGCCAGGGCATCGCGTCGTTCAGTCAGAGCGTGGTGCTGGGTCATCGGGAGGGGTTGATCGGTGACGCGACGGCGCAGTTCGTGGCGCAGAACGCTCGCAAGCTCGATCATGCGATCACACCGGAGGAGGACCAGCGCTTCGAGTACTTCGGCTTGCGCACGGTCTATGACCGCTACCTGCTTCGTCACCCGATCGACCGGGTTGTGGTCGAGACCCCGCAGTACTGGTTGCTGCGGGTGGCGTGCGGTCTGGCCACGACGCCGGCGGACGCGATCGAGTTCTACCGGTTGATGTCGTCGCTGGCGTACTTGCCGAGCTCACCGACGCTGTTCAACTCCGGCACGCGGCACTCCCAGATGTCCTCCTGCTACTTGCTGGACTCCCCGCGTGATGAGCTCGACTCGATCTACGACCGGTACGCGCAGGTCGCGAAGCTGTCGAAGTTCGCCGGCGGTATCGGCATCTCGTGGTCACGGGTGCGCGGGAGGGGTGCGCTGATCCGCGGGACGAACGGGCACTCGAACGGCATCGTGCCCTGGCTTCGGACGTTGGACGCGTCGGTCGCGGCGGTGAACCAGGGCGGGCGGCGCAAGGGTGCGGCGTGTGTGTACCTGGAGACCTGGCACCCCGATATCGAGGAGTTCCTCGAGCTGCGCGACAACACCGGCGAGGATGCCCGACGCACGCACAACCTCAACCTCGCCAACTGGATCCCGGACGAGTTCATGCGCCGCGTCGAGGCCGATCAGGACTGGTCGCTGATCGACCCCTCCCAGGCTCCGGAGCTCGTGGACCTGTGGGGGGCGGACTTCGACGAGGCCTACCGCCGCGCGGAAGCGGCCGGACGTGTCGTGCGGACGGTGAAGGCCCGCGACCTCTACAGCAAGATGATGCGCACCCTGGCCCAGACCGGCAACGGGTGGATGACGTTCAAGGACGCCGCCAACCGCACCTGCAACCAGACCGCCGAGCCGCCCAACGTGGTGCACCTGTCGAACCTGTGCACCGAGATCCTGGAAGTCTCCAACGACACCGAGACGGCGGTATGCAATCTCGGCTCGGTCAACCTCGCCGTCCACCTCGACCAGGCTGCATCGACGTTGGACTGGCCCAAGCTTCCGCGCGACCGTGCGCACCGCGGTGCGGTTCCTGGACCGCGTGATCGACATCAACTACTACCCGAGCACCCAGGCGCGGGCCAGCAACCCGCGCTGGCGGCCCGTGGGCCTGGGTGTCATGGGTCTGCAGGACGTGTTCTTCGCCCTCGGCCTGCCCTTCGACAGCGACCAGGCACGAACCCTGTCGACCGTGATCGCGGAGGAGGTTTACCTCACCGCGCTGGAGACCTCGGCCGAGCTCGCCGAGCTCCACGGCCCGCACCCGGCCTACTCCCAGACCCGTGCGGCGCGCGGTGTGCTGCACCTGGACCACTACGGCGTCTCGGTCACCCAAGCCGAGCGCTGGGCCGCGCTTCGGGACCGCGTCGCCGCGTCAGGCCTGCGCAACTCGCTGCTGGTCGCGATCGCCCCGACCGCGACGATCGCGAGCATCGCTGGGTGCTACGAATGCATCGAGCCCCAGGTGTCCAACGTGTTCAAGCGCGAGACCCTCTCCGGGGAGTTCCTGCAGATCAACACCGCCTTGGTCGCAGCCCTGAAACGACACGGGGCCTGGACCGAGGACACCCGCTCGGTGATCAAGCGTGACAACGGCTCCGTGCAGGACCTGAACACGGTCCCGGCCGATGTCCGGCACCTGTTCCGCACCGCCTGGGAACTCCCGCAGAAAGCGCTGATCGAGCTCGCGGCCGCACGCCAGCCTTACATCGACCAGAGCCAGTCGCTCAACCTGTTCCTGTCCACCCCGTCCATCGGGAAGCTCTCCTCGATGTACCTGCACGCGTGGCGAACAGGGCTCAAGACGACGTACTACCTGCGATCACGCCCGGCAACCCGCATCCAGCAGGCCACCGTTTCCGTCGGCCGCGCCCGAAGCGACGAACCCATGAGTGCCCCAGCTGATCAGACGATGTCGCTCATCGACGCAGACCCGGCCGCCGTGTCGTGCTCGCTGGAGAACCCGGAGTCCTGCGAGGCCTGTCAGTAACTGCAGGTCGGCGAGCACGCCCGCGGTCCACCCCTGCTCGATCCACTACTTGACGAGTGAGAGACCTATGACCACGACCGAGCCCGTGACCGACGTCCGCCCGGGAGCAGCACGACCCAGCGACGCGAAGATCACCACCGAACCACGGGAGCGCAGGCTCCTGCTCGACCCGGGCCTGGACCTCACCCTGCGCCCGATGCGCTACCCGCAGTTCTTCGACCGGTTCAAGGACGCGATCAAGAACACCTGGACCGTCGAGGAGGTCGACCTGCACAACGACCTGGCCGACCTCGCCAAGCTCAGCACCGCCGAACGGCACCTGGTGAACCGCCTCGTCGCGTTCTTCGCCACCGGTGACACCATCGTGGCCAACAACCTGGTACTCAACCTCTACCAGCACATCAACGCACCCGAGGCTCGGCTCTACCTCTCGCGGCAACTCTTCGAGGAGGCCGTGCACGTCCAGTTCTACCTCAACCTCCTCGACACCTACCTTCCGGACGAGGCAGAGCGGGTGCAGGCGTTCGCGGCGGTGGAGAACATCCCCTCCATTCGAGCCAAGGCGGAGTTCTGCTTCCGCTGGATCAACTCCCTCGCCGACCTCACACGGTTGGAGACACGAGAGGACCGCAAGGCGTTCCTGCTCAACGTGATCTGCTTCGCTGCCTGCATCGAGGGCCTGTTCTTCTACGGTGCCTTCGCCTACGTCTACTTCCTGCGCTCACGCGGTCTGCTCCACGGACTAGCCTCAGGAACCAACTGGGTGTTCCGCGACGAGTCCATGCACATGGCCTTCGCCCTCGACGTGGTCGCCGCCGCTCGGGAAGAGGAACCCGACCTCTTCGACACCGACCTCGCCGACCGAGTTGGCCAGATGCTCACCGACGCGGTCGAGTGCGAGGCCACGTTCGCGCAGGACCTTCTGGGCCAGGGCGTCGCGGGGATGTCCACGATCGACATGCGGCAGTACCTCGAGCATGTCGCTGACCGCCGCCTCGAACAGCTCGGACTGGAACCGATCTACGGCAGCACCAACCCGTTCGCGTTCATGGAGCTCCAAGACGTCCAGGAACTGTCCAACTTCTTCGAACGACGCGTCAGCGCCTATCAGGTCGCCGTCGGCGGCGCGTTCTCCCTCGACGAAGACTTCTAGGAGCCCTCGTCCGGCCCCGCTGCTGGCCACGCCGTGATCACCGGCCCGGCGGCGACCACAGACAACGACGAGCGACGTGCCTGAGGTGTCCCCAACCACCGACTCGTTGGCTCGTGGGTTGGCCCCCGACGTCGACGAGGGGCGCCGGGGTCGGTGAGCGGCTGGCGGTAGACAACGGCACGTTGCCAGGCTTGGTCGGCAGCCTGAGGCGGGGTCGGGTCGAGGTGTCCGCTCAAACCGGCTGGGGACGTGGGCCGATGCGTACACTGCGGAGGGAAGACTCACCCAAACGGGTACAGGGCCCGCACGCACCGACAGGCACCGTCTGCGCGGTCGCTCCGCCGCTACTCGCTATCACGATCGTCGCCCCGCCTGTAGGGCCCCCGCCGGAAGCCCCCGACGCCCATCCAGGTGGGGCTGGTGTTGCGGCGGGGGCGCCGGGCGAACGGTTTGAGCACGTCACACCGCACTGGCGCTGGAGCGCAACTTTCCCGCCGCACCCGAACGCCCGCTGACCAAGACCCTGATGCGAGACCGCTGCTGCGGTATCCCCGCAGCCGTGGGCTCCACGTGGGCTAAGCAACGGTCCAGAACGGTGCCCAAAGGCGAGAATCGGGCACCAAGGAAACTCGCCGTATGGTCGTAAAGCCCACAGAACAGGGCGATTTCTACGGAGCGGGTGACGGGAATCGAACCCGCACTGTCAGCTTGGGAAGTTGCGCGAGTGCGCGTCCGGATAGGTCGTCGCTGCCGGAGGGGGTGGTGCTGCGCCCCGGCGGCAGACCAACCATGTCGGGGCGGTCGCCTCGCTGCGAAGGTCGTGGACTCGATTCCGGAGCGGGCTCCCCGTCAGGTCGTGCGGCGCCCTGGACCCGCTACTGAGGACTTGTGAGCACGCGAAGCACTGCTCGTCCTCGATCGGCGTCAGCACGGGGCATCAATCGCCATGCCGGGTGGGCATCTGTCGAGCTCGCGATCCAGTATCGCCAGGCGGCCACGGTCAGAACCGGCCAGTCGGTCGAGTTCGGCGAAGGGATCGTCGATGCATGCGAGGAGCACGGCGGCGTCCTGGAGGTGGCGTGCCGGGTCCCGGCTGTCCGATACGTACGCCGCGGTCTTGAGGATGAGCGCCCCGAATGGTTGCGGTACCGAGATCGTGACCGGGGTTTCCTCGTTGAAGGTCAGACGGTAGTTGGCCGTTCGGCGCAGTGCCTGCGTTCCTCCTGGCACTTTCACCATGTCCATACGCCGCATCCGCTCCTGCACGCTCGGCGCTGGGTGATCCGCGATAACGACGTCGACTACATCGTCATCGTCATCGGCCTCGTGGCCGCCGACGACGTCGACACGGCTCACTCCGCGCGTGAACCGATGGCCGACGTTGTTTCTCGGATCGATGCTCGGCTTGAGCTCGTAGCCCAGTGACTCCAGCGCGTCTGCTGTCGTGTTCGGCGTCCCTCGGGCCGTCTCTATGTGGAGTGCGATGTCAACGTCGTTGGTCGGCCGGACGGCGTCGACGCCATGGTGGATCGCATGCAGTTGCGTCATCAGGCCACCGATCAGCGTCCATCGGTTCGTGGGTAGCACCCGCGCGATCTCGGCTACGTTCGGCCATGGGTCCCCCCAGCCACCGGCCGGTGCCTTCACGTCAAACGTGGGACGTCTGTCGTCGTCTGTTCCGCGGTCGGGCACCGGCCTAGTCACGCGCGCGCCCTTCCGCGAACCTCTCGAGATGCATGGCGAGGGCGCGCGAACCAGCGCCGTGCTCACGCGCATCCATCGAGCCGGCTGCGTCCAGGGCAGCGAGCGCGCCGTTCCCTCGGCTCGCGATCGTCTTCACGACGCTCAAGTCGAATGACGTCGACCTCATGGTCATGTCGCCACGGGAGCTGCGACGAAGGCCGTACTGCCCCTCCAGCGCGGCCAGCCGCTCGGTGTCGATGTACCCGTCTACCTGCTTTGTGTCGGCGAGCCCCAGCCGCCGTCGGCTGACGGGCACGATCTCCTTGCGCAGCCGCGCCGCCAAGAATCCATACGACTCGTACCGCATCACGCGGGCTCGGTTGCGGGTCCGACCGACCAGTTCGTTCGCACCTCGCTCGTCTTCGGCGAGTTCTCTAAGCCGGCCCCTCAGCCGGGATGTCTGCACTTGGCCGAGCCAGTCGACGTGAAGACCGGACAGCAGGGCCACTGCACCCCACGCAGTCTCCTCACTCCACGCCCGGGACCGGTAGAAGTCACGCTCCTGCAGGTACTCGGCTATCGAGTCGCGATCCACGAGGCCGCGACCGACGTAGCGGATCTGGCCAAGGTCGCCCAGTCGCGCAACATGGCGCTTGGTCACATCCAGCAGGCGGGCGGCCTCCTCGACCGCCACGAACTGCCCTCCTGATCTCGTCGCCATAACCGACATAGTCCTCTTCAAGACGTTGTCTGTAAACCCTGTTCATGATGGAAAGGGTCCTCTTCGGGACGTTGTCGGTTAACACGACGATCGTTGTAGTACGGCACTGAGCGCGCGGCGGCAGGACGATGATGAAGAGCACGAAGATGAGCATGAAGATCATGACGCCGAGCCACAGAACCATGGCGCCCTAGCGGACGAGCTCGTCCCCGTCTCGTCCCCGAGCAACCGTCACACGCCGACATAGAACGGCCCGTTTGTGCTCGTACCGTGGTGATCTGGCGGGTAGCGGCGAGCCTCACGCCTGCCTGCGACGCTCTCGTAATGCGTAGGTCATCGGTTCGATTCCGATAGGCGGCTCCACGCACGAAGGGCCCCGGCGATGCCGGGGCCCTTCGTAGTTCGACGCCCGCACCGGGCGTCGCGCGGTCAGCCGGTGGACTCGACGATCGGCACCCGCAGGCTGAAGGTGCCGCGCAGGTCGAGGACCACCTGGGTCGGCGTGCGTAGGAAGCGCAGCACGGCGTCGCCGCAGCCGGGGCAGCGCGCGACGTACCCTTCGCCGACGACGTACACGTGCAGCGCGGCGATGCGGTCGACCTTGCCGCAGCCGGAGCAGGCGGTCGTCGCGATGGTGAGGTCGACGGCGAACAGGTCGCTGAGCGGACCTGCGAGCAGGTTGCCGTCCGAGTAGCCGATGTCGCTCATGCCCTGCCTCCTCCGAAGCGCTCGGTGCGGATCTGGTTGGGGTCGTGCCCGAGCGTCACGAGCATGGTTGCCACCGCCTCGACGAAGCCGGTGGGACCGCACACGTAGACGGTCTCGGACGGGTCGGCGGCGCGCCCCAGATCGCTCAGCGTCACGCGGCCCACCGGCCGCTCCGATCCGGCGGGCGCCTCACGGGTGAAGGCCAGCACGACCGGGATCTCGGTGGGGAGGGCGTCGATCTCGTCGAGGTAGAGCGCCTCCTCGGGGCTCCGCACCGAGCACACCAGGCGGAACGGCGCGGTGCTGCCCACGGCCTGTCGGGTGCGGACCATCGCCATGAGCGGCACGAGCCCGGACCCGCCGGCGACCAACAGCACCGGGTCTGTGCCGACCGGGTCCCAGCTGAACCAGCCGCCCACCGGCCCGCGGAGCTCGATCAGGTCGCCGACGGCCACGACGTCGACGAGGTACGGCGACACCTCGCCGTCCTGAATCCGCTGGACGGTGATCTCGACACGCGTGCCGTCGGGCGCCGACGCGATCGAGTAGCTGCGTTGGGCGCTGTATCCGTCCTCGGCCGTGAGCCGCACGTCGACGTGCTGTCCTGGGAGGTGGCCCTGCCATCCCGGCACGTCGAGCACGAGGGTCCGCGCGGTGGGCGTCTCGTACTGTGCCTCGACGACCGTCGCCGCCGTCCAGCGAAGACGGCGCATCAGTCGCCCGCGTAGCGCTGCTCGCGCCAGGGATCGCCGTACTCGTGGTAGCCCAGCGTCTCCCAGAAGCCTGGCTCGTCCTGCAGCAGCAGCTGGATGCCGCGCACCCACTTCGCCGACTTCCAGAGGTAGAGGTGCGGCACGAGCAGCCGTACCGGGCCCCCGTGCACCGGCTCGAGCGGCTCGCCGTCGTAGCCGAACACCAGCCAGGCCTGCCCGTCGAGGAGGTCGTCGAGCGGGAGGTTGGTGGTGTAGCCGCCGTACGACTGCACGAGGGCGTAGTCGGAGGCCGTCTCGACGTCCTCCATGAGGACGTCGAGCGAGACGCCCTCCCAGACGGTGTCGAGCCTGGACCACTTGGTGACGCAGTGGATGTCGACGGTCGGCGTCTCGCGCGGCATCGCCTGCAGCTGCGCCCACGTCCAGTCGCGGGTCGCACCGCCCTCGGTGGTGATCGTGAAGCGCCAGGTGTCGAGGTCGATGCGCGGGGTCGGACCAGCGGAGAGCACCGGGAAGTCGTCGGTGCGGAACTGCCCGGGAGGGATCCGGTCGGACGTGTCTCGCCGGCGTCCGTGGAACCCAGGATTGACGAACGACATGCCCCCAGCCTTCGGGGCCGGGCTCTGCTTGTCCAGACCCACTCCGGCTGAGATCGCGACGACGGGCGCAGCCACGGCCTCATGCACGTCGCCACTGCTGGGCCGTGAGGGCACTGCCTGCCCTTCGCGTGGTTCCATGGCCTGGCCGCGGGTCGCGGCAGGGCCAGGAGGCGTGATGTCCGAGGTGCAGCCGCAGAGCGGCCGCAGCGTGAAGCACCGGCTGCGCGCGTGGTTCGGCGCGGGGCCGCGCCGTCACGGCGAGCCGCTCCCGTTGCGTTCGGTCAGCTACCTCGAGCTGTTCTACGACCTCGTCTACGTCGTCCTCGTCGGCCAGGCCGCGCACACGCTCGCCGCCCACCCCGGGTGGCGCGGAACTGCCGAGTTCGTGGCGGTCTTCGGGCTCGTGTGGATCGCGTGGATCAACGGCACGCTCTACCACGAGCTGCACGGCCGCGAGGACGGCCGCAGCCGGTTCTACGTCTTCGCGCAGATGGGCGCCCTCGCCGTCCTCGCCGTCTTCACCGGGTACGCCGGCATCAAGGACGGCACGGCGTTCGCGCTGACGTACTCGGTGCTGCTGCTCCTGCTGTTCTGGCAGTGGTACGAGGTGCGGCGTCACGACCTGCCGCAGGACAAGCCGGCGTCGACGCCGTACCTCGTCGGGCTCACGGTCACCATCGTGGCCACGCTCGCGTCGGCCTGGCTCTCTGACGTCCCGCGCATCTCCGTATGGATCGGCATCAGCATCGGCTGGGTGGTGCTCGGGCTCACGGGTTTCCTGGGCCGCTCGCGGCCGTTGTCGTTCTTCCAGCCGACCGAGTCGCTCGTGGAGCGCATGGCGCTGTTCGTGATCATCGTGCTGGGCGAGACGGTCGTCGGGGTCGTCAACGGCATCAACGAGACGGACCGCGACGCCCTCACGATCGCGACCGGGGTGCTCGGCCTGGTGATCGGGTTCGGCATCTTCTGGAACTACTTCGACATGGTCGGCGCTCGCGAGCCCCGAGAGGACCGAAGCGCCCTGGCCACCTGGTTCTTCGGGCACCTGCCGCTGACCGGAGCCGTGGCCGTGGCGGGTGCCGCCATGGTGGGCCTCCTCGTCGAGGCCCACGAGCCACGGACTCCCACCGCGGTGGCGTGGACGCTGACCGGCGCCGTGGCGGTCATCCTGCTCGTGATCGCGCTCGAGTCGTCGGCGGTAGAGCAGCGCGACGCCATCGACAGCCGCACGCGCACGAGGGTCTACGTCGTCGGCGCGGGCCTGGCGCTGCTGCTCGGCGCGATTGCGCCTGCGCCGTGGCTGCTCGCGCTCCTCGTGGTCGTGGTGCTGAGCCTGACGTGGCTCAGCTCGTTCGTGCCGTCGTCCGACGACTGAGCGCCGGCGCGCTGCGGGCCGTTACCGTGCGGGGATGCGCATCCTCGGGCTCTGCTTCGCCGGAACCGCCACCGAGCACCGCGCCGAGATGCGGGGTTTCCTGCAGGACGTCCTCGGCCTGCCGACGACGGCCGTCTCTGGCATCGAGGCCGACTGGTTCGAGCTTCCCGACGGCACGGCCTTCGCCGTCGCGTCACCCGGCGGTATGGGAGAGACTGGCCGGTCGATCGGGTTCTTGGTCGACGACCTCGCGTCGGCACTGGACGAGCTGCGAGCGGGCGGCGTCGAGGTCGACGACGAGATCTCCGAGAACGCCGTCAGCCGCTACGCCCACTTCACGGCGCCGGACGGACGGCTCTACGAGCTGGTGGAGCGGCGCTGACGGCTGACCGCCGCCAGCCTGCCCCGCCCGACGCGGGGTGGCGCCTCAGCCGATCACTACGATCTGCCCAGGGGACACCGGACGGGTGGGGGACGATGGAGAACATCGGTTCGAGGCTTCGGGCTGTGCGTGAGGCGCGCGGTCTGGGCCTGCGCGAGGCCGCGCGCCAGCTCGACGTCTCCGCCTCGTTCCTCTCCCAGCTCGAGACGGGCAAGTCCCAGCCGTCGGTGTCGACGCTCTACTCGCTGACGCGGCTGCTCGACGTGAGTATCGACCAGCTCTTCGACGACGACGCCACGGCGGCGACGGTCGCGGCGATCACGGCAGGCACGGCCGCGGGTGCCGCGGCGCCGGTCGAGACCGCGTCACCCCTGGGCTCGCCGCGGCCGGCTCGAGAGGCGCTGGCGTCCGGACCTGTGAGTCGCTCCGCTGTGGGCGGGCCCGTCGACGTCTTCGACTCGCCGAGCGTCCGGGCCCGCTTCGAGATCGCTCGACCGGGCGAGCGCCGCCGTATCGATATGGACAGCGGCGTGGTCTGGGAGCAGCTCGTCACCAACACCGCACCAGACATGGAGCTGCTCGAGGTGGTCTACGCGCCGCACAGCAGCTCGACCACGGACGGCCGGATGCTGCGTCACGAGGGCTACGAGTTCGGGCTCGTCCTCCAGGGGGAGCTCGGGATCACCTACGGATTCGACTCGTACGTCGTGCGCGCGGGCGACTCGTTCGGGTTCGACTCGGGGGTGCCGCACCTGTTCCGCAACACCACCGACGAGCCCGTGCGCTTCGTGTCGTGCAACCGGCGCTTCACCGCATGAGCCGTGGTCGCCGCTCGTAGGGTGCTCGCGTGAGCACCGTGGAGCCGACGCACGCTGACGTGCGGTACGGCGACGCGTCGACTGTGCAGACGCTCGACCTCTACGTACCGGGCCAGCCCGGCCATGCGCTGATGCCGCTCGTCGTCATCATCCACGGCGGCGCATTCCTCATGGGGGACAAGCGGTCCGAGATCACCGCGATCCCGGCGCTGCTGGAGCGCGGCTACGCGATCGCATCGGTCGGCTACCGCCTCTCGGGCGAGGCGACGTTCCCCGCCGCTCCGCAGGACTGCAAGGCGGGCCTGCGCTGGCTGAGCGGCCACGCGGGCGAAGCTCGGGCTGGACCGGTCGCGGTTCGCGCTCTGGGGCGCGTCGGCCGGCGGCCACCTCGCCGCGATGCTCGGCGTCACCGGCGACCAGCCGACCCTGTTCGACGCGACCTCCGACCCGACGGTCGACGCCTCGGTCGCGGCGGTCATCGACTGGTTCGGTCCTACCCGCTTCCTCGCGATGGATCTACACGACCGAGAGAGGCCACCGACAGGCGAGCCGACGTTCACGCCACCCTGGCCCCCGCTGCACGACGACCCGGCGTCGCCCGAGTCGCGCTACCTCGGCACGCCGATCCAGAGCGTCCCCGAGCTCGCGGGCGCGTCCGACCCGACGTCGTACATCGCAGCAGCTGCACGGCTTCCCGCGTTCCTCATCGCCCACGGCGACAACGACCACCTCGTGCCGCATCTGCAGTCGGTGCTGCTCGCGGACGAGCTGGGTGCGCACGGAGGCGAGGTCGACCTCCGGATCCTGCCGGGGTTCGGCCACGGCGGTCCTGGCTGGGTCGAGGAGGTCCTGCCCGCGTCGATCGACTGGCTCGACGAGGTCCTCGGCAGGTCCTGACCGCGGCCGGTCGACCTGCTGCGGTCAGGCGAGCGGGGCGACGGCAGCCGCGAGGTCGTCGAGGATGCTCGTCGGTGCACCGTTCGGCAGACCGAGCACCACGATGTCGACACCGGCCGCGCCGTACGCCGCGATCTTCTCCAGCGCGGGCCCGAGGTCGCCGTCGCCGGGCACCTGCACGTTGACCGAGCACTCGATCTCGCCGGGGTCGCGCCCGACCGCGGCGCAGTGCTCGAGCAGGATCGCCTTGGACGCGAGCCACGCCTCCGGGCTCGGCGTGATCGCGTTCCACTGCTGGGCCCACTTCGCCACCGCGAGCAGCGTTCGCTTGGGCCCGCTCCCGCCGATCACGATGGGCGGGTGCGGGCGCTGCACCGGCTTGGGCTCGTTGCGGGCGTTCGTGATCGTGAAGTGCTCGCCCGCGAAGTCGGTGTGCTCGTCGCGCAGCAGGCCGATCAGGATCTGCGTCCCCTCGTCGAACTGGTCGAACCGCTTCTTCAGCGTCGGCAGCTCGATGCCGTACGCCGTCGTCTCCATCTCGTTCCAGCCGGCGCCGATGCCGAGCTCGAGCCGGCCGTCGCTGATGATGTCGACCGTCGCGGCCATGTTGGCGAGCACGGCCGGGTGACGGTAGATCATGCCGGTGACCTGCACGCCGACGCGGATGCGCTTCGTCGCGTCGGCCAGCGCAGCGAGCGTGGTCCAGGCCTCGAGGTTCGGGCCGTCGAAGTCGCCGGTGAGGGGGTAGAAGTGGTCCCAGTTCCAGGCCGCGGTGAAGATCTCGATGTCGTCCGCCGCGAGCCAGATCTCGCGCATCTGCGCCCAGGTGATGTGCTCGGGCCGGGTCTTCACGTCGAACTGCATGGGATCCCCTCGCGTCGCGTCCGGTGACCTGACGCACGCTAGCCGCTGATGTGGGGCAGCGGGGGTCAGCCGGCGATCCGCCCGAGCCACGCCTGTACGACGACGTCGATCGGCAGCGTGCAGTCGACCGCGAGCCCTGCCTCGTCGGGCTCGAGATTCTCGAGCGTGCGCAGCTGCGAGGCCACGAGGGACGTCGGCATGAAGTGGTCGGCGCGGCCCGCCACCCGGCCGCCGATCACCTCCGCGTCGCCGACGAGGTGGAGGAACTCCGTCCGCGGTGCCGTGTCCCGCAGGCGGTCGCGGTAGCTGCGGCGCAGCGCAGAGCACGCCATGACGCCGCCCGGATTCTCGACCAGCCACGCCGCCACAGTCTGGAGCCAGGGGGCGCGGTCCTCGTCGTCGAGAGGCTCCCCGCGCGACATCTTCGCCACGTTCGCGGCGGGATGGAGGTCGTCGGCGTCCGCGAACGCAGCACCGAGCCGCGCGGCAAGCGCACGCCCCACGGTGGTCTTCCCGACGCCGGTCGCGCCCATGACGACCACGCTGCTGCGCATCCGCCCACTCTGGCACCCCGGGACGCGACGGAGCCCCCGACCCGAGAGGGTCGAGGGCTCCGTCGTCAGTGCGGTGCTATCAGTGGTGGCGGCCAGCGCGGCGGGTGCTGCCGAGGACCATGGCGCCCGCACCCAGCAGGAGGGCGGCGACGCCGGCCAGTGCCAGCGAGCTGCTGCTGCCCGCACCGGTGTCGGCGAGACCCGGCTTGGTCGTCGTCGGCGTCGAGACCGGCGTGGTGGTGCCGGGCTCGGGCACCGGCGGCGTGGTGGTCGCCGGCGGCGTGGTGGCCGGCGGGGTGGTGCCCGGGTCGGTCGGGGTCGGCGACGGGGTCACGGTGATCGTCGCGGTGGCCGAGGCGGTCAGGTCGCGGACGCCGGCGTAGGCCAGCTTCTGCACCTGGGTGGGACGGTCCGGGTTCACGAGCGCCCAGCCGCCGGAGACCGAGGCGGAGCCGGTCGCGGTGACGGTGACGTCGCCGGGGGCGGTGCCCGCGGGGACCTCGACCCAGACCTGGTCGCCGTCCGAGGCGGTGGTGACGGCCGAGCCGTCGACGGCGGCGTCGAAGATGGTGAGCGCGGGGCTGACCGACAGGTCGACGGTGCCCGAGCCCGAGAAGTTCACGGTGAACGGACCGACGCGGCCGCCCGAGGTGACCTCGGTCGCCGGCGTGATCGACAGCGACGGGGCGGCGTCGGAGGAGGAGCCGACGTTGGCGGAGCCGGTCAGGTAGGCGTAGAGGGCCTTGACGCCGTCGGTGTTCTTGTTGGTGTCGAGGGTCTGGCCGTCGGTGAAGTGCCAGATCGCGGCCTGGGTGCCGGCCACCGCGGTGGCGGTGTCCATCGGCGAGACGCCGCTGGCGGTCGCGAGCTGGTTGAGGGTGAGCACCGGGTACGAGTGCTGCAGGATCCAGAGGACCTTCGCCGGGTTGGCGATCTGCGAGGTCAGCAGCTGCTGCTCGTAGGTGTCGCCGGCGTTGATCGGGACGCCGAGGTCGACGCAGTAGGCGCGGATCGAGCCGCCGCCGGCCACGTCGAGCTTGAAGACGGAGGTCGCGTGCTGGGTGCCGTTCATCCACACCGCGTGCCCGCCGGTGTTGACTCCGTTGTAGGTCACGTCGGTCGCGGCGAACGCAGCCGGCGCGAAGACCATGGTGAGGAGGCCGATCACGGCCGCCATGGCGAGGCCGAGCCGGGCGCGGACCCGGGGTCGTGCAGTGCTCGTCTGGCTCATGCTGGTGTCTCCGTCATCGGGCGCAGGATCTGCGCGGTGTCCCTCTGTGTTCAGAAAGATACTCACTCTCTGCGACAACGGGAGGGCCAGAGGGGCCACGCAGGTCGGCCGAAAGGGGGAGGATCCACCCATTCGGCCCAAGGAACTGACGATCCGTGACCGAAATCGGTGTCCTGCGGCCAGTGACGCCGCGCTGGTCGGCGATCAGGCTGCGTCAGGGCCGAGGGGCGAAGTGCGTCACAGCGAGGCTGACGACGTACGGCGCAAGGGCGCCCGGCCCCTCGGACCGGCGCCAGGCGCGGTAGGCCGTGTCGGCCTCCATCGAGGCCCAGCGCTCCACCACGACAACGCGGGTCGGGTCGTCCGCCTGCACGAGCACCTCGACTCCGAGGCACCCCTCGAAGGCCCGGGTCGCGACGAGCACGCCGTCGAGGACACCGAGCGCCTCGGCGGCGGTGGCAGGCTTGAGGCGGACGTCGAGGAAGGCGACGACAGACATGGGGGCTCCTGGTGCGTGAGTGGCGGCTACAGCGCGCGGACGATGTCCTCGACGCGGTCCTTGGCGTCGCCGAAGAGCATGGCCGAGTTCTCCTTGAAGAACAGCGGGTTCTGCACGCCGGCGTACCCGGAGGCCATCGAGCGCTTGAACACGATCACCTGGCCGGCCTCCCACACGGTGAGGACGGGCATGCCGGCGATCGGGCTGCCGGGGTCGTCCATGGCGGCGGGGTTGACGGTGTCGTTGGCACCGATCACGAGGACGACGTCGGTGGACGCGAAGTCCTCGTTGATCTCGTCCATCTCCAGGACGATGTCGTACGGCACCTTCGCCTCGGCCAGGAGCACGTTCATGTGGCCGGGGAGACGCCCGGCGACGGGGTGGATGCCGAAGCGCACCTCGACTCCGCGCTCGCGGAGCTTGCGGGTGAGCTCGGCGACGCCGTACTGCGCCTGGGCGACGGCCATGCCGTAGCCGGGCGTGATGATCACCGAGCGGGCGCTGGTGAGCAGCTCGGCGGTCGCGTCGGCGGTGATCTCGCGGTGCTCGCCGTAGTCCTTGTCGTCGCCCGCGGGGGCCTCGATGCCGAAGCCGCCTGCGATGACGGAGATGAACGAGCGGTTCATCGCGCGGCACATGATGTAGGAGAGGTACGCACCGGAGGAGCCGACGAGGGCGCCGGTGATGATGAGCAGGTCGTTGCCGAGCAGGAAGCCCGACGCCGCGGCGGCCCAGCCGGAGTAGCTGTTGAGCATCGAGACGACCACCGGCATGTCGCCGCCGCCGATCGAAGCGACCAGGTGCCAGCCGAGCAGCAGCGCGACGACGGTGACGGCGATGAGCAGCCACAGCGCCGGGCTGATGACGAACCAGACGGTGAGCGCGACGAACGCGACGAGTGCGCCGATGTTGAGGAAGTTCTTGCCCGGCAGCATCAGCGGCGCGGAGGAGATGCGCGCCGACAGCTTGAGGAACGCGACGATCGAGCCGGTGAAGGTCACCGCGCCGATGAACACGCCGATGAACACCTCGGCGGAGTGGATCGACAGCAGGCCCTCGGCGTCCAGGAGCTGGGCCTCGGCGCCGGTGAGCGTGGCCTCGACGTGAAGGTACGACGCCCAGCCGACCAGGACGGCCGCGAGGCCGACGAACGAGTGCAGCAGCGCGATGAGCTCGGGCATGCCGGTCATCTCGACGATGCGCGCCCGCCACAGGCCGATCGCGGCACCGATCAGGACGGCGCCGACAAGCAGCGCGAGGGGGACGGCGTCGATGCCACGGTCGAGCACCAGGGCGAGCGTCGCCACGAGAGCGATGGCCATACCCGTGATGCCGTAGGTGTTGCCGGCGCGTGCGGTCTCGTGCTTGGACAGTCCGGCCAGAGCCAGGATGAACAGCAGGCCCGCGACGATGTAGGCCGCCTGCGCGGCGTTCTCGAAGGTCATGGTCAGCTCCTCGAGAACATGCTGAGCATGCGACGGGTGACCGCGAAGCCACCGAAGACGTTGATGGACGCGAGCAGGATCGCCACGGTCGAGACCGCCGTGATCACCGGGTCACCGGTGCCCATCTGCAGCAGCGCGCCGACCACGATGATCCCGGAGATCGCGTTGGTCACCGACATGAGCGGCGTGTGCAGGGCGTGGTGCACGTTGCCGATCACGTAGTAGCCGATCACGATCGCCAGGGCGAACACCGTGAGGTGCCCGAGCAGCGAGGGCGGTGACACCGCACCGAGAAGGAAGAGCACCGCCGCGACGATGCCGACCATCGCGAACCGCCGCCCCGGTGGCGCCGGCGGCTTGGGCTCCTTGGCGGCCACGGCCGAAGCGGGGGCCGCTGCGGGTGCGGCCGAGACCTGAACGGGCGGCGGCGGCCACGTCGACTCGCCGTCGCGTACCACCGTGATGCCGCGCTGCACGACGTCGTCGAAGTCGAGCACCAGCACGCCGTCCTTGGCCGGCGTCATCAGCTTCATCAGGTTGACCAGGTTGGTGCCGTAGAGCTGCGACGACTGCGCGGGCAGGCGGCCGGCCAGATCGGTGTAGCCGATGATCGTGACGCCGTTCTCGGTCACGACCGCCTCCCCGGCGACCGTGCCCTCGACGTTGCCGCCGTTGGACGCCGCCATGTCGACGATCACGCTGCCGCGCTTCATGCTCGCGACCATCGCCGCGGTGATCAGACGAGGCGCAGGGCGTCCGGGGATCAGCGCCGTGGTGATGACGATGTCCATCTCGGGGATGCGGCTCGCGTAGAGCGCCTCGGCCCGGGCGTTGTAGTCGTCCGACATCTCCTTGGCGTAACCGGTCGAGGACACCTCGACGTCGGCCGCGGCCACTGCGAGGTACTCGCCGCCCAGGCTCTTCACCTGGTCGGCGACCTCGGGGCGCGGGTCGGTGGCGTACACGATCGCGCCGAGCGAGCCCGCCGTACCGATCGCAGCGAGGCCGGCGACGCCGGCGCCTGCGATGAGGACCTTCGCCGGCGGCACCTTGCCCGCCGCCGTGACCTGGCCGGTGAAGAAGCGGCCGAACACGTGCGCGGCCTCGACGACCGCGCGGTAGCCCGCGATGTTCGCCATCGAGCTGAGCACATCGAGGGACTGCGCCCGCGAGATGCGCGGCACGGCGTCCATGGCCAGCGCCGTGATCGGGCGGCGGCCGAGGTCCTCGACCAGGTCGGGGCTGAACGCGGGGGCCAGGAGGCTCACCAGCGTCGCACCGGGACGCAGCCCGTCCAGCTGCTGGGTCGACGGGGCGTTGACTCCGAACACGATGTCGGCCGCGAGCGGGTCGCCGATCGTGGCACCTGCCTCGACGTACCCGTCGTCGGAGAAGTCCGAGGCCGCGCCCGCGCCCGCCTCCACCACGACGTCGTAGCCCAGCTTGAGCAGCTGCACGACCGTGGCGGGAGTCGCCGCGACCCGGGTCTCCCCGGCACGCGCCTCTCTCAGCACTCCGATGATCACGCCGAGCCTCCTTCACGCTGCGGCCGCACGCGTGCGGGGGCAGCTCATGGCTTCCGTTGGGCGAGGGCGACCGTCGACGCCGTCGGGCTGCGCCCGGGCGTCGGATCTCCCCGCCTCGGCGCACGCTACCGGGCCGGGTTCCGCGAGGCCGGTCCACGTGCCCGGAATCACGGTCGACTGGGTCACGTCAGGGCAACGGTGGAGCACCGTGGGACCGGTCGGAGCCGTGCGGCGGCGTCGCCCGCGAAGGTCGCCGCCGACGCCCTAGGCTCGGAGCGTGCCCGTCGAGCCGTCCGTCGTCGCCCTCGTGCGCGACGCCGTCGCCGCCGACGAGGCCCTGCTGGTCGAGATGCGCCGCGACCTGCACGCCCACCCCGAGCTGTCCGGCCAGGAGAAGGCGACCACGCGCTGGATCCACCAGCACCTGCGCGACCTCGGGCTGGCCCCCCAGCGGCTCGAGGCGGGCACCGGCGTCGTCTGCGACGTCGTGCTCGGCAGCGGCGTCGGGCCGGTGGTGGCCGTCCGCGCCGACATCGACGCCCTCGCCATGAACGACGACAAGGACGTCGGCTACCGCTCGCAGACCGACGGCATTGCCCACGCGTGCGGGCACGACGTCCACACCACCGTGGTCATGGGCGTCGCCCGCGTGCTCGCCCGGGCCGGCGACTCGCTCGGCGTGGACGGGCGCGTCCGGCTCGTGTTCGAGCCTGCGGAGGAGTCGGTGCCCGGTGGCGCGGTCGACGTCATCGCCGAGGGGTTCTTCGACGACGTCGACACCGTCTTCGGCGTCCACTGCGACCCGAAGGTCGACGTCGGCCACGTCGGACTGCGGGTCGGCCCCATCTCGTCCGCGGCGGACATGATCGAGATCCGCGTCTCGGGCCCGGGGGGCCACACCTCGCGCCCCGAGCGCACGGTGGACCTGGTCGCAGTGCTCGCCCGCGTGGTCACCGGCATGCAGGGCGAGATCGACAGGCTGACGGGCGAGCCCGGTGCGGTGCGCTGCGTCTTCGGCTCGATCCATGCAGGCGACGCCGCCAACGTCATCCCCTCGAGCGGCTCGCTGCGCGGCACGGTGCGCACCCCCGACCACGATGTGTGGCGCCACTTCCCGAAGTACGTCGAGGACGCCCTCGCCGCGCTCCTCGGCGGCACCGGCGTCACGTGGACCACCGAGCACCGCCGCGGCGTCCCGCCGGTGGTGAACGACGAGGACGCGACGACGATCGTGGCGAGCGCCGTGCGCACCGCGCTCGGCGAGTCCGGCCTGGTCGAGGTGGAGCAGTCGTGGGGCGGCGACTCCTTCGCCTGGTACCTCGACAAGGTGCCCGGCGCCTACGCGCGCCTGGGCGTGCACGATCCGACATCCGGTCAGCCGCGGCTCGACCTGCACGCCGGCACCTTCGACGTCGACGAGCGCGCGATCGCGAACGGCACGCTGGTGCTGGCACTGGCCGCACTCGAGGCCCTCACCGACCTCGGCTGACTCAGGTCGCCCCGACCAGCGCGTAGCGCTCGTCGTCGATCGCTTTGCCCCACAGAGCCTCGTCGGTCAGCGGTGTCACGGCCACCTCTCGCACGAGCGGACCCACGACCGCTCGGAGCTCGTCGGCCGACAGCCCAGACACGTTGCCCCAGCGACCTTCGACGAGGACGAGCCGGCCGCCGGGTGCCAGCAGGTGCACCCAGGCCCGCAGGGACGCCGCTGCGTCAGGCAGCGCCCACACCAGGTGCCGTGCGAGGACGACGTCGAACGAACCGGGTGACAGGGCGGGACGAGATGCGTCACCGATCGCGAACCGGGCAGGCGCGCCCGCTGCGAGAGCCTTGGCCCGGGCCCGGCCGATCATGCGGGGGGAGACGTCGAGACCCGTCACGTCGTGCCCGTCCTCGGCGAGGAGGACGGCGAGCGTGCCCGTGCCGCAGCCGAGGTCCGCCACCCGGGCCGGGGTCGACGGCAGCAACGACCTCATCACCCGCTGCCACGCGTCCCGTGCCGCGGGATCCAGCAGGCCGTGATCAGCCTCGAGGTCGAACGTGTCCGCCGCGGCATCCCACTCTGCGCGCACCTGATCGAGGCCCATCCGTCGAGCGTACGTCTCGGCACGAGCCCGCGGTGTCGGTCAGACCGGCGACCAGGTGTGGACGGGCTCGTTGGTGTGCATGCGCTCGACGTACGCCAGCGTCATGAGGCGCAGCGCCTCCCAGCGGTCGTGGCCGCGGCCCTCGAAGGCGCGCACGGCCTCGGTCTGCCACACCGCGCCGTTGCGGTGCGCGACGCAGCGCGCCTCGATGATCCCGAGCAGCCGTGCGCTGATCTCGGGGTCGACGTCCCACGCGTCGAGGCCCTGCTGGGCGAGGGGGAGCAGCCGGCGCAGCACGAGCTCGGTCGCGGGCACATGACCCATTCCGGGCCAGAAGAGCGTGCTCTCGATGCCGTTGCGCGCCGCGGCGAAGAAGTTGTCCTCGGCCGCTCCGAAGCTCATCTGCGACCACACCGGCCGCTCCATCTCCGCCAGCGCACGCAGCGCGCCGAAGTAGAACGCGCCGTTGGCGAGGATGTCGACGACGGTGGGCCCGCCGGGGAGGACGCGGTTCTCCACGCGCAGGTGCGGCCGCCCTGCCACGACGTCGTACACCGGCCTGTTCCAGCGCCAGACCGTGCCGTTGTGCAGGCGCAGCTCGGGGAGCGCCGGGGTGCCGCCGGCGTCCAGCACCGCCACGGGGTCCTCGTCGTCGAGCACCGGGAGCAGCGGCGGGAAGTAGGTGAGGTTCTCCTCGAAGAGGTCGAAGACGCTCGTGATCCAGCGCTCGCCGAACCACACGCGCGGCCGCACGCCCTGCGCCTTCAGCTCGGCGGGCCGCGTGTCGGTGGCCTCGGCGAACAGGCTGATGCGCGTCTCGCGCCACAGCTCGCGCCCGAGGAAGTACGGCGAGTTCGCCCCCATCGCCACCTGCGCGGCGGCGAGGCACTGCGCGGCGTTCCAGTTCTGCGCGAACTCGTCCGGGCTCACCTGCAGGTGGAACTGCACGCTCGTGCACGCGGCCTCGGGCGCGATGGAGTCGGCGTACGTCTCGAGGCTCTCCGGGCCGCCCTGGATGGAGATGTGCAGGTCCTCCCCGCGGGCCAGCAGCATCTGCTGGTCGAGCAGGTCGTAGCGGGGGTTGCTGCTGATCGACTCGTGGGTGAGGAGGGCAGGCGTGAGGGTCGGCAGGATCCCGATCATCACCATCCCGGCGTCCGCCTCGTGCGCGTGCTCGTTCGCCGCGTTGAGCTGGGTGCGCAGGTGGTCCTCGTAGATTGCGGCTCCATCGCCTGAGAGCGACGCCGGCGGCACGTTGATCTCGAGGTTGAACCGGCCGAGCTCCTGCACGAACGCAGGGTCGTCGATGCGCTCGAGCACCTCGGCGTTGCGCAGCGCGGGCCGGCCCTCGGCGTCGACGAGGTTCAGCTCGACCTCCATGCCGGTGAGCGGCGTCTCGAAGTCGAAGCGCGACTCCTCGAGCATGCGCGCGAACACGTCGAGGCAGCGGTGCACCTTGTCGCGGTAGCGCTGACGGTCCTCGCGCGTGAACGTGCGTCCTCCGAACTGCTCACCCATGGGAGCAGCCTGCCGCAGCGGGCCGGTGCCGGAGGGCGAACGGAGGGATGCCCCTGTCAGGCGCCCGTCTCCGCGAGGCCGCGCAGGATCCCTCCGAGGTTCGACGGCTCGTGCACCTCGACGCCGCGCACGTCGTTCGCCTCGCACGCCGACAGCAGCGTCTCGCGCGACTCGAGCTCGACGCCGCCGCCGATGAGAAGCGCCACGACCTGCTGCTGGCGCACCCAGGCGAGCGCCTCGTCGTCAACGGTCGTCCCTCGGGCGTCGTGGCCTGCCTCATCGGCGAGAGCCAGTGCGCCGTGCAGGATCTCCGGATGCCGTCCCACGATTCCGATCCTCATGCTCCGGACGGTAGACGCGTCCCTGGTCGCCACGCCCGGTGTGCCGACAAGGCCACACCCGCTGGGCCTGTCTGCTGAGTCACACCGGCCTCGGAACGGTGGAATCCGCATACCCCCAGGGGCATAGTGGGCGTCGTAGGAGCCGACCGGCCTCACCGCCGGATCGAGACAGCCAGGGCATCCGGCCCTTGACCGCCACGACCCGTGCGCAGGCCAAGGAGCGCGAGATGAAGCACCTGCTCATCCTCGGCGGAGGAACCGCCGGAACGATCACGGCCAACAAGCTGCACAAGCGGCTCGACAAGGCCGAGTGGGACATCACGGTCGTCGACCGCGACGACAAGCACGACTACCAGCCCGGGTACCTGTTCATCCCGTTCGGGATCTACCAGCCCGACGAGGTCACGAAGTCGCGCCGCAAGTACCTCGACGACGACATCCCCCTGATCTACGCCGAGATCGACCGCGTGGACGCCGAGGCCAGGACCGTCAGCCTGATGGACGGACGGGTGCTGCCCTACGACCAGCTCGTCATCGCCAGCGGCGTCACGCCGCGACCCGATCAGACACCGGGCATGGACGACGAGGGCTCCTGGTACGAGAGCGTCTTCGACTTCTACACCTACGCGGGCACGACCGCGCTGGCC
Organism: uncultured Actinomycetes bacterium; assembly: GCA_963843975.1. Taxonomy (GTDB): domain Bacteria; phylum Actinomycetota; class Actinomycetes; order S36-B12; family CAIYMF01; genus Longivirga. Next base: position 877,992 of record CAWJMG010000001.1, on the reverse strand, counting down.
GAGAAGCTCAAGACGTGGAAGGGCGGCCGGCTGGTCGTCAACATCGTCGAGATGCCGATCAAGTGCCCGGTGGCCCCGCTCGAATTCACCTTCCTCGCCGACGCCTTCTTCACCGACCGCGGCATGCGCGACAAGGTCGAGATCGTGTACGTGACGCCGCTCGACGCGGCGTTCACCAAGCCCATCGCGGCCAAGGCCTTCGGCACGATGCTGGAGGACAAGGGTGTGCGGCTCGAGCCCGAGTTCATGCTCGAGCGCGTGGACACCGAGACCAAGTCCCTCGTCTCGTACGACGAGCGCGAGGTGCCGTACGACCTGCTCGTGACCATCCCGCTGAACATGGGCGCCGACTTCGTCGCTCGCTCTGGGCTCGGCAACGAGCTCAACCTCGTGCCCGTCGACAAGCAGACGCTGCAGTCCAAGAAGTACGACTCGATCTTCGTGCTCGGCGACGCCAACGACATCCCGGCGTCCAAGGCCGGCTCGGTCGCGCACTTCGAGATCGAGGGCTTCGTCGAGAACTTCCTCGACCACGTCTCGGGCAGGCCGATGACCCACACGTTCGACGGCCACGCCAACTGCTTCATCGAGACGGGTCACGGCAAGGCCATGCTCATCGACTTCAACTACGTCACCGAGCCGCTGCCCGGCAAGTACCCCGTCCCCGGCATCGGACCGATGAGCCTGCTCAAGGAGACCAAGGCCAACCACCTCGGCAAGCTCGGCTTCCGCTGGGCCTACTGGAACGTGCTGATGCCTGGTCGCCCGATGCCGATCGCCGCCGACCTGCAGATGGCCGGCAAGAAGGTGCCCGTCGCCTGACGGCGCACCGGCCGACCCACCCCCGACACCCCCCCATACCTGAGGAGCTAGAGATGCCAGTCACGACCATCGACGGCCACGAGATCCACGTCGACGACGAAGGCTTCATGACCGTGTACGACGAGTGGGACGAGAACCTGGGCAAGGCCCTGGCCGTCGCCATCGGCGTCGAGATGAGCGACGACGCGTGGGGCGCGATCCGCTTCATGCGCAAGGACTTCAAGGAGCAGGACGACGTCACCCCGACGCTGCGCCGCGTCTCCACCGCCGGGGGCTTCGAGACCAAGAAGCTCTTCGAGCTCTTCCCCAAGAAGCCGGCGAAGAAGATGGCGTACATCGCCGGCCTGCCCAAGCCCAAGGGCTGCGTCTGACCGCGAGGTCACTCATCCGAGAACCCGACTTCCATCAAGGACGTGACCTGACATGACCAGCACCGCCGAAGCGATCATCCCCAAGTTCGACGACGACGAGGGCGAGGAGGGCGGCCGCAAGCTCGCCATCATCTGCTCCAAGGGCAACCTCGACATGGCGTACCCCGGGCTCATCCTGGGAAACGCCGCACTCGGTGAGGGCGTCGAGCTCCACCTGTTCTTCACGTTCTGGGGCTTCGACATGATCATCAAGAGCCGCATGAACGACCTGAAGTTCAGCCCGAGCGGCAACACCGCCATGCACATGCCGATCGGTGACGTCCGCATCCCGCAGGCGCTCGCGCCGATGCCGGGCATGCAGCCGATGGCCACGCACATGCTCAAGAAGCAGATCGCCGACCTCGGCGTCCCCGAGGTGCCGGAGTTCCTGGAGCACATCGTGGCCAGCGGCGGGCATCTGTGGGCGTGCCGGATGAGCGCGGACATGAACCACGTGACGATGGACGACCTCTACGAGGGCGTCGAGGGCATCATCAACGCCTCCGACTTCATCGAGATCACCGCGGGCGCCCAGCTCCTGTTCATCTAGGAGCATCCCGACCCGCGGCGTGCGGGCGACGGCTCCTACAGGCTGTCTGCCTCGCGCAGAGTCCGCGCGCCGTGCGGAACGACGCAGGCCCGTCCCCGCGTGGGGCGGGCCTGCCGCGTCGTACGGCTCAGAGCGCGTCCCACGGCACCGATGCGTAGAGCTCGGTGACGGACGAGGTGGCGCCGGGATCGGCGAAGGCGTGCGTCCCGATGCGTCCGACCGGCGCGACACCGAGCGAGCTCGTGAGGAAGGCGGCGTCGTAGGCGCGCTTGTCGTCGACCCGGATGCGCTCGGCCGTCGCCGGTGTGCCCGCAGCCGCGAGGGCGAGGTCGATGAGCTGCCAGGTGATGCCGTGGAGCGCCGGGCCTGTCGGCCAGACGACGCGGCCCGCACGGACGAAGCCGATGTTGGCGATGGACGTCTCCGCGATCTGGCCGTCGGGCGCCACGAGCAGGGCGTCGTCGAAGCCCTTGCGCCGTGCTGCCTGGCCGTGGAGGTCCCGCCCGAACGTGCCGGTGTGCTTCAGGTGCGCGCTCGGGCGGACGTAGGCGACGGGCGTCAGGCTCTGGGGAGTCGTCGGCGCGTCGAGCGGTGGGCGGACGACCGCCACCACGCGCGGCGTGCCGGGCGTCGGCTCGTCGACGACGACGCGGAGGTAGGAGCTCGGGTGGCCGCTCACGGCCCGGGCCATCAGTGCGCGCACCGAGGCCGTATCGAGAACCGATCCGAAGAGCTCCAGGTGGGCGGCGGCGAGCCGTGCCAGGTGCAGATCGAGCCCGCGGACCGCGCCGTCCCGGACCTGGAGAGCCGTCAGGTGGGCGGCGGGGAGGAAGCTCGCGGGAGCGAGCGCATCGACCCCCACCGGCGCCCCGTCGATCTCGACGAGCAGGGGCTCGCCGGCGGCGGCGACGGTGGTGAGCATGCGGTCAGCGTGGCACCTCCCTCGCCCGGCTCACACAGCGGTGGTCAGCAGGCGGGTCGCGAGGGACGCGATGTCGTCGGCGCTGCGCTCGGGGGAGGCGGACGGCTGCATCACATGGCCGAGCACCGTGCGGACCAGCATGTCGACGAGGGCGTCGCGGGTACGGCCGTCGACGGCGGTCTCGTACGCCGCGATGCGCTCGCCCACGACGGTCTTCGCGGCGTCGAGCAGCGCGGCCGCATCGGTGGTCAGCGGCGGAAGCAGGTCGCCGCCTCCGGGCGCGACGATCGTGCGCAGCAGCTCGTTCCGCCCCGCCTCGCGCAGCACACCGCGGACGGCAGCGCGCATGGCCCGGCCGAGGTCGTCGGGGTGGGCGTGGAAGCCGTCGTCGACGAGGGTCAGGAAGCGGTCGAGCTCGGTGAGGACCATCGCCTCGGCCAGACCGGTCTTGGACCCCACCTCGTTGTAGACGGTCTGGCGGCTGACGCCGACGTCGTCCGCGAGGCGGCTCATGGTCACCGCCGTCCAGCCCTCGGCGGTCGTCAGGGCGACGGCGGCGGCGACGATGCGCTGCCGCGTGCCCGTCGTCGTGCCGGCAGGTGTCACGACCCGACCACCGGCACCACGACGAAGTCGAGCTTGTCGCGGACGCCGCAGTCCGGGCAGCACCACGTGGCGGGCACGTCCACCCATGGGGTCCCGGCCGCGAAGCCCTCGCGCTCGTCGCCCGTGACCTCGTCGTACTCGTAGCCGCATCCCGGGCAGCGGTGCACGCGTCCACCGGTCGCGTCGGCCAGAAGGGGGGCCGCCACGACGCTGTCGCCCCCGGGTGTCGCGTCGGTGGTGCCGTAGCGCGCGGCGTAGGCGGGGAGCCGGCGCGGCGCGACGTTGGCGCGGGACAGGTCGCCGTCGACGTGGGCGAGGACGCGGGGGTCCATGACGCGGCGCCAGGCCGGCGGCACGAGGGCCAGCAGGATCATCCCGGCGTAGCCCGTGGGCAGGACGGGTGACTCCTCGTAGTCCCGGAGCGACTGGTAGCGCCGCGTCGGGTTCGCGTGGTGGTCGCTGTGGCGCTGCAGGTGGTAGAGCAGCACGTTGGTCGCGATGTTGTTGGAGTTCCAGCTGTGGCGGGGCTCGACGCGCTCATAGCGCTCGTAGCCGACAGCGCCCACCCGCAGCCGGAGCATGCCGTAGTGCTCGAGGTAGTTCACGGCCTCGAGCAGGGTCAGGGCCATCACGGCCTGGATCACGAGGTAGGGCAGCACGCCGATGCCGAGCCAGAGGACCATCGCGAGCCAGAGGGCCACGGACATCAGCCACGCGTTGAGGACGTCGTTGCCGAGGCGCCACGGGCTCTGCTGGCGTCGCGCGTACCGACGGCGTTCGAGGTGCCACGCCGATCGCGCGGACCCGGCGACCGTCCTCGGCCAGAAGCCGTAGAACGTCTCGCCGAGCCGGCTGCTGGCCGGGTCCTCGGGTGTCGCCACGCGCACGTGGTGGCCGCGGTTGTGCTCGATGTAGAAGTGGCCGTAGAAGCTCGGGGCGAGGGCGATCTTCGCCAGCCAGCGCTCGTGGCTCTCCTTCTTGTGGCCGAGCTCGTGGGCGGTGTTGATGCCGAGCCCGCCGATGAAGCCGACAGTGATCGCGAGACCGATCCGCTCGCCGACGGTCAGTCCCGCGGTCGCGAGGTACCAGAACGCGAACGCGAACCCGGCGTACTGCAGCGGCAGGAACAGGAACGTGATCCAGCGGTAGTAGGGGTCGCGCTCGAGCGCCACGATGAGGGAGTCGGGCGGGTTCGAGCGGTCGAGGCCGGTCACGAGATCGATGAGCGGTACGACGCCGAGGATCACGATCGGGCCCAGCCACAGCCAGACCGTGGCGCCCGTGCGCTGGTGCAGGAGGACGGCGGCGAACGGCAGCAGCGGCATGACGAGCGCGACGAGCCACAGGTGGCGCTTGCGGTCGCGCCACCGCTCGGTCGTGCCGGTCGGCACCGTTCCGGAGGGATCGAGCACGGGATCCATGGGGCTCCTGCTTGAGGTGTACAAACCATAGGGATCTGTAAACCAGGTGGCAAGGGCCTCCCGCCTGCTCGATCCGGCATCGCACCGACGACGGACGTAGCGTGAGGGCATGACGAGGAGATCCTGGTCGGAGCTGTCGGACCGGCAGAAGACGGCGATCCTCGTGCTGGTCTCGGTGGAGCTGTCCCTCACCGCGACGGCGCTGGTCGACCTCGTGCGCCGTCCCGCCGAGCAGGTCCGCGGCCGCAAGGGGGTCTGGGCGATGGGGCTGCTCGTGCAGCCCGTCGGCCCGATCGCCTACCTGGCCTGGGGAGCCCGCCGGCCGATCTCAGCCTGAGGTCGGTGACGAGCCCGGGGCCGAGAGCGCGTCCTCGATGCGCGGCACGATCTCGGCGACGGAGCCGAGCTCGGTGCTGGCCACCGTCGCTGCCGCGGACGGCGAGAGCTCGGTGAGCACCAGCCGGATGCCACGCACCGAGAAGTCCTTCGCGATGCGGGTCAGGACGTTCGCCCCTGTGACGTCGATGTCGCTCATCGCTGCGGCGTCGACGATCACCACGTCGGGGGTGGGCGTCGTCTCCTCGACGAGACCGCGCAGGCGCTCGTCGAAGTGCGTCGCGTTGGCGAAGAACAGCGACGTACCGAAGCGGTAGACGAGCGTGCCCCTCAGCCTGTCGGGCGCGATGGGACCGAACCGCTCCTGCTCGCGGGCGCCGATCAGGCCGCCCTGAAGCGTCACCTCGTCCGCCGGGCGGTAGGCCCGCCGGGCCCGCTCCACCAACGCCACGATGACGGCGAGGAGCACGCCCTGCTCGACGCCCACGAATGCCACGACCACGAGGGCGAGCAAGGCTGCGAACAGCTCCTCCTTGCTTGCCCTCGCCACCGCCTTCAGCTCGGAGATCTTGAGCAGGTGGAAGCCGATGCCGAGGACGATGCCGTCAAGAACGGTCGAGGGGACGTAGGCGAACAGGCCCGAGCCGAACAGGAGCAGCGCGCCGATCACGACGGCCATCACGATGTTGACCAGCTGCGACTTCGATCCGGAGCCGTCACCCGCGGCGGTACGCGGCGGGCTGCCGTTGATGGCGAACCCGCCCGTCACGGCGCTGGCGGCGTTCGCAGCAGCGAGCCCGACGAGGTCGCTGTTGGTGTCGACCTTGTAGCCGTTCTTGGTGCCGAAGCTGCGTGAGACCGCCGCGCTCTGCGCGAGGACGACCACGGCGATCGAGACGGCCGCCGCCGACAGGGTTCCGATCTCGCCCGTGCTCACCGTGGGCCACGCGAAGCTCGGGAGGCCCGGCGGCAGCGCGCCGACCATGTCGACCCCGTGGGTCTCGACGTGCAGCAGGTTGCCGACGATGGAGAACACGACGAGCGCGAAGAGCGCTGCCGGTACGGCGGCCGGCAGGCGCAGTGCACCGACCATCACCGCGACGACGCCGAGCCCGAGGGCGGCGGACCACCAGTTGATCGTGCCGAGGCCGGTGATCGTGTCGACGAGCTTGTCCCACGTGGAGCCCGACGCCTTGATGCCCAGCACCTCGGGCAGCTTGCCGATGATGAGCGAGACGCCGACGCCCGACAGGAAGCCCGCGAGCACCGGCTGGGAGATGAGGTCGGCGAGGAACCCGAGCCGTGCGACCGCCATGACGAGCAGGATCGCGCCGGTCAGGAGGCCGAGCACCGCGATCGACCCGGCGTACGCCGCCGTGCCCACGGCGGCCACCGCGCCCGCGCCGGCCGCGACCAGTGCTGCGGTCGCCGAGTCGGCACCCACGACCAGTTGGCGGGAGGACGCGAGCAGCGCGAACAGGATCGGGGGCAGCAGCGCGCAGTAGAGGCCGGCCTGGGGCGGGAGGCCGGCGATGGACGCGTAGCCGAGGGACTCGGGGATGGCGATGGCGGCGACCGTCACGCCGGCCACCAGGTCCCCCCGGAGCCACGACGGCGAGTAGCTGCGCAGCAACGTGAACATGGGGCGAACCTAGGACCGACGCGCGGCAGGTCGCAGCGCATCGCACGAAGTTGCCGCGTGCCGCGAGGGCGGCACGCAGCAGGGCCGGGCGACCCGGAGGTCACCCGGCCCTGCCGGTGGTGCGAGGAGGTCAGACGCCGCGCGGCGCGCTGTCCTTCCAGTTCACGACGCCGTCGCCGTCCTTGTCGAGGTCGTGCGCGTTGGCCACGCCGTCGCCGTCGAGGTCGGAGTCGACGTGGTTCGCGATGCCGTCGCCATCCACGTCCTTGTCCTTGGCGTCGGAGGTGCCGTCGCCGTCGATGTCGGTCTCGGTGGCCGAGCTGTCGCCCTTGCCGTCGCCGTCGATGTCCTTCTCGAGGGCGCTGGTGTCCTTCAGGCCGTCGCCGTCGATGTCGACCTCGAACTTCGAGCCGTCCGTGCGCCCGTCGCCGTCGATGTCGGCCTCGTTGGCGCTGGCGTCGGTCCGCCCGTCGCCGTCGATGTCGGTCTCCGCGACGGCGTTGTCCTTGAGCCCGTCGCCGTCGATGTCGAGCTCGTTCGACGCGTCGTCGGCGCGCAGGTCGCCGTCGATGTCGGTCTCGGCGGCCGAGTCGTCGTCCATGCCGTCGCCGTCGATGTCGGTCTCGACCGCGTCCTTGACGCCGTCGCCGTCGTCGTCGGCGTCGACCGAGTCCTCGATGCCGTCGTCGTCCTTGTCGGAGTCGACGGCGTCGTCGATGCCGTCGCCGTCGTCGTCGGCGTCCTCCGCCTCGGGGGTGCCGTCGCCGTCCTGGTCCTCGCCGGTGTCGGTGCTGACGCTGGTTCCGTCGCCGCCGCCCGAGGTGGAGTCGGAGGCGTGGGCGATGCCGGTCACGGCTCCGCCGGCCAGGATCACGGTGAGCACGGCGCCCAGCGCGGTGGCTGCGCGGAGGCTCGTGCGTCGGGTGCTGCTCATGGGGTCCTCACGATCGGATGGGGCCGAAGCCCGGGATGTCGATGACAGATGCGTTGTCGCCCGTTCCTGAGCGGTCCCTGAGCGTTCGACCTGCGGCTTCACCCGTTCGCTGCGGCCGTGGGGAGCGCGTCCGACGTCTCTTGGACGTTCCTTGGAAATCGCCCGGGCGTCCGGCTGATGGCGCTCCGTCTCCACCCCGCTGCGGCCAGAGGACGAGCAGGGCCGGGCGGCCCGAAGGCTGCCCGGCCCCTGCCGGTGGTGCGGGGGAGGTCAGACGCCGCGGGGCGAGCTGTCCTTCCAGTTCGCGATGCCGTCGCCGTCCTTGTCCGTGTCGTGCGCGTTGGCCACGCCGTCGCCGTCCAGGTCGGAGTCGGAGTGGTTGAGGACGCCGTCGCCGTCCACGTCCTTGTCGCGCGAGTCCGTGGTGCCGTCGCCGTCGATGTCCTTCTCGAGCGACGAGGAGTCGCCGAGGCCGTCGCCGTCGATGTCCTTCTCGAGGGCGCTGGTGTCCTTCAGCCCGTCGCCGTCGATGTCGACCTCGAACTTCGAGCCGTCCGTGCGCCCGTCGCCGTCGATGTCGGCCTCGGTGGCCGAGCTGTCGGTACGCCCGTCGCCGTCGATGTCCTTCTCGGCTGCCGAGCTGTCCTTCAGGCCGTCGCCGTCGATGTCGAGCTCGGTGGCGGAGTCGTCGCTGAGGCCGTCGCCGTCGATGTCCTTCTCCAGCGACGAGTCGTCGGCGAGGCCGTCGCCGTCGTAGTCGGACTCCGACGCGTCGTTCACGCCGTCGCCGTCGTCGTCGAGGTCGACCGAGTCGGTGATGCCGTCGTCGTCCTTGTCGGTGTCGATCGAGTCGTCGATGCCGTCGCCGTCGTCGTCGGTGTCCTCCGCCTCGGGGATGCCGTCGCCGTCGAGGTCGTCGTCGGCACCGTTCTGCGCGACGACGATGCGCGAGCCGTGGCCGCCCTGGGCCTGGGCGGCGGTCGTGGCCGAGCCGGCGACGAGGACGGCGAGGACGGCACCGAGGGCGGTGGCCGCGCGGAGGGTGGTGCGTCGGGTCGTGGTCATGGGGTCCTCGTTCTCGGGTCGGTGGGGTGGTGCGGGCCCAGAGTGGGTGGTGCATCTGCGCAGGTCCAGGGCCTGCGACACCTCTGGTCAGCCTTCGGGACGGTTCTTGGACGTCCGGGGGAGGCCGCCGGGAGATGGGCGGTCGGATCACCCGTCCGGACGCGTGGCGGCGAGGTGGCCGCGGCCGATGACCAGGTGACGGACGGCGAACCCGCGCCGTCGTACGAGGGGGACGACATGAGCATGGCCTGGGGAGCACCGCACCTGAGCGACGGCCCCAGCGTGAGGCACCAGATCGTCCGCGCCACCGTGGGCACCTTCACGGTCGTGGCCGTCGTCGCGGCTCTTGTCGCGGCCTACGTGTACGGCGCCGGTCCCGCCGCCTCCCTGTGGTGGCGCATCGCCGGCGACCCCGCCGTCGCGCTCGCGGACGCCGTGGTGCTGTCCGACGTACCGCCCACGACGACCGTCCCCGTGGTCGCGGCTCGGGTGTGGTCCCTCGACCAGGATCTGGCCGCCCTGTCCGCACCCCTGGGCGGCGGCGACGCGCGCGTCGTCACCTCGTCCGAGGAGCTTGCAGCTCTGGCCCCGTACTTCGGCTCTGGGTCGGGCCTCCCCGACCAACGGCTGGCGGATCCGGTCGCGGTCCTGCCCTCCGGCGTTCTGTCGGTGGTGCCCGCGTTCGAGGGCTGGAACGGCCATGTCGCCTTCCATGGCGGTCCCAGCGCGCCGGTCGCTGTGACGCAGCAGGCGCAGGTGGCGCTTGCGCTGGAGCTCGTGACGACGTGGGGCCTCGGTGACCTTGAGGGCACCGGCTTCGCGGCGCGTGCCGTTCTCTCGCCTCGATCGGCGCAGGAGCCGAGCGACGGCTCGGCGAGCTATGGCATCGAGATCACCGGCACCGCCTGCGTCGAGTGCGTCATCACGTCGTACGACCAGGTCAGCTTCGACGCGCAGGGGCGGCTGACGTTCGCGGTCGTCGAGACAGGTCGGGTGACGGGCACCGCTCCGGTGGAGGTGCCCAGCGCAGCGCAGGCCTTCGACGACCTCAGGCACCACCGCGGCGAGGCATACGTCGGCGACCCTGCCGCCCCCTTCGTTGAGGCCCGGCTCTCGGTCGCCGAGATGGGCACCCCCAACTCGGTCCCGCAGTGGCTGTTCTACGACGCCAGCGGACAGCCTGCGGGACTGCTCGTCCTGCCGTCGATCGGCTGATACCCACGGCCCGTGGTCGGCGCGCGATGCCGAGACTGCGTTCTGACCACCGGCGTCAGCGTGGCGGGGACGCGAGCGAGGAGTCGAGCGAGGCGAGGGCGGCCGAGTTGAGGCCGAGGCTCTCGGCGGTCGCCCGCTCGGTGTGCGCCTCGTCGTCGCGGCCGAGGCGGTGCAGCAGCTCGGCGCGAGCCCCGTGCCACCACGCGTGGTGCTCGAGACCGCCGATCGCGTCGACTGCCTCGAGACCTGCCGCGGCCCCGTCCCGCTCGGCCACCGCCGAGGCCCGGCCGAGCCGAGCCGAGGGGGAGTCGCGTACGGCGAGAAGCACGTCGTACCAGTCGATCACGGCGTCCCAGTCGGTCTCGGCGTACGACGGGGCCAGCGCGTGGCAGCCCGCGATCGCAGCCTGGACGACGTACGGGTCGGCGCGCTCGGGCGTGCGCCGGACGCCCTCGGCGACCAGGGTCACGCCCTCGCGTGCCTCGGCCGGGTCCCACCGGTGCCGCACCTGGTCCGCGAGCCTCACGGCGGACCCGTCGGGTGCGACGCGCGCCGCGCGCCTGCAGTCGAGCAGCAGCATGAGGGCGAGCAGGCCGATCACGCCGGGCTCGTCCGGCATCAGGCCGTGGAGAAGACGGCCGAGGCGGATCGCCTCGTCGACGAGGTCCTGCCGCACGGCGGCGTCCCCGCTCGACGGCGCGTACCCCTCGTTGAAGACGAGGTAGACCGTGGCGAGCACGCCGGCGAGACGGTCGGGCAGCTCGGCGTCGGACGGGACGCGGTAGGGGATGTGCGCCGCGGCGATCTTCTGCTTGGCGCGCGTGAGCCGTTTGGCCGCCGTCGCCTCGGGGACGAGCAGGGCGCGCGCGACCTCGGCGGTCGACAGGCCGCACAGCGTGCGCAGGCTGAGAGCCACCTGCGCCTCGGGCGACAGGGTCGGGTGGCAGCAGGTGAACACCAGGCGCAGGAGGTCGTCTCGTACGACCGACTCCGGCGGCGGCTCGGGCTCGGAGTCCAGCAGCCACACGGCTTCCGCCTCCTTCCCGTCACGCTGCGCCTCGCGCCGGATGCGGTCGACGGCGCAGCGCCGCGCCACGGTGGTCAGCCAGGCGCGCGGCTCGTCGGGGACGCCGTCGCGCGGCCAGGTGGTCAGGGCCCGGATCACGGCCTCCTGCACGGAGTCCTCGGCCAGGCCGACGTCACCGGTGACGCGGACGAGCGTCGCGAGGATGCGTGGGAACTCCTCGCGGACGACGCTCTCGACCGCGTCCACCGGTGACGTCATGGGACGGTCGTCGGATCAGCCGAAGTCGATGACGGGCCGCACCTCGACGCAGCCGCCGTCGTACGCGGCGGGGATCTTCGCGGCCCAGGCGACGGCCTCGTCGAGGTCGGCTGCCTCGACCAGGTAGAAGCCGGTCAGGGCCTCCTTGGTGTCGGCGTACGGTCCGTCGGTGGTGACGATGTCGCCGCCCTTGCCGCCGGTGACGCGGACCGTCGTGGCGGTGGCGTTGTTGTAGAGCGCGGCGCCGCCGCGGATGACGGCCTCGGCCTCGTGCCCGAAGGCGTTGTAGCCCGGCATCATCGCCGCGAACGCGGGGTCGGACGGCTCGAGGTCGGTGCTCCAGATCAGTGCTGCGTACTGCGGCATGGCGTGTCTCCCCAGGTCTCGGCGACGGCCCCCTCGGCCGTCCTCACCCTAGGGACGAACGGCCGGGCCCGCGGAGGACATCGCCGACCGAGAAGTTTCCCGGCCGATCGCCCGACCGATCGCCAGAAGCGGTGGACGCCGCCCCGAGGTGAGGGGAAGGTGACGGGTACGTGCACAGCGCGTGACTCGTGCCACGACTGTCCGGTAACCCCGGCATCGTGCGACCCGAACTCACTACCGTTGGTCCTGTAAGCGCTTACGGCGTGTCCGTCCGGACTGCAGCCGTCGCGCACGACCGGGAGGAACCCCGTGACCACACGCACCACCGCAGTCCCCACCGACTCGCTCGTCGAGGCGCTCGCGAACCCGACCGATGACGAGCTCGCACCCCTCGACGCCTGGTGGCGGGCCAACAACTACCTCACCGTCGCCCAGATCTACCTGGGTGCGAACCCGTTGCTCAAGCGCACGCTCGTCTCGGACGACATCAAGCCGCGTCTGCTCGGCCACTGGGGCACGAGCCCCGGCCTGTCGTTCATCTACGCCCACGCGACGCGGCTGATCAGCAAGACGGACCAGCAGATGATCTACCTCGCCGGCCCCGGCCACGGCGGTCCGGCGCTCGTCGCTGCCGGCTACCTCGAGGGCACCTACAGCGAGATCTACCCCGAGGTCTCCCAGGACGAGGACGGGCTGCTGCGGCTCTGCCGCCAGTTCTCCGCTCCCGGTGGGATCCCGAGCCACGTCTCGGTGCCGACCCCCGGCTCGATCCACGAGGGCGGCGAGCTCGGCTACGTCCTCGTGCACGCCTTCGGCGCGGTCATGGACAACCCCGACCTCATCGCCCTCGCCGTCGTCGGCGACGGCGAGGCGGAGACGGGCCCGCTCGAGGGCTCGTGGAAGGGCGTCTCGTTCCTCAACCCTGCCCGCGACGGGGCCGTGCTCCCGATCCTGCACCTCAACGGCGCGAAGATCGCCGGCCCGACCGTGCTGGGCCGCAAGGACCCGGCCGAGGTGCGCGAGCTCCTCTCCGGCCACGGCTACGAGGTCATCGAGGTCGAGGGCGACGACATCCCTGGGATGCACCATCGGTTCGCCGCGGCGCTGACCCGCGCCTGGGTCCGGATCCGCGAGATCCAGGCTATCCGCGCGCGGCGGCGACTGGGACGGCACGCGTCCCGACTGGCCGCTGATCATCCTTCGCTCGCCCAAGGGCTGGACCGGCCCGAAGGAGGTCGACGGCCAGAAGACCGAGGGCACGTGGCGCTCGCACCAGGTGCCGCTGTCCGGCGTCAAGGGCAACCAGGACCACCTCGACATCCTCGAGACGTGGCTGCGCTCGTACCGGCCCGAGGAGCTGTTCGACGAGAACGGCGGGCCCAGCGAGCTCGTGCGCCGGGCCAACATCACCGGCGACCTGCGGATGAGCGCGTCGCCGCACGCCAACGGCGGCCTGCTCACGCGCGACCTGGAGATGCCCGACTTCCGCGACTACGCCGTCGACGTCCCGACGCCGGCGACGGTGCAAGCTGGAGTCGACGCGCAAGCTCGGCGAGCTGCATGCGCGACATCTACCGCGACAACGGCGACCGCTTCCGCCTCTTCTGCCCGGACGAGACCAACAGCAACCGGCTCGGCGCGGTGTTCGAGGTGTCGGACCGCATGTTCGCGGAGAAGGTCCTGCCCGAGGACGTCTCGCTCTCGCGCGACGGCCGCGTCATGGAGGTCCTGTCCGAGCACAACTGCCACGGCTGGCTCGAGGGCTACACGCTGACCGGCCGGCACGGCCTGTTCGCGACGTACGAGGCGTTCGCGATGGTGAGCGCGTCGCAGACCATCCAGCACGCGAAGTGGCTGCAGGAGGCCGAGCACCTCGGCTGGCGCGAGCCGGTGCCGAGCCTCAACATCCTGCTGACCTCGACAGCCTGGCGGAACGACCACAACGGCTTCAGCCACCAGGGCCCCGGCCTCCTGCAGAACGTCATCACCACGCGCGGGAACATCGGCCGGGTCTACCTGCCGCCGGACGCGAACTGCCTGCTCTCGGTCGCCGACCACTGCTTCCGCTCGCGGTCGTACGTCAACCTCATCGTCATCGACAAGCAGCCGCAGCTGCAGTGGCTGACGATCGACGAGGCCGTCGAGCACTGCGCGCGCGGCGCCGGCGTGTGGGAGTGGGCGGGCACCGACGACGGCGTCTGCCGACCCCGACATCGTGCTCGCGTGCGCGGGCGACGTCGTGACGATGGAGACCATCGCCGCGGCGGAGATCCTGAAGAAGCACATGCCGCACTTCCGCACCCGCGTGGTCAACGTCGTCGACCTGATGACGCTGCCGCGCCGCAAGGACCACCCGCACGGCATGGACGAGACGCTCTTCAACGAGCTCTTCACCGACCACGTCGACGTGGTGTTCGCCTTCCACGGCTACCCGGGCGCGATCCACCAGCTCGTGCACGGCCGTCCGGACGCCGACCGCTTCCGCGTGCGCGGCTTCATCGAGGAGGGCACGACGACCACGCCGTTCGACATGGTCGTGCGCAACCGTGTCTCGCGCTACCACCTCGTCATGGACGCGATCAACAACGCGCGTCGCACGCCGCCCGGGGCCAGCGAGCTCAAGGCGTGGTGCCAGGCGCAGCTGGACAAGCACGAGGCGTACGTCGTCGAGAACCTCGAGGACATGCCCGAGGTGCGCGACTGGTCGCTCGGTGACGGCTCTGTCTGAGGCTGCGGCGTGAGCGACCAGATCCTGGTCGTCAACGCCGGCAGCTCGTCGGTGAAGCTCGCCGTCCTGGACCCTGGGTCCGGACGGCGGGCCCTCACCGGCCTCGCCGAGCGTGTCGGCACGCCCGACGCGTCGGTGCGGATCGACCGCGACGGCGAGCGCTCGACCTCGACGCCCGACGACGGCTCGCACGCCGGGGTCGTCGCCGCGCTGCTGGCGCTCATGACCGACGGCGAGCGCGCCTCGATCACTGCCGTCGGTCACCGCGTGGTGCACGGCGGTCCGGCGTACTCCTCGTCGGTCGTCATCGACGACGTGGTGCGCGCAGATCTCGAGGCACTCGTCCCCCTTGCGCCGCTTCACCTTCCCGGCAACATCGCCGGGATCGACGCGACGACCGCCGCGCTCCCGGACCTGCCGCAGGTGGCGGTGTTCGACACGGCCTTCCACCGGTCGATGCCGCCGCGAGCGGCGCAGTACGCGGTGCCGAAGGCATGGCGGGACGAGTTCGACGTGCGCCGGTATGGCTTCCACGGCACGAGCCACCGCTACGTGTCGGGCCAAGCCCTGAGGTGGTGGTTCGGCGACCGCGACGGCATCCGGATGGTGACGGTGCATCTCGGGAACGGCTGCAGCGCGGCTGCTGTGAGCAACGGCGAGTCGGTCGACACCACGATGGGCTTCACTCCGCTGGAGGGCCTCGTGATGGGCTCGCGCAGCGGCGACATCGATCCGGGCGTAATCCCCTACGTCGCGGATCGTCTCGGTGTCGACGCGGCCGAGGTCGTCCGTCGGCTCAACACCGAGTCGGGCCTGCTCGGGGTGTCCGGCTCCACCAACGACATGCGCACGCTGCTCGAGTCGGCCGATGCCGGGGACAACGACGCCACGCTCGCGGTCGACCTGTTCTGCTACCGCGCGGCCAAGCACGTCGCCGGGCTAGCGGTGGCCCTCGGTCGCCTCGACGCCGTGGTCTTCACCGGCGGCATCGGCGAGAACTCCGCCCGAGTCCGCGCGCAGATCATCGGGCACCTCGCCGTCCTCGGTCTCGAGCTCGACCCGGCGCAGAACCAGGCAGCCGGCGGTGGGCCTCACGGTGACCGCATCAGCGCAGCTGGTGTCGGCCCTCTCGCCCTCGTCGTTCCGACGGACGAGGAGTATCTGATCGCCCGCGACACCGCGGACCTGCTCTAACCCGGACGCACGCGAGCCCGGTCACGCAGGGCACGAACGACGCTGTTCGTGCCCGCATGACCGGGCTCGGTGGTGCCGGGTCAGCTCGCGACGAGCTGGCGCTGGCGGAGCTGGGCGCGCTGGGCCTCGTCGGTGCCGCCCCAGATGCCGATGAGCGAGCGGTCCTGCAGCGCGACGCGCAGGCACTCGTCGCGGACGGCGCAGCCGCCGCAGAACGAGAGGGCGACACGGCGGGAGATCTGGTCCTGCGCGCTGACCGGGAAGAAGACGTCGGGCTCGGCGTCCTGGCACGCGGCGGAGGCCCACCACTGCTCCTGCAGGGCGGTGCCGGTGGTCGCGAAGAGGTACTGCTGCTCCTCGGCGACGACGACCTCGACGGGCGGCGGCGGTGGGACTCGGGGCATGGCGAGGGCCTCTCTCGTCTGGGGACTGCACCGGGTGCATCGCACAGTACACCGGGTGTAGCCATGACGCCAGGGTTACGGCTAGGGTCTTTCGCATGTCCTCCACGGCCCCCGCAGCGCCCGCTCCGGGCGACGCCCGGACGCGCATCGAGGCAGCGGCTCTCGACCTGTTCGAGCAGCAGGGGTACGCCGCCACCACGATCGAGGCCATCGCGACCGCGGCCGGCGTCGCCCGGCGCACCTTCTTCCTGCACTTCCCCAGCAAGGACGCGGTCGTCTTCCTCCACCACGAGGAGCTGAGCACCCGGGTGGCCGCGTTCCTCGACGCGAGCGTCGACACCCCGGCCGTGCCGACGATGTGCGAGGCCGTGCGCATGGTGTTCGCGCACTACGTCGAGGAGCCGGAGATCGCGCTACGGCGCTACCGCCTCGTCAAGGACGTCCCCGAGCTGCGCGCCCGCGAGATCGCCTGGGTGCAGCGCTACCGCGTCCTGTTCGCCCGCTTCCTGCACTCGCGGCTGGACGAGCGCCCGTACGGCCAGCTCGAGGCCGAGACGATGGCGGGCTCGTTCGCTGCGGTGCACAACCACATGCTGCGCCGGTGGTTGAAGGACGACCTCGGCCCGGACCCCATGGCCGAGTTCGACACGGCGCTCGTCTGGCTGTCGCAGTCCTTCGACACCGCGTTGCGAGGCGAAGCCCCCGCCGCCTGGTCGTGGCCGTGTTCGACGAGGGCACGGACCCGCGCGAGATCGCCGCCCAGGTGGAGGCGGCGACGCTGGCCGGGCCCGACGATCCGTCCCCGCAGGCGAGCGAGCGCGGCAGGATCCGCGCGGCCGACGACCTCTGACCGTCGCCCTTCCTGCCCTGGCCCGCAGCGCTGAGCGAATCTTGAGGTTCCCGCGCTGAAACGGTCGGACTCGCTCCGTACCGTCACAAGGGTGAATCGTCGACGCCCCGTACTCGCTGTGCTCGCGGCACTCGTGGCCGTGCTCGCTGCCGGGTGCTCGTCGTCGTCGGCCGGCACCGGCGGCGCCACCGTGAGCCCGTCCGCGAGCGAGACCAACCCGTACGGCGCTGCCGTCGTGGACCCGCTCGGCCCGGACGAGCCCGTCCTCACGCTGACCGGCGGCACCGCCGGGAAGGTGCAGCTGACCCTCGGCCAGCTCGAGGGCCTCGGCACCACGTCGGTCACGGTCAGCGAGCCGTTCGTGAAGACGCAGCAGACCTTCACCGGTGTCCCGGTCAGTGCGATCTTCGACCGCGCGGGCATCCCCTCGACCGCGAAGGTCACGACCATCGCGCTCAACGACTACGAGTACGCCGACGCCGCCGGCGACCTCGAGGCGAGCAACGCGCTCATCGCCACCCAGCGCGACGGCGCCCCGATCCCGTACGACCAGGGCGGCCCGATCCGGCTCATCTACCCCGACGGCTCGGTGCTCTCGCCGGTTCTGGATGCCTGGAACTGGAGCCTGTCCTCGATCGAGGTCGACTCCACCCCATGACCCTCGCGACCGGCATGACGTCGGCACCGACCGCCGCCGACGAGCGGCTGCGACCGCGGATCGGCCAGCTGGTCCTCGCGGCGATCGTCATCGGGCTGCTCGCCGGCCTCGCCATCACCGGCGCCCGTCAGGCCGCTGCGGTGCAGTCGCGCGCCGACGCGCTGGCGGGCTCGGAGTCGACGCGTACCAACATCGTGTACACGATGCGCGAGAGCCTCGCGTTGTCGTTCGTCGTCGAGCGCTACCTCGGCGGCGAGGTGCCGCGCCGCGACGTCCAGATCGCGCGCGCACTGCTCGGCCAGCGCCTCGGCGTCATCGGGGCCGACGGCGTCTCGGCCGGTGACGCCGCGCCCGCGTCGTACCGGGAGTCGCTGTTCGCCCTCGACGCCAGGCTCGCCTCGATCCCCGTGGGCACGCTCGCCCCGGTCGAGCAGCAGATGTGGAACACCTCGGTCGATCCGGCGTTGAGCGACTTCGTGCGCGAGTCCCGCCACCTCGGCGACCTCGAGTCCGTCACCTTCCGCACCGAGACCCGCACCTCCACCGACCAGCAGATCGCGACGAACGTGCTCGTCTCGATCCTGCTCGTCTCCGCGCTCCTCGCAGCGCTCGGCCTCGCCGGGTGGATCTTCCTCGACGTCCGCCGCTACTTCCGCCGCGTCGACGCCGCGATCGCCAGCGAGCGGGCAGGTCTCGAGGTGGCCCGCGCGGCACTCGAGCGCAGCACGCTGCTCGAGCGCGGCCAGGCTCGTGTGCTCGAGCGGCTCGCGACCGGGGCCCCGCTGCACGAGCAGCTCTCGTCCGTCGCCGAGCTCGCCTCTCAGGCGACCGGTGGCCTGCCGTTCCGGCTCATGGTCGCCGACCGCGTCGTCCTGTCCGAGGCCGCGCAGCTGCGACCGACCGGCGACGAGCAGATCGGCACCTGGCGGGTCGGCGACGGCCTCAACCCGGCCGAGTCGGGCGAGCTCGAGCTGTTCGGCAGCGCACGCGACGTCGTCGCGCCGGAGGTGGACGCCGTTGCCCGCCAGTGCTGCGACCTCGCGACCCTCGTCCTCGAGCACGACCGGTCGGCGGCGCTGCTGGAGTACCAGGCCAACCACGACGCGCTCACCGGCCTGGTCAACCGCGGTCTCCTGCTCGACCGGATCGGCGAGGCGATGCGCCGCCGCGAGCGGTCCGGCGAGATCGTCGGGATCCTGTTCTGCGACCTCGAGCGCTTCAAGGAGGTCAACGACACCCTGGGCCACGAGGCGGGCGACGACGTCCTCATCGAGGTCGCGGGCCGGTTCCGCCAGGCCGTACGGCTGCACGACACCGTGGCGCGTCTCGGCGGCGACGAGTTCGTCGTCCTGGCCACCTGGATGAACGACGAGTCCGAGCTCGACATCCTCGCCGACCGCCTGCACGAGTCTCTCGTGCAGCACGTGCAGGTGCAGGACAAGCAGGTGACGGTGGGCGTCACGATCGGCAAGGTCGTCGTCGACGACCTCATGCTCGACGCCCGCACCGCGCTGCACGCCGCCGACATCGCGATGTACCGCGGCAAGGGCACTTCACCCGCCCGCGGCTGAGAAGCCTTTCAGCGCAACGACTCCAGCGCGGCGAGGACGTCGTCGGAGTGCGTGGCCGGGTTGACGAACGCCAGGCGCAGCACGGTGCGCCCCTTCCACTGCGTGGGCAGGCACAGGATCACGCCGTCCTTGGCGAGTTTCGTCGACCAGGCGCGGTACTGCTCGTCGGTCCACCCCTCGCGCTCGAACAGCAGCACCGACAGGTGGGGCTCGAAGCAGAGCGACAGGTGGTCGGACTCCGATATCGCGTGCGCCACGACCCTCGCCGTGGCGATGCTGCGCTCGATCGCCGCGGTGTAGCGGTCGGTGCCGTGGGTGGCGAGGCTGAACCAGAACGGCAGGCCGCGCGCCCGGCGCGACAGGTGGACGGCGAGATCGGACGGGTTCCACTCGGCGCGGTCGACCTGGTCGAGATAGCTGGCCTTCTGCGCGTGCGCCGCGCGGGCGAGCTCGGGCTGCCGGTAGACGAGGGCGCAGGAGTCGTACGGCGCGAACAGCCACTTGTGGGGATCGACGATGAAGCTGTCGGCGCGCTCGATGCCGTCGAACAGATGGCGGACCGACGGCGCCGCGAGACCGGCGCCGCCGTACGCGCCGTCGACGTGCATCCACACGCCGTGGCGCTCGCACGCGTCGGCGACGCCGGCGAGGTCGTCGACGACGCCGCTGTTGGTGGTGCCGGCCGAGCTCACGACCGCGAAGACGCCGGGGTTCTCGGTGAGGACGGCGTCGAGCCGATCGCCGGTGAGGCGGCCGAGCTCGTCGCCCGGCACCTCGACGACCTCGACGTCCATCACGCGCGCAGCCGCGCGGATCGACGAGTGCGCGTCGTGGGTGCAGGCGAGCCGCCAGCGCCCCTCGGGGCGGCCGTGCCGCTGCTCGTGCGTGTGCCGCGCGGCGACGAGAGCGGACAGGTTCCCGCTCGTGCCGCCGGAGACGAAGACGCCGCCCGCGGTGGTGGGCCAGCCGAGCAGCGAGCAGATCCAGGCGAGCGCCTGGTTCTCGGCATGGATGGCGCCGGCTCCCGTCTCCCAGTAGCCGGCGAAGACGTTGGCCGCGCTCGTGGCGAGGTCGAACGAGATGGCCGCGCGGGTGGGCGCGGCGGGGATGTAGGCGAGGTTGAGCGGGTCGTCCTGCGCGCGTGTCGCCGGAGCGAGCACGTCGCGGAAGAGGCGCAGCGCCTCCACGTGGCCGATGCCCTCGGGCGTCACCGTCGGACCGGTCGCGGCCGCGAGCTCGGAGGCGGCATGGGCGGTGGACTTGGGGTCGGACGCCGTGACCACCCGTTGGGCGGCCCAGCCGACGACAGCGTCGACGACCGGGGTCTCGTCGCCCCAGATGCTCGAGGGCGCGGGGCCCTGCGGGGTGTCGTCCCGGGTCTCGCTCACGCGGCTGTCCCTTGCTCGTCGTCAGGTCGGACCCGCACTGTGCCGACACCCAGCAGGGCGTGCAAGGCGATGGCATACCGGCACACAGAATGCCGCTGATTCGAGCGATTCGATGGGCAATCTGCCCAGGACGTGCGGCTCAGTCGCGGCGAAGCCGCATGAGACCCTCCTGGACGGTGGTCGCCACGAGCCGACCCTGCTGGTCGAACATCTTCCCGCGTCCGAGGCCGCGGCCGCCGGACGCCGAGGCAGTGTCCTGGTCGTGCAGCAGCCACCGGTCGGCCCGCGCCGGGCGGTGGAACCACATGGCGTGGTCGATGGACGCGCTGATGAGCCGCGGGTCGTCGAAGCCGATCCCGTGCGGCCGCAGCGCGGTGCCGAGGATGGTGAGGTCGCTCGCGTAGGCAAGGACGGCCGCGTGCAGCGCCGCGCCGTCGGGCAGCTCGTCGATCGTGCGCAGCCACACCTGCAGCCGGTCGGGGGCCTCCCCGCCGTACCGCACGTCGAGCACACCCCACTCGTCGGGCGACACCGGTCGTCCACTCGCGGCGATGCGCTCCGCGAGGGTCGGCAGGCCTTCGGGCTCAGGCACCTCGGGCATGACGTCCTGGTGCTCGAGGCCCTCCTCGACGACCTGGAACGACGCGGTCATGTGGAAGATCGGGCGGCCGTGCTGGCGCGCGATGACGCGGCGGGTGGTGAACGAGCCTCCGTCGCGCGTGCGCTCGACGAGGTAGACGATCGGGACGGACGGGTCGCCGGGGCGCAGGAAGTAGCCGTGCAGCGAGTGCGGCGGGCGGTCGTCCGGCACGGTGCGCGCGCCGGCGACGAGCGCCTGGGCGAGCACCTGCCCGCCGAAGACGCGCTGCAGGGTCGTCGCCGGGGCGTGGCCGCGCAGCAGGTCGTCGTCGATCCACTCGAGGTCGAGCAGGGTCAGGAGCTCCGGGACGCTGGCCACCATGGGGACACTCTGCCGTGATCGTCGATTTGGTAGTGCTAAGGCGCGCTATAGCGCGACCTAGCACTACCAAATCGGGTGGAGTGGGTCAGACGGGGAGCTGGGTGATCTCCACCGTGACGCCGAGGCTCTCGCTCGCGCCGCCGGCGTAGATGCCCTTGAGCGGCGGGACGTCGGAGTAGTCGCGACCGCGGGCCACGACGACGTGCGCCGATCCGACGGTGCGGTCGTTGGTGGGGTCGAAGGCCTCCCAGCCGCCGTTCCACACCTCGACCCACGCGTGGCTCTCGCCGAACACGGTGCGCCCGGGCGTCTCCTCCTCGTCGTGGAGGTAGCCGCTGACGTAGCGGGCGGGGATGCGCAGCGAGCGCAGCAGCGAGAGCAGTGTGTGCGAGTAGTCCTGGCAGACGCCGCCGCCGATCTCCCACGCCTGTGCTGCCGTCGTGCGGACGCCCGTCGCGGAGTCGTCGTACCGGATCCGCGCGCGGGTCGCGTCGATCGCGCCGTGGATCGCCTCCTTGGGCGAGGCGAGCGCGCGCAGGTCCGCCACGATTCCCGCTCGTGCGGGATCCGTGGCCGCGTCGTCGACGAGGTTGGTCGGTACGAGGAACTCGCCCCACCGGTCGATCACCGGGGGTGCGGTGACGTCGTCCCAGCCGACACCCTCGAGCTCGGGGCCGCCGCGCGGCACGTCGACGAGCGACGTCGCGACGATCTCGAGCATCTCGTGCTCCTCGTGCACGTCGAACGACTGCACCAGCGCACCCCAGTAGTCGACGTAGGCCTGCACCGACGCGCGCGGCGACACCTGCAGCTGGTGCGAGAGCAGCATCTGGCCGTCGGCGTCGCGCGGGGTCATGCGGACCTCGTTGAACGACGCCTGCACGGGCGCGCTGTAGCGGTAGCCCGTGCGGTGCGTGATGCGCAGGCGGCGTCCGGTCGACATCAGTGGCTCCACACGATCGTGCCGGCCTGGCGGAAGTACGAGTCGGCCGTCGCGAGGCCCGCGTTGACGGCGGAGAGCTGGGTGTCGTGCGCGAGCTGGTCGAGCAGGGCCGGGTCGTCGTCGGTGCCGGCGAACTCGAGCCGCGAGCGCATGAGGCCGACCTCGCGGACGAGATCGCCGTCGGCGCCGCTGCCGTACGACTGGAGGCCGCGGACGGCCGCCTCGGCCTGCTGCGCGCTGTGGAGCATCGAGCGGGGGAACGTCGGCTCGAGCACGAGGAACCGCCGCACCATGTCGCCGGTCGGTGCCTCGCCG
Organism: uncultured Actinomycetes bacterium; assembly: GCA_963843975.1. GTDB lineage: Bacteria > Actinomycetota > Actinomycetes > S36-B12 > CAIYMF01 > Longivirga. The sequence continues at coordinate 855,406 of CAWJMG010000001.1, read as the reverse complement.
GTGCGGAGGAACGGCGAAAGCCCAGCAGCAGCACGGAGGGTGGCGACCGGACCCGTGTCGGGCCAGAGCTGCTCGTGCCGTACCTCGAGCAGGCGGCCGGTCATGTCGACGCGCTCGAGCGAACGGCCGAGCATGAGGAACCAGTGGCCCTCGTCGCGCGACATGGTCCACTCGACGGCGCCGTTGACGACCATGAGCCGCTCGATCACGCGGTACATCGACGGCCCCGGGCTCGCCGCCGCCATGAGGCCACGGGTCAGGGTGAGATAGGCGCCGTTCAGCGACTCGAACACGTCGCCCGACAGCGCGTCGCGCACGGACCGCGCGTTCTCGCGTGCGGCACCGACGGCACCGATGACGGTCGACGGGTTGCTCACGTCGCCGAGGAGCGCGCGGACGAGCTCGGTCGGCGTCGTGACGTCGTCGTGGGGCAGCGTCAGCGCGTCGAGGACGACGGTCGCCGCGACGTCGTCCGGCACCGACCGGTCCTCCACCGTCAGGTGGTAGTGCTCGGCGAGCAGACGGGCGGTGGCCTCGGCGCGCTCGAGATAGCGGCCGATCCAGTAGAACGACTCCGCGAGGCGGCTCAGCACGTCGGGCTCCCCGAGGGTGACTGCTGATCCCCGTTGTCGCGCACGGCATCGCGAGCGGCCGCGCCCTGCTGCTGCTGGCCCTCCTGCTGGCGGAGGCGGTCGTCGGCGACGACGGGCGCGTGGTGGCGTGCGACCGCGCTTCGGCGCACGCGCGTGACGCGCGGAGGCGGCGTACGGCCGTCGGTACCGACCTCGCGCGGCTCCTCCTCGAGCACCCAGGTGTCCTTGGAGCCGCCGCCCTGCGAGGAGTTCACGACGAGGCTGCCCTTGGGGAGCGCCACGCGGGTGAGGCCGCCCGGGAGGACGTAGGTCTCGTCGCCGTCGTTCACGGCGAAGGGCCGAAGGTCGACGTGCCGCGGCTCGACCGCGCCGTCGCCGACGACGGTCGGGCAGGTCGAGAGGTTGACGATCGGTTGCGCGATCCATGAGCGGGGATCGGCCTGGATCGTCGCCGCCGTCTCCGCGAGCACCGCCTCGCTCGCCTGGTTGCCGATGACGAGGCCATAGCCGCCCGAGCCGTCGACCGGCTTCACGACCATGTGGTCGAGGCGCTCGAGCACGAACTCGCGCTGGTCGGCGTCGGAGAGGTCGTAGGTCTCGACGTTCGGCAGGATCGCGGTCTCGCCGAGGTAGTAGTCGATCATCGCCGGGACGAACGGGTAGATCGCCTTGTCGTCGGCGACGCCGTTGCCGACCGCGTTCGCGATCGCGACGTTGCCGGCGCGAGCAGCGTTGAGCAGGCCGGGGACGCCGAGGAGCGAGTCGGGCACGAAGTGGACCGGGTCGAGGTACTCGTCGTCGATGCGGCGGTAGATCACGTGCACGGGGCGCGGGCCGCGGACGGTGCGCATCCAGAGCCGGTCGTCGCGGCAGAACAGGTCGCGGCCCTCGACGAGCTCGGCGCCCATGCGGCGCGCGAGGAAGGCGTGCTCGAAGTGGGCGGAGTTGTGGACGCCGGGGGTGAGGACGGCGACGGTCGGGTCGGCGACGTCGGACGGCGCAGCCGCCCGCAGCGCATCGAGCAGGCGCTCGGGGTACTCGAACACCGACCGCACCTGCTGTCCCGCGAACACCTCGGGGAGGACGTGCGCGAGGGTGCGCCGGTTCTCCAGGACGTACGAGACGCCGGACGGGCAGCGCAGGTTGTCCTCGAGGACGCGGAAGGTGCCGGCCTCGTCGCGGATGAGGTCGATGCCGGCGACGTGGATGCGGACGCCGTTCGGCGGGACGAGGCCGAACGCGGCCCGGTGGTAGTGCTTGGAGCTGGTCACGAGTCGGCGGGAGATGACGCCGTCCTCGAGGATCTCGCCAGGCCCGTAGACGTCCGCCAGGAACATCTCGAGCGCGCGGATCCGCTGGCGGATCCCCTTCTCGACCTGTTCCCACTCCTCGGCCGCGACCACGCGCGGGACGAGGTCCATGGGCAGGGGGCGCTCGCGGCCGGACAGCGAGAACGTGATGCCCTGGCGGTCGAGGTAGGCGTCGCGCAGGCGCGCCCGCTCGGACAGCCCCTCGGCCCCGAGGCCGCTGAGGACGCCCGCGATGCCGGCCATGCCGGGCCTCGGCTCACCGCTCGCGTCGACCATCTCGTCGAAGGCGGAGAGGCTCTCCGACGGTGTCGTCGCGCTGGGCATGGGCGAAGTGTGCCCCCTCGGTGTTACCGCTTGCGTGCTGATCGGTGTCACCGGTGTTTCCGAGCCGTTCGCCGCGCCGCCGCCGCTCGGCGGGCCCGACAGGCCTCCGGCCGGGGGCCCGACGCGGGCCGCACGGCGCTGACCTGCGGGAACGCTGCCCAAACGAAGAGGCGGAGGGGACTCCCGCCGAGGGGTGCTGAGGGGCCACAATGGGCGGCATGACACCGGTTACACCTGCGCCGTCGCGGGTCGATGCCGCCTCGGCCGTGGCGCGGGCGCTCGCCGCGCGCTCGGCCGAGTCCCGACCCGGTGCCGCCGACCTCCTCGCCCGCGCCCGTCGGTGGGGCCCGGACCTCTCCGCCGGCGTGCACGCGGTGTTCGGCCCGCAGTCCGACGCCCTGGTCGAGCGGCTCGCCGAGGTCGTCGTCGACGGCTGGCTCGCCCGCCCCGAGGCGCTGCGCGACCGCGACACCGACCGCCTGCTCGTGGCCGACTGGTTCCAGCGCCCGGACGCCCTCGGCTACGTCTGCTACGCCGACCGCTTCGCCGGCACGCTGGCCGGCGTCACGGAGCACGTCGACTACCTCCGCGAGCTCGGGACGACGTACCTGCACCTCATGCCGCTGCTGCAGCCGCGCGAGGGCGCGAACGACGGCGGCTACGCCGTGGCCGACTACCGCGAGGTGCGCTCGGACCTCGGCAGCATGGACGACCTCGAGAAGCTCGCCTCGGTGCTGCACGACAACGGCATCGCGCTCACGATCGACCTGGTGCTCAACCACGTCGCGAAGGAGCACGCCTGGGCCGAGGCCGCGCGCACCGGCGACCCGAAGTACCGCGCCTACTTCCACGTGTACGACGACCGCACCGAGCCCGACCGCTTCGAGCGCACGCTGCCCGAGGTGTTCCCGGACTTCGCGCCCGGCAACTTCACGTGGGACGACGACCTCCAGGGCTGGGTCTGGACGACGTTCAACGCCTACCAGTGGGACCTCAACTGGTCGAACCCCGACGTCGTCGCGGAGTTCGCCGACCTCATGCTCTTCCTGGCAAACAAGGGCGTCGACTGCCTTCGCCTCGACGCCATCGCGTTCCTCTGGAAGCGGCTGGGCACCAACTGCCAGAACCAGCCCGAGGTGCACGGCATCACCCGCGCGCTGCGCGCGGTCGCGCGGATCGCCGCGCCGTCGCTGGTGTTCAAGGCCGAGGCGATCGTGGCGCCGGGCGACCTCGTGAAGTACCTCGGCGTCGGCGAGTACGCCGGCGAGGTGTCCGACCTGGCGTACCACAACAGCCTCATGGTGCAGATCTGGTCGGCGCTCGCCACGAACGACGTGCGCCTGCTCGTGCAGGCGCTGGAGAGCTTCCCGCCCAAGCCGACCACCACCGCGTGGGCGACGTACCTCCGCTGCCACGACGACATCGGCTGGGCGATCGACGACGGCGACGCTGCGGCCATCGGCTGGAACGGATACGACCACAGGCGGTTCCTGTCGCAGTGGTTCGTCGGCGCGTTCCCCGGCAGCCCCGCGCGCGGCGCCGAGTTCCAGGTGAACGAGGCGACGGGCGACAGCCGCATCAGCGGCTCGGGCGCCTCGCTCGCCGGGGTCGAGACGGCGCTCGAGGCGAACGACTCCGCCCTGCTCGAGCAGGCGCTTCGCCGGCTGCGCTGCGCGTACGCGATCGTCTACGGCTTCGGCGGGATCCCGCTGCTGTACATGGGCGACGAGCTCGCGCTGCTGAACGACGACACCTACCTCGACGAGCCGGCGCATGCCGAGGACAACCGCTGGATGCACCGGCCGAAGATGCCGTGGGACAAGGCATCTCGGCGCTCCGACCCGTACACGCTCGAGGGCCGGATGCACGGCGTCATCAAGCACCTGGGGGAGGTGCGGCGCGAGCTGCCGTCCCTGCATGCCGCGGTCGAGTCGCAGACGGCGAACACCTCGAACCCGTCGGTGCTCGCGGTCCTGCGCCGCCATGCCGCGGGCGACCTGGTGCAGATCTACAACGTGAGCGCCGACTGGCAGCGCATCGACGACGCCGTGCTCGGCAGCCTGCGGCACGAGGCCCTCGTCGACCGGCTCTCGGACGAGTCGCCGCAGCGCGAGGACGGCCAGATCGTGCTCGCGCCGTACGCCGCCCTCTGGCTCACCCAGACGTAGCCGGGCCCGCTCCGGACCGCCCCGCGCTCGGGGCTCACGCGTACCGACCAGGACGGTCAGGCGTCGTCGTCCTGGTAGGGGGTGCAGACCCAGTCGACGCTGGAGACCGGCCAGGGCTGCATCGCAGAGTTCCCGCTCAGGATCAACGGTGCGGTGGCCATGGGCACGAACACCGTCTCGTGCGTGCCGGCCATGGCGCGGGCGTCGATGAGGATGGGGACGCCCTCCGACGTGCGCTTGTCGCAGTCGACCTTCAGGACGAGGCGCACTTCGAGGCCGCTGTGCGGTCCCAGCGTGAGCGGGAGGACGTCGGCGAGCGCTGGGTCGGGCAGCGCGCCCGCACCCTGATTCGTCCCCGCCGGCCAGGTGACGGCGGCGATGGTCAGCCACGACGCGCCCGTGCGGATGTCGCTCACCGTGACCCCGCTGCTGCCCTCGTTCGTCAGCGTGAAGCGTAGGTCGAACGTTCCACTGTCCGCGGTCGCCGCCGAGCCGGTGACCGATGCGTCCAGCTGGGGGACGAGGTAGCCCCCGCGCACCACCCCCGTCACGGCGATCACGAGCACGACGACGACGGCCACCACTGCCCACGCCCACGCGGTCGGCAGGCGCTTGCCCCTGACCGAGTTCCACGCCTCGTCGCTCACGCGTTGCGCCGTGTCACTCATGGCTCCCCCTTGACTCAATGATGCAAGGTATTGATACATTCATGCCCTGCATCTGGTCAAGGGGGTACGGCGATGGCGCTGTTTGGTCTGCTCTTCGTCCTGGCGCTCGTGGGCGGCATCATCGCGCTTCTGGTCTGGCTCGCGCAGCGCCTGGACCCGGTGCAGCGCGAGGAGGTGGAGGAGCTCGCGCAGCTGGCTGGGGTTCGAGTCACGACCAGCAGCGTCGGCCTCGTGGTCGACGCCGTCGCGCGCACTCGGCTGTGGAGGACCGTGGGCGTGACCGTCGCGCTCGGCCTCGTCGTCGTGGCGACGGCGTACGACTCCGCCACCAACCAGCGGCTGACGGTCAACCTCACCGTGCTCCTGTGGGGGCTGGTCGGCTACTGGGTCGGCTGCATCGTCGGCGAGCTGAGAACGGCCAGGGCCCCCCTCGGCGCCGGGCCGCGCAGCGCGTCCCTCGTACGTCGTCAGCTCGGCGACTACGTGGGCTCCTGGGCGACCGCGCGGCCCCGCCTGCTCGGCGCGATCGGATTCGTCGCTGCCACATGCGCACTGCTGCTCGGCAGCCGCGACCTGTGGGTGCTCCTCGGTGGTTACGGCGCGGCAGCGGTGGCCGGGGTGCTCGCCGTCGTCAGCCGCTACGTCGTTGAGCGGCCGCGCCCCGATCTCTCGCCCGACGTCGCCGAGGCCGACGACGCGGTGCGCTCCCGTTCGTTGCATGCGATCGCCGGCGCCTCGGTGGGCATCTGCACGTGGGCCGCATCGCTGGCCGTGGCAGGCCTCCTCGTAGCGCTGCTTGCCCGCGGCGGCGTCTCGGCGTTCGAGGGCGGCCCTGACGGCGGGGTCGTCCCGATCGCGGCGGCCGGTGTCCTCGTGCTGGTCGTGTGCGGCCTCGTCATTCCGATCGCCGGCTTCGTGGTCGGACGCCGTCTGATGCGCACGCCGTTCCCGATCGTCCGGGCGGCCGAGGCGCTGCCGTGATCCTGACGGTCGACCCGGGCTCGGCGGTGCCGCCGTACGAGCAGATCCGCGCGCAGATCGAGGCGATGGTGGCCACGGGCACCCTCGCCGCCGGCGACCGGCTGCCCTCGATCCGCCAGCTCGCGCACGACCTCGGGCTCGCCGGCGGCACGGTCGCCCGCGCGTACACCGAGCTCGAGCAGGCCGGCCTCGTCGTGTCACGGCGCCGCACGGGCACGGTGGTCGCCGACGGCGTCGTGCAGCCCGCATCGGAGCGCCGCCGCCGTCTCGCCGAGGCGGCCGAGCAGTACGCGCGCACCGCGGCGCTGCTGGGCGTCGCGGCCGACGACGCGCAGGACGCGGTACGCCGAGCCCTCGGCCCTGCCTGACCCCCGCATCACTACCGAAGCGCCAGAAACCGAACGGGTCCTCTGGCTCCTGCGTGAGTGACGTGTCAGGCGCGGCGGACCGGAAGGAGGGTGACGCCGGTGCGGCTCTCGAGCAGGCTCGTGACGATCTCGGGCGCTCCGGGGCGGGCCTTGTAGTAGCCCTGGTAGAGGTCGCAGCCGAGCGCGACGGCCGCGTCGTGCTGCTCGGCCGTCTCCACTCCTTCGGCGACCGTCTCGATGCCGAGCGCGGCGGCGAGGCCGACGATGCCGGCGACGAGGGACGACGCCGTGCGGTCGTGCGGGAGCCGGCTCACGAAGAACCGGTCGATCTTCAGCACTCCCGCGGGGAAGCGCTGCAGGTGGGCGAGCGAGGAGTAGCCGGTGCCGAAGTTGTCGATCGACACGCGAACGCCGTGGCCGAGCAGGTAGTGCAGCGTGCGCTCGGCCGACTCGGGGTCATCGGCCAGGGTGCGCTCGGTGATCTCGATGCTGACGCGGTGCGGATCGACGTCGTGCCGCGCGGCCGTCGCGCGGAACATCGCGGCGACATTCGGGTCGGCGAGCTGGCGCGCGGACATGTTGACGGCCACTCGGAACGACGAGGGTGCGATGCGCTGCCACGCCGCCATCTGGCGGCAGGCCTCGTCGAGCACCCACGCGCCGATCTCGACGATGAGCCCGGTCTCCTCGGCGACAGCGAGGAAGTCGCCGGGCGCCACGAGCCCGCGCTCGGGGCTCTGCCAGCGCAGCAGCGCCTCGGCACCCACCACCTGGTCGTCCGCGCACGAGAACAGCGGCTGATACGCCACCCGGAAGCTCGTTGCGCGCCACGGCCTGCCGCAGCGCGGTGGTCGTGGCGAGCCGCTCGGCCACGCGCTCTCGCATGGACGGCTCGAACACCACGAACCGGTCGCGCCCCTGCTCCTTGGCGCGGTACGCCGCCGTAGCGGCGTCGCGCACGAGGCCGTCCGCCGTGGCCGTCGTCGGCGGCAGCTCGCCGCCGGAGACGGTCACCCCGACCGAGGCCGTGAAGTACAGCTCCGAGCCGTCCACCACGATCGGCGCGGTCATCGACTCGAGCACGCGGCGGGCGACGCGGTGCACGTTGTCGATGCCGTCGACGTCGTCGAGGACGATCACGAACTCGTCGGCGCCGAACCGCGTGACGGTGTCGCTGGTCCTGCAGGCGCGCACGAGGCGTCGGGCCACCGCGACGAGGACCTGGTCGCCTGCGGCGTGGCCGAGAGCGTCGTTGACCGAGGCGAAGCAGTCGAGGTCGACGTACATCACCGACACGACATGACCCGAGCGCTGTGCGCGGACGAGGGCTCCCCGCAGCCGGTCCTGCAGCAGCAGCCGGTTGGGCAGGCCGGTCAGCGGGTCATGGGTGGCGCGGTCGGCGAGCTGGCCCTCCAGTGCGCGGCGCCACGTGACGTCCTCGTGGCTCACGAGGGCTCCGTCGACGCCGTCCGGCAGCGAGGTGATGGCGAGGTGGTACTGCCGTGGCTCGTCGGCGACCTCGGCCGCGTACTCCATCCGGAACTCGCGGACGCTGCCGCCGAGGACGGACGTGAGACCGGCCAGCGCCTCGCGCGCGGAGATCGACGTGTCGGCTGCGGCCCCGAGCTCGGCGACGAGGTCCGAGGCGGGCGAGGCCGCGACGAACGCCCCGGAGGGCGCCGGGCTGTGCCGCGAGCGGTTCTCCCACGCGAGGTTGGTGGCTGCCACGAGCCCCACCCGGTCGAGCACGGCGACCTCGGCGTCGAGCGCGTCCACGACCGCCTGCGCGACCTGGGACCAGGCGTGCGGCGACGTGGGGCTGGTGGGCTCGGTCATGGGGCCGTCCGTGACTCCGGCCGGCCCGACGGGCCGGTCTGCACCCATGGTGCTGAGCAGGCGGGGGCGGTTGCGCGGCGAACGACCGCAAGGTCACCCGCTCGCCGCCGTCCAGGAACGACGAAGCCCCCGCCACACGTGCGTGGCGGGGGCTCCGGAGACGTACGGCGGCGGTGCTGCTAGGCGTCGTGCGAGGCGTCCTCGATCGCGGACTCCTGCGCGGCCTCGTGCTCGAGGTGACGCGCGACGGAGGCGTGGATCTCGGCCTCGGCGTCGGTGCGGCCGGCCCAGGTGGCGCCCTCGACGCTCTTGCCGGGCTCGAGGTCCTTGTAGACCTCGAAGAAGTGCTGGATCTCGAGGCGGTCGAACTCGGCCACGTGGTGGATGTCGCGCAGGTGCTCGAGGCGCGGGTCGCCCGACGGCACGCACAGCACCTTGTCGTCTCCGCCGGCCTCGTCGGTCATGCGGAACATCCCGATCGCGCGGCACTTGATGAGGCAGCCCGGGAACGTCGGCTCCTGCAGCAGCACCATGGCGTCGAGCGGGTCGCCGTCCTGGCCGAGGGTGCCCTCGATGTAGCCGTAGTCGTGCGGGTAGCGCGTCGAGGTGAAGAGCATGCGGTCGAGGCGGATCCGGCCGGTGAGGTGGTCGACCTCGTACTTGTTGCGCGAGCCGGCAGGGATCTCGATCAGGACGTCGAACTCCACGGGGATGCTCCTGCTGTCAGGTTCTGGTCGAGGGATGGACCACGCAGCCGGATTCCCGGACGTCGTCGTCCGTCGCCTAGTGTTCCGTACGCGGACCCCGTCCGTGACCGAGACCTCGACGCTCCCGCTGGCGGCGTGACCCGGGTCACCCGCGAACGGCCGATCGTCCGCCGCCCAGCAGCGAGAGGAAGAGCGTGAGCACCGTGCGCCGCCCGACGATCGTCGTCGCGTGCGCGCTCGCCCTCGCCCTCCCCCTGCTCGCCGGGACCCCCGCGACCGGGCTGCCCACGGCCGTTCCTGCACCCCCGTCCGCGCCCGCGGTCGTTCTGCCCGTCGCGGACGGCGCACCCTCGCCCTCGCCGACGACCTCGGACAAGGGCCTGGTCGCCGCCGTGACCAAGGCCTTGCGCTCGGCGCCGCTCGGCACCGACACCACCGCGGTCGTCATCGACGTCGCGAGCGGCGACGTCGTCCTCAGCGACGACGAGTCGCGCACCCAGGCGCCCGCGAGCACCGCGAAGACCATGACGGCCGTCACCGCGCTGACGGCGCTCGGCCCCGAGACGCGGCTGGTCACGTCGGTCGTGCGCGGGTCGTCCGCGAACGAGATCGTCCTCGTCGGCGCCGGCGACGCCACCCTCACCCGCGTCACGGCGACGGCCGGCCAGCTGCCCGCCGGCCAGGCGGCCCGGCCGGCGTCCCTCGCCGAGCTCGCCCGCTCGACGGCGAAAGCGCTCAAGGCGGCCGGCGTCACGTCGGTCACCGTGCGGGTCGACGACTCGCTCTTCCGCGGCCCGCGGACGGCTCCCGGGTGGCCCACGTCGTACGTCAGCACCGGCGTCGTCTCGCCGGTCAGTGCGCTCTCGGCCGACAGCGGCAAGGTGTCCGCCGACTCGCGCGTCCGCGACGCCGACCCCGCCCTCGCTGCCGGCCTCTGGTTCGCCCAACGCCTCGGCAAGGCCGGCATCAACGTCTCGTCCGACGTCTCCCGCACCGTGGCGGTCGCGGGGGCGCAGCAACTGGCCACGGTGAGCAGCCCGACCGTCGCCGACCTCGTCGAGCGGATGCTGACGACGTCGGACAACGACCTGGCGGAGGCGCTCGCCCACCTGTCCGGTGCGAAGCTCATGGGCGACCCGACCTTCGCCGGCGGCGCGAAGGCCACCGCCCAGGTGGTGGAGGGCCTCGGCGTCCCGACGACAGGGCTCGCGCTCGTCGACGGCAGCGGACTGTCGCGCCGGAACGCCGTCAGCGCGCGCACCCTCGCGGGAGTGCTGGCCGCGGGTGCCCGCGACGAGCCGCCGGTCGGAACGTCCGCGGGGATCCTCTGGCCGCTCTCGACCGGGCTCCCCATCGCCGGCGTCACCGGCACGCTCACGGAGCGCTTCGACACCCCGGGCACCTCGCCGGGCCGGGGCGTGGTGCGCGCCAAGACCGGCACGCTGTCGGGCGTCGTCACCCTGGCGGGCATGGCCCGCGACCAGTCCGGCCGGCTGCGGGTCTTCGCGTTCCTCGCCGACGCCTCGCCGGGCCCGCTGCTCGACGCCCAGGCCGCGCTCGACCGCGCGGCCGCGGCGATCGCCGCCGCCTGACGGCCTCGCACGGCCCGGAGGCCAGGGCAGCCTCGGCGCGGGATCCCGGCGGTGCCTCGCGTAGGGTCACGCGGGTGGAGGTCGTCGACTGGGGCCTGGCCCGATCCACCGCGCGCAGCTTCGCGCCGCGGGGTCCCGGTGGCACGCCCGAGGACGCCCGTTCGGCGGTGGCCGAGCTCCGCGCCCTCGCCCGGTACGCCGTCGGCCCGGTCCGCGAGCGCACCGGCCTCGACGCCGGCGACGCCCCTGACGCCGTGGTGGTCGACCGCAGCGCCTGGGTCGACAGCAACGTGGACGGCTTCCGCGTCGTGCTCGCGCCGCTGCTCGAGCGCATGGCCACCGAGCAGCCCGGAGTCGTCACCACGGTCGGCTCGCGGCTGACGGCGGTCGAGCTCGGCGGCGTCCTCGCCTACCTGTCGGGCAAGGTGCTCGGCCAGTACGAGGCGTTCACGACGTCCTCGAGCGGCCGCCTCCTGCTCGTCGCCCCCAACATCGTCGCCGCCGAGCGCCACCTCGACGTCGACTCCCGCGACTTCCGCCTCTGGGTGTGCCTGCACGAGGAGACGCACCGCGTGCAGTTCGGCGCGGTGCCGTGGCTGTCGCAGCACCTCGTCGGCGAGATCCACGACTACCTCGCGCTGTCGGAGATCGGTGTCGGCGACTCGGTCAAGCGGCTCATGCAGGGCCTCGGCTCGATCGTCGCCGCGGTGCGCGGCGACGCCGGCGCCTCGCTCGTCGACGCCGTGCAGACCGAGGACCAGCGCGTCGTCTTCGACCGCATCACTGCGCTCATGAGCCTGCTCGAGGGCCACGCCGACCACGTGATGGACGACGTCGGCCCCGAGATCGTGCCGTCGGTCGCCCAGATCAGGGAGCGCTTCGAGAAGCGCCGCGGCGAGCCGGGGGCCGTCGACGGCCTCGCCCGGCGCCTTCTCGGCCTCGACGCCAAGATGCGCCAGTACACCGAGGGCCGCTCGTTCGTGTCGCACGTCGTCGGTGCCGTCGGCCGCGACGGGTTCAACCGCGTGTGGACCTCCCCGGAGACCCTGCCCACCCGCGACGAGGTGCTCGACCCGGCCGCCTGGTGCAGCCGCGTCGTCCCCGACCTCCTGGCCTGAGGGCCGCCTGCCCCGTGCCCGCCGACATCGGTCCCCGTGGATCCGCCGTACGCCGGGCGGTGCGCGACGAGCTGTCCGACCTCGAGCCCGCGGCACTCGTCCTCGTCGCCTGCTCGGGCGGTGCCGACTCCCTCTCCCTCGCCCACGCGACGCGCGCAGTGCGCGACCGCGCCGGCGCCGTCGTGGTCGACCACGGCCTCCAGGCTGGGTCCGCGGAGGTCGCCGCGCGCACCGCGGCCTGGCTGCTCGAAAGCGGCCTCGACCCGGTCCTCGTCGTGCCGGTCGCCGTGGTCGAGGCCGGCGACGGTCCGGAGGCCGCGGCCCGCGATGCCCGGTACCGCGCGCTCTTCCGTGCCGCGCGCGACCACGGCGCCGAGGTGGTGCTCCTTGGCCACACGCTCGACGACCAGGCCGAGACCGTCTTGCTCGGCCTCGCCCGCGGCTCGGGCACGCGCAGCCTCGCGGGGATGCCGCGGACCCGTGGGCCGTTCCGTCGGCCGATGCTGCACCTGCGGCGCGACGTCGTCCGGGCCGAGGTGCCCGAGGGCGCACCGGTCGTGGACGACCCGCACAACGACGACGACCGCTTCGCCCGCAGCCGGGTGCGCCACCGCGTGCTGCCCGTCCTCGAGGCCGAGCTGGGTCCGGGCATCGCCGAGGCGCTCGCCCGCACGGCCGACCTCGCCCGGGCCGACGCGGACGCGCTCGCCGAGCTCGCCGACGAGGTCGCGTGGGACGTCATCCACGGCGCACGCGACGAGGGCACGCTCGACGTCGTCGACCTCGAGCCGCTGTCGGAGGCCGTCCGCTCCCGCGTCGTCCGCCAGTGGCTCATCGACGGAGGCTGCCCTGCCGGCCGCCTCGGCGCCGACCACGTGCAGCGCGTGGGTCGTCTCGTCACCCAGTGGACGGGGCAGGGCGCCGTCGCCCTGCCGGGCGGTGTCGAGGCGGTCCGTGACTATGGGAGGCTCGTCCTGCGCCAGACAACACTGCCTCGCAAGGAGACCTGATGGACGCGTCGGACCTCGGTAACGACCTCACGCAGGTCCTCCTCGACGAGGAGGCCATCGCCGTCAAGGTGAAGGAGCTCGCCGCGGCGATCGACGCCGACTACGCAGGCAAGGACCTCCTGCTCGTGGGCGTCCTGAAGGGCGCCCTCATGGTCATGGCCGACCTGTCGCGCGCGATGTCCGGCCCGGTCGAGATGGACTGGATGGCGGTGTCGTCTTACGGCGCGGGCACGAAGTCCTCCGGCGTCGTCCGGATCATGAAGGACCTCGACCGCGACATCACCGGCCGGCACGTGCTCGTGGTCGAGGACATCCTCGACTCCGGCCTCACGCTCTCCTGGCTGCTGCGCAACCTCCGTTCGCGCGGCCCGGCCTCGGTCGAGGTGTGCACGTTCCTGCGCAAGCCCGACGCCCTCAAGGTGCAGGTCGAGCCCCGCTACGTCGGCTACGACATCCCCAACGAGTTCGTCGTCGGCTACGGCCTCGACTACGCCGAGAAGTACCGCAACCTCCGCGTCGTCGGCACCCTGGCCCCGCACGTGTATTCCTAGCCCTCTGTGCCTTCTGGCCCTCCAAGCTCGTCGCTCCTTCGTCGCTCCTCGCGTCGGGCACCCGCGCCGCAGCCCATCTGCTCGGCGACCCTCCTTCGTCGGGCCTCCTCGCAGCTGGGCCACGTGCGCGCCTCCTCGGGGCCCCTCCTTCGTCGGGGCCCGTCGTCGGCGCGCGGGCTTCGCCCCGGCGCGGGTAGGGCAGGTCGAACGCTGACTGAGCGAGCTCAAGCGCCGGCTCGCCATCGGTTGGGTTCTGCCCCGGGTGAACGGGGGAACAGGTGGGGTCCCGCGGGCGTCTGTGCTGGTGAGGGGGCACGCGGGACGGCGGTGACCGCTGGGCCGGTGTACCTTCGAGGGACCTCGTTCGCGCGCCCGGAGCCCCGGGAGCGCCGTCCGAGGACCCCCGTGCCCGCTCGCCAGCCCGTCACCCAGCAAGCACAGTCAGGAGGGACGGGGCCGTGAGGCCCCCAGCCCATGGACATCAAGCGTCTGCTCCGCGGTCCCATCGTGTGGATCGCCCTCGCTGTGCTGCTGGTCATCCTCGCCACCAGCCTGTTCTCGAGCGCGACCGCGCCCAAGGACGTCAACACCTCCGAGGTCGTCACGGCGATCGAGGACGGCAAGGTCGTCAAGGGCCTGATCGTCGACCGCGAGCAGCGCGTCGAGATCACGTACGCCGACGGCACCACGGTGCGCGCGGAGTACGTCGACGGCCAGGGCGTGCGGCTCCAGGAGCTCATGCAGGCGCAGGTCAAGGCCGGCACGATGACCGACGGCTACAAGGTCGACGTCCCGAAGGACAGCGTCCTGCTGTCGCTGCTGTTCACGCTGCTGCCGATCGCGCTGATCGTCGTCCTGTTCTTCTTCCTCATGGGGCAGATGAACGGCGGCGGCAACCGCATCATGAACTTCGGCAAGTCCAAGGCGAAGATCGTCTCCAAGGACATGCCCAAGACGACGTTCGCCGACGTCGCCGGCGCCGACGAGGCCGTCGAGGAGCTCCAGGAGATCAAGGAGTTCCTCCAGGAGCCCGCGAAGTTCCAGGCCGTCGGAGCCAAGATCCCCAAGGGCGTGCTGCTCTACGGCCAGCCCGGCACCGGCAAGACCCTGCTCGCCCGCGCCGTCGCCGGCGAGGCCGGGGTCCCGTTCTTCTCCATCTCCGGCTCGGACTTCGTCGAGATGTTCGTCGGCGTCGGCGCGAGCCGCGTGCGTGACCTCTTCGAGCAGGCCAAGGCCAACGCGCCGGCCATCGTGTTCGTCGACGAGATCGACGCCGTCGGCCGCCACCGCGGCGCCGGCATGGGCGGCGGTCACGACGAGCGCGAGCAGACCCTCAACCAGCTGCTCGTCGAGATGGACGGCTTCGACGTGTCCGGCGGCGTCATCCTCATCGCCGCGACCAACCGCCCCGACATCCTCGACCCCGCGCTGCTGCGCCCGGGCCGCTTCGACCGCCAGATCGCGGTGTCCGCACCCGACATGGGCGGTCGCGCGCACATCCTCGGCGTCCACGCCAAGGGCAAGCCGCTCGCGCCCGACGTCGACCTCGAGGCTGTGGCCCGTCGTACTCCGGGCTTCACCGGCGCCGACCTCGCCAACGTCCTCAACGAGGCCGCGCTGCTCACCGCCCGTCACGGCGGCAAGCTCATCGACAACGCGATGCTCGACGAGGCGATCGACCGCGTGATCGCGGGCCCGCAGCGCCGCACCCGCCTCATGAGCGACCACGAGAAGAAGATCACAGCGTACCACGAGGGCGGCCACGCGCTCGTCGCTGCCGCCCTCCCGCACACCGACCCGGTGCACAAGATCACGATCCTGCCGCGCGGCCGCGCGCTCGGTTACACGATGGTGCTGCCGGACGACGACAAGTACTCCACCACCCGCGCCGAGATGCTCGACCAGCTCGCGTACATGCTGGGCGGCCGCGCCGCGGAGGAGCTGGTCTTCCACGACCCGACCACCGGTGCGAGCAACGACATCGAGAAGGCCACGGCCGTGGCGCGCGCGATGGTCACGCAGTACGGCATGACCGAGCGCCTCGGGGCGATCCGCTACGGCCAGGAGCAGGGCGAGGTCTTCATGGGCCGCGACTTCGGCCACACGCGCGACTACTCCGAGGACGTCGCCGCCGCGATCGACCAGGAGGTGCGCGCGTTCATCGACGCCGCCCACCACGAGGCGTTCGAGATCCTCGTCGAGAACCGCGACGTCCTCGACGCCCTCGTCGTCGAGCTCCTCGAGAAGGAGACGCTCGACAAGGAGCAGGTCGCGCGGATCTTCGAGCCGCTTCGCCGTCGCCCCGAGCGCCCCGCGTGGACCGGGTCCTCGCGGCGTACGCCTTCGGAGCTCGGCCCGGTGTCGACTCCGGCCGAGATCGCCGCGGCCACCGCGTCGTCCAACGGCCACGCCAACGGGCATGCGACGTCGGAGAAGCCCGAGAGCCCGGTCGTCGACGCCGCGGCAGGCTCGAGCGAGTCGGGCGAGTGAGCCGCGTCGACCCCGTGCACGTGCCGGAGACGGCCGTGCGCGACTTCGACCAGGCCCGGGCCGAGGCGGCCGTCCGCGAGCTGCTCATCGCGATCGGCGAGGACCCCGACCGCGACGGCCTGCTCGACACCCCGGCGCGCGTCGCGCGCGCGTACGGCGAGATGTTCGCCGGCCTTCGCCAGACGCCCGAGGAGGTCCTGGCGACCACGTTCGACCTCGGCCACGACGAGATGGTGCTGGTCAAGGACATCGAGCTGTACTCGACCTGCGAGCACCACCTCGTGCCGTTCCACGGCGTCGCGCACGTCGGCTACATCCCCGGCGAGGACGGCCGCATAACGGGCCTGTCCAAGCTGGCCCGCCTCGTCGACGTCTACGCCAAGCGTCCGCAGGTGCAGGAGCGCCTCACGACGCAGGTAGCCGACGCGCTCGTGCACATCCTCGAGCCGCGCGGCGCCATCGTCGTCATCGAGTGCGAGCATCTCTGCATGTCGATGCGCGGCATCCGCAAGCCCGGGGCCAAGACCATCACCAGCGCCGTCCGCGGTCAGCTCCGCGACCCTGCGACCCGCGCCGAGGCGATGAGCCTCATCGTCGGCTAGAGCCGTCGTGACCTTCCGGCGTCCGGCCGGCCTGCCGGATCAGCTCGCGTCGCTCGAGCGCTGCGTCGTGATGGGCGTCCTCAACGTCACGCCCGACTCCTTCTCCGACGGCGGTCTCTTCCTCGACGCCGCCAGCGCTGTCGAGCACGGTCGCGCGATGGCCGCGGCAGGTGCCGATCTCGTCGACGTCGGCGGCGAGTCGACCCGGCCCGGTGCCGAGCGCGTCGCGCCGGAGGAGGAGGTCGCGCGGGTCCTGCCCGTCGTGCGCGCCCTCACCGACGTCGGCATCCCGGTGAGCATCGACACCATGCGCGCGAGCACGGCGCAGGCCGCTGTAGAGGCCGGCGCGTGCGTCGTGAACGACGTGAGCGGCGGCCTCGCCGATCCCGAGATGCTGGGCGTCGTCGCCTCGCTCGACGTGCCGTACGTCGCGATGCACTGGCGCGGACACAGCACGCACATGGACGACCTGGCGGTCTACGACGACGTCGTCGCCGATGTGCTGGCCGAGCTCGGGGCGCGGGCGGCGGCGGCCACCGCCGCCGGCGTCGATCCATCGCGCGTCGTGCTCGACCCCGGTCTCGGCTTCGCCAAGGAGGCCGACCACAACTGGGCGCTGCTGCGCGGCCTCGACCGCCTGCTCGCCCTCGGGCATCCCGTGCTCGTCGGCGCCTCGCGCAAGCGGTTCCTCGGGTCGCTGCTGGCGGCCGACGGCGAACCGCGACCGATGGCCGAGCGCGACGACGCCACCGACGCCATCAGCGCGCTCGCCGCCGCGGCCGGCGCCTGGTGCGTCCGCGTGCACGACGTCCGCGGCAGCCGCGATGCCGTGCAGGTGGCCGCCGCCTGGTCGCGTGGGCGAGGGTGATCCCGTGATCCCCGAGCACCTCGACCGCATCGCCGTCCGCGGCCTCACCGCCACCGGCCACCACGGCGTCTTCGAGTTCGAGAAGCGCGAGGGCCAGACCTTCGTCGTCGACGTCGTGCTCGGTGTCGACACCCGTGAGGCGGCGACCTCTGACGACCTCGCCAAGACCATCAACTACGCCGAGGTCGCCGCCGACGTGATCGCGCTGATCGAGGGCGAGCCCGTCGACCTGATCGAGACGCTCGCGCAGCAGGTGGCCGACGCGTGCCTCGCGCGCGACGGCGTCCAGGCCGTCGCGGTCACCGTGCACAAGCCCGAGGCGCCGGTCGGCGTGGCCTTCGGCGACGTCACCGTCACGATCACCCGCATCGCGGGGCGCCCGTGACCCGCGCGGCGTTCGGGCTCGGCGCCAACCTCGGCGACCGCGTCGCGGCGCTCCAGGGCGCCGTCGACCTCCTCAGCCCGCTGCTGGCCGACGCCGTCGTCTCGTCCGTCTACGAGACCGCACCGGTGGGCGGCCCGGCCGACCAGCCCGACTACGCCAACGCCGTCCTCGTGGGCAGCACCGACATCGACCCGCACGCGCTGCTCGCGGCGGCTCACGAGGCCGAGCAGGCGTGGAACCGCACCCGCGAGGTGCGGTGGGGGCCGCGCACCCTCGACGTCGACGTCCTCTCGTACGGCGACCTCGAGCTTCACGACCCCGACCTCGAGATCCCGCACCCGCGTGCCCACGAGCGCGGCTTCGTCCTCGTGCCCTGGGCTGAGGCCGACCCTGCCGCTGTGATCCCCGCCCGCGGTCGCGTCGCCGAGCTGGCGGCGTCCGTGCTGCAGCGCGACGGCGCGGACTCCGTGCGCCGGCGCGACGACGTACGCCTGGAGCTGCCCGCATGACCGCCACGAAGCCCCGCACCCTGCTGCTGCTCGCCCTCCTGGGGGCCGTCGGCGGCTGGGTCGCGACGGCGCTCGTGGATGCCGTGGCAGGCCGCTCGTTCCCCGTGCCGCTCACCGTGCCCGCGCTGATGCTCGTGCTCGCGCTGTCGGTGTTCGTCTGGGCGCGCGGCACCCGCGCCAGGCTGGAGAAGCGGCCCGGGACCAAGCCGATGCCGCCGCTGCTGGCGCTGCGCACGGCGGCCCTCGCGCTGTCGGTGTCGCGCGCGGGGGCCTTCATCGGCGGGTTCTACCTGGGCGTCGCCGTCGCCCTCTCGCCGTCGTGGGACATCTCCTACGTCCGCGGCCTCATCGTCGCCGCGCTGGTCACCGCGATCGGGTCGGCGCTGCTCGTGGCTGCCGGGCTGTGGCTCGAGCGCATCTGCCGGATCCCTCCCTCGGACGACGACGAGGCGGACCGGGCGGCGTAGCCCCGAGGTCATCGCCTAGGGTCAGGCCCATGAGCGAGGACATCGTGCTCGAGGACCTTCCCTACGACGAGCTGCGCGACCGTGCGTTCGACATCGCCGAGCACAAGCTCGACGTGGGCTTCTTCGTCGACCTGTTCAACCACGCGCCGGCGATGCACGACGTGCAGGACGAGGGCGGGTCGGCCGGTGACATCGGCGGCTCGTTCGTCGAGACGATCCGTGCGGCCAAGCAGGTCTTCGGCGGCGAGTCGGTCGGCGACCTCGAGCCGCTCTTCCGCGCCCGCTTCGCGACCTACATCCGCGAGAACTCCTAGCCCCACCCGCTCGCACTGATCAATCCGTCATCTCCCGGGCCAGGAAGCGACGGATTCACCAGGGTCACGGTGGGCGCTAGATCCTGAACTTCGCGCAGGCTCGGAGGCCGCCGGCGGGCGACTCCGCGAGCCAGACGCTGCCGCCGCCTGCCGCCGCGAGCGAGGCGACCACGGCGAGGCCGAGGCCGCTGCCGCCGCCGTCCTGACGGCCGCGCCAGAAGCGGTCGAACGCGCGCTCGCGGTCCTCCTGCGACAGGCCCGGCCCCTCGTCGTCGACGAGCAACGTGACGCCGTCCGGGCTGCTGCGCACGGTCACGACGATCCGGCTGCCGTCCGGCACGACGTCGAGCGCGTTGTCGACGTAGTTGTCGACGATCTGCTCGACCGCGCTGGGAACCGCGTGCGCGACGGCCATGCCGGGGGAGTCGAGCACGATGGTGACGTCGCGCTCTGCGGCGAGCGGCACCCATGACTCCACGCGGTCGCGCGCGACGGCCGAGATGTCGACGGGCACGGTCTCCTGCTCGCGCCCGTCGGCGCGGGCCAGCATGAGGAGGCCGTCGACCAGCCGGCCGAGGCGGTCGATCTCGTCGCGAGCGGCGTCCACCTGCTCCGCCGCCGGGTCGTCCTCCTCCAGCAGCTCGGCGGTGCGGTCGAGGCGCAGCCGCAGCGTGGCGAGCGGTGTGCGCAGCTGGTGCGACGCGTCGCCCGCGAAGCCCTTCTGCGACTCGACGACGTGCTGCACGCGGTCGGCCATCGTGTTGAACGAGTCCGCGAGCTCGGCGATCTCGTCGCTGCCGGTCACGTCGGCGCGGGCGGTGAGGTCGCCCTCGGCGATGTCCTCGGCGGCGTCGCGCAGGCGACGGATGCGGCGGGTGACCGCGGCCGCCACGAGTGCGGCGATGATGGCAGCGGCGAGGAGCGTGATCGCTGCAGCGACGAAGAGACCGCGGACGCGGCCGTTGACCACCTCGTCGATCGCGCTCACCGGATAGCTGAGGCGCACCGCGCCGAGGTTGGTCGTGGTGCTGGCCCGCACGGGAACCGCGACGAACAGAAGTGGCTCGCCGAGCGTCTGCGACTCGCGCTGACCGGAGACCGCGCGGCCCTCGTCGATCGCCGCCTGGATCTCCGGACGATTGGCGTAGGACTCGCCCACGCTGTCGTCCGAGGCGGCGATCGCCACGCCCGTGCTGTCCACGATGACGACGACAGCACCCGTGCTCTTGGCGTACTCCTCGACGACGGCGTCGAGCTCGGCGTCGGTGATGGCGCCCTTTTCGGACTCCAGCCTCTCGACCGCGAGGCCGGCGATCGCGAAGGCGTCGCGCTGCAGGCCGGTGACGATGCGGTCGTACTCGACCGTGCGGAGGTACTGGGCGAGCGGCACGTTCTGCACGAGCAGGACGATCGCGGTGAAGCCCACGAGCACCGCGATGAGTCGCCACCTCATTCGGCTGCCGCCGCGCCGCGCGTCACGGGGAGCCGAGCCGGAACCCGACGCCGCGCACGGCCTCCACCCAGGCGGGGTCGCCGAGCTTCTTGCGGATCGCCGCGACGTGCGCGTCGACCGTCTTCGTGGCGCCGTACCAGTGGCCGTCCCACACGTGCTCGAGGATCTCGGTGCGGCGGCGGACGGCGCCCGGGTCCTCGGCCAGGTAGGCGAGGACGTCGAACTCCTTCGCCGTGAGCTGCACCTCGACGCCGTCGACGTGCACGCGCTGCGTGCGGCGGTCGATCGCGAGGCGGCCGAGCTCCTGCGTGCCGGCCGCTGCGGCCCCGGCAGTCGGGGTGGAGCTGGTGGCCGGGGTGGCTGCGCGGCGCATGACGGCGCGGATGCGGGCAGCGAGCTCGCGCATGCCGTACGGCTTGGTCAGGTAGTCGTCCGCGCCGAGCTCGAGGGCGATCACGCGGTCCGCCTCGTCGCCGCGGGCGCTCACGACGATGATCGGGACGTCCGACGTCGAGCGCATCCGACGGCAGACCTCCTGGCCGTCGATGTCGGGAAGGCCGAGGTCGAGGAGCACGACGTCGAACGCCGAGGCGCCTGCAGCGACCGCCGAGAGGGCGGCCTGGCCCGTCGCGACATGCTCGACCGTGAACCCCTGGGCCGTGAGCCCGTCGACCGCGGATGCGGCCAGGGCCGCGTCGTCCTCCACCAGCAGAATGTGCACGGGCCCATCGTTGCAGGTCACCGGCGCTCCGAGCGCTTCCGACCGGTCCATCGGACGAAGCGTCCCCGGATCTTGGACGTCCCTTGGACGAGCGGGGGAGCGCCGTGGGACGCCGGTCGCCTACCGTGGAGGGGTCAGGACCACCGAGGAGGCCCCACCGTGCGACGCATCACCGCTGTGACGGCGCTGTCCGTCGCGGGCGTGCTCCTCGCCGCCGGTACGGCGGCCGCGCTCAACGCGCAGGTCCTCGGCGGCCCGAGCCGCACCAGCGTCGGCACGGCCGACACCCTGCTCCCCGACGACCCGTTCGTGGCCCCCACCGTGGGTGACCAGGGCGGCGCCACCGCGTCGGACGACCCGAGCGAGAGCGCGGAGCCGACCGAGAGCGCCGAGCCGACCGACAAGGCCACCCCCACGACGAGCAGGCCGAGCCGGCCCTCGTCGCCCTCGACCGTGCCCAGCACGGGCGGCGGCTCGACCACCGAGCCGGGCGACGACAAGGGCGGCTCCGGAAGCTCCGGCGGCGGGTCCACCAGCGGCAAGGGCGGGTCCGGTGGCTCCGGCGGCGGCGACGACGACAAGCCCGACGACGACTGACCGTCCCACGGCTCCACCTCGGGTAGCCCCGGCGCGGGCTCCCGCTCTCGCACGTCACCTCGCCGTACCCTGTCGTTCATGGTGAGGCGCCCGGGATCGCGGCACGCCCGCCCCTCCGGCCGCGCCGAGGTGGCGGCGGCCTACGAGCGCACCCTCGCCGAGCTCACGGCCGTCCGGTCGGCCCGCTGGAACGACCAGATGGAGACCATCCGTCTCACCGCTCTGACCGAGCAGGTGGCCGTGCAGGTCGCCACGCTGCAGCAGGAGCTGGTCGCCGTCCGCGACGAGCTCCAGGTCACGCGGCAGGAGCTGCAGGCCGCGCGCTCGGTGCCGCCCGTGGTCGTCGAGGTCCCGTCCGGCGGCTGGTCGGCCGTCACCCCGCCCGCGTGGTCCCCGCAGCCCTACGTTCATCCCGACGCCGTCCCGCAGCCCGCGCCCGCCGCGTCGTCGATCCGCGAGGACCTGCTGCTGCAGGAGATGGCCGAGCTCCGCCGCCTCGTCGCGCACCAGCAGACGCTGCTCGCCGACCTGACCGTGCGCCTGCTCGACCTCCTCGCCCGCTTCGTTCCCGTCGCACCGCCGCAGTACGCCCACCCGGCGCCGCCTGCAGCTGCGGCCCCGGGCGCACCCGTGCCCGCGCCGCCGGCGTACCCGGCAGCCCCCGTCCCGACCCTCGCGGCGGACGACCTCGTCATGGACGACGAGACGGCGACCCGCCTCCGCGTGATCCGCGAGGCCTTCGGCCGCTGAGGCCGTGCGAGTTCACCGATCGTTCACCGCCCGCTCCTCGCATCCCGGCCCGCGGCCGCTCCCGCCGTCATACGGTGTCCCCGGATCCTGAGGAGGACGACGGCATGACGGTGCAGGGCGTGTTCGCCAGTGCGAAGGAGACCCGCGAGCTCGAGGCGGGTGACGTCGTGTTCAACGCCGGCGACACCGGCGCTCAGATGTTCGGCGTCGTGCGGGGCAGCATCGAGCTGCGCGACGGCGACGACGTCGTCACCACGCTCGTTCCCGGCGACACGTTCGGCGAGCTGGCCATCATCAGCAAGGCGCCGCGCAGCCTGACCGCCGTCGCGGCCGAGCCCTCGCTGGTCGCCGTCATCGACGAGCGCACGTTCATCTTCCTCGTGCATGAGACGCCGACGTTCGCGCTGCAGGTCATGCGCTCGCTGGCCGCGCGCATCCGCTCGCTGGACGAGGTCCGCGAGCATCCGTTCCACTAGTCGGCCACTGGCCGGCCGGCGTGCGGCGTCGCGTCAGACGGTGACGCCGAGGCGCGCGTCGTGCGCGCGGGCGATGCCGGGGAGCGTGCGGTTGAGCACGGACTGCGCGTCGTCGACGGGCACGTGCACGAACACGTTGATGCCGCTTCCGTCGTCCGGGATCGTGATGGCGTCGATCTGCAGGTCGTCGCCGAAGGCCCAGGCCTCCTCGCGCGCCACGATCAGCTCGTCGCGGGTGAAGCGGGCGTCCCGCAGCAGCACGGGGACGTCGGTGCCGAGGAGCAGGTGCAGCTCGTCGTCGAAGGCGTGGTTGGGGACGCGGTAGACCGTGACGTTGCCCGCGGCCTCGTCGGCGCGCGCGCCGGAGAACCAGGCTCGGCCGGCGTGATGACCGAACTGGCGGGCCAGCTCGGCGATCGTCGCGACGTCCTGGCTCGCGCCGAAGGGGTCTGCGTCCACGGGCCGATGATCCCCCGGAAGGCCCGAAGATGCACGGGTTGCGCACGATCTCCGCACCATCGGGTGTGCGTATTCACTCTGCGTCGCCGGATGTCGCTCATCCGTGACGATCGGTGATCGTCGGCTACGCGTCGACGTCGCCGACGACGTACGGGCAGGTCGCGAGGATCGTCACGAGGTCGGCCACCCGCTCGCCGACCAGGAGCTCGCCGAGGACCGCGACGTTGCTGAACGACGCGCTGCGCAGCCCGAGCCGCCACGGCGTCTTCTCCGCCCGCGAGACGAGCAGCCAGCCGCTCGTGCCGAGCGGGCTCTCGGTCCAGACGTAGGTCATGCCCTCGGGTGCGCG
This sequence comes from uncultured Actinomycetes bacterium, assembly GCA_963843975.1. GTDB lineage: Bacteria > Actinomycetota > Actinomycetes > S36-B12 > CAIYMF01 > Longivirga. Next base: position 831,740 of record CAWJMG010000001.1, on the reverse strand, counting down.
CAGCACCTTGGGCAGCTTGAGGTTCACCGGTGCCGGGCCGATCGCGTCGAGCCGGTCGGCGCACGCGGCCACGACGTCGAGCGACACCTCGGCCTGCCCGAGCATCACCTCGAGGCGCGCGAGCGCGTCGCCCTCGGTGCGGGTGACGACGCGGAGGGTGCCGCTCGCGAGGAGGTCCGCGTACGCCAGGTAGGGGTCGTCGCGCCGGAGGTCGAGGTCGACGCCCGCCGCGCGGGCCATCGGGCCGGAGACGCCGTACGCCAGCACCTGCTCGGGCGTGAGCACTCCGACGCCGCGAGTGGCCGCGCGTGCATCATCGGTCGCGAGGAACGCCGCGACCTTCTCGAGCCCGGCGCGCACGGCGGGGATCGCGTCGTGCACGTGCGCGGTCCACGAGGCCGGCACGTCCTCGCGCAGACCGCCGACGCGGTTGAACATGAGGTGCATGCGGCCGCCGGTGGCCTCCTCGAGCACCTGCTGCACGGCCTCGCGCTCCTCGGCGAGGTGGTGGGCGGGTGTCGCGATGCCCGTGCCCGCGGGGAACGACCCGAGGAAGGCGAGGTGCACCAGGACGCGGTTCAGCTCGGCGAGCAGGGTGCGCAGCCAGACCGCCCGCTCCGGCACCTCCATGCCGAGCATCCGCTCGACCGCCAGGGCGATGCCGAGCTCGTTGCCGAACGCCGACAGCCAGTCGTGCCGGTTCGCGAGCACCATCGCCTGGCGGTAGTCGCGCACCTCGAAGAGCTTCTCCGCGCCGCGGTGCAGGAAGCCGATGCGCGGCTCGGCCTCCACGATGCGGTCGCCCTCGGCGACGATGCGCAGCTGGATCACGCCGTGGCTGGACGGGTGGGCGGCGCCGAGGTCGAGGCCCCGCGTGGGCAGGCCGTCGCGGGCGGGCACCGGGAGGCCCGAGCCCACCGACAGCACCACCTCGTGCCGCACCGCAGTCATGCGCCGATCGTGTCAGACGCCTTCCGGAGGCGGGTTTAGGGTCGGATCGTGGACGCCGCCGAGAACGCCGTGCCAGCCGCCGCCACCACCTCGGTCGCCGAGGTGTTCCGACCGCCGGGAGGCGAGTGGGTGCGGGTGTCGCCCGTGCTCGCCCGTGCCTACCGCATCGAGCTCGCGATCTCGTTCGGCCTCGGAGTGCTGCTGGTGTGCGGCGGCCTGTTCCTCATCCCCGACGTACCTCGAGTGATCCCGCTCGTGATCGCGGTGGTCGCGCTGGTCGCGTTCGTGTGGATCTGGATCGTGATCGGGCGCCGCGTGACCTCGTGGGGGTACGCCGAGCGAGCCGACGACCTGCTCGTCACGAGCGGGATCCTCTTCCGCCGCCTGGTGATCGTGCCCTACGGCCGGATGCAGCTGGTAGACGTCACGGCCGGCCCGCTGCACCGCGCCCTCGGCATCACCACCGTGCAGCTGCACACGGCTGCGGCCACGAGCGACGCGCGCATCCCTGGCCTGACTCCGCAGATCGCGGCCGACCTGCGCGACCGGCTCGCCCGCCGCGGCGAGGAGAGGTCGGCCGGGCTGTGAGCGAGCAGGACCCGCTCTCGTTCGAGGTCTTCAAGCCGACCGGCCCCGACCAGCACGGCCGTCGGCGCGTGCATCCGCTGACGCCGGTGATCCAGGCGGTGCGCTGGTGGCCGGCCGTGCTGGTCGCCGTCGTCGCCCTGCCCGGGCAGATGGAGGTGAGCGTCGGTGGATCGGCCATCGCGATCGGCGGCGGCGTCCTCGTTCTGATCACGTCGCTCGCGGTCTTCTGGAACTACCTCGAGTGGCAGCGGCTGTCGTTCTGGTTCGACGACGACGGCGACCTGCGCGTGCAGTCCGGCGTCCTCACCAAGCAGGAGCGGCGCCTGCAGGTCTCGCGCCTGCAGTCGGTGGACGTGCTGCAGCCGCTGCTCGCGCGGCTCGCCGGTCTCGCCGAGGTGCGCATCGAGGTCGCAGGCGCCGGCGACTCGCGGCAGAACCTGCAGTTCCTCACGCTCGCCGAGGCCAACGCGCTGCGCAACGAGGTGATCGCGCGCTCGGCCGGCGTACGCCACGACGCCGAGGAGGCCCCCGAGACGCTGCTCGCGAAGGTGCCCCCGGGCGACCTCGTCCTGTCGCTGCTGCTGCGGCTCGAGACGTTCGCACTGCTGCTCGCCACGGTCTTCCTCGTCACGGTCACGCTGATCACGGCCGGGCCCGCCGGTCTGATCTTCGTGGTCATCGGTGGCGTGCCGATCTTCGGCGTCTTCACGCAGTTCTCGCGCTACTACGACTTCACGGTGGCCGAGTCGCCGGACGGCCTGCGGCTGCGGCACGGCCTGCTGCAGCGCACCCGTCAGACCGTGCCGCCGGGCCGCGTGCAGGCCGTGGGCTTCGTGCAGCCGGTCCTGTGGCGCAAGCGCGGCTGGGTGCGCGTGCGGCTGAACATCGCGGGTGCGGCGTCCGGCTCGCAGGGAAGCGGCGACCAGTCGTACACCGAGAACGTGCTGCTCCCGGTCGCGCCATGGCCGGTCGCGCTCGCGATCGTCGGGCGCGTGCTGCCCGGCGTCGACATCATGTCGATCCCGCTGATCCCCGCGCCCGAGCGCTCGCGCAAGCGCGCGTGGATCCAGTGGCGCCAGCTGGCAGTCGGCTGGACCGACGAGGTCTTCGTGGCGCGCGGCGGCCGGATCGTGGAGCGCTGGGAGGTCGTGCCGCACGCGCGCACGCAGTCGGTGCGCGTCACCCAGGGCCCGTGGCAGCGCTCGCTCGGCCTCGCCTCGCTGCACGTCGACTCGACTCCGGGCGCCGTGAAGATCACCGCGCACCACCGCGACGCGGGCGAGGTACGCCGGATCGCGCAGGAGCAGGCCGACCGTGCTGCGGCCGCGCGCGCCGCGGACCGTTCGCTGCGCTGGGCCGCGCCGACCGGTGCCCCTGCCGTCGACGTACCGGATGCGGCCGCGTCCCCTGGCGATGCGGGCGACGTCTCCACGGGCACGACCGTCCTGCCGGCCCCCGGCTCGCTCGACTGACGGGCGGCTAGGTCTCGCTGGCGTCGGACGCCGACAGCGCTTCCTGCCACAGGCGCGAGGCCTCGTCGTGGCCGAGCTTGGCCACGGCCAGCGACCACAGCTCGCGGAGCTCGTCGCGGTCGGCGTGCGCGACCTCGACGAGGAACCAGGCGTAGGAGTGCACGGGCGGCTGCCCGCCCTCGCCGTCCCACCGTGCGGTGTCGGTCTCGCTCATCGCGCTCACCTCCCTGCCACCGTACGTCGCCCGCAGCCGCACGACCACAGCACGCCCCGACGATTTGGTAGTGCTAGAGCGTCACCCGTGACGCTCTAGCACTACCAAATCGGGTCAGACGTCGGTGCGGAGCCACCAGAAGGCGCCGAGGCCGGTCGGGTCGAGCAGCTCGGCGGCCTGGGACGACGCAGCGAGCGCGTCGAGGTACGCCGGGGGATCGCTGACCGAGAGCGCGTGGTCCGGCAGAGAGGCGTCGACGCCGAGCGCCAGGAGCGCGTCGCGCTGACGTACGACCGACGCGCCCGCGCGGTGGGCGACGGCGTCGACGGCGACGTGCGCGGTGAGGTTGCACGTGCCGTCGGGCACTGCGGCCACGACGTCGCCGGAGCGGTAGCCGGTGAGAGTGCCCTGCGACGGACGCGCCTCGCGCACGTGGCCGTAGTCGACGGCGAGCGAGATGCCGGCGTCGACGCACGACACGACCTCCTGCCACAGGTCGTCGCGCGAGAGGCCGATCTCAGCACGGTCGCCCGGCGACGCGAGCGGCCACCAGGCCGACAGCCACGCGCGAGCGCGTGAAGCGTCAAGGCCGTACGACGTCCAGGCGTCGTCGTCGGTGAGCGCGGGCCCGAGGGTCTCGCCTCCCGCCGCGTCGACGAGCAAGAGCCGAGGAGCACCCGCGTCGTCCACCTCGACAACATCGCACGGGACGTCGTCGAGCAGCTCGTGCGCGACGAGCAGGCCGCGGACCCCGCGTGGCACGGCGTCGGGCGCCCAGCCCTCGATCCAGCGGATGCGCGGCTCGAGGCCGACCGGGCGACGGCGTACGTCGACAGCGGTGATCCGCAGCCGCGAGCCGACCGACGGCGGGAGTGCCGCGAGCACCGACACGAGCAGCTCGCCGTGGCCGGTGCCGACGTCGACGAGGTCGAGCGGGTCGGGACGCCCGAGTGATGCGTCGACCTCGAGGAGCAGCTGCGCGAGGGCCGCACCGAGCGCGGGCCCCACATGGGCGGAGGTGCGGAAGTGCGACGCCGGATCCTGCGCGGAGCGGCCGTCGGCACCGGCGTAGAACGTCGACGCGGCCTGCCGCCACGCGACCGACCACGGCGCCGCGGCAGCGGCGTCGGAAGAGTGGGGCACGGTCGGCACAGCGGCACGCTACCGGCGTCGTTAGGCTGGCTGTGTTCGGCAGACGCACGCCCACCCCAGTCAGCGACCGGTACCCACGCGGACCGGAACGAGAGGCCGCACGTGACCGACGCCCAGCCCGTGCAGGACGGCGCACCGCCGCGCCTGTCCGTCGGCGTCGTCGGCACCGGTCGCGCAGGTGCCGTGCTCGGCGCCGCTCTCGCCCGCGCGGGGCACCCTGTGGTCGCGGCGTACGCCGTCAGCGACACCAGCCGGCTGCGCGCCGAGGCCCTGCTGCCCGGTGTGCCGCTCGTGCCCGTGGTCGACGTGCTGGCCGCCTCCGACCTCGTTCTGCTCACGGTGCCGGACGACGTGCTGCCCGGGCTGGTCGCCGGCCTCGCCGAGACGCGGTCGTTTCGCACCGGCCAGTTCGTCGCGCACGCCAGCGGACGCCACGGCTACGGCGTGCTCGATCCCGCCACGCGTCAGGGCACGCTGCCGCTCGCGCTGCACCCGGTGATGACCCTCACCGGCACGTCCCTCGACCTCGCGCGCCTCACCGGCTGCCCGTTCGGCGTCACCGCTCCCGACCAGCTGCGCCCGGTCGCCGAGGCCCTGGTCGTCGAGATGGGCGGCGACCCGGTCTGGGTCGAGGAGGGCAGCCGCACGCTGTACCACGCGGCCCTCGCGCACGGCGCCAACCACCTCGTCACGCTCGTCGCGCAGACCCTCGACCTGCTCGCCGCAGCGGGCGTCGAGCACCCCGCACGTCTCGTCGCGCCGCTGATGTCGGCGGCTCTCGACAACGCGCTGCGCCAGGGCGACGCCGCACTCACTGGCCCCGTCGCGCGCGGCGACGCGGGTACGGTCGCTGCGCACGTGCGTGCGATCGGCGAGGTGTCGACGGAGGCGCGCACGGCGTACGTCGCGCTCGCGCGGGTCACCGCCGACCGCGCGCTCGCGGCAGGAACGTTGAAGGCGTCGAGCGCCGAGGCTCTGCTCGACGTGCTCGTCCGCACCGAGGAGGAGACGCGATGACCGGCGAGACGAGGGTGGTGCAGTCGCGCACCTCGCTCCGGGCCGCGTACGCCGGCCTCGCACCCGGCACGAAGCGCGTCCTCGTGCCGACGATGGGCGCGCTGCACGCCGGGCATGCGCAGCTCATGCGCGCCGGTCGCGTGCTCGCCGGGCCCGGTGGCCACGTGACGGCGTCGGTCTTCGTGAACCCCACGCAGTTCGGCGCGAACGAGGATCTCGCCAAGTACCCGCGCTCGCTCGAGGACGACGTCGACCTCTGCGCACGCGAAGGCGTCGACCTCGTCTTCGTGCCGACGGTCGAGACGATCTACCGAGGCGGCGACCCGGCCATCACCGTCGATCCGGGTGCGATGGGCACGCTGCTCGAAGGTGCCGTGCGCCCCGGCCACTTCCGCGGCGTGCTCACCGTGGTGCAGAAGCTGCTGCACCTCACCCGCGCCGACGTCCTGCTGCTGGGCGAGAAGGACTACCAGCAGCTCGTCCTCGTGAAGCGCATGGTCCACGACCTCGACCTGCCGGTGGAGGTCGTCGGCGTCCCGACCGTGCGCGCCGAGGACGGCCTCGCGCTGTCGAGCCGCAACGCCTACCTCAGCGACGCCGACCGGCACCTCGCTCTCACCGTGCCGCACGCGCTCGACGTCGGGTCCGGCGTCGCGCGCTCGGGCGGCTCTGCGCGTGACGTCGTGCAGCTCGGTGCAGTCGTTCCTCGACGACCACGACGGCATCGTCACCGACTACGCCGTCGTCACCGACCCCATGCTCGGCGCCCCGCCGGAGCAGGGCGAGGCACGTCTTCTGCTCGCCGTCCGCATCGGCACCACCCGCCTGCTCGACAACGCCCGCATCGCGATCGGTGGCCACGAGTGATCCGTCTCCCGCGGCGCCTCGCCGCTCCCGCCCCCGGCTGGACGATCGAGGCCGACGTCGTCGTCGTCGGCTCCGGGGTCGCGGGCCTCACCACCGCGCTGCACGCCCGCGCCGCCGGCTACCGCGTCCTCATCGTCACCAAGGCTCAGGTCGACGAGGGCTCGACCCGCTGGGCTCAGGGCGGCATCGCTGCCGCGCTCTCGCCGGACGACTCGCCCGCCGAGCACGAGGTCGACACCCTCGTCGCCGGCGCCGGCCTCTGCGACCCGGGTGCCGTGCACGCGCTCGTCACCGAGGGCCCGGACGCCGTCCGCCGCCTCATCGCGCTCGGCGCGCGCTTCGACACCGACGAGTCCGGCGACATCGCGCTCACCCGTGAGGGTGGGCACCTGCGCGACCGCATCGCCCACGCCGGAGGCGACGCCACCGGCGCCGAGATCTCGCGCGCGCTCGTCGCGGCCGTGGCGGGCAGGGCCGGCATCCGCGTGATCGAGAACGCGCTCGCGCTCGACCTGCTCGTCGACGACCGCGGTGCCGCGCAGGGCCTCACGCTGCACGTCATGGGTGAAGGTCAGCACGACGGTGTCGGCGCGGTGCTCGCGCCCGCGGTCGTCCTCGCGACCGGTGGCCTCGGCCAGGTCTTCAGCATGTCGACGAACCCTGCCGTGGCCACGGGCGACGGCGTCGCTCTCGCGCTGCGGGCCGGGGCGATGGTGGCCGACCTCGAGTTCGTCCAGTTCCACCCGACGGTGCTCTGGACCGGCAGCGGCGCCGAGGGCCAGCAGCCGCTCGTCAGCGAGGCCGTGCGAGGCGAGGGCGCCGTGCTGCGCGACGACGCGGGCATCGCGTTCATGCAGGGCCAGCACCCGCTCGCCGACCTCGCCCCGCGCGACGTCGTCGCCAAGGCCATCATGCGCCGCATGCGCGAGACCGGCGCCAAGCACGTGTGGCTCGACGCCCGCGAGTTCGGCACCGAGATGTGGGAGAAGCGCTTCCCCACGATCCTCGCCTCGCTGCGCAAGATCGGCATCGACCCGAGCAAGGACCTCATCCCTGTCGCCCCTGCGCAGCACTACGCGTCGGGTGGCGTGCGCACCGACGCCTACGGCCGCTCCTCGGTGCGCGGCCTGTACGCCGTCGGCGAGTGCGCCTGCACCGGTGTCCACGGCGCCAACCGGCTCGCGTCCAACTCGCTGCTCGAGGGCCTCGTGTTCGCGTCGCGCATCGGCGACGTCCTCGCCGAGGGTCTGCCCGAGCGTCGCGACCCGCTGCCGCCGCGCGGCGACGGCGTCCTCATGAGCGAGGCAGCGCGCCGCTCGATCCAGGTCGCGATGACCGAGGGCGTCGGAGTGCTGCGCTCTCGCGACTCGATGTCGACCACGCTCGGGGTCCTCGACGCGCTGGCGGACAGCGTCACCGGCGACCCCCGGTCCAAGGCGTGGGAGACAACGAACGTGCACGCGGTGGCCACCGTGCTCGCCGCGAACGCCAAGATGCGCAAGGAGACTCGCGGGTCGCACTGGCGCGAGGACTACCCCGACACCGACAACGAGAGCTGGCACGTCCGGCTCGTCTCGCGGCTCGACGAGGACGGGGTGCTCGTCACCGTCCGCGAGGACGTGCCCGAGGCCGCGTTCGTCGCGCCCGAGAAGGAGAAGGCATGAGCCTGAGTGCTGGAGTGGTGGCTGCCCTCGAGTCGACGGGTCTCGATCCGGCGTACGTCGAGGCGCTCGTGCGCGCCACCGTGGCGGAGGACCTCGACGGCGGTGTGGACGTCACGTCGACGGCGACGGTGCCGGCCGACCAGCGCTCGACCCTCGACCTCGTCGTGCGCGGCACCGGCGTGTCCGCCGGGGCGCCCGTGGCGGCCGCCGTCTTCGACGCCGTGTCCGAGGGCGACGCGACCGTCTCGGTCGTGACGCCGGACGGCACCCGCGTCGGCCACGGCGACATCCTCGTGACGGCGCAGGGCCGCACGCGGGACCTGCTCACCGCGGAGCGCACCGCGCTCAACCTGCTGTGCCACCTCTCGGGCGTCGCGACGGCGACCGCGCAGTGGGCCGACGCGCTCGAGGGCACCGGAGCCAAGGTGCGCGACACCCGCAAGACCACACCGGGCCTGCGCGTGCTCGAGAAGTACGCCGTGCGCTGCGGCGGCGGCGTGAACCACCGGATGTCGTTGTCGGACGCTGCGCTCGTGAAGGACAACCATGTGGTCGCCGCCGGGGGAGTGGCGGCGGCGTTCGAGGCCGTCCGCGCGATGTTCCCCGGCCTCGCCGTCGAGGTCGAGGTCGACTCGCTCGGCCAGCTGACCGAGGTGCTCGACGCCGGCGCCGACCTCGTGCTGCTCGACAACTTCAAGCCCGACCAGATGCGTCTCGCCGTCGGCATCGCGCGCGAGCACGCCGCCGCGCACGGCCGCGAGCGCGCCCTCCTCGAGGCCTCCGGCGGCCTGACGCTGCCGGACGCCGCCGAGGTCGGGGCCACCGGCGTCGACTACATCGCCGTCGGCGCCCTCACGCACTCCGCTCCCGTCCTCGACGTCGGAGCCGACCTCCGCCCCTTGTAGATCCCCACGGCGTCCCACCCTCGTGGGGGGCGACCACGACCCACGGAGACCCGCATGCTGCTCGCGATCGACGTCGGCAACACCAACACCGTCCTCGGCCTCTTCGACGGCGAGGAGCTCGTCCGGTCGTACCGCGTCAAGACCGATGCCCGCTCGACCGCCGACGAGTACCGCCTCACGTTCCGGGGCCTGCTCGTGGACGACCCGGACGTCACCGGCGTCGCGCTCTGCTCCACCGTGCCCGCGGTGCTGCGCGAGATGCGCACGATGCTCGAGCGCTACTACGGCCACGTGCCGCACGTGATCGTCGAGCCGGGAGCCAAGACCGGGGTTCCCGTCCTCATGGACAACCCCAAGGAGGTCGGCGCCGACCGCATCGCCAACACCCTCGCCGCCCACCACCTGTACGGCGGGCCCTGCATCGTCGTCGACTTCGGAACCTCCACGAACTTCGACGTGGTGTCGGCGAAGGGCGAGTTCCTCGGCGGCGCGCTCGCACCGGGCGTCGAGATCTCGCTCGACGCGCTCGCCCAGCGCGCCGCCCAGCTGCGCAAGGTCGAGTTCGTCGCGCCGCGGTCGGTCATCGCGAAGAACACCGTGGAGGCCCTCCAGTCGGGCGCGCTCTACGGCTTCGCGGGACAGGTCGACGGCATCGCGTCACGCATCATCGAGGAGCTCGGCGGCTCGGTGACCGCGGTCATCGCCACCGGCGGTCTCGCGCCCGTCGTCATCCGCGAGTCCTCCACCGTCACCGTGCACCGGCCCGACCTCACGCTGCAGGGCCTGCGCCTGGTCTTCGACAAGAACACGTAACCATCCCCGACACGTGCCGAAGGCCCGGACCTCCCTCGGGGGTCCGGGCCTTCGCCGCGCGGTGAGCCGTGAGCGTCAGCTCATCGTGCAGGTCTGCGTCTTCGCGCTCCAGTTGCGCTGCACCAGGAAGTCGCGGGCGCCGAGCTTCACGTTCGCGATGCCGCCGCCGGTCGCGGCGTACGTCGTGCCGAAGGTCCAGGCGCACTTGTCGGCGTTCTCGTAGCCGCGGGCGTCGTACCAGGCGTTGAGCTGCGGGTCGGAGACGGCCTCGTCGAGCTCGTGCACGATCACGCTGGCCATCGCGTCGACGCCGGCGTTGCCGTTGGGGGAGGACGTGGTCTGCATGGCGCAGTTGCCGAGCGAGGCGCCGGTCGGGTCGCCGATGAAGCCGTACTTGATCGGGGTCGTCGACACGGTCGTGTAGGTGTGCCAGCCGCAGTACTGCGTGAGGAAGCCGCTCGTCGCCGTGACGCCGGCGGCGGTCAGCACGAGGTAGACGCCGTCCTTGTCAGCGGGGAGGCGGTTGGCGGCGATGGCGTCGGTGACGGCCGAGCGGATCGCGGTGTCCGAGAGCGCGAGGCCGCGGTCGACCAGGTCGACGGTCTGGCCGGCGAGGGTCAGCGTCTTGGAGACGTACTTCTTCGCGGTGTCGTAGTACGTCGCGTTGACGCCCCACCGGGGCGAGCCGCCGAGCGAGGAGACGAGGTCGGTGACGATCGTCTGCGCTGCGGGGGCCCAGGCGCCGTACCAGACGATGTAGACCTTGTTGCCGGTGGCCGCGGTCATGACCGGGCCCTTCCGGTAGGTGATCTGGGAGGTCGTCGCGACGGCCTTGGTGGCGCCGCGGTGCGTGAGGATCCCGACTGCCTCCTTGTCGAGCACCACGGAGGATGCGGCACCGCGGTCGGGGGCGACGACGGCCTGGGCCGGGGCGGCGACGACGGTGAGCGAGGCCGCGGCGGCGGTGAGGGCGGCGAGGGCGCGGAGGCGCACGGGTGCTCCTGGGAGGACAGCAGGACGGTCGGTTGGCCCTCGACGGTCGCACAGGCGACGCCCAGGTCGAGACCCCGATCGGCTCCGGTGAGCGGATCCTGAGGGGATCCGGCGCTGCGCTACAGGTGTCCTCACCGACGGCGACGTCGGTGTCACCTTCCGAGGCGCCGCGCGGGTGTCAGGGGCGCGTCCAGCGGTACGTCGCGGTCACGTACGGGAACTCCAGCAGCGCCCGCCCGCGGGTGTCCGGGTGCGTGGCCATGAGCTCGCGGGCCGCGGCGTACAGGTGGTCGGCGTCCTCGCGGAGGTTCACGTAGGAGTACGTCGAGAGCAGGCCGATCACCTGGTCCGGCGTCATGAGGACGCGGTGCGGGACGTCGGCCCGCTCGACCCCGGGGTGGACCGCGGCGATCGCCTCGAACGCCTCGGTGCGGTTGGACCGGAAGGAGTCTCCGCCGTCGACGATGTCGGAGAGCGCGTCCATCCACGGCACGCGGGTGTCGCGGGTGTTCCAGACGAGCACCACCACGCCGCCCGGGCGCAGCACCCGGGTGAACTCCGCGGCAGCGGCCGACGGGTCGAACCAGTGCCAGGCCTGGGCGGCGGTGATCGCGTCGAGGGACGCGTCTGGGAGCGGCAACGACTCGGCGGGGGCCTGGGCGCGCTCGACCCCCGGCAGCCGCGCGCCGAGCTGGTCGAGCATCCCGGCGTCCGGCTCGAAGGCCCGCACCTCGAGGTCGAGGTCGACGAGGCGCTGGGTGAACAGGCCGGTGCCGGCGCCGACGTCGGCGACGTCGCGGACCGTGCGGGTGGCGCCGTGCAGGCCCCAGACGACGGCGTACGACGGGTAGCCGGGGCGCAGGGCGTCGTACCGGTTTGCGGCGGACCCGAAGGAGAGGCGGCGGTCCTCGTAGCTGGGCTCGGTCACGCCGCGACGTTATCGGTGCGAGAGCAGCTCCGGGGCCCCGATAACCTTGCGCGCATGACTGACCAGCCCGCCGTGCCCGTCGACGCCGAGGACGACCTCCCCGAGCAGATCCGGGTACGTCGGGACAAGCGCCAGCGCCTGCTCGACTCGGGCCAGGACGCCTACCCCGTCTCGGTGCCGCGCACCCACTCGATCGCCGAGGTGCGCGCGGCCCACCCCGACCTCGAGCCCGACACGGCCACCGGCGAGATCGTCTCCATCGCCGGCCGGGTCATCTTCGTGCGCAACACCGGCAAGCTCTGCTTCGCCACTCTGCGCGCGGGCGGAGGCGCCGAGATCCAGGCGATGCTCTCGCTCGACAAGGTGGGCGAGGAGCGGCTGGCCGACTGGAAGTCCGACGTCGACCTCGGCGACCACGTCAGCGTGACGGGCGAGGTGATCACCTCACGTCGCGGCGAGCTCTCGATCCTGGCCGAGTCGTGGGTGCTCGCGGCCAAGACGCTGCGCCCGCTGCCGGTCGAGCACAAGCCGCTCGCCGAGGAGACCCGCGTGCGGCAGCGGTACGTCGACCTCGTCGTCCGCCCGCAGGCCCGCGAGGTCGCCCGCCTGCGTGTCGCCGTCGTGGCCGCGCTGCGCGAGAGCTTCGCCCGCCGCGGCTTCCTCGAGGTCGAGACGCCGATGCTGCAGACGCAGCACGGCGGCGCCACCGCTCGGCCGTTCGTCACGCACTCCAACGCGTTCGACATGAGCCTCTTCCTGCGCATCGCTCCGGAGCTGTTCCTGAAGCGCTGCATCGTCGGCGGCATGGAGCGCGTGTTCGAGATCAACCGCAACTTCCGCAACGAGGGCGCCGACTCCACGCACTCGCCGGAGTTCGCGATGCTCGAGTACTACGAGGAGTACGCCGACTACCGCACCAACGCCGCGATGACGCGCGAGCTGATCCAGGAGGCGACGATCGCGGCGCACGGCTCCTTGCAGTTCACCCGCTACGACGGCCGGGAGTGCGACTTCTCCGGCACGTGGGGCGAGGTCTACGTCTACCCCTCGGTGTCCGAGGCCGTGGGCCGCGAGATCACGCCGTTCACCCCCGTCGAGGAGCTGCGCGAGCTCTGCGAGGCCGTCGGCATCAAGCCCGAGAAGACCTGGGTCGCCGGCAAGTACGTCGAGGAGCTGCTCGAGCACCACGTCGTCGAGCACCTCACGGAGCCGACGTTCGTCTTCGACTACCCCGAGGACACCTCGCCGCTCGTGCGCGGCCACCGCACGCAGCCCGGCGTCGTCGAGAAGTGGGATCTCTACATCGACGGCAACGAGCAGGGCACCGGGTACTCGGAGCTCGTCGACCCGGTCCTGCAGCGCGAGCGCCTGGTCGCGCAGTCGTTGCTCAAGGCCGGCGGCGACGTCGAGGCCATGCAGGTCGACGAGGACTTCCTGCGCGCCCTGGAGTTCGGCATGCCGCCGTCGGGCGGTGTGGGCGTCGGCATCGACCGCCTGCTCATGAACCTCACGGGCCTCAACATCCGGGAGACGATCCTGTTCCCGCTCGTGAAGCCCGAATGAGCCCGGCGTCCCGCGTCGTCGTCCGGCACGCCCGCACGGCCGACGTCCGAGCGATCCGCGGCCTCGTCGACACCTACGCGCCCGAGCGCCGCCTGCTGTCCAAGGCGACGGTCGCGCTCTACGAGGACATCACCGAGTTCCTCGTCGCCGACCTCGACGGCGAGGTCGTCGGCTGCGGCGCGGTGCACGTGTTCTGGGAGGACCTCGCCGAGGTGCGCACCGTGGCGGTCGACCCGAGGTTCGTCGGCACCGGCATCGGCAGCGTGCTGCTCTCAGCGCTCATCGAGCGGGCGCGTGAGCTCGGCGTCGCGAAGGTCTTCTGCCTGACCTTCGAGACCGAGTTCTTCGGCCGGCACGGCTTCGTCGAGATCGAGGGCACGCCCGTCGACCACGACGTCTTCGAGCAGCTCCTGCGGTCGTACGACGAGGGCGTGGCCGAGTTCCTCGACCTCGAGCGCGTGAAGCCGAACACCCTCGGCAACCACCGCATGCTGCTCGTCCTCTAGCCCGATTCGGTAGTGCTAAGGCGGCGTATACGCCGCCCTAGCACTACCAAATCGAGGATCAGGCGGTGAGGTCGGCGAGGAGGGTCTCGATGTCGTCGCGCATCGTCGCGGGGTCGGTCTTGGGGGCGTAGCGGGTGACCGTGGTGCCGTCGGGGGCGACGAGGAACTTGGTGAAGTTCCACTTGATCGTCGACGACAGCAGGCCGCCGGCGCGCTTCTTCAGGAAGCCGAACACCGGGTCGGTCTTGCGACCGTTGACGTCGACCTTGGTCGAGAGCGGGAACGTCACGCCGTAGTTGATCGAGCAGAACTGCTCGATGGCGGCGTCGTCACCGGGCTCCTGGTGGGCGAACTGGTCGCACGGGAAGCCGAGCACCACGAGGCCGCGGTCGGCGTACTCCTCGTGCAGGGCCTGCAGCGCCTCGTACTGCGGGGTGAGCCCGCACTTGCTGGCCGTGTTGACGACGAGCACCGGGCGCCCGACGTACTGCTCGAGAGCCACCTGCTGCCCGGCGGGGTTGGTGTAGCTGAGGTCGAACAGCGTCTCGTCGGTGGCCATGCCTCCATTGTCCGCCTGCCGCGGCGGACGGCGACCCGACGCCGTTGCGGGACCCGCCGCGCCACTGGCCGAAGCGCCCGAGAACCCGTGTGTTCTCTGGCTCTTGGGTGAGTGACGCGGTCAGCCGGTGTTGCGCAGGCCGGTGGCGATGCCGTTGACCGTGAGCAGCAGCGCCCGACGCAGGGTCGGCTCGACGTCGGAGTGCTCGCCCTCGGCGGTGGTCGCACGGGCGCCCCGCACACGTGCCAGCAGCTGCACCTGCAGCAGCTGCAGCGGCAGCAGGTAGCGGTCGCGCGTGGTCAGGGTGGAGGCCAGCGTGGGCTGCGCGCCCAGCAGCTCGGACTCGCCCGTCAGCGCGAGCACCTCCGCCACGGTGAGGGCGTGCTCGGCCTCGATCGCGGCGAACACGTGCTGCAGCTCGCCCGGCACGAGGGCATCGACGTACTCGCGCGCCACCCGCAGGTCGGTCTTGGCAAGCGTCATCTCCACGTTGGAGATGAAGTTGCGGAAGAAGTGCCACTCCTCCTGCATCTCCTGCAGGACGTCGCCGAGGCCCGCCTCGCGCGCCGCGCGCAGCCCTGAGCCCACGCCGAACCAGCCGGGCACGATCTGGCGGGACTGCGTCCAGCCGAACACCCACGGGATCGCGCGCAGCGACTCGATGCCCGCGTCGGCCGAGGCGCGACGGGCCGGACGCGAACCGAGATGCATGTCGGCGAGCTCCTCGACCGGGGTCGAGGTGGCGAAGTAGCGCGGCAGGTCGGGGTCGTCGACGAGTCGGCGGTAGGCCTTCTGCGCCTCGGCCGACACGAGGTCCATGGCCGGGTCCCAGCTCGAGAGGTTCACGGCGTTCGCGCGCGGCTGCTGGTGGAGCACGGTCGCCTCGACCACCGCGGCCAGCAGCAGCTCGAGGTTCTCGCGGGCGAGACCGGGCAGGAGGTACTTGTCGGAGATGACCTCGCCCTGCTCGGTCAGCTTGATCTCGCCGTCGAGCACGCCCCACGGCTGGGAGAGCACGGCCTCGTAGGTCGGGCCGCCACCGCGGCCGACCGTGCCGCCGCGGCCGTGGAACAGCCGCAGGCGTACGCCGTGCGCGCGGGCGACGTCGCGCAGCCGTCGCTGGGCCAGGTGGATCTCCCACTGCGACGTGGTGATGCCGGCGTCCTTGTTGGAGTCGGAGTAGCCGAGCATGACCTCCTGCACGTCGCCGCGCAGCGAGACGATCTCGCGGTACGACGGGTCCGCGAGCAGGCCGTCGAGCAGGTCGCCGGCGCGGCGCAGCTCGTCGACGGTCTCGAGCAGCGGCGAGAAGCCCACGCGCGCGACGCCTCCGGCGAGGTCGACGAGACCCGCCTCGCGCGCGAGGACGACCGCGGCGAGGACGTCGTCGACACCCTTGGTCATCGAGACGATGTAGGTCTCGCACACCTCGGGGCCGTACTTGTCGAGCGCCTCGCGGATCGCGACGAACGCGTTGTAGGTGCGCAGGTCGTCGCCCTCGAGCGGCGGCGGGGTCGAGGCGAGCGGTCGCCGCGAGGCGAGCTCGGTCGACAGCAGCCGCAGTCGGTGCTCGCGCGGCAGGTCCTCGTAGCGCCAGCCCTGCTCGCCGAGCCGGTCGACGAGCGCACCGATGGCCGAGTGGTGCATCGACGCGTGCTCGCGGACGTCGAGCGTCACGAGAGACAGGCCGAACGCCGCCACCGTGCGGATCGCGCGGGCGACGACGCCGCGTGCGGCGAGCTCGCCACGGTTGGCCTCGAGCGAGGTCTGCACGAGCATCAGGTCGTCGAGCAGGTCGCGGGTGGAGAGGTAGTCGCGCCCCGGCCGGTGCGGGGTGCCGCCGCCGATGCGGGTGCGGGTGTTGACCAGCTTCGCCCGCACGCAGGTGAGCTTGAGCCGGTAGGGCTCCTCGGCGTTGAGCCGGCGGTAGCGGGGGTCGAGCTCGGTCAGAGTCGCGAGGTCGGCGTCGAGCGAGGCCCGGAGCTCGGGGGTGACCTCGTTGAGCCGCTCGGACACCGAGAGGTCCTCGAGCAGCTTGTCGATCACCGGGAGCAGGTCGCGGATCGCGTGGTCGCGCACGAGGTCGACGACGCGGAGCGTGACGTCCGGCGTCACGAACGGGTTGCCGTCGCGGTCGCCGCCGATCCACGAGCCGAACGACAGCGGTCGCGCGTCCGAGGGCAGGGTGACGCCGACGGTCGAGAGCGCGTGCGCGAGGTCGTCCAGCACCTCGGCGACCGGGCCGTGGGCGAGGTCGTCGAGGTAGTAGAGGGCGTTGCGCGCCTCGTCGAGCACCTCGGGGCGGTCCAGGCGCAGCTCGTCGGTCTGCCACAGCAGGTCGACGAGCTCGGCGGCCCGAGCCGACACCCGTGCGTCCTCGAGCCCGACGCCGTCGCCCTCGGACCGGTCGAGAAGGTCGGCGATCGCGCGCAGCTTGAGCAGCACCGAGCGGCGGGCGGCCTCGGTGGGGTGGGCGGTGAAGACGGGTCGGGCCGACAGGCGCGAGATGCCGTCGGCGACCGACTCGGTGGTCACCTCGCCGGCGCTGATCGCCGCGGAGATGCGCGTGGCCGCGCGCGAGAGCGGGTCGCCGGCGACGCGGCGGGCGTTGCGCTGCTCGCGCTCGCGGTGCACCTGCTCGGTGACGTTGGCCAGGTGGAAGTACGTCGAGAAGGCGCGCGCCAGGCGGGTGGCGGTCTCGACGTCGAGGCCCGCGAGCAGGTCGGAGGTGTCGCCGAGGTCGGTGCGGGCGCTGCGCCGGATCTGCTCGACCAGGGCGAGGAGATCGGCCGACTCCTGGCGCACGAGGGTGGCCCCGAGCAGCTCGCCGAGGGCGCGGATGTCGCGGCGCAGGGCGGCGGTGTCCTCGGACACGCCGAGGGCGGGGTCGGAGAAGGGGTGCAGGTCGCTGGCCATGAGCGTCCGTCCGCGAGTTCGTCCAGGGGACGGCGCGGCGTCACTGACGCACCGGGGCCAGCCTACCGGGGCGGTCAGGGTGCCCTGACCGCCGCTGCCCGGCGCGGGATGTCCGGCGCCTGGCCGACGCATTGTGTCGGTCGCATTACCGGGAATCCACCGGTAATCCCCAGGTGTGGATAGTCCGGCCTTCGTGGAATTCACCGCCGTGAATTTCCTAACGCTGCCCCGCATGTGCTTTCCTTTTCGCGCCCCAGGAATTCCTGCGGCATTTCCCCCGGTAATTGCGACAGGAATGGTGACCATGGCCCAGAAGGTGCAGGTCGTGCTCGTGGACGACCTCGACGGCGGGACGGCCGACGAGACCGTCACCTTCTCCCTGGACGGCGTCTCGTACGAGATCGACCTCACCCACGACAACGCCGCACGCCTGCGCGACCTGCTCGCCCCCTACGTCGGCCATGGCCGGCGCATCGGCGGCGGACGGCGATCGACCTCCTCGGCCGGGCGCACCACCGGGAAGAGCACGGGCGGGATCGACCCCGCAGAGGTCCGCGCCTGGGCCAAGGGCGAGGGCATTGCGGTCAATGAGCGCGGCCGCATCAGCGCCGACCTGCTCGCCAAGTACCAGGCCGCGCAGGGCTGACCGGCCAGCTCATGGCCGTCCTCGCCCGCCGTGACGACGGGCTCGTGATCGACGACGACCCGGCCCGGATCGACCTCGACGC
The DNA here is from genome assembly GCA_963843975.1 of uncultured Actinomycetes bacterium. Lineage (GTDB taxonomy): Bacteria > Actinomycetota > Actinomycetes > S36-B12 > CAIYMF01 > Longivirga. The sequence continues at coordinate 813,904 of CAWJMG010000001.1, read as the reverse complement.
CACCTACGCGATGGTCGTCGGCGAGGGCTACTGGGCGAACGCGCGCACGCCCGAGGCGGTCGAGTCGTCGGTGCGCGGCTCGTGGGTCTTCGGCGTGTACGACGGGGACCAGCAGGTCGGGTTCGCCCGGGCGGTCACCGACCGCGCCACCTTCGCCTGGATCTGCGACGTGATCGTCACCGAGGCCTACCGCGGCCGCGGCATCGGCACGTGGCTGGTCGGCACGGTGTTCGACGCCGTCGAAGCGACCGGCGTCGCCCGTCAGATCCTCGCCACCCTGGACGCCCACGAGGTGTACGCCCGCCACGGCTTCACGCCACTGGCGAAGCCGCAGACCTGGATGGAGCGCGACCGGCGTCCTCCCGCCTAGGCCGAGCCGGCCCCCACGCCCACAGGCACCTTCACCTTGGGCCCGAGCGCGAACGCCGCGAGGTAGAGCAGGCCGGCGAGGCCGAGCAGAGCCGGGTAGCCGACGATCAGCGCGACGTACTCCAGGCACCCGCCGACCATCGCCCCGAGCAGGTTCGCGGCGAACGCGCCGGTGGCGTCCTCGGTGGTGTCGAACCGCGTCGCGAACACGATGTTCGAGGCGAACACCGGGCCGAACGCGATGAGCACCGCCGCGACCACCCGCACGCCGATCGGCAGGCTGAGCAGCCACGACGTCGGCACCAGCCAGGCGATGAGCAGCGTCACGCCGAGCAGCCCGAAGGCCACCGGCCGCGACGGCCGGTTCTTCATGCGTCTCGTGACCTCGACGGCGAGCAGCACCACGATGAGCACGCCCGCGAAGACGATCGCGTTGACCACCCAGGTGGTGCCGAACAGCAGCGCCGACCACGTCACCGCCCGCGTCTCCAGGAGCAGGAACGCGGCGCCCAGGCACGCGAGGTCGGCGTACGGCGCCATGCGGCGCAGCGGTCCGCCGATGAGGCGTACGGCGAGCAGCGACACGATCAGGATGACGGCGATCACGAGCAGGAACGTGCCGGGGATGCCCGGCTCCTTGAGGTAGAGGAACGGCCGCTCGTCGTGGACGGGGGGCGGGCCCGAGAGCTCGGTGACGACAGAGGCCTCGGTCGCAGGGTCGCCGCACTGCTGATCGGCCTCGGTGACGCCGACGACGATCACGGCGCTTCGGGCGCGGAACGCGTCGACGCAGGGCTTGTGGCCGAAGGCGGCCTCGGCGGTGTTGGCGAGGCGGCCGATGAGCCAGTCCTCGCGGTAGTAGTTGTACATCGCGAACGCGCCGCCGGGGTTCAGCACCGCCTTCACGTCCTCGAGCGCCTCCTGCGTGAACAGGTAGCTCTCCAGGCGCAGCTGGTTCGAGCCCGCGACCAGGGTCAGCGAGTCCGGCAGCGCGAAGATCACGAGGTCGTACTTCTTGTCCGTGGTGTGCAGGAACGCACGGCCGTCGCCGATGTACGGCGTCACCCGCGGGTCGTCGTACGGCTTCTGCGGGTGCAGCTCGACGCCGAGCCGCTTGATGCGTGGGTCGATCTCGACCGCGTCGACGTGCGTGGCGCCCTGGCGAAGCGCGAGGGCGACGTCCGAGCCGTTGCCGGCACCGACGACGAGCACGTCGCCCACCGGGCCGGGGGTGATGCGCTTGTAGGGCTGTGCGTAGAACGGCTCCGCCTCGAGGCGGAAGTCGAGGTCGACGATCGCCTGGTGCGGCACGCCGTTCGCGATCACGGCGTACGCCGGGGTCTGCTTGCCGCTCTGGTCGGTCGCGACCTGGTCCAGCACGTTGATCTTGTAGTACGGCGACCAGATGTCGCCCTTCTTCACGACCCCGTACGACATGGTGCCGATGACGACGACCACGGCCACGACGGCCAGCACCTGCCAGCCGATCCGGTAAGCGCGCACGAGAAGCAGGACGAGGGCGGCGATGATGATCGACCACACGATCGGGCCGGCGCCGGCGTACGACAGCACGGCGAAGGCGACGGTGCCCGCGAGGCTGCCCAGCAGGTCGAAGCGGTAGGCATCCAGCCGGGGGAGCTCGAAGAAGCACTCGGCCACCATGACGGCCGGCCCGGTCATCACCGCGGCGACCGCTATGAACACCAGCGTCAGGGTGACCACCGGCGGCCACGAGCCCTCGGTGCTGACCGCCGTGAAGTAGATGAGGTCGCTGCCGGTCTGGTCGACGCCTCCCGGGATGAACGGGACGGCGACCAGCAGCATGGCGAGGGCCGGGGCGAACCACCAGCCTCGGGCGCGGCCCGGCTTGGCGATCAGGAAGCCGAGACCGATGCCGAGGAAGGAGCCCAGGAGCACGATGTTGGAGAAGTAGGACAGGTGCAGCAGGTTGGCGCCCAGCCACCGGATGAGCATGAGCTCGGTGAACAGCATGAGCGTGCTTGCGAGGAAGAGGCGCAGCCTGACCGACATGGCGCCGATCCTGTCGGACCTCGGGCCCGCCGGGTGGGAGGACTCCCCGAGCCGCCGGCCCTGATCCGCGCGAGCCGAAGGTTCGGCGGTCCGCGTCGGACCGGTCCCGGGTGCGTCCGGCGGGCGCTACGGGGGCCGCCCGGACCCCGCGCGGCGGGCCCGGTTCACCGAGGGCGTAACGGTGCAAGGAACGTCTTGTGCGCCAGGCGGGTTCTGCGGAGGTGAGCCCCGGGACTCCCGGGGCTAGGCTTGCGAGAACGGTCGCAACGCGTCCGCTCGTGTGAGGAGAGTGCAGATGTTCGAGAGGTTCACCGACCGGGCTCGCCGGGTCGTCGTCCTGGCCCAGGAAGAGGCCCGGATGCTCAACCACAACTACATCGGCACCGAGCACATCCTGCTCGGCCTCATCCACGAGGGCGAGGGTGTCGCGGCCAAGGCGCTCGAGTCCCTCGGCATCTCGCTCGAGGCCGTGCGCCAGCAGGTCGAGGAGATCATCGGCCAGGGCCAGCAGGCCCCGTCCGGCCACATCCCCTTCACCCCGCGTGCCAAGAAGGTGCTCGAGCTGTCCCTGCGCGAGGCGCTGCAGCTCGGCCACAACTACATCGGCACCGAGCACATCCTGCTCGGCCTGATCCGCGAGGGCGAGGGCGTCGCCGCCCAGGTCCTCGTCAAGCTCGGCGCCGACCTCAACCGCGTCCGCCAGCAGGTCATCCAGCTGCTGTCGGGCTACCAGGGCAAGGAGCCGCAGCAGTCGGCCGGCCCGGCCGAGGGCACCCCCTCGACCTCCCTCGTCCTCGACCAGTTCGGCCGCAACCTCACGCAGGCGGCCCGCGAGGGCAAGCTCGACCCGGTCATCGGGCGCGAGAAGGAGATCGAGCGGGTCATGCAGGTGCTGTCCCGCCGCACCAAGAACAACCCGGTGCTCATCGGCGAGCCCGGCGTCGGCAAGACCGCCGTCGTCGAGGGCCTGTCCCAGATGATCGTCAAGGGCGAGGTGCCCGAGACGCTCAAGGACAAGCAGCTCTACACGCTCGACCTCGGTGCCCTCGTCGCGGGCAGCCGCTACCGCGGTGACTTCGAGGAGCGCCTCAAGAAGGTGCTCAAGGAGATCCGCACCCGCGGCGACATCATCCTGTTCATCGACGAGATGCACACGCTCGTCGGTGCGGGTGCGGCCGAGGGCGCGATCGACGCGGCCTCGATCCTCAAGCCGATGCTGGCCCGTGGCGAGCTGCAGACCATCGGCGCGACCACCCTCGACGAGTACCGCAAGTACGTCGAGAAGGACGCCGCCCTCGAGCGCCGCTTCCAGCCGATCCAGGTGCAGGAGCCGACGCTCGCGCACACCATCGAGATCCTCAAGGGTCTGCGCGACCGCTACGAGTCGCACCACCGCGTCTCGATCACCGACGCGGCCCTCGTCGCGGCGGCCACCCTGGCCGACCGCTACATCACCGACCGCTTCCTGCCGGACAAGGCGATCGACCTCATCGACGAGGCGGGCTCGCGCCTGCGCATCCGTCGCATGACGGCGCCGCCGGACCTGCGCGAGTTCGACGAGCGCATCGCCGACGTCCGCCGCGAGAAGGAGAGCGCGATCGACGCGCAGGACTTCGAGAAGGCAGCCTCGCTCCGCGACAAGGAGAAGCAGCTGCTCGGCGAGAAGGCCACGCGCGAGCGCGAGTGGAAGGCCGGCGACATGGACGTCGTGGCCGAGGTCGACGAGGAGCTCATCGCCGAGGTCCTGGCCACCGCCACCGGCATCCCGGTCTTCAAGCTGACCGAGGAGGAGAGCCAGCGCCTGCTCCGCATGGAGGACGAGCTCCACAAGCGCGTCATCGGTCAGGAGCAGGCGATCAAGTCGCTGTCCCAGGCGATCCGCCGTACCCGCGCCGGCCTCAAGGACCCGAAGCGTCCTGGCGGCTCGTTCATCTTCGCCGGCCCCTCCGGCGTCGGTAAGACCGAGCTGTCCAAGACCCTCGCGGAGTTCCTGTTCGGCGACGAGGACTCGCTGATCTCGCTCGACATGAGCGAGTTCTCCGAGAAGCACACGGTCTCGCGGCTGTTCGGCTCCCCGCCCGGGTACGTCGGCTACGAGGAGGGCGGCCAGCTCACCGAGAAGGTGCGCCGCAAGCCGTTCTCGGTCGTGCTGTTCGACGAGGTCGAGAAGGCGCACCCGGACATCTTCAACTCGCTGCTGCAGATCCTGGAGGACGGTCGCCTGACCGACTCCCAGGGCCGGGTCGTCGACTTCAAGAACACCGTCATCATCATGACGACCAACCTGGGCACGCGGGACATCTCCAAGGGCCAGGGGCTCGGCTTCTCCAACGCCGACGACACCAAGTCGTCGTACGAGCGCATGAAGCAGAAGGTCAACGACGAGCTCAAGCAGCACTTCCGCCCTGAGTTCCTCAACCGCGTCGACGACATCGTCGTGTTCCACCAGCTCACGCAGGACGAGATCGTCACGATCGTCGACCTCATGGTGGCCAAGCTCGACCAGCGTCTGCGCGACAAGGACATGGGCATCGAGCTGACCCGTGCGGCCAAGGACCTCCTCGCCGAGCGGGGCTACGACCCCGTCCTCGGTGCGCGTCCGCTGCGCCGCACGATCCAGCGCGAGATCGAGGACGCGCTGTCGGAGAAGATCCTCTTCGGCGAGCTGCGTCCGGGCTCGATCGTCGTGGTCGACGTCGAGGGCGAGGGCGCGGAGCGGCAGTTCAACTTCCGCGGCGAGCTCAAGACCGAGGTGCCGACCATCGACGACATCGTCGAGGCCGTCGGCGCCGGCCCGGAGGAGCCCCCGGCCGCCCCGGCCGGAGACGTCTCCGCCTAGCCCGTCCCGAACAACGCCCGAGGGCGGCACACCGAGAGGTGTGCCGCCCTCCGGCGTGTGCGATGACGGGTGGGCCCCCGTCGGGCGACGATGGGCGAAGCCCTCGCCCGGTAGGGGACTTCGTCGCTCAGAGCGCAACAAGCGCGGCATTCACGAGGGCCGTTGTCCACAGGGCGGCCCCGGGCGTGTGAGGGGCCGCGGCCCACGCGCAGCGCCGCCATCGGGGAGACTACGGCCGCAACGTGTCGGGACGGCGTACGGCGAGGAGGCGGCGGTGGCGGCGTACGTCGACGGCCTGCTGACGCCCGCGCGCGTCCGGGTGGTCGCGTGGATCGTGGTCGGGCTCTGCCTCGTCGCGGCCGCTCTCAACGTCGCGCTTGGCCACCTGCCCGAGACCGCGATCGGCACGGTGTTCCAGCCCGACTGGTTCGCGCACTGGACCGGGGGCAGGCTCCTGCTCGAGGGCCGTGCGTCCGACCTCTACGACCCCGCGGTGCAGCAGGCGCTGCAGGACTCCGTCACCGGCGGCCGCCCCGACCTCGCGTGGTTCGTCTCGCCGCCGGCAGCCGCCCTGCTCTACCTGCCGTTCGCCGCGCTGCCGTACGTCGCCAGCGGCGTCCTCTGGACCGCGATCACGATCGTGCTGCTGGTTGCCTCGATGCTGCTGCTGCGACCCCTGCTGCCGGGCTACTCCGACGCGCAGTGGCGGCTCGCGGTGCTCGGCGTCGTGGCGAGCCAGCCGGTCCTCGAGCTCGTCGGCGGAGGCCAGGACTCCGCGCTGCTGCTGTTCATCTGGGTGGCGGGCCTTCGCCTGCTCGACGCCGGCCGCGACCCGGCGGCCGGCGCCGTGCTCGCGCTCGGCCTGGTGAAGCCGCAGCTGTTCGTGCTCGTCCCGCTGGTGCTGCTCGTGCAGCGCCGGTGGTCGGCGCTCGCCGCGTGGGCGGCGGCGGCCCTCGGTGTCGTCGGACTGTCGTTGGCCGCGGCGGGGCCGCAGGGGGTCGTCGACTGGCTCGACGCCCTCACCTCCGACCGCTACCACGAGGTCGTGCAGGTCGGGCAGAGCTGGATGATGCACGGCATCCCGTCGGCGCTGGTGTCCCTCGTGCCGCCCGCCTGGGGATCGGTCGCCCAGGCCCTCGGCCTCGCCCTCGGTGCGGTGCTCGTCGTGGCGTTGCTCCTCGTCGCACGCCGTGGGCCGTCAGCAGCGGTCAGCGCGGTCTGGGCGCTCGTCGCGCTGACGACCGGCCTTGTCACGCCGCACGTCCTCAGCTACGACCTCGTGCTGGTGCTGCCCGCCGTCCTGCACCTGCTGCAGCCGCCGAGCACCCGCACGACCCGTCTCTCCGTCCTGGCGGCATACCTCCTCACCTGGACGGCGTGGCCGCGGCACGAGCTCGGCACCGCCGTGCCGTGGCTCGGCTGGATCGGCGTCTCGTGGGCCGCGATCCCTCTGCTGCTCCTCTGGCGCGAGTCGTACGCCGAGGTCCGCGCGGCGACCGGGGAACGCGTCGAGCCGGAGGCCGCGCGCGCCACCGGCTGAGGGAGCGCCTGAGGCGTCAGCCGGTCGAGGCGGGTGCGACCCAGGAGCTGGTGAAGCCCTGCACCGCAGAGCCGTCGAGGTCGGCCAGCTTCAGGCCGACGAAGCCGGTGGCGGTGGGCGAGGTCTGGACGCGGAACGGCGTGGCCGGATCGAGGACGGCGGACACCACGACGGCAGCGGCATCGGCCGAGCTCTGAGCGTTCGCGAACGCGCCCGCCGTGCGCTGCAGGTAGGCGCCTGCGGCCGGGCCGTACGAGCCGGCAGCCTCGATCATCGCGGCGGGGTCGACGCCCGCGTTCGCGACGAACGAGCTCGCGACCGCCCCCGGCTCGACCACGACGACGCGCACGCCCACCGTCGCGGCCACGGGAGCGAGCCCCTCCATGAACCCCTCGACGGCGAACTTCGCTCCGCAGTAGGCCTCGTTGAACGGCTGGCCGACGATGCCGCCGACGCTCGAGATCGTGACGACGACGCCTCCGCTCGCGCGCAGGTGCGGCATCGCCTCGCGCGTCATCGCCACGACGCCGAAGAAGTTGACCTCGAACGTGTCGCGGATGGCCTCCATCGTGTCGAGCTCGACCGTGCCGAGGTGGGCCGCTCCGGCGTTGTTGACCAGGCCGCGGATTCCGCCGTACGTGCCGACGACGCCGCACACGAGCTCGTCCACCGACGCCGCGTCGGTGACGTCGAGGCGGCGCACGTCGAGGCTCGCGCCGGCAGCTGCGGCGGCGGTGTCCAGGGCCTCGGTGCGGCCGGTGTCGCGGACCGTCGCGACCACGCGGACGCCGGCGCGTGCCAGGCCGACTGCGGTCTCGAGGCCGATGCCGGATGACGCCCCCGTGACGATGACGGGAAGGTCGGATGCGGGTGCGTCGCTCACGGGGACTCCCAGGTGTGCACGGGCTTCTCCGGCAGCCTAGGTGCTGTCAGCGCAACGCACCGGCCCTCTGCAGCCACGGTACGGCGGTCTCCGCCCTCCCCCCGGGCGGAGGGCAGAGAAACCCGCCCGGAGGCAGGGCGGAGCCCGCCTCGACGTCCGGACGTGGTGCCAGCATCCGCCGCCCGCTCAGCGGCAGGGGGCGGTGAGGATCGTGCGGTGCGGGTCCGCGTCAGGGCCGTCGAGGTAGGTCTCCCATGGGTCGCCGGCACGCGAGAGCCCGTGCTCGGCGAAGTACGCCTCGACTGCGGCGTACGCCTCGCCGAGCCTCCGGCCACGCGCCGACGTGGACGGCCACGACGGCGTCGCCGGCCGGCAGTGTCGCCGCCTCGACCCGGCCGCTGGCGGTGAACGTTGCGGCACAAGGGAATCCGGCGGCAAGGCTGAAGACCATCGCGTGCCCGGACTCGTCCATGCCCTCGGCGCCGAGCGCGTAGATGATGATCGGCGGGCCGGTGGGGCCGGCCTCCTGGGCGCCCAGCACGGCTACGACCTCGCCGTACGCCGCCCCCACGAAGTCGCCGATCTCGTGGCCCTGCGCCTTCCCGCGCACGACGGCCACGCTCTGGGCGGACAGGGTCTCGACGCCGATGCTCTCGATCATGCGTCGATCGTTCCACCGACGCCGGGCAGGCGGTAGCGGCCGGCGTCGAGCACTTCGACGAGCCCGTCTGCCACGAGGCCGTCGAGCGCACGCTCGCGCTGCACGGCGTCGTCCCAGACGGCGTCGAGCAGCACCTTGTCGACCGCGCCCGGAGCCTCGCGCAGCACCGCCATGATCCGGCCGCGCACCTGCCGGTCGGTCCCGGCGAACTTCTGCACCGTGCGCTCGGGCCCGTCGTACGGCGGCCGGCCGAGCGCGACCCAGGTGCACGATGCCGCCACCGGGCACGCGTCGCAGCGCGGCGACGACGACGTGCACACGAGCGCGCCGAGCTCCATGACCGCCACCGACCAGAGCGCGGCCTCGCCGTCGAGGTCGGGCAGCACGGACGCCGCGAGCGCCCGCTCGGCCGCGTTGATGGTCGGCCGCGGGTGCTCGGCGCCCGTGAGCAGCCGGGCGAGCACCCGCCGCACGTTGGTGTCGAGCACGACCGCCCGCCGCCCGAAGGCGAACGACGCCAGCGCCGCCGCGGTGTAGTCGCCGACCCCGGGGAGCGAGCGCAGCTGGTCCGGGTCGTCGGGCACGAGCCCGCCGAACCGCAGCACGATGTCGTTGGCGGCCTCGTGCAGCCGCAGAGCACGGCGCGGATAGCCGAGCCGGCCCCACGCCCGCACGACCTCGCCCGGCGTCTCGGCCGCGAGGGCGGCGGGCGTCGGCCACTGCGCCATCCACGCCTGCCACACCGGCAGCACGCGGTCGACCGGGGTCTGCTGGAGCATCACCTCGCTCACGAGGACGCCCCACGGGGTGCGGTCGGGGGCGCGCCACGGCAGGTCGCGTGCGGACGCGGAGTACCAGGCCAGCAACGGAGCGTGCAGGTGCGAGGACGGCATGACCTGCGCATCCTCGCACCGTCCGGCGCGCGGGAGGTCGGGCCCGGTAGCGTCGCCCCCGTGAGCACGCTGCTGCAGCCGGTGGGTCCGAAGGGGTCCGGCGTCTACTGGGTACGCCGACTCCTCGTCCTGGCCGTCGTGGTCGCCCTCGTGCTGGGTATCCGCGCGCTGTTTTTCAGCGGCGGGGGCAGCTCGACCGCCACCCCGACGCCCGACCAGAGCACCACTCCGGCACCGACAGAGAGCGCCACCGACAAGCCCTCCGCGTCGCCCACGGCCAAGCCCTCGGCGAGCACGTCGTCCGGCACGGGGGCCTGCAAGGACTCCCAGATCCAGGTGACGGCGTCGACCGATGCCGCGTCGTACCAGGTCGGTGCCACCCCGAAGCTGCGGATGCGGATCCAGAACACCTCGAAGTCCGCGTGCAAGCGCGACGTCGGGGCCAAGGCCAACGAGCTGATCATCTCCTCGGGCTCCACGCAGGTCTGGTCGTCGGACGACTGCAACGAGGGCGGGTCGTCGTCCGTCGTCGTGCTCGGTCCGGGCGAGAGCTACTCCGTCGGCGTCACGTGGCTCGGGCGTCTGTCCCAGAAGGGCTGCCCTGCCAACCAGCCGATCGCCGAGGCGGGCACCTACAAGCTCGTGGGGCGCAACGGCGCGATCACCTCCGACGCGTCGGTCTTCGCGCTGACCGCGGCGGCCTGACGCCCATGGCGCACAGCAGCAGGTCCTGGCGCTCGGAGCGGTCGTTCCTGTCGATCGCCTCCACCGGATCCGTGCTGTCGATCGCCTCGACCGGGTCGGTGCTCTCGATCGGGTCGATCGGGTCGGCGCTGTCCGTCGGCTCCATCGGCTCCGTGCTCAGCCTGTGCTCGATCCTGTCGGCCGGATCGAGCTTCTCCGCGCTGTCCTACCGCTCGTGCAGCGCGGCCCTGGGCGCCCACGTGCGCCGCTCCGCCGCCTGATCTCGTTCCCCCGAACGGGTCAAGGACCCGCCGCTTCCTGACGATGCCTCCCGGGAGAGAAGGCGTCAGGCCGAGGGCCTGCGCTGCCACCACGGAGCCGGGAGGGGGTCGCGTGTCGATGACCGCGTCCGACACCGGCGCGCCCGGGGCCCTGGAGCGCCGGGTCTCGACCGTCGTCGTGGCGGGCACCCACGTGCGCCTCGCGCGCCTCACCCACCTCCTGCAGCTCACGGGCGTGGAGGTCGTCGGCGCGGCCAAGACCGCCGAGGACGCCGTCGTCCTGGTCGGAACGCTGTCGCCGGACACGGTGCTCCTCGACCTCGCCCTGGGCGTCGGCGGCCTCGAGGTCGTCGAGCGCGTGATGGCCCGCTGCCCCACCCCCATCGTGCTCACCGGCGCCGCCTCCCAGCAGGCCGACGTGGCGCTCGCGGCCGGCGCTGTCGACGTCGTCGCGCCGACCTCCGAGCAGCTCGGGCCGGGCCCGTTCTCCCGCGCGCTCGGCCGCCACCTCAGCGTCGCGAGCCGCGTCCGCGTCATCACCCACCCGCGCGGCAAGCTGCGCGAGCGCGGCCTCGCCGCGGACGGCGTGGCGCCGCGGCCCGTCGACCACACCGGGTCCCGTCGTACGCCGGTCGTCGTGATCGGTGCGTCCACGGGCGGACCGCCCGCGCTCGCCGCGCTCCTCGGCGCACTGCCCCCGGACCTTCCCGCGCCCATCGTCGTCGTGCAGCACATGGCCGAGGGCTTCGTCGAGGGCCTCGCCGGCTGGCTCGACGGCGTCGTCGACCTCCCTGTGTCCGTCGCGCTGTCGGGCGACCGGCTGCGTCCGGGGCACGTCGTCGTCGCCCCCAGCGACGGCAACCTCGTCGTCGAGAACGCGCTCCGCCTGCGCGTCGAGCCGTCGCGCCCGGCCCAGCTCCACGTACCAGAGGTCGACCGCACCTTCCGGTCGGTCGCCGAGGTCTGCCGCGAGCGCGCCGTCGGGGTGCTGCTCACGGGGATGGGCCGCGATGGTGCGGCCGGACTGCTCGCCATGCGCCGGGCCGGTGCCTTCACCATCGCGCAGGACGAGGACAGCAGCGCGGTCTGGGGGATGCCGGCCGCCGCCATCGCGCTCGAGGCCGCCACCGTCGAGCTGCCGCTGCCCCAGATCGCTGCGTCCGTGATCGACGCCGTCGCCCGCCTCGCCGTGCCCGAGGCGGTGTGAGATGACCTCCGTCGCCCTCAGCCGCGAGCTCACCGACTCCGAGCACCTCGCCCTCGCGGAGTTCCTCGCGCGCACCGCCGGTCTCGTGTTCGACCGCAGCCGCCGTCCCGCGCTGGCCGGGATCGTCGCGGACCGCATCGCCGCCACGGGGGCTGCCGACCTCGGCGCCTACCTCGCTCGGATCAGCGCGCCGTCGGGCGCCGACGAGCGGCAGCGGCTGCTCGACGAGGTGACCATCCCCGAGACGCACTTCTTCCGGAACCCGCCGCAGATGCACGCGCTGCGGCACCGCCTGCTGCCCGAGCTCATGCGCCGGGCGGTGGCACGCGGCCGCGCCCTGACGATCTGGAGCGCCGGCTGCTCGAGCGGCGAGGAGCCGTACTCCCTCGCGATGCTCGCTCTCGAGGTGGCCGAGACGCTGCCCGAATCACCGGAGATCCGCATCCTCGCGACCGACCTGTCGTCGTCGGCCGTGAGCCTGACGCTGCGCGGCCGCTACTCCGGCCGGTCGCTGTCGCTCACCGAGCCCGAGCGGCTCGCGCGCTTCTTCACCCCCGGCGTCGGCGGCACGTACGAGGTGAGCCCCGAGGCGCGCCGGCTCGTCGACGTACGGCTGCACAACCTCGTCACCGACCCGCCTCCGTTCGAGCACGGCGAGGTCGACCTCGTGGTGTGCCGCAACGTCACCATCTACTTCGCGCGCGACACCACCCGCGACCTCGTGGGCCGCTTCCACGGCGTCCTCGGTGCAGGCGGCTACCTCGTGCTCGGCCATGCCGAGACGCTCTGGCAGGTGACCGACTCGTTCACGCTCGTGACCCTCGGCGACGCATTCGCCTACCGCAAGGACGTGCCCGTCGTCCGCGTGCCGGAGCCCGAGCCGGTGCCGGAGCCGCGCCCGCGCCGACCGTTGCCGCCGCCTCGCGTCGCACCCCCGCGCCCGCACACGCGCGACGACGCCGACCACGTTCCCGACCCCGATCTCGCCACCGACCTGCTGCGCCTCGCCCGCGAGGCGATGGAGCAGGCGAGGTACGGCGAGGCCGCGCGACTGGCCGCGTCGGCCGCCACGGCCAGCCCGTTCGAGGTCGACGCGTACCTGGTCGAGGGCCGTGCCCGCGCGACCGTGGGTGACGACGCCGGATCGCTGGTCGCGCTGCGCAAGGCCGTCTACCTCTCGCCCGAGCTCGGGCACGCCCGCTTCGCCCTCGCCGGTGCGCTGTCGCGCTGCGGCGAGCACGCCGCCGCCGCGCGCGAGTACCGCGCTGCCGCCGTCGCCCTCCCGGGGACGCCGGAGTCCGACCTCGCCGACCTGCTCGACGGGTGCGACGTCGCCCAGCTCGTGACCCTGTGCCGCCGGCTCGCCGACGAGTGCGACCGGCGGGTCGCCGAGGAGGGATGACCGTGTCCCTGTTCACCGCCGCGCCCGCACCGTCGCCGTCCCGACGGCCGGCCCCCGCTGCACCGGCGACCGACGAGACCGCGTCTCCCGCTGCTCCCGCTCCTGCGACTGCGGCTCCCGAGGCGCCGGTGACGCCGGTCAGCGAGGACGGCGGGCACGTGCTGTTCACGGTCGGCGGCACCACGTTCGCCGTGGCGGTGGGCGACGTCCGCGAGATCACGCGGGCGCCGCAGCTCACGCTGCTGCCCGACCACGAGCGCGCGGGCTACGGCCTCGTGGTGGCCCTGGTCGACGTACGCGGCCGCTCCGTGCCCGTCGTGGACCTCCGCACCGACAGGACGCGTCCGGGCGACGTGCTGCTGCCGGTGTACCGGCGCGACGCCGGCCTCGTGGTCGATCGCGTCGTGACCGTGACGGCCGCGGGCGAACTGGTGCCCGAGACCGAGGACGTTCCTGACACGCTGCCGTCCTGGACACGTGGCGTCGTGCGGCCCGTCGGCGGAGGAGACCCGGTCGTCGTGGTGGCGCTGCCCGATGCCCGTTCCATCGGCGCCGAGGCCCTGCGCCGGGACGAGCCGCGGCTCGGCGAGCCGGTGCTCGGCCGCGAGTCCTGAGCCGAAAGGCCTCCGGGACAGCCCTCGTGAGGGCATCCTCGGCATGTGGGCCGTGCGGCCCGGGCTAGGGGGAACCATCATGGCTGGCACGTCCGGTCACACCGTCGTCGGCATCGTCGTCCCGTCTCGCGGCGCCATCGCGTTCGCGTGGGCGGCCTCCGCCGCGGTCTTCGCGCTCGTGTTCGTCGGCACGCTCGTCGTGTCGATGCTGGTCATCGCACCGGTCGGGATGCGGCCGGACCCGTCCAACCCGCTCGGAGTCCAGTGGGACTCGTGGGCGTCCTGGGTCTGCCTCGGACTGTCCGTGCTCATGGGCACCGTGATGGCCACCGCGGGCGGCGGCAGCGGGCTCGTGTGGGCCTGGGCCGAGCTGCGCGTGCTCGACGGCTCGGGCGAGGTGGCGGCCTGGCCGCGCCGCGCTGCGCGGCCGGCGCTCCTGGCCCTGGTGCTCCTGGCCTGCCTCTCGATCCGGCACGACGGCCTCGGCCTCGCGCTCGGCGTAGGGCTCGTGCTGCTGGCCCTCGTGTCGTCGCTGGCGGCGGCTGACCGCCGCGGCGTGGTGGAGAGTCTGCTCGGCATCCGCGACGTCGCCTGGGGCCAGGTGCCAGCCCCGGACGACCACCCGGTCACCGCCTGAGCGTTCGCCGCGACGGTGCGGCGTACGGCGTCGGGTCAGACGTAGCGCTCGAGGATGCTCGACTCCGCGAGCCGGCTGAGGCCCTCGCGGATGGACCGCGCACGCGTCTCGCCGACGCCCTCGACGGCCTGCAGGTCGTCGATGCTCGCGGCCAGCAGGCGCTGCAGCCCGCCGAAGTGGTCCACGAGGCGGTCGAGCACGACCTCGGGCAGGCGCGGCACGCGGGCGAGCAGGCGGAAGCCGCGCGGGCTCACGGCCTGGTCGAGCACCTCGGGGGCGGTCGGGAAGCCGATCGCACGCGCGACCGTCGTGAGGTCGAGCATCTCGGTGGCGGTGAGCGCGTCGAGGTCGTCGAGCGCGGCCTCGAGAGTGCGGGCAGCCTTCTTCCCCGCCGAGGCGGGGAGGTAGTCACGGATCACGAGCTGGCGGTCGGTCTCGACGCCGGCGATGAGCTCGATGAGCTGCAGGGACAGCAGGCGGCCGTCGGTGCCGAGCTCGACGAGGTAGTCGGAGATCTCGGCCGAGATGCGGCGCACCATCTCGAGGCGCTGGGCGACGGCGCAGACGTCGCGGATCGTCACCAGGTCCTCGATCTCGAGCGCCGAGAGCGTGCCGCTGACCTCGTCAAGGCGCATCTTGTAGCGCTCCAGGGTCGCGAGCGCCTGGTTGGCGCGCGACAGGATCTGGCCGGAGTCCTCGAGCACGTGCCGGCGGCCGGCGACGTACAGCGCGATGGTGTTCATCGACTTGCTGACGCTGACGACGGGGAAGCCGGCCTGCTTGGACACGCGGTCGGCGGTGCGGTGGCGGGTGCCCTGCTCGTCGGTGGGGATGCTCGGGTCCGGCAGCAGCTGGACGGCGGCACGCAGCAGACGCGTCGCGTCGGGGTCGCAGATGACCGCGCCGTCCATCTTCGCGAGCTCGCGCAGGCGCTGGGCGGAGAACTCGATGTCGAGGGAGAAGCCGCCCGAGGCCATCGTCTCGATGATGCGGTCGTGGCCGAGGACGACGAGACCGCCGGTGCGGCCGCGCAGGATGCGCTCGAGCCCGTCGCGCAGGACGGTGCCGGGAGCAACCGCGGCGATCGCGGCACGGAGTGCGAGATCGACGTCGTCGCGCTTGTCGCCGGCCACTGGTGCCCCCTGGTCATCGCGCCCGGGCTCTGATCGACGCGCTGGATGCGGCTCCCGGGCGCCGCCACTCTAGCGACGCACGAGGGAGCGATGCCGTTCCGGGCGCTCCCGATACGCCTTCGAGACGTGGAAGGCCTCGTCGTACGACATTCGCTCGTGGCCCGGAGCGCGCCTGGCTCAGACGACGGACAGGTGGCGGAGCATGCCGAACGCGTCCTCGAGGTGGTGCACCTCGGTGATGCGCGGGCCGTCGATGCCGCCGCGGGCGTCGGCCGGCAGCTTGGCCTTGCCGCCGCGCGGGATGAGGATGCGCTCGAACCCGAGGCGACGCGCCTCAGCCACCCGCTGGGCGAGGAAGGGCACGGGGCGGACGTCGCCGGACAGCGCCACCTCGCCGATCGCGAGGACGTCGCCGTGCAGCGCCCGCTCGAGGCTCGCGGACGCGATAGCGAGGCAGACGGCGAGGTCGCACGCAGGGTCGGCGAGCTTGGCCCCGCCCACGGTCGCGACGTACACCTCCTTGTCGGAGATGTGGCGCTTGATCGAGCGCTCGGTGACGGCGACGAGCATCGCGACGCGGGCGGCGTCGAGACCGCTGACACCGCGGCGGGGGTTGGGGGTGGCGGCCGCGGTGACGAGGGACTGCACCTCGGCCAGCATCGGGCGACGCCCCTCCATGGTGACCGTGACGCAGACGCCCGGGACGGGCTTGTCGCGGTGCTCGCGGAAGAGCTCGCTCGGGTCGGTGACCTCGCGCAGGCCGTCCTCGGCCTGCTCGAAGCACACGATCTCGTCGGCCGGGCCGTAGCGGTTCTTCACCGCCCGCAGGAGCCGCAGCGCCGTGTGACGGTCGCCCTCGAAGGTGAGGACGGTGTCGACGAGGTGCTCGAGGGCGCGGGGGCCCGCGATGCTGCTGTCCTTGGTCGACTGGCCGACGATGAGCATGGGCGTACGGCGCGACTTCGCGACGCGGCTGAGCACCTGCGTGACCTCGACGACCTGCGCGACGCCGCCCGCGCGGCCCTCGACGTCGGCGCTCGCGATGGTCTGGATCGAGTCGACGACGATGAGCGCGGGGTCGTGCTCCTCGATGTGGCCGAGCAGGGTGGCGAGGTCGTTCTCGTCGGCGAGCAGCAGCCGCTCGGAGTCCGCGCCGATGCGCCGGGCGCGTACGCCGATCTGCTCGACGGACTCCTCGCCCGAGACGTACAGCACCGTGCCCCGGCTCGCGACGTCGGCCGCGGCGAGGCTCTCGGCGACGTGGTGACCGACGGCGAGCAGCAGCGTGGACTTGCCCACGCCCGGCTCGCCGGCGACGAGCACCACCTGGCCCGGGACGAGGCCGCCGCCGAGGACGCGGTCGAACTCGCCGATGCCGCTGGAGGAGCGCACGACGTGCTCCTCGGCGATCTGGCTGACCGGGCGCGCCGCTCGTGTGGGCGCGACGCCGTCGGTGCGCGCCTTGAGCCCGGAGGACGACGTCGGCGCCGACACCTCGGCGACCGTGCCCCACGCCTGGCACTCGCCGCAGCGCCCGACCCACTTGGGCGACGTCCACCCGCACTCCGTGCACCGGAAGCCGGGGACCCTCACCTTCGCCATGCCCGCACCCTACGGACCCCCACCGACCACGACGTGCCGGGTTCCACAGCAGCCGTGGAGCCGCCGGCGGTCACCGGCGGCCGGGGAGGGGGAAGCGGTCGGGGTCTACGTCGAAGCGCTGGCGGGCGGTCAGGGTCGAGACGACGAGGTCGTAGGAGTCCTCGACCAGCTCGCGGAGCACGGCGTCGGGCACCGTGCCGTCGAGGGTGACGGAGATCCAGTGCCGCTTGTTCATGTGGTAGCCCGGCTCGATGGCCGCGTGCTCGGCGATGAGCGTGGGCCCCACCTCGGGCTCGACCTTGAGCGTGATGACGCCCGGGTCGCCCCAGAGGCCGATCATCGCGAACAGCTTGCCGCCGGCGTGCCGGCCTGCACCGGCGTCGGTCGCCGTCGCGAGGCCGACCTTGTAGACGTTGACGTCGTCGCCGAACGGGTGGGTGAGCGTGGCGCCCGGCAGCTCGAGGGGGAGAGCGAGCGCGCGGGTGCGCTGGTCCGGCGAACGACGTGGAGCCACGGGGCGACTGTACGTGCGGGGACCGACGACGTTCCGGTGACGACCGAGGGGCGGTTCTCGGTTGGGGCGGGCGTGGCCGGGCAGATAGCCTGAGCGGACGCCAACGAGGCCCGGGGGGTCTCCTGACGACAGACAGGACGTGAGTGCGGTGCCGACCGGCAAGGTCAAGTGGTACGACGTGGAGAAGGGCTTCGGCTTCCTCGCGACCGAGGAGGGCGACGAGGTGTTCGTGCACGCCTCGGCGCTGCCGAACGGCCTCGAGGCCCTCAAGCCCGGGTCGCGCGTGGAGTTCGGCATCGCCGACGGCAAGCGCGGTCCGCAGGCCCTGTCGATCCGGCTCCTGGACGCCCCGCCGAGCGTGGCCAAGGCCGCGCGCAAGCCGGCCGAGGACCTGGCCGTCATCCTCGAGGACCTCATCAAGCTCCTCGACGGCACGTCCAACTCCCTGCGCCGGGGCCGCTATCCCGACGACAAGCACTCCCGCCAGATCGCGGCGATGCTGCGCAAGATCGCCGACGACATCGACGCGTAGCCGTCGAACGCCGTCAGCACGACGAGGCCGCCGTCCCCGCGAGGGACGGCGGCCTCGCTGCATCGGTCGGCGATCCGGGCACGCTGCGCCGCGGTCCGGGCGCGCCGCCCGACGGGGGCGCGTGGCACGGATGGGCCCGGGTGGGCGAGGATGACCCTGTGACACCCCTGGATCTCGGCCTCGACGCCGTGCTCGGCAACGCCGCCGCCCTCGACCTCGCCCGCGCCGCGGTGCTGGAGGTCGCGCCGGCCGAGCAGGTCGGCGAGCACGTCGCCGTCCTGCCCGACGCCGACCCGGCCCTCGCCACGCACCTCTTCTCCTGCACCAATTCGGCCTATGCCGGGTGGCACTGGTCGGTCACCGTCGTCCGCGCCCCCGGCGAGGACACCGCCACGGTGTCGGAGGTCGTGCTGCTGCCCGGCGACGGCGCGCTCCTCCCGCCGGCCTGGGTGCCGTGGAACGAGCGCGTGCGCCCCGGCGACCTCGGCCCTGGCGACCTGCACCCCACGTCGCCCGAGGACCCGCGCCTCGAGGCCGGCTACAGCGGCGAGGACTTCCTCGAGGAGCTCGACGACCCCTCGAGCCCGCTCGCCACGCTGCGCCCCGAGCAGTGGGAGCTCGGCCTCGGCCGCGAGCGCGTGCTCTCCGTCCACGGCCGCGACCTCGCCGCCCAGCGCTGGTACGACGGCGACCGCGGCCCCGCCTCCGCGATGGCCAAGGCTGCACCCGCCTCCTGCACGAGCTGCGGCTTCCTCATGCCGATCGGCGGTCTGCTCGGCCAGGCCTTCGGCGTCTGCGCCAACCCCTTCGGCGCCGACGGCTCCGTCGTCTCGCTGGAGTACGGCTGCGGCGCGCACTCGAGCGTCCGCGAGATCGAGGGCACCGGCATCCCCGTCACCGAGATCGTGGTCGACGACTACGGCTTCGTCGAGGTGCACGCGCGCCTGCTCGTCGCCGACGCCGCGGCCGACGAGGTGGTCACCTCGCAGGTCGTCATCGACGAGCCGGCCGACCTCGACGCCGAGCGCGACTTCGAGGCGGGCGCCGAGCTGGACCACGACCATGACGTCAACCACGACGAGGAGCTCGCCGACCCCGAGGCTCTCGTCGACGCGCACCACGTGGACGACGACCTGCTCGACGTCGCGGACGACCTCGACGACCTCGAGGACTCCGACGGCGGCGAGGACGCCGACGACTCCGACGATGCGGACGACGAGCAGGCGGACGAGCGCGAGACGGCGCTGGACCCCGAGCTCGCCGACGTCCTCGACATCGACCCCGACGACCTCTAGGTCGGATCAGGCCGTGGCGGCCGCACGCCGGTAGGCGTCGCGGCGGCGGCGCACGTACCAGAGGCCGAGCGCGCCGAGCAGCGCCCCGGCGAGGCACACCCAGGTCCACCAGCCGTTGCCGGCGTCGGTCAGCGGGCCGCGGAAGACCAGCGTGAGCACGAGGGCGACCGTCCACGCGATCGTTCCGGCGGCGATCGCGCCCACGCCGTCGACGTCGAGCACCGCGACCTCGGGGGCCACGGGCTCCACGGGCTCGGTGCCGGACGGCTGCTCGGTGCTCACGTGCGCAGGCTATCCGAGCCGCGACGTAGGGTGGCCGACGTGGATCCCAGGACCCGGCGCATGGTCACCCTCGGCGTCCTCGCCGCCTCGATCGTGCTGGTCGCGGTCGCGGCGTACCTGCAGCGCTGACGCGCTTAGCCGACCTGCAGCAGCAGGATCTTCGTCCCGGCCTTCCACGGGTCGTTGCCCGTGAAGCTGACCGGCACGGTCTCGCCGGCGGGCACGTCCGTCACGCGTGCCGTCGTCGTCGCGATGTGCTCGCCGTTGACGTAGACGTAGAGGATCAGGTCGGCGCTGCGCGTGCCCGTCGAGGTGTTGCGCGCGGTCGTGTCGACGCCGAGCGCGCCGGCGGTGTTGGTGATGCGCCACGAGCCGAGGCGCCAGCCGTCGGCCGAGGTCGTGGTGGTGTCGGGCGCGGGCGGCACCGACCCGGGCGCGGTGGGGGGCGCCGACGACTCGGTGGGGGTCGGATCCGTCGAGGTGCCGGTGGACGCGTCCGAGGTGGGCTTCGGTGTCGTCGGTCCGGTCGTGGGTGTGGACGTCCGCGAGGCCGACGCCGAGGGCGAGCCAGAACCGCCGGCGAGCCCCCACACCGCGCCGATGGCGAGGCCGAGGAGGGCTGCGAGGACGAGGGAGACGACGACGATCGCGCCGGCGGGCATCGCACCCTCGGCTCCGGACGGTCGTCGGATCACGGGCACACCCTAGGCGGAGGCCGGGCGCGAGTCAGCGCTATCGCCGGGGCCCGGGGTCCGCCGCGGGTGGCAGGATCGGCACGTGACCCCGCAACCGAGCCTCGACGGCACCCGCCTGACCACGGAGCAGTACCTCGCCCACCTCGACGCCGACTTCGAGGCGATGCTCGAGGCGTCCGTCGACCTGGCGGCCGAGGTGCCCGGCTGCCCGGGCTGGGACGTCTCGGCGCTGCTGTCGCACGTGCTGGGCGTCTACCGCCACAAGATCGTGGTGCTGAAGACCGATGCCGCACCGCCGAAGCGCACCGACGCCTGGGGCGAGGTGGCCGATGGTGCCGACGTGCGCGACGAGATCCGGGCGGCGTACGCCGAGCTGCGCGACCTCCTGGCCGCACGGCCCGAGGACGCGCCGACCTACGCGTGGTGGCCGCAGGAGCAGACCGTCGGCTTCTGGCACCGGCGGATGGCGCAGGAGACCACCGTGCACCGCTGGGACGCCGAGTCGGCCACCGACGGCCCCGACGGCGCGGGCGACGTGCCCGGCGACCTCGCGGCGGACGGCGTGGACGAGCTGCTGGGCTGGCTGACGTGGGACTGGGGCGACGAGCCGGCGCAGCCGGGCGCCACGGGCCAGCGCGTGCTCGTGGCCGCGGACGACCACTCGTGGACCGTCACGCTGCACCCGACGAGCGTCGAGGTGGTCGGCGGTGCAGGCGAGGCCGACGCGCTCGTCGCCGGGCCGGCGTCCGGGATGGTGCTGCACCTGTGGGGCCGCCCCGGCGAGCACGGCATCGCGACCACCGGTGACGAGACCGCGCTGCGGCTGCTGCGCGAGCGACTCCTGATGGCGACCTCGTAGGTGGCCGCTCCCTGGCCCGACGTTCGCGCCGAGGTGCGGGCGCTGCTGCTCGACGACTCCACCCTCGTGCGTGCGGTGGCGGCCGGTCGACGTCGCGGCGTCCCTCTCGAGTGGAAGCGCGCCGAGCTGCGACCGGTCGGCATCAAGGCCGGACGCCGCCTGCAGGTCGTCACGTACGACGAGCGCCAGGCGCACACGGCCAACCATGACTCCGACGCCGCGCCGGCCGTCGTCGACGCCCTGCTCGAGCAGGGCTTCGGCAACTGGCACGTCGAGACCGGCACCGAGGTCGTGCAGGTGCGCATCACCAAGAAGGGCGACGCGCAGGTGCACCGCGCGCCCCGCGTCGAGCCCGTCGAGGACGTGCCCGTCGCGCACGACCGCGTGAAGCCGCGGCTGCTCGACGTCGAGCACCCCGACGTCAAGGCGTACCTCATGGCTGTGGGGGTCGCCGACTCCCTCGGCAGGCTCAAGCCGACCAAGATGGACAAGTACCGCCAGGTCGAGCAGTTCGTGAAGCTGCTCGAGAGCGCGGTCGAGGATGCCCGCGTCGCTCGCGCGCTGCCCGAGCCGACGCCTGAGAACCCCTGGCGCGTGGTCGATCTCGGCTGCGGCAACGCCTACCTCACCGTAGGGGCGTACGTCTGGCTCGCGCGCGTGCGCGGCATCCCCGTGGTGGTGCACGGCGTCGACCTGCGCGAGTCGTTCCGCGAGCGCAACACCGCGCTGGCCGAGCGCCTCGGGTGGGCGGACGGGCTCACCTTCGAGGCGGCGACGATCGCCGACGCCGCGGACGAGCCACGCGCCGACGTCGTGATCGCGCTGCACGCGTGCGACACCGCCACGGACGACGCCCTGGCCCGCGCGGTGCGGTGGCAGTCGCCGGTCGTGCTCGCCGCGCCCTGCTGCCACCACGACCTGCAGACCCAGGTGACCAAGGCCTCCGCGCCGTCGCCGTTCGGCCTGTTCGCCCGCTACGGACTGCTGCGCGAGCGGATGGTCGACGTGCTCACCGACGGCATCCGCGCGTCCCTGCTGCGGATCGTCGGCTATCGCGTCGAGACCGTGGAGTTCGTGAGCGACCAGCACACGCCGCGCAACCTGCTGCTGCGCGCCGTCCGCACCGGGGCACCGGCGACCGCGGCCGACCTGGCCGACTACGACCGGCTCGTGCAGGAGTGGTCGATCCGCCCGGCGCTGGCCGCGCGGATCGAGCCCCAGCTCGCGGAGGCGCGCGACGGTGCACGGGCGTGACCTCGGGCTACCGCGCCGCAGGATGGGCCGTGTGCTTGGCGCAGCTGCCCTGGTGGCGCTGCCGCTGACGGCTGCGGCACCGGCGTACGCCGCGGACGACCCGCAGGTGATCTGCCGCATCAGCGACTCTCGGCTCGAGGAGATCAGCGGCATCACGTGGTCGGCCAAGCACGACGGCGTGTGGTGGGTGCACGCCGACTCCGGCAACGGGCCCTACATCTACGCGCTCGACGGGACGACCTGC
Organism: uncultured Actinomycetes bacterium; assembly: GCA_963843975.1. Lineage (GTDB taxonomy): Bacteria > Actinomycetota > Actinomycetes > S36-B12 > CAIYMF01 > Longivirga. The sequence goes on along the minus strand of CAWJMG010000001.1, from coordinate 791,453 downwards.
GACGTGCTCGCGCGGGTGCGCATCCGCAACATCGGCGCGCGCGACATGGAGGCCATCGGCACCGGCGTCGACCCGCTGGGCCGGAAGGTGCTGTGGCTGGCGGACATCGGCGACAACAACGACGTCTGGCCCGAGGTGCGGCTGCACGCGATCCTCGAGCCGTCCAAGCTCGTCGACCAGCAGGTGGAGGCCACGACGTACCGCTTCACCTACCCCGACCAGCCGCACAACGCCGAGGCGATCCTGGTGTCGCCCACGAGCGCCGAGGTGTGGGTCGTGACCAAGCAGCTCGCCCGCGGCGCGGTCTACCGCGTGCCGCTCTCGACGTCCGGGGTGACGACGGCGAAGCGGGTCGCGCAGGTCGGCGGGCTCGTCACCGATGCGGCCATGTCGCCGGACGGCAGCCGTTACGTCATCCGCGACTACTTCTCCGCGACGCTCCACGCGGCCCCGGTGTCGGCCGAGTCGATCGGTGCCGGTACGCCGCTCTCGCTCCCGGATCAGCCGCAGGGCGAGGCGGTGTCGTTCACCCGTGACGGCTCGGCGCTCGTCGTGGCCTCCGAGCGCGACCGTCGGCTCCTGCTGGTGCCGATCGAGGCAGCCGAGCAGTCGGCGACCCCGACGCCGACCGACCCGGCCGCGACCGGCACGCCGACCGACGCCCCGAGCGCCACCACCGCGGCACCGGAGGAGTCGGACGCCCCGGGCAGCGCCTCGACGGACGACGGGCCCGGACCGCTGCGCCTGGCCCTGGCCGCAGCCGCCGTCCTCCTGGCCGCCGTCGGCGCCACCTACGCAGCCCGCCGCCTCCGCCACTGATTGCTTCCCCTGAGGGTCACAAAGCGCCCTTCAAGGGCAGTCTCGTGACCACAACTCCGGCCGTGCCACGGCATGCTGGGGCGACGGCTCGCCGAGCCGGTGAGGGGGAGTCATGAGCAGGTACCAGTGGCGGTTCGTCTGGGCGGCCATCGCGGCGTACGCCGTGGCCATCGCCATCCAGTGGATCGGGCGCCCGCAGTTCAGCGTGCAGTCCGACGACACGACCTGGCTCATCCTCGAGTCGATGCTCGGCCAGATCGCGTTCTGGCTCGGGAACATCTTCGCCGGCGGCGCAGTGCTGCTCGCGGTGCTGCGCTCGGACCGCGCCGACCTCTACGAGCTCGACAACCCCGAGCCTGACGAGGCACCGGCGACCGAGCCCGAAGGCCCCTTCGCGGGAATGATCGACTGAGCCTGAACGCCACGCAGGGGCCGCGGGCCGGTGCATCATGGGCGGACGGCCGGTCAGGCCGGAGATGGGGAACTCGTCATGAGCATCGACACCGAAGCGCCGATCAGCACGGAGCCCGCGACTGCGCAGCGACGGAGCCGGCGCCGCCTGATCGCCCTCGGCGTCGTGGCGGCTCTCGTCGTGGGCCTGCTGGCCTCGGCGTACACCTACCGCCGCGCCGCGACAGCCGAGCGCGACAGCACCTTCATGGCTGTGGTCCAGGCGCAGGCCTTGACGGCCTTCACGCAGATGCAGCGCGTGGGCTACGGCCAGATGCCCGGCGACGCGGTGACTCTGTCCGAGGCGGTGGGGCTCGACCTGCGCTACGTCGAGCAGGGCCGTTCGATCACGGTGACCACGCCGAAGATGCGGCTCGAGAAGGGCACGCCGTACGTCGTGGTGGAGGCGGAGATGAGCAACGCCGACCTGCCCGGCTGGGTCGGCGACCAGTACGCCTACGTGAGCATCCTGATGTTCGGCACGTACTCGAACGACGCGAACGCGGTCAGCTCGGACGAGGGCAGCTGCATCCTGCGGGTCGGGAGCCGGTTCGAGCCCGTGGCCCAGGGCGAGAGGGTCCAGCTGCCGGATGGCCGCGACGGCACGCCGTGCACGCCCGAGCAGCTGGCGAGCTTCGGCATCAGCTAGGAGGGGTCGGCTCAACGGCCGTCGACGTGGACCGGCCGCAGCGGACCAGGTCGGCGAAGAGCACGAGCAGCGCCGGGAGCCGGGAAGCTGGTTTGCCACGGGGGACGACTCCGCCGCCGCATAGACCGTGAACACCTTCCCCAGGTGGCCCGGCCCACCCACGGCGCGCGGCGACAAGTGGGTCGTCGGATGTACGCAAGACGTGGACTGTGCGGAGTGTGAGTCTTCAGAGGCCGACCGTGGCTCCGGCTCCCGGTGGCGTCGGCGACGGTGCGGTTCTGCCCGTCCGACCGGACACGTCAAAGCGCTCGGTGGAATGCCTGAAAGGCGGTGTCGGTCGTGGACAAGGTCGTCGGCTCGGCTGCTGACGTGGTCGCGGACATCCCGAGCGGCGCGTCGCTCGCGGTGGGCGGCTTCGGTCTCAACGGGATCCCCTCGGTGCTGATCCAGGCTCTGTTCGAGCAGGGCGCGGACGACCTGCGGGTGGTCAGCAACAACTGCGGCGTGGACGAGTGGGGCCTGGGGGTGCTGCTGTTCGCCAAGCGGATCTCGCGCACGATCTCGTCGTACGTGGGGGAGAACAAGGAGTTCGAGCGGCAGTACCTGCACGGGGAGCTCGAGGTCGAGCTGATCCCGCAGGGGACGCTGGCCGAGCGGCTGCGCGCCGGTGGTGCGGGGATCCCGGCGTTCTACACCCCGGCCGGTGTGGGGACTCAGGTGGCCGAAGGCGGGATGCCGTGGCGGTACGCCGCGGACGGAAGCATCGCGGTGCCGAGCCCGGCGAAGGAGACGCGCGAGTTCGACGGGCGCGAGTACGTGCTGGAGCGGGGCATCACCACCGACTTCGCGCTGGTGCGCGCGTCGCTCGGGGACCGGCACGGGAACCTGGTGTTCGACAAGGCGACCCGCAACTTCAACCCGCTCGCCGCGACCGCGGGCCGGGTCACGATCGCCGAGGTCGAGCGACTGGTCGAGCCGGGCGAGATCGATCCGCAGCAGGTGCACCTGCCGGGCGTCTTCGTGCAGCGCGTCGTCGCCCTCACCCCCGAGCAGGTCGCCACCAAGCGCATCGAGCGCCGCACCACCTCGGTCACGCCGTGACCAGGGACCGCGAGCAGCCTCGCGTCGAGCTCGGCGATCTCGAGGAGATCGAGATCGCCGAGTGGATCCACTTCGTCCAAGAATGGCGCGAGGCCCTCGCAGCCGATACCGCCGAGGAGGCCTGAGCCATGGCGCTCACCCGTGACGAGCTCGCCGCCCGCGTGGCCCTCGAGCTGCGCGACGGCCAGTACGTGAACCTCGGCATCGGCCTGCCCACCCTCGTCCCCCAGCACCTGCCCGAGGGCGTGACCGTGGTGCTGCAGTCGGAGAACGGCATCCTGGGCACCGGTCCGTACCCGACCGACGACCAGGTCGACGCCGACCTGATCAACGCGGGCAAGGAGACCGTCACGGTCCTGCCGGGCGCGAGCTTCTTCGACTCGGCCACGTCGTTCGGGATGATCCGCGGCGGTCACATCGACGCCGCGATCCTCGGCGCCATGCAGGTGAGCGCATCGGGCGACATCGCGAACTGGATGATCCCCGGGAAGATGGTCAAGGGCATGGGCGGGGCGATGGACCTCGTCCACGGCGCCAAGAGGGTCATCGTGATGATGGAGCACGTCGCCAAGGACGGCACCCACAAGATCGTCGACGAGTGCTCGCTGCCGTTGACGGGCAAGGCTGTCGTGGACCGGATCATCACCGACCTCGCCGTCATCGACGTCACCTCCGAGGGCCTCGTCCTGGTCGAGACCGCACCCGGCGTCACCGTCGACGACGTCCGTGCCGCCACCGGGCATGCCCTGGAGACCTCCGTCGACCTCTGAGCGTCGTCACACCTGTCGCGCGTCCGACCCGTTGCGCAGAGGGGATTGCGGTCGAGTCGGCCTGGAAGCGGTTACGGCGGTGCGAGATCCGCGGGTCGGTTCTCCGTTACCACGCCGTGACTCCAGCCCTCCGCCGGGTGCCACCGCCCCGCGGGGAAGGTGACGCGCACAATCAACATGCCGTCGCGCCGAGGCAAGCGTCTGCGCGCGGATACGGCGAGCCTTGGAACCGAGATCACGCCACTCCGGGCGACGTCAGCCCCTGGGTGGAACCCACGACCGAAGGAGCCATTGATGTCCGACCAGCGCTGGGGTGTTCTCGGCACCGGCTTTATCGCGGGGATGTTCGCCCAGGATCTCAGCCTCACGGACACCGCCAGAATCACTGCGGTCGGATCTCGGTCCATCGACAGGGCCAAAGCCTTCGCCGACGCCCAGGGTGCCGCAGCCGCCTACGGCTCGTATGAGGAGCTGGTCGCTGACCCGGACGTCGACTTCGTCTACGTCGCCGTTCCGCACAGCGAGCACCGCCGTGTCGCCGAGCTCGCGATCCGTGCCGGCAAGCCCGTCCTGGTGGAGAAGCCGTTCACCCTCAACGCTGCCGATGCTGAGGCACTGTTCAGCCTCGCTCGTGAAAGCGGCGTGTTCATCATGGAGGGGATGTGGTCGCGGTTCCTGCCCCACATGGTCGAGGTGCGCAGGCTTCTCGACTCGGGCGTGATCGGTGACGTCGTCTCGGTCATCGCCGACCATGGCCTGCGCTTCGACCCCACCCACCCTGAGCACCGTCTGTACGACCGGGCGCTCGGCGGTGGGGCGCTCCTCGACCTCGGCATCTACGCGGTGGCTCTGGTCGCCGGCGTCCTCGGCGACGACCTCGAGATCAAGGCGCTGGGCACCTTGACGTCGACCGGTGTCGATGCCGAGTCCTCTGCGGTGATCCGAGACGAGGCGGGACGTCACGGCGTGGTCACCACGTCGCTGTCCTCCGAGCTGCCGAACCGCGCCAGCATCAACGGCACCGCAGGGCGTATCGAGCTCGGCTACAACTACATGATCCCGACGGATCTGCGCGTCGTGAAGTTCGGTGAAGGGAACCCGGCCGGCGGTGCTGATTTCACCGACTTCTCGGGTTCGGTGGACGGCGGTCTCGGCTGGCGCTTCCAAGCGCTCGAGGTGGCTCGATGCGTGGCTGCAGGAGAAGCTCGAGAGCCCCGTCGTCCCTCACGCGCTCACCCTGAAGACGATGCGGATCATGGACGAGATCCGGCGACAGGTCGGCGTGACGTATGACGCAGACTGACCTCGACCTCCCCGTGGTCCTCAGCGCTCGCGGGGTGACGGTCGCCTTCAACGGAGTCCGGGTCGTGAAGGACGTCGACATCGACCTGCGTGGGGGCGAGGTCGTGGCGCTCCTGGGTGAGAACGGCGCCGGCAAGTCGTCGCTCATGAAGGTACTAGCCGGCGTCTACTCAGCCGACCACGCCGAGATCGTCATGGGCTCCGAGCCCGTGACGATCGAGTCCGTGGCGGATGCGCGGCGGCACGGCGTATCGATGGTGCACCAGGAGCTGAACCTGGTGGGGAACCTGTCGATCTCGGAGAACATCGCTCTCGGTCGTGAGCCGAAGGGAGCGCTCGGTGTCGTCGTCGACCGGAGCACGAGCATCCGGCAGGCGCGCGAGGCCCTGGACGAGGTCGGTTCGCTCGCCGACCCGCGGACCCTGGTGCGTCGCCTGTCGATCGCGGAGCAGCAGCTGGTCGAGATCGCCAAGTCGCTGGCCCAGCACGAGGTCAAGGTGCTGCTCATGGACGAGCCGACGAGCTCGTTGCCCGAGGAGCAGGCGCAGGCGCTGCTGGCGTTGATCCGCAGGCTGCGCGGCGCCGGGTACGCGATCGTCATCACTACGCACCGGATCGCCGAGGCGTTCTCGGTCGCGGACCGAATCGTGGTGATGCGTGACGGTGCCAAGGTGTCGGAGTTCAACGCCCACGACAGCGCCGTCACACGTGACGCGGTGGTACACGCGATGATCGGCCGTGAGCTCACCGCCTTGTTCCCGGACAAGCGGGAGTCGCCCGGTGCGCCCGTACTGGAGGTCTCAGGGCTCTGGGGCGGGATGGTCGAGGACGTCGCACTCACGGTCCGGTCCGGCGAAATCCTCGGCCTTGGCGGCTTGGTAGGGGCGGGCCGCACCGAGGTGGCGCGCCTCATCTTCGGATGCGACCCAAGGAGCAAAGGCTCGATCTGCGTCGACGGTTTGGAGCAGCAGATCCGAGCGCCGCGCGACGCGGTGGAGGCCGGTCTCGGGTTTGTCCCGGAGGACCGCAAGCAGGACGGGCTCGTCCTAGGGTTCGACCTGGAGAAGAACCTCTCCCTGCCCAACCTCCCTCGTTGGAGCCGCGGCGGAGTGATCTCTCTCCGCGATCTGGCCGATCGTGCGCGGAGGGCGATCGCCGACTTCGGGATACGAGCCCGATCGCACCGTCAGTCCGTCGGGACGCTCAGCGGCGGCAACCAGCAGAAGGTCGTCCTGGCGAAGTGGATGCTCAGTCCTCGGCGCGTGCTGATCCTCGACGAGCCCACGCGCGGGGTGGACGTAGGTGCGCGGCATGAGATCTACCGGGTGATCGACGACGTCGCACGGTCAGGGGTTGCGGTCCTGCTCATCTCCTCCGACATGGAGGAGCTCATCGGAATGAGCGACCGGATCGCCGTCATGGCCAAGGGCCGCGTACAGGGCGTCCTCGAGCCCGACGAGATCAGCGCCCGAAAGATCTTCGAACTCGCCAGCCGAATGGAGCTCACGACATGACGACCCAGGCACCAGGCGCTGGTGCGTCCCAGCCTCTCGCTCCGGCGAGCCGTGCCCGGGAGGTCGCGGCACGGATCGTCGCCATGCCCTCGGCGGGAGCGATCATCTCGGTGGTCGTCGTGTCGGTGTTCCTGACGTTCGCCAGTCCGCAGTTCCTCTCGGTGGACAACCTGACGCTCGTCGCCCGCAAGCTTCTCGTTCATCGCCATCGCAGCCATGGGCCAGTTCCTCGTCATCCTGACCCGCGGCATCGACATCTCCTCGGGCTCGGTGATCGGGCTCGGCGGGATCGTCGCGGCGCTCCTCTCGAGCCACCAGGTGTCGCCGGTCCTGGCAGTCCTCGGCGGTCTGGCGGCCGCCGCCATCGTCGGCGTGGTAAACGGGGCGCTGGTCGCAGGCCTCGGTCTCGTGTCCTTCATGGTCACGCTCGGCATGCTGAACGTCGTTCGTGGCCTCGATGTCGCCATCACCCGCGGCTACCCGATCTCGGACATCGATCCCTCGATCAAGCAGCTGGGCAAGGGATTCGTCCTCGGCCTCCCCGTTCCGGTCTGGATCATGCTCGTACTCGCCGCAATCATGTGGTGGGTCATGAACCGGACGGTCCTCGGTCGCCAGATGTACGCGATCGGCGGCAACGAGGAGGCCGCGAGGCTCTCCGGAGTCCGCGTCCGTCGGATCATCGCGCTCGCCTTCGTGCTCTCGGCCCTGTTCGCAGGAATCGCCGGCGTGCTCCTGACAGCACGCCTGGGCGTCGCGGAGGCCAACATCGGATTCGGCTACGAGCTCGACATCATCGCCGCCGCCGTCATCGGCGGTGCCAGCTTCTTCGGTGGAATCGGCAGCGTCGTCGGCGTGATCTGGGGAGCGGCGCTTCTTGGCATCGTCCGCAACGGCATGGCCCTGCTAGGGGTCGACTCGTTCTGGCAGCAGGTAGTCATCGGCGTCGTCATCATCCTGGCCGTCGTGATCGACAAGCTGCGCGCGAGGTCGGCCATCCGCTGACGTGCGCCCACCCCAAACCCCCAGCGCGGCCACTCGGTCGCGAACGATTGGAGATGAGTATGAAATCGGTACGCACCGCGCGGCGCTCCGGCACCGCAATCGCTACCGTCGCGCTGGCAGCGCTCTCGCTGGCTGCGTGCGGCAGCTCGAGCACGAGCACGACGTCAAGCTCGGCCCCGACGTCCTCAGGGGCGGCATCCTCCGCGCCCGCTGACAAGGAGCTGACGTTCGTCGCGATCTTCAAGGCCCTCGGCAATGCCGGCGTCACTGCTGCGCAGACCGGCATGGAGGACCGGGCCAAGGAGATCGGCAACATCAAGGTCGAGGTCACGGCACCGAGCACTCCGGATGCTGCCGCGCAGGTGCAGCTCATCGAGTCGTACGTGCAGCGCAAGGTCGACGGGCTCATGGTGTCGAGCCTCGGCCCGGCTGTGTGCGACGCGGTCGATGCCGCCATCGATGCTGGCGTGCCCGTGATCATGTTCGACTCGGACTGCCCCGACAGCAAGCGCCTCACCTACGTGGGCTCGGACAACTTCAAGGGCGGTCAGATCGCCGGCCAGATGTACGCCGAGGCGGTGAAGGGGAAGGGGAAGCAGAGGATCGCCATCCTCACCGGGGTTCTCGGCTCCGAGAACCTCACCCAGCGCGACAAGGGCTTTGAGGACGCGCTGAAGTCCGCCGGTGTCGACTACGAGATCGCCACGACCGTCGCCGGCAACGACGACGTCCCCAAGTCGGTGGACGCGGTCGAGTCGACCCTGCGCGGCGACCCGAGCATCAATGGGTTCTACTTCGACGGCCCGTGGCCGTTCCTCGTCGAGTCGTCGAACCTGCCGACGCTGGTTGACAGGGTGAAGAACGGTGGGCTCACGGTCGTTGCCTTCGACACGATCCAGCCGGAGGCTCGCGGCGGTACGCGACGGCCTCGCCATCGGGCTGGTGGGCCAGAAGTACTACGGCTGGGGCTATCAGGGTGTTCAGGTGCTCGACCAGATCGTGCGCCACGGCGCCACGTTCGGCGATCTGACCGCGACGGGCTTCGACGTCGTGACCGCCGAGGGCGGCGAGGGCCTGTTCACCCCGGCCGAGATGGACGCACTCTGGAACACGTACGACTTCAAGGAGGAGCCCGTCATGCCGTGACGGCTCATCCACCAGTGCGGGCCCGGCGACTCTCGCCGGGCCCGCACTGCGTCACGGCATCAACCTCAGGTTGCCGTCCACCTCGCGCTCGCGCGACCTGGGGCCGAGTGCCACCTGCGGGCCGGAGCAGCTCGCCTCACGCCTTCGTGCGCCTGCCCGGATCAGGCGCAAGGTGACAAGACAGTCGTCGTCGTCGTGCAAGACGCAACCGCGGTTCCATGTCAGGCTCCTCGAATTCGTAGTCGCAGCAAGGGATGCGGCCTCGTGACCTGCACCTTTCCACCAGCCGGCTGAGGAGTTTCCATGTCCCTTGCGGCGCTCGATGCCCCGCTGCTGGCCGGGCGGGTGGCGATGCTGACCGGAGCGGCCGGTGGCATCGGCGGCGCCACCGCCGAGGTGCTCGCGCGAAGTGGCGCCGACCTCGTTCTCACCGACCTGCACGCCGAAGCGCTCGAGGCTGTCAGCGAGAAGGTCGATGCTCTCGGGGTCCGTGTCCTGGCGCGGTCGATGGATGTGACAGACCTCGGCTCGGTGCAGGCGGTGATCGACGAGGCGTGCGCCCTCCTCGGCGGCCTCGACATCGCAGTCAACCTCGCCGGCGGCCCTGCCGGCGCGGATTCCGCCCAGCCCATCGAGCAGCTGTCAGCCGACGCCTGGGCGCGGAGCATCACGCTCAACCTCACCGGGGCCTTCAACGTGGTGAAGGCCGCGCAACCGGCGATGCGTGCGCGGGGCGGTGGCGCCATCGTCGCCGTCGGATCGCTGGCATCGATCCGGATGTCGACGCACGCCGGAGTCGGATACACGGCCGCGAAGAGCGGGGTCCTCGGCCTGGTCAGGCACGCGGCATTCGAGTTCGCCCGCGACGGTATTCGCGTCAACGCAGTCCTGCCGGGCATGGTAGACGGCCCGTTGATGAGGTCCGCCGATCCGTCGGCGACCCGCGAGGCCGAGGGCCGCATCCCGCTCGGGCGGATGACCACCGGGGAGCAGATCGCCAAGACGGTCCTGTACCTCTCGTCCAGCCTCTCCGACGGTGTGACAGGGGAGTACGTCGTCGTCGACGGCGGCATGCAGATCGGGAGCCCGACCAGTTCTCGCGTGTACTTCGAGGCCCGCGCCTCCGCGCCGGCGACGAACGGAGTCTGACGATGGTGATCCTGGCGCGTGGGAACGTCCGTGTCGTCGCCGAAGGCCTGGACAGGCCGGAGTCGGTCACGACCGGCCCCGACGGGACCCTCTACTCCGGCGATTGCAGCGGGGACATCTACCGAATCCACCCCGACGCCGGCACCAAGGAGCTGATCGCACACGTCGACGGGATCGTCCTCGGCCTGTGCTGCGACGACGAGTCGAACCTATACGCGTGCAACGTCATCGCTCGCAACGTGGTCCGCGTGACGCAGGACGGCGTCGTGTCGGTGTGGTCCGAATCGGCAGCAGGCGTCGGCTACACGGTGCCGAACTACTGCGCGTTCGACCGCGACGGCAATCTCTGGTTGAGCGACTCAGGCGCCGAGGACCCCGACAACCCGACCGGTCGACTCGTGCGCATCCCCCCGCACGGAGGCGACGGGGAGGTGATGGACGTCGGCAGGCCTCTCAACTTCCCCAACGGGCTGTGCCTCGACGCTGAGGGGGGTGTCCTCCTGCTCGAGAGCTTCGGCTTCGGCATCTCTCGCTACTCCGGCGGCAAGCTCGAGGACCTCGTGCACCTCGGCTCCGTCACCCCCGACGGCATCGCCGCCGACGCCTCGGGCGGCATGCTGGTCGCCTGCTACTACCCGCACCAGCTGCTCTACGTGGCACCGGGAAGCACCGATGCAGAGCTCTACCTCGACGACCCGGTCGGCATCACCCTGAAGTCGCCGGCCAATGTTTCGTACTTCGGCACATCGCTGGACCGAGTGGCGATCTCGGCGCTGTCGGGATCGCAGATCCTCGAGGTGGCGGCCCCGGCTCCGGGCCTCCCGCTGCACTACCCACGCCTGATCGGCTCAGCATGAGTGCCGCTGGCGGCGCCCCACGTGTCCCCACGGTCGCGGCATCCACCGGCTTGCTCGCCTCGCTCGGTCGCCCGCCGGGCGGAGCTGCCGATGTCGAGGCGATCGTGGGGTACCTGCGCCTCTTGCGTGACGCGGGGTACTCGGCCGTGGACCTCAGCGACCTGTGGACTCCGCTGGCACGGCTCGACTCGAGCGCTGTGCGTGCCCTGAGCTCTGCGCTGGACCGCCTTGAGCTCGAGGTCGTGGGCGCCTCAGTCATCGACCTGACCGTCGAGGATGACGTCGCCGTCGACAGGTCGGCCGAGCGAGGACGGCGGGCGATCGACAACGCCGTCGGCCTCGGCGCACCGGTCGTCAGCATCGGACTGCACAACGGCCCCGGGGCGGGAGTTGCTCCCGGCGACGTCCAGCCGCCCTGGTTGCGCGTGAACGGACCTCTGGAGCACTCGGCGGACACCAGGGCGCGCGCCGTCCGTCTGGTGGGGGTGCTGACCGCTCACGCGGAAATCCACGGCGTCTCGCTCTCCTTGGAGATGAACGAGTTGAGCCTCCTTGACCGCGCGGCCGCGTGTCTGGAGCTGGTCGACGCGGTGGGGAGTCCGGCCCTCGGGGTCAACCCCGACCTGGGAAGCCTTGTGCGGGTTCCTTGGCCGCTTGTGGAGACCTGGGTGGAGACGCTCATCGCGGTAGCTCCCGTCATGAATTACTGGCACGTGAAGAACTGCCACCGCATCGGCATGGAGGGTGGCCGCTTCGTCGCCACGCCCTCGACGTTGCCGGAGGGCTGCATCGACTACCGACGCGCGCTCGCGATCGCCACCGGCTCCGGCTACTCAGGTCCGCTCGTCGTCGAGCACTACGGAGGCGACGTCCTCTGGTACGCCGAGCATGCCCAGGAGTACCTCACCGGCCTGGTCGGCGCGGGCAGCGGGGGGACGACGACATGACACGAACCTTGTCCGGAGCGCGCGTCCGCTCGCACCACACCAGCAGCGCCTGGGGCGTTCCGTTCCTTGTCCCGGCGGTCGCAGCCGTCGTCTTCGTGGTCATCGTGCCCTCGATCCAGGGCATCCTGTACTCCTTCACGAACTGGTCCGGCTTCGGTGAGTACTCGTACATCGGCTTGAAGAACTACGCGACCCTTCTCCGCGACCCGTTGGCGCTGTCGGCTCTGACCCACACCTTGCTGCTCACCGTGGTGACGACGCTGCTGATCAACGTGATCGGGCTGCTGCTCGCGCTCGGCCTCAACACGGCGTTGAAGACCAAGAGCCTCCTCCGGCTGCTGTACTTCGCCCCGGTGATCCTCACACCGGTCGTCGTGGCGAACGTCTGGAAGTTCATCTACCTGCCCGACGGGCCGCTCAACGCCGTTCTCGGCGCGATCGGGTTGAAGGACCTCCAGACGGCGTGGCTCGGCGACTCCTCGACGGCACTGTGGGCGGTGACGCTCACCATCGTGTGGCAGTTCTCCGGCATCTCGATGGTCATCTACCTCGCCGGCCTGCAGGGGGTGCCTGACGAGGTCCTGGAGGCGGCAGAGCTGGACGGCGCCGGCCCGCTCCGACGGCTCGTGCACATCGCCCTTCCTCTGCTGAAGCCGTCGGTCACTGTCAGCGTCCTGCTCGCCGTCGTCGGCGGCTTGAAGACGTTCGACCAGGTGTGGGTGATGACCGAGGGGGGTCCGGGCGACGCGACCCAGACCCTGTCCACCGCGCAGTACCAGGTGACCTTCGTGTTCGGGAATTTCAGCTACGGCGCGACGTTCGCCGTGGTCATCGCCGTCCTCGCCGTGGGCGCGGCGCTGGCGCAGCAGGTGGCGGCGAGACGACGGGCGGCCCGCGATGCGTAGGCGATACACGTGGCGGACGGGAGTCCTCGAAGGAGTGCTCCTCCTCGGGGCGCTCGCGATCCTGTTCCCGGTGTACCTCGTGGTCGTGAACTCGGTCCGAGGCGCCAACGACTACGACAACCAGCTGGTGCCGCCGCACGAGCTGGTGTGGGGGAACTTCGCCACTGCGTGGTCCGAGGCCAAGCTCGGGAACGCACTGGTCAACAGCCTCATCGTGACGGGCGTCAGCGTCCTCCTCCTGATCCTCGTCGGGGCGACGGCGGCGTACCCCCTGGCGCGGCTCACTGCCGGGTGGTCGAAGCTGACCTACCTCGCGCTGATGACCGGCCTGCTTCTGCCCTTCCAGCTGGCACTGATCCCGCTCTACTCGACATTCCGGGATCTCGGGCTCCTCGGGAATCAGTCGGGGCTGATCGTGCTCTATACCGGGCAGCAGGCAGCGTTTTCGATCTTCCTCTACACCGAGTTCCTCCGCAGCGTTCCGTTGGACTACGAGGAGGCGGCCGCCATCGACGGGTGTGGCCGCTTCCAGACCTTCTGGCACGTCACGCTGCCACTCCTGGCACCCGTGACGGGCACCGTCGGGATCATGAACGCCGTCCTCATCTGGAACGACTTCTACGCCCCGCTGCTCTACCTCAGCGGTAGCCCGGTCCAGACGATCCCGCTGGCCGTCTACCAGTTCGTCGGTGCCTACGACTCGCAATGGGGCCTGATCTTCTCGTCCCTGATCCTCGGTTCGATCCCCATTCTTGCTGCCTTCCTCCTGATGCAGAAGGCGGTCTTCCGCGGCTACGCCACGGGAATCAAGGGCTAGCGCAACACCCGCATCGCAACGAGAAACGGAGAGTTCCATGGCAGTTCCTCGCGCAAGCCGGATCGCGATCACAGGGGTGGCAGCCGCCTCGATGCTCGCGCTCAGCGCGTGCTCGTCGTCAGGCGGAGGTGGCGCAGTGACCAGTACGAGCCCCCCCACTGGCACGAGCACCAGTGCCAGTGCGACCCCAGTGAGCGGCGAACTGTCGATCACCTGGGAGTCGGGCTCCAAGCCGGCGATGACCGCAGTGGTGGCCGAGTTCCAGAAGAAGTACCCCGGTACCACGGTGAACGTCGACTACCTGGCACCTGACGCGCTGGCGACCCAGATCCCGACCCGCCTCGCGGCCGGCACCGGGCCCGACATCTTCCGCGCCGACGCAGGTTCCGGAACGGCGGTCTCCGTCGTGGGTCTCGCCAAGCGCGGCTTCCTGGCTCCGCTCACCGGAAGCTGGACGAGCCAGATGCCGCCGTCCATCTCGCCCGTGCTGAAGAAGGACGACCAGTTCTACGGCTTCTCGATCTCGCTGACCAACGTGGCGCAGCTGCTGAACGACAAGCTCATGAAGGACAACGGGCTGACGGCCCCGACGACCTTCTCGGAGGTGCTCGCCTTCTGCAAGGCTGCGCGCGCCAAGGGCACTGTGGCGTACGCCGCCGGGCCGGCCACTCCGTTCGAGGCCCGCAGCGTCATCTACGCCATGAGCTACCAGACGGTGTACTCGAAGACACCCGACTTCGACGCGAAGCTGGCGGATGGGAGCCTCACCTGGCAGACCTCAGGATGGGTGGACGCCATCCAGCGCAACATCGACATGGTGAACGCTGGCTGCTTCCCGGACAACTTCACCGGGACGGACCTGCCGGGGGCGTTCAACCTCCTGTTCGGCGGCAAGGTCCTCGGCATCGTCGGATACGGCGCCTATCTGCCGTACGGGCCGAAGGAGGTCACCTTCAGCACCTATCCGCTTCCCGCAACCGATACAGCAGCGGACAGCGGCATGATCGTGGCTCCGTTCCAGTCGATGGTCGTCAACGCCAAGGCGAAGAATCCTGCCCTCGCCCAGGCGTTCGTGGACTTCCTCGCTACCCCGGAGATCGACCAGCTCTACGTGGCGAACCAGGCGGGCAACGGCGGCCTCGTGCCGACCTTCGCCGATGAGGCGAACCCGTCGCCGCTCCAGGTGAACCAGCAGATCACCGCCTTCCTGAAGAGCGGCAAGAGCAACACGTTCCCCGATGCGACCTTCCCGAGTGCGGAGGTGACGGCCGCGCTGGAGTCGCACATGCAGCAGGCGCTGGCTCTCAAGGAGTCCGCACAGCAGGTGGCGGAGGCTGTCCAGGCCGCCTACGACAGGGCTCCCAAGTCCTAACCGGCGAACGGGCACCGGATCCGCTGCGGCGATCCGGTGCCCGGCGCTCGGAACCGGGTGGCCGACCGTGGTCCGCACGGTCCCCCACCGATGTCGGCGGCCACGTCGCCACAGGCCTCGAACGCTGGAGTGCCGCCGCCCGTCAGGGCGGCGGCACTCCAGCGTTCGGGCTCGTCAGGCCGGGACCAGGTCCATCGCTCCCTCTGCTGCCCCGGCCATGCAGTCGCCGGCGCGGTAGGTGCGCGGAGATACGCCGTACCGCAGCTTGAAGAGGCGGCTGAAGTGGGCCGCGTCGGGGATGCCCCATCGTGCTGCGACCTTGCTGATGGGCACGTGGCGATGTCTCGGGTCGAGCAGGTCGTCGCGGCACCGCTCGAGCCGCTGCTCGCGGATCCAGGCGCTGAGAGTCACGCCCTGCGAGCGGAAGGCGCGGTGCAGCGTGCGCGTCGACACGTTGAGCATACGGGCGACGTCCTCGGCGTCGAGCTCGCTGTCCCACAGCCGGTCCTCGATCTTGTCGGCCGCCTCGCTGAACAGGTCGGGGGCCCGACCCTCCTCGAGCCGCACCTCGTCGAGGCACAGCGTGCGCACGAATCCCACGAGCAGACGGTGCGTACGCTCGCAGCGGTACTCGACGCCGTTGGCCGCGTCGTCCGCAAGACCGGTGAGCACGTGAGCGAACATGCCGGACACGCGGCCCTGGCACACCTCGAACGTCGTGACCGGCCCGAGCTTGGGCAGGGCCCCGGTGTCGCAGCGCAGGCGTACAGCGATCGCTCGTGCCTCGCCCTCGAGCCGGACGGACAGAGGTGCGCCGCCCGAGAGGATCAGCACCGTCCCCTCCGCCGCCGTCACGGTGCCGGAGACGAGCGAGACGGCCGCTTCGCCGTTGCGCGCCAGCACGAGCCACCGCGCCGAGCGCACGTCGGCGGGGGGCTCCAGCACCCAGCACCCGCGACCCAGGACCCGTACGTCGATCTCGGATTGGGTGCCCATCTGTCCTCCTGGTGGTGAGGTTACGCGAGTAACGTGACGGAACTTACACCTGTAACCACGAGAGTCAATGGCTGCAACACAACTGAAACGTCATGACACGAGGAGGTTGTCGCTGTGGTGAAAGTGGCTGGCACGTGCGGTCCAGAGCCGAACAGCCGGGCCGCGCCTAAGATCCGCTATGCGGCGGCGAGCGCTGCCGCAAAGGAGGGATCGTGGCATCGGACGCGCCCGCCTCGGACCCGTCGGTGCCCGCCCAGGCTGACGGCGGGCGCCTGAAGCCCGCCACGAGCGCCGACGTCGCCCGCGCGTCGGGCGTGTCGCGAGCCACGGTCAGTTACGTCCTCAACAACGCACCCAACAAGCAGATCTCGGCCGCGACGAGGGACCTGGTGCTCGAGACCGCGCGGCGGCTCGGTCACGTGCCCAATCCCCAGGCACGCGCCTTGAAGGCCGGCAGCAGCAACATCGTGCTGTGCCTCGTGCCGGCGCTCACCCTCGGCTTCGTGTTCGACCGTGCGCTGGACGGACTCACGCAGGCTCTCGGCCAACGGGGGTACGCCTTGCTCGTCCACCGCGTGTCGGGGAGCCTGGACTCGAGCGACGTCCAGGACGTCTGGCGCTACGTCACTCCCAAGCTGATCCTGACGGTTGCGGGCTTCCCGCCCGCTGAGACCGACGCGGTGGCGCGCAGCGCGCCGGCACCCGTGGTCAGCGACTACGGCGCGATCGAGCACCGGCGCATCGGGAGCATGCAGGCGCGGTACCTCATCGAGCGAGGCCACCGGGTCATCGGCTTCGTACGTCCTATCGACCCCACGATCCGGCGGTATGCGTCAGAGCGGTTGCTCGGCGTGCGCGAGGCCTGCAAGGCGGCGGGGCTGGAGCGCCCCCTCGTAGTGGACGTCGATGACACGTTGGAGAGCTACGACGATGCCCGGCGCGCACTGGCAGACGGCGGTGTCGGCGCAGCCTGCGCGCACAACGACGACGTCGCCCTCATGCTCCTCTCGGCGCTGGAGCGGGCTGGGCAGCGCGCTCCTCGGGATCTCGCGGTGATCGGCTCCGACGACGTCCCCCTGGCGCAGCGCGAGCTGACGACCATCGCGCTCGACGTCGACAGCTATGCCGCCACGGTGATCAGCCGGGTCCTGACCCACCTGGGGAGCACAGAGCCGCACACGTCTGCGGGAGACATGCTGCGACTGGTGGTCCGCAGCTCGGCCTGACTCTGTCTATCTCCTGCAAGTAGTCGTCCCACGAGTCCAAGACCGTCGTGGCGGACCGCAGCACGATCGTCACGTGCGCCGACTGTCCAACGAGCCCGAAGCCTTCGCACGTGAGGCTGCCCGCGGTTTCGTCCTTGCCCACAGCGATGTGGTGAGGGCTGTCCCGGGTGGCGTGCGACGGGTGCACGACAGGACGGAGCCGACCGTCGCGGTCGTTACTGGCGGAGGCTCAGGTCACTACCCGGCCTTTGCCGGGCTCGTTGGCCCCGGTCTTGCGGCTGCAGCCGTCCTCGGCAACATCTTCGCGTCGCCGTCGGCGCGGCAGGTCGCCGACGTCGGGGCGGCGGCAGACCAAGGGCGCGGAGTCCTCTTCGTCTACGGCAACTACGCGGGCGACGTCCTCAACTTCGACGAGGGCCAGGAGCGGCTGCGGCAGCAGGGCATCTCTGCGAGCACCGTGCAGGTCACGGACGACATCTCGAGCGCGCCGCCATCGTCACCCGAGCTCCGTCGTGGCGTCGCAGGCGACCTCGTGGTGATCAAGGTGGCGGCGGCGGCGGCCTGGAGCGGCCTCGACCTCGAGGACGTGACGGACGCCGCCCGCCGCGCCAACGACGCCACGCGCACGCTGGGCGTCGCGTTCAGCGGGTGCACCCTCCCCGGTTCTGCGGAGCCGCTCTTCGACGTGCCTCCCGGCCGCATGGCGGTAGGGATGGGCATCCACGGAGAGCCGGGCATCCGGGAGGTCGACAGCCTCACCGCCCGCGCGCTCGCGGACCTCCTCGTCGAGTCGCTGCTGCAGGAAAGGCCCGAGGGCTCCTCGTCGAGCGCGGCCGTCGTGCTGCTGAACGGGCTCGGCTCGACCAAGCTCGAGGAGCTCTTCGTCCTGTGGGCCGAGGTGTCCGACTCCCTTGAGGCACATGGCATCCGCGTCGCATCGGTCGAGGTGGGCGAGCTCGTCACCAGTTTCGACATGGCTGGTGTCTCCCTCACGATCAGCTGGCTCACGGACGACCTCCTCGCCTGGTGGCTCGCTCCATGCCAGGCACCGGCGTTCAGCCGCGGAACCGGCGTCCTCGACACCCGTGAGACGCAGGCGGGCGGACCGACCGATGAGGCGGCGGCTCGGAGACGCGCGGTGGGACCGGTCCTCCCCTCGAGCGCGCGGGTCGTCGAGCTCGCCGCCACAGCGGACGCGCGCATAGCGATGATCGAGGCCAGGCTCGGCGAGCTCGATGCGGTGGCGGGGGACGGCGACCACGGGATCGGGATGCGTCGGGGATCCCGTGCGGCTGCTGCCGCCGCCGCTGAGGCTTCCGAGTCCGGCGCCGGCCCGTCGGCGACGCTCCTGGCGGCGGCAGCGGCATGGGGGGACGACGCCGGCGGGACGTCGGGCGCGCTCTGGGCCGCGGGTCTCGCGCGACTCGCCTCGGGGCTTCCCGACGACAGGCTCCCCACCGGCGACGAGCTCGCGGACGCCGTCGAGGCTGCCGTCGTAGCCGTGCGCGACCGCGGGGGCGCGTCTCCCGGCGACAAGACGATGGTCGACGCGCTCGTCCCGTTCGCCGAGACCTTCCGTGCGGAGGTGGGCAGCGGAATCGGTGTCGCTGCGGCGCGAGCGGCCGCGGCCGCCGCAGGGGCAGCCGAGGCCACGTCCGCGCTCGTCGCGCGGCGCGGCCGCTCGCGGAGCCATCAGGACCGCAGTCTCGGGCACCCGGATCCGGGTGCCGTGTCCTTCGCAGAGGTCGTCGCTGCACTCGTGGAACGGGAGGGATGACCTCATGACCGGATGGCGGATCGTCGTCGGATCGGATGACGCCGGCTTCGACTACAAGGAGGCCCTGAAGCGCGATCTGGCGGCGGACCCACGGGTGGAGAGCGTCGTCGACGTCGGTGTCACCGCCGACGTCGACAAGACGCCGTACCCGAGCGTGGCCATCGAGGCGTCGCAGCGGGTGGCTCGGGGCGAGGCCGACCGCGCAGTGCTGGTCTGCGGGACGGGGCTGGGGATGGCCATCGCGGCCAACAAGGTCGAGGGGGTCAGGGCCGTGACGGCGCACGACTCCTACTCTGTGGAGCGAGCGGTCCTCAGCAACGATGCGCAGGTTCTCGCAGTTGGGCAGCGAGTCATCGGGCTGGAGCTCGCTCGTCGGCTCGTGGGCGAGTGGCTCGGGTACCACTTCGACGAGAGCTCGGCGTCAGCGCAGAAGGTCGCCGTCATCAAGGACTTCGATGAGCGACGACCGACTGCAGCGGGCTGAGGGTCGAGCGGTGATGCAGCTCGGGTTCAGCCTCAAGCTGTACTTCGACCGCGGGGCCACACGTGCGTGGACCTCTGCGCTCGTGGAGGCGGTGGCCGGCCGGCCGGCGCTCTCCGGGGCGCTCCAGGTGTGGGTCGCGCCTGCCATCCCCTTCCTTGCCGACGTGCACGCGATCTGCTCCGGGTCGTCGGTGCAGGTGGCGGCGCAGAACGTCGATGCGCACGGTCGTGGCGCGTTCACCGGGGGTATTTGCGCACAGGACCTAGTCGACGTCGGTGCCGGGCGCGTCGTGATCGGTCACGCCGAGCGACGGGCGCAGGGCGAGTCGGACGCGGCCGTCGCCGCGAAGGCCGCAGCCTGCACGGAGTCCGGCCTCGCGCCCGTGCTCTGCGTGGGCGAGCCGACCCGGATGCCGGCACCCGACGCCGCGGCGTACGTGGTCGACCAGGCACGGTCGATCGGCCAGGCGGCGGAGTCCGACTGGACCATCGCCTACGAGCCGGTCTGGGCCATCGGTGCCGCGGAGCCTGCCGCGCCGGAGCACGTCCGTGCAGTGTGCGACGTCGTCCGTGCCTCCCTTCCCGGCGTACCGCTCGTCTACGGAGGCAGCGCGCGTCCCGGGCTGCTGCGGGAGCTGGCTCCCTCCGTCGACGGGCTCTTCCTCGGACGGTTCGCCCACGATCCCTCGTCGTTCGGGGCACTCCTCGACGACGTCGAGGAGTGCCTCCTCGAGCACGAGGCCAGAGCGTCATCAGGTTTCGGCACCTACGGCGCAGCACGATCCTGACAACCGATGGAGGAACGGTCGAAATGAAGGACATCAGGGTCGCTCTCATCGGAGGCGGCGGGTTCATGGGTCGCGCGCACAGCATCGGTTACGCCGTCGCGAACGTCCTGGGGAGCACTGCCGGACACGTCCGCAAGTCCGTCCTCGTCGACGTGGACGCTGCGGCAGCCGCGGACGCCGCGAAGACTCTCGGCTGGGAGTCCAGCGGGACGGACTGGCGGTCCGTCGTCGCCTCGCCCGATATCGACGTCATCGACATCGTGACCCCGCCCGGGCTGCACAAGGAGATCGCGCTCGAGGCCTTCCGGCACGGGAAGCACGTGTTCTGCGAGAAGCCGATCGCCAACGAGCTCGCCGACGCGCAGGAGATGTGGGAGGCCGCCCGGGCCGCGGGCGTGACGCACCAGGTCGGCTTCAACTACCGCCACATGCCCGCAGTCACCGAGGCGCGGCGGCTCATGACCTCGGGCGAGCTCGGGCGCCCGATGCAGTTCCGGGGGACCTACCTGCACGACGCGCTGTTCTTCATCAGCGACTTCGGCTGGCGCGGCAGCAGGGCGACGGGGGGCTCGGGTGCCACGGGCGACATCGGCTCGCACCTCATCGACCTCGCACAGTTCCTCTGCGGGCCGATCTCGCGCGTGGCCGCCCTCCAGGTCGCTCGTGAGCCTGGGGACGACGTCACCTGGATCGGTG
Organism: uncultured Actinomycetes bacterium; assembly: GCA_963843975.1. Classification (GTDB taxonomy): domain Bacteria; phylum Actinomycetota; class Actinomycetes; order S36-B12; family CAIYMF01; genus Longivirga. The sequence continues at coordinate 770,684 of CAWJMG010000001.1, read as the reverse complement.
GGGCGGACCTCGGAGAGCGGCTCGACGACTCGGCCGTGTGGGCAGCGGAGTTCAGCAACGGCGCGATCGGAACGTTCTGCGCCGGCTTCCTGTCGTCGGGCAAGAAGAACTCGCTGACCTTCGAGGTGGACGGCACGCGCGGGGGTGTTGCCTTCGACTGGAACAACCCGGACGAGCTCAAGCTGACCTACCTCGACGATGCCGTGACGTCTGCCGCGCCACGGGTGCTCGAGGTCACGCAGGACCGGCAGCCCGAGGTCTGGTACCCGGTACCCGGCCTGGGTCAGGGGTACATCGACGCCATGGCGATCCAGCTCAGCCGCTTCCTTGAGGCCGCGGTGAAGGGCGACGCGGGCAATCCCGGGTTCGACGAGGCGCTGCAGGTGCAGCGCGTGGTGGACGCCGTCGGCCGGTCCGCTGCAACAGGTGCCTGGGTCCGGGTGTCGGAAGGTCCGGAGGAGCAGTCATGAGCACGCACAAGCACATCCGCCTAGGGACGGATCTCGTCACCTTCTTCGAGCTGGGCCACTGGGGGATCGCCACCGGCACGAGCTACGAGGAGTGGGTGGGCATCGTCGAGGCCGACCCGCGGCACTACTTCGACCGGATGCTCGACGAGTGCGTCGAGGCCGGCGTCGAGGGCGTCGAGTTCGCCCCTCCGCCCGGCGGTTGGACGACGGCGTTGTCCGCCTACGGATCCACCGAGGGGGTCGCCCACGCTCTTGGCTCGCGAGGCTTGGTCGTGAGCTCGAGCTTCGCTTTCGGCGCCCCCCTCATCCTTGGTGCGATCGCGGACCCAGGGACTCGGGCCGCGGCCGACGACGAGGTCAAGCGGCACGCCGAGTTCGTCGCAGGGCTCGGGGGAGACCTCATCGTGATGGGTTCGGTCCCGCGAGCGGAACTGACCGGTGGCGACGTCAACGGCGTCGTGTCGGAGGAGGATCTGGCCCGGGTTGCGGAGCAGTACGACTTGCTCGGCGCTGCGGCGTCGACCCTCGGCGTACGCCTCGCTCTGCACACCGACGCCTACTCCGTCTGCGCTCGCGAGGCGGACCTGGGGACGATCCTCGCCGCCACGTCGCCGGACAATGTGAAGCTCTGCCTCGACGCCGGTCATGTGACCCTCGACGGCAGCGATGCCGTGAGCATCCTGCGATCGCACGTGGACCGTGTGCCGATCATGCACTGGAAGGACTGCGTCGGCCCGCTCGACGGCGCAACCCTTACCGGGCCGATCATGGAGCGGCACGCGGTCATGCTCACGTACTTCCGAGTCCTCGGCACCGGCACGGTGGACTGGCAGGAGTGGCAGCGGATCCTCAAGTCGGCGGACTGGTCCGGCTGGGCCGTGGCCGAGATCGACATGTCACCGGATCCCGTGGGCGAGATCCGGGCGGGCCTGGACTTCTTCGACGAGCGGCTCGCCCCCATCTACCGCTGAGGAGCCGTTGATGCCGAACATCGAGGTACGGGGCTGGGTCGATCCCTCCTTCGCTGATCTGCCCGACGTCCTCGGGAGGCTCGCCGGCAGCCAGCCGCCGCTCGGGGCGGCGCTGTCGGTGCTCAGGGACGGCCGGCCGGTGGCCGAGCTCACCGTCGGTGCCTACCCGTCGCCCGCGCGACAGGTCGTCTTCTCGGTGTCGAAGGTGCTGCTCGCGATCGCGGTGCACCGACTCGTCGAGCGTGGCGAGCTGGATCTCGACCATCCGGTGTCCTCCTACTGGGAGGACTTCCGCTGCCCGTCGCAGCCCGGGCTGTCCGTCCGCGACGTGCTGGCACATCGAAGCCCCCTCGCCGCGCTCGACGTCCAGGTGACGCTCTCAGACGTCCTCGCGGGGAAGGACCGCGATGTGGTGCTCCGCGAGTCGCTGACTGCGCCGGCGGCCGCGGGGCACGGATACCACGCGGTCACCTTCGGCACGATCATCGGGGCGGTCGTCGAGGCCGTGGCCGGCAGGAGCGCGGGCGACCTTCTGCGCGAGGAGATCGCCGAGCCTCTCGGGGTCGACGTCATGCTGGGCTCGGACGACGGCGAGCTCGTGCCCGTCCGGTTCGCCGAACCGCTCGCACTCGCGCTGCCGGCTCCGCCCGCAGCCGGGCCCCGCGACGGGCTGCTCGAGGCCCTTGTGAGCGACCCGCAGGTGTTCAACAGCCCTGAGTTCCTCCGTGCCGGGCTGCCCTCGATGGGTGTGGTGACGACGGCGCCTGCGCTCGCGCGCGTCATGGCGGCCACGATCGGAGACGTGGACGGGGTGCGCCTGATCTCCGAGGCCACGCGACGACGGATGTGCGAGACGGCGTCCACGGGTATGGACTCGAGTCTCGGCATCACCTCCACCTTCGGGTCGGGGCCGCAGCTGGTCTTCCCGCGGCTTCCCTGGACGGGGCCGCAGGCGTTCGGGCACGAAGGTGCGGGCGGTGCGGTCGCCTTCGCCGATCCTGAGCGCGGTCTCGCAGTGGGGTTCACCACGGACCTGTTCCCGTCGAGCCCGGGGGCGAGCCCGGTCCTCCTGGGGCTGCTTTCGACGCTGCGAGCGCTGACCGACCCGGGCTAGGTGCCGACGGGTGCGACGGCGCCTGGGCGGTAGGCTTCGCGTGGCCTGGACGGAGCACCGCGTGAAGACACTGCAGACGCTCGATCGAGGGATCGAGGTCTTGTACCTCGTCGCATCCCGGCCCGGTGTGCTGGGCGTCGCCCAGCTCGGATCGGATCTCGGCATCCCGCGCGCCAATGCGTACCGCCTGGTGGTGACGCTGGAGTCCCACGGACTTGTCCGGCGCGCGGAGGACGGGACGCTCTGGCTCGGCGGGTCCGTCTCGTACCTCGCCGCTGCGTTCTGGCCCGGCTTCCTCGAGCAGGTGCGCCCCGTGCTGCAGGCTCTCGCCGAGAGTGCGTCAGCGACGGCGTTCGTGTCGATCGCCGAGCGGGACGACTGCATCGTCGTCGCGACGGCAGAACCGTCGCGCCCGATCCTGCGCGTGGGCTACCGGGTCGGCAGCCGGCACCCGCTGTCGCGCGGTGCCGCCGGTCACGCAATCCTCGCCGCCCGACAGCCGGCGGACGACGACTCCCGGGAGGTCGTCGAGGCCCGCGCGAGCGGCTATAGCGTGACCCGCGGCCAGCTCCAGCCTGGGGCGGTGGGCGTTGCGACGTGGGTGCCGCGAGGGGCAGGCACCGGCCCGGAGATGAGTGTCGGGGTCGTGGCGCTCGACGATCTCGACGTCGACGTCGCCCGCACCCATCTGCTGGCTGCTGCGAAGCGGGCCGCCGCGCTCCTGTGATCGAGGCTCTGCCTACTGCCGTGCGGGCTCGATCCGTGCACGCACCTCGCCGAGCTGAATCCGGTCGTAGCGGCCGACGGCGCTGTAGCGCAGCACGACGTCGTCGCCGTCCTCAAGGAAGTTGCGAGGCCCGTCCGGTCCGGCCCACGGCTCGGTGCCGTTCCAGCTCAGCTCCAGCAACGAGCCCCGCTGGTCAGGTCCGTCGCCGGAGATGGTGCCCGACCCGAAGAGGTCACCCGTGCGCACCGAGGCGCCGTTGGACGTGAGGTGGGCGAGCATCTGCGCCGGTCCCCAGTACATCGAGCTGTAGGGCGGGTGGCTGATCACGCAGCCGGCCACCTCGACCTCGACGTCGATGTCGTAGCCGCCCGGCTCGTCGATGCGCAGGTGAGGCAGCGGCTCGGGCCACTGCCCGGGCAACGGGCATCGCGCGTGCTCCAGCGCGGACAGGGGTGTGAGCCATGCGGAGATGCTCGTCGCGAACGACTTGGCCAGGTGGGGCCCGAGCGGCACGTATTCCCACGCCTGGATGTCACGAGCGGACCAGTCGTTGAGGCCGACGACCCCGAACACGTGGCGGGTGAAGGCGTCGGTGCTCACCCCTGCACCTTGCGTGCTCGGGACGCCCACGACGAATCCGAGCTCTGCCTCGATGTCCAGGGATCCGCTGGGACCGAACGTGGGTCCGTCGGTTCCGCGGCGCTGCCCCAGCGGGCGTACGACCGGAGTCCCGCTCGGGACGACCGTTCCCGAGCGGCCGTGGTAGCTGACCGGCAGGTGCCGCCAGTTGGGCAGCAGAGCATCACCGTCAGGACGGAACATGCGGCCGACGTTCGTCGCGTGGTCGAGCGAGGCGTAGAAGTCCACGTAGTCGGGGACGTCGACGGGGAGACCAAGGCGCAGATCGGCAACCGGCTGCAACACCGGCATGAGCCCGTCCGCACGGTCCTCGTGGGTGACCGCTGTGCGGATCTGCTCGCGCACCTCCGCCCAGACGGCCGGTCCCGCGGCGAGGAAGGGCTCGAGGCGGCCTGAGGCGAAGAGGGCTGCCGAACGGTCGTCCACGGCCTGGGTCACGTCGAGCGCGTGCTCGCCGACCCGCACCACGACCGACGACGAACCGTCCGCGTGCATGCTGCGTCCGAAGGGGAGGTGATCGCTGCCGAAGCCGGAACCAGCAGCGCCGGGAACCCAGGTCGGATCGTTGGTCACACCGCCTCCTTGGACGCGAGGAGGCCGAGCCGCGCGAGCTCCTCGACCGGCTCGGTGATGCTGCACGAACCGTACGAGCGGAACGACGCGCGCGCGTCCGCCAGCGCGTCGTCGCTCGCGTCGACGAGCGTGGCGACGACCTTGTCCGCATCCTGCTCGGACACGGCCGCGGAGACCGCCGCCTCGTCGGCACCCGAGCCGGCCAGGACGGTCGCCGCCAGGACGTTGAGGAAGCCGAGGTGCTCGAAGCCGGTCGTGGGGTCGCGGTGGCGCACGGCGTGGTGAAGACCCGCGGTGCACTTGAACGGCGCTCCCGCCGTCACCAGCGCCAGGATGGTCGCGCCGAGCTGCACCTCGCTGGGGAACGCCTCGGCCACGACGCCCCCGGTCCGCAGCTTCATCCCGAGGCCTAGGGCGTTGGCCCTGCGGGCGACGACTTCCGCGCCCCCGTGCTGCAGCGCCTCCCAGCCCACCTCCACGAACACCGCGACTCCAGGGTCGAGCCGGGACTTGCGGCGCTCGTCGACCACCGTGTGGGCCACGGAGTCGAGACGGGCCGCGGCGTCCGATGCGCTGATCGAGGTCGCCGTCACCTCGAAAGCAGCGATGCGCACCCGCGGGTCGAACGCCCAGTCGTCCAGCGCATCCGTGATCCCGGACGCCCCGAGGACGATCGGGCTGATGTCCAGCGGCTCCACGTGCCCAGCCGCGTGGCCGAGCGCGGTGCCGACGTCGGCTGCACGCAGCACGAACGGGCCGACGATCCCATCGAGCTGCGGGTCGCGGCGGTAGCTGGCATGCGCGCGCACCGCGTCCGGCAGCGGGAGGTTGCCCGGAGGGAAGACGGCGGCGTCGTCGACGAGATGGCGGGCGCCGACCCAGAGGGGGGTTGACATGGCCAGGACGATATCCAACTATCGCGCATAGTGGTACTGACTGTCTCAAATAATGATCGGAGAAGCGGGTGGCACACTACCAGCGGATCGGCGAGGTCCCCCGTCAGCGGCACACCGCGATGCGCACCGGAGACGGCTCGCTCCTGTACGAGGAGCTCATGGGCGAGGAGGGCTTCTCGTCGGACTCCGCGCTCCTCTACCACCGAGCATTGCCATCGGCGATAGTGGACTCGCAGGTGTGGGAGCTCGCGAGCGGTGCGACGCGGCCCAACCATCCGATGCTGCCGCTGCATCTCCGTCTGCACGACCTCGAGTTCGCGGTTGACGTCGACGCTGTGCGCGGGCGGCGCCTGGTGCTGGGGAATGACGACGTACGGATCCAGTACGTCGTGGCGTCGGCGCCGTCACCGATCTACCGCAACGGCATCGGCGACGAGTGCGTCTACGTCGAGTCGGGGTCCGGCGTCGTGGAGACCATGTTCGGTGCCCTGCCCTATGTCGCGGGCGACTACGTCGTGATCCCACGTGCGACGAACCATGCCTGGGTCCCGAGCGAGCCGAGCCGCCTCTACGTGGTGGAGTCGAGCAGCCACATCGTTCCGCCCAGGCACTACCTGTCCCGGTTCGGCCAGTTCCTCGAGCACGCGCCCTACTGCGAACGCGACCTCCACGGGCCGAGCGCACCGCTGGTGCGCGAAGGCCGTGACGTCCCGGTGTACGTGAAGCACCGGGGAGGCAGGTCCACCCCGGTCGTGGGATCGGTCCTCGTCTACGACACCCACCCCTTCGACGTCGTCGCCTGGGATGGCTATCTCTATCCGTACACGTTCAACATCGCCGACTACATGCCCATCACGGGCAAGGTGCACCAGCCGCCTCCGGTGCACCAGGTGTTCGAGGGGCATGGCTTCGTCATCTGCAACTTCGTGCCGCGCAAGGTCGACTACCACCCGCAGGCGATCCCGGTGCCGTACTACCACTCCAACGTCGACTCCGACGAGGTCATGTTCTACGTCGCAGGCAACTACGAAGCGCGCAAGGGCTCGGGTATCGGGCCAGGGTCGATCTCGCTCCATCCCGGCGGCCATGCGCACGGCCCTCAGCCAGGTGCGATGGAGGCTTCGATCGGCGTCGACTTCTTCGACGAGACAGCGGTCATGGTCGACACTTTCCGGCCACTGGAGATCGGTGAGGCCGCGGACGCCGCGGATGACGGCGTGTACGCCTGGAGCTGGACCGCCGGGCGTCGACCCTGGGGAGGTGCGTGATGTCGGGCTGCCCGGTCGACCACGGCGGCGCCGGTGCGGCCGAGGTGAGCGCACGCGCTGCGGCCTTCGACCCTTTCAGCCAGCAGTACCTCAGCGACCCTCCCTCCACGCTCCGATGGTCGCGCGACGAGGAGCCGGTCTTCTTCAACCCGACGATCGGTTACTGGGTCGTCACGCGGTACGACGACGTCAAGGAAGTGTTCCGCGACAACGTCACGTACTCGCCGTCCATCGCCCTTGAGAAGATCACCCCGACGAGCCCGGAGGCGATGGCCGTCCTGGAGTCGTACGGGTACGCGATGTCACGCACGCTGGTGAACGAGGACGAGCCCGCGCACATGCCGCGCAGGCGCGCCCTCATGGAGCCGTTCCTCCCCCGTGCAGCTCGCCCACCACGAGGAGGAGCTCCGCCGGGTCATCCGCGAGTACGTCGACGCCTTCATCGACGACGGGCGAGCGGACCTCGTCAACCAGCTGCTGTGGGAGGCGACGCTGACCGTGGCTCTCACGTTCCTCGGCGTGCCCGAGGACGACAAGGCTCGGCTGCGCCGGTTCTCCGTGGCGCACACGGTCAACACGTGGGGGCGGCCGGCGCCTGAGGAGCAGCTCGCCGTAGCCGAGGGAGTCGGGCGGTTCTGGCAGCTGTCCGGCGAGATCGTCGACCGACTTCGCGCCGCGCCCGAAGGCCCGGGCTGGATGCCCTACAGCATCAGGCAGAACCGCGAACAGCCCGAGGTCGTGACCGACTCGTACGTTCACTCGATCATGATGGCCGGCATCGTCGCGGCCCATGAGACGACGGCCAACGCCTCGGCGAACGCTATTCGCCTCCTCCTCGAGGACGGTGACGCGTGGACCGCCCTGGTGAGGGATCCGTCGCTCATCCCCAACGCGGTGGAGGAGTGCCTCCGGCACTCGGGGTCGATCATCGCGTGGCGGCGCATCACCACTCGGGACACCGAGCTGGGCGGAGTCCGCCTGCCGGCAGGGTCGAGGGTGCTCATCGCTAACTCGTCGGCCAACCACGACGAACGCCACTTCGACGACCCGGATGCACTCGACATCCGCCGCGTGAACGCGGGCGAGCACCTGAGCTTCGGGTTCGGGAGCCACCAGTGCATGGGCAAGAACCTCGCGCGCATGGAGCTCCAGATCTTCCTCGAGGAGCTGACCCGACGCATCCCGCACCTGCGGATCGCCGAGCAGGAGTTCACCTACCTCTCAAACACCTCGTTCCGCGGCCCCGAGCACCTGTGGGTCGAGTGGGACCCTGCCGTCAACCCGGAGCGGTCGACCCCGTCCGTCCTCGCTGAGCGCAGCGAGCTCGTCATCGGCCAGCCCTCGTCCCGCCTCCTCAGCCAGACGCTGACGGTGAGCGCGCGCGAGGTCGTGGCGGACGGCATCCTGCGGCTCACCCTGAGTGCGCCCGAAGGTGAAACGGTGCCCGCGTGGACCGCCGGGTCGCACATCGACCTCGACTGCGGCGGTCTCTCGCGGCAGTACTCTCTGTGCGGCGACCCGGCGGACCGCCAGCACCACGTGATCGCCGTCCTGCGGGAGCCTGAGGGCCGCGGTGGATCTCGGTGGGTGCACGACGAGCTGCACATCGGCGACGAGGTCGTCGTCCGCGGCCCGCGCAACCATTTCCGCCTCGACCCCGACGCGGGACGCCACGTGTTCGTAGCGGGAGGCATCGGTGTCACGCCGGTCATGGCCCTCGCAGCCCAGGCTGCCCGGGAGGGCCAGGACTACACGCTCCTCTATGCGGGATCGACGCGCCGGACCATGGCGTTCGTCGACGAGCTCGTCGCCGAGCACGGCGAAAGGCTGCAGGTGTTCGTCAGCGACGAGGGGACCCGCATGGACCTTCCGGCGCTGTTCGGCAGTCCGGAGGACGGCACCACCGTCTACGCCTGCGGCCCGACACGTCTGCTCGACGGACTCGCCGAGGCGATGACCGCGTGGCCGGCATCAGCCCTGCGGACGGAGCACTTCGCTTCCGCGGGCACGCTGCTCGATCCTGAGAACGAGCACGAGTTCGACGTCACGCTGGCTGACTCTGGTCTGCGACTCCGTGTCGGTAGGGACAAGACCGTGCTGCAAGTCCTCCGCGAGGCGAACATCGACGTGCAGAGCGACTGCGAGGAGGGCATCTGCGGGTCGTGCGAGGTCGGCGTCCTCAGCGGGGGCATCGATCATCGTGATCTCGTGCTCAGCGTTGCGGAGCGGCAGGCGTCTCGCACCATGATGGCCTGCTGCTCGCGTGCATCCGGTGACAGCATCACGGTCGACCTCTGAGGACTCGCTGGAGCCCCGAAGTCGTCCTCTGTCCTCGGCGCCGCGGGTCGGCGCACGGCACGGCGTGCGTAGTCAGGCGGGAAGCACGCCGCCAGGGGGTACTCGCCCCGTGAGCACCAGCGCGATCCCCGTCGCGAGGAGGAGCGGCACGAGCAGGAACGCGAGGTGCACGCCGATCGCGTCGGCGACGGCCGCGAGCACGAACGGCGCGATGCCGCTCGCCGCCCCGGCTGCGACCGATGTGAGGCCAGCGCCTCGATCTACCTGGCCGCCGGACGCCAGCACCGCACGACTGATTGCCAGTGGCGACTGGAGGCCGAGCCCGAGACCGGTGATCGCAAAGCCGACGAGCATGGGCACCGGCGAGCTCGAGAACCACGCGACGGCGAAGCCCACGATCGACAGGGCCATCGTGCCCATGAGCACGTGGTCGGGTTCGAAGCGGCCGACCACGGCGCTGCCGCCGACCCTGCCGACCGCCATGCCGCCGACGATCGTGACCAGTGCGGCGGCAGCGGCGGCCTCGCCGAGGCCCGCACGGTCGCGCAGCAGGTCGCTGCCCCAGAGCGTGAGCGAGAACTCCGTGCCGGCGCACAGGGCGAACACGGCGAACGCGTACCAGTAGAGGCGCGGCAGCGGCGCACGCTTCTCGGACGACGGAGCCGCGGCGTGGTGGTCGAGCCTGGTGTCGAAGTCCGAGAGCCGGCGTCCGCGCAGCACCTCGAGCACGACGAGCCCGGCGCAGGTCGCGAGGAGTCCCGGGCGCCAGCCCCAGCCGATCGCGACGCCGCCCCCGATCGCCAGCGGACCGAGCAGGCCCATCGTGGCGCCGAGGCCGTGCGCCTCGCTCATGGCGCGCGCGCTCGCGGCACCGTGGTGCGCGGGCAGGAACGCGTTGACGCCGACCATCGCGAACGTGCCGCCGCACGCGGCAAGGAAGATGCCGAGCAGCGTCAGCGGCAGCGGGTCGAAGCCCGTGTAGATGACGATGCCTCCGGCCATGAGCGCCGACCCGAGGCGCAGCATCGCGCCGCGACCCATCCAGCGCACGAAGCGCGTCGCGGTCAGACCCACCAGCACCGAGCCGACCGCCATCGCGGTGCCGTGCAGCGACGCGACAGAGCGCGTGTAGCCCTGCTCGTCGCGCAGCAGCGCCACGGTCGGGCCGAAGGCGTAGAGGAAGTACCCGAACAGGCCGATGTTGAGGTACGACAGCCACGTCGGGCGGTCGCGCACGAGGTCGTGCCGTGCGGTGGTCACGGCCTCAGCCATCGAGCACCTCGCCGTACGCGCCCGCGCTGAGACGGGTCGAACCGTCGTCTCCCGGAGCGGGAAGCGACGCTTCGATCAGTCCGAGCGGCGGGGTGCTCACGCGAGGGCTGAGACCACGTGGTCGATCGACCGCGTGAGGCGACGGACGTCCTCGGGGTCGACCGACGGGAACATCGCGACGCGCAGCTGGTTGCGGCCGAGCTTGCGGTAGGGCTCGGTGTCGACGACGCCGTTGGCGCGCAGCACCTTCGCGACGGCGGTCGCGTCGACCGAGTCGTCGAAGTCGATCGTGCCGATGACCTGCGAGCGCAGCGCCGGGTCGGTGACGTACGGAGTGGCGTACGGCGAGGCCTCGGCCCAGTCGTAGAGCGCGTCGGACGACTCCTTCGTGCGCGCGACGGTCCAGTCGAGGCCGCCGTTCGCGTTGAACCAGTCGACCTGCTCGGCCATGAGCAGGATCGTGGCGAGCGCCGGGGTGTTGTAGGTCTGGTCGAGGCGGCTGTTGTCGATCGCCGTCTGAAGGTCGAGGAACGCCGGGATGTAGCGGCCGCTCGCCTTGATCTCGGCGGCGCGCTCGATCGCCTTCGGCGACATGAGCGCGATCCAGAGGCCGCCGTCGGAGGCGAAGCACTTCTGCGGCGCGAAGTAGTAGACGTCCGACTCCGCCTGGTCGACCGCGAGGCCGCCGGCGCCGGAGGTGGCGTCGAAGAGCATGAGGGCGTCGGCGTCCGCACCGGCCACGCGGGTCGGCGTGATGGCCACGCCGGTCGAGGTCTCGTTGTGCGGCGTCGCGTAGACGTCGACGCCGGCCTCGGCGGTGAAGCTCGGCGCCGAGCCAGGCTCGGACTTCACGACGGTGGGCTCGCCGAGGAACGGCGCGTCCTTCACGGCGGAGGCGAACTTCGAGCCGAACTCGCCGAAGGTGAGGAACTGGGCGCGGTCGCGCACGAGGCCGAACGCCGCGACCTCCCAGAACGCGGTCGAGCCGCCGTTGCCGAGGACGACCTCGTAGCCCTCGGGCAGGTCGAAGAGCTCGACCGAGCCCGGCCCGCAGGCGGCCGACCTGCGACTTGACGGTCTTCTGGCGGTGCGAGGTGCCGAGGTACGACGGGGCGATCGCCGCGAGCGCCGCGACCTGCTCGGGCCGCACCTTGCTCGGGCCGGCACCGAAGCGGCCGTCGAGCGGGAGGAGGTCGGCGGGGATCGTGATCTGCGGGGTCTCGGTCACGGTGAGGCCTTCGTCTCGGGTACGGCGCTCGCGGCCAGCGGTCCGCGGCGGTACGACAAGCGTAGGAAGGCCGCAGACCCGCCCGTCGCCGGGTTCCAGCCCGTGAGACGCGCGTTACTGGCCGCTGCGCGGCGGCACCGGCTGCTTCGCGGTCGGCCGGACGCGCAGGGCCTCGCCCCTCGGCCCCGGCGCCCGTCCTCCGCCGGTGCGGTGGGCCGTGGCTTCTGACCTCGGGGGCCGCCGCTCGCTGCGCTCGCAGGTCGGCCGTTCGCGCGGGCCTCCTGCGTCGCCCCGGCTCCGGCCTCCGGCGGCCTCACGTGCCGGAGCACGCAGCGAGGCCCGGACCTGGTCGGTCCGGGCCTCGCGGTAGGTCTGCCGCCTAGGAGGAGGGCTCGTAGCCGCTCGGCGCGACCATCTTGGCGTCCCAGCCGGGCACCTGCTCGGGCTTGCGGGGGGCGGGGCCGACGTACCGGGCGCTCGGGCGGATCAGGCGGCCGGTGCGCTTCTGCTCGAGGATGTGCGCGCTCCAGCCCGCGAGACGGGCGCACGTGAACATCGAGGTGAACATGTGCGCGGGCACCTGGGCGAAGTCCAGGACGATCGCGGCCCAGAACTCGACGTTGGTCTCGAGGACACGGTCGGGACGGCGCTCGCGCAGCTCGGCCAGTGCCGCCTGCTCGAGGGCGACGGCGACCTCGTAGCGCGGGGCGTCGAGCTCGCGCGCCGTGCGGCGCAGCACGCGGGCGCGCGGGTCCTCAGCGCGGTACACGCGGTGGCCGAAGCCCATGAGGCGGTCGCCCTTGTCGAGCACGCCGCGGACGTAGTGGCGGGCGTCGCCGTCCTGCTCGACGCCTTCGATCATGGTGAGCACGCGGGCCGGGGCGCCGCCGTGCAGCGGACCGGACATCGCGCCGACTGCGCCGGAGAGCGCGGCCGCGACGTCGGCGCCGGTCGAGGCGATGACGCGGGCGGTGAAGGTCGAGGCGTTCATGCCGTGCTCGGCCGCAGACACGAAGTAGGCGTCGACCGCCTGCACGTGCTTGGGGTCGGGCTCGCCGCGCCAGCGGATGAGCATGCGCTCGACGACGGTCTGCGCCTCGTCGATGCGGCTCTGGGGGATCATCGGCTTGCCGATGCCGCGGGCGCTCTGCGCCACGAACGACATCGCCATGACCGACGCGCGCGCGAGCTCGTCGCGAGCCTTGTCGTCGTCGATGTCGAGAAGCGGCTCGAGGCCCCAGGCCGGGGCGAGCATCGCGAGGGCCGACTGCACGTCGACGCGCACGTCGCCCGAGTGCACCGGGATCGGGAACGGCTCGGCGGGGGGCAGGCCGGGGTTGAACTCGTTGTCGACGAGCAGGCCCCACACGTTGCCGTAGGAGACCCGGCCGACGAGGTCCTCGATGTCGACGCCGCGGTAGCGCAGCGCGCTGCCTTCCTTGTCCGGCTCGGCGATCTCCGTCTCGAAGGCGATGACGCCCTCGAGGCCCGGGACGAAGTCCGACATGCGCGTGCTCCCGTTCGTCGTGGCGCGGTGCGGGGCGCCGATGTGCACCCCACCTGTGGGAGGGGCTCCGGAGGTGACCCTCCGACGGCTCCGGGACCCGGTGGGATCCCTGTCGCCTGCGCCCATCCTGGCAAACCGCTGTCCGTCGTGCGGGCCGAGGGCCAGATCGGGCGCCCGTTCGCCTGCTGGGGCGGAGCTGACGGCGTACCGCGCGGCCCGGCTGCCCACGCGGGAGGATGGCTGCATGAGCGACCTCGAGGCGCGGCCGACCGGCGCCGAGCCCCCGCACGACCTCGCCGGCATGCGCCTGCACTACGACCAGGGCCGTCTGCTCGAGGCCGACCTGGCGGCGACCCCGCTGGCGCAGTTCAGCGCCTGGCTGGGCGACGCCGTCGAGGCCGGGGTCGTCGAGCCCAACGCGATGGTGCTGTCGACGTCCGACGCCGACGGCGTGCCCAGCGGTCGCAGCGTCCTGCTCAAGACGGCCGATCCGCGCGGCTTCGTCTTCTACTCCAACCTCCAGTCGCGCAAGGGTCGGGCGCTGTCGGCCAACCCACGCGCCTCGCTGACCTTCCCCTGGTACGCCCTCACGCGGCAGGTGGTCGTGGTCGGCGAGGTCGACCAGGTGTCGCGGAACGAGGCCCGCGAGTACTTCTCGTCCCGTCCGTACGGCTCGCGCCTCGGTGCGTGGGCGTCGGCCCAGTCGACCGTGATCGCCTCGCGCGACGTGCTCAAGGCGCGGTACGCCGAGCTCGCCGCGGCCTTCCCCGACACCGGCTCGGCGTCCGACGTGCCGCTGCCGGACGCCTGGGGCGGGTACGTCGTCCGCCCGGTCTCGGTGGAGTTCTGGCAGGGCCGCCCCTCGCGGCTGCACGACCGGCTGCGGTTCGTGCGGGTCGACGACGCGTCGCCGTCCGCCCTGGACGACGCGTCCGCGTGGCGGGTGCAGCGCCTCAGCCCGTGATGGGCGGCCGCTGCGCCCGGGCTGGTTGGGCCGCGGCCACGTAGGGTCGTCGCTCGTGGCCCGCCTCTTCGCCGATCTCTCGCCCCTGCGGGTGTCGGCGGACTATCGGCGCATCATCCTCGCCCACGGCGTGAGCAACATCGGCCAGCAGATGACGGCGGTCGCCGTCGGCATCCAGGTCTACGCGATCACGCAGTCGTCGCTGGCCGTCGGCCTCGTAGGCCTGTTCCAGCTCGTGCCGCTCATCGGCTTCGGCCTGTACGGCGGGGCGCTGTCCGACACGCACGACCGGCGCTCGCTCGGCCTGCTGGCGGCGTTCGGGCTCATGGGCTGCGCCGCGATCCTGGTGGTGCAGTCGGCGCTCGGGCTGGGGTCGGTCGCGCTGCTGTACGGCGTGGTCGCGGTGCAGTCGGCGTTCTTCGCGATCGGCAACCCGGCGCGGCAGGCGATCATCCCGCGGCTCATCGGCGCCGAGATGCTGCCGGCGGCGAACGCGCTCGGCATGCTGGCGTGGGGCCTCGGCTTCACGGTCGGTCCGCTGCTCGGCGGCTTCGTGATCGCGGCCACCGGGGGAGTCGCGTGGGCGTACGCCGCCGACCTCGTGTTCTTCACCGGCGTCGTCTACGCGATGTGGCGACTGCGGCCGGTGCCGCCCGAGGGTGCCTCGGCCGACCAGCGACGCGGCTGGGCTGCGGTCGGCGACGGCCTGCGCTTCCTGCGTGGCAAGCACAACCTGCAGATGTCGTTCTACGTCGACATCGCGGCGATGGTGTTCGGGATGCCGCGCGCTCTCTTCCCGGCGATCGCGGCAGCGATGTACCCCGACGACCTGAAGATGGCAGCGACCGCGGCCGGCATCCTCTACGCCGCTCCGGCTGCGGGGGCGCTGGTCTCCGGGATCCTGTCGGGGCCGCTCGGACGCGTCCGGCGGCACGGCCTCGCGATCATCCTGTCGATCTTCGCGTGGGGTCTCACGATCGCGGTGTTCGGCCTCGTGAGCTGGCTGCCCCTGGCGGCGTTGATGCTCGCCCTCGCCGGTGCGGCCGACAACGTCAGCGCAGTGTTCCGCTCGACGATGCTGCAGTCGGCGACGCCGGACGAGTTCCGCGGCCGGCTGCAGGGCGTGTTCACCGTCGTCGTCGCGGGCGGTCCTCGCCTCGGCGACGTCGAGTCCGGCGCGGTCGCGGCGCTGGCCGGCGAGACGTTCTCGGTCGTGAGCGGCGGCATCGCCTGCATCGCCGTCACCGCAGCCCTGGTGGCGAAGTACCCGGCCTTCCTCACGTACGACGCCGAGAACCCAGCCCCCTGACCCACGTTCTTGGTTCCCCTGAGGGTCAGGAAGCGCCCTTGAAGGGCACTTCGTGACCCTAAGGGGCGACATCCGACCGGGTCAGGGGCGGGTGGTGAGCCAGGTGTGGAGGAGGTCGGCGACAACGGCGTCGAGGTCGAGGCCACGGTGGGCGGCCTCCTTCTCGGCGGCCTTGCGCAGCTTCTTCGGCAGCGTCACCTTCACCGTCGCGAGCGATCCGGTCATGAGCTCGGCGTCGGCCTTGCGGCGCTTCTTCGCGGCCTTGTCGGCGTCGAGGGCCGCGGCCGCCGCGGGCGCGTCGCTGCGGCGCAGGTGGTCGGACGTCGTCCCTCCGAAGCCGGTGCGCTTGCGCTTGTTCTTCACCGGTACGGCCGGCGGGGTCTGGTAGCGCTTGGACTTCTTCGGCGTCGCGATGGGTGCTGCCGCGAGCTCGGCCTCGGCGGCGCTTGCTGCAGCCGGCGCGGGGGCCGCCTCGACGCCGGCACCTCCGGCGGCCTTGGCCGGGGCGGACGAGGAGCCTGCCCGCTTCGTGGCCGGAGGCTTCGCCGGTGGCGCGGACTTCGTGGCGGCGGCCGACGTCGCGGGCGCCGACGCCGGGGACTTCGAGGGTGCGGGAGCAGGCGGGGTCGAGGTCGCTGCTGCGTCCGGGGCAGCGCTGGTGCTGCGGGGCCGGCGGGCCGGCACCGGGGCGGCGGGGTGGACGTCGGCGTCCTCGGCCTTGCGCAGCGCAGGGCGCGGGGTGGGGTTGGTCATGTCGGGTCCGTCCCGGTCGAGGTGAGTGACGTGGACAGGTGGCCGAGCCCGGCGACGCCGCGGGCGGCCTCGAGCAGCAGCAGGTCGAGCACGTCGTCGTACGCGTCGGCGGCCTCGCGCGCGCCCGTCGAGCGCCACGCCTGCACGGGGACGCACGCGCCCTGCGCCTGCTGGATCGCCGTACGGTCCGGCACCGTCACGGGCAGCAGCAGGGTCGGGTAGTGCTCGGCGAGCTCCGCCAGGCGGTAGGCGTGCTCGCTGGTCTGCGGCCTGGCGCGGTTGACGAGCACCCCGGCCGCGCGCAGCACGAGGTTGTTGGAGCCGTGCACGACCTCGATCGCCTCGAGCGCAGCGGCCGCTCCCGGCAGCGCGAAGAACGAGGGCTCGGTCACCACCAGCGCCAGGCGTACGGCGGACAGCGCGTTGCGCGTGAGCTCGCCGAGCGACGGCGGGCAGTCGACGAGCACGACGTCGTAGCGGTCGATCACGCCCTCGAGCGCGATCCGCAGCCGCAGCGCCGAGTCGCGGCCCTCGGGCACCGCGCGGTGCTCGAGCACCCGCTCGGCCGGCAGGACGTCGACGCCGTGGCCCCAGCCCGACGCCACGATCGCGTCCGCGGCCACACCCGGGCGGGCGTCGGCGAGGACGTCGTTGGTCGTGTACGCCGTCGACGCAGGATCGAGCGCGGCGGTGGCGTTGGCCTGCGGGTCGAGGTCGACGACGAGGGTGCGCAGGCCACGCTCCCAGGCGGCTCCGGCGATGCCGAGCAGCGTGGTCGTCTTGCCCACGCCGCCCTTCTGCGCGACCACCGCGCAGGACAGGGGCGCGACCGTGCTGCTCGCAGCCATCGCACCTCCCGCGCTCGTGTCCGTCGTCGGCGCATCGTCCCACGTCAGAGGGTCGCGTGGCAGCCACGCCGCACGCAGAGGACCGCCGTCGGGACCTACTGCTCCTTGAGCGCGGCATACCGCCGCAAGGACTCGTCGCGCTCCTCGCCGTGGTCGACGACGGGGGCCGGATAGTCGGGAGCGAGCAGAGGTGCCTTCCACGGCTCGTGCACGTCCTTGCCCGTGAGCCCGCGCAGCTCAGGCACGTAGCGGCGCACGTAGTCGCCGTCGGGGTCGAAGCGCAGGCTCTGCGTCACCGGGTTGAAGATGCGGAAGTACGGCGACGCGTCGGTGCCGCTGCCGGCGACCCACTGCCAGCCCTGCTGGTTGCTCGCGAGGTCGCCGTCGCGCAGGTGCTGCATGAACCAGCGAGCGCCGCGCTGCCAGGGCAGGTGGAGGTCCTTCACCAGGAAGCTCGCGACCACCATCCGCACGCGGTTGTGGACCCAGCCCTCCGCGAGCAGCTGGCGCATGCCCGCGTCGACGAACGGGTAGCCCGTCCGTCCCTGCGACCACGCCTCGAAGCGCGCATCGGCGACCGGCCCGGCGTCGTGCTCCATGCGTGCGAACCGCGGGTCGAGCCACGTGCGCGCGGAGTCCGGCGCGTGGTGGAGGACGTCGGCGTAGAACTCGCGCCACGCGATCTCCTTGCGGAACACCTCCTCGCCGCGCGAGTCCCCGAGGTCGGCGAGCAGCGTGCGCGGATGGATCTCGCCCCACTTCAGGTGCGTCGAGAGGCCCGACGTGCCGGCGAGGTCGGCGCGGTCGCGCAGGTCGGCGTACGACGCGAGCCCGTCGGCGCGGAACTCGTCCCACCTGGCGAGCGCCGCCTCCTCGCCCGAGGGAGGCAGGACGGTGCTGCCGAGGTCGGGCTCGTCGGGGATGCCGTCGCACGCGAGCGGCCCGGTCTCGTCCATCCGCCAGTCGGGCCACGCCTCCGGGTCGGGTGCCGGGGCGCGCCAGCCGTGCGCGGACCACACCTTGAAGAACGGCGTGTAGACGCGGTACGGCGTCCCGTCGCCCTTGACCACGCGGCCCGGTGCGACGGCGTACGGCGAGCCGGTCGCGACCAGCCGCCGGCCCTCGGCGCCGAGGGAGTCGGCGACGAGAGCGTCGCGGCGGGCGCCGTACGGCGCGAAGTCCGAGGCGATGTGCACGGTCGTCGCTCCGGCCGCGGCGGCCACCTCGGGCACGAGCACGGTCGGGTCGCCGTGGCGCACGACGAGGCGGCCGTCCAGGGTGTCGTCGAGCGCCTGCAGCGAACGGACGAGGCAGGTGCGCCGGACCGCGCCGGACGACTCCCAGAGCACGGGGTCGAGCACGAAGAGGGCGACGACGCCGGTGTCTCCGTCCGCCTGCGCCGCTGCGAGCGCCTCCAGCAGGGCCGGGTTGTCGTGCCTGCGGAGATCTCGACGGAACCACAGGACGCTCGGCACGGCTCGAGGCTAGGCGCGCGACGCCAGGGCCGCAGGTCGGGACGTGACGCGAGAGACTCGGGGTTAGGACAGGGAAGGCTGCGTCGCTCGGCAGCGGTAGGACAAGATGGGCGCGCGAGTGATCTGCCCGAGCACCACCAGCAAAGGACGCAGCCGGCCGTGAGCGACCTCATCGACACCACGGAGATGTATCTCCGCACGATCTTCGAGCTCGAGGAAGAGGGCATCGTCCCGCTGCGGGCCCGCATCGCCGAGCGCCTCGGCCAGTCCGGCCCGACGGTCTCGCAGACGGTCGCGCGCATGGAGCGGGACGGCCTGCTCAGCGTCGAGGGCGACCGCCACCTCGAGCTCAGCGAGGCCGGCCGCGCGATGGCCACCCGCGTGATGCGCAAGCACCGCCTGGCCGAGTGCCTCCTCGTCGAGATCATCGGCCTGGAGTGGGAGGACGTCCACGCAGAGGCCTGCCGCTGGGAGCACGTGATGAGCGAGCGCGTCGAGCGCCGCATCCTCGAGCTGCTCAAGAACCCCACGGTCTCGCCGTACGGCAACCCGATCCCGGGCCTCGAGGAGCTCGACCGCGACAGCGCGTCGGCCGACCTCAGCGGCCTGCTCACCCTCGACAAGGTGGGCGGCGAGAGCTCCACCCGCGTCACCGTCGCGCGCATCGGCGAGCCGATCCAGAACGACGCCGCGCTCATGGCCTCGCTGCACCGCGCCGGCGTCGTCCCCTCGGCCACGGTCAAGGTCGTCGCGTCGCCCGGCGGCGTGCTGGTGGGCAGTGCCGGCGAGTACGCCGAGCTCGACGCGGCCACGGCGTCGCACGTCTTCGTGACGAAGGGCTAGACCTCCCGAGCCTCCCCCGGACGGAGCAGCCGACGCCGCTCCGTCACCACCGCTGTCCGCCGGGCGGGTCGTTCGGATGATGACCGGGTCAGGAACGGACCGGCCCGAGCACGCAGGGTGACCTCGGGCTGCTCCGGATGGGACGTTCGCCCGACCGACTTCCGGACACTCACCCGCTGCCGCACGCACGCGCGCGCTGATCTGCTTCACCCACGGGCCAGGGGGCCCGGTCTCTCGGGAGGGGCGCGCATGTTCCACGAGCACGAGGACCTGCAGGTCGACATCACCGACCGGAGCGACCTGGGCGCGCAGGCACGGCGGGCGCGGGGGCGCATGCGCCGCGCGGGCCTCGAGCTCGCGGCCATCACCGCCGTCTCGTGGGTCGCAGCCATCGTGCTCTACGACCCGGTCCACGAGGCCTGGACCGAGCACGACCACCTGTGGCTCGTCCCGCTGCTGTGCACCCTCGCCCTTGCCGGCAACCGCGTGCGGGCGCGGCTCGGGCGCTCGCGCGGCGAGCGGACGGTCGTCTTCGACGCGACCGGCGCGGTGCTCATCGGCGCCGCGCTGCTCGTGCCGCCCCTCGCCTTCCCCGTCGTGGCGCTGGCGTCGGCATGGCGTCGCGACCGGAGACGCCTCGCCCTCAACGCGGCAATCCGCACCGCGGCTATGTCGATCGCAATGCTCGCCTACGAGCTCGCGACGCTGCTCGCCGCCGACTCAGCGATGCCCGACGACACCATCCGCGTGATCGGCCTGGCGGCCTCCGGGGCGACGTACCTCGCGGTCGAGGTGGTCGCCCACCTCCGGCACCTCGACGTCGCCGACGGGCTCGGTGAGGACATGGAGGGGCTCGGGCCGGAGCTGGTGCGGCGCGATGCCCCCGGGGTGGCCATCGGCCTGCTCGTCTTCGCGCTCCTGGCGGTGTCGCCCGTGACGGCGCTGCTCGTCCTGCCGTCGGTCTGGATGCTGGTGCGGTCGCTGCGCACCCAGGAGGCGCTGCTCCTCGCGGGGATCGACGCCAAGACGGGGCTTCTGACGCTGCAGTCCTTCCGCACCGTCGCCGTAGGCGAGATCTCCCGCGCACGACGGCACGGGCGCGACCTCATCGCCGTGATGGTCGACCTCGACCACATGAAGAGCGTCAACACCGACCGCGGCCACCTCGCGGGCGAGGCCGTGCTCGCGACGATGGGCGCCGTGCTGCGCGGAGCGGCCCGGGCGGAGGACGTCGTGGCCAGGTTCGGCGGGGACGAGTTCTGCCTGCTGCTGCCCGACACCGGGCTCGAGGGCGCGCTCGTGCTCATCGAGCGGCTGCGCGCGGAGGTCGCCGGCACCGAGCTGCTCGGCGGCGACGACCCCCTCTTCCGTACGGCGTCCTTCGGGCTCGCCCAGCTGCGGATCAGCGACGACGTAGACGCGCTGCTCGAGCGCGCCGACTCGGCGCTGCGTCGGGCCAAGGCCGAGGGCCGCGACCGCCTCGCCGTCGAGCTCTAGCGCGTGAGCACACGGCGTCACCCGGGCGGGGCCGCCACCCGATCGAGGCAGCCCGAGATGTCCGTTTCACCCGTGTTTGCAGGGTGAACTTCACCCCGATCGTTGGCCCGTCCGTGACAAACCCGTGACATAGGCGGGTGCGATGCCCTAGTTTCCGTCACGGCCCGTCACCCGACGGGCGCCGAGGGTGGACGCCGAGTCCTGCCAGTCGCCCCCGGTCATGACCTCGCTGGCAGGAGCGGGGGACCCAGGATTTCCGGGCCTCGCCGCACGGCGAGCCCTCGGGGTGAAGCCGGTCCCCGGACCGGCCGGGTCAATCCACGACCCGAACCCGACAGCTCACCTCGCAGGCGTCGTGGAGGACTTCATGGCGTCTGCTCGCGCGCGCCTCGGCGCGGCCGTCTCGGCTGCCCTGGCGCTCACGCTGCTGCCCGCGTTCACGGCCCCGGCCTCGGCCGCCGTGCCCTCGGACACCGGCACCTCGACCATCACCGAGACCTCGGTCAGCACGACGACGCTCACGACGTCGTCGCTGTCGTCGTCCACCACCGCCGTCACGACGGCGCCGACCGCGACGTACTCGTTGCCGGCCGCCCGCACCGGCTTCGTGAAGCTGAGCGCCGCCGCGAAGGCCGACCCGGTCGTCCGCGGCAAGGCGGCCGTGGCCACGGCTATGCGCTTCAAGGGGATCGCCTACCGCGCCGGCGGCACGAGCCCCTCGACCGGCTTCGACTGCTCGGGCTACACGCGCTACGTGTACTCGCGCCTCGGCATCTCGCTGCCGCGCGTCTCGCGCGACCAGTACGCGTGGGCGATCCCGATCAAGAAGAGCAAGGCCGTCAAGGGCGACCTCGTCTTCTTCTACTCCTCCAGCGGCCGGATCTACCACGTCGCGATCTACGCCGGGAACGGCTACATCTGGCACTCGCCGTACCCCGGCAAGCGCGTGATGCTCGAGCGCATCTGGACCTCGTCGTGGAAGGTCGCGCGCGTCCGCGTGTGACCCGCGTCCGAGCCCTGCGCTCCCCTGATCGACGAAGGCGGCCTGCCATCCCCCGTGCGGGCCGCCTTCGTCCTGCCCGGGCCGCGTGTCGGCCCGGCGCGCGCGACGGTGGAGGCCGGATGCGCCAGCATGGTCGCCCGTGACGACCTGGCGCGCGGCGCTCACCGGACTCGCCGCTGACGACGTGGCGACGCTCGACCACGCCCTGGGTGTGACGCTCGGACGCGAGGACCTCGTGCGGGCCCTCATCGACCCGCGCGGGCATCTGTTCCAGCGGCTCGAGTACGTCGGTGACTCGATCCTGGACGCCGTCGTCGTCCTCGAGCTGGTGCGCCTCGAGCCGTGGGAGGAGACCTCGCTCGCGCTCATCAACGGCGAGCAGCAGGCGATGGTGTCCGACCACGCGCTCGGCCGGGTGGCCGCCCGCCGCGGCCTGCCCGCGGTGCGGACCTTCCCAGCCTCCAAGCACCGCCTCGCCGACCGCATCGAGGCCTCGATCGGCGCGATCTGGGTCGACCGCGGAATCGACGACGCCGCTGCGGCGGCCTACGACCTCGTGGTGCGCGCGGCGCTGGACGGGCTGCCGCGGCGTACGGATCTGCCCTCGGCCGAGCGGGCCGTCCGCTACGAGTCCGCGGCGCGCACGCTCGGGCACGAGCCCGTGGACCCGGTGTGGTTCGGCGCCGCCGCGCTCGCCGGCCCGACGCGCCGCCGGCTCGCGGTGGTGGGCGACTCGGTGATCGAGGCCGCGATGTCGACGGCTCAGTACGTCGAGGAGCCCGAGGCCACGGAGGCGCTGCTCAGCGAGGAGCGCCGCGGGACGACGTCGAACGCGACGATGGCGGTGCGCGCGCAGGAGCTCGGGCTCGAGCGGCGTCACGACGACCGCGACGACCGGCGTGCGATGGCCGACGAGGTGCAGGCGCTGGTCGGCGCGGTCGCGCTCGACGGCGGCCTGCGCGCGGGGCTGCAGGTGGCATCCGGGGTGCTTCGCCGCGCATTCGCCCCCGGGCCCCTACCCTTCGACGCGTGACGGTTCCCACGCGCCCCGATGTCCTCGCAGTCCTCGCCGACGGCTCCTTGACGGGGCGTACCGCTCTTGTCAGTGGAGGTGGCAGCGGCATCGGTCGCGCGAGCGCCCTGCTGCTCGCGCGGATGGGCGCGCGCGTCTGCGTCGTGGGGCGAACGGCCGACAAGCTCGAGGAGACCGCGCGGCTCGGCGCCGAGGCCGGGTACGCCGAGGCCATCAGCATCGCGGTGTGCGACGTACGCGAGCCCGAGCAGGTCGACGTCCTGCTCGATGCCGTGCTCGCCGATCTCGGGCGCATCGACATCCTGCTGAACAACGCAGGCGGGCAGTTCGTATCGCCTGCAGAGACGTTGTCGCACAAGGGGTTCCGTGCGGTGACGCGCCTCAATCTCGACGCGACCTGGTACATGACCGCGCGGGTCGCCGAGCGTTCGATGCTGCCGAACGGCTACGGCAAGGTCATCAGCATCACGATGTCGCCGCACCGCGGCACGCCGGGCATGGCGCACTCGTCCGCAGCGCGCGCCGCCGTCGAGTCGCTCACCCGCACGCTCTCGGTCGAGTGGGGGCCGCGCGGCGTGCGCGTCGTCGCGATCGCGCCGGGCTTCGTGCACACCGAGGCGATCTCGAAGTACGGCATCGACACCGGCATCCTGTCGAGCATCGTGCCGCTCCCGCGCATGCAGGCCGCCGACGAGGTCGCGGCGCTGGTCGGCTTCCTCGCCTCCCCGGCCGGCGACTACATCACCGGCACGACCATCACCGCCGACGGCGGCCTCGACAACGCCGGCCCCGGCATCCTCGGCTAGCGGCGAATCCGCCCCTTAGGGGTCAGAAAGCGCCCTTGAAGGGCACTTCGTGACCCTAAGGGGAAGAAAGCGCTAGGGGCGGTCGAGGCCTAGGCGGAGGGGGACGTCGGCGTGGCCGTGGTCGTCGGGGGCCACGGCGAGCACCTGGTGCAGCTGGATCATGTTGCGGTGGAAGCCCATCTGGGACGCCGCGAGGTAGAGCTTCCACACCCGCGCCTTGCCGATTCCGATCTCCGCGACGGCCTCGTCCCAGTGGTCGAGCAGGTTGCGCGACCATGCGGCGAGCGTGAGCGCGTAGTGCTCGCGGAGGTTCTCCTCGTGCCGCACCTCGAAGCCCGCATCCTCGATCGCCGACACGATGCGCCCCACGGGCACGAGCTCGCCGTCGGGGAACACGTACCGGTTGATGAAGCCGTCCTGGTAGATCGTGCGCGAGTTCGTGTCGGTGCGGGTGATGCAGTGGTTGAGCAGGCGCCCAGTCGGGTTCAGCCGTGAGTGCAGGAACGAGAAGTACGCCGGGTAGTTGGCGAACCCGATGTGCTCGGTGAGACCGATCGAGGAGATGGCGTCGAAGCCGCGCTCGGCGACGTCGCGGTAGTCCTGGTGCCGGATCTCGGCCTGGTGCCCGAGACCCTCGCGCTCGATCGCCTCGCGCCCCCACGCCGCCTGACGCTCGGACAGCGTCACGCCGATCGCCTTGACGCCGTAGTGCTTCGTGGCGTGCAGGACGAGCCCGCCCCAGCCGCACCCGACGTCCAGCAGCCGGTCGCCGCGGGAGAGCCCGAGCTTGCGGCACACGAGGTCGAACTTCTCCTCCTGCGCCTCCTCGAGCGTCGCGTCGACCTTCGGGTAGACCGCGCACGTGTAGGCCATCGACGGGCCGAGCACCCACCGGTAGAACGTGTTGCTCACGTCGTAGTGGTGCTGGATCGCGTCGGCGTCGCGGCGCTTGGAGTGCGCGCCGCCGCCGAGCCGCACCTCCTCCGGCGGCGGTGGCTCGCGGCGCAGCGCGAACGGCGCGAGCGCGCGGTAGAGCCGCAGCTTCTCGCGAAGCGTCGGCTCCTCGACGCCGAGCCGCGCGAGACGGTCGAGCGCGGTGAACAGGTCGCCGTGCACCTCGAGCTCGCCGGCGACGTACGCGCGCGCGAGGCCGAGCTGCCCCGGTGCCGACATCAGCAGCGACACCGCGCGCGGCGACCTGATGTCCATGCGCACGTCCGAGTCGGCCGGTCCGTGCCGGCTCCCGTCGTACGCGGTCATGGTGATGTCGACGTCCGGCCCGACCACCAGAGCCAGCATGTCTGCGAGCTTCATCTGTGTGCCCCTCCTTCAGCGCGCCCCGCGCTCCTAGCCCCGCCCCACGGTCTTGGTCCAGAGGTCCGGCAGCCGCCCCGCCGGGTCGTACGCCGACCGCAGCGCGGCGTAGGCCGTACCGCCATAGATCCGGTCGAACTCCTCGCGCTCGTAGTAAGCGGTGGAGTACAGCGACTTCTTCCCGCCGAGCGAGGTCACGACCTCCTCGATGCGGCGGTTGACGCGGCCCTCCGCCGGGTCGGCGCCCGCCGGGAGCGGGACGGTCGACCAGAACCCGACGTTGACATACGTGACCGCAGGGTCGAGCTCGTACAGCGGCCACGAGACGGCTGGGTCGCGCTGGCGCAGCGGGCACACCCACACGGGCTCGATGCCGACCTCGCGGTGGAAGAAGTCCAGGAACTCCGGCAGCGCCTCGACCGGCACCTCGACGTCCTGCACGACCTGCTCGCGGGCCGGCCGGCGGCGTGCGGACTCGAGCCGTGCGGAGAACGACGTACGCCGGTCGAGCGCCACGAGCTTCCAGTAGACGTCCGAGCGCAGCTTGGACTTCGGCCACAGCCGCCGCACGAGCGGCTTCTGCACGCCGAACGCGCGCGAGCACCAGAACCAGTCGGTGTCCCAGCGCCACAGGTAGTCGTGCACCGTCAGCAGGTCGGTGCGCCGCTCCTGGATCGAGCGGTAGTAGATGTGCTCGCCGGTGTAGTCGCTCGGCATGCGCTCGGCGACGTCGGTGTACGACGCGAGCGTGAGGTACGACTCCGACGGGGAGAAGACCGTGCCGTCGACGTAGTCGACGCGGCCGCCGTCGTACGTGCCGGACGACGTGACCTCGACGATCGCGTGCGCCAGCGAGGCCGCGTCACCGGTGGGCACGTGCCGCAGGGCCATGTACTGCGTCACGGGCTCGAGCTCGATCCGCAGCCGCAGCGCGTAGCCGAGCGAGCCGTACGAGTTCGGGAAGCCGAAGAAGAGGTCGGCGTGCTCGTTGTCGGGCCGCGCTGTGACGACGTCGCCCGACCCGGTGAGCACGTCGAGCTCGAGCACGCTCTCGTGCGGGCAGCCGTTGCGCCACGACGCGCTCTCGATGCCGAGGCCCGTGACGGCGCCGCCGAGGGTTATGGTCCGCAGCTGGGGCACGCACAGAGGTGCGAGCCCGTACGGAAGCGTGGCCGCGACGAGCTCCTCGTACGTCGTCATCCCCAGGACGTCGGCCGTGCGCGCCTCGGCGTCGACCTCGATCACGCCGCGGAAGGCAGAGACGTCGAGGCCCGGCGCGCTCGTCGCCGTACGGGGGCGGAAGAGGTTGGACGTGCTCTTGGCCAGGCGCACCGCTGATCCGGGCGGGAGCGCGCGGAACTGCCCCACCAGCGCCCCGACCGCCTGGTCGTACGCGCGGCGCGTCACCTGGGCTGTCGGAGCCACCGCCACACATCGACGTTAACCCAGGCCGCCGCGACGCGGGAGCGGGTTAAGCGGGGATCTGTCCGACGAAGGCGCGGACCCGCCGCCCCGGTGGAGGGCGACGGGTCCGTCGATCGGGACGAACGCTGAGGGTCAGACGCGGCGGAGGAACGTGAGGCCGGTGCCGCTGCCGACGCAGGTCTGCAGGACGAGGTCGGCGTTGGTGCTCGGCATCGCACCGCTCTGGCGGCCGAGGCGCTGGTGGTCGTAGACCACGTAGGTGCCCTTCGCAGCACCGGAGGTGACGACGACGGTGGTGCCCGTCTTCACGTACGCCATCCACTGGTAGCCGCACCAGTTGTGGCCGGCGAGCCAGTTCGGGCTGCTCGACCAGAGGACGAGCTGGCACTTGTCGATCGCGGCCTGCGAGCCGGGTGCGTTGGTGTAGCGCGAGATCGTGATGGTCTTCGCGGCGAGGGCGGCCGTGGCGCTGGTGGCCTTGGCTCCTGCCGTCGCGACCTTGGCGGCGGCAGCGGTGCGCGCGGCCTCGGCCTTGGCGGCGGCCTTGCGCGCAGCGGCGGACTTGGCGGCCTTCTCAGCCTGGGCTGCCTGCTCGGTGGCCTTCGCTGCGGCCCGCTGGTCGGCGGCGACCTGGGCGGCCTCGGCCTTCGTGGCGCGGATCGCGTCGGCGGCGGCGACGGGGACTGCGGCGGGGCTGAGAGGGGCGGAGACGGCGGCAGGGGCGGCGACGGCGACGGCGCTGGACTCCTGGCCGGCGAAGGCGACGGCGGCGGTCCCGAGGGCGGCGAGCGCGAAGAGCCCGGTCGCGGTGGCGACTGCGGCCGATCGGTGGAGGTGCCGCTGCAGGTGCCGTGCGCGTGTCATGGTCAAGGCATCGGAGCGACGGCCGATCGACTGAATCGCGTTGCTCCGTAGGGGTGAATACCGAAAATCACCGATCGGACCCTCAAGGCGCGGTGGTGCGCCTGCCGACGGCCCGTGCAGCAGCGGGGACCCGCGATCCCGGGCCCGCGCGTAGCGTGGGGTCGTGCCCGCCCGGACTGCGTTCGCGGCCGTCGTCCTCGACGGAGGCCGCAGCCGCCGCATGGGCGGGATCGACAAGGCCGGCCTCGAGGTCGACGGCGCGACCCTCCGGGCCCGCGCGGTGGCCGCCGTGGCCGATGCCTCCACCGTCCTGCTGGTGGGGCCGCCCTCGCCCGAGGACGACCGGCTCGCGGCTCCCGTCGTGCGGCTACGGGAGGACCCGCCCCTCGGCGGCCCGCTCGCCGCGCTCGCCGCCGCCGTCCCGCACGTGCGCACCGAGCTTCCTCGTCCTGCTGGCGGCGGACCTGGTCGACCCGTCCGCGCTCCCGGGCGCGCTGCTCGCGGCGCTGGAGGCCGCCCCCGAGGCCGAGGCGGCCGTGGTCGTCGACCCCGGCGGACGACGGCAGTGGCTCGCGGCCGCGTACCGCACCGTCGCCGTACGCCGGGCGCTGGACTCGCTCGTCGTGCTCGAGGGCGTGGCCGAGCACCGGTTCGGCGACCTCGTGGACCTGCTGCGCGTCGTCGACGTGCCGCGGGCCGATGCTGGTGACATCGACACCCCCGACGACCTGGCCCGGCTGCGGGCCGGACGAAGGAGAGGCTGACGTGCTCGACGACTGGACCCGCGAGCTCGCGGCCGCGCTCGGCGTGGAGATGACCGCGGAGATCGACATCGTGCTCGACCTCGCCGGCGATGCCGCCAGGGCGGTCGTACGGCCGGCAGCGCCGGTGACGACCTTCCTGGTGGGGTACGCCGCCGGCCGCGACGGCGGTGGCGCCGAGGCCGTGGCCGAGGCGGTCGCAGTCGCGCGCGCCCTCGCCGCCGAGTGGGCCGCCCGACCCGCGACGCCGGACGCCTGACGGCGCTCCTGCCGTGACCTCAGCCGACCTGCCTCCCGACGAGGCCGACGACTCCGCCCCGCGTGCGCGGACGGGCACGACCGCGAGCGTGCGGGTCGTGCGCGTCGGCGGCCCGGGCGCCGGTGCTCGCCCCGACCAGGTCGTGGTCGAGGAGCCGCTGCAGGTGCACGTGCGGCACCGCGGCGTCGCCTCCGTGCTCGGCTCCACCATGCGCACGCCTGGCCACGACACCGAGCTCGCGGTCGGCCTCGCGGTGGCCGAGGGCGTCGTGCGCCGTCGGGACGACGTGGTCGAGGTGCGGCCCTGCTCGGGCGACCTCGTGCGATCGGACAACGACGTGATGGTCGTGCTCGCGGACGACGTCGAGCTCGACCCGTCCCGGCTCGGCCGCGTCGCGCACCCGTCGAGCGCGTGCGGGCTGTGCGGCCGCGACCACATCGACGACCTGCTGGCGCTCGTGCCACCGGTCGGGCGCGAGGTGTCGGTCGACGCGGCGACCCTGCTCGCCCTGCCGGACCGCATGCAGGAGAAGCAGGCGGTGTTCCGGCGCACCGGTGGGCTGCACGCCGTCGCGCTCGCCGACGCCGATGGCGCGGTTCTCCTCGTCCGCGAGGACGTCGGCCGCCACAACGCCGTCGACAAGGCCGTGGGCGCTGCCCTGCTCGAGGGGGTCACCGCCGACGTGCTCGTCGTGAGCGGGCGTGCTGGCTTCGAGATCGTGCAGAAGGCCGCGATGGCCGCGATCCCCGTGCTCGTCGCGGTGTCCGCGCCGACCTCGCTGGCGGTCGATGCCGCCCGCGATGCCGGCCTGACGCTCGCCGCCTTCGTCCGCGGCGACCGGATGACCGTCTACGCCGGCGAGCACCGCATCCGCGGGATCTGACTCAGCCCGGCTCTGCGAGCCCTGTGCCGACCGCGCGCATCGCGCGGATCGCGTCGTCCCGCAGACCGTCGCCGGACGTCGGCGTCCACGACGCGACGACGGCGTACGCGAGCACCCGATCGCCCACGCCGAGGATCCCGACGTCGGCGCGCACCCCGGAGTCGGTGCCGGTCTTGTTGAGCAGGCGCAGGCCGCGGTCATCCTCCACGTGCGCGAGCGGGTCGAGCCCGAGGTCGCCCGCGACGAGCGACAGGTCGACGCCGGTCGAGAGCCAGCGCCGCAGCAGCGACCACTCGAGCGCCTCCTCGGTGGCCAGAAGGGCAGCGAACCGCGCGAGGTCGAGCGCCGACCCCTCCGACAGCGTGGGCGGGTGCTCGGCCGTGCGGACGTCGCGGATCCGGTCGTGCAGCCGCAGCGTCGGGAGCCCGAGCGACGGACCGACGCCGGCGACGGCATCGAGCCCCACGTCGCGCAGCAGGACGTTCGTCGCGAGGTTGTCCGACACCGAGGCCACGAGCACCGCAAGGTCCTCGACGGACAGCGCGTCGACGCGCAGGTGCTGCCACAGCCCCGAGTCGGCGACCTCGTCGTCCGGGGTGCGCCGCAGCAGAGCAGAGGCGGCCAGGTCGGCGCTCGCGAGCCGGCGCGCGACCTCGAGCAGGAGCAGCAGCTTGCCCACGCTCGCCGTGGGCAGCACGCGCTCCGCGTCGTACGAGTCGAGCACGTCGCCGGTGGCCGGGTCGATCACGCACGCCGACCACGTGATCCCAGGCGCGTCCTCGAGCGGGGACAGGGGGGAGGGCATGGGTCAGAGCCTGGCACGCCCCGGTGCGGACTCGTGCGTCGTCACAGGTCGAAGACGGACCAGCAGAGAGCATTGCGCAGGCGCTGGTCGTCGAGCACGAGGGCCCGGATCGAGTCGGGCAGCTGGGCGCGCTGCCACGCGCACTCCTGGCGCCCGGCCTCATCGGCCTCCGTGGCTGGTGCGGCGGCTCGGACCGCCTTGATGGCGTAGGCGGCTGCGCCGAGCTCGTGCGCTGCGACGTGGGCGACCACTGCTGCCTGACCTGCGGCGAACGCGGCGTGCCGAGCCGGGCCCGTGAGGTCACGGGCCGCCGCCATGGCGTGGCCCCCGGCGGCTCGTGAGTCGGACATCCGGATCTCGCCATTCGCCCACGCGCGTACCTGGTCGATCGCCCGACGGGGCCTCGCGTCGCCGGGTCGCGTCGCCTCGAACAGCGGGAGGGCATGCTCGGCGCAGGTCGCGGCCCACTGCGCCAGGAGGTGGTGGTCGTCGTCGGTGAGACTGCCGCCTCGTCTGATCGTGACGAACCGAGGGTCGCGCACCTCAGGGAGGATCACGGCCAACACCTCGCTCCGCGCCGGGTGGATCCGGGGACGACACCTCATCGTGCCGCCTCTGACGGCGCCGGGTGGTACGGCGCGCTTGGGCGCGGGCTCCGACGTACGCTCTGGCCGTGCGGCGTTCGCCGTCGACGAGCGGGGAGCGTGGGCGCATGGCGGGTCGGCGGACGGTCGGCGCCGTCGACAACATCTGGCTGCGGATGGACCGCCCGGCCAACCTCATGGTCATCGACTCGGTCATGTGGCTCGACGAGCCGCTCGACCTCGAGCGGTTCCGCGCCGTGGTGCAGAGCCGGATCGTCGACCGCTACCCCGTGTTCCACCAGCGCATCGCGCCCGACAGCTGGCCGCTGCTCGCACCGCAGTGGGAGGACGACCCCGAGTTCGACCTCGACGACCACCTGTCGGTCGCCGTGCTGCCCGAGCCGGGCGGGGAGGCCGAGCTCAAGCTGTTCGTCGAGGGCCTCATGCAGACGCCGCTCGACCGCGACCACGCGCTGTGGGAGCTGCACGTGGTGGCGTCGTACGACGGAGGCTCGGCGGTGGTGTGCCGCTTCCACCACGCGATCGCGGACGGCATCGCGCTGGCGCAGGTGCTGCTCTCCCTCACCGACGAGGAGCCCGAGGGTGACCTCGCGCCGAGCACCGACGAGACGCCGAAGCACGAGGGGTGGACGCTCTCGATCCCGGGCGTCGGTGCGGCGCGCAACCTGCTGTCGGAGGCGACGAAGCTTGCCCGGCCGTCGGTGGTGCGCGACGCGTTCACGCTCGCGGCGCAGACCGCGCACATCGCCGACAAGCTCCTGCTCGGCTCGAACCCGCCCGGCCCTCTGCTGGGGGAGCCCGGTCTGGCCAAGCGCGCGGTGTGGTCGAGGCCGCACCCGATCGCGCAGATCAAGGCGATCGGCAGGGCGTCCGACGCCACGGTCAACGACGTGCTCGTCGCCGCGGTCGCGGGGGCGCTGTCGTCCTACGTCGTCGACGCGGGCGGGCACCCGGAGGACCTCACCACGATGGTGCCGGTGAACCTCCGGCCGGTCGACAAGCCGCTGCCGCGCGAGCTCGGCAACAAGTTCGCGCTCGCGATGCTGCCGATGCCGATCGGCGAGCGCTCGCCCCGCGATCGGCTTGCCTCGGCCAAGCAGCGGATGGACCGGATCAAGGAGTCGCC
This sequence comes from uncultured Actinomycetes bacterium, assembly GCA_963843975.1. Lineage (GTDB taxonomy): Bacteria > Actinomycetota > Actinomycetes > S36-B12 > CAIYMF01 > Longivirga. The sequence continues at coordinate 739,148 of CAWJMG010000001.1, read as the reverse complement.
CGAGGCGCTCATCACGTTCGGGCTCATCAACGCGATCGGGCTGACGCACCCGAAGATCGAGGACCTTCTCGTCGACTTCTTCTCCAGCAAGGCCATCGGCGTCACGACCAACGTGATGGGGCCGCTGCAGGACCGCTACCTCGCGGGCAGCAGGATCGCCGGCGTGCTCGGCTGGGTGCCCGGCTCGGGGCGGCAGACCGTAGGAGTCTGCATCTTCAGCTACAACCAGACGGTGCGGGTCGGCTTCAAGGTCGATGCGTCCGTCGTACCTGACGCCGACCGGCTCGTCGACGCGTTCGACGCCGAGCTCGACGACCTCGTCGCCATCACGACCGGATCCTCCCGAGGAGCGTGACCACGTGGCCACCGACAACGCGAAGAAGACCATGCGCATAGAGGCGCCCGCCGGGACTGCGTTGGAGACGATCCGCGCGGTCGAGGGGCAGACCGAGTGGGTCCACGAGATCAAGCTTCGCGCAGGTGCTCACGCGGGACGACGACGGGCTCGTGCTGACCGCGGTGTTCGCAGCGGCGACGCCGGTGGGCACCGACGAGTACACGCTGGCCTACACGCACCGTGCCGACGGCATGGACTGGACCCTCGTGCAGGGCAAGCTCCAGACCGGTCAGGAGGCCCACTACACGGTCGTGGCGGCGGGCGACGGCGCGTGCGACGTCACGTTCGACCTGACAGTCAGCCACAACCTGCCTATCCCCGGCTTCCTGCGCCGCAAGGTGATCGGTGACCTCGTCACGAGCACGCTCAGCGGCCTGCGGAAGCACCTGGAGAGGCTGAGGGCCGCTCCCTCGCCCGGCTTCCGCTCGCGCAGGTCGCGCTCGAGACGTGAGAGCGCCGACTGCACCTCGGTGAGGCGTGCGAGCAGCTCGGCGTCGTCGTGCTCCTCCTTCGCGGCCTCCTCCTCGCGCGCCTTCTCCATCGAGCTGATGACGACTCCGATGAGCAGGTTGAAGACGATGAACGCGGCGAGCAGCACGTACGAGACGAAGAACGGGATCGCGAGCACGCTGACGGGCTCGGCCTCGGCGAGATACGTCGGGAAGTTCTCGAGCGTCAGCAGGACGAACAGCGTCAGCATCGAGCGGCCGATGGTGCCCCAGGTCTCGGGCAGCGCCCCGCCGAACAGCGACCAGCCGACCATGCCGTAGACGAACAGCAGCAGGACCGTCAGCACGACCATGCTGGCGACCGACGGGATCGACTTGATGACGGTGAGCACGAGCATCCGGGCGTCGGGCAGGAAGCGCACGAGCCGGACGATGCGCGCGAGGCGCAGCAGCCGCAGGAGCTGTGCCTGCTCGCGGACACCGGGCAGCAGCACGGCGCCGATCACGACGAGGTCGAAGACGTTCCAGCCGTTGCGCAGGAAGTCCTGGGGCCGGCGCCCGTACGACGCGATGCGCAGCGCGAGCTCGGCGACGAAGACGACGAAGAAGAGTTCGTTGAGCAGCACGAGCAGGCCGCCGTACGAGTCCATGACCTCGGGGTAGGTCTCGAGGCCGAGGACGACGGCGTTCGCGACGATGACCGCCGCGATCGCGAGGTTGAAGCGGGACGAGTCGACGAGCCGGGCGAGACGCCCGGCCCGTCGACCGTCACCTGTCGACGCCGCGGTGGGGGTCACCCGCGGCCCAAGGGGCTCGTGTCCGCCTCGTCGGTGGCGGCCGCGGGCACTACGGCGTCGTTGCTGTCGGCGGACGGGCTCCCGGACCCGTCCGCCGACGTCTCCGCGTGGAGAGCAGGGGCGGTGCCCTCCGTCGCGGGAGCCGGGTCCTGGCCGCGCGTCGCGCGCAGGCTGAGGACGATGGAGCCGGTGATGATCGAGGTGACCACCACGAGGGAGACCCAGGTCGGGATCTTCACGATGTCCACGACGAGGAACATCTTGATGCCGACCCAGATGAGGACGAACGACAGGCCCGCCTTGAGGTAGACGAAGCGGTGCATGAGGTCCGCGAGCAGGAAGTACATGGCGCGCAGGCCGAGGATCGCGAACGCGTTGGAGGCGAAGACGAGGAACGGCTCGCTGGTCACCGCGAAGACGGCCGGGATCGAGTCGACCGCGAAGATGATGTCGGTGACCTCGATCATGACGAGGACCAGGAGGAGCGGCGTGGCGAGACGCTTGCCGTTCTCGCGGATCCAGAGCCTCTGGCCGTGGAACTCATCAGTCGAAGGCACGCGGCGGCGCCACCAGGCGACGATGTTGGACTTCGACGGGTCGATGTGCGCGTCGCGGGTGCGCCACATCTTCCAGCCGGTCCAGATCAGGAAGGCGGCGAAGACGTAGAGGATCGCGGCGAACGAGGCGATGAGCGCCGAGCCGGCCGCGATGAAGATCGCGCGGAACACCAGTGCGCCGAGGACGCCGAGGAACAGCACACGGTGCTGGTACTGACGCGGTACGGCGAAGAAGCTGAAGATGATCGCCCACACGAACACGTTGTCGATGGCGAGCGACTTCTCGATCACGTATCCGGCGAAGTACTGCTGGCCGAACTCGGCGCCGTACACCGCCCAGATGACCCCGCCGGCGAGCACGCCGATCGCGATCCAGATGCCCGTCCACGTCGCGGCCTCGCGCACGGGGATCTCGTGCGCATCGCGATGCAGGAACAGGTCGACGGCGAGCATCGCGAGGATCGCGACGAGAACCGCGCCCCAGGCGAGAAGAGAGACGTCCACGGGAGCAACCTCCAGGTCGTACGGCATCCCGGAAGAAATGCCGTCGCAGGCCTGGTCTCCTTCACCCGGCGGACCGGGCGGCGCCCCGGGCGGCACATGGGCCGCCGTACTGACGAGACGCTCTTGGTGAAGTACTCCCCTCCGCGAACAATAATTCACGAAGCCCACTTCGTGCAATTTCGTGGATTCGGTAGTGGAGGTCAATCCGCGGGCGACACTGGTGCTATCGACTTCCGCGGTGGTGAATCGGCGGGATCGGTTGCGGTTGCTGGGGATATCGCGGGTCGGACCCTTGTGCTGTCAATAGTACAGGTGTACGATTACGCCATGAGTCAGGCCACCTCCGTCGACACCGGGCGTGAGTTCGCACGCCTGGTCGCCGGGGTGCGGGGGATGCTGACGGAGGCGTGTGCGCTTGCGGGTTCGGGTGCCGTCTCGGAGGTGTCGCTCGCCGGTCTGCCGGAGCTGACGGCGGAGCTGTTCGCGGTGCGCGACGCGGCGCACTCCTTGGGTGCGTTCGCGGTGGATCGGCTCGATGCGTCGGGTGTGCTGCTGTCGCAGGGGTTCGGGTCGACGAAGGCGTTCCTGGCCCAGCGCACCGGGATGGCTCCGGGCCGGGCGGGGTCGGTGGTGTCGGCGGCGCGCACGCAGCGCTCGTATGCCGCGACTCGGGTCGCGCAGGTCGCCGGCCGGATCACCCCGGACCTGGCCGCTGCGGTGATGCGGGGCAGCGAGGCCGCGATCGCGGACAAGGTCGACGCCGACCGCGTGCAGTGGCGGACCTTTTGCGAGGAGTACCTGCTCCCGATCGCCGAGCAGGGCTCGGTGGAGGAGGTCGTCGGCGCCGCCGCGGTCTTGAAGGAGATCCTGGATCCGGAGGCCGCGTCCCGCCGCGCGGAGGAGGCGATGGCCTCCCAGTTCCTGACGGTCACCCAGGTCGGGGACCAGTTCGTGATCAAGGGCGCGCTCACGCTCGAGAACGGGGCAGCGCTCAAGGTGCTGCTGGACCGGATGCGGGATGCGAAGTACCGAGAGGGATCCCTGACCCCCGACGAGCAGCCCACCGGGGACGACGCGGTCGATGAGCGGCGGCGCCGCAACGCATCCGCGCACCAGGACGCCCTGTCCCTCAACCACCTGGTGCAGCTGTGGCTGGGCAACGGCCTGGTCGGCCAGTCCCACGGGGTCAAGCCCCACATCACCCTGACCACCACTGTCGACGACGTGACCGCCGGGTTCCCCGGCGAGCTGACCGTCCCCGGCTACGCCAACCCCGTCCTGGTCAACGGGGAGACCGTCAAGCGGATGCTCTGCGACGCCGATGTCACCGAGCTGTCCACCGTCGGGTCGGTCGCGGACCGGCACACCCACCACCACGACGGCGTCCCCTGCCACGGCCCCGCCCACCACGGCCCCGCCCACCACGGCGACGCACGCCGGTCGGCGCACACCCAGGCACACCACGGCCTGGGTCTGCTGCACCCGGTCGCGGGCTGCGACCTCGATCCGGACTCCGCCCGGCTGCTGCGCCGTCGCGCGCACGTGTGGGACGAGGGCCGCCGCTACCGCACCGTCCCACCGCGGCTGCGTCGGGCGCTGGAGATCCGGGACCGGCACTGCGCGTTCCCGGGCTGCCGGATCGGGGTCGGCTGGTGCGAGGCCCACCACCTCCACGAGTGGGAGGCGGGCGGGGAAACCAACCTCGACAACCTGACCCTGCTCTGCGCCCGCCATCACCACGCCGTGCACGAGGGTGGCTGGACCATCGTGACGAACCCCGGCATCGACCCGGGCTGCCCGATCTGGCTCACCTTCGAACCACCCGACCCCGCGCCCCGGCGAACCCGGCCCTGAAGAAGGGCCGGCACGCGCGAGGGATCCACGACACGACCGAGAGACCGCACCACCCATGAGGGAGCGGTTCCGCCGTCACGTCCGACTGCCTGCGCGCGCGGCTCCCTCACCGGCACACTCGATGCCATGACGGTGGAGGCCGCGCACGGGGTGAGGCGCCCGCGAGCCTGGGCCGTGGCACTCGGTGCCCTGGGCCTGGTGGTCGTCGCGTCGCTTGCCGTCGTGGGCTGGAACGGCAGCCGCTCGGAGACGGCCCAGATCACCGGCTACTCGAGGGACTCGCCCACCGTCGTGACGGTGGAGTACGTGCGTGGCCCTGGCCAGAGCATCATCAGCGCGACCGCCGAGGAGTCAACCGAACGGATCATGCTGCACGTGGTCCTGACTGCGGACCCCCTGGTGGGCGGATCGGGCACGCGGCCCGCGTTCTACTACTCGACGACCGTCTCGCTCACGTCGCCGATCGGGGATCGCCGCGTGGTCGACGATCGCGGTGATGAGGTCGTCGAGCAGCCCCCGGGCGTCATTCAGGCTCCCCGAGGCTGATCGAGTAATGCCGCCGAGTCAGGTGGGGCGGGGGAGCAGGAGCTTGGCGACGATCTCGGTCATGATCTCCGTCGCTCCGCCGCCGATGCCGAGGATGCGGCTGTCGCGGTAGTGCCGCTCGACCTCGCACTCGCGCATGTAGCCCATGCCGCCGTGCAGCTGCACCGCGGCATCGACCACGCGGTCGCAGGCGGCGACCGCGGTGTTCTTGGCCATCGCGACGCGCATGAGGACGTCGTCGCCGGCGAGCCAGTCGTCGGTGACGGCGCGGGTGTAGGTGCGGGCGACGTCGACGTCGCGGGCCATCTCGGCGAGACGGTGCGCCACGACCTGGCGGCTCACGAGCGGGCGGCCGAACGTCTCGCGCTGCTGCGTCCAGGCGATGGTGAGGTCGAGGCACCGCTGCGCGGTGGCGTACGCCTGCACGGCGATGCTCAGCCGCTCGGCGGCGAACTGGCCGACGATCTGCAGGAACCCGCTGCCCTCGGTGCCGACGAGGTTGGCCCGAGGCACCCGCACCTCGTCGAAGGTGATCTCGGCGGTGTCCGAGCAGAGCCAGCCCATCTTGGCCAGCGGCGCCGAGACCGTGACGCCGGGCGTGCTGCTGTCGATCACGAGCAGGGACAGGCCGCCCGCACCGTCGCCCCCGGTTCGCACGGCGGTGGTGATGAAGTCCGCGCGTGTGCCCGAGGTGATGTAGAGCTTCGCACCCGTGACGACGTAGTCGTCGCCGTCCACGACAGCGCGGGTGCGGATGCCTGCGACGTCGGATCCGCCGTCGGGCTCGGTGACGGCCAGGGACACGATGCGCTCGCCCTCGAGGACGGGGCGCGCCACGCGGTCGATCAGGGCGGGATTTCCCGCGGTGACGAGGTGGGGCAGCCCGATGCCGTGGGTGAAGAGCGCGGCGACGAGACCGGACGACCCGCCGGACAGGATCAGCTCCTCCGCGACGATGAACGCATCAACCGGCGTGCCTCCGCTGCCGCCCGCGGACTCGGGGAAGCCGATGCCGAGCAGCCCTGCGTCGGCCGCGGCTCGGTGCAGCTCGCGCGGCACGAGCCCGTCCGCCTCCCAGCGCGCCAGGTTCGGCAGCACCTGGCGCTCGCTGAACCGGCGTACCGACTCGCGCAGCAGGCGTCGTTCGTCGGTGTTCCAGGTGTCCATGAGTGGCGACCTCTCGCTGGCCTTCACGGCGGGGAGGCTCACGCTAACTGCCCTTGGGGCAGTTGACTTTTCGGGTCTCAGTCGTCGAGCCCACGGGCGAGCAGCGCATCGCCCAGGGCGGTCGCCATCCGCAGCGAGCGGACGACGAGCGCCACGGTGTAGGCCTGCGGCGCGAAGACCACGCCGCGCGCCCGTTGAGCATCGCGCACGTCGTACGCCGCCCCCACCACGACCGGCACCGAGCGCATCCCGAGCGCCAGCATGAGCCCGACGCGCTCAGGATCGACGCCGAGCCGGCGCAGCGGCCGGCACGCGGTGACGACGGCGTCGGCCATCGCGGTGGTGCGCGTCGTCAGCGTGACGAGCGCGGCGGCGAGCACGAGCACGAGCACAGTGCCGACGACGACGACCGCACGCGCCCACCCGGCGGCCCACGCCTGGAACGCGCCGATGAACAGCAGCACCCACATCATCGGCCGGACCTGGCGCCAGACCAGCGCAGGCGAGAACCGCGCGATCGCATAGCCGAGGAGCACCACGGCGCCGACGGCCGCGATCTGCCAGGGCGTGCGCAGCCAGATAGTGAGCACCGAGACGGCGAGCAGCACGAGCAGCTTCACCCCGGCGCGGGTGCGGTGCAGCACGGAGTCGCCGGGCACGTAGAGAGAGAGGTCCCTCATGCCATCAGCCGCCGGTAGTGCTCGATGGCCGGTGCGGGAGAGCTGTCATGCACGATGCGGCCCTCGTCGAAGACGAGCACGCGGTCGTACGACTCCAGCAGCTCGAGGTGGTGCGTCACGAGCACCACCTGCTGCGGCAGGCCGGCGATGACGCGCCCGATGTGCTGGGCGTTCCGTAGGTCGAGGAGCGTCGTCGGCTCGTCGAGCACGAGGACCGACGGTTCGGTCACCAGCACCGAGCACAGGGCGAGCAGCTGCTTCTCTCCGCCCGAGAGCGAGTGCGCGGGCGAGTCGGCCAGTGCGCTCAGCCCGAAGTCGGCCAGCGCCCGGGTCACCATGGCCGACACGACGGAGGAGGAATGGCCGCGGCGGCGCAGGCCGAAGGCGACGTCCTCCTGCACGGTCGGCATCACGATCTGCGCGTCGGGATCGGTGAACACGAAGCCGACGCGGCGGCGGACCTCCTTGCCGTCCCTCCTCGCGTCCGCACCGTCGACCGCGACCGTTCCGCTGTCGGGCAGCACGAGGCCGTTGAGCAGGCGCGCGAACGTCGACTTGCCGGAGCCGTTCGCGCCGATGATGCCCACGCGCTGCTCGGTGAGGGTCACGGTGACGTCGCGGAGAACCGGGCGTCGCGCCGAGCCGACGCCGAAGGCGTGCGTCACGCCGCGGACCTCGATCACGGGCATCGTTCGACCACCATCGCGACGCCCTGACCGCCCCCGGCCGCGATAGCCGCGAGCCCGTACCGCCCGCCGTCGCGCAGCGCTAGCTGGCTGAAGAGACGTACGACGAGCACAGCGCCGGACGCGCCCCACGGGTGCCCGAGCGCCAGCGCGCCACCCTCGGGACAGACGCGTGCCGGGTCGAGCCCGAGTGCGTCGCAGCAGGCGAGCACCTGGCCGGCGAACGCCTCGTTGATCTCGATCACGTCGAGGTCGTCGAAGCCGATCCCGGCCGCGATCACGGCACGCTCCACCGCCGGCACGAGGCCGATGCCGGGTCGTCGCGGGTCGACCCCCGCTGTTGCCGTGGCCAGCACCCGAAGGCCCGGGATCCCCAGTTCCTCATGGGTTTCATCGTCCACCAGCGCGACAGCGGCAGCCCCGTCGCTGATGCCGCACGAGTTGCCGGCCGTCACCGTCCCGCCCTCACGGAACGCCGGCCGGAGCCGGGCGAGCCGCTCGACGGTCAGCCCCTGGCGGGGGCGGTCGTCGCGCACGACGTCGCCGACCGCGATGAGCTCGGCGTCGTACGCGCCCGAGGCGATGGCCGCTGCGGCTCGCTCGTGCGACCGCGCGGCGTACTCGTCCTGACGCTCACGGGTGATGCCGTGCTCGGCGGCGAGGTGGTCGTTCGACACGCCCATGTCTGGGTCGAGCTCAGGGGACGGCGCGAACGGCGCGCGCTCGTAGCGCACGGGCTCGCCGCCGTCACGCGGCGGCCACATCCGCCACGGCGCCGTCGACACCGACTCGACCCCACCCGCGAGGATCACGCCGCGGTCGGCGCGCAGGCATGCGGTGGCGACTGCGATCGCCGCGAGCCCGCTCGCGCACTGGCGGTCGACCGTGAGCGCGGGCACCGAGACGTCGAACCCGGCGGCCAGAGTGGCCACGCGTGCGACGTCGCCGCCCGGGCCCATGCAGTTGCCGAGCACGACCTCGCCGGGCTCGAGCGCGTGCTCGTCCAGCAGCGGCCGCAGCCCGCGGAGCACGGTGGCGGCGAGCTCGGCGGCGCCGACGTCGGAGAGGGAGCGGCCCGAGGTGCCGATCGGCGACCGCAGCGCGCCGACGATGACGGGATGGCCGGTCACGGCGCCACCTCCGCGCCCTCGCCCGCAGCGATGCGAGCGGCCACCGCGTCGCGGTCGACCTTGCCCGTCGGCGTCAGCGGGAACGGTGCGAGCACGAACCATCGCCGCGGCTGGTGCGACGTCGCGAGCTCGGCGCGCGACAGGGTGCGCAGCGGCGCGACATCGTCCCGGTGCTCGAGCGCGGCGGCCACGACTGCTCCCAGCCGGGGATGCGGGATCCCGACGACGGCGAGCGCCCCGGTGGCACCTGCCCGCAGGCAGCCTTCCACGTCCGCGACGTGCACGGTCGCACCGCCGGTGAGCACCACGTCGTCCCGGCCGAGCACCGTCAGCCGTGCGCCGCGGAGCACACCCCGGTCGCCCACCGTTGCGAAGCGATCCGGGCCCTGCAGGAACGGCCCGTCGCCGTCGAGGTAGCCCGCTGACACGTACGCCGAGCGCACCCACACCACGCCGTCGCGTACCTCGAGCTCCACTCCGGGGAACGCCGAGAGGTCGCCCTCGTGGGAGCCCCACGCGACGAACGAGAGCTCGGCCGCGCCGTAGTAGTGGCTCACGGTGACGCCGGCTGCGGACGCTCGGTCGTGCAGCGTGACGGTCAGCCGGTCGCCGGCGACGACCGCGCGCACGCCGTCGAACCGCTCGCCGGAGTCGAGGACGTCGTGCAGTGCCGCGGGCGTCAGGAACCAGTGCGTGGCGCGGTGCGGGTCGTCGACGACCTCGGCCCCGAGGAAGCGGGCGTGCACGGCCGCGAAGAGGTTCATCGTGCCGGTCATCGGTGCGGGGATCCATGTGCGCGACGCCGTCGCGAACCCGGTGAGGGACTCGACCGCGACGAACGAGTCGACCCACGACCACGTGGTCCGGCGTACGACGCGAGGCGCGCCCGAGGTGCCCGACGTACGGAGCAGGACGTCGTCGCCCGCCTCGTGCGCCGCGAGGAAGGCAGCGACCGGGTCGGCCTCGGCGAGGACGTCCCGTGCCCGGTCAGGCTGGGACGTCGACGGGCTCATCGCTGCTCCTGCGCGCCGGGAGCAGGTCCGGCAGCGCCGCGTGCACGCCGCGTGCCACGAGTGCGGCGAGCACCATCTTCACGGCGTCGCCGGGGATGTAGATGACGAGCAGTGCGAGGGCGGCGACGGGTGTGTTGCCGCCCAGGGTCATGAGGCTGATCCAGCCGCCGAGGTAGAGCACGAGCGAGCCCACGACGTTGAACGGGATGCCGTAGCGGAGCTGGTACGGCGCACCCCGGCGCTCGGTGAGCAGGCCGACGACGAGCGCCGCGAACGGGAAGGCCCACAGGAACCCGGCGTACGGCGTGGTGAACACGGCCAGGCCGCCGCGTCCGCCGGACAGCAGCGGGAGCCCCAGCGCGACGAGTGCCAGGAACAGCAGCACCGCCAGGAAGCCGCGGCGCGATCCGAGGACCGCACCGGCGAGCACCACGCCCATCGACTGCAGAGTGATGGGGGCCGGGAAGCCGGGCACGAAGACGGCGGGCACGAGCCCGAGGGCGGCGATGACGCCGGCGAACACGGCGATCAGCGCCAGGTCCTGGGCCGGGCGGCGGGTGGGTGCGGCCACGGGAGCCTCCTTCATGCGTGCTCGGCGCGGACGACCGGTCATCCGGGCCGTCCTCGTGAGGCTACGGCGGGTGCCCTCCGAGGGTGTGGCCGACACGGCTTCCCTGGAACGATCGCTCCAGCATGCGTCGGCCGGAGGGCGTGGGAGGACCGGTCAGGCGCTGCAACCGCGTGCAGTTCCGCTCAGGTCCGCCCTACCCCTCCCGATGAGGACGAGCAGGAGCGGTCCACCGCCCCTGGAACCTGTCCCGTACACGGAGGTACGCCTGATGACGACCCTCATGCTCGAGCGCGACGAGCTGCGCTCCATGACCGACGACATGTGGGCATCCCTGATCTCGCCCGCACCGCACGAGATCGACGAGGTCGAGTTCCCGCACTTCACCATCTGCGGCCACGTCGAGCTGCTCGGCGGCTGGTTCGGCTGCGTCCAGGTCGAGACCAGCGTGGACGGTGCCGCGGCCATCGCCGGCCAGATGCTCGACCTGCCCATCGCCGACGTCGCACTTCCCGACCTGCAGGACGCGCTGGGCGAGCTCGCCAACATCCTGGGCGGCTCGGTCAAGAGCTGCATCGACGGTCAGACGCTGCTCTCCCTGCCGCGCGTCGAGGCCCCTCAGGAGTCCGACGCCGACACCGAGTCCCTCCATCGCGTGTGCCTGTCGTGGGAGGGGCACCCGATCGTGGTGCGCATCTCCTCCGGCGACGGCGCCCCCGTGCACTTCAGCACGCTGCCGGGCGGGACGCTGCCCGTCGCCTGAGCGGTGCGGTCGGCTCAGCCGAGCTCGCGCAGGCGGGGGATGACGTCCTCGGCCATCTGCGCCAGGAAGCGCGCCTGGTCGTGACCGGGGCCGTGGAAGACCAGGTGGTTGAGGCCCGCGTCGAGGTACGGCTTGATCTGGGCCACGGCGTCGTCGGGGTCGTTGCTCACGATCCAGCGCTTGGCCACCTGCTCGATCGGCAGCTCGTCGGCGAGCCGCTCCATCTCCTCGGCCGACGTGACGCTGTGCTTCTGCTCGGCGCTGAGCGACAGCGGGGCCCAGAACCGCGTGTTCTCGAGTGCGGCCGACGCATCCCGGTCGTACGAGATCTTGATCTCGATCATCCGGTCGATGTCCTCGACGGTGCGGCCGACGGACGCCGCGCCCTCGGCGAGTGCGGGCATGAGCTGGTCGGTGTAGAGCTCCATGCCCTTGCCCGAGGTGCAGATGAAGCCGTCGCCTGCGCGCCCGACGTACTTCGCCATCTGTGGGCCACCGGCGGCGATGTAGATGGGGACAGCGGTCTCGGGCTTGTCGTAGATCTTGGCGCCGACGGTCGTGTAGTGCTCGCCCGTGAAGTCGACGTGCGCCTCGGTCCACAGCTGGCGCATGAGGTCGATGGCCTCGCGCAGGCGCGCGGCCCGCTCCTTGAACTCCGGCCACTCGCGCCCGGACACGGCGATCTCGTTGAGCGCCTCGCCGGTGCCGACGCCGAGCATGATCCGGCCGGGGGCCAGCAGTGCCATCGTGGCGAACGCCTGGGCGATGACCGCCGGGTTGTAGCGGAAGGTCGGCGTGAGCACGCTCGTGCCGATCAGGACGCGCTCGGTGCGCTCGCCCACCGCGGCCATCCAGGCGAGTGCGAACGGCGCGTGGCCGCCGTTCTCGCGCCATGGGAGGAAGTGGTCGGAGGTCACGACGCTGTCCAGGCCCACCTGCTCGGCCAGGACGGCGTACTCCACGAGGTCGCGGGGGCCGAACTGCTCCGCCGATGCCTTGTAACCGAGCCGAAGCGCCATGCGAGGTCCTCCCAGAGGTGCCAGCGCCGGAACGGCGTCAGGCTCCCGATTATGCGATGGGGCTGTACCGCCCGCAGCGCGGCAGGGCGCCGGTTGTCGCAGCGTTGATCCGGCGCGTGCGGGGACGGGCCCCGGGATCCTTGCCCGAGGGGTTCCCGCGCCGGAGGATGAGGCTCTCCGGTCACGGCGGCCGGTGCTGGAGGGGCGAGCGATGACGACGCAGTGGTCGGCCGAGGCCGCCGCACGCGTGATCGCCGAGCACTCCGGCGTCCGCGGGCCGCTCCTGCCCGTGCTGCACGCCCTGCAGGAGGAGTTCGGGTACGTCGACCCCGACGCCGTCCCGCTGGTCGCCAAGGCGCTCAACCTGTCGCGCGCCGACGTCCACGGCGTGATCACCTTCTACACCGACTTCCGCACGACTCCGCCCGGGCGCCGCACCGTGGCCGTGTGCCGCGGCGAGGCGTGCCAGTCCAGCGGCGGCCGCGCCCTCGCCGACCACGCCACCGGCTCGCTCGGCGTCGCGTTCGGCAGCACGACGCCGGACGGCGCCGTCACGCTCGACCAGGTGTTCTGCCTCGGCCTCTGCTCGGTGGCGCCGGCCGTGCTGGTCGACGGCCACGGCGTCGGCCGGGTCGACGCGTCGGCGTTCGACGGGCTGGTGTCGTCGTGACGACGACCGTCTACGTCCCCGGCGACTCCGCTGCACGAGCGGTGGGCGCCGACGCGGTGGCGGTGGCGCTCGAGTCCGAGGCGGCGCTGCGCGGCCTCGACCTGCGCATCGTGCGCAACGGCTCGCGCGGTCTGCACTGGCTCGAGCCCCTCGTCGAGGTGGCCACGCCGTCGGGCCGGATCGCCTACGGGCCTGTGACTGCCGGTGACGTGGCAGGACTGCTCGACGCCGGGATGCTCGACGGCGTCGACCACGCTCTCGGCCACGGCCGTACCGACTCCATCGACTGGCTCTCGAGCCAGCAGCGCGTGACGTTCGCGCGCGTCGGGGTCGTCGACCCGCTGTCCACGGCCGACTACGAGGCGCACGGCGGGCTCGCCGGGCTGCGCGCGGCGCTCGCCATGCCGCCGTCCGACGTCGTCGCCGCAGTGACCGCGAGCGGCCTGCGTGGGCGCGGCGGGGCGGGCTTCCCCGCCGGCATCAAGTGGACGACCGTCGCGGACGCGGCGTCGTCGGTGAAGTTCGTCGTCGCCAACGCCGACGAGGGCGACAGCGGCACCTTCGCCGACCGGATGCTCATGGAGGGGGACCCCTTCACCCTGATCGAGGGGATGACGATCGCGGCGTACGCCGTCGGTGCCGGCGAGGGCATCGTCTACATCCGGTCCGAGTACCCCGACGCCGTGCGCGTGATGCGTCGTGCGATCGAGGCCGCGAACGCTGCCGGCTGGCTCGGTGCCGACGTGCTCGGCAGCAGGTTCTCCTTCGACCTGCAGGTGCGGGTCGGCGCCGGTGCATACATCTGCGGCGAGGAGACCGCGATGCTCGACAGCATCGAGGGCAAGCGCGGGATGGTCCGCGCCAAGCCGCCCCTGCCTGCGCTCTCCGGCCTGTTCGGCGGGCCGACCGTGATCAACAACGTGCTCACGCTCGCGACCGTCCCGATGGTGCTCGCCCAGGGCGCCGACGCCTATGCAGCGCTCGGCATCGGGCGCTCGCGCGGCACCCAGGTCTTCCAGCTCGCCGGCAACGTCGCCCGGGGCGGCATCGTGGAGACGGCGTTCGGCCTCACGCTGGCGGACCTCGTGCAGGGGTACGGCGGCGGCACCGCATCCCGACGTCCGATCAAGGCCGTGCAGGTGGGCGGACCGCTCGGCGCCTACGTCCCGTCGTCCGGCCTCGACGTTGCCCTGGGCTACGAGGAGCTCGCCGCCACCGGCGCGATGCTCGGCCACGGCGGGGTCGTGGTGTTCGACGACACCGCCGACATGGGGCAGCAGGCACGGTTCGCGATGGAGTTCTGCGCCGAGGAGTCGTGCGGCAAGTGCACGCCGTGCCGTGTCGGTGCGGTGCGCGGCGTCGAGGTGATCGACCGGATCCTCGTCGGCCCGCCCGAGTCGCGGCGCGACGAGCTCGCCGTGCTGGAAGACCTCTGCGAGCTCATGACCGACGGCTCGCTCTGCGCGATGGGCGGGCTCACGCCCAACCCGGTGCGCAGCGTGATCCGGCACTTCCCCGACGAGCTCGGCCTCGAGCCCGTCGACGCGACGGAGGCAGCGCGATGAGCATCGTCGACCTCGGCACCCCGGCGATCCCCGGCGAGCGCACGGTGGACGTCGTCGTGGACGGCATCCCGGTCTTCGTCGCGCCCGGCACGTCGGTCATGCGCGCGGCCGCCGAGGCGGGCGTCGCGATCCCCAAGCTGTGCGCCACCGACTCACTCGACGCGTTCGGCTCGTGCCGCCTCTGCCTCGTCGAGGTCGAGGGTCGTCCCGGCACTCCGGCCTCCTGCACCACGCCGTGCACGCCGGGCATGCGGGTGCAGACCCAGACACCACGGGTGGAGAAGCTGCGCCGCGGCGTCATGGAGCTCTACATCTCCGACCACCCGCTCGACTGCCTCACCTGCCCGGCGAACGGCGACTGCGAGCTGCAGGACATGGCCGGCGTCGTCGGTCTTCGCGAGGTCCGCTACGGCATGGACGGCGCCAACCACCTCGACGCGCAGACCGACGACTCCAACCCGTACTTCTCCTTCGACGCGAGCAAGTGCATCGCCTGCTCGCGCTGCGTGCGCGCGTGCGGCGAGACGCAGGGCACCTTCGCGCTGACGATCGACGGTCGCGGCTTCGCGTCGAAGGTGTCGGCGAGCGCGGCCGAGCCCTTCATGTCGAGCGAGTGCGTGTCGTGCGGCGCGTGCGTGCAGGCGTGCCCGACGTCGACGCTGCAGGAGAAGACCGTCATCGAGCTCGGCACGCCGACGCGCAGCGTCAAGACCACCTGCGCCTACTGCGGTGTCGGCTGCTCGTTCGTCGCCGAGCTGCGCGGCGACAAGCTCGTGCGGATGGTGCCCGACAAGGACGGCGGCGCCAACGCCGGCCACAGCTGCGTGAAGGGCCGCTTCGCCTGGGGCTACGCCACGCACCGCGACCGCCAGCTCGAGCCGATGGTCCGCGATTCCATCGACGACGAGTGGCGCGTCGTGGCGTGGGAGGAGGCGATCGCGTACGCCGCCGAGCGGTTCCTCGCGATCCAGCGCGACCACGGGGTCGGCGCGATCGGCGGCATCACGTCGTCGCGCTGCACCAACGAGGAGGTGTACGTCGTCCAGAAGATGATCCGGGCGGCGTTCGGCAACAACAACGTCGACACTTGCGCGCGCGTCTGCCACTCGCCGACGGGCTACGGCCTCAAGCAGACATTCGGAACGTCGGCGGGCACGCAGGACTTCGAGTCGGTCGCGCACTCCGACGTGATCGTCGTGATCGGCGCCAACCCGACCGACGGGCACCCGGTGTTCGCGTCGCGGATGAAGAAGCGGCTGCGCGCGGGGGCGAAGCTGATCGTGATCGACCCGCGGCGCATCGACCTCGTGCGGTCGCCGCACGTGGAGGCGGCGTACCACCTGCAGCTGCAGCCGGGCACCAACGTCGCGATCGTGAACGCGCTCGCCCACGTGGTCGTCACCGAGGGGCTGGTCGACCGCGAGTTCGTCGCCGAGCGCTGCGAGGACGACTCGTTCGCGCAGTGGGAGGCGTTCATCGCGCAGCCCGAGAACAGCCCCGAGGCACTCGAGGCCGTCACCGGGGTGCCCGCTGCCGACGTGCGCGCGGCGGCACGGCTCTTCGCGACCGGCGGCAACGCCGCGATCTACTACGGCCTCGGCGTCACCGAGCACAGCCAGGGCTCGACGATGGTGATGGGCATGGCCAACCTCGCCATGGCCACCGGCAACATCGGTCGCACCGGGGTGGGCGTGAACCCGCTGCGCGGCCAGAACAACGTGCAGGGGTCGTGCGACATGGGCTCGTTCCCGCACGAGCTCCCCGGCTACCGGCACGTGAGCGACCCGGCCGTGCGCGGCATCTTCGAGGCCGTGTGGGGGCGTGCGATCGACCCCGAGCCGGGCCTGCGCATCCCCAACATGCTCGACGCCGCTATTGCCGGCCGCTACCTCGGCATGTTCATCCAGGGCGAGGACATCGCCCAGAGCGACCCGAACGTCCAGCACGTGAAGGCTGCGCTCGGGTCGCTCGAGCTGCTGGTGGTGCAGGACCTCTTCCTCAACGAGACCGCGAAGTTCGCCCACGTGTTCCTGCCGGGCACGTCGTTCCTCGAGAAGGACGGCACCTTCACCAACGCCGAGCGCCGCATCAACCGGGTGCGCCCGGTCATGGCGGCAGCCTCCGGCAAGCAGGAGTGGGAGGTCGCCTGCGAGCTCGCGACAGCCATGGGCTACCCGATGTCGTACGCGGCGTCGGCCGAGATCATGGACGAGATCGCAGCCACCACGCCGACTTTCGCGGGTGTCTCGTTCGACCGGCTCGACGCCGAGGGCAGCGTGCAGTGGCCGTGCAACGACGCCGCTCCGCACGGGACGCCGATCATGCACGTCGACGGCTTCGTGCGCGGCAAGGGTCACTTCGTCGAGACGCCGTACGTGCCGACCGACGAGCGCACCAACCGCAAGTTCCCGCTCATCCTCACGACGGGCCGGATCCTGTCGCAGTACAACGTCGGCGCGCAGACCCGGCGCACCGAGAACGTCCGCTGGCACAGCGAGGACGTCGTCGAGGTGCATCCGCACGACGCCGAGACCCGGGGCATCGCGACCGGGCAGGCCGTCACGATCACGAGCCGCGTCGGCGAGACCGTTCTGCGTGCCAAGGTCACCGATCGTGTGCCGCAGGGCGTGGTCTACACGACGTTCCACTTCCCGGGCAGCGGCGCGAACGTCGTCACGACCGAGTACAGCGACTGGGCGACCAACTGCCCGGAGTACAAGGTGACGGCGGTCGAGCTCGCGCCGACCTCGCGCACGCCCGTGACCGACGACGAGATGCACGCCGAGCACCGGTCCGTGGCAGGCAGGTCGTGAGCGAGGGCGTGCACGCGGACCCGGTCCAGGTTGCCAGCCTGCTGCGGATGGCCAACCAGATCGCCAGCAACGCCCACCACAAGCCGCACGATGCGGCGGTCGCGATGGTCGAGAGCCACCTGCGCGACTTCTGGGCGCCGTCGATGCGCCTGCACCTCACCGAGTGGATGGACGCCGGCGGCGAGGGCCTCGACGCCGTTGCCGCCGAGGCGCTGGAGCACCTCCGCGCCGGTTGATCGCGAGAGCAGCTGTCAGCTGCCCTCGCGCGCCCGGCGCGCGGCCTCGGCGACGACCTCGGCGGGCATGTCGTCCAACGGCACGTCGAAGCCCGAGCGCGACGGCGCGCTCGCGGCCATGAGCGAGGCAGGGGAGTCGGGCACGGCGGTGCCGGCGCGCTCTGCCGGGAGGCCGTCGCTCCACGAACCCGCCCCGTGCGTGTGCACGGCGTCGTCGGGGTGCGCGAGCAGGTGCCGGGTCATGGCCACCATGAGCACACCCAGCAGGCCGACCATCGTGAGCCCGAGCGCGGCGAGAAGAACCATGCCGACCATGAAAGTGCCAAACCACGGATCCCGCGCGCCGAAACCGGCGTGCGACCGGTCGTATCAGCTGGGTCGGCCGGCGGCGATGTACGACGTCTTCACGGTGGTGAAGAACTCGCGGGCCTGCTCGCCCTGCTCGCGCGGGCCGTACGACGAGGCCTGACGCCCGCCGAAGGGCACGTGGAAGTCGACGCCCGCCGTGGGCACGTTGACCATGACCATGCCCGCGGTGGAGCGGCGTCGGAAGTCGGTGGCCGCTGCGAGCGACGTGGTGACGATCCCGGAGGTGAGGCCGAACTCGGTGCCGTTGGCGACGGCGAGGGCCTCGTCGTACGACGCGACCTTCACGACCGAGGCGACGGGGCCGAAGACCTCGTCGCGGTTGATCGTGTCCTCCGGACTCGTGTCGACGACGAGGGCGGGCTCGAGGTAGAACCCGTCGGTGCCGCGCTCGAGGCGGCGCCCGCCGATCACGGTGCCCGATTCGCCGCGCGCGATGTCGACGTACTTCTCGTCCTGCGCGAGCTGGGAGGCATCGACGACGGGACCCATCTGCGTGCCGGCCGCTCGGGCGTCGCCGACCTGCAGAGCGAGCATGCGCTCGGTGAGCCGGTCGACGAACTGGTCGTGGACGCCGGCGGTGACGACGAAGCGCGACGACGCCGTGCAGCGCTGACCGGTCGACCCGTAGGCACCCTGCAGCGCGCAGTCGACCGCGATGCCGAGGTCGGCGTCGTCGAGGACGACGAGCGGGTTCTTGCCGCCCATCTCCAGCTGGACGCGAGCGCGTGAGCCCTGTGCGGAGGCGAGAACGCGTTCGCCGGTCTGCACCGAGCCGGTGAAGGAGACGGCGTCGGCGCTGCTGGTGAGGATGTCGCCGATGTCGCGGCCGCGACCCATCACGAGGTTGAGGACGCCGTCGGGCAGGCCTGCCTCGTGCAGGATCCGCACGAGCTCCCAGGCGCTGCCGGGCACGAGCTCGGCGGGCTTGAAGACCACGGCGTTGCCGTAGGCGAGGGCGGGCGCGATCTTCCATGCGGGGATGGCGATGGGGAAGTTCCAGGGCGTGATGATCGAGACGACGCCGACGGGCTCGCGGGTGACGGCGACCTCGAGACCCGGGCGGATCGAGTCGAGCAGCTGCCCGGCGGGCCGCAGCGCCTGACCGGCGTGGAACTTCAGGATGTGGGCGGCGCGCACGACCTCGCCGACCGCCTCGGGCAGGGTCTTGCCCTCCTCGCGCGCGAGCAGGTCGCCGAGCTCGTCCTTGCGGCGGATGATCTCGCTGCCGGCGTTGTCGAGGACCTCGAACCGCAGCAGCGGAGAGGCATCGGCCCATCCCGGTGCGGCCGCACGTGCCGCTACGAACGCCGTCCGCGCCTGGTCGCCACTGGCGAGGGTGTAACTGCCGACGACGTCGCTCGTGTCCGACGGGTTGACGTTCTCGTTGACGTCCGTGCCCTCGACCCACGCACCACCGATCAGGTTCGGGTGCACGTCGTCCGGACCGATGGACTCACGCCGACCGTGCGTCGTCATGTCCTGCGCTCGCTCTCATGGGGTGGGGAGGGGTGGTGCGTGGATTCCTATGCTTGCTCATGAGTGCCCCGGTTCGTCGCCCGAGTCCCAGTGCGGCGGCGCCCGCGAGATCCGTTGCCGTGTCCACGTCGTGCGCGAGCGACGGCCATGGCCCGACGAGCCGGAGCGCGCCGCTCTCTGCATGTCGGGTGCCCGAGGCGCGGCCGTACCTCGGGTCCAGGGGAAGGCCGTGTCCGGACAGGAGCAGGGTCGTGCCCGATCCCTCCCGGTCGGGAACGAAGCCGCGCCGCCCACCGGCGGAGTCGAGAGCCGCCGCGAGCTCATGGGTACGGAGTGCAGGGAGGTCTGCCGGGAGTGCTGCGATCGTCGCCTGGGCGAACCGTCGCCGGACCAGGTCGGCCGCCACCCGCAGGTCACCGTTGAGGCTGCCCGTCGCCGGGGAGCAGGCGCCGGCCCCGATCTGCCGGGCGAGTCCGATGGCGCGGGCGTCGTCGGACACCACCAGCACGCGAACCACGCTCGCAGCCGCCGACGCAGCCGACACGGTGTCGTGGAGGAGCGCCAGCACCAGACGGTCGTGATCGGTGTGGGCGCCCCGAAGCCGTGACTTCGCCAGGGCGAGAGCCCTGACCGGGACCAGCAGCACCGCAGGATGCGGCACGTCCCGCTCCGGGCTCGGCATGCGTACGTCAGGCCTAGACGTTGTCGCCGAACACTGCCTTGGCCTCCAGGAACTCCCGGATCCCGAACACGGCGTACTCCCGTCCGTTGCCGGACTGCTTGTACCCGCCGAACGGTGCGTTGAAGTCGAGCCCGGCGCCGTTGATGTGAACCATTCCCGTGCGCAGCCGCCGGGCCACCCGACGGGCGCGCTCAGTGTCTGCGGAGGAGACGAAGCCCGAGAGGCCGTAGACCGTGTCGTTGGCCTTGGCGACGGCGTCGTCCTCGCCGTCGTACGTCGAGATGGTGATGACCGGCCCGAAGATCTCCTCCTTGGCGATCGCCATGTCGTTGGTGACACCGGCGATGACCGTGGGTCGCACGAAGTAGCCGTGCTCGAGCCCGGCCGGGCGGCCGAGACCGCCGGCGACGACGGTCGCGCCCTCGTCGATCGCGGACTGGATCAGACGCTGCACCTTGTCGTAGCCCGCCTGGGACACGAGCGGCCCCAGCTGGGTGCCGGGGACGTCCGGCTCGCCGACGATGGTGGAGTCAGCGGCCTCCGCTGCGATCTGGATGGCGTCCGCGAGGCGGTCGGAGGGCACGAGGAAACGCGACCCGGCGTTGCACGACTGGCCCGAGTTGGCGTAGACGTCCCTGAGGTCGCGCGGGATGGCGACCGCGAGGTCGGCGTCGTCGAGCAGGATGTTGGCGGACTTCCCGCCGAGCTCCTGGTGCACGCGCTTGACCGTCGGTGCGGCGTTCTTGGCGACCTCGATGCCTGCCCGCGTCGAGCCGGTGAACGACACCATGTCGACGTCCGGGTGGCTCGAGAGCGCGACGCCTGCTCCCAGCCCGTCACCGTTGACGAGGTTGAAGACACCGGCCGGAACGCCTGCGGCGTCGAGGATCTCGGCGAAGATGACGGCGTTGAGCGGGGCGAAGCTCCGAGGGCTTCAGCACCATGGTGCAACCGGCCGCGAGTGCCGGGGCGACCTTCGACGCGATGAGCAGCATCGGCCAGTTCCAGGGGGTGATGAGGCCGACGACACCGATCGGCTCGTAGACCACCGAGGAGGTGCCGACCTTCTCCTCGAACTCGAATGTCCGCAACGCATCGAGGGCTACGGCGAACTGCCCTGTGCCGCACGGGACATGGGCGTTCTCGGCGAGGTCCCGCGGGGACCCCATCTCGGACATCAGCGCCTCGGCCAGGTCGCCGGCCCGCTTCTGGTACTCGACGAGGATGCGTTCCAGCAGCGCGATGCGGTCGGCGACCGAGGTCTGCGAGAACGACTCGAAGGCACGCTTGGCCGCCGCGACGGCGCGGTCGACGTCGGCCTGATCGGCCAGGGCGACGGTGGCGACCGGCTTCTCGGTGCTGGGATCGATCACCTCGAGGGTGCGTGACGAGATGGGGTCGACCCATGCTCCATCGATGTAGAACTTCGTGGCGTTCGGCATGGTCGACGTCCCTTCCACCAGCGGCGGCGCATGTCGGAGTCGACAGCACGCTATAAACGTTTCCAATCCTAGGCACGACGGCCCTCAGCGGTCAAGTGGGTCGTGGACCTACGGGCGCGCAACCCTCAGGTGCGGCTGGTAGCGGGCGACGGCGTCGGCATCGATCGAGGAGTCGGTCAGGACGGCCTCGACCTCGTCCAGCCCCGCGACGCGAGCCAGGACGCGTCGGTCGATCTTCGAGGAGTCAGCCAGCGCGATCGGGTGCTGTGCCGCGGCGATCATGGCCCGCTTGATGGGCACCTCGATCGTGTTGGTGTTGGTGACGCCCCCGTCGAGCGACACGGCATCGGCGCCCAGGAAGGTCCAGTCGGCTCGGAGGCTCGGAGAGGAAGGATGCAGCCTTGCCTCCGACGAGCGTGAACACCGTTCCGAGCAGCTCGCCTCCGGTCACGAGCAGCCGGGCGGCGGGGTCGGTCGCGACGAACTTCGCGATGCGCAGGTCATTCGTGATGATGGTCAAGGGTTTCCCGCGCAGCGCCACCGCGACCTGGTACGTGGTGGATCCGCTGTCGAGGATGACCGCGTCGCCGTCGGAGACCAGCGCGGCAGCGGCCTCGGCAATCTCGTTCTTCGCTGCGAGGTTGGCGGTCTGCTTGCGCGCGTAGGGGATGTCACCCGTCCCGTCGGCCACGAGCCGGGCACCTCCGTGCGTACGACGGACGTGGCCGGCGCGCTCGAGGACGTCGAGGTCACGTCGGATCGTCGACGCGTTCACCCCGAGCCTCGAGCGCGAGGGTGTGCGCTTCGACGTAGCCGTCACGGACGGCGCGCTCGACGATCGCGTCGCGTCGGGCAGCGGTGCTCACGAGGCCTCCTTGGGGCGGGGACTGGTGCCCAGTATCCCGTTTTCGCGCAGATCCTTGACGTGAAGGGTGTCGAAATGGTGCAGTTCGCGCAATGACTGCGCGATAACGCGCACGAACGGATGTGGAGGGGTTTCTATGACGTCATCGACCCAGGAGCGGACCGACGCCGACGGCCTGGCCGTCGGCGCCGGCGTCGACCTCGCTGCCTCGACCCAGGCCGCCGCGCTGGCCGCCTCCACGTGGGTCGGTCGCGGAGACAAGAACGCCGTCGACGGTGCCGCGGTCGGCGCTATGCGCCGAGCCCTCGCCGCGATCAGGATCGACGGCACCGTCGTCATCGGCGAGGGCGAGAAGGACGACGCCCCCATGCTCTTCACCGGCGAGCGGGTCGGCTCGGGCGGAGGGGTGCCCTGCGACGTCGCCGTCGACCCGATCGACGGCACCCGGCTCGCCGCCCTGGGGCTCGGCAACGCGATCTCGGCTCTCGCGGTCGCGGAGCGCGGCGCGATGTTCGACGCCTCCTCGGTCTTCTACATGGAGAAGCTGGCGGCCGGGCCCGCCGCCGCCGGCATCGTCGACCTTCGTCTTCCCGCGCGGGAGAACGTGTTTCGCCTCGCGGAGGTGCTGGGTCGCGAGCCCGGAGGGATCTGCGTCGCCGTCCTGGACCGGCCGCGGCACGACGACCTCGTCACCGAGATCCGTGCGACCGGTGCGCGCGTCCGCCTCCTCCCGGACGGTGACGTGGCGGCCGCGATCGCGGCGGTCGACGCCGGCAGCGACGTCGACCTCATGCTGGGCTCCGGCGGCTCGCCCGAAGGTGTCCTCGCCGCTGCGGCGGTCAGGTGCTTCGGGGGCGTGTTCCAGGGCCGACTATGGCCGCAGTCGGCCGCGGAGCGAGCCTGGATGGGCGCCCGGGGCTACGAGAGCGGCCGGGTCCTGTCGGCGCGGGACCTCGTCGCCGGTGACGACGTGGTCTTCGTGGCGACCGGCGTCACCGACGGGTCGCTGCTGCGAGGCGTCCGGTCCGAGCACGGCGTGCCGGTGACCCACTCGCTCGTGGCAGACACCCGCTCGGGCATGCGTCACCTGGTCGAGACCCGTCATCCGCGTCGGGATCCTGCCGCGGGCTGACCTGACGGCATTGCGGCCACGCGCGGCGAGCGGCTACGGTGCATGAAACGTATCTACAAGGGAGCGACGTGGTCGACGAGCATCCGGCGTCATCTGTGGTCGTGGTCGGCGCGCTCAACGTGGACGCCGTCGTACGGGCGCCGAGGCTGCCCGCCCCCGGAGAGACGGTGGTGGGGCCGCGGGTCACCTGGCACGGCGGAGGCAAGGGCGCCAACGCCGCGGTGGCCGCGTCGCGTGCCGGCGCCCGGACGCAGCTGATCGGCGCGGTAGGCGCCGATGACCAGGGACGGTCGACCTTGCGCGAGCTGGCGGCCGAAGGCGTGGACATCGGTGGCGTCGCCAGCCTGGACGACTCCCCCACCGGGGTGGCGCTGATCGTGGTCGACGCCCAGGCCGAGAACCAGATCGCCGTCGGGCTCGGTGCCAATGCGGACCTCGCGCCGGAGTACGTCGGTCGCGCGATGGAGCGCCGGCTCGACACCGCCGGATGCGTGCTGGTGAGCACCGAGATCACCCCGGGCGCCGTCATCGCTGCCGTCGACGCGGCATCGCGCGCAGGGGTGCCGGTGATCCTGAACCCGGCGCCCGTGATCGCGGCGGTCGCCCGCTGCATCAGTGGTGCCACTGTGATCACGCCGAACCAGTCCGAGGCGGATCTCCTCCTCGAGCTGATCGGTGGCAGCACGGGAGGAAGCCGCGAGCAGCGGTGGAACGAGCTCGCCGAGCGTGCCGCAGCCTCCGTCGTGGTCACGCTCGGAGCCGAGGGCGTGGCCGTGGTGCAGCCGGGGGAGCCGCTGGTCGTGGTCCCCGCCCGATCGGTAAACGCGGTCGACACGACCGGAGCGGGGGACACGTTCAACGGCGTCCTCGCCGCGCGGGTGGCCGCGGGCGACGACCTGCGGGAGGCGGTGGCGTTCGCCGTGGCCGCGGCGAGCCTGTCCGTGACGCGCGACGGCGCTCGCGGCGGCATGCCGACCTTCGACGCCATCGTCGCGTTCATCGGACGCGGTTGACACGTCGCCGCGCGCGTAATATAAACGTATCTACTCTGACCCGTGCCAGGTGAGCTGCGGACGTCGTCCGCGCCGAGCGATCAGGAGACCGCCATGAGCCAGTACGACCCCGATGCGCCGATGGCGCAGAGGTACCCGCGGGTCACGACACCCGAGCAGATGGACGCCGCCCCGCGGCTGAAGTTCAACGACGGCATCTACACCAACATCTTCATCTCGGCCGAGGGTGAGGACGCCCGCTACTTCCGGCACGGCATCTGCTACGCCGAGGCGGGTCACAAGACCTACCGCTGGGAGCAGTGGGGCTTCGACGAGTCGCACTTCGTCCTCGAGGGCAAGGTGCGCCTTCGGGTAGAGGACGCCGACGGGCGCGTTATCTACCTCGAGGCGACCGCCGGCGAGCACATCTTCCTTCCGGCCGGCTACATCTACGAGCTCGAGGACACCGGTGGCATGAAGTTCTACTGGACCAGCGGGCCGTCCAACCGCAACGGCCTCGTCGAGGTCCCCGACTACAGCGCGACGCTGCGCGCGCAGAGGAGCTGACCCCGATGGCGATCACTGCCAGCACGACCAACCCGTTGAAGGGGGCCAAGCGCTGGGCCTACCTGGCGCGTGCCACGACGATCCGTGTCGCGACCCTCAACGACGACGGCTCCATCTACCTGACGCCGCTCTGGTTCGTCGTGCGCGACCAGCGGATCTTCCTGCCGCTCGACGCCGGCGGCCGTCACGGCAAGAACGGCACGTCGGGCCGCCCGGTCTCGGCGCTGGTCGACTCCGGCGACGAGTTCGTGACCGTCGCGGGCGTGCGGATCCTGGGGCGGCTCGAGGCCGTCAACGACGAGACCGCCCATGGTGCAGCTCGAGTCCCTCATGTTCGACAAGTACTTCTACGAGGGCCACCCCTACGCCCACCGCTACTTCGAGTTCGGCGAGTTCGCCGGCCGGGTCTACTACGAGCTCGTCGTCGACAAGCTCATCGGGTGGGACTCGCGCGAGACGACGGTGTCGGACACGCCCGAACGGCGGAGCCTGCCCGCCCACATCGGCGATCGGTTGGTGTGAGCATGGCGACGGGGCTTCGGGTCCTGGTCGTCGGAGAGTCCTGGATCAAGCACACGATCCACATGAAGGGCTTCGACCAGTTCCACAACACGTCCTACGAGGAAGGCGCCGGCGTCTTCCTCGATGCGCTGGACGCGAGCGGGTTCGACGTGACGTACATCCGTGCGCACGAGGTCTCGTCGCGCTTCCCCACCACGATGGCCGAGCTCGAGGCCTTCGACGTGGTCGTGGTGAGCGACGTCGGGTCGAACACCTTCCTGCTGTGCGACGAGACGTTCCTAAGGTCGGAGCGGGCCGTCAACCGGCTCGAGCTCCTGGCCGACTACGTCCGTGCAGGCGGAGGGCTCGTCATGGTCGGCGGCTACCTCACCTTCACGGGCATCGACGGCAAGGGTCGCTACGGCATGTCGCCGCTGGCGGACGTGCTTCCCTGCACCCTCATGCAGACCGACGACCGCGTGGAGAAGCCGCAGGGTGTGACGCCGTCGTTCGACGACCTCTCCCACCCGCTGCTCTCCGCAGCACCCGCGCCGTGGCCTGACCTGCTGGGCTACAACCGCATGACGCCGAACCCGGGAACCGACGTCGTGGCTCGGGTAGGTGATGACCCGCTCGTCGTTCTGGGACAGGTAGAGTCGGGCCGCTCGGCCGTCTTCACGTCGGACCTCGCACCGCACTGGGCGCCACCGGAGTTCCTCGAATGGTCCGGGTACCGGCCCCTGTGGGAGGCGCTGCTGACCTGGACGGCCGGCAAGTCCTAACAGCGCCTCACGTCGGAAGGCTCACCGTGGCCGAGAGCAGGACCAGGCCCACCATGAAGGATGTGGCTCGGCATGCATCCGTCTCGGTGAGCACGGTCTCCTACGTCCTGAACGGGACCGGCCCGGTCAGCCAGGAGCGCCGCGAGCGGGTGCTCGAGGCCGTCAAGATGCTCAACTACACGCCCAACGAGGCGGCGCGCGGTCTGCGGCAGCGCAGTGCGCCGACGGTAGGGCTGATCGTCCCGGACCTGACCAACCCCTACTTCGCGATGATCGCCGAAGGGGTGGAGCGCTACTCCTCCGAACGTGACGCCCTGGTCGTCCTGTGCGCCCCGGAAGTGGCGGGAACCAGCTCGAGCGAGCCGACGACCACGCGGCTCCTGCGAAGCCAGCGGCTCTCCGGATGCATCTTCCTGTCCGGGGCGTCCGCCGTGCCGCGGTCGCTGATGGAGCTGACCGAGCTCGGGCCGGTCGTGCTCGTGGACGAGCTGCTCCCAGGCTTCGGCCTCCCCGCTGTCGTCTCCGACAACCGCTCGGGCGCGCGGGCCGTGGCCGCGCATGTGCTGTCGATGGGTCACCGACGGGTGGGCATCATCGGCGGTCCCTCGACCCTCTGGTCCTCGCACCAGAGGCTCGCCGGCTACCGGGAGGCGTTCGCGTCGGGCGGCATCGAGCCGGACTCGATCCCGCTCGAGGTCGGCGACTACCGCCAGGAGTCCGGCTTCGACGCCGCACGCCTGCTCATGGAACGCTCCTCGGGCTCCGACCGCATCACCGCGCTCGTGTGCGCCAACGACCTGATGGCCGTGGGTGCCATCGAGTACCTCCGCTCGCAGTCGCTCCGCGTGCCCGAGGACGTCAGCGTCGTCGGCTTCGACGATGTGCCGTTCGCGCGCTCACTCACGCCGCGCCTCACCACAGTGCGACAGCCGGCGCACGACATGGGTGCCCGGGCGGCCGAGCTGCTGTTCTCGCTCCTCGAGAACCCCGACGTGTCGCCGCCGGACTACGAGCCGCTCCCCGTCGAGCTCATGGTCCGCGACTCGGTGCAGCCCCCTCGGGCGTAGCGCACGTTCCCGTGCACGGCGCCGGTCCCCTCCGACGAACGCCCGTGCCCTCCGGTGTCCGCGGCATCGGCCTGGTTTACGCAAACGTAGCGCGCAGGGTATTGACGGACCGACTAGAACCGTTAATAGTTGCCCCAGTGCTTCAGAGCCACTGTTCGCTCTAACCCCCTTCGCTGTAGGCGATTCCGCACTCTGAGTCGAAATAGAAACGACTCAACAAGGAGGTGCCCTCCCCATGGGCCGGAGTTCTGCGTTCGACAACATCATCATCAACACGGACAACTACAAGCACTGTCACTACTCGCTGTACCCGCCGGGCACCGAGTACGTGTCGAGCTACATCGAGTCCCGGGGTGGAGAGTTCCCGTCGACGATGTTCGTCGGGCTGCAGGCCTTCATCCGCGAGTACCTCATGCACCCGATCACCCTCGAGGACATCGACGAGGCGGAGTTCATCGTCCGCGAGCAGGGCATGCACTTCAACCGCGACAACTGGATGGGCATCCTCAACGACCACGGCGGCTTCCTGCCTGTGGAGATCGAGGCGGTGCCCGAGGGCACCGTGCTCCCGCCGCGCAACGTCCTGGTGCAGATCATCAACACCGACCCGAAGTACTTCTGGGCGACGAGCTTCTTCGAGACCGCCCTGCTGCGCGCGGTGTGGTACCCGACGACGATCGGGTCGATCTCGTGGCTGTCCAAGCAGGTGATCCGTGAGGCCCTGGAGAAGACGTCGGACAACCCGCAGCTGCTGCGCTACATGCTCCACGACTACGGCGCGCGCGGCGTCAGCTCGCAGCAGTCGGCAGCGCTGGGTGGTCTCGCCCACCTGGTGAACTTCGACCAGAGCGACACCGTCCCCGGCATCCTCGCGGCGAAGAAGTACTACAACGCGCAGAAGGTCTCCAACTCCGGGCCGAACTCCGAGCACGCGGGCTTCTGCGCCTGGGGCCAGGAGCACGAGGCCGCCGCGATGAAGAACATGCTCGAGACCTACAAGGACAACGGCGTCGTGCTGCTCCTCACCGACACCTACGACCACGAGCACGCCGTCAAGCACATCATCGGCGGCGAGCTCAAGGAGATGGTGGAGAACTTCCCCGGGCTCGTGGGCATCCGCCCCGACTCGGGAGACGTCGTCCAGGTCACCGCGGACACCACCGAGTGGCTGATGGACATCTTCGGGTACACGACGAACAGCAAGGGCTACAAGGTCCTTCCGAACTTCGTGCGCGTCGTGCAGGGTGACGGTGTCACCTTCTACTCGCTGCCCGAGGTGTTCATGGAGATGGAGCGCCGCGGTCTGTCGACCGAGAACGCCGTCTTCGGCATGGGTGGCGGCCTGCTGCAGCACCACAACCGCGACACCATGAACTTCGGCCAGAAGGCGAGCTCCGTCCGGATCAACGGCGAGTGGCGTGACATCGCCAAGTCGCCCACGGGCTCGGAGTTCAAGGTCTCGAAGAAGGGGCGTCTGGCCCTGGTCCACAAGGACGGCGAGTACGCCACCGTCCTGCGCGACAGCGTCGCGCCGGAGGAGAACCTGCTCAAGCCGGTGTTCCGCAACGGGCAGCTGCTCAAGAAGTGGGACTTCACCGAGCTCATCGAGCGGAGCGAGCAGCCCGTGCCCGAGTCGTACTACCTGGACATCGTCCAGAAGATGCGCGACTCGTTCGACCGGGCGAAGTGAGCAGCTAGCGGATGACTGACGACGGAACCGGCCAGCAGGCCGCCGCGCTCCACGTCTTCGACATGGACGGCACCCTGCTGGCCGGCTCCGCGTGCTTGGATCTCTCAGCCCGCGCCGGCTACCTCTCCTCGGTCGAGGAGATGGAGGAGGCGTGGGGACGCGGCGAGATCGGTCACGTGGAGTTCTACGACCTGCTGATCCCGCTGTGGTCCGAGCTCACTCACGAGGATGTCGACGAGACCTTCGCCAAGGCGGGATGGATCGAAGGTCTTCGCGAGGTGTTCTCCGACATCCGCAGCCGTGGTGAGCGCAGCGCCGTCGTCTCCCTGTCGCCGCACTTCTTCGTGCGGCGACTGCAGGCATGGGGCCTCGACTACGCCTTCGGCGCCGGGGTCGAGATCGGGGAACCGGTTCTCCCAGAACGGGTGTACGTCCCCGAGACCAAGGTGACCGTCGTGGCCGACCTCCTCGCCGAGCTGCGGCTCGGCGAGGACCGCTGCGTCGTGTACGGGGACTCGTCCTCCGATGTGCCGCTATTCCAGCGGTTCCCCAACAGCATCGCCGTCAATGCGAGCAGCTCCTTGCTGCCCTTCGCGAACGTCACCTACGAAGGCCCGGACCTCACGACCGCGTACGCCCTGGGGCGGGCGCTGCTGGGGGACGAGGCCGAGGAGCCCCCCAGCCATGAGCCCGACCAGTAGCGCCACGCTGCTCCCACCCGGCCACCGGATCCCCGTCGCGCACCGCGACATGAAGATCTTCGGAGGGCGGTCGAACCCCCGGTTGGCGGAGGAGATCGGGGTCCGACTCGGTGTCGGCCTCAGCCCCGTGACGCTGCGCTCGTTCTCCGGCGGGGAGGTCTACTGCCGTTACGAGGAGTCGATCCGCGGCTCGGACGTCTTCCTCATCCAGTCGCTGAGCGCGAACGCCGAGTCGGGCATTGGGACGAACGACGCTCTGGCGGAGCTGCTCGTGATGATCGATGCGGCGAAGGGTGCGAGCGCGCACCGTGTCACGGCGGTCGTGCCGTGGTTCGGGTACTCGCGCCAGGACAAGAAGAGCGCAGCACGGGAACCGATAAGCGCACGGCTCATGGCGAGGATCCTGGAGGCTTCCGGCGCTGACCGCGTGCTCACGATGGATCTGCACGCACCCCAGATCCAGGGGATGTTCCAGATCCCCGTCGATCACATGACCGCCTCGTTGGCCCTCAGCGACCACATCCTGCGGCTCCAGCTCCAGGACGAGCTCGTGGTGGTCGCCCCGGATGCCGGTCGGGGCAAGCACGCACGGGCGTTCGCGACCATGGTCGGTGCAGGCTTCGCCATCCTGGACAAGCAGCGGCCGGCACAGCAGCAGGCCGAGATCGGCTACGTGATCGGAGACGTCGAGGGCAAGACCGCGATCGTGGTCGATGACATCATCGACACGGCCGGAACGATCCGCGCGGCGGCTGAGGCGGTGCTCGGCGCGGGCGCCAACAGGGTCCACGTGGTGGCCACGCACGGGGTCTTCAGCGGAAAGGCGTACGAGAACATCGCCTCGTCGGGCGTCGAGCGATTCTTCGTGACCGACACGATCGCCGCACCGCCCGGCGTCCCGTCGAACGTCGAGATCATCTCGTGCGCCGACGTGCTCGCAGAGTCGATGGTGCAGATCTTCACGTGCGGCTCCGTCAGCGCAGTCTTCCGCGGGCACAACCATGTCTACTGACCGCTGGGGCGATGATCCGCGAAGCGGTCGCCGCGTCCCCCCGCCTCTGGGCTGCGGGCCTGCCATTCCCGGCGTTGCAGCGGCCCTCATGGCCTTGCGCCACCACCCCTCGGCACCGGCCGCATGGCCTGCTGCGAGCGAGCATCCCTCGGCGTCGACGGGGTCGTGGGGCCGGCCGCGCGCGGTGAGCGCGCGATGAGGCTGGTGATCGACACCGACACCGCCAGCGACGACGCCGTCGCGCTGATGCTCGCGTCCGCAGCCGACGCGACCATCGAGGCGGTCACCATTGTCGCCGGCAACGTCCCCGTGGAGCTCGGCACCCGGAATGCCTTGTCGGCGCTCGAGTTCTGGGGCATCGATGTTCCGGTCTACGTCGGTGAGACGCGACCGCTCGTCCGCCCGCTGCAGACTGCCCAGCACGTCCACGGGTCCGACGGCATGGGCGACTCGCAGCTTCCCGCTCCTCGGGGGGTGCCGCGTGACGGAGACGCGGTCGACGTCCTCGTCGACATCCCTTCTCGTGATCCCGGTGCCGTCACCCTCGTGACGCTCGGTCCCTTCACCAACCTTGCGAAGGCGCTCGAGCGCGACCCGGCCTCGCTGGGGAAGTACCGCGCGATCTACTGCATGGCCGGCACCCTGGGGCGGGGCAACATCACGCAGCAGGCCGAGTACAACCTCTGGTGCGACCCCGAGGCCGCCGCCCTCGTGCTGGAATCCGGCGTCCCGCTGACCTTCATCGGCTGTGACGCCGCGCGGGACTTCACCGGACTCTCCAGCGACCGGCTGGATCGTTGGCGCGCGCTGGCGTCACCGCGCGCCGACTTCGCGATCGCGGTCACGCGTGGGGCGGTGCGCTGGTACAGCGACCGCGGTCTGCACGGGAACGCCGATCTCCCCGATCCCCTCGCGATGGCGGTCGCGCTGGATCCGACCATGGTGACCCGGTCCGAGACCGTTCACGCGAGCGTCGCGGTCGACGACAGTCTGCGCGGGAAGCTGGTGATCCATGAGGAATCGGCACCGGCCGGCCGGTCGGTCACCATGGTCACCGCGGTGGACTCGGGAGGGTTCTGGTCCCTGGTCGACTCCATGGTCGAGGGTCGCGATCAGCCCCCCACCGCCGGCAGTGCGACCCCGTGAGCTGATCGATCAGGGGGCGTCGCCCAGCACCTTGCGATAGGTGTCCTTGACCGCGATGCGGACTCCGTCGAACTCGAACACGTCGACGGCTCTCGTGATGACGGGACGGCCGTCCGGGGCCGAGTCGCGCGCGGTCCAGCGGACGACGCCGACGCCGTCGCCGGTGGTGATCTCCAGCTGCTCGGTGGTGCCTGCTGGGGGGTTCGCCGGGTCGAGCAGCCGGGCGTAGGCCCCGCGCACGGCCGCAGTGCCGGTGAACGTCGTCCCGGGCTCGGGGCCGATCGAGGAGCGGAAGACGCAGGTCTCGGTCATGAGCTCCATCAGCGCGTCCACGTCGCGCCTGGCCCAGGCGTCGATGAACTGCTCGAGGACCCTGTGCTCGTCCACCGTACCTCCGGGAGTAATCGTTTCGTGTTTCTCGGCCAGACTATGCCTTGACGGCTTGAAACACAGCGTGAATCGACTCTAGCATAGCGGTTGAAACGATTACTGTAGTCGCCTCCCACCTTCGGCCTCGTCGCGACGATGTGGCGCGGGCACGCGGCGACCGTCCACGAGACCTCGAGGAGCACCGCATGACGATCCGCATCGGGTACAAGGCCTCTGCCGAGCAGTTCGACCCGAAGGAGCTGCTCGAGGTCTCCGTGGTCGCGGAGGAGTCGGGCTTCGACGTGGTGGGGGTGTCGGACCACTTCCAGCCGTGGCGGCACAACGGTGGTCACTCGCCGGCGGTGATCCCCTGGCTCGGCGCGATGACCCAGGTGACGAGTTGCGTCGCCCTCGGCACGAGCGTGATGACGCCGATGCTCCGGTACCACCCCTCGATCGTCGCGCAGTCGTTCGCGACGTTGAACTCGCTCGCACCGGGTCGGATCTTCCTCGGCATCGGGACGGGCGAGGCGATGAACGAGGTGCCGGCGACGGGTGCGGAGTTCCCGGCGCCCAAGGAGAGGCGGCTGCGCATGGCCGAGGCGGTCGAGCTCATGCGGCGGTTGTGGTCGGAGGAGCGGGTGGACTTCGAGGGTGAGTTCTACCGCACGGAGAAGGCCACCGTGTACGACCGACCGGAGACACCGATCCCTGTGTTCTTCGCGGCATCCGGACCGCTGGCAGCCAAGCTCGCCGGTCGGACGGGCGACGGCTTCATCTGCACGAGCGGCAAGCCCCCCGAGCTGTACGAGACGTTGCTGGAGAACGTCGCTGCCGGTGCCGCCGAGGCTGGGCGCGACGTCAATGACATCCGGCGGATGATCGAGGTGAAGGTCTCGTACGACCATGACCTGGACCACGCGTACGAGGCGTGCGGGTTCTGGGCTGCGCTCTCGCTCTCGAGCGAGCAGAAGACCGGCATCGAGGATCCGCTCGAGATGGAACGGGTCGCCGACGCCAACATCGCCAACGCCCACACCCGCTTCATCGTGTCCAACGACCCGGAGGATGTCGCGGCACGGATCAAGCCGTACCTCGACCTGGGCTTCCAGGACCTGGTCATCCATGCGCCGGGGCACGACCAGCGTCGGTTCCTCACGCAGTTCAGCCACGACGTCCTGCCCCTGCTGCGGGGTGCGGGGAGTTGACGCCGACGCCACCGACGGAGGGGGAGCGCTGCCCGGAGCCGGACGCCGTCCTCCGTGCCTGGCGCCTCGGTCGCGGCTGGGCGCCGCACGACGCCGCTCGCAGTCTCGGCGCGAGCACCGCGGAGTACCTGGCGTGGGAGTCGGGGGCGCAGGAGGTCCCCGATGCCGCGCGGCTCCTTCTGGGTCGTCGTCTCGGCGTACCGGCGTCCGCGGCGCTGCCGACCGTCTCGCAACGGTGGAACGTCGATGCTGCCTTCGACCAAGGAGCCGCCAGCCTGGCGTCGTTGTTCACGTCGTGGCGGACGAGCGAAGGGCTCACCCAGAGCGCCGCGGCGAGCCTGCTGGGTGTGTCGCCGGGCGCGGTGGGTCGGTGGGAGCGTGGAACTGTCCCCTCACCCCAAGTGCTGGCCCGCCTGGCGGCGCTGTGGTCGGTGGACCGGGCGGTGCTGCGTGCTGCCGCCGGCCCCGATCCCATCCGCCGTGCGTCCACGACCGAGAGCAGCGACGCCACCCCTCTGGTGCTGGCCCGCCTCGACCGTGGCATCAGCCAGGCAGAGCTGGCGCGACGGCTCTCGATCGGCCAGGCGACGCTGTCCCGATGGGAGAGCGGCGAACGGACGCCTCATCGTCTGGACGTGCTGCGGATCGCGCAGGCGCTCGGCATGCCGCAGCAGAGGGCGGTCTCCCTGTTCGAGGACTACCGTCCGCGCCGCCGGCAGTTCGCCGGCCGGTTGCCCGGCCTGGCGCTGCTCCTGGCCGCTCGTCGTGTCGACGAGCAGACCGCCGCCCGCGCGCTGGGAGTGAGCGATGCAGCCTTGCGCGACTGGGTACGGGGTGCTCGTCCGGTTCCGGTGGTGGTCGTCGACGGGCTGAGCGCTCTCGTCGGCCAGGACCTGTGGCCGAATCTCCCGGAGCTGCGCCGACCGCTTCGTGCCGCACCGACACCTCCTGTCTCCGCGCTGGCGGCGAGGCGTCAGCAGCCGGGATCACCCAGCGCCAGTTGGGCCGTCATCTGGGAGCAAGTCAGACCACCATCTCCGCCTGGGAGGCTGGTGCACGTCCGGGTCGGTCCTGGCATGCGCCCCTTGCCCGGGCCCTGCGGTGGGATGTCGAGAGCCTCTGCGCGGCTCTGGGTGTCACGGAGCCGACGCGACCTGACGTGGCGAGACGCGGGCCCGGGGATCTCCCCGCGGTCCTGCGGGAGCTGCGTGAATCGTCAGGCCTGTCGCGTGCCCAGATGGGCCGATGTGTCGGGGTCGATCCGCGCACGGTCGGCAAGTGGGAGTCCGGCTCCGGCCGGCCCTCGGCCCGGAGCCTGCGCCGGCTGGCAGCTCTGTTCGGAGTACCGAGCCATCACCTGGCACGGCTGCGTGGGGGCAGCGTCGACGTCTGGCACGCGGAGTCGGCGCACCGGACGGCGGTGCGAGCCCGCCCGGACTCGGTCGGCGCCCGGATCACGGCGCTCGCGGCTCGGGCCGGCTAGCAGGTAGCCGGTCGCGGTCGCCCAGTCGGCGTCGCAGGCAGACGCGTCACTCCCGCCGACCTGCTGGTTCACGGGTGCGGGCTGGAACGCTCCGACGTTCTAGTCGAGCAGCGCATTTCTCGCGTGCTTGTTACGTTTCTATTATCGCAAGAAGGCAATCTCCCTTGAAAATGCTGAAGGTATTGACGCACGGCACACGATCACCATAATCGGTTCCACTCGCTGCACCGGACTCCGGGAGGCAGCGCACGGCGTCCGGACGAACGTCCGGGCCAGACCGCGAGGAGCCCGCTATGGAACCCCCCTTCTTTCCGGACCAGGTGAGTGATCACCTGTTCCTGCTCGACTTCTTCTACGGCGTCGCCACTGTGTGCCTGATCCTCATCGTGGGAGCGGTGGGCCTGATCGACGGGGGGCTGGTCCGCCGCAAGAACACCCTCGACAACTGGGTGCAGAAGATCGTCGTCGCGCTGATCGGCGCCGGGTTCATGTGGCTCATCGGCTACGCGATCTGGCAGGTGCAGTTCTACCAAGCCTTCGGAGTCCCGAACCCGATCTCGTCGGCCATCAAGGACTGGTGGGCGCTCGGGACGAACGCCCAGACCTTCTCCCAGCAGCTCGACCCCGCCGTGGCGCCGGAGAACGACGTCTTCCAGATCTTCATGGCCTTCTTCATGGCCTACGCCGCCGTCGGCGCCGTGCTGATCCACTCCGCCGGCCTCGAGCGCGTCAAGGCTGCACCGATGTACGTGATGGGGGCCATCGCCGGCGGTCTGGTGATCCCCATCGCGCTGTACTTCACGTGGGGGTCGCTGAGCCCGTTGACGAACAACGGGCTTCACGACTACATCGGGGTCTACTCCCTCTACATCGTCGTAGGGGTGTGGGCGCTGATCCTGGCCTGGCGTGCCGGTCCTCGGCTCGGAGCCTTCGCACCTCACGACAAGACCATGGGCCCGATCCCGCACAACTTCGGGTTCCCCGGGCTCGGCATCGCACTGCTCATGTTCGCTGCGCCGTTCGCCTTCCTCGGCTGCGGCTACTGGATCGGTGACTCCGGCTACTTCGGCATCTCGTTGACCACCAGCGGGTTCGGTGTCGCCATGCTCAACGTCTTCGTGAGCTACATCGGCGGCGGGCTCGCGGGTGCGCTGATCGCGTACCGCACCAAGAACCCGCTCTTCGCACTGATCGGTGTGGCCGCCGGCTACATCAGCGCCGGTGCGTGCCTCGACATCGCCAAGCCGTGGCAGACCCTCGTGGTGTCGTTCGTCGGGACGTTCGTCGTCTACGGGACCTACAAGCTGCTCCACCGGTTGCGCATCGACGACAAGAAGATCGTGCCGCTGGCCCTCGGCGGCGGCATCTTCGGCGCGCTCGCCGCGGGCGTGGTCGGGGCTGGCGTGAAGACCGGCGGATTCTTCGGGCTCGAGGGCGAGTACGCCGCGCAGCACGCGACGATCAGCCTCGGGATGCAGGCTCTCGGCGTCGTCCTCACGGTGGCGTTCGCCGGCGTGACGGGTCTCATCGTGATCGTCGGCCTTGAGAAGACGATCGGCCTCCGGGTGGAGGAGCACGAGGAGCTCGAAGGGTCTCGACGACCACTACTGGGAGACCCCGCCGTCGCCGTACCACGACGAGCCGGTCGAGGTCGTCGACGCACGAGGATCGAGGTCCGCCGCCGAGACCGAGTAGCTCGGACAGCGTTTCGGGTGCACCTACTGCACACGGGGAGGGCCGCCGGTCGTGGACCGGCGGCCCTCCTCTGTCGTCGGGGGGCGTCCGTCCCGCCCCGTCCGGGGTCACGTCCCGTCGAGTGGTGTAACTCCGGGCGGGCCTCCTGAGCGTTGAGGGGCCATCGTGTGAGGCTTCGTGAGAACCGACCAAGGAACTCGCGAAGGGAACTACACACGATGGCCCTGTCTCAGTCTGCCCTGCTTGATCTGCTCGACGCGTTGAACGCCTCCGATGGTGTGGACATGGTCCGCACCGCGGTTCAGGTGATGCTCCAGGAACTGATCGAGGCCGAAGCGACGGCGGTGATCGGTGCCGGCCCGCACGAGCGCTCGGATGCCCGGGTGGTGCAGCGCAACGGGCACCGGTTCAAGACGCTGTCGACCAAGACCGGCGATCTGGAGTTGGCGATCCCGAAGCTGCGGGCGGGGTCGTTCTTCCCGTCGCTGCTCGAGCGGCGTCGCCGGGTCGACCAGGCGTTGTTCGCGGTGGTGATGGAGGCCTATGTCACCGG
This sequence comes from uncultured Actinomycetes bacterium, assembly GCA_963843975.1. Classification (GTDB taxonomy): domain Bacteria; phylum Actinomycetota; class Actinomycetes; order S36-B12; family CAIYMF01; genus Longivirga. Next base: position 702,002 of record CAWJMG010000001.1, on the reverse strand, counting down.
CACGAGCGTGCGCAAGGTCGACGACCTGGTCAAGGCGTTGGGTGCGGACACCGGGATCTCGAAGTCGGAGGTGTCGAGGATCTGCGCGGACCTCGACGCCGAGGTCGCGTGCTTCGCCGACCGGGACCTGTCCACCGACGAGTTCCCGTATGTGTTCCTCGATGCGACCTACTGCAAGGCCCGCGTCGGGGGTGGGAAGGGCGGCAAGGGGTCGAGGGTCGCGTCGCAGGCTGTCGTGGTCGCGACCGGCGTGAGTGCGGACGGGAGAAGGGAAGTCCTGGGCTTCGCCGTCGGCGACAGCGAGGACGGAGCGTTCTGGACTACGTTCCTGCGCTCGCTGAAAGCCCGCGGCCTGCACGGAGTGAAGCTGGTCATCTCCGATGCCCACACCGGCCTCAAGCAGGCGATCGCGGCGGTGATGATCGGGTCGTCGTGGCAGCGTTGCCGGGTCCACTTCATGCGCAACGTCCTCGCAGCAGTCCCGAAGGCCTCGCAGGAGATGGTCGCGGCCGCGGTCCGCACCATCTTCGCCCAACCCGACGCCGAACACGTCCGCCCCCAGCTCGACGTGATCGCCGCCATGCTCGGTCGCCAGTTCCCCAAGGTCGAGACGATGCTGCGCGAGGCCGCCGACGACCTGACCGCGTTCGCGGACTTCCCGGTCGCGCACTGGAAGAAGATCTGGTCGACCAACCCGCTGGAGCGGGTGAACAAGGAGATCAAGCGCCGCACCGACGTCGTCGGCGTCTTCCCGAACCCCGCCGCGCTGCTACGCCTGGCCGGCGCCGTCCTGATCGAAACCCACGACGAATGGCAGGTCTCCGACCGCCGCTACCTCTCCGAAGGGTCAATGGCCCAGATCGGCGTCACGACCACCGACCCGACCAAGGAGGTGGCGGTCCCCGAACTCATGGCCTCATGATCTAAACCAGCACCACCGCGAAGCCGACCACGACGGCCCCGAGTTACACCACGCGGTGGGACGTGACCCCGTCCGGATCGCGCGGCGCACCGCGGTAGAGGCGCAGCGCTGGCCGCCCCGAGCAACGCGGCGCGAAGGAGTGAGTAGGCGCTACTCAGGCCCGTGCGCGCCGGCTGCGATGAAGTCGTCCCAGGCACGCGGCGACCGCCGCGTCACGGACGAAGGAAGTGCAGTCATGGGTCTGTTCCAGCAGATGAAGGATCTCAAGGGCGTCGTCGCCGCAGCGCCGGAGATGATCGCGGAGGCGCAGCAGCTGCAGGCTGCCGCGCAGCAGTACGGCGTCGTCGCAGCCGGTGCCGCACCGGTGATGGGGATGCCGACCGCGACGGCGATCGACCCCGCCGACCCCCGTCTCGTGCCGATCGAGGGCGTCAGCATCGAGATGTACGCGCGCATCGCGAAGGTTGCCGCTGCCGGCGTCGACCGTGCCTCCCTCGTCGGGTACGCCGCGGGCCTCGGCATCAGCGAGCAGGCGTGGGACTCGGCGTCGTTCCAGTGGAACGAGCGCATGCGCGGCGACATGCCGCTCGCCGTGCACTTCGGCAACCTCTACCGGTCGGCGTCGGTCTGATGGGCTTCCTCAACGACCTGCTCACCCTCAACCGGCAGGCGAACGAGATCCGCGCCCAGCACGACCCCGTGGCGCAGGCGCAGGCCGGGCTCGAGTCGATGCGGGCCGCGCGCCTGGCGATGGAGTCCGCCACGGCCGTCGCGACCGACACGTCGGCGAGGTCCGGCTGCGCGACGGTGGTCCGCGTCGTCGACAAGGGCCTGCGCGTCGGGCACGTCCCGGTCGCGGAGATCGACCTGCTGGTGGACGTCGACGGGCGGCTGCCGTTCCCGGCACAGGTCCGCACGGGCATCCCGCTCGGCGGCGCCGGTCAGGCAGAGGCGGGTGCGCTGGTCGCTGTACGCGTCGTGGGCGACGCGGTCGCGGTGCTCTGGGGCGTGCCCGCCCGCTGAGCCCGGTACGTCAGGCGGACTTCGCCTCGATGTAGGTGCGCAGCGCGGGGGAGAGCGACGAGCCCTGCAGCTCGAGGCCGGCCTGCTTGGGCTGCCGGCTGAGCGACCGCTTCACCTCGGCCTCGTGCTCGACCGGGAGCGAGCCGGACGGCGAGGCGACCAGCGCAGCGGCAGCGGCCTCGGAGAGCTCGCTCCACCACTGGTCGAACGGGTGCCCGTGCAGCGCCACGAACGCGTCGAGGTCGCCCTCGGCCCAGTGGTCGACGAGGTAGGTCTGGTTGCGCAGGCGGCGTACGTCGTCCCACGTGCCGACCTCGACCTGCGGCCGCCGGTCGTCGATCGTGGCCATGAACCGCCCGTCGGCGTCGCGCGCGATCTCGAGCAGGCGTTCGGACATGTCCTCGACTGTACGCGCCGTGCTCGGGGCACCCGGGACAGTGACGCTCGGTGCCGCCGCGACATCACCCTGCAACCTCCGTTCTCACCAGGGTCACCAGGGCGGGCTCAACCGCTCGGACACGAGTGACGGGGACTGTCGGACGATCCGCGGGAGATGCCGCGACGTGCAAGGCTGGTTCCGGGGACGGGTCTTGCGAGGGGCGGAGGTGGGCGCTGTGGCGCTCGAGCGCGGCCTCCTGCTGCGACGTCCCGGCGCCGTGATCGGCGTCGTCCTGCTCCTCGTCTCCCTCGACGCGCTGCTGTGGTCGTTCTTCGGCCCTGCCGGTACGCCGGAAGTGCCCGACCGGTTCGCCTCATTGCTGCTGGCCGCGCTCGGGGTCCTGTGCCTGCTCGTCCCGCCCGCGCGCCCCCGGTGGATCCTCGAGGCGGCCGCTGCGTCCGCCGTCGTGATCATGATGTCCGCCATGGCGACTCGGGTGACTCCGCAGGGCGTGCTGTCCGTGGGTGTCGCGCTGCTCATGCTGCTCGTCGCGGCGGCGACGTTCGTGCCGACGCGGCGCCTCGCGCTCGGTATCGCCACAGGTCTGGCCGCGCTCGCGGTCGGGGTGCTCGTCAACCCCGTGCACGTCGGTGCCCTGTACATCTGGTTCCTGGCGACGGCGATCGTCGTAGTTCCGTGGGTGGTCTCGGCCTTGATGACCGAGCTACGTGGACTGGTCGAGGTGTCGGCCGAGGCGGCGCTGCACGATGCGCTCACCGGGGTGTCCAACCGGCGAGGCGTCGTCGAGGAGGCCGACCGCGTCCGTGCGGTGACCGAGCGGGCCGGCACGCCGACAGCCCTCGCCGCCATCGACCTCGACGGCTTCAAGACCGTGAACGACTCGCGCGGCCATGCGGCCGGCGACGGGGTCTTGATCGCTCTGACGCGGGCGTGGGGGTCAGCGTTGCGAGCCGGTGATGTGCTCGGGCGCATCGGCGGTGACGAGTTCCTCGTCGTGCTGCCCAACACCGATGCCCGGGGCGCTGCAGCCACGGTCGAGCGGATGCGTAGCGTCCATCCGTTCCCGTGGTCGTGCGGCATCGTCGACTGGGATCCCGACGAGGACCTCGACGCCGCGATGGCGCGCGCCGACGTACTTCTCTACGAGGACAAGGCGCGTCGAGCCGCCGCGACGATCGACCTGCGCGCTGCAGCCGAGAGCACTGCCCAGAACGACTGACCGGCGGCACTGGTAGTCGATTCGGAGTGCAGAGCGTCCGTTTCCACTACCAGTTCGACTACAGCTGGCCGACGTCGGTGAGCGTCAGGACCGCTTCGCCGGCCTCGTCGGAAGCGACAAGGTCGACGTCGGCGCTGAAGCCCCAGTCGTGGTCGCCCGCGGGGTCGTCGAGGATCTGCCGGACGAGCCAGTGGCCGGGCTGCTCCTCGACGATGAGGCGCTGCGGACCGCGCGCGTCCGGGCCCGTCCCGATGTCACGGTGCTCCTCGAAGTACGGCTCGAGCGCCTCGCGCCAGGCATCGGCGTCCCAGCCGTCCGCGGCGTCGAGGTCGCCGAGGGCCCACCAGTCGCGACGGGCCGCGAGCTCGACGCGGCGGAACATCGCGTTGCGCACCAGCACCCGGAAGGCGCGGTTGTTGGCGGTGACGCGCGGCGGGCCGCTCGGTGTCGGTGCGAGGCCGGCGCCGTCGTCGTCCGTCCCCGACCGCAGCTGCTCCCACTCGTCGAGCAGGCTGGAGTCGACCTGCCGCACGAGCTCGCCGAGCCACTCGATGATGTCGTCGAGCTCCTCGGTGCGGGCCGCGTCGGGCACTGTGCGCTTCAGGGTGCGGTAGGCGTCGGCGAGGTAGCGCAGCACGAGGCCCTCGGACCGGGTCGAGCTGGTAGTACCCGATGTACTCCACGAAGTTCATCGCGCGCTCGAACATGTCGCGCACCACCGACTTCGGCTTCAGCTCGTAGTCGGCGACCCACGGGTGGCCGCGCTGGTAGATCTCGTACGCCGCGTCGAGCAGCTCCGCGAGCGGCTTCGGATGCGTGACGTCGTCGAGCAGCTCCATCCGCTCCTCGTACTCGATGCCCTCGGCCTTCATCGCCGCGACCGCCTCGCCGCGCGCCTTGTTGATCTGCGCGTAGATGACCTGGCGAGGGTTCTCGAGCATCGACTCGATCACCGAGACGACGTCGAGCGCGTACGTCGGCGCCTCCGGGTCGAGCAGCTCGAGCGCGCCGAGGGCGAACGGGCGACAGCGGCTGGTTGAGCGCGAAGTTGTCGGCTGCAGGTCGATGGTGAGGCGGATCGTGCGGCCGTCCTCGTCGGGCACGTCGAGCCGCTCGATGACGCCGCCGGCGAGCAGCGCGCGGTAGATCGCGATCGCACGGCGTACGTGCTGGCGCTTGGTGCGCTCGTCGTCGTGGTTCTCGAGCAGGAGCTTGCGCATCGCCTCGACGGGGTCGCCGGGGCGCGCGATGACGTTGAGCAGCATCGAGTGCGTGACGCTGAACTGCGAGGTGAGCGGCTCGGGCTCGGAGCCGACGAGCCGGTCGAACGTCGGCTCGCCCCACGACACGAAGCCCTCCGGCGGCTTCTTGCGCACGACCTGCCTCCGCTTCGTCGGGTCGTCGCCGGCCTTCGCGAGCGCCTTCTCGTTCTCGATCACGTGCTCGGGCGCCTGGACGACGACGCCGCCAGCCGTCGTCGAAGCCGGCGCGGCCGGCGCGGCCGGCGATCTGGTGGAACTCGCGCGCCTTGAGGTGGCGCTGGCGCACGCCGTCGTACTTGCTGAGGCCGGTGAAGACCACCGTGCGGATCGGCACGTTGATGCCGACGCCGAGGGTGTCGGTGCCGCAGATGACCTTGAGCAGGCCGGCCTGCGCGAGCGGTCTCGACGAGCCGGCGGTACTTCGGCAGCATCCCCGCGTGGTGCACGCCGATGCCGTGGCGCACGAGGCGCGACAGCGTCCGGCCGAAGCCGGCGGTGAAGCGGAAGTCGCCGATCAGCTCGGCGATCCGGTCCTTCTCCTCGCGCGTGCAGACGTTGATGCTCATCAGCGCCTGCGCCCGCTCGAGCGCGGAGGCCTGGGTGAAGTGCACGACGTAGACCGGCGCCTGGCTGCGTGGACAGCAGCTCCTCGATCGTCTCCTGCAGCGGCGTCAGGACGTACGAGTAGTACAGCGGCACCGGTCGCTCGCCGGTGCTCACGAGCGCGGTCGGCCGACCCGTGCGCGCGGTGAGGTCCTTGGTGAAGAACGAGACGTCGCCGAGCGTCGCCGACATCAGGAGGAACTGGGCCTGCGGCAGCTCGAGCAGCGGGACCTGCCACGCCCAGCCGCGGTCGGGCTCGGCGTAGAAGTGGAACTCGTCCATGACCACGAGGCCGACGTCGGCGTGCGGGCCCTGACGCAGCGCCAGGTTGGCGAGCACCTCGGCGGTGCAGCAGATGATCGGCGCCTCGGGGTTCACGCTCGGCGTCGCCGGTGAGCATGCCGACGTTCTCGGCGCCGAACGTGTCGCAGAGGGCGAAGAACTTCTCCGACACCAGGGCCTTGATCGGCGCGGTGTAGAAGCTGCGGCGTCCCTCGGCGAGCCCGATGAAGTGCGCGGCCGTGGCCACGAGGCTCTTCCCGCTGCCGGTCGGCGTCGCGAGGATGACGTTGGCGCCCGTGACGAGCTCGAGGACGGCGTCCTGCTGGGCGGGGTACATCGCGATGCCCTGCGACTCGGTCCAGGTGCTGAAGGCGGCGTACAGCGAGTCCTCGTCAGGGGTCTCGGGCATCAGCTCGGCGAGGGTGGGCGTCATGGGCTCCCCATGCTGCCCGCTCCGCGCGCCGAGGGGAAACGAGCACGGGTCTCGGCGTAGTGCACGCGTGTCGCCCTGTCTCTCCCGTCACGGTTCTGGACCCGTGTCGCTCGGCCAGTGACCGCGGGGGAGAAGGATCGGATCAGCGGGGCTTCCACCGGCCCGATCGGGTCGCCGCCTCGCGAGGACACGGAGGCTCCACCCTCATGCACACCGACGTCGTGACGCTCTTCCCCGCCGAGATCGCAGTCGGCGACAGCGTCTTCGACCTCACGTCCCACCAGTGGCACGAGATCACCGGGATCGGCAGCGGCGATCGTCAGGTGCTGCTCGCCACCGACGACGGTCTCGACCTTGCAGTTCCGGCGTCCGAGCGCGTGCACACCCGCCTCGCAGGCGACCACCACGACGTCGCGCTCGAGCATGTCCGCCCGTCCTCGCCGGTCGACCAGCTCACCGACCAGTTCTGGGACTGACCTCTGAGCGTCCGTCACGTGCCAGCAGGTAGATGGATCGTGTAGGGGATTCCGGCCGAGTCGAGAGCGTCGAGCACTCGCGGGTCCGCCCCCACGGTGTTGGAGTACGAGCTGGCCAGGAAGTGCCAGTGCGCGCCCCCGATCGCGCCGGTCCCGATGAGCCACGCGTCCTTCCTGATCTGCCTCTCGACGGACCTGGTCCAGGGCACATATCCGACCTTGGTCTCGTGGCCTACACCGCTCGCGACCAGGTCGAAGACGCGCACGACGCCGTCGCAGTCCGTGCCGCAGCCCTCGAGCGACATCCGGACCTGGGTCAGAACCTCGTCTGCGATCGCGGTCGCCGCCCCCTTCGCCGCAGCTGTTGCTGCTGCCTTGGCCTTGGCTCGGAGCAGGTCGCGCAGGAGGGCCTTGCCGCGCTCGCGCGTGGAGACCGGCGGGACGGCGACGCCTGCGACATGGCTCGAGCGCGTGAGGGCCTTGCCCAGATCGTCGAGGTTGGTCCGGCCCTTCAGGAGTCGGAGGAGCTCCGCTTCGTCAGCACCCGACGCGACGAGCTCGTCCCAGCCCGGATAGATCTGGCGCGCCACGGCGAGCTTGATCCCTGCAGGGATGTAGTCGGTCTTCGCGATGATCCTCGCAGCCGCGGCCGCCAGTTTGGGGTGTCGGGCGATGAAGGCGCCGGCCTTGCGGGGAACGGCGACGGAATCGCCACCGGGGAGTGCCCCCAGCGCGCTGAACCCGACGCCGACCCAATCACCGTGGATGGCCGAGCCCAGCACATCGCGGAGGTCGGCTGCGCTGCCGACGCCGGGGACGGCGCCGGCGGCCAGGTTGCCGGCCAGCCATGCGATGGAGTCTCCGGGCGACAGGTCGCCGGCAGCAGCGCCCTTGGCGAAGTCGGCGAGGTAGGTCCCGGTGCTGATCTGCTCGTCGGGCCAGAGGGGATCGAGCCCCGGGTCTCGCGGTTGGCGTCCTCGTACCCGTCGGAGAAGCTGTCGCCGTCCGTGTCGGCTGCCTCCGGGTCGGAGCCGACCACGTCGACCTCGTACCCGTCGCCGAGCTCGTCGTCGTCGGTGTCGCGATCTCGAGGATTGAGCCCGAGGTCGGCCTCGTCGGCGTCGCCGAGGTCATCGTCGTCGGTGTCGCTCAGGCGCGGGTGCGAGAAGCCGAGGTAGACATCGCCAGCGTCTGGCGTGGTGATGAGTGCCCCGGCCTCGTCCGAATCGGTGAGGCCGTCGCCGTCGGTGTCGGACTTGTAGGGGTCGGTGTTGTAGACGGTGCCGTCCTGTGTGACCCACCCTGTCGTCTCGACCTTGTTGGTCAGGCCGTCGCCGTCGGAATCGGCGAGGTTCGTCTGCCACAGCCAGTACGTGCCCGTCGCGAGCAGGACGAAGACGAGACCCGCTGCCGCCCACCGGATGCCCGAACGTCGGCGCCACGAACCGGCCGGCTCCCGCGGGGGCGTCGCCTCGGGCAGCTCGGGTCGAGACAACTCAGCTTCAGACACGCGCGGAGTGTGCCGCACCGGAGCGGCCGATGACGTGCTGGACGGTGTCGCAGGCACGAATGTGACCCATTGATCTAGCCACAGCGTCCCGGGTGCAGTTGCGTCGGACCTCGCAGGCCGGTCGAGCGGCGCAGGTCTGGCCCTGACGCCTCGCGCTCCGGCGCGCACCTCGGCGCGGGTATCCTTCTTCCTGCGCCCGGGCTGTCGGTCTTCGACCTCCGATCGCTCCCCGCCCTCGTCAGCTCAGGGGATAGAGCATCGGTTTCCTAAACCGTGTGTCGGAGGTTCGAATCCTCTCGGGGGCACCACATCCCACTCGGCCGAAGGCCGCTCCGTGGGGTGCCCCCTCCTCTGATTCGGGAGGAACCCGACGCTGCGCCGCGCCGAAGGCGCCCGCTCAGCCCCCCGAGACGGATCCTCTCGGGGGCATCGCGTCCGATCGGCCTGAGGCCGCAGCACCTCGGTTCACGCCGTACCCGGTCATGCGGTGGGGCCCGCTACCGGATACGAACGGATGCGACGCCATCGCGAAGCGGTACGACCTGCGCGCGGTGCCGCAGCATCCCCAGCTTCCGGCGCACGCGCGGCAGCTGGGCGCGAGCGGCCCCGACCGCCCTCGGCACCAACGACGGGTGCGCGTCCCACCTGATGGTGGCCCGCATCCTCTCCGAGAGGGACGCGAACTCCTCGACCGTGTCCGCCTCGATCACCGCGCTCCACGGCAGCTCGAAGATGGTGCGCGTCGGCACGAGCCGGGCGCCGATCAGCGGCCGCTGTGCCCAGCGCACGAAGCCGGGCCATCGCTCGACCTCGTCCACTCCCGTGAGCCGCGCGATCCGGCCGTACTCCGTGCTGGTGCCGCTGACGCGCCCGCGCACCGTGGCGTCGTACGTGGTCCAGTCGGTGCCGATGTCGCCGACCGGGTCTGCGGACAGGTAGAGGCGTGCCGCGACGGCGATCTCGTCGAGCGTGCCGTGCGACTCGTCGTCGTCGTACACGCGCTCGCCGCCGACGAGCCGGGCCGCGACCTCGATGAGGCAGGGGCCGTCCTCGTCGATCTTCACCTCGAGGTGGAACGGGCTGCGGCGAAGACCGGTGGCCGCGAGCACGGCCCGGGTGTAGTCGACGAGCATGTCGAACTCCGGCTCGTGCGTACGTATCGCCCGCGAGCCGATCGCGACGTTCTCGCGACCATTCAGTGCCGCCCGCCGGTGCACCGCGACGTACGTCGGGGTGACCGCACCGTCGGCGTCGACGAAGCCGTTGACGAAGTACTCCTCGCCGCCGATGTACTCCTCCATCAGCAGCTGCGCGCCGTTCATCTCGCGCAGGTCGGTCTCGCCCATCTCCCCGAAGTACGTCGCCAATGCGGCGGGGTCGCCGTCGGCGTCGAAGAAGCCGATGTGGGAGTTGCCGAAACCGCCGTTGGGCTTGAGGACGAACCGCGGGAACAGGCCCGTGGCCACGGCCGCGTGCACGTCGTCGACCGTGTGCACCTCGGCGATGGCGTTGATGCGCGGCCCGTCGTGGAGCGAGCGCAGGTGAGCCTTGAGCGCGTGCTTGTCGCGGAAGCGCTCGAGAATGCCGGGCTGCGCCCAGTCGAGGCCCAGGAGCTCCGCGATGCGACCCGACAGGCTGAGCACGACCTCGTTGAACGGCACGACGGCGACGATGGCGTGACGTTCCCGCAGGACGTCGGCGAAGGCCTCGAGCGCCTCGTCGTCGATGAGGTAGCTGGCCGAGACCTGCGGACCCTGCAGCTCGGGGTAGCGCCAGGCCTGCCGGCGCATCTCGGCCTCGTCGGTGTAGACGCAGACGGCGCTGAGCCCGTGCAGCCGGGCGTAGCGGTCGATGAACTCGATCGCATACGGGTGGTAGGGGTTGGCGATCAGCACCTCGCCGCGCGCGGCCTGCCGACGTCTGCCGTCCATCAGGCTGTGCCCGCGCAGTCCGGGAAGAGCACGTTCATCGTCAGTGCTCGCTCTCGTTCCTGCTGCGGCTTCGGTCGTGGTGGTCGACTGTCCGTTCTGCTCGACGCTACCCCGCGAACGGCCGGGAAGCGCGGCCGTCGCGGGGGAGTATCCGCCGTGATGGCCGCCCGCTTAGGGTCGACGCGTGGCGCAGGCACCGTTGTTCGGCGACGAGACGCTCGCCCGTGGGCTGCGCGACCTCCTCCGTTCAACCCACCCGGTCGCCGCGGCCGCGGTCGTCACCCCCAGCGGCACCACGGTCGCGTCGTACGGCGCGAAGCTGGAGTCCGAGTTCGAGATCGGGTCGCTGTCCAAGGCGCTCACCGGACTGCTGTACGCCGACGCCGTCGAGCGCGGCGTCGTACGGCCGACCACGCTGCTCGGCGACGTCCTCCCGCTGAGCGACTGCGACGCCGCCCGCGTCACGCTCGGCTCGCTCGCCACGCACGCGTCCGGCCTGCCCCGCCTGCCCAAGGGCGCGCAGACCATCACGAAGACCCTCGAACTCTGGATGCGCGGCACCAACCCGTACGGCGAGACCCTCGCGGAGCTGCTCGAGCAGGCGGCCCGCACCCCGGCCGGCCATGTCGGGCGGCACTCGTACTCCAACCTCGGGTTCGAGCTGCTGGGCCACGCCCTGGCGGCCGCGTCCGGTACGACGTACCGGCAGCTGCTCGCCGAGCGGCTCACGTCGCCGCTCGGCATGACCTCGACGTACGTCGTCGAGTCGGTCGACGACGTACGTCCCGCGGCAATCCGTGGGCGTAACCGCAGCGGCCGGGCGCGAGAGTCGTGGATCGGCGAGGCGCTCGGTCCTGCGGGCGGGATCCGTTCCACCGCAGGCGATCTCGCCATCCTCACCGAGGCCCTCATCGCGCACACCGCACCCGGAGTGACGGCGCTCGACCCGGTCGAGCGGTTCGCCGGTCCGGCCGTCCGCATCGGCGCCGCCTGGATGGTGCTCGGCCGCAAGGGCCGCGACATCACCTGGCACAACGGGCAGACCGGAGGCTTCGCCTCGTGGTGGGGCATCGACCGCGCGGCGGGCGTGGGCGTCGTCATCCTCAGCGGCACGGCAGCGAGCATCGACCGGCACGGGTTCGAGCTGCTCGAGGCGGTCACGCCCGCGTGACGGCACCGTCACCGGGCCTCGGTACGGTCAGTCCATGAGTGGTCCTGACGACGTCATCACCATCGCCCTGCGCATCTTCGAGACGGCGCGCGAGGGTCGCACGACCGACCTCGTGACCTACCTCGACGCAGGGGTCCCCGTCGACTTCACCAGCCCCAACGGCGACACGCTCCTCATCATGGCGGCGCACCAGGGGCACCTCGAGACCGTGAAGCTGCTGCTCGACCGCGGGGCCGACCACTCGCGGGTCAACAAGCACGGCGACTCCGCGCTCGACAGCGCCCTGATGCAGAGCCACGACGACGTCGCCCGAGCACTCCTCGCCGCGGGCGCGGTGCTCGAGCCGTAGCAGCCGTCGCGCTAGCGTTCGCGCATGGCTGGCGCGCTCCTGCTCGACCTCGACCACACGCTCGTCGAGGTGCAGGCCCACACCGACTACGACGCGGCCTGGGCCGACGTCGTCCCGCTCATCGGCGACGGTCCGGTCGACCTCGGCCTCGACACGGCCTGGACCACCGCCACCCGCGCCTGCATGGCGATCCTCGGCGACCTTCCCCCGGGGGATCTCTGGACGGCGGTCGACCGCGCGATCGCCGCGCACGAGCACGCCGGCGCAGAGCGCTCGGTGCAGATGCCGGGCGGGCGACTGTTCGTCGATGCCATCGCCGCGCGCCCTGTCGCCGTCGTGACGCTGCTGCCCGTCGACGTCGCGTCCGCGGTGCTCGAGCGGCACGGCATGACGATCGACGTCGTCGTCGGCCGCGACCCGTTCGTGCGGCCGAAGCCCAGCGGTGACGGCCTGCGTCGTGCGCTCGAGCTGCTCGGCGCCGATGCCGACGGCGCCGTGATGATCGGCGACTCCACCTGGGACGCCGCGGCAGCCCGCGATGCCGGCGTGGGGTTCGTCGGTGTGCACGCCCCTCCCTCGGAGTTCGCGGGGCAGTTCCCGGAGGCGCCGGTCTGCCGCGACCTCGCCGACGTGCTGGTCCGCGTCCTCTGAGCCACGACAGGCGGCACGCGCGTCACCCGTGTCGCCCTGCAGTGATGCCCGGCCCCCCGGCATGTGGTGTGCTGGGCGCCGCGACAGGGGGTCGCAGGTCGGGCAGGACGGAGATCGCGCGGTGCTCGAGGACCGCTTCGCCGAGGTGCTGGCAGGTGCCGCATCCGGTGACGAGCGCGCCTTCGACACCCTCTACCGCGACATCCACCCGCCGCTGCTGCGCTACCTGCGGACTCTGCACTGGGAGTTGGCGGAGGACTCCGCCTCCGAGGCGTGGATCGAGGTGGCCCGCGGGGCGTCGACGTTCGACGGCCCGGAGAAGGCGTTCCGCTCCTGGGTGTTCGCCATCGCGCGCCGCAAGCTGATCGACCGCATCCGGTACGAGGCGCGACGGCCGGGAGCGTCCTTCGACGACGTACCCGACGCCGGGCCGCCCGATCGCGACGTCGCCGACGAGGTCGTGGAGCGCGACCAGACGACCCACGCGCTCGCCCTCATCCGGACCCTCCCGCGTGAGCAGGGCGAGGCCGTGATGCTGCGGGTCGTCGTGGGCATGGACCACGCGGAGGTCGCTGCCGTGATGGGCAAGTCGCCAGGGGCCGTCCGGGTGCTCGTGCACCGGGGGCTCAGGCGTCTTGAGCGAGACTTGAACGAACGAGGGTTGCGGAGCGTAACGCCATGAACGCGGGCGGCGTTTTCTTCGAGGGCGGTTCGGGGGACGAGCCGTACGACCTGGAGGAATCGATGGACCTGTCCGAGCTGCTCGGGGCGCTGAAGGCGCCGGGCACCCCGGACGAGCTCGCGCACGCGGACTCGACCGTGGCCGCCATGGCCGCAGCGCACGCGGAGGCCGCCAGCGCGGTCGTGCCGCTGCGACGAGTCGACCGGCGCCCTGCGCTCGTCGCCGTCGGCACCGCGCTCGGCATCGTCTCCGCCGTCCTCGTCACCGGCACCGCCGCGGCCGCCTTCTCGGGCGCCCTCCCGGAGAGCCTCCAGCGCGTGGCGCACGACGTCCTCGGCGCACCCGCTCCGAGCACGGTCGTCCCCAGCGACGACGACGGCAGCGGCAGCACGACCGCCTCGTCCGGAGCTTCGGAGTTCACCGAGCGCCCCAGCAGCAACGGATCCGGGCCGGCGGCGTCGCTCGACGCGAAGGCGCTCTTCGGCCTGTGCACGGCGTTCGCCGACAACGGCACCGACGACCAGAGCGGCGAGTCGGTGGCGTTCAAGGTGCTGTCCGAGGCCGCGTCGGCCAACGACCAGACCATCGAGGAGTTCTGCGCCCCGATCCTCGCCTCGAAGCCGGGCGGCAAGCCGACCGCGAGCACCGGGAACGGTCAGGGCGGCAAGCCCAGCACGCCGCCGGGGCAGACGAACAAGCCGAGCACGCCGCCGGGGCAGACGAACAAGCCGAGCACGCCCCCCGGCCAGACGCGCAAGCCCACGACGACGCCTGCACCGCAGGCGTCGTCGCCCGGCAACAAGCCGAGCACGCCCCCGGGCCAGACCCGTCGGCCCACCTCCACGCCCCGCTGACTCCGCAGCGTCACGGCGTACGGCGTCCGAATGGGTGAACCCCGGTGCCGGACGTGTAACGGCTGGTGCGCCGACGCCGTTCCACGGGTGCCATGCCCATCACACCCCGCCCCGAGCCCGCTGCCGCCCCGACGAGGCGCGCGGCGCGGAGGCTGCGCGCGCGAGGTGACGACGGCGCCGCCGCCGTCGAGTTCGCCCTCGTCGTGCCTCTCCTGCTCGTGCTGGTCTTCGGGATCATCGACTTCGGGATCCTGTTCGGGCAGAACCTCTCGCTCAACAACGCCGCGCGTGATGCGGGCCGATTCGGCGTGGTCCGTCAGATCGACGGGTCGGCCGGGCGCACCTGCTACGCCGTGCTCAAGCGGACCCGCGACTCCTCGGTGGCCATCGCGCTCAACCCGACCGACGTCGGCGTCACCGTGAGCCGCAACGGCACGACCATCTGCTCGGTCGCGGAAGGGGCTGCACTCCCGGCGACGGCCAACACCGACGCTCTGCGGAAGCTGCCGTGCGCCGGATCCGTCGGCGGCACCGACGACCAGCTCCGCGTGGCGGCGACATACTCCGGCCGCCTCGTCGTCCCGATTCTCCCCGGCTCGAGCTTCGCGCTCACCGGAAACGGCTACTTCAAGTGCGAGTACTCATGAGGCGCCTGGGCGGGCAGTCACTGAGGGACGACGAAGGCGCCGTCGCGGTGCTCGTCGGGATCCTCGTCGTCGTGCTCTTCGGCATGGCGGTGTTCGCCACCGACTTCGGCATGGCCTACACCCGCAAGCGCCAGCTGCAGGCCGCCTCGGACGGCGCAGCGCTGGCTGCGGCCAAGACGTTCGCCGACGTCGCCCGGGCCGGCCTCAGCTGCGCCACGGTGCTCAGCACCGGGGCGTCCACGGCACGAACGACCGCCGTCACGTACGCCACTCTCAACTGGCCGTCGGGCAGCACGCTCGCGACCGGTTCGGCACCGAGCGGGTGGAGCGGTGACGCCGGTGTCGCCTACCGCTGCAACCCGCAGAGCCTCGGTCGAGGTCCAGGTCACGACGAAGGACACGAGCCCCGCGATCTTCGCCGGCGTCTTCGGGCAGTCCGGGTTCTCGCTCGTGCGCAGCGCGACCGCCGCGATGGGGGCGCCGTCCGCGGTGCAGGGCCTGCGGCCGTTCGCGCTCTGCTCGACCGCCGTCGACGCGCTGATCGCCCAGGACAAGCTCACGCCCGGTGCCGCGCAGCTCGTGCCGCTCACCAAGACGTTCGGCGGCGACGCCGGCGGCGGTATCGGCGGCGGCAACGGGAACGGGAACGGCAACGGGAACGGCAACGACGACGAGGACGGCAACGGCACCTGCGGCGGCGCCGCAGGCAACTGGGGCACCGTCGACTACAACGGCGGCTCGAACCCGGCCGGCGACATCACCCTGTGGACCGACATCGGCTACCCGCTGATCATCGACCTCGGCTCAGGCCTCGCGGTGACCCTCGACGGCGACCCTGGCTTCCCGCAGCCGAACTCCGGCAACTGCTCCACCGCCAACGGCTGCCTGCACTCCGTCGACCTCGCCGGCGCGCTCAACGACATCCTCGGCCAGCAGAGCGTCATCCCCGTCTACGACCGACTGACGGGCAGCGGGCAGAACGCCTCGATGCGCGTCATCGGCTTCCTCGGCGTACGCATCTGCGGCTGGAAGATCGGCAACAACAGCGGCACGACCCCGGATGCGACGTACGGCGGCACGAGCTGCTACGACAACAGCAGCGCGGTGCGGCTGCCGAGCGGCAACAACTCCGACGACGCGTTCCAGATCCGCGTCACTCAGTTCATCCCGGTCGGCGGCCTGTCGTCGTACTGCGGGCTCGGTGGCGGCTCGACGCCGGCGTGCAACACCAACCTGCGCGTCACCCAGCTCATCGAGTAGCGCCGCGGGCTACTCCGGGTCGGTCACGTCGGCGACGACGGCCGACACCGCCTCGATCAGTGGCAGCGCCTGCACGGCGATGGCCACCTCGTGCACGCCCGAGCCGAGCGTGATCTCGCCGCGCGAGGCGAGCACGACGTCGGCCACTACTGGCCATGCCGTCTTCGAGCCGAGCGGCGTGATGGTGCCGCGCTCGAACCCGGTCGCCTCGAAGGCCTCATCCGCGGGCGGCATCGACATCCGGGAGACGCCGAGCAGCGCGCGCAGCTTCGGCCACGAGATCGAGCGGCCGCCCGGGACGAGGACGAAGAGGTAGTCGCCCTCCCCGCGGCGTACGACGAGGGTCTTCACGACGTCGACGACGTCGACGCCCCGCGCCGCCGCTGCCTCGGCCAGCGACCGCACCGGAGCGGTGTGCACGAGCACGCGGTGGTCGAGCCCGAGCGACTCGAGGGCGGCGAGGACGGACGGCGCGGGGCTGCTCATGCGTCGATCAAACCATCCGGTGCCGGTCAGTCCGTGCGGCGGGCGGAGCGACGGGCGGCCTCCGCGACGGCCATGGCACCGCGGTCGCGCGTCGGGCGCATCTCGCGCCGGGTCCACCACCAGCGCTGGATGTAGAGAGTGATGAGCCCGGCGATGACGATGGCGGACAGGTTGAGCGCGAGCTGCGCGATCGAACCGGTCGCCTCGGCCCAGACGCCGAGCGCGATGGCCGCTGCAGCGTTCGCCGCTGCCGGCACGGTGGTCACCGAGATGAGCACGCCGACGAGGGCGCCGGACTTCGTGGTGGTCAGCGACAGCATGCCCGCGATGCCCGCGAGGAACGCGACGATGAACGAGAGCGCATCAGGCCGCCAGATGAACGACGTCAGCGGCCGGTCGGCCGTGAGCATCGAGGCGTCGGCGAGGCCGATGAGTTGCAGTCCACGGGTGAACGCGATGGTCACCAGCATCGCGACGGGGAAGCCCACGAGCAGCGCGGTCAGCGACGACCGCATGACGTCCCAGCGCTTCTGCACGATCGCGACGCAGATCGCCGCGAGCGGGCCGAACTCAGGACCGACCACCATCGCGCCGACGATCAGGATCGGGCTGTCGAGCAGCACGCCTACTGCGGCGAGCATCGTCGCGACCGACAGGTAGACGAGGAACGTGATGGTGAGCGAGACCTCCTCGCTCGTGCGCGCCTCGACCTGCTCCCACACGACCGCATCGCCCGGGAGACCGGGCGCCGCCTCCTCCGCCGCGACTGCCGAGTCGGACAGCACGAGGTCCGGGGTGCTCGCGACGATCGCGCCGTCATGCTCGATCCCGAGGTCGCGCAGCGACTCGATGACGATGCTCGCGCCCTCGCGCGCGACATCGCACTCGATCACGTCGCCGTGGGGCTGGCGCGCCGCGCCCGGGTAGACCGCGAGGTGCGTGACCGCCGAGTCGCCGGCCAGCAGGCGCACGACGTCGCGCGAGCGGTCGTCGGGGACGTGCAGGCGGAGGTGGAGCACGGCGCCATCCTGCCGCAGCCCTGGCCGGGCGCGCGGCGGGTCGGGATCAGGCGGCGGCGTCGACCGCGGCCAGCCCCGCGGCGAGCGCATGCGCGAGGCGTCCGCGCAGCGGCGCGCTCACGTCCATCAGCTCGCGCTGCCGGCGTACATACTCCGCGCGCCCCTCGGGCGTCTCGACGCGCACCGGGGCGTAGCCGAGAGCGGCCAGGTCGTACGGCGCTGCCTCCATGTCGAGCTGCCGCGCGTGACGTGCCAGCGCGAAGCAGTCGGCCACGAGGTCGCTGCCCACGAGGGCGTCGTACTTCGCGGCCCACTTGTAGAGGTCCATCGTCGCGTGCAGGCATCCCGGCTGGTCGAGCTCGGGCTGGGTCGCGCGCGTCGGAGCGAGCTCGTTGAGCGGTACGGCGTCCGGCGTGAAGAAGCGGTACGCGTCGATGTGCGTGCAGCGCAGGCCGTTGTCGTCCACGACGTCGCGGATCTCCGTGGGCGTGAGCCGCAGCGGCCAGGACTCGTGCCGCACCTCGTCCTGCTCGAGCCCGTAGACCATCGCCCACTCGTGCAGCCCGAAGCAGCCGAGCCGGGCCGGCCGGTCGGCGCTCGAGCGCACGAGGCCCTCGACCCAGGCGAGCCCGTGCCGACGCCGCGCGTAGTGCGCGGGGTCGACGGTGGCCACGCGCTGCCCGTCGACCTCGGCCACGACGTACGCCGCATCGCCCGCGAGCTCCTCGGCGCCGACCAGCCCGACGCCGAGCCCCGGGTGCCAGCGACGGAGCTGCCCTGCGCGCGTGGGGTAGTAGGTGAAGAGGAAGTCGTCGACCGGGTGCTTCTCACCGCGTCGCGCCCGCTCGAGCCGCGGCGCCGTCCATGCGTCGACGCGCTCCGCGTGCAAGGCCGCGCGCGCACGCCACTCGTGCTCGGGGAGAAGCACGAGCGACGCGGAGGCGGACACGGTCACCCGCCCATTGTCCGCCACCGCGATCGGTGCGCGCTCAGGTGTGGAAGCGGTCGCGGGGGAGGCCCACCTCGACCGCGGCTGCGTCGAGCCAGAGGGCGGTCATGCGGTCCTCGGGGACGGCCGGGTCGCCGAGCGACACCTGCACAGCCAGGCCGTCGAGCACCGCGACGAGGCGCACGGCCGAGGCCTCCGGGTCGGCACACGAGAAGACGCCCTCGGCCACGCCCGCCTCGAGCACCTCGCGGATGTGCCCCCGCCACCGAGCATCCATCGACTCCCGGATCGCCCGGGTGCCCTCGTCACGAAGTGCCCGCACCCAGATCTCCATCCAGAGCACCCAGTTGCCGACCGCCGGGCCGACGTCGGCGCCGATGACACCGGTGAGCCTCAGCCTCTCGACGGCGTCGGCGCCAGGCGGAACGAGACGCGCGTAGTCGTCGAAGAAGTCGTCCTCCACCGAGCGCACCGCCTCGGCGAGGACGCCGTCCAGCGAGCCGAAGTGGTAGACGATCAGCGCGGGCGACGTGCCTGCCACCGTCGCGATGTCGGCGACCCGCGTGCCCGCGAACCCGCGCTCGATCAGCACCTCGACGGCGGCGGCCAGGATCCGGCGACGACGTTCCTCGGGATCCTTGGCGCCCAACGAATCCGGTGCGCTCACGCCGACCTCCCCGTGCCGATCCTCTGGTGACCCTGCGGCGGCGGCGCGCAGCGCCGTCGCCGCACATCCTCGCCTAGCGGGGTGCTGCGATGGCGAGGGCGCGCGGGTCACGCCGACGCCACCCCGTGCAACGTCGGCCACCGCGCAGCCGTTACGGTTTCCGCTTCGTCGCACCGGATCGAAGGAGGCACCGCCGTTGGCACGCAACCGGCCTGTCATCACCCGTCGCTCGATGCTCTCGAGCGGCCTGGGGCTCGGGGCCGGGATGGCGCTCGCCGCCTGCGGTGCACGGGGTACGGCGTCGCCGTCGTCGAGCGGTGCCACGGGTGCGGCGTCGCCGTCCGCCTCGTTCACGGGCACGGATGCCTCGGACGCCGACAAGCTCGTGCGCTGGTCGAGCTGGCCGTACTACATCGACATCGTCGAGCCCGGTGACGAGGGAACGACGACGCTGCAGGACTTCACCGCCGCGACCGGCATCGCGGTGGAGTACAGCGAGGACATCAACGACAACGAGGAGTTCTGGGCGAAGAAGTCGCCCATCCTCAAGGAGGGCCGCGGCATCGACCGCGACCTCGCGGTGCTCACCGACGTGACCGCCGCGCGGTTCCTGCGCAACGGCTTCATCGAGCCGCTCGACCGAGCCGCGATGCCCAACACTGCCAACGTCATCCCGTCGCTGGCCGACACCGCGTGGGACCCGGGTCGCGCGTTCACGCTGCCTTTCCTCAACGGCCTCATCGGCATCGGCTACAACAAGGCGCTCGCGGGGCGCGAGATCAAGACCTTCGCCGAGCTCCTCACCGACGAGTTCCGCGGCAAGGTCGCCATCTCGTCGGAGATGGAGGACACCATGGGCTTCTTCCTCTGGGTCAACGGGAAGCAGACGGAGTCGTTCACCGACGCCGACTTCGACGAGGCGATCGGCGACCTGCAGGCTGCGTTCGACCGCGGCCAGTTCCGTCGCGTGGCGGGTAACGACTACGGGGCCGACCTCACCAACGGCGACCTCGTCGCGTCGATCGGCTACTCCGGCGACGTCCTGCAGATCCAGCTCGAGAACCCCGACGTCCAGTTCTTCATGCCGGAGGAGGGCGGCGGCTTCTACAGCGACGTGTTCCTCATCCCCGCCGGCGCGACCCACCACGCGAACGCGCAGAGGCTCATCGACCACTACTACGACCCGGTGGCGGCGGCGAAGCTCGCGGCGTACGTGCAGTACCTCTCGCCCGTCGTGGGCGCCCGGGAGGCGATGGAGAAGGTCGACCCGAGCCAGGTCGACAACCCCGCGATCTTCCCGAGCGACGCCGACCTCGCGCAGGCCCACACCTGGCGGGTGCTGACCCCGCAGGAGGAGTCGCGCTACCTCGCGCAGTACCAGGCGGTCGTGCTCGGCTGAGCCGGTGCGACCATGGGTGCCATGACCGAGCAGACGCCGTCCGAGGTCGAGGCGGAGGTTGAGGCAGAGATGCAGCGGCGCCGACGCCTGCTCGACGACGTCGACCTCGTGCCCGAGCAGACCGGCGACGACCTCGACGACGGCTGGTCGACCGGCTCACCGCCGCCCGGCGACAGCGCCGCGACGCTGCGCCGCTACCTCGACGAGAAACCGCCGCACCACGGGGACTGAGCCCCGCGGTACGGCGGTTCCGGGATCGTGCGCTCGATCAGTGGTTGTGCTGGAGCGAGTCGCGGATCTCGCGCAGCAGCACGATCTCCTCGGCCGTCTCGGCCTCCTCCTCCTTGGCCGTCCGCGCCTTGATCGCGTTCATCGGAACGACGACGAAGAAGTAGATGACAGCTGCGATGATCGCGAAGTTGATCAGCGCGGTCAGGACCACACCGATGCTGAACTCGGCGCCGCGGATCGTGAACGTGCCCACCTCGTTGAGATTCGGCTTGCCGAAGATCGCCGCGATGAGCGGGTTGAGCAGTCCGTCCGTGAATGCCTTGATCACTGCGCCGAACGCCGCGCCGATCACGACGGCTACAGCGAGATCGACGACGTTGCCTCGCATGAGGAAGTCGCGGAAGCCCTTGACCATGATGTGTCCCTCCATCAGTCCGCCCCGTACGGCAGGGACCCTAGCGAAGGCTGACGGGCAGGGACACCGCCGTCAGATCACTCTGCTCGCAGCACCACGCTGAGTCGCGAACCGACTGCAGCGCGTGCGATCTCGAGCGCCTGGGCCGAGGTCGTGGCCAGCACGACCGACGGCGGTGCGTCCCCCGACTGCGCCGACAGCAGGCCACCAGCCCCGAAGCGGCGGCGGTGCCCGCCAGCAGGACGCGCACGCGGGAGGCGACGACGGTCGCGCTGTCGGACGCCGCACCCGCTGCACCCACGGACGAGGCGGCGATGACGTCGACCAGATCGCCCGGGCGAAGCAGGGCGAGGGCGGAGGCGTCGGCGAGCCGCAGCGGCGTCGCGACGGTGCCGGCGCCGTAGCCCGCGAGGAGGCTGGCGGTGAGCAGGTGCCGCGCGAGCACTGCGTCACCGGCGAGCAGGGGGACGACGACGCGACGGCCGACCAGTGTGGTCGGGTCTGCGGTCGAGTCGACCGAGCGGGCCTGCTCCGGCACGTCCGCCACGACCAGGTCGTCGGGGGTCACCGTCGTACCGGGTGCGAGGTCGCGGGCCGCGACGACGACAGGCACCCGTGCAGGGTCTGCGGGGCGCAGGGCTGCGGTCAGCGACCAGACGAGCAGCCCGGCGAGCAGGGCGAGGAGGGGCCGACGGTGGCGGTGGAGGCGTCGGCGCCACAGGGGCGGTCGGCCGGGGACGAGGGGCGGGGCCGGAGCGGGGAGGCGCACCCCGCGACGGTAGGGACTGGCGCGGCAGGTCCGCCGCGGCTGTCCACAGGCTCAGGCGGCAGACCCCGAGGTGCCGCCGGAGGTCGACCCGCCCGACGACGAGCCGCCCGACGACGAGCCGCCGGAGGAGTCGCCCGAGGTGGACGGCGTCGAGGGCGTCGAGGAGGGGCCCGAGTCGGACCCCGCGCCGCTCGACGACGAACCGCTCGCGGGCACGGTCGAGGAGGAGCCGGAGCGGCTGTCGGTGCGGTAGAAGCCCGAGCCCTTGAACACGATGCCGACGGCGTTGTAGAGCTTGCGCAGCTGGCCGCCGCAGGCCGGGCACACGGTGAGCGCGTCGTCGCTGAACTTCTGCACGACCTCCAGGGGCTCGCCACAGGCGGTGCACGAGTACTGGTAGGTGGGCACGGTCGTCTCCTCGGCCTTCGGTTCGGCACGACGCCCGCTGCCGTCTGGCACTCGCGGGCGTCGAGTGCCAATGATGCCAAATCCGGCTCGCCGCCACCACTTCCGTCCGGGCCGCCGCCTCCGTGCTACCCGCCTCCGGTTCGGAGCGGTGGTCGTCGCGCGCGCCCGCGCGCTTGCCTTCGATCAGCCGCGGAAGGGCCGTTGCAGGCCTGTGGCGGCTTTGTCTCGTCTTCATAACGGTTCGTTACGGACTTCTTTCGAACCTCTTGCAAAAGGAACGAAAACAAGTGAAGGTTCCGGATGTGACCCCCACCACCTCCGCCGCGCTCGCTGCGGTCCCGCAGCGCGAGGAGCAGGGCGTCCCCGCCGAGCTGCGCCAGATGCGCACCGCGGAGCTGGTCGAGGCCGAGGGGTTCCTCCGGGTCACCGATCTCGCCGACCGGTTCGGCGTCTCCACCGTCACGGTCCGCTCCGACCTCACCGCGCTCGAGTCGGCGGGGCTCGTCCGCCGCGTGCGCGGCGGGGCGGTCGCGAGCGGCGCGGGCGTGCCGGAGCAGCCGCTGGAGGCAGCGGCCGCCGTGGCGGCCCGTCAGAAGCAGGCGATCGGCCAGCGCTGCGCGTCGATGGTGTCGCGCGGCGACGTCGTCCTCCTGGACGTCGGGTCCACGACCACGGCCATCGCCCAGGCCCTGCGCGACCGCACCGACCTCGGCGACGTCACCGTGGTGACCAACGCCCTCAACATCGCGCTGCTGCTCGAGCCTGCGGCCGTCGCCGGTCGTATCTCGATCATCGTCGCGGGCGGCACCGTGCGCCC
Organism: uncultured Actinomycetes bacterium; assembly: GCA_963843975.1. Classification (GTDB taxonomy): domain Bacteria; phylum Actinomycetota; class Actinomycetes; order S36-B12; family CAIYMF01; genus Longivirga. The sequence continues at coordinate 679,167 of CAWJMG010000001.1, read as the reverse complement.
GCTCCAGCACTCGCTGGTCAACCCCTACGCCACCCTCCTGCTCGAGCGCCTGTCGGCGCACCTCGCGTTCATCGGCTGCAACGGCGTCGACGTGCGTGGCGGGGTCACCAACCGCAACGTCGCCGAGGGCGAGATCAAGCGTGCGATGGTCGCGGCCACCCGCCGATCCGTCGTCGTCGCCGACGGCACCAAGCTCGGCGAGATCGAGGTCGCGCGGGTGTGCGACCTCGTCGATGTCGACCACCTGGTCACCGACTCCGGGGCCGACCCCGACGTCGTGGCCAACATCCGATCGGCCGGTCTGTCCGTCGACGTCGTCGGATAGGCCGGAGGGCGGCGCCACTCGGGATCGCCGCCCTGTCAGCACCACACCCGCGAGCCACCCGGCCCGTGGGGGGAACGTCGACCGCGTGCGGGCGACGACACAGCAAGTACAACGAGGAGTGCGCATGCGGATTCGCAAGTCACTGGTGATCCTGCCGCTCGGAACGGCACTGCTTCTGAGCGCCTGTGCCAGTACGAGCAACGACGGCGGTTCGAGCGGCAGTGCGTCGCCGACCGCATCTGCCAGCGAGACGGCGGTCACGGCCGTCGACCTGCGTTGGCGTACCCGCCCGGACAACCAGGCCGAGGCCGATGTCTACAAGGGCATCTCGGACGCCATCACCGCCAAGGGGATCGGGCTCAACCTGACCTACGAGGCCGGCAACTCCGAGGGCTCGCCCTACCAGGACAAGCTCAAGACCGAGCTCGGCGCGGGCACCGCCCCCGACGTGTTCTGGATCCCCGGCACCGACATCGCGGACTTCGCGAAGGCCGGCCTCATCCTCAACTTCGCCGACCAGGCGAAGACCGCTGGTCTCAACCCCACCGACTTCTACGAGGGCCCCATCGCCTCGCTGACCGTCGACCCGGCCTCGGGCCAGCCCGCCGACGGGTTCCTCTGGGGCATCCCGCGCGACGTCTCGACGTTCGCGCTCTACCTCAACCTCGACCTGATCGACAAGGCCGGCGCTGAGAACCCGATCGAGCTGGCGAAGAACGGCCAGTGGACCTGGGACAAGTTCGCCGAGGTCTCGGCCAAGATCACCAAGGACGGTGGCAAGGGCGTCAAGGGCTTCGCCGCCAACTCGTGGTGGGCCAACTACGGCTACTTCATCAACTCGGCCGGCGGCTCGTTCTTCAGCGAGGACCGCACGTCGTGCAACCTCGACTCGGCCGAGTCGGTCGCGGGCATGAAGTTCTTCAAGGACCTCTACGACTCCGGCAGCACCGTCAAGTTCGGTGAGGACGGCGAGCCCCCCTTCAAGGGCGGCACGGTCGGGATGTTCATGAACGGTCGCTGGGCCACCCCCGGCAGCCGTGAGATCAAGGACTTCAACTGGGACGTCGCGCCGCTGCCCACGGGTGCTGCTCCCGGCAAGGACTGGCTCTTCTGGGGCGCGTACGTCGTCAACGCGAAGACCGCCAACCCCGAGGCAGCGGTGAAGCTCGTCCAGGAGCTCACCTCGGCAGAGGTCCAGGGCCAGATCTCCGAGCTCGGCGCGAACATCCCGTCCCGCAAGGGTGACGACGTGATCGCCAAGTTCCTCACCTTCACGCCGCCCGCCAACAACCAGGCGTTCGCCGACGGGATCATCAACGACCCGGTCGCCGAGGGCCCGCTCTGGAAGGGCAACTGGCCCGCGTTCGACAAGGCCAGCAACGACAAGATCAACGCGCTCATGAACGGCCAGATCACGCTCGACGAGTACAAGTCGACCGTGTGCAAGGCCACCGTGGACGCCGGCGCCTTCAAGTAGGCACCACCCCGCACGACAGGCTCGCGGGGGTGGGTCGTACGACCCACCCCCGCGACGCCCCTCAGACCTGGTAGTCCCGGCGCGCGACGACGCACGCGGGACCGGTTACCCCGCTCGAGGGTGTGTTCGACGGCGCCCGTCCGCGCCGCCCCCCTCCCGCTCCCGCGCACGCCTCGACTCAGGGACCTCCCATGAGCACAGCCGCACCGCCCGCGGTGGACACCACCCCCGCGATCCCCGAACCTCCGGTGGAGCCCAGCGGCTTCACGGGCCGCCTGCGACTCGTCCAGGCCTGGCACCTCCTGCTCGCACTGGGGTGCGTCTACATCCTCCTGAACATCGCGAACGGCGCCTGGAAGCTCGAGTCGCTCCCGCGCAGCGCGCTCGGCGCCATCGGCGCCCTCGGCCTCATCGGCAACCTGCTCGCGGTGCTGCTCATCGCCCGCGGTCGCCACGTGGCCCGCGGCGTGAGCTTCACGCTGCTGTACGCCACGATCCTCGGCTCCGTGGCGCTGCTCGCCGAGGTCCTCGGGCTGTACGAGGGTCTCGACCTGTTCGCCGGTGCCTTCCAGAAGGCGTTCTGGCAGCTGGTCATCGTCGGCGTCGGCATCGCGTGGTGGGTCATCGCGCGGCGCATCGAGAAGCGCGTCGGCGAGGGCAGCCCGGCCGCCGCGGCCGCGATGTGGCTCGGCCGGCTCGGCCTTCTCGCCGCCGCGATCGGCGGCCTGTGGTGGCTCGTGATGATCGACATCCCCGCGGGCATCACGTACATCCTCGACAACGCCCGCACCTCGCCCATCCAGGCGGTCGCTTACCTGCTCGTCACGGTCGGAAGCATCCTCGCCGCGCGCATCATGTGGTCGCAGGCGGCGGCGCTGCACTTCCAGGCGACGGCCAAGCAGGCCGACCGCATGGTCGGCTGGCTCTACCTGTCGCCGAACCTCGTGGGGTTCCTCGCGTTCTTCGCCTTCCCGCTGGCGTTCTCGCTCGTCATCTCGTTCTTCAAGTGGGACGGCCTCACCTCGCCCACCTTCATCGGGCTGCAGAACTACGCGACGACGGTCACCGACCCGCTGTTCCACAAGTCGCTGAGCAACATCTTCTGGTTCATGATCCTGGCCGTTCCGCTGTCGGTCGTGAGCGCGCTGATCCTCGCCGTGCTCATCCACACGAACTACCCGGGCGTGAAGCTCTTCCGGGCCGTGTTCTTCGTGCCCAGCGTCGCCGGCGTCATCGGCGTCACGCTCATCTGGAAGCGCCTGTTCAACGCGCAGAGCGGCACGATCAACTGGGTGCTGGGCACCTGGGGCCAGTGGATCAACAACGTGCTCCCGGGCGACCCGCTCCCGGAGCAGGTCGAGATCGGCTGGCTGTCCGACCCGTCGGCGCCGTTCGGCCTCCCTGACTACTGGTGGATGCCCTCGATCGCGCTGATCACGGTCGTCATCGTCTTCTCGTGGGCGCAGTTCGGCTTCAACACCGTGCTGTTCTCCGCGGGTCTGCAGTCGATCAGCAAGGAGCTCTACGAGGCGGCGGAGCTCGACGGCGCCAACGCGTGGCAGCGCTTCCGCAACGTCACGCTGCCGTCGCTGCGCTCGACGACGTTCTTCGTCACCGCGACGACCGTCATCCTCTGTCTGCAGCTCTTCGACATCGTGTACGCGCTGAACCAGCCGAACCCGGTGGGCTTCCCGAACAACGCGACGCTCACACCGGTCGTCTACCTCTACCAGCTCGGCTTCCAGCAGAACGCGTTCGGACTGGCGTCCGCGGTGGCCTGGGTGCTGTTCATCTTCATCTTCATCTTCACGCTGGCCCAGTTCCGCCGTCAGCGCGCGGAAGTGGAGGGCTCCTGATGTCCGGTCCGTCGACGCGCCGCAAGGCCCGTGGTGCCAAGGAGAAGTCGGCCCGCGCCTCGGTCTACCTCATCCTCGGCATCGCCGGCCTGCTGGTGCTGATCCCGTTCCTGCTGGCGTTCCTCGGCTCGTTCAAGACCGCCGAGGACATCAACACCTACCCGCCGCGCCTGCTGCCCTACCAGCCGACGACGACGCAGATCGACGGCGAGCAGGTGCCCGTCTTCACCGTCACGGTGGGCAGCACCTCGCAGGAGCTCGCACAGGTCGCAGGCGGTCTGTCGGCCGGCGAGTACCGCAGCGTCGCGACCGGCGAGGAGGTCGTGTTCGCCAAGGAGGACCAGGTGACACCCACCGGCACGACGGTGGACATCAACGGTGAGACCAAGGATGTCTTCACCTACACGCCGGCAGGCGGCGAGCCCGTCGAGGTCTACCTCGAGCGCACGCGCATCGTGAACCAGTACGTCGACCCCGCGAACCCCAACGCACCACCGGTGTTCGCTCCGTCCACGAACGCGGTGCCGGCGGAGAGCGTGCAGTGGCGCACCGAGAACTACACCGAGGTGCTGGAGCTCGAGCTCGCTCGACCGCGCGCTGACCAACACGGTGCTCATCACGATCCTCGTCGTGGTCGGTCAGGTGCTCACGAGCATCATGGGCGGCTACGCCTTCGCCCGGATCAAGTTCGCCGGGCGCGACAAGCTGTTCCTGTTCTACCTCGGCTCGATCATGATCCCGTTCGTCGTCCTGCTCATCCCGCTCTACCGCCTCATGGTGACGATCGGCTGGGTCAACGACCTCGTGAGCCTGGTGATCCCGTTCGTCTTCACGGCGTACGGAACATTCCTGATGAGACAGTTCTTCGTCGGGATCCCGAAGGAGCTCGAGGAGGCGGCGGTCATCGACGGCGCCTCGAGGTGGCGCATCCTGTGGCAGATCTTCGTGCCGCTGTCGATCCCCGCCATCGCGACGCTCTCGACGTTCTCGTTCCTCTACGCGTGGAACTCGTTCATCTGGCCGTTGATCATCTTGGACTCGGGCAACCTCGACAACAACGTGCTCGCCGTCGCGCTGTCGACCCTCGGCGGTCGCGCGGCCGACAACGCGAACCTCGTGCTCGCCGGCGTCATGATCGCGATGCTGCCTCCGATCACGGTGTTCCTGCTCGCCCAGCGCTCGTTCGTCGAGAACGTCGCAAGCAGCGGCCTCAAGGGCTGACGGAGCCAGCGAGAGGGGCCCGGACCGCGGTGGGAGCCCGCGGTCCGGGCCTTCGCCGTCGGGGCCGGCCGGACATGCAGCGACGCCTCGCGCATCGTTGCGCGAGGCGTCGGGTGTCACGGGCATCGGGCCCGGTACGACGTGTCCCCGGTCAGGGGACCTGTCGGGAGAAGATCTCGTCGATCTCCTGGCGGTCGGCTTCGCTGATGGCCGCGGCGCGCATCCGGTCCCAGAGCGCGATCGTCTCGGCGACGTCCTCCGGGGTCAGGCTCCGGCGCAGGTCGGTGAGGGTTCCCATGTGCGGTCACCTCCTCTCGATCGTCAGGGACGTGGCCGGTAAGCCTCGTCCGTCATGAGCGTGATCCGGGTTCTCCGTCTCCCACTCGGTCATGACAACGTTTTCATCGGTCGGTGAACTCCCTGTTCTGACCCCATTTCCGGGAGGTGAACGTCACCCGTGAGCACCGTCACAGCAGGTCAGAGGCCTGATCGGGTGTGTCGGGGCCCGCGCCGGCCGGTTCAGGGTCCGCTGGGGGACGTGCCCTGAGGCGGCGGGCTCCGGGGCGCCCTAGCGTCGTCCCCGGATCGCCCGACCTGCGGGGTTCACCCCGCGGGCACGGGCGATCCGCCACGATGCAGGGACAACGTCACCGGCGGCGCTGCCGCCCGGGAGGGGACACCATGACGGTCGAGGCACTCGGCCTGGGGAAGAGCTACGGCGCGGTCCGCGCGGTGCACGACCTCAGCTTCACGCTCGAGCCAGGGGTGGTCACCGGGTTCCTCGGGCCCAACGGCGCGGGCAAGTCCACGACGATGCGCCTGATGCTGGGCCTGGACTCCGGCGACGGCCAGACGCTCTGGGACGGCGGCCGCCTCGCGGAGCAGACGCCGGTCACCAAGACGGTCGGCGCCCACCTCGACGCCCGCTTCTTCCACCCCTCGCGCACGGCCCGCAACCACCTCGTCATGCTCGCCACCGAGGCGTCGGTGCCGGCCTCGCGGGTTGACGAGGTCCTTCGCCTCGTCGGTCTCACCGAGGTGGCGGGCAAGCGCCCCAAGGGCTTCTCGCTGGGCATGGCGCAGCGGCTCGGCCTCGCCGGTGCGATCCTCGCGGACCCCGACGTCCTCCTCCTCGACGAGCCCGCGAACGGGCTCGACCCGCAGTCGATCCAGTGGCTGCGCGACTTCCTCCGCGCCTACGCAGGGCAGGGCAAGGTCGTCTTCGTCTCGAGCCACCTGCTCTCGGAGATGCAGCAGATGGCTGAGCACCTCGTGGTGATCGCCAAGGGCCGCCTCATCGCCGACGAGTCGCTCGACTCGTTCGTCGCGCGCAGCACGCGCAACGACGTGCTCGTACGGACCACGGACGTCGCCGCCCTGGCCGCCGCGCTCGCCGCGGAAGGTATCTCGGCCGTGCCCGAGGGCGCGGACGGGCTCGCGGTGGCGGCCTCGGACACCGACCGCATCGGTGACGCCGCCTTCCGCGCGGGCGTCGCGGTCCGCGAGCTGACCCGGCGTACGGCGAGCCTCGAGGACGCGTTCCTCGAGCTCACCAGCGGCGAGCAGCAGTTCCAGACCGGGGCGGGTGCCGCGTGATCGCCGTCCTGAAGTACGAGCTCGTCCGCATCCGCACGGTCCGCTCCACCTGGATCGCGCTCATCCTCGCCTTCGTCCTCCCGCTGGGCCTCGGCTACCTGATCGCCTCGCCGTCGACCCTCTACAGCGACAGCGGCGAGATCGTCGGCGAAGGGCCGGGCGACTGGTTCGGCGCGTTCGCCTTCCCGCTAGCGCTGACCGCCGTGGTCGCCTCGGTCGTCGCCTCGCAGGCGATCGGGCAGGAGTACCGCTTCGGCATCATCCGGCTGACGCTGACGGCGTTCCCGCGACGCCTGCGCGTCCTGCTCGCGAAGCTGCTCGTCGTGGCTGCGGCCGGTGCCGTGCTGGTGCTCGTCTCCTTCGCCGGCAGCTGGCTCGCCGTCACGCTGCGCGGGCACCCCACGCCCCCCGAGGCGCTCGAGGGCACGGTGAACCCTGACGCCGCCTTCTTCCTGCGCGGCGCGGTGTTCGTGGTGCTGTGGGCCTTCTCGGCGTTCGCGCTCGCCGGCATCACGCGCCAGACGGCGGTGGGCATCGCGGTGCCGATCGTCAGCGGGCTGATCGTCGAGAACATCCTGCAGGCGGTCCTGTACGACAAGGCCGAGTGGCTCATGCGGATCCTGCCGTGGTCGACGGCCAGCCGCTGGTCGGACGGCGGGGGGCCGGACTTCGGGGGCGACCCGCTGCCCAGCGGCTGGTCGGCCCTGGCCATCTTCGGCGCGTGGGTGCTCGCGTTCCTCGTCGCACACACCCTGCTGTTCCTGCGCCGCGACGCCTAGGGCCGACCACGCATCCCTAGACTCCGCGCGTGACCACGGCGACCCGGACGGCTCTCGCGAGCCCGGACGAGGTCGCCGTCGTCGCGCTCGGGGGAGTCCTGGGCGCTCTCGCGCGGTACGCCGTGTCGGTCGCCGTCCCGCACTCCGATCTCGCCGCGTGGCCGTGGGGCACGTTCGTCGTGAACCTGCTCGGCTGCCTCGCACTCGGCATCGTGCTCGACGTCGTCGACGCCCGGCACGGTGCCTGGGTCACGACCCGGCCACGACGCGCACGTCTCGCTCGGCCGTTCCTCGCCAGCGGCGTGCTCGGCGGCTTCACGACGTTCTCGACCTTCTCGGTGGAGGCCGTCGGCCTTGCGCGCGAGGGCAGCGTCGGCGCGGCCGTGCTGTACGCCGTGGCGAGCGTGGTGCTCGGTGTGCTGGCGGTCGTCGTCGGGCGTCGCATCGGTGCCGCGGTCGCGGGCCCTGCCGCTGCCGACCTGAGGGAGGACGAGGACCTGTGACGCCTCTCGCCGTCCTCCTCGTCGCTCTCGGCGCAGCCGTGGGCGCTCCCGTCCGCTTCCTCGTGGAGCGCCGGCTGGCCGGTGCCTACCCGTGGGGGACGTTCGCGGTGAACGTGGCCGGATCGGCGGTGCTCGGCGGCCTGGTCGCCGCTGCGGGGACGTCGTCGTCCACCCCGGTCGTCGCGCTCGTGGGCACCGGCTTCTGCGGCGCCCTCACGACGTTCGGCGGCTACGCCGCGCAGGTGCTCGACCTGGCGGTGGCTCCGAGCGGGGTCGCGCCGGGCCAGCGCGCTGCACGCTCGGTGTTCTACGCGGCGCTGTCCGTGGGGGTGTGCGTGGCGGTGGCGGCCGCCGCGTACGTCACGGTCGTGTCGCTGTCCGCCGGTTAGCGCCCGTTCACGCCTACCCTGCCTCCGTGCGCAGACTCGGCAAGGTCCTCGGGATCATCGGCATCGTCCTGCTCGTGCTCGTCGTCGTGGCGGTGAGCTTCGGAGCCTGGACGGTGAGGCGCTCCTTCCCGCAGGTGTCGGGGGAGGTGGCGCTCGCCGGGCTGAAGGGCGAGGTCCAGGTCCTGCGCGACGACCACGGCATCCCGCAGATCTACGCGGGCTCGGCCGACGACCTGTTCTTCGCCGAGGGCTACGTCCACGCGCAGGACCGGTTCTGGGAGATGGACTTCCGCCGTCACATCACGGCGGGCCGCCTCTCCGAGCTGTTCGGCAAGAGCCAGGTCGAGACCGACACGTACCTGCGCACCCTCGGCTGGCGCCGCGTCGCCGAGCGCGAGCTCGCGCTGCTCTCGCCCGAGACGCGCCGCAACCTCGAGTCGTACAGCGCGGGCGTCAACGCGTACCTCGCCGACCACTCGGGTGCGACCGCCTCGCTCGAGTACGCCGTTCTCGCGCTGCAGAACCCGTCGTACACGATCGAGCCGTGGACTCCGGTCGACTCCATCGCGTGGCTCAAGGCCATGGCATGGGACCTGCGCGGCAACATGCAGGAGGAGATCAGCCGCTCGATCATCAGCGCGACGGTGGGCGACAAGCGCACGGCACAGCTCTTCCCGCCGTACCCCTACCTGCAGCACCGTCCGATCGTCACCCAGGGCGGCGTCGTCGACGGCGTGTGGGACCAGAGCGCGGCCCGCGCCACCGCCACCGCGGCCGGTCTCGCGCCGGACGTGCCGGCCGAGGCCGTCGACGTCCTCCGTGCGACCGGCAAGGCCTCGGATGCGATCACCGACATGCTCGGCCCCGACGGACCGGGCATCGGCTCGAACTCGTGGGTGATCAGCGGCGAGAAGACCGACACCGGCAAGCCGCTGCTCGCCAACGACCCGCACCTCGGCCCGATGATGCCGAGCATCTGGTACCAGATCGGCCTGCACTGCACGACGGTGTCGGCCGAGTGCCCGTACGACATGGCGGGCTACAGCTTCTCCGGCCTCCCGGGCATCGTCATCGGACACAACCAGACCATCGGCTGGGGCTTCACCAACCTCGGGCCCGACGTCACCGACCTGTACCTCGAGAAGGTCGAGGGCGACTCGTACCTCGTCGGCACGCAGAAGAAGCAGCTCACCATGCGCCAGGAGACGATCAAGGTCGCGGGCGGGGACGACGTCGTGATCACGGTCCGCGAGACCGAGCACGGACCGCTGCTCTCGGACGCGTCCGAGGAGCTGCGCACCGTGGGCGCCGATGCACCACCGGGGATCGTCGCGCCGCCGCGCGGTGACGGCTACGCCGTCGCACTGCGCTGGACCGCCCTCGAGCCGGGTCGCACCGCGGATGCCATCGACCGCCTCAACCGTGCGCAGACGTGGGAGGACTTCCGCTCCGCTGCCTCGCTGTTCGAGGTGCCGGCGCAGAACCTCATCTTCGCCTCGGCCGACGGCACGATCGGCTACCAGACGCCGGGCAAGATCCCGATCCGCTCGGGCTACGACGGCAAGTACCCGGCCCACGGCTGGGACCCGAAGCAGACGTGGACGGGCTACATCCCGTTCGAGGCGCTGCCGAACGTGCAGAACCCGGACGACGGCTGGGTCGTCACGGCGAACCAGGCGTCGGTCTACGAGGCCTACCCGTACTTCCTCACCGACGACTGGTCCTACGGTGCGCGCAGCCAGCGCATCGTCGACCTGGTGAAGCTCGCGACCACCGACGGCCAGAAGATCACCGCCGACCGGATCCGCGAGATCCAGTTCGACTCGTGGAACGAGAACGCGTCGTTCCTCGTGCCGAAGATCAAGGCGCTCAACGTGGAAGGCGTCGCCGGCGTCTCGCTGCTGTCGGACTGGGACTTCCGCCAGCCCGCGGACTCCGCGCCGGCGGCGTACTTCAACGTGTTCTGGAAGAACCTGCTCACCGACGTGTTCGGCGACGAGCTGCCCGCCGACGAGGTCATCAGCGGCAGCGACCGCTGGTTCACCACCGTGCGCGACCTCTGGGACAGCCCAGACGACGCGTGGTGGGACGACGTCCGCACCAAGGACGTCGTCGAGACGCGCGACGACGCCGTGAAGACCGCGCTCACCGAGGCGTCGGACGAGCTGAAGGGGCTGCAGGGCTCCGACCCGAACGGCTGGCGCTGGGGCGCGCTGCACACGCTGCTCGTGCAGAACCAGACCTTCGGCACGTCCGGCATCGCGCCGATCGAGGCGCTGTTCAACCGCGGGCCGATCGAGACCTCGGGCGGTGAGTCGATCGTCAACGCGACGGGATGGACGCTGCCGGAGTACACGGTCGACTGGGTGCCCTCGATGCGGATGGTGCTGGACATGTCCGACCTCGACCGCTCGACCTGGGTCAACCTGACGGGCGCGAGCGGGCACGCGTACCACCCCAACTACGTCGACCAGCTCGACGCCTGGGCCTCGGGCCAGACGTTCGCCTTCCCGTTCACGGAGGCCGCGGTGAAGGCCTCGACCACGAACACCCTCACCCTGAAGCCTGCGTAGCCCGGTGGTGGACGACGAGGTGCTCGCGAGGGTCGACGCGTTCCTCGACGCGACGGTCGCGGACTCGACCGACCGCGTCGACGTCGGCCCGATGCGCGTGCTGCTGAGCCGGCGCCCGTGGCCGTACTACGCGCGGCCGCGCGCCGAGCTCGACCTCACCGCGCCTGCGGCCGTCACGGTCGACGACGTCGAGGCCGCGGCTGTGGCGCTCACGGTGGCCGGCGCGCCCGTGGCGTTCGAGTGGGTGCGCGAGCGGGTGCCGTCGATGGATGCCGCGGTGGCGGCGTACGGCCTCGAGGTGGAGACGGCGCCGCTGCTGGTGCGCCCGGCCGAGCCCCAGCCTGCACCTGCCCTCGACGGTGTCTCGCTGCGACGGCTGGCGCCCGACGAGGACGCCGTCGCGCAGGCCGCCCAGGTGGTCGCGACCGCCTTCGGCTCGCCGTACGTCGAGGAGCACGACCACATTCGCAGCCGCATCGCGCGCGGGCTCAACGTGACCGCCGTGGCGGAGACAGCGGACGGCACGGTCGTCGGTGCCGCGACGCTGCAGCCGATCGGGGCGACGGCCGAGATCGTCGGCGTCGCCGTCCTGCCGCAGCACCGGCGGCGCGGCATCGGCGGCGCCCTGACCCGCTTCCTCGTGGGCGAGGCCGCTGCCCTCGGCGTCGTGACCGTCGTGCTGTCGGCGTCGCCGGACGCGCTCGGGGTGTACGAGGCGCTCGGCTTCGTCACGGTCGCGACCCTCGTGACGGCGCCTCCCGACCCAGCCTGAGGTCAAGGCCCTAGCGCGGTACGCCGATCACTCCGAGGTGGGGATCCGCACGTTCATCGTCGTCGGCCTGGCCGCCTGGGCCGGCTGGCTGCTCGTGCGCGGGGTCCTGCGCCGCAAGGTCCCGTGGATCGGCCTCGCGCTCATCGCCGTGCCGCTGCTCGCCCTCGGCATCACCGAGCGGCAGTGGATCAGCGCCGAGAAGGAGCTGAGCGCCGTCGCCCGGGCGCTCGCGCCGAGCACCGACGGCGTGCACTGCCAGCGCTTCGGCGAGACGTTCACGTACGCCGGGGCCGAGCTCGGCCACGTCGACTGGGACGAGGACGGTGTGCCCACTGGGCCCGCGATGGTCTCGTACGAGACCTGCGGCCGCCTCGCGGACTACTGGCGGGCGTCGACGTCGGTGAAGGCGTCCGCGCCGCTGGAGCAGGTGATCGCGGTGCACGTGCTGACCCACGAGTCGATGCACCTCTCGGGCCTGCTCGACGAGTCCGACGCCGACTGCGCGGCGATGCAGCGCGACGCGTGGGTCGCCGTCCAGCTGGGGGCCACGCCGGCCCAGGGGCAGGCGCTCGCCGAGCGCTACTGGCACGAGGTGTACCCGCGCATGCCGGACGTGTACACCGACCGCGAGTGCGTGGCCGACGGCCCTCTCGACCGCACGCCGGGCGACGGCGTCTGGCCGTAGGAGGCTCGGTCTCCCGGGCGGACACGCAGCGGTAACCGCTGGGCCCTACTCTTCCTGCAACCTGGTGGGACGAGAGGGGCATGGGGTCGACGTGGCGCTGCCGGTGACCTTGCGCGCGGTGCAGGCGCGCACGGGAGTACGACGCGTCCTCGTCGCGTACGCGCTCTTCTGCCTCGTCGAGATGGCGATGTGGATCGCGATCATCCTGTACGCCTTCGCCGAGGGCGGCGCGGTGCTCGCGGGTGTCGTCGCCGTCGCGCAGCTCGTGCCCTCCGCAGTCCTCGCCCCGATGCTCGCGGGGCTCGCCGAGCGACTTCCCCGCGGTCGCGCGCTCGCCCTCGCGTATCTCGGTGTCACGGCCACGGTCGCCTGGACCCTCGCGGCGCTCGCGGCCGAGAGCAGCATCTGGGTCGTCACCCTCGCGGCCGGTACGTCGGTCACCGCGATCGCGGTCGCGCGGCCGCTGCACTACGCCGTGCTGCCCTCGCTCGCCGTCGGCCCGGACGACCTGGTCTCGTCGATCTCGCTGTCGTCGATGGCCGAGGGGCTCGCGCTCTTCGCCGGCCCGATCCTGGCGGGCATCGGCACGCAGGCCTACGGAACGTGGTCGGTCGTCGCGGCCTGCACGGTGGCAGCAGCGGTCAGCACGGTGCTCGTGCTGCGGCTGGGCCTCGCGTCGGCCGCGCCGGCGCATCACGGCGACGAGGGCGAGAGCCCGCTGCGCGAGGCGTTCGGGGGCTTCGCCGCGCTGCGCGGCGACCGCGGCGCGATCGCGCTGATGGTCGTGCTGACGACGTTCTTCGTCTTCATCGGCGCGATGGACGTGCTCGGCGTCGCGTACTCCGAGGACGTGCTCGGCCTCGGCCACTCGGGCTCCGGCCTGCTCATCGGTGCGGCGGGCATCGGCGCGTTCGTCGGTGCGGCGATCGCCGCGTCGTTCGTGCGGCGCCGCGAGCTGACCCCGGTGATCCTCGTGAGCGGCGTTCTTCTCGGTGCGGGCCTCGCGGCGGTCGCGCTCTTCTCGCTGCTGCCGCCGGCCATGGCCGTGCTGGCGATCGGCGGTCTCGCCGGCCAGCTGCTGATGGTCGCCGGCCGCACCCTGCTTCAGCGATCGACCGACGACTCGGTCATCGCGCGCGTGTTCGCCGTCCAGGAGAGCACGTCGCTGCTCGGCCTCGCGCTCGGCTCTGCGCTCGCCCCTGTGCTGGTCGCGCTGATCTCGGCGCGCGGTGCCTTCCTGCCGCTCGGCCTCGGCATCGTGGTGACGGCGTTCGTGTGCGCGGCCTTCATCCGCCAGCTCGACGCGCGCGCGGTCTACCGCCCGGCCGAGATGGAGCTGCTGCGCTCGGTGCCGTTCCTCGGTGTGCTTCCGCCGTACGAGCTCGAGCGTCTCGCGAAGAACGTCACCTGGCGCGAGGTGCCCGAGGGCACGGTCGTGGTCACCGAGGGCGAGCCCGGTCGCGACTTCTTCGTCGTGGACGACGGCACGCTGTCGGTGTCGGTCGGCGGCGCCGCGACGACGTCGGAGCTCACGGCGCCGGGATGGTTCGGCGAGATCGCGCTGCTGCAGGACGTGCCGCGCACGGCCACCGTCACGGCGCTCACGCCGGTGCGGCTGCTGCGCATCCAGGCCGAGGACTTCCTCGCCGCCGTGACCGGCAGTGCCGACGGCCAGGCCATCGCGCTCGAGGTCGCCGAGGGCCACCTCGCCCGCGACGCCTCCCGCGGCGTCCGCACCTGATCCGCGCAGCGGTAGTCGAAACGCGGTGTATAGCGTGCGTTTCGACTACCGCTTGACCGCGACGACCCCCTCGGGAGCACCAGCGCCTGATCGGGCTAGGTCTCCTTGGCACCCCAGCGTCCGAGGGCGACGATCGCTTCTCGCAGGGCGAGCCCTCGATCGGTCAGCGCATAGGCGCGCGTGTTGTGCCGGAGGGGCAGCCGGTAGAGCACGCCGGCGCCCTCAAGCTCGCGCAGGCGGATGGCGAGCATGTTCGTCGGCGCTCCGAGGTCACGCTGCAGGTCGCCGTAGCGCTGCGGCCCTTCCAGCAGCCGCTCCACGATGAGCAGGGCCCACCGGCTTCCGACGACGTCGAGCGCCGCGGCGAGGTCGTTCACTCGGTCTGATCGGCGTTCGGCTTCATCCAGAACGGTGAGTAGTGGTAGCCGTCGGGGTCGTCGAACTGACGCTGGTACATGAAGGGGTAGTCGTCGGTGTCGCCCACCCGTCCGCCGGCGGCGCTGGCGCGCTCGACAAGGTCGTCGACCGCCTCGCGGCTGTCGAGGTCGAACGAGACGGTCACCTTCGACGGGGTGCCGGGTCCGCCGATGAGTTCCTCGGTGCCGCCAACACTCGCGTACATCTCCCGGCTGCCGAGCATGACGTACTGCTCCGGCGCGATCGCGAAGCACGACACGTTGTGGTCGGACATCTCGGCGTTGAGGGTCCAGCCGAGGGCGGTGTAGAAGGCGGTCGCGCGCTCGACGCTCTCGACCGGGCAGGTGATGAAGAGGCTCATGGGCGCCATGCTTGCAAAATGCAAGTGCCCCGGTCAAGGTGCCGGCGGAAGCCCGTTCCCCAGCGCCTCGCCCAGGCTCACGCCGTCGATGCCCGACTCGTGGATGGTGGGATCGGCGAGCCCCCCTGGAGCGAGGCCGAGTAGCCGTCGTCGATCCACGCGATCCAGGCTCGTCCGTTGTCGTCCCGGTGCTCCTCGGCCACCAGCCATGCTGCCGGATCCACCCTGCAGAGGGTGAGCAAGAACGGCGCTTCTCGGCAGAGGGCGCATGGGGCAGGGCGCACCTGGGGTTTGTCGTCAGCAGCAAGAAGCCGCAGCAGACGGCCACACGCCCACGCCCGGAGCGGTGACCCCCGCCAGGCGGGCCATGCCTGAAACCGGGTGGGGGGCGGCTCGCCCAGGCCTCGGCCGCTGCTGCTTCGCTGCTAGTCGCGGAAGCTGCGGCGGTAGGTGGTCGGGGTGAGGACGGCGTCGACGGGCTGGTCGTGGGGCTCGTGCGGCACGGTGTCGAGCAGCTCGTCGTCGTGGACGACGGCCACGCGCAGCGGCCCGCCGTCGGCGTACGCCGGCACCTGCGCCAGCAGCCGGTCGTAGTAGCCGCCGCCCTGGCCGAGCCGGTATCCGTCGATGCCGATGCCGAGGGCCGGGACCAGAAGCACCGCGCAGCCCGCAGCTGCGAGCCCGGCGGCGCCGTGGCCGAGGGCGGGGTCGACCGCGGGCTCAGGGATCGCGAGGCGGTGGTCGCGGGGCACGAGGTCGTCGGAGTCCCAGCCCCAGTCGAGGCCGCCGTCGTCGCGGATCACCGGCAGCAGCACGCGGATGCCCGACAGCGCGAGCAGCTCGCGCAGCGGACCGGTGCCCGGCTCGTCGCCGAGCGACGCGTACGCCGCCACAACGCCTCCGCCGGCGGCGACGAGAGCTGCTACCTCGGGCACCGTGCCCACGCGGACGGCGAGGGCGGACGCGACCGCCGCGCGCTCGTCCGGAGTCCGAGCCGACCGGGACGCACGCAGCACCCGTCGTACCTGCGCCTTGGATCCGGCGTCGGGCCCGGACGGCCCGGTCGCGGGCGAGGTCACGGAGTCGGTCGGCGAGGTCGAGGCGGGGTCTCCCGGCAGCGTCACGAGGTCATGATCCCCTCTGCGCCGTAGGGTCGGGGGGTGCGCAGCGTAGAAGAGCATCTCCAGCGGGTCCTGGCAGGGGTCGTGCCCCTGTCCCCGTTGGACCACACCCTGCTCGACGCGCGCGGCTGCGTGCTCGCCGAGGACGTCACCGCGCCGTGGCCGCTGCCGCCCTTCGACAACTCCGCGATGGACGGCTACGCCGTCCGCGTCGAGGACGTGAAGGCTGCGAGCGACGGCAAGCCGGTCGTGCTGCGCGTCGTCGACGACGTCCCTGCGGGCTACCGCGCGAGCGTTCCGGTCACCGAGGGCACCGCGATCCGGATCATGACCGGCGCCCCGATGCCCGAGGGTGCCGAGGCGGTCATCCCGGTCGAGTGGACCGACGCCGGCATGCCCGAGGTCACGATCATGCGCGACGTCACGTTCGGCGCCCACGTGCGCTCGCGTGGCGACGACGTCTCGCTCGGCGACGTCGTCGCGACGTCCGGCACGGTGCTCGGTCCGCGCGAGATCGCGCTGCTCGCCGCGGTCGGCCGCGGCCGGGTCTCGGTGCACCCCGCGCCGCGCGTCGTGGTGCTCTCGACGGGCAGCGAGCTGGTCGAGCCGGGCACTCCGCTGCAGCCGGGCCTCATCACCGACTCGAACGGCTACACGATCGCCGCCGCCATCCAGGAGGCGGGTGCGATCGCCTACCGCGTCGGCCCGGTGCCCGACGACGCACCCACGCTGCTCTCCACGCTCGAGGACCAGCTCGTGCGCGCCGACATGATCGTGACCACCGGCGGCGTCAGCGCCGGTGCCTACGACACCGTCAAGGCGGTGCTCTCACGCCTCGGCACGGTCGAGTTCAACAAGGTCGCGATGCAGCCCGGCATGCCGCAGGGTCACGGCTTCCTCGGCCCCGAGCAGACCCCGATCTTCACGCTGCCGGGCAACCCGGTGTCGGCGTACGTCTCGTTCGAGGTGTTCGTCCGCCCGGTGCTGCGCCGCATGCTCGGCCACCAGCGCATCTACCGGCCCGTCGTCCGCGCGGTGCTCACCGAGACGCTCATGTCGCCTCAGGGCAAGCGTCAGTTCGCTCGCGGTCACCTCGCGGTCGAGGAGGGCCGGTACGTCGTCCGCCCGGCCGGCGGTCAGGGCTCGCACATGCTCGGCGCGATGGCGCAGGCCAACTGCCTCGTCGTCGTGCCCGAGGACGTGACCGAGGTCAAGCCCGGCACCGCGCTCGCCGTCCTGCGCCTGGACGAGGTCTGAGATGACCGCCGACCACGGGCTCACCCACGTCGACGAGACCGGCGCCGCACGCATGGTCGACGTCAGCGGCAAAGACATCAGCGTCCGCTCGGCCGTCGCGACCGGTCGCGTCTACGTGTCCGACGACGTCGTGCGCGCATTGCGCGACAGCACCGTGCCCAAGGGCGACGCGCTCGGCGTAGCGCGCATTGCGGGGATCCAGGCGGCCAAGCGCACGCCCGACCTCGTGCCGCTGTGCCACCCCATCGCGATCCACGGCGTCGTCGTCGACCTCGACGTGCACGACGACCACGTCGCCATCCGCGCCGAGGTGCGCACGGCTGACCGCACCGGCGTCGAGATGGAGGCGCTCACCTGCGTCTCGGTCGCGGCGCTCGCCCTCGTCGACATGGTGAAGGCGCTCGACCCGTCGGCCGCGATCACCGACATCCGGGTCGAGGAGAAGCGCGGGGGCAAGACCGGCCTCTGGCAGCGAGAGCCGCTCGAGGCCTGATGCGCGCCCTCGTCGTCACCATCTCCACCCGTGCCGCCCACGGCGTCTACGACGACGTCTCCGGCCCGGTGCTGGTCTCCGGTCTCGAGGCGCTCGGTTTCGACGTCGCCGGCCCCACGGTCGTGCCCGACGGCCCCGAGATCGAGAGCGTGCTGCTCGGCGCTGTGCACGACGGCTTCGACGTGGTCCTCACCACCGGCGGCACCGGCCTCACGCCCAACGACGTCACGCCCGAGCACACCGCGCGCGTCATCACCCGCGAGGCGCCCGGGATCGCCGAGGCCATCCGCGCGGCGGGCATGGCCAAGGGGGTGCCGACGGCTGCGCTCTCGCGCGGACGTGCGGGCCTCGCCGGCGAGACGCTGATCGTCAACCTTCCGGGGTCCAAGGGCGGCGTGAAGGACGGCATGGCCGTGCTGTCCGAGCTTCTCGTGCACGCGGTGGAGCAGATCAGGGGTGGCGACCACCCTCGGTCGGACGTCGGCCCGTCATGACCGCCGGCTGGCCGGTCGTCCTCCGGGACGGCGACGTCGTGCTGCGCCCGCTGCGCCTGCGCGACAACCGCGAGTGGCGCGAGGTCCGCGCCCGCAACGCCGACTGGCTGCGCCCGTGGGAGGCCACGAGCCCCGATCCGGTCACCGAGCAGGCCCCGACGTACGGCGCGATGGTGCGCCGGCTGCAGACCGAGGCGCGGCAGGGCCGCTCGATGCCGTTCGTCGTCGAGTTCGGCGGCCGCCTGGTCGGGCAGCTCACCGTCGGCGGGATCGCGTGGGGGTCGCTGCGCGGCGCTCACATCGGCTACTGGGTCGATCAGCGCGTCGCGGGCCGGGGGATCATCCCCACGGCTGTCGCGATGGCCACCGACCACGGCTTCGCGATCGGGCTGCACCGCGTCGAGATCAACATCCGGCCGGAGAACGTCGCCTCGCGCCGGGTGGTGGAGAAGCTCGGATTCCGGCCCGAGGGGCTGCGTCCGGCGTACCTCCACATCGACGGCGACTGGCGCGACCACCTGTCGTTCGCGCTGACCAACGACGAGGTGCCCGAGGGACTTCTCGTGCGCTGGAAGGCATCGCACGGCTTCGCCTGAGCCGCTTCGTGGGGCCCTCGTCGCTCACCGGTCACCGGTGTCCGCGACACGCACTGTCAGTGACGCGTGTGATCCACGGGGTTACCGTGCCGTGACCGTAGCCTCGACTTCGTGCAGAGCGGATCCGGCGTCCTAGGTGGGTCGTGGATCTATCTGGTCATCGCCGGCATGTGGGCTCTCGTCCTGGTCCCGATGTGGCTGAAGCAGCACGACGAGGCCCGCGAGTCCAAGTCGGCCGACCGCTTCGCCCGCGCGATGGGCACGCTGCGCCGCTCGCGCGGCGAGACCGACGCCTCCCAGCGCGAGGTGCTCATGCCGGGCCGCTCGAGCCAGGTGCGCGAGACGCAGGTCGTCGTCACCGGCCCGCGCGCCGAGCAGAGCCCCGCGGCCAAGGCCGCCACCCGCCGCCGTCGCACCCTGTTCGTCCTCCTCGGCCTCCTCACGGTGGTGCTCGCCCTCGGCGCGGCCAAGGTCGTCCCGCTGCTCGCGGCCCTCGCGCCGCTCGCCCTCGTGCTCGGCTTCCTCGTGGTTGCCCGCCGCCAGGTCACCCGCGCCGCCGACATCCGCGTCCGCCAGGAGCGTCGTACGGCGCTCGCCGAGGCCGCCCGCGCCGCCGACGAGCGCTACACCACGGGAGCCACGGCTGCCCGCCGCGGCGGCCGCGCGATGGACCCGGCCCCGATGTCCGACCGCCGCGGCGAGCTGCAGGCGGATGCGCCGTACGTCGCTGCCACGGGCACCGACGACGCCTGGCACGCGGTGCCGACCACGCTGCCGACGTACGTCACCGCGCCGCGGGCCACGAAGATGCCGCGCGTCATCGACCTCACCCACCCCGGCGCCTGGACGGGCGCCGCCATGGTCGAGCAGGCGCGCAGCACCCTCGCGGCCGAGCCCGTAGACGAGGGCGGCATGCGCGTGGAGACGTTCGAGATCGCCAAGCCGCGCGAGGGCACGCTCGTCGATCCCCCCGTGCGCGAGCAGGCGGCGTACTCCGACCGCTACGTCGAGGACGAGGACACCTTCGAGCACCTCGCCTCGCACGAGGACCTCGACGCGCTGCTCGAGGACCCGCGCACGGGCGTCGAGCTGCCAGGCGACGGCTACCGCCGCGCCGCCAACGGCTGACGCTTCCTGAGAATCCGCTCGACCCCGCAGAGGGGTCTCTCAGTGCTGTCCCAGGCTGAACGGGGCGCGGTCACACGTGGTGCCGGGACTGTAGGAGCACGTCGAGGGCGCAGGCCCTCCCGACTCCCAGGAGCACCTCCCATGAACAAGAAGATCACTCTCGTCCTTGCCTCCACCGCCGTCGTCGGCGGCATCGCCCTCGGTGCCAGCGCCATCCCGGCCATGGCGTCGACCACCAGCCCGACGCCGAGCGCGTCGTCGTCCTCGGGCTCGACCGACTCGTCCAAGCCCTCGGTCGGCGGCGGCACGAGCGCCGACAGCACCGCCGACATCGAGTCGCGCATCGCGTCCGACCTCGCAGGTCTCGTCTCCGACGGCACCCTCACGCAGGAGCAGGCCGACAAGGTCGCCTCGACCCTCGCCGCCAAGATGCCGGCCGGTGGCCGTGGCGGCGACCACGGCGGGCGCGGCGGCTTCGGCGGGCTCTCCACCGCGGCCACCGCGATCGGCGTCACCGAGGACGAGCTGCGCACCCAGCTGCAGGCTGGCAAGTCCGTCGCCGACGTCGCCACGGCCAACGGCGTCTCCGAGCAGACCGTGATCGACGCGATCGTGGCCGAGGCGAAGACCCACTTCGCCGAGGAGGTCGCCTCCGGCGAGCACACCCAGGCCGAGGTCGACGCGAAGCTGGCCGACCTCGAGGCCCGTGTGAAGACGATGGTCGAGACCGCCGGGCTCCCGCAGCGTGGCGGCCACGGCCCGGACGGCGACGGCGGCTCCGGCACGCTGACGCCGAACACCACGACGTCGTCGTCGGCCACGGCCAGCTCGGCCGCCTGACGCACCACCGCTCGACTGGCTCGACTGGCTCGACGTACGACCGCCTCGTCTCCTCACGAGGCCCCACACCGCCCGGTCACCCCGGGCACCGACGGTCGGCCTGCCTCCCCCCACGCAGGCCGGCCGTCGCACGTCACCAGCATCCGGTTTGGGCAGCCCCGGCGGGCCTTGCTACCCTCTGCTCACCGCAAGGGGCTGTAGCGCAGCTGGTAGCGCACCTCGTTCGCATCGAGGGGGTCAGGGGTTCGAATCCCCTCAGCTCCACGCAGGGAAAGGTCCGGGCCCCGAGGCTCGGACCTTTTCTCATGGTCGAACCAAGCACCGGCGGCCTCCCTGTAGCGTCCGTGCATGGCGCAGGCACCCGCGGGCAAGATCGCCGTCGAGAACGTGAACCAGCCGGGCACGACGACCAACGTCGATGCCGTGAAGTACGCCGCCGCGCGCGCCGCGCTGCTGGCCGCTCTGCCCACGAAGGGCCCTGGCCTGACCGCAGCCGAGATGCTGGACGCGACGGTCGGGCGGCTCCCGCAGGACCTCTTCCCGGGCGGGGAGAAGGCTGGCTGGTGGACCAAGTGCGTGCAGCTCGACCTTGAGGCCAAGGGCCTGGTCGTGCGGGACGGTGGCAAGCCGCTGCGCTGGCGTCGGGCCTGACGCGGCCCGACCGGTCGGCGCGACTCCGGCGTACGGCGGGGGCAGGCTGGAGGCAGCAGGCCGTGCAGGCCCGTAGCCATCGTCCCGACCTGCGACCGTGCACGGGGCGGCCGCAGGCCGGGCCCTGACGCCCACGGGCTCTGGCGCCGTGTCGCACCCCTGCGTCAGGCTGGAGCCACTCGTCCGGAGGGGCTCCTCATGCTCGACCACGTCTCGATCCAGTGCTCCGACCTCGCGCGCGCTGCTGCGTTCTACGACGCCGTGCTCGCGCCGCTCGGCGGCCGCCGGGTGATCGACCGCGGCATCGCGATCGGCTACGGCGTGGAGTTCCCGTCGTTCTGGATCGGACCGCTCGAGGCCCACACCGGATCGCGGCCCGACCACCTCGCCTTCCAGGCACGGTCGCGCGAGGAGGTGCAGGCGTTCTTCGACGTCGCCGTCAGCCTCGGCGCGGAGGTGCTGCACGAGCCCCGGGTGTGGCCCGAGTACCACCCCGGCTACTACGGCGCCTTCGTGCGCGATCCCGACGGCAACAACGTCGAGGCCGTGCACCACACGTGGGGCGGCTGAGCGTCGCTGCCGCAGGGCCGAGATGATGCCTCCCGTGGACGGGCTGCACATCGAGGTGGTCGGCGACGGCGAGCCCGTCGTCCTGCTGCACGGCGCCCTCGGCTGGGGTGCGCAGACCTTCGCCGAGCAGTACGTCCTCGCCGACACCTACCGCCTGCACGTCGTCGACCGTCGTGGGTACGGCGCCTCACCGCACCAAGGTGCGGTCGGGTGGCCCGTCGACGTCCCTGACCTTGTCGCACTGCTCGAGCAGCTCGGCGGCGCGCACGTGCTCGGCCATTCGTACGGCGGCGTCGTCGCGCTGATCGCCGCGGGGGAGCGGCCCGACCTCGTGCGCTCGCTGGTCGTCGTCGAGCCGCCGATGTACGGCATCAGCGACCATCCCGAGGCGCAGTCGCTCACCGCCGACCTGTGGGGCCTCGCCGACCGCGCACCCGGCCAGGACGGCGCGGAGTTCTTCGCCGACTGGGCCGATCTCGTCCTCGGCCTGCACCCGCGCCTGGTGTCGATCACGGTCAACAGCTGGAGCGACCTCGACCGCATCGCGGCCGAGGCCACCCGCGTCGAGGCCATGCCGCTCGACCCGCCCGTCGCGTGGGACGCCGTACGCCGGATCAGCGGCCCGACGGTCGTCGCGTCCGGCGCCTGGCCGCCCGAGACCGCGCGGTCCGCGACCGACCCGAAGCGCATCCGCGCGGCAGCGGCGTTCCGCGAGACCGCGCGCGAGGTGGCCGACCGGCTCGGCGTGCCGATCACGCAGTTCGACCGGTCGGGCCACAACCCGCAGCTCACCGAGGCCGCGGCGTTCAACGACCTGCTCCGACGTACCTGGCCCTGATTCCTCACCAAGCACGATGGCCGAAAACCCTTGTGGGTCTGCGCACTTGCCTGGGTGAAGTGCTAGCCGACGTCGACGGTGATGGCGTGCAGGCCGCTCGAGGCGCCGGGGAAGACCGGCCGCTCGTCCTCGGTCTGCCACGTGCCGTCGAGGCTCCGCGCGCGGCACTCGAGCAGGTGCTGCCCCGGCGTCGCCGACCACTGCCACGACCAGAGGCGCCAGGCGTCGTTGCCCATGCCGGCGGCGAGCGTCGCGTCCTCCCATGCACCGCCGTCGACCCGCACCTGCACAGCCTTCACGCCGCGGTGCTGGTGCCAGGCCCGTCCTCCGACGGCCGTTGTGCCGCCGGCGATGCGCGTGCTCGTGCGCGGGACGTCGATGCGCGAGGACAGCTCGATCGTGCCGTCCGCCGACCAGCTGCGCTGGATCCAGAAGGGCACCGTCTCCTCGAGCGTCGTCAGCCGGATCGCGCTCAGCCACTTGGTGGCCGAGACGTAGCCGTACAGCCCGGGCACGACGAGACGCGCGGGGAAGCCGTGCTTCACCGGCAGCGGCTCGTCGTTCATGGCGTACGCGATCATCGCGTCGCGGCCGTCGTCGAGCACTGACAGCGGGAAGCCGGCGGTGAACCCGTCGACCGACTCGCCGACGAGCGCGGTGGCGTCGGAGTTCACGCCCACCTTCGCGAGCACGTCGGCGAGGCGCACGCCCTGCCACTTGGCGGTGCCGACGAGGTCGCCGCCCACCTCGTTGCTGACGCAGGTGAGCGCCACGTAGCGCTCAATGCTCGGCAGTGCCAGGAGGTCGGCGTACGAGAGCGTGAGCGGCGTCGTCACGCGGCCGTCGACGGTCAGCGTCCACCCGTCGGTCTCCACCGACGGCGCCACCAGCGCGGTGTCGATCTGGTAGAAGTCCGCGTTCGGCGTGACGGCGGGCGCGAGGCCGGGCACGCCGGGATCGATCGCAGCCGGGAGCTCGGGGGCAGGGTCGGTGGGCTTGGGCAGCGTGAGCGCGGAGCGCACCGCGTCGATCGCCGCGGCGCCGGAACGCCTGATGACCGTGGCGAAACCGACGCCGAGCACACCCGCGGCGGCGACGACTCCTGTGACCTGCAAGAAGGTACGCCGGTCCATCCCCGCGTCGGTCTGCGCAGACGACGCACCCCGCGGGATCGCCGCGCCGCGGACGAGGCGGTTCCAGGTCAGCGACCCGACGAGGACTCCGGCGACCAGCACGATCGCGAGGCCGAGGGCGTCGTCGGTGTTGCCCGTGTAGGTGAAGGCCCAGGTCGCCGCTCCCGCGACGGCGAAGATCATCGGCACCCGCTCCGGACGCGCGAAGAAGCCCGCGAGCGCGCCGCTGATGACGACGGTGACGATGATGCCGAGGACGAGGAGCGGCTTGTCAGCGGTGCCGACCGCGCCGATGAGCGCCTCGCGCGGTCCGTCCGGCGTCAGCTCGATGATGCGTCCGGCGACGGCGGTCGTGGGGCTGGGCGAGCCGGGGATCACCAGACCAGCCACCTCGGAGGTCGCGAGCCCCAGGAGAGCCGACGCCGCGCCGGCGAGCGTGCGACGCGCCGGGTCGAGCGCCGCGGGCGTGCCTGCGACCGTCGTCGTCGTGCCGTCGGTCGCCGTCACCGGTGCCCTCTCGTCGTCGACGCCGCATCGTGCGGCGTGGTGTGCGTGTCCCACGGTGGGGCCGCGCGCCCTCCGGGGCAACCGGGGTGCGGCTTACGGACCTGTGACGCCGTCGTCGCGCCGCCCCGACCTACGTGCTCGCATCCGTACGCTGGGCGCGTGCCCCGAGTGCTCGTCGTCGACGACGACCTGACGGTGGCCGAGGTGGTCCTCGGCTACCTCCGCCGCGACGGCTTCGACGCCGCCCACGCCGCGGACGGTCTCGCCGCGCTCGCGATCGCCGAGCAGGCACCGCCCGACCTCGTCGTGCTCGACCTCATGCTGCCGGGCATCGACGGCCTCGAGGTGTGCCGTCGCCTGCGCGCCACCAACCCGACGCTTCCTGTCGTGATGCTCACCGCGCGCGGCGAGGAGGAGGACCGCATCGCCGGGCTCGAGGTGGGCGCCGACGACTACGTCGTGAAGCCGTTCAGCCCGCGCGAGCTCGCGCTGCGCGTCCGCTCGGTGCTGCGGCGCGCGGAGCCGCAGGCCGCCGCCGAGGCCGACCCTGTTCTCGTGGACGGCGACCTCCGGGTCGACACCGCCGCACGCTCGGCGACGCAGAGCGGCGAGCCGCTCGCCCTGACGACGCGCGAGTTCGACCTGCTCAGCTTCCTGCTCGCCAACCCCGGCCGCGCGATGTCGCGCGAGGACCTGCTGCGCGACGTCTGGGGCTGGGACTTCGGCGACCTGTCCACCGTGACCGTCCACGTGCGCCGGCTGCGCGAGAAGGTCGAGGCCGACCCGGCGACGCCGATCCGCCTCGTCACGGTGTGGGGAGTCGGCTACCGGTGGGACCCGGCTCCGTCGTCCACGGGTGAGGCGCTCGCGCAGACCTACGAGGGCTCGTGACGCTCGACCTCGCGCTGGCCGTGCAGGCGGCTCTCGCCGCGGCGGTGGTCGGCCTGCTCGGAGTGCTGGTCGTGCTGCTGGTGGCTCGTCGCTCGCCCCGGTGGGCCGCCGTGCTCACCCCCGTGATCGTGGTGCTGGCCGTCGCGGCCGGCGTGATGGCCGGGGCCCGCTCGATGGTGCTCGAGGGTGCCGACCTCGCGATCGTGTGGACGGTGCTGCTCGCCGTCCTCCCGGTCGCGATCGTGGTCGGCGTCCTCCTCGCCCGACGCACGCTGGCCCTGCAGCGCGAGGTGGAGCGCGAGGCCGCCGCACGCGCGATGGAGGCCGAGGTCGAGGCTCGGCGCCGCGAGATGGTCGCGTGGGTCTCGCACGACCTGCGCACGCCGCTCGCCGGTATCCGCGCGATGACCGAGGCGCTCGAGGACGGCGTCGCGCCCGATCCGGCGGCGTACCACCGGCGCATCCGCGAGGAGGTCGACCGGCTCGCGGGGATGGTCGACGACCTGCTCGCGCTGTCTCGCCTGCAGTCGGGCCAGCTCGAGCTCTCTCGGTCGGTGCTGCCCCTGCGTGACCTCGTGAGCGACGCGATCGCCGGCGCCGAGCCGCTGGCACGCGAGCGCGGCATCGACGTGAGCGGCAGCTGCGACGAGCACGTGCGGGCGTACGTCGACGAGGCCGCACTCTCGCGCGCGCTGACCAACCTCGTCACCAACGCCGTCCGCTACACGCCGCCCGGAGGCTCGGTGCGGGTCGAGGCGACGTCGGACGGCGCGGTCACCACGCTGCGCGTCACCGACACGTGCGGCGGCATCCCGGCCGACGACCTGCCGCGCGTGTTCGAGGCGGGCTGGCGCGGATCGGCCGCGCGCACGCCGGGGGCCGCGACCGGCGCGGGGCTCGGGCTCGCCGTCGTACGCGGACTGGCCGACGCACTCGAGGGCGACGTGACCGCCGCCAACACCCCCGACGGCTGCGCCTTCACCCTCACCGTCCCGGCTGCTGCCGGCTGAGGCTCAGGCGGCGGGGGACTCCGCGAGACCCAGGCGGATGCGCGCCGCCGCGAGGTGCGGGTTGGTGCGACGGGTCTCGGGCACGGTGAGCAGCGCCGCGCGCATCGCGCGGGCGCTGAGCGAGGCCGACACGTCGGTCGTCGGCAGGCCGGGCAGCGCGAACATGCGCCGCGACCAGCGCGGCATGAGGCCGAAGCCGGTGAGCGCGAGCGTCGTCCACGCGGGCCGGGCCGGCGTCAGCAGCTGCACGCGGGGCGCCATCGGCGGCCAGATCAGGTCGCGCACCGACTCGCGCGTCTCCGCCGTCACCTGGAGCGTCGGGCGCATCCCCTCGAAGTACGCCGCGAGCTCGGCGACCGAGGTCGGCACGGTGTCGAGGTCGCACCCGACCAGCCGCGCGGCCTCGACCTGCTCGAGCACGTACTGGTCGGCCTCGGCGTCGGTCATCGCTGCGCCGGAGCGTCGGTGGCCGACGAGCCAGGAGTCGACGGCGCCGCAGTGCACCCACAGCAGCCACTCCGGCTGGTCGAGCCCGAGCTTGTGGTGCACGAACCGCACGCGGGCGGCGGCGCTCTCGGCCTCGTCGCGCGTGCCGTACGTGATGGCGTTGACGTACTTCCCGGTGCGTGCGAGGCGGCCCCACGGGTCCTCGCGGGTGGAGGTGATGTCGTGGAAGGTCTGCATGACCTCGGGGTGCAGCGCCTGCAGGATCAGCGCCCGGATGCCGCCGACGACGTTCGCAGGGTCGTGGTGCACCCGCCACGAGATGCTCTCGGGCCCGAAGCAGCCGGGGTCGGGCGTCGACTGGTCGAGCGACTCCATCGGGGTGAAGCCGCTGCGGATGCCGGTGCGCGGGCGCTCGAAGGTCTCGGTCATGGTGCGTCCAGGGTGCCCCTTCCCGGCGTACGGCGCACGGTGGAGGGCATCGGATCCTGCCGGCGGGGGAGTCGGCGTGCCCCGTGGGCGACCAGACGCACCGTCATCCGATGCTTGCCGCGAGTGGTGGGGGAGACACCGGGGCTCGGGCGGTGGTGGTCCGCTGAGCGGGCGCGGGCCGATAGGGTCGGGGTGACCGGTTCGTGACCTGGGCACCTGCCCGGTGGCGTCCGGCCGCCGCACCCGTGGCGCCTTCCCGGCAACGTCGCCGAGGCAGTGAAGGGCGTCGCGAGCGCGGCCCGACGAGCCCGTCCGCAGCGCCGCTGCGGAGCACAGCGACACCCTGGAGCTACCCGTGGCCAGCATCGACGCCGTCATCGCCCGCGAGATCCTCGACTCCCGCGGCAACCCCACCGTCGAGGTGGAGGTCGGCCTGGACGACGGCACCGTCGCCCGCGCAGCCGTCCCCTCCGGCGCCTCGACCGGCGCCTTCGAGGCCGTCGAGCTCCGTGACGGCGGCGACCGCTACGGCGGCAAGGGCGTGGAGAAGGCCGTCCTCGCGGTCGAGGACGAGATCGCCCCCGAGATCCTCGGCTTCGACGCCACCGAGCAGCGCCTCATCGACCAGGTGATGATCGACCTCGACGGCACGCCCAACAAGGAGCGCCTCGGCGCCAACGCGATCCTCGGCGTCTCGCTCGCCGTCGCGAAGGCCGCCTCGGACTCCGCCGGCCTGCCGCTCTTCCGTTACATCGGCGGCCCGAACGCGCACACGCTGCCCGTCCCGATGATGAACATCATGAACGGCGGATCGCACGCCGACTCCGACGTCGACATCCAGGAGTTCATGATCGCGCCGATCGGCGCCGAGTCGTTCCGCGAGGCGCTGCGCATGGGCGCGGAGGTCTACCACGCGCTCAAGTCGGTGCTGAAGAAGGAGGGCCTCGCGACGGGCCTCGGCGACGAGGGCGGCTTCGCCCCCAACCTGCCGAGCAACCGCACCGCCCTCGACCTCATCGCCAAGGCCGTCGACATCGCCGGCTACACCCTCGGCTCGGACATCGCGCTCGCGCTCGACGTCGCCGCCAGCGAGTTCTACAACGACGGCGTCTACACGTTCGAGGGTGCGAGCAAGACCGCCGAGGAGATGTCGGCGTACTACGCGCAGCTCGTCGCGGACTACCCGCTCGTCTCGATCGAGGACCCGCTGAACGAGGACGACTGGGACGGCTGGAAGACCCTCACCGACGCGATCGGCTCGCAGGTCCAGATCGTCGGCGACGACCTCTTCGTGACCAACCCCGAGCGCCTCGCCCGCGGCGTCGCGTCCGACACCGCCAACGCGCTGCTCGTGAAGGTCAACCAGATCGGCACGCTCACCGAGACGCTGGACGCCGTCACCATGGCCCACCGTGCCGGCTACCGCTGCATGATGAGCCACCGCTCGGGCGAGACCGAGGACGTCACCATCGCCGACCTCGCGGTCGCGGTGGACGCCGGCCAGATCAAGACCGGTGCCCCGGCCCGCTCGGAGCGCGTCGCCAAGTACAACCAGCTCCTGCGCATCGAGGAGGAGCTCGACGACGCGGCGCGCTACGCCGGTCGCGGCGCCTTCCCGCGTTTCCACGGCTGATCGAGTCACACTCGTACGTATGACGGGGCCGTCGCAGCGTGCCGCGGAGCGCCAGGCGGCGCGCCGCGGGGCTGCGACGACCCCGTCCGCACGTGGTCGCGTCCGCGCCGCCGCCTCCAAGGTGCGCGAGCGCCCGACCCTCACCGGCCGGGCCGTGATCCTCGCAGGCGTCCTGGGGATGCTCGTCCTCACGCTCGCGGTGCCGCTGCGCGAGCTGCTCGCCCAGCGCGCCGAGATCAACGCGCTGCGCACCTCGAACGAGGCCGCCCAGGCTCGCGTGGACGACCTCGTCCTCTCGCAGGAGCGGCTGAAGGACCCGGCGTACGTCACCTCGCTGATCCGCGAGCGGCTGCACTACGTGCTGCCCGGCGAGGTCGGGTACGTCGTGCTCGACCCGCAGGAGGCGCCCGCGCCGACGTCGGCCTCGAAGGCGCCGACCTCCGCGTGGTACGCCACGCTCTGGGAGTCGGTGCAGGAGGCCGACCAGGCAGGCACCCCCGCGAAGCCGACCAAGCCGACCCCTGCGCGCTGACGCACCGGCCGCTTCGGCCTCGCCCTGACACCCCCGCCGCCCGACTCTGGGACGATCTCGCCATGACCGACGCGCCCTCCGCCGAGGACCTCGCCGCCATCGCCCGCCAGCTCGGCCGCGAGCCGCGCGGCGTGCGCCGCGTGGCGCACCGCTGCTCGTGCGGCGACCCTGACGTCGTCGAGACCGAGCCGCGGCTGCCCGACGGCACGCCCTTCCCGACGCTCTACTACCTGACCTGCCCGCGCGCGGCAGGTCTGATCGGCACGCTCGAGGCCGGTGGCACGATGCGCGAGATGCAGGACCGCCTCGCCGAGGACGCCGACCTCGCTGCCGCCTATACCGCGGCGCACGAGGCCTACCTCGCCTCGCGCGAGGAGATCTCGCACGTCGAGGAGATCGCCGGCATCACGGCCGGGGGGATGCCCTCACGGGTCAAGTGCCTGCACGTGCTCGTCGGCCACGCGCTCGCTGCCGGTCCGGACGTGAACCCGTTCGGTGACGAGGCGCTCGACCTCCTCCCCGACTGGGGTGCAACGGGTCCGTGCACGCGCGACGAGTCCGCGTGAGCGTCGTCCGCGTCGCCGCGATCGACTGCGGCACCAACGCCATCCGCCTGCTCGTGGCCGACGTCGACCTCGCGTCGGGCACCCTGGTCGACGTCGACCGCCGGATGGAGATCGTGCGGCTCGGCGAGGGTGTCGACGCCACCGGTCGGCTCTCCGACGGCGCGCTCGAGCGCACCTTCGCCGCGTGCGAGGCGTATGCCGCGCTCATCACGTCGTACGGCGCGACCCGCGTGCGGTTCGTGGCGACCTCGGCCTCGCGCGACGCCTCGAACCGCGCCGACTTCGTCGCGGGCGTGCTCGCGCGCATCGGCGTCGAGCCCGAGGTGATCACGGGCGACGAGGAGGCGGCGCTTTCGTTCACCGGCGCGACCCGCGGCCTCGTCGGCGCGGAGCCGCCGTACCTCGTGGTCGACATCGGCGGGGGATCGACGGAGTTCGTGCTCGGCACCGACGCGCCCGTGGCCTCGCGCAGCGTCGACGTCGGCTGCGTGCGCATGACCGAGCGGCACGTGCGGCACGACCCGCCGTCGCCGGAGGAGGTCGCTGCCATCCGAGCCGACGTCGATGCGGCGATATCCCATGCGGCAGAGGCTGTCCCGCTCGCTCAGGCGCGCACGCTGGTGGGCCTCGCGGGGTCGGTCACGACCGCTGCGGGCATCGCTCTCGACCTGTCGGAGTACGACTCCGACCGCATCCATGGGTCGCGCATCAGCGCCGCCGAGGTCGTCGCAGTGTCCGAGCGGCTGCTGGGGCTCGACCAGGCGGAGCGGTCCGCCATCGGCGTCATGCACCCGGGGCGCGTCGACGTGATCAACGCCGGAGTCCTCGTGCTGCGCGGCATCATGCACCGCACCGGCGTCAGCGAGGTGCTGGTGTCCGAGCACGACATCCTCGACGGCCTCGCCTGGGCCCTGGCCGAGTCGGCGCCGTGACCGGCTGGCGGATCGAGCCGCGCGACCCGGCGCACCCCGACTCGGCGGCCGCCGTGGCCGCGTACTCCGCCGAGCTCGACGCGCTGCTCGGTCCGTCGTCGCCCACGATCAACGACCCGCGGCTCGACGACTACCGTGCACCGGGCGGAACATTCCTGGTCGTGGTGTCCGGCGACGGCACCGTGCTCGGCTGCGCGGGCCTGCGCACGATCGAGACCGAGGCGTACGGCGCGGTCGCCGAGATCAAGCGGATGTGGGTCTCGCCCGCGCTGCGCGGGCAGGGTGCGGGCCGCGCGCTGGTCGAGCGCCTGCACGACGAGGCGCGTCACCGCGGCCTCGCGCAGGTGGTGCTCGACAGCAAGCGCGAGCTCCTCGACGCGCGTCGGCTTTATCTCGCCGCGGGTTACGTGGACGTCGACCGCTACAACGACAACGCCGATGCGACGGTGTGGATGCGGGTCGACCTCGGCACCGCGCGCCCGACGTACGCCGCGATCCTGCTCGTCGACCGCGCCGGGCGGGTGCTGCTGCAGCACCGCGACGAGCACGCGCCGCGGGCGCCGCTGCGGTGGGGCTGCGTCGGCGGCGCGGTCGAGGCCGGCGAGACGCCCGAGGAGGCGGCGTACCGCGAGCTGCTCGAGGAGACGGGCTTCGACCTCGAGCCAGGCACGCTGACTCCGTGGGTGTCGGAGCCGTTCACGTGGCGCGATGGTTCGACCGCCGCCTACCACCTGTTCACCGCGGCGACGGATCTCGCCGACGATGACGTCGTAGTCGGCGAGGGGCAGGCGATCGTGTTCGTCGACCCGGCCGAGATCCCGGCGCTGGATCTCACCGAGTCGGGGGCCCGCTTCGTCCTGGCGTTCCTGGCGAGCGACCGGTACCGCGACCTCTCCGGGTGACGGCCGCCACAGCAGGGTCTGTTGCGGGTTCAAGCACCGCTTGCGAGGGTGGAGGCATGAGCGACCTGGCGCATGTCCCGCTGACCCTTCTCGACGGCTCCACCACGACCTTCGGCGAGCTCGCCGGCGACGGTCCGGTGCTCGTCGTCAACGTCGCGAGCAAGTGCGGGCTCACGCCGCAGTACGCGGCGCTGGAGGAGCTCGCACGCACCTACGGCCCGCGCGGCCTGACCGTGCTCGGCACGCCGTGCAACCAGTTCCTCGGCCAGGAGCCCGGCAGCAACGAGGAGATCGCCACCTTCTGCTCCACGACGTACGGCGTGAGCTTCCCGCTCACCGACAAGCTCGAGGTCAACGGCGCCGACCGCCACCCGCTGTTCGCCGAGCTCACCGAGGCCGCGGACGCGACCGGCCACGGCGGCGACGTCCGCTGGAACTTCGAGAAGTGGCTCGTGTCGGCCGACGGCGACGTCGTCGCCCGCTTCGCGCCGACCACCGTGCCGGACGCCCCCGAGGTCGTCGCCGCGGTCGAGGCTGCGCTCGGCGCCTGATCCGATCGCCGGTGTGAGACGTCCGGCACAGGCGTTTCCGCTCAGGTGCGCGTCGCCGCATGTCAGGGCTTGATGCGAACGATTCGCGCTGGGAATCAAGGCGTTCCGGCCGTGCGGCCGTGGTGAGGCAGCCCTAACCTGGACTCATGACCACCAGCACGAGCACCCTTCCGCGGATCCTCATCGTCGGCGGCGGCTACGTCGGCCTGTACACCGCGCTGCGCCTCGGCAAGAAGCTTCCAGCGCGGCGAGGCCGTGGTGACCGTGGTCGACCCGCGCTCGTACATGACGTACCAGCCGTTCCTGCCCGAGGCCGGTGCCGGATCGATCCAGCCGCGCCACACCGTCGTCCCGCTGCGCCAGACGCTCCCGGACGCCGAGGTCATCACCGGCTCGGTGCAGGCCGTCGAGCACGAGCGCAAGGTGGCCACGATCGTGCCGCTCGAGGGCGACGCCTACGAGCTCCCGTACGACGTCCTCGTCATGGCCGTCGGCGCCGTCCCGCGCGTGCTGCCGATCCCGGGTCTCGCCGAGTGGGCCATCGGCTTCAAGAACGTCGAGGAGGCCATCGCGCTGCGCAACCATGTGCTCGAGTGCCTCGACATCGCCGAGACCGCGACCGACCCCGCGATCCGCGAGCGCAACCTCACCTTCGTCTTCGTCGGCGGCGGGTACGCCGGCGTCGAGGCCCTCGCCGAGATCGAGGACCTCGCGCGCTACGCGACCCGCTACATGCGCAACATCACCCCCGACGACCTGCGCTTCGTCCTCGTCGAGGCGACGAACCGGATCCTCCCCGAGGTGGGCGAGGACATGGGCCGCTGGACCGTGGAGCAGCTGCGCGAGCGCGGCATCGAGATCCGTCTCGAGACGCGGCTCGAGTCGACCGTCGACGGCCACGTCGTGCTGTCCGACGGCGCACAGATGCTGTCGGACACCGTCGTGTGGACCGCCGGCGTCAAGGCCAACCCGCTGCTCGAGGCGACCGACCTGCCGCTCGACGAGCGCGGCCGGCTCGTGTGCGCGACCGACCTGCGCGTGGTCGGCCTCGAGGACGCCTTCGGCGCGGGCGACTGCACCGCCGTACCGGACCTCACGAACCCGGGCACGTTCTGCTCGCCGTCCGCGCAGCACGCCGTGCGCCAGGCGAAGGTGCTGGCCGACAACGTCATCGCCGTGATGCGCGGCTTCGAGACGAGCGACTACAAGCACAAGCACAACGGCTCGGTCGCCTCGCTCGGCCTCTACAAGGGCGTCGCGCAGGTGAAGGGCATCCAGATCAAGGGATTCCCGGCCTGGTTCCTGCACCGGACGTACCACATGAGCAAGGTGCCGACGACGCGCCGCAAGGTGTCGGTCGTCGCCGACTGGACGATCGCGTTCCTGTTCAAGCGCGACGTGACCAGCCTGTGGGGCACGCACGACGACCTCCGCCGCAACTCCTCGCTCACGCAGACCGGAGCCCCGCGCCGCCACGCCGGCTGACCCCCCGCTCAGCCTGATCGAACCGTCGTTTCCCGGGCCAGGAGACGACGGATTGATCAGTGTCAGCGTGGGGGTGGATCCATGGCTGAGGCTGAGGCTGCCTAGGCTGGCTGCATGACTCGCAGCCTCGCCGTCACGGTCCTCGGGCACGATCGCCCCGGCATCATCGCCGAGGTCACCGGCGCCCTCGCGGCGCTCGGGGGCAACCTCGAGGACTCCTCGATGACTCTCCTGCGCGGGCACTTCGCGTGGACGCTCGTCGTGTCGGTCGAGGCCGACGCCGACGAGGTCGCTGCCCGGCTCGAGCACCTCACGGCCGAGGGCCTCGTCGTCTCGGTGCTCCCCGTGCCGGACGTCGACGCCGCCGCCGTCGAGGGCACGTCGTGGCTCCTCTCGGTGCACGGCGCCGACCGCCCGGGCATCGTGTCGGGCCTCACCGGCGTCGTCGCCGAGGCCGGCGGCAACATAACCGACCTCACGACGCGCCTCGGCACCGGCGTCTACCTGCTGGTGGCCGAGGTCGCGCTCCCGTCGGATGCCGACGTCGACACGCTCACCGCCCGGATCACAGCCGCTGCGGCCGAGCTCGGCGTCCGCGCTTCGTTCCAGGCCGCCGACGTCGACGAGCTGTAGGCCGCTGCCGTGGGGATCGTCGACGGCCGGATCGTCATGCCATCGCTGCCTTCTGGCCGCGTGCTGCCTGTCGTCACCGTGCCCGCGGACGTGCTCTCGACGCCGTGCGTCGACGTCGACCCCGCCGACCCCGCCGTAGTGCAGCTGGCCGCGGATCTCCTTGCGACGCAGCGTGTCTCGCCGGGCTGCGTCGGTCTTGCGGCCAACCAGGTCGGCGTCGGATGGCGTGTCTTCTCGCTCGACGTCTCGCAGCACCCCAAGGCGCGCATCCACCACGGCGAGTACGTGCTCGTGAACGCGCACGTCGAGTCGTCGTCGCGCAACGAGAAGTCGCGCGAGGGCTGCATGTCGGTGCCCGACTTCACCGGCGACGTGAAGCGCGCCTCGCGCATCGTCGTGCGTGGTCTCCTGCCCGGCACGGGCGAGGAGGTCGTCGTCGAGACCGATGCGTTCGAGGCCCGCGCGCTCCAGCACGAGCTCGACCACCTCGACGGCTTCGTCTTCCTCGACCGCGTCGTCGGACCGCACGCCGTCTTCCCACGCAAGACCTACCTCTAGCCCCTGGACGCCGCCGCACGCGGCAGACTGGTGCGCGCGCCCCCGTAGCCCAACTGGCAGAGGCATCCCGCTTAAACCGGGACAAGTGCAGGTTCGAGCCCTGCCGGGGGCACCAGATAGTTCTCTTTCAAACCTTCACGAAGGCTTCGGCCACGTGGAGGTTTTGATTTTCGAGGGGCCTGAGCTTTCCCGACGCTCCGGACCTGTCGGATGTAGCTGACCGACCAGCCGGCGGGCACGCCGACTCCGTCAGTGGCGACTCCGGCTCCTACGCGGGTTCGTGCTCGATGCCCGATGAGCTCCGCGTCGTCATCCCCCGCCATGCCTACGGCCCTCATGACGTCGATCCCCAGCAGCGTCTTGAACGGCTCGGCCAGGTCAGCTCGGGGCTCCTCGTCGACGTAGAGCTTCGTGAAGAACGCCTGGTTGAGAAGGCGCCGCGTGTGGTCGTCGGCGGTCATATAGGCGCGGTGGCAGTCTGACGAGAGGTCAAGAGCGATCGCGAGGTTTCGTTCGATGTCGTCGAAGTGGGTTTGGCTGGCAGCCAAGCGCGCCTCAATGACCTCGAGCTGCGCCGCGATGCGGTCCTGCTCGGTCTTTAGTAGCGCGAGCGGGATGGCACCGGCGTAGTGCGCGTGGAGCAACTTGGTGCGCTCGTGCGTCAGCCGCTCGTGTCGAGTCGTGAGTGAGCGCAGCTCGGACTCGGCTTGACGACGAGTCTCGGCGAGCTCACGTCGCAACATCACCTCGATCTTGACCCGCAGCTCGGGCGGAAGCTGGAGGCCGGCGTAGATCTCCTCGACCTTGGCTTCGACGTCGGCGATGAGCAGTGCCTTCTGGAAGCACTCGGTGCGCCTCTGATGGCGTCCGATACAGACGAAGTACGGGTAGACGGTGCCGTAACGGTTCTTCGAGTTGGTGATGATGAGGCGGCTGCCGCACATGCCGCAGTAGACGGTCGACTTCAGATAGTGGTGGTGGGTGCGTTGTTTCTCCCCGGGAGCGTGAGCAGCCAGCACCTCCTGGACGAGGGCCCAGGTCGGACCGTCGACGAGTGGCTCGTGACGGCCCGCGTACCGAGCACCGCGCCAGACGATCTCACCCTTGTAGTAAGGGTTCTTGAGGATGTCGTTGAGGTGATTCGGACGCACGGGACGGACCGGGAACTTCGGTGTCGGGGTGTTGGTCAGGCCACGGTCCGCCAGCGCCTGCGTGAGTGAGTCGATGGTCCATGCGCCGGTGGCGTACACCGTGAATGCCCAGCGGATCAGCTCGGCGCGCTCTGGGTCGAGCGCGACGGTACGGACCTCGCGGCCTTCAGGGCTCAGGACGCGGACGTTGCGGTATCCCAACGGTGCTCGACCGGGGGTGCCCCCGGTCTGGACCTTCTGGGACATGCCCTTGATGACCTCGGACGCGAGGTTCTGGCTGTAGAACTCGGCGATTGAGCTCATGATCCCGTGCAGCAACATTCCCGATGGCGTCTCGTCGATGTTCTCGGTGGCCGACACGAGGGTGACACCGGCCTTCTTGAGCGCGAGGTTGATCTGGACGTCGTCGAGGCGGTTGCGAGCGAGTCGGTCGACCTTGTGGACGATGACGTACTCGATCTCAGGGTTCCCGGCGATGAAGTCGAGCATCTTCTGGAGCTGCGGGCGGTTGGCTGAGCGCGCCGACTCCCCTCGGTCGACGAACTCACGGACCACGACGGCGCCGAACGTGGCGGCCTTCCGGCGGTTGGCCTCGCGTTGCGCCGGGATGGAGTACCCCTCGGGGTCGCCGTCGCGCTCCGCTTGCTCCTTCGTCGAGACGCGGAGGTAGGAGACGGCGCTCGCGAGGTTGTCCGCTTGGACGGCGTTCTCGGTGGTCATGCTGCCCTCACAGTGTCGATCCTGGCGATGAGACCCAGTTGCTCGAGACGGGTACGCATGGCGCCCCAGGAGACCTCGAACAGCCGGGCTAGTGACGGTACGTCCCGGATGTCACTTCCGAAATAGGCGCGCTTCATCCAGACGCGGGGCATGAGCAGGCAGGCGGCGAAGAACTCGCAGGCGGCCTCGAGTCGCTTCTCACTGGTGGTGTTGTCGTTGCTCGGCAGGATGATGTCGGCGATGGGGTGGAGCAGGATGTGGCCGAGCTCGTGGGCCAGGGTGTAGCGCTGTCGCACGTGCGGTTCGTCGGCCGCGATCTCGATGATCCAGCGGACGCCGTCCCAATGGGTGCGGCCCGACGTGGAGAGCCCGTCGACGCGGATCACGATCGCGCGCGGCAGCTGCTCGATGAGCTCCCCGACGACGACGGGTGGCCCCGGGATGTCCATCAGGGTCAGGAGTTTCAGGGCGGCGCGCTCGAGGACGGCGCGGACTTCTTGTGGGGCGAGGGGTCGTAGCGGGAGGGTGTCGCGGACTTGGGTCAGAACGCTAAGGGGCGGAGTCTGATGGTTCATGACGAACCTCCTTGTCACGTTCCCAACCGGGCTTCAAGGCCTGGAAGTACTCGTCGAGCTGCTCCACGGCGCGATCGGAGAGCCCGTACTTGGTGCGCAGGTACGGCCTCAGCTCGGGGAGTCCCTCGGGCATGAGGTAGCCGGCCAGTGCGTAGAGGTCTTCCAGCTCCAGACCAAGCGTGCGGGCGAGCCGCGCGAGGTGGTCTGGGCGCGGCGACTCGATGTGACCCGTCTCGAGGCGGGACACGGTCGCTGGCGTCATGCCCGCGTCATCGGCCACCTGCCGGACAGTGAGTCCACTACGGCGGCGTGCCTGACGGAGGGCTTTGGCTAGTTGGGATGGGTTGTTGCTGTTCACCTTGGAAAGTTCTCCTTGCCTGTCCATTTTGAACCTTTTGTCTCATTTCTGCAACGGTCAGGTGGGAGGTGGGCGGGTAGAGCCGTGAGGCCCTACCCGCCCGGGGTGTCACGCGTCGCCCTCCAGCTGTGCAACAAGGGCCGAGAGGCGTCGGCTGACGTCGATGACGTCATGGGCGAGCGTGACGGCGCGCTCGGCGGTCAGGCCGAACGTGACGGTGAAGTAGGCCGAGACCTCGTCCATGTCGAGGCCGAGACGTCGGCCGGCCACGAACGAGGCGGACTCGGCCACGAGTTCCCGCTCGGACGGGTCTGGGCCGTCGAAAGACCGGGTGCCGGGGTCGAGCGCATGGGCCAGCTCGTGGATGAGGACGGCGGCCATGCGCCCGGGCTCCAGCGATTCGGAGAGGCGGATCGCCCCGCCGATCGGGTGCCACTCGCCGTCTCGACCGCAGTCGAGCTCGTCGATGGCGACGTAGAAGCCTCGGGTTCGGGCGAGGCCGATGAGCCGCGTCAGCAGCTCGTCGCGTCCGGCCATGAGGCTGTCCAGCCGCGGCTCGAAGTCAGGAACGAGTCCCCGGTTCAACCGGTGCAGCTGGTCGGTCAGCGACAGGTGGGGGTGCGCCTGGACGATCTTGAGCCAGGCGACCCAGCCGTCGCTTGTGCGGAGGCGCGCGCTGTCGACCGGCAGGTCGGAGGTCAGCTCGACGCCGAACGGGTTGATCTCGGTGGTACTCACGGGTGCCTCCTTAGGGGCGTTGCGGCCGGCGATCTGGAGACCCAGATCGCGACGACGGCCGCAGACCGCCCAAGGAGGGTGAGCAGTTCCATGAGATCGACCTTTCAAGGTGCGGGGTGGGGCGGGTAGGACGCGGCTGCGCCCTACCCACCCGGGTCCTAGCTGGCCAGGGGGAGCGGGAGCTCCGAGGTCAGGTCGGCGAGGAAGGTGGCGACCATCAGGACCTCGTTGGCGAGGTCGAGCAGTCGATCACTGGTGGCGCCGTAGGTCATGACGTAGTGCGAGGAGGCCTCACGCATGTCGATGCCCAGTTCGGTGCCGACGAGGTAGGCGGCGGACTCCGCGACGAGCTCGCGTTCCGCCTTGTCGGAGGCTGGGGACTCGCACTCGGGATCGAAGGCGTGGGCCAGCTCGTGGAGCATGGTCGCGGTCTTCGAGGCGATGTCCTGGCCCTCGGTGATGGAGATGATCCGGTCGAAGGGGTCCCACCAGCCGTAGAGCCCGTCCGGGGCGTTGTCGACGACACGGGTCGCGATGTCGGCCTTGGCCGCCAGTACGACGAGCTGGTCGAACAGCGCGTCGTCAGGGACGTAGGTCGGCGGCATCTCCGGGATGGGGAGCGGGTCGCCCTCCGTCTGAGCCAGGTCGAAGACGAAGACCGGCTTGAAGCCTCGTAGCACGGTGAGCGCTCCGTCCTCTGCGATCTCCTCGAGCGATGCCTTGCGGATCATCGGGGCGAGGATGGCGATGCCCTTCTCGCCCTTCTTGACGTGGCGACCGAGCGACTCCCACGCCCGGTAGCCGGCGACGAACTTGGCGCCCGGCTGCTGGGCTTGAATCAGCAGCTGGTTGCCGAGGGAGTAGTTACGGAATCTGCGAGCGAACTTGAGCCAAGCGACCCATCCCTCGCTCGAACGCAGCTTCTCGGCCTGCTCACCGAGTTGAGCGAGCATCTGCTCGCGTCGGGACGGGGTGAGCGTGGTGTCTTCGGTGGTGTCCACCGGAGCCTCCTCAGGGGTGTTGCGGCCGGTGAGCTCAGGTGACGAGCTCACGACGACGGCCGCAGACCACCGAGGAAGGGGGGCCGAGGTTCTACTGGGCGGACCGCGGCTCATGAGGCCACCTCCCCACCGAGGAGCGAGCCGGTGTCACTGGCGAGGCCGACGACGAACAGCGGCCACCACTGGGCGGGCAAGCTCGCCGACCAGGTCGACGAGAACGGCGTGCCGGGCCGGGCTCGTGGTGATGAGCGCGACTTGGGGGAAGACGCCGCCCTCACGAGCCTGTTCGGTGCCGCCGGCGGCGTAGCGGCGGTAGGCCTCGAGCTTGGCGCGGATGACGGTGCGAGACTGCGTGCCGGTGTCGGCCTCGATGAAGTAGAGGTCTTGGTAGCCCGGTCCGCTGATGCGCGCGAAGCCGTCGGGCTTGAGCCGGACGCCCTCGCCGTACTGGCCGGCGAAGTCGCGCCAGCAGGCGGGCTCGCCCTCCCACTCGACCAGGCGTCGCTCGGTCCCGCAAAGCGACTCGAGCAGCTGGACGTAGATCTCAGCGACGAGGAGTGCGTGGTGCCACATCGGGGGACCGGGCAGGTGTGGCCGCCGGGCGACGCCCTCGAGCCGCAAGACCCGGTGGGCGGCGACGTCGAGCGCGTAGGTGAAGGAGTCGGAGCCGCGGCCGAGGCCCCCCAGGCGGCGCTCGAGGCGTGCCAGAACTCGCCAGTCGACGAGCCGCTTGAGGGCGCGGCGGGCGGCCCGACCGTCGGCGTCGGTGGCGTGGGGCCAGTGCGCGCGCACCAGCTGGCTACCGGTCGCGAGCTTGACCCGCGTCAGCGTCTCGATGACGGCGCGGTCCTTTGGGGCGAGCTCACGGGCGAGCTGCTCGAGGCGGCGTTGGCTCAGTCGCGTAGTACTCATCGCGCACACCTCGCGTGCGCGAATGTCGTCGCGCTTACCTGCGTGCGTCCGGCGTTGACCTGCAAGCTTGTACAGACCGCTCGGGCGGCGATTGGACGGGTGGTTGGACGTCGGGTGCTCATGGCATTGACCTCCTACCGACAGGGCCGGCGGCGTCTGGCGGCGCGTCCGGGGTGGTCGTGAAGCTCGCCTCGATCTCCTCGCGGGCGATGCCCCAGCGCTCGCGCGAGGCGCTTCGGGTGGCACGGGCGCGACCGGGGATTGGGTCGCCGAGTGGCACCGTTTTGAACGTGAACGGGTCGCTTGTGGCGCCCCCGACCGACACCGCCCCGATGGCTTCGAACGCCGTCAGGCCGGTGAGCATGTCGGCCGTGACCATGGGCCCGAACTCGTCCGCCAGGCGACGCGCGTCCTCAGCCGAGGCTTGGAAGGCGACCTTCGTCCGGGCACTGTTAACGACGACCCCGCGCAGCGCGGCCGGGAACTGGGCAAGGGTCTGGGCGATGAGGGTGACGCCGACGCCGTACTCGCGCGACCGGGCAAGGACATCGCCGAGGTCGGTCGGTTGGTCGACGAACCGGGGAGCCTCGTCGACCGTCACGAAGTACGGGTGCGCCGCGGCTCGCGTCGTGCGCCCTTGGACTGCCGACCAGAGCCGGCTCAGGAGCACCTGCCCGATGAGCGTCGTCGCCTCCGAGCCCAACGCGCCCTCCGGGAGCATGACCAAGACGACGAAGTTGTCGCGCAACGCCTCCGACAGCGTGAAGGTCGCGCGTGGTGCCGCGATGACGTTGCGGACGGCCGGGCGCTGCATCAGCGGGCGGATCTTGTTCGAAGGGGCGGCCAAGACGAAGTTGCGTTCGGCCGGAGACAGTCCGTCGAGCCAGGCGAAGAAGCTGACCAAGGCCGGGTCGTCCGCGCAGGCGGCGGCGACTTGGGCGCGGTAGCGCGGGGAGCTCCAGAGCCGGAACAGGTCGAACAGGGTCGCCCCGGGCGTGCGGGCGAGGGCGTAGAGGCTCGAGCTCAAGATGTCGCTGGAGCGGGGTCCGAGGTCGCCGTGTTGGTGGCGCAGCAGGCCTACCAGGGTGTCGGCCGCGAGCTCGGGGATGCCGCCGGCCTCCTGACTCAGGAGCGGCAACGGCACCGGCCGGGTCTCGTCGGTCGGGTCGACCACGATGGTTCGTGACACCGCCTCCTCCGGGAGACGTTCGAGGATCGCGCGAACCGTGCCGCCCTTGGGGTCAAGGACGAGGGTGCCGCGGCCGGCGGTGATGTCGGCCAGCGCGACCTGCGCGGCCAGCCACGTCTTGCCGGAGCCCGTCGGCCCGAGGTAGAGGCTGTGCTCCCGAGCGCCCCGGAGCGACTGCGAGACGATCCGGCCGTTGCCGACGGTGGCGCGTCCGAGCGGTCGACCACTTCGCGGAACGTCCGGCGCGACCGGTAGCTGCGGACTACGCCCCAGGGCGAGGCCGGGGAGGGCTGGCCCCCCGATGGGCCAACCGAGGAGTGCGGTGAGTTCGTCACGGGCGAGGACGACCGGCGACTCGATGAGCGGCGTCGACCCACGGCCGATCCGCCGGGCGACGACGAGGTTCGGAAGCTGTCGAGGAACGAGCCGGGCACCCGGCGCACTGACGCTGGCCGCGACACGACGAACCCGGGCGACGAGCTCGGCCTCGCGGCGCGGCTCGACGGCACGCGCCCCGATCCGCGCGGTGGCGCGGATGAGCCCTTCGTCCTGCGTGCGCCGACTGGCTGGGCGTCGACGCGAGCCGGTCCCCCAGACGAGCGCCCACAACGGGGAGGTCTGGCTGTCCGGGGGCGGCGCTGGGACCGGGGTTGGCGTGCCGCCGGTGATGACCCACTGCCAGACGACGACCTCGCCCGAGCGAAGCGACAGGCATGCGGCGATGAGCTGCCGGGAGATGGAGGCGACGTCGGGGATGGCGAGCGGTGTGCCGTACTGCGTGAGGCGGAGTTCGCACGCGGCGCCGACGCGGGGGAGGACGTACGTCTTGTCGGTGTCCTTGATCTCCTCGATGGCGACGCCGGGGATGGCCGCGCGCAGCTGGGCGATGAAGTGGGTGGCCGATGACGCCGGCAGGCGCAGGCGGTGGCGAACACCGCGGCCCGTCCCGATGAGCTCGAGCACGGCGGCGTCACGACCAACCAGCTCGCGCCGCGGAGAGGCGAGACCGACGAGCCCGGCGAGGAACGTGCGCACCTGATCCGACGTCACGTTGCGGGGGAAGCGCACCTCGAAGACGCGGCGGCGCTGGTCGCGGCCGGCCTGGTCTCGGCGCCTCGCCTCCATGAGCAACGCGAACATGAAGATGGACGCGACCGCCGTGAACGTGAGCATGACAACGGGGTTACTCATCGCGGGCCTCCGCGGGCTTGGGTGCCGCGGCGCGGCGCTCCGCGAGCTGCTCACGCGCTAGGCGCAGCAGGGCGGCGGCGAGCTTCTCGAGGTCGATCTCGTCGCGCCGGACTTCTCGGATGCGGATGCGTCCACTCATGGTCGTGCCCTCATTACTTGTCCCGTTCGTGCAACGAAGCGAGACAGCAAGAGGGGCCAGGGCCTACTTCGGCCCCAGCCCCTCTTCCTGTAAATGATCTTGTTCCAGAAATGCAACGCCGTCAAGGTCAAGCGTTATCGACCACGTATGGCCACGGCGAAGATTCCGAGAACGAAGATCAGGACGAAGAGGAGCGGGAGGAGCGGGTCGATCACGGCGGTGATGAGATGGGCGAGCAGCGTGGTGCCGACGAGGACGCCGGCCGCGGCGAGTGCCCACTTCAGAACCGTCACTGCTTCTCCTGCGCGCGCTGGATGATGATGCGACGACCGTCGTCGATCACGTCGTCGAGACGACGCTCGGCGTCGATGTAGGCGACGAACTCGTCCGCCTTCTCG
This sequence comes from uncultured Actinomycetes bacterium, assembly GCA_963843975.1. Classification (GTDB taxonomy): domain Bacteria; phylum Actinomycetota; class Actinomycetes; order S36-B12; family CAIYMF01; genus Longivirga. The sequence continues at coordinate 635,903 of CAWJMG010000001.1, read as the reverse complement.
GACGGCCCGCGCCACCAGGTGAGGGCCCACTCGACCCACGTGATCAGGCCGAGCAGGACCAAGTCGGCAATGAGGAGCTTGAGGAGCCACCCCTCCACGGTCCAGAACCAGTCGTCGCTCACAGCGGCCTCATCAGGTAGTTCGCGATGACCTGCTGGCTCCCGATGGAAACGATGCCGGCGAAGCTCCGGAGCTCCATCTCGAGCGCGGGGTTGTCGCGTGTCAGCTCGGTCACGAGCGAGTGCAAGCCCTTGATCTCGAACACGGCGCGCGTGGCGAGCTGGTTGGCGGCGTCGATCCGGAGCTGCGCGAGGCGGGCCGCCACGAACTCGTCGGCCTCGTGCAGGAGGCCGTCGTTGCGGATCGCCTCGAGCGCCTTGCCCGTGGTGCGGTCGACCCTCGCGATCTGGTTGGAGGCGGAGAGCTGACTCCGCCGGACGATCTCACTCATGACAGTCCTCCCTAGGTGGTGACGGTGCCGGGGTCGCTGAGGATCAGGCCCCACAGGTAGGCGGTAGCGAGCTCCTCGCCCGAGCCACCGCCCGTCTCGTTCAGGCGTGAGTCGGTCACGCGCTCGAGCAACGCCCGAGCAAAACCGTCGAGCTCGGTACCGGCGCCGTACACTCGGTACATGTGCAGGAGATCGTCATCCGGGACATCCGGCATCGACGCCGTGGCTGAGTGGGCTGTCATCGCTCGCTCCTCGGGATGGGGTTCTCGGTCTCTCAAATGGGACGACGACGGCACCCACCCCGGCACGCGGACAACTCGCTGACAGAGGGCATGACATGTCAGCGGTCGAGGCCCTATGGAAGGCTGCGACCATGAAGTCGCGCATCCAGATCGCTGGCGAGGACCATGGCCTGGACCTGATCTGCTCCGGCTATCTGGTGTCTGGCGACTCGGTACTTCTCGTCTACCACAACCGTTTTCGCTTGTGGGTGCCACCAGGTGGGCACCTCGAGCCCGACGAGACGTTCGCGGGAACCGTCGAGAGAGAGTTCGGCGAGGAGACCGGCCTAGCCGTCGAGGTCTTGAGTGCCGCCCCAGTGATCCATCCGCCGGACTCGAACGCCACCCCGACGCCGGTGCCGTTCTATGCCGACGTCGAGGTCGAGGGGTTCGCGCGTCCAGCGCTGGTGCAGTTCTACTTCGTACGGCAGAGGCACCCGGATCAGGTGCCGACACCTCAGCTCAGCGAGGTGGATGAGGTGCGTCGGTTCAGTGCGAAGGAGCTAGAGGAGATCGAGACGTTCGAGCAGGTGCGGTCCTTGGCCCACTACGCGCTCCGACATCACCCAGACGCGAACCGGTAGACGCCGTCCTTCGCGTCGTCGATGAGCCGGCCAACGTGGTGGTCGGTGACTTCGCGCACGCGATCGTTCACTCGCCCGATGTACTTAGGAACGCTTGCCGGCTCGATGTTGAGAGCACTGGCAAAGTCGTGGGCGCTGGCACCATCCGTGGCGTCGTGCAGGTGGGTCACCACGGCCAGCAGCCGCGGCGACAGGGACACGGTGTAGGTCTTCGCTTCAAACTGGAAACGCACGGAGCTTCCCGTGATCGTCACATGACTTACGCTGCCGAGTGATCCCGCTCGCAGGTCGGGCAGGACCGCCTGTCCTGCTTGACGCTGAAGGGCGACTTCATAGGCACGCACGGCGTGGTAGGCCGCACGAATTGTTACCTGCCCGCCCGGCTCCTTCCAGGTCGCGTGTTGCGTCGACCAGAGCGAATGTTGGTAACGCCAGGCGGCGGCGAGCCGACGGTCGGACGGGCGGACGCCACCGCTCACGCACCCAGCAAGCCCGAGGGCGTAGGCAGGGTTCACCCAGTGCGCCGTCTCAACCGCAGCGTCCTCTTCGACCTTCCGCTCCCAAGAGCTATGCATGCCAGCAAGCTGATCGGCCGACGACGCGATGGTCTCGCGCCAGGGACGGATTGTCGGCGTGCCCCAAGCGCCGCCGAAGAGTCCCGTCTGCGGCAACGGCAAGTCGGAGGAAAGGGCCCGTTCGAGCCCAAGGAGGACGAGGGCGGTCTTGGCCGGGCTGGGTGCTCTGCCAACGAACTCGTCCTTCGGCCAGAGGCCACTGTCGAGCCTCAGGCTGAGGACGGCGTTGAGCGCGTGGCTGGCGACGTCCTTCAATGACGCCGTGAGCTTCTCCGTCTGGGCCGCGCCGATCGCCTTGCCGATGGCCCTGCGGTACGCGGATAGGTGTGCGTAGGCGGTACCCACCCCGTACAGAACTCCGCCGGCCTGACTCGCCGATGGCTTCGTGCCGCCGACTTGCTCGGGCCATCCAAGTCTCGATTCTGTTCCTGTTCAGCCATTCCAAGCACCACGCAGTGGCCTCCAACGACTCTCTTTGAATGAAGAGGTCTGGAACCTGGGTTAGGCCGATTAGCGCGAATACGGGAAATCGAGTGTTCTCGCCCCGGCCACCTTCGTGTTCATCTGTCTGCGTGTGTATCGCCACGTTCTTGCAGATGTATGCGACAGCCCCGTCGACACGGGAGTCCCCGGCGTATCCCGCGGCTGCCAGAACTACCAGCGCCTCGGCCGTGTTGACCATGGAGGAGGTGGATCCGACCTTGACTCCCCAACCGTAGTTTCGATTCTGAACGCGTAGCAGCATCTCCGCTGACTGCTGCAGCCTTGCCGGGTATGGCGCTAAGGCGTCCTCGGTGGGCACGCTCGGAGTGTAGTGATCACGACGCTCAGCGCAGCGTGCGCCACGACCAGGGAGTCCGCCGGTTGCCATCTCTCCGACACCGACCGTTCGTGATCAAGGTCCGGGGCACCGTGGGTGGGGACCGATAGCCTTCGAAGGCTTGAGACGGCGACGAGAACCCTGCTCAATTGTCGACTTTTAGAGCAAGTCGGAGTTAAATGAATATGTACTAATCGCTCAAACTGAGTCTAAATGACAAATCGAGCAACAAAGAGGAACCCAGATATGCCGCCAATCACAAAAGAATCCCAGCGCGCAGAGCTGCACAAGACCATCTGGCGAATCGCGAACGATCTGCGCGGGAGCGTTGACGGCTGGGACTTCAAGTCTTATGTGCTCGGCATCCTCTTCTACCGATTCATTTCCGAGAATCTAACGGCATACCTGAACGACTTGGAGCGCCAAGCCGGGCGGCCAGACTTCGACTACGCGAAGCTCGACGACAACGACGCTGAGTTCGGTCGGAAGGTAACCGTCGAGGAGAAAGGCTTCTACATCCTTCCGTCCGAGTTGTTCGTGAACGTTCGCAAGCGAGCCCCGCGTGACGAGAACCTCAACGAGACCCTCGCGCGAGCCTTTAGCAACATCGAAGGCTCGGCCGTGGGAGCCGAGAGCGAGGACGACATCAAGGGCTTGTTCGACGACCTCGACGTCAACTCGCAGAAGCTTGGCCCAACTGTTGCAAAGCGTAACGAGCGTCTCGTGAAGCTCCTCGACGCGATCGGCGATCTCAACCTTGGCGACTTCGCAGACCACACGATCGACGCTTTCGGTGACACCTATGAGTACTTGATGCAGATGTATGCATCGGAGGCAGGCAAGTCAGGCGGCGAGTACTACACGCCCCAGGAGGTTTCCGAACTTCTCGCGCGCATCACCGTCGTCGGTAAGACAGAAGTCAACAAGGTGTACGACCCGGCCGTCGGTTCGGGATCACTCCTGCTGAAGTTCCAGAAGGTTCTCGGTCCCGGCAAAGTTCGGCAAGGCTACTTTGGGCAGGAGATCAACCTGACCACCTACAACCTCGCCAGAATCAACATGTTCTTGCATGACGTGCCGTACGAGAAGTTCAACCTCGCTCACGGCGACACTCTCATTGACCCGCAGCACTGGGACGACGAGCCCTTCGAAGCGATCGTTTCCAATCCGCCGTACTCGATCAAATGGGATGGCGACTCCAACCCAATGCTGATCAACGATCCGCGATTCGCTGCGGCTGGCGTGCTTGCGCCGAAGTCCAAGGCCGATCTCGCCTTTACGATGCACATCCTCAGCTGGTTGGCGGTGAACGGAACGGCGGCCATCGTCGAGTTCCCGGGCGTTCTGTACAGAGGCGGCGCTGAAGCGAAGATCCGCAAGTACCTCATCGATAACAACTACGTCGACGCGGTCATCCAGCTTCCGCCCGACCTGTTCTTCGGCACAGGTATTGCCACCTGCATCATCGTCCTGAAGAAGTCGAAGACGGACAACGCTGTCCTCTTCATCGATGCGTCGGCGCTCAGTGTTCGCAGCGGCAACAAGAACAAGCTCCTGCCAGAGTTTCAGCAGAAGATCCTCAGTGCCTTCACGGTGCGCGAGAACATCGAACACTTCGCGCGGCTCGTGCCGGCGAGTGACCTCGAGGCCAACGGTTACAACATCTCCGTTTCGTCCTACGTCGAGGCGGAGGACACTCGCGAAGCGACGGACATCTCGGCGCTCAACGAACAGATCGCCCGAATGGTCGACCGACAAGCTGAACTCCGCACCGGGATCGACGCCATTGTCGCCGACCTAGAGAGCGCGTAATGAGTCGTATCCATGAGCTGATCAGAGAGCTGTGCCCACAAGGCGTCAAATCCGTGTCCATGGGCTCTGTCGTGGAGCGTGGCTCAACCGTCCGATGGGCTGAGGTTCCCGGGCGGGAGTTCCTCTACATCGACTTGACGTCGGTCGATCGCCTGACTCACCGGATCCGTACCGCGACGAGTATCACGAGCGATGATGCTCCGAGTAGGGCCCAACAACTGGTGCGCGAAGGTGACGTCCTCTTCGCCACGACGCGGCCGATGCTCAAGCGCTACGTTCTCGTCGAAGCGGAGTACGACGGGCAGGTAGCGAGTACGGGCTACTGCGTACTTCGACCAAAGCAGCGAGAGATCGTCCCTGGGTTCCTCTTTCACTTGCTCGGAACCGCGGACTTCTACGCCTACGTCGAAGCAAACGAGCGAGGCGCTAGCTATCCGGCGATCACGGACCGGGCCGTCAAGGAGTTCAAGATCCCGCTTCCGCCGTTGGAAGCGCAGAGGGAGATCGTCGACGTCTTGGATCACTTCACGGAGCTACACGCCGGGCTACGTGAGGAGCTCGAAGCGGAGTTGGCCGCAAGGCGCCGTCAGTACGAGTTCTATCGGGATTCGCTCATGGCGTTCCCGGATGAAAGTGTCCGCCGGATGTCTATGTCCGACCTTGGGAAGTTCTTCGGCGGACTCTCGGGAAAGTCCAAGGCGGACTTCACCGGCGGCAACGCGCGGTACGTCTCCTATGTCAACGTCTTCAACAACCTGGCCGTCGATCGTGACATCGAAGACCTGGTTCACGTTGAGCCAGGTGAGAAGCAGCGATCCCTACGGAAAGGCGACATCCTCTTTACCGGTTCGTCCGAGACGGCAGACGAGGTAGGCATGTCTTCGGTGGTGACCTCAGACGTCGACGAGCCGCTGTATCTGAACAGCTTCTGCTTTGGATTGCGCCTGGACGATCCACACATTCTCGAGCCAGAGTTTGCGAAGCACCTGTTCCGCTCGGCAGAGCTGCGATCGCAAATCGTCCGAACGGCCAGCGGTGTAACGCGCTTCAACGTTTCCAAGGCTCGGCTGGCCAAGGTGCAGGTTCCCATCCCAGAGCTTGCCGAGCAGCGGCGAATCGCATCCGTACTCGACCGCTTCGAATCGCTAACGAACGGCCTCAGCAGCGACATCTCCGCAGAGATGAACGCGCGCAGTCGTCAGTATGAGTTCTATCGAGATCGCCTGCTCAAGTTCGAGGATCTGGCCGTATGAGCGACTCGACTCCTCGCCGTTACGAGCCCATTGCCTTGAGCTCGGAGAGCACTGTTGTTGCCGAGTTCAAGTCGGATGACGCTGGGGCCTCCGCCTATCAGTCGGAGGCAGCGCTGGAAGCGGAGTTCATCCGTCTACTCCGCTCGCAGGCATATGAGTACTTGCCGCTAAGGAACGAAGCGGACTTGGTGGCGAACCTTCGGACACAACTCGAGCTTCTGAACGGCTTCACGTTCTCGGATGCAGAGTGGGCTCGGTTCTTCACCACATCTGTGGCCGGTGTGAACGAGGGCGCGTCGGAGAAGACCGTTCGAATTCAGGAGGATCACGTCCAGCTCCTGGCTCGGGACGATGGCTCAACGAAGAACGTGTCTTTGATCGACAAGAAGAACATCCACAACAACCGCTTGCAGGTCATCAATCAGTACGAGGTCGGCCAGGGTGAAGGAGGTGCAGCGCGGTCGAATCGCTACGACGTCACCGTGCTCGTGAACGGCCTTCCGCTTGTCCATGTGGAGCTGAAGCGACGCGGCGTCGATATTCGTGAAGCGTTCAACCAGATCGACCGCTATCAACGCGACAGCTTTTGGGCTGGCTCCGGTCTGTTCGACTACGTGCAGTTGTTCGTCATTAGCAACGGCACACTGACGAAGTACTACAGCAATACGACGCGTCGCCAGCACATCGAGGACGCTCGGGGTAAGAAGCGTTTCCGGAAGACGTCGAATTCGTTCGAGTTCACGTCGTGGTGGGCCGATTCGACGAACAAGCCCATCCAGGACCTCACTGGTTTTGCGAGGACCTTCTTCGCTAAGCACTCGTTGCTCGCGGTCCTGACGCGCTATTGCGTTCTCACGGCCGACCGGATGCTCCTCGTCATGCGGCCATATCAGATTGTCGCGACCGAGAAGATCTTGCAGAAGGTCGAGATCTCAACGAACTACAAGCAACTTGGCACCGTCGCAGCGGGTGGGTACGTCTGGCACACCACAGGATCTGGCAAAACCCTTACGAGCTTCAAGGCGGCGCAGCTCGTCAGCCGGTTGCCGGATGTCGACAAGGTCCTGTTCGTTGTGGACCGTAAGGACCTCGACTACCAAACGATGCGTGAGTATGACCGATTCGAAAAGGGTGCGGCCAACTCAAACACCTCGACGGCAGTACTGAAGAAGCAGCTAGGGAACTCGCAGTCTCGGATCATCATCACGACGATCCAGAAGCTCTCGACGTTCATCGGCTCACCGGCGAACAAGGGTCATGCGATCTTCGACGGCCACGTTGTGATCATCTTCGATGAGTGTCATCGCTCGCAGTTTGGCGACATGCACACGGCCATCACCAGGGCGTTCAAGCGATACAACCTGTTCGGCTTCACTGGCACACCCATCTTTGCTGCGAACGCCGGCACCGGTGGTAACCCCCAGCTCAAGACCACGGAACAGGCGTTCGGCGAGAAGTTGCATACGTACACGATCGTGGACGCCATCAGTGACAAGAACGTCCTGCCGTTTCGTATCGACTACGTCAACACGATCAAACTGCCTGAAGGCATCTCGGACAAGAAGGTGTCGGCCATCGACACCGAGCGAGCCCTGCTTGCACCAGAGCGCGTAAGTCAGGTTGTCGCCTACACCTTGGAGCACTTCGACCAGAAGACCCGGCGCAGCGAGCACTACACGCTCAAGGACCGCCGCGTGAACGGATTCAACGCCATCTTCGCGACCGCCTCTATTGAGGCCGCCCGCATGTACTACAACCATTTCGAGTTGCAGCAGCGTGACCTCACTCCTGATCAAAAGCTGAAGATCGGGCTCATCTATTCGTACGCGCCGAACGCCGCGGTGGATGACGACTACCTCGACGAGGAGGGCTTCGAGACAGACGCGCTCTCAACTGATGCTCGGTCGTTCTTGGACGACGCGATCCAGGACTACAACGACATGTTCGGAACCTCGTTCGATACAACCTCGGACAAGTTCCAGAACTACTACAAGGACCTCTCGCTTCGGTTAAAGAACCGTGAGATCGACCTCGTGATCGTCGTCAACATGTTCCTGACGGGTTTCGACGCCACGACGCTCAACACGCTCTGGGTCGACAAGAACCTGCGATCCCATGGGTTGGTGCAGGCCTACTCGCGAACCAACCGAATCCTCAACTCCGTGAAGACATATGGGAACATCGTCAGCTTCCGGAACCTCGAGCAGGAGACGAACGACGCGATCGCGCTGTTCGGCAACAAGGAGGCGGGTGGCGTCGTTCTGCTCAAGCCCTACGCCGACTACTACGGTGACTACACCGCAAAGGTTCAGGAGCTTCTCGAGCGCTTTCCGCTGGGACAACTTATCGTCGGCGAGAGCGCCCAGAAGGACTTCATCGCGCTCTTCGGTGCCATCCTGCGATTGCAGAACATCCTGACATCGTTCGATGACTTTGCCGGCAACGAGATCCTGACCGAACGCCAGGCGCAGGACTACCGCAGCATCTACCTTGACCTATACGCCGAGTTCCGCAAGGGCGACGAGGCCGAGAAGGAGTCGATCAACGACGACCTAGTCTTCGAGATTGAGCTCATAAGACAGGTCGAGATCAACGTCGACTACATACTCATGCTCGTGACCAAGTACCGCGATGAGCACGGTAACGGTGACGACATGGAGTTGCGCGCGACGATCTCACGCGCGGTCGACGCCAGCCCGACGCTGCGAAACAAGAGCGACCTGATCGAGGCCTTCGTCGACCGTGTATCGGCAGCTGGCGCCGTGGATCAGCAGTGGAATGAATATGTAGCCGAGCGTCGGACAGCGGAACTGAGCCAGCTCATCGAGGATGAGGGCCTGCGCGCCAAAGAGACTCACGAGTTCGTCACTCGTGCGTTCCGCGATGGCGCAATCCAGACAACAGGAACCTCCATCACCCGCGTGCTTCCGCCAGCGTCACGGTTCTCGAGTGAAGGAGGGCATAGCGAGAAGAAGCAACGTGTACTCGCCAAGCTCAGTGAGTACTTCGAACGCTTCTTCGGCTTGAGCGCTGAAGGGGGCGAATAGGAGATGGAAGCCAAGCTCAAGCATCTCGACTTCATACAGGCGGCCATCGCTCGCATGGCGAACAACTCCTTCCTGTTCAAGGGCTGGTCCATCACGATTGCTGCTGCGCTAGCCGGATTTGCGGCGATTGAAACCCGGCGCGCGCTGCTCCTGATCGCCTTGGTGACGACTGCCTTGTTTTGGGCCCTCGATGGCTACTACCTGTGGCTCGAGCGGGGCTTTGTAAAGCTTCCACAACGAGGTCGCGATGACGCCAGAGGCCGAGATCAACTTCTCGATGAAGATCGACAAGGAGCACGCCATACGTCGCTGGCTTGCGACGTGCCTGCGACCCCATCTCTGGGCCTTCTACGGTTCGATCATCGTTGTGGATGTCATCGCAATCATTGCAATCAAGGGGGGCAAGTAGTGGCTCGCAACGTCTTCTTCAGCTTCGAATACAGCGACGTCTCTCGCGCGATGGTCGTGCGAAATAGCTGGGTAACGCAGGGTCGGCAAGCGGCTGGGTTCGTTGACGCTGCGGACTTCGAGAAGCTCAAACAGCGCGGTGACACTGCGATCAAGGCGTGGATTGATGGCCAGTTAGTGGGGACCTCGGTGACCGTCGTCCTGGTGGGTGCCGCCACTTGCTCGAGCCGTTGGGTCAAGTACGAGATCGACAAGAGCAAGGCTCTGGGCCACGGCTTGCTCGGCATAGACATCAGCAAGATCGAAGACTTCAGGCACAGGACGAGCGACAGGTGCGGCAAGTTGCCAGACGGCTACCCGTTCTATCTGTGGAACAAGGATGACGGGTACAACAACATGGGCGCCTGGATCGAGGCTGCGGCGAAGGCCGCAGGTCGATGATGGACTCTACGCAGTACGAGGAGGGTTGCGACTTCTGCGACATTGCTCGTGGCCGAGACACGTCCGTCGAGATGGTCTGCGAAGGCGAGACGTGGGTTGCCTTCTTTCCGCTCCGTCCTGCCACCCCCGGGCACACCTTGATCATCCCACGGACACATGTTGCTGACCTCTGGGCCGTGGCACCACCGATAGCGGACGATCTCATCCAGGCCGCAATCCACGTTGGTCGGGCGATAGACGTCGCGTTACGACCAGAGGGAATGAATCTGATCACTTCGGCCGGCAAAACGGCCGAACAGACCGTCTTCCACCTGCATTTCCACGTGGTTCCCCGCTGGGAGCGGGATGGCTTCGGCCACATTTGGCCGACCGGCAGCATCTATGAAGACGCAGACCTGGGGGACGTCGCCGCAAGGATTCGACTTGCCTGCTCTCAAGACGAGTCAGGGTCCGACGATCGCGGTTCGACAGCTGACAACACACATGAGTGACTAACCGGAGGAAGACCCCATGGCGAGGAAGGCGTTCTACAGCTTCCACTACGCGGCCGACGCGTGGCGTGCATCGCAGGTTCGCAACAGTGGCGTGCTTGAGGGCAACGCGCCGGTGAGCGACAACGACTGGGAAGAGGTGACTAGTGGGGGAGACGACGCCATCAAGGCATGGATCGATTCCCAGATGTCTGGTCGCTCTTGCGCGGTCGTTCTCATCGGCTCCAGCACGGCCGGCAGGAAGTGGATCGACTACGAGATTGAGAAGGCTTGGAACTCCAAGAAGGGTCTCGTTGGGATCTACATTCACAACTTGTTGGATTCGCACCAGAAGCAGTCGTCCAAGGGCAGTAACCCATTCAGCTCGTTTACGCTCAAGAACGGATCGGTGCAGCTGTCATCGATCGTGAAGACCTACGACCCACCGTTCACCACAAGCACCTACGTTTACGACCACATCAAGGCCAACTTGGGGACCTGGGTCGATGAGGCAATCGACATTCGCAACAGTCAGTAGGTGTTCGGCAACGATCAGTGCCCCTTCTTGCAGCTCTTGAAGCAGGGTGGCGAGGTGTTCTGTCGGGTTCGAGTAGCGTCTCGCCATCTCCGCTATTGGACGACGTGACCAGTGGCCGCGGACCCTGCGTTCGAGCCGGCAGGACGGCCCGCCGATGCATCGACGCGAGCGCTTCGGTGACGGCGGCCCGTCGCATGTCGACGCTACCCTTGCGTCACTGAGATCCGACTTGGGGGACTTGTGGCGATCGTCTACAGAGCCATCTGGGACAGCGGCGACCCCGGCATCGCTGACAGCGCCCTTGCAGCCTTTCGGGACTGGGTCCAGACCAAGCTGGGAGCGGCGTGGGATTCGGGTGAGATCGCGTCGTTCAAGGTTGACTCGACCCAAGGCGCAGTCCTCCGGGCTGGTGACGGCAACGACGCTGTGCTCGTCGCTGGGCTGATCGAGGAACAGGCCGGTTCGTCGGGTGACCCGTCTACGTGGACGACGACACTGAGATCCTGGTCTGATCAGGAGAGTCATTGGGTTTGGGTCGACGTTGCTCTCGCTGCCGATGATGCCTTCGCGCGAGTCGATCTGGGCGCGCCGAGACTTGTGAGTCGGCTTCTCATGGATGTCGGTCGTCCTCGGTTGGGTTCGTCCCGCCTCTACAACCACGCGCGACCTGTGAGAGCGGGCGGCGTCCAACATTTCGTCGAGCATCTTCGGGACGGCCAGCGAGTACTACCGGTGGTGGTCTTCACGGAAGCACCCGGGACACGCAACGACTTCTGGTTGAAGCGGGCCGACGCCGTAGCTATGCGGCTCTCGGGGCTGGCGGAAGTGCGGACCCTCGACCTCGAGGCCGTGCAAGCCCTCTCGAGTGAGCTGTCGGACCTGTCGGTCTGGGGCGGAGCAGTGCGAACCTATGTGCCCGCACCCCTGGATCGCTCAACGGACGGTTGGCGTCATCGTTACGTTCCGCACTACCGGCTTGGCTCCGACAGCACGAAGATTGCCAGCCTGCTGATCAACCAGATCGCCCCGCGAATGGCCCGGCGTCGGCCTCCCGAGTCATGGGAAGCAGCAGCATCTCGGCTAGCGGCTTCACACGCTGATGGCGCCGCAACTTCGCTTGAGGCGGAGCCGGCGGCTTCTCCGATCGCCCTTGAGGAGAAGCTTCGAGGATCTGTATCTCGCAGCTGCGGCGGATCAGGAAGAACTGTCGGCCGAGCTTTCCCAGCTTCGAGGAGTGCTTGACCGCATCCAGACGGACTTGCAGGTTCGTGGGCTTGAGGAAGTCGTCTGGTTCAATCAATCGCCCACGGATTCGCAACCCGATGAGGCGGAGGATGTCAGCCACGCAGCCCTACTCGCGCAGGAGTACCTCGCCGATGACTTGGGACTGCCGGACGCGGCGATCCGTGACGTGATCCGCTTGGACACTGCGGCCGAATCACGGGTATGGGGGCAGACAGCGTGGCGCGGACTACGAGCGTTGGCCGCCTACGCGAGGGCCAGGCGGGCCGGGTTCGCTGGTGGGTTTTGGGAGTGGTGCCAGCGGGGAGACGCGCTGTCGTGGCCGGCGACGCCAAAGAAGCTCTCGATGGTCGAATCTGAAACTCTCCGCAACAACAAGAAGCTGTGGGCAGCCAGATTGCTCCCGGTTGACCCTGCCGTCCGCCCTGATGGCGAGGTCTACATGGAGGCGCACCTCAAGATCTCAGAGGGCGGGGGCGACCTCGCGCCGCGGATCTACTTTCACGACGACACTGGCGGTGCCACGGGCAAGGTGCACGTGGGCTTCATCGGTCCGCACTACTTGGTGCCTAACAGCGGTCGCTAGTAGTTGGGGACGTCCTGGGGAGTGGGAACCAGCCTCAGGTTGGACTTCGAGCCTCCCCCCTGTCCATCGCCGTCAAGAGCCACGGGTACGAGTCCGAAGATGTGTCTGTTCAACTCAGCCTCAGTCAGGTGAAGGTCCTTTGCCACTTGGTGCGCTGTCACACCCTGATCACGCAGTGAACTGAAGACCTTTCTCAGGATCTGCGACGTCTCGGGAACAATCGGAGCGAAAGGCTCCCCCCGCCGGTAGCCGGCCTGAGACAGCTGCACGCAAGCGTCGCGGTAGCCCCACTCCGTGAGCATTTCGAGCTCGCGCAGTCGATGCGTGAGCGCCATCGCCGCGACTCTCCACCGGGCTTTAGCGCGAATGATCGTTCTCGCGTCAACATTCCAGAGCGGCCTCCCCATGACGTCCTCGCGAGGCATCAGAAAGGCGGCTGCGAACCTCTGCGCTTGCAGTTCGGCTTCACGGCCGCTGGGCGCCTCGTCCTCGCAATGCATCACGAGGTGACCCAGCTCGTGCGCGGCGTCAAAACGCTGGCGTTCTCCTGTCTTCCCGGTGTTGACCAAAACGAACGGTGTTCCGCGGCGGAAGAAGCTGAAGGCATCGATCTCGCTCACATCCGTCGCGAGACTGAAGACTCGAATCCCCCGAGACTCCAGCAGGTCCAATAGGTGAGGGATAGGGGCCGTGCCCAACCCCCATCTCTCTCGCACCGCTTGAGCCGCCGTCTCCGGCTCATAGCCGGGAAGCGTGGGCACGTCTGGCGCCGGCAGGCGGAAGCGTTCGCCTACCCAGCGGGACAGATCGGCAGCGATGCAGCCGGCGGCCAGGGCCGAGTGACGTAGGCCGGCTCCGGTCTTCGTCAACGCTCGGAAGCTCACGGCCTCGAGAGGCAACTCCTCGAGGTCATCGGCCGTCAGGAACGCGACTGGGAAGTCGAGAACGGCGGCGAGCCGCTCGATCGTCTCCGGTTCGGGAGAGACGGGATCGGACTCCCAACGGGTCACAGTCCTCGCTGACACACCCATGGCGTTCGCGAGCCCTGTCAGGGTCATGCGACGGCGTTGGCGGGCCAAGGTGAGTCGCCGCGGAGTGAGGGAGAAGGCCTCCTGAGTCACAGAGGATCAATCTCGATGTCGATGGCGGATTCAGGCTCGTCCGGGTTGTCGTCAATCTCGATGTCGATCGCGGTTCCGTCGTTCGGGAGCGAGGGGAGAAGGATGCGGTCGGACCAGTCGGCGACGCGACCACGGGTGTCGATTCCCGACGGGCACGAGACCTCGCACCGAATCTGGTGCTGATCGACATAGACCATCAGGAACCACGTCTCGACGGCTGATAGATCGAGCGATGAAGACGGTGCGGTGTCGGCGACCTCCGGCCCAAGGTCGAGGGCCAGCTGTCCATTGCGGAGAACGGCAGAGTGCGTAGCGCTGCCCTTGGGGTACTTGGAACACGGGTGCTTGCGCTGGACGCTCCAGGGCACACCGGTGAGGGAGTCCCCGCTCGTAACGACGAGGAGCCGGCCGCGGCCCGCGTGCACAAGCTTCGGGATGTTGTTCGTGTCGTCGCGGACCCAACCGGGCTTCGGGAGCAACACCTCCGACAGACTCCGCACGTGGTGGAGATACCGAACCTGCCCCGGGGAGCCGGGCGGGTAAAGGTTGTTCGCATACTCGCGGGCGCTGGCCTGGGAGCGCCTCAAGATCCGATCGTGGACGTCCGCAACGGTAAGGTCGAACTCGGCACGAAGACGCTGATCTGCGCCCCGGCCCCACGGCTGGGGCTGTTGGATCGCCACGACGCCTCCTGTGTCAGGTTTTACTTCCTCGATTGAGGTAATGAAACCAGACACACCCCCAACCGTCCACTCGGTCGTCCGGCGTGTCGACGTCCGGGTAGCCCGCGGGTTCAGTTCACGAACCAGCTGCTGGGCGACCCCGCGGTCGTATGGCAACTCCTCGACGTCGCAAGGCCCTCGCGACAGTGCTGGCATCGACTTGAAGGCTGGCGCCGATACTGCTGGTGGACATGCCGTGACGGTAGAGCTCCGCTGCCACGTCGATCTGCTCGCCGGTCAGCGCCGCCAGCTCCTTGCGGATCGCGACCCCGCGACGCTGCAAGTGAGCCTGGGCGGTCTGCCGATGGATTCCGAACTGCTGACCCAACTGACTCAGGCTCGCACCGGCCGCATAGGCATCGACGAGGGCATCAACCCGGCTCGGTTGGAAGCTTGGTGTTGGGCTGCTGAATCTCCAACGAGTGGAGCGGCACCCTGACGGGTCGGTCGACGTGAGCAACACGCTCGAGCGCCTTCGTGAGGCTATTGACCGCTTTGGGTGGGTGTGAAAGCAGACCACTCAGGTGCACACGCGGTTCTGCTCGGCGCGTAGCGCCGCACCCACTGCCCGCTACACGGCAGGGCTCGGGAGGAACCACCGCGCACCGCGCCCCGCCAGCGCACCCGGCCGCCCGCGGCCGAAGGCCGCTCCCGCCCACTCGCCTTCGGGCGCCGATCTGGCCAGCCGAGACGGCCCCTGCCGGGCGCATCCCGCCGCCCTCGGCCGTAGGCTGCCCGCCGGCGCCCGTGCATACGACGTCGAGACGGGCCTGCCGGGCGCGCGCGGCCGCTGGCGTCCGCCGCAGATGCGTTCGACCGTGTGCCTCGCAGCAGCCTGGGGCTAGAGGTCGAGCGCCAGGAGAGACCGAGCCGTTGCCGGATCTCGCGTCCGAGGC
Source organism: uncultured Actinomycetes bacterium (assembly GCA_963843975.1). GTDB lineage: Bacteria > Actinomycetota > Actinomycetes > S36-B12 > CAIYMF01 > Longivirga. The sequence goes on along the minus strand of CAWJMG010000001.1, from coordinate 620,656 downwards.
CGACGATCGCCGCTCAGGAGAGGCGCTCAGGAGAGGCGCTCGACGACCATCGCCATGCCCTGACCGCCGCCGACGCACATCGTCTCGAGGCCGATCTGCTTGTCGTGGAAGCGCAGCGAGTTGAGCAGCGTGCTCGTGATCCGCGCGCCCGTCATGCCGAAGGGGTGGCCGACGGCGATGGCACCACCGTTGACGTTGAGCCGGTCGACGTCGATGCCGAGCTCCCACGCCGAGGCGAGCACCTGAGCGGCGAACGCCTCGTTGATCTCGACGAGGTCGACGTCGTCGATCGTCATGCCGGCACGTGCGAGCGCCTGCTGCGTCGCTGCCACGGGGCCGAGGCCCATGATCTCCGGCGAGAGAGCGCTGACCCCCGTGGAGACGATGCGCGCGAGCGGCGTGATGCCGAGCCTCGGCGGCACGCACGTCGGACATCACCACCACGGCTGCGGCACCGTCGTTCAGCGGGCAGCAGTTGCCGGCGGTCACCGTGCCGTCGGGGCGGAAGACCGGTGCGAGCGCGGAGACCTTCTCGAGGGTGACTCCGGGGCGAGGTCCGTCGTCGGCCGACACCACGGTGCCGTCCGGGAAGCTCGAGCGGCACGATGTCCGTCGCCCAGAAGCCGTTGGCGATCGCTGCCTCGGCGAGGTTCTGGCTGCGTACGCCGAACTCGTCCTGGGCGAGCCTGCTCACTCCCCGGATCTGCGCCACGTTCTCCGCGGTCTGCCCCATGGCGATGTAGACGTCCGGCAGGATGCCGTCGAGTGCGGGGTCGGTCCAGACCTCCGCTCCTCCCGTCGAGCGCGCGGCCGTGCGGGCCCCGGCCTCCGCAAAGCGTGCATTCCTCGTGCCGGGCGAGCCGTCGCTCGCGCCCTGCGCGTAGCGGCTCACCGCCTCCACGCCGACGGAGAGGAAGGCATCGCCCTCACCGGCCTTGATCGCGTGGAACGCCATGCGCGTGGTCTGCAGGCTCGAGGCGCAGTACCGGTTGACCGTGGTCCCGGGGACGTCGAGGCCGGCGAGCAGCGCGGTGACGCGGGCCAGGTTGTAGCCGGCCTCGCCCGCGGGCTGTCCGCAGCCGAGCATGACGTCGTCGAGAGTGGCGGGATCGAGCTCCGGCACGCGGCCGAGGGCTGCCCGCACCATCTGCGCCGCCATGTCGTCGGGACGTAGAGCGGCGAGGCTGCCCTTCACCGCACGGCCGATGGGGGAGCGGGCGACAGAGACGATGACTGCCTCGGGCATCGTGGAACCCTCTCGTTCAGGGGCGTCGTGAGCCACGCGTCCGAGCTCGTGGCTGTCACTGCCACGTCGTGCGGACGTCCGGCCGACACTCGCACCCGGGGGGATTGGCGTGCGCTGCCCGGAGCAGTCTGCCGTGGCGTGCGGCCCGGGGTGCGACAAAGGCGCCCCGATGCTGAGCGCGGACGCCGGAGGCGGCGACCCATGCCGCAGTCTCGGGTCGCCACGAACCCAGCTGTCGCTAGGTTCTGCGGCATGGGGTCGATCAGGGTGCGCGTCGGGTCGCTGTGGGCGGCGGCGCGGGGGCGGTACTACCCGCACGGCACGCGCCGGCGGCGTACCTACCGAGAGGCCGCGCTGCTGCTGCTCGCGCTGTTCCTGCTCGTGCCGTTGGCGGCTCTCGCGTGGGTGCTGCTGACCACGCCCGGCGCGGGTCGCGCGGTGCTGGTGCTCGCCATCTCCGTCGCGCTCCCGTTCGGGGCGGTGGTCGCGTTCGTCCTGCTCGACCGGGCGCAGCCCGGCCGCGGCACCTGGGCCAAGGTCGTCCTCGCCTGGCTGCTGTCGGCCCCGGCGGCAGTGCTCGGACTCGTGCTGCTCGTCGTCGACCTCGTCCGGGGTGGCGCAGGCGCAGCGACGCGGCTCGAGGCGGGCGCGGTGCTCTGGGCCGACATGCCCAACGACGAGGACCGCGGCGCCACCTCCAAGGTGCGGCCGGTCGTGGTCGTCGCCGACCAGGGCTCCGACGTCCTCGTGCGCTGGTTCACCAGCCAGGACAAGTCGCAGCGGCACGGGTACGTCGAGTTCACGCCCGCGATGCAGAAGCAGGTCGGGCTCGACGGCGTCGGGCACTCGACCTGGCTCTCGGGCGAGGCCCGGCCGCTCCCGCGCGCCGCGTTCCGCGAGCCGGTCGGCCGCGTGCCGGCAGACCTGCTGCGCCGCCGTCCCTCCTGAGCCGTCGTACGACGAAGGCCGCGCCCACCAGGGTGGACGCGGCCTTCGTGCAGTGCAGGACTAGCGGTTGGCGATCGACAGGAAGCGCAGCAGCTCCATGTAGAGCCAGACGATCGAGGCGCAGAGCGCCATGCCGAGCGACCACGACCACGAGCGCGGGGCGCCCGACTGGATCATCATGTCGGCGCGGCCGATGTCCATGAGCAGCGACCACGCGGCCATCGCGACGCCGATCGCGCAGAGGACGAGGCCGATGCCGCTGACGCCGTAGAAGCCCCAGCCACCACCGACGCCGAAGAGCACGGCGACGACGTTCGCGAGCCCCAGGACGAGGTAGCCGATGGCGAGGGCGCCGAAGAGCTTGTAGGCGCGCGAGGCCTTCTTGCCCCACGGGGTGGAGTAGACGACGAGCATGCCGATGGTGCCGGCGACGGTGCCGATGATCGCCTGCGTGATCAGCGCCATGTTGCCGCCCTGGCCGACGGCCATGTGCGAGAACGCGCCCATCATGAGGCCGAGCGCCGCGCTGTAGACGAGGGCGAGCGGCGCCTTGACCGGCGAGCGGCGCGCGACGTAGATGCCGAAGAACATCAGGCCGATGATCAGCGCGAGGTACAGGCCGAAACTGCCGCTCAGGTAGATCCAGCCGGGGACGGCGGCGATGGCCGCGAGGCCGAGGCACGCGGTGGTCGTGACGATGACGTCGGGCAGGGCGAGGCGCTCCTCGACCGGCGCGGTCTCGAGCGCCTTCTGCACCTCGGCGAGCATCTGGTTGGCCACGGGGGTCTCCTCCTATGTGGTCGGCGCCACGGCCTCCCGGCCGCGGCGTCCCGGAAATCGTAACCGGAGACCAGCAAACCCACCGCATCACGAGCACGCCCCCCGACCTCGGGGAGGCGGGGGGCGTTCTGCGTGGAGCCTGTCAGCCGAGCTTGCGGTGGGCCCGGACCATGTCGGCCTCGTGGACGACGGCGGTCGCGAAGCCGTGCGAGAGGCCGTGCTCGTCGCGGAGCCAGTTGACCTTCTCCTCGAAGCGGGAGAAGGCGGGGCCGTCCTCGAGCGCGCGCATCCAGTCCTTGACGTCACGGCCGGTGGCGGAGGGGAGGCGCTCGACGAGCTGCTGGTGGGTCTCCTCGGAGTGACGGATCATGGCGCGTCTCCTCAGCATCTGGGGTTCGTCTGGGCTTCACCGTAGACCTCCTCACCCAGGCCGATGCAAGACTTCGGCTCGATTGGCGGACGTGGTCCGGGCCACGCTCCTGACCGGCCTAGTCTCGGGTCGTGGAGCACCCCGGACAGCCGTCGTCGCCACCCTCGGACGACGCCGCCGCGGAGGTGTACGCCGCCCAGCTCGGGCGCACCGTCGACCGCCTCCGGTCGCTCGCGATCGCCCGGCTTACCGCATCGTTCGAGCCCGAGCCGACCCGGGCCGACGCAGCCCGCGGCCTCGCCCAGCGGCTCGCCGATGCGGCAGCGACGCTCGAGGGCGAGCCGCGCCGAGCCCTGCCGCGGCTGGCCGACAGTGCCGTGGGCGACCAGGTCGCGGTGTGCGGCCGCGACCTGCTGGAGGCGTCCTCCACCCGGCTCGACGCGCCTGCGGTGGTGGCGATGCTCGCGACTCTCGCCGACGAGCTGCTCGATCTTCGACGTCGGCTGTAGCAGCGTCAGGACGAGGGCGACGCCGGCAGCGCCGGCCGACCGCCGTCGTCCTCGGACAGCAGCCCTACTGCCCGGAGCACCTCGGGCAGCATCGCCTCGGCGCAGGCCTGGTAGCCGAGCGCCGACGGGTGGAACCGGTCGGCGGAGAAGTAGAGCTCGGGCGCGTGGTCGAAGAGCTCGCCGAGCAGCTGGCCGAGCGGCACCGGGCGGCCGCCCGCCTCGCGCACGACGATCGCCTGCACCGCGGCGAGCTCGCGGCTGGTGCGCCTCGCATAGCGCCGCAGCAGCGCGCCTAGGGGCTGCACCGTCCCGAGGTCGGGGCAGGTGCCGACGACGACCTCGGTGCCCCCCTCGCGCAGGCGGCGGACGGCGTCAGCGAGGAGCCGGGCCGAGCGCTGCGGCCGGACGGAGTGGGTGACGTCGTTGGCGCCGATCATGATCATGGCGACGTGCGGGCGTACGGCGAGGACGCGGTCGACCTGGGCGGCCAGGTCGGCACTGCGGGCACCGACCACCGCGGCGTTGGTGAGCAGCACAGGGCGGCCGGCCGCAGCGGCCAGGTCGGCCGCGAGCGCCCCCCCGGGGGTGCCGGCTGCATCCACGGCGCCGAGGCCCGCGGCGCCGGAGTCGCCGAGGACGGCGAACCGCAGCGAGGTGCCGCGGGCGACGTCCTGGCCCAGCGGCAGGTAGCGGCCGTCGGCGTACGGCGGGACGGTCGTGCGGGGACCGATCTCCTTGCGCGCCTGGCGCGCCTGCAGGACCAGCGCGCCGATGCCGGCGCCCGCGAGGGCCGTGCCCACGCCGAGGAGGCCGCCGCCGCCCTTCGCCGCGGCGACCGCGATCTGCCGCACCCGCTCGTCGCGGATCGGCAGGCTGGGGACGCCGCGGACCATGACCCCATGATCACCCACCCGTCCGACGTTTGCCGCCGCGTAACCGGTCCCGGTTAGGGTCGCGGCATGCAGTACTACGACAACGTCGTCGACCTCATCGGCAACACGCCCCTCGTCCGCCTCCGCTCGGTGACGGCCCACCTGGGCCCGGATGCCCCGCTCGTGCTGGCGAAGGTCGAGTACCTCAACCCGGGCGGGTCGGTGAAGGACCGCATCGCCACGCGCATGATCGAGGCGGCCGAGCAGAGCGGCGCGCTGCGGCCTGGCGGCACGATCGTCGAGCCGACGAGCGGCAACACCGGCGTCGGCCTCGCGCTGGTCGCGCAGACCAAGGGCTACCGCTGCGTGTTCGTGTGCCCCGACAAGGTGAGCCAGGACAAGCAGAACGTCCTCAAGGCGTACGGCGCCGAGGTCGTGGTCTGCCCGACCGCGGTCGACCCCGAGGACCCGCGCTCGTACTACTCGGTGTCCGACCGGCTCATGCGCGAGATCCCCGGTGCCTGGAAGCCCGACCAGTACTCCAACCCGAACAACCCGCGCTCGCACTACGAGACGACGGGCCCCGAGCTCTGGGCGCAGACCGAGGGTCGCATCACGCACTTCGTGGCAGGCGTCGGCACCGGCGGCACGATCAGCGGCACCGGGCGCTACCTCAAGGAGGTCAGCGGCGGCACGGTGAAGGTGATCGGCGCCGACCCGGTCGGCTCGGTCTACTCGGGCGGCACCGGACGGCCGTACCTCGTCGAGGGCGTCGGCGAGGACTTCTGGCCGACGGCGTACGACCAGACCGTCACCGACGAGATCGTGGCGGTCTCGGACCGCGACTCCTTCCTCGTCACCCGCCGGCTCGCGCGCGAGGAGGGCCTGCTCGTCGGCGGGTCCTGCGGCATGGCGGTGCAGGCCGCGCTCGAGGTGGCCGCGCGCGCGAGCAAGGACGACGTGATCGTGGTGCTCCTCCCGGACGGCGGCCGCGGCTACCTGTCGAAGGTGTTCAGCGACGAGTGGATGGCCGACTACGGCTTCCTGTCGACCTCGGCCGAGCGCAGCGTCGGCGACGTCCTGCGCTCCAAGGGTGGCGAGCTCCCGCAGCTCGTGCACACGCACCCGCAGGAGACCGTTCGCGAGGCCATCGACATCCTGCGCACGTTCGCCGTGTCGCAGATGCCCGTCGTGCGCGCCGAGCCGCCGGTGAAGACGGCCGAGGTGGTCGGCTCGGTCGTCGAGCGAGACCTGCTGGACGCCCTCTTCGCAGGTCGGGCCGAGCTCGCCGACCCGGTCGAGAAGCACATGAGCGCGGCCCTGCCGATGATCGGCGCCGGCGAGCCCGTCGCCGCGGCCGTCGCGGCGCTCGAGACCGCGGACGCCGCCATCGTCGTGGAGGACGGCCTGCCGGCCGGCGTCGTCACCCGTCAGGACCTGCTCGGCTACCTCGCCCGCTGACGACGGCGCCGGCCTGCCGCGACTCCCGACGGAGGTGTGCCTAGCCTCGTGCTCGGGGGCGCGGGACTGCCCGTGCTCCGGCCGCAGGAGGCGACGCCGTGACCGAGCAGCAGGACGGCATCGAGCTCGCTGCGCTCGTAGCGGCGGAGACGACCGACGTCCTGTTCGTCTACCGCATCTGGCCCGACGCCTGCTGCGAGTACATGAGCCCGTCCGTGACGGCGCACGTGGGCTACACGCCTGAGGACGTGTACGCCGACCCCCTGCTCATCCAGGCGATCGTGGACCCGCGCGACCTGCCGGTGCTCACCGGGGTCGACGAGGTGCCGATCGGTGGCTCGTACGACTTCGAGGTGCGCTGGATCGGCACGGACGGTCGCGCCGTGTGGATGCAGGAGCGCCTGCGCAAGGTCCAGCGCGACGACGGCTCGATCGTGCTGTACGGCGCCGCCCGCGACATCACCGCGCACCGCAGGACGGAGCAGGACCTCGTCGAGGCCGAGCAGCTGTACCGGATGATCGCGGAGAACTCCCTCGACGTCGTCTACCGCGCCGACGTCAACCACGTCGTCTCGTGGGTCTCTCCGTCGGTGACCGAGGCGCTGGGCTGGGAGGTCGAGGACTTCGTCGGCAAGCGGGTCGGGGACTTCGCGCACGCCGGCGACATGGTCCGGGTCCGCGAGGTGCAGCGCCAGCTGCTCGCCTCGGGCGCCGAGCGCGGCGAGGTGGAGATGCGCTTCGCCACCAAGGCGGGCGGCTGGCGCTGGATGCGGGTGCGCGGCAAGCCTCTGCGCGACGCCGACGGCCAGCTCGTGGGAGGCGTCGACGTCCTGCGCGACATCGACCGCGAGGTCGAGGTGCGCGAGGCGCTGCAGCACGAGTACGACCACGACGGGCTCACCGGGCTCGCGAACCGACTGGCCCTGGCTGCGCGGATCCAGCGCGTCGCGGCGGCGCCGGGTGCCGGTCCGCTCACCGTGCTCGCCGTCGGGCTCGACGACCTCAAGGAGGTCAACGAGGCGCTCACCTACCGGGCCGGCGACCGGGTGCTCATGGTCGTGGGGGAGCGGCTCTCCCGTGCGATCGGCGTGCGCGACAACGTCGCCCGCGTGGCGGGCAACGAGTTCGCCGTCCTCATGCCCGGCTTCGGCGACGCTGAGGCGGCAGCGGTGCTCGCCGGCCGACTGCTCGACGTCGTCGGCGGCTCGATGCGGCTCGGCGTGCACGACCTCGACATCTCGGTGTCCATCGGCATCGCGAGCTCCGACGGTCTCGACGCCGAGGCCCTTCTCGCCGACGCCTCGCTCGCCCTGCACCAGGCGAAGACCCGCGGCCGGGGCCGGTGGGAGTTCCTCGACCCGGTCACCTCGGACCAGGCTCGCAGCCGCATGGTCCTGCGCACCCGTCTGCGCGACGCCATCGCCGCCGGTCATCTGCGTGCGTGGTTCCAGCCCGTGGTGTCGCTGCCGGCCGGAACGGTCGTCGGCTACGAGGCGCTCGTGAGGTGGGAGCACCCGGACGGCTCGATGGAGGAGCCGGACTCCTTCATCCCGTTCGCGGAGCGCAGCGACCTCGTCCTCCCGCTCGACCGCGCCGTGCTGCGCGACGCCGTCGTGCTCCTCGCGCGCCTGGACGACGACCGGCATGTGGCCGTCAACGTCTCGGCGCAGTCCCTCGCGGCGCCCGACCTCGCCGAGCACGTCCTCAAGGTGCTCGCCGACGCCGGCGTCCCGCCGTCCCGGCTGCACCTCGAGATCACCGAGACGGCCCTCGTGCACGTGACCGACCAGGTGCAGGCCGCCATGCGCGCGCTCGCCCTGGAGGGTGTGCGCTGGTACGTCGACGACTTCGGGACGGGCTACTCGTCGATCACTCACCTGCGCGATCTCCCCGTCTCCGGGCTCAAGCTCGACCGTTCGTTCACGGCGGGGCTGGGGGACGGCGACGTCACCAGCGAGCGGATCGTGCAGGCCCTGGCCGGGCTGGCCCGCGGTCTCGAGCTCGACACCGTGGCGGAGGGCGTGGAGACACGCAGCGAGGCCGACGTCCTCGCCGCGCACGGATGGCAGCACGCGCAGGGCTGGCTCTTCGGCCGGGCCGTTCCGGCCAGCAGCGTGCGCTGACCGCGGAGCACCGGGCACTACGACCGGTGACGCAACAAGGCAGGCACGCTGCTCCGAACGGGTGACGGCGGCGGTAGGCCCCGCACGATCCAGGCCCGCGCGCATCCCCCGGACCGCCCATCAAGACCGCGGCGACCAGGGTCGATCCGCAGTCATGACACTCGTGGACGGCACGGGTCGTACTGGGCCGGAGGCCTTGATGGCACTCGAGAGCGGGACGCGGCGAGTCCGCATGGTCGGTGCTGAGCACTGGACCGACACACCCGAGCGCGAGCTTCTCCACGGTCGTGGCGGGCGGCGACACCTACGCCGTGCACGAGCGCATCTGCATCGACTCGGCGCGCGTACGCCTCGTCCTCGCCGAGGGCGAGGACGTGTCCGCCGCGCTGCGCGAGGTGTACGGCGAAGCCGTGCGCGACGTCCGCGTCTACCGGCTGGTCGACAGCGGCGCCGAGGTGGTGGAGGGCCTGCCCGAGTGGCGCCTCACGCTGCCCCTGGTCGACGACCCGGCCCACGACCCGCTGCCGGGCATGATCCTGCGCCTCGCCGGCGAGGCACCCGCTGCCTCCGTCGAGGAGGCCGTGGCCGAGCTCGAGACCGAGCCCGACCTCGAGGCGAAGCCGGTGCCCGAGGCCGAGCCGGTGCTCGAGGCCATTGCTGCGTCCGACATCCCGGCCCTCGAGCCCCTGGTCGAGGACGAGCTCCCGGCGCTGGAGCCGGCGGTCGAGGCCGAGCCGGTCGTCGAGCACGTCGCGCTCGAGGACCTGCCGCCCGTCGTCCTTCCGGACGGTCCGGTCCTTCCCGAGGTGGCAGCCGACGTCGCGGTGGCCGACCTCGTCGAGGCCGAGACGGCGCCCGAGCCCGAGCCCGCCGAGATCGGCGGTCTGGCCCTCGCGGCCGCGGCGGCCGCCGCCGTCGCCGTCGCCGAGCACCACGACGACCCGTTCGCGATGCCCGCCGAGACGGTGTTCCCGGCCGAGGCCGTCGAGGAGCCCGTGGCCCCCGTGGTCGAGGACCTCGTCGCCGACGTGAACGCCGCCCCGCTCGTCGAGGAGCCTGTCGTCGAGGAGCCCGTGGCCGAGCTGGCCGAGGTCGTCGAGGAGCCTGCGGTCGAGGCGGTCGAGGCGGTCGAGGCGGTCGAGGCCGAGGCGCCGTACGCGGAGGTCGCCGAGCCCGTGGCCGAGCTCCCCGAGGCTGTCGAGGAGGTCGCCGAGGAGCCCGTCGCCGAGGTCGTCCCCGAGCCCGAGCCCGAGCCCGACCCGCGCGACCTGCACTTCGCCGCCGTGGCGGCCGTGCTCGACGCCGGTCACCCCACCTGCGCCGCCGTCGACCGCGACGGCCCGTGCAGCGCGTCGAGCGACGTCGTCTGGCAGACCCAGGCCGGGGCCGCGTGGGCCTGCGCCTGGCACTGGCCGAGCGCGATGGCCGGCTATCCCGGTGCGGAGGTCGGCGCCGTGCGCGGTGCGGACGCCGCGTCCTGGGCCACCTGGCGCGACGGCGACTCGGTCGACCTCGCCCGTCAGGCCGCCGACCTCTTCGCCGACGCCGCCCGCGGCCACGGCTCGCCGGTGGCCCGCGCGCTCGTCGCGCTCGACCGCCTCGACGAGATGCTCGCCTCGCTGCCCGACGACCTCCGCGGCGCCGTGCTGCTGTGGTCGATCTCGGTCACGAACCCCGAGTGGGAGGTCGCGGCGGTCGTCGAGCACGGCCGCGTGACCCACGAGCTCACCGTCGCCGACGGCCGCGCCGTCGCCTACCCCGACGAGCTCTACTTCCAGCAGCACGTCGTCTCGGCGCCGATCAGCCCGGCTGCGGCGGACGGCGACGCACCGGCCCCGGTCGAGACCGGCATCAGCGGCGAGGCACTGTTCGCACGCGGGACGGCCTTCGCGTCGGCGGGCGACCGCCGGGCCGCCCAGCAGGCATGGTCCGAGGCGGCGGAGGAGCACAACCACGCGCTCTCGATGCGCGCCCTCGGCGATCTCTCGGCCGACCGCGAGGACCTGAAGACGGCCGAGGAGTGGTACGGCCGCGCGGCGATGCTCAACGACACCCCGTCGATGAACCGCATCGCCACGCTGCTCGAGGGTCGCGGCCAGACCGAGCGTGCCGCCGAGTGGCTCCGCCGCGCAGCCCGCTTCGGCGACGAGGAGGCTGCACGCCGGCTCCAGGGTGACGTGGTGGCCGCGAGCGTCTAGGACGCGGACCACCGGACGTGACGCCGGGCCTGCCAGGAGGCGGGTCCGGCGTCCGTCGTTAGCATCGGTGCCATGAGCGCCGTGCGGGTAGAGCCCCGCGACAGGTCGTGGACCGCCACCAAGGTCGTCGCCATCGTCGTCGCCGTCCTCACCGGCGGCTACATGGCCCCGTGGGCCGTCGCCGCAGTCCGCGACGTCAAGCACTGGGGCGTCTTCTGGGTCAACCTGCTGCTCGGCTGGACCATCATCGGCTGGATCGTCGCGCTCGTGATGTCGCTGCGCCAGCAGCGCCTCGTCGTCGTTGGCTGATCCAGCTGCCGGCCCCAGGTGGGGGTCGGATCAGGGTGGGGTGGGGGAGCGTCCCCGACGACGCCGGCGCAGGCGCAGACCTAGCGTCGAGGCATGGACGCACTGACCCGGATGTACGCCGACGCGTGGTCGCAGCTGCCGGTCGAGGTGCTCGCGCTGGTCGTCGTCCCCGCGCCGCGCCGTGGCGAGGACGACGAGCCGGGCGACCAGCCGTAAGGCGGGGCTAGGCCCGGGTGAAGACGCAGAACTCGTTGCCCTCGGGGTCTGCCAGCACCCACCAGCGGATCTCGTCGTCGGGCTCGCGCAGCACCGTCGCGCCTGCCTCGACGAGCGCCGCGGGCGAGTCGACCCCCTTCGGCAGCTCGACGTCCCAGTGCATGCGGTTCTTCACCGTCTTGGGCTCGGGCACGTTGTTGAAGACCCAGTAGCCGAAGGGGAAGCCGGCAGCGCCCTCGATCCACGAGTACGGCGCACCGGGCCGCGACAGCGCGGTGCCACCCGTGCGGTCGGCCCACCAGGTCGCCTGGGCCTCGGGGTCGGTCGAGTCGACGACGAGCTCGAACGGCGTGGGCACCGCCACCTCGGCCTGCTCGTACTCGGGCGGGGCCGGCGGCATGGCGCAGAAGAGGTTGCCGTCCGGGTCGGCCAGCACCCACCAGTGCTGCTCGTCGGAGTACTCGCTCACCAGGCTCGCCCCCGCGGCCAGCACGGGCGCGATGTCGTGAGCCGGCAGTCGTACGTCGAGGTGGACGCGGGTCTTGACCCGGCGCGGCTCCGGGACCGGGTCGACCCACATGTGCTCGCCGTGCGCGCCCCGTGGCTCCACCGCGAAGCCGCCGTCGTTGGTGTCCTGCACGGCGCGCGCGAGCAGCCCGCCCCAGAATCGGGCCAGGACGCCGGAGTCGACGGCGTCGAGGCAGAGGTCCTTGAAGCTGCAGTCGATCGGGGGGAGCGGCGTCGTCTCGGTCACACGCGCATCCTGCACCCGTCCGCCGACGCCCCGGGGGCGGTCGCCTCTGTCGGCCGCACGTCGTAGAGTCGAGGTGTCGCACGCGACCACCCCCGCCCTCGCCGAGGAGCGGGGCTTACGGGCGTGCGCAGGGAAGGAACCATGCCCGTCTCCACCGCCCCGCTCGGCGGCCTGCTCGACGTCGTGCTCGGCGACCCTGCCGTCGCCGAGGTCGTCCGGCGTGCCCGCCTCACCGGCACCGCATCGGCCACCGAGCACCTCGAGGTCACCGCGCCGGGAGCGCTGTACCCGCTCCTCGTCGCCGCCATCGGGGCGCAGCAGGGCGGGAGCCGTCCGGTGCTCGCCGTCACCGCGACCGCGCGCGAGGCGGAGGACCTCGCCACCTCGCTGACGAGCCTGCTGCCGGAGCACACGGTCGCGGAGTTCCCCGCCTGGGAGACGCTGCCGCACGAGCGGCTCTCGCCCTCCTCGGACACCGTCGGCCGCCGTCTCGGCGTCCTGCGCCGCCTGGCCCACCCGAGCGCCGACGACCCGGCGGCCGGACCGGTGCAGGTGCTGGTGGCACCGATCCGCGCGGTGCTGCAGCCCGTCGTGACGGGGCTCGGCGACCTCGAGCCGGTGTCGGTGCAGGCCGGCGACGACCTCCCCATGGACGACCTCGTCGCCCGCCTCGCGGCAGCGGCGTACACGCGCACCGACCTCGTCGACAAGCGCGGCCAGTTCGCCGTGCGCGGCGGCATCGTCGACGTCTTCCCGCCCACCGAGGAGCACCCCGTGCGCCTCGAGTTCTGGGGCGACACGGTCGAGGAGATCCGCTGGTTCAAGGTGGCCGACCAGCGCTCGCTCGAGGTGGCCGCGCACGGCCTCTGGGCCCCGCCGTGCCGCGAGCTGCTGCTGACCGACGCCGTGCGCGAGCGCGCCCGCGCGCTGGCCACGAAGCACCCCGAGCTCGTCGAGATGCTCGACAAGCTGGCCGACGGCACCGGCGCCGAGGGCATGGAGGCGCTCGCCCCCGTTCTTGCCGACGGCATGGAGCTGCTCGTCGACCTTCTGCCCGAGGGCTCGGTCGTCGTGGTCTGCGACCCCGAGCGCGTGCGCACGCGCGCCCACGACCTCGTGGCCACGAGCCAGGAGTTCCTCGAGGCGTCGTGGCACAACGCGGCCGCGGGCAACGTCACGCCGATCGACCTGCAGGAGGCGGCGTACCGCACGGTGGCCGACGTCCGCACGGCCGCGGTCGGGCGCGACGTGCCGTGGTGGTCGGTGTCGCCGTTCGGCGGCGAGGTCGACGACGGCCTCGACCCCGATGACGTCGACCGCGTGACGGTCGACGTGAAGCCGTCCGAGTCGTACCGCGGCGAGACCGCGCGCGCCCTCCAGGACGCCCGCGAGCGGCTCGCTGCGGGCTGGGCCGTCGTCGTCGTGACTGCCGGCCACGGCACGGCCGAGCGGATTGCGGAGTCCGCCCGGGCCGAGGGCATCGCCGCGCGGCTCGTCGAGAGCCTCGACGCCGCACCCGAGGCCTCGGTCCTCACCGTCACCACCGGCGGCATCGAGCACGGCTTCGCGTCCGAGGGGCTCCGCCTCGCGGTGGTCACCGAGACCGACCTCGTCGGCCAGCGCGCCACCACGCGCGACGTGCGCCGGCTCCCGACCCGTCGTCGCCAGACCATCGACCCGCTGCAGCTGAAGGCCGGCGACTACGTCGTCCACGAGCAGCACGGCGTCGGGCGGTACGTCGAGATGGTGCAGCGCACGGTCGCGGGCGCGGCGCGCGAGTACCTCGTGCTCGAGTACGCGCCCGCCAAGCGCGGGCAACCGGGCGACCGGCTCTACGTGCCGACCGACCAGCTCGACCAGGTCACGCGGTACGTCGGCGGCGAGTCGCCGAGCCTGCACCGCCTCGGCGGCGCCGACTGGACCAAGACCAAGGCCAAGGCGCGCAAGGCCGTCCGCCAGATCGCCGGCGAGCTGATCCGGCTGTACGCCGCCCGCATGGCGAGCCAGGGCTTCGCGTTCTCGAAGGACACGGTCTGGCAGAGCGAGCTCGAGGACGCGTTCCCCTACAACGAGACGCCCGACCAGCTCTCGGCCATCGACGAGGTCAAGGCCGACATGGAGAACCTCATCCCCATGGACCGCCTCATCTGCGGCGACGTCGGCTACGGCAAGACCGAGATCGCCGTGCGTGCGGCGTTCAAGGCGGTGCAGGACGGCAAGCAGGTGGCGATCCTGGTCCCGACCACGCTCCTCGTGCAGCAGCACATGTCGACGTTCTCCGAGCGGTACGCCGCCTTCCCGGTCAAGGTCGCGGCCCTCTCGCGCTTCCAGACCGACAAGGAGGCCAAGGCGGTCCTGGAGGGCATGTCCGACGGCTCCATCGACGTCGTGATCGGCACCCACCAGCTCTTCAGCGCGGAGGCGAGGTTCAAGGACCTCGGGCTCGTGATCGTCGACGAGGAGCAGCGGTTCGGCGTCGAGCACAAGGAGCACCTGAAGGCGCTGCGCACCAACGTCGACTTCCTCACGATGTCGGCCACTCCCATCCCGCGCACGCTCGAGATGGCGGTCACCGGCATCCGCGAGATGTCCACCATCCAGACCCCGCCCGAGGAGCGGCACCCCGTCCTCACGTACGTCGGCGCGTACGACGACAGGCAGGTCGCGGCCGCGATCCGCCGCGAGCTCCTGCGCGACGGCCAGGTGTTCTTCGTGCACAACCGCGTCGAGTCGATCGAGCGGGTCGCGCACAAGCTCGCGGGGCTCGTGCCCGAGGCCCGGGTGCGCACCGCCCACGGCCAGATGAACGAGCACGCGCTCGAGCAGGTGATCGTCGACTTCTGGGAGAAGCAGTTCGACGTGCTCGTCTCCACGACGATCGTCGAGAGCGGCCTCGACATCCCGAACGCCAACACGCTCATCGTCGACCGCGCCGACATGTTCGGCCTGTCGCAGCTGCACCAGATCCGCGGGCGCGTGGGCCGCAGCCGCGAGCGCGGCTACGCCTACTTCCTGTACCCGCCGGAGAAGCCGCTCACCGAGACCGCGCACGACCGGCTCGCCACGATCGCGGCCAACACCGACCTCGGCTCCGGCATGGCCGTGGCGATGAAGGACCTCGAGATCCGGGGCGCGGGCAACCTGCTCGGCGGCGAGCAGAGCGGCCACATCGCCGACGTCGGCTTCGACCTGTACGTGCGGCTCGTGGGCGAGGCGGTGGCGGAGTACCGCCAGGGCCCCGACGGCGCCGCGGAGGAGGTGGCCGACGTCAGGGTCGAGATCCCCGTGGACGCGCACGTGCCGCACGACTACGTGCGCGAGGAGCGGCTGCGGCTCGAGGCGTACAAGCGCCTCGCGGCGGCGACCACCGAGGCCGACGTCGACGCCGTGGCCGAGGAGCTCACCGACCGCTACGGCCAGTTCCCCGAGCCGGTGGCCAACTTGCTCGCCGTCGCGCGGTTCCGGATCCACGCCCGCACGTCGGGAGTGACCGAGATCGTGGCCCAGGGGAACTTCCTGCGGTTCACCCCCGTCGAACTGCCCGAGTCGCGGGCGATGCGCCTCGCCCGCCTCTACCCGGGATCCCTCGTGAAGCCCGCGACACGTACGATCCTGGTGCCGCGACCGATGACCGCCCGCGTGGGTGGGGAGCCGGTCCGCGACACCGCCCTGCTGGACTGGCTCCGCGACCTCGTGGACGCCGTGCTGGTCGAGCAGGTCACCGCCCGATGAGAGGACTGCCGTGAGCACCGCCCCCCGACTCCGTGTCGTGACCCGAGCGGCCGGCGCCGCCGTCCTCGTGGCCCTCCTCGCCGCCTGCGGCAGCAACCTCGCGGGCAACGCACTCTCGGTCGGCAGCACCACGGTGTCGGACTCCGACCTCGCCGGGCTGGTCACCGAGCTGCGCGACCAGCTGGCGCCGACCAACCAGCAGGAGCCCTTCGACCAGGGTGCCGCGACGGCGTCCAACGTCGACCGCCTCATGCGCAGCGCGCTCCTCGAGGAGGCCGCTCGGCGCGAGGGCATCGTCGTGACGCAGGGCGACGTCGACACCGTCATCCGCTCGACCGCCGCGAATAACTTCGGCGGCGACATGGCGGCCCTCGAGACCCAGCTCGCCGTCCAGCAGAACATCCCGGCCTCGCAGGTCTCGGACTTCGCCCGCGACTTCCTGCTCCAGCAGAAGCTCGGCGAGAAGCTTGCCCCTCAGGGCAGCGCCGAAGAGGTGTCGGCGGCGCTCGTGAAGTACCTGGGCGAGCTGTCCGCCGAGCTCGGCGCCGAGGTGGCCCCGCGCTTCGGCACGTGGAATGCCGCGTCGGTCGCGCTGGCGCCGGTTCCTGACGACCTGTCGACGCTCCCCCTCGGCCCCGCCGCCACCGAGTAGGCGCTGGTGCACCGCGGCGAGGGCGTGCCCACGTGACCGACCGGCCCTCCTCGCCGCGCCCCGGCGAGCGGCTGCTCGACCTCGTGGCCGTCATGGACCGGCTGCGCTCGCCGGGCGGCTGCCCGTGGGACGCCGAGCAGACCCACGAGTCCCTCGTCGAGTACCTCGTCGAGGAGGCCTACGAGGCAGTCGAGGCGATCGAGACCTCGGATGACGCCGCGCTGCGCGAGGAGCTCGGCGACCTGCTCCTGCAGGTGGTGTTCCACGCGCGGATCGCCGAGGAGCACGACGAGCCGTGGTCGATCGACGACGTCGCCGCCGGCATCGTCGACAAGCTGGTCTCCCGGCACCCGCACGTGTTCGCCGACGTCGACGCCGCGACGGCGGCTGAGGTCGAGGCCAACTGGGCTGCGCTCAAGGCCGCCGAGAAGGGCCGCGCCTCGATCACCGACGGCGTGCCGCAGGCGCTGCCCGCCCTCGTGCTCGCCGCCAAGCTCATGTCGCGCGCCAAGCGCGTCGACGTCCAGCCCGCCGCCGAGGACGCCGCCCAGGTGGCCGCGGCCGCCGTCGCGTCGGTCGCCGCCTCGCGCCCGGACGCGGAGTCGGCGTACGGCGACCTCCTGCTCGCCCTGGTCGCGCAGGCCCGCGCCGACGGCGTCGACGCCGAGCAGGCGCTGCGCGCCTCGGTGCGCGACTACCGCGCCCGGGTCCGGGCGGCCGAGGGCGTTCCTGACTGAGCCGGTCGGGCCTCCACCTCGGACGGGTACGGTCGGGGGATGACGGACTGGGAGCTCGGCGACCGATCGGGCGATGTCGAGCAGACCTTCGCGGCGCTGGCAGACCACGTGATCGACGGGCTGCTCGCGCGGAGCCCGGGCCTCGCCTCCGGCCTCGGCGACCACCGCTTCGACGACCGGCTCTCCGACCTCAGCGAGGACGGCCTCGGCGAGACGCTGAGCACGATCGACGAGGACCTCTCGGCCGTCGACCAGATCGACGACCTCGCCCTGGGGCACGCCTCCGCCGTCGACCTCGAGATCCTGCGCGCCAAGCTCGCGGCCGAGAAGCTGAGCATCGAGACGATCCGCGAGGCCGAGTGGAACCCGCTCGTCGCCAACCCGGGCAGCGACCTGCACGTGCTCCTCGCGCGCGACTTCGCGCCGCTGGCCGAGCGGCTCACGTCGCTCGCCGGCCGTCTCGCGGCCGTGCCCGAGGCGCTGACGGTCGCGCGCGAGATGCTCGGCGAGATGCCGCAGGTGCACGTCGAGACCGCGATCGGCCAGTTCGAGGGCACACGTCACCTGCTCGACGGCCAGGTCGAGGCGGCGCTTGCGGCCGAGCCGTCCCTGCGCCGTCTCGTGGAGCCCGCGCGCGACGCGGCCGCCGGAGCGATCGAGGCGCACCTCGGCTGGCTGCGCGACCGGCTCGAGGGCGGCCGCGCGACCCGCGAGCCGCGCCTCGGCTCGGAGAAGTTCGCCGCCAAGCTGTGGGCCACCCTCGACGCCGACCTCACGCCCGACGACGTCCTGCACCGCGCCGAGACCGACCTCGCGCGCATCGAGGGCGAGATCGCCCGCGCCGCCGCCGAGTTCCTGGGCGAGTCGACGCCCCCGCCGGACGACGCTGGAGCCGTCGTGCGCCGCGCCCTCGACGCGGTCGCCGCGGAGGGACCGGTCGACGACACCACCGTGCTCGCACTCTGCGCCTCCGCGCTGGAGACCACGACCGCCTTCGTGCGCGACCACGACCTCGTCACCGTGCACGACGACCCGGTCGAGATCGTCGAGATGCCCGAGATCCACCGCGGTGTCGCCGTCGCCTACTGCGACCCGCCGGGCCCGCTCGAGCTGCGGCCGCTGCCGACGTTCTTCGCCGTGTCGCCGACGCCGGCGGGGTGGGACGACGAGCGCGTGACGTCGTTCTACCGCGAGTACAACGCGAGCATGCTGCAGAACCTCACCATCCACGAGGCCATGCCCGGTCACGTTCTGCAGCTGGCTCACGGGCGGCGTCCGAGCATCCCGAGCCGCGTGCGCGGCACGTTCTGGAGCGGACCGTTCGTCGAGGGCTGGGCCGTCTACGCCGAGCAGCTCATGGCCGAGCACGGGTACGACGCCGGCCTCGGCGAGCGCGCGGCGCTCGCGATCCGCCTGCAGCAGCTGAAGATGCAGCTGCGCCTCACCATCAACGCGATCCTCGACGTGCGCGTCCACTCGCGCGGCATGACCGAGGAGGAGGGCATGCGCCTCATGCAGGTGCGCGGCCACCAGGAGGAGGGCGAGGCCGCGGGCAAGTGGCGCCGGGCGCTGCTCACCTCGACCCAGCTCTCGACGTACTACGTCGGCTGGACCGCGGTCGCCGACGTCGTCGGAGACGTGCGTGCGGCGAACCCGGGCTGGGGCGACCGCCAGGTGCACGACGCCGTGCTCGCCCACGGCTCGCCGCCCCCGCGCCACCTGCGCACTCTGCTCGGCATCTGACGCCCACAAGCCCGATTTGGTAGTGCTAGATGTAGTTCCCAGGGACGTTGTGAACGGCGGGGCGTAGACGGATAGCGAAGACCTCCGGTACGGAGGGGGTTACCACACCAACCCTCGCCCGGAGGTCTTCGTGACTCACGCTAACGCCCCGCTCACCCCTGTCGGTCGTCTTCGCCTGGCCAAGCTGATCGTCGAGGACGGCTGGGCGGTCCGCCGGGCCGCTGAGCGGTTCCAGTGCTCGCCGGCGACGGCGTCGAAGTGGGCTGCCCGCTACCGGGCGGGCATGCCGATGACCGACGGGTCGTCGCGGCCCCTGCGCAGCCCGACCCGGTGCCCGCGCCGGCTCGAGCAGCGCATCGTCGGGCTGCGGTTCACCCGTCGGTGGGGCCCGCACCGGATCGCCTACCACCTGGGCGTGCCCCGCTCGACCGTCGGGCGGGTGCTGGCCCGCTACCAGATGCCGCTGCTGACCCACCTCGACCAGGCCACGGGCCTGCCCGTCCGCAAGACCAAGCCGACCCGCTATGAGGCTGCCGCTCCGGGCGACCTCGTGCACGTGGACGTCAAGAAGCTCGGGAAGATCCCCGACGGCGGTGGCTGGCGGGCCTATGGCCGCGGCTCCGAGCAGGACAAGCGCGCCCGCGTCTCACGGACCCGAGCCGCGCGTCAGGGGGCCAAGTCATCCCGCGGCTACGTCTACCTGCACCACGCCGTCGATGACCACACGCGGCTGGCCTACTCCGAGCAGCTGCCCGACGAACGAAAAGAGACCGCGGCCGCGTTCTGGAAGCGAGCGAGGGCGTTCTTCAACGCGGCCGGCATCACCGTCACCGCGGTCATGACCGACAACGGCCCCTGCTACAGATCCAAGGACTTCGCCTCCGCCCTCGGAAAGGAGGTCAAGCACAAGCGGACCCGGCCCTATCGGCCCCAGACCAACGGCAAGGTCGAACGCTTCAACCGCACGCTGGCCTCAGAGTGGGCCTACGCCCAGACCTACCCCTCGCAGGCCGCCCGCGACGCGACCTACGCCGACTGGATCCACTCCTACAATCACCACCGACCCCACACCGGCATCGGCGGCGACGTTCCCGCAGCCCGCGTTCACAACCTCACGGGGAACTACAGCTAGAGCGTCACCCATGACGCCCTAGCACTACCAAATCGCTGGGTCAGACCCAGGTGTCGAACCACATGCGCAGGTGCCAGACGTCGTACGGCAGAGTCTGCGCGGACCAGATCGGGTAGAAGAACCACGCAGCAGCGACGGCGAGCAGCACGATCGAGCCGACGACGCTCGCGCCGATCGTGCGGCGCCGGGGGTCGGCGTCGGTGGGGCCGAGGATCGAGCCGAGCGTCATCGCCAGCGCGATGCAGACGAACGGTGCCATCACGACGCTGTAGAACGTGAAGATCGTGCGGCCCTGGAAGCCCAGCCACGGCACCCATGCGGCCAGCAGAGCGAGCACGACGTACCCCGAGCGCCAGTCGCGGCGGGCGGCCCAGCGCCAGGCCTGGTGGATGAGCGCACCGGCGCCGGCCCACCAGATGATCGGGTTGCCGAGGGCGAGCACCTCGGCCGCGCACTTGGTCGAGCCACAGGCGCTGCCGGGGATCTCGGGCGTGCCCTCGTAGAAGAAGCTCGTCGGCCGTGTCTGCAGCAGCCAGCTCCACGCATTGCTCTGGTACGAGTGCGGCGAGGACAGGCCGCGATGGAAGTTCAGCGCCTGGCCGTGGTAGTACCAGAGCGACCGCAGCCAGTCGGGCGCGAGCGTCCACACCCCGGTCGCCGGGTTGTTCGAGGCCCAGTCGCGGTAGAAGCCGTCGTCGCTCAGGATCCAGCCGGTCCACGACACGAGGTACACCACGACGACGGTGCCCACGATCGCGACGAACGCGCCGAGACCTCCGATGAACGCGCCGGCGACCGCGTCGCTCGCGCCCACGCCGACGGTGCGGCGCATGCCGTAGTCCCAGATCACGACGCAGAGGCCGAAGGCCACCACGAACCAGACGCCGGACCACTTCGTCGCGCACGCCATGCCGAGCGCGAAGCCCGCCGCCCAGCGCCACGGGTGCAGGCCGGTGCGCGGCCCGAGCCCTGTGCGCAGCGCGAGGATCGCGTCGTGGTCGTCGGTGAAGGCGCGCACCCGTTCGGAGAGGCGCCGTCGGGTGCGCTCGCGGTCCATCAGGACGCAGCCGAAGGCGACGACGACCCAGAACGTCAGCGTGTTGTCGAGCAGCGCTGTGCGCGAGAGCGCGATCGACATGCCGTCGATGGCGACGAACAAGCCGGCGGCCGCACCGATGAGCGTCGAGCGGGTGAGGCGGCGGGTGATGCGGACGACGAGCAGCACGATGAGGGTGCCGAGCAGCGCCATCATGAAGCGCCAGCCGAAGGGGTTCAGGCCGAAGGCGTACTCGCCGATCGCGATCGTCCACTTGCCGACCGGCGGGTGCACCACGTACGCCGCGCCGTCCTTGAAGATGTCGATGGTGCGCCAGTCCGACCCGTCGCTGGCGAGGATCAGCTTGTTGGCGCCGTCGACGAACTGCCGCTCGTTGCCGTAGCGCAGCAGCGAGAGCGCGTCCTTCATGTAGTACGTCTCGTCGAACACGACGGCGTGCGGGCGGCCGAGGTCCCAGAAGCGCAGGATGCCGCCGAGGATCGTGATCCCGATCGTCACCCACCACGACGTGGCGCGGTCGGCGGGCATCGCGGGCGAGAGGCGGTCGGCGAGGGGTGACAGGCGCCGCGCGGAGCTCGGCGCAGGGCCCGGTGCCGGGGCGTGCTCCGCCTCGATGGTCGCCGTCACCCCGACAGCATAAGGAGGTGGCAGGCTGATGCCCGTGGACGCTGCCCCGAACGACACCGGATCCTCCGGCGAGGGAACGGCGTCCTCCGGTCTGCTGGTGCTGGCTGCCACCCCCATCGGACGCGCGGACGACGCCTCCGGTCGCCTCCGTGACCTGATCGCAACCGCGGACGTCGTGGCGGCCGAGGACACCCGTCGCCTGCGCCGCCTGGCCGACGACCTCGGCGTGACGGTCGGGGGCCGCGTGGTGTCGTACTACGACGCCGTCGAGCGTCAGCGGCTGCCCGAGCTCGTGGCCGCGCTCGAGGCCGGCAGCACCGTGCTGCTCGTGACCGACGCCGGCATGCCGAGCGTGAGCGATCCCGGCTACCGGCTCGTGGACGCCGCAGTCGCGGCCGGGATCCGGGTGACCGCGGCGCCCGGGCCGAGCGCGGTGCTCACAGCACTCGCGCTCTCGGGCCTTCCCGTCGACCGGTTCGCGTTCGAGGGGTTCCTGCCGCGCAAGGGCGGCGAGCGTCGGCGAGCCCTCGCGGCGGTCGCCGCAGACCCGCGCACGCTCGTCTTCTTCGAGGCCCCGCACCGCGTGGGGGAGGCCCTGGCGGCCATGGCCGAGGTGATCGGCGCCGACCGCCCGGCGGCCGTCTGCCGCGAGCTCACCAAGACCTACGAGGAGGTCCGCCGCGGCACCCTCGGCGACCTCGCCGCCTGGGCGGCCGACGGCCTGCGCGGCGAGATCACGATCGTGGTCCAGGGGGCAGAGCCCGGGGCCCTCCCTGCGGTGGCGGTGGCGGACGGCGCGGACCCCCGCAAGGCGGCCCTCGCCGCGGTGGCCGCGGCGTACGGGCTGGACAGGGGCGCCGTGTACGACGCGGTGGTGGCGGCCAAGAAGGCCTCGGCAGCCGGAACCGCCGAGAAGGTGCTGCCGCCGCGCAACTAGGATCGGCGGGTGCCCGGAACCGAGAAGGCGTTCTACCTGACCACGCCGATCTACTACGTCAACGACGCGCCCCACATCGGGCACGCGTACACGACGACGGCGGGCGACGTGCTCACCCGCTGGCACCGCCAGCGCGGCGAGAAGGTCTGGTTCCTCACCGGCGTCGACGAGCACGGCCAGAAGGTCATGCGCACCGCCGAGGCCAACGGCGTCGCCCCGCAGGAGTGGGCCGACCGCCTCGTCGAGAGCGCCTGGCTGCCGGTGCTCGAGACCATCGGCGCCGTCAACGACGACTTCATCCGCACCACCTCCACCCGGCACACCGAGCGGGTCCAGAAGTTCCTCCAGGGCCTCAAGGACAAGGGCGAGATCTACGAGGGCTCGTACGACGGGCCCTACTGCGTCGGCTGCGAGGAGTTCAAGCTGCCGGGCGACCTGCTCGACGGCGAGGGCGAGTACGCCGGCCAGAAGGTCTGCCCGATCCACGGCAAGCCGGTCGAGACCGTCAGCGAGACCAACTGGTTCTTCCGCCTCTCGGCGTACGGCGAGGCGCTGCTCGCGCACTACGAGGCCAACCCCCTCGCGGTGCAGCCGCAGTCGGCGTACAACGAGGTCACCTCGTTCCTGCGCGGCGGCCTCACCGACCTGTCGATCTCGCGCTCGACCTTCGACTGGGGCATCCCTGTGCCGTGGGATCCGAGCCAGGTCGTCTACGTGTGGTTCGACGCGCTGCTCAACTACGCCACCGCCGTCGGTCTCGGCGACGAGCCGGGCACGCCGGGGGCCGAGCAGTTCGCCGCCACCTGGCCGGCCGACGTCCACCTCGTGGGCAAGGACATCCTGCGGTTCCACGCCGTCATCTGGCCCGCGATGCTCATGGCCGCGGGCCTTCCGCTGCCGGGCCAGGTCTTCGCCCACGGCTGGCTGCTCGTCGGCGGCGAGAAGATGAGCAAGAGCAAGCTCACCGGCATCGCGCCGAGCCAGATCGTCGACCACTTCGGCTCGGACGCGTTCCGCTACTACTTCCTGCGCGCGATCCAGTTCGGGTCGGACGGCTCGTTCTCGTGGGAGGACATGTCGGCGCGCTACACCTCCGAGCTCGCGAACGGCCTCGGCAACCTCGCCTCGCGGGCTCCCGCGATGGTGGCGAAGTACCGCGACGGGCTGCTGCCCGAGCCGACGGCGTACGGAGAGGCCGAGGAGGCGCTGCAGGCGCTGCTCGTCTCGACGGTCGCGACGGCCGACGAGTGCATGCTCCGCCTGGATTTCGCGGGCGGCATCGGCGCGATGAAGTCGTTCGTCGACGCGGTCAACCTCTACGTCACCGAGCAGGCGCCGTGGGCGCTGGCGAAGGACCCGGCCAACGACGAGCGCCTCTCGACCGTGCTCTACACGATCTGCGAGTCGCTGCGCGCGATCGCGGTGCTGCACCACGCCGTGATGCCCAAGGCGACGGCGTCGCTGTGGGAGCAGATCGGCGCAGAGGCCTCGCTCGGCCCGATCGGCCAGCAGGTCGTCACCGACGCCGGCCGCTGGGGCCAGCTGCCCGTCGGCGCCACGATCACGAAGGGCGCGATCCTGTTCCCGCGCCTGGAGGAGACCGCCGACTGAGGTCGGCGCCTCCCGACATGGCCGCCACCGACGAGCCCGTCCGCCAGCGCGCGGCGCAGCAGGAGACCGGGCACTCGCGCGACCTCGAACGACCGCCGCTGCCTCAGCCGCTGCGCACGCCGGTGATCGACACGCACTGCCACATCGACATCCACGACGGCGACGCCGGGGCCGAGTGGCTCGGCGTCGGCGAGGCCCTTGCACGGGCGGCATCGGTCGGCGTCACGCGCGTCGTGCAGGTGGGCTGCGACCTGCCGAGCGCCCGCTGGTCGGTCGTCGCGGCCCACGAGCACGAGCACCTCGTCGCCACCGTCGCGCTGCACCCCAACGAGGCGCCGCGCATCGAGGCGGCCTCGGGACGGGCCGCGCTCGAGGAGGGCTGGGCCGAGATCGAGGCGCTCGCGTCCGACCCGCGGGTGCGTGCGGTGGGCGAGACGGGGCTCGACTTCTTCCGTACCGGCGAGGAGGGGCGTGCCACGCAGGAGGAGTCGTTCCGCCGGCACATCGACCTCGCCAAGCGGCTCGGCAAGCCCGTCGTCATCCACGACCGCGACGCCCACGACGACGTGATCCGCGTGCTCGAGTCCGAGGGCGCGCCCGAGCACGTGGTGTTCCACTGCTACTCCGGCGACGCCGAGATGGCGCGCTACTGCACCGAGCGCGGCTGGTTCCTGTCGTTCGCGGGCACGGTGACGTTCAAGAACGCGAAGGCCCTGCGCGAGGCGGTCGCGGTGGCGCCGCTCGCGAACGTGCTGGTCGAGACGGACGCGCCGTACCTCACGCCGACGCCGTACCGCGGGCGCCCGAACGCCTCCTACCTCGTGCCGCACACCGTGCGAGCGATGGCCGACGCCGGTGGCCACGACGAGGACGTGCTCGCGCAGGCGCTGTGGGACAACGCCCAGCGGGTGTTCGGCCCGTGGTGACGCCGGAGGGTCACGACGGGCTGCTCGGGGCGACCGAGATCCGGCTGCTCGCCGACCGGCTCGGGGTGAGGCCGACGAAGCAGAAGGGCCAGAACTTCGTCATCGACGGCAACACGGTCCGGCGCATCGTGCGCACGGCGGAGGTCGGCCCCGACGACGTCGTGATCGAGGTCGGGCCGGGCCTCGGGTCGCTCACGCTGGCGCTGCTGCCCGAGGTGGCGCGCGTGGTCGCGATCGAGATCGACGACGTCCTCGCGCCGGCCCTGGCGACGACCGTCGAGGCGCGCCGACCGGACCTGCTCGACCGGCTCGAGGTCGTGCACGCCGACGCGCTGCAGGTGCGTGCGCTCGACGGGCCGGCTCCGACGGCGCTCGTGGCCAACCTGCCGTACAACGTCTCGGTGCCGGTGATCCTGCACCTGCTCGAGCACTTCCCGACCATCCGCCGCGTGCTCGTCATGGTGCAGCTCGAGGTGGCCGACCGCCTCGCCGCCGGCCCGGGCTCGAAGGTGTACGGCGTCCCCAGCGTGAAGGCCCGCTGGTACGGCGACGTCGCGCTCGTCGGCAAGGTCGGCCGCACGGTCTTCTGGCCGGCGCCGAACGTCGACAGCGGCCTCGTGGCCATCACTCGTACGTCGCCGCCCGAGACCACGGCCACGCGCGCCGAGGTGTTCGCCGCCGTCGACTCCGCCTTCGCCCAGCGCCGTAAGACCCTGCGCGCGGCGCTGGCCGGCTGGGCCGGCTCGCCCGCCGCCGCCGAGGAGATCCTGCGCGCCGCAGGCATCGACCCCAGCGAACGAGGCGAGAACCTCGACGTAGCCGCCTTCGCCGCCCTAGCCGCCGCCAAACCCCGCGAGTAACTGCCCAAAGTGGGGGCGTTCTCAACTGGTAGTTGCACGTGGTCTTGTGCAGCTTGGAGGTTGGGATGCCTGGAGCGAGGTTGACCGAGCACGACCGTGGGGTGATCGAGCGGGCCATGCGGCAGGGGTTGTCTGTGCCGCAGATCGCCGAACTGGTGGGCAAGCACCGCACCACCGTGGCGCGTGAGTTGTCGCAAGGCTCTGGGTCGCGCCCCAATCGCAGGCCCAAGCATCCGGCGGGGTCGGCGCGCCGCGGGACCCGAGGACGCTCTGCGGTCTATCACGCCTGGGTCGCTCAGGCCCGGGCCACGGAGTCGGCTCGGCGGCCGAAGGGTTTCAAGCTCGCCGGGGACCTGGGGCTGGTGGTGTCGGGGCTGCTTCAGGCGAACTGGTCCCCGCAGCAGATTGCCCAGCGGTTGCCCGAGCTCTATCCCGACCAGGACGGTATGAGGGTGAGCCACGAGACGATCTATCGGTCACTGTTCGTGCAGGCTCGCGGCGAGCTTCGCCGCGAGCTGGCCAAGCATCTGCGCACCGGGCGGACCAGCCGCAAGCCGCAGGGACGTAAGGAGACCCGCGGCAAGCTGGTCGGCACCATCCCGATCAGCGCTCGGCCGGCTGAGGCCGCTGACCGTGCCGTTCCGGGCCATTGGGAGGGCGACCTGCTGATGGGCGGGATCGGCAAGGGCGCTGTGATCACTCTGGTCGAGCGGTCGACCAGGTTCGTGCTGCTCGCTCCGCTGCCCGACACCCACAAGGCGATCGACCTCCAAGAGGTCCTCACCCCGTTGATCGCCTCACTGCCCGACCAGATCCGCAAGACCCTGACCTGGGACCGGGGCAAGGAGATGGCCCAGCACGCGGCGATCGCCATCGAAGCGGACATCGACATCTACTTCGCCGACCCGCACTCACCCTGGCAACGAGGCAGCAACGAGAACACCAACGGGCTGCTGCGTCAGTACTGGCCCAAGGGCGCCGACATGCGCGGACTGACCCAGGCCGACTGCGACGCCGTCGCCCTCAGCCTCAACACCCGACCGCGCATGACCCTGGACTGGAAGACTCCCCGCGAGGCCCTCACCGAGGTCCTCGGTGCAACAGCCGCTTGAGACCGCCGGGGTCATGGGTGGCTCCATAGCCCCACTTTGGGCAGTAACTCGCGTCCGCCCGCGACCCCATAGAGTCGGAGGGTGCTCTCCTCCGTGACCGTCCGTGCTCCGGCGAAGGTCAACCTCGCGCTCGAGGTCGGACCGCTCCGCGAGGACGGCTTCCACGGGCTCGCCACGGTCTTCCACGCCGTCGGCCTGTACGACGACCTCGTCGCGACGCCGCTGCCCGAGGGCTCGGGCACCCAGCTGCACGTCGAGGGCGAGGGTGCGGCCGACGTGCCGCTCGACGGCACCAACCTCGCGGCCCGCGCGGTCGAGCTGCTGGTGCCGTACGGCGGCTCCCGCGACGTCTCGCTCGCCATCCGCAAAGGGATCCCGGTCGCGGGCGGCATGGCCGGCGGCAGTGCCGACGCCGCCGCGGCGTTGGTCGCGGTCGACGCGCTCTTCGCCCTCGGTCTCGGCCGGGAGACGCTCATGGACCTCGGCGCCGAGCTCGGCAGCGACGTCCCGTTCGCGCTGCACGGCGGCACCGCCGTCGGGCACGACCGCGGCACCGAGCTCACCACCGCGATGGTGCGCGGCACGTTCCACTGGGTCTTCGTCCTCGCCGAAGAGGGCCTGTCGACCCCCGCGGTCTACCGCGAGACCGACCGCCTCCGTGAGGGCCAGTCGGTGCCCGAGCCGGAGGTGCCTGCCGAGCTGCATGGCCGCCCTGCGCGCGGGCGACCCCGTGGCCCTCGGCAAGGCGCTCCACAACGATCTGCAGAGCGGTGCCGTCTCGCTTCGTCCGCTGCTCGCCCAGGTGCTCTCGGTCGGCGAGGAGTACGGCGCCCTCGGCGGCGTGGTCTCCGGTAGCGGCCCGACCTGCGCCTTCCTCGCGCGGGACGACGAGCACGCGCTCGACCTCGCGGTCGCGTTCACTGCGTCCGGCGTCTGCCGCACCGTGCGCCGTGCCATGGGCCCGGTGCCGGGCGCGAAGGTCGTCGACCAGCGGGCAGCGGGCTGATGCCGCCGCCCACCTACGTGGCGCTCGAGGACGTCGGCAAGGCGCTCGGCACCCGCACGCTGCTCGACGGCGTCACCGTCGGCGTCACCGAGGGCGCGCGCATCGGCGTCGTCGGCCGCAACGGCGGCGGCAAGACCACGCTCGTACGCGTGCTCACCGGTCTCGAGGACGTCGACTCCGGCCGCGTGATCCGCCTCGGCAGCGTCACGATCGGCCTGCTCGCGCAGGGCGACGACCTCGACCCGGCGGCCACCCTGCGGGACGTCGTCGTCGGCGACCGCGCGGAGCACGAGTGGGCTGGCGACGCCCGCGTGCGCGATGTGATGGGCGGCCTGCTCGGCGGCGTGAACGCGGACGCGTACGAGGGCGGCCTCGACGCCGTGATCGGCACCATGTCGGGCGGCGAGCGCCGTCGCGCGGCCCTCGCGCGGTTGCTCATCGACGACCCCGACCTCCTGGTGCTCGACGAGCCGACCAACCACCTCGACGTCGAGGCCGTGTCGTGGCTCGCGCACCACCTGGCGCCGCGCCGCGGTGCGCTCGTCGCCGTCACGCACGACCGGTGGTTCCTCGACGAGGTCGCCACCGAGACGTGGGAGGTCGTCGACGGCGCGGTCCACCGCTACGACGGCGGGTACGCCGCCTTTGTCCTCGCGCGGGCCGAGCGCTCGCGGCAGGCGGCGTCCAGCGAGGAGCGTCGGCAGAACCTGCTGCGCAAGGAGCTCGCGTGGCTGCGCCGCGGTGCACCTGCGCGCACGAGCAAGCCGAAGTTCCGCATCGACGCGGCGAACGAGCTCATCGCCGACGAGCCGCCGCCGCGCGACCGCCTGGCGCTGGAGAAGTTCGCGACCGCCCGGCTCGGCAAGCAGGTGTACGACCTCGAGGACGTGACCGTCGCACCGGCGGTCGGCGCCCCGGCCGTCGTCACCGGTCAGACCTGGCGGCTCGGGCCCGGCGACCGCATCGGACTGCTCGGCCCCAACGGCGTCGGCAAGACCACCCTCCTGCGCCTGCTCGCCGCGGCGCACGACGGCGTGCTCGACGCCGAGCACGCGCCCGACGTCCGCGCCGGCACCGTGAGCGTCGGCCTCACCGTCCACGTCGCCACGCTCACGCAGGCCCTGGCCGAGATCGACCCCGCCGACCGCGTGCTCGAGTCGGTCGAGCGGCAGGCGCAGTACGTCGAGGTCGGCGGGCGCGACGCATCGAGCGCGGCGTGGCAGTCGCGCATGGCCGCGGGCGGAGCCTCCCGTTCGGTGACCGCGCGCAGCATGCTGGAGGGCTTCGGCTTCAGCGGCGACAAGCTGTTCACGCGTCTCGGCGACCTGTCCGGCGGCGAGCTGCGTCGCCTGCAGATGCTGCGGCTGCTCGTCGGCGGGCCCAACGTCCTGCTGCTCGACGAGCCGACCAACGACCTCGACGTCGAGATGCTCACGGTCCTCGAGGACCTGCTCGACACCTGGCCCGGCACCCTCGTCGTCGTCAGCCACGACCGGTACTTCCTCGAGCGCACGACCGACGTCGTCTACGCGCTGCTCGGCGACGGCGCGATCCGGATGCTGCCGAACGGCGTCGACGAGTACCTCGAGCGGCGCGCAGTCATGACCGCGGGCGGCAGTGCTGCGTCGTCCGGCGGCGCGGCGTCGTCATCGTCGTCGACGACCGCCGACGCTGCGCCGAGGCGCGCGGCGGGCGACCTGCGCGAGCTGCGCAAGGAGCTCACGAGGATCGAGCGACGTACCGAGAAGCTGGGCAAGGAGGAGGAGCGGCTGCACGCGCTGCTCGCCGATGCCGCGACCGCGACCGACCACGAGAAGGTGCTCGCGCTCGACGCCGAGCTGCGCGCCGTCGTCGCCGAGCGCGAGGGGCTCGAGGAGCAGTGGCTCGAGATCGCCGCCGATCTCGAGCAGTAGCCCTAGCCTGACGCGGTGCAGAACTCCACGAAGGTCCTCGTCATCGGCGCCTCGGCCGCCGGCCTCGCCACCGCCGCCTGCCTGCGCGACGCCGCCGTCCCGTTCGAGGTGCTGGAGGCGTCCGACGTCGTCGGCACAGCCTGGCGCCACCACTACGACCGGCTGCACCTGCACACGCCCAAGTCGGCGTCCACGCTGCCCGGCACACCGATGCCGCGCGACTGGCCGCGCTACCCCGCGCGCGTGCAGGTGGTCGAGTACCTCGAGGCGTACGCCGCCCAGCACCGCATCGCGCCGCACTTCGACCAGACGGTGTCGCGCATAGAGCGCGCGGCCGAGGGCGGCTGGGACGTGGCGACGCAGGACACCACCTGGCACGCCGAGCACGTGGTCGTCGCCACCGGCGCCACGCGCGTGCCCGTGCGTCCGTCCTGGCCGGGCCTGGAGTCGTACGGCGGGTCCGTCCTGCACTCGAGCGAGTACCGCAACGGCGAGCCGTGGCGCGGCGGCGCGGTGCTCGTGGTCGGCTTCGGCAACTCCGCGTGCGAGCAGGCGATCGACCTCGTCGAGCACGGCGTCGCCGCCCACCTGTCGGTGCGCTCGCAGGTGAACGTGCTGCCGCGCGACCTCTTCGGGATCCCCGTGCTGCAGATGGGGATCGCGATGCGCGTGCTTCCGACCGGCGTGGCGGACGCGCTCGCCGCACCGCTCGTGCGGCTCACCATCGGCGACATCACGAAGGTGGGCCTGAAGAAGCTGCCGTACGGCCCGAACACGCAGATCAAGAACGACAAGCACATCCCGTTGCTCGACATCGGCACGATGGACCACATCAAGTCTGGCCGCATCACGGTCCACGGCGACATCGAGCGCTTCACGTCGTCCGGTGTCGTCTTCGACGACGGCTCGCAGCTCGACCTCGACGCCGTGGTGCTCGCGACCGGCTACCGCCCCGCGCTCGAGGACCTGCTGCCGGAGTGGCGAGCGGTCTGCGGCGAGGACGGCCGCCCGCTGGTGAGCGGCGGCCCGACCGCTCTGCCGGGCCTGTGGTTCTGCGGCCAGTTCGTCTCGCCCGCGGGCATGCTCCGCGAGATGGGCCTCGAGGCCAAGCGCATCGCCAAGGCCATCGCTGCCACCTGACCCAGTCAGATGCCCAGAACCACAGAGGTTCTCGAGCACCTTCCTGGGTGACGTGCCAGGCTCGGCAAAGGCACTTTCGACGTTATCCGTCGCGGTTGTGGCCCGTCGTGGTCTAGTGCGCTGCCGCGACTCCGTCGCCGCGACCGTCAGATCTATGGGCTGAAGGAGTAGTCGTGTCGGTGCTTCCCTCGGGAGTGGGCATCTCGCATGCCGTAGATCGGCGCCGTCTGCTGTGGGCAGGCGGTACGTCGTTCGACCTCGTGCTGGACTCAGCGCAGACCCAGGGGTCGGTCGCGCTGCTCGACCAGACCGGGGTGCGCGGCGACACGACCCCGCTGCACATTCACCACGGCGAGGCCGAGATCTTCTACGTGCTCGAGGGCGACATCCACGCCTGGGCAGGCGACGACGAGGTCGCAGTCGGCGCAGGCGGTGCCCTCTACCTGCCCTCGGGGCAGCGCCACGCGTTCGGCGTCGTGAGCGCGACGGCACGTCTGATCAGCGTCACGGCTCCCGCTGGCTTCGGCGAGTTCGTGCGCGCCGCCGGCGTACCCGTGGAGGGCGACCTTCCGGCCACGTGGGAGTTCGACCTCGGTGCGCTCATGGCCGCTGCGCCCGCGCACCAGATCGAGATCGTCGGACCGCCGCCCGCACTGCCCGCGGGGTAGGGCCGTCCGCGGACCTCAGTGGACCCTCGCGACCGAGGTGTCAGTCGGCGGCTGTGTCGAAGGGGAGCGTCAGGCTGCGGAGCAGGTCGGCGAGGGTGTCCTGGTCGGACGACGGCAGCGCACCCAGGATCGCGCGCTCGTGCGCGAGCAGGTCGGTGAGAGCGTCGTCGACGCGCGCGCGGCCGCCCTCGGACAGCACCACCTGCACGCTGCGGCCGTCGTTCGGGTCGGGCACGCGCTCGACGAGGCCCTTGGCCTCGAGCCGGTCGATGCGGTTGGTCATGGTGCCGCTCGTGACCAGCGTGACCTGCAGCAGGCGACCGGGGGACAGCGCGTACGGCGGGCCCTCGCGGCGCAGTGCTGCGAGGACGTCGAACTCCCACGGCTCGAGGTCGTGCGTCTCGAACGCCTGGCGCCGCGCGAGGTCGAGGTGCCGCGCGAGGCGGGACACGCGCGAGAGCACCTCGAGCGGCGCGACGTCGAGGTCGGGGCGCTCGCGGCGCCAGGCCTCGACGAGCGCGT
This sequence comes from uncultured Actinomycetes bacterium, assembly GCA_963843975.1. Classification (GTDB taxonomy): domain Bacteria; phylum Actinomycetota; class Actinomycetes; order S36-B12; family CAIYMF01; genus Longivirga. Next base: position 588,495 of record CAWJMG010000001.1, on the reverse strand, counting down.
CCACCTCGTCGCGGGGGTCGGTGGTCACGACCGGACTCTACGCCCGGTCTCTCGACGTCGAGATACCTGGGCGGCTCAGCCGAGCGACGACCAGCGGACCTCGCCGTCGTGGACCACGGCGGTGGGTCGCAGGCCGATGCGAGCGGCCACCGCCTCGGACGGCGCGTGCCCGGGCTCGATGTGCGCGATCACCTCGGTCGCACCGGCATCGACCATCGCGTGGACGAGTGCCGCGGCCGCCTCGCTCGCGATGCCCTGGCCCTGCCACGGCACGCCGATCACCCAGGCGAGCTCGGCCACGACAGCGTCGGCCGGGCCGACGACGGTCGCCTGCACGAACCCGGCCGCCGCACCGGTGGCTCGCACGCGCACGATCCAGTTGTGCCAGGTCTCGGTGCCGTCGTCCGACCCGCCGAGCACCTGTCGGGCGTAGCGCGCGGTCAGCTCGTCGAGTGTCGGCGGCACCCCGCCAGTCACGGCGTACAGCGCGGGATCGGCGAGCACCGTCACCATCTCGTCGGCGTCCTCCACGGAGAGCGGCTCGAGGTCGAGCCGCTCGGTCGCGAGCGCCGGCGTGCTCAGGTCAGGCCTTCTTCGTGGCCTTGAGCGTGGGCTTCTTCTCCAGGCCCGCCAAGCCGTTCCAGGCGAGGTTCACCACGTGGGCGACGACCTCCTCCTTCTTGGGCTTGCGTACGTCGAGCCACCACTGCCCGGTGAGCGCGACCATGCCGACCAGCATGTTGGCGTACATCGGAGCGAGCTTGGCCGGGAAGCCCTGGCGCTCGAACTCCCGGGCGAGCCGGGCCTCGACCTGGCTCGCGACGTCGCGGAGCAGCGAGGCGAAGTTGCCGGTGGTCTGCGAGACGGGCGAGTCGCGCACCAGGATGCGGAAGCCCTCGTTGTGCGTCTCGATGTAGTCGAACAGCGCCCGGCCGGCCTTCTCGAGCAGGTCGCGCGCGCCGCCGCTGGACCCGGTGAGCGAGTCGCTGACCATGCCCATGAGGGCGTTCATCTCGCGGTCGACGATGACGGCGTAGAGGCCGTCCTTGCTGCCGAAGTGCTCATAGACGACCGGCTTGGAGACGCCCGCCTTCGAGGCGATCTCCTCGATCGTGACGACCTCGAACCCCTTCGCGGCGAACAGCTTGCGACCGACGTCGATGAGCTGCTCGCGACGCTCGCGCCCGCTCATCCGCACCCGCTCCGTGCGCTCCCGGCGTACGGGTGCGGGAGTCGGCTCGGCGTCGTCGGGCACGGTCGGGTCCACGGTCACGACGCCCATCCTGCCGCTCCGGGGCCTCCCGCCGTGGGACGGAGCCCTGGTCGGGGCCGCCGGGAGCCCTCCGCGGCGCTCTACCCTGGGTGCGCGAGACCTTCCCGGGTTGCTCTGCTGGCAGGGGCGACCGCACTTTGAATGCGGGTACGACGCAGGTTCGATTCCTGCCCCGGGAGCGCTGCGGCAGGTCGGCGAACGGCCGGCGAAGGCCGCGTGGACGCCGTCCGACCGGCGGGTGGTGGCCGGTCCGTGGTCGGGCGTCGGGCGGGTCCGCCCGCGGGGTAGGGTGAGCACGCCTCGCCCGCCCACCTGGAGAGCAGTGACGCCCTCGTGAGCAGCCCACGACCGTCCGCCGTGGTCGTCCTTGCCGCCGGTGAGGGAACCCGCATGGTGTCGACGACGCCGAAGGTCCTCCACGACGTCGCGGGGCGCAGCCTCCTCGGCCACGTGCTGGCCTCGGTGCAGGGCCTCGATCCCGAGCACCTGGTGGTCGTCGTCGGGCACGCCCGCGAGCAGGTCACGGCCCACCTCGCGGTGGTCGCGCCGGACGCGCTGGCCGTCGTCCAGGAGCAGCAGAACGGCACCGGTCACGCCGTCCGCGTCGCCCTCGAGGGCCTTGCTGCCTCGGGCGTCACGCTCAGCGGGAGCGGCCCGGTGCTCGTCGTCGCCGGCGACACCCCGCTGCTCACCACCGCCACGCTGGCCGCGCTCGTCGACGCCCACGCCGCTTCCGGTGCTGCCTCAACCGTGCTCACCGCGGTCGTCGACGACCCGACCGGCTACGGCCGCGTGATCCGCGACGGCGACGCCGTCTCCGCAATCGTCGAGCACAAGGACGCCGAGGCCGCCCAGCTCGCGGTGCGCGAGGTCAACAGCGGCGTCTACGCGTTCGACGCCGCGGCGCTGCTCGACGCGCTCGGCCGCCTCACCACGGACAACTCGCAGGGCGAGGAGTACCTCACCGACGTCGTCGGCCTGCACGTCGGCTCCGGGCTGCGGGTCGCCGCCGTCATCGCCGCCGACGCCACCGAGACCCTGGGCGTCAACGACCGCGTGCAGCTGGCCGAGGCGCGGGCGCTCCTGCGCGACCGCACCAACGCCCGGTGGATGCGCGCGGGCGTCACGATCGTCGACCCCGCCACCACGTGGATCGACTCCGACGTCGTCCTCGAGGCCGACTCGAAGGTCGAGCGCAACACCGGGCTGCACGGACGCACCACGGTGGCGCGCGGCGCGGTCGTCGGCCCCGACTCCTCGCTGACCGATGCCGTCGTGCGCGAGGGTGCGAGCGTCGTCCGCAGCCAGGTCACCTCGGCGGAGATCGGCGCGGGCGCCACGGTCGGCCCGTTCACGTTCGTCCGCCCCGGCACGGTGCTCGGAGCGAAGGCCAAGCTCGGTGCGTACGTCGAGGCCAAGAACGCGGTCATCGGCGACGGCTCGAAGGTGCCGCACCTGTCGTACGTCGGCGACACCGAGGTGGGCGTCGGCTCCAACCTCGGCGCCGGCACCATCACCGTCAACTACGACGGCGTCGACAAGCACCGCACGGTCATCGGCGACCACGTCCGCATCGGCAGCGACTCCATGCTGATCGCCCCCGTGACGATCGGGGACGGCGCCTACACCGCCGCCGGCTCCACCGTCACCGACGAGGTCCCGCCCGGTGCGATGGCCGTGGCCCGCGCGCGCCAGCGCAACATCGAGGGCTGGGTCGAGCGCCGCCGCCCGGGCAGCCCCGCTGCCGAGGCGGCAGCCGCGGCCACGGCGCACAAGGCTTCCGGGACGGCGCCCGCCGCCCCCGGTGACAGCAGTGACAGCACGCACGAGGAGCAGGCCCAGTGACCGGCATCGTCCAGACCAGCCAGAAGCGGCTCGTCCTCATCGGAGGGCGCTCGCACCCCGAGCTCTCCGAGCACGTGGCGAAGGAGCTCGGCGTCGAGCTCGTCGACACGCAGGCGTACGACTTCGCCAACGGCGAGATCTTCGTGCGCTTCGAGGAGTCCGTCCGCGGCTGCGACGCGTTCGTGCTGCAGAGCCACACCGAGCCGATCAACAAGTGGATCATGGAGCAGCTGCTCATGGTCGACGCGCTCAAGCGCGCCTCGGCCAAGCGCATCACCGTGGTCATGCCGTTCTACGGCTACGCGCGCCAGGACAAGAAGCACCGTGGCCGCGAGCCGATCTCGGCCCGCCTCATCGCCGACCTCTTCCGCACCGCGGGCGCCGACCGCCTCATGGCCGTCGACCTGCACACCGCGCAGATCCAGGGCTTCTTCGACGGCCCCGTCGACCACCTCTTCGCGCTGCCGCTCCTCGTGAAGTACGTCGCCCAGCACATCGACCGTAACGAGATCACCGTCGTGTCCCCCGACGCCGGCCGTGTGCGCGTCGCCGAGCGGTGGACCGACCTGCTCGGCGCCCCGCTCGCGATCATCCACAAGCGCCGCGATCCCGATGTTCCCAACGAGGCCAAGGTCTTCGAGGTCGTCGGTGACGTCGAGGGACGCGTGTGCGTCGTCATCGACGACATGATCGACACCGGCGGCACGATCGTGAAGGCGGCCGACCAGCTGTTCGAGAACGGCGCGAAGGACGTCATCGTCGCCGCGACGCACGCGATCCTGTCCGGCCCGGCCAAGGAGCGCTTCGCCAACAGCCGCGTCCGCGAGGTCATCGTCACCGACACGCTGCCGATCCCCGAGGACCGACGCTTCGACAAGCTCACCGTCCTGCCGGTGGCGCCGCTCATCGCGCGCGCGATCCAGGAGGTCTTCACCGACGGCTCGGTCACGAGCATGTTCGAGGGCGACCGCGTCTAGTACGAGCTGACTGGGGCGGGGAGAAGTGCCGGACAGCGGGCGACGGGCGCAGGACGGCCGGCGCCGTCAGGACCAGGACATCTCCACCCGACTGCTGCTCGTCTGCGGCGCCGTCATCGCGGTGTGCGCGGTCGGCGTCGTCCTGCAGCACCCGCTCGTGCCGGTCGACGGCTGGCCGTGGCTCGTCGTGCCGCTCGCCGGGCTGATCACGCTGGCCGATCGCAACCGGGTGCCGGTCGGCTACGGCACCAGCGCGCAGGTGCTCGTGTCGGCCACCACCGCGATGCAGGTCGCGGCGCTGGTCCTGGCACCGACCTGGGCCCTGCTCGTGCTCGCCCTTGCCGAGTACGTCCTCCGTCCCTGGAGGCGCCTCGTCGTCAACATGGCGCTCCTGCTCGTGCCCATGCTCTGCGCCGTGTCGGCGATGTCCGTCGCGGGCTGGTCGGCCGTCCGCGCCGCGCCCGACATCGATCCCACCGCTCTCCTTGCGCTGCAGGTGCTGTGCGGCGCCGTGGCGTGGTGGATCGGCGCGGGCCTCTCGATCACCGTGCTGCTCTGGCGCGTGGTCGGGATCCCGCCGCGCGAGTCGCCCGTGCTCGAGCCGTTCGCGAACCGCGCGATGCTCACGCAGATCTTCACCGGCGTCGTCGCGGGCCTGCTGGTGCGCATGTCGTGGTGGCTGCTGCCGTTCGCCGTCCTGCAGGTGTGGTGGCTGCACCGCCAGCTGACCGACCAGGGCACCACCAACCCCACCGTGTCGGACCCGACCACCGGGCTGCTGCGCTACGACGTCTTCCGCTCGGTCGTCTACCAGGAGCAGGCCCGATCGCAGGTCACCGGTGCTCCGCTCGCGCTGCTGATGCTCGACATCGACCGATTCCGCGAGGTCAACGACGCCATCGGGTTCGTCGCGGGTGACGCGGTGCTGCACGACGTCGCGCGCGCCGTCGCCTCCAACCTCCGCCACCGCGACGTGCCGTCGCGCTTCGGAGGGGACGACTTCCTCGTGCTGCTGACCGGTGCCAGCGTCGCGGAGGCGGAGCTGGCCGCGCAACGCGTCCGCACAGCCGTGGGCGCGGTCTCGGGAGTCGTGGCCGGAGTCGACGTACGCGTGTCGCTCTCGGTCGGGGTCACCGACCTGCAGCCGCTCGAGAGCCTCGACGACGCCCTCGGACGCCTCGACGCGGCGCTGTACGAGGCCAAGGCGCCGGGCGCCTCGGGCATCCACACGCATCCCGCCTAGGCGGGAGGTCGGTCAGCCGGGCATCTCGCTGATGAAGAAGCCCTCGGCGATGCGGCCCTCGGCGAAGCCGGCGTCGGCCGCGAGGCGGGTGCCCCACCCGCGGATGAAGCCCTCGAGGTCGGGCATGTGCGCGGTCTGCGACTCGTGCGCCCGCAGTGCCGCGATCTTCTTCGGGAAGTGCTCGGTGATGTCGACGTTGTGGGTCAGCGTGGGGTGGCCCATGACCCAGATCTCCTGCACCGACCACGCCTCGAGCCCCTCGTCACCGAGCAGGGAGGTGTGCGCGAACGGGTTGCGGGCATCGGGGTAGACGGCCTGGATCGCGGCGTCCCCGGCCGCCATGTGGTCGGGGTGCGACGCCGGGATCCGCGCCCAGTTCCGCTCCGGGGTCTGGATCAGCATGCGTTGCGGGCGCACCTGGCGGATCACGCGGCTGATGTCGCGGCGCAGGCCGTGGGTCACCGTCAGCTCGCCGTCGCGGTAGCCGAGGAAGCGGACGTCGGTCACGCCCACCGCGGCCCCGGCGGCGACCTGCTCGGCGCGGCGGATGCCGGGGATGTCGGCGCGCGGGACGGCGGGGTCGAAGCCACCGGCGTCGCCGTCGGTGATGACGCAGTACGTCACCTCGATACCGGCCTCGACCCAGCCGGCGATGGTGCCGGAGGCGCCGAAGTCGACGTCGTCGGGGTGGGCCGTGACGACCAGGACGCGGGACACCTCGGTGTCGTCGAGCACGGTTCCTCCTCGTGGGGCCGCCGTCCGGGGGATCCCGGCCGTCCGGCTTCCGGGGACAACGCCCCGACGTCCCCGTCGGATTCCGCCGTACGGGTCAACTGCCCCGTCATCGTAGGGCGACGGCCGAAAGTCGGCCCGCAGCGGCGCCGATGACTCCTGTATGAGCCCGAGCCCTGCTGCCGCGTGCCCGCGCACCCTGCGGGGGGTCGCAGGGGTCGTCGCCGCAGGCCTCGTCCTCGCGCTCTCGGCAGTGGTCCCCGGCGCTGCCGCCGTCCCCGTGACGCCCACCGCGACCGTGCCCACGAGCCCGGCGCTCCCGGTCACGGTCGACACGTACGCCGACTACCAGGAGCAGAGCTCCTGCTCGCCCGTGGCCAAGCCCGGGACGGCCAAGCTGGCGAAGCTGCTGGTGACCACCTACGGCCCGTACTCCGTCGGCATCGTCCGGGCCTGCGGCCAGGGCGGCACGAGCGAGCACAAGGAGGGACGCGCCCTCGACTGGATGGTGTCGGCGCGCAACCCCGTGCAGAAGGCCAAGGCCACCGCCTTCCTGAAGTGGCTCCTCGCCACGGACGCGAACGGCAACGAGGCCGCGATGGCCCGCCGCCTCGGCGTCATGTACATCGGCTGGAACAACCAGATGTGGCGCGGGTACGACGTCGGCCGCGGCTGGGACGAGCTGCGCGGCTGCTACGCCGCGAGCAAGGCGGGCACGGCGTACGACAACGAGTGCCACCGCAGCCACGTGCACATCTCCCTCACGTGGGAGGGCGCGATGGCGCTCACCTCGTTCTGGAGCGGGAGCCCGGTCAACCCCACCTGCCGGTCGGGCTGGGGCCCCGAGCCGAGCGCCCCGGTCGCCGGCGGCGACCTGGTGCCCGTGACCCCGGTGCGCGTCCTCGACACCCGCACCGGCACCGGCCTCGAGCAGCCGTGCCGCGTCGGTGCGCCCCGCTGGTCGAACGACTCGAGCAGCCTCGTGCTCGACGTGACGGGGCAGGGCGAGGTGCCCGACACCGGCGTCGCCACCGTCGCGCTGCGCGTGACCTCGTGGGCCTCGAGCGCTCCGCGCCCGACGCTGCGGGTCCGGTCCACCTCGACCTCCCCGCCCGTCCCCGCCGTGACGTCCCCGTCGAGCGGCTCGTACAGCTCCACCGTCGTCGTCCCTGTCGCCGGCGACGGCACCGTGCGCCTGTCGCTCGATCGCGGCTCGGCCGAGGCGCGCGTCGACATCGTCGGCTGGGCGCCCCCGCTCGTCGTCCCGTCGGGGGCTGCCTCTGCTGCGATCTCGGTGAGCGGTCCGACCCGGCTCATCGCGCCGACCACGGTCGTCGACGGCGCCCAGGCACCCCTCGAGCCGGGCGAGACGCGCACCGTCGACCTCTCCGGCTCCGCGGGCATGCCGGGAGCGGACCTGCGCGGAGTCGCCGTCACGCTCGTGACGAGCAAGGCGGCCAAGGCCGGCACCGTCTACGCCTACAGCCCCGGGTCGACGCTCGCCGTCGGTCAGCTGCGCACGTCGACGACGCTGCAGCGCTCGGCACCGCTCATCATCCCGACCGCGGACGGCCGGATCGTCCTCAAGAACGCGAGCGCCGCTGCGGTCTCCGTGTCAGTGCGGCTCCAGGGCTGGTTCACGACGTCGTCCACCACCGGCGGAGCCCGCACCCGGATGCTGTCGGCCCCGCTGACCGTCGTCGACTCGGCCCAGGACCTCGGCATCACCGGCGCGCTGCCCAAGGGTGGCAAGCGGTACGTCGCCCTCGTCGGCAAGGCCGGCATCCCGGCCGGTGCACGCGCGGTGCTGCTGTCGGTGACGGCCACCGGCGGCGCCTCGGCCGGGACCCTCACGATCACCGGCTCGGGTGCGCTCCCCGCCGTCGCCTACAACGCGGGCACGGCGTCGCACGAGCTCGTGCTGGTGCCCCTCGGCCCGGCCGGGGCGGTCGCGTTCTCGACGTACACCTCGGGCTCGCACGTGCGCGCAGCCGTCGTCGGCTGGGCGGCCTGACCGAGGCGGTCGCCGTCGGCGTCCGCGCCTAGACTTGCCCGGCGATGACCTCCCTCTTCGACGACCTCGGCCTCCCGACGCCCGACCCCGAGCCGGCGCCTGCGCCGCGGGCCGGCGTGCTCGACCTCGTGTCCGACCTCAACCCGCAGCAGCGGGCGGCGGTCGAGCACCGCGGGGGTCCGCTGCTCATCGTCGCGGGAGCCGGCTCGGGCAAGACCCGGGTGCTGACCCGCCGCATCGCGCACCTGCTCGCCACGGGCGACGCCAAGCCCGGAGAGATCCTCGCGATCACCTTCACCAACAAGGCCGCGGGCGAGATGCGCGAGCGCGTCGTCGACCTCGTCGGCAACCGCGCCCGGGTGATGTGGGTGTCCACGTTCCACTCCGCGTGCGTGCGCATCCTGCGCAAGGAGGCGCCGCGCCTCGGCATGACGTCGTCGTTCTCGATCTACGACTCCGCCGACAGCCAGCGCCTCATGACCCTCGTGTGCCGCGACCTCGACCTCGACCCCAAGCGCTACCCGCCGCGCGGCTTCAGCAACCAGGTGTCCAACCTGAAGAACGAGCTCATCGACCACGAGACGTTCGCCGGCCAGGCCACCAACCACCAGGAGAAGACGCTGGCGGAGGCGTACGGCGAGTACCAGCGCCGCCTGCGCCGCGCGAACGCGTTCGACTTCGACGACCTCATCTCCTCCACGGTCGCCGTGCTGCAGCTCTTCCCCGACGTCGCCGAGCACTACCACCGGCGCTTCCGCCACGTGCTCGTCGACGAGTACCAGGACACCAACCACGCGCAGTACGTCCTCGTGAACGAGCTCGTCGGCAAGGGCGACGACGGCGTACCGCCCGGCCAGCTCTGCGTCGTCGGCGACGCCGACCAGAGCATCTACGCCTTCCGCGGCGCGACGATCCGCAACATCGAGGAGTTCGAGCGCGACTACCCGAGCGCCACCACCGTCCTGCTCGAGCAGAACTACCGCTCGACCCAGAACATCCTCACCGCGGCCAATGCCGTCATCACCCGCAACACCGCGCGACGCCCGAAGCGGCTCTGGACCGATGCTGGCTCCGGCCCGCAGATCGTCGGCTACGTCGCCGACAACGAGCACGACGAGGCCAGCTTCGTCGCGACCGAGATCGACCGGCTCTCCGACGAGGACGGCATCCCGGCGCGCGACGTCGCGGTGTTCTACCGCACGAACGCGCAGTCGCGGTCGCTGGAGGAGGTCTTCATCCGCGTCGGACTGCCGTACAAGGTGGTCGGCGGCGTGCGCTTCTACGAGCGCAAGGAGATCCGCGACGCGGTCGCCTACCTCCGGGCGCTGGCGAACCCTGCCGACGACATCTCGCTGCGCCGGATCCTCAACGTCCCCAAGCGCGGGATCGGCGACCGCGTCGAGGCCGTCGTCGAGGTGCTCGCCCAGCGCGAGCGGGTGACGTTCGGCGAGGCGTTGGCCCGCGCGTCCGAGGCGCCGATGATCGCGACCCGCTCGCTCACGCAGATCCAGTCCTTCGTGCAGCTCATGTCCGACCTCCGCACGCTGGTCGAGGCGGGCTCCGGCCCGGCCACCGTCCTCGCCGCAGTCCTCGAGCAGACGGGCTACCTCGCCGAGCTGCAGCGCAGCACCGACCCGCAGGACGAGACCCGCGTCGAGAACCTCGCCGAGCTCGAGTCGGTCGCGCGCGAGTTCGAGACGGAGAACCCCGAGGGCACGCTCACCGAGTTCCTCGAGCGCGTGTCGCTCGTCGCCGACTCCGACGAGATCCCCGACGCCGAGGAGCACGGCGGCGTCGTCACGCTCATGACGCTGCACACCGCCAAGGGCCTCGAGTTCCCCGTGGTGTTCCTCACGGGCATGGAGGACGGCGTCTTCCCGCACATGCGCTCGCTGGGCGACACGCGCGAGCTCGAGGAGGAGCGCCGGCTGGCCTACGTCGGCATCACGCGAGCCCGCCAGCGCCTCTACGTCTCCCGCGCGATCGTGCGGTCGGCCTGGGGCGCACCGTCCTTCAACCCGCCGAGCCGGTTCCTCGACGAGCTGCCGTCCGAGCTCCTCGACTGGAAGCGCGAGGACCCGGTCTCGACCGGTGGCGGCTTCAACGCCCAGCGCGCATCGACCGGCGGCTTCGGCTCCGCGCCGTCCCTCGTGGCCGCCGCCACGCGGCCCGGTGCCAAGAGCCCCGGAAACCGCGAGGTCGTGAGCCTGTCGGCCGGTGACCGCGTCACCCACGACAAGTTCGGCCTCGGCACCGTGGTCTCGACGTCGGGCATGGGGGAGAAGTCCGAGGCGACCATCGACTTCGGTGCCGAGGGCACCAAGCGCCTCCTGCTCAGGTACGCCCCCGTCGAGAAGCTCTAGCCACCTCACCCACCTGAATGCCTGAAACCACAGGGGTTTTCGGGCATCCAGCTGGGCGAGGCGCGTCAGATACGGAGGACCTGGGCGGCGGTCAGGTACGCCGATGCCGCGGCCTCGGGGTCGTGCAGGTCGCCGGGTGTCGCGGCCGCCGCCGCTGCCCGCGCGCGCACCGCGGCTCCCGGGTCCTCGGCCACGAGGTCGGCGGCCAGGGCCTCGATCACGGCCGTCGCGTCGCGCTCGTCGATGTACTCGATCGCCAGGCTGTTGTGCAGCATCTGCGCCGCCTCGCCCATGAGCTCACGGGCGAGGTCGACGTCGACTCCGGGGCGTTCGACCGCCACCCGGTCCGCCGCGGCCAGGAAGGCGCTGGTCAGCTCGGTCTCGCTGTACGGGGCCACCGGCCGAGCGTGGCAGCGGCGTCGTCGCCGATCAACGGGTTTTCGCCGCATCGCGCCTCACGCGCTGAAGCGACAGAAGCCGGCGTGGGCTTCCTGGCCGCTCGGTGCAGGAGGCGTCAGAAGGAGTACTGGCCGAGCGTGTCGTACGGCTGCACGGTGCCGTAGGTCCAGCCGGGCACCGAGCCCGGGCGGCCGCGGTGGCTGCCCCAGAGGTACTCGCGCGGATCGGTGGGCTGGTCCCAGATCCGGACCTCGAAGTGCAGGTGCGGGCCCGAGGTGTTGCCGGACGTGCCGACCGCGCCGATCCGCTCGCCTGCGGAGACTCGCTCGCCGGGGGACACCGAGACGCGCGACAGGTGGCAGTACCACGCGGTCACGCCGTTGCCGAGGTCGAGGATGATCATGCGCCCGTACGCCGGGTGCCACGCGGTCTTGGCGACGCGCCCCTGGTGCACGGCCATCACCGGGGTGCCGGTGGGGGCGCGGAAGTCGAGGCCGGTGTGGCGGCCGCTCGACCAGCCGCCGCGGTCGCCGAAGCCGGCCGAGAGCCGGTACCACGCGACGGGGGAGACGACGAGGGCTGCGCGAGCTGCGCGGGCGGCCGCCTGCCGCTTGCGCTCGGCGAGGCGGCGAGCGCGCTCGGCCGCGGCGGCACGGGCCTTGGCCTCGGCGGCCCGCACCTTCTTGATCGCCGCCTGGATCTCCGCACCGGTGGTGGAGGCGCGGATCGCGCCGATCGTGGCCACCTGCGGCGCGGGGTCCGGGATGGCGGCGTCGTCGACCACGAACGCGGAGGTGCCCGAGAAGAGTCCGATCGAGGTGTCCGAGCCGCTGAAGGCAGGGGCCGCGAGCGGTGCCGTGGGCTCGGCCTGGACCTGGGCCGGCGGCGCGGCAGCGAGTCCGGCCCCGGTCAGGGCGAGCGCGGCACAACCGGCCGCGACGGCGAGGCCGTAGCGGGCGGGGTGGAGCGCTCGGGGTCCGGGCACGGGGGAGATCCTCTCCGCCCGCGGGTCCTGCGGCCAAGTCGTTCACCGCTTGGAGTGACAGAGGACTCAGCAAAGTTCTACGGAGTGCAGTCGCTCAGGCACGAAGAGCGACGACACGCCGGGGTGGGTGTCAGCCCCGGGATCGCCCTCGGGCCGGCCGCTCGCCGGCAGCCGGGGTGGCGGCAGGCCCGCTGCGCCCGGTGGAGCTCGCGATCGACGTCGCACCGGCGGCCACCGTGTGGCCCTCGTGGTCGAGGTGGGCGAGCGTCGTGCAGATCTCGTGCACCACGCGGCCGTCGACCGGCAACGACATGTGCCCGACGCCGCGGACGAACACGTTCCGCGCGGAGAGGTCGGGGTGCACGACCCGCCCCGAGCGCTGCGGGACGATCATCTGGTCGAGGTCGCTCCACACCGCGACGAACCGCGTGCGGCAGCCCTGCGCGGGCTCCGCCAGCTCGCGCACGACGTCGCTGCCGGGCCGCAGCTGGCGCACGAGCGGGTGCGGGAGGACGTACGCCGGAAGCGTGCCCGAGTGCGGCGAGCCGAGGGTGACGAGGGTGTGCACGCGCTCGTCACCGCCGAGGCGCTGGACGTAGTAGCGCGCGACGAGACCGCCGAGCGAGTGGCCCACCACGTGGACGCGCTCGTACCCCGTCTCCTCGCACACCTCCTCGACGAGCTCGCCGAGCTTGTCGGCCAGCATGCGAACGTCGCCGGTGATGGACGAGTAGTTCACGGTCACGACGCGGCCGAACCCGCGGCGGCGCAGACCGCGGCGCAACAGCGTGAACACCGAGCGGTTGTCGACGATGCCGTGCACCAGGATGATCGGCGTCCCCGCGGCCTCGACGTCGCCGACGAGCAGCGCGCGATGCACCGGTGGGGCGTCGTACACACGGCTGCGCTGCAGGACGTCGTCGGTGCGCTCGTCGCGGTGCGCGAACGGCCACATCGCCAGGTGGGCCACCCACCATGCGGCCTCGACAGTCACCCCGCGGACGCCGGACGGCGACAGCAGGGCGCGGCGCGCCTCCTCTGCCCGACGCCGGGCGTCGTCGACCGTGCGGGCCGCGCGCTCGAGCCGGGAGGGCTCGCGCGCGTCGTCGTCCGGACGGTCGGTGGGCACGCTCGGAGGGTAGACCCTGGGCCGCCGCGCGTCGCCTGTGACCGGCGTCGCGACACGTCCCCGCCCGAGCGGTACACGTCCGGCGTAGTCTCGAAGCAGCCCGCGTGTCTCCAGGAGGAACGCCATGAGCACGACCGCCGCCTCAGCCGCGCCGCGCACCGCGTCCGGGTCGCCGATCCGCGTCGTCGTGGCCAAGCCGGGCCTCGACGGCCACGACCGTGGCGCCAAGGTCGTCGCCCGTGCGCTGCGCGACGCCGGCATCGAGGTCGTCTACACCGGGCTCCACCAGACTCCCGATCAGATCGTCGAGACCGCGATCCAGGAGGACGCCGACGTCATCGGACTGTCCGTGCTCTCCGGTGCCCACATGACCCTGTTCGGCGCGGTCCTCGAGAAGCTCGCCGAGCGCGACGCCCGCGACATCGTGGTCTTCGGCGGCGGGATCATCCCCGACGGCGACATCCCCGAGCTCGAGAAGCTGGGCGTCGCGAAGATCTTCACCCCCGGTGCCACCACGCAGTCGATCGTCGACTGGGTCGTGGACCGCGTGGGCGCCTCCGCGTAATTCTGGCCGCTGCGCGGCGGCGGGCCCTCGCTCGCTGGCGCTCGCAGTCGGCTCCCTCGGCGACCCTGCGGGCCGCGTCGTCGCCTCCGGTCCCGCGTGGTCGGTGACCAGATCGCGGCGGCGGGTCCTGGCTCGCTGCGCTCGCGGTCGGCTCGATCGGCGACCCTGCGGGCCGCCTCCTCACCTCCGGCCCCGTGCCTCGTGACCGCTCGGCGCAGGTTCTTCCCGTCCTGCGGAACCGATCCGGGGCAGCGGTCGAGGGCGGTACATCCCGCCGTTAGGCTCGCCCTCGTCCTTGCGGACGCCGCCCGGTGACCCCGGTGCGCCCGCTCAGATTTCTCCAGTCAGGACTGCCAGCGGTGGATCTGTACGAGTACCAGGCGAAGGAGCTCTTCGCCAAGCACGGGGTTCCGACCCAGGCCGGCGAGGTCGTGCGCACCCCGAAGCACGCGCAGGAGGCCGCCGCACGCATCGGCGGCCTCGTCGTGGTCAAGGCGCAGGTGAAGACCGGCGGCCGCGGCAAGGCCGGCGGCGTCAAGCTCGCCGCGACGCCGCAGGAGGCGCACGACCGCGCCCACGACATCCTCGGCCTCGACATCAAGGGCCACATCGTCCACCAGGTGCTCATCAACCCGGCGGCCGACATCGCGGAGGAGTACTACGTCTCCTTCCTGCTCGACCGCGCCCACCGCACCTTCCTCGCCATGGCGAGCAAGGAGGGCGGCATGGAGATCGAGCAGCTCGCCGTCGAGCGGCCCGAGGCCCTCGCCAAGGTGCCCATCGACGCGATCGTCGGCGTCGACCAGGCCAAGGCCGAGGAGATCGCGGACGCCGCCGGCTTCGACGCCTCGGTGCGCGACCAGGTCGTGGTGATCCTGCAGAAGCTGTGGGACGTCTTCATCAAGGAGGACGCCACCCTCGTCGAGGTGAACCCGCTGGTGAAGACCCCCGAGGGCCTCGTCGTGGCGCTGGACGGCAAGGTCTCGCTCGACGAGAACGCCGAGTTCCGCCACCCCGACTTCGAGTCCCTCGTCGATGACACCGCGACGGACCCGCTGGAGCTCAAGGCCCGCGAGAAGGACCTCAACTACGTCAAGCTCTCGGGCTCGGTCGGCATCATCGGCAACGGCGCCGGCCTCGTCATGAGCACGCTCGACGTCGTCGCCTACGCCGGCGAGGAGTTCGGCGGCCAGAAGCCGGCCAACTTCCTCGACATCGGCGGAGGCGCCTCGGCGCAGGTCATGGCCGACGGCCTCGAGATCATCCTCGGCGACGCCGAGGTGAACGCCGTGTTCGTGAACGTCTTCGGCGGCATCACCGCGTGCGACGCCGTCGCGAACGGCATCGTGCAGGCCATCGCGCTGCTCGCGGACAAGGGCGAGCCGGTCACCAAGCCGCTCGTCGTCCGCCTCGACGGCAACAACGCCGACCTCGGTCGGCAGATCCTCCAGGACGCGGCCAACCCGCTCGTGGAGCTCGTGGACACGATGGACGACGCCGCGCGCCGCGTGGCCCAGCTCGCGGCTCAGGGGGCCTGACACTCATGGCGATCTTCCTCACCGAGAACTCCAAGATCCTCGTCCAGGGCATCACCGGCTCCGAGGGCACCAAGCACACGATCCGCATGCTCGGGTCGCACGCGAACATCGTCGCCGGCGTCACCCCGGGCAAGGGCGGCCAGACGGTCACCGCCGAGGGCCGCGACATCCCGGTGTTCAACTCCTGCCAGGAGGCCGTGGCGGCCACCGGTGCCGACGTGTCGGTGGTCTTCGTGCCGCCGAAGTTCGCCAAGGCCGCCGTGGTCGAGGCGATCGACGCCGCGATCCCGCTGGTCGTCGTCATCACCGAGGGCATCGCGATCCACGACACCGCGTGCGTTCCACCAGTACGCGCTCAACTCCGGCACCACGCGGATCATCGGCCCGAACTGCCCCGGCCTGATCAGCCCCGGGAAGTCCAACGCGGGCATCATCCCGGGCACGATCGCCAAGGCCGGCCGCATCGGCCTGGTGTCCAAGTCGGGCACGCTGACCTACCAGATGATGTACGAGCTCCGTGACCTCGGCTTCTCCTCGGCCGTGGGCATCGGCGGCGACCCCGTCATCGGCACGACGCACATCGACGCGCTCGCCGCGTTCGAGGCCGACCCCGAGACCGACGCGATCGTGATGATCGGCGAGATCGGCGGCGACGCCGAGGAGCGCGCGGCGGCGTACATCAAGGACAACATCACCAAGCCCGTCGTCGGCTACGTCGCGGGCTTCACCGCCCCCGAGGGCAAGACGATGGGCCACGCCGGCGCGATCGTGTCGGGCTCGTCCGGCACCGCGCAGGCCAAGAAGGAGGCCCTCGAGGCCGCGGGCGTGAAGGTCGGCAAGACGCCGTCCGAGACCGCCCGCCTCATGCGCGAGATCATCGAGGCGCGCTAGCACCACGCACGTTCGTCGAAGGGCCTTCCGGATGGGCGGCCCTTCGTCGCGTCCGGGCGCAGACGGATGGCACAGTGGCGGGATGCGCAGACTCGCCGCCGTCCTCACCGCTGCAGCACTGGTGCCCCTCGCTGCCGCGGGCACCGCCGGCGCGACCCCGGCTCCCGTGGCGCGGACGGCTGCTGCCCCGGCGGCGCTCCCTGCGACTGGGCCGACGCCGTCCAGCTGGGAGGGCGGGCACGCAGTCCCGGTGGCGCCGCGCTGGTGGCCCCGTGGGAAGTCCAAGCCCTCCGCGGCCTGGGCCGCCGGGTGGCCGAAGCCGGTGGCGTTCTCGCCCACGCGCACCGGTGAGCTCGCCGGGATGAAGATCGCGCTCGACCCCGGCCACGACCTCGGCAACTCGCTGCACATCTCGGCGATCAACCAGACCTCGTGGGTCGGGCTCACCAAGACCTGCAACACGACGGGCACGGCCACGAACGCCGGCTACCCCGAGTCGTCGTTCACCTTCGACGTCGTCGCGCGGCTGCGGCGCCTGCTCGCCGCGCACGGCGCGACCGTGTTCGTCACGCGCGACCGCAACAACGCGGCGACGTACGGCCCCTGCGTGGGCGCCCGCGGCTCGTTCGCCGCGCAGGAGAAGGCCAACCTCATGGTGTCGGTGCACGGCGACGGCGCCCCGGCGTCGGGCCGCGGCTTCCACGTGATCGCACCGGCGTTCTACAAGGGCTACACCGACGACATCTACGCGGGCTCGCGATCGCTCGCCGCGCAGATGATCGCGGGGCTCGCGGCCGGCGGGCTGCGCAAGACGACGTACCTCGGCAGCCCTCTCTCGGTGCGCAAGGACGTCGGGACCCTCAACATGTCCGACGTGCCGACCGTGATGGTCGAGGCGCTCAACATGCGCAACGCCGCCGACGCCCGGATCGCGTCGACGGCCGCAGGCCGGCAGAAGGTCGCGACCGGGCTGTACTACGGGATCCTCAAGTACGTCCGCGCCGCCCGCGCCTGAGCGAGGCGGTCGCGGCCCGCCTTGACAGCCTGGGCGTGCGCGTTCACTCTGCCTGAACATTCGAGCGCGATCCGCGACACGAGAGGGACGGCGACGTGGCGGCTGTTGCAGTGCTGGGGCTCGGACGCATGGGGGCTGCCATGGCTCGGCGGCTGGCCGGCGCCGGGCACCACGTGGCCGTGTGGAACAGGACCGCGGCGAGCGCCGAGTCGCTCGCGCAGGAGGACGCGGACGGCCGCACCCGCGCCTGCTCCACGGTCGTCGACGCCGTGGGCGGGGCCGAGATCGTGCTCACCATGCTCGCCGACGGCGACGTGACCTGCGCGGTGCTGCTCGCCGCCGATGTGCTCGAGGCCATCGGCCCCGGCACCGTCGTCGTCGACCTCGGAACGAGCGGAGTCGAGGCGTCCGCTCGACTGGCGGCGGGCTTCGGTGCGGCTGGTCGGCGTTACGTCGACGCGCCCGTGTCCGGCAGCGTCCCCGCGGTCGCCGGCGGCACGCTCCTCGTCATGGCCAGCGGTGACGCGGCCGACGTGGACCTCGCACGTCCTGTGCTGGCGGCCTTCGCCGGATCGGTGCTGCATGTCGGCGCGACGGGTCGGGGGCAGGTCATGAAGCTGGCCGTCAACCTCGCCGTCCACGACCTGAACGCGGCGCTGTCGGAGTCGCTGGCCCTGGCAGTGGCGGCGGGGGTGTCCGCGGACGACGCGTACGACGTGCTCTCGCGCAGCGTCGTGGGCGCGCCCTTCGTCCAGTACAAGCGGGCGGCGTTCCTCGACGCGTCGACGCCGGTGGCCATGAGCCTCGACCTGGTGTCCAAGGACCTCGGCCTCATCGTGGAGCTCGCCGAAAGCCTCGGCGTACCGCTCGCGACCACCCGGGCGGCCCGGGGCCAGGTCGAGTCGGCCCAGGCTGCCGGCTGGGGCGGCCAGGACATGGCGGCGTTGGGTCGCTACCTGCAGGAGCGCACCGAGCCGCAGCCCTGACGGCGAGCCGGACCGTCTCCGACCTGTGCAGACGGCGTCGCGCTCAGTACAGTCACACTGAACATCGACCCCTGGTCTCGGCCGTTCTGGAGGATCTGTCCCATGAGCAAGCTGACGGCGACGTACGGCACGAACCAGGTCGACTGGGAGTCCCGCCTGGACATGGGCCGCCTCCGGGTCGAGCGCCTGGCGCGGCTCAAGGCCGAGCTCGAGGCGTCGAGCCTCGGCGCGGTGCTGACCTTCGACTTCCACAACATCCGCTACATGACCGCGACCCACATCGGGACGTGGGCGATGGACAAGATGATCCGGTTCGCGATCCTGCCGCGCGGTGGGGACCCGGTGCTGTGGGACTTCGGGTCGGCGGCCAAGCACCACACGCTGCAGACGACGTGGCTCGACGAACCGCACGCGGCCGCCGGGCGTGGTGACAACTACGGCAGCCGCGCGGGCATCTCGACGTTGCGCGGCGCGATCGGCCCGGGCGCGCACCGCGCCGACGACGTCGCGGCGAAGATCGTGCAGGTGCTGCGCGACTTCGGCCTCGAGGGCCAGCCCGTCGGCGTCGACGTCATCGAGCCCGATGTGCTGTTCGCGCTGCAGGCAGCAGGCGTGCCGGTGGTGGACGGGCAGCAGGTGTTCCTCGCCGCGCGGCGGATCAAGACCAAGGACGAGATCGGTCTGCTGACCCAGGCCGCGTCGATGGTCGACACGGCGTACGAGAACCTCTACGAGTTCCTGCGCCCGGGCGTGCGCGAGAACGAGTGCGTCGGCCTGGTGGCCAAGACGCTGTACGACCTCGGGTCCGAGCACGTCGAGGGCGTCAACGCGATCTCGGGCGAGCGCTGCAGCCCGCACCCGCACGTCTACAGCGACCGGTTGATCCGCCCGGGCGACCCGGCTTTCTTCGACATCCTGCACTCGCTTCATGGGCTACCGGACGTGCTACTACCGCACGTTCGCCGTCGGGTCCGCGTCGCGCGCGCAGCGCGATGCCTACGTGATCTGCCGCGAGCTACATGGACCGCGCGATCGCTGCGGTGAAGCCGGGCGTGACGACGGCGGACATCGTGTCGCTGTGGCCGAGGGCGGAGGAGTTCGGCTTCGCCAACGAGGAGGCGGCGTTCGCGCTGCAGTACGGCCACGGCCTCGGCCTGTCGATCTGGGAGCGGCCGATCTTCTCGCCGCATGACGTCCTTCGACGCCCCGGAGACCCTCGAGGAGGGCATGGTCTTCGCGCTCGAGACGTACTGGCCCGCCGCTGACGGCTGGGGTGCGGCGCGCATCGAGGAGGAGGTCGTGGTCACCGCGACCGGCGCCGAGGTCATCACCAAGTTCCCCGCCGAGGAGCTGCTGGTCGCCGGCAAGCGGTACTACACGACCGGCGGCTACCTCCCGACCCTGCGCGACTCGCAGTCCCACCTCAACACCGACGCCGGACGCGGCGAGCAGTAGCCGGTGTCCGCACGGGACGATGGCGTCATGCCCGGGATCCCCGACGCCTGGTCGCCGCAGGAGCGTGCCCGCGCCGTCCTGCCCGACGAGGTCTACCGCTACTACGCGGCCGGGTCCGGGGCGCAGCGCACGCTGGCTCATCAGGAGCAGGCCTGGGACGACCTCCACCTGCGGCCACGGCTTCTGCGCGACGTCTCGTCGGTGACCACCTCCGTCACCGTGCTCGGCACCGAGCTCCGTACCCCGGTGCTCGTCGCGCCGGCCGCGCTGCACGGCCTCGCGCACGCGGACGGCGAGGTCGCGACCGCGGCCGGCACACGTGATGCCGGCTCTCTCTTGGTCCTGTCGATGCGCGCGAGCCGCACTGTCGAGGACGTCGCCGCGGCGGCCGGACCGTGGTGGCAGCAGATGTACGTGCTCGGCGACCGCGGCGTCTCAGACGAGGTCGCGCGTCGTGCTGCGGCGGCTGGCGCAAGCGCCCTCGTCGTGACCGTCGACGTCCCCTTCGTGGCGCACAAGCCGACCGGCCCGCTCCCACCGCTGCCGCCTGAGGCGATCGTGGAGGCGCTCGCGGGCCGCGACCCCGCCGACCCGCGTTACCAGCAGGCGCCGGACCTCGGGCCCGCCGACATCGCGCGGCTCAAGGCGCTCACCGGACTTCCCGTGGTGGCCAAGGGGGTCCTGCGCGGCGACGAGGCGCTCCGCTGCATCGATGCCGGAGCCGACGCCGTCATCGTGTCGACGCACGGTGGCCGCCAGCTCGACGGCGTCCTGCCGTCGCCCGTGGCACTCCCCGAGGTGGTGGACGCCGTCGGCGACCGCGCCGAGGTGTACGTCGACGGCGGCATCCGCACGGGCACGCACGTGCTGCGCGCGCTCGCTCTCGGAGCCCGTGCCGTCCTCGTCGGTCGCCCCGTGCTGTGGGGCCTCGCCGTCGACGGTGCTGACGGTGTGCGCGAGGTGCTCGACGAGCTCAGCGACAGCACGCGTGAGGCGTTCGGACTCGCGGGCGTGCGAGGGCCGGACGACGTCGGACCCGACCTCGTCCGCCGACCCTGAGCGGGCCCTGGTCGCGCTGCCCGTCCGAGGACCGGACGGAGCCGGAGTCACCCGTGTCGCAGCCGGGGTGACCCGCGCTCCGATGCGAGCATCGACGCCATGACGTCGATGCTCGAGCGGCCGGTGCAGGCGGATGCCCCCACCCGTCCGCGCCGCACCCGGGCGGACGTCATCGCCACGCGCCCGGTCGCCGCGGTCACCGCCGCGCTCTGGGCCGCAGCTGTCGGCCTCCTTCTGCTCGGCGTGGTCGTGTCGCTCGCGTGGGCGGTCTCGAGCCGCGGCGACGAGGGGCTCACCACTCCGCTGCGCGCCTCGGGCACTCTCTGGCTCGTCGCCCACCACGCCCCGGTGAGCGTGGGCCCGGCCACGATCACGCTGCTCCCGCTGCTCCTGCTCGCGCTGCCACTTCTCCTGCTGGCGCGCGCAGGTCGATGGGCTGCCCGCATCACCTCGACCACCACGGTGCCGGACGTCGCGCTCATCGTGCTGACGGGCACGGCGACGTACGCCTTCGTGGCGTTCCTCGTCGCGCAGGTGTCGGGCATCGCCGAGGCGACGCTGCCGCAGGTGCCCGTGATCGTGTGGTCGACGGTCGTCGCGCTGGTAGGGCTCACGGTCGGCGCCGTGCAGGGTGCCGGCTTCATCCGCCCGCTCGTCGCACGGCTGCCCCGGCTGGTGCGGCGGGGGATGCTCGCCGCTTCCGCGTCGGGCTCGGCCCTCGTGGCGATGGTCGGCGTCGTCGCGGTCATCGCGGTCGTGGCCGGCTGGTCGACCGTCACCGGCCTCGCCCGCGGCGTCGCGCCCGGGCCGTGGGACATGCTCGGGCTCTTCCTGCTCTCGCTGGCCTACCTCCCCAACCTCCTCGTCTGGACCCTGGCGTACGTCGCCGGGCCCGGCTTCGCGGTCGGCGGGGCGATCGGGGCGAACCCGTTCGCCGCGGGCGCTGGCCTGCTGCCCGGCGTCCCCCTGCTCGGAGCCGTCCCGCAGGACCCACCCGCAGCCGCACCGCTGCTGCTCCTGATCCCGGTGCTCGCCGGCGTCGTCGGCGCCGTGGTGCTGCGCCGGCGCGGCCCGCTCGGCCTGCTCGACGAGGTGCTGGTCGACCTGGGCGCCGCCGCAGCAGTCGGCCTCGCCGCTGGCGTCCTCAGCCTGCTCGCATCCGGGTCGCTCGGCTCGGCCCGCCTCGCCCAGCTGGGCCCGGACGGCCTCGTGGTCGGCGTCGTGGTCTTCGGCCTGGTCGCGGCCGGGTCGCTGCTGTGGTCCCTGCTGGCGCACGCGCTGCCCACGATCTGGGTCCGCTCCGACGCACCGTAGGATCGGGGCATCCCGCCGAAACCAGCCCGAGGACACCAGCGCCGTGACCGCCGTGCCCGAGAACGTCCTGGTCCGTGCACGCCTCGTCGTCCTCGTGTCCGGCTCCGGCTCCAACCTCCAGGCACTGCTGGACGCCGCCACCGACCCGCGGTTCCCCGCTGAGGTCGTGGCCGTCGGCGCGGACGTCCCCACCGCGTTCGGCCTGCAGCGCGCGACCGACGCCGAGCTGCCGACGTTCGTCGTCGAGCCGTCGTCGTACGCCGACCGCGCCACCTGGACCGACGCGCTCGCCGACGCGGTCGCCGCGCACGAGCCGGACTGGGTCGTGTGCGCGGGCTTCATGCGGATCATCGGGCCGGCGTTCGTGCAGCGCTTCGCGGGCCGCATCGTCAACACGCACCCCGCGCTGCTGCCGTCGTTCCCCGGCGCGCACGGCGTCCGGCGACGCGCTCGCCTACGGCGTGACGGTCACCGGCTGCACCGTGCACCTGGTCGACGAGGGGGTCGACACCGGGCCGATCCTCGCCCAGGCGTCCGTCGCCGTCCGACCGGACGACGACGAGTCCGCGCTCCACGAACGCATCAAGAACGTCGAGCGCGAGCTGCTCGTCGAGACCGTCGCCGCCCTCGCGGCGAACGGCTGCACCGTCACCGGCAGGAAGGTCACCATCCCGTGAGCACCCGACCCGTCCGTCGCGCCCTCGTCTCGGTCTACGACAAGACCGGCCTCGACGAGCTCGCGCGCGGCCTCGCCGACGCCGGCGTCGAGATCGTGTCGACCGGCTCGACGGCGTCGCGCATCGCCGGTCTCGGCATCAGCGTCACGCAGGTGCAGGACCTCACCGGCTTCCCCGAGTGCCTCGACGGCCGCGTGAAGACGCTGCACCCGAAGGTGCACGCCGGGATCCTCGCCGACCTGCGCCTCGAGGACCACCAGAGCCAGCTCGCCGAGCTCGGCATCGAGCCGTTCGACCTCGTGGTGGTCAACCTCTACCCGTTCGCCGACACGGTCGCGTCGGGTGCGACGCAGGACGAGTGCGTCGAGCAGATCGACATCGGCGGCCCCACGATGGTGCGTGCAGCCGCGAAGAACCACCCGAGCGTCGCGGTCGTCACGTCGCCGTCGTACTACGGCGACGTGCTCGAGGCCGTCGCCCGCGGCGGCTTCACGCTCGCCGAGCGGCAGCGCCTCGCGGCCGAGGCCTTCATCCACACGGCGTCGTACGACGTCGCCGTCGCGTCGTGGATGGGCAACGTCGTGTCGCCGTCCGACTCGGGCACCGGCTTCCCGGCGTGGCTCGGTGCCACGTGGGAGCGGGCCGAAGTGCTGCGGTACGGCGAGAACCCGCACCAGCGCGCCGCGCTCTACGTCACGAACAACACGCCGCACCCGGGTCTCGCCCAGGCCGAGCAGCTGCACGGCAAGGAGATGTCGTACAACAACTACGTCGACGCCGATGCCGCGCGTCGGGCGGCGTACGACCACACCGAGCCCGCGGTCGCGATCATCAAGCACGCCAACCCCTGCGGCATCGCCGTCGGCGCGGACATCGCCGAGGCGCACCGCAAGGCGCACGAGACCGACCCGGTCTCGGCGTTCGGCGGCGTGATCGCCGCCAACCGCCCGGTGACGCTCGCGATGGCGCAGCAGGTCGCCGAGGTGTTCACCGAGGTCGTGGTCGCGCCCGGCTTCGACGACGACGCGCTCGCGCTGCTGAGCGAGAAGAAGAACCTGCGTCTGCTCGTCGCTGCCGACGTGCCGGCGACGGGCGGGATCGAGATCCGCCCGGTGTCCGGCGGCCTGCTGCTGCAGGCGACGGACAAGATCGACGCCGCCGGTGACGCGGTCGACACGTGGACCCTCGCCTGCGGCGAGCCCGCCGACGAGGCGACCCTGCGCGACCTGGTCTTCGCCTGGCGCGCGTGCCGCTCGGTGAAGAGCAACGCGATCCTGCTCGCCAAGGACGGCGCCGCCGTCGGCGTCGGCATGGGCCAGGTCAACCGCGTCGACTCCGCGCGGCTCGCGGTGTCCCGCGCCGGCGACGAGCGGGTCCGTGGCTCGGTGGGTGCGTCCGACGCGTTCTTCCCGTTCCCCGACGGCCTCGAGGTGCTCACCTCCGCCGGTGTGAAGGCGATCGTGCAGCCGGGCGGCTCGGTGCGCGACGAGGAGGTCATCGCCGCTGCGACCGCCGCCGGCGTCACGATGTACATGACGGGGACGCGCCATTTCTTCCACTGATCCCGTCACGCCGCCGCAGCCGCACCCGCCGTGGTGGGCTCTGGTGCTGGCCTTCACGGTCGGCATCACGAGCGTGGTGCAGGCACGCAGCAACGGCGAGCTGGCGCTCGTCACCGGCGACGCGTTCCTCACCGGGGTCATCTCGCTGACGACCGGCCTCGTCATCCTCCTGGCGATCGTGGCTGTGCGAGGCTCGTCGCGCCGTGCGCTGACGCGCGCGATTCCTGCGGCCCTGCGCGACGGACAGCTGCGGTGGTGGCACTTCCTCGGCGGCGTCGGCGGCGCCTGCTACATCGGCAGCCAGGCCGTCACCGTGCCCCTGCTCGGCGTCGCGGTGTTCACCGTGTCGTACGTCGCCGGCGTCACAGGCATGTCGCTGCTCGTCGACACGTGGGGCTTCGGGCCCGGTGGTTCGCGCGCGGTGTCGCGCCGGCGCGTGCTCTCCGCCATCGGGACGACCCTCGCCGTCGCGCTCGCGGTGTCGGGCCGGCTGCTCTCCGGCGACCTCGTGTGGTGGGCGGTCGGCGCGGTGATCGTGTCCGGCGGCGTCGTCGCCACGCAGCTCGCGCTCAACGGCACGGTAGCCCAGCGCACCGGCGACCCGATGCCGGCAGCGCTGATCAACTTCGCGCTCGCGCTGGTGCTCCTGCTGATCGGGCTCGGCATCGAGCACCTCATCGGGCACCGGTGGGCCGCGCCGCCTCCGCCGTGGGAGCAGCCGCTGCTGTGGCTCGGCGGCATCACCGGCGTCCTCTACATCAGCGTGGCGGCGGTGCTGGTGCGTCCGCTCGGCGTCCTGCTGTTCGGCCTGCTCACCATCGCCGGCCAGCTCACCGGCTCGCTGCTGTCCGACCTGCTCCTGCCGACTCCGGGCACGGTCGTCTCGTGGCAGCTCATTGCCGGCGTGGTGCTCGCCGGCGTCGCCGTCGCGTCCGCCGCCATCCGCCCCCGCCGCGTCCCGATTCGGTAGTGGTAAGGCGTCACCCGTGCCGCCTTACCACTACCGAATCGGGGAGTCAGGCGCCGAAGAAGCTCGGGATGGCTCTGCAGGGCGACCCTCGTGCGCCGGATGTGGCCCTCGAGGAAGCGCTCGGCGTCGACGGCGTCGCGCCGGCGGATCGCGTCGAGCAGCAGCCGGTGCTCGGCGTTGACGATCGCGGCACGGTCCGGGCCGGCGAGGAGCATGAACGCGCGGCGGTAGTGCTGGGTGGAGTTCCAGAGCCGCATGGTCGCCGAGAGCAGCTGCTCGCTCGGGCAGGCGGCGTACGACGTCATGTGGAAGTCGCGGTCGAGCACGAGGAACCGCGCGACGTCGTCGTTCGCCTCGATCTGCTCCTGGATCCGCTCCATCTCGTCGATCTGCGCCTCGGTGAGATGGGGGAGGCTCTCGGTCAGCGTGAGGGGCTCGAGCCGCTCGCGCATGCGGTAGTAGGTGTGCACCTCGTAGAGGTCGAGCGCCGGCACGCGTGCGCCCTTGTTGGGCGAGACCTCCATGAGGCCCTCGGAGTCGAGGATGCGGAAGGCCTCGCGCACCGGGATGCGGCTCGCGCCGAAGCGCTCGGCGATGACGTCCTGCAGCAGGCGCTCGCCGGGCGCGAACTCGCCGCCGAGGATCGCCTCGCGCAGGGCAGCCGCGATCCGCTGGCTGCTGACGGAGTCGACGATCGGCTCGCTCGCGCTGTCCGCGGACACGGCTCGCGCCCCTCCTAGGAGAACAGCTCGGGATGGTGGTCGAACGCCTTGCCGTGAGGGTACGAGACGAGCTCGAACTGCATGCCCCAGGGGGAGAGGAAGTAGACCCAGCGCTGGCCCTCCGACGCGCTGCGGCTCACCGTCGGCTCGCCGAGCACCGTGACGCCCTGCTCGTGGAGGTACGCGACCGCGGCGTCGAGGTCGTCGACGTACAGCGCGACGTGGTGACCGCCGACGTCGCTGTTGCGCGGGACCTCGGTCGACTGCGACGGCGCCTCGTACTGGAACACCTCGAAGACCGCCTGGCCGCCGCAGCGGTAGAAGCGCAGCTGGCGCATCACCGTGCGCGGATCGACGTTCATGTGGTCGCGCATCCAGTCGGTGTCGGGCGAGGCGAACGGCCCGAGCGCGTACATGTACTCGCAGCCGAGCACGTCCACCAGCCAGGTGTGCGCGGCCTCGAGGTCGGGCACGGTGAAGCCGACGTGGTCGAGGCGGCTCAGCCCGGGGATCGCCATGAAACCTCCTGATGGATCCATACGAACAACAATGAGCGTCCCATACGCGGGAAAGGTCCGTCCAGGCCTTGCGAATGGATACATTTGCTGCCACGCTCGTCCCACCGGCTCGTCGGCCCAGCGCGAAGGTGACCCCATGCCCGAGAACCACCCCCTCGATCCCGCGGTCCCCTGGACCGAGCTCGTCGTCACCGACGCCGACTGGGACGCCGCCGATCCCGCGCTGCTCACCGCGATGCTGAGCCAGCTCGTGCTCATCCGGTCGTTCGAGGAGTTCGTGCTCGAGCTCGCCGGCGAGGGCCTCATCCACGGCCCCGCCCACTCGAGCATCGGCCAGGAGGGCGGCGCCGTCGGCTCGGCCATCTCCTTGCGCACCGCCGACACCGTCAACGGCTCGCACCGCGGCCACCACCAGTTCCTCGCCAAGGTGCTCAGCCACCTGCACCCCGAGGGCATCGACCCGACCCAGCCGATCCCCGACGACGTCCGCGACGCGCTCCTGCGCAGCCTGCGCGAGATCGCGGGACTCGACCTCGGCTTCAGCCACGGCCGCGGCGGCAGCATGCACCTGCAGTGGCACGAGGCCGGTGCGATCGGCACCAACGCGATCGTCGGCGGCGGCGTACCGCTCGCGGCCGGGTCTGCCTGGGCACACAAGCACGCGGGCACCGACGCCGTCGCCGTCACCTACTTCGGCGACGGCGCCATCAACATCGGCTCGACGCTCGAGACGTTCAACCTCGCCGGCGCGTGGAAGCTGCCGATCTGCTTCTTCGTCGAGAACAACCAGTACGCCGTCAGCACGCACGTGGCCGAGGTGACGGCGGAGACGCGCCTCTCGGGCCGCGGCCCCGGCTTCGGCATCCCGAGCTGGAAGGTCGACGGCATGGACCCGCTCGCGGTCCACCTCGCGATGCAGCAGGCGCTCGCGGTCATGCGCTCGGGCGGCGGCCCCACGCTCATCGAGGCGGACGTCTACCGCTACTTCCACCAGAACGGCCCGTTCCCGGGCAGCGCCTTCCGCTACCGCAGCAAGGAGGAGGAGGCGCAGTGGCGCGGGCGCGACCCGA
This sequence comes from uncultured Actinomycetes bacterium, assembly GCA_963843975.1. Taxonomy (GTDB): domain Bacteria; phylum Actinomycetota; class Actinomycetes; order S36-B12; family CAIYMF01; genus Longivirga. The sequence continues at coordinate 561,193 of CAWJMG010000001.1, read as the reverse complement.
TCGACACCACCGCCCGCCACCTCGTGCGCCGCGGCATCCTCACGCAGGAGCAGGTCGACGCCGCGACGGCGCAGGCCAAGGCGCTCATGGCGAGCCTCGGCGAGGTGATCCTGGAGCCCAAGCCGGACGGCAAGCCGAAGGAGCGCCAGATCAAGGCGGCCGAGTGGCCGAGCCCCGAGTTCGTCGACGAGGGCGTGCGCGGCGACCTGTCGGAGTTCGACGGCGTCACGTTCACCGACGTCGCCGACTTCGAGGGTCGGCTCACCGAGGTCAAGTTCATCGACGCCGTCGCCGGCGTGATGGGCCGCCGGCTCGAGACCGACCCGCGCGTGGTGATCCTCGGCGAGGACGTGCACCGCCTCAACGGCGGCACGAACGGTGCCACGAAGGGCCTGAAGGACGCGTTCCCCGACCGCGTGCTCGGCACGCCGATCAGCGAGAACGCGTTCACCGGCCTCGGCGGCGGCATGGCGATGGACGGGCGCTTCCGCCCGATCGTCGAGTTCATGTACGCCGACTTCATGTGGGTCGCGGCCGACCAGCTGTTCAACCAGATCGGCAAGGCACGGCACATGTTCGGCGGCGACGGCGCAGTGCCGTTCGTGCTGCGCAGCAAGGTCGCGATGGGCACGGGCTACGGCTCGCAGCACTCGATGGACCCGGCCGGCATCTTCGCCACCGCTCCTGGCTGGCGCATCGTCGCGCCGTCGACACCGTTCGACTACGTCGGCCTCATGAACGCCGCGCTGCAGTGCGAGGACCCGGTCGTGGTCATCGAGCACGTCGACCTCTACGCCTCGACCGGTCCCGCCGTCGAGGGCGACTTCGACCACGTGCTGCCCGTCGGCAAGGCCGCCGTACGCCGCGAGGGCAAGGCCGTCACGGTCCTCACGTACCTCGCCATGACGAACTACGTGCTGCAGGCGGTGGAGGAGACCGGCATCGACGCCGAGGTGATCGACCTGCGCTGGCTCGACCGCGCGAGCCTCGACTGGGACACGATCACCGAGAGCATCAAGAAGACCAACAACGTCGTGATCGCCGAGCAGGGCGCGGTCGGCACGTCGTACGGCAACTGGCTCGGGGACGAGATCGCGCGCCGTCTGTTCGACTGGCTCGACGCACCCGTCGGTCGCATCACCGGCGGCGTCGCCTCGCCGAGCATCTCCAAGGTGCTCGAGCGCGCAGCCTTCGCCAAGTCGGAGGAAGCCGCCACCCGTCTCCGCGAGATCACGGAGGCCTGATCGTGCCTGAGATCCTGCGCATGCCGGAGGTGGCCGCCGGTGCGACCGAGGCCATCCTCTCGGCCTGGAACGTGCCGGTCGGCCAGGCGTACGCCGCCGGCGACCTGCTCGTGACGATCGAGACCGACAAGGCCGTCGTCGACGTCGAGGCCGAGGCCGACGGCGTCCTGCTCCGTCTCCTCGCCGAGGCGGGCGCGACCGTCGAGGTCGGCTCGCCCATCGCCGTCACCGGTGCTGTGGGGGAGTCGGCGGACGATGCTGCGATCGCCGCGCTGGGCATCAGTGCCGACCCCGCGGCTGACGCGCCTGCGGCAGCGCCCGCCGAGCCCGTCGTTGCAGCACCCGTGGCAGCCGCGCCAGCGGCTCATGGCGAACGTGTGTTCGCAAGCCCGCTCGCTCGCAAGATCGCCCGCGACGCGGGCGTCGACCTCGCCGCGCTCGACGGCACCGGCCCGGGCGGTCGGATCCGTCGTCGGGACGTCGAGGCCCACCTCGCGTCAGCACCCGCAGCCCCCTCGGCGCCGGCAGCACCGGCTCCCGCCGCTGCACCGAAGCCCGTGGTCCTCACCGGCGACGCCGAGTACGTCGACGAGCCGAACTCCCGGCTGCGCAACGCCATCGCGGCGCGGCTCACCGAGAGCAAGACGACCGCGCCGCACTTCTACGTGCGCGGCTCCGCGCGTGTCGACCGCCTCCTCGAGCTCCGCAAGGAGATCAACGACGGCGGCGACATCAAGGTGTCGGTCAACGACCTGGTCGTGAAAGCGGTCGGCAAGGCGCACACCCTCGTGCCCTCGCTCAACGTGATCTGGACCGGCGACGCCATCCGGCACTTCTCGCGCGTCGACGTCGCGATCGCCGTCGCCACCGAGAGCGGCCTCGTCACCCCGGTCGTGCGCGGCGCCGACCGGCTGTCGCTGGGCGAGCTCGCCGCGACCACGGCCGACCTCGCGGCCCGGGCCAAGGACAAGCGCCTGCAGCAGAGCGAGCTCGAGGGCGGCACGATCAGCGTGAGCAACCTCGGCATGTTCGGCACCGAGGACTTCGCGGCGATCATCAACCCGCCGCAGGCCTCGATCCTCGCCGTCGGCGCGGCTCGTCCGGAACCGGTCGTCATCGACGGTGCTCTCGCCGTCGGAACCGTCATGCACGTGACGCTGTCGGTCGACCACCGCCCGGTCGACGGCGCTGCCGCAGCGGAGTGGATGCGGGCGTTCGTCGGGCTGCTCGAGGCACCCGCGCGCATCCTCGTCTGAGCGCAAGGAAGTCGGCGGGACGGCGTACGAGAAGGTGTGCGCATGAGCGCCGACCTCGGCACCCTCGCGTGGGTGCTCCTCGCGCTCGGCGGTGCCTGCGCCGGGTTCTCCAAGACCGGCATCAGCGGTGCCGGTCTGATCACCGTCGGCATCTTCGCGTCGGTGCTGCCAGCGCGGCAGTCGACCGGATCCGTGCTGCTGCTCTTCCTGGTCGGCGACGTCTTCGCGCTGCTCGCCTACCGCAGCCACGCCCACTGGCCCACGCTCCGACGCCTCGCGCTCCCCGTCGGGATCGGCATCGTCGTCGGCGTCGTCTTCCTCACGAGGGTCGGCGACGGAGGCCTGCGGCGGACGATCGGCGGGCTGCTGCTCGTCCTGGTCGCGCTGCACCTGTGGGTGCGTCGTCGCACCGAGCACGGTGACGGCCTCCGCTCGCTGCCGCGCGCGGTGACCGTCTCGGCCGGCGCCACGTCCGGCTTCACGAGCATGATCGCCAACGCCGGGGGAGCGGTGATGTCGGTCTACCTCCTCGGCGTGCGCCTCGAGATGCTCGCGTTCCTCGGCACGACCACCTGGTTGTTCTTCCTCATCAACGTCACCAAGGTGCCGCTCTCGCTCGGCTTGGGGCTGCTCACGTGGGACGGCGCGCTCATCGCCCTGCTCGTGGCGCCGTTCGTCGTGGTCGGCGCCTGGCTCGGCCGCGAGCTCATCAAGCGGATCCAGCAGCACCAGTTCGAGTGGCTCGTGCTCGCCTCCACCGTGCTGGCCGGTCTCAACCTGCTGCTGCGGTGACGGCGGAAAGTCCGGACGAGCAGGTGTAGAAGCGTCCGCATAGGGGTACCCAGCACCCATGCACATCGCCACCCGACGGGCTCGCGCGTGAGCGCCCAGGGCGACGCGACCGGCCAGGGCGTCACAACGAGTGTGGGCGACGTCGTCGACGACGTCGCCTCCTCGCAGCCCATGGGCTGGGCCGCACGCCTTGGGCTCACCGCTCGTGCCCTCGTCTACCTCGTCATCGGCTTCCTCGGGCTCTCGCTGGCCGCGGGCAACCGGGCCGAGCTGGACCAGAAGGGAGCCCTGCGGGAGCTGCTCGAGCGGCCGTTCGGCACCGTGCTGGTGCTGCTGTGCGCCGTCGGCTTCGTGGGGTACGCGCTCTGGCGCTTCGCGGAGGCCGTCAGCGGCCCGGTCGGCGATGGCAACAGCACGTCGGCCCGGCTGAAGTCCCTCGGACGCGGCGTCGTCTACTCGATCCTCGCGGTCACGGCGGTGTCGGTGCTGCTCGGGTCTCGTTCGACCCAGGCCGGCCAGCAGCGCGGCCTCGTGGAGCAGGCGCTCACCTGGCCCGGGGGCACGGTCATCGTGCTGGTTGCCGGGCTCGCGGTCGCCGCGGCTGGTATCGGCCTCGTGATCGAGGGCTGGCGCCACAAGTTCCTCACGTACCTGGACCACTCCGACATGAACGAGTCCACGCGGCGGCTCGCACGCTGGACGGGGACGGTCGGATCCATTGCCCGCGGGCTCGTCGTCGTCCTCATCGGCGTATTGCTCGTCGTCGCCGCAATGACGGGCGACAAGAAGGACGCCACCGGCATGGACGGGGCCCTCAAGTCGTTGCGCGACCTTCCCTTCGGCAACGCCCTGCTCGTCCTTGCCTCTCTCGGCCTCCTGATCTTCGGCGTATACGCACTGGTGGAAGCGAGGTACCGACGTGTTGGAGTCTCAGGGGCGCAGGTCTGACGAGGCGCAGGCGCCGATCGCCAGCGCCCGGAGCTGGGGCAAGCGCGAGGCGGGTCTCCTCGTCGCGGGGATGCTCGCGCTCACCGTGCTGCTGCTCGCGATCGGCTTCGCGCTCACGCGCTGGTCGGCGCTCGCGGGCGTGCGGGAGTGGGACCAGTTCGTCGCGGAGTGGTGGGTCAGCGTGCGCACGCCGTCGCTGGACTCGCTCACGCACATCGGGTCGAGCTTGTCGGACACCCCGGTCGCGATCGCCGTCACCGTGGTCGTCTTCTTCCTGCTGCGGCTGCTCACCCACCGGTGGACGGCCTCGCTCGTGGTCCTCGCGGCGATCTTCGGCGAGCTGCTGTACTTCCTGGCCCTCACCTCGGGCGTCGGCCGCGAGCGGCCCGACGTGCCCAAGCTCGACGCCGCTCCGCCGACGTCGAGCTACCCCTCCGGCCACACGGGCGCCGCCGTGGCGCTCTACGTCTGCCTCGCCGTGATCGTCTGGCGGTACGTCGAGAACAGGCTGCTCGCCCTTCCGCTGATCCTCGTGCTGTGCCTCGTGCCCGTGGCCGTCGGACTGTCGCGGATGTACCGGGGCATGCACTTCGCGACCGACGTGATGTTCGGCGCCCTCGGCGGGCTGCTGTGGCTGATCGTGGTGGTCGCCGTGCTGAAGCCGTATCCCGAGCCTGACCCCGCGCCCGTCCCGGACGCGGTGTCGAACCATGAGGAGAAGGCCGCGCTGTGACCACGCCGTCGACCGTCCGACCGGTCGAGCGTCCCGCTGTCGTCGTCAACCCGACCAAGGTGGACGACGACAACCGCGCCGCGGTCGAGAAGGCCTTCGCCGACAACGGACTCCCGATGCCGACCTGGTACGAGACCACCGAGGACGACCCGGGCGAGGGCCAGGCGAGGCAGGCGCTCGCGGACGGCGCAGACCTCGTCCTCGCCCAAGGAGGCGACGGCACCGTGCGCGCCTGCGCCGCGACGCTCGCCGGCCAGCCTGTGCCGCTCGGTCTCCTGCCCGCCGGCACCGGGAACCTGCTCGCCCGCAACCTCGACGTTCCGCGCGTCCTCGAGGACGCCGTGGCGGTCGTGGCGGCGGGCGGACGGCGCGAGGTCGACGTGCTCGAGATGGATGGCGAGCCCTACGTCGTCATGGGCGGCAGCGGCTTCGACGCGCTGCTGTTCGAGCTGACGTCGGACGACCTCAAGTCGCGCGTCGGCTGGGCGGCGTACGTCAGCGCCGGCATCCGCGCCGTGCGCGCGGCGAAGGCGTACGACGTCGAGATCGTCACCGACCGAGAGGCCGTCACGGTGCCCGCGGTCGGGGTCGTCGTGGGCAATGTCGGCACACTGACCGCCGGCATCGAGCTGCTGCCGGACGCCGAGGCCGACGACGCCCGCCTGCACGTCGCGGTGCTCACGCCGCTCCGCCTCCGCAACTGGGCCGGGCTGGCGTGGAACCTCGTGCTGAAGCGGAGCCCGCGCCACTTCCAGATGCGCACGCTCAGGGCGCGCGATGTCCGGATCCGCTGGCCCGAGACCCTTCCTGCCGAGATCGACGGCGACCTGGTCGAGCCCCGTGCCGCGCTGCACGTCACCCTCCGCCCTGGCGCTCTCACCGTCTGCGTGCCGGTGCCGCAACCCGCGTGATCATCGCCAGGGGCTGTGCCAGGGTGACGGCATGTCCGACTGGCACCTCGCCCAGCTCAACGTCGCCCGCCTGCGCGTGCCCCTCGAGCACCCGGCGCTGATCCCGTTCGTCTCCAACCTCGGTGCCGTCAACGCCGAGGCCGATGCCGCTCCCGGCTTCGTCTGGCGGCTGCAGGAGACGGAGTCGGGCAACGCGACCGACCTGCGCCCGTGGGGCGAGGACATGATCGTGAACATGAGCGTCTGGACCGACGTCGAGGCGCTCCGCCAGTACGTCTTCACGCCCGGCCACATCGAGATCATGCGCCAGCGCCGCGCCTTCTTCACGCCCATGGATACGCCGTACGCCGTGCTCTGGTGGGTGCCGGCGGGACACCTGCCGACCCTGGACGAGGCCAAGGAGCGGCTCGACCTGCTCATCGCCGAGGGGCCATCGGTCCGCGCGTTCACGTTCAAGGACGAGCACCCGCCCGGGGCACCGCGCGGGGCGTGACAGGATGCCGTCGTGACGGCGACGATCCTGGACGGCAAGGCCACGGCGGCAGCGATCAAGTCCGAGCTGGCGGTCCGCGTGGCCCGGCTCGCGGAGGCGGGCGTCGTGCCCGGTCTCGGCACCGTGCTCGTCGGTGACGACCCCGGCAGCCACTCGTACGTCGCCGGCAAGCACCGCGACTGCGCCGAGGTGGGCATCACCTCCCACCGTGTCGACCTCGCGGCGGACGCCTCGCAGCAGCAGGTGGACGAGGCCATCCTGAGTCTCAACGAGGACCCGACCTGCACCGGCTACATCGTGCAGCTGCCGCTCCCGAAGGGCCTCGACGAGGCCCGGGCGCTCGAGCTGATCGACCCGAACAAGGACGCCGACGGACTGCACCCGACCAACCTCGGTCGCCTCGTGCTCAACATCCCGGCCCCGCTGCCGTGCACGCCGCGCGGCATCGTCGAGCTGCTCCGCAGGTACGACGTCCCGATCAACGGCGCCGAAGTGACCGTCGTCGGTCGAGGCGTCACCGTCGGCCGCCCGCTGGGCCTCCTGCTCACGCGCAAGAGCGAGAACGCCACCGTGACCCTGTGCCACACCGGCACCCGCGACATCGCCGCCCACACCAGGGGCGCGGACATCGTCGTCGCGGCCGCGGGCGTCGCCCACCTCATCACCGCCGACATGGTCAAGCCGGGCGCCGCCGTCCTCGACGTCGGCATCACGCGGACCGACGCCGGCCTCGTCGGCGACGTCCACCCGGACGTCCGCGAGGTGGCCGGCTTCGTCGCCCCGATGCCCGGAGGCGTCGGCCCGATGACCCGGGCGATGCTCATCCTCAACGTGGTCGAGGCCGCGGAGCGCCAGGCCGGGCTCGCCTCGCGATGACCTCCGACGCCGGCCCCGACGCCCCCGTGCAGCCCCCTGAGGGCGCCGCTGGGGAGCCGGGGCCGCGCCGGTTCGCGGAGTGGCCGATCGCGCTCGTGCTCGCCGTGATCCTGGCCGGCCTCGCCGTCGTGGCCTCGGGCCACTTCCGCCGCGGAACCGTCGTGCTGTCCTTCGGCGTCGCCCTCGCGCTGTTCCTCCGCCTCCTGCTGCCCGGGCGCGAGGCCGGGATGCTGCGCGTCCGGTCCAAGCGGATCGACGTCGCCGTCCTCTCGGTGCTCGCCGTGGGCGTCGGCGTCCTGTCCCTGTGGGTGCCCCCGCCCACCACCTGAACCCCGGGGAGGGACTACGCTCTCCCCAGATGTCTTGATGACGAGATATCCACCCGGACCCTGGCCGACGCCGTCCTGGGGCCGACGACAAGGAGAGCGCGCCATGGCCCGTACCCCCGTCACCGTCACCGTCACCGGCGCCGCCGGACAGATCGGCTACGCGCTGCTCTTCCGCATCGCGTCCGGCCACCTGCTCGGGGCCGACGTCCCCGTGCGTCTGCGCCTCCTCGAGATCACCCCGGCCCTCAAGGCTGCCGAGGGCACCGCGATGGAGCTCGACGACTGCGCCTTCCCGCTGCTCACCGGCATCGACATCACCGACGACGCGCGCGCCGCGTTCGACGGCGTCAACGTCGCCCTGCTCGTCGGTGCCCGTCCGCGCACCGCGGGCATGGAGCGCGGCGACCTGCTCTCGGCCAACGGCGGCATCTTCAAGCCCCAGGGCGAGGCCATCAACGCCGGTGCCGCGGACGACGTCCGCGTCCTCGTCGTCGGCAACCCGGCCAACACCAACGCCCTCATCGCCGCCTCGCACGCGCCCGACGTCCCGTCGGGCCGCTTCACCGCGATGACGCGCCTCGACCACAACCGTGCCAAGGCCCAGCTCGCCAAGAAGGCCGGCGTCACGGTGAACGACATCACCAACCTCACGATCTGGGGCAACCACTCGGCGACCCAGTACCCCGACATCTTCAACGCGAAGATCAACGGCCGGAACGCCGCCGAGGTCGTCGACGACCAGGCCTGGCTCGAGGGCGACTTCATCCCGACCGTCGCCAAGCGCGGCGCCGCGATCATCGAGGCGCGCGGCCTGTCGTCGGCCGCCTCGGCCGCCAACGCCGCGATCGACCACGTCTACTCGTGGGTCAACGGCACCCCCGAGGGCGACTGGGTCTCGGCCGGCATCCCGTCCGACGGCTCGTACGGCGTGCCCGAGGGCATCATCTCCTCGTTCCCCGTCACCTCGAACGGCGGCGAGTGGGAGATCGTCCAGGGCCTCGAGATCAGCGACTTCTCGCGCGGCCGCATCGACGCGTCCGTCGCCGAGCTCGTCGAGGAGCGCGACGCGGTCCGCTCGCTCGGCCTCATCTGAGCCGCACGGCTCGCTTCAACCGACTCGCACGTCTGACACCCAGAAGCAGGAGAGCACCGTGGCGAAGATCAAGGTCGTCAACCCGGTCGTCGAGCTCGACGGCGACGAGATGACGCGGATCATCTGGCAGTTCATCAAGGACAAGCTGATCCTCCCGTACCTCGACGTCGACCTGAAGTACTACGACCTGTCGGTCGAGAACCGCGACGCGACGGACGACCAGGTCACCATCGACTCGGCCAATGCCATCAAGCAGTACGGCGTCGGCGTGAAGTGCGCGACGATCACGCCGGACGAGGCGCGCGTCGAGGAGTTCGGCCTCAAGAAGATGTGGAAGTCGCCCAACGGCACGATCCGCAACATCCTCGGCGGCGTCATCTTCCGCGAGCCGATCGTCATCTCGAACATCCCGCGCCTCGTGCCCGGCTGGACCAAGCCGATCATCATCGGCCGCCACGCCTTCGGCGACCAGTACCGCGCCACCGATCTCGTCATCAAGGGCAAGGGCAAGCTCACGCTGTCCTTCGTCCCCGAGGACGGCAGCGAGCCCACCGAGGTCGAGGTGTTCGACTACCCCGGCAGTGGCGTCGCGATGGCGATGTACAACCTCGACGACTCGATCCGCGACTTCGCCCGCGCGTCGATGCGCTACGGCCTCGACCGCGGCCTGCCGGTCTACCTCTCGACCAAGAACACGATCCTCAAGGCGTACGACGGCCGGTTCAAGGACATCTTCGCCGAGGTCTTCGAGGCCGAGTTCAAGGCTGACTTCGAGGCCGCGGGCATCACGTACGAGCACCGCCTGATCGACGACATGGTCGCTGCGGCCATGAAGTGGGAGGGCGGCTACGTCTGGGCCTGCAAGAACTACGACGGCGACGTCCAGAGCGACACCGTCGCACAGGGCTTCGGCTCGCTCGGCCTCATGACCTCGGTGCTCATGACGCCGGACGGCAAGACGGTGGAGGCCGAGGCCGCGCACGGCACGGTGACGCGCCACTACCGCCAGCACCAGCAGGGCAAGCCCACCTCGACGAACCCGATCGCCTCGATCTTCGCCTGGACCCAGGGCCTGTCGTACCGCGGCAAGATGGACGGCACTCCCGAGGTGACCGCGTTCGCCGACACCCTCGAGCGCGTCTGCATCGAGACGGTGGAGGAGGGCAAGATGACCAAGGACCTCGCCCTGCTCATCGCCCCCGACGCCCCGTGGCTCACCACCGAGCAGTTCCTCGACGCGATCGACGAGAACCTCCAGAAGGCCATGGCCTGACGGTCCGCACGTACGACGAGAGCCCCCGGCATCGCGCCGGGGGCTCTCGTCGTCCCGCATCAGGGCTCCCCACGGTGCGAGGATCGGCACGTGAGCACGCACCTGGAGCGGCTGCACGTGCAGGTGGCGCGGCGGATGGACGCTCCTGCGCTGGCCGCGCTCAACCAGGCCGTGCAGCAGATGCACCACGACTGGTCGGCGTCCGAGTACCTCGTGCCCGACCCGCGCGCCGCCGAGGACTTCTTCCTCCACAAGGTCGGCGACCCGACGTCGCTCGTGCTCGTCGCCGAGCGCGGCGGCCACCCGGTGGGCTTCCTCTACGCGCAGGAGATGCACCGCCCGGCCAACCCGTTCACCGCCGAGATGCGCGTGCTGTACGTCGAGCAGGTGGCGGTGCTGCCAGAACGTCGACGCAGCGGTGTCGGCAGAGCGCTGTTCCACGCCGCCGAGGCCGCCGTCACCCGGCGCGGGCTGGACGGCGTACGCCTCGAGACGTCGGCGCAGAACGCGGCCGCGCAGAAGTTCTTCGAGAGGCTCGGGTACGACGCGTACTCGGTGCGCCTGAAGAAGGACCTGTAGAGGAGCGGGTGATGCGCGTCTTCACGCCGCTGCCGCCCGTGCCGCCGGTCCCCGACCCCGGGACGCATGACCTCGCGCTCGACGTCGTCCGCGCGTGGTCGCTGCTCGTCGTCGTCCTCGGCCACTTCCTCATGCTCATCCTGCTGTGGGACGACGACGGCATCCCGGCCTCGGCGAACACGCTCACCTCGGGGGAGCCGTGGCCGTACGTCACCTGGCTGCTCCAGGTGATGCCGCTCTTCTTCATCGCCGGCGGCGCGGTGAACCAGCGCAGCTACGAGCGGTTCGCCGGCTCGTACAACCAGTGGCTGTGGAACCGCACGCGTCGGCTCATGCGGCCGACGGTGGTCTACCTGCTCGCGCTCGCAGTGATCTTCACCGTGGTCACCCTGCTGGTACGCCGCGAGGTCACCGACCCGCTGCTGCAGGGCGTCACCGGGCCGCTGTGGTTCCTCGCGCTCTACCTCCCCGTGACCGCGCTGACGCCGGTGACGAGCCGGTGGTGGGCGCGGTCCGGGCCGTGGTCGGTCGGCGTTCTTCTCGTCGGTGTCGTGGTCGTCGACTACGTGCGTCTCCAGCACGTGGAGACGTGGGGCGCGGTCAACATGCTGCTGGCCTGGGTGCTCGTGCACCAGCTCGGCTACTGGTACCGCGCGGGCATCTCCCGTCGGATGGCAGCCGCGCTGCTGCTGGTGGGGCTGGCCGTCAACGTCTGGCTGTCGCAGGTGCTCGGCTGGTACCCGACGTCGCTCGTGGGCATCCCCACGGAGAAGTTCTCGAACATGGCCCCGCCGACGGTCGTGCTGGTCATGCACTCCTTCGTGCTGTTCGGCGGGTTCGCGCTGCTCGCGCCGTGGCTGCGCACGCGTTTCGCGACGCCGCGCGCGTTCGCCGCTACCACCCGGGCGGCGCTGTTCGCGATGACGATCTACCTCTGGCACATGCTCGTGCTGGTCGGCTGGCTCTCGCTCCTGCACGCGCTCGACCTCGACCTGCCGGTCCGCATCGAGGGCGGCAACATCGTCCCGGAGGGGCTCAACTACTGGGGCTGGCTCGTCCCGTCGACGGTCGGCTTCGGCCTCGTGCTCTACGCAGTGGTCCGCTGGCTGTGGCCGGTCGAGTTCCTGCGTCTCCCGTGGTTCGACGGCGCGACCGGGCGCCCGAGCGACTCGCCGTGGCGGGCGGGCATAGGCGCCACGTTGGTGGGTGCCGGCCTGCTCGCGATCGCCGGCGCCGGATTCTCGGGCTTCCCGTTGGCGACGCACACGGCGTACGGGATCCCCGTGTCCGCGGCCGGTGCGATGGTCGCGATCGGCACCGGTCTGGCGCTGCTGCGCCAGCCCGCGCCCGCACGCGTCGAGGTGGGTGGCGGCTGATTGGATGACGGCGTGCTCACCGTCGTCACCGCCAACGTCAACGGCATCCGCGCCGCCGCCCGTCGCGGCGGCCTCGAGTGGCTCGCCGCAGCCGACGCCGACATCCTCTGCCTGCAGGAGGTGCGGGCCGCGGACGACCAGCTCGCCGAGGTGCTCGCCGAGGGCGGCCTGGGCCACCTCTCCGTCGCGCACACCGAGGCCGAGGCCAAGGGCCGGGCGGGCGTCGCCGTCCTCACGAAGTCTCCGCAGCGCAAGGTTCGCATCGGCGTCGGTCCGGACGAGTTCGCCGGCTCCGGCCGGTACGTCGAGGTCGAGATCGACACCCCGCTCGGGAAGGTCGTGGCCGCGAGCGTCTACGTGCACACGGGCGAGGCGACCGACGAGGCACGGCAGTCGGAGAAGTACCGCTTCCTGGACGCCGTCGAGACCCGCATGCTCGAGCTCGGCAAGGCGGCGGCCCGCAAGAACGGTGCGCAGGCGATCGTCTGCGGCGACCTCAACGTGGCCCACTCCGAGATGGACATCAAGAACTGGAAGGGCAACCGCGGCAAGGCGGGCTTCCTCGAGGACGAGCGCGCCTACCTCAGCCGTTGGTTCGCCGAGCACTCCTGGACCGACCTCGGCCGCGCGCTCGGCGGCGACGGCCCCGGCCCCTACACGTGGTGGTCGTGGCGCGGGCGCGGCTTCGACACCGACGGCGGCTGGCGGATCGACTACGCCCTCGCCACCCCGGGGCTCGCAGCCCGCGCCGTGAAGGCAGAGGTGGGCAAGGCCCCGTCGTACGCCGAGCGCTGGAGCGACCACGCCCCCCTCACCGTCACCTTCGCCTGATCGGCGTCGGCTCGGTCATGCCGCCTTCGGTGCGGGGCCTCGCCCCCGCCATCGCGCAAGGGCAGTCGCACGGTTCCTCGCCGGGCAGGCGCGTCGTGGGGGAGGCTGGCGACATGGAGCACCCGAGCTGGTCGCCGGAACGTGAGATCGAGCTGAAGCTGCTCGCCAGGAAGTTCACGCCCGGGGAGTGGCGCGTGCTGCATGCTGCCGCCCTCGGCGCTGCCGAGCCCGAGGGCGCCCGGTCCGACCTGGAGCATCTGCACCGGCAGTGCGACGCGTTCGGCTTCGCACCTCTGGTGGTTCGGGACGAGACCACGCTCCGGTTGAACGTGGCGGACCCGTCATGGGTCGTCCGGGCGCTGGGGCTCGAATCTCCCTGACTCCGCTCGCCACGCCGCTCCATTCGTGCGCGGCCCCCGGGTGCGCGGAGCGACGATTCTGTCCACAGGCTGTGGACGAGTGATCGCCGTAAGTGGTTGGGATTGCTCAGGTTTCGGCGTTGTCAGGGCTTGCGAGCTGAATAGAACACGTGTACGATCGCGGTGTGGATTCCACCCCGGGCACTCGCGAGGTCATCGACCTCGCGGGCGGTTCGCTGGGCGAGGACATCGCGGCGGCCGAGCAGCTGTTCGCGCGCCTCGGTGCGCGTCTGGCTGCCGGGGAGCACCGCTCGCTCGAGGGCGCGGAGCAGGCGCGGCTCGTGTCGGTGCTCAACCGTGCCGGGGGTCTGGGCGAGGCGGGTGAGGCGGTGCTGGTCCATGCCGGGCATCAGTCGGGTGATCTGGCCCGGGCGGGGTTCTTCTCGGTGAAGCGGTTCTACGTCGACTCCCTGGGTGTCTCCACCGCGCAGGCCGGGCAGGTCGCCAAGCTCGGGCGGGCGCTGGAGAAGTACCCGCGGATCCGGGTCGGGGTCCTGGCCGGCCGGATCTGCCCCGATGCTGCACGTGCAGCAGCGGACGGGATCAACACCGCGACGTCCGACCTGCGCGGGTCCGCCCGCACCGACGCGCAGGCCCGCGGCGAGGCGATCATCCTCGGGGTCTGCCAGAGCGGGACGACGCGGGATGTGGAGCAGGTCGCGGCGTCGTTGATCTTCCACCTCGATCCCGAGGCCGCCGCCCGCAAGGCCCTCGAAGCGCTCGAGAAGCGCGAGGTCCGCGTCGGGACGATCGGTGCGACCGCGGTGGTGCGGATGGTGCTGGACGCGATGACCGCCGCCCGCCTGGTCGAGGTGCTCGAGGCGCGGGTGGATCAGTGGTTCCGTGCCGGTGCGTTGCCTGAGGAGGACCAGCCCACGGGGGACCCGGATGAGGACGAGCGCCGCCGGTCGATGGCACGCCCGCGACTGCTGGCCGATGCGTTCGCAGAGCTGGTCGGGGAGATGCTCACCGACGCCGGCACCAAGCACGGCAACCCCGCGAACGTCACAGTGCTCGCCTCAGCGGACGTCCACGCGAACGGCGGGCCCGGCGAGATCCTCGTCCCCGGCCACGACCCGGTCCCGGTGCCCGCGGAGGTGGTAGAGGAAGCGCTCTGCGACGCGACCGTCACCGACATCCACATCCACGGCCTGCACGCAGACCGGTCCTCGCTCGGCCAGATCGTCCGCTCGGACCGCCGCGTCCGTGAGGCGGCGACGACCGTTCACCCCGACGAGCTCGCACCCCACGACACCAGCGGTGACAACGCGGGTGACCCGCACGACCTCGACCCGCACGACCTCGACCCGCACGACCTCGACCCCCATGGCCTGACGGGGCAGTGCGCGCACGTGCACTGCGTCGCCCGCCGCTCCCGGTCGGCCACCCGCGACCAGCGGGCGGCACTCGCGGTGCGGGACCGGCACTGCCGGTTCCCCGGCTGCACGGTCGACGCCGCCCGCTGCATCGCCCACCACGTGCGCGAATGGGAGCACGGCGGCGCCACCTGCCTGTCGAATCTCGTGCTCCTGTGCCCGCGCCACCACGGCCTCGTCCACCGCGCGAGATGGCGGATCATCGCCGACCAGGGGCTCGACCCCGGCCACCCGGAACGTTGGCGGTTCTTCCCACCCGAGACGGGATACGTCGGACGCGACGGCGCCCTGCTGGCCGAGAGGCTCAGACGAGGGCAACCACCCGAACCACCACCACGGCACACCGCCGCCTGACCGGCACCAACGTCCGCGCCTGCGCGCACCCGCACCACACCCCGGACCCGACGCCACCACCGGCGCTCGGGTCAGGAGCGTGCCTCCCTTGGGCACGCTGGGTGAGGGCGTCCTCCGGGTGGAGCAACCAGCGCCAGGGCTATGTCGCTCTCCGGCAGCGCATGGCACGCTGACCCCATGACCAGTGGGGAGTCATGGGTCCGGCGTTTCCGGTCCAACCTCGAGCGTGATGCCGCCGAGGAGGGCGTCTCGTCGCGCGCGGCATGGGCGGGGTTCTGGGCGCCGCTCGTCGGCCTCCTCGGATTCCTGGTCCTCTATGTCGTGGCGCGCGACGTCTACTACTGGCTGCTGCGCGAGGACCACGCGATCGAGTGGCTCCAGTTCTTCCTGCTCGTCCTCACCGCCGTCGTGTCGGTCCTCGGGTCGGTTGCGGCCTTCCGCCGCGGGCACCCGCTCACCGGCGTCTTCCTGCTGATCGTCGCCCTCGGCACGCTGTTCCTCGCGGGCGAGGAGATCTCCTGGGGGCAGCGGATCCTCGGGCTGGCTGGTGGCGACGGCAACCGCCAGGGAGAGATCAACATCCACAACATCGACGACGCCGACGGCATCCCCGTCGAGAAGCTCTTCCGCATCGCGCAGGCCGCCATCGGCTTCGTCGGAGTGGTGCTGCCGTTCCTTGTCCGGTGGGACCCAGCCCGTCTGCGGGGGGCCGCCTGGCGCGTGGTCACCCCGCCGATCTTCCTGGCCACGAGCTTCCTCGTCGTCCTGGGCTTCCGCACCCAGCGTCTGCTGTTCACCGCGGACATCTCCGCCCTCATCGTGATCCAGGAGTGGGCCGAGGTGTGCCTCTACGGCGCGCTCGCCACCTGGGTCACGCTCACGTGGCTCGAGGAGAGCGGCCGTCGTCAGCGCACGGCCGAGGGCTGGACGTCGCTGCGGCAGGGCACCGGGCGCACCGCCGTCGTGGTCGCCGCGGCGGTGGGTGTGCTGACGGTGGCCTGCCTCGTGCTGACCATGGCCTCGGGCATCGACCCGGGCAACGTCTGACCCCTCGTTCGTCCGCCCTCGCCCGCGCGGGCTCCCTAGGGTGTTGCTGCGCACGCGCGCGCCTCGACGAGGGAGTCCGCACCATGGCCGAGCACGTCCACCCGGAACACTTCCACCCGCTGGGCAGGCCCGCGTCGCCCGCGACCGCCTCGGCCGGGGCGGCGGCCCGTGCCGCACTACCGTTCGAGGACACCCGCGACTTCGAGGAGTCCAGCCGCGGCTTCCTCGCGGCGCCGGCGTCCCGCCAGATCCTGGCCGACGACGGGCGCGTGATCTGGGACATGGGGGCGTACGACTGGCTGCTCGACGGTGGCGACCTCGACTCGATCCACCCGTCGCTGCAGCGCCAGGCCGTCCTCAACATGGGCTACGGCCTGTACGAGGTCGTGCCCGACCGCATCTATCAGGTGCGCGGCTTCGACCTGGCCAACGTCAGCTTCATCCGCTCGGACACCGGCTGGATCGTCATCGACCCGCTGACGGCCAAGGAGACCGCGGCGGCCGCGCTCACGCTGGTCAACGAGACCCTCGGCGAGCGTCCGGTCGTCGCGGTGATCTACTCGCACTCGCACGGCGACCACTTCGGTGGCGTGCACGGCGTCGTCGACGTCGCCGACGTCGAGACCGGCAAGGTGCCCGTCATCGCGCCGGTCGGCTTCCTCGAGCACGCGGTGGCCGAGAACGTGTTCGCCGGCAACGCCATGAACCGCAGGCTCTTCTACCAGTACGGCATCCTGCTGCCGCAGAGCCCGTTCGGGCACGTCGACCAGGCGATCGGCAAGAACATCGCTCGCGGCACCTCGGGGCTCATCGCACCGACGATCTCCATCGTCGAGGACGTCGAGGAGCTCACGATCGACGGCGTCCGGATGGTCTTCCAGAACACGCCGGGCACGGAGGCTCCGGCCGAGATGAACACCTGGTTCCCCGACCTCAAGACGTTCTGGGCGGCGGAGAACATCACCGGCACGATCCACAACATCTACACGCTGCGCGGCGCCCTCGTCCGCGACGCCCTCGAGTGGTCGCGTCAGATCAACAAGGCGCTGTACCTCTTCGGCCGCGAGGCCGAGGTGATGTTCGCGTCCCACTCGTGGCCGCGCTGGGGCAACGAGCGCATCCAGGAGGTCATGCGCGCGCAGCGCGACACCTACGCGCACCTCAACAACGGCGTGCTGCACTTGGCCAATCAGGGCGTCACGATCAACGAGGTGCACAACGTCTACCGCGTGCCCGAGAGCCTCGAGCAGCAGTGGGCGGCGCGCAGCTATCACGGCTCGGTCGCCCACAACGCGCGCGCCGTCGTCAACCGCTACCTCGGCTACTGGGACGGCAACCCGACCACGCTGATCCCGCTGTCGCCCAAGGACTCCGCACCGATCTACGTCGAGATGATGGGCGGCGCCGAGCCGATCCTCGCGAAGGGTCGCGAGCTCGTCGACGCCGGCCACTACCTGCTGGCCACCGAGATCCTCGACAAGCTGGTCTTCGCCGAGCCGGCCAACGCCGACGCCCGCAACCTCCTCGCCGAGGCGTTCGAGCAGATCGGCTACCAGCAGGAGAGCCCGAGCGTCCGCAACAGCTTCCTCGCCGCGGCGCTCGAGCTGCGGTCGGGGATCCCGCAGGGCGTCGCGCCCAACAGCTCAGGCCCCGACCTCATCCGTGCATTGAGCACCGGGCAGTTCCTCGACTTCCTCGGCATCCGCCTCGACCCGGCGAAGGCCCAGGGCGACTCGTTCGTCGTCAACCTCGTCACACCCGACAACGGCGAGCAGTACGTCGTCGAGCTCAGCAACGGCACGCTCACGAGCCTCTCCGGGTTCGTGTCGGACGACGCCGACCTCACGATCACGCTGAACCGCAGCGACATCGAGGACGCGATGATCGGCGTCCGCCCGCTGCAGCAGCAGGTGGCCGACGGCACCGCACGTCTCGAGGGTGATGCCTCGGTGCTCGGGCGGCTCGCGCAGATGCTCGTGACCTTCCAGCTCGGGTTCGAGATCCTGCCCGGCACCGGGGGCATCCCGGCGCCGACGGCCGACGACCCGTTCGCGCAGCCCGCGTTCGGCGACAGCACCGGAGGCTGACCGCATGTCCGCACGTGAGCAGTTCACCGACGAGCAGTGGGCCGACGCCTCGGCGCTGCCGGCGCTCGTGATCATGGCTGCGAGCCTCGCCGACGGGAAGGTCATGCCGTCGATCCGCGAGATGAAGGCGGGTGGCGAGGTGCTCGTCGCCGGCGCCGCGCGCTACCCCGACAACGTCCTGCTCCAGCACCTGAAGGACGGCGCCGAGGCGGCGAAGGCGGAGACCAAGGAGGGCCAGGAGCAGGCCAAGCCCACCAACGTGGGCGAGGTGGTCGAGACCCTGGTCGGCCAGATCCAGGAGGGAGCCGACGTCGCACGCTCACGCCTGTCGACCGAGGAGTTCGCGCAGCTGCGCGAGGTGCTCGTCGGCGCCGCGACCGCGGTGGTCGAGCGCCTCGGCAGCGGCTTCATGGGCAGCGGCGAGAAGGTCACCGAGTCCGAGACCGCGTTCGTCGCCCGCCTGACCCAGATCCTCGCCTGAGCCTCAGCGGGGAAGGCGCGGGTCCTGGACTCGCTCCCGGATCGCGGACGCTGCGTCGTCGTCCGGTGCCGCCTGCGCCTCGAGCTCGGCGGCCACGCGCATCTGGTAGCGGGTGACCTCGGCGTCCTTGGTCGCGTCGTCCCAGCCGAGCACGTCACCCATCAGGTGCGCGGCGTGCCGGGCGGCGACGAGACCGCGGTCGCCGGCCTCGAGGTAGAGGCGGGTGCGGCGGGTGAGGACGTCGTCGATGTGCAGCGCGCCCTCGTGCGTGGCCGCGTGCACGATCTCGACCGCGAGCGTGCCGGCTCCGCCGGGCACCTCCTGGGCGAAGCTCGGGCTCGTCGTCGACGTGCAGCAGCAGCTCGGGCAGCAGCCGGCCGTAGCGGTGCGCGAGGCGGTCGAGGTGCTCGGGGCTGAGGTTCTCGGTGCCGGGCGAGCCCGCGATCTCGACGAGGTACTCCTCGGGCTCGCACGCGCCGACCAGCGGCACGTCCGACGTCGTCGAGGCCGGGAGCTGCTGGGGGTCGTCGGGGAACAGGTCGGGCGCGCAGGCGTCGACCGTGTCCTCGGCCATGACGCGGTACGTCGTGTACTTGCCGCCGGCGATCGTGACGAGACCCGGGAGCGGGCGACGCACGGTGTGCTCGCGCGAGATCTCCGACTCGGACAGGCCCTCGGTGTCGACGAGGGGGCGCAGCCCGGCGTACAGGCCGATGACGTCGGACTCGGTGAGATCGCTGGTGAGCGCGGCGTTGGCCATGTCGAGCAGGTAGTGCAGGTCCTTGTGCGTGGCCGACGGGTGCGACAGCTCGTGGTGCCAGGTGGTGTCGGTCGTGCCGATGACCCACGAGCGGCCCCACGGCAGGATGAACAGCACCGAGGTGGGCGTCTTGGTGATGAGCGCGAGCGAGGCGTCGATCCGGTCCTTCGGCACGATGATGTGCACGCCCTTGGACGGGCGCATGCGGATCGGCTGCTGGACACCCGCGAGCTCCTCGGTGCGGCCGGCCCAGACGCCCGTGGCGTTGACGACGACCTTCGCGGGGATGTCGTGCGACTCGCCCGTCATGGCATCGGTGACCTTCGCGCCGACGACGCGGTCGCCGTCGCGGACGATCTCGGTCACGCGCGCAGCCGACACCAGCGAGGCACCGTGGGCGGCGGCAGTGCGGGCGAGCTCGAGGGTGTGGCGGGCGTCGTCGACCTGGGCGTCGTGGTAGCGGATCGCGCCGGCGATGAGCTCGGGCCGCAGCGACGGGAACGCCTTGAGCGCAGCGGACTTCGTGAGGTGCGAGTGCCGCGGCACCGAGGGCTGCAGGCCGCCGAGGGTGTCGTAGAGGGTGAGGCCGGCGCCGACGTACGGGCGCTCCCAGACCTTGTGCGCGAGCGGGTAGAGGAACGGCAGCGGCGTGACCAGGTGCGGCGCGAGCCGGTCGAGCAGCAGCGCGCGCTCGCGCAGCGCCTCGCGGACCAGGCCGAAGTTGAGCTGCTCGAGGTAGCGCAGCCCGCCGTGGACGAGCTTGGACGACCGCGACGACGTGCCCGCGGCGAAGTCGCGCTGCTCGACGAGGCCGACGGACAGGCCGCGCACCGCGGCGTCGAGTGCGACACCGGCGCCCGTGACGCCGCCGCCCACCACGAGCACGTCCACGCCGCCGCGCATCCGCGCCCACGACTCCTCGCGGTACGCCGCGTCGAGCCGGCCCCTGGTGCTCATCCGAGCCTCCCGTATCCGTCGACGGGCACGGCGTCGAGGAACGCCGGCTCGTCGAACCCTGCGGCGCCGAAGCCCGCGCGTACGACGTCCTTGAGGGCGTCGGTCCTGTCTGTCTCCACGAGGGCGATGGCCGAGCCGCCGAAACCGCCCCCTGTCATCCTCGCCCCGTACGCGCCCGCCCGCAGCGCGGCCTCGACCGCGACGTCGAGCTCGGGGCTCGAGACCTCGTAGTCGTCGCGCAGCGACTCGTGCGACGCCGTGAGAAGCGGGCCGATGCCGCGCACGTCGCCGGACTCGAGCAGGGCGACGACGTCGAGCACGCGCTGGTTCTCGGTCACCACGTGGCGCACGCGGCGCTGCAGGACGTCGTCGTCGAGCATCGACATGGCCGACCCGAGGTCGGCGACCTCGCGCAGCGACGGGACCCCGAGCAGCACGGAGGCCTGCTCGCAGGAGGCCCGGCGGGCGGCGTACTCGCCATCGACGAGGCGGTGCGGCGCGCGGGTGTCGACCACGACGAGCGTGAGCCCCTCGGCCGCGAGGTCGAAGGGGATGTGACGCGGCTCCAGCGAGCGGGTGTCGAGCAGCAGGAGGTGGCCGGCGCGGCCGTGGGTCGAGGCGAACTGGTCCATGACGCCGCACGGCACGCCGACGAAGTCGTTCTCGGCCTTCTGGGCCAGCAGGGCCACCGTGGCGAGGTCGAGGTCGGCGCCCGCGAGGTCGAGAAGCGCCCCGGCGACGGCGCACTCGAGCGCGGCCGACGACGACAGCCCTGCGCCGCGCGGCACGTCGCCGTCGACGAGCACGTCCGCCCCGGGCAGGTCGATGCCGTGGCCGGCGAGGGCCCACGCGGTGCCGGCGACGTACGCCGCCCAGCCATCGACCGAGCCGGGTACGAGGGTGTCGAGGTCGAGCTCGGCGGCGGTGTCCGCGGCCTGGGCCGAGACGACGCGCAGCACGCGGTCGTCGCGCCGGGCGGCGTGGACGCGCGCGTCGCGCGGGATCGCGAGAGGCAGCACGAAGCCGTCGTTGTAGTCGGTGTGCTCGCCGATCAGGTTGACGCGGCCGGGCGAGCGCCAGCCCACCTCCGGCGCGCGGCCGAAGGCGGCCGTGAAGGCGTCGGTGCTCACGAGCCAGCGACCTCCCGCAGCCGCGCGGCGATCGACTCGGGCTCGCGGTCGTTCACGAACGCGCCCATGGCCGACTCGGAGCCCGCGAGGTACTTCAGCTTGTCGACGCTGCGCTGCACCGAGAAGAGCTCGAGGTGCAGGGCGCCGTCCTCGCGCTGCTGCACGACGGGCGCCTGGTGCCACGCGGCGATGTACGGCAGCGGGATGCCGAAGAAGGCGTCCCCACGGCGCAGGAGGTCGAGGTAGACGACGGCGAGGTCGTCGCGCTCGGCCGCGGTGAGCGCCGCGAGGTCAGGCACACGGCGACGCGGGTAGAGGTGGACCTCGACCGGCCAGCGCGAGGCGAACGGCACGAACGACACCCAGTGCTCGGACTCCGCCACGACGCGGCGGCCGTCGGCCAGCTCGGCGGCGACGACGTCGTCGTACAGGTTGCGGCCAGTCGCCTCGCGGTGTCGGCGCACCGACTCGAGCTGCGCGCGGGTGTGCGGCGTGACGAAGGGGTAGGCGTAGATCTGTCCGTGCGGGTGCCGCATCGTGACGCCGATGGCCTCGCCGCGGTTCTCGAACACGAAGACCTGCTCGACGCCTGGCGTGGCGGTGAGCGCCGCCGTGCGGTCGGCCCACGCCTCGATGACGAGGCGGGCGCGGTCGACGTCCAGACCGGCGAACGAACCCTCGTGGTCCGAGGTGAAGCAGACGACCTCGCAGCGGCCCCAGGCGGCGTGGTGCTCGAACGGCCCGTCGCTCACGACGTCGCCGGGAGGGCCGACGAATGAGGGGAAGCGGTTCTCGAAGACGACGACGTCGTAGTCGTCGCTCGGGACCTCCGTCGGGTAGCCGGGGCGCGAGGGGCACAGGGGGCAGTCGTCGGCCGACGGCAGGAAGGTGCGCCCCATCCGGTGCGCGGCGACCGAGACCCACTCGTCGAGGAGGGGGTCATGCCTCAGCTGCGGCGCGGCGCCGCGGGGCTCGAGCGGGCGCGTGTCGACCGTTGCGCGCTCGGGGGCGCCGTCGTGGTCGAAGTGCACCAGCTCTCGACCGTCTGCGAGGTGGACCACCGTACGTCGCATGCTCACCGCTCCCCGGCGCGGGCGGCGGGCACCCGCGCGACGACTAGTTCCCCGACCTGGCCTGCAAGGACTTCTCTGGCCGCCGGTGCCAGCGCGTCGTCCGTGATGAGGACGTCGGCGTCGGACAGCGGGACGATCGTGGAGAGGCCGACGACGCCCCACTTGGAGTGGTCGGCCACGACGACGAGCTGGCGCCCGGCCTCGACCAGGGCGCGATCGGTCTCGCTCTCCATGAGGTTCGGCGTCGTGAAGCCGCGCTCGTCCATTCCGTGCACGCCGAGGAACACGACGTCCAGGTGGAGCGTGCGCAGGGCTTCGACGGCGACCGGCCCCACCAGGGCGTCCGACGGCGTGCGGATGCCGCCGGTCAGCACGACGGTCTGGTCGGAGCGGCCGCTCGACAGGACGACGTCGGCCACGCGCATGGAGTTGGTGACGACGGTGATGCCGGGGATGTCGCGCAGGAGGTGAGCGAGAGTCCACGTAGTGGTGCCGGCGGAGATCCCGACAGCGCTTCCGGGCGTGACCATCTCGGCCGCGACGTGCGCGATCGCGTCCTTCTCCGTCTGCGCCCGCACCTGCTTGGCCTCGAAGCCCGGCTCGTCCACGCTACGGCCGTGGACCGAGGTGGCGCCGCCGTGCACCTTCACCACGAGCCCGCGTCGGGCGAGCGCGTCGAGGTCACGGCGCACGGTCATGTCCGAGACGCCGAGGCGCGCGACCAGGCTGCTCACGCGTACGGCGCCCAGCCGCTCGACCTCGTCGAGGATCACGGCCTGGCGCTGGGACGCGAGCGGGTTCATCCGGCGCCGCCGTTCTCGCGCACGACTGCCACGCCGCCGGCGGGGATCACGAGCGATCCGTCGACGTCGGACTCGCTGACGAGGTCGTGCCCGTGCGCGTGAACCGACGCCGCCGAGGCGGTGTGGTTGAGGACGAAGAGCCAGGACGCGTCGCCGGAGCGTCGGCGGACGACCTCGAGGCCCGGCGAGGTGGCGGTCGCAGCAGTGGCGCCCGACTCCTGCACGAGGCGGCGGACGACCGACGCCGTGGTCGCCGCATCGGTGCGCGTCGCGACGTACCAGGCGACGCCGTCGCCGTGCTCGTTGCGGGTGACCGCAGGCACTCCGGGCAGCGGGCCGTCGACGTACGACGCCACGGCCTCGGCGCCGCGCAGGTGCAGGTGCTCGGTCCAGACGTCGCCGCGGCCGCCGTCGTCCAGCGTGACCGCGTGGCCCTCGAGCAGCGGGGCGAACTCCTCGACGTGGATGCCGAGCACGTCGCGGAACGCACCGGGGTATCCGCCGGGGCGCACGTGGTCGTTCTCGTCGACGATGCCCGAGAAGTAGGTGACGAGCGCATGCCCGCCGCCGGCGACGTAGGCGCTGACCGCCTCGGCGGCGGCGTCGTCGGCGAGGTAGAGCGTGGGGACGACGACGGCCTTGTAGCCCTCGAGGCTCGCACCCGGGCGCACGAGGTCGGCGGTGACGCCGAGGTCCCACAGCGCGTGGTGGAAGGCGCGGGCGCGGTCGGGGTAGCGGACGTCGAGGGACGGGTGGCTGTCGAGCTCGCTCGCCCACCACGACTCGTAGCCCCACACGATCGCGACGTCGGACTCGACCCGGCTGCCGGCGAGCTCGCCCAGGCGGTCGAGCAGCGAGCCGAGCTCGACGACCTCGCGCCAGAGCCGCGTGTCGGTGCCGGCGTGGGGGATGAGGCCGGAGTGGAACTTCTCGGCGCCCGCGATGCTCTGGCGGATCTGGAACACGGCGAACCCGTCCGCACCGCGCGCGATCTGCTGCACGGCGTCCAGGCGCAGCTGTCCGGCCGGCTTGGCGGTGTTGCGCGGCTGCCAGTTCACCGCGCTGGGGCTGGTCTCCATGAGCAGCCACGGGCCGCCGTCGGCGAGGCCGCGGGTGAGGTCGGCGGACAGCGCCGCCTCGACGTGCGTGTCGGGGTCGGCGAAGTCGGGGTAGTAGTCGGTCGAGACGAGGTCGACCTCCTCGGCCCAGCGCCAGTAGTCGAGCTGGTTGAAGCGCGTCATCACCATGAAGTTCGTGGTGATGGGCACGCCGGGGGAGAGCCGACGCAGGACGTCGCGCTCGGCCACGAACTCGGAGAGCAGCAGGTCGGAGGCGAAGCGACGGTAGTCGAGCTGCTGGGTGGGGTTGGCCCACGCGCCGTCAGGCGTCAGGCGCGGCGGCAGGACCTCCTCGATGTCGGAGTAGCGCTGGCTCCAGAACGCGGTGCCCCACGCGTGGTTGAGGCCGTCGAGGTCGCCGTACCGCTCGAGCAGCCAGGTGCGGAAGCCGGCGGCGCAGACGTCGCAGTAGCAGCGGGAGGTGTGGCAGCCGTACTCGTTGCCGACGTGCCAGAGGGCGAGAGCCGGGTGGGTGCCGAACCGGCCGGCAACCTTCTCCACGAGGGCGAGCGCCCGCTCGCGCCAGGCGGTGGACGACGGGCAGTAGGCCTGCCGTGCACCGGGCCACCGGGTGCGGCCGTCGTGGTCGACGGGGAGCGACTCGGGGTGCAGCCGGGCGAGCCACGGGGGAGGGGAGGCGGTCGCGGTGGCCAGGTCGACGCGGACCCCGGCGGCATGCAGGCCGTCGAGGACGTCGCCGAGCCAGTCGAGCTCGTAACGGCCGGGCTCGGGCTCGAGGTGGGCCCAGGAGAAGATGCCGACGCTGGCGAACGAGACGCCCGCCTGCTTCATGAGCAGGTGGTCCTCGGCCCACACCTCGCGGGGCCACTGCTCGGGGTTGTAGTCGCCGCCGAAGGCGATGCCGGGCCACGCTGCGCTCACCCGTACAGCCTCCCCTGACCGTCCGGTGCAAGTCAACAGTCCCGAACAGGTCGCAACAGTCCTTGTTCGTTCATGTTGACATCCCCGAGGCGACCCCGCACGGGCGTCGTGCGGCGACGGGCCCGTCCCGTCGGGCCGGACGCGTCCGTGCACCTAGGATCAGCGCATGGACGACGCGCACGAACGCGCCGGCAGACGCCGGGCGCCCGCGCGGGCTGACCGCGGGGGGCACGACCGGTGAGCGAGTTCCTGATCAACCTCGGGGTCGTCCTCGTCTTCACCCTCATCGGCGGGTTCTTCGCGGCCGCCGAGATCGCGCTCGTGTCCCTGCGCGACAGCCAGGTGCAGCGCATCGCCGCCGAGCGCGGCAAGCGTGGCAAGCGGCTCGCCGACCTCGTGCAGGACCCCAACCGCTTCCTGGCCGCGGTCCAGGTCGGCGTCACGATGGCCGGCTTCCTGTCGGCCGGTTTCGGCGCCTCCAGGATGTCCCCGCAGCTCTCGCCCATCTTCGTCGGTTGGGGCCTCGGCCAGGGGGCGGCAGACGCGCTCGCCTTCGTCCTCGTGACCGTCCTGCTCGTCTACATCTCGCTCGTGGTGGGCGAGCTGACGCCCAAGCGGATCGGCCTGCAGAACGCCGAGGGCATCGCCGTCGCCGTCGCGGGGATGGTCGACTGGCTCGCGCGCATCAGCCGGCCGTTCATCTGGCTGCTGTCGATCTCGACCGACCTCCTCGTCCGGGCGCTCGGCGGCGACCCGAACGCCAACAAGGAGCTCATCAGCGAGGACGAGCTCCGCGGGATCCTCGCCTCGCAGGCGAGCCTGACCCAGCAGGAGCGCGAGCTCATCGACGACGTCTTCGAAGCCGGCGAGCGCGAGGTGCGCGAGGTGATGGTGCCGCGCACCGAGGTCGACTTCATCGACGCGAGCACCCCGGCGTACAAGGCCGCGCGCGTGGTCTCCTCGATGCCGCACTCGCGCTACCCGGTGTACCGCGACTCGCAGGACGACATCGTCGGCTTCGTGCACATCCGCGACATCCTCGATCCCGACGTCAGCGACCGCGGCATCCGCGTCGGCGACCTCACCCGCGAGGTGCTCATGCTCCCGGGCAGCAAGCGGGTGCTCCCCGCGATGTTCGAGATGCGCGCAGCCGGGGCCCACCTCGCGATCGTCGTCGACGAGTACGGCGGCACCGCGGGCATCGTCACGCTCGAGGACCTGGTCGAGGAGCTCGTCGGCGACATCCGGGATGAGTACGACCTCGAGGAGCGGCCCGAGCTGCGCATCGGCGGCGAGATCGAGGTCGACGGGCTCCTCAACATCGAGGACTTCGCGGACGAGGTCGGGTTCGAGCTGCCCGAGGGCCCGTACGAGACCGTCGCCGGCTTCGTCATGGCCGACCTCGGCCACCTGCCCGAGGTCGGCGAGACCGTCCAGGTGGACGGCCGCACCCTGACCGTGACCGAGCTCGATGGCCGACGCGCCTCGCGGATCCGCGTGACCCTGCGGCGTACCGACGACGGCGCCACCGAGACCGAGGCCACCTCCGGGGAAACCGCCGCGCGGACCACCCCCGCGCCGATGGAAGAATCCGGCGCATGAACCCCCGCGTCCTGTCCGGCATCCAGCCCACTGCCGGCTCGTTCCAGCTCGGCAACTACCTCGGCGCCGTGAAGCAGTGGGTGGCCCTGCAGGACGACCACGACGCGTTCTACTGCGTCGTCGACCTGCACGCGATCACCGTCGAGCAGGACCCGAAGGAGCTGCGGGCCAACACCCTGCTCGCCTACGCCCAGCTGCTCGCCGCCGGCGTCGACCCCGACCGCGCCACGTTGTTCGTGCAGAGCCAGGTGCCCGAGCACGCGCAGCTCGGCTGGGTGATGCAGTGCATCACGGGCTTCGGCGAGGCCAACCGCATGACGCAGTTCAAGGACAAGTCAGCGCGCGGCGGCAGCGACCACGCCTCGGTCGGCCTGTTCACCTATCCGATCCTGCAGGTCGCGGACATCCTCATCTACAACGCCGACTCGGTGCCGGTCGGCGAGGACCAGCGTCAGCACCTCGAGCTCACGCGCGACCTCGCGCAGCGCTTCAACAGCCGGTACGGCGCCACCTTCACCGTCCCGAAGCCCCACATCGTCAAGGACACCGCGAAGATCCTCGACCTGCAGGACCCGACGGCGAAGATGAGCAAGTCGCTGCCCAACGGCGCGGTGTTCCTGCTCGACGACGCCAAGGTCATCACCAAGCGGCTCAAGTCCGCGGTGACCGACAGCGAGACCGAGGTGCGGTTCGACCCGGCCGCCAAGCCCGGTGTCTCGAACCTGCTGACGATCCTCGGTGCCTTCACCGGCCGCGATGTCGAGTCGCTGGTGACCGACTACGACGGCAAGGGGTACGGCGCGCTGAAGGGCGACACCGCCGAGGCCGTCGTGGCCTTCGCCCAGCCGTTCGCGGCGAGGGTGGCCGCGCTCACCTCCGACCCGGCCGAGCTGCACCCGGCTCATGGCCGCCGGTGCGGCGAAGGCCCAGGTCGTGGCTGCCGAGACGCTCGCGACCGTCTACGACCGGCTCGGGTTCGTCTCCGTCCGCTGACGCACGGGTCTAGGGTCTCGCCCGTGGCTGGGGCTCGCGCGCGCATCGGGGTGGCCATCCCCGTGCCCGAGCCCTACGCCGACGAGCTCGAGGACTGGCGCTCGTCCTTCGGGGATCCCCAGGCGCACGCCATCCCGGCGCACGTCACGCTGCTGCCCCCCACGACCGTGGCCGAGGACGACCTCGCGGCCGTCGAGTCGCACCTGCGTGCCGCGGCGGCTGCGGCCGAGGCCTTCCCCGTCCACCTGCGGGGCACGGGCACGTTCCGCCCCGTGTCGCCCGTGGTGTTCGTGGCGCTCGCGGCGGGCATCGCCGGGTGCGAGCGGCTCGAGCGCGGTGTGCGCAGCGGTCTGCTCACGCGCCCGCTCGACTTCCCGTACCACCCGCACGTCACGGTGGCGCACGACCTGCCCGACCCCGTCCTTGACGAGGCCTACGACGCGCTGGCCGGCTACGACGCCCGCTTCGTGGCGGACCGGTTCCACCTGTACGTCCACGGCGCCGACGGCGTGTGGCAGCCGCGCACCACGTTCGCGCTGGGCGGCTAGGGCTTCGGCGGTCGCACGACCTTGACGTTGCCGCCGGTCGTCGGCGCCGGCTTGGGTGCCGGGGGCGCCTCGGGTGGGATGGCTGCGGGCGCCGCGTCTGGCTCCGGGAGGACGACCGTCGGCTCGGGACCGGGCAGGACGGCCGCCGGCGGCGCCGGCGGCGCCGGTGGTGCGGCGTTCGGCGTGAGGTCGGGCATTCCCGACGACGTCAGCTCGGGGCGACGGCGGCGTCCGCGCAGCCACCACAGCAGCAGCCCGCCGAGGACGACGGCCGCGCCGAGGGCGACCGCGAGTGGCGGGATCCCGCTGCTCGCG
This sequence comes from uncultured Actinomycetes bacterium, assembly GCA_963843975.1. GTDB lineage: Bacteria > Actinomycetota > Actinomycetes > S36-B12 > CAIYMF01 > Longivirga. Next base: position 532,514 of record CAWJMG010000001.1, on the reverse strand, counting down.
GCGGTCGTCGACCCGGAGGGCGCGCCGGCCGCCGACGTCGCCTCGGGCTGAGGCGCCGCGGACTCCGTGGGCGTGGTGACCTCGCCGCCCTCGGGCAGCGGGTCGACGAGCGCGCCGACGGGCGTCACCTTGGTGCGGTTGGCGAAGCCCCAGGTCAACAGGTCCTTGGCCGCCGTCTCGGTGCGCTCGCGGACCTGCAGCAGCGTGACCGCGAGGACGTGCCCGTCGCGCTCGGCGGCGCCCCAGAAGGTGCGCCCGGCGAGCGTGGTGTAGCCCGTCTTCCCGCCGACGGCGCCGTCGAAGCCGTGCAATAGCAGGCGGTTCTGCGTGTAGATCTTGTACGTGGGCCGCTTCTTGCCCTTCCCGGCCGGGCGGCCGGGGAAGTCGTAGCTGATCGACGACGTCACCGTGCGGAAGTCCTCGAGCTGCATCGCGGCGCGGGCGATGAGCGCGAGGTCGTAGGCGCTCGTCAGCTGCCCGTCGGCGTCGAGGCCGCTCGCGTTGCGCACGACGGTGTCGTTCGCCTGGATCGAGGCGGCAACCGCCTGCATGTCGGCGACCGTCTTCTTCATGCCGCCGTGCGAGCCCGCGAGGGCGGCCGCGGCGTCGTTGCCGCTGGGCAGCAGCAGGCCGTGCCAGAGGTCCCAGTTCGTGTAGGTCGCGTCGGGGACGATGCCCACGCGGCCGCCGTCGGCCGAGGCCTCCTTCCACGTCACGGTGTGCTCGGCGTCCTTGTCGAGCAGCGGCATGAGCGTGAGGGCGGTCAGGGTCTTCATCGTGCTGGCCGGTCGACCCTGACGGTGGGCGCCCTTGGACGCGAGGATCTCGCCGGTGGTGAGGTCGGCGAGGACCCACGACTTCGCGGCCACTGCAGGCAGGGGTGCTGCGTCGGCGCCGAGGTTCACGCGGACGCCGTACCCCGCGAGCTGGTCGCCGCCCAGCACGGCCGAGTCGTCGGCGGAGGCGGGGCCGACGGGGAGGCCCGAGAGCGGCACCGCCAGGGCGACCGCGAGGGCGAGCCCCGTGGCGCGGAGGCGGGTCGGTCGCAGCATCGGACGAGGGTAACCCCGTCCGGGCGGTGCTCTGTCCGTTTCGTCCCCTCCCGCGCCGATGGCCTGCGGCGAGCCCTCGCTGCTGTGCGGGCCCTCACACCGCGGCTCCCGCCGCCCGTCGAGGGGCGAGGCGCCGCTAGCGTGGGCCGAGGTCGAGCGAAAGGGCCTCCCATGGCACGTCACACCGAGTCCGGACTGCCGTTCGAGCCTGTCTACGGGCCCGACGCCCTGCAGGGGTGGTCGCCGGAGGAGAAGCTGGGCGACCCCGGCTCCTACCCCTTCACGCGCGGGGTCTACCCGAGCATGTACACCGGCAAGCCGTGGACCATGCGCCAGTACGCCGGCTTCGGCACGGCGGCCGAGTCCAACGAGCGCTACAAGCAGCTCATCGCGGCCGGCACCAACGGCCTCTCGGTCGCCTTCGACCTCCCCACGCAGATGGGCTACGACTCCGACCACCCGCTCGCGCACGGCGAGGTCGGCAAGGTCGGCGTCGCGATCGACTCGATCGAGGACATGCGGGTGCTGTTCGGCGGCATCCCGCTCGGCGAGGTCTCCACGTCGATGACCATCAACGCGCCTGCCGCGGTCCTGCTGCTGCTCTACCAGCTCGTCGCGGAGGAGCAGGGCGTCCCGGCGTCGGCCCTCACCGGCACGATCCAGAACGACGTGCTCAAGGAGTACATCGCACGCGGCACGTACATCTACCCGCCGTCGCAGTCGATCCGGCTCATCACGGACATCTTCAGCTACTGCCGGGCGGAGATCCCGCGCTGGAACACGATCTCGATCTCCGGCTACCACATGGCCGAGGCCGGGGCGACGCCCGCGCAGGAGATCGCGTTCACGCTCGCCGACGGCATCGAGTACGTGCGCGCCGCCGTGGCCTCGGGCATGGACGTCGACGAGTTCGCGCCGCGCCTGGCCTTCTTCTTCGTCGCGCGGACCACGCTGCTCGAGGAGGTGGCCAAGTTCCGCGCGGCCCGGCGTATCTGGGCCCGCGTCATGCGCGACGAGTTCGGCGCCAAGAACCCCAAGAGCCAGATGCTGCGCTTCCACACCCAGACCGCCGGCGTCCAGCTCACGGCGCAGCAGCCCGAGGTCAACCTCGTGCGCGTCGCGATCCAGGGCCTCGGTGCCGTGCTCGGCGGCACGCAGTCCCTGCACACGAACTCCTTCGACGAGGCGATCGCGCTGCCGACGGCCAAGGCCGCCCGCCTGGCGCTGCGCACCCAGCAGGTGCTCGCGTACGAGTCCGACGTCACGGCCACGGTCGACCCGTTCGCCGGGTCGTACGTCGTCGAGTCCCTCACCGACGAGGTCGAGGCTGCGGCGGTCGAGCCTGATGCGCCAGGTCGAGGACATGGGCGGAGCGGTCGCGGCGATCGAGCGCGGGTTCCAGAAGGGCGAGATCGAGCGGTCGGCGTACGCCGTCTCGCAGCAGATCGACTCCGGCGAGCGCGTGGTGGTCGGCGTCAACCGGTTCACCGTCGATGAGGAGGAGCACTACGAGCCTCTCCGGGTCGACCCCGCCATCGAGGGCGAGCAGGTGGCCCGGCTCGAGAAGCTGCGCGCCGAGCGCGACCAGGACGCCGTCGACCGGGCCCTGGCCGCCGTGCGCGCCGCGGCGAAGGGCAGCGACAACGTCCTCTACCCGCTGCGGGACGCCCTCCGTGCCCACGCCACCGTGGGTGAGGCATCGGACGCGCTCCGCGAGGTGTGGGGCCTCTACACGCCGGCGGACGTCTTCTGAAGGCCCGTGCGGTCTAGACCGTTTCGGTCCCGAACGACCGACGGTTGTGACATGAGCGTGTCGATCTGTTCACCTGGGTCACGGATCGGTTTCGGTAGCCCCGGGAACCCCGGGGAGCCTTCTCGTCAGGGCACCCCGCACCACTAGGGTCGAGAGTGCATCGCTCGGGCAAGGCCGCCCGGCGTCAGGAAGAAGGAGACCCCCTTGTACAAGGGCCTGAAGATTGCCGCGCTGCTCGCGGCCAGCACGCTCGCTCTTGCGGCGTGCGGCAGCAGCAGCAGCGGCGGCACGAGCAGCACCCCCGCCCCCTCCGACACCGCAGCCGCGTCCTCGTCGGCACCGGCGTCCGACGTCAAGGTCGGCCTCGCGTACGACATCGGCGGTCGTGGCGACCAGTCGTTCAACGACTCCGCCGCCGCCGGTCTCGACCAGGCGAAGACCGAGTTCGGCGTCGAGATCAAGGAGCTCGAGGCCACCGCGGGTGAGACCGACGCCCAGAAGGAGGAGCGCCTCACGACGCTCGCCGAGGCCGGCTACAACCCGATCATCGCCGTGGGCTTCGCGTACGCCGTCGCCCTGGGCAAGGTCGCGCCGCAGTTCCCCGACACCCAGTTCGGCATCGTCGACGACTCGTCGCTCACCGAGAAGAACGCGAACGTGACCTCGCTGGTGTTCGCCGAGAACGAGGGCTCGTTCCTCGTCGGCGCGATCGCCGCGCAGGCCTCCAAGACGGGCAACGTCGGCTTCATCGGTGGCGTCAACGTGCCGCTCATCGTGAAGTTCGAGAAGGGCTTCGAGGCAGGCGCCAAGGCCGTCAACCCGAACATCAAGGTCCAGGCCAAGTACCTCACCGAGCCCCCGGACTTCTCCGGCTTCGGCGACCCGGCCAAGGGCAAGGTTGCGGCGCAGGGCATGTTCGACGGCGGTGCCGACGTGGTGTACGCCGCGGCCGGCGGCTCCGGCGGCGGTGTCTTCGAGGCTGCCAAGGCTGCCAAGGCCTGGGCGATCGGCGTCGACAGCGACCAGTACCTCACCGCTGACGCCAGCGTGAAGGACGTCATCCTGACCTCGATGCTCAAGCGCGTCGACGTCGCGGTCTACTCCTTCATCAAGTCGGCCGTGGACGGCTCGGCGCTCACCGGGGTCCAGACCTTCGACCTCAAGGTCGACGGCGTGGGCTACTCCGACAGCAACGACGCGGTCGCCGACTACACGGCGAAGGCGGAGGAGCTCAAGGCGCAGATCATCGCCGGGACCATCACGGTTCCGTCGTCCTGACGACGCCTCTCGGCTGATCGTGGGGTGCGTCGCTGACGCACCCCACGATCACCGGACCGGGCCCGATCCGTGCGTGTAGCGTGCGGGTCGGGCCCGGCGTCGTTCCCACGGTCTGCCGGCCACGCCCGCTGATCCGTCAAGGAGTGAGCAGCCATCAGCACCCTGTCTGACCCCGGCCCAGGAACCGCCCCGTTCGCGGTCGAGCTGCGCGACATCACCAAGACGTTCCCCGGTGTGGTCGCCAACAAGGACATCAACCTCCGGGTGCGCCGAGGGACCGTGCACGCGATCGTCGGGGAGAACGGCGCGGGCAAGTCCACGCTCATGAAGACGCTGTACGGGATGCACCGCCCCGACAGCGGCACGATCACCCTGGACGGCGAGCAGGTCGCGCTCACCAGCCCCAGCGACGCCATCGCACGCGGCGTGGGCATGGTGCACCAGCACTTCCAGCTCGCCGACAACCTGACGGTCCTCGAGAACGTCGTCCTCGGCAGCGAGCCCAAGCGCGGCATGCGCCTGGACTACGACCTCGCCCGAGCGCGCATCCTGGAGATCTCCGACCGCTACGGCCTCGACGTCACCCCGGACTCCCTCGTCGAGGACCTCGGCGTCGGCGAGCGACAGCGCGTCGAGATCCTCAAGGTCCTCTACCGCGGCGCACGCACCCTGATCCTCGACGAGCCCACCGCCGTGCTGGTGCCGCAGGAGGTCGACGAGCTGTTCGACGCGCTCCGCGAGCTCAAGAGCGAGGGCCTCGCGATCCTGTTCATCTCGCACAAGCTCGACGAGGTGCTCAAGGTCGCCGACGAGATCACCGTCATCCGCCGCGGCACCACCGTCGCCTCGGTGCTCCCCGCCGACGTCACCGCCCGCAAGCTCGCCGAGCTCATGGTCGGCAGCGAGCTCCCCACGCCCGAGACGCGCGAGTCGACCGTCACCGACGTCGAGGAGATCGTGATCGAGGGCCTCACCCTCGTCGACCGCGGCGGCCGAGCGCTGCTGTCCGACGTCTCGTTCACCATCCACCGCGGCGAGGTGCTCGGCATCGCCGGCGTCGAGGGGAACGGACAGGCCGAGCTCGTCGAGACGGTCATGGGCATGCGCAGGGCGACGTCCGGCAGCGTGCGCCTCGCCGGCGAGGACATCACCGCCTGGAGCACGCGACGTCGGCGCGAGTCGGGCATCGCGTACATCGCCGAGGACCGCATCCGGCACGGGCTGCTGCTCGAGTCGCCGCTCTGGGAGAACCGGATGCTGGGGCACCAGACGCAGCCGCCCAACAGCAAGGGCGCGCTCATCGACGTCAAGGGCGCCCGCGCCGACACCCAGCGGATCGTCGACGAGTACGACGTCCGCACCCCCTCGATCGACGTGCTCGCCTCCGCGCTCTCCGGCGGCAACCAGCAGAAGCTCATCGTCGGCCGCGAGATGAGCAGCAACCCGTCCGTGCTCATCGCCTCCCACCCCACCCGCGGCGTCGACGTGGGCGCCCAGGCGGCCATCTGGGACCTCCTGAAGGAGGCCCGCTCGAAGGGTCTTGCGGTGCTCCTCATCTCGGCCGACCTCGACGAGCTGATCGGCCTGTCCGACTCCATCAAGGTGATGCTCCGCGGCAAGCTCGTCGCGGATGCCGACCCTTCCACCGTCACACCCGAGCAGCTCGGCTCGGCCATGACCGGCGCGGAGGGTGCAGCCTGATGTCCGGACGCTTCAGCCTCAACCGCATCGGCCTCGCTGTCGCCGCGCCCCTGCTCGCGATCGTCTTCGCGCTCGTCGTCACGTCCGTGGTGCTCGTCGCGGCGGGCAACAACCCGATCACCGCCTTCACGACGATGCTCGAGGGGCTCACCAAGCCCCGCATCCAGGTCAACATCCTGAACTCCGCGACCACCTACTACTTCTCAGCGGTCGCGGTCGCCATCGGCTTCAAGATGAACCTGTTCAACATCGGTGTCGACGGGCAGTACCGGCTCGCCGCCATGCTGGCCGCCGCCGTCGGTGGCGCGGTCGTGCTTCCGCCCGTCCTGCACGTCGGGCTCATCGTCGGCGTCGCGATGCTCGTCGGTGCCTTCTGGGCGGGCATCGCCGGCCTCCTCAAGGTGACCCGCGGCGTCAGCGAGGTCATCTCGACGATCATGCTCAACTTCATCGCCACCGGGCTGGTCGCGTTCCTGCTGACGCCGGGCCGCCTCGCAGAGTCGGTCGCCGGGTCGAACAACATCGGCACCAAGCCGATCCCCGAGTCCGGCCAGGTCCCGGGCATGGCCATCATCCCCGGGACGAAGAACGAGGTGTACGGCTTCATCGTCGTCGCCGCACTCGTGGGCCTCGGCTACTGGTTCCTGCTCAACCGCACCCGCTTCGGCTTCGACCTGCGTGCGACCGGCTCGTCCGAGCCCGCCGCCGTCGCCTCCGGCGTCAACGTCGGCCGCATGGTCGTCTACGCGATGCTGCTCTCGGGCGCCGTCGCTGGTCTCGTGGGCATGCCGCAGCTGCTCGGGTCGTCGTACACCTACAGCCTCGACTTCCCGACCGGGCTCGGCTTCACGGGCATCGCGATCGCTCTGCTCGGTCGCAACTCGCCCATCGGCATCGCTTTCGGCGCGCTGCTGTGGGCGTTCCTCGACAACACCTCCAACAGCCTCGAGTTCCAGGGCATCCCCAAGCAGACCGTCCTCATCATGCAGGGCGTCATCGTGCTCTCGGTGGTCATCGCCTATGAGCTCGTACGCCGCTACCGCATCCGGGCCGTGGCCCAGGACGTCGGACGTCAGCTCGTGACCGAGGTCGCGGAGAAGGAGGCCGTGGCATGAGCGCCGACACCGTCACCCGCACCGAGGCGGTGGCCGAGCCGCCGCGAGCACGTCGGCTCCCTGCCGGCAAGGGACTCCGTCTGCTCTACCTGGCCTCGGTGCTGCTCCTGCTGCTCTCGACCGTCCGCATCATCACCGGCGTCACCAACCTCACCTCGGCCGGCACGATCTCGGCGGCGCTGGGCCTCTCGGTGCCGATCGCGATGGCGGGTCTCGGCGGCCTGTGGTCGGAGCGCTCGGGCGTGGTCAACATCGGCCTCGAGGGCATGATGATCCTCGGCACCTTCGGCGCCGGCTGGGCCGGCTACCAGTGGGGCCCGTGGGTAGGCCTCGCGGTGGCGATCGCGTTCGGTGCCCTTGGCGGCCTGCTGCACGCGGTGGCTACCGTCACCTTCGCGGTCGACCAGATCGTCAGCGGCGTCGCGATCAACATCCTCGCCGTCGGTATCACCCAGTTCCTCGCGGCCGAGCTCTTCCAGGGCGTCCCGGGCGGTGGCGCCACCCAGTCGCCGCGCATCGACACGATGGGGTCGATCACGCTGCCGGGGATCTCGGACGCAGCCGAAGGCATCGCCGACAAGGGCTGGTTCCTCATCAGCGACCTCGCCGGCGTCATCGCAGGCATCACGACGAACGTCAGCTACATCACGATCCTCGCGCTCCTCGCGCTCATCGGGTCGTTCTTCGTCCTGTGGCGCACGGCGTTCGGCCTGCGTCTCCGCTCGTGCGGCGAGGCGCCGTACGCCGCAGCGACGCTGGGCGTGAACGTCCGCAAGTACAAGTACATCGCGGTGGTGATGTCGGGCGCCTTCGCCGGCCTCGGCGGTGCCTACCTCGCGATCGTGGCCGCGCAGATCTACCGCGAGGGCCAGACGGCCGGTCGTGGTTACATCGGCCTCGCCGCCATGATCTTCGGCAACTGGCGCCCGGGCGGCCTCGCCGCCGGGGCCGGGCTGTTCGGCTACACCGACGCCCTGCAGCTGCGCGGCGGCGGTGCCGTCCACGCGCTTCTGCTCCTCACCGCGATCCTGCTGGTGGGCTACGGCATCTGGTTGATCTACAAGCACAAGACCGTCAGCGGCGTCATCTCGATCGTCATGGCCGTGCTGGTGTTCCTCTGGTACTGGACCACCGACGACGTCGCCCCGCAGGTCGCGTTCGTGACGCCGTACGTCGCCACGCTGCTCGTGCTGTCGCTCGCGTCCCAACGCCTGCGCATGCCGGCCGCCGACGGCAAGCCATACCTCAAGGGCGAGGAGCACTAGGCCGTGCCCGAGATCGACTGGCCGCGCCTCACGGAGGCCGCGGTGCAGGTGATGCAGCACGCCTACGCGCCGTACAGCCGGTTCCGTGTCGGTGTCGCCGGCCTCGTCGACGACGGCCGCATCGTGGTCGGCTGCAACGTCGAGAACGCGGCGTACGGCGTGGCGCTGTGCGCCGAGTGCGGCATGGTGTCCTCGCTCCACGCGGGTGGCGGCGGCCGTCTGGTGGCCGTGGCGTGCGTCGACGCCAACGGCGACCCGCTCATGCCGTGCGGCCGGTGCCGCCAGCTGCTCTGGGAGAACGGCGGCCCCGAGTGTCTCGTGGCCACGCCGCTCGGCATCCTCCCGATGACCGAGGTGCTCCCGCAGGCCTTCGGCGTCTCCGACCTCTCGCACGTGACGGGTGAGTCCTATGGCTGAGAAGTTCGCAGCGGTCGACGTGATCGTCGCCAAGCGCGACAAGCGCGAGCTCACCGACGAGCAGATCGACTGGGTGGTCGACGCCTACACGCGCGGCGTCGTCGCCGACGAGCAGATGTCCTCGCTCGCCATGGCCATCCTGCTCAACGACATGACGCCGCGCGAGATCGCCCGCTGGACCGCAGCGATGATCGCGAGCGGCGAGCGGATGGACTTCAGCACGGTAGGCCGTCCGACGGCGGACAAGCACTCCACGGGCGGGGTCGGCGACAAGATCACGCTGCCGCTCGCCCCGATCGTCGCGGCGTGCGGCGCGGCGGTGCCGCAACTGTCCGGCCGGGGTCTCGGCCACACCGGCGGCACCCTCGACAAGCTCGAGTCGATCCCGGGCTGGCGCGCGTCGCTGTCGAACGAGGAGATGCTCACCGTCCTGCGCGACGTCGGCGCGGTGATCTGCGCCGCGGGCGACGGCCTCGCCCCCGCGGACAAGAAGCTCTACGCCCTGCGCGACGTCACCGGCACGGTCGAGGCGATCCCGCTCATCGCGAGCAGCATCATGAGCAAGAAGATCGCCGAGGGCACTGGTGCGCTGGTGCTCGACGTGAAGGTCGGCTCGGGCGCGTTCATGAAGGACGAGGCACGGGCCCGGGCGCTGGCCGAGCGCATGGTCGCGCTCGGCGAGGATGCCGGCGTACGCACCCGCGCGCTGCTGACGGCGATGGACACCCCGCTCGGGCTCACCGCCGGCAACGCGCTCGAGGTGCGCGAGTCGGTCGAGGTGCTCGCGGGCGGCGGCCCCGCCGACGTCGTCGAGCTGCACGCTGATCCTCGCGCGCACGATGCTCGAGCTGGCCGGCGTCCATGGCCCCGACCCCGAGGACGTGCTGCGCGACGGCCGGGCGATGGACTCCTGGCGCCGGATGATCGCGGCACAAGGCGGCGACCCCGACGCGGCGCTCCCGGTCTCGGCCGAGCAGCACGTCGTGACGGCCGAGCGCTCCGGCGTCCTCACCCGCCTCGACGCGCTCGCCGTCGGCGTCTCGGCATGGCGGCTCGGTGCCGGGCGCGCCCGCAAGGAGGACCCGGTCAGTGCCGGCGCCGGTATCGAGATGCACGCCAAGCCCGGCGACACCGTCGTCGCGGGGCAGCCGCTGCTCACGCTGCACGCCGACGACACCGACCGGTTCGCGCCGGCGCTCGCAGACCTCGTCGGCGGCGTGGAGATCGGCGACCCCGGCTCGGCCGTCGTGCGCCTGCCGCTCGTCATCGACCAGATCGGAGCCTGACATGCCGCGCGTCGTCGACGCCCCCACCCGCATCCCCGTGCCCGGCGGCAAGACGATCGACGAGTACGTCGGCCGCGTCACCACGGGCACCGAGGCGGCGTCGGTCGCGCACATGGTGGCTCCCGCAGGCTGGGAGGAGCCGGCGCAGACTCCGGCCTTCGACGAGATCACGGTGGTGCTCAAGGGCACGGTGGTCGTGGAGCACGAGGGCGGCGTCCTGCACGTGCACGCAGGGCAGGCCGTGATCACCTACGCGGGGGAGCGGATCCGCTACTCGACCGCCGAGGATGGCGCGGAGTACGTCGCGGTCTGCCTCCCGGCGTTCGGCCCGGAACTCGTCAACCGCGAGGACTGAGGGCTACTGGCCCGGTACGCGCGCCTTGAACGGGTCGGTCCGGGGCATGTTGCTGACCTCGGCGCGCGGGCACGCGGCCAGGGTGAGGCCGGCGACCTGCAGGGCGTCGTTGCAGAGCAGCTCGACGGTCATGCCGCGCTCCTGGCCCGCCGGGGTCACCGTGACGCGGTAGATCGTGACCTCGTGGCGCACCGGGGTGTCGTACATGACCGCGACCGTGCCGAGGAGCACGGACGTGCCACGGGTGCCGCCGACGCCGTTCCAGGGCTGGTCGTAGCGCTGCCACACGGACGCCGAGGCGTTCCACACGCCGCCGACCGACACGTCCTGCTCGCGCAGGTGGTTGAGCACCTGCGTCGCGACGCGGCTCTCGAGCACCGCGGCAGGGCGGATGATCTCGACGTGCTCCTGAAGCCGGGAGGCGGCGGTCTGCTCCATATGGGTGTCTTCGGCACTCCTGGCCTCAGGTTGAGCCCGAGGACGCGATTTCCCCACCCCCCCCGCTCCCGATTTCCTGCCCTAGGGAAGCAAGCGGCAGTTCACCTGTACGAACCCTGCCTAGAATCGTGATCGTGGTCGACCACAACGGCGTCCGACATGCGGTGTTCGCACGCACGTCGCTGCCCGGTCACCGACGCGGCCCCCGGACCGCTACCGTGCGGGGATGAGCGTCGAGACCGGTCCCGTCCACCCCGCCTCCTCCCCGCGCGACCACTCCGCCGGAGCCCGCGCCGTGCTGCCCGCCGACGTCGTACGGCGGGCCCCCAAGGCCCTGCTGCACGACCACCTCGACGGCGGCCTGCGCCCGCAGACGATCATCGAGCTCGCGGCCGAGACCGGGTACGACAAGCTGCCCTCGACCGACGCCGAGGAGCTCGGGCGCTGGTTCGTCGAGGCGGCGGACTCCGGCTCGCTCGTGCGCTACCTCGAGACGTTCGCGCACACCGTCGGCGTGATGCAGACGCCGTCCGCCCTCGCCCGGGTCGCGTCCGAGTGCGCGCAGGACCTCGCCGCCGACGGCGTCGTGTACGCCGAGATCCGCTTCGCCCCTGAGCTGCACGTCGAGCGCGGCCTCGCGCTGACGGAGGTCGTCGAGGCGGTGCTCGAGGGCTTCCGTGAGGGCTCGGCCGCGGCGGCCGCGGCAGGCAACCCCATCAAGGTCGGGACGCTGCTCACGGCCATGCGCACCGCCGCACGGTCGCGCGAGATCGCGGACCTCGTCGTCGCCTACCGCGACCGCGGCGTGGTCGGCTTCGACATCGCCGGTGCCGAGGCAGGCTTCCCGCCGTCCCGCCACCAGGACGCGTTCGACTACCTGCGCGGCGAGTCCTGCCACATCACGATCCACGCGGGGGAGGCGTTCGGGCTCCCCTCGATCCACGAGGCCGTCGCGTTCTGCGGCTGCGACCGGCTCGGTCACGGCGTCCGCATCGTCGACGACATCACCGTGGACGCCGACGGCAACGCCACGCTCGGCCGGCTCGCGCAGTACGTCCGCGACCAGCGCATCCCGCTCGAGATGTGCCCGACGTCGAACATCCAGACCGGCGCCGCCGCGTCGTACGCGCAGCACCCGATCGGCCTGCTGTCGCGGCTGCGCTTCCGCGTGACGGTCAACACCGACAACCGGCTGATGTCCGGCACCTCGATGTCGCGTGAGTTCCTGGCGCTGTCGGAGGCCTTCGGCTGGGGGCTCGACGAGATGCGCTGGGTGACGATCAACGCGCTGAAGTCGGCGTTCATCCCGTTCGACGAGCGCCTCGCCCTCATCGACGACGTCGTCAAGCCCGGCTACGCCGCCCTGGCCGCCGAGACAGCCTGACCCGTCCCGTCAGCCTGCGACGAGGGCCGGGGCGAACTCGGCCACGAGCAGGACTCCGGTGAGCAGCAGCAGGGTGCCGGCCACGCGGTGGGCGGTGCGCAGGCCGCGGTCGTCCAGCCGTCGGCGTCCGCCGGCGACGAGAACCGCGAGCACCACCTTGCTGCCCACCAGCAGCAGGTAGAAGCCCAGCAGGAAGCCGGCAGCCGCCGCGGCGGAGGACGACCAGGCGGAGACCAGCACCGGGCCGCCCACGGCGAGCCAGAAGACCCACGGGTGCGGCGAGAGCAGGTTGAGCAGCGCGCCGCGCCAGAGCGGGTCACGTTCGGCCCGCGGCGCATCCTCGACGGCGACGTCGTGCTCGCGCAGGGCCTCGACCCCGAGCCAGACGACGTACAGCCCTCCGGCGACGCCGAGCGCCGCCGTCGCGCGGTCGGGCAGGGCGCCGACCACGAGGACGCTCACCGCGATGACGACGACGTCGGTGACGAGCGGGCTGAAGGCGACGCGGACGCCGGACCGGAACCCGTGCGCCAGCGTGGTCGTCACGACCAGGGCCATCAGTGGACCGGGCGCCAGACCGGCACCGAGGCCGAGCGCGAGACCCGCCAGTACGAACTGCACGCGTCGACCCTAGGGGCTCCGGTCAGGCGGTCGCGCCGGCCTTGAGGCCGTGCAGGAGGTCGCTGAGCTCGCGGGCGCTGACGCGTCGGCACCCGTGGGCGCAGGCGTCGGCGACGATGCCCGGCTCGGCAGCCATGAGCAGACGCCCGCGCTGCCACAGCGTGAGCGGGGGCTTGCGGCGCTCCTTCAGGTCGCGCGCGAACCGGCGTACGAAGTTCTTCCACGGCGTGCGGTGGAGCACCACGGCGTCGGCCAGCAGGCCGCGCTCGCGCAGCTGCTCGATGATCTCGGCGGCGAACACGCCCTCGGCCACCACGGCCGGCGCCCCGCGCAGCTCGACCACTGCGGTGCCCGTCGCGCGGTTCTGCGGGATGTCGTACGTCGGAACCTGCACCCGGCCGGTGCGGCACAGCTCCTCGAGCGCCGCCACGGCCTCGTCGGCCTTCCAGGAGCGCGGGTCGTCCCAGTCGACGATGCCGAGCTCGTCGGAGCGGGGCATCGCGGGGTCGTCGCCGTCGCGGTAGAAGTCGTCGAGCCGGAACACCGGGAGGCCGCTGCGGGCGGCGATGTGGCTCTTGCCCGACCCTGAGGGGCCGCACAGCAGCACCACGCAGGCCGACGTCCCCTCCATGGCGCAGAACCCTAGTGGCGCCGCGGCTGCCGGTCCCGGCGGAGATGGTTGACGACGTGACCAGTGTCTCCGGTGACGTCGTCCGGACGGGCTGCATCCCGCCGTACGGCGGGCGCAGACTGCGAGGCATGGGAGAGCCTCCGGTACGTGGATCTGACAGCGTCGACCTGACCGAGCCGCCCGGGCCGCGCGTGGCGTGCCTGGATGGGAACGAGGCGGCCGCGATCGTCGCGCACCGGCTGTCGGACGTCTGCGCCATCTACCCGATCACACCCGCCTCGACCATGGGCGAGCTGGCGGACGCATGGAGCGCCGGCGGCCGCACGAACCTCTGGGGAGCGGTGCCCGAGGTCGTCGAGATGCAGTCCGAGGGCGGAGCCGCCGCCGCCCTGCACGGCGCGGTGCAGAAAGGCGCTCTGGCGACGTCGTTCACGGCGAGCCAGGGCCTGCTGCTCATGATCCCGACGATGTTCAAGGTGGCCGGCGAGCTCACGCCGACCGTCCTGCACGTGGCAGCGCGCGCGGTCGCGACCCACGCGCTGTCGATCTTCGGCGACCACTCCGACGTCATGTCCGTGCGCTCGACCGGCTGGGCGATGCTCAGCGCGTCGGACGTCCAGGAGGCGCACGACTTCGCGCTCGTCGCGCACGCGGCCACGCTGCGCACGCGCGTGCCGTTCCTGCACTTCTTCGACGGCTTCCGGACCTCGCACGAGGTGGCCACGATCGACCTCCTCGACGACGACGACCTCCGCGCGCTCATCCGCGAGCAGGACGTCCTGGCGCACCGCGCGTACGGGCTCACCCCCGAGGCGCCGGTCATGCGCGGGTCTGCGCAGAACCCGGACGTGTTCTTCCAGTCCCGCGAGGCGTCGAACACGCACTACGACGCCGTGCCCGGCGTCGTGGCCGAGGTCATGGCCGAGCTCGGCGACCGGGTGGGGCGCCGCTACAACCTCGTCGACTACCACGGCCACCCCGAGGCCGAGCGGGTCGTCGTCGCGATGGGGTCGGTCACCGGCACCCTGCGCGAGACCGTGGACCACCTGGTCCGCCGGGGCGAGAAGGTCGGCGTTGCCGTCGTCCGCCTCTACCGGCCGTTCCCGTCGGATGCGCTGCGTGCGGCACTGCCGGCGACCGTCACCCGCATCGCGGTGCTCGACCGCACCAAGGAGCCCGGCGCACCCGCCGAGCCGCTGCACCTCGATGTCATGGCCGCGTTCTCCGAGGAGGCCGGCACGATCATCACGGGCGGGCGCTACGGCCTGGGCTCCAAGGAGTTCACGCCCGCGGACGCCATGGCGGTGTACGCCGAGCTCGCGGCCCCGAAGCCGCGGCACCGGTTCACCGTCGGCATCGTCGACGACGTCACGCACCTGTCCCTCGACGTCGACCCGTCGTTCCGCCTGCCTACCCGCACGGTGCAGGCGATGTTCTTCGGCCTCGGCAGCGACGGCACGGTCGGCGCGAACAAGAACAGCATCAAGCTCATCGGCGAGCACACGGACCTGCAGGCGCAGGGCTACTTCGTGTACGACTCGAAGAAGTCCGGTTCGATGACGGTCTCGCACCTGCGCTTCGGGCCCGACCCGATCCGTTCGTCGTACCTCATCGACGACGCCGACTTCGTGGCGTGCCATCAGTTCGGCCTGCTCGCGCGGGTCGACGTGCTCGCCCATGCCCGGCCGGGCGCGACGGTGCTGCTCAACAGCCCGTACGACGCGGCGACCGTGTGGGCGCACCTTCCCGAGGACGCGCGCGGGCACATCGTGCGCAAGCACCTCGCGGTTCACGTCATCGATGCGACGACCATCGCCCGCGACGCCGGCCTCGGCCCGCGCATCAACACCGTCATGCAGCCGTGCTTCTTCGCCCTCGCCGACGTGCTCCCCGTCGAGCGAGCCATCGTGCTCGTCAAGGCCGGCGTCGAGAAGGCGTACGGCCGGCGCGGCCCCGAGGTGGTCGAGCGCAACATGACCGCGATCGACGCCGCGCTCGCCGGCCTCGCCCAGGTCGAGGTGCCTCCGGGCGCTCTGGCCGAGCCGCTCGCCCCCGACGCCGAGCGCACGGTCGTGGAGACGCTGATCGCCGGCCTCGGCGACTCGCTCCCGGTCAGCGCCATGAGCGTCGACGGCACGTACGAGACCGGCACGTCGACTCTCGAGAAGCGCCAGCTCGCCGAGGAGATCCCGGTGTGGGACTCGTCGATCTGCATCGACTGCGGCAAGTGCACCATCGTCTGCCCGCACGCCGCGATCCGCATGAAGGCCTACTCGCCCGACGCGCTCGCCGGGGCTCCCGAGGGGTTCCTCTCCAAGCCGTACAGCGGCAAGGAGCTCGGCGAGGGGATGCTCCTCACGATCCAGGTCGCCCCCGACGACTGCACCGGCTGCGGCATCTGCGTCGCCGTGTGTCCCGTCCACGACAAGCTCAACCCCGACCACAAGGCCATCGACATGGCCCCGGCCGACGAGCACCGCGACGTGGAGCGCCCGCGCTACGAGCACTTCCTCGAGATCCCGGACGTCGACCGCACCAAGGTCCGCCGCGAGACGGTTAAGGGCTCGCAGCTGCTCACGCCGCTGTTCGAGTTCTCCGGAGCCTGCGCGGGCTGCGGCGAGACGCCGTACCTCAAGCTCGTCACCCAGCTGCTCGGCGACCGCATGGTCGTCGCGAACGCGACCGGCTGCTCCTCGATCTACGGCGGCAACCTGCCGACGACGCCGTGGACGAAGGACCGCGACGGCCGCGGCCCGGCATGGGTCAACTCGCTGTTCGAGGACAATGCCGAGTTCGGCCTCGGCATCCGTCTCGGTGTCGAGCGTCAGACCAGTGAGGCGCACCGCCTGCTGCGGGCGCTCGCCGACGAGCTCCCCGCCGACGTCGTCGCGCCGCTCGTCGAGGACGAGCCCAACGTCGAGGACGAGGCCGGGATCATCGCGCGGCGCCAGCAGGTCGAGCGGCTGCGCGACTCGCTCGCCGACGTCGACGACCCGCGGGCGCGCTCGCTCTCCGCGGTGGCCGACGCGCTCGTGCCGACGTCCGTCTGGATCGTGGGCGGCGACGGCTGGGCCTATGACATCGACTTCGGCGGCCTCGACCACGTGCTCGCCAGTGGTCGCAACGTCAACATCCTCGTGCTCGACACCGAGGTCTACTCGAACACCGGCGGCCAGGCGTCCAAGTCGACGCCGCGCGGTGCGGCGGCGAAGTTCGCCAGCACCGGCAAGGCCACCAAGAAGAAGGACCTCGGCCTGCTCGCCCAGGCGTACGGCGACGTGTACGTCGCGCAGATCGCCCTGGGCGCTAACGAGACCCAGGCGGTGCGCGCGATCCTCGAGGCCGCGGCGTGGCCCGGGCCGTCGCTGATCCTGGCGTACTCGACCTGCATCGCCCACGGCATCGAGATGCGCGACTCCATGGCGCACCAGAAGGAGGCCGTGACGAGCGGCTACTGGCCGCTCTACCGCTTCCACCCGAGCCCGGACGCCGGCACCCGCCCGTTCGCGCTCGACAGCAAGCCGCCGACCACGACGCTCGAGCAGTTCGTGCACTCCGAGACCCGCTACACCGCGCTCGACCGGACCGACCACGAGAGGTCCGAGCACCTGCTGCACCTGGCGCAGGCCGACATCGACGAGCGCTGGCACTACTACGAGCAGCTCGCGGGCGTCGAGCGGAGCCTCTCGGGCGAGACCGAGGAGGAGCTCGGCCACGAGGACTGATCCCCTCTGGATGCCTGAGAGGCGGCTAGTACGTCCTGAGAAGCATCCAGATCGGGTCACTGCTTGCGGCGGGTGGCGCTCCAGTCGGGTCCTAGCTCGGTGAAGCCTCGACGGCCGTACCAGCCGCGCGGCCAGTCCTCGGCGAGCGCCTCGAGATACAGGGTCGTGCAGCCCGCGTCGGCGGCTGCGTCGACGCAGGCCGCGACGAGGGCGTCGGCGTACCCGCGCCCGCGGTGGCTCGGGAGCGTCGCCACCCCGTCGATCTCGGCGGCGCCGCCGCGGACGGCGAGACCGGCCGAGGCCACCACCTCGCCACCGTCGCGGACGACGAACGACAGGAACGGCCCCGAGCGATCGTTGGACGCACGCCGCGCGACGAGGTCGCGCACCTCGTCGTCGCCGATGCCGGGCAACCACTCGGTGCGCCACATGCGAGCCTCGAACTCGCCGGCTGCCTCGGCGTCCACCTGCTCGACGACGGCACCCTCGGGCCTCGTGAGCGGGCCGGTCGACGTCGGGCGTGCCATGAGCACGCACGGCTCGGGCTCGTAGCCGGCCGCTCGCAGGCCGTCCAGCGTCGAGGGGGAGAGGTCGCAGCGCGCCACGAGGTAGCGGTGGTCGAGGCCGGCGCCGCCGAGGACGTCGTCGGCCCAGGCCATGACCTGCGCGGCGCCAGGGTCGGAGCGCACGAGGATCCCGTTGTGCACGAAGGAATGACGCCACTCCGGCGACAGCACGCCCCAGGCGCCGTCGGCCAGCGGTACGACGGTGGACGCACGGGCGAGCATGAGGTCGGCGTACCAGTCGCAGGCCGCCTCGTACGCCGTCGGGGACGGGTCAGACACCGATCGGGTGCCAGACGGTCTTGGTCTCGAGGAACGAGCGGATGCGCGTGAGGCCGGGATCGGCCGTCCAGTCGTCGGTGTCGGGGCGTCGTACGCGCTTGAGGTTGTCGGCCGCGGCGACCTCGAGCGACGTGCGCAGCGCGACGTCGTCGACGCCGGCGATGTCGATCGCGTTGACGTCCATGTGCGAGGCGAGCCACGGCGCGATCTCGGCGACCGACCCGGTGAGCAGGTTGACGACGCCCCCGGGCACGTCGGACGTCGCGAGCACCTCCGAAAGCGTGATGGCCGGGAGCGGGCTCCGCTCGGAGGCGACGACGACGCACGTGCTGCCGCTCACGATCACCGGGGCGATCACGGACACGAGGCCGAGCAGGGACGACTCCTGCGGCGCCACGACCGCGACGACGCCGGTCGGCTCCGGCACGGAGAAGTTGTAGTACGGCCCGGCGACCGGGTTGGTCGAGCCGAGCACCTGCGCGAGCTTGTCGGCCCAGCCGGCGTACCAGACCCACCGGTCGATCGCGGCGTCGACGACGGCCTCCGCGCGACGTGCGGTGAGCCCCTCGGACGCGACGACGTCGTCGACGAACTGCGCGCGTCGGCCCTCCATGACCTCGGCGACGCGGTAGAGCACCTGCCCGCGGTTGTACGCCGTGGCCTTGCTCCAGCCGCCGAACGCCTTGCGTGCCGCGACGACGGAGTCGCGCGCGTCCTTGCGGGAGGCGAGCGCGGCGTTGGCGAGGAACCGGCCCTTGGTGTCGGTCACCTCGTACGAGCGCGCGCTCTCCGATCGCGGGAACGCGCCGCCGATGTAGAGCTTGTAGGTCTTGCGGACCTCGAGTCGGGCCATGTCCAGATCCTCCGTCACACCACGTCGAGGTAGGCCGCGAGACCGTGGCGACCGCCTTCGCGGCCGTACCCGGACTCCTTGTACCCGCCGAACGGGCTGGTGGGGTCGAAGCGGTTGAAGGTGTTCGCCCACACGACGCCGGCGCGCATCTGGCTCGCGACCTTGAGGATGCGCGAGCCCTTCTCCGTCCAGATGCCGGCGGAGAGACCGTACGCCGAGTTGTTCGCCTTCTCGACGGCCTCGCTCGGCGTGCGGAAGGTGAGGACCGAGAGCACCGGGCCGAAGATCTCCTCGCGCGCGATGCGGTGCGCCTGGGAGACCCCGGTGAAGACGGTGGGGGCGAACCAGTAGCCCTTGCTCGGGAGGTCGCAGTCGGCCGTCCAGCGCTCGGCGCCCTCGTCGTCGCCGACGCCCGCGAGGTGGCGGATGCGCTCGAGCTGCTCGAGGGAGTTGATGGCGCCGATGTCGGTGTTCTTGTCGAGCGGGTCGCCGAGGCGCAGCGTCGAGAGGCGGCGCTTGAGCCGCGACACGAGCTCGTCGGCGATGTTCTCCTGCACGAGCAGGCGCGACCCGGCGCAGCAGACGTGCCCCTGGTTGAAGAAGATGCCGGCCACGATGCCCTCGACGGCCTGGTCGACCGGCGCGTCGTCGAAGACGATGTTGGCCGCCTTGCCGCCGAGCTCGAGGGTGACCTTCTTGTCGGTGCCGGCGACCGCGCGGGCGATCGCCTTGCCGACCTCGGTCGACCCGGTGAACGCGACCTTGTCGACGCCGGGGTGCTCGACGAGCGCGCGGCCTGTGTCGCCCGCGCCGGTGATGATGTTGACGACGCCCGGCGGCAGGTCGGCCTGGCGGCAGATGTCGGCGAAGAACAGCGCCGTGAGCGGCGTGGTCTCGGCCGGCTTGAGCACCACGGTGTTGCCCGCGGCAAGGGCCGGCGCGATCTTCCACGCGAGCATGAGCATCGGGAAGTTCCACGGGATCACCTGCGCGGCGACGCCCAGCGGCCTCGGGTCCGGGCCGAAGCCTGCGTGCTCGAGCTTGTCGGCCCAGCCTGCGTAGTAGAAGAAGTGCGCCGCGACGAGCGGGATGTCGACGTCGCGCGACTCCTTGATGGGCTTGCCGTTGTCGAGGCTCTCGAGGACGGCGAGCTCGCGCGAGCGCTCCTGGATGAGGCGCGCGATGCGGAAGAGGTACTTGCCGCGGTCCTTGCCCGACGTCTTGGACCACACGCGGGTGTACGCGCGACGCGCGGCCTTCACGGCACGGTCGACGTCGGCAGCGCTCGCCTCGGCGACCTCGGCGAGCACCTCCTCGGTGGCGGGGTTGATGCTCTTCAGGCTGCCGCCGGTGCCGTCGACGAACTCGCCGTCGATGAACAGGCCGTACGACGACGCGATGTCGACGACGGAGCGCGACTCGGGCGCGGGTGCGTACTCGAACGGGGTGGGCACGGGATCCTCCGCGTCAGTCGACGGTGACGTAGTCGGGGCCGGAGTAGCGTCCGGAGGCCATCTTCTGGCGCTGCAGCAGCAGGTCGTTCAGGAGGCTCGAGGCGCCGAACCGGAACCAGTCGGGCGAGAGCCAGTCGGTGCCGACGGTCTCGTTGACCAGCACCAGGTACTTCATCGCGTCCTTGGTGGTGCTGATGCCGCCGGCCGGCTTCATGCCGATCTGCGTGCCGGTCGTCTCCCGCCAGTCGCGGCACGCCTCGAGCATCACGAGCGTGACGGGCAGCGTCGCGGCCGGCGAGATCTTGCCGGTGCTGGTCTTGATGAAGTCGGCACCGGCCATCATCGCCAGCCAGGATGCGCGTCGGACGTTGTCGTACGTCGCGAGCTCGCCGGTCTCGAGGATCACCTTGAGGTGGGCGTCGGCGCCGTCCTCGTGGCAGATCTCCTTGATCGCGGCGATCTCCTCGAACACCTCGAGGTAGCGGCCGGACAGGAATGCGCCGCGGTCGATCACCATGTCGATCTCGTCCGCGCCCTGCCGGACGGCGTCGCGCGTGTCCGCGATCTTCACGGCCATCGATGCGCGGCCGGAGGGGAACGCCGTGGTCACCGCGGCGACCTTGACGCCGCTGTCGCCGAGCTCCTCCTTCGCGAGGCCGACGAGGTCGTTGTAGACGCACACGGCTGCGGTCGACGGCACGGACGGGTCGTGGCCGTCCGGCCGGCGGGCCTTCGCGCAGAGAGTGCGCACCTTGCCCGGGGTGTCGTTCCCCTGCAGCGTGGTGAGGTCGATCATCGAGATCGCGAGGTCGATGGCGAAGGCCTTGGCGGTCGTCTTGATCGAGCGGGTCGAGAGTGCCGCGGCGCGGGACTCGGCACCGACCTGGTCGACTCCGGGGAGGCCGCCGAGGAAGCGCCGGAGCGCCGCGTCGGACCTCGTCGCGTCGGCCAGGGCGCCGGGGTCGGCGGCCAGGCTGCTGGGGGAGCGGGTCACTCACCGATCCTAGTCGCGGCGCCAGGGGTGCGAGGAGTTCGTCGGACGCCCTTCCTGGGCGTTAGAGTGCCGCTCCGGCGCCTGCTGCGTGGATGGGCCATCGGCGCGCCGTGCTCCCGGAAGGCCCCGGAATGACCCCGGACAGCCCTGTCACCCCCGCTTCGAGCCCCGTCCCGCCCCAGCAGCGGATGCACGTCAACGACGACCGGCTCGTCTCCCTCATCCTCGACTACGTCCGCGACCGCCTCTCGCTCGCGGAGACGCCGCTCGACCACCCCGGCGACAAGGCGACCGTCGACGGCCTCCTCGACGGCCTCATCACGGCCGACGGCACCGACCCCGCGGTCGTGATGGACCTCTACGAGCACCACCTGTCGCAGACGGTGCTCTCGGCTGACTCGCCGCGCTTCTTCGCGTTCATCCCGGCCGCGCCCACCAAGGCAGCGCTGCTGTTCGACATGGTCGTGTCGGCGGCGTCGCTTCAGGGCATCTCGTGGCTCGAGGCCGCGGGCGCCGTCGCCGCGGAGAACCAGGCGCTGCGCTGGATCTCCGACGCCGCCGGCCTCCCCGACACCGCCGGTGGCGCGTTCGTGTCCGGCGGCTCGGCCGGCAACCTCTCCGCCCTCGTCGTCGCCCGCGACACCGCGCGCCGTCGCCTCGTCGAGCGCGATGGCGAGCAGGCGCGCTACCGCCGCCTGCGGATCGCCGTCAGCGACCAGGCGCACTCGTCGATCAAGAACACGCTCTCGATCCTCGACGTCGACCCGTTCGTCATCCGCATGGCCGACCACCGGTTCACCGGCGACGCCCTGCGCGCGGCCCTCGACGCCGACTCCGACCCCGAGACGATCGTGGGCGTCGTCGCCACGTCGGGCACGACCAACGCCGGCATCGTCGACGACCTCCGCGGCATCGGCACCGTCGCGCGCGAGCGTGGCCTCTGGTTCCACGTCGACGGCGCGTACGGCGGCGCCGGCCTGTTCGCGCCGAGCGTCCGCGAGCGGTACGACGGCATCGAGCTCGCCGACTCCTTCATCGTCGACCCGCACAAGTGGCTCTTCGCGCCGTTCGACTGCGCCGCGCTGATCTACCGGGAGCCGTGGCTCGCCAAGCGCGTGCACACGCAGGACGCGTCGTACCTCGACGCGATCCACCACGACGACGGCTCCTACGAGTGGAACCCGACCGACTACGCGTACCACCTCACGCGACGCGCGCGCGGCCTGCCGCTGTGGTTCTCGCTCGTCGTCAACGGCACCCAGGCGTACACGGATGCGATCGAGCACTCCATCACCCTGGCCCGCGAGACCGCGGCCGAGGTCGAGGCGTCCGACCACCTCGAGCTGCTGCGCGAGCCGGGCCTGTCGGTCGTGCTCTTCCGGCGTACGGGGTGGACGGCGCAGGACTACGACGACTGGGGTGCGCGCCTGCTCGCCGACCAGGTCGCCTTCATCACCAGCACCACGTGGGAGGGCGAGACCGTGGGCCGCTTCGCCTTCCTGCACCCGGGCACCACCCTGGAGATGGTGCGCGAGGTGCTGGCGACCACCGCGTGACGCGGTCAGCGCCCGCCCGGGGCATGATGGCGCGATGAGCGGCTTCGACCCGAGCAGGCTGCGCTCCTACCGTCTCGGCGGCGGGCGCTTCGTGGGCTGGTTCGTGCTCGTCATCGCCGTCGCCCTGGCGGTCCAGGCGCTGATCGTCGGCGAGGGCACCGGGCGCTGGACCGCGGTCACCCTCTGCGTGGCCGCCGGCTCGGTGGCGTTCGTCTTCGGGATCCGGCCCTCGGTCGTGGAGCTGCCCACGGTGCTCGAGGTGCACAACCCGGTCCGCACGTGGTCCGTCACCTGGAGCTCGATCACGAAGGTCGACGCCGAGGACGTCATCCGCATCCACGCGGGCGACGAGGTCGTGCGCTGCTTCGCCCTGCCGCGCAGGGACAAGCGGCCGATCGTCAGCGGGTTCGCCTCGGCGTTCGGCGGCCGTCCGCTGCCCGAGAGCGATCACGCTCCGGTGCGGTCCGCGTTGACGACGTACGACGTCGTCGAGGCGATCGAGGACCGGGCCCACAGCCTTCGCGGCGGCAACGCCTCCGACGCGCCACCGGTGTGGGAGGTCGACCGGCTCGCGATCGTCGTGGCGACCGTCGGCGCGGTCAACGCGGTCGCGTTCCTCATGCTGCTTCTGCTGGGATGAGCAGGTGACCGCACCCGTGCCCGCCGACGTCGTCGACCTCGACGTCGACGCCGCCGTCAAGGCAACCGGCTTCACCCGCACGGGGCTGCGCGTCGACGTCGTGCCCTGGGACGAGACTCGCGTCGTGCCGGTCGAGTCGGAGTACGACGCCTGGCCCGACGACGAGCCGAAGGATCCGCCGCCGCCGCTGCTCGGCCGAGTGATCATCGACCTCACCGACGCGGAGGGCGTGCGCGCGTTCGCGGGCTACCTGTCGTGGCACCTCGTGACGTACGGCCCCAACCCCGGCTCGCACGCGTGGAACATCGGCATCGAGGTCGCCGAGACCGCCCGCGGCCACGGCGTCGGCACGGTGGCCCAGAGGCTGCTCGCGCGCTGGCTGCTCGCCACCACGCACGTGCAGCGCATCGAGGCCTCCACCGACGTCACGAACGTCGCGGAGCAGAAGTCCTTGGAGCGCGCGGGGTTCACGCGCGAGGGCGTGCTGCGCTCCGCGCAGAAGCGCGCCGACGGCCGGCATGACCTGTACGGCTACTCGCTGCTCCCCGCCGACCTCGAGCAGTGACGCCGCGCGCATTCCCGCGTCGCGCGTGAGGATCCCGACCCGCTCGTGGTCTGCAGGGTCGGCGTACCAGGGCTAGCGTCGAAGGCATGAGAGCCATGGCCTACGACGCATACGGATCCGACGACGTCCTCGCGCTGCGCGAGCTGCCCGACCCGAAGGTGGGTCCGGGTGAGGTGCGCATCCGCGTCAGGCGCGCGGGCGTGAACCCCGTCGACTGGAAGGTGATGTCCGGCGGCCTCGACGGCCTCATGGACGCGGTCTTCCCCGTCGTCCCGGGCTGGGACGTCGCCGGGGTGGTCGAGACGGTCGGCATCGACACCCCCGAGTTCGAGGTGGGCGACGAGGTCGTCGCCTACGCGCGCAAGGACGTCGTCCACGGCGGCACCTTCGCCGAGCTCGTCACCATGAGCGTGCGCGGCGTCGCGCTGAAGCCGGAGTCCCTCAGCTGGGACGAGGCGGGCGGCCTGCCGCTCACCGGGCTCACCGCGCTGCAGGCGCTCGACCGGCTCGTCGTGTCGGCCTCGGACACGGTGCTGGTCCACGGCGGCGCCGGCGGCGTGGGTGCCATGGCCGTGCAGATCGCGAAGGCCCGGGACGCACGCGTGATCGCGACGGCGTCCGAGGCCAACCACGAGTTCCTCTCCGACCTCGGCGCCACGCCGGTGGCGTACGGCGACGGCTCCGTCGAGCGCATCCGGGCGATCGCGCCGGACGGCGTCGACGTGGTGGTCGACTTCGTCGGCGGCGTCCGCGACGTCACCATGGCGGTGCTCGCGGAGGGCGGCCGCCACGCGTCGATCGCGGACTCGACCGTCCTCGACACCGGCGGCTCGTGGTTCTGGGTGCGGCCCTCGGCCGAGGGCCTGGGCGAGCTCGGCCGACTGGCCGACGCCGGGCAGCTGCGCGTCCCGGTCGCCGACGTCGTTCCGCTGGAAGAGCTTCCGGCCGCGTTCGCGCGCAGCCGCGAGGGTCACGTGCGCGGCAAGCTCGTCATCGCCGTGTCGGACTGACGGCTGCCGCTACAGGCCGAGCACGACCGTGAGGCTCTCCTTGAGCGAGGCCAGGCGGTGCGCGGCGACGAGCTGCGCTGCCTCGACGTCGCCGTCGACGGGTACGACCACCTCGAGGTAGCACTTGAGCTTGGGCTCGGTGCCGCTCGGGCGCACGATCACGCGCGTGCTCTGGGCGAGCCGCAGGCGCACGCCGTCGGTCGGGGGCAGTCCGTCGATGCCGTCCTCGAGGTCCTCGAACGCCTGGACCTCGAGGCCCGCGATCTCGGTGGGCCGCTCGGCGCGCAGCCGCGCCATGGCGCCGCTGATGACCGAGATGTCGTCGACGCGCACCGAGAGCTGGTCGGTGGCGTGCAGGCCGTGCGAGACCGCGAGGTCGTCGAGCACATCGTGCACCGTGCGGTCGTGCGCCTTGAGCGCGGCGACCATCTCGACGACGAGCAGCGCCGCGCTCACGCCGTCCTTGTCGGCGACGCGGGTCGCGTCGACGCAGTAGCCGAGGGCCTCCTCGTAGCCGAACGCGAGACCGGGCACGCGGCCGATCCACTTGAAGCCGGTGAGCGTCTCCTCGTGCGGGGCGCCGTACGCCGCGGCCATCTTCGACAGGAGCGACGACGACACGATCGAGTTCGCGTAGACACCGGCGGCGCCGCGCTCGTGCAGCCACCAGCCGAGCAGCCAGCCGACCTCGTCGCCGCGCAGCATGCGGTACGCCGGTCCGCCGCCTGCTCCACGGTCGTGCGTCGGCACGGCCACGGCGCAGCGGTCGGCGTCGGGGTCGTTGGCGATGACGACATCGGCGTCGGCATCGAGACCTTCCTCCAGCGCGAGGTCCATCGCGCCCGGCTCCTCCGGGTTGGGGAAGGACACCGTCGGGAAGTCGGGGTCGGGCGCGAACTGCGCGCGCACGACGCTGGGCGCCGGGAACCCAGCAGCGGCAAGGGTTGCGAGCATCACGTCGCCGCCGACGCCGTGCATCGGCGTGTAGGCGATGGCGACCTGCCGAGGTGCGTCGGCCGGCACGAGGCCGGCGACGTCGCGCAGGTAGGCGTCGAGCACGGAGTCGTCGAGGTGCTCCCAGCCGTCGCCGCGTGGGAGGTCGCGCACGTCGCCGACGGCGTCGATGCATGCGCTGATCTCGTGGTCGGCGGGCGGGACGATCTGCGTGCCGTCGCCGAGGTAGACCTTGTAGCCGTTGTCCTGCGGAGGGTTGTGGCTGGCGGTCACCATCACGCCGGCAGCTGCGCCCAGATGCCGGATCGCGTACGCCAGCACAGGGGTCGGGAGCGGTCGCGGCAGCACGTACGCGTGCAGGCCGGCGCCCTCCATGACCTCCGCGGTGTCGCGCGCGAACGCGTCGGACTTGTGCCGTGCGTCGTACCCGACGACGACCGTGCCCCCGCCGCTCTGCTGCAGGTACTCCGCGAGTCCCGCGGCTGCGCGCGAGACGACCGCGCGGTTCATGCGGTTGGGCCCGGGGCCGAGCGCGCCGCGCAGGCCGGCCGTGCCGAACTCGAGCCGGCCGTCGAACGCGTCGACGAGCTCCGCCGTCGCGGCCTCGTCGCCGCTCCCGGCGGCGTCCAGCAGGGTGTCGAGGGCATGCTGCGTGTCGGGGTCGGGGTCCTCGGCCAGCCAGGCGCGGGCGCGGTCGACGAGCGTGGGCTCCGACGTCACAGCGAGGCCACCACCCGGGCGAGCAGGCGGCCCATGCGCTCGGCGGCGGCCTTGCCCGCCTCGAGCACCTCCTCGTGGTTGAGGGGCTCGCCCGTCATGCCGGCGCCGAGGTTGGTGACCAGCGAGATGCCGAGGATCTCCATGCCCGCCTCGCGCGCAGCGATCGCCTCGAGGGTCGTGGACATGCCGACGAGGTCGGCGCCGAGGATCCGCGCCATCCGCACCTCGGCGGGGGTCTCGTACTGCGGCCCGCGGAACTGCGCGTACACGCCCTCGGCGAGACCGGGCTCGATCTCCTGGCAGATCGCGCGCAGGCGCGAGGAGTAGAGGTCGGTCAGGTCGATGAACGTCGCGCCGCGCAGCGGAGACGCACCGGTCAGGTTGATGTGGTCGCTGATGAGCACGGGCGTGCCCGGCGTCCACTCGGCGTTGAGGCCGCCGCAGCCGTTGGTGAGGACGACGACGCGGCACCCGGCGGCCGCCGCGGTGCGTACGGCGTGGGCGACCGCCTCGACGCCGCGCTCCTCGTAGTAGTGCGTGCGGCCGAGGAAGACGAGCGCGCGCGTGCTGCCTGCCTGGACGCTGCGGATCCGGCCCGCGTGGCCTGCGACACCGGGCGCAGGGAAGTGCGGCAGGTCGGTGACGGCCATGTCGGTCACGGTCTCGCCGATGAGGTCGACCGCCGGAACCCAGCCCGAGCCGAGCACGAGCGCGACGTCGTGCGTCGGCGCACCGGTGAGACGGGCGAGCTCGGCGGCCGCCTCGACGGCGGCGGCCTTCGGGTCCTGGAGCAGCAGGTCTGCGGTCTGGGTCACGATGCGACGCTACCCAGTTGCGCCCTGCCCCCGCGCGCGTGCACCGAGATTCCTGCGTCACGTCGCCGCGGGTCCGGGACGCGGTCAGGGGTGGTTGGGGGATCGACCCCCTCCCCGGCGGGGCAGCCGCCGGACACACTCGGCTCATGAGTCAGGACCTGGTGGAGGCGCCGGCGATGCCGCGGCTTCGGCGCGGGCGCTCGACGTTGTTCGTGCTGGCCCTCGGAGCGGTGTCGTGGGCGTGGTCGGAGGTCGGGTTCTGGTCGACCTTCCGCGCCGAGGACTCCGTGCTCGGCTGGGTCATCACGTGGCTCGCATACTCGCTCGTCGTCGGCGTGGTGCTGCGGGTCGCGCGGCGCTTCCCCGTCCGCGGGCTGCCGGGGCTGGTGATCCTCGGTGCGCTCTACGGCTGGCTGGTCGAGGGCGTCGTCGCGGCCACGGTCTACCAGCAGCTGCCGTTCTCGCTCATCTGGACCGGCGTCGCGTGGCACGGGATGCTCACGGTCGTCGTCGGCTGGTGGCTGCTGCCGAAGGTGCTGCGCCTCGGCGGCCTGCGGGCCTGGGCGATGTGCGCCGTCATCGGGCTCGCCTGGGGCGCCTGGTCGGTCGGCTGGTGGGGTGCGGCGCCCGACCAGCGCGAGGATCCCGTCGTCCCCGGGCTCGCGTCGTACGCCGTCTTCGTGGCGATCGTGTCCGCGGCAGCGATCCTCGGCTACCTCCTCGCCGACCGCGTGCCGCTGCGCGACGGCGACCTGCGCTCGCGCTGGGGAGCGATCGTCTCCGTGGCCGTGCTCGCGGTGTGGGGCGCGGTGATGGTGCTGCCGTCGCTGCCCTGGGCTCCGCTCGTGCTCGGGCCGCTGCTCGCGCTGGCGTGGTTCTCCCTGCGCCGCCTGTCGAGGCACGAGCCGCCCGCGGGCCGTACGGCGATCGCAGCCGAATGGCCGGCCGGCGTCCCGCTGCGTCGGCTCGGACCGCTGGCGCTCGTGCCGGTCACCGCCGTCGCGCTGTACGCCGTGCTCGTGCCGCTCGATCCCGGCGTGCGCGGCGAGGGCCCGTTCTTCCTCGTGCTGCTGGGCGCAGTGATCGTCCTGACCCTGGTCGGCACGGTCGCGCTGCTGTGGAGCCTCTGGCGCACCGGGCGCCCCCGACGACGTACCTCACCCAGCCAGCTGTCCGAGGATGCCGAGGCTTCCGAGCGGCTTCCTGGGTGAGGTGGTCGCCTCAGCCGGTGCTCGTGCACGGGCGGGTGCGCAGGTCGTGCACGTAGTCGTCGGGGGCTCCTGCGGCCTCCGCGGCGTCGGCGAGGATCCCGAGGTAGCGCGCGGACGGCAGCCCGCCCTCGTAGTCGTCGACGACGTACAGCCACGCGGTGACGTCGCCGTCCAGGGTGGCGACGCGGACTCGGATCTTGTCGTACAGCCCGAGGTCGCTGCCCTCCCACTCGTCGAGGGCGGCCTCGTCTGCGGGTGAGAGGTCGTACAGGGCGACGAACACCTGCGTGCCGGGCTCCTCGACCACCGTGGCGAGCGCGCCCTCCCAGCCGAGGGACTCGCCGCCGAAGGTCAGGCGCCAGCCCTGGAGCCATCCCGTGCCGCGCACGGGGGAGTGGGGAGCGCGCAGCAGCATCTGCAGCGGGTCGAGGTTGCTGCCGTACGCCGCGTACAGGGTCACACCGTGAGGGTAACGAAGCGGCGTGCGGAATGATGGGCGCCATGACGCGTGTGGTGATCGTCGGTGGCGGCCCTGGTGGCTACGAGTCGGCCCTGGTCGCGGCCCAGCTCGGGGCCGAGGTCACCGTCGTCGACCGCGACGGCCTCGGCGGGTCGTGCGTCCTCACCGACTGCGTGCCGAGCAAGACCCTCATCGCCACGGCCGAGTTCATGACCTCGGCCGCCGACTCCGGCCCGCTGGGCGTCCGCATCGCCGGCGGCGGCGCGGCCGCGGTCTCGGTCGACCTCGGCGAGGTCAACGCGCGCGTGAAGCGGCTCGCTGCCGCGCAGTCCGCCGACATCGAGGCACGGCTCGGTCGCGAGGGCGTGCGGGTCGTGAAGGGCCTCGGCCGACTGGAGGGACCCTCGGTCGTCGTGGCCCGCGACGCCTCGGGCTCCGAGCAGGCCTTCCCCGCCGACGCGATCCTCGTCTCGACCGGTGCCCGGCCGCGCATCGTCGCTGGCGCCGAGCCGGACGGCGAGCGCATCCTCACCTGGGAGCAGGTCTACGACCTCGAGGTGCTGCCCGACAAGCTCGATCGTGGTCGGCTCGGGCGTCACCGGTGCGGAGTTCGCGTCGGCGTACAACGCGCTGGGCTCCGAGGTCGTCCTCGTCTCCTCGCGCGAGCACGTGCTCCCGGGCGAGGACCCCGACGCCGCACAGGTGCTCGAGGACGTCTTCGCACGCCGCGGCATGCAGGTGCTCGGCCGCTCGCGCGCGCAGTCCGCCGTGCGCACGGCCGACGGCGTCGTCGTCACGCTGGCCGACGGCTCGACCGTCGAGGGCTCGCACGTGCTCATGGCCGTCGGATCGCTGCCCAACACCGAGGGCATCGGCCTGGTCGAGAGCGGCGTCACGCTCAACGACTCCGGCTACATCCGCGTCGACCGCGTCTCGCGCACGGCGGCACGGGGCGTGTACGCCGCGGGCGACGTCACCGGCGTCCTCATGCTCGCGTCGGTCGCGGCCATGCAGGGCCGCATCGCGATGTGGCACGCGCTCGGCGACGCCGTCGACCCGCTCGACCTGCGCACGGTGTCGAGCAACGTCTTCACCGATCCGGAGATCGCCACGATCGGTGTGACCCAGGCCGATCTCGACTCCGGCGCCGAGGACGTGCGCGTGGTGAAGCTGCCGCTCGCGACCAACGCGCGCGCCAAGATGCAGGGGCTCTCGGACGGCTTCGTGAAGCTGTTCTGCCGCCCGGGCACGGGCATCGTCGTGGGTGGCGTCGTCGTCGCCCCGCAGGCCTCCGAGCTCATCCATCCGATCACGATGGCGGTGAAGCACCGCCTCACCGTCGACGACGTGGCAGCGACGTTCACCGTCTACCCGTCGCTGTCCGGCTCGATCGCCGAGGCCGCCCGCCAGCTCCACACCCACGCCTGACGCGGCCGAAGGTCGCGCTACGCAGTCGTGCAGCCACTCTCCGACGGAGCCGTGTCCGGTTCGGGCGGTTTGCTCCCCGCAGCCTCGGGTCGTTGCCCGAATCCTGACGTGAGGCTGCCCTTACGGGGCTAGCGTCCGTCGCGTCGCGCCACGGGTGGATCCACCCGGCAGGCCCGAGGGGGGTACGGCCCGGGGAGCCGCACGGCGTCCCCGGGGTGCCAATGAAGGGGATCTGCATGTCTCGTCGTCGTACTGCTGCCATCGGCCTGTCGGTGGCAGCCCTCGCGGCCGCCACGTTCGCGGCCTCTCCCGCGGTCTCGGCCGCGCCCGCACCGGCGCTCACGCCGATCGGCGGCGACTTCGCGTCGCCGCTGCACCTCGCGTTCGGCCCCGGCAAGTCGCTGTACGTCGCGGACGCGTTCACGGCGTCCATCCAGAAGATCAAGCTGCGCACCGGCGTGCGCACCACGCTGTTCCAGGGCTCGCAGCCCGTCCCGGGCGTCGACGTCGGCCGCAAGGGCAACATCGTCGCCACGCTCTCGATCGGCGACCCGGCCGTGCCGCTGCCGACGTCGCTCATCGGCGTCAACCAGGCCGGCAAGAGCTGGAAGCTCGCGGACCTTCTCGCCTACGAGGTCGCGAACAACCCCGACGGTCAGAACCCGAACGCGCCGGACTCGCAGTCCAACCCGTACTCCGTTCTCGCCCTCGACGGCCGCACGATCGTCGCGGACGCCGGTGCGAACGACCTGCTCTCGGTGCGGCACGGAAAGGTCAGCACCCTCACCGTGTTCCCGACCTTCCAGGCCGAGGGCTGCCAGCTCAACAACAACGGCGACACCTCGTGCGACCCGGTGCCGACCGACGTCGAGATCGGGCCGGACGGGTTCCTCTACGTCTCGGGCCTCGGCGCCGAGGTGGAGGGTCACATCTACAAGGTGAACCGCCACACCGGGCAGATCGTGCAGACGTGGGGCGGCCTGCCGCCGCTCACCGGTATCGCGGTCGCGGGCGACGGCACGATCTACGCGTCGTCGATCTTCGCGGGTGCGATCTTCAAGATCGGCGCTGGTGGCATGGAGGCTGCCTCGGTCCCGTTCCCGACCGACGTCGAGATCGGCAACGGCATGCTGGTCGTCGGCTCGATGCCGCTCACCGGTGGGCCGGGTGCGGTCTACAAGGTGGCGCCGTGGGCGTTCGCCCCCATGCCCGCGGGCACCACCTGAGTGCGACCCGACCCCGAGAAATGGTCGCGGGAGTGCCCCTGAAGGGCGCTTCGTGACCCTTTGGGGCGGAAACGTGCGGCGGCGCGGTCAGAGCTGTCTGGCCGCGCCGCTGCTCGTGTTCACGCGCATGGGCAGGACGTCGACGGCCTCGAAGGCCGAGGCCGGCACGCGGCCCAGGGCGCTCACGAGGTCGCTGCTCCACCGGGTGTCGGACGTGCCCTGGAAGAACCACGGGCTGCCGTTGTCGGCGAGCACGAGGCCGTACTTCTTCATCGCCGTGAGCACCACGCGCGCCTGCGCCGGGTAGCCGCTGATGTTGTACGACGCCTTCAGCCGGAACCGCGCGCCCATCGGCGGGTAGGCCACGCTGCTCACCGAGCCGGCCTGGTGCCGCGCCGGCCAGAGCCAGTGCCGGTCGGTGACGTTCGTGGTGAAGCGGATCGCGTGGTCGACCTTGCCGGCGGCGACCTCGTCGTACCGCAGCAGGCCGGGAAGGATCGGCAGCCCGGCGGCGTCGGCCGACGTCCAGCCTGCGGGGCGCAGCAGGTTCGACCTCAGGTTCCACACCGCGCCGCTGCCGGCGTACCAGCCGGCCGTGCGCTTGTGGGTGTCCCAGGTCTCGAACAGCGTGCAGGTGGCGGCATCCACCACGATCGCGTGCCGGTCTCCCGTGGCCGTCGCGCCGCCCTCGATCTTGGTCGACGTCGACAGCGGGTAGGGCACCTGGTCGCTCTCGTCGGCGTAGCCGAACGTCACGCGGACCCGCGGAGCGCCGTTCACCACGGTGATCGGGATGCCGTAGGGAACGGGCTGCGCGCCGAAGGACGGCCCGAAGTCCGCGTGCAGCTTCCGCGTGGGGGACATGTGCGACATCCACTGCTTCGATCGCGGGTGCACCTTCAGCCGGGAGATGTCCGTGTGCCAGTAGCTGGTCGCCGGGAACGCCGGGCAGCTCGTGCCCGGGATGTTCGCCGAGGTGCGGGTCACGGCGGCGGGGGCGAGCGCGGGCGCGGCGGCGGTCGCGGGGGAAGCCCCGGCGGCGAGGCAGGACGCGGTGGCCGCCGCGACAGCGGCGGCAGCCAGGCCCGCACGACGGGAGGGGCGCGCAGTGCTCATGACTCGATCATCGACCACGGGGAGCGCCGTCCGATCCGCCGCGCGGGTGGATCAGAAGTCGCCGCCGCCCCCGAAGTCGCCGCCACCACCGAAGTCGCCGCCACCGAAGCCGCCACCGCCGAAGTCGCCCCCGCCGCCGCCGAACGCGGAGGTGTCGGTCGGGGCGATCACGGTGGGCGTCGAGAAGGCGCCGCCGAGCATCGAGCCCATGAACAGCATCGACATGACGTTCATGCCGGCACCGCCGAAGTAGCCGCCGGCGTACGGCGCGTAGGCCTGGCCGCCCTGCCAGTAGGGCACGCGGCCGCCGCCGGCCATCTCGACCTCACGGGCCTGCGGGAGGCCGCCGCTCTTGAGCGTGGTGGCGCAGGCGAGGCACACCGGGATGGGTCGCTGGGCACCGCCGTCGGGCGCCCACTCGACGTCCTCGGCGCTCGGGCCGTGGCGCGGGTCGACGAAGCACGGCGGACGACGCTCGGGCAGCGGGCGGCCGTCCATCCGGGCCTCTGCCGAGGCGAGCGCGAAGCGGCCGTCCTCGAGCGCAGCGGTGACGGCGCCGGCGTCCTCCGGGCGGGCCATGCGGCCGCTCAGCATCTTGGCCTGCTCGTACGAGTCGAGGGCGCGCTGCGCGTCGGCACGGCCTGCCTCGTCGAGTCGCGGGTCCTCGACGTCGAGCCGAGCCACAGCCTCGCCGTACGACGTGACGTCCTCGTCCACGACGCGCGCGATCGCAGCGGTGCGCTCGGCGTTGGCCTTCTTGGTCTTGCGGCTGATCCACCAGGCGCCACCGCCGATGGCGGCAGCCACGACGGCGAAGAAGGCGAGGATCCCGCCCCCACCGCCCGGGGAGCTGGACGAGCTGGACGACCCGCTGTCGACGGTGCCCGAGCCACCTCCGCCCACGACGGGGGCTGCGGCGGTCACGAACGCGCTGGCCACGGCGAAGACACCGGCGTCCTTGTTGTCGCGGTAGGCGACCGTGGCGATCGTGTTGACCGACACCCCGGTGTCGCCGGCGCGGAAGGCCTGGCCGCTCCGGCCCCCGATGTAGGCGGCGTACGTGCCCTGCAGGCCGGTGTCCTGGTAGAGCGCGCGGACCGTGTCGGAGGACGAGCCGTTGACCAGCGCGGTGTCCGGCAGGACGGCCACGAAGAAGGGGTAGCCCGTGTCGCGGATCTGGGCGCGCAGCTGGTCGGCCTCGCCGACGGTCATCGACGGGTCGGCGGCGGGGTCGACGTACACCGACTCGCCACCCCGGAAGGCAGCGGCGGCGTCGGCCAGCGCGGTGGACGTGGTCGTGGCACCGGCGGAGCCGGCACCGACGACGGCGGCCCCGAGCACCAGCACGGACGCGGCGACGAGACGGGCGAGCGTGGACGAGCGACGGGTGCTCATGGAGTCATCCTCACACTCCCTGGACGTAGGAGCGCCCCCCACCCGTTCCCGGGGCGGGGGGCGTTCCCTACGAGCGGAATCGAGCGGGGGTCAGTCCTTGATCTCGAGCAGCACCGTGCCGCTCGGGACGGTCGCGCCCACCTCGGCCGCGAGGCCGGTGACGGTGCCTGCCTTGTGGGCGGTGAGAGGCTGCTCCATCTTCATCGCCTCGAGGACGACGACGAGGTCGCCCGCGGCGACCGTCTGGCCCTCCTCGACCGCGACCTTGACGATCGTGCCCTGCATGGGGGCGGCCACGGAGTCGCCGGACGCCGCGCTGCCGGACTTCTTGGCGCTGCGCTTGGGGGCCTTCTTCGGGCCCGCGTGACCGCCGCCGCCGAACGAGATGCCGCCGGGCAGGACGACCTCGACGCGCTTGCCGCCGACCTCGACCGTGAGCGCGTGCCGCTCCTCTGGCTCGTCGACCTCGGCCGGGGCGCCGGAGTACGCCGGGATCTGGTTGTCGAACTCGGTCTCGATCCAGCGTGTGTGCACGCGGAACGGCGTGGCGTCGTCGGTGGCGAAGGCCGGGTCGCGCACGACGACGCGGTGGAACGTGAGCGCCGTGGCGATGCCGTCGATCTCGAACTCGTCGAGCGCGCGGCGGGCGCGCTCGAGAGCCTGCTCGCGGGTGGCGCCGGTGACGATGAGCTTGGCCAGCAGCGAGTCGAAGTTGCCGCCGATGACGTCGCCGGAGGTGAAGCCGGCGTCGAGGCGCACGCCCGGGCCCGACGGCGGGTTCCAGGTGGTGAGCACGCCGGGGCCGGGGAGGAACGAGCGGCCCGGGTCCTCGCCGTTGATGCGGAACTCGAACGAGTGGCCGCGCAGCGGCGGGTCGGTGAAGCCGAGCTGCTCGCCGTTGGCGATGCGGAACTGCTCGCGCACCAGGTCGATGCCGGTGACCTCCTCGGAGACCGGGTGCTCGACCTGCAGACGGGTGTTGACCTCGAGGAACGAGATCGTCCCGTCGACTCCGACGAGGAACTCGCAGGTGCCGGCGCCGTAGTAGCCGGCCTCCTTCACGATCGCCTTCGACGCGCGGTAGAGCTCGTCGATCTGCGCCTCGGAGAGGTACGGCGCGGGCGCCTCCTCGACCAGCTTCTGGTGACGACGCTGGAGCGAGCAGTCGCGGGTCGAGACGACGACGACGTTGCCGTGCTGGTCGGCGAGCACCTGGGTCTCGACGTGGCGCGGGTTGTCGAGGTAGCGCTCGACGAAGCACTCGCCGCGACCGAAGGCCGCGACGGCCTCGCGGACGGCGGAGTCGAACAGCTCGGGGATCTCCTCGAGGTTGCGCGCGACCTTGAGTCCGCGACCGCCGCCGCCGAACGCCGCCTTGATGGCGATGGGCAGGCCGTGGGCCTTGGCGAACTCGACGATCTCGTCGGCGTTCTGCACCGGGTCGGGCGTGCCCTCGACCTGCGGGGCGCCGGCGCGCTGGGCGATGTGGCGGGCGGAGACCTTGTCGCCGAGGTCGCGGATGGCCTGCGGGGGCGGGCCGATCCAGACGAGCCCGGCGTCGATGACGGCCTGGGCGAACTCGGCGTTCTCGGACAGGAAGCCGTAGCCGGGGTGCACCGAGTCGGCGCCGGACGTGCGGGCGATGTCGAGGATCTTCTCGACCACCAGGTAGGTCTCGGCCGCGGTCGAGCCGCCGAGCGCGTACGCCTCGTCGGCCGCCTTGACGTGCAGCGCGTCGCGGTCGGGATCGGCGTAGATGGCGACCGACGCGATGCCGGCGTCACGGCAGGCCCGGGCCACGCGGATGGCGATCTCGCCACGGTTGGCGATGAGGACCTTCGAGATGGTCATCGCGGATCAAGCTCCTGTCGCGGGTGGACGGCGGTGCGCATGCGCACCGGATCCGATCTTGCCGGAAACACGTACCCCGATGGGGGGTGGGTCGGCGGACCGGTGGTGGGAGTTCGGTCACCTCTCACGGCGCGGTGATCTCCTCGAGCCGTGCGAGGCAGCGCCGGGTGACGTCGTCGACCTCGCCCAGGGTGCGGTCGAGCTCCTCACGGCGCGCCGCCAGGTCGGTGCGGACTCGCTCGAGGGAGTCGAGCAGGCGCCGGATCTGGCCGGACTCGCCAGGCTCGGCGTCGTACATGTCGACGATCTCGCGGATCTCGGCGAGCGACATGCCGAAGCGCTTGCCGCGCAGCGCGAGCACGAGCCGGGCGCGGTCGCGAGCGCCGTACGAGCGGGCGCTGCCGGAGCCGCTGCGCGCCGGCGTGACGATGCCCGCCTCCTCGTAGAAGCGCAGGGTGCGGGTGGTGACGCCGAGCTCGGCTGCGAGCTCGCCCACCGTGTAGGTGCGCTCGGTGCTCGTGCTCATGGGGCCTCCCGGTCTGGCGTCGGGCCCAGTGAACCGCTACCTTCACCTTTACGTCAACGTCAAGGCAGGCGAACCGCCGGAGGGCCCGATGAGCAGGGACGCGATCCGCGCCGCGCGCGCGGCCACGTTCGAGGTCGCCCCGTCGGCGGCCGCCAAGCTCGCCGCGCAGGGCAAGCTGCACGCCCGCGAGCGCATCGCGCTGCTCATGGACGCCGGCTCCTTCGTCGAGGACGGCCAGCTCGCCCACGCGGGCGAGCCCGGCTACCCGGCCGACGGCGTGGTCACCGGACGCGGCACGGTCGACGGCCGGCCGGTGCTCGTGGTGGCCAACGACCCGGTCGTGAAGGCGGGCTCGTGGGGTGCTCGCACCGTCGAGAAGATCATCCGCATGACCGAGGCGGCCCTCGCCGAGGAGATCCCGCTCTTCTGGTTCATCGACTCCGCCGGCGCGCGCATCACCGACCAGGTCGACCTGTTCCCCGGCCGCCGTGGCGCCGGCCGCATCTTCCGCAACCAGGTGGCGCTGTCCGGCCGCGTGCCGCAGATCTGCTGCCTGTTCGGCCCGTCGGCCGCGGGTGGCGCCTACATCCCTGCGTTCTGCGACGTCGTGATCATGGTCGAGGGCAACGCCTCGATGTACCTCGGCAGCCCGCGCATGGCCGAGATGGTCGTCGGGGAGACGGTCACGCTCGAGGAGATGGGCGGCGCCCGCATGCACGCCACCGTCTCCGGCTGCGGCGACAACCTCGCCGAGGACGACGCCGACGCGATCGAGCAGGCGCGGCTCGTCCTGTCGTACCTCCCGCAGTGCTGGCGCGAGGACCCGCCCGTGTACGCCGCGGAGCCGGCCGAGCGCGTGCTCGATGCCGACTGCGTGCCGATGCCCGAGAGCGTGCCCTTCGACATCCACGGGATCGTCGAGGGCATCGTGGACGACGGCTCGTTCTTCGAGGTGAAGCCGCTGTTCGCCGGCGAGCTCGTCACCGGCTTCGGCCGCATCGAGGGCCGCAGCGTGGGCATCGTCGCCAACAACAGCGCGGTCCGCGGCGGCGTCCTCTTCGGCGACAGCGCAGACAAGGCTGCGCGCTTCATCTGGTGGTGCGACGCGTTCAACGTGCCGCTCGTCTACCTCGCCGACGTGCCCGGCTTCATGATCGGCTCCGCCGTCGAGCGCCAGGGGATCATCCGCCACGGCGCGAAGATGATCACCGCCGTCAGCGAGGCGACCGTGCCGCAGGTGTCGGTCGTCGTCCGCAAGGCGTACGGCGCCGGCCTCTACGCGATGGACGGCCCGGGGTTCGGCCCCGACGCGTGCATCGCGCTCCCGACGGCGAGCATCGCGGTCATGGGCCCCGAGGCCGCCGTCAACGCGGTGTACGCCAACAAGATCGCGGCCATCGAGGACCCCGACGAGCGCGACGCCTTCGTCGCCGCGCGCCGAGCGGAGTACCTGGCCGACATCGACCTCCTGCGCCTCGCCGACGACCTTGTCATCGACGCCGTCGTCGAGCCCGGCGAGCTGCGCCGCGAGATCCATGTGCGGCTGACCTCGGCCGCCCGCCGCGACCGCCGGTTCACCGAGCGCCGCCACGGCGTGCCGCCGGTCTGACGCCACGGCCCGGGCCGTCACTCTCCGTCGTTCGGAGCAGTGAGGGGGTCGCGGAGCGTCAACTCGTTAACCCGAACGGGTGACCGGGAACCCAGTGATCCCGTGGAGTTCACCCGTTTGCCGGATTCCGGATCCACGCAGAGTCACTAGGTTGGCGGAACGGACCGAAGTCGGGGGACTGCGGGCGGGTCCTCGCCTGCGCCGAACCCGGCTGGCCTCCTCGCGACGCCCAAGCCCGGGCGCGCAGGCTCTGGAAGGACAGCACGATGACGAACCGCTCCCGCAACGGCCGCCGCGCCGGTGTCGCCGCCGGCGCCACCCTCACGGTGCTCGGCGCCCTCATGGTCGCTCCCGGCCTGGTCGGGACCGCCATCGCGTCGCCCGACCCGCTCACCGACTCCTCGGTGACCGTGGCCGCGCGCTACTGCCCCGACTACTCCTCTGTCGAGGCCAACCGCGCCCGCAACAACATCCAGCAGACCTACTCGGACCTCGGTCCCGACTCCTCCTACCCGGGTGAGTTCCCCGTGAACCCGACGACGGAGGACGCGAACCAGGCTGACTGCACGCCGATGACCGGCTGGCGGTTCACCTTCGGCACCAGCATCTCCACGGGCACTCCCGACAACATCTCGATCGTCACCGGCGCCTACGACACCGAGGCCGTGACGACGGCGTCCGTGCCCGAGCTGAAGCCGGACGGCAGCACCAACGGCGGCAGCACCGTCAAGGGCGCCGCCACCGTCCAGCTCACCGCCTCGCAGGTCGAGCGCGCCGCGAAGGACAACAAGTTCTGGATCCAGGGCGGCGTCCCCTCGCCCCGCACGGGCAACCAGGGCCAGCTCAACGGCCTCCAGGACAAGTACGCGTTCGCGGCCCTGCGCTGCGGCACCGACACCCTCAACGGCGACAACGTCGAGTGGATCCAGCTGTCGTCGAAGGTGAAGCACGTCTTCTGCTACGCCTACTACGTCGACAAGCAGGACTACGGCACCATCACGATCGCGAAGAAGGTCACCTCGCCGTCCGGCGACACGGCCTTCACCTTCGGCTCCAACCTGTCGTACGGAGACAACGGCGACTTCACGCTCAAGGGCGGCGAGTCGACCGAGTTCGTCCGCGCCGTCGCGGGAAGCAAGGACCCGTACACGGTGACCGAGAAGAACGTGCCCGAGGGTTGGGCGCTGAAGGACATCGCCTGCACGACCACCAACGAGGGTGAGGCCGCGTCCGCCTGGGGCGTCGAGGGCTCCACGGTCTCGATCGCCCTGGCCAAGGGCGACGACGTGACGTGCACCTTCACCAACGCCGCGCTCGACCAGGGCACCCCGACGCCGACCCCGACCGAGACGACGCCGACGCCGTCGCCCACGGAGACGACGCCGACCCCGACGCCGACCGAGACCGAGCCGGCCACGCCGACCCCGACCGAGACCACGCCGGAGCCGACCCCCACCACGAGCAAGCCGACGCTGGCCGACACCGGTTCCTCGTCGACGAGCCTCGTCGCCGGCGGCGTGACGGCGATGCTCCTCGGCATCGGGCTGATCGTGGCCTCGAGCCTGCCGAACCCGCGCCGGGCCCGCCACTAGGCACCCGACGCCCGGCCACGGGCTGATCACGGATCCCCGGGACCTCTGGTCCCGGGGATCCGTGCTGTCACAGAACGTTGCGGCACCGCCACTCTGAGTGCCGAAAGTCCAAGCGACACACCGGATATCGTCCGCATGGCTGACCCGTCGATCAGCAGGCGGACCGCTAGGGTCGGCGACGAGGCCCCTCAATCTCCCCGTGCGAGGGGCCTCGCCGTACCCGGGTCCGGCAGGCTGTGCCCACGATCGAAGGCACACGTCCCGCCCGGCGGCAGCTCCTGACCGCTCCGTGGAGGGACCGGAGCGGTCAGGAGGCGGCATGGCGCGCTGGGTGCGCATCGTGCACGGCGACCCGCTGCCCGACGACGCCCCGCGCATCACGCGCGCAGCCACGCGCGCGGTCGTGCGTCGCGGCGACCAGCTGCTCCTGCTCCGCTCGCGCAGCGGCGACTACCGCTTCCCGGGCGGGGGCCTCGACGAGGGCGAGACCGTCGCGGCCAACGTCGCGCGCGAGCTGCTCGAGGAGTGCGGCGCCCGGCTGCTCCGGCTCGACGCCCACCTGCTGACCGTCCTCGACGAGCGGCCGGCCCGGGAGCCCGGGACCGTCTTCGTGCAGGAGTCGCGGTACTACCTCTGCGACGTGCACGACGGCCTCGACGAGGTCGAGCACGACCTGCGCGAGCGCACGCTCGCCCTCGTGCCCTGCTGGGTCGACCTGGGCGCCGCCCTGGAGGCCAACCGCGGCCTGCGCGAGCAGCGGCGCCTGCGCGGGCCACGAGGCGGCACCGACACGGCGGAGGAACCGGACGACCTCGCGTGGATCGAGCGGGAGACGGTCGCGCTCGAGCTCGTCGCGGGCGAGGAGGTCGGCGTCGATCAGTCCGAGGCCGGCACCGACGGGTCCGGGGTCGGGCAGTAGAGGCGCATCTTGGCGTCGGTGGTCCGCTCCAGGACGTGCTCGGACAGCGGCCTTCCGCAGGAGGAGCAGGGCGTCGCCGGCAGCTCGGAGGCCACCACGGTGGTGTGGTCGACGTCACCGATCTGGGCGGGGCCCACCACCTTGGCCGCGAGCCGGGTGAGGCGGTCGGAGAACGCCCACGCCGAGGCGCGGCGCTTCTGGCCCTTGTCCTTGCTCACGCGAGATTCCAGAGGTCGGTCCAGCGGATGTCGAGGAACTCGACCTCCCTGCGCAGGAAGGGCAGCGACAGGCCCACGACGTTCGAGTGGTCGCCCGCGATCTCCTCGACGAACGGGCCGCCGAGGCCGTCGATCGTGAACGCCCCGGCCACCCGCAGCGGCTCGCCCGTGCCGATGTACGCCTCGATCGTCTCGTCGTCGAGGTCGGCGAACCGCACGGTGGTCGAGACGACGTGCGACACCGCGGCGGGTCCGGTCGCGGGTCGCTCGCCGAGCCGGTCGAGCCGCACCACGTAGTGCCCGGTGCGCAGCACGCCGGTGCGGCCGCGCATCGCGCGCCAGCGGGCGACGGCCTCGTCGCGGTCGGCGGGCTTGCCCAGGGCGACGCCGTCGAGGTCGAGCACCGAGTCGCAGGCGACGAGCACGGCGTCGGGCAGCTCGGCCCGGACGTCGGCGACGACGGCGTCCGCCTTGGCCATGGCGAGCGCTTCGCACACGTCGGCCGGAGAGGTGCGGCCCGCGGCCGCCAGCGCAGCCTCGATCGCGGGCTCGTCGACTCCGCTCACCCGCACGATGGGCTCGATCCCGGCGTTGCGGAGCAGCCCGAGCCGGGCAGGGGACGCCGAGGCGAGGACGAGCGGTCGGTGCGAGGTCACAGGTCCAGTGTCACCGAGGTGCCGAGGATGCGCGCCATCCGCCGGTGGGCAGGGGGCCGCGCAGGGTGCGGTGGTGGGCCGCCCAGCCCGCGGCCGTGGGCGCGGCCTTCGGGTGGTCGCCGCCCGAGGACGCCGCCGCCGCCACGACGGCGACGAGCGCTGCGAGCTCGTCGGGCGTCGGGGCACCGCGGACGATCCGGAGGACCGGCCGCTCGCTGCTCTCGTCGGCGCTCACAGCGGGATGTTCCCGTGCTTCTTCGGCGGCAGGGACGCCCGCTTGGTGCGCAGCGCCCGCAGCGCCTTGGTGATCTGCGCCCGCGTCTCGCTCGGGCGGATGACCGCGTCGATGTAGCCGCGCTCGGCCGCGATGTACGGGTTGGCGAGGGTGTTGTCGTAGTCGGAGATGAACTCCGCACGCATGCCGTCCGGGTCCTCGGCCTTGGCGAGCTCGCGACGGTAGAGGATGTTGACCGCGCCCTGGGCGCCCATGACCGCGATCTGCGCGGTCGGCCACGCGAGGTTGACGTCGGCGCCGAGGTGCTTGGAGCCCATGACGTCGTACGCGCCGCCGTACGCCTTGCGCGTGATGACCGTGACGAGCGGCACCGTGGCCTCGGCGTACGCGTAGATCAGCTTGGCGCCGCGGCGGATGATGCCGTTCCACTCCTGGTCGGTGCCGGGCAGGAAGCCGGGGACGTCGACGAACGTGACGACCGGGATGTTGAACGCGTCGCACGTGCGGACGAAGCGCGAGGCCTTCTCCGACGCGTCGATGTCGAGCGTGCCGGCGAACTGCATCGGCTGGTTGGCGACGATGCCGACCGAGCGGCCCTCGACGCGGCCGAAGCCCACGATGATGTTGGGGGCCCACAGCGGCTGGATCTCGAGGAAGTCGCCGTCGTCGAGCACGGCCTCGATGACGCCGTGCATGTCGTACGGCTGGTTGGGCGAGTCCGGCACGATCGTGTCGAGCTTGGAGTCCTCGTCGGTGACCGAGAGGTCGGC
Organism: uncultured Actinomycetes bacterium; assembly: GCA_963843975.1. GTDB lineage: Bacteria > Actinomycetota > Actinomycetes > S36-B12 > CAIYMF01 > Longivirga. Next base: position 489,875 of record CAWJMG010000001.1, on the reverse strand, counting down.
CTCGATGTCGAACGAGGGCACCTCGTCGAGGTTGTTGCTCGGCAGGAAGCCCAGCAGCGCCTTGACGAACTCCATGCCCTCGGCCTCGTCTGCAGACATCGCGTGCGCGACGCCGCTCTTGCTGTTGTGGGTGCGCGCGCCACCGAGCTCGTCGAAGCCGACGTCCTCGCCGGTGACGGTCTTGATGACGTCAGGGCCGGTGATGAACATGTGCGAGGTCTTGTCGATCATCACCGTGAAGTCGGTGATGGCGGGGGAGTAGACCGCACCTCCGGCGCACGGGCCCATGATCAGCGAGATCTGCGGGATCACGCCGGAGGCCAGCACGTTGCGGCGGAAGATCTCGCCGTACAGGCCGAGCGAGACGACGCCCTCCTGGATGCGCGCGCCGCCCGAGTCGTTGATGCCGATGACCGGGACGCCGGTCTTCATCGCGAGGTCCATGACCTTGACGATCTTCTCGCCGAAGACCTCGCCGAGGCTGCCGCCGAAGATGGTGAAGTCCTGGGCGAAGACGCACACCGGCCGGCCGTCGACGGTGCCGTAGCCGGTGACGACGCCGTCGCCGTACGGACGGTTGTCGGGCAGGTCGAAGGCGTTCGAGCGGTGCCGCGCGAGGGCGTCGAGCTCCACGAACGAGCCCTCGTCGAGCAGCATGTCGATGCGCTCGCGGGCGGTGGCCTTGCCGCGGTCGTGCTGCTTCTGCACCGACTTCTCGGGTGCCGCGTGCGCGGCAGCCTCGCGCCGGATCTCGAAGTCCGCGATCTTCCCGGCCGTCGTGGTCGGGGCGGGGGTCTGGCCCTGGATCTCCGGCGCTGCGGTCACCGCACGTCACCCATTTCGCAAAGTAAGGAGCACGACTCGCTCGAACAGCGGCGGACGCGACCGCGAGGTGCGCCGTCCCTCGTACCTTAGCCACGTGGCACCCCCTGACTCTCGCCCCTCCGACCCGGTGCGACGCACCTCGCACGACCCCCGTGCGTGGGACGACGACGCGCTGCAGGCCGCGCTCGACGCAGCGGGCGACTCCGCGTGGGGCCCGGTCGCGGTGATCCCCTCCACCGGCTCCACGAACGCGGACGCCGTGGGCCAGGTGGAGGAGGGCGCTCCCGAGGGGTTCACGGTGGTCGCGGACGAGCAGACCGAGGGCCGTGGGCGCCTCGGGCGGGTGTGGACGTCGCCGTACGGCGCGGGCATCGCGATGTCGGTCGTGCTGCGGCCGATCGTGCCGGAGGCTGCCTGGGGCTGGATCCCGCTGCTCACCGGCGTCGCCGTCGTGGAGGCGCTCGCCGCCCAGGGTGTCGCCGCGCGGCTCAAGTGGCCCAACGACGTCGTCGTCGACGGCGACGCACGTGACGGCAGCCCCGGCCCGCGCAAGCTCGGCGGCCTGCTCGCGGAGCGGTCCGGCCCCGCCGTGGTCGCCGGCATCGGCCTCAACGTCGATCTCACGGCCGAGGAGGCGCCCGTGCCGCGCGCGACCTCGACCCGGCTCGAGGGGGTCGACGTCGGCCGCGAGCAGCTCGTGGTCGACGTCCTCCTGGCACTGCGCCGCCACTACGTCACCTGGCAGCTCACCGGCGGCGACGCCGAGCGGTCCGGCCTGCTCGACGCGTACCGCGACGCCTGCCTCACCCTCGGCCGCGACGTTCGCGTGCACCTGCCAGGCGGCGCCGTCCTCGACGGTGCGGCCGAGGGGGTCGACGGCCACGGCCGGCTGCTCGTGCGACCGGCCGGCGCCGAGGCGCAGCCGCTCTCTGCGGGGGACGTCGAACATCTGCGCTGACGATCTGCGACGATCTGCGCCATGGGTTACCCGACGAAGCTCCTGGCCGACGACGAGACGATCCAGTACGAGCTGAAGCCGCACTGGCGCGCGCTCGTCGTGCCGGTGATCGTCCTGCTCGTGACGCTCGGTCTCGGCATCTGGCTGATCGCGAAGTTCGACAACTCCGGCCTCCGGTGGACCGTCCTGATCATCATGCTGCTGATCCTCGTCGTGGCGGTGGTACGCCCGTTCCTCTACTGGATGACGACGCAGTACGTCATCACCGACCACCGCATCATCGTGCGCACCGGCCTGATCTCGCGGTCCGGCCGCGACATGCCCCTCTCGCGCGTCAACGACGTGTCGTTCAAGAAGAGCGCCATCGAGCGCTTGCTCAACTGCGGCACCCTGATGATCGAGTCGGCCGGCACCCAGGGCCAGCTCATCATCAGCAGCGTCCCGGACGTCGAGGACATCCAGCGCGAGATCTACCGCCTCCACGACGAGGACGACGAGCGCCGCCGCAACAAGCCCAGCAGCTCCTGACCCGGCGACCGGCTCCGCCGCGCCCGTGACCGACCACGCCCCTCGCCCCGAGGACGTCGTCGACGACCTCGTCGAGCGGGTGCTCGGCTCCCCGCGCACGCTGCGCCGCGAGCAGGTGGCCGACGCGGCCGGCGTCCCGATGACCGAGGCCAAGCGGCTGTGGCGGGCGATGGGGTTCGCCGACGTCGGAGACGCGGTCGCGTTCACCGAGGGCGACGCCGACGCGCTGCGACGGCTCGACACCCTGGTGACCGCCGGCCTGCTCGACCGCGACGACGCGGTCGAGGCGGTGCGCGCCCTGGGGCTCACCACCAGCCGGCTCGCCGACTGGCAGGCCGACACCTTCGGTCGGCTCATGGTCGAGCGCGGCGTCCTCGACACCGACGACCCGCTGGGCCCGGTCTCGGCCGAGGGGCTCGGCCGCGAGCTCGACGTCCTCCTGCCGGTCCTCGAGCGGCTGCTCGTGCACGTCTGGCGCCGCCAGCTCGCCGCCGCCATCGAGCGCGGCCTCGCGGACGCCGAGGCCTCCGGCGAGGTCGAGACCGGCCACCTCACCGTCGGCTTCGCCGACCAGGTGGGCTTCACCCGGCTCTCGCGCCGGCTCGAGGAGGACGAGCTCGCCCGGCTGGTGGAGCGGTTCGAGTCGCGCTCGGCGGACATCGTCGTGGCGAGCGGCGGCCGCGTCATCAAGACCCTCGGCGACGAGATCCTGTTCGTGGCCGCCGACCCGGCCGCCGCGGCCGAGGCGAGCCTGCGCCTGATCTCCGAGCACGAGGCCGACGACGAGATGCCGCGCCTGCGGATCGGCCTCGCCACCGGTGTCGTCGTCACCCGTCGCGGCGACGTCTTCGGCACCACCGTGAACCTCGCCAACCGGCTCACGGCCGTCGCCCGGCCGGACACCGTGCTGGTCGACGCCGTCACCGCGGAGGTCCTCTCCGACGTCGTCGGCTTCTCGCTGCGCCCCGTCCCGCCGCGGGCGGTCCGGGGCATCGGGCTCGTGCGTCCGGTGCTGCTGCAGCGGTCGTCCGGCTGAGGCGTAGCGGACGACATCCCGGCCATGTCCCCCGGGGGGCTCTACGGACGCCGCCCCCGTGGTCGATACTTCCAGGGTGAGCGTGGGGGCCGAACGAGGCGCGGTGGTCCCGTCGGCCCGCGTGGGCGACGGCGACTCCACCCGCATGCGCTCGCTCATGGAGCTGGTGTCGCTGGTGACGGCGTCCCGCGACTACGCCGACCTCCTCGACGTCATGGCCGAGGAGTCCAGGCAGGCGCTCGGAGCGTCGGCGGTGTCCCTCTCGGTGTGGGAGCGCGAGCGCGGACTCGTCCGCACCCTGGTGAACGTCGGCGAGCTCGGCGCCCACCAGGACCGGCACCCCGTCGACGAGGTGTACGGCCTCGCCGACCACCCGCTCGCCGTCCGCATGTTCACCGAGGGCACCGGCTACGTGCAGTGCGCCGGCGACCCCCACGGCGACCCGTCGGTCGAGCGGGTGCTCGCGGCCGAGGGCAAGAACTGCGTGCTCGCCATCCCGATCCACCTCGACGGCCGTGTGTGGGGCGAGCTGTGGGCCGGTCGCAGCGCCGCGCTGCCGCCCTTCACCGAGGACGACATCGCCTTCGGGCGCCTCGTGGCCTCGCAGGTCGGCGCGGGCATCGCGCAGGCCGAGCACGTCGCCCGGGTCGAGCGTCTCGTCTACACCGACGACCTCACCGGCCTCGCCAACCGCCGCGCGTTCGAGGACCACCTCGACATCGCCTTCGCGCAGCACCGGGAGTCGGGCATCACCGTCGGCGTGATCGTCGCCGACGTGAACGCGCTCAAGGCGGTCAACGACGCCCACGGCCACGACGCCGGCGACGTCGTGCTCACGACCTTCGCGACCGAGTTCTCGGCCGCCTGCTCCGCCCATCCAGGCGTCCTGTCGGCCCGCCTCGGCGGTGACGAGTTCTGCGCGCTGACCGTCGGTCTGTCGAGCGCCACCGTCCAGGCGATCGCCGACGACATCTGCCGCCGGGCCCACGAGGAGCTGGAGGACGGAGTCGCCTGCGGCGTCGCCACGACCGAGGACCTCGGGTCGTCGGCAGGAACGGCGTCGAGGCTGCTGCGTGCGGCCGACGCCGCGCAGTACCGCGCCAAGCGATCCCTGTCCCGCGTGCCGGTCGTGGCGGGGCGCCGTAGCGCTGCTGCGGTGGACGACGTCCCCCAGCCGGTCGATTCCGACCGTCGTGCGTTCCGGGGCCGCGGCACCCGGGGCCCCAGCGCCTTCCTCGACGTCGTGCTCGCGCGCCTCGACGAGGTGCCCGATCGGGACGCCGTCGGCCGCCTCGCCGTCGTCGCGCGCACGCTCACCGAGACGGTGGACGCCGCGGCGTGGTACGTCTCGCGCGTGATGCGCACGCTGGGCACGATCGAGACCGTCGAGGCGGGCGTCGCCCGGGTGGGCGACGACAACGACGGCGCGCGGTTCTTCGCGGCGAACGAGTTCCCCGTCGAGGAGTTCCCTGCGTCGTATGCCGCCGCCACCGGCCAGGTCGTCGTCGTCGACGTCGACGATCCGCGCAGCGACCCGGCCGAGACAGCGCTTCTCATGGCGGGCGGGCTGGCGGAGATGCTCATGACTGGCGGGGCCGACGTCGGCCAGGGAGCCTGGCTGCTCGAGGTCGTGGGTGACGAGCTGTCGGCTCCGATGCGCCCCTACGCCAACGTCCTGCGCGCGGCCGTCGCCGTCGCGCTGCGCCCGTGAGCGCGGCCGCGGCCCGTGTGCCGCGTGTGATCCTCGCCGAGGACGACCCGGACATCTCGACGCCGCTGCTGCGCGCTCTCCTGCGCGAGGGGTACGACGTCCGGCACGTCGTCGACGGTCCCGCTGCTCTCGCCGGCGGGCTGTCGGGCAACGCGGACCTGCTCGTGCTCGACCTCGGCCTGCCGGGGATGGACGGCCTCGACGTGTGCCGCACCCTGCGCAGCCGCGGGGCCGATCTGCCGGTGCTGGTGCTGACCGCACGGACGTCCGAGCCCGACCTCGTGCTCGGCCTCGACGCCGGTGCCGACGACTACGTCGCCAAGCCGTTCCGCCTCGCCGAGCTGCTCGCGCGCATCCGGGTGCAGCTGCGGCGCAGCGCCCCCGAGGGCGAGGTGCTCGGAGCCGGGCTCATCACGGTCGACACGGCGTCGCGTCGCGTCGAGGTCACCGGGGTCGAGGGCGACGCGGGGCTCACGCCCAAGGAGTACGAGCTGCTCGTGCTGCTGCTGCGCAAGACGGGCACGGCGGTCAGCCGCGAGGTGATCATGCGCGAGGTGTGGCGCACCGAGTGGCTGGGCGCGACCAAGACCCTCGACATGCACGTGTCCACCCTGCGCCGGAAGCTCGGGCCCGCAGGCGCGCAGATCACGACGATCCGCGGCGTCGGCCTGCGCCTCGAGCGGGAGGTCTGAGGTGCGCCGCCGCATCCTCGTGCTCGTCATGAGCACGACGGCGTTCGCGCTCGTGCTGCTCGGCGTCATCCTCATGACCGTCATCTGGCAGCTCATGTCCATCGCCACCCAGTCCCGCGCCGATGCCACGGCCTCGATCATCGCCCTGTCGGTCGACGAGAAGGTCAACGCCGGTCTGACGCCGCAGACGCCGGCGCTCGAAGGCCTGGCCCGAAACAACGACGCCTACGTGACCATCGACATCAAGGCGACCGGGGATCACGAGGCCGGCAGCTTCACCCTGGGCGAGCCGACGAGCGCCAGTGGGTGGACGGCAACGTCGATGGACAACGAGGTGACCGTCACGGTCCTGATCCCCACGTCGGTGAAGGTCGCGCAGGTGGCCGGGCAAGGCGTCATCGTGCTCGCGATCGCACTGATCGCACTCGGGATCGCAACCGCGGTGGCCTGGTTCTACACCCGCCGCCTCACCCAGCCGTTCGAGGACTTCAAGGACTTCATCGCCTCGGTCGCGACCGGCGACCGCCGCGGCCTGAAGCAGCGCTACGGCCTGCCCGAGGTCGACATGGTCGCCGAGGTGCTCGACGTCGGCATCAGCCGCTTCGACGACATGCTCGAGCGCGAGCGGCAGGCCACCCAGGACGCCTCGCACCAGCTCAAGTCGCCGCTCACCGCGATCTCCATGCGGCTCGAGGAGATCAGCACGACCGACGACCTCGATGTCGCGCACGACGAGGCGGCCATCGCGCTCGGCCAGGTCGAGCGGCTCGCGGGCGTCGTCGACGAGGTCGTCGGCGTGATGCGCGGGCAGCGCTCGTCGATGCCGGTCGACTTCGCGATCGACGACATGGTGCAGGCGCAGGTCACCGAGTGGCTGCCGGCGTACCGGGCAGCGGGTCGTGGGCTGCAGGTGTCCGGGCGCGAGGGCATCCGGGTGCACGCCGAGATCGGTGCGCAGGCGCAGGCGCTCGCGGCTCTGCTGGAGAACTCGCTCGCCCACGGTGCGGGCGTGACGACCGTGCGGGTGCGCCAGACGAGCGGCTGGGCCGTCATCGAGGTGGCAGACCAGGGGGAGGGCGTCGCGCCCGAGGTCGAGGGCAGGGTCTTCGACCGGACGGTCAGCGGTGCACGATCGTCGGGGCTCGGGCTGGCGGTGGCACGCACGCTCGTGAGCGGTGACGGCGGCCGGCTCGAGCTGATCTCGGCGCGACCGGCGGTGTTCGCGATCTTCCTGCCGGCGACGGCCGAGGCAGCGGAGAAGCCGGCGGAGCAGCAGGTGCCGGCGGTGGACCAGCCTCAGGCGGTGGTGGAGATCGCGGCCTCGTCGGCGGCCTCGACGTCCTCGGGGAACACCCAGCGCCGGTAGGACCAGAAGCGGAACAGAGTGCCGAGGCCGAGGCCGATCACGTTGGCGCTGATGTTGTCGGCGACGGCGCCGGTGAAGCCGAGCAGGTAGTGCGAGATCCAGAGGCAGCCGACCGAGATCGCCATGCCGACGCCGTTCAGGACGAAGAACAGCAGGTACTCGCGGTGGAAGCTCGTGCGGCCCCGGTGGCGGAAGGTCCAGTAGCGGTTGCCGAAGTAGGCGAACGTGGTGGCGACCGCGACGCTGACGACCTTGGCCGTGAGCGGCTTGTCGTACATCGGGCCCTCGCCGCCGGCGAAGCGCAGCAGGTTGAACAGGCCGACGTCGATGACGAAGGCGAAGGCGCCGACCACGCCGAACTTGGCGACCTCGTGCCAGAGCTTGTCGACGCCGTCGATCAGCCCTCGGACGAGACCGCGACGGCTGGGGGTCGTCTCGCTCACCTGGCGATGGTACCTGCCGAACGTGGGTTCGGCCGCACCCGTGTGAGCGCTCCCGCTAGCCTCTGCGTGCCCCGTGCGGACGCGGGCAGGCGGACTCGGAGGACGGCATGGGCGCAGGTCAGGGCGGGTACGACGTTCGGCACGGCACCGATCCGGACGTCCCCGCACTCGCCAGCGTGACGCTCGTCTCGCCCGAGGGCGTGGAGTGCGTGTTCGTGCCCGGGGCCGGGATGGTCGGCACCTCGCTCACGCTCGACGGCGCCGAGGTGCTCGCCCGCCGCGGCGGGATGGCGGCGTACCTCGACCACGCCTCCACGTTCGGGATCCCGCTGCTCGCGCCCTGGGCCAACCGCCTCTCGACGTCATCGCAGGCCGTCGACGACGTGGCCTGGACCGTCGAGGTCGGTGACCCGCGCGTGCACCCCGATGACAACGGCCACCCGATCCACGGACTGCTCGCAGGCGCGTCGGAGTGGGCGGTCGAGCATGTCGGGGCGTCCGAGGACTCCGCTGTGCTCCGGTCGCGGCTGCGGTTCGACGAGTCGCTCGACTGCTTCGCGCAGTTCCCCTTCCGGCACGACCTGGTGGTGACGGTCGAGCTCGAGGGCTCGGTGCTGCGCGTGACGACCGAGCTCGACGCCGTCGGCGACGTCGCCGTGCCGGTGGCCTTCGGGTGGCACCCGTGGTTCGACTTCCCGGCCGTGCCGCGCGCCGAGTGGGAGGTGCGCGGACCGCTCTCGCGCCGGGCGACGCTCGACGCCGAGAACATCCCCACGGGCGAGGTCACCGACTCGCCGCTGCCGCAGGGCGCGCTCGGCGACGTCTTCCTCGACGACGTGTTCCTCGAGGTGCCCGACGGCACCGAGGTGTCGGTCGCCGCCGGCGACCTCGAGGTGGTCGTGCGCTACGTGCAGGGGTACGACGTGGCCGTCGTGTTCGCGCCGCTCATCTTCGACACGGTGTGCGTGGAGCCGATGACCGCACCGACCGACCCGTTCCGCGGCTGGTGGCCGCTGGCTCAGTGCGAGCCGGGCGAGACCGTCACGGCCGTCTACGAGATCGAGCTGCGGCACCGCTCGTAGGACACCGCCGAACGCCCGACTAGGCTCTGGCGGTGACCTCATCCGTCGACGCGCACGTCGCGCCCGGGTTCCCCGTCGTGGGTGTCATCGGCGGCGGCCAGCTCGCCCGCATGCTGCAGCAGCCCGCCATCGCGCTCGGTGTCGGACTGCGAGTGCTGGCGACGTCGATGCAGGAGAGCGCCGCCCACGCCGTGCGCGACGTGCGGCTGGGCGACCACGACGACCTCGACGACCTGCGTGCCTTCGCCGCCGGCTGCGACGTCGTCACGTTCGACCACGAGCACGTGCCGCCGCTGCTGCTCAAGACGCTGCAGGACGAGGGCGTCGCCGTGCGCCCCGGCGGGCGGGCGCTCGTGCACGCGCAGGACAAGATCATCATGCGCGAGGCGCTCACCGCGGCCGGCGTGCCGTGCCCGCGCTGGGCGGCGATCGACGAGGTCGGGCAGCTCGAGGCGTTCGGCGCCGAGGCCGGGTGGCCGCTGGTGCTCAAGACCTCGCGCGGCGGCTACGACGGCCGGGGCGTGTGGGTGGTCGACTCGTTCGACGAGGGTGCAGCGCTCATCGCCTCGACCACGCTGAACCCGGGCGCGCGCTGGCTCGCGGAGGAGAAGGTCGACTTCGTGCAGGAGCTGTCGGCGCAGGTCGCCCGCAGCCCGCACGGCCAGGCCGTGGCCTACCCCGTCGTGCGCACCGTGCAGACCGATGGCATCTGCACCGAGGTCGTCGCCCCGGCGCCGGGGCTCACCGACGACGAGGCTGTCGCTGCTCAGCAGGCCGCGCTCACCGTGGCCAAGGTGCTCGACGTCGTGGGCATGCTCGCGGTCGAGATGTTCGAGACCCGCGACGGCCGCGTGCTCGTGAACGAGCTCGCGATGCGCCCGCACAACTCCGGCCACTGGTCGATCGACGGCGCGGTCACCTCGCAGTTCGAGAACCATCTGCGCGCGGTGCTCGACCTGCCGCTCGGCGACCCGTCCGCGATCGCGCCGTACTCCGTGATGGTGAACGTGCTCGGCGGCGACAAGGAGGACGGCCTCTACCGGGCCTACCTGCACTGCATGGCGCGCGACCCGGGGCTGAAGATCCACATGTACGGCAAGGACGTGCGGCCCGGGCGCAAGCTCGGCCACGTGACCGTCGTCGGGGACGACCTCGACGACCTGCTGGCGCGCGCCCACCACGCCGCCGACTACCTCACGGGAGTCATCGATGAGTGACGGCCTCACCACCGCGGTCGGCGGAGTGCCGCTCGTCGGCATCGTGATGGGCTCGGACTCCGACTGGCCGGTCATGAAGGCCGCGGCCGACGCGCTCGCGGAGTTCGGCGTCGCGCACGAGATCGGCGTCGTGTCTGCCCACCGCATGCCCGAGGAGATGCTCGAGTACGGCCGCACCGCGATCGACCGCGGCCTGCGCGTGATCATCGCCGGCGCCGGCGGCGCCGCGCACCTGCCCGGCATGCTCGCCTCGCTCACGCCGCTGCCGGTGATCGGCGTGCCCGTGCCGCTCGCGAACCTCGACGGCATGGACTCGCTGCTCTCGATCGTGCAGATGCCGGCCGGAGTGCCGGTCGCGACCGTGGCGATCGGCAACGCGCGCAACGCGGGCCTGCTCGCCGTGCGGATGCTGGCGGCCGGCGACGACGAGCGCGGCGCCGTGCTGCGTCAGCGGATGGCCGCCTTCCAGTCCCAGCTCAACCAGAGCGCCAAGGACAAGGGCGCCTCCCTCCGCCAGTCCTTGTAGGCCTCCGAGTTACTGCCCGAAGTGGGTAACACGTGCCTCGAAAGCCCCACTCTGGGCAGTAGCTCGCGGACCTCAGAGGGCGAGGTGGCGGTACTCGATCGCGGGGCAGCGGTCCATGACGACCTCGAGGCCGGCGTCCCTCGCACGGCGTGCGGCTGCCTCGTCGATCACGTCGAGCTGCAGCCACACCGCCTTGGCGCCGACGGCGATCGCGGCGTCGACCACCTCACCCACGCGGCGGGAGTTCACGAAGCAGTCGACGACGTCGATCGGGCCGAGCGAGAACGACGCATCCTCCACGGTGACGTAGCCCTGCTCGCCGTGCACGGTCTGCGCGCGCGGGTGCACGGGCACGATCCGCTTGCCGCGGCTCTGCAGCAGGCGGGAGACGCCGTACGCCGCCCGCGACTGATCCTGCGACAGCCCGGCCACGACCCACACGTCGGTGTCGCGCAGCAGCCGCTCGGCCGTGGCGTCGTCGCCGTACAGGTCGGGGTCGCGCGTCATCTCATCCGCCGACGCGCGGGCGTCCGAGCGCCTTGACGTCCCACCCGGCGGCGACCCAGCGGTCGACGTCGAGCGCGTTGCGGCCCTCGAGCAGCTTCTTGCTCGCCACGAGGCCGCCGATCTCCTCGGGGTCGAGCTCGCGGTACTCGCGCCACTCGGTGAGGTGCAGCACGACGTCGGCACCGGCGACGGCCTCGCGCAGGTCGTCGCAGTACGTCGGGCCAGGGCGGGTGCGCCGCGCGTTGTCGAGCGCCTTGGGGTCGTGCACGCGGACGTCGGCGCCCATCTCGTGCAGAGTGCCGGCGACGTCGAGCGCGGGCGAGTCGCGGATGTCGTCGCTGTCGGGCTTGAACGCCGCACCGAGCACCGCGATCTTCTTGCCGGTGACGTCGCCGTCGAGCAGCTCGGTGGCGACGTCGACCGCGCGCCTGCGGCGGCGCAGGTTGATCGAGTCGACCTCCGAGAGGAACGCGAGCGCCTGGTCGACGCCGAGCTCCTCGGCCCGGGCCATGAAGCCGCGCAGGTCCTTGGGCAGGCAGCCGCCGCCGAAGCCGACACCGGCCTGCAGGAAGCGGCGTCCGATGCGGGCGTCGTGGCCGATGGCATCGGCGAGGGCGACGACGTCGGCGCCGGTGGCCTCGCACAGCTCGGCCATGGCGTTGATGAAGGAGATCTTGGTGGCGAGGAACGCGTTGGCGGCGTTCTTCACGAGCTGCGCCGTCGCGAGGTCGACGACGACCCACGGCATCCCCTGCTCGAGGATCGGGCCGTAGACGGTGGCGAGCTCCTCGGCGTCGGCCGGGTCGTCGACGCCGACCACCAGGCGGTCGGGGGAGAGCGTGTCCTTGACGGCGAAGCCCTCGCGCAGGAACTCGGGGTTCCACGCCAGGCGCACCGAGTCGCCCGCGGGGGAGAGCTCGCGCAGCGTGTCGCGCACCCACTCGGCGGTGCCGACCGGGACCGTCGACTTGCCGAGGACGAACGCCGGCTTGGTGAGCAGCGGCGCGAGGTTCTCGACCGCGGAGCGCACGTAGATGAGGTCGGCGGCGTTGGAGTCCTTGCGCTGCGGGGTGCCGACGCACAGGAAGATCACGTCGCCGTTGTCGGCGGCCTCCTGGTACGACGTGGTGAAGCGCAGGCGGCCGGTGGCCAGCGTGCGCGCGAGCAGGTCGTCGAGCCCCGGCTCGTAGAACGGCGTGTGCCCGGTGTTGAGCAGCGCCACCTTCGCCTCGTCGACGTCGAAGCCGACCACGTCGTGGCCGATCTCGGCCATGGCGGCGGCATGGACTGCACCCAGGTAGCCACAGCCGACCACGGTCACACGGCGGGGCTTGAAGTCGCTCGAAGTCACCTCGTGAGCCTATCCGTGCATGCGTCTCGGACGTGTTTCCGCACCACCCGATCGGGGCCCGAGGCCGCCCGCGCCGTCGGGGTTACTGGTCGTTAACATCGAAGGGACCGTACGAGGGAAGGTGGCCACGATGGCCGGCAGCAGCGATTTCGACCTCTATCGCCCGCGCGAGGAGCACGACCAGCTCCGCGAGGCGATCCGGGCCCTGGCGACCGACAAGATCGCGCCGCGGGCCGCCGAGATCGACGAGACGCACGAGTTCCCGCACGACGTGCTCGCCGCGCTCGTCGCCAGCGACTTCCACGCCATCCATGTGCCGGAGGAGTACGGCGGCGCCGGCGGCGACGCCCTCGCCGCGTGCATCGTGATCGAGGAGGTGGCGCGCGCCTGCGCGTCGTCGTCGCTCATCCCCGCGGTCAACAAGCTCGGCTCGCTGCCGCTGATCCTCGCCGGCTCGGACGAGGTCAAGCAGCGTTACCTGCCGCCGTTGGCCCGCGGCGAGGCGATGTTCTCGTACGCGCTCTCGGAGCCGGGCGCCGGATCGGATGCCGGAGGCATGACCACCAAGGCCGTCCGCGATGGCGACGACTGGGTGCTCAACGGCGCCAAGCGCTGGATCACCAACGCGGGCGTCTCGGAGTACTACACCGTCATGACGCTGACCGATCCGGAGAAGCGCACCCGCGGCGGGATCACGGCGTTCGTGGTGGAGAAGGGCGACGAGGGGTTCTCGTTCGGTGCGCCCGAGCGCAAGCTCGGCATCCAGGGCAGTCCCACCCGCGAGCTCTACTTCGACAACGTCCGCATCCCCGACTCCCGCCGCGTGGGCGGTGTGGGTGAGGGTTTCGCGATCGCGATGCAGACCCTCGACCACACGCGCGTGACCATCGGCGCGCAGGCCGTGGGCATCGCGCAGGGCGCCCTCGACGCGGCCGCGGCGTACGCCAAGGAGCGCAGCCAGTTCGGCAAGGCGATCGCGGAGTTCCAGGGCATCCAGTTCATGCTCGCCGACATGGCGATGAAGCTCGAGGCCGCCCGCCAGCTCGTGTACGTCGCGGCCGCCAAGAGCGAGCGCGGAGACGCCGACCTCACGTTCTTCGGCGCCGCTGCCAAGTGCTTCGCCTCGGACGCAGCCATGGAGATCACCACCGACGCTGTGCAGGTGCTCGGCGGCTACGGCTACGTCAAGGACTACCCCGTCGAGCGCATGATGCGCGACGCGAAGATCACCCAGATCTACGAGGGCACCAACCAGGTCCAGCGCATCGTGATGGCCAGGAAGCTGCTCGAGCACTACTGAGCCGGGTCCGAGCGGTCACAGCCGGCCGCCGGTCGCCCAACGGCGCTGCCACGGCACGTCCAGGTTGGGCAGCACGACGGTCGTCTCCATCGCGCCGTCGGGCCAGCGGGCCTCGCCGCCGCTCCAGTCGAGCAGCTCGTGCTCGACCGAGTCGTCGAGCGGCCCGCCGGCGTCGTCGAACGCGGGCACGGCAGGGCTCCGCACGAAGCCCACCATCCCGCGCTCAGCCATCTGTGCAGCATGGCACCGGCCGGTGACACAAGCGTCTTCGGCGGGCGATGTCGCCTGATCGGGGACGACGCACCACGAACGGGGCCCGGTGCAGCAGCACCGGGCCTCGTCCGTCGTGCTCCCCAGAGCTAGGCCGGGGGCTCCGTGGTGACCGTCAGGGTGGTGCCTGCCGGGTCGTAGGTGAAGGTCGTGACCTCGCCGTCGGCCACGGTGAAGGTCTGGGTCGGACCCTCGAGCGTGCCGTTGCGCGCGACCTGCACGGTGTAGGTGCCGGCAGGAACGTCGGTCATGCCGAGGCTGAAGACCTTGTTGCCGTCGGGATCCTGCAGCCACGCCCGCATGCAGGCGACGTCGCCGTCCGTGGAGCAGCCGAGCTCGCTCTGGAACGAGCCGGTCGCGACGACGATGTCGCTGATGCGGTCGTTGGTGGCCCAGTGCGTGCGGTGGTCGTAGTAGAAGTGAACGGGGTTGCCGTCGGCCGTGTAGCCGATGTCGCCGCCGTTGGCGATGCCGCCGGCGCCGTAGTTCTCGTCCCAGGCCCTGTTCATCGCGGCCTTGAACGCGTAACCGCCGGCCTGCGGCGACTTGGTGCCCTTCCAGATCTGGTCGTTGGCGTCGAGGGCCAGTTGCGCCTGCTCGCAGGTCGGGTCCCAGTCGCCCGGGTCGGTGCCGCCGTCGGTGGTGCTGTCGGGGCAGCCGATCTCAGAGCCGTGACTCCCCGGGATCGAGACGGCGGCCGGCTGCGTGACCGGGCCGACCGGCGGGATCGACCACGGGTGCCTTGCCGACGACGCCCCACGTGGAGGTGACGCCGAGGTCGCCGTCGTGGTCCTTGACGACGATTCGGTACTCCACGATCGAGCCCTTCGGCAGGGCGCTGACGTCGTGGAAGACGCGGTACGGCGCGTTGTCGTCCGTGCCCGCGAGGGTCCAGGTGGTGCCGCCGACGGTCCGCCAGAGCACGGTGGCCTGGTTGAGGTCGTCGACCGCGACGTCGACGCCGACCGGCGTACGGCCCTCGAGGACCGCCCCCGGCTGCGGCGACGACACGGTCGGTAGCGGCGACACGGAGTCGTCGCGCAGCGACTTGGTCGCGCGGTAGACCACGACCGACCGAGCCGGGACCTTCACGCGGATCTGATTGTCCGAGCCGGTGCGCAGCGCGCCGCGCACGTCGGTGTCGCCCTTGGGCCAGACCCTCGTGAACGTGACGCCCTTCGAGTACGTCGGGAACGTCGCGGACTTGGTCGTGTCGGCGCTGTTCGCGGCGACCACGTACTCGACCTTGTCCTTCGGCGAGATGCGGCTGAAGGCGTAGATGCCCGGGCCGTCATCGGCGTAGCGGTGGATCTGCGCGCCATCGGCCAGGGCCGGGTTGTTCGCGCGCAGCTTCGAGAGCGCCTTGATCAGCCGGTACATCGGGTGCGACGTGTTGTAGCTGTCCTTCGCCGTGGTGCGGCTCGTGCCGATCAGGTCGTCGTCGTTGTAGGTGGCGACCTTCGAGGCGAACATGTCCTGGCGCGCGTCCTGGTCCCCGCCGTCTCCGGTGAAGCCCTGCTCGTCGCCGTAGTAGACGACCGGCTGGCCGCGCGTGGTGAACATCAGCTCGTGCGCGAGCTCGTCGCGCTGGAGCAGCGCCTTGCCGGTGGCGCCGCTGTCGGTGAGAAACTTGCCGATGCGGCCCATGTCGTGGTTGCCGAGGAATGTCGGAAGCGAGTAGGCGTTGGAGTCGCCGTCGGTGAACCAGTCGTCCGACGCGAAGAACTGCTGCAGCTTCTTCGCGGACGCTCCCGACTTGCCCACCTCGCCCCGCGCGTACGCCGTGGCGCTCGCCTGGAAGCCGAAGTCGACCGTGGCCTGGAGCTTGCCGGCGG
This sequence comes from uncultured Actinomycetes bacterium, assembly GCA_963843975.1. GTDB lineage: Bacteria > Actinomycetota > Actinomycetes > S36-B12 > CAIYMF01 > Longivirga. The sequence continues at coordinate 474,228 of CAWJMG010000001.1, read as the reverse complement.
TGGTGTAGCGGGACATGAACGCCGGGTTGGCGTCGTAGACCTCGCCGAACATGAAGAAGTCCTTGTCGCCCAGGCTGGCGGCGTAGCCCTTGAGAGCCGGGGCGAAGCGCTGCCAGAACTGCAGGTCGACGTGCTTCACGGTGTCGATGCGGAACCCGTCGACGCCGGCGTCCTTCACCCAGGTCTTGTAGATGTCGACCATCCCGTTGACCACCTCGGGACGCTCGGTCCAGAGGTCGTCGAGCGCGGAGCGGTCACCGCTCGGGAAGTCGCCGTACTCGGAGTCCTCGCCGACGAAGCTCGACGTGCCGCGGTTGTGGTACATCGTCGGGTCGTTGAGCCACGCGGGGACCTTCACGTTCTCCTGGCCGGCGGGGACCACCGGCTGGTACGGGAACGACACGGCCGGGTCGACGGCGGGGAAGGTGTCGCCGGACGCGTAGTCGCGGTCGTCGAACGGGTTGCCCGCGGCGTCCTTGTACGGCTGGTCCGCCTTCGAGACGTAGGGGACGGACTGGTTGCCGGTCGGGCCGACGTACGCGGAGTCCGGGTAGTCGAGGACGTCGGCGGTGTGGTTCGTGATGATGTCGAAGAAGACCTTGATGCCGCGCTTGTGGGCGGCCTTGATGAGGGTCTTCAGGTCGGCGTTCGTGCCGAGGTGCGGGTCGATCGTGGTGAAGTCGGTGATCCAGTAGCCGTGGTAGCCGGCGCTCTCCTTGCCTGGCGAGCCCTGCACCGGCTTGTTCTTGAACGAGGGCGTCATCCAGATCGCGGTGGTGCCGAGGCCCTGGATGTAGTCGAGCTTCCCCAGCAGGCCCTTGAGGTCGCCACCGTGGTAGAACCCCTTGGCCGTGGGGTCGTAGCCGGTCGTGAGCCGGTCGCCGGCCAGGCCGCCCGTGTCGTTGGCCTTGGAGCCGTTGGCGAAGCGGTCGGCCATCACGAAGTAGAAGCGCTCGCGCGACAGGTCCTTGCGCAGGCTCGACGTCGCCAGCGAGCGGTCGGACGTCTGGAGCCCCGGCTGCTCGTCTGCCGGGGCCACGGTCACGCCGTGGGTCGCGTGGTCGTAGGTGAAGCGCAGGCGCGCGTCGTGCTGCAGCGCGAGCGCGATGTTGCCGCCGAGGCCGAACGTGCCGGTCGCGTCGCCGTAGCTCTCGTCCCACGCGCCGTTCAGGCGCACCTTGAGCTGTAGCTGCCGGCCGGGACGTCGAAGACCTTCTCGAAGACGCTGCTGGTGCCGACCTCGGGCAGGTCCGTCAGGTCGCAACCGCCGTCCCAGTCGGCGGGGCAGCCGAGCTCGGACATCAGGCTGCCCATGAGCGTGACGCGGGCGGGGAGCGGCGTGTGGTCGGCCGCCGCGGGTGCGGCGGTGCCGATCACTCCGGCGGTCAGGGCTGCGGCGGATGCCACAGCCAGCAGGGAGGTGCGGAGGGTCGAGCGCATCTGGTACCTCGGTCCGGTCGAGGGGTGGGCTGGCCCTCGCACGCTAATGACAACGGTTCCACAGCAGTGAGATTCGGCTGAGAACCTGGTGAGTGCCTCTGCTGAGCGGTGTTTCACGCGGGATGCACCCCGCTATCCGGTGCCAGTCGCGGTTGTCGCTGCAACCGTTTACCGATCAACTTCCCTCGTGCGGCTCCCCACGCGCACGCCCCGGCTCGTCAGACCGGGAGCCCGCTGACGGGACTCGGCTGACGAGGCCGCGTCGCGGGGCCATGATTCGGCCATGCCCCGGCTCGCAGCGTCCGCCACGATCCTGGCCGCCGCGCTGCTGCTCGCGGCGTGCTCGGCGGGGGAGTCCCCGGCGCCCGGTGGTGGGACGCCGACCTCGGCCTCGTCGTCCGAGCCCGCGCCCCTGCTGCTCGGCCCGGTCGGGCTGGCCGAGGTCGACGGCACGGCATGGGTGGCGTGGTCGGCGAGCGGTGCGGTCTCCCCGCTCGACGCGGACGGGAAGCCCGGCGAGGCCGTCGCGGTGGGCGACACCCCGCTGCGGATGGTGGCGCTCGACGGGTCGCTCTGGGTCACGACCTTCGCCGACGGCCGGCTCACCGAGGTGGACGCCGCCACCGGCATGGTCGGCCGCACGGTGGACGTCGGCGAGGAGCCCGAGGGCGTCACGGTCTTCGACGGGCACCTGTTCGTCGTGCTGCAGAAGGAGGCCTCCCTCGTGGAGGTCGATCCCGGCACGGGCGACGTCGTGGCCCGCTACGACGTCGGCGGTGAGCCCCGACTGGTCACCGCCGGGGTCGACTCGCTGTTCGTCACCGACTTCGGCGGCGGACGCATCGTGCGCGTCACGCCGAGCACCGGGGAGGTGACGGCGTCCAAGCCGGTCTGCCCCGGCGCGCAGGACGTCGCGTACCTCGACGGAACGCTGTACGCCACGTGCATGGGGAAGGACGTCGTCGTCGGCGTCGACACCGCGACGCTCGCCGTCGTGGCGCGCATCAAGGTGCCCGGCGGCCCCGACGGGCTGGCGATCGGGTCCATGGGGGCCAGGGCCACTCTGCTCGTCGGGCTCCAGCAGGGTCCGGCGATCGCGATCGTCGATCTGCGCGAGCGCTCGGTCACGCCTCTGTACGACGCGGCCTCGGGCAACCTGCGCGACCGGTCCAACGTGGACGTACTGCTGCTCGACGGCTCATTCCTCATGACCGACGCGATCGGCGACAAGATCACCGTGCTGTCGGTCGAGGCCTCCAACGGCTGACCGGTGTGATGCTCGCCCGCTTGACCTTCCCGTGAGGGAAGGGTGACCTCCCGTCGACCCTCCTTTCCCTCAGCCCGGCCCCCGGGCGACCGATGGGGCTGGTGCAGGAACCCCGGCAGGACGGTGCCCGGGGCCATGGAGGGCAGCGAGGTCCACGCGCAATGACGAACACCCCCGTCTTCGCCGACGGACTCGACGAGATCGCCCAGGAGTTCCTGGTCGAGTCGTACGAGAACCTCGACGAGCTCGACCGCGCCCTCGTGGAGCTCGAGAAGGACCCCTCCTCCCGCCCCCTGCTGGCCTCGATCTTCCGCACGATCCACACGATCAAGGGCACGAGCGGCTTCCTCGCCTTCAACCGCCTCGAGGCCGTCACCCACGTCGGCGAGAACGTGCTGTCCAAGCTGCGCGACGGCAAGCTCGAGCTCACACCCGGGATCACCACGGTGCTGCTGCAGATGGTGGACGTCGTCCGCGCCCTGCTCGGCCAGATCGAGCAGACCGGTGTCGAGGGCGACCTCGACACCTCCGAGGTCGAGGCCGCGCTGGCCCGCTGCCTCGAGCCCGCGCCTGCCGCGGAGGCTGCCGACCCGGTCGCAGCGGTCGAGCTCCCCGTGCCTGCGCCCGAGGCCGAGCCGACGCCCGGGCCCGTCGTCGAGGCGCCCGTCGTGGTCGAGGCCGTCGCAGCCCCCGCGCCTGTCGCCCCCGCTGCCACGCCCGCGCCCGCCGCCGCCCCCGCCTCGGGCGACGAGGAGCACCGCCGCAGCGTCGCCGACTCCAGCATCCGCGTGGACGTCGGCCTGCTCGACCAGCTCATGCGCATGGTCGGCGAGCTCGTGCTCACCCGCAACCAGGTCGTGCAGTACACCGCCGACCTGCAGAGCGTCGAGCTCCAGCGCGCTGCCCAGCGCCTCAACCTCATCGCGAGCGAGCTGCAGGAAGGGGTCATGAAGACCCGCATGCAGCCGATCGACGGCGTCTGGTCGCGCCTGCCCCGGGTCGTGCGCGACCTCGGTGCGCAGTGCGGCAAGTCCGTGCGCCTCGTGATGGAGGGCCGCGAGACCGAGCTCGACCGCACGCTGCTCGAGGCGGTCAAGGACCCGCTGACCCACCTCGTGCGCAACGCGATCGACCACGGCCTCGAGTCGCCGGCCGACCGTGCGACCACCGGCAAGCCGGCCGAGGGCACGCTCCTCCTCAAGGCGTACCACGAGTCCGGCCAGGTCGTGGTCGAGGTCACCGACGACGGCAAGGGCATGGATCCGGTGCGCGTCGGCGACAAGGCCGTCGAGAAGGGCCTCGTCTCCCGCGAGCAGCTCGCGCGCATGTCCGACCGCGAGATCCTCGACCTCATCTTCCGCCCCGGCTTCTCCACCGCCGAGGCCGTCACGAACGTGTCCGGCCGTGGCGTCGGGATGGACGTCGTCCGCACCAACATCGAGAAGATCGGCGGCTCGGTCGACCTGCAGAGCGTCGTCGGCGAGGGCACGACCGTTCGCGTCCGCATCCCGCTGACGCTCGCGATCATCCCCGCGCTCGTGGTGCGCCAGGGTGGCGAGCTCTACGCCATCCCGCAGGTCAACCTGCTCGAGCTCGTGCGCCTCGACGGCGACGGCGAGGGCAACGGCCCGGCGATAGAGCACGTCGCCGGAGCCCCGGTGCACCGTCTGCGCGGCTCGCTGCTGCCGCTGGTCTTCCTGGCCGAGCAGCTCGAGCTCGACCGCGACCCGGCCGAGTCGATGAACATCGTCGTGCTGCAGGCCGACGGCACCCAGTTCGGCCTCGTGGTCGAGGACGTCGTCGACACCCAGGAGATCGTCGTCCGGCCGCTGTCGCGTCAGATCAAGCCCGTCGAGGGCTTCGCCGGCGCCACCATCACCGGCGAGGGCCGCGTCGCGCTGATCCTCGACGTGTCGGGCCTGTCGCAGCGCGCGAACGCCGTGAACGTGACCTCGGGCTCCAGCTCGCTCGTCGAGGCGTCGCACGAGACCCAGGACTGGGACGCCAACGGCCTGCTCATCTGCCGCGTCGGCGAGGACCGTCGGATCGCGCTGCCCATGGGCGACATCGCGCGCCTCGAGGAGTTCCCCGACCACCAGGTCGAGCACGCGGGCGACGCCCAGGTCGTGAAGTACCGCGGCGACCTCATGAAGCTCGTGCACGTCGGATCGCTCCTCGGACTCTCAGCCCCGGTGCACTCCGACACCTACGCGGTCGTCGTCCACCGTCACGACGGCGAGCAGCCCATCGGCTTCGTGGTCGACGAGATCCTCGACGTCGTCGAGGAGGAGGTCGTCCTCAGCGAGGTCGGCCTGCGCGGCGGCCTCCAGGGCTCCGCGGTCATCCAGGGCTTCGTGACCGACCTCGTCGACATCCCGGCCCTCGTGGCCTCTGCCCGTGGAGGCTCCTATGTCTGAGACCACCCAGCTCTGCACGTTCCACGTCGACGACCTCTACCTCGGGGTCGACGTCGTCGAGGTGCAGGAGGTCATCCGCTACCAGGGCATGACCGTCGTGCCGCTCGTGCCGAAGGTCGTCCGCGGGCTCATCAACCTGCGCGGCCAGATCGTCACCGCGCTCGACCTGCGCCACATGCTCGACCTGCCCCCGCTGGCGGCCGGCGAGCTCCCGGTCAACGTCGTCATCCGCGACGACGCCGACGAGGCGATCAGCCTGCTGGTCGACCAGATCGGCGACGTCATCGACGTCGTGGACGTGCCCTTCGAGGACGTCCCGCCCACGTTGGACGGCCCTGCTCGCGACCTGGTCGTGGGCGCCTACAAGCTCCCCGACGCCCTGCTGCTGGTGCTCGACACCCGCAAGCTGCAGGACGTCCACCTGCGCGACGTCGTCGCTGCGGCCGCCGCCGGCTGACGACCCGCACGACCAGCACCGCCCGCACGATCCCGCTCGACATCCCGCAGGACCACCAGACACCAGAAGGAGGAACGATGGCACCGATCCGCGTGCTCGTCGTCGACGACACCGCCGTCATCCGCCGTCTGGTGAGCGAGGTGCTCGAGGCGCAGCCCGACATCGAGGTCGTCGGCACGGCGAGCAACGGGCGGCTGGCCCTGCAGCAGATCGCCCTGCTCAACCCCGACGTGGTCACGCTCGACGTCGAGATGCCGGTGATGGACGGGCTCGCGACCCTCGCCGAGATCCGCCAGCGCTGGCACCACCTGCCCGTGATCATGTTCAGCACGCTGACCGCCCGCGGCGCGTCGGCGACCCTGGACGCCCTGACCCTCGGCGCCAACGACTACGTCACCAAGCCGGCCGGCACCCGCGACCGCGAGGCGGCGCTCACCGCCGTCCGCGACTCGCTCGTCCCGCTCATCAACCTGTGGGGACGTCGGCACCGTCCAGGGACCGCACGCCCGGCGCTCGGCAAGGCGACGCCGCTCCCCACCCGGGCGCAGGCACCGGCTCGCCCGGCTCCTGCCGTCGTCGACCTGACGACGTCCTCGGGCAAGCACAGCCCGTCCTTCCCGCAGGTGCCGCAGGACCGGCGTCCTCCGATCGCCGTCGTGATCGGCGTCTCGACCGGCGGCCCGACGGCGCTCGCGCGCGTCATCCCGATGCTGCCGAGCAACCTCTCCGTCCCCGTCCTCGTCGTGCAGCACATGCCGGCCGTCTTCACGCGGCTGCTCGCCGAGCGGCTCGACGCGTCGTCCGTCGTGCCGGTGCAGGAGTCGGTCGACGGCGCGCCCCTCGAGAACGGGCACGTCTACATCGCCGCCGGCGGCTCGCACCTGCAGGTGACGATGCAGCGCGGGCTGCTGGCTCTCCACCACGACGACGGTCCGCTCGAGAACTCGTGCCGGCCCGCCGTGGACGTGACGCTGCGCTCCGCCGCCGCCACCTGGGGATCCCGCGTCCTCACCGTGATCATGACCGGCATGGGCCACGACGGCCTCGCCGGTGCTCGTGCCCTGCGCTCTCTCGGAGGAAGCGTCCTGGCCCAGGACGAGGAGAGCTCAGTGGTGTGGGGCATGCCGGGAGCGGTTGTCCGCGAGGGCATCGCCGACCGGGTACTACCTCTGGACGACATCGCTGGAGCGATCGTCTCCGCCACCGACCGATCCACCACCATGTCCAGGACGGGGACGCGATGACAGCAATGACCAGTGCTCACGTGGGGGCGGTGGACGCCGACCTCACGACGATCAGCACGTACGTCGAGAGCCGTTCGGCGATCCTGTGCCCCGCGGACAAGCACTACCTCTTCGAGGCGCGCCTTCGGCCCGTCCTGCGCGCGCACGGTCTCGCCGACATGCGCGAGCTGGCGCAGAAGCTGAAGTCCGGGGCTCACTCCGGGCTCGGCGAGGATGTCGTCGACGCGATGACGACGAACGAGACGTCGTGGTTCCGCGACATCCACCCGTTCGAGACGCTGCGCCAGACGATCTTCCCGGAGCTCATGGCCGCGAAGTCGAACCGTTCGCTGACGATCTGGAGCGCGGCCTGCTCCACCGGCCAGGAGCTCTACAGCCTGGCGATGATGATGGACCTGCAGATGCCCGAGCTGCAGGGGTGGGACGTGCGCCTGCACGGCACCGACCTCTCGCGCGACGTCATCACGCAGGCCAAGGCCGGTCGCTACTCCGCCCTAGAGGTCAACCGCGGCCTCCCCGCCCAGTACCTCGCGCGCTACATGACGCGCGACGGCGCCCACTACCTCGTCTCCGAGCAGCTCCGGCGCAGGGCGACGTGGGAGCGGCTGAACTTCATCGCGCCGTGGCCGATCATGCCGCGGTTCGACGTGGTGCTCTGCCGGAACGTGCTCATCTACTTCGACCTCGACGTACGAGCACGCATCATCCGCAAGATCCGGGACACCCTCACCCCGGGCGGCTACCTGCTGCTCGGCAGCTCCGAGACGTCGATCGGCGACGTCGAGGGTTTCTCACGACACGTCATCGGACGAACAACTGTCTATCGGAAGGAGCATCGCTGATGCTTGCCATGGTCATCGACGACTCCCGCGCCATGCGCTCGATCCTGCGCCGGATCGTCACCGAGCTGGGTTTCGAGTGCGTCGAGGCAGCCGACGGGCAGGAGGCGCTCGACAAGATCGCCGTCGGTCCGATCCCGGACCTCGCCCTCATCGACTGGAACATGCCCGTCCTCGACGGCCTGTCCTTCGTCACCGAGGTCCGTGACAACCGCGAGCTCCGTGACGTCACCCTCATGATGGTCACCACCGAGGGCGAGCACGCGCAGATCGTGCGCGCCCTCGCCGCCGGTGCCCACGAGTACGTGATCAAGCCGTTCACGGCTGACGCGATCCAGGAGAAGCTCCAGCTGCTGGGGCTCGTCGGGGTGGAGGCCTGATGACCGCGCTCGCACTGGCTCCTGCGGAGCTGAAGAGCATCGTCGACGAGGTCTGGGCATCGCTGCTCAACCCGACCCCGGTCGACGTCGAGCACGTCGAGCTCGACAGCGACTTCGTCGCGGGCTACGTCGAGATCTCGGGCGGATGGGCCGGGCGCGTCAGCGTCGAGACCACCGACCTGGGCGCTGCGGCCATCGCGTCGCAGATGCTCGACGTCCCGGCCGACGACCTCTCCGAGGCCGACCTGGTCGACGCGGTGGGCGAGCTCGCCAACATCGTCGGCGGCTCGGTGAAGTCGTGCGTCGACGGGCACTCGACCCTGTCGCTCCCCGCCGTCGCGCGCGCCGAGCTGGACCACCAGCTCGAGCTCGCGATGCAGGTCGTGTCTCGCTGGCTCGAGCACCCGCTGCGCGTCCGCGTGCTGTCGGCGGCCTAGGAGGCCTGACAGATGAAGGTCCTGATCGTCGACGACAGCCGCGTGATGCGCCAGATCGTGACGCGCACGCTGCGTCAGGCCGGCTACACCGAGCTGGCGCTCGTCGAGGCCGCCAACGGGCTCGAGGCGTTCGAGGCTCGTCCAGGCCGAGACGCCTGATCTCGTGCTGTCCGACTGGAACATGCCGGAGATGAACGGGTTCGACCTGCTCAAGAGCCTGCGTGGCCGCGGCCACGAGGTGCCCTTCGGGTTCGTCACGTCCGAGAGCACGCAGGAGATGCGCGACAAGGCGTCCTCCGCCGGCGCGCTCTTCCTCGTCGCCAAGCCGTTCACGCCCGAGTCGTTCAAGGAGGCGCTCACCCCCGTGCTGGGGTGAGCGCCGCCGTAAGGAGTAGTCCATGAGCACCACCGTCCTTCTGCCCCACCCCAAGGACGTCCGCGACATGTTCGAGGGCCTGCTCGGCCGTGGCGTCGAGGTGGCCCCCGGTCAGCCCGTCGCCCCGACGGTGTCGAGCTGGGCCGCCGTCGGCGTGTACGTCGAGGACAACCTCACCTTGTCGGCGGTCGTCGTCGCCGACGTCCCGCTGGCGGCGTACGCCGGTGCCGCGCTCGGCCTGCTGCCGCTCGGCGGCGCGCAGGACGCCATCGGCCTCGGCACCGTCGACGGCGCCATGTGGGAGAACTTCGCCGAGATGCTGAGCATCGGCATCTCGCTGCTCAACCACGACGACACCCCGCACGTCCGCCTGTACGAGTCGTTCCCTCCCGGGGAAGCTCCGGCGGCCGACGTGCTCGAGCTCGCGCGCGGTCTCGGCCGTCGGCTCGACCTGTCGGTGACGATCGCCGGCTACGGCACCGGGTCGCTGTCGATCGTGCGCCGCGCCTGACACCGGGCGCACGCGAGTCCCGGGCTGCCCCCGCAGCCTGGTCGGCTCCGCACCGTCCCGCGGGGTCGTGCCGAGGAGGCCGGAGGGTTCACCCTCCGGCCTCCTCTCGCGTGCACCCCCGGTTCTGCGGCGTCGGCGTCCGCGGGGGAGAGTGGGGACCACGTCGTCGAAGGAGGACCCGCATGCGCTACCTGGAGGGCGTCCCCAGCGCCAAGCCGCTGTCCCGGATCGGTCTGGGCACCTGGCAGTTCGGCTCCCGCGAGTGGGGGTACGGCGACGAGTTCTCCTCCGGCGAGGCGGGGCGCATCGTCGCCCGCGCGGTCGAGCTGGGTATCACGGTCATCGACACCGCCGAGGCGTACGGCTTCGGCGAGAGCGAGCGCATCGTGGGCAACGCCCTGCGCGAGCACAGGTTGCGCGACAAGGTCTACGTCGCGACCAAGATCTTCCCGATCTTCCCGATCGCGCCGGTCGTCGTGAACCGGGGCAGGGCGAGCGCCGAGCGTCTCGGCGTCAGCACCATCGACCTCTACCAGGTGCACCAGCCCAACCCGGTGGTCAAGGACTCGCAGACCATGCCGGGCATGCGGCAGCTTCAGGCCGCCGGCCTCGTCGCCGACGTCGGCGTCAGCAACTACTCGCTCGGCCGGTGGAAGGACGCCGAGCGCCAGCTCGGGAGCCCGGTGCTGTCGAACCAGGTGGAGTTCTCGCTCGCGCACATGGACCCGCTCGACGATCTCGTGCCGTACGCCGCATCGGTCGGCCGCGTCGTCATCGCGTGGAGCCCCCTGGGGCAGGGGTTCCTCTCGGGCCGGTACGACGCCGACAACCGCCCGGCCAACGGGGTCAGGAACATGAACCCGCTCTTCCTGCCGGAGAAGCTCGAGAGCGCTCGTGGCCTGCTCGGCACGCTGCGCGACGTCGCCGAGGCGCACGACGTGACGATGTCGCAGACGGCGCTGGCGTGGCTGCTGCACCAGCCGAACGTGATCGCCATCCCTGGGGCGTCGAGCGTCGAGCAGCTCGAGAAGAACGCCGCCGCCGCCGACATCGACCTCGCCGCCGACGAGGTGGCTGCGCTAACCGCCGAGGCTCGCGCGTTCCACCGGCCGGCGCGCACCCAGGCGCTCAAGGCCTCGCTGGCCGCGCGCTTTGGCCGCTGACCCCGGTCACGCGGGGGGGGGGGCTAGAGGGCGGCGTCGAAGAAGGCGGGGGCCGGACGCTCGGTGTGGTCGTCGTCCACCGAGGCCACGTACGCCAGCTCGGCCCGCGCCTCGGCGACCGAGTCGTGCAGCTGCGCGAGGACGACGTCCTGGCGCGTGAGCAGGTCCACCGCGCGCAGCACGAGGTGCTGCGGGATGCGCGTCAGCACCTGCGGAGGCGTCCACAGGTCAGCGGGGAGGTCGAGCACGTGGCCGGAGGCGAGTGCGGCCTCCACCGTCACGAGCTCGGCCTCGAGCAGGTCGAGGGCCTCGGGCCAGCTCACGAGCGTGGTGGTCGGCATGTCAGGCCGTGACCGAGAGAGGTTGACGGGCGGCGGGCGCGCCGCCGGCGAGGTCGACGACGCTGCCGCTCGCGGAGGCTGCGGCGAGCGCGGCTGCGCTGCCGGCGGTCGCCGCCGCCGCGAGGGTGCTCTCGTACGCCTGGCGCCACGCGTCGAGCAGCGGCTCGACGAGCTCGCGGCACGACACGACCTTGTCGGCGTCGCGGCGGACGTTCGCGCTGACCAGCTCGGTGTGGAGGAACGTGTAGAGGTTGGTGAGGCCGGTGGCGCCGCTCCACAGCTCCGGCTTCAGCGAGCCGAGCAGCTCCATCACGATGTCCTGCGCGTGGATGAGCTGCTGGTGCGGGGAACGGCCGTTGCGGATGTCGTCCTCGGCACGGACGAGGTCGAGCACGAGCCGCTCGTACAGCAGCACGATGAGCTTCTGCGGCGACGCGGTCGTCAGCGAGTTGGCGGTGTAGGCCGAGGCCACGCCGGGGCGGGGGTTCATCGTCTCTCCTGACCTGTCAGCCGCTCGAGCTGGCTGTGTTGGACGTGCTCACGCCGCTGCCGCTCGACTTGCTGCTGGATGTGGAGCCCAGCTGCGACGACAGCCAGGAGGCCTGGTTGTTCATCTTGGTGAGCTGGGCGTTGAGCGACGCGAACTGCGTCGTGAGGGCCGACTTCTGCGCCGCGAGGCGCGAGTCCCAGTCGCTGATGGTCTTCCCCAGGTCCGTGATGCGCGACTGCCGGTTGCTGATCGCGGTGGTGATCCACCCCGTGCCGTACTCGGTCGCGCTCTTGGCGACGGATCCGACGCGGGTGGCGAAGTCTGCGATGGCCTTGCTGGTCCCGGCGGGATCGCTCGCGAGGGAGCCCTGGAACGTCGCGCTGTCGAACACGAGTTGGCCGGTGCGGTCGAGCTGGATGCCGTACTGCGCAAGGGTTCCGCCGCCGAGGGTGGCGGTGGCCAGTGCTCCTGACAGGCGCACGGGGAGCTGGTCGCCGAGCAGCGGCCCGCCGCTCTTGGTGCTGGCGTTGTACGTCGTCTTCGCCGAGATCGTGCCGAGCGTCGCGTTCACGGCGTCGACGATCGACTGGACCTGCTTGGTCATGCCCGCCGTGTCGCGCCCGACGGAGACCGTGACGCCTGTCTCGGGCTTGGAGACGGTGAAGGTGAGGCCGGGCGAGACGTCGATGAACGTGTTGGTCGGCGAGGTGACGACGTCGGCGTCCGCGGGACCGATCTTGATCGACGCGTCCTTGCCCGTGCTCACGACGGTCGTGGCGCCGAGCGAGGACTCCAGGCCGGACACGGTGAAGGCGCCGGCGGCACCGGACTTGTTGGCGTTGAGGCCGAGGCGGAACAGGCCGGGGCTCACCTGGACGGCCATCGCGTTGACACCGCTGATGCCGGCGGCATTGATCGCGGCGACGACGTCGGTGATGGTGCTGGCGCTCGAGAGGTCGACGCTCGAGACCGAGCCGTCGACCGATGTGAAGGTGACCGTGCCGTTCGACAGCGTCTGCGCCGAGGGGACCGGGGCACCCACGAGGACGCGATGCGTCGCGGCGACCGACGTCACGTCGAAGGACAGCTCGCCGGACTGGGCGGTGGCGACCGAGGAGGCGGCGACCGACGCGGTCGAGGAGCTCGCGGTCGTGTTGTTCCAGGCCCGCGGCGAGATGACGCTGCCGATGACGCTCTCGGCGGCTGTGCGGATGGCAAGGGTCTGGGTGTTGAGCGACTGCAGCGCGGTGAGCGCCGTCTGCTCCTTGGTCTGCTTGGTCTGCAGGAGCTTCTGCTGACCGCCCTCGACGCTCATGAGCGAGCTCACGAGCTGCGCCACGTTGATGGTGCCGATGCCGTCGATCGCGTTCGCCACGGGTCAGCTCCTTCGTCTCGTCGATCCCTTGCCGGCCCAGGTGCCGGATCGACGTGTGGGGGCGCCCCGAACCGGGACGCCCCCACACATCTGCGCTTGCCTAGCTAACTCAGCCGAGGAGCTTGAGCACGCTCTGCGGGGCCTGGGTGGCCTGCGAGAGCATGGACGTGCCGGCCTGGCTCAGGATCTGCGAGCGGGTGAAGTTCACCATCTCCGACGCCATGTCGGTGTCGCGGATCCGGCTCTCCGACGCGGACAGGTTCTCCACCGCGACGTTGAGGTTGTTGATGGTGTGCTCGAAGCGGTTCTGGACCGCACCGAGGTTGCCACGCGAGGTCGAGATGCCGGTGATGGCGCCCTGGACGTCGTCGGCGACCGTGGTCGAGGCGATGTCCAGCTTGCTGACGTCGACGGTCTCGAGCTTGACGTCGATCTTGTCGGACGACGCGTAGCCGACCTGGAACGACAGCGGGCTGTTGGCCGAGTCGAACAGCTTGACGCCGTTGAACGAGGTGTTGTCGGTGATGCGGCCGATCTCGGTCTTCAGGGTGTCGAACTCGTTCTTCAGAGCGGACTTCGAGTCGGTGTTGTTGACACCGTTGTTGTACTGCACGCCCAGCTCGTTCATGCGCTGGAGCATGGAGTGGACCTCGCCGAGGGCGCCTTCAGCGGTCTGCACGAGGCTGACGCCGTCCTGAGCGTTGCGGACGGCCATCTTGAGCCCGCCGACCTGCGAGCGCAGGCCCTCGGAGATCGCGAGGCCGGCAGCGTCGTCCGCGGCACGGTTGATGCGGAAACCGCTCGAGAGCTTCTCGAGCGACTTGCTCATCTGGCCGGACGTGGCCGAGAGGTTGCGGTAGGCGTTGAGCGCCTCGATGTTCTGGTTGATGCGGAGACCCATTGTCTTCATCCTTGTCAGTTGGGTGAGTTGCAAGCCCGTCCGTGGGCTACGGCTACCTCATCGGTGCCGGGGGCTTGGGGCTGAGATGTTTTCGGAGAGAAGTTGTTGCTGGTTCAGGCAGTCGCGTAGACAGCAGCACGCGCCGCGGGCACGGAGGTGCCAGCGGTGACCTTGCGCAGCTGGCCGGCCTGGGCGACGGCGGCGAAGTACGCCGTACGACGACGGTCGACGCAGCCGCCGGGGCGCTCGGACTCCTCGACCCGCTCCGGGTCCAGGGCGCTGTTCATGCCGTCCTTGATGAGCACGAGCGCCTCGGCGCGCATCTGCGAGACGCGGCTCTCGGTGACGTCGAGAACCTCGGCGATGTCGGCCATCGGGCGGCCCTGCAGGTAGTACATGGTCACGACGGTCGCCAGGCGCTCGGGGAGCTGGGCGACGGCGGCGTGCAAGTAGCGGTGCTCCTCGGAGCGCAGGAGCTCGCCCTCGGGGCTGATCTCGTCGTGGGGGAGAGCGGCCTCCATGGCCTCGGGGCTCGGGGCCGCGTCGAGGGAGAGGACGGTCGTGCGGTGAAGGTCGTCCTGCACGGCGTCGAGCTCGGCGGTCGTGACACCGAGGTGCTCGGCGACCTCCGCCTGCGTCGGCGTGCGCCCGAGGATGGCGGACAGGGCCTCGACGGCCTCGGCCTGCTGGCGGCCGGCCTGGCGCACCGACCGGCTGGCCCACGAGCGGCTGCGCAGCTCGTCGACGATGGAGCCGCGGATGCGGGTGCTGGCGTAGCGCTTGAAGGGGACGCCGCGCGACTCGTCGAACCCGCGGGCCGCCTGCACCAGGCCGAGGAGGCCGGCGGAGTGCAGGTCGCCGAGGTCGACGTGGCGGGGCAGGCGGACGGCGATCTCACGGACGATGTAGCCGACGAGCGGCATGTGCGTCGTGATGAGCTCGTGGTTGTCGCGGGTGTCGGTTGCAAGCGCGGTCATGAGGAGAGAGTTGCTGATCCGGCGTTCAGAAGCCTCGGATCTGAGGCTCGCTTCAGCGAGGTGGGCAACTCCTGAACCTCAACGCCGACACGGGGTTTTGGTGAGCAACCGTGAGCACCCGTGCCCGTACCAAGGGTCTACGAGAGGTGGCGGTGGGTCTGATGAGGCCCCGCTGCGACATCGGAGAGCGGGCCGAGAGTTTGCAGGACCCGTACATGCGTGCCGGGGCCCGTGTCATCACTCCGCGTGCATCGGTGGCGACTCTTCGCGGACACGGAGCGCAAACACCTCAGATCCCGCCGCCGGACCCCGATAGGGGTCTCGTCAGGTCGTGGGACCTGGCACCGGCACACCGGCTGAACCCCGACAGGAGGTCCACGTGATGGACTTCGCGCAGCTGTCCCGCCTGCTCTGGCGTGAGCGCGACCTGCTCGACACCCTGCTGTTCAAGCTGCACGAGCAGAACCTCCTGCTCGTCTCCGGGGACGCCGAGTGGCTGCCGCGCGCGAGCCGCGAGATCGAGGCCGTCCTCGAGCGCGTCGGCAGCATCGAGCTCGAGCGCGCCGTCGAGTTCGAGCTCGCCGCCGTGATGCTCGGCCTCGACCCTGACCCGAGCCTGCGCGCCCTCGCCGAGAAGGCCCCGGAGCCCTGGGGCTACGTGCTCGAGGAGCACCACTCCGCCTTCATCACCCTGTCCGCGCGCATCCAGCACTCCGCCGACGCCAACAAGGAGCTGACGATCGCCGCGTCGCGCGCCACCGAGGCCGTGCTCGCGGGTCTCGACGGCGCCAGCGAGTCCCCCCAGTCCTACGCGCCGAGCGGACGGGTGGAGGTCGACCTCCGTCGTACGCGGTCCGCCCTGCTCGACGAGGCGATCTGACCATGGGTTCGTTCGACGGTCTCTCCGTCGCGCTGTCCGGCCTCACGGCGCAGCGCCGTGCGCTCGACATCGCGGGCCAGAACGTCGCGAACGCGAACACCGACGGCTACTCGCGCCAGCGCGTCCTCATGAACTCCGTCGGTGCCCCCGCGGTCGCCGGCATCTGGTCGGGCACCTCCTTCACCGGCGGCGTCACCGTCACCGGCGTCGACCGACTGCGCGACGCGCTGCTCGAGGTGCGCGGCCAGCAGGCTCACGGCGGCCTCGCCGACCTGACCACGACCCAGACCGTGCTCGGACAGGTCGAGCAGCTCTTCCCCGAGCCCTCGGACAACGGCCTCTCCACCGCGCTGTCGGGCCTGTGGTCCTCGTTCCACGACGTCGCGAACCAGCCCGCCGACCTCGGCACCCGTACGGCGCTGCTGCAGCGCGCTGCCACCGTGACCGACTGGCTCAACGAGGCCTCGACGCGGCTCGCGTCGCTCGCCCAGGCGGTCGGCGGGCAGGCCCGCTCGGACGTCGACCAGGTCAACCAGATCGCGGCGCAGGTCGCCACGCTCAACACCTCGATCACGCGGGCGCAGGACGCCGGGTTCCCGGTGAACGAGCTCTCGGACCAGCGCGACGTCCTCGCGATGAAGCTGGCCGACCTCGTCGGCGGCGTCGCCAGCACCGACGACTCCGGCTCCATGCGCGTCATGGTCGGCGGCACCCCGCTCGTCGAGGGCGACCGCGCCCGGCAGATGAGCCTCACCGGCTCCGGCAGCGCGATCTCCCTCACCTGGGCGGCCGACGGCTCGCCCGTCCAGGCCACCGGCGGCGAGCTCAAGGGCCTCGTCTCCGCCGCCACCAGCGGGATCCCGGCCTGGAGCGCACGCCTCGACCCCGTCGCGGCGAACCTCGCCTCGAGCGTGAACGCGCTGCACACCACCGGCTTCGACCTGACGGGCGCCGCAGGAGGCGCCTTCTTCACCGGTACGACGGCCGCCACCCTCCGCCTCGCGGTCACCGACCCGCGGAAGGTCGCGGCCTCGGCCGTGGCCCCTGGTGCCGGCGGTGCCTCGCTCGACGTCGGCGTAGCCACCTCGATCGCGAGGCTCGCCGCCTCCGCGACCGGCGCCGACGCCAGCTACCGCTCGCTCGTCGCCGACCTCGGCCAGACCAGCCAGACGGTCACGAACCGCCTCACGACGCAGCAGACCGTCGCCAACGGCATCGACGCTGCCCGCGAGTCGCAGTCGGGCGTCAACGTCGACGAGGAGATGGCCTCCATCCTCACGTTCCAGCGCGCGTACGAGGCCTCGAGCCGCGTGCTCAACGCTGTCGACTCGATGCTCGACACCCTCATCAACCGCACCGGAATGGTGGGTAGGTAGCCATGGACGCAGGGATGCGCGTCACCCAGCGCATGATGGTGAACCAGTCGATGCTGGGGCTGCAGTCGAGCCAGTCGCGGCTCGCCGGCATCAACCAGCGGATGACCTCCGGTCGCACTATCACCAAGCCGAGCGACGACCCCGCCGGCACGGCCTCCGCGCTCCGGATCCGGTCCGAGCTGGCGCAGACCAAGCAGTGGGCGCGCAACGCCGACGACGGCAAGGCCTGGCTCGGCACCACCGACTCGGCTCTGCAGAGCATGAACGAGCAGGTGCGCCGCGTCCGCGAGCTCGTCGTCCAGAGCCAGAACGGCACGATGACGCCGACGTCGCGCGCCGCGCTCGCCACCGAGGTCGAGGGCCTGCAGAAGAACCTGCTCGCCGCGGCCAACACGACCTACCTCGGCCGCCCCCTCTTCGGCGGCACGACGTCCGGCTCCTCGGCGTACGACCCGACCACGGGCGCGTACCTCGGCGACACCGGCATCGTCACCCGCGAGGTCGGCTCGGCCACCTCGGTCCGCGTGGACGTGACCGGGCAAGAGGCGTTCGGCCCGGCGGGCGCCGACCTGTTCTCGACGCTCACCTCGATCGTCAACGACATGCGCACCACGCCGGCCAACCTCGGCACCGACCTGACCAACCTGGACGCCGTGAGCGCGCGCATGACCACCGCGCTCACCGACGTCGGGGCCCGCTACAACCGACTGGACAGCGCCGTGACCTCGGTGACCCTGCACACGGACGAGCTGACGACCTCGCTGTCGAGCATCGAGGACATCGACCTCGCCCAGACGATCTACGACCTCAACGTGGCTCAGGTGTCCTACCAGGCGGCGCTCGGCGCCACCGCGAAGGTGATCCAGCCCTCCCTGATGGACTTCCTGCGATGATGAGCGTCCTGACGCGAGGAGACGACGTGAGCGTGAGCACCGACCCGGACCTGCCCGTCCTGGAGTTCGCCGACGGCATCCCCGGCTTCCCCGGCGCGACCCGCTTCGTCCTCGTGCGCCTCGACGAGAGCGGCCTGGTCCTCGACCTGCAGAGCCTCGACGACCCCGCGGCCCGCTTCGTCGTCGTCCCGTCGGTGGCGTTCTTCCCCGACTACGCCCCCGAGATCGACGATGTCACCGCCGTCCGGCTGGGCCTCGGCACCTCCGACACGGCGCCGGCCGACGCGCTGGTGCTCCTCATGGTGACCGTGGGCGATAGTCTCGCGGAGTCGACGGCCAACCTCATGGCGCCGATCGTCGTGAACACCGCTGCGCAGACGGCGGCGCAGGTCGTCCTGGACGACCCGTCGCTCCCGCTGCGCGCACCGCTGGCGGCCTGACGCCGCCGGCGTCAGGGAGGAGCGGGACGTGCTGGTGCTGAGCCGCCGGGTCGGCGAGAGCGTCGTCATCGGCAATGACGTCGTCGTCACCGTCCTCGAGGTGCGCGGCGACATCATCCGCATCGGCGTCGACGCGCCGCGCGAGGTGCCCGTGCACCGCTCCGAGGTCTTCGAGGCCATCGAGGCCGCCAACAAGGCCGCCGCCGCACCCGATGCCGCCGCCGTGTCGGCGCTCACCGCAGCCGTAGCCGCCCGCACCACCCCGCCGACCGAGTAGCTCCCATTCCACCGATTCGGTAGTGCCAGAGCGCTCTCTGCGCCGCCTTTCCACTACCGAATCGCGGTGATGGCGTCACCAGCTGGCGGTCCAGCTCCACCAGCCGCCGCCGAGGTCGTGCCACTGCGGGCTCTCGAAGGACCCGTTCTCGGGCTCGGGCGTGGGGCCTGCTGGCAGGTAGGCGAATCCGGCGTCGTCGACCACCGAGTTCCCGATCGCCTCGGTCAGGATCACACCGCCGTCGACCCGGTCGAGAAACCTGATCATGTACGTGCCGACGAGCCTGTTCCCGATGACGGCGTCGTCGTCCGCGGGCATGGTGTCGACGGCGTCCTGCATCGCGCCGCGTGCGAGGTCGAAGCGGACCTGCAGGGGGATGTCGGTGAGGCCCAGTGCCGCGGTCCCCGCGACCACGAGGGGGACAACGAGCGTGACGATGCTTGCCCGGCGGCGGCGGATGTCGTGCACCACGAGCGCGATCCAGATCCCGGCGGCTGTCAGCCACACGAGGGCGAGGGGCAGCAGCAGGAAGAACATCGACCCGGGTAGGGACACCTCCCACAGGGTGGCGAACGTCGCGATGCCTACCAGGACGCCGAGGATCCAGCCGAGGGCCCGCCCCGCCGTCGACCGGTCGGTTGCCGGAGCCAGTGCGCTCGGTGTTCCCCCGTCGGTCATGGCACCAGCGTGCCAGAGCCGCAGGAGCACCCCTCGGCGGTGCGCTCCTGCGGCCTCGTGGCGCCGATCAGGCGGGGAGGACCTCGTCGCTGGCGATGAGGACCTGGCCGGTGGCCGGCGACAGCGTGGTGATGGTGTTCTCACGGTCCTGGGCGGCGCGGATCGAGGACGACTGGTAGGCGCCGACGATGCCGCGCAGGAACGAGAGGCCCGCGCCGGCGACGAGCACCGCGAGCACGAAGCGCAGCAGCGCCGGCGTGATGTCGGCCGAGGGGTCGTTGAAGGCCGCCATCAGGGCCGGGCTCGCGAGGAGCAGGCCGAGCACGAGCGACGACGGGGTGATGAGCCTCATGAGGTCCTCCGCCGGGCGGTCGGCTCCGGGGTCGGCGCGGGCGTCGGGTCGGGAACGGCGCGGCCGTCGACGAGGGCGACGGGGACGCCGAGGTGGTGCACGGCCTCGGGGTCGCTCGTGACCGCGACACCGTGGACGGCGAGGGCCTCGAGGCTCAGGGAGGACGCCGAGCCAGCGGACGAGGTCGTCGTGGCGGCGGGTGGCGTCCACGACGGCCCAGACGGCCGTGGGGTCGAGGGCGGTGACGACGTCGTCGACCCAGTCGCAGCCGTGCGCGTCGGCGACGAGCCCGAGAGGGGCGTCGACGACGACGATGCCGGGGGTGCGCTCCATGGCGAGCTGGGCGCCGGCGAGGCGGGCCTCGAGGACGTCGACGATGCGCTGCTCCTCGGCGAGGCCGGCGACGGGGGCGTGCGAGACGACGCGGACGCGGTCGGCCGGGACGCGCAGCGAGGCGGCGAGGGCCCGAGCGGTCTCGAACGCGGGGCCGGCGTCGCCGACGAGCACGAGGACGTCGCCGGGGCGGCGCGGCGCGCGCGGTGCGGCCGGCCGGGTCGCGGTGGCGGCCACGCCGGGGAGCGGCGTGACGGTCGCCATGGTGCGCTCGCGCTGGACGGCGTCCGCGATCGGCGTCGAGGGTGCAGCCGGTGCGGCGGGCGTCTCGACGACGGGGGCGTCGGCGAGGAGGCCGGCGCGCGCGACGATGCCGGCGAGCACGGCCGGGTCGACGGAGGGAGCGGTGGGGGCCGGGGCAGGCGCGGGTGCGGCGGCCGGGGTGCGGGCGGTGACGGCGTCGGCGAGGGCGGCCTGCTGGGTCGCGAGCCAGCCGACGAGGTCGCCGAGCGGGGTGGCCTCGGCCGCGGCGACGGTCAGGGGGCCGACGGGGGTCAGGGGGCGCGGGTCGATCCCGGCCGCGCGGCTCGCCTCGTCCAGGATCGGCAGCATCGGCTCGACCGGGAGACGGCCGGGGGTGAACGGGTCCGTGAGCGCGCTCGGCACGAGCGAGGGGCCGCGGCGGTCGCCGGCGTCGGCGCCGTCGGCACGGTCCATGGCGGCGACCAGCGCGTCGACGGGTGCGCCCGCGGCGTCGGGCCGGGGCTGGGCCCACGGCAGCGGCTTCGCCGCCAGCGCGGCCTCGCCGCGGGCGACGGAGCCGACCGGGCGCAGGCTCGTGACAGGCACCGGGGCCTCGATCGGCTCGATGCGGTCGAGCGAGGGGGCAGGGGTCGGGCGGGGAGCCGGCCGGGCGGACGGCGTGAAGCTGTCGCCGGATCCGGCCGAGAACTGCTGGGCGAGCTGGTCGGGCGTCGTCGCCGAGCCCGAGGCGTCGCCGTCGATCTCGACGGTCACCTCGAACCGCTGCCTGGCGAAGAAGCCGCCGACGCCGCCGGAGCGCACGCGCTCGGCGTGCACGATGCGGGCATCCGGACCGTGCTCCTCGCGGACCTGTGCGAGGAGCGTCCTGATGTCAGGACCCTCAAGAAGCATGCGCGTGGACAAGGCTCACCACTCCCTGGGTGTGGACGTCGATCGGGCCGCCGAGCTCGCCGTAGGCGAGCACAGCGAGTCGGGGAAGCTCGCCGCCGAGGAGGCGACGGAGCGGTGCACGCAGCGGGGCGCTGCACACGAGGACGGGCGAGAAGCCGGACTGCTCCGCCTGCTCGACCAGGCGGCCGAGATCGCGGACGACGGCGCCGAGCACGTTCGCGTCGACCGTCACGACGTCGCCGCCGTCTGAGGGGCGCAGCGACGCGAGGAGGTCCTGCTCGAGCAGCGGATCGAAGGTGATCGCGTGCAGCGCGCCGTTGACGGCGAGGCTCGCGCAGATCGCAGGGCCGAGGACGGAGCGGGACGCCTCGACGAGGGCCTCGGTGCTCTGACCGCCGGCGGACCGGCCGCGGGCCGAGAGGGCCTCGAAGATGCGGGAGAGGTCGCGCACCGGCACGCGCTCGTCGAGCAGGGCCTGCAGCACGCGCTGGATCTCGCCGAGGGTGAGGACGGCGGGCGTGAGCTCCTCGACCACGGACGGGTGCGAGGAGCGGACGGTGTCCACGAGGGTCCGGACGTCCTCGCGCGAGAGCAGCGCACCGGCGTTCTGGCGCACGATCTCGGCGAGGTGCGTGATCACGACCGACGAGCGGTCGACGACCGTGTGGCCGGAGAGCTCGGCCTGGTGCTGGTAGGTGCCGGGCACCCAGCGGGCGGGAAGGCCGAACACCGGCTCGCGCGTGTCGGTGCCCGGGATGCCGGAGAGCCCGTCGCCGATCACCAGCACGTGGCCGGGAGGGGCCTCGCCGCGACCGAGCTCCACGCCGTGCACGCGGATGCGGTACGTCGACAGCGGCAGCTCGAGGTCGTCGCGGGTGCGCACGGGCGGCAGGACGACGCCGAGCTCGAGCGCCACCTTGCGGCGCAGGGCCTTCACCCGGCCGAGCAGGTCGCCGCCGACGCTGGCGTCGACGAGGTCGACCATGTCGTAGGCGAGCTCGAGCTCGACCGGGTCGACGCGCATCTCCGCGAGGAGGGCCTCGGGGGAGTCGGGGGCGGGTCCGGCCGGGCCGGCGGCCTCGAGGGCCTCGGCGGCCTCGCGCTCGGCCTGGGCGGAGGCGACGTGCTCGAGGCGCGTCGAGATGAACAGCAGGCCGCCGCCGACGAGGACGAACGGGACCTTGGGCAGTCCGGGCACGAGGGCGAGAGCGACGACGCCGGCGCCGGCGACCTGGATGGCGCGCTTCTGCTTGGCGAACTGGCCGATGACGTCCGAGCCCATGTCGTTCTCGGTGCTGGCGCGCGTGACGATGAGGCCGGTCGCGACCGAGAGCATGAGGGCCGGGATCTGCGAGACGAGACCGTCGCCCACGGTCAGCAGGCTGTACGTCGTCGCGGCGTCCGCCGCGCTCATGCCGCGCTGCAGGATGCCGATCGTCATGCCGCCGACGAGGTTGATGACGGTGATGATGATCGCGGCGATGGCGTCGCCCTTGACGAACTTCGAGCCACCGTCCATCGCGCCGTAGAAGTCGGCCTCGGCCGCGACGTCGGCCCGGCGCCGCCGGGCCTCGTCATCGCTGATGAGGCCGGCGTTGAGGTCGGCGTCGATCGCCATCTGCTTGCCGGGCATCGCGTCGAGGGTGAAGCGGGCGCCGACCTCGGCGACGCGCTCGGCACCCTTGGTGACCACGATGAACTGGATGACGATCAGGATCATGAAGATCACGAGGCCGACGACGAGCGAGCCGCCGATCACGAAGTGGCCGAACGCGTCCACGACGTTGCCGGCGAAGCCGTTCGTGAGCACGTTGCGCGTGACGCTGATGTTGAGGGCCAGGCGGAAGAGCGTGGCGACGAGGAGCAGCGCGGGGAAGATCGCGAAGTCGAGCGGGCGGCGCACGTACATCGAGGCGAGCAGGATCGAGAGCGCGGCGGCGATGTTGACCGTGATGAGCAGGTCGAGCACGACCGGCGGCAGCGGCACGATCATCATCGTGATGATGCCGACGACAGCCACCGGTACGGCGTACTGGCTGACACGTCGGTTGGGCACGCGAGTCCTTCGAGCCTGCGGGATCGTTCGATCCCGGGTCCGCCCGTCCGTGGTCCCTGCATGCCGTCCTGGCACCTGCCTCATCGGCACCGGGGAGGGCCGCCTGAGCAGATCGCGCCATCCGGAGCAGCAGGCTCACCGGAGGCTCAGCGGCGCGTCATGGCCAGTTCTCGGGCGCGGTGCATGCCGACCGCGGCGCCTCGGGCCTTGAGCCCCATGACGAAGGCGAGGATCTGCGCGACGGCCGTGTAGAGGTCCGCCGGGATCTCCTCGCCGACCTCGCAGGCCCCGTGCAGCGTGCGTGCGAGGGGGATGTCCTCGACCATCGGGACGCGGTTCTCGGTGGCGATCGTGCGGATCTTGGCGGCGATGACGCCGCGTCCCTTCGCCACGACGCGCGGAGCTCCATGGCCCGGGGTGTACTTCAGGGCGACGGCGACGTGGGTGGGGTTCACGAGGACGACATCGGCCTCGGGGATCGCGGCCATCATGCGGTTGCGCGACATCATGAGCGCGCGGCGTCGGATCTCGCCCTTGACCATCGGGTCGCCGTCGGACTGGCGCATCTCGTCCTTGATGTCCTTGCGGGACATCATCATCCCCTTCATGACCCGTCGCCGGGCCACGAGGTAGTCGGCGACGCCGATCACGAGGGCGACGACGGCGACGACGCGCACCAGGCTGAGTGCGGCCGCGCCGATCGCAGTCACGATCGCGCTCAGGGGCAGCGAGCCGGAGCCCATGACGAGGGTGCTGGCGCCGGACACGAGGTTCCAGGCGAGCAGCCCGACGGTGGCCGTCTTGACCAGGGACTTCACGAGCTCCCAGGCGCCCTGCGGCCCGAACATGCGCTTGAGGCCTTGCATCGGGCTGACGCGGGAGAACTTCGGCTTGAGACGGGCGCCGTACGGCCGCGCACCGCCCTGGGCCACGCCGGCCACGATCGCCGTCAGGAACAGGACGCCGAGCATGGGCAGGAGGGCCACTGCCGCACCGCTGACGAGCTCGCCTGCGATGCGCATGGCCTCCTCGACGCTCGGCTCCGCCATGAGGTCGGGCAGGTGGTCGAGCATCGCGGTGATGGCGTCGTGGACGCCGGACACCGCGCCTGGGAGGACGAAGGTCAGCGCGAGCACGCCCGACCAGGCCGCGAGGTCGGGGGACCGGGCGACCTGGCCCTCCTTGCGACCCTCCTGGAGCCGTTTCGGTGTCGGCTTCTCGGTCTTGTCGGCGGCGCCCTTGTCGGCCATGCCGTCAACCCCCCACGATCCCGGCCATCGCGGCCACGGCGTCCTCGGACAGTCCGAGCACCGCGGGCGGCAGCATGGGGACGGCCAGGGCGATGAGCACCAGCGTGAGGCCGATCTTGATCGGGAAGCCGAGCGAGAAGGCGTTGAGGGCCGGCGCGACGCGCGTCATGAGGCCGAGGGCGACGTCGGCGAGGAAGGCGATCCCGATGAGCGGTCCGGCGATCTGCAGGGCCGAGACGAACAGCGTCGTGAGACCCGCGGTGAGCGTGTCGGCGGTCGCGGCGAGGTCGAGGCTGCCGTCGATCGGCAGCACCGAGAACGTCGCGGCGAAGCCCTGCATGAGGATGATGTGCGCGCCGGTCACGAGCATGAGGACCGCGGCGAGCATCTGGTAGACGCGGGCCATCACGGACGCCTGCTGCATCATCATCGGGTCGTACGCCTGCGAGATCGAGAAGCCGCCGAAGAGGTCGATGAGGGATCCGGCCGACTGAACTGCCGCCAGCAGCGAGAGGCAGGCGAGCCCGAGCGCCCCGCCGATGATCACCTGCTGGATCGCGGCCCAGGCGATGGGCCCGATCGTTGTGGGCACGGTGTCCGCGGCCTCGACCGCCGGGGGCGTGAGGGGGATCGCGACCGCGAGGGACACGAGCGCCTTGACCATGCCCGGCACGGTCTTGCCGCCGAACGGCGGCGTGATCCACATCCATGTGGCGACGCGGATGGAGACGAGCAGGTACCCGATCAGCTGCTCGGTCGTGAAGGCCGTGGTCACGGCGTCACCCGAGCAGGGTCGGGAGCATGCCGAAGGCGAGCTTCGTGAACGACACGAGCTCCTGGAGCATCCAGTTGCCCGCGAGGAGCAGGGCGATGCTGACGGCGATGATCTTCGGCACGAACGCGAGCGTCGAGTCCTGGAGCTGCGTGACGGCCTGGAACAGCGAGACGGCGAAGCCCACGACGAGGGCGGTGATGAGCATGGGGGCTGCGAGCTTGGCCCCCGCGATCATCATCTGCAGGGCGAGCTCGGTGACGGCGGCGTCGGTCATCCCGGCCTACCCGTAGCTCGAGACGAGGGACGTGACGACGAGGCCCCAGCCGTCGACGAGCACGAACAGCAGCAGCTTGAACGGCAGCGAGATCATGACCGGTGGCAGCATCATCATGCCCACGCTCATGAGTCCCGCGCTGACGACGATGTCGATCACCAGGAACGGCACGAAGATGACGAAGCCGATGATGAACGCCGCGCGGAAGCTCGGACAGGATGAACGCCGGGATCAGCGTGGTGAGCGAGACGTCGGCGGGGGTCGCGGGTGCCGGCTCCTTGGACACCTTGACCATGAGGGCGAGCTCCTCGGGCCGGGTGTTCTTGAGCATGAACTCCGACATCGGCTTTTTGGCGGCGTCGAACGCCTGGGAGAACGTCGCCTTGCCGTTGAGATAGGGCTGCAGCGCGTCCTCGTTCACCTGCGACACGACCGGCGCCATGATGAACAGGCTCAGGAACAGCGCGAGGCCGGCGAGCACCTGGTTCGGCGGAACGCCCTGCAGCCCCAGCGCGTTCCGGGTGAGCGAGAGCACCACGATGATCTTGGTGAAGCTCGTGGTGAGCAGCAGGATCGCCGGCGCGACCGCGAGCACGGTGAGCGCGAGCAGCAGGACGATCGAGGAGTTCGGTCCCTCCCCGCCGGTGACGCCGGGCAGCTGCACGGTGACGGTCGGGTCTGTCGCCGACGCCGAGGGCGACGGGGTTCCCGGGGCAGCCCACGACGGCGCGGTGCCGGCGAGGACGAGGCCGACGACCACGACGAGGGTGGCGAGGATGCGGCGCAGCACGGTCACGAGCGCACGGTCCTCTCGCGGAACGCGGTGGCGGTCTGGCGCCAGGTGGTCGGGGAGAGCACGGAACCGGAGAGCGTGGAGGTCTGGGCCTGCTCGGCTGCGGCGTGCCGACGGCGGCCAGAGGTGCTGGTCGCGACCGGGACGTCGGTGATCGCGCCGTCCGCCGTGATCTCGAGCGGGGTGCGCACCTCGGCGACGAACTCCTCGGCCGGGAGGTCGATCTCGCCCAGCACGGAGATGGCGTGGTCGGTGACGCCGACGATGAGCCCGCGGTCGCCCGCGCGCAGCACGATCACGGAGTTGTGCTTGCCGAGCGAGGTGCGCGCGACGACGTCGAGCCGCGCGTGCTGGCCCTTCACGGGGGTGCGGCCGCCGCGCATGACGCGGGAGAGGCCCCACATCATCGCGAGGACGACGGCGAGCGAGAACACCACCCGCACGCCGAGCATCAGCTGATCCACTGCGCTGTCGCCTCAGCCCTGGCCGGCGACGATCTCGGTGACGCGGAAGCCGAAGTCCTCGTCCACCACCACGACCTCGCCACGGGCGAGGAGGGTGCCGTTGACGAACAGGTCGACGGGGGCACCGGCCGGACGGTCGAGCTCCACGACCTGGCCGGGAGCGAGGCCGAGCAGCTCGCCGACGCTCATGCGGGTGCGGCCGATCTCGACCGTCACCTCCATGGGGACGTGGGTGAGCTGGTCGAGGCGGGTGGCGACGGGGCCGTGGCCCTCGCCGACGGGGATGCCGGGGACGGTGCTGCGGAACCCTGCCTCGGCGGACGGGGCGCCGGCGCCGACGGCGACGGGCTCGCGCACGGCCTCGGCCGGTGCAGCGGCCTCCGGCTCGTCGACGACGATCTCCTCCACCACGGGAGCGGGCAGGCGCAGCGCCAGGGCGGCGACGGCCACCCCGGCAAGGCTGAGGGTGCAGACGAGGTCGCCGGACAGCTCGGTCGGGTCGGCCTCCACGGCGTCGCCGTAGCGGACGCCGAGCGCGTCGGCGGCGGCGCGCAGCGCGCGCACGCGGTTCGACAGCGGGGTGAGCCCGCCCATCGAGCTGTCGTCGAGCACGGGGTCCAGGTCGGCGACGCTGAGCAGCACGAGATCGCCGCTGACGGCGCCGCCGATGCGCAGGGCGGCCGCGAGCGAGGCGGGGGCGCCGAGGGCGTCGAGCACCGCGCCCGCGGGCTCGCTCGCGACCGGCACCTCGGGCAGGCCCAGGGCGGTGGCCGCTGCGGCCGCGGCGGCACCGAACGAGTCGGCGACGGCCGCGAGGCGGGGGTCGATGGAGTCGGACATCAGCTCTCCTCGGAGGAGTGGACGATGAGGCAGGCCATGCGCGAGCCCTCGCTGCCGGGGACGGCGTGGGCGAAGGTGGTGCCGGCGCTGGTGACGGACAGGGGCTCGCTGATCGAGTGGCCGAGGCGCACGACGTCGCCCGGCTTCAGGCTGACGACGTCGGACATCCGGACGAGCGTCGGTCCGACGACGAGGGCGACCTCGACGTCGGTGTCGGTGAGGCGCTCGGTGACGAGGCGGCGGGCCGCCTCGCGGTCGGAGCGCTCGCGGGTCGAGCTCGTGCCCTGCAGGGACCGCTCGAGCGCGGCGAACATGTCGCCGAACGGGAGCGCCAAGGTTGTCAGGCACGACTGCGACCCGACGACGAGCTCGAAGCCCGCGACGAGGAAGCCGTCGGACGGGCTGGCCGCCTGGGCGAACTGCGGGCTGGTCTCGGTGCGGGCGATCGTGCCGACGAGCGGGATGACGCCCTCGAAGGCGTACCCGAGCTCGGCCAGCGCTCGCTCGAAGACGGAGTGCAGCAGCATCGACTCGATCTCGGTGAACGTCCGCTCGGGCTGCCCCTCGCGGCCGGGCCCGCCGAGCAGGTGGTCGACGACCGTCATGGCCACGGGCACCGAGACGTCGAGCATCCCGGCACCGGCGATCGGGTCGAGCTCGAGGACGAAGAGCGAGGTCGGCGTCTGGAGCGAGGAGACGTACTCGTCGTAGGTCAGCTGCTCGACCGAGGCGAAGGTGACGCTGCAGACCGAGCGCAGCTGCGTGGTGAGGAGCGTCGTCCACTGGCGCGACAGCGTGTCGAGCGCCATCTCGAGCACGCGGACGTGGTCGCGGGAGAAGCTTGGTGGGGCGTCGGAAGTCGTAGACGCGGAGCTCACGGGCATCGCTGATGCCAGGCGCGGTCTCGGTGCTCACACCGTGCCCATCGTCAGGACGACCGGTCATCTGAGCAGAACAGGGCCGAGGGCTCCGAATGGATGAGCGAGGCTCTTCGTGGCCTCAAGCGGCGTTCAGGTGCGGCTCGGCCGCACGGCTTCAGGGGCTTCCGTGCACCCTCCGGGGCCTGCCCGCAGCGGGCGCGGCCTCCGGTGTCAGCGGCCGGGGTTCGTCGATCCGTCGACGCCCCGGCTCCCCGCGTCACTGCATGACGAACTCCGTCAGGTAGACGTCCATGACCTCGTCCGGGTAGGCCTCGAGGACCTTGTCGACGAGCTCCTTCTTGAACTCGGAGCGCACCTCGGTCTCGGAGAGCTTCTCGAGGTCCTGGCCGCTGAACACCTCGATGGCGGAGTCGAGCGCCTCGGATCCGTCGAGCTCCTTGATCGCGGTCGGCTTGGTCGCCTGCAGGGCGAGGCCCAGCTTGAGGAAGTGGCCCTGCGCGAGGTTGATGTAGATCGGGTCGAGGGCGAGCACGGCGCCCTTCTCCGGCGGCGGGGGCACCGCCGGAGTGGCGGAGTCCTTCGGCTTGAGCACGAAGAAGTACGCCGCGGCAGCAGCGACGAGGACGACCGCCACGATCATGAGCAGCTTGGACTTGCCCTTCTTGGCGGGTGCCGCATCGGGTGCGGCGGCGAGCGTGGCCTGGTCAGCCATGTCAGTTCCCTTCCGTGGCGTTGGCCTGGATCAGGTCGAGGAGAGCCTTCTGCTCTCCGCTGAGGGTGCTCTGGACGACGATCGCGACGCGACGGTTCAGCACCGTCGAGCGCGGGTCGCTGGCGGGCACGAGGGGGCGCGTGTCGGCGTAGCCGGCCACGCTGACGAGCCGCGGGTTGATCCCGGACTCGGAGATCAACCAGCGTGCTACCGAGCTCGCGCGGGCCGAGGACAGCTCCCACTCGCTCGGGTAGTTCTTGGGGCGGACGTTGACGGTGTTCGTGTGACCCTCGATGAGCAGGTCGTGCTTGGTGTCCTTGAGGGCCGGCCCGATCGCTGCGAGCAGCACCTGGCCGTCTGTCTGGAGCTCGGCGCTGTCCGCCGGGAAGACGAGGTCGTCCACCACGACGGTCACGGTCAGCCCGCGGGCGTCCCGTGAGAGCACGACCTTCTTGGTCAGCCCGGCCTTCTTGAGCGCGGCGGTGATCAAGGCGGCGGCCTTGTCGAGGTCGGCGGTGTCGCGCTTGGCGGCGGCCTGGGCCGCGGCCGCGGCGGCGTTGCTGCTCCCGGCGCTGGTGCCCTTGGCCATCTCGCTGACCAGGCTGGGGATCGCGTCGATCGCCATCGCCGGCGCGGAGTCCGTGACCGGCTTGGCGGCGGCCGCCTCGGGCAGGACGCTCGTCGCGCCGTTCGTGATCGACACGGGCTGCCCGAAGCCGGACGACATACCGGTCGCGAGCTGCATGAACTTCTTCTGGTCGACCTGGCTGATCGCGAACAGCACGATGAACAGCACCATGAGCAGCGTCAGCATGTCGGCGTACGTGACCAGCCATCGCTCGTGGTTGACGTGCTCCTCGTGCGGCGGCTCCTTCTTCTTCCGCCGTTTGCTGACCGACCCGGACACTACGCAGCCTTCTTCTCAGCGAGAGCCGGCGGGAGCAGGGCGCGGAGCTTGCGGTCGACCATGCGGGGGTTGGCGCCGCTCTGGATCGACAGCACGCCCTCGACGATCATCTCGTTTCGCTGGTGGTTGATCTCGTTCAGCGCCTTGAGCTTGTTGCCCATCGGCAGCCACAGCACGTTGGCCGTGAGCACGCCCCACAGGGTCGCGATGAACGCGCCGGCGATGAGGTGGCCGAGCTCGCTCGGCTCGTCGAGGTTGCCGAGCACGTTCACGAGACCCATGACCGTGCCGATGATGCCGATGGTCGGGGCGTAGCCGCCCATGTTCTCGAAGAGCTTGGCGGGCATGGCGCCGCGCTTGTGCGTGGCGCCGACCTCGGCCTCGAGCACCTCGGCGAGCGCGTCGGGATCGGTGCCGTCGATGGCCAGCTCGAGACCGCGGCGCAGCAGCGGCTCCTCGATCGTCTGCACGACCGACTCGAGCGCGAGGAGGCCCTCGCGGCGGGCGACCTCGGCGCACTTCACGATGGTCTCGACCAGCGCGTCCGGCTTCCCGACCTTGCCGATGAAGGCGTCCTTGGCCGTCTTCATGCTGTAGATCCAGTCGGGCAGCGTCATACCGGCCATGCCGACGCCGAAGGTGCCGACGAAGACCAGCAGCAGCGAAGGGATCAGCATGAGGGCGGCGGGGTTGCCACCCTCCATGATCATCGAGACGAAGATCGCGACGAACGCGAGGACGACGCCGATGAGGGTGAGGGGATCCATCAGTGG
The DNA here is from genome assembly GCA_963843975.1 of uncultured Actinomycetes bacterium. Taxonomy (GTDB): domain Bacteria; phylum Actinomycetota; class Actinomycetes; order S36-B12; family CAIYMF01; genus Longivirga. Next base: position 443,504 of record CAWJMG010000001.1, on the reverse strand, counting down.
TTCCTCCTCATCGGGATGACGTCGCCGGATGCGTCGGTGGTGGTCTCGTGGGTCCTGGCCTGCCCTGCGAGCTCGCTGCGCGCCTGGGCCGCGGCGACGTCGCCGAGCACCGCGGCGCGGGCCTGCTGCACGCGGGCGATGACCTCGGGGAGGGACTCGTGGACGACGTAGTGCTTGCCGTCGACGAGGACGATCACGGTGTCGGGGGTGGCCTCGGCACGCTCGATGAGGTCGGGGTTCAGCGCGAAGGGCGCCCCGTTGAGGCGCGTCAGCATGATCACGATGAACCGTCCTTGGTCGAGGGCCGTGCACCGGGCGCCATCCGTAGCGCTCCGTCAGGAACCCCATCGGCGGGGAGCCCGTGGATCTGAGTCGAACAGGCGGTGAGGGGCCCCGCGGAGGCCGTGAGGCCCCTCACCTGATGCCGATCGTTGATCAGCGCTTGAGGTTGACGAGGTCCTGCAGGATCTCGTCCGAGCTGGTGATGATCTTGGAGTTCGCCTGGAAGCCGCGCTGGGCGATGATCAGGTTGGTGAACTCCGAGGCGAGGTCGACGTTCGACATCTCGAGCGCGCCGCCGATCATGAGGCCGCGGTCGCCCGAGCCCGGCGTGCCGATGACGGCGCCACCGGAGTTGAGCGAGGCGGAGAAGGACGAGTTGCCGACCTTCTCGAGGCCGCCCGGGTTGCTGAAGGTGGCCATGGCGAGCTGTGCGATCGGCTGCTTCACGCCGTTGGAGAACATGCCCACCACGGTGCCGTCGGCCGAGATGTTGAACGCCTGCAGCTGACCCATGGTGGCGCCGTCCTGGCTGAGCGCCGCGAACGAGCTCGCGGTGCCGTACTGCGTCACCTTGGTCAGGTCGAGGCCCAGCGCCTGCCCGTTCACGGTCACGGCGAGGGGGCTCGCGGTGGTGACCGCGCCGGTGACCGGGTCGAAGGCGATGCCCGAGGCGGCGGGCGTGCCGCCGGCGGTGGCGAGGCTCCACGCGTTCGCGGCGGTCTTGGTCATCGTGAAGGTCAGGGGCACCGCGGTGCCCTGGCCGTCGTACGCCGTGATGGTCGTGGTGACGGCCGTGCCGACGGCGGCGGCTGCGTCGAGGTTGCCGCCGAGGCCGACGGCGGTGGTGGCGACCGGCGGCGTGGTGACGCCCATGGGCAGGGTGATCGCGCCCGGAGCCGCGTTGGTGTTGAGCACGCCGTTCACGGCGGACCAGCCCTCGACGAGGGCGCCGTCCGGCGTGGTGAGACGGCCCTGGCCGTCGAGGGTGAACGAGCCGGCGCGGGTGTACTGCTGCTGGCCGTCGGCGTTGACGACGAAGAAGCCGTCGCCCTGGATCATCAGGTCGAGGCCGCGGCCGGTGAGCTGGGTCGAGCCCTGGCCGAAGTTGGTGGCGATCGCGGCGGTCTTGACGCCGAGGCCGACCTGCATGGCGTTGAGGCCACCGGTGGTGGCCGTCGACTGGGTGGCGCCGCGGACCATCTGCGACAGCGTGTCCTCGAACACGACGTTGCTGGTCTTGTAGCCGACGGAGTTGACGTTGGCGATGTTGTTGCCGACGACGTCCACCATGGTCTGGTGGGCGCGAAGGCCGCTGATGCCCGAGAAGAGCGAACGAAGCATGGGATTTCCTCCTGGAACAGTGCGGGGGTTGCCGCAGTAGTGGTTAGGCGGTACCGCCCGCAGCAGCGGGGTCGGCCGTGGACGTGCTGGAGGTGGCATCCGTGCCGGTCGTGCTCGAGGTGGTGCTGGAGCCCGTGCTTCCTGCGGGGCTCGTGATCTCGGTGACGGCGGCGAGGTTGACCTCGACGCCGTCCACGACCAGCACGGGACCGGTCGCGAGCAGCCGGGCGCCGCTGACGGCTCCGGTGTGGGAGACGCCGTCGGCGTCGGTGTAGGTGACCGAGCGGCCGACCATCTGTGCGGCCTGGGCGACGCGCTGCGACGTGAGCTGGTCCGAGCTCTGCTGGGTCAGCGCCGTCAGCTTCTCGACCATCGTGAACTGCGCGGTCTGCGCCATGAACGCGGTGCTGTCGGCCGGGTTCATCGGGTCCTGGTACTTCAGCTGGGCGACGAGGAGCTTGAGGAACGCCTGGCTGTCGAGCCCGGTGCCGGTGCCGGCACGGTTGACCTGCGAGCTCGCACCGGCGGCCGGGGTGGCGCCGGAGGTGGGGGTGACGGTCATCAGGGGTCCTTGGGGTCAGGCGAGCAGGTCGAGGGCGCCGGCGTGGGCCGGGCTGAGCGGGCGGGCGATGGGGTCGACGGCGCGCAGGATCGTCGGCACGCCTGTGCGGTCGGCGTGGGCGGTGCGGCCGTGCGCTGCGGTGCCCTGGCCACGGGCGCCGGGGTCCTGCCGGTTCCAGTCGGACCACGACGACGCGTCGGCGACGTCGGCCGTGCCGAGCTGCAGCCCCGCCTCGGCGAGGCTGCGGCGAAGCTCGGGCAGTGCGTCCTTGAGCGCCTCGGTGGTCGCGACCTGCAGGCCGGCCATGGACAAGGCGACGACGCCGTCCTCGACCTGCATGCGGATGCGGACCGGGCCGAGGTGCTCGGGCTCGAGGACGAGGGTGGCCTCGTGGACGCCGTGCGCCGTGCGCCGGACGCCGCGCAGGTGTGCTGCGAGCTGGTCCGACACCGGGGGCGCCGCGGCCGTAGGCGTCGAGGTGGGGGTGGACGCGGAGGTGTCCGTCGGTCGTACCGCGGCGAGCGTCGAGGCGCCGCCGGCGCGGTCGACCGGCGCCGACGTCGGGGTCGGGGTGGACGACGGGACGGTGCTCGGCGGGTCGTCGGTGGGCACGGACGGTGTCACGGGCACCTGGGCGGTGTGCTCGGTCTGCTCGTTCTGCTCGGTGCGGCCGGGGCCGGCCGGAGCGGGTGCCGGAGCAGCGTCCGGGGCGTCCGCGTGATCGGCGCCGTCGATGCGCTCCGCGTGGCCGCGGTGGTGGCCGCGGCCGCCTTCCTCGACGCGCTCGGCGCGCAGGTCGCGCTCGGTCGACCCCGAGGTGACCTCGGCCGGGACGTCGACGCGGGCCGGCTGGGTTGGCGGTGCGGTCACGGCCGGGACGACGGGGGTGGTGCCGGCTGGTGCGGTGGCCGCGGCCGCGTCCGGGGTGATGGTGGGCTCGACGGTGTCGGTGGACGTGGTGCCCTCGGTGGATCCCGTCGACTCGGACGACGTCGCGACCTCGGACTCCGCGGTCGGGTCGGCGGGCCCCGTCGGCACCTCGGTCGCCGGGGTGAGGGCGCCGTGCAGGACGGCGGCGAACTGCGCGGCCGCGCCGCGTGCGGAGGCGGGAGCCGCGAGCGACGCGGCGGGGACGACGGCAGCGGCGGGGGCCGCGACCGCAAGGGTCGGGACGCTCATGCCATGCCTCCGGTGGTGGTCGTGGTGGTGGCCGGGCGCGGCGCGGCGTCGCGGCTGTGCCGCCCGACGACGAGGTCGTCGTTCTCGCGCTGCTCCTGGCGGTTGCGCTCGGCCTGGTGCTCGGCCGCGACCCGCTCGGTGAGGCGCTGCATCGACTCGCGGTCGCGCTCGGCCAGCACCCACGCCGCACGGGCGAGGTCGGTGGTGCCCGAAGCGGCAGCGGCCTGCTGGCGGGCGGCGGTCACGAGCGTGGCCATCGATCGGCGCGAGGCGGTGGCCGCGACCCACTCTGCCGACCGGGCCTCGGACGGCAGCGGGAAGCCGTCGAGCGACTCCTCGAGCTCCTCGACCTGCTGCTCGGCGGCACGCTGCGCGGCGGCCGCGTCGGCGAGGCCGCGGCGCGAGAGCCGCTCGGAGAGCGCACGGACCGACAGCAGCAGCTCGAGCGAGGCGCGGCGGGTCACAGCGCACCCACCAGGTCGTGCAGGCGGCGCCACGAGTCGGCCACGTCGGCGCTCTCGTGCACGGTCTGCTGGAGGAACGCCTCGATCGCGGGCTCGAGGGCGCGCGCCAGGTCGACGTCGGGGTCGCTGCCGGGCACGTAGGCGCCGACGTCGATGAGCAGCTTGGCCTCGCGGTGGGCGGCCATGAGCCGGCGCAGCATGCCGGCGTCGGCGCGCTGCTCCGGCGTCGTCACGGTGTTCGCGAGGCGCGACACCGAGCCGAGGACGTCGATCGCGGGGTAGTGGTGCGCGTGCGCGAGCGCGCGGTCGAGCACGATGTGGCCGTCGAGGATCGAGCGCGTGGTGTCGCCGATCGGGTCCTGGATGTCGTCGCCCTCGACGAGCACGGTGTAGATGCCCGTGATGGTGCCGATCTCGCCGGGGCCGGTGCGCTCCAGCAGGCGCGGCAGCATCGCGAACGCCGACGGCGGGTAGCCGCGGGTCGCGGGCGGCTCGCCGGCGGAGAGGCCGACCTCGCGCTGCGCCATCGCCGTACGCGTGACGGAGTCCATGAACAGCAGCACGTCGAGGCCCTGGTCGCGGAACTCCTCGGCGATACGCGTCGCGGTGAACGCCGCGCGGAGACGGACGACGGGGGGCTCGTCGGACGTCGCGACGACGACGACCGAGCGGGCGAGGCCCTCGGCGCCGAGGTCGTTCTCGAGGAACTCGCGCACCTCGCGGCCGCGCTCGCCCACGAGGGCGGCGACCACGACGTCCGCGCCGGAGCCGCGCGCGATCATCGACAGCAGCGTGGACTTGCCGACGCCGGAGCCGGCCATGATGCCGATTCGCTGGCCGCGGCCGACCGGCGTCATGGTGTCGATCGCGCGGACGCCGAGCGGCATCTGCTCGGTGACGAGCTGGCGCTTCATGGCGTTGGGTGCGGTGTTCTCCACCGGCACGCGCGGGAGGTGCTCGAGCGACGGGCCGCCGTCCAGCGGGCGGCCGAGGCCGTCGAGCACGCGGCCGAGCAGCGCCGGGCCGACCGGGACAGTGAGCGGGGAGCCGGTGCCGCGCGCGACGACGCCCGGCCCGATGCCGGTGGTCGTGCCGAGCGGCATGCAGGCGAGGCGACCGTGGTCGGCGCCGACCACCTCGGCGAGCAGGCGTCCGTCGGGTGCGTCGAGGTGCACGACGTCGCCGACGGCGGCGTCGATGCCCTCGACCCAGGCGGTGAGACCGGTGACCGAGGTGACGGCGCCAGAAACGTCCGGGCCGCAGACGTCGAGGCCGCGGTTGCGCAGGAGATCGAGGGTGCTCATGCGGTGAGCTCCTCGCGGAGGCGGGCGACCGCGGTTCCGAGGCACGCGTCGATGTGGCGGGCGCCGCTGTCGGCGACGGCGCCGCCGGGCTCGACGCCGTGGTCGGCGACGACGTGCACAGGGCGGTGGGCGAGCGCCTCGAGGTCGATGCCGGCCTCGGCCACGGTCGCGGCGTCGGCGGGGTTCAGGTGCAGCACGAGGGCGGCGCCGCGCGCGGCCTCGCCCGTCGCCCGGCGTACGGCGTCGAGCACGTGCAGGCGGGAGGTCTCGAGCTCGCGACCGAGCAGGTGCTCGACGAGGTCGCACACCGTCGACCCGAGCTCGGACGCCGAGGCGTCGTGCACGGGGAGGCCGTGCTGCTCGAGGGAGGTGGCGGCCGTGTCGAGCGAGGATGCGACGGACCGGAGGCGTGCGAGCGCGTCCGCGAGGGCGAGCTCGTCGCTGGCCCGACGACGCTCGGCCTCGGCCGCGGCAGCCTCGCGGCCCTCGGCCAGACCGCGCTCGTAGCCCGCGGCGAAGCCCTCGGTGTGAGCGGACTCGGCAGCGACGCGGGCGGCGTCCTGCACGACGCCGGCAAGGCGCGGGTCGAGCACGCGCGCGTCGGTGCGCAGGTCCGCGAGCATCGAGTCCCCGCGCAGGCGCGCGTCGAGGCGCGCCGGGGAGACGCGGTGGGCGTCGTCGGCGCCGACGAGGCGGGACTCAGGCGACGAAAGCGTCATCGTCGCCCCTCTGGATGACGATCTGGCCCTGCTCCTCGAGGCGGCGGATGACCCGGACGATCTTGGCCTGCGCCTCCTCGACCGTGGACATGCGGACCGCGCCGAGCAGGTCGATCTCCTCGGCCAGGTTCTCGGCAGCACGCGTCGACAGGTTGCTCGTGATCTTCTCGCGCACCTCGGGGCGGACGCCCTTGAGCGCGACGGCGAGGTCGCTCATGTCGACCTCGCGCAGGACCACCTGCACCGAGCGGTTGTCGAGCATGACGACGTCGTCGAACATGAACATCAGAGCGCGAACCTGCTCGGCCAGCGCCGGGTCGATCGCCTCGAGGCCCTCGAGGATGAGGCGCTCGGTGGAGCGGTCCGACCGGTTCATGATCTCGACGAGCGGGTCGAGGCCGCCGACGCTCGACATCTCCTGCGGCTGAAGGATGCTCGACATCCGTCGGTGCAGGATCGCCTCGACCTTCTTCACGATCTCGGGCGAGGTGCGGTCCATCGACGCGATGCGGTGGGCGACGTCGGCCTGCAGCTGCGGGTCGAGGTTGGACAGGATCAGCGACGCCTGCGACGGGTCGAGGTGCGCGAGCACCAGCGCGATCGTCTGCGGGTGCTCGTCCTGGAGGAAGCTGAGCAGCTGGCGGACGTCGGTGCGGCGCAGGAACTGGAACGGCAGCTCGGAGATGGCGGCCTCGAGGCGGCCCATGACCTCGCGGGCACGGTCGTAGCCGAGACCCTCCTCGAGCAGCTCCCGGGCGTAGGCGAGACCGCCCTGCGCTGCGAGCGAGCGCGCGTTCATCGTCTCGGCGAACTCCTCGACGACGGACTCGGCGATAGAGGTCTCGACGTGCTGGAGCCGCGCGATCTCCGCGACGAGCTCCTCCATCTCGCTCTGCGGCATCGTCGACAGGACGCGCGCAGCACCCTCCTGGCCGAGCTGGACGAGGAGGATCGCGGCCTTGCGCAGGCCGGTCATCTCCTCGCCGCGAACGGCTACCGCTGTGCTCATCGGCCGGTCGCGATCCAGCCGCGCAGGAGCTGCGCGACCTCCTCAGGCTGCTTGGCGACCAGGTCCTGGATGTCGTTGGCGTGCTTCTCGATCGCACGGGGCTCGTCGGCAGCCGGCACGACGACCGCACCGTCGAGGGCCAGGGCGCCCTCGCCGCGGGTGATTGCGAGCGGCTGCGGCGCGAACCCGATGGCGGCGAGCTCCTCGGCGTCCATCAGCTGGCGGCGCTGCTTGCGGGAGGACAGGAACGCGAGCACCAGGACCATGAGCACGAGGAGGCCGATGGCGGCCTTCTTCACGAGGTCGAAGAGCGCGACCTTGCTCTGCGCGTCGGCCGCTGCTGCGGCCTCGGCCGTGGCGGCGTCCTTGGCGCTGGTGTCGAACGTCATCGGCGTCACCTGGATGCTGTCACCGCGGGCCACGTCGAGGCCGACGGCGTTGGCGACGAGCGAGCTGAGGACGGCGGGGTCGACCGAGGCGTTCGCGTCATTGACGAGGACGGCGACGGTGAGGCGCTTGACCGTGCCGAGGGCCCCGGTGCGCACCTCCTGGGTGCTGTTGACGGCGTTGTTCTGCGTGCTGCTGCTCTTGTCGTATGTGTTGGTCGACGCAGAGCCGTTCGTGTTGCCGGTGGCGGTCGTCGTGCCGTTGCCGATGACTCCGCCGGGGACGGCGCCGGTGCCGGAGTACTTCTCGGACGAGCTGCTGCTGGAGATCGGCGGCACGCCGTTCGTGTAGTCGTACTTCTGCGTGGTGGTCTCGCGGCTGTCGAAGTCGAGGTCGGCGTGCACCCGGACGGCGGCGTTGCCCACGCCCACGGCGTTGTCGAGCAGCGTCTGGGCGGCCGAGGCGAGCTGGGTCTCGGTCTTCTGCTGCACCTGCGCCTGGGCGGAGGAGCCCATCCCCGTGCCGGCGCTGTTGGACAGCAGCGTGCCGGTGGAGTCGGCGACGGTCACGTTCGCAGCGGTCAGCTTGGGGACCGAGGAGGCCACGAGGTTGGTGATCGCCGTGACCTGGCTGGACTCGAGGGCGGTGCCGGGGCGCAGGCCGATCATGACCGACGCGGTCGGCTTGTCGGAGTCCTGCGTGAAGACGCTCTTCTCGGGCAGGGCGAGGTGAACGCTGGCCGTCTCGACGCCGTCGATGGCCTCGATGGTCTTGGCGAGCTCGCCCTCGACCGCGCGCTGGTAGGTCACGTTCTGCATGAACTCGGACGTCGTGATGCCCTGGGAGTCCAGCAGCGAGTAGCCGCCGTCCGAGCTGCCCGGGAGGCCCTGGGCGCTCATGGCGAGGCGCGTCGCGTAGACCTTGTCCTGCGGGACGAGGATGGTGGCACCGCCGTCGGAGAGCTCGTACGAGATGCCGCTGCTGTCGAGCTGCTGCACCACGGCGCTCGCGTCGGCCGTGGCGAGGTTGCTGAAGAGCGGAGCCATCGGGGCCGCCGACCAGCGCACGAACGCGAAGCCGGCGAGCACGAGGCCGAGGACGCCGACGACGATGACCCCGATCTGCCCGGCGGTGAAGCCGGACATCGCGGAGCGGGCGCGGCGCAGGGAGTCCTGCAGCAGCTGGGTCACAGCGGCATCCTCATGATCTCGTTGAAGGACTCGATGGCCTTGTTACGGACGGCCACGGTCATCTGCGTGGTGAGCGACGCCTCGGTCGCGGCGATCAGGTAGTCGTGCGGGTTCTGCAGGGTGCCGGTGGCCGCCTGCATCGAGAGGTTGTCGGCCCTCGCCTGGACCGCGCCCAGGTTGTCGACGGCCGAGGTGAGCGCGTTGCTGAAGCCGCTGGTCGCCTGCGCGGTGGTCGCCGGGGTGATCGGCGCGGCCGGCGCCGGGGGCAGCGTGGGCGTGACCGGCGGGATGACGCCGATCGCGGGGACGAAGGCCATCAGCCACGACCGATCTGCAGGGCGGTGTTGTACGACTCGGTGGCGCGCTGGATGACCGACAGGTTGGCCTGGTAGCCGCGCTGCGCCTGGATGAGCTGGGTCATCTGGTCGCCGAGGTCGACGTCGGGGCGGCGCACGTTGCCGTTGGCGTCGGCGAGGGGGTTGCCGGGCTCGTAGGTCACGCGCCCGTTCGGGTCGCCGAGCGCGATGCCCGCGACCTCGACGCCCTGCGGGTCGCCGGCCGCGAAGCCGTTGGCCGACTGCGCGACGACGTACCGCGCCTGGAACGCGTTCTCGGAGGTGCGCTTGACCGTGTTGACGTTGGCGATGTTGTCGGAGATCGCGTCCATCCAGACGCGGTTGAGGTTGACGCCGGACCCGGACACGGCGAACACGTCGAAGAGGCCCATCACGTGGTCCTGAGGGCGTCGCGGACGAGGCCGAAGCGGCCGTCGACGGCACGGACGGCGAGCGAGAAGCGCAGGTTCGTCTCCTGGCCGAGCAGCGTCTCGCGCTCGAGGCTCACGTTGTTGCCGTTCTCCATCGCGGGGTCGGAGGTGAACCCGGTGGAGACGGCGCCGGAGAGGCTGGAGGCATCGGCAGACGGGTCGGTCGCGAGGGCCTGGTCGAGGGCGCTCTCGAACTCCACGCTTCGGGCGCGGAACCCGGGCGTGTGGATGTTGGCGATGTTGTCGGCGGAGATGCGCTGGCGCTGCGCAAGGCCGTCGAGCGCCACCTGCAGGGCAGGGATGACGAGCGCGCCGTCCATGAAGAACTCCTCGTACCCGCGGATGCGGATCGGGCCTGTTCCTTGGCATACCTGGACGAGCTTCCTGCTCACCTGCCTCATCGGGTGGTGGCGCCCGCCCCTGAGGGGGTTCGCCTCTCGGCTCGCTCACGACTCGCGCAGCGGAGGGGCTACGACAGCGGTCAGGCCCCGGGGAAGCGGTCGTACCACGCCTTGTAGGCCGTGTTGATGCGCGCGTAGAACTGCGGCTGCGACTGCTCGAGGTGCCCGGCCCAGCCGGTGTGGCCGAGGCCCCACGCGCCCCAGCTCGTGCCGCCGTTGCTGATCCTGTACGCCGCCTTCGCGTTCGCGACCGCGTCGTACACCTGCCCGCCGTCCACGTTCTTGCCGAGGTGGATGTCGTTGAGCTGGAAGAGGCCGTGGTCGCGGGTGCCGTTGGGGTTCAGTGCGCCTACGGCACCGGGGCGGCCGTGCGACTCGCGCATCGCGAGGGCCCAGGCCGTGCGCAGTCCCGCACCCTGGAAGCCGGCCTGCTTGAGGACGTCGACGAGCTGCATCGGGCCGAGCTGGGCGCTGGACGACGGTGCGGCGACCGAGGCCGACGCAGCGGCACCCTGCACGGGCGACGCGCCGGTGATGCCGGCCGCAGCCACCTCCGTGGGCGTGCGCGCGACGCCGTCGCCGGTGGGGGCGATGCGGCGGATGCCGACGAGGTGGCTCGCGTCGACCGTGCTGATGCGGGTGCCCGCGCGCGGGTTGGCCGCCTCGACCATCTTCCCGTCACCGAGGTAGATGCCGACGTGGTTGACCTTGAGGGCCGATGGGTCGCGGTTGTGGCCGTTCGGCTCGTGGAAGAACAGCAGGTCGCCGGGCTTGGCGCTGCCGAGGTCGGCGACGGGCGTGCCCTGCTTGATCTGCTGCCAGGAGACCTCGGGGATGTCGATGCCGTACTGCTTGGCGACCCACTGGGTGAACCCGGCGCAGTCCCAGCCCTGCTGGGAGCGCCCGCCGGCCACGTAGGGGACGCCGACCTGGCGTGAGGCCCAGGCAGCGAGGTCGTCGCCGTCCGCCTGGCCGACCGCACCGGTGCTGCCGGTGGTGTCGATGACCGGGGAGGGGACGTTGCCGAGGGCGGCCGGGTCGGTGGTCGGGGACAGCGCAGCCAGGGTCGAGGCGAACGACGGCCCGGCGAAGCGCTCGACGGCTGCGGGACGCGACACTGTCTGGCGCTGGATCTGCGCGATGCGCGCCGAGATCTCGGCGATGGACACGGATGCTCCGGGGTCGGGACGAGAGGCGCATCCGTGCGCCGTAGAGGACTTCATCCCCCCATCGGCCCTGGCCCCGTCGTCCTGAGGACTTCCGTGCCGGTCAGCGCCGCAGCGAGGCTGGGGAGTACGCCGTGGCGGGGGCGAGGTCCGCCGCCGGGCCCGGGCGGCCGAAGTGCCAGCCCTGGCCGTGGTCGACCCCGTGGGCGAGCAGCGTCGCGGCGTCCTCGGCGTTCTCGATCCCCTCGGCGACGACGACCGCGCCGGCGGCGTGGCCGAACTCCACCAGGGAGTGCGCGAGGGTGGCGAGCACGTCGTCGTGCGTGACGCCGTCGACGATCGACCGGTCGAGCTTGATCACGTCCGGGCGGGTCAGCACGATGTGGCGCAGCGAGGAGAAGCCGGCGCCGACGTCGTCGATCGCGAGCCGCATCCCGTTGCGCCGCAACGGCTCCAGGGCCGCGCCGAGCACGTCGTAGTCGTCGACGGGGTCGTGCTCGGACAGCTCGAGCAGCACCCGCTCCGCGTCGATCGTCCGGAGCAGGTCGAGGGTCTGGGGGAGCAGCAGCGTCTCGGGGGAGACGTTCATCGCGACGTAGCCGCTGACGTCGTCGAGGTGCTCGGCGGCTCGCTCGAGGGCGAGCAGCTCGAGCCGGTGGCCGAGGCCGACGCTGTGCGCCTGGGCGAAGCAGACGTCGGGCGCCAGCCCCCATTCGGCGGGGAAGCGCGAGAGCGCCTCGGCGCCGATGCGGGCGCCGTCCGAGAGCTTCACGATGGGCTGCAGGACGACGACGGGGCCGCCCGCGCGCATGAGGGGCACGAGCCTGCCCTCGATGTCGGCCCGGCGGTCGTGCTCGCGGATCTCGGGCTCGAGGATCACGGCGGCGGCGCGGGCGAGCACCTCCATGAGGGCCTGGTCGCGCTTGGTCAGGGCCTTGTCCGTGGTGAGGCCGGCGGCGCAGAACGTGCCGTAGAGCGAGCCGTCCGACAACGTGACGGGCACCGAGACGTAGCTGCGGATCCGCGGCATCTTCGCCGCGGGGAGCTTCATGGCCTTCGGGTGCTTCGTGATGTCGGGGATCACCGGCGGCAGCTCGCCGTCGAGGATCGCCTGGCAGAACGACGTGGCCTGCACCTGGGTCGAACCCTCGCGGAACAGCAGCGCGGCGGGCCCGCTGGCCTCCACCACCTCGAGGTGCTGGGTGGTGCCGTCGAGGCGCGACAGGAACGCGACGGACAGGTGCAGCGAGGTCTTGGCGGTCTCGAGCAGGTCGGCCACCTGCTGAGCCGTTCCGGTACGACGGTGTCGGGCCACGTTCTCTCATCGACCCGTGCGGCCGATTCTTGAACGGAGCAGCTGCGGCGGGGCCAGGTCACTCTCCGCTCATGGAAGGATGCTGGGAGCGATCCCACTCCGACCGTGCGTGACCCTCCGTGCAACTCATGAAACACACATCGCCGCAGGTCGTTGAGCCTTGAAGGACAAGGAGTCTGAGAGTTCACACAGATGTTGCAGCAACGACTCGCAACCCTTGCACGGTGTGGGTTACGGTCCGTTCATCAGCCCGCTTCAGGCGGGATGGGCTGGCACCGGGGAGGGTCATCCATGGATGTTCTGGTCGATCACGAGCACGCGTTCTTCGCCCACGAGGACCCTCGGTACCTCATCTGCGCCTGCGGCCAGTACGCCGTGCGGACGCGCGACATGATCGGCCAGTCGTCCGTGCGTCTCATCGAGCCGCCGCAGCCGATCCTGCGGCTGCCCGCCCCGCCCGTGCGCCTCGACGTCGTCCAGACCGCGTGCGGCTAGCCGGTCTCCGCACGCGGGCCGGACTTCGGCCGGCGCAGCCCGGCCGCCGTCATGCGGGTGACGAGTTCGCGCGAGGTGACGAGCTCCGCACCCGCCTCGATCGCCGCGCCGTGGAGGTGCTCGGGGATGTCGTAGTGGTCGCGCTCGAACCCGCGGCGCGGCACCCCGAGCTGCTCGGCGAACGCGTGCAGCTCGTCGTACGACGTGTCGCTCACCATGTGCCCCCACCACCGCTCGCGATGCCACCACTTGGGCGGGTCGATGAGGATGGCCATGCGCGAGAGCGTACGGCGCGGGCTCAGCTGCAGAGGTCGTCGGCGGCCGTGCGGGGCTTGTCGGCGGTGGCCGACGGCGACGCCGCGACGACCTTGACCTTCTGCGCGCCGGTGTAGCCGGTGCCGACGGTGACCTCGAAGGTCGGGCCGAACCCCTTGACCGCCACCAGCTTCGCGCCGGGCAGCGCGGCCGCGACGGTCTTGACCGACTCGCTCCACCGCTCGTCGTAGCGGATCACGGTGTCGGCGCCGACGGGCTTGGGGGAGTTGGCCGGCGAGCCGACCACCACGAAGCCGACGCCGGTGAGATCGGTGGCCGCCTTGGCGCCGAGGCCCTGGACGTCGGTGCCGTTGAGCACCGTCAGCTTGATCGTGCTCGGCGCGACGGTGACCGACTTCGCAGGCTTGGCGGACACCATCGGCTGGTCGTCGCGCATCGCGGTGAACATGGCCTTGGCCTTGGTCTGGTCCCAGAGCAGGACGTCGCCGAGGTCGGGGTCGCGCACGTCGCCGGAGATCGGCACGGTGGTCATGGCGATCCGGCTGGGGCTGATGCCCTTGAACCGGTCGATGAGGTCGAGCATCTGGTCGGTGCCGAGGGAGTCGTCGGTCTTCATGCTGTCGGCGACGGCCGAGAGGAAGCGGTCGACGGTCAGCGGGTTGGTGAGCGTGCCGGCCGAGAGTGCCTTGCTCGCCATGGCGGCGACGAACTTCTGCTGGCGCTTCATGCGGCCGATGTCGGCGCTCGGGTCGATGTAGCGGGCGCGGACGTAGGCGAGGGCCTGGGCACCGTCGACCGTCTGGCGTCCGGCAGGGAGGTCGAGGCCGGAGTTCTTGTCGGTCGTGGCCTTGGGCAGGCAGACCTCGACGCCGCCGAGCGAGTCGACCATGGTGAGGAAGCCCTGGAAGTTGATCTCCGCATAGTGGTCGATCGGGACGCCCGTCATCTTCTCGACGGTGGCGACCATGAGCTGGGGGCCACCGAGGGCGTAGGCGACGTTGAGCTTGCCCTTGCGGGCGCTGCGCTTCTCGCCCTTGGAGTCGGTGAAGGCCGGGATCTGGGCGAGGGTGTCGCGCGGCAGCGAGACGACGCTGATGTCCTGGCCGTCGCCGGACAGGTGCACGAGCATCATCGTGTCGGTGTGCTGGCCGTAGTCCTCGTACCCGAGGTGCAGGGCCTTGCGCTGCTGGTAGGACAGGCCGGTGCGGTCGTCGCTCGCGACGACGAGCATCGTGAGGGGCTGGCCGTCCTCGAGCGCTCCGCCCTGGGTGCCGGCGTATACCTTCTCGATCTTCCCGGAGTAGCGGGCGGCGGCGGCCCAGCTGACACCGCTCGTCAGCAGGATCGCGACGGACGCGACCGTGGCCGCGACCCGCAGGCCGTGCCTCGGCCGCTTGGCGGCGCTCGTGATGGAGCTCATGCGTGGGGAAGTCCTCGTCCGATCGACAGGGCCTGACCACGGTACGACGCACGCGGGCCCGGATCGGTGCCGCAACGCCGGGGCCGAGTGACGCGCCTCACGGTCGTCGGCCGCCCCCTACGCTCGTCCCGACATGAGCGAGCACGCAGAGAGCACCCCCGGCGCCCTCCCCGGCGTCTCCATCGTCGTGCCCGTGCTCGACGAGGAGCGGCACCTCGAGGAGTCGGTCGCCCGCCTGCTCGGCCAGCGGTACGCCGGCCCGCTCGAGGTCGTGCTCGCGCTCGGCCCGAGCGCGGACGCGACCGACGCGATCGCCGAGCGCCTCGCCGCCGCCGACCCGCGGCTGCGGCTCGTGACCAACCCGACCGGCCGCACGCCCGCTGGCCTCAACGCCGCCATCGCGGCGGCGACGCACGACGTGATCGTGCGCTGCGACGGCCATGCCCTCGTGCCCGACGACTACGTCGCGATCGCGGTCGAGGTGCTCCAGCGCACGGGTGCCGACAACGTCGGCGGGATGATGGCCGCCGAGGGCACGACGCCGTTCGAGCGCGCGGTCGCCGCGGCTATGACCTCGACGCTGGGCGTGGGCTCGGCGTCGTTCCACACCGGCGGCGACGAGGGCGAGGCGCTCACCGTCTACCTCGGCGCCTTCCGCCGCGCGGCCATCGACCGCGTCGGCGGATACGACGAGACGATGGTCCGCGCGCAGGACTGGGAGATGAACCACCGCATCCGCGAGAGCGGCGGGCTCATCTGGTTCACGCCCGGCATGCAGGTCACGTACCGACCGCGCAGCACCGTGCGCGCCCTGGCCAGGCAGTACCTCGAGTACGGCCGCTGGCGGCGCGAGGTCGTACGCCGCTACCCGGACACGATCAGCCTGCGCTACCTGGCCGCACCCGTGGCGGTCGCCGGCGTCGCGGTCGGGACGGCCGCAGGTGTCGCGGCCGCCGTCGGGGCGCCGTCGTGGCTCGCGCTCGGGTGGCTCGCACCGGTCGGGTACGCCGCCCTCGTCACGGTCGGCGGCGTCGCAGCCGCACGCGACCAGGGGGCCGACGTCGCCGTACGCATGCCGCTGGTGCTCGCGACGATGCACGGATCCTGGGGCTTCGGCTTCCTCACCTCGCGGCGCTCGGTCGCGCAGCAGAGGTAGATCGCGTCAGAGCGTGGCGGTGTGCGCCGCGCAGTCCTCGAGCGTCGGCAGCAGCCCCTGGGCGAGCGCCTCGTCGAGGGTCGGCGCTGCGGCGTCCTTCGGCGACAGCACGGGCTCGCCGTCGAGCGGCCAGTCGATGCCGATGCGCGGGTCGAGCGGGTGCACCTCGTGCTCGCGGTCCGGGGTCCACGGCGTGCTGCAGAGATAGACGACGGTCGACCCGTCCTCGAGCGACAGGAACGCGTGGCCGAGACCCTCGGCGAGGTAGATCGCGCGGCGGTCGATCGTGTCAAGGAGCACCGAGTCCCAGTGCCCGAAGGTCGGCGAGCCCACCCGCAGGTCGACGACGACGTCGAGCACCGAGCCGGCGACGCAGGTGACGTACTTCGCCTGGCCCGGCGGCACGTCGGCGTAGTGGATGCCGCGCAGCACGCCCCTGGCGGAGACCGAGCAGTTCGCCTGGGCGAGGGCGAGCGCGTGCCCGGTGGCCTCGCCGAACGTTCGCTGCGAGAACCACTCGAGGAACGTGCCGCGGTCGTCGCCGAACTGCTTCGGGGTGAGCTCGACTGCTCCGTCGATCGCGAGCGGGCGCGCCTGCATGGGTCCTCCTCGGTCGTGCGTGTCGCCGCCACTCTGCCAGCCGTGCCCGGGCGCGCGCGGGTCGGTGTGGGATCGTTCGGCCATGACGGACTCGAGCCTCTACCGACAGGTCCGCCGGAAGGCCGGCGCCGTGCTGCGCCGCCTCGGCCTGCGCCCCGCGCCCGCCCCCAAGCCCGCTGCCGCGAAGCCGGCCGCCGCGCCCAAGACGGCTGCCGCGACGCCCGCCGCTCCTGCGAAGCCCGCGCCGCGGCACCCGCTGCCGCCGAAGGGCCTGCGCATGGGCGGCGCGCACTTCATGGACGACGAGGCCTTCATCGCGACCGCCGCGCACGACGTACGCCGCCTCGAGGACCTCGCCGGCCTCACGACGTCGAGCCGCCTGCTCGACTGGGGCTGCGGCGCCGGCCGTCTCGCGATCGGCGTCCGCGAGGTGTTCGGCCGGGTCGAGGACTACCACGGCGTCGACGTGCAGAAGCACCTCATCGAGTGGGCCGACAAGCGCCTCACCGCACCGGGCTTCCGCTTCACGTGGGTCGACCTCGCGAACGCCCGCTACAACCCCGACGGCTCGCCCGAGCGCACGATCGGCGCGGAGCCGGCGTCGGTCGACGTCTTCTACGCCTACTCCGTCTACTCGCACCTGATGGCCGACGACACCGAGGCCTACCTCGGCCTGATGAGCGCCGCGCTCGCTCCCGGCGGCCGCGCCTTCATCACCCTCTTCGTCGAGGACGGCGTGCCCGACTGCGAGGAGAACCCCGAGGGCTACGGCCCGCTCGAGTGGGTCGGTCCGCTGCACTGCGTCCGCTACGACCGCGCCTACTTCGAGCGCCTCGTGGCTGCGGCTGGGCTCGACGTCGTCCTGCACGAGCACGGCCAGGAGACCGACGGCCAGTCCCTCTACATCCTCGGCAAGCCCTGACGATTTGGTAGTGGGAAGGGCGCGCTATAGCGCGCCCTCCCACTACCAAATCGGGGGCGCCGACGGTCAGGACTGGTCGAGGAGGGCGAGGAGGTAGTCGCCGTAGCCGCTCTTGCGCAGGGGCTCGGCGAGCGCTCGCAGCTGGTCGGAGGTGATGAAGCCCATCCGCCAGGCGATCTCCTCGATGCAGCCGATCTTCAGTCCCTGGCGCTCCTCGACCACCTGCACGAACTCGCCGGCCGACATCAGCGAGTCGACGGTGCCGGTGTCGAGCCAGGCGGTTCCGCGGTCGAGCACGGTGACGCTGAGGCGGCCGTCGCGCAGGTAGTGGTCGTTGATCGCGGTGATCTCGAGCTCGCCGCGCGCGCTGGGAGTGATGCCGCGGGCCACCTCCACGACGTCGTTGCCGTAGAAGTACAGGCCGGGCACGGCATAGCTCGAACGCGGGTGCTCGGGCTTCTCCTCGATGGAGAGCACGCGGCCGTCGCCGTCGAACTCCACGACGCCGTAGGCCCGCGGGTTGCCGACGTGGTACGCGAACACGTGGCCGCCGTCGATCTCCCCATGGCGGCGCAGCGCGGTGCCGAGGCCGGCGCCGTAGAAGATGTTGTCGCCGAGGACGAGGCAGACAGTGTCGTCCCCGACGAAGTCCGCGCCGATGATGAAGGCCTGGGCGAGGCCCTCAGGGCGGGGCTGGACGGCGTACGAGATCTCGACGCCGAGCTCGTGGCCGTCGCCGAGGAGGCGCTGGAACTGCGCGGAGTCCTCGGGGGTGGTGATCACGAGGATCTCGCGGATGCCGGCGAGCAGCAGCACCGAGAGCGGGTAGTAGATCATCGGCTTGTCGTAGACCGGCAGCAGCTGCTTGCTCACCGCTCGGGTGATCGGGTGCAGCCGGGTGCCCGATCCGCCCGCGAGCACGATGCCCTTCATGGCCCGGACCCTAGTGCACCGGATCGCGCCGAACCGCCCGCGCGGGACGCCCGTCCGGGCGCCGCGGTTCTCCTAGGATCGCGGCAGGCGACGAGGGAAGAGGGCGCACATGGCCGGGCTGTCGGACCGGGCGAGGAAGGGTCTTGCCGCCGCGCGCGGCAAGTCCGAGCCGGCGGCGGCGCCCACCCCCGCGGCCGGCCCCGCTGCTGCCGACCCCGCAGCGCTGCTGGTCTCGGCCGGCGTGGTCGACCGGCCCTGGTACGCCGCCCTCGCAGGCCGGGCGTTCGCCTCCGACCTCGAGGCCGCGACCCACTACCTCGACCACGGCCGCACGGACGGCCTGTCGATCCACCCGCTGCTCGAGCCGTCGTACCTCGCGCCGAGCTCGTGGCGCGAGGCCAAGACCGACCCGGCCATCGCCTACGTCAAGGGCTTGCTGCGCAAGTCGCCGCACCCGCTGCTCGACGCCGAGGCCTACGAGGCCGAGCACCCCACCGCCCGCGCGCACCGCGGCAAGGTGCTCGGGCACTTCCTCGAGCACGTGCAGCCGGGCACGCCGTTCCCTGCGGCCGTCGACCAGGCCACGGCCGTCACCACCTGGGGCGAGTGGCACGCGTCGATGCTCGAGTGGGCCGCTGAGTGGGCGGAGCTCGCGCGCCTCGACGAGCCGCGCGTCGCCGAGACGTGGGACGAGGGCAAGGACGCCGGCTTCGTCCGACAGTGGTCACGGGCGGGCAAGCCCGACGCCGGTGCCACCCCCACCGTCACGATCGTGATGCCGGTGCGCGACCGAGTCTCCGAGGTGGGCCGCGCGATCGACTCGGTCGTCGACCAGACCCTTACGACCTGGCGCCTCGTCGTCGTCGACGACGGCTCCGTCGACGGCACGCTCGAGCTGCTGGAGGCACGCGCCGCGGACGACCCGCGCATCACCGTCGTCAAGCAGGACGCACGAGGCGTCTGCGCCGCACGCAATGCCGGCCTGGCGCTCGCCGACGGCGACTACGTCGCGTTCCTCGACTCCGACAACGTGTGGCTGCCGCACTTCCTCGACGTCGCGACCTCGGCGCTGCAGGGGCTGCACGCCCGCGCCGGCTACTCCGCCGTCCGCGTGCTGCGCAAGGACGGCGACGTGTTCCGCGCGTTCAACGGAGGCCGCGACCACCTGCTCGTCGCCAACCACGTCGACATGAACGCGCTCGTCGTCGAGCGCTCGCTGCTCGACCAGGTCGGCGTGTTCGACGAGGACCTGCGCCGCTGGGTCGACCACGACCTCGTGCTGCGCATCACCGAGCACGAGCCGTTGCGCTACCTCGGCTTCATCGGTCCCGTGATCGACGAGAGCGAGCCGCGCCTGGACCGCATCTCGCTGTCGGAGAGCTCGGCCTGGCTCTACCGCGTGCTCGAGAAGGCGCTGATCGACTGGGACGCCGTCGCCGCGGCCCCGCGCACTGCCGGGCGCACCTCGGTACTGGTGCCGACCTCCGGCGAGTGGGAGTCGACCGCCGAGTGCGTGCGCTCGGTCTTCGACGCGTCCGCGGGCGACGACCTCGAGGTCGTGCTCGTCGACCACGGCTCCGACCGCATCAGCTCCGCGCTGCTCGCAGGCGTGACCGCCTGCGACCCGCGCATCACGGTGCTGCGCCGCGCGCGCACGGTGTCGCGCCCCCTCGCCGTCGACCTCGCACTCGCGGCGTCGACCGGCGAGCACGTCGCCCTGCTCGAGCCGGACGTCCGGGTGCGCAGCGGCTGGCTCACGAAGGTGCTCGACGCCTTGTCGGACCCCGAGGTCGCGGGCGCGCAGCCGCTGCTCCTGCACCCGACCGGCGTCGTGAGGGCCGCGGGCTGGTGGTTCGCCGGCGGCCGCACCCTGCCCTCGCCGTTCCTCTCCGAGCACCCGGGCGACGACGCCCGCGCGCTCGGCCCCATCGCCGTCAGCGCGATCAGCGGCACAGCGGCCGTCCTGCGGGCATCCGACCTCGTGGCGGCGCACGGCCTCGACACCCGGATCTTCGACGAGTTCGCCGACGTCGACCTGTGCCTGCGCCTCGCCGCCGGACGGCACCGGCCGTTCCGTGTCGTGACGACGACGCAGGTCACGCAGCCCAGGCCGACCGCACCCGGCCCGGCCCGCCCGGCCCGCGACGACGCCCAGACCTTCCTCGACCGCTGGGGCACCGAGCTGCCCGGGCCGGACGGCGACCTGTTCGCCGCGCTCGGCCTGCAGGTCGCGGCGCTCGACCCCTCCGGCCAGCGCCAGCGCGGCATCGGCGCGATCGCGCGGCCGGTCCTGATCCGCCAGCCCGTGCAGGTGGCCGAGGGCGCGCCCCGCCTGCGCTGGGCGCTGCGCATCGCCGCGCATGAGGGCCCAGCGGGCGACAAGTGGGGCGACGTCCACTTCGCCGAGGATCTCGCCTCCGCACTGCGCCGCCTCGGCCAGCAGGTGGTGGTCGACCGCCGCGGTGCCGTCGACCGCTCGACGTCGTACCTCGACGACGTCACGCTCACGATCCGCGGCTTCGAGCGCGTGGTGCCGAGGCCCGGCACGGTCAGCCTGCTGTGGGTCATCAGCCACCCCGACCTCGTCACCCCGCGCGAGATCTGCGAGTACGACGCTGCTTTCGCCGCCAGCACCCTGTGGTCGGAGCGGATGACCGCACGCGCCGGCGTCGCCGTCGAGCCGCTGCTGCAGGCGACCAACCCGACGCTGTTCCACCCCGATCGCGCGAGCGAGCCGGGCACGCCCGCGCACGACGTGCTGTTCGTCGGCATCGGCCGCGAGCACCGCGTCGTGGTCGAGCAGTCGGTCGCGCAGGGCATCGGCATCAGCGTCTACGGCCAGCGCTGGGCGGGGATCCTCCCCGAGCAGTACGTCGCCGGCGACTACGTCGACAACAAGAAGCTGGGCGCCTACTACGCGGCCGCGGGCGTGGTGCTCTGCGACCACTGGGTCGACATGGCCGCCGAGGGCTTCGCAGCCAACCGCCTCTTCGACGCCGTGGCCGCCGGCGCGCGCGTGGTGTCCGACCGCGTGGCCGGGGCCGAGGGCACCTTCGGCCCGTACGTCCAGTGGTTCGACGACGGTCCCGACCTCAAACGGATCGTGGTCGACGAGCGCGACGCACTCTTCCTGCCCGACGCCGAGCGGCGCGCGCAGGCCGTGGAGTTCGGCCGCGCGCACTCGTTCGACGCCCGCGCCGCCACCCTGCTCGGACGCGCGGTGCCGCTGTGGTCGACCGCGCGGGCGCGCACGTCGTACCTGCCCTCCTGACCGGCGGATAGGGTCGGGGCATGCGCGTCGTCGTCACCGGGGGAGCGGGCTTCATCGGCTCGCACTTCGTCCGTACCGCCCTGACCGACGGCTACCCCGGGCTGGTCGGTGCCGACGTCGTCGTGCTCGACGCCCTGACGTACGCCGGCAACCGCGACAACCTCGCGCCCGTGGCGAGCAGCCCGCGGCTGACATTCGTGCACGGCGACATCCTCGACGCCGACGTCGTCCGCGACACCCTCTCCGGTGCCGACGCCGTGGTGCACTTCGCGGCGGAGTCGCACGTCGACCGCTCGATCGTCGGGGCACGCGCGTTCGTCATGACCAACGTCGTGGGCACCCAGACCCTCCTCGCGGCCGCGCACGAGCTCGGCGTCGGCCGGTTCCTGCACGTCTCCACCGACGAGGTCTACGGCTCGATCGACCACGGGTCGTGGCCCGAGACGCACCCGCTCGCGCCCAACTCGCCGTACGCCGCATCCAAGGCCTCGAGCGACCTGCTCGCCCTGGCCTACGCGCGCACCCACGGCCTCGACGTCGTCGTCACGCGCTGCTCGAACAACTACGGGCCGTACCAGTTCCCCGAGAAGGTCATCCCGCTGTTCGTCACCAACCTGATCGACGGCGGCACCGTGCCGCTGTACGGCGACGGCCTCAACGTGCGGGACTGGCTGCACGTCGGCGACCACTGCCGCGGCATCGCGCTCGCCCTGGCCGGCGGACGCGCGGGCGAGGTCTACAACATCGGCGGCGGCACCGAGCTGACCAACCGCGACCTCACGAGCCTGCTGCTGGAGCTCACCGGCACCGGCGAGGACCGCGTCGTCCCCGTCGAGGACCGCAAGGGCCACGACCGCCGCTACTCCGTCGACATCGCGAAGATCGCGGCCGAGCTCGGCTACGCGCCGCAGGTGCCGTTCGCCGAGGGCCTGGCCGCCACCGTCCAGTGGTACCGCGACAACCGCGCGTGGTGGGAGCCGCTCAAGAAGGCGGCAGGCTCCGCGTGAGCCGTCGGCGCTGGCTGGTCGTCGGCGGGCGTGGCCTGCTCGGCACCGAGGTGGTGCGCGTTCTCGACGGTCGCGAGGTTCTCGTGCCGACCCGTGCCGAGGCAGACATCACGCAGCCCGGCGCGTTCGACGACCTCGTGCGCGACGTCGACGTGGTCGTGAACTGCGCGGCGTACACCCGGGTCGACGACGCCGAGACCGACGAGTCCGCCTCGGCCGCTGTGAACGCAGACGGCGCAGGGCATCTCGCGCGCTCGTGCGCGCTCGCCGGAGTCTCGCTCGTGCACATCTCCACCGACTACGTCTTCGACGGCACCGCCACGGCCCCGTACGCCGAGGACGCGCCGATCGCGCCGCGGTCGGCGTACGGCCGCACCAAGGCGGCGGGCGAGGCGGCCGTGCGCGCGGCGCTGCCCGACTCCGCCTGGATCGTGCGGACGGCCTGGCTCTACGGCGCCGCCGGCCCGAGCTTCGTCCGCACCATGCTCGAGCTCGAGCGCAAGGTGCCCGAGGTGCGCGTGGTCGACGACCAGCGCGGCCAACCCACCTGGGCGCACGACCTCGCGCAGCAGGTCGTCGCGATGGTCGACGCCGGAGCCCCGGCGGGCACCTATCACGGGACGGCGTCCGGGGAGACCACGTGGTTCGGCCTGGCGCAGAGGGTGTTCGGGCTCGTCGGCGCGGATACCGCACGGGTGCTGCCGGTGACGTCGGCGGAGTTCGTGCGCCCGGCACCGCGGCCGGCGTACTCCGTGCTGGGGCACGACGCGTGGGTCGCCGCCGGTCTCACGCCGATGCGGTCGTGGGAGAGCGCGCTCGTCGAGGCGCTGCCGGAGATCGTGGCCGTGCTGCCCGAAACGGCTAGCTGACGCAGACGTTCTCGTCGGCCGGCTTGGCCGTGACGCCCGAGCCGCCCGATCCCGAGCCGGACGACTTGATGACCACGGTCTTCATGGCCTTCCAGTCCTTGCCGATCGTCAGCGTCAGCACGTTGCCGCTGCCAGTCGACTGGCGGTCGGTCGCCGAGGCCGCGAACGCCAGGGTGCGCATCGACTCGTCGTACGTCGGGTCGTAGGTGATCGAGGTGGTGTCGAGGTCGGCGGGCGCGGTGTCGACGCCGACGACGACGAAGCCCTGCGCGGTGAGCTGCTCGGCGGCCTTGCGGGCCTGGCCGTTGACTCCGCTGCCGTTGAGGACCTTGACCCGGACCGCGGACGGGGCCGTCTTGAGCGGCTTGCCGTCGAGCTGCGAAGCGGACGGCGGGTAGGCGGTGTCGTTGATCATCGCCTGCCACATCGGCTCGGCCTTGGCGGTGTTCCACTCGATCGTGGCGCCGTCAGGACGGGCGACCCACGGCACGGTCAGGAACTTCACCTTCGACGACGTGAGGCCCTGCATCGACAGCGCGAGGTTCTTGAGGTCCTCGAGGGTGCCGAGCCCGGTGTCGACCGTGAGCGACTTGGTGACCGAGTCGAGCACCGAGTAGAGGGTGGGCAGGTCCGTCAGCAGGCTCTTGGACTGCACCTGGCGGATGAGGGAGGACAGGAACACCTGCTGGCGGTCGATGCGCGAGAGGTCGCTGCCGTCGCCGAGCGTCTTGCGGGCCCGCGCGAAGGCGAGGGCCTGGGTGCCGTCGAGGACGTGCGTGCCCTTGTCGAGCTTGAGGCCGCTCTTCGGGTCGTCCACCGCCTCGGCGAGGCAGATCGGCACGCCGCCCACAGAGTCGACGACGGACTGGAAGCCCTTGAAGTCGACGACGAAGAAGTGGTCGACGCGGACGTCGGTCAGCGCCTCGACCGCTCGGATCGTGCAGCTGGGGCCGCCGGCGGCGAAGGCCTCGTTGAACCGGCCGGTCACGGTGCTGGTGTCGCCGTCCTTGCAGGACGGGCGGGTGACCCAGGAGTCGCGGGGGATGCTCACGGCGAACGCACGGGACCGGTCGGCCGAGACGTGCAGCAGGATCGTGGTGTCGCTGTGGCCGTTGCCGGAGGCCGTGGTGCCCGGGTCGCCGAAGTCGTTGCCCTGGCCGGTACGGGTGTCCGTGCCCATGACCAGGATGTTGAGCGCCTCGTACTCGGTGGGCTCGGTCGGCGCCACCTTGGTGGGCCGGTTGGAGCCGGCTGAGATGGGCTCCCTGGCGATGTTCTCGGCGGCCTGGTTGAGGCCGGCCCAGGCGACGGTGCTTCCGAGGGTGGCCACGACGGTCACGGCGGACAGGACGGCCACGGCGATGCGCGCGGTGCGGTGGCCGTGGTGGCCCGCGATGCGGGACGCCGTCCCCGGGCTGCCCGCGGCGCTGCCGTCGTCGGTCGGGATCATCAGCCGATTCTACGTCGGCCTCGACACCCGGACGTCCCGGGCCGTGTGCGTTCGGTTACCGGTCGAATGGCGACGAATGGGGACAAACTGCCAACCTGAGTCCCACGAGCACTCAAGAGTCACACGCATCACCCCGATGGGTGAAGCAGGAGGCGCGAGGAACGACCGACCGCGTGCCCGAAACCCCCGCCCCCACGGAGGCCCTGTCTCATGCGTCGCGCCATCGCCAGCCTCGCCGCGGTCCTCGCGGTGCCCGCCCTGATCGCCCTCCCGGTGATCACGGGCCCGCAGGCGACGATCCGGCCGGTGACGCCGACGGTGGCCCACCTCGCTCTCTCCGCCGTCGACCCTGTCGGGCTCGCCACGTCGTCGGCCCCGGCGGACGAGCACGCGCATGCCGCGACGACGACCCGGACCGGCAGCACGACGAGCACCGGCACCGCCGCGGCACCCGCCCCGAAGCCGACCGCAGCCGCCCGCATCCAGGCCCAGCGCACCTCGACCTCCGGCCCGGTCGCCCCGCTGAAGCCCGCCGCCGTCACCCCGCCGACCGCCACCGCACCGTTCTCCCTCGTCGCCGTCAGCTGGAAGGGCCCCGCCCCCGCCGGCACCACTGTGCAGGTGCGCGTCCGTGAGAAGGACGGTGCCTGGACCGCGTGGCAGGAGCTCGAGCTCGGCACCGAGCACGGCCCCGACCCGGGCAGCGCCGAGGACCTCGCGGCCGGCGGCCGACAGGGCACCGACCCGCTCCTCACCGCAGGCGGCAGCGACGGCGTCCAGGTGCGCGTCGACAGCCCCGGCGGAGTCCTGCCGGCCGACGCGTCGGTGTCGCTCGTGGACCCGAAGACCTCCGAGGCCGACACGCTCGCGGCCGAGACCCCCGCAGCCACCGCCGTCGCCGCCGGCGACCCGCTCAAGCCCTCGATCATCACCCGCGCCCAGTGGGGCGCCGACGAGTCGCTGCGCAACGGCGGCCCGGTCTACACCGGCCCGATCAAGGTCGGGTTCGTCCACCACACGGCCTCGACGAACAACTACACCGCCGACACCGCGGCCGCCCAGGTCCGTGCGCTGTACGCCTACTTCACCCTCAGCCTCGGCTACAGCGACATCGCCTACAACTTCTTCGTCGACCGCTTCGGCCGCGTCTACGAGGGCCGCGCCGGCGGCGTGGACCAGAACGTCCTCGGCGGCCACACCGCCGGCTTCAACCAGAACACGTTCGCCGTCTCCGCCCTCGGCAACTTCGACGTCTACAAGCCGACGACCTCCGAGGGCTCGGCCATGGCCACGGCGGTCGCGCGGCTGATGGCGTGGAAGCTCGCGCTGAACCACGCCGACCCGGCGGCGACGGGCACCCTCGTCTCGAACAGCAGCGCCGGCACGTCGAAGTACGGCGTCGGCGAGACCGCGGTCGTGCCCGTCATCAGCGGCCACCGCGACATCGGCCTCACCGCCTGCCCCGGCCAGTACCTCGAGTCGTACCTCCCGAGCATCCGCACCCAGACCAAGGCGTTCATGGGCACGCAGCTCGTGAGTGCAGCCGTCACGCCGTCGGTCTCGCCGTACGCCGCAGCCGGTGTCTCGCTCACCGCGAAGGCCACCGGTGCTGTGGGCTGGAAGCTCGAGGTCTTCTCGCCGTGCCTGGCGACCCCGATCACGACCGTGACCGGCAGCCTGGCCGCGGCCGGCACCCTCGCCGCGACGTGGAACCAGCGCCGTACCGACGGCAGCGCGGCACCGCCCGGCACCTACCGCCTCGTCCTGTCGGCCACTGCCGGCAGCGGCGTGCCGTACCCCGTCACCAAGACCCTGGTCGTGAGCGAGACGGCGACGTCGCCGCTCGGGCCGTGCACGCAGGTCGCGCGCATCGCCGAGACCGAGCGCTACGCCGCCTCCGTGCGCGTCGGCCGTATCGCCGCTCCCACCGCGAAGACGGTGGTGCTCGCGCCGGGCGCCGACGCGCTCCTGCCCGAGGCGCTCATCGCCGCGCCGCTCGCCTCCGCCAAGAACGCTCCGCTGCTGCTCACCGGCACCTCGACCGTGCCCGCCGCGGTGGCCAGCGAGATCACCCGCCGCAAGGCCACGACGGCGTACGTCGTCGGCTCGACCACGCAGGTGACGAGCACGGTCATCACGAAGCTGAAGTCGCTCGGTGTCACGTCGATCGTCCGGCTCGCCGGCACCACGCGCTCGGGCACGGCGACCGCCGTAGCAGCGGCGATGGGCGCGAGCACCCGCGCGGTCGTCGTGTCGTTCGACGCCGGCGCCTCGCTCGACGTCGCCACGGCAGCCTCGGCCACGGCCGCCTCCCTCAAGCGTCCGCTGCTCGTCGTGGCCCGGACCGCCGTCCCCGCCGTCACCACCGCGGGCATGAAGACCCTCGGCATCACTGCCACCACCGTCGTCGGCCCGGTCTCCTCGCTGTCCGACGCGGTCGTCACCGCGGTCAAGGGCACGCGGGTCACGGGCGCCGACCCGGCGGCGATCTCGCAGGCGCTGCTCGCCGCGCTGGCGCCGTCCGCAGCGAAGGTCACCGTGCTTCCGACCGGCTCGGTCTACGGTCGTGCGGTGGCTGCAGGCGCTCGACGACCCCTCGTGCTCGGCGCGGGCGGCACCGGAGGCATCGCAGCCTGGCTCGGCACGGCGGCAGCGGCGCACGTGCTCGCGATCGCGCCCGTCAGCCTGTGGGCCGACACCGCGATCACCCCCATGGTCACCGCGATCACCGGGCGCACGGCCGCGCCGGCGCCCACGCCCACGCCCACGCCCACGCCCACCCCTGCTCCGTCGACGGCGACCGCAACGACCGTGACACCCGACGTGCCCACCGCGTTCGTCTTCAACGGCGCGGGCTTCGGGCACGGAGTCGGCATGTCGCAGTACGGCGCCCGCGGCATGGCGCTCGAGGGCGCGACCGCGACCGAGATCGTCACGCACTACTACACCGGCACCACCGTCACGCCTGTCCGCGACGACGCCACGATCCGCGTGAACCTGCTGCACCACGCGACCAAGACGGTCTTCCGCGCCGAGCCGCTCGCCACGGGCGGCGGCGGCATCGAGGTCACGCTCGCGGGCAAGGCGCCGGTGCTTGGCACGTCGGCCGACATCATCAGC
Organism: uncultured Actinomycetes bacterium; assembly: GCA_963843975.1. GTDB lineage: Bacteria > Actinomycetota > Actinomycetes > S36-B12 > CAIYMF01 > Longivirga. Next base: position 415,900 of record CAWJMG010000001.1, on the reverse strand, counting down.
GTCCTGCAGGCCGGCACCTCCGTCACCGTGCTCAAGACCCGAGGCACCGCCACCCGAACGCTGGGCACGGCGACCTCGGTCGACATCCGCTGGGCCGGCACGCGCGACCCTGGCACCGCCGGCAAGGTCGCGACGGTGCTGAACGTCGCCGGCACCACGGCGGGCTTCGCCTCCGACGGCCATCGCTACCGCTACGGCTCGGTCACCATCGCCTCGGCCTCGGCCGGCTCGTTCCAGGTCAACAACCGGGTGCGCATCCACGACGAGTACCTCCTCGGCATCGCCGAGGTGTCGAACTCGTGGCCCGCCGCATCGCTGCAGGCCCAGGTGCTCGCGGCCCGCAGCTACGCCCTCAGCAAGGCCGGCACCCTGCGCAGCGTCTGCCTCTGCCACGTCGACGACGGCGGCGGCCCCTACTACGACCAGACGTTCGCGGGCTGGGTCAAGGAGTCGGGCGCGCTGGGCCAGAACTGGCGCGACGCCGTGGCCGCCACGTACGCCAACACGACCGTCAACGGTGCGACCGTGCTGCGGGGCAAGACGATCCTGTCGGCCGGCAAGCCGATCGCCGCGTTCTACTACGCCGCCTCGGGCGGCCGCACCCAGAGCTCGGCCGAGGTCTGGGGCGGGGCGCTGCCCTGGGCCCAGAGCGTCGACGACCACTGGAGCCTCGACGCGTCCGTGCCCTGGTCGCAGTGGATCCCCCGCGAGCGCACCCAGGCCCAGGTGGCCGCAGCGTTCGGCCTTCCGGACGTCGTCCGCGTCGACCTGTCGTCGCGCACGACCGGCACGGGTGTGAAGACCGCGATCGCCTGGTCGTCGACCGGGACGTCGGCGTCCATCAGCGGCGAGTCCCTGCGCTCGCGGCTCTCGCTGCCCGGCACCTGGGTCACCCGCATCGCCGACGTCCGCTCGGGCGACGCCGCGACGATCGCGGCGCGGACCGCGCAGAAGTCGTCGTCCAGCACCGTCGTCCTCGCGCCGATCGCCGACCCGGCGACCGTCGCCGTCGCCGGAAACCTCGCCGCGCAGAAGGGCTGGGCGCTCCTGCTCACCGGCACCGACGCGCTCACCACCGTGACCAAGACCGAGCTCGCTCGGCGTACGCCGACGACGGTCTACGCCCTCGGCACGACCACCGACCTCCCCGCCGCGCTCATCACGGAGGTGCAGACGGCGGTCGGTGCCGGCACCGTGACCCGTGTGACCGGCACGAACGCCACGGGCGTCTCGGTCAACGCCGCCAAGCTGCTCGCAGCCGCGAACGGCGCCGTGTCGATCGTGGTCGGCGAGACCGACCTCGGGTCCCTCGCCGTCGCCTCGGGCGCCGCACGTGCCAAGAAGGGCCCGCTGCTCGTCGTGCCCGGCGGCGACTCGCCGTCGTCCGCGGTGCCGGCGTACCTCGACAGCATCGGCACGTCGGCCACCGTCGTCATCGGATCGACCGTGGCCGTCGGCGACGTCGTGGCCGCCACGCTGCCGAAGGTCAGCCGCCTCACGGGCGCCGACGCGGTCGACACCGCGAGCCGCGCCGCGACCTGGCTCGGCACGGCCGCCACGCGTCAGGTGGTGCTCGGCAAGTCCGCGGCACCGGTCAGCGCGATCGCCCTCGTCCCCGGCGGCCCGGTGCTGCTGGTCGACACCGCCATCGCGAGCTCGACCAAGGTGGTGCTGCAGCGCGGCGTGACCACGCTCGTCTCGGGGCCGAACGTCGACGCCGCCCTCGTGACGGGCGCCCGCCGGATCTAGCCGCTCCGCGTTCCGGTTCAGGCCAGGACGACGTCGCAGCCCTCGCGAGCCGCGACCACCGCGGCGTCGGCGTCGGGGTCCGTGAGCAGCACGACGGCGACGTCGTGCGCGAGCGGCAGGGCGAGCATCGCGAGCGCGGCGCGCACTGCGGAGCCTCCCGACAGCGGCGTCGTGACCAGCACCCGTGATCGCGGCTGGACATCGTGGTCGAGCGCGAGCTGCACCGCTGCGTCGAGGGCGGCGTCCTGGCTGAGCTCGGTGCTGCCGACGCGCAGCCACGGCGACCCCGGGTCGATCACGTCGTACCGCGCGAAGAAGTCGGGGTGCGCGCGCACCTCGGTGGCGACGTCGAGCACGCCCGCCGGGAGGGGCTCGCGGAACGGCATGCCCAGCGGGTGCAGCGAGGTTGCCAGCGTGAGCGGCGCGCGGCCGGCGTCGAGCTCGTCGGGCGCGAGGACAGCCACCTCGACGGCGGGGTCGTCGGCCGGCCCGTCGATCCAGGCGACCCCGCCGGACAGCGCGGTGGCGCCCAGCCACACGGCGGTCTGCCAGTGCAGGGGCAGGCGGAGTGCGACGGCGGCGCCGTGCTGCAGGTCGGCGTCGTCGCGCAGCAGGTTGGCGGCCTTGGCAGCGTTGTTCTCGAACGTGCGGACCGAGAGCTCGGTGCGGGCGCCGTCCGGGCCGACGTGGGTGACGAGGGGGCGCGACGGCTCGCGGTCGAGCAGCGCGTAGAGGACGTCGGCGACGCTGCGGGGAAGGGGGAGGGCGGTCACGTCGTCGACCCTACGGCGGGCCACGACCGCCTGCCGGTGTGGGACAGTGGCGGCGTGCTCGAAGCCGTCCTCCTCGTCGGGGGCCAGGGGACACGCCTGCGCCCGCTGACCGTCACCACGCCCAAGCCGATGCTGCCCGTCGCGGGCGTGCCGTGCACCGAGCACCAGATCGCGCGGGCCCGCGAAGCCGGGGTCACGCGCGTCGTGCTGGGCACGTCGTACCGGCCCGAGGTGTTCCTCGACTACTTCGGCGACGGCTCGCGCTTCGGTGTCGAGCTCGTCTACGCCACCGAGGACGTGCCGCTCGGCACGGGTGGCGCGATCCGCCACGTGGCCCCGCACCTTCTGTCCGGTCCGGACGACCCGGTCCTGGTCCTCAACGGCGACATCCTGTCCGGGCACGACATCGCCGGCCAGGTGCAGGCGTGGCGCGACACCTCGTCCGACGTCTCGCTCTACCTCACCCGCGTCGACGACCCGCGGGCCTACGGCCTGGTGCCGACCGACGCCGACGGCCGCGTGACGCAGTTCCTCGAGAAGCCCACGACGCCCGAGGAGATCGTCACCGACCAGATCAACGCCGGCTGCTACGTCTTCCGCCGGTCGGTCATCGACACCATCCCCACGGGGCGCCCGGTGTCGGTCGAGCGCGAGACGTTCCCCGGCCTGCTCACGCGCGGCGCGGTCGTCACCGGCTTCGTCGACGACGGCTACTGGCTCGACCTCGGCACCCCGCTCGCGTTCGTGCAGGGCTCGTGCGACCTCGTGCTCGGCCGCGCGCCGAGCCCCGCGCTGCCCGGCCGCACCGGCCAGTTCCTCGTGCGTCCCGGCGCGGAGGTCGAGCCCGACGCGATCCTCACCAACGGCACGTTCGTCGGTGCCGGCGCGACCATCGGCTCGGGCGCGGTCGTCGACGGCTCGTCGCTGTTCGACAACGCGATGATCGCGGCTGGTGCCTACGTCAAGGACTCCGTCATCGGCTCCGGCGCCATCATCGGCAGCGGTGCCCGGCTCGACGGCGTCGTCGTCGGCGACCGTGCCGTGATCGGCCCCGGCAACGAGCTCGTGCGCGGCGCGCGCGTGTGGCCCGGCGTCGCGCTGTCGGAGACCTCGGTCCGCTTCTCCTCCGACCGCTGACCGCACCGCGCGTGGAGCCCGTCGCACCGGTCGTCCGCGAGTGGACGCCGTCGTGGCCGGTCAGCCTCGGCGGCACGCTCGGGGCGCTCGGCCGTGGCCGGTTCGACCCGACGTACCGGCGCACACCCGACCGCGCGCTCTGGCGCACGATGCGCAGCCCCGACGGCCCCGCCACGCAACGGCTCGAGGTGCGCGACGGCGTCGTGGTCTCGACCTCGTGGGGGCCGGGCGCCGTGTGGGCGGCCGACCGGCTGCCGCGCATCGTCGGTGCGGACGACGACGTGAGCGAGTTCGACCCGTCGCACCATCCCCTTGTGGCGCAGCAGTGGTCGCGGTACGGCGCCGGCATGCGCACGCCGTCGACCGGCGTCGTGCTCGAGACGCTCGTGCAGGCGATCCTCGAGCAGCGCGTCACCGGGCTCGAGGCGCGGCGCTCGTGGGGGTGGTTGCTCGCGACGTACGGCGAGCCCGCACCCGGGCCGGCACCCGAGCGGATGTTCGTGTTCCCCAAGGCGGACGACGTCTCTGCCGTGCCGTCGTGGGCGTGGCACCAGGCAGGCGTGGACGGCTCGCGGTCGGCGACGATCCTGCGCGCCGCGTCGTACGCCGGCCGACTGCAGCAGTGTGCCGACCTCCCGCACGCCGAGGCCCGTGCGCGGATGGAGGCGCTGCCGGGCATCGGGGAGTGGACGTCGGCCGAGGTGGCGGCGCGCGCGCTCGGTGACCCGGACGCCGTGAGCTTCGGCGACTTCCACGTGGCGAAGAACGTCGTCTACGCGCTGACCGGCGAGGAGGACGGCACCGACGCCCGGCTCGCCGAGCTGCTCGCTCCCTGGCCCGGCCACCGCGGTCGCGTGCAGCGGCTCGTGGAGATGACGGGCATCTCCCGCCCCGCTCATGGACCCCGCTACTCGCCGCTGGACTTCCGCGGCCGCTGACCGTTCGACGGTTCCGTCGCGCCTCGCGCGCAGCGGTCGCGCGGCCCTCTAGGGTGGCGCGCGTCGTCACCAGACCAGGGGGAGCCCATGTCACGTCGTCCCGCATCCGCACGCCTCGCCCTTCTCGTGGCGGCGCCGCTGCTGCTCGGCCTGACCGCGTGCGGCGGGTCGTCCAGCGGGGCGCAGGCGAGCGTGGCGAGCCCCGCGACCTCTGACGCGTCCACCTCGTCGGCGCCCGCCGCCAGCACGTCGTCATCGCCCTCGGAGACTGCCACGCCCGAGGAGACGGCCACCCCGGCGGCGGAGATCACGCTCGCGGACGTGCCCGGCTACACCGTCGAGGCAGCGCCTTCCCAGTTCGACGGCATCAGCGGCGCGATGATGGAGACCGGCACCGTGTCGGCGGTGAAGGCCGTGGGGCTCAAGGGATCTGACGGAGAGCTGGCCGCGGTGTTCATCGCGGCGCAGTACACACCGGAGATCACGAAGTCGTTCGGGAACATGCCGTCGTCGTCCATCCTCGAGAGCGTGGCTGCCGGTGTGAAGCCCTCTCTCACCGGCAAGGTGACGCAGACGAAGGTGAAGCTCGACGGGACCGACGCGGTCGTCCTGTCGACCAAGGACCTGGCGGTGACCCTCGTCTACTTCGACGGCGGACTCCTGGTCCAGCTCTACGGCCCGGACCGCACCGCGCTCGTCGCTGCCACCAAGGCGTTCGTCGCGGCCCAGAACGGATAGTCAACCAACTGGTTGACAAAGCCTCATCGAGTGCTGCATCCTCCTCCTCAACCACATGGTTGAGGAGGTGCACGTGTCCGCTGATCCGCTGTCGCGGGCGTTCGCGGCGCTCGCCGACCCCACCCGTCGCGACCTCGTCGCGCGGCTGACGGTCGCCGACGCCACGCTCACCGAGCTCGCCGAGCCGTACGACGTGAGCCTGCAGGCAGTCTCCAAGCATCTCCGGGTGCTCGAGGACGCCGGTCTCGTCTCCCGCGGCCGCGACGCGCAGAAGCGCCCCGTGCACCTCGAGGCGGAGGTGCTCTCGTTGATGACCGCGTGGATCGAGCGCTACCGGCGTCAGGCCGAGGAGCGCTACGCCCGTCTGGACGACGTCCTGGCAGCGATGCCGGACGACGTCTCACCCGTACCGCCCCCAGTGGCGGTGTCCCCGAAGCCTCGTCGTACGAAGGGAAAGCAGTCATGAGCGAGAACCGCACCGAGATCAGCGTCGACTCCGAGGTGCCGATGGTGCGCATCACGCGCGAGTTCGACCACCCGGTCGACAAGGTCTTCCGGGCGCACACCGATCCTGCGCTCGTCGCGCAGTGGCTGGGCCCGCGCAGCCTCACCAACGAGATGGTGCGCTGGGACTGCGAGACCGGCGGCGGCTACGTCTTCGTGCAGCGCCGCGGCGACGAGGAGTACTCCTTCCACGGTTCGTTCCACGAGGTGCGGCCTGGCGAGCTCATCGTGCAGACCTTCACCTTCGACGGCATGCCCGACGGCGTCGCCCTGGAGAAGCTGGTCTTCGAGTCACTGGACGGCGGCACCCGCACCCGGCTGTCGACGACGTCGCTGGTCGACTCGTTCGCCGACCGCGACGCGTTCGTCGCCGGCGGCATGGAGACCGGCGTCGTCGAGGGCTACGAGCGCCTCGACGAGCTCCTCGACGCCTGATCCTGGAGACCATCCGTATCCCGACGAACCCGCCCCGTATCCGGCATTCGCGCTCGCCCTTGTGACGGCCTTAGACAGGCGAGACGAGCCAGTCTCGTAGGCGGTCCATCGCACGTCGGTTCGCTTCCGCCGACGGGTCGGATCGGTCTTCCAATGCAGCAGCACGCTGGGTGATGAAGCCCAGCGCATCGTCCACGCGACCGGACTGAGCGAGTAGGACCGCGTATCGAGTCAGGCCGGTCGCTTGGTCGAAGGCTGGAGAAGCCTTGACCTGTGCGAGTAGCGCATCGGCGTCGGCCGCCACCGTCCGTAGCCATGGCAGCCCGCTGGACTGGATTGCGCCGCACAGTTCACCAGCGACCATGGCTGCCGATTCGATGTCGATGTGCCAATCACGCCAGCGGTTCTCGGGCATGAGATAGCCCAGCGGCGAAACGACTGTCCGTTCGCGGTAGTCGGTGCCCGTGGATTCGCAGATGTCGGCCACGACCGTTTCCACAGCCTCGACCCGCAGCCCAACGTATGCCGTCACGTCGGCTGACCCTTCGGTCTTGTTCTTCGACGCCACCCCCAACGCGATGACGCCAAGCTGTTCGGGGCTCACCGACCGGGTGAACCATCCAGCGGCTCGCGGCTGCCAGCCAGCCTCCGTCATCGGGGCGCGCAGCGCGTCCTCGGCGATCCTTCGGCCCGTCACCATGGAGCGACCATAGTCAGGGGGGTCTCCTCACGGCCCGAAGAAGTCACGCGCCGAAGTGCCGTTCGGGCTCGCCTTGGTGAGGAAGGATCGTCAGCGTGTCGGAGCCAACTCAGTCGTGGTACTCGGTTCGCTGCCTCTTCGAATGGCGAGGGCCGGGAAGGAAGAAGCGGCGGGTCTACGAGGAGCGGATCACCCTGTGGCGAGCTGCCACCTTCGACGAGGCGATCAGTAAGGCGGAGGCGGAGGCCCACGGGTACATCTCCGGTGACGACCCGACCCAAGGGCCGTTCAGGTACCTGTCGTTCGCACAGGCATACCGCATGAGCGAGTGGGATGAGCCCGGCGAGGGCATCGAGATCTTCTCGATGCTGCGCGAGAGCAACCGGAAGCCAAACGACTACCTCACCCGCTTCTTCGACACCGGGACCGAGAACAACCGTCCTGCCTCGTAAGTGCCGATCTCGCTCGGTTGTGACCAGGGAGACTGGTTCCCGTGAGTAGTTCTCCGTGGGTTGCACCTGCGGTCTGCGACCTGTGCCCCCACCCCATCTCCGAGCACGTCCTCTGGGAGCCGGACATGACCTGCGACGGGTGGATGCACTGCGGCGCTCCAGACTGCGACACCTGCTGGCACAACTGGCCCGCGCTGACTGAGTAACGAGCCGATGGGCCCAGATCGATCGCTCGCGAGAACCCTGGGGGGCGCTGGCTCGGTTCGCGGGGTGAAGGGTCGTGCGCCCTGCCGTCGTGCGAGGTCAGGGCTGGCGTGAGGACGGCGGGATCCAGGTGAAGTAGCCGTGCTCGGTGGGTCGCTTGCCCGGGGTGACCGTGAGGGTCCAGCCGCCTTCGTGGAGGTCGTGGTGGTGGCGGTCGCACACGAGCAGGCAGTTGTCGAGGTCGGTGAGGCCGCCGTCCTCCCAGTGGACGACGTGGTGTGCGCGGCAGCGGGCGGCCGGCACGCCGCAGCCGGGGCGTGAGCAGCGGCCGCGCTCGCGGGTCTCCAGCGCACGGCGCTGGCGCGGGGTGACGACGCGGTGGGCGCGACCGACGTAGAGAACCTCATTGGCCGAGTCGCGCAGGAGGTCGTCGAGGCTGGGGCCGGTGTCGTCGCACGCGCAGTGCGGGCAGCCGCAGGTGCAGCGGGGTCGGGCACCGGTGACGATCGCGGCGTTGATCTCGGCGTCGCAGAGCAGTCGGCGCACGCTGTGGTGCCCGAGGTGGGTGCCGTCCGGGCTTCCGGGGGTGCGCAGGATGCCGCCGAACGCCGAGTGCAGGTCGTGAAGGTCGATGTCGACGGTGGCGCGAGGGATGACGCCGTGGCGCGCGCCGAGGTCGCCGTTCTCGAGCAGGGCTCCGCAGACGTCCCGCAGGGCGATGACGTTGAGGTAGGGCTGGCGACGTCGGCGCTGGCGTACTGCGGCGGGGTCGTCACCCTCGGCGCGGTCCTCCTCGGGGAGGGTGCCGTCGCGGTGGCGCTGGTCGATCGCCTGCTGCAGGGCGGTGGCGATGAGGGCGTGGTTCTCGGGTGTGAGGTAGCCGCTGACCTTCACGCCGTCGCCGTCGTCGTCGAAGCGCAGGAACTGCGCGCGCTCGGTCTCGTCGGCGTCCTTGGCCAGGCCCCACTCGTCGACCCAGCCGCGCACGCGCTTGGCCTTGATGGCGAGCGCGGCCGGCGTGGCGCCATCGAGCGCGTAGTGCAGCAGGGCCTGCTCGGCGGCGGTGCGGAACGGCGCCTGGTCGTCGTGGGCGAGGCCGCGAGCGACCTTGTCGATGCTGCTGGTGATGATCGCGACATGCGCGCGTGAGATCCCGCCGGAGGCCCAGGCGGCTCCGGTGGCGGAAAACTCGCCCGCCAGGATGCAGCCGCGGGCGAGGACACCGGCGGCCGCCTTGCCCGTCATGGATGCGGACTCGCGCAGCCAGGCGGTGGTGGCGACGGGCAGCGCACCCGACGCGTGCACGCGGGCGACGCCGGTGGTGACCACGGCCTCGAGCTGGTCGTGCGCGCGGGCGAGTCCGGCCACGAGCGCAGGCACGTCGGCGAGCGGGACGGCGTCGAGGCCGCCCGACTGGGTCAGGTGCGCGAGCCGGGCGACGAGCGAGGCGAGCTCGGTCGAGGTGTCGACCACCTCGCCCGCCGCGGTCGCCTGGTTGATGCGCATGACCTCATCGTGCCAGGCACCTCCGACAGTGCAGGCGCCCGAGATCCCGCTATCCACAAGGGATCACGTTCATGCAGCGATCTCGCGTGAGGCGCGAAGCGGTAGTCGGGACGGACGATATACAGCGCGTTTCGACTACCGCTTCGGGTGGCTGAGAGCGGTGGCGATCGTCGTCGTGAGTCGCTCGTACGCCGGGACCAGCGACGGGCCGTACCAGGTGAGGTCGCGGCCGCTCACGAGCAGCGTCGGCACGCGGGTGAACGCTTCCGGCCCGTCGGACGTCGTGAAGACGTACGGCTCGTCGGGCAGCAGCACGAGGTCGAACGCGGATGGGTCGTCGAGCAGAGCGACGTCGAGCGCCGGGTAGCGGCCTGCGTGGTCGGCGAGCACGTGCGTGAGGCCGAGCCGCGCGACGAGGTCGCCGGTGAACGTGTCGCGACCGACCGCCATCCACGGGTCGCGCCAGATCGCGACGCCGACTCGTCCGCGCAGCACGCCCTGCCGCGACCACAGCGCCTCGGCCTCGCCCAACCAGGCCGGCACCTCCCAGCCGAGCGCGGCGCCGATGAGCCGGTGCAGCGAGCCGAGCGACTCGGGCACCGACTCGGTCCGCGTGACCCACACGGGCACGCCGTTGTCGCGGAGGCGGCGTACGTCGAGGCTCGCGGTTCTCCTCCTGGTTGGCGACGACGACGTCGGGCGCCAGCGCCCGGATCGCGGCGAGGTCGGGGTTCTTCGTGCCGCGCACGCGGACCACGTCGAGGTCGGCCGGATGGGTGCACCAGTCGGTGGCGCCGACGACGGCATCGCGGTCGACGGACGCGAGCGACTCGGTGATGGACGGCACGAGCGACACGACGCGCGTGATGCGCTCGGGCAGGACGACCTCGTGCCCGAGGTCGTCGCTGAAGGTCCTCACCCCCCGACGCTACTGGTCGCGGACCGGCGGCCCGATAGCGTGCGTGCATGCCGACCGACGCCCACGATCCCGACCCGATCGCTGAGGCCCACCGCCTCTGGGTCGAGCAGGGCTGGGAGAACGCCGCCGACGGCATGGCCGCGATCACCTCGCTGATGCGTGCGCACCAGATCGCGCTCGGCCGCGTCGAGTCGGTCCTCAAGCCCTTCGGCCTGTCGTTCGCGCGGTACGAGGTGCTCATGCTGCTGCGCCTCTCCCGGCGCGGCACCCTCCCGATGGGCGTGATCGGCTCGCGCCTCCAGGTGCACCCGACGTCGGTGACCAACGCGGTCGACCGGCTCGAGTCCGCCGGCCTGGTCGAGCGGCAGCCCCACCCCACCGACCGCCGTGCCGTGCTCGTGGCCCTCACGCCCGACGGCCGCGAGGTGGCGGCGAAGGCGACCGACGCGCTCAACGGCTCGGTGTTCGTCAACCCCGGGCTGTCGCCGTCAGGCGTGACGACACTGGTGAAGGTGCTGCGCCAGATGCGGCGCGACGCGGGCGACTTCTGACCACCGCCAGCACCTGCGGGACTCGCGGGACGCACCGGTATAGCGTCGCGAGCGGAGCCGGCGACGAGGTCGGCAGAAGAGGTGCGTCATGGCGCTCGACAAGGTCGTCGGCTCGGCTGCCGACGCTGTCGCGGACATCCCGAGCGGTGCCTCGCTCGCGGTCGGCGGGTTCGGTCTCAACGGCATCCCCACGGTGCTCATCCAGGCGCTGCTCGAGACCGGCGTCGACGGCCTCTCGGTCGTGTCGAACAACTGCGGCGTCGACGAGTGGGGCCTGGGGGTCCTGCTGTTCGCCAAGCGCATCGCCCGGATGACGAGCTCGTACGTCGGTGAGAACAAGGAGTTCGAGCGGCAGTACCTGCACGGCGAGCTCGAGGTGGAGCTGATCCCGCAGGGCACGCTCGCCGAGCGGCTGCGCGCCGGCGGTGCCGGGATCCCGGCGTTCTACACCCCCGCGGGTGTGGGCACGCAGGTCGCCGAGGGCGGGATGCCGTGGCGCTACGCCGCCGACGGCTCGATCGCCCTGCCGAGCCCGGCGAAGGAGACTCGCGAGTTCGACGGCCGCGAGTACGTCCTCGAGCGCGGCATCGTCACGGACTTCGCGCTCGTGCGCGCGAGCGTGGGCGACCGGCACGGGAACCTCGTTTTCGACAAGGCGACCCGCAACTTCAACCCGCTGGCCGCGACGGCCGGGCGGATCACGATCGCGGAGGTCGAGCGCCTCGTCGAGCCGGGCGAGATCGACCCGCAGCAGGTCCACCTCCCAGGGGTGTTCGTGCAGCGCGTCGTCGCGCTGACGCCGGAGCAGGCCACCGACAAGCGCATCGAGCGCCGCACGATCACCGGACCTGCCACCACGAAGGAGGCCTGAGCCATGGCGCTCACCCGTGACGAGCTCGCCGCCCGCGTGGCCCTCGAGCTGCGCGACGGCCAGTACGTGAACCTCGGCATCGGCCTTCCGACCCTCGTCCCCCAGCACCTGCCCGAGGGCGTGACCGTGGTGCTGCAGTCCGAGAACGGCATCCTGGGCACCGGGCCGTACCCGACCGACGACCAGGTCGACGCCGACCTGATCAACGCCGGGAAGGAGACCGTCACGGTGCTGCCCGGCGCGAGCTTCTTCGACTCGGCCACCAGCTTCGGGATGATCCGGGGCGGGCACATCGACGCCGCGATCCTGGGCGCGATGCAGGTGTCGACGGCCGGCGACATCGCGAACTGGATGATCCCCGGGAAGATGGTCAAGGGGATGGGCGGGGCGATGGACCTCGTCCACGGCGCCAAGCAGGTCATCGTGATGATGGAGCACGTCGCCAAGGACGGCACCCACAAGATCGTTGACGAGTGCACCCTGCCGCTCACGGGCAAGGGCGTCGTCGACCGGATCATCACCGACCTGGCCGTGATCGACGTGACCCCCGACGGCCTCGTGCTCGTCGAGACCTCACCCGGTGTGAGCGTCGACGACGTCCGCGCCGCCACCGGCCCCGCGCTCGCCCTGGGCGCAGCGCTGTTCTGACGCACCCTCGGGCGGTCGCGTTCGGCATGATCGAGCCGTGCCCGACACCGCGAACGATCCCTTCCTCCTGCTGGAGGCGCTCGGCACGGTCGCGTTCGCCGTGTCCGGCGGAGCCGTCGCCGTGCGGGCGGGCATGGACTGGCTGGGCGTCGTCGTCCTCGCCGTCGTCACCGCGGTCGGCGGCGGCACCCTGCGCGACCTCCTCATCGGCAGCCTGCCGGTGAGCTGGGTGGTCGATCCGTGGCCGATCGCCGTGGCGGTGGCCTCGGCCGTCCTCGTCATCGCGCTCGGACACCGCGTGCCGCACCTCGCCCTCGACTCGCGCGGGGCCGTGCTCGTCGCCGACGCCGCCGGTCTGGCCGCCTTCACCGTCACCGGCACGTTCGTCGCGCTGGCGGCCGGCGTCTCGGGCGCGATCGCGGTGGTGCTGGGAGTCGTGACGGGTGCGGGCGGCGGCGTCGTGCGCGACGTCCTGGCCCGCGAGCGCCCGCTGATCCTCGTCGGCCAGATCTACGCGCTCGCCGCACTGCTGGGAGCCGCGGTGGTCGTGGTGCTCGACGGCGTGGGTGCGGCCGAGGCGGTCACCCGCTGGACGGCGGTTGCCGTGGTTCTCGTCGTCCGCCTCGCGGCGATCCGGTGGCAGTGGACCCTGCCGCGGTTCGCGCCTGAGGACGCCTAGGGCTCAGCGCACGAACAGGTGGGCGGACAGGTCGCGGTCGTCCCGCGCTGACGGCTCGTCGGCCGGATGGCCTACGGCCACACCGCCGAGCGGCTGCCACGACGTCGGCAGGCCGAGCACCTCGTGCACGACCTCCGGGCAGAACATCGTCGAGCTGATCCAGGCCGAGCCGAGCCCCTCGGCCGCGAGGGCGACGAGCAGGTTCTGCACGGCGGCGCCCCCGGCCGCCAGGAACAGGTCGCGCTCGAAGCCGTTGCGGCGCTCGTCGGGGTAGGTGTGCACCGCGCCCTCGAGCTCGCTGAACGGCAGCACGACGACGGGCGCTGCTCGCAGCACGTCGCCCCGGCGCAGGCGCTTGGCCACCGAGCCGTCGTCGTACGCGTCGAGGGCGCGCAGGTCGCTCTCCCACCGCTCGGACATGGCGTCGAGCAGCCGCGCGCGCAGCGCGCCGTCGCGCAGGACGACGTACCGCCACGGCGTCGTGTGGTGCGGGCTCGGGGCCGTGACGGCCGCGGCCACCGCGCGCTCGATCGAGGCCGCGTCCACCGGCTCGCCGGTGAACCGCCGCACGGTGCGCCGAGCGGCTGCCGCGGTGCGGCGCCCCTCCTCGATGGCCTCGGCCGTGCCGAGCCGGAACATGTCGTCGGCGGCGCGTCGCACCAGCGCCTGCGCACCCGGCCCGTCACCCGGCACGACGTACGCCGACAGCCCGCGCACCACGGCTACCGGCGAGCCGGAGAGCTTGCCCTTCACCAGGTCCGCCGCCGCGGCCACCTCGTCCGCGATGGACGTCACGGTCATCTCGAGGGCGTGGCCGTGGCCGTCGACCTGGCCGCGGAAGTCCTCGAGCACGGCCAGACCGGCGGCGCCGATCGCGGCGTCGGTGAGGCCCTCGCGCCACGGGCGCCCCAGGGTGTCGGTAACGACGACGGCCACGGTCACCCCGTGGTCGCGCTGCCAGGCGTCGCGCAGCCCGCGTGCCGACGCGTCCGGGTCGACCGGCAGCAGGACGACGGTGCCTGCGGGGGTGTTCGAGGCGTCGACGCCCGCCGCGGCCATCACCAGCCCGTGCGACGTCTCGACGATGCGGGTGAGCCCTCGCGGTGTCCGACGTGTCGCCACGACTCGCACGGCCTCGGCGGTGATGGCGTCCTCGCGGTCGTCCGCGGCCACCACCCGGCCCTCGGACTTGCTCACGACCTTGCTCGTCACGACGAGCACGTCGCCGTCGGTCAGGCCCGTGGAGCCGTCCGGCCAGGCCACCGACGCGAGCAGCGGCGACGCGAGCGAGGCGAGGTCCGCCCGCGGCTCGATCTCGGGCAGCCCCTCGACCGCGACGACGACGAGCGGCGCGCTCACCGCCGCAGGTCCTCGGCGAGCGCGAGGGCGGCGGCGCAGATGGCGGCGGTCGCGTCGACGTCGGTCATCATCAGCGGCACCGCGCGGGCGGTGATGCCGGTCGCCGAGATCCGGCCCGGCACGTCGGAGTCGGTCGCGTCGTCGACGAGCCAGCCGTCGAGGATGCCGCCGCCGTCGGCGCCGGCCGGGAGGGCGGCCACGCGGGCGCCGTAGTGGCGGGCCACCGCCTCGGCCGTGGTGTCGACGCCGATCGAGGTGAGGCAGGCGTCGGCCATGCCGCGCACGGGCGCGCCACCCACGATGGGGGAGACGCCGACCACGGGCGCCGAGGTCTCGCGCAGGGCGTCGCGCACGCCCGGCACCTGCAGGATCGTGCCGATCGACACGACCGGATTGGACGGCGGCAGCAGCACGACATCGGCACCCGAGATCGCTTCCAGCACACCAGGTGCAGGCTTCGCCGTCTCGATCCCGACGAGCGGGAACGCGAGCGCCGGCAGCGACGCGCGGTGCCGCACCCACCACTCCTGGAAGTGCAGTGCACGGCGCGTGCCGGGCTCGTCGCCCTCGACCACCACGTGCGTCTCGAGCCGGTCGTCCGACATCGGCAGCAGCCGAACCCCCGGCTGCCAGCGCGCGCAGAGCGCCTCGGTGACGGCCGAGAGCGGGTAGCCGGCGGAGAGCACCTGCGTGCGCACGATGTGGGTGGCGAGGTCGCGGTCGCCGAGGCCGAACCAGGTGGGCTCGACGCCGTACTTCGCGAGCTCGCCCATCACGGTGAACGACTCGTCCTCGCGGCCCCAGCCGCGCTCCTCGCTGATGCCGCCGCCGAGGGTGTACATGATCGAGTCGAGGTCCGGGCACAGCTGCAGGCCGAACATCCGGATGTCGTCGCCGGTGTTCACGACGAGGGTGACGTCGGCGTCGAGCCCGGACGTCGCGATGTGGTGGAGCAGGCCGCGGGTGAAGCGGGCACCGCCGATGCCACCGGCGAGAAGCGTGATGCGCACGGGCCGATCCTCGCACCCGCCGCACCCCTCGACCCCCCGGGTGGCCGTGACCGGCCCGACGTAGAGTCTCGACGTGGACCAGGACCGCACGGCGACCGAGCGCGAGATCGAGCGCGCCCTGGGCCGGGCTGCGCGCGGTGTCGCCCTCGATGTCGCTGAGGCCTCCGCGCTGATGCAGGCCCAGGGTGACCACCTCGACCAGCTGCTCGACCTCGCCGGCGCCGTCCGCGACCGCGGGCTCGAGGGCGCCGGGCGCCCAGGCATCGTCACGTACAGCCGCAAGGTCTTCATCCCGCTGACGCGCCTCTGCCGCGACCGCTGCCACTACTGCACCTTCGCCACCGACCCCGCGTCGCTGCGCCGAGACGGCCACGGCATGTACCTCAGCCCGGACGAGGTGCTCGACATCGCCCGCGCCGGAGCCGCACTCGGCTGCAAGGAGGCGCTGTTCACCCTCGGCGACCGTCCCGAGGAGCGGTGGCCCGCTGCCCGCGAGTGGCTCGACGCGCACGGGTACGACGACACGCTCTCCTACGTCCGCGCGATGGCGGTGCGGGTGCTCGAGGAGACGGGCCTGCTGCCGCACCTCAACCCCGGCGTCATGTCGTGGGAGGAGATCGGCCGGCTCAAGCCCGTCGCGCCGTCGATGGGGATGATGCTCGAGACGTCGGCGACCCGCCTGTGGTCCGAGCCGGGCGCAGTGCACTTCGGCAGCCCCGACAAGGAGCCCGCCCTGCGGCTGCGCGTGATCGAGGACGCCGGCCGCCAGGCGGTGCCGTTCACCACCGGCATCCTCGTCGGCATCGGCGAGACCTACGCCGAGCGCGCCCAGTCGGTGCTCGACCTGCGCCGCATCGCCCGCGAGCACGGCCACGTGCAGGAGGTGATCGTCCAGAACTTCCGCGCCAAGCCCGACACCGCGCTTCGCCACCGGGACGACCTCGGCCTGACGGAGTACCTCGCCGCCATCGCCGTCACCCGCCTGCTCCTCGGGCCGCGCATGCGCGTGCAGGCCCCGCCCAACCTCACCGACGCGCACGAGATGCACCTGCTGCTGCGGGCCGGCGTCGACGACTGGGGCGGCGTCAGCCCGCTCACGCCCGACCACGTCAACCCCGAGCGCCCCTGGCCCAACGTCGAGGAGCTCGAGCGCATCACGGCCGAGGCCGGCTTCACACTGCGCGAGCGCCTCACCGCGCACCCGGAGTACGTCCGCCGGCCCGACCCGTGGCTCGACCCTCGCATCCGCCCGCACGTCCAGGCTCTCGCCGACTCCGACGGCCTCGGCGTGGAAGGCCGTGTGCCGCAGGGGATCCCGTGGCAGCAGCCTGATGCCTACGGCGACGGCTACGAGGCCTTCGCCGCCGCCCACTCCGGCGGCCGAACCGACCTGAACGACACCGTCGACACCGAGGGCCGCACCAGTGACCGGCGAAGCGACTTCGACGAGGTGTACGGCGACTGGTCGCAGGTCGACGAGCACGCCCGCGACATCGCGGCGCGGTCTGCGGAGGCCGAGCTCGTCGCCGTCGAGCGGCTCGATGCCGACGTCCGCGCCGGCCTCGCCCTGGCGGCCGACGACCCGGCGGCCCTCGCGCACCCCGACAACCTCGCTCTGGCCGTGGCGCTCATGTCCTGCGACGGTCCGGCGCTCGACGCCCTCGCTCGCATCGCCGACGACGTACGCCGCGACGCCGTCGGCGACGACGTCACCTACGTCGTCACACGGAACATCAACTTCACCAACGTCTGCTACACCGGCTGCCGCTTCTGCGCGTTCGCGCAGCGCCGCACCGACGCCGACGCGTTCACGCTCTCCCTCGACGAGGTGGGCCAGCGCGTGGCCGAGGCGTGGGCGGTGGGCGCCACCGAGATCTGCATGCAGGGCGGCATCCACCCCGACCTCCCGGGCACCGCGTACTTCGACCTCGCCCGCGCGGTGAAGCAGCACGCGCCCGGCATCCACCTGCACGCGTTCTCGCCGATGGAGGTCGTCAACGGCGCGACCCGATCCGGGATGTCCGTGCGGGAGTGGCTGATCGAGGCCAAGGCTGCTGGCCTCGACTCGATCCCGGGCACCGCTGCGGAGATCCTCGACGACGACGTCCGGTGGGTCCTGACCAAGGGCAAGCTGCCGACGGCGGCGTGGCTCGACGTCGTCACCACCGCGCACGAGGTGGGCCTCCCGTCGACGTCGACGATGATGTACGGGCACGTCGACAACCCGTCGCACTGGGTCGGCCACCTCGCCCTGCTCCGCGAGACGCAGGAGCGCAGCGGCGGCTTCACCGAGTTCGTGGCGCTGCCGTTCATCCACCACAACGCGCCCGTCTACCTCGCCGGCGTCGCCCGCCCGGGCTCGACCCGGCGCGACGACCGCGCGGTGCACGCGATGGCGCGCCTGATGCTCCACGGCGCCATCGACCACATCCAGTGCTCCTGGGTGAAGCTCGGCACCGACGGCGTCGTGTCGATGCTGCGGAGCGGCTGCGACGACATCGGCGGCACGCTGATGGAGGAGACCATCAGCCGCATGGCCGGCTCCCAGCACGGCTCGCGCAAGTCGGTGGAGGAGCTCGAGGCCCTGGCCACGGCGGCCGGGCGCCCCGCCCGCCAGCGCACGACGACGTACGGCGTCGTGCCCGCGGAGCGCCGCGCCGCCGCCCTCGCGGCACCTGTGCTGCTGCCCGTCGTCGACTCGCACCACGGCTGAGGGCCCACCCCCGCGCCCGGGCGTGTTGGGGCCAGCGGGATTTCGCGACCTCCCGGACGCCTCAGCCGTTCGGCCGGTATGCGGCCCTGGGGTTGACTCGCGGACACTTACATCGGTGTAATTCCCCCCAACGCCGGAGCGCAAGCGTCCGGACGTGGGGAATCCGGTCACGTGCGTCGCGAAGCGCACGAGGCCACGGTCGAGGAGGTTTACCGGTGAGCAGCAGCAATGCCACCGTCCTGCCGTTGACCGACGCCGAGGAGCTCGGCTGGCAGGAACGGGCGCTCTGCGCGCAGACCGACCCTGAGGCCTTCTTCCCGGAGAAGGGCGGCTCCACCCGCGAGGCCAAGCGCGTCTGCACCACCTGCGAGGTCCGCGTCGAGTGCCTCGAGTACGCCCTCGACCACGACGAGCGCTTCGGCATCTGGGGCGGCCTCTCCGAGCGCGAGCGCCGTCGCCTGAAGAAGCAGGCCGTCTAGTCAGCTCGGTCGCACCACGACCGTGACGTCCCCCTCCCGAGGGGAGGACGAACCACCCATCTGCGTCGCGTAGGGTCGTCGAGCCATGTCCCACGACGAGCCTGCTCCCGACTCGCTCGAGGAGCTCCGCCGCCTCGGCGAGCACGTGCGCGACCTCTCCGCCGACCTCCACGGCGAGGACCACGACGTCACCGAGATCGTGGCGACCACCTCAGGCACCACCGAGCCCGACGCGACCACTGACGCAGGGCCGTCGACGGATGAGCCGGGGCCCGACCCGGACACCGACCCAGACACCGACCCCGTGCCCGGGATCACCGAGCCCGCGGTCGACGAGCCGGGCCCGCTCGAGCGCGAGGCGGCGGAGGAGGCGGCCCACGCCGACGCCAACGCCACCGCGCAGGCAGCGTCCGAGCCCACGCCCGTCGTGGACGAGGACGACCTGCCCGGCATCTTCGACGTCGAGGACCTCACCGACGACCGGCCGCCGCGGCGCCACGACGTCTGCGCGGTGCTCGTCGCCCACGACGGCCACCGCTGGCTCCCCGCGGTCCTCACCGCCCTCGGTCGCGCGACGCGCGTGCCCGACCGGCTCGTCGCCGTCGACACCGGCAGCACCGACGACACCCCAGGTCTGCTGGCTCGCGGCATCGAGGCCGGTCTCGTCTCGTCGGTCGTGACGGTCGAGCGCGACACCGGGTACGGCGCCGCCGTCCAGCGCGGTGTCGACGCGTCGGCCACCGCGCCGCGGCGCGCGGTGCCCGCACCGGAGGGCTCCGACCCCGACGAGGCCGCCGTCCGCTGGATCTGGCTGCTGCACGACGACAGCGCGCCCGACGCGCACGCGCTCGAGGCGCTGCTGCGCACGGCCGACCGCCACCGCAGCGCCGACATCCTCGGCCCCAAGGTGCGCGGCTGGGGCAACCGCGCCGCACTGCTCGAGGTCGGCGTCAGCGTGGCCCGCTCCGGCAACCGGTGGACCGGCCTCGAGCGGCGCGAGCTCGACCAGGGCCAGCACGACGGCGACCGCGACGTCCTCGCCGTCAGCAGCGCCGGGATGCTCGTGCGCCGCGAGGTCTGGGACGCCCTCGGCGGCATGGACCCTGCCCTGCCGTTCTTCCGCGACGACGTCGACCTCTGCTGGCGCGCGCGCCGCGCGGGCCACCGCGTCATGGTCGCGACCGACGCGGTCGTGCACCACCGTGAGGCGGCCGCGCACGGACGCCGGGACGTCCACTCCGGCAACCCGCCGCACCCCGAGCGCCCGCACCGCATCGACCGCGCGTCCGCCGTCCACCTCATGCGCGCGCACGCGACCGGTGTCCTCGGCCCTCTCGTCACGCTGCGCCAGCTCCTCGGCTCGCTGTTGCGCGCCCTCGGCCTGCTGCTGGGCAAGGACCCGGACGCCGCCCGCGACGAGTGGGGCGCGTTCCGCGACTCGGTGCGCGACCGCTCCGGCCTGCGCGCCTCGCGCGCCCGCGTCGCCGAGGCAGCCGCAGCCCCGGGAGCGGTGCCGGAGAAGGACGTGCGCACGCTGCTCGCCGCCCGGGGCGCCCAGCTCCGGCACGCGGTCGACAGCGTCGCCGTCCTCGTCGCCGGTCGCGAGCAGGCCGACGTCACGCGCTCGGTGCTCGACTCCACCAACGACGACCCCGAGGGCTGGTACGACGACGACGCGCGGCCCTCGCGGCTGCGCCGGGCGCTCAGCCGCCCCGGCACGCTCGTCGTCCTCGGCCTCCTCGTCACGACGCTCGTCGGCGTGCGCGGACTCCTCGGCGACGGCGTGCTCCTCGGCGGCGCGCTGCAGCCGGCTCCCGAGGGCGCGGGCGACCTGTGGTCGGCGTACACCACCGCGTGGCACCAGATCGGCGTCGGCTCGGCGTCGGACTCGCCTGCCTGGCTGCTGCCGATCTTCCTGCTCGCCGGCCTCATGCGCGGGTCGGCATCGGTCGCGGTGGACGTCGTCCTCCTGCTGTCGATCCCCCTCGCGGGCCTCACCTCGTGGCTGGCCCTGCGCGGGCTCCCGGTCTCGCTGCCCGCGCGCATCTGGGCCGTCGCGGCGTACGCCACGCTGCCGGCCTTCACGGGCGCGCTGTCCGGCGGCCGCCTCGGCAGCGCCGCCGCGCTCGTCCTCCTGCCGTGGCTGGTGCGGTCGTCGGCCCGGCTCGTCGGCGTCGGCCGCCCGGTCACGTGGCGGCGCGCGTTCGGCACCGGCCTGCTGCTGTCGGTCGTCGCAGCGTTCACACCCGTCGTGTGGGTGATGGCGGTGCCGCTCGCGGTGGTGGCCGCGTTCACCGTCGCGCGTGGAGCGGCCGCGCGCATCCGCCTCGCCGTCACGGTGCTCCTGCCCGCGCTCCTGCTCGTGCCGTGGAGCCTGCGGCTCCTGCGCGAGCCCGCGCTCCTGCTGCTCGAGCCGGGCATCTCCGGGCCGGTCGACCCGAGCCTCACGGCGTTCGACGTCGTGCTCCTGCGCCCGGGCGGCCCCGGCTCGTCGCCGCTGTGGCTCGGCCTCGGCATCGTGGTGGCGGGGCTCGGCTGCCTCGGCGTGCCCGGTCGGCGTCGTGCGGTCGCCGCCGCGTGGCTCGTCGGGCTCGTCGGGCTCGTCACGGCCGTCGTCATGACGGTGCTCCGCGTCAGCCTCCCGTCGGTGCAGGGCCAGATCACCCCGTGGCCCGGCGTACCGACGGCCCTGTGGGCGGGCGCGCTCATCGTGGCGATCGCCCTCACCGTCGACCTCGTCCCGCAGCACCTCTCGGGCCGCGACTTCGGCTGGCGCCAGCCGACCGTCGTCGCGCTCGTCGTGCTGCTCGTCCTCGCACCGATCGGTGCCCTCGCGCTGCTCGTCTTGGGCGTCGACGGCCCGCTGCGGCGCGGCGACCGCACGGTGCTGCCGGCGTTCGTGGCCGCCGAGATGCGCGGCGACGAGAGGCCGCGCGCCCTGGTGCTGCGACGCGGTGAGGGCGCGGCGCTCGTCTACGACCTGATGTCCGAGCCCGAGCCGCAGACGGGCGACCGCGACGTCGCACCGCCGCTCGCGACCTCGGTCGTGCTCGACCGGCTCGTCGCGCGCATGGCCGCAGGCATCGGCGCCAGCGAGGTCGACGACCTCGCCACCCACGGCATCCGGTACGTCGTTCTCGCCGACGCGCGCGGCGCCGAGGACCCGCTCGCCAGCTCGCTGGACAGCCAGCGAGGCCTGCGCCGCGTCGCCGCGCGCGAGGGCGACACGCTGTGGGAGCTCGTGCCCACCTCGGCCCGCTCGCTCACCGTCGCCTCGACCACGGTGAACGGCGTCCCGGTCCGCGTGGCCGAGGCTGTGCCGACGCAGGGCGGCGACCCGCGCGTCACCACCGTCGTCGACTCCGACGTCGCCGCGGGCCCGGCCGTGCGCAACCTCGTCCTCGCCGAGGCGTACGACAGCCGGTGGCGCTTCACCGTCGACGGGCAGCCCGCCACCGGCTCGGCGCCGACCGACGGCGAGGTCGTCGACCTGTCGCTGCAGCAGGTGCCGCTCGGGGCCGCCGGGGTCCCCGTGCGCATCGTGTACGACGGCTCCACCAGGGCCGCATGGCTGTGGGTGCAGGGCATCGCGCTCGCCCTCACCGTCGTCCTCGCGCTCCCCGCCCGACGCCGTGAGGACGACGACGACATCGACGACCTCGCCGACGTCGAGCCGGTCGTGGTCGCCGAGCCGGTCGAGCCGGTCGAGGCCGTCGCCCCCGCGGAGGTGGCCTCATGAGCGGCACCGCCACCGTGCTGGCCGCGCTGCGGCGCCCGTGGGGCTCCGTGCTCGCCGGCGCGGGAGTGCTCCTTCTCGTGGCGGGCCTCGGCACGCTCGCCGCACCGGAGCCGGTGAGCACCGTCGTCGAGCCGGTCGTCGAGCCGGTCGCCTCGGCCGAGCTGCTCTGCCCGATCACGGTCGCCACCTCAGCGCTCGTGTCGACGGTGAGCGCAGGCGTCGCGCCGGTCCCCGGCGTGTCCGACGGCGGCGCGACCCTGGCGTCGCTGACGAAGTCGGCCGGCGCGAAGCCCAAGGTGATCGAGTCGGCCGGGCAGGTCGTCAGCGACGTCATCGCGGACAAGCCGTCGTCGCCGCGCACCGCGCGCGCCACCGGGTCGTGGGCCGCCGGCTTCGGCGCCGACCAGATCGCGCGCTCGGGTCAGGGCGCCACGCGAGGCCTGGCGGCGTCGCCGTGCGCCCGGCCCATCACCGACGGCTGGATCCTGGGCGGCTCGTCCACCGTCGGACGCACCGCGCAGGTGCTCCTCGTCAACGACGACGACCGCGCGGCCCAGGTCGACCTGCTGGTGTACGGCGCGGAGGGCGAGGTCGTGTCGCCCGCGGGCTCCGGCGTCGTCGTGCCGCCGCTCTCGCGCAGCGTCGTACGGCTCTCGGCGCTGGCGCCCGACCAGACCGTCACCGCGGTCCACGTGATCGCGCGCACCGGCCGCATCGCCGTGTCGGCGCTGGAGACGGCGTCGGACGGCCTCATCCCGCTCGGCATGTCGGCGCTGCCGGTGACGCAGGCGGGTCGCTCGGTCGTCATCCCCGACATCCCCAAGGTCGCCACGGCGACGCTGCTGCTGATCTCGCCCACCGGCCCTGCCGAGGCCAAGGTCAAGCTGCTCACCCAGGACGGCGCGATCACCCCGGTCGGCCTGGAGTCGGTCACCCTCGACGGCAACACGCTGGCGTCGGTCGACCTCACCGACGCCCTCGCCGGCGAGCCGTCCGCGGTGCTCGTCACCGCCGACTCCCCGGTCGTCGCGGCCGTCGTCGTCACCACCGGCACCGGCACCCAGCTCAAGGAGGGCGACGTCACGGCCGGCACCCCGGCCCTGACCGCCCCGGGCATCGTCGTCGGCCTCGGCACCGGCACCGTCCGCCACGTGGTCGGCGTCGCGGCGCCCGCGGGCGACACCGGCGTACGCCTCGACCTGTACGTCGGTGGTGCGACGACACCCACCTGGACCCGCACGCTTCCGGTCGCGGGCGGCCGCTACGCGCGCATCCTGGTCGACGTCACGACGAACGACTCGCTGCTGGTGATCACACCGCTCGGGCCCGGGCCCGTGCACGTCACGCGCGAGCTGACCGAGCGCGGTCCCCGCGGCCCGCTCCTCGCTCTCGCCCCGGTGCTTCCGACGCGCGCCACCACGACCGTCCCGCCCGTCGTCTCCGACCCCGGCAGCGGGCTGGGATGACCGGGCGGCGCGACCGGCACGGGCGCGGCCTCCGGGGGCCGGTGGCGCCCGCGTCCTCGCCCGCGTCGGTCACGCGCATGGAGCGGTTCGGCGACCTGGTCGGCGCCGCCGTCGACCGGCTCGAGCCTCGGTGGCGGGTGCATGTGGCGGCCGTCGACGTCGAGATCCAGGACGCGCCCCCGGTGGCGGACGCCGCGGGGTCGGGCGACCTGGTCGACGTGCCGCTGGCCGGCTACCGCCTCGGCCGCGGACCGTCCGAGGCACCCGTGACCGTCGTGGTGTTCCGCCGTCCCGTCGAGCTCCGTGCCCCGGATCGGCCCGCGCGCATCGACCTCCTGCGCGACCTCGTGGCCGAGCAGCTGGCCGACGCCCTCGGTGTGGCCCCAGGCGACCTGGACCCGTCGTACGACGAGCCGACGGACTGACTCCGGGTGCACCGCCCATAAACACCGCGTGGCGATGCGGGGCGGTGTCGGTGCGCCGCCGTAGATTCGCGACGTGAGTCCGGTCCGGCGCTGCTCCAAGCCCTCCTGCACCCGTGCAGCCGTGGCGACGCTGACGTACGTCTACGCCGACCAGACCGCCGTGCTCGGCCCGCTCGCGACCTACGCCGAGCCCCACTGCTACGACCTCTGCGCCCAGCACTCGGAGCGGATGACCGCGCCGCGCGGCTGGGAGGTCGTCCGCCTCGAGCCCGATCCCGAGGCGCTGCGCCCGTCCAGCGACGACCTCGAGGCCCTCGCCGACGCCGTCCGTGAGGCGGCGCGCCCCCGGGTCACGGCTCCGCCGATGGTCGAGGTCGGCCGGCGCGGCCACCTGCGGGTACTGCGCAGCG
The DNA here is from genome assembly GCA_963843975.1 of uncultured Actinomycetes bacterium. GTDB lineage: Bacteria > Actinomycetota > Actinomycetes > S36-B12 > CAIYMF01 > Longivirga. The sequence goes on along the minus strand of CAWJMG010000001.1, from coordinate 391,495 downwards.
ACGTCGACGTCGACGCCTGATCCAGCCTCTCCGGCCTGGGGGCGTCCGACTGCCGGTCACCTCGCCACGCTGCGTGGCCGATCCTCCGGTCGGAGGGTGACCGGTCAGCAGAATCTCACGCTATGTAATGTAACAGTTTCGAGAAGTAGTCACACAGGTAACATCTGACGCAATAATCACTGTTGACCCCATGCGACGCTTCCCAAGGCCTCTCACCACCCGTAAGGTCCGGAGCGCGGTCACCCACCCGGCACGTCGGGCGGGACGGCCGTCGGCGCGTGGGGCGCCGTCCGCACATGACCGGGGACCGCACTCTCGAAGGGATGGGGGAGGACCTCCATGGCCCGAAGCACACAGTCCGCCGAGCCCGCACACCTCGGTTCGCTGACCCAGCGCGGTGCCCGCACCGGAGCCTACTGCCGCATCTGCGACTCCGAGCGCGTCACGCGCATCTCGATGGAGCTCACCGACGGCTCGCAGGTCGACTTCACCCACTGCCTCGAGTGCGAGAACCGCACCTGGCAGCAGGGAGACGAGGTCCTCTCGGTCGAGCACGTGCTCTCCCGCGCCCGCAAGAACACCTGACCTTCCGCCCCGGGGTGGCCGAGCCCACCCTCGAGGGGGCCGGTCCCGGCCTTCTCGCTGTGTAGGGTCACATCCGTGCTGGACGCCGAACTCCTCGACCGCCTCATCAAGGCGTATGACGTGCGCGGCGTCGTCCCCGACGACCTGAGCCCCGAGATCGCCCGCCTCGTCGGCGCTGCCTTCGTGCGCGTGCTGGGCGTCGCCACGGCCGACGGCGGCCCCGGCACGGTGGTGGTCGGCCGCGACATGCGCCCGTCCGGCCCCGAGCTCGTGGCCGCGTTCGCCGAGGGTGTGACGTCCCAGGGGGTCGACGTCGTGCTCATCGGCCTCGCCTCGACCGACCAGCTGTACTACGCCGCCGGGTCCCTCGGGCTCCCGGGCGCGATGTTCACCGCGAGCCACAACCCCGCGCAGTACAACGGCATCAAGCTCTGCCGCATCGGCGCCTCGCCCGTGGGCCAGGACACCGGCCTGCGCGAGATCAAGGCGCTCGTCCTCGAGTGGTCGGGCACCGGCATCCCCGTCGTCGACGGCCCGCCCGGCACCGTGACCGAGCGCGACGTGCTCACCGACTACGCGGCCTTCCTCAACGCCCTCGTGCCGCTGGGCGCCAGCCGCCATCTCGATGTCGTCGTCGACGCCGGCAACGGCATGGGCGGCCACACCGTGCCCGCCGTGCTGTCCGGCCTGCCGCTCACGATCACGCCGCTCTTCTTCGAGCTCGACGGCACGTTCCCCAACCACGAGGCCAACCCGATCGACCCCGAGAACCTGCGCGACCTGCAGGCGAAGGTGGTCCAGACGGGCGCCGACCTCGGCCTCGCCTTCGACGGCGACGCCGACCGCTGCTTCGTGGTGGACGAGAAGGGCGACATCGTCGACCCCTCGACGCTCACCGCGCTGATCGCCGTCCGCGAGCTCGGCAAGCACCCGGGCTCGGTGATCATCCACAACCTGATCACGAGCGCCGCGGTGCCGGAGATCGTCCTCGAGCACGGCGGCATCCCCGAGCGCACCCGCGTGGGCCACTCGTTCATCAAGGCGCGCATGGCCGAGACCGGCGCGGTCTTCGGCGGCGAGCACTCGGGCCACTTCTACTTCCGCGACTTCTGGCGCGCCGACTCCGGCATGCTGGCCGCGCTGCACACGCTGGCCGCGCTGGGCGAGACGCCCGAGGGAACCACGCTCTCGAGCCTGCTCGCGCAGTACAGCCGCTACTCGGCGTCGGGGGAGATCAACACCACCGTCGCCGACCAGGCAGCGGTCGTCGCCCAGATCAAGGCCGAGTACGGCGCCCGCGAGGGCGTCACGCTCGACGAGCTCGACGGCCTCACCGTCTCCGGTGACGGCTGGTGGTTCAACGTGCGCCCGAGCAACACCGAGCCGTTGCTGCGCCTGAACGCCGAAGGAAAGGACACCGCACTCATGGAGTCGGTCCGCGACGAAGCGCTCGCCATCATCCGTGGGGGAACCGCATGAGCCTCGACCCGCTGCTGCTGGAGGTGCTCGCCTGCCCGTGCGAGCACCACGCCCCCGTCGAGGTCGACGGCGAGCCCGCGACCGCTCTGGTGTGCACCCGCTGCCGCACCTCCTTCCCCGTGCGCGACGGCATCCCCGTGATGCTGCTCGACGACGCCACCCCGGGGCCGCACGGGATCGGCAACGCGATCTCCGGCGACCAGGAGTGAGGACCGTGCCGGCCGGCATGCCCGACGACCAGGTGCTCGACGACCTGGAGGCGCTGCTCGCCGCCGACCCGGGCCAGATGCTCCGGGCCACCGGTGACGCAGGCGCCCAGGTGCGCCGCGCCCTCTCCTGCATCGACCGCGACGCCGTACGCCGCATCGCCGACGACGGGCGCCCGCGCGCGGTCGTCGTGGTGGGCATGGGCGGCTCGGGCATCAGCGGCGACGTCCTCGCCGCGGCCTGCGGCACCGGCTGCCCCGTGCTCGTCACGACCATCCGCGACTACACGCTGCCCGGCTGGGTCGGCCCGCTCGACCTCGTCATCGCGGTGTCGTGCTCCGGCACGACCGAGGAGACGCTCAACGTCGCGGCCGAGGCCGTGAAGCGCGGCTCGCGCGTGGTGGGTGTCGGCTCGGCGGGGAGCCCGCTCGAGGAGACCGTGCGCTCGACGACGTCGGGCGTGTTCCTCGCCGTCGACGCCGGCGACCTCATGCCCCGTGCGTCCCTGTGGCTGCTCGCCACGCCGCTGCTCGTCGTCGCGCACGCGCTCGGCCTGGCCGACGTGCCCGACTCCGCGCTCGAGCGCGCGGCCGACGTTCTCGACTCGGTGTCGGAGGAGTGCGGCGTCACCGTCCCGATGGCCGACAACCCGGCCAAGCTCCTCGGCTTCTCGGTCGCAGGCTCGCTGCCGATGGTGTGGGGCACGAGCTTCGTCGGCGACCTCGCGGCGTACCGCCTCGCCTGCCAGCTGAACGAGAACGCCAAGCTGCCCGTGGTGGTCGGGGCGATCCCCGAGGCCAACCACAACCAGGTCGTGGCGCTCGACGGCCCGTTCGCGGGCTCGGCGCGCGACGACATCTTCCGCGACCCGGTCGAGGACGGCGCCGGCCCCGCCCGGCTTCGCCTCGTCCTGCTGCGCGACACCGACGAGCACCCGCAGGACGCGCGCCGCGCTGAGGTCACGCGCGACATCGCCGAGCGCCGCGACGTCCCCGTGCACGTCATCACCGCGCGCAGCGGCCACGTGGTCGAGCGGCTCGCGTCGCTCACCGGCCTCGCCGACTGGTCGAGCGTCTACGCCGCCATCGCGCTCGGGATCGATCCGTCGCCGATCGGCCCGATCAACGAGCTGAAGGGGCGCATCTCGTGAGCACCGAGGGCGGCACCAAGGCGGTGATCGCGGCACTCGCCGCCAACACCGGCATCGCGATCACGAAGTTCGGCGCGTTCTTCGTCACCGGATCGAGCTCGATGCTGTCGGAGGCGATCCACTCCGTGGCCGACTCCGGCAACCAGGTGCTGCTGCTCGTCGGCGGCAGGCGATCCCAGCGCGAGGCCGACGACCAGCACCAGTTCGGCTACGGCCGCGTCCGCTACGTCTACGCGTTCGTCGTGTCGATCGTGCTCTTCTGCCTCGGCGGGCTGTTCAGCCTCTACGAGGGCTTGCACAAGATCCGCGAGCCCGAGGAGCTCACCAGCCCCGCGGTTGCGTTCGTGGTGCTCGGCATCGCGATCGTGCTCGAGGGCTTCTCGTTCCGTACGGCGGTCAAGGAGGCGAACAAGAGCCGCGGCAGCAAGTCGCTCGGGCGCTTCGTCCGCGACGCCCGCCAGCCCGAGCTGCCCGTGATCCTCCTCGAGGATGCCGGCGCGCTCATCGGTCTGCTCTTCGCGCTCTTCGGCGTCACCCTCGCGACCGTCACCGGCGACGGCCGCTGGGACGGCATCGGCGCGCTCGCGATCGGCGCGCTGCTGCTCGTGATCGCGGTGTTCCTCGCGCTGGAGATGAGCTCGATGCTCGTCGGCGAGAGCGCCGTCCCCGAGCAGACCGCGGCCATCCGCGAGGCGCTCGAGTCCGAGCCCTCGGTCACGCGGATCATCCACATGCGCACGCTGCACACCGGGCCGGACGAGGTCATGGTCGCGGCGAAGATCGGCGTCACGGGCACCGACACCGCGGCGTCCGTTGCCGACGCGATCAACGCGGCCGAGGCCCGGATCCGAGCGGCCGTCCCCGAGGCACGCTGGATCTACCTCGAGCCCGACCTCGACCGCACCACCTCGTCCTGAAGGTCGTGAGCGTCCCGAGAGGGACTTTGGCCGGATCGGCGTGCGTGCGGCACAATGGGTATCGCCCTGCGGTGACTACCCCCGCGTGAGCACCGGTGAGCCAACGAGGCCTCGTGACGCCCACCGCGTACCGCCCGTCCCTCGGGCGTAGAAACCGGAGCACCCGCATGAGCACGCCCGACTTCAAGGTCGCCGACCTGTCCCTGGCCGAGTTCGGCCGCAACGAGATCCGCCTCGCCGAGCACGAGATGCCCGGCCTCATGGCGATGCGCGCGCAGTTCGGCGAGAGCAAGCCCCTCTCCGGCGCCCGCATCACCGGCTCGCTGCACATGACGGTGCAGACCGCCGTCCTCATCGAGACGCTCACCGCGCTCGGCGCCGAGGTCCGCTGGGCCTCCTGCAACATCTTCTCGACCCAGGACCACGCGGCCGCCGCGATCGCGGTCGGCCCGCACGGCACCGTCGAGGCCCCCGCCGGCGTCCCTGTCTACGCCTGGAAGGGCGAGTCGCTCGAGGAGTACTGGTGGTGCACCCAGCAGGTCCTGCAGTGGCCTGACGGCGGCGGCCCCAACATGATCCTCGACGACGGCGGCGACGCCACGCTGCTCGTGCACAAGGGCCGCGAGTTCGAGCTCGCCGGCGCCGTGCCGAGCACCGACGCGAACGACTCCGAGGAGTACGCCGTCATCCTCGACCTGCTCCGCCGCACGATCGCGGACGCCAGCGTCAACTGGACGGCCATCGCCGAGGGCATCAAGGGCGTCACCGAGGAGACCACGACCGGCGTCCACCGCCTGTACGAGATGCACAAGGCGGGCTCGCTGCTCTTCCCGGCGATCAACGTCAACGACTCGGTCACCAAGAGCAAGTTCGACAACAAGTACGGCTGCCGCCACTCGCTCGTCGACGGCATCAACCGCGCCACCGACGTCCTCATCGGCGGCAAGGTCGCGGTCGTCTGCGGCTACGGCGACGTCGGCAAGGGCTCGGCCGAGTCGCTCCGCGGCCAGGGCGCGCGCGTCATCGTCACCGAGATCGATCCGATCTGCGCGCTGCAGGCGGCGATGGACGGCTACGAGGTCGCCAAGCTCGAGGACGTCGTCGGCCGTGCCGACCTCATCATCACGGCGACCGGCTGCTACGACGTCGTGACCGTCGACCACATGAAGGCCATGAAGCACCAAGCGATCCTGGGCAACATCGGCCACTTCGACAACGAGATCGACATGGCCGGCCTCGCCGCCCTTCCGGGCGTGAAGCGCACGACCATCAAGCCGCAGGTCGACGAGTGGGTCTTCCCCGACGGCCACTCGGTCATCGTGCTGTCGGAGGGCCGCCTGCTCAACCTGGGCAACGCCACCGGCCACCCGTCGTTCGTGATGAGCAACTCGTTCACCAACCAGGTGCTGGCGCAGATCGAGCTCTTCACCAAGCTCGACGAGTACCCCCTCGGCGTGCACGTGCTGCCCAAGCACCTCGACGAGATGGTGGCGCGCCTGCACCTCGACGCCCTCGGCGTCCGCCTCACCGAGCTGCACCAAGAAGCAGGCCGAGTACCTCGGCGTCGACGTGGCCGGCCCCTACAAGTCCGACCACTACCGCTACTGAGACCGGTCGCATCGATACTGGTCGCGTGAGCGAGCTGAACGACCTGACAGGGGCGCCCTATCCGGGCGCCCCTGTCACGTATGCCGAGGCGCGGGCGGCGGGCGTCGAGCTGCGCCGCTCGCGCTGGGGCCTGGCCGACGTCGCCATCTCGCTCCTGCTCGCCCTGCTCGTCCCCGTCCTCGTGCTGGGCGGCGTCCTCGCCGCCGGCGCCCCGAGGGACGGCGCCCTGGTGCTCCTCGGCAGTGCCGTGCTGCCCTGGGTCGGCTTCGGTCTGTGGCCGTGGGTCACCACGAAGCTGCAGGGCAACGGCGTCCGTATCGACCTCGGGTTCACCTTCCGACCGATCGACCTGGCCTGGGGCATCGGCGGCGGTGTCGCGTGCCTCGTGCTGGGCACGGTGGCCGCCACGATCACCCGGATGATCGCCGGCGACTTCGGCTCCGCGGCGGGTGACGCCGTCGTCAACGCCGACGTCCCGCGCTGGGTCGTCTACGCCTTCTGCCTCGCCGCGCTCGTCGGGGCGCCGCTGTTCGAGGAGCTCGCCTTCCGCGGCCTGGCCTTCGCCGCCATCGCCCGCTGGACGGCCGCCCGCGGGCTGCCGGCCGTGCCGCTCGCCACGGTCTTCTCCGCCCTGCTGTTCGCCCTCATCCACTTCGAGGCCGTGCGCATCGGCGTGCTGCTCACGATCGGGCTCGTGCTCTCGCTGCTGCGTGCCCGCACCGGCCGCGTCGGAGCCAGTGTGATCGCCCACGCGTTCAACAACGCGTGGGGCGTGATCGGGATCCTGCTCGCCACATGAGGCGTCCGAGCAGGACCGGCGCGGCGGCCTCCGCCTGGTCGGGCGCACCGGCCCGTCGTCGTACCCTGGAGACCCGCTCACGACCTTCCCAGGACCGCCCATGACCGACTCCGCCCCGGCGGCGCCCGCACCCGGGCGCCACCGTTCGTCCGCGTGGGTGCACATGCCCGGGCTGGACGGGGTGCGTGCGATCGCGGTGCTCGCCGTCGTGGTGTTCCACATGGACGAGAGCTGGCTGCCGGGTGGGTTCTTGGGCGTCGACGTGTTCTTCACGCTGTCGGGCTTCCTGATCACCTCGCTGCTGCTGGCCGAGCTCGATGCGAGCGACAAGGTCGACTTCAAGCGGTTCTACATCCGGCGAGCGCGGCGACTGCTCCCGGCGCTGTACCTCGTGCTGGTGGCGACGTCGATCGCGGCGATGACGATCGCGCAGGACGCGGCCCAGCGGGTCAAGGAGGATGCGATCGCGGCGTTCTTCTACGCCACCAACTGGTGGTACGTGCTGCACGGGCAGTCGTACTTCGAGGCCACGGGCCGCCCGCCGATGCTGCAGCACCTGTGGTCCCTCGCGGTGGAGGAGCAGTTCTACTTCGTGTGGCCGGTGCTGTGCTGGCTGCTCTGGAAGGTCGGGCGCACCCGCGGCGTCAGGGTCGGCGCGATCCTCGGGGCCCTGGTCTCGACCGCGGCGATGGCCTGGATCTCGATCGCGCAGGGCATGCCGGCCACGACCGACCCGAGCCGTGTCTACTTCGGCTCCGACACGCACGCGATGACCCTGCTCGTCGGCGCGGTGCTGGCCACCGTGTGGCGCCCGGGCCGGCTGTCGGCCTCGTTGACGAGCCGCGGCATCCGCACGGTCACGGCGTCCGGCATCGCGTCGTTGCTGGCGCTGTTCGCGATCTTCTGGTTCGTCAGCCTCCGACTCCCCGCTGCTGTACCGCGGCGGTTTCCTTGTCATCGGCGTGATCACGGCGGTGTTCGTGGCCAGCGCCGCGGTGACGGCGTCCGCCTTCGCGGGCGTGATGTCGCGGCAGCCGCTGCGCTGGATCGGCGAGCGGTCGTACGGCATCTACCTGTGGCACTGGCCGGTGTTCATGCTGCTGCGGCCGGGCACCGACCTCGACGCCGACGGCCTCGGTGTGCAGGCGCTGCGGCTCACCCTCACCCTCGTCCTCGCGGAGCTGTCGTACCGCTTCGTCGAGACGCCCATCCGCCACGGCGCCATCGGTCGCGCGTGGGCGCGGTGGAAGGAGGTCGGCGGCTTCGCGTTCGCCGGCCGCGCCGCCACCGCCGCGGTCACCTCGATCGCGGTCGTGGTCGCGCTCGGCTTCGGCCTCGCGCACGCGCAGGAGCCCACGCTCGAGGAGGCGCTCGGCGGCGTCGAGGGCGTCGGCAACGAGGACCTCACGCCCACGGCGACAGCGGCGACGCCGTCCGTCTCGCCCACGGGCACCGGAGCGCCGACCAAGCCGCCGAAGCCGCCGGGGCCTCCGGTGCTGAAGGCCGGGCAGGACGCCTACGGCCTCAGCGTCACCGCCGTCGGCGACTCCGTGCTCCTCGCCGCGCGCGACTCCGTCGTGTCGACCATCCCGAAGTCCAAGGTCGACGCCGCCGTCAGCCGGCAGTCGTGGGAGGTCTTCCAGCGCATCAAGGACCGCCGCGCGGCCGGCAAGCTCGGCGACGTCGTGGTGATCCACACGGGTACCAACGGCACGATCGACCTCGGCCAGCTGATGGACACCCTCACGCTGCTCAAGGACCGCTCGCGCGTCATCCTCGTGACGCCCAAGGCCGACCGCTCGTGGATCCCGCAGGCCACCAACACGATCAAGATCGCGGCGAAGAAGTTCGCCGGCGGCAACGTCCGCGTGGCCGACTGGCAGGTCTTCGCCCAGGGGCACCGCGACTGGTTCTATGCCGACGGCATCCACACCAAGGGCGAGGGCAGCCAGCAGTACGCCAACATGCTCCGCTCGGTGATGCGCCGCTGAGCCACGGCGCCAGCTGTCGGGGTGGCTACTTGCCGAGGGCGTCGAGCGTGGCGTCGAGGAAGCGCGCGTACGCCGACTGGCCCGTCGGCTTCAGGTGGAACTTGTCGGAGTAGAACCACGACGAGTGCCCGGCCGAGTAGCCGTACCAGTCGATGATCGCCACGCGGCCGGACGCGAAGTAGCTGTCGCACGCGCGCATGCGGTCGTTGTTCGCCTTCTGCCAGACGCGCGGCACCCGGTTGGTCACCAGGAACACGCGGCGCGTGCTGCCGGCGGCCGCGACGATCGCCTTGCAGTCCGACAGGGCGATGTAGCCATTGGTCCCGAGCGCGACGACGAGGTTGCGGGGCAGCGAGCCGTTCTTGGCCTTCGCCTTCACGATCGGAACGGCGGCGCTGAACTGCCGGCTCTCGGTCGCGTTGACCTGGAAGCCGCGCGCGGTGAGGCCCGAGCGTGCGCCGAGCATCACCGAGTCGCCGAGGGCGTAGCGGCCGGTCGGGACCACGGCCGACGGCGTCACCGGGGTGGCGGTGGCGACGGGTGCGGTCAGCCCGGCGAGCAGGGCGACCGACGCGGCAGCGGCGACGAGGCGGGTGGAGAGCAGCACCCGACCACGGTAACCGGCGCATCCGGCGGCAGGCGAAACGGGCTCAGCCAGGCGGGGCGAACCCGTCCGGGTCGGCGGCCGCAGGAGCGGTGGGCCCGGTGACGGTGACGGGGGCTGCGGCCACGGGCGCCGACGTCACAGGCGTGGCGGTCGGCATCGGCCGCGAGCCGGCCCGACGGGCCTTCTCGGCGTTGGCCGAGCTCACGCGCATCCGCTGGGTGAGGACCGCGGCGAGGTAGGTCTCGGGGTGGACGCCCGGATGCGGCGGGGGCGCGACGTAGCTCTGGACCTCCGCGGCGAGCTGGCGCCCGAACGAGTCGCGCACGCTCGGCTCGAGCGTGCCCGCGCGAGCCAGCAGCTGGCGCATCTGCAGCGCGGTCACGTCGGGCAGCCGCGTGACGTCGGCGCTCGCGGCCCAGTGCTCCATCCCTGGCGGCATGACGTACGTGTGCTGCACCGACATCGCGGCTGCGGGGACCCGCTCGCGGATGACGACCGTGCCCGCGAAGTGGTCGCCCACCCGCTTGCCTCGCTGCGAGGCGATGGACGACACCAGGCCCACGGCGCCGCTCGTGATCCAGAAGTCCACGAGCATGAAGAGCGCCCGCACGAACGAGTGCCGGAAGCGCACCGGCCCGCCGTCGTCGCGCACGACTCGCAGGCCTGACGCGAGCTTGCCGACCGAGCGGCCGCGCGTCAGCGTCTCGATGAGCGTGGGCAGCCCGACGACGACGGCGACGAGCATCACGATCGTGATCGCCGCCGCGGCGGCGCCGTCGGTGCCCGCCGAGGTCGAGGCCAGAAGGAACGTCACGACGATCAGCAGCACGAACTGGATGAGGAGGTCCAGGGCCAGGGCCAGCATGCGGCTCGGGAACTGGGCCAGTCGCAGGTCCAGCGCGACGGCTTCGCCCGTCACGGGGACAAGGGTGTTCCAGTCGCTGGTCTGCTGCGTCACGTGCCCTAGTCTCCCCGTAGGCGCAGGATCGGCGGGAGGGGGCACGCGGGTGGATCTCGACCTCTTCGTGGCCGCCCACCGGGCCGAGTGGGACCGGCTCGAGACGCTCAGCCGCCGTCGCCGCCTCACCGGTGCCGAGGCCGACGAGCTCACGGCGCTCTACCAGCGCACGGCGACCCACCTCTCGCTCGTGCAGTCGTCGGCTCCCGACCCCGCGCTGGTGTCGCGGCTGTCGCAGCTCGTCGCCCAGGGTCGCGCGGCCGTCACGGGCGCCAGCGGCGTCTCGTGGCGCGACGTCTCGCGCTTCGTCACCGTGTCGTTCCCCGTCGCCGTCTACCGCGCACGGGCGTGGTGGATCTCGATCGGCGTGGCGACGCTGCTGGTGTCGACCGTGATCGGCGTCTGGATCGCCCGGAACCCGGACGTCGTCTCCGCGCTTGCCTCGCCCGAGGACCTCGAACGACTGGTCAACCAGGACTTCGCCGACTACTACACCTCGGACCCGGCCAGCTCCTTCGCCTTCCGGGTCTGGACCAACAACGCCTGGGTCGCGGCGCTCGCGCTCATCTTCGGCGCGATGCTCTGCCTTCCCGGCATCTGGATCCTCTGGCAGAACGCGCTCAACCTCGGCGTCGTCGGCGGCCTCATGGCTGCGGGCGGCCGTCTCGACGTGTTCTTCGGCCTCATCACCCCGCACGGTCTGCTCGAGCTCACCGCCGTCTTCGTCGCCGGGGGAGCGGGCATCCGCCTCGGCTGGCAGATCGTCGCCCCTGGCCCGAGACCGCGGTCGGTCGCCCTCGCGGAGGAGGGCCGCGCCACGCTGACGATCGCGCTCGGCCTCGTCGTGGTGCTGCTCGTCAGCGGCGTCGTGGAGGCCTTCGTGACGCCGTCCCCGCTCCCGACCTGGGCGCGCATCGGCATCGGCGCGTTCGTCTGGATCGCGTTCCTGGTCTACGTCTTCACCCTCGGCCGTCGCGCCGACCGGGCGGGCGACATCGGCGACCTCGTGACCTCCGCCGACCGCACCGACGTCCTCCCGTACGCCGGCTGACGCTTCAGTCCCGGCTCTGCACGGCCGATCCTCCCGGTGAGAGACCAGGGAGGCCGTCATGACCGGCATGCGCGAGATCGAGCTCGCGGTACGCGTCGCCACGCTGCCGCTGATGGGTGCGCTGGCGGCACTGTCGGCGGTGCGCGACAACGCCGCACGCATGCGGATCCGGGACGACGAGGCCGCCGCCGAGCGGGCCGTCGCGTGGACCAACCTCACGTCGGACGAGCGCGCCATCGTGACCGACTGGCGGTTCGGCCACTGACCCCTAGAGCCGGCCGGCGGCCTTGAGGGCCAGGTAGCGGTCGGCCAGCTTCGGCGCGATCTCGTCCGAGGTCGCGTCCACCACCTCGACGCCGGACCGCGCCACCAGCGCCGTCATGCTGTCGCGGTCCGCCACGGCCTGGGAGGCCGACGCCGCGTCGTACACCGCGAGGGCGTCGCCACGGCCGTGGGCGAGCTCGTCGAGCCGGGTGTCGCGCACCGAGGCCAGGACGACCGTGTGCCGGGCAGCCAGCGCCGGCAGGTAGGGCAGCAGCCCCTCGCGGAGGGCCGAGGGCTCGAGCGCCGTCAGCAGCACCACCAGCGCGTGCTGGCGCATGCGGGCGCCGATCGCGGCGACCATCGCGTGGGCGTCGGTCTCCACCAGCATCGGCTCGACGTCGACGAGCGCCTCGGACATCCGTACGAGCACGTCGGTGGCCGAGGCCCCGCGGACGTCGGCGCGCACGCGACGGTCGAACGCGAGCATGTCGACGCGGTCTCCGGCGCGGGTCGCGAGCGCGGCGAGGAGGAACGCGGCGTCCATCGACGCGTCGAGCCGCGTGCCGTCACCGACGCGGGCGGCCGAGGTGCGCGCGGTGTCGACGACGAGCAGCACGCGGCGGTCGCGCTCGGGCCGCCAGGTACGCACCATCACGTCGCTCGCACGTGCGGTGGCACGCCAGTCGATCGACCGGACGTCGTCGCCCTCGACGTACTCGCGGAGGCTGTCGAACTCGGTGCCCTGGCCGCGGACGAGAACGGCCGTGCGGCCGTCGAGCTCGCGCAGGCGGGCGAGGCGCGAGGGAAGGTGCTTGCGCGACGGGAAGCCGGGGAGCACGCGCACACCCCACGGGACGGCGTGCGAGGCCTGGCGTCCGGCGAGGCCGAGCGGCCCCAGCGAGCGCACGGTGACGAGGTCGGGACGACGCTCGCCGCGGCGCACCGGCCGCAGCAGCGACGACACCCGCATCACCCGCTCGGGCTCGAGGTCGACGGCGTGCCGCGTGATGGCGACACCGGCGGTGGGCGCCCAGGCGTCGCGCAGCACGCCGTGGACCCGGCGGCGGCCGTCGTTGCGCACCGCGAGCGTCACGAGCGCCTCCTCGCCGAGGCGCGTGGTCGTGTCGCCGCTGCGGCTGAAGGACAGGCGCCGGGGGGAGCCGGCCAGCAGCGCGTCGAGCACGAGCAGCACGAGCAGCAGGAGGTTGGCCACCAGGACGCCCGCCAACGACCTCGCGACCGCGGCCACGGGGGCCGTGAGCAGGAGGGCGAGGAGCGCGGCGCGCCCGGTGACGATCATCGGATGGGTCCTGCGATCAGCGCGGCGTGGGGACGGTGGCGAGGATGCCCTCGAGGACGGCGTCCGCAGTGACGCCCTCGAGCTCGGCCTCCGGGCGCAGCGACACGCGGTGCCGCAGCGTCGGCCGCGCGAGCGCCTTCACGTCGTCGGGCGACACGTAGTCGCGGCCTGAGAGCCAGGCCCACGCGCGGGCGGCGGTCACGAGCGCCACGGCACCTCGGGGCGAGACGCCGAGCCGCAACGACGGGCTCGTGCGCGTGGCCCGTACGACGTCGACGACGTACGCCGCCACCTCGGGGGCCACGGTCACGAGCGCCACCTGGGCGCGCGCCGCGTCGAGGTCGGCGATGCCGGCGACCGGGCGGATGCCGGCGGCGGCGAGGTCGCGCGGGTCGAAGCCGTCGAGGTGCTTGCGCAGCACGGTGTACTCCGCGTCGCGGTCGGGCAGCGGCACGGTGAGCTTGAGCAGGAAGCGGTCGAGCTGGGCCTCGGGCAGCGGGTAGGTGCCCTCGTACTCGACCGGGTTCTGCGTGGCCGCGACGAGGAACGGCTCGGGCAGCGCGCGCGGCTGGCCGTCGACCGTCACCTGCCGCTCCTCCATCGCCTCGAGCAGCGCGGCCTGCGTCTTGGGCGGCGTCCGGTTGATCTCGTCGGCCAGCAGCAGGTTCGTGAAGACCGGCCCCGGCTTGAACGAGAACTCCGCGCTGCGGGCGTCGTAGACCAGCGAGCCCGTGATGTCGCCCGGCATGAGGTCGGACGTGAACTGCACGCGCGTGGTCTGGACGTCCAGCGAGGCGGCGAGCGCCCGCACCATGAGCGTCTTGGCCGTGCCGGGCACGCCCTCGAGCAGCACGTGCCCGCGGCACAGCAGGGCGATGACGAGGCCGGTGACGACGGAGTCCTGCCCGACGACGGCCTTGGTCACCTCCTCGCGCAGCGCGTGCAGGGCGGCCCGCGGGTCGGCTGCGGGAGCAGCCAGGTCGGTGTCGGTCATGAGCGGCGCACCTCGTCCTCCAGGGTGTCGAGCGCGTCGGCGAGCCGGGTGAGGCCCGCGTCGTCGGTGGGATCCACGCCCGGCGTGAGCAGGGCGGTGACATCGGTGGCGTCGCGGCCCGTGCGGGCGACGACGGCGGGCACGACCTCGGCCAGGCCGGAGGTGCGGGGCAGCCGGAGCATGGCCGTGAGGCGCCCGAGGGTCGCCGCGCGCAGGACGTCGGCGGCGCGTCCGCGGTCTCCGGCCCGACGGTAGAGGCGGGCCCGGCCCTCGACGGCCTCGGTCGCCCGGACGGCGACGGGCAGCGGCTCCAGCACGACCCGGCCGAGGCGGCGCCCGCGCCACCACACGGTGAACAGCGCGGCCGCGAACACCTGCCAGACGGCGAGCGCGACCCACGACGGCACGAGGTCGGTGATGCTCGCGCCCTCGCTGCCGGAGTCGGGCTGCAGCGGGTCGGTGATCGACGGCAGCCACCACACGACGGTCTGGTCGCGGCCGAGGACGTTCATGCCGAGGGCGGCGTTGCCGGAGTCGGCGAGCACGTCGTTGGTGAACGGCGTGCCCGCGCCGATCAGGGTCGTCGGCTTCTGGCCGGTGCCGACCGGCAGGTCGAGCACGAACGCGTCCCAGCACACCGTGGCGTCGAGGCCCTTGCCGTCGTACTGCTGGCCCTGGGCGACGAGCGGACCGACGCGCTGGGCGATGTCCCAGGTGCAGTCCGGTGCGATCTCGTCCTTGCGCTGGCCGTAGCCGACGACCGTCGCCCAGGAGGCGAGGTTGCCGACCGACTCGGGGTCGCCGCCGACGACGACGAGGTGGCTGAACGGAACCGAGGTCGCGAGGTCGGCCATGCGGTACGAGACCGGGCCGAGCTCGGCCGCGACGAGGAGCGTCTTGGTGCCCTCGGTGCGGTAGAGCGCGTCGCGAGCGTCCTCGGCCGTCGTGACGCGGATGACGTCGACACCCTGGTCGTCGAGCAGCGCGGCGAGGGCGCCTGCGCCCGACGGGTCGACGGCGTCCGGGTCGAGGTAGCCGCGGCTTCGCTGGCCCTGGGCCAGGGCCAGGAGGAGCGACACCAGGACGACGACGATGCCGAGGATCAGCGGGCCGCGCCAGCGCCGCACGTTCGCGCGGGCAGCGGGCGTGACGGCGGTCGTGCCGCCGACGTCGAGCGTCACAGCGGCACCGCCATCGGCCGGTCGGCGCCCGTGCCGCCGCCCTGGCCCGGCCGGGCCGCGCGCACCGCGTCGTCGACGGCGACGAGCCGCTCGTACGAGGCGGCGTCGGCGGTGCGGCCGCCGTACCAGATGTCGTCGAAGACCCGGGCGGCCGCGCGGAGGTCGCCCGCGACCGACGGCAGTGCGCGCCCGGCGTCGCGCGCGATCTCGTCGGCCGTGCGGCCCGGCGCCTCCTCGATCACGCCGCGCTCCTCGAGGTCGCGCACGACCGCGCGCAGCCGCTCGCGCACGGCCTCGGCCCACGCCCCGGCGGCTGCGAGCCTGACCGACTCGGCGCGGTGGTCCGCGGCGCCGCGGTTGCGGCCGTCGAACAGGGGCGTGCTCCCGCTGCGGCTGAGCGCCCCCGTGCGGCGACGGATGGCGATGATCGCGAGGATCACGAGGATCGCGACGCCGACGATGCCGAACCATCCGAGCGGCGACGTGCCGCTCGCGGCGTCGAGCAGGTCGCTCACGCGCTCGAGGACCCAGTTGATCGCCTTCTGGACGAGGCTCTCCTGCTCCCGGGAGTACTGCGGGTTGGCGAGCTCGAGGCGGGCGAGCTGCTGGGCCTCCTCACGGCTGATGTCGACCGGCACGCGCAGGGGCAGCTGCGCCCCGAAGGACGCCACGACGGCGAGCGCGGCGGGCACCTGTCTCAGGCCCCCGTGCCCGCGGCGCGCTGCAGCTCGAGGTCGAGCGCCTCGCGCCGGATACGGCGGTCGATGTAGAGCAGCGAGGTCACGCCCGCGAGGAACGGGAGCGTGATGATCGAGGTGAGCAGGACGGCCAGGGCGGTGCTGGCGGCGTACACGAGGGCGAACGAGCCCTCGCCCACCACGAACGGCAGGATGCCGGCGAGCAGGCCGAGCGGGAACGAGAACACGGTCGACACGATCTGCGCGAGCACCGTCGCGAGCAGGTAGATGCCGAACGTGCGCCACCACGCGCCCGACACCAGGCGCCAGGACCGCCGCATGGACTGGATGACGCCGGCGCGCTCGAGCATGAGCACCGGCGACGCGACCAGCAGCTTCACGAACAGCCAGACGGCGACGACGCCGAAGGCGAGGCCGACGCCGATCCCGAGCAGGACGCCGGCGGCGGGGTCGACGGCGCCGCCCACGGCGATGCCGAGGCCGATGGCGATCGCGAGGCCGCCGAGGCCGGTGCCGTAGACCACCAGGCCGGTGAGGAGAGTGACGCCGAACAGCGCCCAGAAGCGCGGCTTCGTGCGCGCCCATGCCTCGCGCGTGGTGACGCGGCGGCCGAGGACCGCCTGGCCCATGACGATGGTGAGCATGCCGGTCGCGACGACCTGCAGGATCCCCGCGACGAGCGAGGGCAGGATGCTCGAGCCGTAGAGACCGGAGAGCTGGTCGAGGGTGGCCTGCTCGTCCACCGGGGCGTCGCTGAGGATGCTGTCGAAGGCGGCGCTGCCGAACGCGAACGTCGCCACGAACTGCACGACCGCCACGACCAGCGCGATGACCGTCGAGATGCCCAGCACCGTGCGCGGGTCGCGGCGGATGTAGGAGATCGAGCCGTCCAGGATCTCGCCGAGGCCGAGGGGTCGCAGCGGGATGACGCCGGGCTTCGGGGCGACGGGCACGGCGCCCCAGCCGGCCACGCCGGGCAGGGCCGCGCCGGACCACGTGGGCTGGCCGACGGCCGGGCCCGACGGCGGGCCCCAGGCGGGAGCCGCGGCGGTGGGCGGAGGAGGCGGCGGTGCCATGCCACCCGGGAGCGGCATGGCGGGCGCCGACCAGGCGGGCGCGGGCGGTGCAGGCGGCGGGGGCGGCGGGACGCTGGGGTCGACCAGGGTCGGCTGGTCGCCGAGCACCACGGTCTCCGGGTCGGGTCCGACCGGGGCGGTGGGGGCGTGCTCGACCCAGGTGGTGTCCTGCTGGTCGGGCGCCGGGGAGCCCGGCGCGGACCAGCCGCTCCGGCCGGTGTCGTCGGCGTCGCTCATGGCGCCCAGCACCGTCCCTTCGCTCGGGTGCCGACCCGCCGTCGACGTCCCCCCGCCCTGATCGTGCCACGCCAGCGCCGTCCGCACCGTCAGCGCGTGCCCACGGCACCCCGACGGCGGAACTCGCGGGCCTCCGCCAACGTCGTACCACCGGTCGGGACGGTCGTTCACGCCGTGCGCCGGTCGGCGTGCGTTGCGGCGGGCGGCCCCCGGGGGCCACGATCAGGCCCGCGGACGACCGATCCGGCGTGGCCGGTGCGGCGGACGTGCGCCCGCACGGGCCCAAGACAGGAGACGATGGGGACCATGAGCGACGTGAAGGGCCGAGTGCTCGTCGTCGACGACGACACCGCACTGGCCGAGATGCTCGGCATCGTCCTGCGCGCCGAGGGGTTCGAGCCGCTGTTCTGCGCCGACGGCGCCAAGGCGCTGACCGCATTCCGCGAGTCCAAGCCCGACCTCGTGCTGCTCGACCTCATGCTCCCCGGCCGCGACGGCATCGACGTCTGCCGGTCGATCCGCGCCGAGTCCGGCGTCCCGATCGTCATGCTCACCGCCAAGACCGACACGGTCGACGTCGTCCTCGGTCTCGAGAGCGGCGCCGACGACTACGTCGTCAAGCCGTTCAAGCCCAAGGAGCTCGTCGCCCGCGTGCGCACACGCCTGCGCAGCACGGCCCCCGCCGGCCAGGAGAACCTCACCATCGGCGACCTCGCGATCGACGTCGCCGGTCACTCGGTGAAGCGCGACGGCGTCCCGATCTCCCTCACGCCGCTGGAGTTCGACCTGCTCGCCGCGCTGGCCCGCAAGCCGTGGCAGGTCTTCACGCGCGAGATCCTGCTGCAGGAGGTGTGGGGCTACCGCCACGCCGCGGACACCCGCCTCGTCAACGTCCACGTGCAGCGCCTGCGCTCGAAGATCGAACACGACCCCGAGCGCCCCCAGATCGTCGTGACCGTGCGAGGCGTCGGCTACAAGGCCGGCCCCTCCTGATGCATCGCGCGTGATCGCATGAACTCCTGGTCGTCAGGGTGGCAGCGTGTCGCGACCACCCTCGGTCGGCCGTTGCGCTGGTGGCGCCGCTCGGTGTCGCTGCGCGTCGTCGGCACGACGATGGCGCTCTCGATGCTCGTCGTCGGGCTCATCGGCGTCCTGCTCCTGCAGCGGATCAACTCCGGCCTGCTCGACGCCAAGACCCGCGCGTCGATCGTCGAGGCCACCGCCGGCGTCACCGAGGCGCAGCGGCTCCTGGACGCGGCCGACACCGGCCCCAGCACGCCGGCGGTCGGCACGCTCGTCGACTCCGTCGTGGGCGTGCTCGCGCAGCGCGCCGGCAGCCCCGGACTCTTCGACCTGGTGCTGCTCGCCTCGCCGCCCAAGCGAGGGGACACCCCGGAGCGCACCACCAACGCGTCGGAGTCCAGCGTGCCCGCCGCGCTGCGCACCGCCGTGCAGACCGACCAGCGCCAGTCGTGGACGTGGACCGAGATCCGCTACTCCGATGGCTCGACCGCGCCCGGCCTCGCCATCGGCGCGCCGATCACGGTGCCCGGCACCGGGCCGTACGAGCTCTACTACCTGTTCCCCCTCACGCAGGAGCAGGCCACGCTCGACCTCGTGCAGCGCACGGTGCTGCTCGTCGGGCTGCTCCTCGTGCTCATGCTCGCCGGCATCGCGTACGTCGTGACCCGCCAGGTCGTGTCGCCCGTCCGCCTCGCGGCGCGCACGGCGGAGAAGTTCTCGGCCGGACAGCTCACCGAGCGCATGCGCGTCCGCGGCGAGGACGACCTCGCCAAGCTGGCGACGTCGTTCAACGGGATGGCCTCCAACCTGCAGACCCAGATCACGCGACTCGAGCAGCTCTCGCGCGTGCAGCAGCGCTTCGTGTCCGACGTCTCGCACGAGCTCCGCACGCCGCTCACCACCGTGCGCATGGCCGCCGACCTCCTCTACGAGTCGCGCGACGAGTTCGACCCCGCCACCGCCCGCAGCGCCGAGCTGCTGCAGAACCAGCTCGACCGGTTCGAGGCCCTCCTCGCCGACCTCCTCGAGATCAGCCGCTTCGACGCGGGTGCCGCGGTGCTCGACGCCGACCCCGTCGACCTGCGCGTCCTCGTCGAGCGCGCGGTCGAGGCGGCGACGCCGCTCGCCGAGCGCAAGAGCACGCTCGTGCGCGTCACGACTCCCGACACCGTGTGCCTCGTCGAGGCCGACGCCCGCCGGGTCGACCGCGTGCTGCGCAACCTGGTCGTCAACGCGATCGAGCACGGCGAGAGCCGGCCGATCGAGGTCACCGTGGCCGCGGCCGACGGTGCCGTCGCGGTGTGCGTGCGAGACCACGGCGTCGGCCTGAAGCCCGGCGAGTCGTCGCTGGTCTTCAACCGGTTCTGGCGCGCCGACCCGGCGCGTGCGCGCACGACGGGCGGCACCGGCCTCGGCCTGTCGATCGCGCTCGAGGATGTGCGCCTGCACGGCGGATGGCTGCAGGCCTGGGGTGCCCCGGGCGACGGCGCCAACTTCCGGCTCACGCTGCCCGAGAAGGCGTACGGCGCGATGACGCACTCGCCGCTGCCGCTCGAGCCCGAGGACGCCGGCCCCCGCGTCCAGTCGACCGCCACGCAGCCGTACCGCGCACCGCGACGCGACGAGGTGCCGCGATGAGGCGGCCAGCGGCCGTCGCGGCCGTCCTCGCATCCCTCGCCGCGCTGCTCGCCGGCTGCGCCGAGGTGCCGACGTCCGGACCGATCGAGCAGGGCCCGTCGATCGCCGCGCCCAGCAGCGACCAGTTCATCCGCGTCATCGCCCGGCCCCCGACCGACGGCATGACCCCCGAGGAGGTCGTGCGCGGCTTCCAGGAGGCCACCGCCAGCCAGGACACCGGGTTCGGCGTCGCGAAGCAGTACCTCACGCCGCTCGCCGCAGCCACGTGGAACCCGGGCAAGGGCGTGAAGGTGTACGACGGCAGCGGCCTCACGCTCGAGGTGCAGGGGTCCGCGGTGGCCGCCACGGGCCGGCTCACCGGCGAGATCGACCGCGCGGGGCAGTACACGGTCGCGGCACCCGGCACGCCGCTCGCGGTGGCTTACGACCTGCAGCGCACCGACGGGCAGTGGCGCATCAACGGGCTGCCCGACGGCCTCGTGCTCGGCCGCGGCGACATCGACCGCGGCTACCGAGCCTTCGACCTCTACTACTTCACGCGCGACGGCTCGACCCTCGTCCCGGCGCCCGTCCTCGTGCCGCTGTCCAACGCCGGCGTCGCCACGCGCCTCGTCTCGTCGCTCCTCGACGGCCCGACGCCGTGGATCGCCCCCTCGGTGCGCAGCGGCTTCCCCGAGGGCACCAAGCTCGCGCCCGAGTCCGTGCCGGTCGTCGACGGCATCGCCGACGTCGCGCTCAACGACGCGGTGCTCTCGGCCGACGACAACGCGCGCCAGGCGCTCTCGGCACAGCTCGTGTGGACGCTGCGGCAGCTGCCGGACATCTCCGGCGTCCGCATCACCGTCAACGGCCAGCCGCTCGCGGTGTCCGGTGTCGGCGTCGTGCAGAGCATGACGGACTGGCTCACCTACGACCCCGACTCGGTGCCGGAGTCGTTCGTCGCCTACGCGCTCGCCGATGACCGGCTGATGCGCGTGGGTGCGAACGGCACGCTCGGGCGGGTGGTCAGCCTCGGCGCTGGGAGCATCCTGCCGGCGGTCTCGCTCGACCAGTCGTTCGTCGCGGTCCTGTCCAGCGGCCGTCGCGAGGTGACGTCGTACCCGATCCTCGAGGGCGCCGCCGGCACGGTGCGCTACACGGGGACCGAGCTCGCACGACCGTCGTGGGACCGCACCGGGGCGCTCTGGATCGTCGACCGCGGGCGCGGCCTCGTACTGCTCGCCGACACCGACGCCGAGCCGGTCGTCGTCCCCGTGTCGGGCCTGCCCGAGGGCGTCACCGACGCCGACATCGTCGCGGCCTCGGTCGCGCGCGACGGCACGCGCATCGCCCTGCTCGTCCAGCGCGGCAGCCGCACCGAGCCGATGGTGGCCCGCATCGAGCGCACCGGCGACCGTGTGCGCGTCTCCGCACCGCGTCGCGTCGACTCCCAGCTCACCGAGTCCTTCGACCTGGCCTGGGCCGACTCCAGCACCCTCGTCGTGCTCGGTACGTCGGGCCGCACGTCGCTCGAGGTGCAGCAGTTCTCGGTCGGCACCACGCGGGTCCGTCGGCAGTCCGCGCCGGAGGGCGCGGTGTCCGTCGCCGCCGGGCCGTCGCGGTCGCTGCTCTCGGGCACCGACGACAGCCTCTACACCTCGGTCGGCGCCTCCTGGAACCGCGTCGGCACCGCGATCGACCCTGTCTACCCCGGCTGACGCGTCTCGTTCGGGTATCGGTCGCGTACAGGACAGGACGCGGAGGCCTGCTGGGGGCCACGCTGGGCGTATGGGGATGCAGACCACGACCGCCGCTCCGTCCACCACGCGGCAGGGATCGGCGTGGGGCTGGCCGCTGCTCGCGGTGGGCCTCGCGGTGCTGGAGATCTTCGTCGACACCCAGGTCCGCCACCTGCTCTGGCTCGGCGCGATCGGTGCCGTCGCCACGGTCGCCGGCTGCTGGCTGATCCTGCCGGCGCTGACGCGCCTGGTGGAGTCGGCGACCCCTCAGCGGGCACACGCCTTTGCCGGCGTTGCGCTGCTGGCGGGCGTCCTCCTGCTGGCCGGGTGCGTCTTCGTGTACGCCAGCGAGCTGAGCCGCGTGACGGGTGTGCTGGTCGCGCCGTTGGGGATCTTCGTGCTCGGCGTCGGGTTCTGGTCGCGCACGACGGGTCGCCTCCCGTCGCGCTGGCTGTGGCTGGTCGGCGCGGTGATGCTCCTCGCGCTCGTCGTCCTGGGGGTCATGTCGGTCTACTACGCGGCGACCCACCCGCCGATGACCGTCTGAGCGGGGATCGCTCCCCAGAAGTGCACGACGGCGCGTCGTCCCCAGCCTCGTCGCCCGCGCCGGCGGATTCGGTCGCTCGTCGTCCCGAACGTCGGGGGCATGAGCGCTTCACCTGCGGACCGGTACGGCGACTGGCAGTCCTGGACCTCTGGCCTCGTCGCGCGCCCCTGCGCCGGCTGCCGCGGCGACGGCGGCCCGCTGTGCGACGAGTGCTGGCGGGAGTTCGGCCGGTCGGCGCACATCGTCGACGTACGCCCTCGACCACTGGGCCTCCCGCGCGTCAGCGCCGCTGCGGAGTACGCCGGCCCCGTCCGGGAGGCGGTGGTGGCGTTCAAGGACCACGGTCGCTGGTCGCTGCGCGCGCCCCTCGCTACCGCGCTCTCGCACGCGGTGGCGCACGCGCTGCTCGAGGCCGAGGTCCCGCACCATGTGCACCTCGTGCCCGTGCCTGGATCGCCGGGGTCGGCGCACGCGCGGGACGGCGCCCACGTGCTGGAGCTGGCGGCGCGTGCCGCCGTCCTGCTGAGCCGCGAGGGTGTCCGCGCCACCGTGTCACCGGTGCTCGCCCCGGTGCGTCGACGTCGTGACCAGGTGGGGCTCGGTCGCGAGGAGCGCGCGGCCAACCTGGCGGGCTCGGTCCTCGCGGCGCCGGACTCCCGGCGCGTGCTCGCGCCCCTCGCGCGAGACCCGCGACGCAGGCGGCGGCACGCGACCGTGCTCGTCGACGACCTCGTGACCACGGGGGCAACGCTCGCCGAGTGCGCACGAGCCCTGCGCGAGGCCGGCGTCGAGCCGGTCGCCGCCGCCGTGGTGGCCGGTGTCGTACGTCGGTCGTGAGCCTCTCGTGTGAAGTTCCGGTGACCTCGTTCCGCGCCGCGCGCATCCTCCCGGCTCGGGGCTACGGTGGCCTTGTGACACCCGTCCGGGTCCGTGGTTGCGTCCCTGGCGGGTCTCGGTTCTCCGGGGCCCGTGAGGGGCAAGCCGATGCCAGCCGCAGGCAAAGCGGTCCACGTAAGGCGACTCTTCGTCGTTCGATCACGGTGCGGTTTAGAAGTAAGTCCTGCCCCGTCGGGGAGTCTCTGCTCGTCAGGTACTCGCCGGTCCGGGAGAAGGGGAGTAGTCGCATGATGCCCGACCGGGCGCGGCGAGACCCTCAGCAGGCGGATGTGGGGTCGAAGACCAGGTCGGCCGGGCGGGTGTCGCGCGTCAGGCCCGAGCGCCTACCGAGAGAAGAAGGTGACGTCGCATGACCACCATGAACGCGCCCGTCGACATCGTCGTCCGGGGACGACACTTCGACATCTCCACACGGTTCCGCGAACACGTGGGGGAGAAGCTCGCGCGAGTCGACAAGTTCGGCGTCGCCCTGTCCCGCATCGACGTGGAGATCTCCAAGGAGACCAACCCGCGCCTCGCCGACCGCGCGTTCGAGGTCGAGCTCACCTGCGTCGGCCGAGGCCCGGTCATCCGCGCCGAGGCCACCGCGGCCGACAAGTACGCCGCTCTCGACCTGGCCTACGGCCGGCTCGAGGAGCGTCTGCGCCGCGCTGCCGACCGCCGTCACGCCCGCTACCGCAAGGGCGGACTGCCCGAGCCGATCGAGATCGACGAGGTCGTCGCGGCCGAGGTCGAGGTCGAGGCGGACGACACCGAGGCCGACGTCGTGTACGAGGACGGCCCCATCGTCGTCCGCGACAAGACGCACGACACCGTGCCCATGACCGTCGGTGAGGCGCTGCACGCGCTCGAGCTCGTCGGTCACGACTTCTTCCTCTTCCACGACGTCGAGACCGGTCGCCCGGCCGTCGTCTACAAGCGCCGCGGCTACGACTACGGCCTGCTGCGCATCTCCGTCAGCGACGACTCTGCGGCCACCGCAGCGTCCTGACCTGCACCGTTCGGCGAGGGGCAGCACCGGTTTTCCGGTGCTGCCCCTTCGTCGTCGCGCGGGTGCCATGATCGGCGCGTGACGCCGCGGGGTGAGGGAGTTCGGGTGCTGGTGGCCGACCGCCAGCCGCTCTTCCGACGCGGCGTCGCCGACGTCCTCGCTGGCGAGCCCGACATCGAGCTCGTCGGCCAGACCGACGACGGACTCGCCGTCCTCGACCTCGTCACCGACCTCGAGGTCGACGTCGTCCTGCTCGACCTCGGCATCCCCGGCGGGGGTGTCGACGCCTGCGCGCTCCTGCGCCGCACCCGACCGGGTGTGCGCGTGGTCGTCGTCGCCAACGCGGACGACGACGCCGACCTCGGCGGTGCGGTCCGTGCGGGTGCGCGCGGCTACCTGCTCAAGGACACGACGGCCGACGAGCTCGTCGAGGCCGTCCGCACCGTGGCGTCGGGCAGCTCGCTGCTCTCGCCCGCCATGGCCTCGCGCCTGCTCGACGAGTTCGCGGTGCTCGTCCGTCGGCACGAGGGGCCGCCGGAGGGTGCGGGCTCCCTGAGCAGGCGCGAGCTGGAGGTGCTCACGCTCGTCGCGCAGGGCCTCAACAACCGCGCCATCGCCGAGCAGCTGTTCATCAGCGAGAACACGGTGAAGAACCACATCCGCAACATCCACGAGAAGCTCCAGGTGCACTCGCGGATGGAGGCGGTCGTCCGCGCCGTCCGCGAAGGCGTCCTCCAGATCGCCTGATCCCGATTCGGTAGTGCTAGAGCGTCACCCGTCACGCCCTAGCACTACCGAATCGGTGGGGTGTCGGGGGCCGGGCCTAGGCTCGCGCGCGATGTCCGACCTCCTCGAGATCTCCGCCGACGACGCGCGGCTCGCGGTCCTGCACGCCCAGGGCCTTCTCGGCGGCGCGCTGCCGGTGCGCCCGTCGCAGGCGCGCACGGCGTCGCTGCGCCGGCGCACCGAGGCGGTCGACTCCACGCTGCGCCACCTCGGTGCCGTGCAGCTCGACACCGTGAGCGTGCTGGCGCGCAGCCACGAGCTCGTGCAGTACTCCCGGCTCGGCGCGATCGGGCGCGAGGCCGTGGAGACGGCGTACTGGGGTGGGGGCAAGGGCCTCGACCACCCGGGGCCGGTGACCACGTTCGAGTACTGGTCGCACGCCGCCAGCGTCCTGCCGGTGGAGGAGTGGCCGTGGTTCGCGTTCCGGCGCCGCTTCTACAAGCGGCGGGGTGTCCGCTGGCACGACGTCCCGACCCATGCGCTCGACGCGCTGCTCGCGCGGATGCGCGCCGAGGGCCCGCTCACCACCACCGAGCTCGGCGGCGCCAAGCAGAGCGGCCTGTGGTGGGACTGGTCCGAGGCGAAGGTCGCGGTCGAGTGGCTGCTCGATGTCGGCGAGGTGGTCTGCGTCCGTCGCGTCGGGTGGCGGCGCGTCTACGACCTCGCCGAGCGCGCGATCCCCGCCGAGCACCGGGCGCCCGACGCGACCTGGGTCGACGCCGACGGCATCGCGGGGCCGGACGACGACACCTGCCTGCGCGAGCTGCTGCTGCGCTCCGTGCGCGTGTGCGGCGTGGGCACGGTGACCGACGTCGTCGACGTGCACCGCCTCGGCAGCAAGTCCGAGCCCCGCTCCCGCCTCCTGCGGCTCCTCGACGACCTCGTGCAGCAGGGTCTCGTCGCCCGCGTCGACGTGCAGGGCTGGGGGCGCCCCGCGTACGCCGACCCCGCAGCCCTGGCCGCCGTCGACTCCGGCGTAGGCCGCAGCCGCACCACGCTGCTGTCGCCGTTCGACTCGCTGGTCTGGCACCGCGAGCGCACGGCCCGGCTGTTCGGGATGGACTACGTCATGGAGCTCTACGTGCCGCAGGAGCAGCGGCAGTACGGCTACTTCACGATGCCGGTCCTGCACGGCGGGCGCCTCGTCGCACGCGTCGACCCCAAGCGCGAGGGCCGCGCACTGACGGCCCGGAAGGTCACCTTCGAGACCGGGCGCCGAGGCGCCGTACCGGCCTCGGCCGTCGCCGGCACCGCAGCCGCCCTGCGCGAGGCGGCGTCGTGGGTGGGGAGCGAGACGGTCGCGGTCGGCGAGGTCGTCCCGGCCTCGGCCGCAGGCCCGCTGGCCGCCGCGCTGCGCTGATGCGTCAGGCGCGCGCGAGGTCCTCGGACAGCAGGCCGCCGATCCAGATGTCCTCGCGCACCCCGCGCGGCGCCTCGCGCCGGCGCAGCCGCCCCTCCACGAGGTAGCCGTTGGCCTCGGCGATGCGCCGCGAGGCGTCGTTGCCCACCGTCGCCATCCAGGTGATCCGGGTGAGCCCGAGCTCGTCGACGCCGAACGTGCTCGCGACCCGGACCGCGCGGCTCATGAGCCCTTGGCCGCGCCCGACCGGTCGCATCCAATAGCCGATCTCGGCGACGCCGCCGGGCTCGCCGCTCAGGTCGACGTCGTGCAGCCCGATCACCCCGAGGAGCTCGTCGGGCGCCGCGGGGTCGCAGACCGCCCAGATGCACGTGCTGCCCTCGGCCCAGCCCTCGCTGATGCTGTCGAGGAACTCGTGGGCCATCTCGAGGCTGTACGGCGACGGCACCCGCGTCCACCGCACGGTCTCCGGGTCCGAGGCGCCGTCCAGGATCGCCTCGGCGTCCGCGTGACGGGGCTCGCGGAGCAGGACCACGCCGTCGGTCAGGTCCTGGCGCCCGGGCAGGGTCTGGGCGGGGGTGGGGTTATCGGCCATGCCCCATCCCACCGCGCGGCCCGGGGCCCGCACCACCGGGTTCCTGCGCGGGCGCGGCCCGTGGCCGCGGACACCGGGCGCGTCCTCGCCTCACGATGGGGCCGGTTCGTGACCTGATGGTTACCATGACCAGGGTGGCGGGAGCCCCGCCGCTCGACGTGCCCAGCCCGGGCCGTGCCCAGACCTGACAAGGACTCACCACTCGTGTCGATCCTCGACAAGATCCTCCGCGCCGGCGAAGGCCGCATCGTCAAGAAGCTCGAGGCCATCGCCGTCCAGGTGAACGCGCTCGAGGAGGACTTCGTCGACCTCAGCGACGCCGAGCTGCGCGCGAAGACCGACGAGTACAAGCAGCGCTACACCGACGGCGAGACCCTCGACGAGCTGCTCCCCGAGGCGTTCGCCACCGTGCGCGAGGCCGCCAAGCGCACCCTCGGGCAGCGGCACTACGACGTCCAGATCATGGGCGGCGCGGCGCTGCACCTCGGCAACATCTCGGAGATGAAGACCGGTGAGGGCAAGACCCTGGTCTCGACTCTCCCGGCCTACCTCAACGCGCTCTCGGGCAAGGGCGTGCACGTGGTCACGGTCAACGACTACCTCGCCGAGCGCGACTCCGAGTGGATGGGCCGGGTCCACCGGTTCCTCGGCCTCGAGGTCGGCTGCATCCTCGCGAACATGCGCCCCGACCTGCGCCGCGAGCAGTACAACGCCGACATCACGTACGGCACCAACAACGAGTTCGGCTTCGACTACCTCCGCGACAACATGGCGTGGTCGATCGAGGAGCGCGTGCAGCGCGGCCACAACTACGCGGTCGTCGACGAGACCGACTCGATCCTGATCGACGAGGCCCGTACGCCGCTCATCATCAGCGGCCCGGCCGACGCCGCGACCAAGTGGTACAGCGAGTTCGCCCGCCTGGTGCCGCGCCTCAAGCGCGGCGACGAGGACAAGGGCATCGACGGCGACTACGAGGTCGACGAGAAGAAGAAGACCGTCGGCATCCTCGAGTCCGGCGTCGCCAAGGTCGAGGACTGGCTCGGCATCGACAACCTCTACGAGTCGGTCAACACCCCGCTCGTCGGCTACCTCAACAACGCCCTGCGCGCGAAGGAGCTCTTCCGCCGCGACAAGGAGTACGTCGTCATGAACGGCGAGGTGCTCATCGTCGACGAGCACACCGGCCGCATCCTGGCCGGCCGTCGCTACAACGAGGGCATGCACCAGGCGATCGAGGCCAAGGAGGGGGTGGAGATCAAGCAGGAGAACCAGACCCTCGCCACGATCACCCTCCAGAACTACTTCCGCCTCTACGAGAAGCTCTCCGGCATGACCGGTACGGCGATGACCGAGGCCGCGGAGTTCGACCAGATCTACAAGCTCGGCGTCGTCCCGATCCCGACCAACCGCAACGTGCAGCGCCTCGACGAGCCCGACCTCGTGTACCGCACGGTGGGCGCCAAGCTGAACTCCGTCATCGACGACATCGCGATGCGCCACGAGAAGGGCCAGCCGGTCCTCGTGGGCACCACGAGCGTCGAGAAGTCGGAGGAGCTCAGCAACCTGCTCCGCAAGCGTGGTGTGCCGCACGAGGTCCTCAACGCGAAGTTCCACGAGCGCGAGGCAGCGATCGTCGCGCAGGCGGGCCGCAAGGGCGCCGTCACCGTCGCCACGAACATGGCCGGACGAGGCACCGACATCATGCTCGGCGGCAACTCCGAGTTCATGGCCGCTGCCGAGCTCGCGCAGAAGGAGCTCAGCCCGGTCGACACCCCGGAGGAGTACGAGGCCGAGTGGCCGGCGGCGCTCGAGCGCGCCCGCAAGGCCGTCGCCTCCGAGCACGAGGAGGTCGTCAACCTCGGCGGTCTCTACGTCCTCGGCACCGAGCGGCACGAGTCGCGCCGCATCGACAACCAGCTGCGCGGCCGCTCCGGCCGTCAGGGCGACCCGGGCGAGACGCGCTTCTACCTCTCGCTCGAGGACGACCTGATGCGCCTGTTCAAGGCCGACATCGTCGACACGTTCCTCCGCCGCTTCAACGTGCCGGACGACGTGCCGATCGAGGCGAAGATGGTGAGCAACGCCATCCGCTCGGCGCAGACCCAGGTCGAGGCGCAGAACTTCGAGATCCGCAAGAACGTCCTCAAGTACGACGAGGTCATGAACCGCCAGCGCGTCGTGATCTACGAGGAGCGCCGTCGCGTCCTCGAGGGCGCCGACCTGCACGAGCAGATCCGCGGCTTCCTCGACGACACCATCGAGGGTTACGTCGATGCCGAGTGCTCCGACGGCTACGCCGAGGACTGGGATCTCGAGCGACTCTGGACCGCGCTCAAGACGCTGTACCCCGTCGGCGTCACGATCGACGAGCTCGTCGAGCACTCGGGCGGCGGCCGCAACGGCCTCACCCAGGAGTTCCTCGTCGAGGAGCTCCGCGCCGACGCCCACGCGGCGTACGACGAGCGCGAGGCCAACCTCGGCTCCGAGGTCATGCGCGAGCTCGAGCGACGCGTCGTGCTCTCGGTGCTCGACCGCAAGTGGCGCGAGCACCTCTACGAGATGGACTACCTCCAGGACGGCATCGGCCTGCGCGCGATGGCGCAGAAGGACCCGCTCGTCGAGTACCAGCGCGAGGGCTACACGCTCTTCCAGGCGATGATGGAGTCCATCAAGGAGGAGTCGGTCGGCTACCTCTTCAACGTCGAGGTGCAGGTGCCCGGCGAGGCCGAGGGCACGATCGAGTCCGAGGGTGTCGAGCTGACGCCGCAGGAGTTCGTGCCGATGGCGCCGAAGGTCGAGGCCAAGGGCCTCGCCCCGCAGCGTCCGCAGCGGCTCGAGTACTCCGCGCCCGACCTCGACGCCGGCGAGGTGCACAGCGCCGAGACGATCGACGACGTGCCCGAGCTCGGCCCCGACGCCTCGCGCGCCGAGCGTCGACGCGCCGAGCGCGCCGCGCGCAAGCGCGACAGCAAGAGCTAGCAGCACGCGAGAGGGGCGGTCGGCACCAGCCGACCGCCCCTCTCGGCGTTCAGGTGACGAGCCTCAGCGCCAGGCGCCGATCTCCGCTGCGAGCCCGAGCACGACGTCCGCGAGCCGCTGCGGCTGCTCCATGCCGATCATGTGGGCGACGTCCTCCCACACGATCGCGCGGCCTCGCGGCGCGATCGATGCCACGTGCCGGGCGATGGTCACGCTCTCGGACACGTCCAGCGCCCCGGCGACCATCACGATCGGCATCGCGAGGCCGGGCAGCCGCTCGACGGCGTCGGCGGCGGGGCGGACCGAGCGGCCGCGCACGTGATCGGGCGCGTACAGCGCGCGGTCGACGTCGCGCACGTACTCGCGCACCGCCGGATCGACCCGGTCGGTCGGCTGGCCCGGCCCGTCGACCCAGACGCGGACGTCGAGCTCGGCGATGGCCTCGACGTCGGGTTCCTCGGCCTCCTCGAGCCGGTCCATCTCGGCGAAGAGGGCGTCCTCCTCAGGTGTCAGCGGCGGGTCGAACCCGGCGACGCCACTGCCGACGCCGATCACGCCCACCACGCGCTCAGGGTGGTCGAGCGCCGTCTCGATCGACACGTAGCCGCCGCGGCTGTTGCCCACCAGAAGGGCCTGGTGCACGCCGCGTGCGTCGAGCACGGCGAGGAGGTCGTCGATGTTCGAGAACTCGACGTCCTCGGTGGTGGAGCCGCCGTATCCGCGGGCGTCGAAGCGGATCACGCGCAGCCCGCCTGCGACGAGCGCCGGGGTCATGGCATCCCACGACCGCAGGTCGCAGATGCCGGCGTGAACGAGGACGACAGGCGGGCCGTCCCCTTCGTCGACGACGGCGAGCGTGCCGTGGGGGACGGGGACGGTGTGGACGTTCGGGTCGCTGCTCATCGCCGCCGACGCTAGTCCTCGAGCGGGGACCAGCCATCTGGGTTTCGGTTGCGGGGCCGAGGGTCAGAGGACGGCGAGGCGGGTGCAGCGCCAGCGGCCGTCCCAGCCCTCGAGGCGTACGGCGACGGCTCGGGCGCGCGGGCCGCCGACCGCGACGGCCGAGGCCTCGACGACGCCGTCCGCGGGCTCGCTGACGTGCACGCTGCTCACCGTGCGACGGGCCAGACCGGGCGCGCGGCCGGTCGGCGCGGGTGCTGCGGCCACATGCCGTGCGAGGTCGGCGTACACCTCGGGGGCGAGCCACCGCACGAGCTGCTGTCGCGGCCGCTCACGGGCGAGCACCTCGAGCACCGCCTGCACGAGCTGGGCCACCCACGGCCCGGGATCGGGCAGCTCGTCACGGCCGGACGGGCGCTCGGCGACGGCGGGATCGGTGTCGTCCTCTGCCGCGGTGCTGCGCGGCACGAGTCGGAGCGACGCAGGAGGCGACGGGACTGCGTCGAGCTCTCCGGGCAGCTGCCACTGGAGAGCCAGCGAGCCCTGCACCCACGGCTCGCGCGTGCGGGTGCGGATGGTGCGGGTGAGCGAGGTGGGCGGCCGCAGCAACGGCGACGGCGCGAGCGAGCGCAGGACGGGGGAGTCCGTGCGGGCGGGCTGGGACATGGGTCACCGTCGATCGGGGTCCAGGGAGAGGGCTGTCCGGTCGGGGCCGGACGGCGCGAGGGTGGAGTGCGGTGACGCCGACGTCCCTGTGCGGCGACCGTGCGGGACAGCGAGGCGCGTCCCGACGAGGAGGAGGGAGGGGTTGCTCCCGATGACCGCGCGGTTGGCGCGGTACCAGCGCGGCCACTCGGCCGCGATCGCGGCGTCGCTCGCGCCGGGGCCGAGGTGCCGGGCGGCGATGGCCCACAGCGAGTCGCCGGGCCGCACGACGTACGTCGCGGGCACCGCCGCCGGTCGGGGGGTCGCCGACGCCGTCACCGCATGACCCACGGGCGAGGCGGCCGGCGACGGCGAGCCCGCGGCGGCAGCGGCGGAGCCCACGGTGCCGGCGGCCGTGGCGGCGGTGCCCGCGAGCGCGGCGAGGAGGCCGCGGAGGCCGAGGGCGCGGCCACGCGACGTGGCGGCGGACCCCAGGCGGCGCAGGCCCGCCGCGCAGCGCAGGACGGCCCCGAGCGCGGCTCTCAGCGCGACGGCGAGGAGGACGGCGACGTCGAGGGCGGCGGCGGCAGCCACGATCCCGTCCATCTCGCCTCCTGATGCGTACGTTTACTTGTGTTTGCCTAGGACAGCGTGCGGCAACGGGTCTCGTCAACCGCTGCCACCCGATCTGGGGACGACAGCGGGCAGGTGCGACCGGTCACCGCGTCGGCATCGCTCGCCTACCCTCGGGGTGGCGGATCACGACGGGGGGCAGTGATGGGATCACGGTGGGGGCGGCGCCTCGCCCGGGTGGCTGCGGCCGCCTTCGCGCTCGCGATCCTGCTGCTCCTCCTCGACGCGTTCGTCGTGCCGCCCAGCTCGTCGGGCACGTTCTGCAGCGGCGGCACCAGCGCAGCACCGGGCGACCCGGGGGTGACCTGCGAGACCTCCACCACCGGTTCGCCCGTGCTGGACGCGGTCGTCCTCGCCGGCGCTGGCCTGGCCCTCGTCGTCTGCGTCCTCTCGCTGGTCGCCTGCCTCGTCGTGGTGGTGCGCGCCGATGTCCGTGCGCGTGAGGGGTGGCGGCGGTCCGGGGCTGTCTCGGCTGCGCCGGCTTCTGCGGCCCGCCGCCTGCTGGGCTGGGGCATCGGCATGATCGCGCTCGGCGGGTTCGCCGCGTCGTCGCTCGTGGACGGCGCTGTCACCTTCGCCCCGTTCCGGCTGCCGGATCAGGGCGCAGACCTCTACCTGCTCATCTCCGAGGACTACGTGCGGCTGGGGCTCGCGCTGACGCTGGGCATCGCTGCGCTGGTCGCGCAGTGGCTCGGGGTCCTGCTCCTGCTCGGCGCTGCAGGCGACGCGACCGCCGTCGCGCTGGCCGGACGCCGGGGCGCCGAGGAGCCGGCCGAGGCTGTCCGCTGACGGCCCCATCTCGCGCTGATACGTAGGGGTTTGGAGGTCTACCGTCGTAGGTGGGGAAGGTCCCCTCTCGACGGACCTGGAGTACGAGATGACCCGCACATACGTCGTGACCGGCTCAGCATCAGGGATCGGCAAGTCCACCCAGCAGCTGTTGCAGGAGCGGGGGCACCGGGTCATCGGGGTCGATATCCACGACGCCGACGTCGTCGTCGACCTGACGACGGCCGAGGGTCGTGCCGCGCTCGTCACGCAGGTCTCCGAGATGTCCGGCGGACGCATCGACGGCATCCTCGCCGTCGCCGGCCTCGCCCACCCGATCCCGGCCACGGTGGCCGTGAACTACTTCGGCATGGTCGCGACCCTCGACGGCCTGCGTCCGCTGCTCGTCGGTTCGGACGCACCGCGCGCGGTCGGCGTCAGCTCGATGGCGAGCCTCATGCCCGTCGACGACGACCTCGTCGAGCTGCTCGGTGCGGGCGACGAGCCCGGCGCGATGGCGAGGGCCGAGGTGCTCGCGAAGGGCCCGGCCACGACGGGCCAGCTCATCTACAGCTCGACCAAGAAGGCGTTCTGCCTCTGGGTGCGCAGGCACGCAGCCACCCCCGAGTGGGCCGGCGCCTCCATCCCGCTGAACGCCGTCGCGCCCGGCATCATCGACACCCCGATGGTCGCCGACTTCCTCGCGACGCCCGAGGCGACCGAGGCCGTCCTGCAGATGGTTCCCATGCCGCTCAACGGGATCGCGAAGCCCGAGGCCGTGGCGAAGCTGCTCGTGTGGCTCGCGGGCGAGGAGAACTCGCACCTGTGCGGCCAGGTCGTCTTCATCGACGGCGGCAGCGACGTCGTCATCCGCGGCGACTCCACCTGGTAGGCGCACCGCGATGACCGACAGCACGGGGGAGCGCGACGTCGTGCGCGCGCTCGAGGCCGACCTCGTGGCCCTCGCGGCCGCGGACGCCGACCTCGAGCGCGACGCCGAGATCGCCGAGCGCACGCGGATCGAGCGCGGTCAGGTGCTGCTGCGCGACCGCCTGCGGGGTGCACGCGGGCACGTGCACCTGCTGCTGCTCGGCGGCGCGCGGGTGGACGGCCGCGTCACCGACGCCGGCGACGGCTGGGCGGTGATCGCGCAGGTGCGGCCCGGGCACGAGCTCCCGGCATCCGAGCACGTGGTGCGACTCGACGCCGTGGCGACGGTGACTGGTCTCGACGGCGCTGCACCACCGAGGCCGTCCGCGCTGCCGCCCCGGCCGGTCACCGCGCTCCTGCGTGCCTGGTGCCGCGACCGAAGCGACGTGACCGTGTCGTTCGTCGACGGGTCGACCGTCGCCGGCCGTGCCTCGGCGACGTACGCCGACCACCTCGAGCTCGCTGTCGGGCGCTCCACCGTCGTCGTGCCGCTCGCAGCCCTGGCAGCAGCGTCCCGGAGCGCTTGAACGACCCGCAGACGGGGTAGTCACCGGGTCCGCGCGGCCGACGGCCGCACCGGACGAAGGCGTGCGCCATGACCGAGCAGGTTCCTGTCCAGCCGTACGACGAGCCGCTGGGCGACAGCGCCGACCAGGCGTCGATGCTCCAGATGCTCGAGGAGCAGGCCGCGATCCGGGCGGCGCTCGAGGGACGGGTCGAGGGCACCGACGCCATCGAGGGCCGGGGAGCCTTGATCGAGCCGCTCGAGGGTCCCGAGGCAGGCGACGGCGAGGGCGCCGACGCGAGCGACGACCCCGTCTACGGCGGAGGCTCACGGGAGGGCGACCCCGACGAGGTCTCGGCCGCTGAGGCCGAGGACCGCGTCGGTCTCCACGAGGTCGACCTCGAGGCCGACCCCGACGTGCTCGACGAGGAGATCCTGCCGGTGGACAGCAGCACCGAGGCCGAGGACCTCGACGCGCTCACCGACGTCCTGCCACCGACGCACGATCCCGACGACCCGCAGGACCCGGACGGCTACGGGGTGCCGCCGGCCGACGACTGACCCACGGCTCAGGCGCTGGGGTCGGGCTCGGCGTCGTCGGTGCCGCCCAACGGGTGGGTGCGGACGAAGTCGGCGGTCTCGGCGTACATGCGCGTGATGTAGGCCTCGAGCTCGCTGGCCTCCACCCGCCACTGCCCGCGGCCGCCCACCTTGATCGCGGGCAGGTCGCCGCTGCGCACCAGCGCATAGGTCTGCGACGCCGAGATGTTGAGGGTCTCGGCGACGTCGGCGAGCGTCAGGAACCGGGGGGCCACGCCCAGATCCTCGCATCGGCCGACCGCCATGAGGGTGACGACGCTCCCGCCTGGGGACGACGGCCGCCGGACCCTGGAGCCATGGCCCTGTCGACCCCGGTGCGTCCCGCGCACTCCGACCCCAGTCCTTCGGCACCTCCGAGCCCCCGGGCGCCCCGCCTGCGTGGCGGCACGCGCGACGTGCGTCTCGTAGCCGGCGTCGTCCTCGTCCTGCTCTCCGTGGTGCTCGGGGCGCGACTCGTCTCGGCCGCCGACAGCCGGGTGCAGGTCTGGGCGCTGGCCGGTCCGCTGTCGGCCGGCAGCACGCTCGCCGAGGGCGACCTCGTGGCCGTGCCCGTGGCGCTCGACCAGGTGACGGCGTACGTCGGGGCGAGCACGGACGTGATCGGCCAGGTGCTGCGCCGCGACGTGGGCGCGGGCGAGCTGCTGCCCGCCGCGGCGGTGGGCGAGGGGGAGCCGGGCGCGCGCCGGCTGGTGACCGTCCCGGTCGACCCGCTGCACGCGCCGCCAGGGCTCGCCCGGGGCGAGCGGGTCGACATCTACGTGACGCCGTCCGACGGCGCAGCCGTCGGCGGTGCTGTCGACGTCCTGCCGGCACTGGTGCTGAAGGGCGTCCTCGTGTCCGATCCGGGCTCGGCCGACGCCTCAGGGGTCACCGACCGGCTCGGAGTGGTGCTCGACGTCGCCGTGGCGGACGCCGACCGCGCCGTCGCCGCTGCGCGGGCCGGCGACGTCGACCTCGTCCGGGTCGGTGGCTGACGTGAGCGGTCCGCTGCTCGTGCTGCTGGGCCCGTCCGCGTGGGAGGGTCCGTTCGTCGCGGCGCTCGCGCACCCGGCCAGCGGTCTCGCGATCGCCCGTCGGTGCCTCGACACCGCTGACCTGCTGGCCGCCGCCTCGGCCGGGCTCGGCTCCGCGGTCATCGTCGGTGCGGACGCTCCCCGGCTGGACGCCGACGTGCTCGCCCGGCTGCGCACCCTCGGGCTCCCGGTGCTCGGCCTGGTAGCGGCCGGCGACGCCGAGGCCGGGCGACGCCTCAGCCACTGGGGCGCGGCGGCCGTGATCGAGGCCGACCCGTCCGAGCTCGGGGCCGCCGTACGACAGCTCGCGGCAGCCCTGCGCGTCCTCGATGCCGGCGACGTCGAGGTCGACCGCGCCAGCCCGTCCGACGTCGACGTCCACCCGCGCGGCCGCGTCGTGACCGTGTGGGGCCCGGCCGGCTCGCCCGGCCGCACGTCGGTCGCGGTCGCCCTGGCCGACGAGGCCTCTCGGCTCGGCACGTCGGTGCTGCTGGTCGACGCCGACACGTGGGCGCCGTCGGTGCCCGTGGTGCTCGGCCTCGTCGACGACGGTCCCGGCCTCGCGTCCGCCTGCCGACGCGCGCTCGCGGGCACGCTCGACGTGGCGGCCCTCGCCGGTCTCGCCCGAGAGGTGCGCCCGCGACTCCTTGTGCTTCCGGGCATCCCGAGGGCCGGCCGCTGGAACGAGGTGCGCGCGGCCGCGCTGTCGGAGGTGCTCGCCGTCGCGCGCGATCTCGTCGACCTCGTCGTCGTCGACGTCGCGGCCCCGCTGGAGTCGGACGAGGAGCTGGTGTTCGACACGCAGGCCCCGCGCCGCAACGCCGCGGCGCTGGTGGCGCTCGAGGAGGCCGACCTCGTGGTCGCCGTCGGCACCGCCGACCCGCTCGGCCTGGCGCGGTTGGTCGCCGGGATCTCGGAGCTGCACGACGCGATCCGCGGGGCCGACGTCCGCGTGCTCGTCACGCGCCTGCGCGACAGCGCGCTCGGGCGCCGGCCCGGGCCGGCCGTCGCCGAGGCGCTGCACCGGCATGCCGGAGTCGAGCCCTCGTGGACCGTTCCCGACGACCGCCCGGCGTACGACGCCGCGCTGCGCAGCGGCCGCACCCTGGCCGAGGCGGCCGCGGCGTCGCCCGCACGGCACGCGCTGCGCGGCGTGACGGTGGAGGTGCTGCGCGACCTCGGGCTCCGCGAGCCGCTCGCCCTGGCGCGCTGAGGCGGGACGGCGGCGTCGCTAGGGTCGGCGCATGACCGAGCTCCGCGCCCTCGTCGTCGACTGGGGCGGCGTCCTCACCGGCGACCTGCGCACCGCCGTCCAGCGATGGGCCGCCAGCGACGGCATCGACCTCGAGGCGTACGTCTCGATCATGCGCGACTGGTTCGGCGAGCCGGTCGGCCTCGAGGCGCGGCTCAACCCGATCCACGCCCTCGAGCGCGGCGAGATGTCGGTGCCGGACTTCGAGGCGCGGCTCGCGGCGGCGCTCGACGAGCGCACCGGGAGCTCGCACGACCCGGCGGGCCTGCTCGACCGCATGTTCGGCCAGTTCGAGCACGCACCCGAGATGTCGGCTCTCGTACGCCGTGCCCGCATGAGCGGCCTGTCGACCGGCCTGCTGTCGAACTCGTGGGGCAACGACTACCCGCGCGACGGCTGGGACGAGATGTTCGACGTCGTGGTGATCTCCGGCGAGGTCGGCATGCGCAAGCCGGAGCCCGGGATCTTCCACCACACCGTCGCGCTGCTCGGCCTCGAGCCGGGGGAGTGCGTGTTCGTCGACGACCTCGCGCACAACATCGCCGCGGCCGTCGACGTCGGCATGGTGGGCGTCCACCACACGTCGTACGACTCCACGCTCGCCGAGCTCGAGGCACTGTTCGACCGGCCGCTCGCCTAGCCGGGCCCAGGTCTGCTTCGGGCCGCGCGACCCCGGGGTCGCGTGACACGATGGGGCCGCGCCGACCGGCGGCGCGATCGCGGTGGAGGTGGGCACGGGTGGTCGACCGGCTCTCACCCCTCGACGTGTCGTTCCTCTACTTCGAGGAGGCGACGACGCCCATGCACGTGGGCGGCGTCGTGCTGTTCCAGGCGCCGGAGGGCGGCTTCGACCACGAGCGTCTCGTCAGCCTCATCGAGGACCGCATCGCGCTGGTGCCGCGCTACCGCCAGAAGGTCCGCTGGGTGCCCGGCCGCCTCGCCAACCCCGTGTGGGTCGACGACGAGGAGTTCGACGTCGCCTACCACGTGCGCCGCTCGGCGCTGCCGCGCCCGGGCACGGACGCGCAGCTGAAGGACCTCGTCGGCCGGATCATGTCGCGCCCGCTGGACCGCAAGCGTCCGCTCTGGGAGATGTACCTCGTCGAGGGCCTGTCCGGCGGCCGCTTCGCGATCCTGTCCAAGACCCACCACGCCATGGTCGACGGAGCCGGCGCGATCGACATCGGCCAGGTGATCCTCGACGTCACCGCCGAGCCCACGCGCCCGGCGCCCGAGCGCTGGCGGCCGCGGCCCGAGCCGAGCGACCTCGACCTCGTCACCGGTGCCGTCACCGAGATCGTGCGCAGCCCGGGTGCGGCGATCGAGGCGATCCGGTCGGGCGCCGTCGACGTCCGCAAGTCCGCAGAGCACGTCGCCCGCCGTGCCGCAGGCCTGGCCAGCGCCGCGCTCACGATCGCGCGGCCCCCGACGTCCAACCCCCTCAACGCACCTGTCGGCGAGGCCCGCCGCTTCGGCATGGCCGAGGCGCGGCTCGAGGACTTCAAGGCCATCCGCCGCCAGCACGGCGGCACCATCAACGATGTCGTGCTCGCCGTCGTGGCCGGTGCGCTGCGCGAGTGGCTCATGACGCGCGGCGAGTCGGTGTCCTCGCGCACCCAGGTCCGCGCACTCGTCCCCGTCAGCGTCCGCGGCGCCGACGGGGCCGGTGGCAACAACATCGCGGCGTTCCTCGTCGACCTCCCGGTCGGCGAGCCGCAGGCTGTCGTACGGCTGCACCGCGTCTCGTACGAGATGGAGCAGCTGAAGT
The DNA here is from genome assembly GCA_963843975.1 of uncultured Actinomycetes bacterium. Lineage (GTDB taxonomy): Bacteria > Actinomycetota > Actinomycetes > S36-B12 > CAIYMF01 > Longivirga. Next base: position 352,842 of record CAWJMG010000001.1, on the reverse strand, counting down.
CGACCGGCCAGATGGTCGGGGCGCAGGCGCTCGTCGGGGTAGCGGGCTTCGCGCCGCCGACGCTGCACTCGCTCGGCGCCCGCACCGCCAACGGCCTGTCCAAGCGCATGTTCAACCTGGTCGTCACCAACGTGCCCGGGCCGCAGTTCCCGCTGTACGCCGGCGGCGCCGAGATGCTCGGCGCGTTCCCGGTCGTGCCGCTCGCCAAGGGTCAGGCCGTCGCGATCGGCCTCACGTCGTACAACGGCGGGGTCTTCTTCGGGCTCAACGCCGACCGCGACGCGATGACCGACGTCGACGTCCTGGCCGAGTGCCTCGAGACTGCGCTGACCGAGCTGCTCGAGACGATCCCGAAGAAGAACCGGCCCAAGCGGTCGGCCACCCCGGGCGGCTCTGGCCCGGCGACGCGCCCGACCGGCAAGCGCTCGTTCACGCGGACCGCCGACCGGCCCGAGGCCACGCCCAAGCCCGCCCCAACGCCCGCTCCCGCTGAGGTGCGCCCGGCCGCGAAGCCAGCGGCCCAGGACCCGTCGGCGACTGTGGTCCGGCCGCAGCAGGTGGCCTCAGCGCCGTCACGCGGCCTCGTCGCGAGACCCGCGGACCCGCCGTCGAAGCGGGCAGCGGCGTCCGACGCCGACTGACCGGGCATGCTTGCCCTGTGCGCGTCTACCTCCCCCTGACCGTGCGGGGCCTCCACGAGCTGCACCGCAGCGGCTCGATCTCCCCCGCCCCGCTGGCCGGCCACGCCGTCCTGCCCGCGCTCCGGCGCGACTGGGAGGGCGCGGACGACGAGGAGCTCGAGTACGCCGCGCTCATGGCTGCGGCGTTCGACTCGCTCGCCAAGATCGCCGAGACCGGTGACACCCCGCGCCGCGTGGTCGTGGCGGCCGACGTCGACGACGCCGACGTCGAGGTCGGCGACGACCTCACCGCGGTCGTGGTGACCACCGCCGTGCCGCTCACGCGCTGCGCCTCGCTGCAGGTCGACGACTCCCAGTCCGAGGGCGAGGTCGCGCAGGCGCTCCTGCGCCTGCCCGAGGCCACCGCGGGCGACGGCCAGGCTCTCGCTGCCGTCTCGCTCACCGAGCTCGAGCTCATGTGGTTCGCCACGCAGGAGATCGGCGACCTGCTCGGCTGAGCGGTCGGCGTCGGCCGCCGCGAAGGGGCAGGATGGCGGCATGGACGCCGTCACCCGAGTTCCCGCTCCTCTCAACGAGACCGTCCGGTCGTACGGGCCCGGGACGCCCGAGCGCGCCGGGCTCGAGAAGCGCCTCGCCGCGCTTGCGGGGGAGAGGTACGAGCTCACCTCCACCATCGGCGGCGTGCAGTCGATGGGCCACGGCGAGGTCATGGACATCGTCCAGCCGCACGCGCGCCACCACGTGCTCGGCACGATGCGCGGCTCCACCCACGCCGACGCCGAGGCCGCGATGGCTGCGGCCAAGGCGGCGGCCCCGATGTGGCGCGATCTGTCGTACGACGACCGCGCCGCGATCTTCCTGCGCGCGGCCGACCTGCTTGCCGGGCCGTGGCGCGACACGCTCAACGCCGCCACGATGCTCGGCCAGAGCAAGACGGCGTACCAAGCCGAGATCGACTCCGCGTGCGAGCTCATCGACTTCTGGCGCTTCAACGTCGCGTTCGGCAAGCAGGTGATCAGCGAGCAGCCGATCTCCTCGCCCGGCGTCTGGAACCGCATCGAGCAGCGTCCGCTCGAGGGCTTCGTCTACGCCGTCACGCCGTTCAACTTCACCGCCATCGCGGGCAACCTCCCGACCGCGCCGGCGCTCATGGGCAACGTCGTCGTCTGGAAGCCGGCCCACACCCAGCAGCTGGCAGCGCACATGCTCATGCGCCTGCTCGAGGAGGCGGGGCTGCCGCCGGGCGTCATCAACATGGTGACGGGCCACGGCGTCGAGACCAGCGACGTCGTGCTGCACGACCCCGATCTCGCAGGCATCCACTTCACCGGCTCGACGCGGGTCTTCCAGCAGCTGTGGCGCACGGTCGGCGAGAACATCGACCGCTACCGGTCGTACCCGCGCATCGTCGGCGAGACCGGCGGCAAGGACTTCGTGATGGCGCACCCGTCGGCTGACGTCGACGTGCTGCGCACTGCGCTCGTGCGCGGATCGTTCGAGTACCAGGGGCAGAAGTGCTCGGCCGCGTCGCGCGCCTACGTCCCGCGCTCGCTGTGGAACGTGCTGCGCGACGACCTCGCCTCGACCGTCGACGCCCTCACGGTCGGCCAGGTCACGGACTTCTCGAACTTCATGGGCGCGGTGATCGACGAGCGTGCGTTCGCGCGCGTGACCTCGGCGATCGACCGGGCCAAGGCCGACCCGAGCGCCACGATCATCGCCGGCGGCACCTACGACGACAGCGAGGGCTTCTTCATCCGCCCCACGGTCGTGGAGTCGAGCGACCCGACCGCGGAGTACTTCACCGACGAGTACTTCGGCCCGCTGCTCGGCGTGCACGTGTACGACGACGCCGACTACGACTCGGTGCTCGCGCAGATGGAGTCGGTGGCGCCGTACGCGCTGACCGGCTCGATCATCGCGCAGGACCGCGCGGCCATCGCCTCGGCGATGCACGACTTGCGCTTCGCCGCCGGCAACTTCTACGTCAACGACAAGCCGACCGGTGCGGTCGTCGGCCAGCAGCCGTTCGGCGGCGCTCGCGCGTCGGGCACGAACGACAAGGCGGGCGCGCCGCAGAACCTGCAGCGCTGGGTGTCGACGCGCTCGATCAAGGAGACGCTGACGCCTCCGAAGATGCCGCTGGGTGCGACGTACGAGGGCTGGGGCTACCCCAAGCCGGACGAGCTGCCGCGCCCGTAGCGGCCAGCGGTACGACGTACCGCTGCTCAGGCCTGCGCGATCCGGACGAGGTTGCCCGACGGGTCGCGGAACGCGCAGTCGCGCGCGCCCCACGGCTGGCTCGCGGGCTCCTGAAGCACCTCGGCGCCCGAGGCGCACACGGCCTCGAAGGTCGCGTCGAGGTCGTCGCTGCGGAAGATCGCGGCCTGCAGCGAGCCCTGGGTCACGAGGGTGAGCAGCGCGTCGCCCTCGGCCTCGGAGCGGCCGCCGTGCGGCTGGAACAGCACGATGTCGACGGGCTGGCCCGGCGCCCCGACGGTGACCCAGCGGAAGCCGCCGTTGGCGACGTCGTTGCGCACCTCGAGGCCGAGCGCGTCCCGGTAGAAGCCGAGGGCCTCGTCGGGGTCGTGGACGGCGATGAACATGTGGGAGACGGTGACTGCCATGTCGCGAGCGTAGGGATGCCCGCCGCAGCCGTGCTTCTCCGTTACTGCTCGGCGCGGCGGCTCAGGCCGATGCCGGCGTGCGCCGTGGCCGCGAGGCGACCTTGTCGACGCACGACGGCACCACAGTGCGCCCGCTGTGGTCGCGGGCGCGGTACTGCGACGGCGTCTCGCCGACGATCTCGGTGAAGCGCGAGCTGAACGACCCGAGCGACGTGCAGCCCACGGCCATGCAGGCGTCGGTCACCGACGTCCCCTGGCGCAGGAGCGCCTGGGCGCGCTCGATCCGTCGCGTCATGAGGTAGGAGTACGGCGTCTCGCCGTACGTCGAGCGGAAGCGGCGGGCGAAGTGCGAGGGCGACATGAGCGCCGCACGCGCCATGGCCGGGACGTCGAGCGGCTGCGCGTACTCGCGGTCCATGAGGTCGCGGGCCCGGCGCAGGTGCGCGAGGTCGGCGAGCTCCTCCGGCGTCATGGGACGACGGTAGACGACACCTGCCGTAGCGTGCCGAGCATGAGCCCCGTCGCCGTCCCCTGGTGGGGGCGCCTCTCCGCGTCGCTCGCCCCCGTCCTGCTCATCGGCGGCTGGACGCTCGCCGCCTCCCTGCAGCCGGGCGGCTTCGACTCGGTCACCGGCACGATCAGCGAGCTCGCGGGGTACGACGCGGCCTCCCGCTGGGTCATGACGGTCGGCATCGCAGGAACGGGCCTTTGCCACCTGGTCACCGCCTCGGCGCTCCGCCCTGCAGCGCGGGTGGGGCGGACCCTTCTCGCCGTGGGCGGTGTCTTCACGCTCCTCGTCGCTGCCTTTCCGCTGCCTGCGGGCGGAGGGTCGTCCGCTGCGCACTCGGTCGTCGCGTTCATCGCCTTCGTGCTGCTCACGGCCTGGCCGGCGTGGTCGCCGCGCGGTTCGGTGCGCGGCTTCGTGCCGTGGGGCCTGCGGCGGACGGTCGCGCTGTCGGCGTTCGCGCTGCTCACGCTCGCCACCCTGGGCTTCTTCGCCGCCGTCGTCCTGGGCGCGGGCCCTGTCGGACTCGTGGAGCGCATCGTCGCCGGCGCCCAGGCCCTCTGGCCCCTCGCCGTCATCGCCTCCGTCCCCCGAGACCGCTGAGACCGACGCTGTCGCCCGGCTAGGTTGGGTCGAGCTGAGCTCACGACGCAGGGGGGGGGGGGGGACATGGCGGACGACGACAAGCGCATCGCGGTCCTGATCGACGCCGACAACGCACCGGCGTCCAAGATCGACGTGATCCTCGGCGAGGTGGCCCGGTTCGGCGTGGCCAACGTGCGTCGCGCCTACGGCAACTGGAAGTCCCCATCCCTGAGGCCGTGGGAGGACAACCTCCATGCGCATGCGATCCAGCCGGTGCAGCAGTTCGCCTACAGCAAGGGCAAGAACGCGTCCGACATCGCGATGGTCATCGATGCTCTGGACCTCCTGCACTCGGGGGTGATGGACGGGTGTGCGATCGTCTCCAGCGACGCGGACTTCACACCTCTGGTCATGCGACTGCGGGCGTCGGGAATCTCCGTTCACGGCTTCGGCGAGCGCAAGACGCCGGAGCCCTTCGTCAACGCATGCTCGACCTTCACGTACGTCGACGCGCTCGTCGCCTCCGATGGGGGCGCCGGTCAGACGACCAAACGCGCCACCAGCGCGGAGCTTCGGGCGGACGCTCGCCTCGTGCAGCTTCTGCGCACTGCGGTCGCGGCTGCGACGGACGACGACGGCTGGGCGCACCTCTCCGAGGTGCGCAACCAGATCGGCAACCAGGCGTCCTTCGACTCTCGGAACTACGGCTATGCGAAGTTCTCCGACCTCGTCGAGGCCACTGGGCTCTTCGAGACCCGACGCCAGAACCTCACCGTGCTCGTGCGAGAGCCCGTCAGCAAGACGCCGGCGAAGCCCGCGAAGAAGGTCGCCAAGAAGGCACAGCCCCGCTGATCAGGCAGCGGGGGCGAGGTCTCGGATCCAGGTGTCGCCGACGCGGCGGAAGCCGACGCGGGTGAGGTAGTCGCTCCAGTGCGCGAGCTCGGGTGCGGCCACGAGGCGGCGCAGGCCGTGCTCCTCGAACACCCCGCTGGTGCCGTAGACGAAGGCGCCGGGGGAGCAGTCGCGGAAGCGCTCGGTCACGTAGTCGAGCTCCACGAGGCCCTGGCCGTCGCCGTCGTCGCGGACGACGACCGCGCCGACCGTCTCGGCCTCGCGCTGCACGAGGAAGGCGAAGCGCGATCCGCCGTCGTCGACCGGTGCGGCGTACGTCGGCTGGAAGGTGCGGATGTCGTCGAGGTGGACGCCGAGCACGTGCCGCAGGTAGCCGTCGGTGGGGGAGACCTCGATCACGGAGTACGCCTCGGGGTCGTGCCGGTCGCGCAGGAGCCGGCGCAGCCAGTAGACGTCGATCACCGCGATCACGAGGTTCATGGCCGCGAACGGCCAGATGGCCAGCGCCGCGTTGTAGACGACGGCGAGCGTCGCGCCGACGAGGTTGAGCCAGCGGAAGCGCAGGACGCGGGCCTGGGTGAGGGAGACGACCACGAGGACCGTGCTGGCCCAGCCGATGACTTCGAGGAGTGTGCGCACGCGCCCATCATGACGGGACGCCGCCGACGGCGAGAGGTGTCTCGCGTCGGCGGCGTCCTATGCCGTCAGCCCCGGAGGGCGAGGGGTCAGCAGCCGGTGGTCGAACCCTGCGTCGAGATGCAGGAGTTGGTCTTGCTGAACGTCGACTTCACGCGGTTGCCCAGCACGAACACGATGGCCACGATGATCGCCGCGATGGCGGCGACGAGAAGCCCGTACTCGACGGCCGAGGCGCCCTCGTCACGCTTCAACGTCTTGCGGATGCGGATGATCATGGATGTCCCTCCGGAATGGCCAGGCGCCCACAGTAGCGGGGCCCGTCGTGCTGGTCAGCGGTGCGATAGTGCCGGGTTCAGTCGTTGTTCCCGCCGTTGTTCCCGCCGTTGTTGCCCCCGTTGTTGCCCCCGTTGTTTCCGCCATTGTTCCCGCCATTGCTGGAGCTGCTGCCGCCGCAGGCGCTGGTCTGGCCCTGGACCGAGATGCACGAGTTGGTCTTCGAGAAGGCCGACTTCACGCGTCCGCCGAGGACGAACACGATGGCGACGATGATGGCGGCGATGGCAGCGATGAGAAGCGCGTACTCGACCGCGGACGCGCCGTCAGCGCGACGAAGGGTGTTGCGAAGCTTGATGATCATGGTGCCCCCACCTGTGTTCCCCGATTACCGTGCGTCGAACGTAACCGGGCGTTGCACCCCCGCACCTCCCCCGTTTGTATGGTCCGAGAGTGAATCTGGAGCGGTTCGTCACCCGTTGGGGTGTACGGAGGGCGACCGGTATCAGCCGTTCAGCCGATGGCCGGCGACCTGCTCCTCCTTGGCCATGAACCGCTCGATCTGCTCGGCCGCGAACCTTTCGATCTTGCCGCCCACCAGCGGGACGCCCGCCGAGACCTTGGCGTCGAGGGCGAGCTCGCTGCCCGTGGCCGCGGCGGCGAGACGCAGGGAGCCGGTGATCTTCACCGGGGCGCCGTCGAAGGTCACTTCGGCGCTGCCGTCGCGGCTCCCGTCGACGGCGGCTGGGCCGAAGCTGCGCGTCTCGGTCAGCTTCAGGCTGTCGCCGACGACCGCCTTCGCGTACGACGGAAGCTCGGCCGGCAGCACGCGGTGGGACGCGACGACAGCGCCGCCGTCGTCCGTCGGCGTCACCGTGACCGTCACGTCCTGGCCGCCGGTGGCCTCGCCCACGGCCTGCACGTACTCGGGGTCGGTGAGCAGGGCGTACGCGGCGGCGGGGTCCGCGGGGAGCTGCATGCGGGCGGAGAGGGACGTGGCCACGGGGAGGTTCCTCCGGTCTGGACGGTCAGGAGTGGCCAGGATGCCGTATCGGACGGTCCGGCGTACGGCGGGACCGGCCTGCCGCGGACTAGGGTGAGCGCCGGTCGCACAACGGCGTGCGCCCGCCGAGAACTGTTGAGGACTGCGTCGTGCCCGACAATGTCGATGCCCCGATCGTGAGCGCCCCGGAGCCGGTCGCCCCTGTCGTCGCCGCCCGGCGGCTCGAGGAGGCCAAGGCCGACCTCGTCGCCCGGGCCGTCGCCACCGCCCCCACCCAGTCCCCGGCCCAGGCCGCGGAGCTGGGCGCCCTGGTCAGCCGCTACTACCGGCACGTGGCCCCGGAGGACCTGGTCGGTCGCGACCCGGTCGACGTCCTCGGCGCAGTCGTCTCGCACCGGCGGGCCGCCGAGAGCCGGCCCCAGGGCAGCGCCGTCGTCCACGCGTTCACGCCGAGCGTCGAGGGCAACGGCTGGTCGGCCGGCCACTCCGTCGTGGAGATCGTCACCGACGACATGCCGTTCCTCGTGGACTCGGTCACGGCGTCCCTGCAGCTCCAGGGCCGTGCGATCCACCTCGTCATCCACCCCCAGCTCGTCGTGCGCCGCGACCTCCTCGGCCGGCTGCTCGAGGTCGTCTCGGTCGACGACGAGGAGGCCGACGTCCCCGAGGGCGCGACGGTCGAGTCGTGGATGCACGTCGAGATCGACCGTGAGACCGACGAGAACGACCTCCGCTCGATCGAGCGCGAGCTCGACAACGTGCTGCGCGACGTCCGCGAGGCCGTCGAGGACTGGCCGCGGATGATCACGCGAGCGGACGAGCTCGCCGCCGAGCTGCACGGCCCGCCCGCCGGTGACCGTCGACTCGGCGGAGACCTCGGAGTCGGTGGACCTCCTGCGCTGGCTGGTCGACGAGCACTTCACGTTCCTCGGCTACCGCGAGTACGTCCTCACGTCCGACGGCGAGCAGCTCGAGCCCGTGCCCGGCACCGGCCTCGGCATCATGCGTGCCGACCGTCCGGCGAGCCGCGGCTTCGGCAAGCTCTCGCCCGAAGTCCGCGCCCGGGCGCGCGAGCCCAAGGTGCTCGTGCTCACCAAGGCCAACAGCCGCTCCACCGTGCACCGCTCGACCTACCTCGACTACGTCGGCGTGAAGGTGTTCGACGAGAACGGCGTCGTCACGGGGGAGCGCCGATTCCTCGGCCTGTTCACCTCCACGGCATACGTGCAGTCGGTCATGACGATCCCGGTGCTGCGCCGCACGGTCGAGCAGGTGCTCGAGCGCTCGGGCTTCCGCACCGACGGCCACTCGTACAAGGACCTGCTGCAGGTCCTCGAGACCTACCCGCGCGACGAGCTGTTCCAGACCGACGTCGAGGAGCTCACCGACACCGCGCTCTCGGTGCTCAACATGCAGGAGCGCCGCCAGACGCGGTTGTTCATGCGCCGCGACCGCTACGGCCGCTTCGTCTCGTGCCTCGTCTACCTGCCGCGCGACCGCTACACGACCGCGGTACGCCTGCGCATCGCCGACGTCCTCAAGGAGGAGTTCGGCACCGATCTCATCGACTACACCGCGCGCGTGTCCGAGTCGATGCTCGCGCGGCTGCACTTCGTCGTGCGCACCACGCCCGACCGGCCGCTGCCCGTCGTCGAGCACGACTCGCTCGAGATCCGGCTCGCTCAGGCCACCCGCTCATGGGAGGACGAGTTCGCGACGGCGCTCGTCGACCAGGTCGGCGAGGAGGAGTCCGCCCGCCTGCTCAAGGTGTACGGCGACGCGTTCCCCGAGGCGTACAAGGAGGACTTCGCGGCGCGCACCGGCGTCATCGACATCCGCCACCTCGAGGACCTCGCCGACGACGGCACCGTGTCGCTCAACCTGTACGAGCCGCACGCCGCGGCCGCCGGCGAGCGCCGCTTCAAGATCTACCGTCGCGGCGCCGAGATCTCGCTGTCGACCGTTCTGCCCGTGCTGCAGCGGATGGGCGTCGAGGTGATCGACGAGCGTCCGTACGGCATCGAGACCCCTGGCACCCCGATGTGGGTCTACGACTTCGGCCTCAAGCTCGACGGCCAGGCCTACGAGCTCACCACGCTGAAGCCCCGCTTCCAGAAGGCGTTCCACGCCGCGTGGACCGGTCGCGCCGAGGCCGACGGCTTCAACGCGCTCGTCGTGTCCGCCGGGCTCACCTGGCGCCAGGCCATGGTGCTGCGCGCCTACGCCCGCTATCTGCGCCAGACCGGCACCGCGTTCAGCCAGGAGTACCTCGAGCAGTCGCTCGTAGCCAACGTCGCGATCGTGCGCCTCCTCGTCGCGTTGTTCGAGGCGCGCTTCGACCCGGCGTACGCCGGCGACCGCGAGGTCCGGCAGTCCGAGCTCCAGGCCGAGATCGAGACCGCGCTCGACAGCGTGACGAGCCTCGACCAGGACCGCATCCTGCGCTCGTTCCTCGCCGTCATGCTCGCGACGCTGCGCACCAACTACTTCCAGAACGACGCCGCGGGCGAGCCGAAGGGCTACGTCAGCTTCAAGCTCGACCCCGCCAAGGTGCCCGACCTGCCGGCGCCGCGGCCGAAGTTCGAGATCTGGGTCTACAGCCCGCGGGTCGAGGGCGTGCACCTGCGCTTCGGCCGCGTCGCCCGCGGGGGCCTGCGCTGGTCCGACCGCCGCGAGGACTTCCGTACGGAGGTGCTCGGCCTCGTCAAGGCGCAGATGGTGAAGAACGCCGTCATCGTGCCGGTCGGCGCCAAGGGCGGCTTCGTCGTCAAGGTCTCGCCCGATCCCTCGGTCGACCGCGACGCCTGGCTCGCCGAGGGCATCGCCTGCTACCGCACCTTCATCTCCGCGCTGCTCGACGTCACCGACAACCTCGTCGCGGGCGACGTCGTCCCGCCGGCCGACGTCGTGCGCCACGACTCCGACGACACCTACCTCGTGGTCGCGGCCGACAAGGGCACTGCCACCTTCAGCGACATCGCCAACGACGTCGCCGGCTCGTACGGCTTCTGGCTCGGGGACGCGTTCGCCTCCGGCGGCTCGGCCGGCTACGACCACAAGGTGATGGGCATCACCGCCCGCGGCGCGTGGGAGTCGGTCAAGCGGCACTTCCGCGAGCTCGGGCACAACACCCAGACCGAGGACTTCACCGTCGTCGGCGTCGGCGACATGAGCGGCGACGTGTTCGGCAACGGCATGCTGCTCTCGGAGCACATCCGGCTCGTGGCCGCGTTCGACCACCGGCACATCTTCCTCGACCCCTCGCCCGAGGCCGCGTCGTCGTTCGCCGAGCGCCAGCGCCTCTTCGTGCTGCCGCGCTCGAGCTGGGCCGACTACGACGCCGATCTCATCAGCGAGGGCGGCGGCATCTACCCGCGCACCGCGAAGTCGGTGCCGGTGAGTCCGCAGGTGGCCGAGGTGCTCGGCCTGCCCGCGGGCACCGACAAGCTGCAGCCGGCCGAGCTCATGCGCGCGATCCTGCAGGCGCCGGTCGACCTGCTCTGGAACGGCGGCATCGGCACCTACGTGAAGTCGTCGAAGGAGACGCACGCGGAGGTCGGCGACAAGGGCAACGACGCGATCCGCGTCGACGGCTCCGCGCTGCGCGCCCGCGTCGTCGGCGAGGGCGGCAACCTGGGCTTCACCCAGCTCGGCCGCATCGAGGCCTCGCGCCGCGGCGTCCGGATCAACACCGACGCGATCGACAACTCCGCCGGCGTCGACACGTCCGACCACGAGGTCAACATCAAGATCCTGCTCGACCAGGTGATGCGCGACGGCGACCTCACGCCCAAGCAGCGCAACGCGTTCCTGGTGGAGATGACCGACGAGGTCGGGCACCTCGTGCTGCGCGACAACTACGAGCAGAACATCCTGCTCGGCAACGCCCGCGTGCAGACGCACTCGATGCTCACGGTGCACCAGCGGTTCATCCGCTCGCTCGAGGCGCGTGGCGAGCTCGACCGCGCGCTCGAGTTCCTCCCGACCGACGCCGAGATCGACGCGCGGCACGCCCTCGGCGAGGGCCTGTCGTCGCCGGAGTTCGCCGTACTCCTGGCCTACGCCAAGATCACGCTCACCGACGACCTGCTCGAGACGGCGATCGCCGACGAGCCGTGGTTCGCCCGGGTGCTGCGCGGCTACTTCCCGACGCCGCTGTCGCAGAAGTACGACGGCATCCTCGACACGCACCCGCTGCGCCGCCAGATCATCACCACGGTCGTCGTGAACGACATGGTCAACCGTGGCGGCATCACGTTCGCGTACCGCGCGGGCGAGGAGACGGGCGCCGGACCGGTCGAGGTGACCCGCGCCTACACCGTCGCCCGCGAGGTGTTCGCGCTGCCGGACTTCTGGACGCGCATCGAGGCGCTCGACAACCAGGTGCCGACTGCCGCGCAGTGCGCGCTCTTCCTCGAGTCGCGTCGCCTGCTCGACCGCGCCACCCGCTGGGTGCTCACCTCGCGCGGCGGCCGGGTCGACGTCGAGGCCGAGATCGCGCGCTTCCGTGACGAGGTCGCGCGCCTCACGCCGCTCGTGCCCGAGCTGCATCGTCGGCGTCGAGCACGACCGGCTCATGGCCCGCGCGGCGGAGTTCGAGGCGCTCGGTGCGCCGCGCGACCTCGCCGTCGAGGCCGGTTCGCTGCTCGACGCGTACGGGCTGCTCGACGTCGTCGAGGTCGCCCAGGTGACCGAGACCGACGCCCAGGAGGTCGCGCGCCTCTACTTCGTGCTGTCCGAGCGCTACGAGGTCGACCGGATGCTGACGCGCATCACGCACCTCCCGCGCGACGACCGCTGGTCGGCGCTCGCCCGTGCAGCCCTTCGCTCCGACCTGTACGGCGCCCTGCGCGACATGACCCGCCGCGTGATCATCACGACGACGGGCATCACCGACCCGCTCGAGCGGATTCAGGAGTGGGAGGAGCAGCAGGCGGAGGGCCTCGCCCGCGCGAAGGCCACGCTCAACGAGATCGCGTCGCTCGAGCAGTTCGACCTCGCCACGCTCTCGGTCGCGCTCCGCACGATCCGCACCCTGGTCCAGCAGGGCGCCTGACGGCTCTGGTAGTCGATTCGGAGTGCAGGGCGTGCATTCGTACTACCAGTGAGCGGATGCGGCAGGATCTGCACCATGGCTTCTGCTGACGTGCGCTCGCGCTTCCCGGGACTCTCCGACGGGTGGGTCCGCTTCGACGGGCCGGCGGGCACCCTGCCGGTCGACACCTGCGTGGACGCGATCGCCGACTACATGCGCTCGCCGCACCCGGCCAACCTGGGCGGCTACTTCGCCGCCAGCGTCGAGAGCCAGACGGTCGTCGACGCGGCCCGTTCGGGCGTCGCGCGCCTCGTCGGCGTACAACCGGACGAGGTCGTGTTCGGGCCGTCGACGACGAACCTGATGTTCGCGTTCACCCGTGCCCTGTCGCGGCACTGGGAGCCGGGCGACCGGATCGTCTGCACGCAGCTCGACCACGACTCCAACGTGTCGCCCTGGCTGCTCGCCGCGCGCGACGTCGGCGCGGTCGTGGAGATGCTCGAGATCGACCCCGTCGACGGCACGCTCGACGTCGAGCCGCTCGCCAAGCTGTGCGAGGACGGCCGCACCCGCTGGGTCGCGATCTCGGGCGCCTCGAACCTCACGGGTCATGCACCCGACCTCGCGCGGGCGACGGCGATCGCGCACCAGTACGGCGCGCGGATCCTCGTCGACGGCGTCGCGCGCGTGCCGCACCTCGCGACCGACGCCGCGGCGCTCGGCGTGGACGCGATCTCGACGTCGCCGTACAAGTGGTACGGCCCGCACGCGGGCGCGCTGTGCGTGCGCAACGACCTGCTGCGCGAGATCGAGCCGTACCGCGTGCGTCCGGCCGACTACGACGGCCCGCCGCGGTGGGAGACCGGCACCCCGCAGATCGAGGTGCTCGCCGGCATCGCCTCGGCCGCCGAGTTCATGCTGGAGACGCCGCTCGCCGAGGAGTCTGAGCGCGAGACGCACCTGCTCGCCCTGCTGCAGGAGGGCCTGTCGGAGGTCAGCGGCGTCACGGTCGTGGGGCCCTCGGTCACGCCCGACCGCGCGCCGACCGTCGTCTTCACCGTCGCCGGGCGCCACCCCGATGCCGTGGCCGAGTTCCTCGCCTCGCGCCGCATCGCGGTGTGGAGCGGCGACAACTACGCCTGCGAGCTCGTCGACGCGCTCGGCCTGCGAGCCTCGGGTGGCGTGGTGCGAGCCGGCGTCGTCCGCTACACCACCCGCGACGACGTGGCCGCCCTGCTGGGAGCCCTCGCCGAGCTCACCGCCTGACCCGGGACGTGCGACGGCCCGGACCATGCCGTGGGGGCAGGGGATGGTCCGGGCCGTCCGTCCGGTCAGGTGCCGAGGGGAGGCACCGTCACGCCTTGCGCCCGTGCTCGCGGTACCAGTCGCGCCACACCAGGCGGTGGATCGGGATCCACCTCGGCAGGGAGCGCAGGCCCGGGATGAACGGGACGAGCAGCAGGATCAGCACGAGCGCCACGAGGATCCCGGCGATGATCGCGTCGGCGTTGTCGCCGAGCGTCGTGCCCTCCTCGTTGAACGCAGGGAGCTGGTACCAGAACGATGCCGGCGCGAGCCAGACCTGGCCGGGCCAGCTGCCCGCCTCGTTCATCATTCCCCAGGTGTCGCCGCCGAGGTTCGAGGCGACGGCCTTGTCCTCCATGTAGCCGCCGTCACCCATGAACAGCAGCTGCTTGGTGTTGTCGGTGGCGAAGAACTGTCCACCGGAGAGCAGTACGCCGTCGTACGCACCGGAGGCCGATGCGTCCACGAGCGCCTGTGCGAGAACGGGAACCGGGCCGTAGTCGCCCTCGGGGACGGCGGTCGGGTCGCCGTTGGCGCCGGCCTCGTCGGTGAGAGCGGCCTCGTAGTCGCCGGCCCACGCGGTCTGCTGGTCGGCGCTCGCGCCGGTCCAGGCAGCAAGTGCCGCGGTGACATCGGCGTTCTCGGGCATGGCCGAGAGCGGGTCGATGACCAGGTCCTTCGCCGCGTCGACGGGGTGCGTGACGCCGCCCCACTTCTGCAGAGCGAGCGGGCCGATCGTGAGGCCATCGCTGTTGGTGTTGTACGGCGCTCCGTAGCCGGCGGACTCGCTCGAGCCCGCGAGCTCGGTGACGGTCGCGATGTAGAGCGTGTCGGGGGCGTCGGCCGCCCAGCCCTTGAACGTGAGGGCGGGGTCGTCGGGCGAGCTGAAGACGAGCGACAGCGCGACCACGAGGACGGACACGATCGCGAGGGAGATGGCGCCCTCCTTGACGATGTCGTAGCGACGGTTCGGTCCGGCCCAGGGGCGGGAGTCGAGATCGGTCTTCGTGCGGCTCATGACGACACCTCCACGCCGGTGGTCTCGTTGTCGATGGCCTGCATCGGCGGCACGATGCCGTGCTTGCGCACGAGCAGCACGTGCGCCAGGACGATGATGCCGAGGACGACGGGCAGCAGCAGGATGTGCAGCCCCACCATCTGGCCGAAGTTGGTCACGTTGAAGACCGCTCCGACGCCGACGGCGTTCATGACGTCCTTGGCCTCGAAGGCGATCCACTGCGCGTTGAAGTTCGTGGTGATGGTGTAGCCGGTGAAGGCGACGCCGACCGACGCGAGGAACGCCGCGACGCCGGTCATCCAGGTCATCGCGCGACCGCCGCGCCAGGCCGCCATCCAGAACTTGCCCGCGAGGTGCACGAGCATGAAGAGGAAGAACAGCTGGACGCTCCAGTAGTGGAGGCTGTTGATGAACAGGCCGATCGACGAGGTGTGGAACCACTGCACGCCGCCGAGGGTCAGGATCGCGCCCGAGACGAGCACGACGAGCAGCGAGACGATCGTGAGCATGCCGAAGACGTAGATCCACGACGACATGTACGACGGCTGCGTCTCGGGCAGCATCTTCTCCGGCGGCAGCGTGTGCAGCCAGCGCTTGCGGATCGACCCGGTCCACGTGGTGGGCTCGAAGTCTGCGCCCGTGTCCGGGCGCTCGGTGGTGGGCGCGCTCATGACTGGTCCTTGCCCTTCGGGAAGGGGATCAGGAGGGCGCCGACGAACAGCCCCACCATCGCGATGATCCACAGCAGGTTCGGGATCGAGACCGACACCCACTCCCAGATCTGCCAGTACGTCGCCGGCTGATCCAGCGACACTCCCCATAGCTCCATCTGCGTACCCCTCTGTGCGTCTTCCCCCGATGTCTTGCACTGTTCGCCCACGCTGGGGGCGGAAGCGCCTCGAAGTGGTCAACGCCGTGCAAAATCTTCTGCGGCACAAGGAATCCCGATCACGTAAGGGTTGCCTGCCCTGTCCTGGAGGACGTCACCCACTTGCGTCGCGGAACCTCTCGGGTCGCTCGCCCGGCTCTCGGGCTGTGGATGACGCGCGGTCTCGTGCGGCTGTGTGCGCCTAGCCTCGGCGGTGATGCGGTGAGCGCGGCAGGGACGTCGCGCTCGGGCTCCGGAGCACCCTCACCGGGCCACGCATCCCGTACGCCGGTCACGCGCTTCCCTTCGCGGCCGGCCGCTCACCGAGGCAGGGACGCCTCCCGGTCCTTCTCGGTGATCCCATGCACGAGCAGCCTGCAGCGTCGGCCGACGTCCTGGACCGTGTGCGCTCGCTCGTCCGCGAGCGCGGCACCGACCCGCTCGCCGACCCGCGCGCGGTGCGCGCGGCCATCCTGGACGTCCTCGACGAGGTGACCACCGCCGAGACCGAGCGGGAGGTCGCCGAGGTCGAGGCGTGGGCGCGCGAGATCCACGACCTCGTCGCCGGCTACGGCCCGCTGCAGCGTCTCTTCGACGATCCCGACGTCGAGGAGCTCTGGTGGAACGAGCCCGGCCGCGTCTTCTGCGCGCGTCGCGGCCGCACCGAGCTGCACGACAGTGGTGCTCACCGAGGTACAGGTGCACGACCTCGTCGAGCGGATGCTCCGCACGAGCGGGCGCCGCGTCGACGTCAGCCAGCCGTTCGTCGACGCCCTGCTGCCCGACGGCTCACGCCTGCACGTGGTGATCCCGGACGTCACGCGTCGGCATTGGGCCGTCAACGTGCGCCGGCACGTGCTCCCGGCGTCACGCCTCGAGGACCTCGTCGCTATCGGCACTCTCACTCCTGGCGCCGCGCGCTTCCTGACCGCTTCCGTCGTGGCCGGGCTCAACATCGTCGTCGCCGGCGGCACGCAGGCCGGTAAGACCACGCTGCTCAGCTGCCTGCTGAACGCCGTACCTGCCGGGGAGCGCGTGGTGACGGCGGAGGAGGTGTTCGAGCTCAGGCTTGACCGACCCGACTGGGTCGCGATGCAGACGCGGCAGGTCGGGCTCGAGGGGACGGGCGAGATCACACTGCGGCGCCTCGTGGTCGAGGCGCTGCGCATGCGCCCCAACAGGCTCGTGGTCGGCGAGGTGCGTCAGGCCGAGGCGCTGGATCTGCTGGTGGCGTTGAACTCCGGCATGCCGGGCATGACGAGCGTCCACGCCAACTCCGCGCGCGACGCGGTGATGAAGCTCTGCGTGCTGCCGATGCTCGCCGGCGAGAACGTGACGGCGGCGTACATCGTGCCGACGGTGGCGTCGTCGGTAGATCTCGTCGTGCATGCGGCGACCGGCCCGGACGGTCGACGCCGCGTGCGCGAGGTCGTCGCGCTGTCGGGCCGGGTCGAGGCGGGCGTGGTCGAGACCACCGATGTCTACGTGACGTGCGACGGCGCACTCGTGCGCGCGGCCGGCTTCCCGCCGCACGCCGACCGCTTCGCCGCGCACGGCATCGACCTCGCGCGAGTGCTGGAGGAGTCATGACCGGGTCCGTGGTCGGACTGCTGCTCGGGATCGGTCTGCTGCTCATCCTGCTGTCGCGCACCTCGCCCGCAGGCGGCGCTGTCGCCGCGGTCCAGGTCTCGTTCGTACGACGTCGGCTCGACGCTGCCGGTCTGCGCGACGTCGAGGTCGCGCGGCTCGCCGTCACCTGCGTCGGTGTCGGGCTCGCGGCCACCGTGGTGATGGTGGTCGTGAGCGGCAGTGTCACGGTCGCGCTCGCGTTCGGTGTGCTCGCGAGCTCGCTCCCGTTCGCCGCGGTCGGCCGTCGCGCGGCGATCCGTGCCCGTGCTCGAGCAGGATGCTGGCCGGACGCGGTCGACGATCTTGCGTCCGCCGTACGCGCGGGAATGTCTCTGCCGGAGGGGGTCTCGGCCCTGGCCGAGCGTGGGCCGGATGCGCTGCGGCCGGCGTTCGCACGCTTCGCGGCCGAGCACCGCGTGACCGGCTCCTTCGGCACGAGCCTCGACTTGCTCAAGGAAGACCTCGCCGACCCCGTCGGAGACCGCGTGGTCGAGGCGCTGCGTCTCGCGCGCGAGGTCGGCGGCAGCGACCTCGGACGCCTCCTGCGCACGCTGTCCGCCGTCCTGCGCGAGGACGCCCGCACGCGCGCCGAGCTGCAGGCCCGCCAGGCGTGGGCTGTCAGCGCCGCACGTCTCGCCGTCGCAGCGCCATGGGCGACGCTCGCGTTCCTGTCACTGCGCCCCGGCGCGCTGGCGGCGTACGACTCAGCGGGCGGAGTGCTCGTGCTGCTGACCGCGGGTGTGCTCAGTGCTGTGGCGTACGTCGTGATGCGCCGCATCGGCCGGCTCCCCGTCGACGAGCGGGTGCTGGCATGAGCGCCCTCGGCGCCGTGGCAGGCGCGATGCTCGGCGGCGGTGCGCTGCTCGTCGGTGCCGCTGTGGCTCGACGCCGCCCGCCCGCGCTGGCCGAGCGCATCGCGCCGTACGTCGCCGGAGGTGGCCGACGAGCGGTACGCCGCGACGAGCTCGGGGCCCGCGTGGACGGCTCGACCGTCGAGCGGCTGCTCGTGCCCCTCCTGCTCCCCGTCGTACGGCACCTGCCGCGGTCGGCGGTGTCGGACGATGCGCTGGCCGCGCGCCTCGCGGCCGCGGGGGAGCCCTCGACGCCGGAACGCTTCCGGCTCGAGCAGCTGCTGTGGGGGCTGGTCGGTGTCGGGATCGCGGTCGCCGGGCTGCTTGCGCTGGCCGGCACCGGTCGGGCCGTGCGGCCGGCGGCGTCGACCGTACTGCTCGTGCTCGCGGCCGTCGTGGGCGCGCTGCTGCGGGACCGTGCACTGACCCGTGCGGTCGCCGGCCGCCGCGAGGCGATCTCTGCCGGGCTCCCCGTGGTTGCGGACCTGCTCGCTCTCGCGGTCGGCTCGGGGGAGTCACCGGCCGCAGCCTTGGCCCGGGTGGCACGGGTCGCGCGCGGACCGCTCGCCGACGAGTGCGGCCGAGCGACCCGCGATGCGGCGTCGGGGCGCGGGCTCGTCGCGGCGCTGGAGGCGATGTCGGCTCGGGTCGACGTGTCCGCCGTACGCCGATTCGTCGACGGCGTCGCCATCGCCGTGCAGCGCGGCACCCCGCTCGCGGACGTGCTGCGCGCGCAGGCCGCGGACGCGCGCGCCGAGCAGCACCGCGCGCTGCTCGAGGTCGCCGGCCGCAAGGAGCTGCTGATGCTCGTGCCGGTCGTGTTCCTCGTGCTGCCCACCGTCGTCCTGGTCGCGCTCTACCCCGCGATCACGTCCCTCGCCGTCCTCGGCTCCTAGTCCCCGGGTCGCAGCCCGCGACCCGGCCAACCCGTACGTCACCCACGGAGGAATCGTGCTCACCCGGATCTCGCTGCGCCTCGCGCACCTCACCCACCCCGACCACCGTGACCGTGGCGACGTGCCCGGCTGGGTGCTCGTCGCCGTCATGACCGCCGGGCTCGTCACCGCGCTCTGGCTCGTCGCCGACGGCCAGCTCACCGCCGTGCTGCAGCGCGCGATCACCTCGGTCACCAAGCCGTGAGAGCGCGCCGACCGTCGTCGCCGGCGCCGCTGCGGGGCGATCGCGGATCGGCGGTGGTCGAGTTCGTCGTCGTCGTGCCCATGCTTCTGCTCCTGCTGCTCGCCGTGCTGCAGGTGGCGCTCGCGCTGCACGTGCGTGCGACCGTCACGGCCGCCGCGGCCGAGGGTGCCCGCATCGCGGCGCTGTCGGGCGGCGACGCCCGGGTCGCCCGGGCGCGGATCGACGACGCGCTCTCGACGTCGCTCGCGGCCGGTGTCGTCGAGTCGGTGTCGGTCGTTCGTCGTCGGCGCGACGGCGTCGAGGTGGTCGAGGTGGAGGTGCGGGCGCGGCTGCCGCTCATCGGCCTGCTCGGGCCCACATCGCTCGTGGTGCAGGGTCACGCGCTGGTCGAGGGTGCGGAATGAGACGCCCGCGGCTTCGTGACGACGACGGCTCGGCCGTGCTCGAGGTGCTCGTGCTCGGCACCGGGCTGCTTGTCCCACTGTTGTACGGGGTGCTCTCGGTGATGGCCGTGCAGAGCGCGTCGTTCGCGGCAACGGCGGCCGCACGCGAGTCGGCGCGCGGCTTCGTCACCGCGTCGTCGGCCGCCGAGGGCGCAGCGCGGGCTCGTGCTGCCGCGCGGCTGGTGCTGTCGGATGCCGGGGTACCCGTCGTCGCACCGCGGATCCGTTGCGCCGGAACGTGTCTCGCACCGGGCTCGCGCGTGGACGTGACCGTCGCGGTCGACGTACCTCTGCCGTTGCTGCCGGGCGGACCGACCGTGACGGTCACGGGTATGGAGTCGATGCCGGTCGACCGGTTCCGGGAAGCACCGTGATGCGGCGACCCCGCGGCGACGACGGGTCAGTGCTGCCGCTCGTCATCGGTGCGGTGGTGGTCGTGCTGCTGCTGGTCGGCGTCGTCACCGACACCAGCGTTCTGTGGCTGCAACGCCGTGCCCTGCAGTCGACCGTCGACGGTGCCGCGCTGGCCGGCGCGCAGGCAGTCGACCTTGCCGCGGTGTACGCCGGTGGAGCGCGCGGCGATCTCACGCTCGCCCCCGCTGCCGTGCGTCGCGCCGTACGCCGCTACCTCGCGGCCACGCCGTCCGACGACGAGCTGCCGCGCTTCCGCCTCACCTCGACCACCGTCGACGGCTCGGTCGTGACGGTGGCCGCGAGCTCGACCGTGAAACTGCCGTTCACGACCCTGCTGACAGGCAGGGGAGTGGTCGTGCGAGCCGATGCGAGCGCCGTGCTCCGCGTGCCCTGACGTTGGCCTCACGCGCCGAAGCGCCAGAAACCACCCACGGGTTCTTTGGCGCTTCGGTGCGTGATGCGTACGGGCTACTCCGCGCCGAACGCCGACGACGGAGTCGCAGTCGCGCTCGCTGCCGTTGGGTCCGACGGGTTCAGAGTCCGGCCGCCTTCACCCCTGCTGCTGCCTGCTCGGCGGTGAAGCCCTCAAACAGCAGCTGCTTGGTCAGGCTCGAGCGGCTGAAGGAGCCGGTGTCGAGATAGGACTGTGCAGCCTCCGCCGCCTCGGCGGTCCAGTCGGCGTTCAGGCTCTTTACTCCAGCGGCAGCCTGCTCCTTGGTGAAGCCTTCGAAAAGCAACTGCTTGGTCATGCCCTTCTGGCTGAACGAGCCAGAGTCGAGGTAAGACGCCGCCGCCTGGTTTGCTTCTTCCTGGTAGTCGGCACCGACGTTCTTGGCGGCGTATGTGGCTTCCTTGGTGGTGAAGCCCTCGAACTTCAGCTGCTTGACCAGGCCCTTCTGGCTGAACTGGCCAGACTCGATGTACGAGGCCGCCGACTCCATCGCCTGCGTCTGGCTCACCGACAGCTCGGGGCCGGACGAGGTTGCAGCGGGTTCGCTGCTGGACTGGTCGTCGGCGGGAGGCGCGCTGCTGCCGCTGCTAGTGGACGTGCCGCAAGCGACAAGCGTGATGCTTGCTATGGCGGTCAGTGCCACGGCGGCGAGTCTTCTGTTCATGTGGATCCGTTCCCCCTTGGTTGCTTCTTCCCGTGCCTTCGAAAGCAGGTAACCCCACTCTGTCGCGCGCGAAAGAGCCACGGGGGCGAACGACATATGACTCCCACCACGGCGAGTCCCGCTTGGAGGTTTCTCGCGCCCAGCGCTCGTCGCCGAGGCAAAGGCGTGGGGGTGCGAGATCTCCGAGTTTGTTACCGGCTACGGCCCGCTGCAGAGCCTCTTCGACCATCCCGAGGCCGAGCCCTTTGATGGAACGAGTTCGGCCTGTTGTTCTGCGTACGAGTGGAGACAGCCGTCGTTGACAGCGAGTTGCTTGGCGGGTTTTGACCAAGCCTCACACGATGTCCCCTGAACGCTCAGGAGGCAGGCCCGGAGTTGCACCACTCGACGGGACGCGGCCAGAAGAGATCCACGCCTCAATGCAGGACGCTCTCGAAGGTATGTGACGAGACCGCAATAGACGCCGTGCCTCCAGTCCTCTGCCGGCTTCAATCTTGCTCGGCTGGCCGATGCTGGCTTCTGGTGATTGACCGTTCCTGCGCTCGAATATGCCCCCGGTGGTCGGTCGCCGCTTCTACCGAGCCAGGAGCGGATGCCGCTACACCCTCCACCGGTGTTGGGTGAAACTGGCGAGAGATCCCGGCCGCCCGAAGGGCGCTGTAGGTCATCAATCGGACGGGGCCGCGGGTCCACCACTGGCGGTTGCGAGCATCGGGATCGAATCCCACCATGCCGGTCTTGAGTGTCTGCACCATGTAGCCGTCGCGGCGAATGATGTGCCGAGCGAGCGAGCGGTGAAGAAAGGGGTGGGCCAACAGGGCAACTCGTTCGATGTCGTGTGCGTCGAGGAACTGGCGGGCCTGCCGCCAAACGTCACCCGTGTCGATGTAGTCAACTCCCTCCTCGGGATAGACGGCAAAGTCGACCGGAACGCCTTGGCGACCCATCTCGAGCGCGATCTCCCACTGAGCCACGACGAGCGTTGGTGATGACAGCCCGCGCACGTACCTCGCTGCGATTGAACCGAGGCGCCGATTGATCGGGCCGGGCTCCAGATCGAAGTCTCGTTGCCCGAACGAAAGGGCGACCAGGGCCCATTGCTGTGTTCTCGATGCCACAGTCGAACTGTGCAGCGGAGACCTTGGAGATCAGTGTGAGGGCGCTTCGAACAGCAGGGTGACTGCTCTCGCTTCGCATGGCTATTGGTCTTCTCTCTTGTCCTTGTCGCCATCCGGCTTCTGGAGTTCGACTTCCGGCAGTTCCAACACCTCAGCCCCTAGCTCCTGAATGGATCGCACGACCGACACGACAATCGCCAAGAACACCGAGCCCATGACCGCAGGCCAAGCAAACAGCGCTAGGTGCAAGTGGACCCACGCATTCGCCGGTTCTTGACGCTGTTGAACGCCTACGACGTAGAAGCACAACGAAGCTGAGACTGCACCGAGGTACATGAGGAGGCTGCCTAGGTATCCAACCCGCTGCTTGCCCCGACCCAGTCCCTTGTCGCTGGCCGCGCCCTGCGAGATGGCCGTCTCCCACCTAAGGGGGTTTCGCGCGGCTGGCGACACGAGTCCGTTGAGGCGTTTGGAGAGGTCCCTTTCGAATCCGCGCAGGTATCTTCCGCACCGCTCCATTCGGACCAGCTCACCGAGCCATGCCATACATGAAACCGTTGCGAGGGCAGGCAGCACCACACCAAAGAGCACGAGAAAGGCAGTGCTGGGTGGCCCCGCCTGCTGGAGGTCGAAGTTCTTGCCGGTCAGCAGAAGGCCGCCGACGAGAATCGCCGAGACCCCGGCGAGACTCCACTGCTGGATCGCCTGTTGCGCGGACCTGGACTGCGAGGACTCGTCGCGGAGGGACTTGTACTCGGCCAACATGAAGTCCATCGCGACCGCGTCCCACTTCTCGGCTGAGGGATTGGTCTCCGACACCGTGGTGGTGGCGGCGGCGGAATCGGATGAGTCGGTGGGTGCCATCAGCCGTCCATGCTCCTAAGTCAGCGGGGTGCCTTCGCTTGCCAGCCATCGCCCCGGACATTGTCCTTCGCAGCCGGGAGCGATGCGTGCCCAGACCACCTAGACGGTGGGTTCAAACTGTCAGTCAACTCCCGCGAAGAACTGCTTGTGAGAGCTTCTCTGAGAGAAGGGGCATGGCAGCCCTCGTGCTCAAAGGCCCTCTAGGTGGAGCCTCGCCGAGAGCGGCTGCGTCGAGTGGGCAAGCCACCTGCCCGAGCTTCATTGCATACACCGGATTGATCGCTCGGAACTGGGTCCAGTCCAAACCGGAATCAGCGGGTACGCGTTCATCTGCGTTCACTCGCGCTGCGGGAAGTGGGCTGCTCTCAGAACGAGCCCATGCTTCTAGGTGAAGTCGTGGCCATTGGCAGGTCGCCTCAAGCTTGTTGCACTCCGGGTCATCAGGCACAAAGCCGACTCGACCGACTGGGCTCCCCGCTAGGAGGCGGTCGCCCACGTCAATCGCGAGCTCGTCCAGGCCGGCCATGACTGCAAGAAGGTCTCCACCATCAATCACGACTCGATCGCCGGACGGTCGCCTCTGTATGGCTACGACTTGGCCGGCAATGGGGCTGCTAGCGAGCGCGCCAGCGGGAACGTAGATATCCGTTCCGGTGTGTCGGCGCCTCGAACGGCCTAGGCGTGCTCCTAGCCGCCCGAAGCTTCGGCGTGTGGAGCGCGGCAGCGCGCCAAGGACCATCCCCAAACTTCTCATGCGGGTGAGGGCAGAAGCGACGGACGCCTCCGTCCCTTCGGATCCGGTTTGCAGGCGTCAGGACGACGCCCTCACGCTCACGCGATTGGACGACCCAGTCGCCCTGGTTTCGCTGCCCGCCTAGGTAGACGTACGAATGATTGTGGCGGCCCCCCGGAGAGAGCTTGGCCGACTCGTAGGCGATCACGACATCGCCCGGCAGCCGGTCGGACCAGTCGACTTCCAAGGAGGTCGCTGCCAGACGTTGGGACTCTGAAATGAACGGCGTCTGGATGCCTGCGCCAGTCCAATGAGACTGGCTCACCAAGGTCGAGCAGTCGATGCTCCCAGCGGTCAGCTCGCGTGTGACACGATGTCGCTTGCCTAGGTGGGACACCGCCGCAGCGGCCACAGCGGCGCACTCAGTTCCGACTAGTTCGAGCCAAGGTGCTCCTGTGCCCCAGGGCAGATCACGCACCGGATGCGCCCTGGTCTCGGTATCTCCGTTGTTCGGTCTTGACTCGTTCGCCGAGTTGAGTCCCTAGGTCCTTTAGGGTCCACTCGAGGTCGAGCGCCGAGATGCCCTCCTCGCGGGCGAAGTTCAACGCCGCAGCCAGTTTCTGTTCGGATTGCGAATGTCGGTAGAGGCGCCAGCCACCGTAGGAGTTGAACCACCACCTCGGCCTTGGATTGAGAACCGAAACGACCTTCCAATAGGCGGCACGGACCCTCAGTCGAAGAAGGGCGAGCGCCAGAGGAGACCGCGGTTGGTCTGCTGCGGGGAATTCATGGCCGAAGACGTCACGAGTCTGCGCCGGATGTATCAACACATCTGCTCGCATGCCACCGTCGACACGCCAATCCCAGTAGAGGTCGAAGACTCTGTGAATGGCGGTGACGTCATTGAAGTGCTGAGCTGAGATGCTCATTCGGAGGACCCGTCGCCCCCAGCGTCCCCGCAGGCTTCCAGCCCAGACGTACGGAGTGAGCGCACAAGCCGTGGGGGCGATGGACCGATGCAGCGTGCCGAAGAGCTGCCGGTTCGGGTAGGCGCCACTTTCGTAGTCGACCAGGAAGTCGGTCAGATCGTTCACTAGCTGACGGGCGGTCGCCACCATCGTCTTGTCGGCCACGGAAGGCTCACCGTCCTCCGCCAGCTGGATCTGCTCAACCGACCAGAGGAGGGAGCGAAACTTCAGCTCCGAAGCGAGCACTTCGTGCGCGGCGGTATAGGAGATCCCGCTCCGTGCCCCACCCCAGTAGCGAGCCTCTACTTCGAGATCCCGACGCCGCGGCATTGCCCGGTCATCGCCCTCTTCGTTCGTCGACTCGAAAGCTGCAGCTCGGGTGACTTGGCTCTTGACCTGCAGGTATCCCTGAAGGAGCAGGGGGTCACCGTTGGAAAGCAGTCGTGCCCGCGAGTCTCGGCTGACTTTCCAAAGCTCGATCATGCCGTTGAGAATGCGTCGGCGACGCTCTGCGGGCATCGCTCGAAGCTGGTACACCGCGAACAGGCCTGCCACCACCGCGATGAAGAGGGTGGCGGACGTGGAGGTGTCGGTGAACCAGTCACTGACACGAGTCACGACCTACTCCGAACTGTTTGGCTCAATCTTGTTCAACACGTCCGACAAGGTAACTGAGCGCATCGACGACCGTCTTCATTTCCTGGACTAAGTATTGCGGGAGAGGTCGAGTTGGGGCGGTGTCGTCAGTCGGAAGTTGTGACGGAATCCCGACTACGTCGACTGCCATCCAAGGTGGCAGCACGCCACGAACGGCGACTGAGGTGGCGGTCGCGTACGGCTGCGAAGTCAATAGGATCAATCGCGTGTCACGCGGGAACTCCCGTGCGGCGAGGAGCCAGCGAAGGGTGTCGTTCGTGTTGGCGCGCTTTCGCCGGGGGTCGGCCGGCGCCAAGCCGACGGACACGAACGGCGCCGCCAGGCTCACCTTCATCGTCCCGGCACCAACCGAGCGCGGGGACCAAGACTCTCTTGGGATCCCCGCGTAGTTCTCGAGTTCCTCTTGCATGACGTCGAACTCAGTCGCGGCACCGCGACCAAGCTGGTCCTCATCGCGGCCCAACGGTCGTGCGCAGGCAATCCCGATGAGTTCACGGGCAACCCCTGATTCGATCAGATCGACACCTCGGCGAACCCGAAGGCGAGTGGCTTGCGCCAAGCCTCCGAGCACTACCAGGGCGTCCGCAGACCCCACCAGCGGCGGATGCGATGGTTCAACGAGTCGCCATTCGTCCGCTACTGCGAATACTGATTCTGTCACGGCGTCCGTGAACATGTCTGAACAGCGAGGAATCGCATCTCTCTCTGACCCACAACGCATGTCCCATCCGTTGGATACGCGCAGGAGCCTTCCCAACAAGGACTCTCGGCCCCCGTGGCTCTGTGACGGCAAGTGACGCCACGCATCGAGTATGCGTTTCAGTTGGACTTGGTCCGGCGGCGAAGCCCTTGGCAGCACCGTTGTCTCGACATGCTGGACCAGTCCCGCCAGTCCAATTGCAGGGTCGAATGCGTTAGCAAGCGCCTGGACATTCGGGGACAGCGACGCCCGTGCAAGCGCCGCCGAAGCACTTTCTCGATCCACAACTTCTGCCGGGTGGCTCATCATCCCTCGCAGTGCGTCGAGTGCGCGCAATCAGTCGGCGCCGAACTCCATGGCGGCGTCGTCGAGGCTGGCGACCTCGGCGTCCTCACTCACGCTGTCCTCGCGCTCGGTGATCGCGGCGGCGCCGCCCGGCTCGAGGCGGCCGATGAGCTCGGCCTGGCCGCGCAGCTGGCCCTGCGACGCGTAGAGCTCGAGCTTCTGCCGAGAGTCGGCGATGTCGAGGTTGCGCATGGTGAGCTGGCCGATGCGGTCGAGGGGGCCGAAGGCGGCGTCCTCGGTGCGCTCCATCGAGAGCCGGTCCGGGTGGTACGAGAAGTGCGGGCCCGACGTGCGGACGATCGAGTAGTCCTCGCCGCGGCGCAGGCGCAGCACGACCTCGCCGGTGACGGCGCCAGCGACCCAGCGGCTGATGCTCTCGCGGAGCATGAGCGCCTGCGGGTCGAACCAGCGGCCCTCGTAGAGCAGGCGGCCGAGGCGGCGGCCCTCGGCGTGGTAGTTGGCGATGGTGTCCTCGTTGTGGATCGCGTTGAGCAGGCGCTCGTAGGCGATGAAGAGGAGCGCCATGCCCGGCGCCTCGTAGATGCCGCGGCTCTTGGCCTCGATGATGCGGTTCTCGATCTGGTCGCTCATGCCGAGGCCGTGGCGGCCGCCGATCGTGTTGACCTCGTGCACGAGGTCGACCGGCGAGGCGAAGGTCTGGCCGTTGACGGCGACGGGCCGGCCCTCGATGAACGCGATCGTGACGTCCTCGGTGGCGATCTCGACGGCCGGGTCCCAGAACCGCACGCCCATGATCGGCTCGACGACCTCGAGCGACTCGTCGAGGTGCTCGAGGGTCTTGGCCTCGTGGGTGGCTCCCCAGATGTTGGCGTCGGTGGAGTACGCCTTCTCCTGGCTCTGGCGGTAGGGCAGGTCGCGCTGGGTCAGCCACGCCGACATCTCGTGGCGGCCGCCGAGCTCGTGGACGAAGTCGGGGTCGAGCCACGGCTTGTAGATGCGCAGGTTGGGGTTGGCGAGCAGGCCGTAGCGGTAGAACCGCTCGATGTCGTTGCCCTTGAACGTCGAGCCGTCGCCCCAGATGTCGACGCCGTCCTCGCGCATCGCACGCACGAGCAGCGTGCCGGTGACGGCGCGGCCGAGAGGCGTGGTGTTGAAGTAGGAGCGGCCGCCGGAGCGAATGTGGAACGCGCCGCACATCAGCGCGCCGAGTCCCTCCTCGACCAGAGCCTCACGGCAGTCGACCAGGCGCGAGAGCTCGGCGCCGTACTGCATCGCTCGGGTGGGGACGGTCTCGATGTCGTCCTCGTCGTACTGGCCGAGGTCGGCCGTGTACGTGCAGGGCACCGCGCCCTTCTCGCGCATCCACGCGACGGCCACGGAGGTGTCGAGCCCTCCGGAGAAGGCGATGCCGACGCGCTCGCCGGCGGGCAGGTGGGTGAGGACCTTGGACACGGCCACCAGGGTAGAGGGACGCCCCGCCCGCCCACCGGACGGGCCGGATCGCGAGACGGGGCGCCCTCGGAAACCGGAGGCTCAGGTGACCTTGATCGTCTTCACGATCGACGTCGACGATGCCCAGTACGGAGACGTGGTGATGTTCTCGGCCAGCACCCAGCGCCACTGCTGCGTCGCGCCTGGCTTGAACGTGTAGCTCGCCCGCCCGGTGCTGGTGGTGGTCTTCGTCGCCCGGGTGACCCAGGGCTTGCCGGGGAGCTTGGTCTGGAGCTTCACCGAGACCCCGGCGGCCGGGAGGTACGTCGACGGCCCGGCGACCTTCACCGTGGTGCCGAAGGTGACGCTGCCGCCCTTGGCGACGGACGTCTTGCTCGCCGACGAGACCTGGGCGGAGGACAGCACGATGTAGACGCGCTGCTGGGACCAGGTGCCGGTCGTCCAGGTCGTGGTGGCGGAGTCGACCTTGGACACCAGGGCGAAGTCCTGGTCGAGGACGAACGAGGAGTACCGCTGGGCCGTCCCGATCAAGGGGAGCTCGAGCCATCCCGTCGTCGACGACGTCGCCGTGCCGTTGAGGCCGAAGACGGCGTCGAAGGCGTTGGTGCTGATCTGCTCGATGCTGAGGCCCGACGGTGTGCCTGGAGGCGCGCCGTTGATCGACTGGCGCAGGATGGGAAGGACCCCCGCCACGCCGCTGCACGGCTGGCTCGCCGTGATCCGGAACGTGGTCGCGTTGGTGCCCGGCTTCAGCACGACGCGTCGCGTGGAGCCGTTGAAGGTCCAGCCGGTGATGGTCACGGGGGTGGTGTCCGTGTAGGTGAGCTGGAAGCCGCCCGCGGTCTCGGCCAGGGTCGTGATGGGGCAGCCGAGCGGCACCCGCGAGGCGGGCCAGTCGGGTGCCGTGAGGGCGGACGCGGGCGAGACGGGCAGCAGCGCGAGCGCGAGGCCGGCGGACGCGGCGGCGGCCGCCACCCCTAGCCGACGGGTAGGACGACGGTGCATGTGGACCCTCCCCTGGGGACCGCACAGCCCCCGTGCCTCCGGACGGTAGGGGCGCAGGCACGCATCCGACCCCGGACGACACGGAATCTCACGCGATACGAGCAACCGACTCCGGCGCGTGACGGCGCGGCGCGAGCACGGCCGTGCGCCGACTACCCTTCACCCCGTGGCTGCCGTGGATCCGAACGAAGCGCTCAAGGAGCTCGACGCGACTCTCGTGAGCATCGAGAAGGTGCTCGACGTGCCCTCGATGCGGGTCGAGCTCGAGGGGCTCGAGGCCGAGGCGAGCGCGCCCGACCTCTGGGACGACCAGGCGAAGGCGCAGACCGTCACGTCGCGGCTGTCGTTCGTCCAGGGCGAGATCAACCGCCTCACCAGCCTGCGCGGCCGCGTCGACGACCTCGCCGTGATGTTCGACCTCGCCGAGGAGATGGGCGACGACGACACCCGGCTCGAGGCCGAGGGCGAGCTCGACAAGCTCACGAAGGCGATCGGCGAGCTCGAGGTGCGCACGCTGCTCTCGGGTGAGTACGACCAGCGCGAGGCCCTCGTCACGATCCGCGCCGAGGCCGGCGGCGTCGACGCCGCCGATTTCGCAGAGATGCTCCTGCGCATGTACACGCGCTACTGCGAGCGCCACGGCTACCCGTTCGAGGTCTACGACACCTCATGGGCCGAGGAGGCCGGCATCAAGTCCGCGACCTTCGCCGTGAAGGCGCCGTACGCGTACGGCACGATGTCGGTCGAGCAGGGCACGCACCGCCTCGTGCGCATCTCGCCGTTCGACAACCAGGGCCGCCGTCAGACGTCGTTCGCCGGCGTCGAGGTGCTGCCGGTCGTGGAGACCACCGACCACATCGACATCCCGGACGACGAGATCCGCGTCGACGTCTACCGCTCGAGCGGCCCCGGCGGCCAGGGCGTCAACACGACCGACTCGGCCGTGCGCCTCACCCACCTGCCGACGGGGATCGTCGTCTCCTGCCAGAACGAGCGCAGCCAGATCCAGAACCGCGCCAGCGCGATGATGGTGCTCCAGGCCAAGCTGCTCGAGCGCAA
This sequence comes from uncultured Actinomycetes bacterium, assembly GCA_963843975.1. Lineage (GTDB taxonomy): Bacteria > Actinomycetota > Actinomycetes > S36-B12 > CAIYMF01 > Longivirga. Next base: position 323,037 of record CAWJMG010000001.1, on the reverse strand, counting down.
GCGCCAGGAGGAGCAGGCCAGGATGGACGCCCTCAAGGGCGACTCGTCCGGCTCGTGGGGCAACCAGATGCGCTCCTACGTCCTGCACCCGTACCAGATGGTCAAGGACCTCCGGACCGAGGTGGAGACGGGCAACACCGCGGCGGTGCTCGACGGCGAGATCGACGAGTTCATCGAGGCCGGCATCCGCTGGCGCCGTACGGCGCAGTAGCCCCTGCCCCCTCCCGCTGCTCCGAACGAGGCCGTTCGAGGGCTCCGCTGCTCACGCTGCGTCACCTGACCGTCCGGCCGAGGGCCGGACGGGTGACAAGGGGCTCCCCAGAGTGACGATCTGCGGCTACGCTCGTCCTACTGAGTGACGCATGTGACGTGTGTGACTCGAGTGAAGAGCAGCCAGAGGACCACCGAGGCCCGCACCGGGCGATGAGGAGGGGCCATGACCCCGCAGCGTCGGCGTACCGCCGCACTCCTCGCCATGTCCGCCAGCGTCGTGCTCGGCCCCGTGCTCCTCGCCGGCCCCGCCAGCGCCTCGGGCACGATCCCGGACGAGCCTCCCGGCGGTGCCACCTGCGCCCCCGAGCTCCCCCGCGACCGACTGCCAGCAGGAGCCGGCCGACCCCACGCCCACGCCGTCAACCACGAAGGCGAGCACGCAGGGCAACCCCGAGAACATCCCGAGCACCGGCGGCTCCAAGCCCGCGAGCACCCCGACTCTCGCGCACACCGGCTCGACCACGCTCGTGTACGGCCTGTCCGGCGGCGTGCTCCTGCTGCTCGGCGGCGGCCTCGTGGCCGCAGGCCGGCGCACCGCCCGCGCCTGACGCGCGCCGCTACCCGCTCCGCACCCAGCACCCGCCCGTCACCCCCGTCAGCATCGCGCTGCCGTGATCGGCCGGGGCCCTCGTGCCGAGAGCCCCGGGAGGGGGGAATCCCGGGGCTCTCGTACCTGGTGGTCCCGCACCGAGGGGGGTCCGGTGCGGCAGGCCGGCGGGCTGACCGCGGGGCCGAGGCCCGGCGGGAGGGGTTGCCCACCGCGATGTCGAGCGTACTCAGCGTGCAGGCGTGACTCCTGTTCGCGAGACGGACGTCGCCACGCCCCGGAGCCGCGGGTGGCCGGGGCATGCCGGAACGGAACGTAGACTCGCCGGAACGCCGCCTTCCCCTAGGCGCCGCAGCCGTTTACAGGAGTCCACCCCGTGATCCGGTTCGACCACGTCACGAAGCTCTACGCGAGCCAGACGCGTCCTGCGCTCGACGACATCTCGGTGGAGATCGAGAAGGGCGAGTTCGTCTTCCTCGTCGGCTCCTCGGGCTCGGGCAAGTCGACCTTCCTCAAGCTGTGCCTGAAGGAGGAGCGCCCCACGAGCGGCTCCATCCACGTCGCCGGCAAGGACCTCGGCCACCTGTCCCGCTGGAAGGTCCCCGCGCTCCGCCGCCAGGTCGGCACCGTGTTCCAGGACTTCCGCCTGCTGCCGAACAAGACCGTCTTCCAGAACGTCGCCTTCGCCCTCGAGGTGATCGGGCGGCCGACCAGCCACGTCAACAAGGTCGTCCCCGAGGTGCTCGACCTCGTCGGCCTCGAGGGCAAGCACGACCGCATGCCCGACGAGCTTCTCCGGCGGCGAGCAGCAGCGCGTCGCCGTCGCCCGCGCGTTCGTCAACCGGCCGATGATCCTCATCGCGGACGAGCCCACAGGGAACCTCGACCCCAGCACGTCCGTCGGAATCATGAAGCTGCTCGACCGGATCAACCGCACCGGCACCACGGTCGTCATGGCGACGCACGACGCCGCCATCGTCGACCAGATGCGCAAGCGGGTCATCGAGCTCGAGGGCGGGCACGTCGTGCGCGACCAGAGCCGTGGCGTCTACGGGTACGCCCGCTAGCCGCACGTCCCGATCAGCTCCCGCCCCACGACGTAAGGAACCGGCACCCCGACATGCGCGCGCGTCTCATCCTCAGCGAGGTCGGCATCGGCCTGCGCCGCAACCTCACGATGACGATCGCCCTCGTCATCACGTTCGCGGTGTCGCTCGGCCTGTTCGGCGGCGCACTCCTCGTGCGCGACCAGGTCGACGTCATGAAGGACTACTGGTACGACAAGGTGCAGGTCTCGATCTTCCTGTGCACCAAGAACTCCGACGCCGCGAGCTGCTCCGGCGGCGCCGTCACGCAGGCGCAGAAGGAAGAGATCCAGGCCGACCTCGAGACCCTCAAGCCGCTCGTGGAGGAGATCTACTACGAGTCGAGCCAGGAGGCGTACGCGCGCTTCAAGGAGCAGTTCAAGAACTCCCCCATCGCGCAGAACGCCAGCCCCGACGCCCTGCCCGAGTCGTTCCGCGTGAAGCTGGCCGACCCGACGAAGTACGACGTCATCGCGAGCGCCTTCGACGGCCGCCCGGGCATCGACAACGTCATCGACCAGCGCAGCCTGCTCGACAAGTTCTTCCAGGTGCTCGGCGGCCTCCAGCAGCTCGCCCTGATCATCGCCGGCGCGATGATCCTCGTGACCGTGCTGCTGATCGCCAACGCGATGCGCGTCGCGGCGTTCAACCGACGGCGGGAGACCGGGATCATGCGCCTGGTGGGCGCGAGCGACTTCTACATCCAGATGCCGTTCCTGCTCGAGGCCGCTATCGGTGCGGCCGTCGGCGCCCTGTTCGCGAGCCTGTCGCTCGTCGCGGTCAAGATCTTCCTGATCGACCAGCGGCTCACGCCGCAGTTCACGATCACGCCGTTCATCGGCTGGGACGCCGTCCTGTCGGCCTCCCTGGTGCTGCTCGCGCTGGGTGTCGGACTTGCGTGCGTGACGGCGTTCTTCACGCTCCGCCGGTACCTTCGGGTCTGACACCGGTGTGACCCGTGCCACATCCCGCCCGGTCAGCGGAGCGGGGGTTGGGTACGGCGTCGGAGCGGACTAGCCTGAAGCGGACATATGCACCACCAGTAACACCAGTCACACGAGTCACACGCTCGTGAGGCGCCCAGCACGTCGGCCGGACTTCGGCCCCGACGACGAGGAGCACGCCGGTGCGGCTGATCGGTCGAGGCAGGGCAGCGCGTCCGCGCGCCGGTCTCGTCGTGGCCGTGGTGTGCGCCGCGCTGCTCGGCGGGATGGCCGGGTCGCCCGTCGCGTCGCCCGCCCTCGCGGACAAAATCAACGACAAGATCAACAACGCCGAGGACGACCTGGCCTCGGCCAACGTCGCCGTCGCGAAGGCCGCCAAGGACCTCGCCGCCGCCCGCACCCAGCTGCCGGCCGCCCGCGCCGCGCTCGCCCAGGCCCGCGCCGAGCTCTCGGGAGCCCGCCAGCACGAGGCCGCCACGGCGGCCGCCGTCGAGCAGGCCACTGCCGCGTCCCTCGCCGCAGAGCAGCGCGTGGTCGAGGCCGAGGCCAACATCGAGCTGCATGAACGGCCAGATCGGCGACCTCGCCCGGGCCGTCTACTCCCAGGGCCCGTACGCCGAGCTCGCCGCCGTGCTGTCGGCGCAGACGCCCGGCGAGTTCGCCGACCAGCTCGAGGCGATCCGCGCGGTCTCCCGCTCGCAGAACAAGACCCTCGCCAACCTGCAGGCCGCCAAGGCCGATCTCGCGCTCGCCAGCGTGCAGGCCGAGCAGGCCGTGGCGAAGGTCGAGAAGAAGCGCGCCGAGGCTGCGGACGCGCTCGCCAAGGCCGGTCGGATCGCCGACCGCGCCCGCGAGGCCAAGGCCAAGGTCGATGCGCTCGTCGCATCCCGTGCCGCCGCGGTCGCCGTCGCGGACAACCAGCGCGACAAGGTCAAGGCGCAGTACGCCGAGCTCAAGAAGGAGCAGGCGCGCCTCATCCGCCTCGCCCGCGAGCGCGCGCAGAACGGCAGCGGCTTCACCGGCACGCCCACCGGCAACCTCGCGTGGCCGATCCCGGGCGCCACGTCCTCCGGCCAGGTGGGCTGGCGCGTGCACCCCGTCTACGGCTACCGCTCCTGCCACACGGGCATCGACCTCAGCGCGGGCTACGGCACGGCGATCCAGTCCGCCGCCGCCGGCAAGGTCGTCTACGTCCAGAACTCCGGCGCCTACGGCCTGCACACGATCGTCGACCACGGCGACGGCGTCGAGACGATGTACGCGCACCAGTCGTCGGTCGCGGTGTCGCTCGGCCAGATCGTGAGCCAGGGCCAGGTCATCGGCTACGTCGGCTCGACCGGCTTCTCCACCGGTGCTCACTTGCACTGGGAGGTGCACATCAACGGTGTGCCCTACAACCCGCTGGGCTGGTTCGGCGGGCCCAAGGCGATCATCGCCTGCTACAACCAGGTCTGAGTCCGCGCTCTCCAGCGCCTAGACTCGACCCTCGTGTCCCTCATCCGTCGTACCGGCCGCGTCGCGGCTGTCGTCGGCGTGGTCGCGGCGTCGTACGGCGCGGGCGTCCTGACGGGGGTCGTGGGCAGCAACGCGACGACCGAGCCGACCAGCGCGGGCGTGCTCGACGAGGCCGCCACCAAGATCATGGCTGACGCCGCCACGCCCGTGTCGCGCGACCAGCTCGACCGCGCGGCGGTCGAGGGCATGCTCAAGGCGCTCGGCGACCGGTGGAGCGCCTACTACCGGCCGGCGGAGTTCGACTCGTTCCAGGCGGGCCTCGACGGCCGCTACTCCGGCATCGGCGTCTGGCTGCGCTCGGCAGACGACGGCCAGGTGCTCGTCGGCACCGTCCAGCCGGGAACTCCCGCCGAGCAGGCGGGGCTCCTCGCCGGCGACCGGATCAAGGCCGTCGCCGGGTCGCCGGTCGGCGACTCGTTGCAGGGCGTGGCCTCCTCGCTGCGTGGCGAGGCCGGCTCGGCTGTGCGCCTCGTCGTCGCCCGTGACGGCAACGACCTCGACCTCACCGTCACCCGCGGCGAGCTCGCGTCCGACGACGTCGTCGTCAGCCGCATCAAGGGCGGTGTCGAGGTCGTGCGCGTGCAGGCGTTCACGCGCGGCGTCGGTGCCGCGGTGCGCAAGGCCATCACCTCGGCATCCCTCGACGGCACAGCGCCGGCGGGCGTCGTGCTCGACCTGCGCGGCAACCCGGGCGGCCTGCTCACCGAGGCCGTCGAGGTCGCGAGCGCGTTCCTCGACGGGGGAGCAGTGGTCTCGTACGAGAAGCGCGGCGAGCCCGTGCGCCACCTCGACGCCGTCGGCGACGGCGACACCACCGTGCCGGTCGTCGTGATCGTCGACTCCGGTACGGCGTCCGCCGCCGAGGTCGTGGCCGCGGCGCTGCAGGACCGCAACCGCGCAGTGATCGTCGGCTCGCGCACCTTCGGCAAGGGCAGCGTGCAGGAGCCGCACCAGCTCTCGGACGGCTCGGCCATCGAGATCACCGTCGGGCGCTACCTGACGCCGTCCGGGAAGTCCCTGGACGGCGTGGGCATCGACCCCGACGTCGTCGTCTCCTCACGCCTCGGTGCGGCCACGGCCGAGCAGCGCGCGCTCGAGGTGCTGCGCGGTCTCGTCGCGGCGAGCGACCTGGCAGGGCGGGGCTGAGATGGCACGCGAGACGGGCACGAAGATGGTCGCGCAGAACAAGAAGGCGCGGCACGACTACCACATCGAGGCGACGTACGAGGCCGGCCTCGTGCTCACCGGCACCGAGGTGAAGGCGCTGCGCGCCGGCCGCGCGTCGCTCATCGACGGCTTCGCGATGGTGAGCGACGGCGAGGTGTGGCTGCACAACGTCCACATCCCGGAGTACTCGCAGGGCACCTGGACCAACCACGCCCCGCGCCGCGTCCGCAAGCTCATGCTGCACAAGGACGAGATCGAGAAGCTCGGCGCGAAGGTGAAGGACGGCGGCCGCACGATCGTGCCGCTGTCGCTCTACTTCAAGAACGGCTACGCCAAGGTCGAGATCGCCCTCGCCACCGGCAAGAAGAACTACGACAAGCGCCAGAGCATCGCCGAGCGCGACTCCAAGCGCGAGGTCCAGCGCGAGATGGGCCGCCGCCTCAAGGGCCGCACCACCACCAGGGACTGACCTCGCGGGCGCTTTTCGCCCCTTAGGGTCACGAAGTGCCCTTCAAGGGCACTCTGGCGTCCACAACTCGAGCCGCGTCGCCGACGTACGGCGGTTCCCATTGACCGACCGTCGGTCAACGAAATAGCGTCTGCACCCATGGGACGGCGGGAGCAGGCCGAGGCGTCGCGCGCGACGCTCGTCGCCGCTGCGCGCGCGTGCTTCACCGAGAGCGGGTACGACGGCACCACGGTCGCCGAGATCCTGCGCCGCGCGGGCATGGCACGCGGTGCGCTCTACCACTACTTCCCGGACGGCAAGGACGAGCTCTTCGCCGTCGTTTACCGCGACGTCGACGACGAGCTGCACCGCCGCGTCGATGCGCTCGCGGCGTCGGAGTCGCCGCTCGCCGCGCTGCGCGAGAGCGCGGTCGTGTTCCTACGCCTCTGCACCCGTGACGACTTCGCGCGCATCACCGTGCTCGAGGGCCCTCGCGTGATGGCCGACGCAGGTACGCCGCACGGCTCGGTGCTCGGCCGCTCGTACGACCGCATGCGCGACGGCGTCGCCGCAGCGCGCGATGCCGGCCAGATCGCGGCCCTCGACGTCGACGCCGTCACGACTGCGCTGTACGGCGCGATCCGCGACCTCGGTGCGCGCGTCGCCACGGCCAAGCAGCGCCGCAAGGCCGCCGACGAGGCGATCGCCGTCCTCGACCTGATCCTCGACGGCTTCACCCGAAGCACAGCCACCCGAAGCACAGCGACCCGAAGCACAGCCACCCGGCCCACAGCTGCACGGCACAACCGACTGGAGAGCGCGTGAGCGACAACGACCCCGGCCTCGACGCCATGCTCGACGGCTTCTGGCCGTACCGGAAGTCGACGACGGCCTACCGCACGATCCCAAGCGAGCCGGTCGACCGCGCCGAGATCCACGAGCAGATCGCCGACATGGCGCACCGCGAGGACGAGCAGGGCGACAAGGGCACGGTCAGCGGCAGCCTCTACTGCGGCGACCACGACCACTACGCGTTCCTCGGCGAGGTCTTCTCGCTGTTCAGCCACGCCAACGTGCTGCAGCGCGACATGTACCCGAGCGCCACGAAGTTCGAGGCCGAGATCATCGCGATGACCTCCGACCTGCTGCACGGCAGCGGCGTCGGCGTCGTCACCAGCGGCGGCAGCGAGAGCCTCATCACCGCGCTGTACTCCTACCGCGAGCACGCGCGCGAGACCCGCGGCGTCACCCGACCCAACGTCGTCATTCCTGTCACCGCGCACGTCGCGCTCGACAAGGGCGCGCACTGGATGGGCATCGAGGTCCGGCACGCCCCGCTGACCGAGGCGTACGTCGTCGACGTCGACGCGATGGCCGCGCTCATCGACGACCAGACGATCGCGCTCGTCGGCAGCGCCGCGAACTACGCGCACGGCCTCATCGACCCGATCGAGCAGATCGCGGCGCTCGCGCAGAGCCACGGCATCGGCATGCACGTCGACGGCTGCCTCGGCGGCTGGCTGCTGCCGTTCGTCGAGAAGCTGGGGTACGACGTCCCGCTGTGGGACTTCCGCGTGCCCGGCGTCACGAGCATCAGCGCCGACACCCACAAGTACGGCTACGCGCTCAAGGGATCGAGCGTCCTGCTCTACCGCGACCGCGACCTGCGCAAGAACCAGTACTTCACCTACCCCGACTGGCCGGGCGGCCTCTACCTCTCGCCGGGCCTGGCGGGCTCGCGCAGCGGCGGCATCATCGCCTCCACCTGGGCGGCCATCCTCGCCACGGGCGAGAGCGGTTACCTCGCGGCGGCCGACGGCATCATGCGGACGGCGACCGGCATCACCGCCGGCATCCGTGCCGAGGTGCCCGAGCTCGAGGTGATCGGCGACCCGACGTTCCTCGTCGCTTTCAAGGCACCCGAGGGCAGCGATCTCGACATCTACCTGGTCAACGACTCGCTCAAGGCCCAGGGTTGGCGCATGAACTCGCTGCAGCTCCCGCCCGCGCTGCACTTCTGCATCACGCGGCCGAACACGCAGGACGGCACGGTCGAGCGCTACATCGCCGCGCTCAAGACCGCCGTGGCGTACGCCGTCGAGCGCCAGGGCCAGCCTGCGGAGTCCGGTGCCATGTACGGATTCGGCGGCACGCCGCAGGGCAACGCCACGCTGCAGACCGTGATGAGCGGCGTCCTCGACGCGATGCACGAGGTCGCGCCGGCGCCGGCGGGCTGACATGGGGGAGCGCTGGATCCTCGCGGTCGACCTCGGCAACGGCGGGCCGAAGGTCGCGGTCGTCTCGCTCGAGGGCGAGGTACGGCGTACGGCGCTGCGCCCGGTGTCGGTGCACATCGGCCTCGACGGCTCGGCGACGCAGGACGCGTCCGAGTGGTGGGAGCGGCTGCTCGAGGCCGTGCGCGAGGTGGTCGAGGAGGCGCAGGCCGACCGTGACGCGCTGCACGCCGTCGCGATCACCGGCCAGTGGGCCTCGACTGTTCCCGTCGGTGCGGACGGCGAGCCCTCGGGCCCGGTGCTGCTCTGGGCCGATTCGCGTGCGCGGCCGCTGGTGCGCGAGGTGGTCGGCGGCCCGGTGAGCGTCGGTGGCTACGCGCCGCAGAAGGTGCTGCCGTTCGTGCGCACGACGGGTGGTGCGCCGTCGCCGTCCGGCGCTGACCCCACCGGCCACTCGCTGCTGCTGCAGCGCACGATGCGCGAGGTCTACGACCGCACGCAGGTGCTGCTCGAGCCGGTCGACTACCTCGGCCTGCGCTTCACCGGCCGAGCTGCTGCGACCCCGGCGTCGATGACGGCCTCCTGGCTCACCGACAACCGCCCGGGTGCGCCGATCGGCTACGTCGACTCGCTCGTCGCCCGGGCCAAGCGCGACTACGCCAAGCTGCCCGAGCTCATCCCGACCGGCTCGGTGCTCGGCCACCTGACCGCCGAGGTCGCGGCCGAGATCGGCGTGGCCCCAGGCGCTCCCGTGATCAGCGGGATCCCCGACGTCCACGCGGCGATCGTCGGCTCGGGCGCGGTGAAGCCGTACGACACGCACGTGGCGATCTCGACGACGGCGTGGATCTCGGCGCGGGTGCCCTTCAAGCGCACCGACGTGCTGCACTCGATCGCGACGATCCCGGGCCTCGACGCCGACTTCCCGCTCGTCGGCAACAACCAGGAGACCGGCGGTGCCGCGCTGCAGTGGCTGCGCGAGCAGATCATCGCGCCGCACGACGGCCTCACCGGTGGTGGCAGCGGCATCGGCCGCGAGGGCATGGCGCCCGAGGCGCTGTCGCCTTCGTACGAGGAGCTGCTCGCGCTCGCCGCGACCGCGCCCGCCGGCAGCGAGGGCGTGCTGTTCATGCCGTGGCTCAACGGCGAGCGCAGCCCGCTCGAGGACAAGAACCTGCGCGCCGGCTGGCTCAACGTGTCGCTGCGCACCGACCGCGCGATGCTCGTGCGCTCGGTGCTCGAGGGCGTCGCGTACAACACGCGCTGGCTGTTCGACTCGTACCAGAAGTTCCTGAAGCGGCAGGTGCCGTCGGTGCGCATCCTCGGCGGGGAGCGCAGAGCGACCTCTGGTGCCAGATCCACGCCGACGTGCTCGGCGTGCCCGTCGACCAGGTGGCCGACCCGAGGCACGCGCAGCTGCGCGGCGTCGCGCTGTGGGCGCGCATCTGCCTCGGCGAATTGACCCTCGACGACGTCCCTGCGCTCGTGCCCGTGGCCCAGCGCTTCACACCGTCGGGAGAGCCGGCGCACGAGACTGGGTACGCCGAGTACCGCAAGATGGCCGGGACGCTGAAGGGCCTGTACCACCGCCTCAACGGCTGACCGCCCGAACGCGCGCAACGCCGCACACCGTCGGACGCCCTGAGGCGCAACGGTTGTGCGGCGTTGCGGTGTGGTGGAGGAGCTATGAGCCGACTCGGCTGGTGACGGGTGGTGCGCCCTGACGCGTGCATGCGGTCAGGGCCGGCGTCGGTCGGGTGGCGGGTCGAACTGCCAGTAGCCGGGAAGGCGGGCATCGCAGCCGACCGCTGTGACGGTCCAGCCGCCTTCGTGCACTGATCTGTGGTGGGTTTCGCAGAGGAGCACGCAGTTGTCGAGATCGGTCAATCCGCCGTGCTCCCAGTGCTGCACGTGGTGGGCGCGGCAGCGGCGGACGTTCACACCGCAGCCGGGGAAGGCGCAGTGCCCGTCGCGGTGCTCCAGGGCCCGGCGCAGGCGAGGTGGGACGACGCGGTAGTCGCGGCCGACGTAGAGGAATGGCTCGTTTGCCTCGCGCAGGACCAGGTCGATCGGTCGGAGGCCGTTGGCCGGGTTGGCGGTGATGATGGGGCTGATCTCGGCGTCGCACAGGAAGCGGCGGAACGCCTCAGGGATGACCATCGCGGGGGTGTCGTGCCCGGGCAGGAGCATCTCGCCTCCGAGTCCGACGCCGAGGCGGTCGAGGCTGCCACGTAGGGCGATGCGGGGGAGGAGGCCGTGGTGGGTGCCGAGGCTTCCGGACTCGAGGGCGTCGGTGCAGATCTGCGCGAGGGCCAACGCGTGCAGGTGGGCCTGGCGCTGGCGCTTCTTGCGGTCGGCGGCGCGGGTGTCGCCGTCGCAGTCGATGCGGTCTTCGTCGGGGAGCTCGTTGTTGCGATACCAGCCGTCGACGACCTGCTCGAGGGCGGTGCGGATCTGGGCGTAGGTCTCGTTGGACAGCCACCCCTTGACGACGACGCCTTCCCCCACGGGGGTGAAGCGGATGTGCTGCTCGTCGTTCGCGTCGATCTCGGCCTGGTTGGCGCCGTCGGGGTCGACCTTGGCGCGATAGTTCTTCAGGGCCTGGGCGACGCGGTCGGCGGTGCTGCGGTCGGCGTAGTCGAGGAACGTCGACTCCAGGGCGGCGCGCTTGGCTGCGCGATCGTCACGGGGCACGCGGCGCAGAGCCTTGTCGATGCCGTGGCGCAGGGTGCTGACCATCGAGCCCGACGCCTCGCCGGTGAGCCAGGCGTCGAGCAGACCGGAGTAGTCGTCGGTCAGGGCGCGGGCATGCCCCAGCAGGCCGTTGGCCTCCCGGCTGGGCAGGCCAGCGACCTTCTCGATCCAGCGCGCGAGGGACACCTGCCCGTCGGGCAACCAGCCGGAGGAGTCGACCGCGGCGATCGCCGCGGTGGCGGCGGCCTTGGCCTGGTCGGCCGAGCGCAGCACGGCTATGGCCAGGGCCGGCTGAACGGCCGCAGGGGCCGCGGCGAACGCCCCCTCACGTGCAGCCTCGGCGACCAGCTCCGTGGCCTCCATCAGAGCGGAGACCGCGCGGGCAGCCTTCTGCTCCAAGGGGAGGTCAGTCAGAGTCGAACGCATGTACGAATCTAATCACGACCCTCCGACAGTCGTCAACCCCCAAAGCCCAACAACGGCACCGGCTTTCGAGCGGAGTTGTCCACAGGCGTCGTCGTACGGCGTGTCGTCCACAGGCGGACGCTGGCATTCGGGATGTCGCCCGGTCGGAGCTGGCCCCTACACTGGGATCACAACTGCACAGGGGGTGATCGGTTTCGACTTCGTCTGTCGTGATGGGAGAAGCGGGCCGAGGATGCTGGTTATCTCGCAAACGATCCAGCACCTAAATACAAGTGCCAATTCTCAGCGCACTGACTTCGCCCTCGCTGCCTAAGCGAGCCTGAAGTCCGTCAGCCCGGGGGCGTTCCCGCTCCGGTTCCTGGCGTCAGTTAGGGGACTTACTGCCATCCCGGTCACGGGGTGACGCAGGACATCAAACAGTGACTGAGCCCGTCGACAGCTTGCCTGCGTGACTGTCGGGGCCGAGAAAAACACAGCAGGCTGCGCCCGGAGAAGACCCTGATCGCCAACGAAGGACCCGGGTTCGATTCCCGGCACCTCCACTCACCCCTGCACTTCGAGGAGCCCCTGCGCTACGGCGCCGGGGCTCCTCGTCGTTGTGTTGGGCTCCTCGAAGGGCAGGGGTCGGCGAGGTCCCTCGGAATCGGGAGGACCGCCGCGCCGCCACGACCCCCACTGCGGCGAAGCCGCCGGCTGGTCGTCGGGCTGCGCCCCTCGGGACGGATCCCGGCACCTCAGGACAAGGTGCCGTGCGTCGTGGGATGTCGTCGGTACGGTGTCTCTGAGTTCGATAGAGCCAGCGTGATCCAGCAGCGGGGGAAGCGTGCCACCGAGGAGCAAGAACCAGGAAAGCCAGGGACTCGAAGCGTCCCTGTGGCAGGCAGCGGACAAGCTTCGCAGCCAGATGGACGCTGCCGAGTACAAGCACGTCGTGCTCGGGCTGATCTTCCTCAAGTACGTCTCGGACGTCTTCAACCAGCGCCGGACGCAGCTCGCGACGCTCGTCGACGACCCCGACTCCGACTACTACATGCCGTCTGAGGCGGCCAAGCAGGCCATCCTCGAGGCTCGCGACGAGTACACATCCGAAGGCGTCTTCTGGGTCCCCGAGGGTCACCGCTGGGAGGACCTCCGCAAGGCCGCCAAGCAGCCCGACATCGGCTCACGCATCGATGCGGCAATGGACGCCATCGAGAAGGAGAACGACTCCCTCAAGGGTGTCCTCCCGAAGAACTACGCCCGCCGCGAGCTCACGCCTGCCACCCTCGGTGGCCTGATCGACACGTTTTCCCGCGAAGACCTCACCGCCGCAGAGCACGAGGGCCTCGACGTTCTCGGTCGCGTATTCGAGTACATGGTTGGCCAGTTCGCCTCCGCAGAAGGCAAGCTCGGCGGCGAGTTCTACACACCACGCTCGGTCGTGCAGTTGCTCGTCGAGATGCTCGAACCGTTCAACGGCCGCGTCTACGACCCCGCCTGTGGCTCGGGCGGCATGTTCGTGCAGGCGGACAAGTTCGTGAAGGCCCACGGGGGTGTCCGCAACGACATCTCCGTCTTCGGCCAGGAGATGAACCCCACCACGTGGCGGCTCGCCAAGATGAACCTCGCCCTGCGCGGCATCGACGCGAACCTTGGCGCGCAGTGGGGCGACTCGTTCGGCAACGACCAGCACCCGGACCTGCGTGCTGACTTCGTGATCGCGAACCCGCCCTTCAACATCTCCGACTGGGGCGGCGAACACCTCCGCGACGACCCGCGCTGGAAGTACGGCACCCCGCCGGCCGGCAACGCGAACTTCGCGTGGATCCAGCACATGCTCCACCACCTGGTACCGACAGGAACCATGGCGACGGTCCTCGCTAACGGCTCCCTGTCCTCCAAGACCTCAGGTGAGGGCGAGATCCGCAAGAACCTCGTCGAAGACGATCTCGTCGAGTGCATCGTCGCCCTGCCGGACAAGCTCTTCTACACGACCGGCATCCCCGTCTGCCTCTGGTTCCTGACCAAGGACAAGTCCAACCGCAAGGTCAAGAGTGAGCACAACCAGCGTGACCGCAAGGGCGAGATCCTGTTCATCGACGCTCGCAACCTCGGCGCGATGGCCACCCGAACTGTGCGCGAACTCTCCGATGAGGACATCGCCAAGATCGCCAGCACCTTCAATGCATGGCGCGGCGAATCCGAGGCTGGTGAGTACAAGGACGTCCCCGGCTTCTGCGCCTCCGTCAAGATCGAAGACATCCGTGCGCACGACCATGTCCTCACCCCAGGGCGATACGTCGGGGCTGAAGATGCCGAGGACGATGGAGAGCCCCTCGAGGAGAAGATCACCCGTCTCCGCGCTGCGGTTTCTACGGGATTCGAGGCTCGCGCTAGCCTCCAGTCGAACGTCATGACCGTGCTTCTCTCACTGGAAGTGCCGTCGGATGACTAGCCCGGCTGTCTGGACCACTCTCGGGGAGATGTGCGCTGCTGGCGGTTCGATTCAGACGGGGCCGTTCGGAAGCCAGCTCCACGCGAGTGACTACATCGCCGCGGGGACGCCGGTCGTGATGCCGACGAACATCGGCGAGAACCGAGTGGAAGAGGCCGGCATCGCCCGTGTCGCGACCGAGCACGTCGAGAGGCTGTCTCGACACAAGGTTCGCGCCGGAGACGTCGTCTACTCCCGGCGAGGTGACATCACCAAGCGGGCACTCATTCGAGGCCCACAAGCGGGTTGGCTGTGCGGAACGGGATGCTTGCTGGTGCGTCCTGGCCAGTCAGCGGATCCGACCTGGCTTTCGTACTGGCTCGGGTCACCTCTCGTTCACGACTGGCTTATCGCTCGGGCGGTCGGTGCGACGATGCCGAACCTGAACACCGAGATCCTGTCCGCACTGCCTGTGTTGCTTCCTCCCCTAGACGAGCAGCGTCGTATCGCGGGGGTTCTAGGAGCACTGGATGACCTCATCGAGGTGGACCGGCAGCTTATTGCGGATCTGCGAGCGCTAGTTCGCAGCACCTATGAGTCAGCGGTGGCATGTGGCGCGTCAGTCGTTGCGGGAGATGTGATCGACTTCAAGTACGGCAAGGCGCTTCCAGCGAGAGAACGACGACCGGGCCGTTTCCCAGTTGTGAGCAGCGCCGGGATCGTCGACTCGCATGACAAGTCATTGGTGTCGGGGCCAGGCGTGGTCGTCGGCCGTAAGGGGACAGTTGGATCGGTCACCTGGGTTGATGCCGACTTCTTCCCCATTGACACGGCCTTCTATGTGCAGACTGAGCTTCCCATGCTGTACGCGTTCCTCGCACTGGAGTCGGTTGGGCTCTCGGGGATGAACACGGATTCCGCAGTACCTGGCCTCAATAGGGAGAATGCTCTACGGCGGAGCATCAAGGTCCTTCCCGAATCCGACCTGGCTCGGCTGATGAGTGTCATCCACCCGCTCTGGAACACGGCGCAGGTGCTCGAAGTTGAATGCAGCGAGCTCGCGTCCACCCGCGACGAGCTGCTGCCGTTGTTGATGTCGGGGCGTGTACGGGTGGGGGATGTTGCTGCGTGAGCATGATCCCGACGGAGTCCGAGCTTGAGTTCCTAGTCCTCGACTATCTGCAGTCAGAAGGCTGGGCGCTCGTCTATGGCCCGGACATTGCACCGGGGGAGCCGGGTGCTGAGCGCACGGACTACCGTGATCCGATCCTCCGCGGCCGTCTGCGTGATGCCGTCTCGCGTCTGAACCCTGACCTTCCCGCTGACGCGGTAGACGAGGTCGTCAAGACTGCGCTTCGTGCTGAGTCGCAGTCGGTGATGGCGGAGAACTGGCGTGCCTACGAGCTCCTCACGCTCGGCGTTCCGGTTCAGTTCCGCATGGCTGACGGGTCGATTCGTGGCGTGCGTGCCCGCCTTGTCGATTGGGATGACTGGTCGAACAACGACCTCGTGGCGATCAACCAGTTCACGATCATCGGGAAGAGTGAACGACGGCCTGACGTGATGCTGTTCGTGAACGGCCTTCCGCTCGTCCTCGTCGAGTTGAAGCGGGCCGGCACGTCGAACGCGACGTTGAAAGGTGCGTTCAACCAGATCCAGACGTATGTGAAGCAGATCCCTGACGCGTTCACCTGGAACCAGGTCAGCGTGATCTCCGACGGGGTCCAGGCCCGCGCCGCGACGTTCACCGCTGGCTGGGAGCACTACGCGCCCTGGAAGACGATCGACGGCATGAACCTCGCGCCAGCGTCGACGCCGCAGATCGAGGTGCTCATCAAGGGCATGCTCAATCCGGAGCGCCTGCTCGACCTGGTCCGGAACTTCACCGTCTACAGCGACGAGTCCAAGACCGACGCCGCTGGCCTGAAGACCAGCGTGCTGGTGAAGAAGACCGCGAAGTATCACCAGTATTGGGCCGTCAACAAGGCCGTCATCTCCACCGTGGAAGCGGTCGAGGGCGACGGTCGTGCCGGTGTCGTCTGGCACACGCAGGGCTCAGGCAAGAGCCTGGAGATGGAGTGGTACGCCGGCAAGATGATGCGCCACCCGGCGATGGAGAACCCCACCATCGTCGTCCTGACCGACCGCAACGACCTCGACGACCAGCTCTTCGACGACACCTTCGCCGCTTCCCGCCCCGGGGCTCCGCTGCCGGAGAAGCCCCTTCAGGCGACCAGCCGCGACGACCTGAAGGCTCTGCTGGCGAAGCGTCAGTCGGGCGGGATCATCTTCTCCACCATTCAGAAGTTCGGGCTCTCCAAGGAGGAGAAGGACGCTGGCACGGCGTTCCCGACCCTGTCGGATCGCATGAACATCGTGGTGATGGTCGATGAGGCCCACCGGTCGAACTACGACTTCATCGACGGGTTCGCCCGCCACCTGCGCGACGGACTTCCGAACGCCACGTACATCGGGTTCACCGGCACTCCGATCGAGTCGGCGGACAAGTCCACCAAGCAGGTCTTCGGCGACTACATCGACGTCTACGACCTCACCCAGGCCGTCGCCGACGGAGCGACCGTCAAGGTCCTCTACGAGCCGCGTCTGGCCAAGATCGAGCTCCCCAAGTCCACCCTCGCCCAGCTCGACGAAGCGTTCGCCCTCGCCACGTCCGGCACGGAGGAGGAGGCCAAAGAGCGACTGAAGACCCGCTGGGCGCAGATCGAAGCCATCGTCGGGTCGGAGAAGCGCATCAAGGAGCTCGCCGCCGACATCGTCGAGCACTGGGAGAAGCGCCGCGAGGTCCTCGCCGGCAAGGCCATGATCGTCACCATGTCGCGCCGCATCGCGGTCGCCCTCTACGACGAGATCGCCAAGCTGCGCCCCGACTGGGCAACCGACGATGACGGCACCGGTGTCCTCAAGGTCGTCATCACCGGCTCCGCTGCCGACGACCAGACCATGCAGCCCCACATCCGCTCCAAGCAGGCCTTGCGCGACCTGAAGTCCCGCGCCAAGGACCCCAACGACCCGCTCGAGCTGGTCATCGTCCGCGACATGTGGCTGACCGGGTTCGACTCCCCTTCCATGCACACCATGTACGTGGACAAGCCCATGAAGGGCGCGAACCTCATGCAGGCCATCGCCCGAGTGAACCGCACCTTCAAGGACAAGCCCGCCGGCCTCGTCGTCGACTACCTCGGCATCGCCGAAGACCTCAAATCCGCGCTTGCCGACTACACCCAGCGCGACCAGGAGAACCAGGAGCTCGGTCAGGACATCGCCGCCCAGGCCATCCCCGGCATGAAGGCCAAGCACGACGTCGTCGTGACCATCCTGCACGGCTACGACTGGCGCAAGAAGCTCGCCGCCGGCGGTCCCAAGGCCTTCCTCGACACGCTCACCGGAACCGTCGAATACCTGCTGTCCAAGCACCCAGGCACCGGCAA
Organism: uncultured Actinomycetes bacterium; assembly: GCA_963843975.1. Lineage (GTDB taxonomy): Bacteria > Actinomycetota > Actinomycetes > S36-B12 > CAIYMF01 > Longivirga. The sequence continues at coordinate 305,842 of CAWJMG010000001.1, read as the reverse complement.
GGACGCCTGCACCAAGGACCAGCCCTGCCTGAAGTGCCGGTTCATGTCCAACACCCGCGACCTGGTCAAGCTCTACATCATGTGCGTCCCCTCGGACGCCGCCCTGAAGATCCGCGACGACGTCGCCTTCTTCGAGGCAGTCCGCGCCCAGATCTCCAAGATCGAAGGATCCGACCGGGAGGACGGCGACCCCAACGCCGCCCTCGACACCGCCGTGCGTCAGATCCTGTCCGACGCCATGACCGGCACCGGCGTCATCGACATCTACGCGGAAGCCGGCATCGCCAAGCCCGACCTGTCCCTGATCGACGAGTCGTTCATCGCCAAGTTCAAGACCGCGAACAACCCGAACCTGCAGATCGAGATGCTCAAGAAGCTCCTCAACGACGAGATCCGCCGCGTCGGGAAGCGCAACATCGTCACCGGCAAGCAGTTCTCCGAGATGCTCGAAGCATCCCTGCTCCGCTACCAGAACCGCACCCTCGACGCCGCCCAGGTCGTTGCCGAACTGGTCGCCCTCGCCCAGGCTCTCAAGACCGAGGCCGACCGCGGCACCCAGCTCGGTCTGAACAACGACGAGCTCGCCTTCTACGACGCCATCTGTGCCAACCAGTCCGCCGTTATGGAACTGGGCGACGACACCCTGAAGAAGATCGCCCACGAGCTCGTCGAGATCGTCCGCCGCGACGCCAAGACCGACTGGAACGTCAAGGAACAGGTCCGCGCCAAGCTCCGCGCCACCATCCGCCGGCTCCTGCTCAAGTACGGCTACCCGCCCGACCAGGAGCCCACCGCTACGCAACTCGTACTCGAACAGGCTGAAGTCATCGCCAGTGAGGAAGCAGCGTGACCGTCTATACGGGCCCCGGCACACCCCGCTGGAGACCGCGTAACGAAGCCGAGCTTCGTGACGCCCTGGCATCCGGGCTGGTCGAGGAGAATCACTACCTCGAGTTCAAGTCGGCCGTCGAAGGCGGCCAGTCAGCCAACCGAGAGCTCGCACGCGACCTGGCCCAGTTCGCCATCGACGGCGGCACCTTGATCCTCGGCGTTGCCGAGAACGAAGGGCGGCTGGAGCCGGCTCCCGTTGAGTTGGCCGGTCTACCCGAACGCATCGAGCAGATCGCGCTGACTGCCATCGACCCACCGCTGTACCTGCGGACCGAGGTCATCCCCGGCGGAGGTCCGGGCCTCGGCTACGTCGTCGTCCATGTGCCCGCGTCGCCGCGGGCGCCGCACATGGTCCAGCACGTGTACATGGGTCGCGGCGACAAGACCAAGATCCGGCTCTCGGACGCCGACGTGACGCGGCTGCACTCCCAGCTTCACCTGCGTGGGGAGGCGGGCGCGCAGCTCCTCGATGAGCTCATCGCCCGCGATCCCGTACCCGAGGCGACCCGGGAGCAGGCCCACTTCTTCGCAGTCGCCTCACCGGTTCGGCCCACGCTGGAGATGGCGCTCCCGCTGGTGCACGGGTCCGACTGGCAGAGCCGCTTCCGGGCGATGATGACAGCCGCTCTGCAGGTCTCTCCGCTCGGCCATCAGCTCTTCGTGCCTGAGCTGCGAGACGCCAACCAGCCGGCCCGACGGCCGGACGGGGCGGCGTTCGCCAGCCACGGGCTCAACCCCGACCGCACGCTCAACCCCGACATCGGTCACAGCCACCCGGAAGACATCGTGGAGGTCGAACTCAGCGAAGACGGCCAGCTGCGGCTCTTCGCGGGTCGCTTCAGCGACGGCCTGCGAGATGGCGACCAGACCCCCGTGCAGCAGATCTTCGATGTCATGGCTGTCGCGTACACCCGACAGTTGATCCTCATGGCCCTGCACGTTGGTCGCGAGACCGGCTATCGAGGGCCGTGGCTGCTCGGTGCCGCCGCGACTGGCATCGAGGGCTTGGCAGCCTTCGAGCACAGCAGATGGAACTTCCGAGTCCGGCCACAGGCGTACGCCGTTGGCGGCGGCGACTTCCGTAACTACTGCGTCGTCACGACCGAGGAGATGGAGCAGGCGTCCGGGCAGCTGACCTACCGACTCGTGGGCCGGCTTCTGCGGGCCCTGGGTCGGTCAGACGGCGTGCACGCCGAGCTCATGGTCGACAGCCAAGAGCCGTCAGCCTGAGCCTACGGTCGTGTGGCCGCTCAAATCGACCCAGCTCGTCGCAACAGCCCAAAGCTGCTGCGACGCCGCCTTGGTCTCGAACACGATCTCCCACGTTCCGTCGGCTTCAAGGCGCAGGCCCGGCTCCGGCGTGTTCGGCCAGATCCACAACGTGTCCAAGCCGTCCGGCAACGGGACCTGAGGGAGAGCCAACGGTTCGCCGCCGGGCTGCACGGCAGAGTCCAGCGCAGAGGTCACGCCGTACCCGGCGGGCAGCTGTGCGTCCAGCCCGACGTAAAGGTGCGCCGGCTGATGGCCTGACCGCACCAGCTTCTCTACCTTGGAGCGCACCAAGGCGGACACCAGCAACTCTCCCACCAGCCACTGGCCGACGCCCGCTCCGTCCCAGCCCCAGCCCGCCGACGAACCCCACGTAGCCCGTACAGCACCCTCTCGGCCGGGCTTGGCCACGAAGCCGAACACGTGGTCGATGCGCAGGTCGTCGAAGAGCTTCTCGCACGGCATCGGAAGTCGTGGAGCGAAGCAGCTGGCGCTGCCCTCGTTGTTCGGCGTCGACCAGAGCGGCCTCGAGTCGAGCGTCACCGAGGACCTTGCGGACCTGAGCCTTCTTGTGGAGCCCTACTGACCAGGCCCATCGAGTGGAGATCTGCCAATCGTTCTGGTTGGCGATCGGACCGCGCTGCTTTGCGCGATCGGAATCCAGCCACTCCGTCACCTCGAGAGCGCCACCGGCCTCCGGCCCTTCGGCCACCATGAAGTCCGGGAGCCCCGAGGTTCCCGGGACGTCCAGGCGGTCCAGGCGACCCAAGTACGGCTCAAGGCGCAGCATTGCCTGGCGCTCAGACCCGGACAGCTTCCCGTTCGAACTCATCTTGACCTCCTCGAGCCCAGTCTCCGGGACTGCGCAAGCCACTTCTAGGAGGAGTTCGCGTCAAGGAGTGATGTGAGGAAGGACTCGATACGGGCAACGTCCTCTAGACGTAGACGCGGCCGAGGACTTCGATGGCTACCAGCGCGCCGTCATGCCTGCCCACCACGCACACGAGCGCAGCAACTTCGACTTGGACGCGGTCATCTCTCTCCGCGACGGTGCGCGGCACCGGGGCCTCGACCCCGACTGAACCCCTGCCCAGCATCTCGAGCTCGCCTAGTACTTTGCCGACCTCTGCGACGCCGACGAGCACGTCAAGGGCGACATCACCGCTGGCGACTGGCGGCCCCGGGCGACCCTGAACGAAGCCCAGAACCACCCTGCCTGACGTGGCGAACTGGTTCATCCGTGCTGGTCAGAGGAACGGTTAACACGACACTCACCCCCGTTGCGAACGAGCCCTGACACACGCGTGTCAGGGCTCGTTCGATTGTGGGGCTCGTTCGCTACAGCGGTCGGGGTCACGTCCCGTCGAGTGGTGTAACTCCGGGCGGGCCTCCTGAGCGTTGAGGGGCCATCGTGTGAGGCTTCGTGAGAACCGACCAAGGAACTCGCGAAGGGAACTACACACGATGGCCCTGTCCCAGTCTGCCCTGCTCGAAGTGTTGGATGCGTTGAAGGCCGGCGAGTCCGTGGAGATGATCCGCGACGCCGTGCAGGTGATCTTGCAAGAGCTGATCGAGGCCGAGGCGACCGCGGTGATCGGCGCCGAGCGTCACCAGCGCACCGAGTCCCGTGTGGTGCAGCGCAACGGTCACCGCGACCGGGTGTTCACGACCCAGGCCGGGGACGTCGAGCTGGCGCTCCCGAAGCTGCGGGCCGGGTCGTTCTTCCCGTCGCTGCTCGAGCGGCGCCGCCGGATCGATCAGGCGCTGTTCGCGGTCGTGATGGAGGCCTACGTCACCGGCACGAGCGTGCGCAAGGTCGACGACCTGGTCAAGGCACTCGGTGCGGACACCGGGATCTCCAAGTCCGAGGTGTCGAGGATCTGCGCGGACCTCGACACCGAGGTCGCAGCGTTCGCTGACCGGGACCTGTCCGAGGACGAGTTCCCCTACGTGTTCCTCGACGCGACCTACTGCAAGGCCCGCATCGGTGGTGGGAAGGGCGGCAAGGGGTCGCGGGTCGCGTCCCAAGCCGTCGTGGTCGCCACCGGGGTGAGTGCTGACGGGAGAAGGGAAGTCCTGGGCTTCGCCGTCGGCGACAGCGAAGAGGGAGCGTTCTGGACCGCGTTCCTGCGCTCGCTGAAGGCCCGCGGCCTGCACGGGGTGAAGCTGGTCATCTCCGACGCCCACACCGGCCTCAAGGCGGCTATCGCCGCGGTGATGATCGGGTCGTCCTGGCAGCGGTGCCGGGTCCACTTCCTGCGCAACGTCCTGGCCCAGGTCCCCAAGGCGTCGCAGGAGATGGTCGCAGCCGCGGTCCGCACGATCTTCGCCCAACCCGACGCCGAGCACGTCCGCGACCAGCTCGACGTCATCGCCACCATGCTCGGCCGCCAGTTCCCCAAGGTCGAGGCGATGCTCCGCGAGGCCGCTGACGACGTGACCGCGTTCGCGGACTTCCCGCCCGCGCACTGGAAGAAGATCTGGTCGACCAACCCGTTGGAGCGGGTGAACAAGGAGATCAAACGCCGCACCGACGTCGTCGGTGTCTTCCCGAACCCGAAGGCGCTGCTGCGCCTGGCCGGCGCGGTCCTGATCGAGACCCACGACGAATGGCAGGTCTCCGACCGCCGCTACCTGTCCGAGAACTCGATGGCCCAGATCGGCGCCGCCACCCTCGACTCGACCAAGGAGGTGGCGGTCCCCGAACTCATGGCGTCATAGTCAGACAAGCACCACCGCGAAGCCGATCACGACCGGCTCGAGTTACACCACGCGGTGGGACGTGACCGCGGTCGGCGAGGTCCCTCGAATTCGGGAGGAGTCTTCCTCGGGGTCGGATCCCTCGGCGCAAAGCGACGCCGCTGACGGCCTCGTCGCGGCACCTCCACACACCCGATCACCTGTTCCGGGAATGGCACCGCAGATTCCTGCCGAGCCATTCATTCTGCCGCGGTGTGTGGAGGTCCCACTTGCACCGGGAGGACCGCCGCGTCGCCTCGAGCCCCCGCGGCGAAGCCGCCCTACGCTCGTGCTCTGCGCTACCCGAGGCTCATTCGGCATTGGTGGCGCGATGACGCGGGCGGTAGTGGTTCGTTCGTCCGTTGCCCGTGGTCCCGGACCTGGACTGAAACTCCGCTGGAGGGGTGATCGGTTGGCCATCGCCGTTCCTGGCCGCCAGGGAGATCACGCCGACGGCAGTTGGGAGAATGCCTGACCACGGCTTGCGGAGACGTCGATTGTCCGGGCCTGGAGGGCACCATTGCCGTGGAAGGTCCGGGGTCATCGTCCTTCGGTCCCTGCCCCAACCTGAGGCAGCCTAACGCTCAGCCCAGTGACGACCAGCAATGCGGAACGCGAGCCAGTCGTCCTCGTCTGACTGAAGGGATCGCTCCCTCCAATCCGGCAGCAAGCCATCTAGGCGCTTAGCGATCGCTGGTGCTACTGAGGAGGCGTAGGGCGCTCGCAGTACGTGACGCGCCCTGCTGTAGGCAGACCATGGGTTGACGCCCGATAGCACCTCGTGATGGAACTCCAGAGCAAACAACAGCGCGCTTACATCGCCTACAGGCCGGCAAGTGCTCACTACGGTTTGCACGCCAACGGCAAGGAAGCAGACGTCGAGGGGCGTGTTGTCCTGTAGTTGCATGGGCCAATAGACGCCCTCGCCCGTCGAGCATGCACAGAGCAACGCGATGCCCGATCCGGCCAGGTCCGCCCGCTCCAAGAGGTCGACCGCAGTTAGACGCCCGGCAGGCCCAAGATCGATCGCCGTTGATGCTTCATGCGATCCAGCGCGAGCGTGTCCGGTGAGGTGGATCGTGCGGAAGGGGCCGCTCAGCGAGCGCAGGTCAGTCTCGACGCGACAGCCGAGGTCGTCCTCAAGGGCCTCCAGTTCGGCTGCAACTCCTGGCAAGAAGGTGTCACCTTCAGACGGCCAGCCGGCGAGGTAGTTGCGAGACGGTTGACCACTCTTGAGTGGGCGGTCCACCGGACGCAGGAGATCGAGACTTGGTGCGTAGCTTGCCGTCTCAAACCCCAAGCTGAGCAGGGCTTGGTGGTACGGGGCCCCGTAGTCTTCGGAAGAAGGGCTTAGCACCACGTGCCGGATGCCCTCTAGGGCAAGAGATTGGAGGTCCCCCAGTGATTCTGCGAGCCACGCGGACTGGTCCGAGAGCCTCCAGGGTCGGGGCCGGCCGGCCGAGCGGTATTCGAAGACGCGATGAACCGTGGTGTTCCCATGCTTCCAGCTTGCACTCACCCACTGGATGCCAGATTGCGTAGCTTCGAACTGCAGGTAGGCACGCTCGGCGCCCAAGACGTCGACATCGAGTTGGTCAACCCCTATAGACCGTGAGCCATTCACCAGCGACCGAAGGGTGCCCCTGGTTGTCTCGAGTTCTGCCGTCTCGGGCCGAGATGCGCCGCCGAGGCCTCCGGTTGCTCCGGCTCGCCTAAGGGCGGAGAGGTAGTCGCCCAGCGCCGAGGACAGTTCTGGGCGTAGTTGCCCGTCGAGTCTCGCCCTCACGAGGCGCGCAAGTTCAAACCGTCTGCGCTCTCCTGTTACGGCCCGGAGTCGCGCTTCTTCGTTGGAGTCAGGAAGGTCGCTCATGAACGAGTCCATGGTCCAACCCTGAAACGTGGGACCGATCCAATCCCTTAGTTCATGTAGCGCGCCTTCCGGGAGCCGGATCAAGTGGCTCCCGTCGTAGCTCAGTTGGCGATTGGCGTCGATGTAGAAGCGGTGCAGCGTGACGCAGCCCATGGCGACCAAGACGGCAAGATCTTGGAGTTGTTCGGTCGTGCGTTGGACGAAATACGTGGGGGCAAGGTTCGTGGGCTGCCCATCGGCATCCGGCGTCAGGAGAGAGATCGCCGCTCGCGAAGGACTCAGTTCCAGTGCCACTCCGCCGGCGAACGCAAGCCTACGGATGGCATCTAGATCTGCCTCCGATTCAGCGGTGGCAAACCAACCGGGTACGAAGCCGGTTGTGCAGTTGCCCTGGCGGCCGTCTCGCTTCAATACCCAGTCCGCCACGTGTTCCGGCACGCCGCCAGGTGCCGAACCCGGCCATTCGCCAACCGCTGTGAGATAGACGCGCAGGTAACCGCGCGACGACATCATCCATGAGTCCGCCAACAGGTCTTCGTCCTCATCTGGCAGTGTTGCCAGGATCTCTATCGGCGTGAACAGCTTGAGCGCCAGTGCCAGATCAAGGTCCACACCAGCTGCGACCACACTGAGGTGATTGGGCTGAAGGTCGAGACCGTTGTGCATGGGTTGATCCCAAGCGCGCCCAGTGTTCGCGGCCAGGATGCGCTCGATGAACTCACGAAGGAGCGTGGCATCGGAAGCTCCGCGCAAGTCATGCTGGGTGCGGCCACCTGCAGCTTCGCCGCACGGACTAGACGCGAAGGCGGCGAGAAGGTCAGACGTCAACAAGCTCTCGTCCCGGGCGTAGCGGAACAGGCTTAGCCAACCTTCCTCCCAATGGCGGGCCAACCGCGGGCGCCCCCTGCCCGTTCGCCACCGCCCGATCTCCTTCCCAACATCCTCCACACTGACGTTAGGAAGTACGAGTGCATCGTCCTGTGCGCCGAGCAGGTGCCCTCCGAGGATGGTGAGACTCGCCAGCGCCGTCGCCATCAACGGAGTTCGTTCCGTCGATTCAGATAGCCGCGTGCCGTCACACGTGAGGGCCACGAGGTCGTTGAACCACTTCTGACGAAGCTCGAGCACTGCATCGCGCGTGATCTTGTCGGTCACGTGCCCCCCTGTACTTGGCGCTGTTCGTCGTCAACCCCATCTTCGCTTGCCGTTCAGCCCGCGGGGCACAATCGGCACGCAAGTTCACACTCACTGCACAAGATCGAACCGACCGGCTAACCAAGCATGCACTGCCCAGCGCGGGATCCAAGTCACGGCGCTCTGGTCCGCAAGCGACACCGTCAGCGCTGGGCCCGGCAAAGCTTGGCTCGAGAAGCTGACGGGCATGTGCCACTAGGGTCGTCGCTGACGGGGGTCGCGGGTGCGAGGGGGAGGCGATGGCGGGCACGCTCGTCTCGACCAAGCTCCACATCCCGGCGCCGCGTCCCGCGCTGGTCCCTCGCGACCGGCTGACGGCCCGTCTCGACGCCGATGAGCGCATTGCGCTCACTCTCGTCTCGGCCGCTCCCGGGTTCGGCAAGACGACCATCCTCAGCACCTGGCTCGCAGGAACCACTGACCGGGCCGTCGCGTGGGTGTCGCTCGACGAGGGCGACAGCCAACCCTCGATGTTCTGGCAGTACGTCGTCGCCGCTCTCGGCACGGCCGTGCCGGGAGTCGGCGCCGGCGTGCTCCCGTTGCTCGAAGCGGGTCAGCCTGCGACACCCGCGCTCCTCACCTCGGTGCTCAACGACCTCGCCGAGGCGCCCACGCGCATCACGCTCGTGCTCGACGACTACCACCTCGCCGACGGGGCGGAGGTGGCCGAGGGCATGACCTACGTGCTCGACCACCGGCCGCCCAACCTGCACGTCGTCGTCGGCACGCGCGCGGATCCGCAGCTGCCGCTGTCGAGGCTCCGCGCCCGGGGCGAGCTGCTCGAGCTCCGCGCGCGCGACCTGCGCTTCACGGCCGACGAGGCCGCGGCGTACCTCACCGACGTGCACGGACTCACCCTGGGCCCGGACGACGTCGCTGCGCTCGAGGCTCGTACCGAGGGCTGGGCGGCGGCCCTGCAGCTCGCGGCGCTGTCGATGCAGGGGCGCGACGACGTCGGCGGGTTCGTGGCTGGGTTCGCCGGCACCGACCGCTTCGTCGTCGACTACCTCGTCGACGAGGTGCTCTCGCGCCAGAGCGGCGACGTCCGCGACTTCCTCGTGCGCACGTCGATGCTCGACCGGCTCTGCGGCGACCTCTGCGACGCCGTGCTGGAGACCTCAGGCAGCGCAACCGTTCTCGACTCTCTCGACCGTGCGAATCTCTTCGTCATACCGCTCGACGACGAGCGGCGGTGGTACCGCTACCACCACCTGTTCGCCGACGTCCTCCGCGCGCACCTGCGCTCGACGAACACCGTCGCCGAGGTCAATGCACTGCACGCGCGCGCGAGCCGCTGGTACGCCGATGCGCGTGAGCCCGTGGGCGCGGTGCGGCACGCGGTCGCGGCGGGCGAGCTCGAGCTCGCGGCCGACGTCGTCGAGACGGCCACGCCCGATCTGAGGCGGCAGCGCCACGAGGCCGTGCTGCGCCGATGGTCCGACGACTTCCCCGACGATGTCCTTCGCCATCGCCCGGTGCTGGCCGTGACGTTCGTCGGCGCGCTCATGTCGTGCAACGAGTTTGCCGCGGTCGGCCCGAGGCTCGACGCGCTCGCCGCGCAGCTGCCTGCGATCGAGCGTCGGATCGCGGACGGACCTGACAGCGGCACCGGCCTCACGGCGATCGACGAGACCGAGATCGCGCGCATCCCTGGGGCGATCGAGCTCTACCGCGCAGGCCTGGCGCTCGTGTCTGGCGACCTCGCCGGCACCCACCGCCACGCCGCCCTCGCGATCGAGGCCGCGCCGGAGAGCGATGACGTCGTTCGGTCGGGTGCCTCCGGCCTCTCAGGCCTCGCGCACTGGGCGGTCGGGGAGCTCGACGACGCCTACGCGCGCTACGACGTCTGCGTCGCCGGCCTCCGCCGCGCGCAGCACCTCTCGGACGCGATCGGCTGCTATCTCACCCTCGCCGAGATCCGTGCAGCGCAAGGCCGCCGGCGCGACGCGGGCAGAGTGCTGGCCGACGCGCTCGCGCTCGCCGGCGACTCCACGGGCTCACCGGCTCGCGGCATCGCCGACATCCACGTGGGCCTCGCCGAGCTCGCGCTCGAGCGCGGCGACCTCGTCACCGCGCGCACGCACCTCGACACCGCGAGGTCGTTCGGCGAGGAGCTCGCTCTGCCCCGCTACGCCGGACGCTCGCGGGCGGTCGCCGCCCTCCTCGCCGAGGCCGAGGGCGACCTGGTCGGCGCTCTCGACCTCGTGACCGAGGCGGAGCAGGTCTACCTCGGCGACTTCTCGCCGAACGTGCGCCCGCTGCACGCAGCCGCCGCCCGGCTGCACCTGCGCCTCGGCGACCTCGACGCAGCCGAGCGCTGGGCACGCGACCGCGGGCTGACGGCGCAGGACGACGTGGCGTACCTCCGCGAGTACGAGCACGTCACCTTCGCCGAGGTGCTCCTCGCACGGGATCGCACCAGTGGCGACGCACAGGCCCTCACGGACTCCCGCGATCTTCTGCAGCGCCTGCTCGACGTCGCGACCGCAGGGGGCCGCGACGCCACGGTCATCGACGTCGAGGTGCTGCAGGCCCTGGCGGCGCCCGACGACAGGGCCGCCTCAGAAGCCATCGCAAGGGCGGTCGCGCTTGCCGAGCCCGAGTCGGTCGTCCGCCCGTTCACCCGACACGGCAGCGCGATCGTGCCGCTGCTCACCGCGCTCGCAGCGATCCCTGGCTCGTCGCCGTACGCCGCGACTCTCCTGCGCGCCGTTCCCAGCAGCGCACCAGAGACCGCGATCACGAACGACACGGCGCAGCTGATCGACCCGCTCAGCCCGCGCGAGCTCGAGGTGCTGCGGCTGCTCGCCTCCGACCTCGACGGGCCGGAGATCGCGCGGCACCTGTTCCTGTCGCTCAACACCGTCCGCACCCACACCAAGAGCATCTACACCAAGCTCGGCGTGACGAGTCGTCGTGCCGCCGTACGCAGGGGAAGCGAGCTCGGCCTGATCGGCGGGTAGACGTCGTACGGGTCAGGCATCGAGCGCCTGGCAGCTGATCAGCGGGACGCCGAGGTCGCGCAGCCGCGCGAGGATCCCGTGCAGCTGCGCCTGATCCTCGACACGGCCCGTGAGGCTGCTCGTGCCGTCCTCGGCGTCGGCGATCACGAGGCCGTCGAACCAGCTCGCCCACCGGTCGTCGAGGTGGCCGCCGACCCGCAGCGTGTAGACGCGACCGTCGGTCATGACGACACGACCGAGAGCCGCACTGCGAGACGAGCCTGACGGGCCGGGCGGCGGATGATCCACTCGGCCACCGCGATCCCGATGACCCACGACGACGCCTTCGCGAGGTCGCCGCGGATGCCGGCCGTGCCGAAGATCGCGCCGAACACGCCCTCGGTGACGGCCTGCGACCCGGCAGCGAGCGCGACGACGTACGCCCGGATCATCCACGCGCGGTGGGTGACGAGGTCGCCGTTCCGCGCCGCGCGGATGCCGATGACGAGCGCGGCGGCGAGGAAGCTGCCGAACGCGAGGCGCAGCACGTAGATCAGGTCGGTCGTGCCCGGGTGGCGCTCGTAGAACAGCGTCATCCAGATCGCGGAGAACGCGACGAGCATCCCCGCGACGCCGAGCACGCGGCCGGCGCGACGGTGCCAGCGCAGGTGCCCGCGACGGAAGCGGGGTGCGAGCTGGAACGCGCCCACGAGCAGGAACACGATCGACGACACGATGTGCACGATCAGCGGAGCCGGGAAGTCGGCGTAGCGGTGGTCGGCCGGGATGATCGCCGGACCGCCCGCCACCTGGACGAGCCGCAGCACGCCCGCGGCGACCGGGATGAGGCTGAGCAGGACGATCGGCAGGACGACTGCCCACGTGCGGGACGACCGGGGCACCAGCCCCGGCCGACCCGCGTTCTGCACGGTGGTCATCAGACGGAGACGCGCTCGGCGGCGCTGATCGACGTGACCGGCGTGGCGTCGTGGCCCGGGTTGCGGAACAGCGACGTACCGAGCCAGATGAGCGCAAGACCGGTCGGAACGGCCATCGGGCGGTTGAACTCCTCGGGCAGCACGGCGAGCGAGGCGGTCGCGAGCGTGGCGACGGCAAGCAGGAGCGATCCCCAGCGGGTGACGACGCGAGCGCGGAACAGCGCGATGCCGAACAGCACCCCGCCGAGCATGTAGCTGATCCCGGCGAGGTTGAGCACGATCGCCATGCCGCCGATGTCGCCGACCGGCGTGCCGCCGAAGGCCGCGGCGACGACGTCGCTCACGTACGCCGGGTTGCTCTGCGTCAGCGAGGGCAGCACCGCGGTCGCGACCACCTCGACGCCGAACATCAGCAAGTAGCCGAGGCTGAACACCGCCGCCCCGATCAGGCCGAGGATGCCGACCTTGCGCACCTGGCGCAGGTAGAGGCCGGCGATGCCGACCAGCGCGAGCCCGGCCATGACCGCCTTGGCCGTGTTGCGGACCAGCCAGTCGGTGGTCTCGACCGAGGCGACGTCCATTGCCGGGTGGTTGATCTGGACGGCGATGAAGATGGCCCCGGCGGTCGCGGCGCAGATGCCCGCCGCCCGGGTGAGGCCGGTGCTGGTGATCGTCATGTCGGGCTCCTGTCGTCGCGGCCGGACGGGCGTCCGGCGACATCGACGACGTTAGGAATCCGGGTGGTGACCCCACATCACCACATGATGTGAGCAGGGTGGTGATCCTCGTCCGCCGGGCCGCGCCTACTGCGGCGACAGCGCCACGACGTACGACGTCACCGCGCAGATCAGGGCACCGCGGAAGGTGAACGTGTCGGCGAAGCGGAACCGCTGCAGGGCGCCCTCGGCGTCGTCGAACTCGCCCGAGCCGTAGGTTGCGACAACGTCGCCGTCCTCGACGTGTCGCTCGATCGTCAGTCGCGGGAGGCTCGCACCGGGCGGTCCGTCGATGAGCGCGCCGAACGCCTCACGGCCCGCCGCCGTCGTGTAGCCGACGATGTCCCATGTCACGTCGTCGGTGAGGCAGGCGTGGATCGCGGCATGGTCGCCGGCGCGGAACCCCTCGACGTACCGCTCGACGACGATCTGCCGGTCGCTGAGCGGGGCGGTGACGGTCATGAGCGATCCTCCCAGGCCGGTCCGCGTGCGTCTCGAGGCACTCGAACTCGTCTTCGCGCGGCGACCTCGACGAGCTCACCTGCGTTCGTCAGTGGTCGCTCACGGTATCGAGGAGCCGGCGCGTGGTCGACGTCGACTACGTGCGTCCGTCCGATGGTCAGTCGCTCGGTTGATACCCGCGAACGACCGGTCGACGATGGGGGCAGGGACGAGCACGCGCAGGCGGACAGTCTCCGCGCCGTCCCACCCACTGCCGCTCACGGGCGGCCCGGGAGGCACCCCATGTGGAGCAAGCTGCGCGACGCTGTCGCGGGGATCGCAGAGCAGGCAGGCATCGAGGTGCCGGGGCTCGAGTCAGCCACGACCGCCGTCACGGATCTCGCGTCGTCGGCGGGCGAGGGCGTCTCTGGTGTCGTCGCCGACATCGCTGGGTCGGACGCGGTCGGCACGGTCACCGACGCGGTCGGCGCAGTGGCAGGCGACGAGGTCGTCGCCGGCGCAGTGGACGAGGCATCGACGGCTGCCACCGGACTGGTCGAGGGCGTCGCGGGAGATCTCGCTCCCTGAGGTCCGGCGTACGACGCTGTCGCGAGCGGCACCGAGGGCGACTCCCACTCCCGCGCCCATCGCGAGCGGGCCGGCGGATGCGCCCAGCAGAACGCAGGCCCAGAGCCGGCGTCCAGCGAGTGCCGCGAGTGCGGCGAGCGTGACGACGGGCAGCGCGGAGTTGAACAGCGGAGCGATGCCGTCCGGCGCCGTCGTCTGCCCGTACGACAGCGCGACGCCCGCGGCGACCGAGCCCAGAAGCGCCAGGAGGACTGCACGAGGTGAACGCATCGTGCGACCGTACCCCGGCGCAGCGTCCAGCCCGTCGCCGCAAACGGGCCGCCTTCAGCCGGCGTCGGTGCCCTCGGGCGGCACACCCGGCAGCTGGACGCGCAGGGCATGGATCTCGGGGTTCATGATCGCGAGCGGCGGCCGCCCGTAGAGACCCGGCTCGAGCAACCCCTCAGCAGGCCCGTACCTGTGCAAGCCGTCGAGCGCGACCTTGCCGAGCTCGTACGACTGGTCCGCCAGTGCCGGGGTGCTCTCGAAGTCGAAGATCGTCGTCGGGATCGTGTCGGGCACGGGGAAGTAGAGCAGCGGTACGTCGGCCGCGATCTCGAGGTCGTTGGTGATCTGCTGGCGTCCGGCGATCGCGAACGCCTGCACGGCGACGCCCATGATCCCCTCCGACCACTTGCCCTCGGCGCCGAAGACGCCGCAGTCGAGCACCATCACCGACTTCGCGCCGCGTGCGACCGCCTGGCGCACGGGGATGTTGGTCACCAGGCCGCCGTCGACGAGGCGGAGGCCGTCTCGCCCGACCCAGGGGAACGCGACCGGGATCGCGGTCGATGCCAGGAGCGCCGTGATGAGGTCGCCCGAGTCCATCTCGACGCGCGCGCCAGAGTCGAGGTCGGTCGCCATCGCCACGAACGGCAGCGCGAGATCCTCGATACGAGTCACGGGCAGGTACTCGAGCAGCAGCTGGGCGAGCGGCGCGGTGTCGAAGACAAAGGGCCGGCCCGACGTCGTGGCCGCGAACGTCTGGCGGATGAAGCCGCCGGGGAAGACCTGGTTTGCGGTCGATGCGCGGCCAGATGTCCTCGAGCATCTCGTGCGCCCGCGCGGGGTCGGCAGCCATCAGCGCGCCGTTGAGCGAGCCCACGCTGGTGCCCAGCACCATGTCGGGCACGAGGTCGGTCTCGGCCATCGCACGGACCATGCCGAGCTGGACGGCACCTCGCGATCCGCCGCCGCCGAAGACGAGTGCCAACGGCCGGGGGAGCATGTGCGCGAGCTCGAGGAGGTCCGTCACGGCGACATGCTCCCACCGCGATGCGCGATCCGCGGCCCGACAAGCACGGCGGCGTACGGTTCCCGTCGTGAGCCTCAACCTCGTGCACCTTGCGACGCTGCGGGAGTTCGTACGCCGGGGCACGCTCGGCGCTGCGGCCGAGGCGCTCGGCTACACGCCGGGTGCGGCGAGCCAGCACATCGCGCTGCTCGAGAAGGAGCTCGGCGTCGAGATCCTCGTGAAGTCGGGTCGCCGCCTCGTGCTCACCGACGCCGGACGCCTCCTGGCCGAGCAGGCCGGGCCGCTGCTCGACGCCGAGGAGCAGGTGAGGCGCAGCGTCACGGAGCTCGACGACGAGCCCAGCGGCGAGGTCCTGCTCGGCATCTGGGGCAGCTCGGCCGCGGCCTTCCTGTCGCCGCTGCTCGCGCATGCGGCCACGCGCTACCCGCAGCTGCGCATCACGAGCCGCGAGGTGGATGTCGACGTCGCCGCCCGCGCCGTACGCCTCGGCGAGGTCGATCTCGCGTTCGGCCTCGACTACCCCGACGACCCGCTGCGCCGCGAGCGGGACACCACGGTGAGCGCGGTGCTGCGCGAGCGCTTCTGGGTCGCGTCCGCGCCGGGGCGGACCCGCCGTACGCCGGTCTCGCTCGCCGACCTGGCCGAGGCCGACTGGATCCTCCCGGACCCCGCGACCGTGATGGGCCGTGCCCTGCGCATCGCGTTCCGTCGCGCCGGCGTCGAGCCGCGGGTGGTGCACGAGGTCAACGACTCGGCCGCCTCGCTGCAGCTCGCCTCGCAGGGCCTCGGCCTCACGCTCGCGACCGACCTCATGCAGCGCCTCGCCACGACCCCCGAGCTCTCGCACCGGCCGGTGGAGGAGGAGGTCTACCGCGACGTCGTGATCGTCGCCCCGGAGGGCGCCCTCGCCGGCCGGGCCACGCGAGCGGTGGCCGACCTGGCCGGCGAGGTGGTCGCGAGCCTGCAGAAGCCTCGGCGCAGCACGAAGCAATAGAGATCCTCAAGCATCATGGCCAGGAACCGTCGCTGTTCCTAGAGCCTCCGATGCCGGAGAATCCGCCCATGACCCTTCACGACGACCTCGTCGCCCGTGCCCACGCCGCGCTGACCGCCTGCGGTGCCACCGTGCCCACCGGCGACACGCTGCTCAGCCGTTCTCCCATCGACGGCGGCACCCTGATCCCGCTGGCCGCCGCGAGCGCGGCCGACGTCGAGGCCGCGATCGGACGCGCCCAGGAGGCGTTCCTGGAGTGGCGCACGGTGCCTGCGCCCGTGCGCGGCGGCCTGATCCGCCGCCTCGGGCGCCTGCTCGAGGAGCACAAGGAGGACCTCGCCGACCTCGTGCAGCTCGAGGTGGGCAAGATCCGCTCCGAGGCCCTCGGCGAGGTGCAGGAGATGATCGACGTCTGCGAGTTCGCCCTCGGCCTCTCCCGCCAGCTCGAGGGGCGCACGATGCCGTCCGAGCGCCCGGGTCACCGCCTCATGGAGACTTGGCACCCCGCCGGCCCCGTCACCGTGATCTCGGCGTTCAACTTCCCCGTCGCCGTGTGGTCGTGGAACACCGCGCTCGCACTCGTCTGCGGCGACAGCGTGATCTGGAAGCCGTCCGAGATGGCTCCCCTCTCCGCCCTCGCCTGCAGCGCGCTGCTCGACCAGGCCATCGCCGACGTCGGCGCCCCCGCCGACGTGCACCAGCTCGTCCTCGCCGAGCGCGACGACTCCGCCGCCCTCATCGACGATCCGCGCATCGCTGTCGTCAGCGCCACGGGGTCTGAGCGCATGGGCGCCGAGATCGCGCCGCGCGTCGCAGCCCGCTTCGGCCGCACGATCCTCGAGCTCGGCGGCAACAACGCCGCGATCGTCACGCCCAGCGCCGACCTCGACCTCGCCCTGCGCGGCATCGTGTTCGCCGCGGCCGGTACGGCGGGCCAACGCTGCACCTCGATGCGCCGTGTGATCGCACACTCGTCGGTGGTCGACGCGCTCGTCGAGCGCATCGCCGGCGCGTTCTCGGGCCTCGCCGTTGGCAGCCCGCTCGAGGAGGGCACGCTCGTCGGCCCGCTCATCAACCAGAAGGCGTACGACCGCATGCAGGAGTCGATCGCCCGCGCGGTGGCCGACGGCGGCACGCTCGTCGCCGGCGGCGACCGCGTCGACGTCGCCGGCACCGACTCGTTCTACGTGCGTCCGGCGGTCGTGCGGATGCCGGCGCAGACCGACGTCGTCCGGGAGGAGACCTTCGCGCCGCTGCTCTACGTGATGACCTACGACGACCTCGACGAGGCGATCGCGCTGCACAACGGCGTGCCGCAGGGCCTGTCGTCGAGCATCTTCACGCTCAACCAGCGCGAGGCCGAGCTCTTCATGTCGGCCGCGGGCTCGGACTGCGGCATCGTCAACGTCAACATCGGCACCTCGGGCGCCGAGATCGGCGGCGCCTTCGGCGGCGAGAAGACCACCGGCGGCGGACGCGAGAGCGGCTCGGACTCGTGGCGCGGCTACATGCGCCGCGCGACCAACACCATCAACTACTCGACGTCGCTCCCGCTCGCCCAGGGTGTGAACTTCGGATGAGCCGCGAGCTTCCCTGCGAGCGCGCAGGTCGTCATCGTCGGCGGCGGCGTCATGGGCGCGAGCGCCGCGTTTCATCTGGCCGAGGCCGGTGTCACCGACATCGTGCTGCTCGAGAAGGGCGACCTCGCGGGCGGATCGACGTCGAAGTCCGCGGGCGGCGTGCGCGCGCAGTTCTCCGACCCCGTCAACATCGCGCTCGGTGCGCGCAGCCTGCCGGCGTTCGAGCAGTTCGGCGCACGACCCGGTGCCGAGATCGACCTGCGCCAGGTCGGCTACCTGTTCCTGCACACCGAGACGTCCGGCCTGGCCGCGGCCGAGCAGGCAGTGGCGCTGCAGAACTCGATGGGCGTGCCCACGCAGCTGCTGACGCCCGACGAGGCCGCGCGCCTCAGCCCCGGCGTCGTCACCGACGACGTCATCGGCGCCACGTTCCACCCGCGCGACGGCTACTGCAGCCCCGAGTCGGTCGTGCAGGGCTACGCCAAGGCCGCGCGCGACCTCGGCGCCACCATCCGCACCGGCATCGAGGTGACGGGCACCGAGACGAGCGGCGGCGAGATCACCGCCGTGACGACCAGCGCGGGCACGATCGCGGCCGGCGGTGTGGTGTGCGCGGCGGGCGCGTGGTCGAAGGCCGTGGGGGAGTGGGTCGGCGTCGACCTGCCGATCGAGCCGCTGCGGCGCCAGATCCTCGTGACCGAGCCGATCTCGGACGACCTGCTGCGGATCTTCCACGACGAGATGCCGATGACGATCGACGCGGCGTCCACCTTCTACCTCCACCGCGAGGGCCCGGGCGTGCTCCTCGGCATGTCGTACCAGGCCGAGACGCCGGGGTTCCGCGAGAGCTACAGCGAGGAATGGCTGCCGGACCTGGTCGAGGTGATGGAGCGACGCGCACCCGCTCTGCTCGAGGTCGGCATGGCGCACCGGTGGGCTGGGCTGTACGAGACGACACCCGACCACAACGCCGTGATCGGTGAGGCACACGGGATCTCGCGGTTCGTGTACGCCGCCGGCTTCTCCGGCCACGGGTTCCTGCAGGGCCCAGCCGTCGGCGAGGTCGTGCGCGACCTCTGGCTCGGGCGTGAGACCGTCGTCGACGTGACCTCCCTGTCGGCCGAGCGGTTCACCGCCGGAGTCCGCGTCCTCGAGCACAACATCGTCTGATGGCCGACGACCCGCAGCGCCCTGGGCTCGACGTGCCGCCCGACGTCCTCGACGTCGACCCCGAGCGGCTGCGCGCGCTCGGCCACTGGGTGGTCGACCGAACGATCGAGCACCTGACGACCCTTGGCGACCGCCCCGCCCTCACCGTCGCCGACCACGACGCGCTGCGCGCCGCCCTCGGCGGCCCGCTACCCACCGCGGCCGGGGACATCGAGGCCGACCTCGCGCTTCTCGCCGACGTCGCCCTCGAGCACCAGCAGCACGGCGACCACCCGCGCTACTTCGCCCGCGTGCCCGGCCCGTCGTCGTACGCCGCGGTGCTGGGTGACTGGCTCGCGACCGGCATGCAGGCGATCGCGTCGTCGTGGGGTGGGGGCTCGGGCACCGCCACGCTCGAGCTCGTCGTGCTCGACTGGATCCGCGAGGCGCTCGGCCTCCCCGAGGGCGCGGCCGGGATCCTGCTCTCGGGCGGCTCGATGGCGAGCACCACCGCCCTCATCACGGCGCGCGCCGAGCGCGGCGACGGCGTGCTCTACCTGTCCGACCAGACCCACTCGTCGATCAAGCGCGGCGCGCTCGCCATGGGCTGGCCCGCAGACCAGGTGCGTCTGCTGACGACCGACGACGGCTTCCGGCTCGACGCCGAGGTGCTGCGTGCGGCGGTGGAGGCCGACGTCGCCGCCGGGCGCACACCGGCCGTCGTCGTCGCCACCGCGGGCACCACCAACACCGGCGCGATCGACGACCTCCCCGCGATCGCAGCCGTGGCAGGGGCGCACGGAATGTGGCTGCACGTCGACGGCGCCTACGGCGGACCGGCCGCGTTCTCTGTCGGACGCCATGGCATCGCGGGCCTCGAGCTCGCCGACTCGTTCGTGCTCGACCCGCACAAGTGGCTGTTCCAGCCCTACGACGTCGCATGCCTGATCGTCCGCGAGCCCGGTGCCCTCGAGCGCACGTTCGCGATGCACCCGGAGTACCTGCGCGACTCGCAGGACGGCGCGGTCAACTTCCACAACCGTGGCCTCGAGCTCACCCGGCGTACCCGTGCGGCGAAGCTGTGGCTCACGTTCCGCACGTACGGCCTGGGCACGATCGTCGACGCGATCGACCGCGGCGTGGCGCTCGCCGAGCACGCGCAGGGAGTCGTCGAGGCCCACCCGCGCCTGGAGGTCGTGACCCCCGCGCAGATCGGCATCATCACGTTCGCGTCGCCGACGCGCACCGATGCCGACCACGTGCGTGCGGCGGCTGCGGTGACCCAGGACGGCTTCGCGGCAGTCAGCCCGACCGTCCTGCGCGGCCGTACGGTCTTCCGACTCTGCACGATCAACCCGCGCACGACCACCGACGACCTCGACCAGACCATCGCTCTGCTGGCGGATGCCCTCGACTCCGGGGAGTGACATCGCGTCCGGTATGTCGGCTCTGTCGGTCTGCCGCGCGGGACTCTCGGTGACCCGGCCCTGATCTTCCGGGGATCCGCTTGACGGCGCCCTGCCCCGCACCTAGGAACGTCATGGGGCGTGAGCCGCGCAGCACCGCTGCGCCACGTCAGGGGTCACCGGCAGCGTCGCCAGTGCGGCTTCTCGCCGGTGCGGGAATGGGGAGCATCCACATGAGGAAGCGCGTCATCGCAGCGACCGCCGCAGCCGCCACGGCCGCGGCGCTCGCCGTCGCACCACTGTCGCCGGCGGCGGCCGCACCGACCACCTATCAGCTGCAGATCCTGCACTTCTACGGGGAGTCGGGCCTGCTCGGCCTCGACACGGCCCCGGCGCTCGGCGCGCTGGTCGACCAGTTCCGGAGCGAGTACCCGAACACGATCACGCTGGCCGAGGGCGACACCTGGATCCCCGGCCCGTGGCTCGTCGCCGGTGCCGACCCCTCGCTCAACGCGATCCCGGGCATCGGCTCGACCGCGCTCGGGCGCCCGGACGTCGCGATCATGAACGCGCTGGGCGTCGACGCCTCGGCGCTCGGCAACCACGAGTACGACCTCGGCTCGCCGGTCGTGTCCGGCGCCGTCGCGGCATCGGGCGCCTGGCCTGGTGCGCAGTTCCCGTTCATCACGAGCAACCTCAGCTTCGCCGGCGACAGCTCGCTGCGAGGCCTCTCCGACGCGACGGTCGGCGGCACCTCCACCAACGCCTTCGCGGGCAAGGAGGTCACCACGATCAAGGGCAAGTTCGCGCCGTACGCCGTGAAGACGGTCAACGGCGAGAAGATCGGCATCGTCGGCGCGACGACGTACGAGCTGCTCAGCAAGACCTCGCCCAACGGCACCACGGTCAGCGGTGTCGCCTCGACGAGCGACGCGGTCAAGATCCCGGAGCTCGCGGGCATCATCCAGACCACCGTCGACGCGCTCACGGCCACCGGCGTCAACAAGGTGGTCATGGTCGACCAGCTCGACACCCTCGACCGCAACCGCGCGCTCGCGCCGCTGCTGCACGGCGTCGACGTCATGGTCGCCGGAGGCGGTCACGAGCGCATGGGCGACGCGAACGACACCGCCGTGGCGTTCAACGGCCACGACGCCGTGTTCTCCGAGACCTACCCCTACGTCACCGCCGGCAACGACGGCGCACCCACGCTGGTCGTGACGACCGACACCGAGTTCAGCTACCTCGGCCGTCTCGTGGTTCCGTTCGACGCCGCGGGCGTCATCAACACCGCCGAGCTCGACCCGGTGGTCAACGGCGCGTACGCCGCCACCGAGGCGAGCCTGCAGGCGGCGTACGCCACCAGCGACTCCGGCGCCACGATCATCGCGGGCAGCGTCACCGGCGCGAAG
Organism: uncultured Actinomycetes bacterium; assembly: GCA_963843975.1. Lineage (GTDB taxonomy): Bacteria > Actinomycetota > Actinomycetes > S36-B12 > CAIYMF01 > Longivirga. Next base: position 284,419 of record CAWJMG010000001.1, on the reverse strand, counting down.
GTCCGAGCCATCACCAAGGCGATCGGCGACGTGGTCGCGGCCAAGGACGGCACGCTCTACGGCTACAGCAACGTCTACCTCGAGGGCGACCGCGTCTTCGGCCGCACCCAGGAGGTCAACCTCGGCTCGCTCACGGCCGACGCCAACGCCCTGGTGGCCGAGGCCGCGTTCAGCGGCCAGCACGTCGTGTCGCTGAAGAACGGCGGCGGCATCCGTGCCTCGATCGGCTCGATCGACGAGGACGGCGGCAAGATCCCCAACATCGCCAACCCGCTGGCCAGCAAGCCGGCCGGTGCCATCTCCCAGCTCGACGTCGAGAACGCGCTGCGCTTCGACAACAAGCTCATGGTGTTCGACACGACCCCGCAGGGCCTGGCGAACATCCTGAACTTCGCGTCCGGCCTCTCGACCGGTCCGAGCAACCAGAACGGCGGCTACCCGCAGATCGGCGGCCTCCGCTTCTCGTACGACTCGACCCAGCCGGCGGGGCAGAAGCTGCGCAGCGCCGCGCTGTACGACGAGAGCGGCCAGCGCATCGCCACGATCGTGCAGGACGGCGTGGTCAACCCGAACGCGCCGGCCGTGATCCACATGATCTCCCTGAGCTTCACCGCCAACGGCGGGGACGCCTACCCGATCAAGGCGAACGCCGACAGCTTCCGCTTCCTCAAGACCGACGGCACGCTGTCGGCCCCCGTCGACGAGGCGCTGGACTTCACCACGGCCGCAGCCGCGACGTCCGTCGGCATCACGCTGGCCGACATCCTCGGCGAGCAGAAGGCGTTCGAGGACTTCCTCCTCGCCGAGCACCCGACGCCGGCGACGGCGTACGACGTGGCCGACACCCCGGCGTCGCAGGACCTGCGGATCGAGATCCTCGCGAGCCGCAGCGACGTCGTCCTCCCGGTCGTCGCGGCGCCGTCGTTCGCCAGCGGCGCGGTCGACTGCCGGGCGCGGGTGACCCTCTCGGGGATCTCGTTCGACGACCTCGGCCAGACCGGTGGCTCGTGGTCGGTGAACGTGGCCTGGGGCGACGGCACCACGACGGCGTACTCCACGTCGACCGAGGGCGCGCAGCCCAACCTCACCCACCGCTACGCGGCGCCCGGCATCTACACGCCGGTCGTCACGGTGACGGCGGCAGACGGCACCGCGGTGTCGAAGGCGTCGACCAACGCGGCCTCGGTGCGGCAGACGTACTCGATCGACTTCCGCGGCGACCTGCACGACTCCGAGGCCGGCGACATCGACGTCAACACGATCCGGGCCGGTCGCACGGTGCCGGTGAAGGCGACGATCTACGACGTCTGCACCCAGTCGTACGTCAACAACCCGGCGGCCGACGTCTCGATCGTGGTGGGCCTCGACAGCGCCGGTCCGGCCACCGCGGCCGGCTCGACGCAGATGCGCTGGGTCCGTGACAGCCGCGTTCGCGGCGGCGGCTACTGGCAGTACAACCTCAAGAGCACCACCGGCACCGGCACGCCGATGCTCGTGGGCCCGCTCTACCGCACCGACCTCTTCGTCGGTGACGAGCTGGCGACGCGCTACCAGTGGGCGGTGCTGAAGGTCCGCCGCTGACCCTGCAGTGACGACGGCGGCCCCGGGGAGCGATCCCCGGGGCCGCCGTCGTTCTGTCAGTGCGACTCGCGGCTCACCTTCGAGCCGCTGGAGCCGCGCAGGAAGTCGAGGTCGGCACCGGAGTCGGCCTGCAGCACGTGGTCGACGTACAGCCGCTCCCACCCGCGCGCGGGGTTCGCGTACGACGCAGCGGCCACTGCTGATGGCTCGCGCGCGGCCAGCTCGTCGCCGCTCAGCTCGACGTCGAGTCGCCGACCCGCGACGTCGAGCACGATCACGTCGCCGGTGCGGATGCGCGCCAGCGGCCCGCCCGCGGCCGCCTCGGGGGCCACGTGCAGCACGACCGTGCCGTACGCCGTCCCGCTCATGCGGCCGTCGCACACCCGCACCATGTCGCGCACGCCCTGCTCGAGCAGCTTGGTCGGCAGCGGCATGTTGGCGACCTCGGGCATGCCGGGGTAGCCGCGTGGGCCGCAGCCACGCAGCACCAGCACGGTGTCGGCGTCGACGTCGAGATCGGGGTCGTCGATGCGCGCGTGGAAGTCCTCGATCGAGTCGAAGACGAGGGCGCGGCCGCGGTGCTGCAGCAGGTGCGAAGAGGCCGCGGCCGGCTTCAGGATCGCGCCGTCCGGCGCGAGGTTGCCGCGCAGCACGGCCATGCCGGCATCGGCCACGAGAGGAGCGGAGCGCGGCCTGATGACCTCGGCGTCCCACACCTGGGCGTCGTCGAGGTACGACACGAGCGGCTCGCCGGTCACCGTGAGCGCACTCGGGTCGAGCAGGTCGCGCACCTCGGCGAGCACCGCGAGCAGACCGCCTGCGCGGTGCAGGTCGTCCATGAGGAAACGGCCGGCGGGCTGCAGGTCGACCACGCACGGCACCCCTGCGCCGATGCGGTCGACGTCGTCGAGGGTGAAGTCGATGTCGAGACGGCCCGCGATCGCGAGCAGGTGCACGACGGCGTTGGACGACCCGCCGATCGCGGCGAGCGCCACGATGGCGTTGTGGAACGAGGCCTTCGTGAGGAAGGCCGACGGCGTGCGCTGGTCGTGCACGAGCGACACCGCGAGCTTCCCCGTCGCGTGCGCCGCCTCGAGCAGCCGCGAGTCGGGTGCCGGAGTCCCTGCGATCCCCGGGACGACCGTGCCGAGCGCCTCGGCGAGCAGCCCCATCGTGGACGCCGTGCCCATCGTGTTGCAGTGGCCGCGCGAACGGATCATCGACGACTCCGACCGCGCGAAGTCGTCGGCGGTCATGCCACCTGCGCGGACCTCCTCGGACAGCCTCCACACGTCGGTGCCGCAGCCGAGCGGCGTGCCGCGGAAGGTGCCGGTGATCATCGGGCCGCCGGGCACCACGACTGCGGGGAGGTCCACCGACGCCGCCGCCATGAGCAGCGACGGGATCGTCTTGTCGCAGCCGCCGAGCAGCACCACGCCGTCGATCGGGTTGGCGCGCAGCATCTCCTCGATCGCCATCGCGGCCATGTTGCGCCAGAGCATCGCCGTCGGCCGCACCTGCGTCTCGCCGAGCGACACGACCGGCAGCTCGAGCGGGATGCCGCCCGCCTCGTGCACGCCGTCCCGCACCGAGCGCGCCACCTCGGACAGGTGCGCGTTGCACGGGGTCAGGTCGGACGCCGTGTTGGCGATCGCGATGTGCGGCCGTCCGCTGAACGCGTCGGACGGAAGTCCTCGCCGCATCCAGGCCCGGTGGATGTACGCGTTGCGGTCGTCGCCGCCGTACCACTCGGAGGAGCGCAGCGGTCGATCCGGCGTCGAGGCCATGCTCCGACCCTAGAGGGGGAGGCCCCGCGTCCGACGGCTTCGCCGAGCGTTCATGTCCAGGTCATGACCCGCGTGAGCGAGAGGTCCAACTCTGGCGTACCCTCGGCACCTCCGGAGCACCCGGGTTGACGGCACGTGTGGGGGAGCAGGAGGAACGGTGGCTACCGACTACGACGCACCGCGCGACGCGGAGGCGACGGCGGCAGAGCAGACCGCGAGCCTTGACGCACTGCGCGCTCAGGCTCCGACGACCGAGACGCTGGTCGAGGACGAGGCGAACCTGCTCGAGGATCTCGAGCTCCCGGGCGCCGATCTCTCCGGCGAGGTGCTCGCTGTCGCCGTGGTGCCGCAGCTCGCGGACGAGTTCCGCTGCGACAAGTGCTTCCTCGTGCAGCACCGCACCCGTCGCGCCAAGCCCGGCGTCGACATCTGCCTCGACTGCGCGTAGTCGCCCCCTCGCTCTCCGCTGGCGGTTGGGCCGTGCGGGTGAGCGTGAGGCAGTGCCCCCGGCGTTCCTGTACGAACACTCAGCCGGTGTTGGCAATCCGTTGACCGGCGGCTGACCAAGCCGCTACCGCCGCTGCGGTGTCCTGGTCGTACCCCCTCCACCGGGGGCCGACAACGGAGGACACCATGCAGCACCGCCCTTGGACCCCTGACCACCGCGACGCCGTCCTGCGCCGCGTCACGGCCGTCACCGTCGGCACCGCCGTCATCGGAGCCGCCGGAGCGTTCGGCCTCGGCTTCGGGATGGTCAGCGCCGCCCAGGCCGTCGACAAGCAGGCCCCGGCCGCCGGCACCACCACTGTCGCCGCCGGCTCCACCTCGACCGTGACCCCCACCGCGAAGGCCACGGCCGCCGCCAAGAAGGCCGCAGCTGCGAAGAAGACGGCATCGACCGTCACCACCACGAAGACCCCGGCCGCACCGAAGCTCACGCCGCCGCCCGCGGCCCCCGTCGCCGCCCCGGCTGCGCCGAAGGCCGCCGCCACCTCCGGCGGATCGTGACATGACGGTCATGGCCGAGCTCGACATGCGCACCTCCACGTTCGACCTCTGGGGTGGACGCGCGACGGTGACCACGCAGGGCCACGGCAGCCACGACCTCGCGGTGAGCGAGGTCGTCCGCTGGCTCGCCGAGGTCGACGTCGCCGCCAGCACGTGGCGTGCGGACAGCGAGATCACCGCGGTGAACGCCGCCGAGGGCGCACCCGTCGTCATCAGCGCGCTCCTCGCGCAGCTGCTGCGGGTCGCGCTCGACGCCGCGGAGGCTCACCGAGGGCACCGTCGACCCGACCGTCGGCGGCGTCACCATCAGCGCGCCGTCGTTCAACGCGACCATCACCCGCACCGGCAGCCACCGCGACGTGATCCTGGTGGAGGAGGACGGCGTGCACACGGTGTGGCTGCCGGCCGGCCTGCGTCTCGACCTCGGCGCGACGGCGAAGGCCTGGGCTGCGGACCGCGCGGCCGAGCTCGCCGCCGGTGTCGTCGAGGGCGGCGCGCTCGTCTCCCTCGGCGGCGACATCGCCACCTCGGGGCCGGCGCCGCACGGCGGCTGGCTCGTCGTCGTCACCGACGACCACCGCGAGGGCGTCGACACAGCCAACCCCGTCGCGCAGGCCGTCAGCGTGTCCGGCGGCGGCCTCGCCACCTCGAGCACCACCGTGCGCGCCCGCACCGGTCGCGACGGATCGAGCCTGGCCCACCTCGTGGACCCCACGACCTGGCGCCCGGTGACCCCCGTGTGGCGCACGGTCAGCGTCGCCGCCGGCGACTGCCTCACCGCGAACACCGCCACCACCGCCGCCATCGTGCTCGGTGAGCATGCGGTGCCGTGGTTGGAGGAGAGTGGACTTCCGTGCCGCCTCGTGTCGGTGGACGGCCGCCTCGTCCGACTCGGAGGCTGGCCGGCCGACGACGGCACCTCTGCCCGAGAGGCGGACGCCCGATGAGCGTGTTCTGGCTTGCGACCCGCGCGACAGGCGAGGTCGCCCTCGTCCTCCTGACGGTCGTCACGGTGCTCGGCATCGCGACGACCAAGGGCTGGGCCCACGAGCGCTGGCCGGAATCGGTCGTGACCCTCGTGCACCGCAACGTCTCGCTGCTGTCCGTCGTGTTCCTCGTCGTGCACATCGCGACGACCGTGATCGACGGCTACGTGCCGATCAGCTGGGTCGACGTGTTCCTCCCGGGCCAGACGTCGTACCAGACGTTGTGGGTCGGACTCGGCACCGTCGCCCTCGACCTGCTCATCGCCGTGATCATCACGAGCCTCCTGCGCCACCGCATGCCGCAGCGCGCGTGGAAGGCGATCCACTGGACGGCGTACGCGCTCTGGGCCTCGGCCATCGTGCACTCGCTCGGCGTCGGCACCGACAAGACCCTCACCCGGCTCGTCGCGATCACGATGGTCACCACCGTCGCGCTCGCGTTCGTCGCCCGCTTCTTCACCCCTGACCGCTCCGACGACCCGGGAGTCACCCTCGTGGAGACGCAGGCACGGCGATGAGCGCCCTGCACCAGGCCGCGCCCAGCGCCGCCCTCGGCGAGCTGCGCCTGCTCGGCGAGAAGGTGGGGGTCGACCTCCGCCGCCACCTCGAGGTGCACGGCACCAACCCGACGCGCGGTCGCAGCCGTCGCGGGCACGCGAGCGACCTCGTGACCGACATCGAGGACGCCGGGCTCACGGGCCGCGGTGGCGGCTGGTTCCCGACCGGGCGCAAGATGCGCGCCGTCGTCGGCGCTGCCAAGCACAACGGCAAGGACGCGGTCGTCGTCGTCAACGCGATGGAGGGCGAGCCCGCGGCGTCGAAGGACGCCACGCTCGCGCAGTACAACCCGCACCTGATCCTCGACGGCGCCGTGCTCGCGGCCGAGGCCGTCGGCGCCAAGACCATCACCGTCGTCGCGCACCGCGGCGGACGGACCCACACCGCCCTCGCGCGCGCTGCGGCACAGCGCGCCGCGGCCGGCACCGACGCCGTCGCCATCACGGTGCTCGATGCACCCGGCCGCTACGTCTCCAGCGAGGAGAGCGCGCTCGCGCACTTCGTCGGCGACGGCATCGCGCTGCCGGTCACCGTGCCGCCGCGCGTGTTCGAGTCCGGCGTACGCCGCCGCCCCACGCTGCTGTCGAACGCCGAGACCTATGTGCACATCGCGCTCATCGCCCGCCACGGCTCGCACTGGTTCCGCAGCGTCGGCGACCCGTCGGCCCCCGGCACCCTGCTCGTCTCCGTGTCCGGCGCGGTCGCGAAGCCAGGCGTCCTCGAGGTGCCGACCGGCACGACCATCCGCACGATCCTCGGCCTCGCGGGCGGCACGACCACCTCGGTGCGCTCGTTCGTCACCGGCGGGTACGGCGGCTCCTGGGTGGCCGCGGCCGACGCCATCGACCTGCCCTGGACGGTCGAGGGGCTGCGCCCCGTCGGCGGCGTCCCCGGCGCCGGCGTTCTCATCGCGGTGCCCACCGACACGTGCGCCCTCGTCGAGACCGCCCGCGTCGCCCGCTGGATGGCGGGGGAGAGCGCCGGCCAGTGCGGCCCCTGCCGCTTCGGCCTCGCCTCGGTCTCCGAGGGCCTCGACCGCCTCGCGACGCGTCGTACGTCGTCCGCCGACGTGCGGCTGCTCGAGCAGCGACTCGGCATCATCCCCGGCCGCGGCGCGTGCCGTCACCCCGACGGCGTCGTGCGCTTCGCGGCCACGGCGCTGACGGTGCACGAGGCGGAGGTCGTGGCCCACCTGTCCGGCCAGTGCACCGGCACGCAGCGCGCGCCCCTGATGCCCATCCCGAGCGGGGTCACCGCGATCCCGGTCGAGCGCCCGGGGGAGGAGTGGCGATGAGCGGCAAGGTCATCACGGTCGACCGCATCAAGTGCGACGGCTTCGGCACCTGCGCCCAGCTGCTGCCCGAGCGCATCCACCTCGACGAGTGGGGCTACCCGATCATCGACGCCGAGGTCATGCACGGCGACGACCGAAAGCACGCCAAGCGGGCCGTCGCAGCCTGCCCGCGGCTGGCGCTCACCCTGGTCAAGGTCGCCACCCGCTGAGTGCGGGTGCGGCGTCGCGTCAGCGGCGCTCGAAGCGATAGCCGACTCCGCGCACGGTCGTCAGCACGTCCGCGCACCCGGCGTCGGCGAGCTTGCGGCGCAGCCACGACACATGCATGTCGAGGGTCTTCGTCGGGCCGTCCCAGTGCTGGTCCCACACGCGGCTCATGAGGTCCTCGCGGCGCACGGCCTCGCCCGCGTGCCCGACGAGATCGGCCAGCAGCTCGAACTCCTTGGCGCGCAGGGTGAGCGGTACGCCGTTCACCTCGGCGATGCGCGCGGCCATGTCGACCTTCACACCCGAGGCCTCGACCACGGCCGATCCGTCGCGCAGGTCGCCCTGCCGGCGCAGGTGCGCGCGGATGCGCGCCTGGATCTCCGCCAGCCGGTACGGCTTGGTGAGGTAGTCGTCGGCGCCGGCGTCGAGCGCCACGATGACGTCGGACTCCTGGGTGCGTGCGGTCAGCACGACGATGACGGTGTTCGGCGCGATGAGGCGCAACCGGCGTGCGAGATCGATTCCGTCGCCGTCGGGCAGCCCGAGGTCGAGCAGGACGAGGTCGGGCGACTGGCTGCTGTTCGCGAGAGCGAGGGTCTCGGCGACGTCGGCCGTGCGTAGCACGTCGAGCCCGGCGGACTTCAGCGCCGCGACGAGCGGGAGCGCGAGCGCGTCGTCGTCCTCGACCAGCCAGATCCGTTCACTCATGGGGCAGCTCCGCATTCAGCAGCAGGGTGAAGCGCGTGGGGCTCGAGGTCGCCAGCACGAGGCGGCCGCCGACCCGCTCGGCGAGGGAGCGGGCGAGCGGGAGGCCGAACCCGCCCGGTGCACCTGGCTCGCGGGTGGTGGTGCCGCGGGCGAACGGGTCCGATCCGAGGACGTCCGCGGGCAGCGACCCCTCGTCGGACACGTCGACCACGACGGAGTCCGCGGCCTCGCGGACGGCGAGGGTCACGACGCCCTGGCCGTGCCGCAGTGCGTTGTCGAACAGGACGTCGAGCACCTGGCGCAGCACGGCTCCGGCGACCGGCAGCGCTCCCGCTGAAGGGTCGAGGTGCACGACGAGGTCGCGGCCCTGGTGGCGCGCGACCGGCGCCCACCGCGAGATCGCGTCGTCGAGCGCGTCGGCTGCCGGCTCGGCGCGGACGACGGCGTCCTCGCGCCGCAGGGCGAGGACCTCGTCGATCGCGTTCGACGCACGGTCGAGCTGTGCGACGGCCTCGGTGGCTGCGAGCTCGAGGTTGCTGCCCTCCATCGACAGCGCGGCCTCGAGCGTGAGCCGCGCGGCCGCGACGGGCGTCCGCACCTGGTGGTTGGCGTCCTGCGAGAGCTTCGCGCTCCTGGTGGATGCGCTCGGCCGCCGCCACGGCGGCGTCCTCGAGAACGCGACCGACCTCGTCGCCCTCGGCGATCCCCGTCGGCCCCACGCGTACGGCGAGCGAGCCGTCGCGCAGCTCGCGCGCGGCGTCGGCGATCCGCTCGAACGGGAGCGCCAGCTGGCGGCTGCGCCGCAGCGCGACGAGCGCGCTCACGGCGAAGGCGACGAGCACCGCGAGCAGCAGCAGGCTCCAGGCCCGGTAGGTGCGTGACTGCGGGACGCTCTCGGGCATCGCCGCGCGGACGGTGACCTGCTTCTCGCCCTCGGGGGCGAAGGGGACGTAGACCGCGAGGTAGCCGTCCTCGTGCTTGACGCGCGTGCTGCCCGCCTCGAGCGCGCCTGCGGCGTCGTTGTCGCGGCGGGGACCCGCCCCGGCGATCTTGAGGCCGTCGCTGGCGTACAGGCCGAGCACGACGTCGGGGTTCAGGGGAGCCGGAAGCTCGGAGGCACCCTCAGGCGTGAGGGCCACGACGCGCGTGGCCTCCTGCTCGAGCTCGGCCACGACCGCGGTCTCGTTCGAGGTCCACATGTACCAGGCGAGCGGGACCGCGAGGGTGATGACGGCGATCGCGGTGACGGTGAGGAGGGAGCGGAGCACCGTCGTGCGCAGGGGCACTGCTCGACGGCTCACACCCACACTCTGCACCACGGCCACGGGTCGACTCGCGGCGCGCGCCGCCGTTTGCCGAGCGTTGACCTCCGGTGGGCCTACAGAGGCTTGAGGCGGTCGTCGCTGCGCTTCACGCGGCGTACCGCGTTGTCGCCCTCGCCGAAGTCGACGAGCACGGTGTAGGTCTCGACGCGCACGATCTTTCCGAGCCCGTGGGAGTCGTGCGTGCAGCGCTCGCCGTCCGCCCAGTCGTGGGGTTCGGGGACCGGGATCGCCGGTCGGCGTACCCCGTTCCGGATGCCGTTGCGCTCCGAGGGGGTCGTCATGTCCGAATCGTCCCACGTTGAGCGTCAACCTGACACCTCCGAGACACATTCGGTGCCGATCAGGCGGTCAGATGCTCCTTCAGGAACACCAGCGTCCGCTGGAAGGACGGCGCCCAGGCCGCGTACATGTAGTGGTTCTCGCCCGGGTACTCGTGGTACGTCACGTCGACGCCTGCCGCCCGCAGGGCGCGGATCGTCGCCCGCGACCACGCGATGGGGCACGTGTCGTCCGCCGTGCCGTGGTGCACCATCACCGGCGTCGTGATGCGGTCGAAGTAGTTCCGGGCCGACACCCCGCGCCAGAACTCGGGGTCGTCCTCCGGCGAGCCGTGCGCCTTCTCGATCGCGGCGGCGAGCTCGCGGCGGCCGTCGGCGAAGCGGATCCAGCGCTCGTAGTTGTCGACGGCGTCGGTGCTGACCGACGCGTACGTGACGGCGGCGTCCACGAGGCCGGGCCTGGCAACGAGCGCGTTGAAGGCGACCTGCCCGCCCATCGACCGGCCGATCATGCCGATCCGCTCGCCGTCCAGGAACGGAAGGTCAGAGGCCTTCACCGCCTCGACCGCCGCGATCGTGTCGCGCGCGTAGCCGAGGCGCAGGTCGACGTCGTTGCGCGGGTCGTCGCTCGAGCCGGCGTGGTTGCGGTAGTCGACGTGGAGGGCGACGTACCCGTTGCGGGCGAGCGAGTCCTGCTCTCGGCGGTAGCCCTGGCCGGTCACGTAGATGGCGGGGTCGATGTGGCCGTGCAGCAGGACGACGACGGGGAACGGGCCCTTGCCCGCAGGCACGTTCATGATCCCGGTGATGGTGAGGTCGTCGGCCCGGTAGCTGACGGCGTACCGCGTGTAGGCGCCGAAGCGGCCGAGCACCGCGCCGAGCTTCAGATCGGTGCCCGTCACGTCCTCGCGCATGAGCGCCGGCAACGACACGGGGTCGGTCACCGGCGGGAGGCCGTCGTCCGACGCGGACGGCGAGGCCTCGGGCGTGGCCGGTGCGCTAGCCGTCGGCGCCGCCGAGGTGGGGCTAGCGGACGGCGCAGGGGACGAGGTCGTCGGCGTCCCGACGACGCTGGGGCTCTCGGGTGTCGCGGTGCAGCCCGACAGCGCCAGCGCCGTCACCACGACGACCGCTGCGAGCGCGCGGTTCCCCAGCCCCATCGCAGCAGTATGCGTCGCCTCGGCCGGATCGGCACGGGCACCCGCTCGGACGCCGGACTAGATCTGCGGCAGGTCGTCGTCGGTCATCGCATGCGGGTCGCCGAGCAGCCACGTCGGCAGCGACGACTCCGGGATGTTGAAGCGGCTCGACAGCTCGGCCGGGTCGACTCCCCAGCTCTTCAGCTTGGACACCGCGCCGTCGCGTGCGGCCGCGATCTGCTTGGACAGCAGGCGCTTCACCGACCACGCCAGCTCGCGCTCGCGCAGGGCCGCCTCGACGACCTCCTCCTGCTCGAACGGCAGGGCGTACGCGCGCGCGACGGCGGCCGCGGTCTCGTAGCGGTAGTCGTGCCCCGGCGAGGGCGTGAACTCGCCAGGCCGGAGGTTCATGGCGTTCTTGACGTCGAAGAGGTGCACGAGGAACGACACGATCGGCACGTGCACGCCGAAGGGCCTGCCCCAGTAGTCGACGTGGTGGCGCACGACGACGCTCGGGTCTGCCACGGCCACGGGGTCGGTCGGGTGCGAGAGGTTGACGTGGCCCGGATGCGCCGCAAGCGCCTGCTCGCGGGTGTTGACGTACTGCAGCCCGCCCTGCTGGCGCTTGCGGGGGTGGTCCGGGCGCAGCGCCTGGTCGGTGCGGCTGAAGATCGGGACGCCGACGTACAGGCCGCCGTCGAAGCCCGTCTCCTCGAGCTCCATGACGATGTCGGGCCCGAACGCGTCGAGCGCCACGATCGAGCCGAGCGACTCGCCGAAGGTGAACAGGCGGGCGTCCGAGCCGAGCTCGCGGGCGCGGTCGGCGATCGCCCGCGCGTAGGCGGCGTACGCCGTCGCCGCGCGGTGGCGCCGCGGGAAGGCGATGGCCGAGGGCACGTTGGCGTACGCGACGGCGACGGTCGCGCAGTCGCCGCCCGTCAGCATCTCGACCGTCTCGGTGTGCACGTAGGAGACGTAGCCGTCGCCGGTCGGTGCCGACAGCACGATGCAGCCCTTGGCGAACCCGCCGAGGCGTTCGAGCTCGGCCACCACGGCCGCGGCATCGGCCTCGACGTCGTCGCTCAGCGCCGACAGCGGCACGAACGCGCGCACGGGGTCGGTGGCCGCCTCGGCGAGGACGGCGATGAGCTCCTCGGCTGTGTGCGCCTGCGAGACGAATCGGCGCCCCTCGCGGCCGAGGTCCTCGAACTCGAAGTCGGAGTCGGGCCCGCCGCTCACGCCGTGCCGCGCAGGGACCGCGGCGTAGGCGGCCTCGAGCAGCCGCTCCTCGACCACGACGCGCGAGGAGTAGAACGAGAAGCCCGCCAGGCCGGCGGCCCCGACTCCGAGTGCGATGACGCTGTGCCCGGCCGCGCGGGCGAGGATCGGGGGCTCGTCGCCGCCGAGCAGGCCGGCGATCTGCTCGGCGGCCTTGTTCTCCAGCGCCAGCACGAGCACCGCCGCGCCGGCGACGCCGGCCGAGCGCGCGATGGCGACGGGCAGGGTGGCGCCCTCCTGGAACGCGGGCACCTCGACCGGGCCGCCGTCCGACGCCTCGACCTGCAGGTGCGACAGCAGCCGCGGGTGGCGCGCAGCCGCGCCCAGTGCGCCGCCCACCGCGACGAGTCCGGCCGTGACGACCACCGGGTGGGTGGGGCGCAGCGGCTCGGGCAGCGTCATGCCGACGGTGTCCGCGAGCGCCACGAGCATGGCCGCGCCGGTCCCGACCATCACGAGCTCGGCGCCGGAGCCCAGCGCTGCGGCGGGCACCGGGAGCCGCACACCCGCCAGGGCGAGGCGTCGCGCCTCGCGTCGGGCGCGCTGCGCGACGAGGGCGGCGAAGACGGTGAGCGAGAGCGCGGCGCCGGCAGTGCTGGCGGCGCGGGTGCGCGGGTTCGACGTACCGACTCCGGCGGCCCCGCGGATGGCGCCGGCGGACGCCGCTGCGGCCTGGTAGGCGGTGGCCATCGTGACGCCCGAGACCACCGCCCGGTCGAGCGCGGGCCGCGGCAGCGTGCCCGCGAGCCGGGAGAGGGGATAGACGGCGACGGCGGCGAGCAGGCCTGCCCGCCGGGCCTGGGTCAGCCTCGGCTGCGGGATCCGCATCGCACACCTCCTCGCACGTCGACGTGCGCGAGTGTTTCACGCAGCCCCGCGGGCGCGGCGGTCAGACCGTCGAAGTGCTGAGCGACTCGACGAGCGTGCGGAGGGTGGCGCCGAGCGGGGTGCCGAGGCGCACGGCCGCGACGTCGTCGCCGCGCGTCGGGCCGTCGTTCACGATCGCCACGGGCACTCCGGCCTTGTCCGCCCGCACGACGAACCGGCGGCCGGAGAAGACGGTGAGGGACGAGCCGAGCACGAGCAGAGCCCGCGCGCCGTCCGCCAGCTCGTACGTCTCGGCCAGCCGGGTGGCCGGGACGTTCTCGCCGAAGTAGACGACGTCGGGCTTGAGCACCCCGCCGCAGGCCTCGCAGTCGACGACGGTGAACGCGTCGAGCTGGTCGTCGGGGAGGTCGACGTCGCCGTCGGGGTTGACCGCGGTGACTGTCGCCCTCCAGTCGAGGTTGACGGTGGACAGCCGCGCGTCGAGGTCCGCGCGCGTCGTCGCCGTGCCGCAGTCGAGGCACACCACGCGGTCGAGCCGGCCGTGGAGGTCGACCACGCGCTGCGCCCCGGCTGCCTGGTGGAGCCCGTCGACGTTCTGCGTGATGGTGCCGAGCACGAGGCCGAGGCGCTCGAGCTCGGCGACCGCGCGGTGGCCGTCGTTCGGCTGCGCCTCGCGCATGATCCGCCAGCCGACGTGGCTGCGCGCCCAGTAGCGGCGCCGTGCGACGGGATCGCCGGTGAAGAGCTGGTAGGTCATGGGCGAGTGCCGGCGCAGCGAGGCACCGGACGGGCCGCGGTAGTCGGGGATGCCCGACTCGGTCGAGATGCCGGCGCCGGTGAGCGCGACGACCCCGCCGCCGGCGACGAGATCGGCGAGCGGCGCGAGGTCGCGGGCATCGGGCGTCACGTCGTCATCATGCCTCCCCGATCCGGACGCCGCCCGCTGCCTCCGTGCGGGGCGCGGAGCAGCGCGTGCGCGGTGTGCGGACACGGTGTCCGTTACCTGCGCGGGGGGTGGTGGGCGTACGGCGACCGTGGCAGCGTCCGCGCCTACGCCCGCGCCCCACCGTCCCGGAGGTCTCGCCCGTGCCTGTCGCCCGCCACCCGTTCCTCACGTCCTCCGCCGTCGGTGCCGCGCTGCTCGTCGGCGCCCTGGGGGCGGCGCCCGCCGCCGGCGCCGCACCGGTGCAGCCCGCCCGCGTCGTCGTCCCGACGGCCACGTCGATGCAGTGGTGGCAGATGCCGGTGCTCGAGCCCGGTGCGCGCGGCGGCGCGGTGAAGATGCTGCAGGACCGCATCGGCGTGAAGCAGACCGGCCGCTACGGGCCGGTGACGGTGAAGCTCGTCAAGCGGTTCCAGAAGGCCCGGCACCTGCGCGCGGCAGGCTATGTCGGCACGCTCACCTGGCACGAGCTCTTCACCAACCCGCCGAACCAGAAGAAGAAGGCGAAGAAGAAGAGGACGGCGAAGGCCTCGCGCTCGACCACCCGGGTCGCGTCCGGCCGCACGTGCCCCGCGCCGGGCGCGGCCTTCGGCCAGGGCTTCGGCGCCCCGCGCCCGGGCCACCTGCACCAGGGCCAGGACCTGTTCGACACCCGCGGCTCGCGCATCCGTGCGATCGAGTCCGGGTACGTCGTGCGCGAGGGCCGGCAGGCGAACGGCGCCCTGCGCATCGTGCTGCAGGGCGTCAGCGGCGCGAAGTTCTACTACGGCCACATGGACAAGGACCTCGTCGCCGACGGTCAGCGCGTGACGCGCGGGCAGACCATCGGGCTCATGGGCGACACCGGCAGCCCTGGCGCGGTGCACCTGCACTTCGAGTACTGGCGCTCCGGCGGCGAGTCCGACGCCGTGAACCCCGAGCCCCTGCTGCGCGGCCTCTGCTAGCCACCCGCTCTGTCGGCGGGCATGCGACGGGCGGCATGATCCCCGCATGACCGACGACGCGACGCCCGCTGCACGGACCGTGCGCGTGCGCGCCGTGCAGCTGCCAGCAGGCGACCTGGACGTCGACGCGGCGGTTGCGGACGTCGTGGCGGCGATCGGCGCCGCGGCAGGCATGGCCGACCTCGTCGTCCTGCCCGAGCTGGCGACGACGCGCTACGACCTCAGGCGCCATCTGCACGACGTCGCTCCGCAGCCGGGTGACGCGGCGTTCGCCCGCATCACCGACGCCGCCCGCGCCGCCGGGGTCGTCGCCGTGGTCGGCTTCGCCGAGCGGGTCGGCGACCGCACCTACAACAGCGCCGCGGTGATCGACTCCGACGGCTCGCTGGCCGGTGTCGCGCGCAAGGCCCATCTGTTCGCCGGTGAGCGCAAGGTCTTCGCGCCTGGCGACGCGATCGCACCGGTCGCTACGAGCCTCGGAGTCCTCGGCGTCTTCATCTGCTTCGACCTCGAGATCCCGGAGGTGGCACGCACTCTCGCGCTCGGCGGGGCCGAGCTGCTCGTGGCCTGCTCGGCGAACATGGAGGGCTACGAGCGCTACCAGGAGGTCTACACGCGGTCCCGCGCGATGGAGAACGGCCTGCCGCTCGTGCTCAGCAACTGGGTGGGCCCGGGCCCGCGCTTCACCTTCCTCGGCCAGAGCACGGTCGTGTCGGCCCAGGGCGCCGTGCTGGTGGATGCCGGGCTCTCCGTCGGCACCGTCGACGCCGAGGTCGCGCTCGCGCACATCACCGCGCTCGACCCAGAGGCTCGACTACCTCGCCTTCCGGCGCCCCGAGCTCTACGGCTGATCAGGTCGCCGGCGCGTCCGCCGCGGCTGCTGCTGCGGCAGCGTCCTGGGCGCGCTTGTCGAGCGCGTGCGCCACCACCCAGGCGGTGCACGCCGCGAGCACGGCGGCGGGGATGACGTCGGCGTTCTCCGGGCCGACGAGGAGCAGCACGAACACCAGCGCCGAGAAGATGAGCCGGCTGAACGCTGCCATGCCGCACGCGGTGCCGATGGCGAGCGCCACGGTCGGCGACATCCCGAAGAGCTCGCCCACGAGCATCGCGACGCCGACGCCGAGGAAGATCGCCGGGAAGATCGGACCGCCGCGGAAGCCGACGCCGAGGCAGACGGCGTACGCGATCGCCTTCGCCGCGATGATCGCGAGGATCAGCCACTCGGAGTCCTCGGCGAGCAGCGCCGGAAGGTCGCTCTGCCCGCTGAACAGGACGTCGTTCGAGGTGCCTCCCAGGGCGACGATGACGAGACCGAGCGCGCCGGTGACGAGGCCGCCGGCGAGGAGCATGGGGCCGACGCCGAACCGTGCGCGCCGCCCGATGATCGCGAGGGCCGTGCCGTGCACGAGACGCACGAGGATCGCCACGATCAGACCGACGACCACGGCGACCAGGAGGTCGGTGATTCGGGGCGAGTCGTACACCGGCAGGTCGGGGACCGTGAGCGCACCGGTCGGGATGCCGGCCCAGCCGCCCACGCCGGTCACGAGCAGGTAGCCGATCGCGGACGCGACCGCGCCCGGGATGAGCACGGGCAGGATCGCTGCGCCCGCGCCGACGCCCGCCTCGAGCAGCAACGCCCCTGCGACGACGGGGCCGCCGAACAGTGCGGAGACGGCGGAGAAGCTGCCCGCCGTCGAGAGCACGCGGTCGCCGGGGTCCTTCACCTTCCACCAGCGGACGGCGACCATGCCGACGGCCGAGCCGAGCGCGATGAGCGGCGCCTCGGGGCCTACGACGGCGCCGAAGGCGAGCGAGGCGAAGGCGGCCAGCGCGATGCCGGGCGCGTAGGCGATGGGCGTGGGTGCGGCGTTGAGGCCGTAGACCGGCTCGTGGCCGCCGTCGCCGGGGAGCGCGACGCGGGCGAGCCACACGAGCAGTGCGCCGACGACAGGGAAGAACAGCACCATCCACCAGGGCGGCGAGTCCAGGCCCATCGACTCGGGGACCGAGTGCCAGAGCCAGTGCTCGACCGTGTGGACCAGCCCGAGGAAGGCGAGGGCGACGAAGGCCGCGGGGATGCCGATGGCGGCCCCGAGACCGATGAGGCGGAGGTACTCGCGCCCGTCGATCGCGGGCGGAGCCGCTGCGGCGGGTGCGGGAGTGGCTGCTGGGCTGTTCATCGGGGGCAACGCTGCCACGCCGGACGGGTGCATGGCGGCAGGACCCGCGGGTTGGTCGACGACGGTCGCCGGGCTCAGGACGCGCGGGTGACGCCGGACCGTCCTGCGGTCGGCTCTACCGATCCCTCGGACTCGGCCGGCGGCCGGGTGCGCTCGGCCCAGGCGCCGTACCGCGCGGCCCACGGGTCGGCGGTGATCCCGTGCAGGACCACGCTCATGAGCACCGTCAGGACGATCGTGGCGAGCACCATCTGCAGCTCGTCGGTCATGGGCAGCGTCTCGACGGCGATCACCGAGAACACCACCGAGGCGAGCCCGCGCGGGCCGAACCACCCGATGAACAGCACGGACTCGCGGCGCATGCCCGAGCCGAGCAGCGCCAGGGCCACGGGAAGCATGCGCAGCACCGTCATCGACAGGACGGCGAACAGCACGGCCTGCCAGGTGAGCACGGCGGTGAGGCCGCCGAGGGCGACGTAGCCGAACAGGGTCCAGACGAGGTAGCCGACCGCGACCGAGACCCACTCGGCGAGCAGCAGCGACTCCTCGACCTCCGGTGCCGGCTCGTCGGTGGCGGCCGGGCGGCGACGCTCCAGCGCCCAGGCGAACGCGGTGCCCGACACGAACGCCGCGACGAAGCCGTTGCCGTGGACGGCGACCGAGCCGTAGTAGGTGACCATCGGCACCGCCAGGGTGGCCACGGGCACCAGGCCGCGCTCGGCCCATCCGCGCGCGACAGCGAGGGCGATCGCGGCACCGGCGAGCACTCCGAGCCCGATGCCCGCCGCCGTCCCGATGGCCAGCTCAGTGAGCGCTTCGACCACGACACGGCCGTCCTCGCTCGCCGGCACTCCTGCGAGCGCGATGGCGAACAGGACGACCGGGGTGGAGAGGCCGTCGTTCAGGCCGCTCTCGACGTTGAGGAGCCGTCGTACACGGACGGGGACGACGGGGTTGAGGACCGTGGCCGCGCCGAGCCCGGCGTCGGTGGGTGCGAGGGCAGAGGCGAGCAGGAGCGCGAAGGCGATGCCGAGCGTCGGCATCAGCAGGTGGCCGACGCCGAGCCCGAGCAGGATCGTCAGGGGGAGGCCGATCAGCAGCAGCCGCAGGCACAGGCCGATGTCGCCGCGCAGCTGGGCGGGCCGCACCTGTGCGGCGTCGTGGAACAGCACCACGGCGAGCGTCGCCTCGGCGATCGAGCGCACGAGCGCGGCGTCGACCTCGCCGCCCAGGAGCTTGCTCCCCAGGTAGCCGACGGCGGTGAAGACGATCGGCGCGGTGAGATGCATCCGGCCGACCCCGCGCGACACCGCGACGAACGCGATGACGACGACGGCGAACAGCGCTGTGGCCACTGCGGGCACGGTCCCACCTCCGGCGCCGAGCATGGCATGGTGAGGAGCACCGACGGAGCACCGACGGCGAGGCTCGAGGGAAGGTCCTGTCATGGCGCACGTCGTGGTCACCGGCGGCAACGGCAAGCTCGGGCGCGCCGTGGTGCGCGACCTCGTCGCCGACGGCTGGCGGGTCACCGTGCTCGACCGTGCGACCTCGCCGTACGCCGCCGCACCCGACGGGGTCACCGTGACCGCCGTTGACCTGACCGACTACGGCCAGGTGCTCGGTGCTCTGACCCGGCTCGACGACCGGCACGACGCCGTGGACGCCGTGGTGCACCTCGCGGCGATCCCGGCTCCCGGCCTCGCGCCGAACGCGACGACGTTCGCCAACAACGTGCTCGGCACCTACCACGTGCTCGAGGCGGCAAGGGTCGCCGGCATCCGCAACGTCGTGCTCGCCTCGAGCGAGACGGTGCTCGGGATCCCGTTCCCCGAGGCCGGGCTGCCGTACCTGCCGGTGGACGAGGACTACCGGGTGCTCCCGGCGTCGAGCTATTCGCTCGGCAAGGCCGTCGACGAGGAGATGGCCCACCACTTCTGCCGCTGGGACGCCGACGCGAAGGTGATCTGCCTGCGCTTCTCGAACGTCATGGAGCCGGCCGACTACGCCGCCTTCCCCTCGTGGCAGGACGACCCGTCGCTGCGTGCCTGGAACGCGTGGGGCTACATCGACGCGCGGGACGGCGCCCAGGCGGTGCGCCGGGCGCTGCACCTCGACGCCGCGGGGTACGACGTGTTCGTGATCGCCAACGCCGACACGGTGATGGAGCGGTCGAGCGAGGAGCTCGCGGCCGAGGTGTTCCCCGACGTCCCCCTCCGTCGGCCGGTGCCTGGGACGGAGAGCCTGCTGTCGATCGACAAGGCGCGGCGGGTGCTCGGCTACGAGCCCGAGCACTCGTGGCGCGACGCGGGCGGCCAGGGAGCGGTCCTTACGGACGGCTGACGTATCGGTCCATCCGGCCCTCCGGCGGCCCGCGGTGCAGCAGACTCGTCTCACCCCCGAAAAGCAGGAGCGACGATGACCATCCGCATGTACGGCACCGCCTGGTGCTCGGACTGCAAGCGCGCCAAGCAGTTCTTCGCCGAGCAGCGTGTGCCCTACGACTTCGTGGACGTCGACTCGGACGCCGAGGGCCGTGCCGTCGTGCAGGAGCACAACGGCGGCAAGGACATCATCCCGACCATCCTCTTCGATGACGGCACGGTGCTCGTCGAGCCGAGCAACGCCGAGCTCGCTGCGACCCTCGGCCTGCAGACCCGCGCCGAGCGGTCGTTCTACGACCTGATCGTCGTCGGCTCCGGCCCGGCCGGGCTGACCGCTGCCCTCTACGCCGCCCGCGAGGGCATGGACGTGCTGGTCGTCGAGCGCGGCGGCATCGGCGGCCAGGCGGGCATCACCGAGCTGCTCGACAACTTCCCCGGGTTCCCCGAGGGCGTCACCGGCGCTGACTTCGCCGGCCGGCTGCGCGCACAGGCGGAGAAGTTCGGCGTCGAGATCCTGTCCGCGCAGGAGGTCTCGGCCGTCGGGGTCGACGGCCCCTACCGCACGGTGTCGACCGCGGACGGCGCGAGCTACTCGGCGTACGCGGTGCTGCTCGCGCTGGGGTCGACGTACCGGAGGCTCGGCATCGACGGAGAGGACGAGCTCATCGGTGCGGGCGTGCACTTCTGCGCGACCTGCGACGGCGCGTTCTACCGCGGCAAGAAGGTGGTCGTGATCGGCGGCGGCAACAGCGCGGGGGAGGAGAGCCTGTTCCTCACCAAGTTCGCCGAGCACGTGACGATCGTGACCCGCGACTCGGGGCTGTCGGCCAGTGCCGTGGTGGTCCAGAAGGTGCTCGAGCACGACGACATCGACGTCGTCACCAACGCGACGCCGGTCGGGTTCGAGCAGGCCGATGGCCGCTTCTCCGGGCTCGTGGTCGAGCGTGACGGTGCCCGCGACGTGATCGTCGCCGACGGCGCGTTCGTCTTCATCGGCCTGTCGCCCAACAGCAGCCTTGTGCGCGACCTCGTCGAGGTCGACGAGATCGGCTTCGTCGTGTCGGACGTGGGCATGTCCACGAGCCAGCCCGGGATCTTCGTGGCCGGGGACGTGCGCAGCGGCTCGACCAAGCAGGCAGCGAGCGCGGCGGGCGAGGGTGCCGCGGCGGCGCTGGCCATCAGGCGGTACGTCGAGCCGATCGCGAGCGGTCTGCGCCCGATGAAGGCCGAGGCGCCCGCGGCGGTGTGAGCCCGGTTCAGGTGCGGACGGTGACCGTGATGGTGCCGGTGTAGTTCACGCCGTTGAGCGTGTACGTGTAGGTCACCGTCGTGGTGAACGTGCGGTTGTTCTGCAGGTTGTTGTCGGGGTTGAGCACCAGCTGGTCGCCCTGCCACGTCAGCGTCCCGAGATCGGGGTTCATCGTGGCGGTCGTGTTGCTGAGGTTCGAGTTCCTCGGCAGGTTCAGGTCGTAGATCGTGTCCGAGCCCGTCCCGTTGATGGTCGCCGTACGCGGCGAGTTCGTCGTGGTGGGTGTCGGGGTCGGCCTCGGTGTCGTGGGCGTCGGCGTGGGGGTCGGCGCCGTCGTCGTGGGCGTCGGGGCGGGGCTCGTGGTGACGGGTGCGGGGCTCGTGGTGTCGGGCACGACGGGCAGGACACCGGCCGGCTGGGTCGAGACGACCGAGGTCGCGTTGGTGAACGCGGTCTTGGCGGTGCGGCCCAGGGCGAAGATCGCGCCGATGCTGAGGATCGCGACGCCGGCCAGGATCAGGGCGTACTCGACCGCGGAGGCACCGCCGTCGTGACGGCCGCGCCCGAGCAGCGTGCGTCGTCGAGTCGTGCTCATCGAGTCCTCCCAGGGTCCCCACCAGTGTCCCGCTACGCGGGGCGACGCCGCGGTCGGGTGTTACGGCTCAGGGGGTCATCCGTTCGGATGATCTGGCGGTCCACCCATCACCCGATCGGGTGAACAGGCGACTCTCCGTGGCTTCTCGGCTCCGGTGCGTTCCGGAGCCGAGGTCACCCCACTGGACGTCGGCCGCTGATGCGCGCGGACACGGCGTCGGCCGCCGCGACCGCCGCAGGCCCCAACCGCGCTCGGGTGCGGTCGTCGGTGCCGGCGGGGAACGTCAGTGCGACCGCCGCGACGGGACGGCCGCCGTGGTCGAACACCGCGGCCGCGACCGAGGCGAGGCCCTCGGACACCTCGCCGTCCTCCGACGCCCAGCCGCGTCGCCGCTCGGCACCGAGCACGTCGCGTAGGGCGCGCAGGCTCGCCGGGCCGCGGCCGGTGCGGGTCGTGAACGCGGCGGCCGACGGCAGCTGTGCCCGCACGTGCGCGGCCGGCAGGTGGGCGAGCATCGCGCGCCCGCTGGCGGTGAGGTGCGCGGGCAGGCGCACGCCGACGTCGGTGACGAGCGTGACGGCGTTCGGCGGCTGCTCCTTGAGCAGGTAGACGGTCTCGGCGCCCTGCAGGATGCCGAGCTGCGCGGTCAGGCCGGTCTGCGCGACGAGCCGTGCGAGCAGCGGCCGCGCGAGACGCTCGAGCGGGTCGTGCCGCAGGTACGCCGAACCCACCTCGAACGCGGCGACGCCGAGACCGTACGCGCGGTCCTCCGGCAGGTGGACGACGAAGTCGGCGGCCGCGAGCTCGGTGAGCAGGTGGTACGTCGTCGAGCGGGGCAGCCCGAGCTCGCGCGCGATCGCGGACGCGCCGACAGGGCCGGGACGCGAGGCGAGGTGCGTGAGGATCGCGAGCGTCTGGCGTGCGGCCGGGACCCCTGCCATCGGCGAATCTCCTGCATGGTCGGCATGTCTGGGATACCAGACACTACCTGCCCCCAGGTCGCTGCGGCGGGGGCGCGCACGGCCCCACACTGCTCGGGTCCCGCCGTGCTCCAACAAGGAGAAGTCGATGACCGCCACGCCGATCTCGGGCCCGCGCCCTGTCCGTGCCGCCCGCGGCACCGAGCTCTCCACCCAGGGCTGGCAGCAGGAGGCCGCGCTGCGGATGCTCCAGAACAACCTCGACCCCGAGGTGGCCGAGCACCCCGACAAGCTCGTCGTCTACGGCGGCACCGGCAAGGCCGCGCGCGACTGGGCGTCGTTCGACGCGCTGCAGCGCACGCTGCGCACCCTGCGCGGCGACGAGACGATGCTCGTGCAGAGCGGCCGACCGGTCGGCGTCTTCCAGACGCACGAGTGGGCGCCGCGCGTGCTCATCGCGAACTCCAACCTCGTCGGCGACTGGGCCAACTGGGAGGAGTTCCGCCGCCTCGAGCACCTCGGCCTCACGATGTACGGCCAGATGACCGCGGGCTCGTGGATCTACATCGGCACGCAGGGCATCCTGCAGGGCACGTACGAGACCTTCGCGGCCGTGGGCGAGCAGCACTTCGGCGGCACCCTCGCGGGCACGATCACCCTCACCGCCGGACTCGGCGGCATGGGTGGCGCCCAGCCGCTCGCCGTGACGATGAACGACGGCGTCGCGATCTGCATCGACTGCGACCCCTCGCGCATCGCGCGCCGCATCGAGCACCGCTACCTCGACGTCGAGGCCACCTCGATCGAGCACGCGCTGCAGCTCGCCGTCGAGGCCCGCGACGCCCGCAAGGGTCTGTCGATCGGCCTGCTCGGCAACGCCGCCGAGATCGTGCCGGCGATGCTCGCGATGGACGCACCGATCGACATCGTGACCGACCAGACCTCGGCGCACGACCCGCTGTCGTACCTGCCGATCGGTGTGGCGTTCGACGACATGGCGACGTACGCCCAGAAGGACCCGGCCGAGTTCACCGTGCGGGCGCGCGAGGCCATGGCCGCACACGTCGAGGCGATGGTCGGCTTCATGGACAAGGGCGCGCAGGTCTTCGACTACGGCAACTCGATCCGGGGCGAGGCGATGCTCGCGGGCTACACGCGCGCGTTCGACTTCCCGGGCTTCGTGCCGGCGTACATCCGCCCGCTGTTCTGCGAGGGCAAGGGCCCGTTCCGCTGGGCGGCGCTCTCGGGCGACCCGGCGGACATCGCCGCGACCGACCGCGCGATCCTCGAGATGTTCCCGGACAACCAGAACCTGCAGCGCTGGATCCCGATGGCGCAGGAGCGCGTGCACTACCAGGGCCTGCCCGCGCGCATCTGCTGGCTCGGGTACGGCGAGCGCCACCTCGCCGGTCTGCGCTTCAACGAGATGGTCGCGAGCGGCGAGCTCAAGGCGCCGATCGTCATCGGCCGCGACCACCTCGACTGCGGGTCGGTGGCCTCGCCGTACCGCGAGACCGAGGCGATGGCCGACGGCTCGGACGCGATCGCCGACTGGCCGCTGCTCAACGCGATGGTCAACGTGGCGTCGGGCGCGTCGTGGGTGTCGATCCACCACGGCGGCGGCGTCGGCATCGGCCGCTCGATCCACGCCGGCCAGGTCGCGGTTGCCGACGGCACCGACCTCGCTGCGCAGAAGCTGGCGCGCGTGCTCACCAACGACCCGGGCATGGGTGTGATCCGGCACGTCGACGCCGGCTACGACCGCGCGGTCGAGGTGGCCGATGAGCGCGGCGTGCGCGTGCCGATGCGCGAGCATGGGTGACGTGACGGCGTCCTCGAAGGCCCAGCTTCTCCGGCTCGGTGCTCATCGAGAACGTCGGCGAGCTCGTCACGAACGACGCCTCCCTCGGTGCGGGTCCGCTCGGGATCGTGCGCGACGCCGCGGTGCTGGTGGTGGACGGCGTCGTCGCCTGGGTCGGCGAGTCCGGGCGCGACCCGCACGCCGACGTGTCCGCGGTCGTCGACTCGCGCGGCGGTGCGGTGATCCCCGGCTTCGTCGACTCGCACGCGCACCTGGTGTTCGCCGGCGACCGGGCCGAGGAGTTCTCCGCGCGCATGTCGGGCTCGCCGTACACCGCGGGCGGCATCGCCTCGACCGTGCGGGCCACGCGGGCGGCGTCCGACGACGAGCTGTCGGCGAACGTCGCGCGGCTCGTGGCCGAGTCCGTTCGCAGCGGCACCACCACGATCGAGTGCAAGGGCGGCTACGGCCTGTCGGTCGACGACGAGGCGCGGTCGCTGGAGATCGCGGCGCAGCACGTCGACGAGGTGACGTACCTCGGGGCGCACGTCGTCCCGGCCGAGTACGCCGACGACCGTGCGGCGTACGTCGCGCTCGTCACCGGCGCGATGCTCGACGCCTGCGCGCCGCACGCGCGATGGATCGACGTGTTCTGCGACCGGGGTGCATTCGACGTCGACGAGACGCGCGAGATCCTCACCGCCGGGATGGCGCGCGGCCTCCTGCCGCGCGTGCACGCCAACCAGCTCGAGGCGGGCGGGGGAGTGCAGCTCGCGGTCGAGCTCGGCGCAGCCTCGGCCGACCACTGCACGCACCTGTCGGATGCCGACGTCTCGGCGCTGCGCGACTCCGCGACCGTGGCCACGCTGCTGCCGGGCGCGGAGTTCTCCACGCGGTCGCCGTACCCCGACGCCCGCCGCCTGCTCGACGCCGGCGTCACCGTCGCGCTCGCCGCGGACTGCAACCCGGGGTCGTCGTACACGACGTCGATCCCGTTCTGCATCGCCGTAGCCGTGCGCGACATGCGGATGACGCCGGCGGAGGCCGTTTGGTCGGCCACCGCCGGGGGTGCCGCGGCGCTGCGGCGTACCGATGTCGGCCACCTCGGGGTCGGTGCGCGCGGCGACCTGGTCGTGCTCGACGCCCCCTCGCACCTCCACCTCGCGTACCGCCCCGGCGTCCCGCTCGTGCGCACCGTCGTACGCGGCGGCTCCGTCGTCCACTCGTCCTGATCGCCGCACCACCTACTCGGGAGATTCCATGAGCGAGCTCGTCGTCCACCTCGACGACCACGGCGTGCACGTCGACGACGTGATCGCCGTGGCCCGCGGCAACGCGCGGGTCGAGCTGACCGCGAACGCGCTGGCCGGCGTCGCCGCCACGCGTGAGCGCATCGAGGTGCTCGCGGCGTCCGCCGAGCCGAAGTACGGCATCTCGACCGGGTTCGGCGCGCTGGCGACCCGGCACATCTCGCCCGAGCTGCGCACGCAGCTGCAGCGCTCGCTGATCCGCTCGCACGCCGCGGGCATGGGCGCGCCCGTCGAGCGCGAGGTCGTGCGCGCGCTGATCTTCCTGCGGCTCAAGACCCTGGCCTCGGGTCGCACGGGCGTGCGGCCGGTGGTCGTGGAGACGATGGCGGCGCTGCTCAACGCCGGGATCACGCCGAAGGTGCTGGAGTACGGCTCGCTCGGCTGCAGCGGCGACCTCGCACCGCTGTCGCACTGCGCCCTCGTGCTGATGGGCGAGGGGACGGCGTTCGGCCCGGACGGCGTCGAGGCGCCGTCGGCGGATCTCCTCGCCGCTGCGGGCATCACGCCGGTCGTGCTCGAGGCCAAGGAGGGGCTCGCCCTCATCAACGGCACCGACGGCATGCTCGGGATGCTGTGCATGGCGATCGTCGACCTCGAGGAGCTGTGCGACGTCGCCGACGTCACGGCTGCGATGTCGGTCGAGGCGCTCCTCGGCACCGACGCCGTCTTCAGGCCCGAGCTGCACGGGCCGCTGCGCCCGCACCCGGGCCAGGCACGCTCCGCCGCGCGCATGCTCGCGGCGCTCGACGGCTCGGGCATCGTCGAGTCGCACAAGGTCGACGACACCCGCGTTCAGGACGCCTACTCGTTGCGCTGCGCCCCGCAGGTGGCCGGCGCCGTGCGCGACACCGTGGCGTACGCGCGGGTGGTGGCCGAGCGCGAGCTCGCGGCCTCGGTCGACAACCCCGTCGTGCTCCCCGACGGCCGGGTGGAGTCCAACGGCAACTTCCACGGTGCGCCTGTGGCGTACGTGCTCGACTTCCTCGCGATCGTCGCCGCCGACCTCGGCTCGATCGCGGAGCGGCGTACCGACCGGCTCCTCGACAAGGCGCGCAGCCACGGCCTGCCGCCGTTCCTCGCCGACGACCCCGGCGTCGACTCGGGCCTGATGATCGCGCAGTACACCCAGGCCGCGCTGGTGTCGGAGAACAAGCGCCTCGCCAACCCGGCCTCGGTCGACTCGATCCCGAGCTCGGCGATGCAGGAGGACCACGTGTCGATGGGGTGGTCGGCGGCGCGCAAGCTGCGCCACTCGGTCGACAACCTGCGCCGGATCCTCGCCGTCGAGCTCGTCGCATCGGCGCGCGGCCTCGACCTTCGTGCACCGCTGACGCCGTCGCCCGTCACGGGAGCCGTGGTTGCGGCGCTGCGCGAGACCGTCGAGGGCCCGGGCACCGACCGGCACCTCGCCCCAGAGCTCGAGGCCGCCGAGACGTTTGTGAAGGCGGGAGGCGTCGCCCGCGCCGTGACCGCCGCCGGACTGACCCTCCCCTGACCCGATTCGGTAGTGCTAGGGCGTCACGCATGACGCTTTAGCACTACCAAATCGTAGGGAGGGAGGCAGGATCGTCGGATGGACTCCGACGTGGTGAAGGACGACCTGCACGGCTACCTGAAGGCCGGACGCGACTCGCTGCTCTGGAAGCTCGACGGGCTTTCGGAGTACGACGTGCGCCGCCCGCTCGTGCCGACGGGCACCAACCTCCTCGGGCTGGTGAAGCACCTGGCGATCGTCGAGGCGTGGTACTTCGGCCGCGTGTTCGGGCGGCCGTTCGCCGAGCCGCTGCCCTGGTGGGACGACGACGCCGAGCCCAACGCCGACATGTGGGCCACTCCCGAGGAGTCGCGTGAGGACGTCGTCGGGCTGTACGAGCGCGCATGCGCGCACGCCGACGCGACGATCGCCGCGCTCCCGTGGGACGCCGTCGGCACCGTGCCCTGGTGGAACGACGGCCAGGTGACCCTGCACCGGATGCTCGTGCACGTGACCGCCGAGACGCACCGGCACGCCGGGCATGCCGACGTCGTCCGCGAGCTCATCGACGGCGCAGCTGGCTTCCGCCGCGAGCACGACAACCTGCCCTCGCTCGCGCCGGCTGCCTGGGTCGCCTACCGCGAGCGGCTCGAGGCCGCAGCCCGCGAAGCCGGCGAGGGCCGCAACGGCTAGGGATCACGCGCTGCGCCGCCGGCGGCCAGGCCTTGACAGTGCGTCCCGCGCGAGCCAACACTTCACCAGGAGGTGAACTGTTGCAGGAGCGTGGAACGAAGGCGGAGGAACCGGACGAGCTCGACGTCGTCCTCCATGCCCTCGCGAACGCCCATCGCCGGGAGATCGTCCGCTTCCTCGGGCAGCAGCCTGCGGCGATCCACCATCTCGCCGCGCTGCGCGGGCTCTCGCTTCCTGCGATCAACAAGCACATCGGTGTGCTGGACGCCGCGGGCCTCATCAGGCGGCACAAGACGGGGCGTACCACCTTCCTCACGCTCGACCCCGCTCCCTTGGCCCTCGTCCAGCAGTGGGCGGGGCAGTTCCACACCTACTGGGGATCCGGGGAAGGAACGTTCGAGAACTACCAGCAGTACCTGACCGACACCACCAGAGACGCCCGTCGACGAGGGCGCAGGAAGGGTCCACCGTGAAGAAGTTCATCGTGCTCACGTACGGCTTCACCACACCGACCGACGAGGTGCAGCAGGCGTGGGGTGCCTGGTTCGCCGCCGTCGGTCCCCACCTGGTCGACCCGGGCAGCCCGTTCGGCCGCGGTGTCGAGCTCACCCACGGTGGCCGAACCGATCTCGATCTCAACACCCCGTCACCGCTGGTCGGCTACTGCATCCTCAACGCCGAGGATCTCGAGCATGCCGAGTCGCTCGTGCAGCTCGATGCCGATCATCGACAGCGTCCGCATCTACGAGTCGCACTCCATGTAGCAGCAGTCCGCACGCTCATGCCGACGGCGGAGCGCCAGCGGCGCGATCAGCCGTCGATCGGCTGCCAGAGCTCGAAGCGGTTGCCCTCGGGGTCGCGGGCGTAGCCGAAGCGGCCGTAGCTCTCGTCGACGACGTCGTCCTCGACGGTGCCGCCCGCCCCGCGCAGCTGGGCGAGCATCGCGTCGAGATCGGTGACGCGGAAGTTGAGCATGAACGGCTGCTCGCGGCTGCCGAAGTAGTCGGTGTCCGCGGGGAACGGCGCGAAGACGGTCATGCCGGCCTCCTGGTCCCACGGAGCGCCGTCGGTGACGCTCGCGATGCCGAGGTGGGCGGCGTACCACGCTGCCAGAGCCTCGGGGTCGCGAGCGCGGAAGAAGAAGCCCCCGATGCCTGAGACGCGTTCCATGCAACGACCCTAGGTACGTCGGGCGCACACGACCAGAGGTCTGGGCCAGCCGCGTTCGGCTAGGACTTGAAGGGGCGGACCTCCTGGGGCCACCCGCACGCCACCGCGACCTTGCCGGCCCAGATCCGCGCCTCGGCCTCGTCGGCGACGCGCACGATGGTGAGGCCGCCGAGGTACTCCTTGGTCTCGGCGTACGGGCCGTCGGTGACGAGCAGCTCGCCGCTGGTCGCGTCGGCGCTGAAGGCCTGGTCGAGCTCCTCCACGAGCCCGCCGGCGTAGACGAGCACGCCCGCCTGGCGCATCTCCTCGACGACGGCGCGGGCGAGAGGCCCGCGCGTGCCGTACCACTCGGCCGGGTGGTCGCCGACCCACTGCTGGTTGAAGAAGATGATGAAGTCGGTCATGACGGCTCCCTGTCTGCGGCAGGTGGGATACCTGCGCTCACCCCTGTACGAACGGCAACAAGCGAGATCGACACGGTAGTGCGCGATGCCGACACAGCGGGCGCGCGGGAGCGGCCGCCGATGCCTCGAACGCTCAGATCGTGTCGGGGGCTGCGTCGTCGCCCAGCTGGCCGTCGGTCTCCTCGCGGAGGATGTCGAGATGCCCCGCGTGCCGGGCGGTCTCGCGCAGCAGGTGCATGTGCAGCCAGCGCAGCGTCACGTGGCCGAAGAACGGGTGCGGCAGCGCGCTCACGGTGTCGAACGAGGACGCCGCCGCGACGACGGCCCCCGACTCGCGGCAGGCGGCGCGGTACTCGTCGGCCAGGTCGTCGAGCGTGAGGTCGGCGTTGGGTGCGAAGTCGTCCTCGAGGTCGCCGTAGAGGTCCGGTCCGCCTGCGAACAGGTGCCCGAACCAGTCGCGCTCGACCACCACGAGGTGGTGCAGCACGCCGGCGATCGTCGTGCCCGACGCCGTGCGCCGGACCTCCGCCGCCGCGCGGTCGATGCCGGCGACCTTGCCGAGCACGGCCCGGCGCTGGCCGTCGAGCGCGGCGATGAACGTGGCGTCGTCGAGGTCCCTCATCGCTCGACCGTAGCCGACCGAGGGAGGCGCGTCAGCGGACGACGAGGGCGGGATGCTGCGGGTCGTCGCAGCGCACCACGAGGTCGGCGGTCGTCTCGGGCGAGACGTCGGCGGCGTACTGCGCGAGGGCCTCGAGCATCCACGCCTCGTCCGGAGGGGTACGCCGAGCCAGCGCGGCCGGGCTCATGCGCAGGTGGACGGTGAGCCTCGAACGGCAGCCACCGCCCGAGCAGCGCGGTGCCGGACACCACCACGACCGGGTTCTCGCCGAACTCCACGGGAGCGAGCCGCAGCGACCGGTCGGTGAGCGGGTCGCGCAGCCCGGGCAGCACCGTGCCGCGGATCTCCACGGAGTCGAGCACCTCGCGCCTGAGCGCGTCGACGTCGAGCCACGTCTCGAGGTACGCCTGCGCATCCTGCTTGCCGTACTCGAACCGCTGGCCCGCGGGCCGCCAGAAGTCGTCCGCGCGCACGTGGACCGCCGGGCGGCCCCCCGCGAGATGCGCGACGACCGCGGCGCCCAGGCCGTGCGGGTCGGTGGCGGGTGCGCCGTCGATGCAGATCCGGCGTACGCCGTCGTACTCGTCGGCCCGCACGGCCACCGCAGCCACGAGGCCGTCGGGGGTGAGCGGATGGACGGAGGGCACGAGGCCGATCCTGCCGGACGGCGTCAGCAGGACTGTCAGGGGAGCGGCGCCGGCCGGCCGAAGAGCCAGCCCTGGGCGTGCGCCCACCCCTGCGCGCGCAGGACGGCCGCCTGCTCCTCGGTCTCCACGCCCTCAGCGACGCCGACGAGCCCCAGCCCGCGGGTGAGGCCGGCGAGACCCGCGGCCAGGGCGTTGGCCGCCGAGTCCTCCTCGCTCGTGAGCGCCTGCACGAACCGACGGTCGAGCTTGAGCCCGGTGACGGGGAGGTCCTGAAGGAGGGAGATGGAGGAGAAGCCGGTGCCGAAGTCGTCGACGTGCAGCCCGACGCCGAGATCGCGCAGCCGGTCCAGGCTCCACCGCGTGTGCTCGGGGAGCTCGAGCGCCGCCGTCTCGGTGATCTCGAGCACGAGCCGGCCGGGGTCGACCCCGTGGCGGGTGAGAGCAGCGAGCACGTCGTCGAACCAGGTGCTGCGGGCGAGGTCGACGGCGGAGACGTTCACGCTCACCGTCCCCGGCATGATCCCCGAGCTGAGAGCGGCGCAAGCACCGCCGAGGACGGCGAGGTCGATCTCGCCGACGATGCCCGAGGCCTCGGCGACGTCCATGAACTCCGCCGGAGCCAGGATGCCCCGCTCGGGGTGGGCCCAGCGGACGAGCGCCTCGTGACCGACGACCTCGCCCGTCGCCAGCGCCACGATCGGCTGGTAGTAGGTGACGAACTCGTGCCGCTCGACCGCGAGGCGCAACGCGTCCTCGAGGGTGAGGCGCGCGACGGCGCGCTCGTGCTGCGCGGTGTCGGCGAACGCCCACCGGTTTCGGCCCTCGTCCTTCGCCCGCACGAGGGCGGCGGATGAGTCGCGCAGCAGGCTCTGCGGCGTGGCGCCGTCGCCGGACAGCGCGATGCCGACCGACACCGTGGGCAGGACGCGGTGCCCGTCCACCGTGGTGTCGACCGAGACCGCCGTGATCAGATGCTCGGCCACCTCCTCGGCGTCCGTCGGGTCGGTGATGCCGCTGAGGACGACGACGAACTCGTCGCCACCGACCCGGCCGATCCGGTCCGCCGGGCGGAGGCTCGCAGCGAGCCGGTCGGCGACCTGGCACAGCAGCGCGTCGCCCGCGGCGTGGCCGAGCGAGTCGTTGACGACGTTGAACCGGTCGAGGTCGAGGGAGAGGACCGCGATGCTCGTGCCGCTGCGACGAGCGGCGGCGAGGTCGAGGCCGACGATGTCCTGGATCCACGGACGGTTGCGCAGGCCGGTGAGCTCGTCGTGGAAGGCGCGGTACTCGAGCTCGTAGAGAGCGCGGTGATGCGCGGTGAGGTCCTCCATCTGCGCCAGCAGGTACTCGGGGACCCCGGCCGCATCCCGCACGACGACACCGGCCCTGCGCACATGCACGACCTCGCCGTCCGAGCGCACGAGCCGCAGCTCGGACACCATCGTGGCCGTGTCGGTACCCACCGCGAACAGCTGCGACCACTCCGCCAGCACACGGTCGCGGTCGTCGGGGTGCACGACGTCGATCATCACGTGCTCCTCGAACCACGAGGGGTCCCGGCCGACGAGGGTGCACAGCGCGGCGTTGACGATCCGGAAGCTGCCGTCGGGGTCGGCGACCGCCATGCCGATCGCGGCATCCATGACGGTCGACCGGAACAGCCTCTCCGACGTCGCGAGCGCCTCCTGCTCGCGCTGGCGCTCGGTGACGTCGCGCCACGTGACCACCAGCCGGTCGCCGCTGCGGTAGGCGCGGACGTCGTACCGCCGCAGATCGCCGGTGTGCGGATGCTTGAACTGGAAGCCGTCGATGCTGAGAGGTGTGCCCGTGATCAGCGTGTCCAGGTAGCTGCGGTAGGGCTCGCTGAGCAGGTTGTCGCCCGCCACGCCCTGCAGGCTCTGCCCGACCAGGTGCTCGCGGTCCACGCCGTTCTCGGCGAGCAGGGCGGGGTTGGCCTCGACGATCACGAGGTCGACGGGCGCGCCGTCCTCGAGCACGACCTCGAGCTCGAGGGCCGGGTCGATCTGGTTGTCGAGCGACTGCCGCAGCCGGTCGTGCGAGAGCTCGACGGCGACGATGGCGTCGTGCGCCGACGTCCAGTCCGCGAGCGTCCCGATGTACTGGTACGGCCCCGGGCCCGAGGGGTCCACGGCGATGCCGATGTGCACGACGTGGCGGATGCTGCCGTCGGGGCGCGGCACGCGGTAGCGGAGCTGGTACGACCGCGCGTCGATCGGGATGCTGTCGATGGCGGCCATGATGGCTGCACGGTCGTCCTCGTGGAGGCTGGCGAACCACAGCCTGTTGGACGGTGCCGCCGCACGGTCGACGCCGATGATGTCGGCGGTCTCCGCCGACCAGGTCACCCTGCGTCCGGGCCTGTCCCAGGTGAACAGCCCCAGGGCGTCGACGGGCCGCGCGTCGGCAAGCGCGCGCGCCTCGACCCATCCCCGTCCCCCGGTCATGACACCGAGGTTAGGGAGTCCTGACCCCGGTGACGCGCCGAACGGGAGAAAGCCCGAAGGGATGCCATCGAGGCCGGGGGGCGGCTGCTCGACGTCGCCAAGGCCTCAGGGGAGCGGGGCAGGGCGCCCGAACAGCCAGCCCTGGGCATGGGACCAGCCCTGCGCGAGGAGCAGGTCGGCCTGCGCCTCGGTCTCGACACCCTCGGCGACACCGGCGAGCCCGAGGCCGTCGGCAAGACCGGCGAGACCAGCTGAGAGCGCGTTCGCCGCCGAGTCCTCCCCGGGCGTCAGCGCACGCACGAAGCGCGCGTCGAGCTTGAGTCCTGTGACAGGGAGGTCCTGCAGCAGCGAGATCGACGAGAAGCCCGTGCCGAAGTCGTCGACGTGCAGCCCGACGCCGAGGCCGCGCAGCCGGTCGAGGCTCCAGCGTGTGTGCTCTGGGATCTCGAGCGCCGCCGTCTCCGTGATCTCCAGGACGAGCCTGCTCGGATCCAGGTGGTGCCGCTGCAGAGCCGAGAGCACGTCGTCGAACCACGTGGTGCGGACGATGTCCATGGCGCTGACGTTGACGCTCACCGTTCCCGGCAGCAGGCCGGCGCCGAGGGCCAGGCACGCGCCATCGAGCACGGCGAGGTCGATCTCGGTCACGATGCCCGAGGCCTCGGCGACCTCCATGAACTCCGCCGGTGCGAGGATCCCCCGCTCCGGGTGTGCCCAGCGCACCAGCGCCTCGTGCCCCACGACCTCGCCCGAGCTGATCCGGACGATGGGCTGGTAGTAGGTGACGAACTCGTGCCGCTCGACCGCGAGCCGCAACGCGTCCTCCAGGGTGAGACGTGCGATCGCGCGCTCGTGCTGCTGGGTGTCCGCGAAGGCCCAGCGGTTGCGACCCTCCTTCTTGGCGCGCACCAGCGCCGCATCGGAGTCCCGCAGGAGGCTCGAAGCGGTCGACGCGTCCTCGGACACCG
Organism: uncultured Actinomycetes bacterium; assembly: GCA_963843975.1. Classification (GTDB taxonomy): domain Bacteria; phylum Actinomycetota; class Actinomycetes; order S36-B12; family CAIYMF01; genus Longivirga. The sequence continues at coordinate 250,667 of CAWJMG010000001.1, read as the reverse complement.
CGACCCCGATCGAGATGGTGGGCAGCACGCGGTGGCCGTCGACGGTCGTGTCGACCGAGACGGTCCTCGTGATCGCCTCGGCCATCTGCTCAGCCACCGCCTCGGCCTCGTCGCCGCTGAGCCCGTTGACCACCACCACGAGCTCGTCCCCGCCGACGCGTGCGAGACGGTCGCCCGGTCGCATGCAGTCGGCGAGCCGCTCCGCGACGGTCATGAGCAGCGCGTCCCCGGCGGTGTGCCCGAGCGAGTCGTTGACGACGTTGAACCGGTCGAGGTCGAGGTAGAGAACGGCGAGGGCACCGGACACGAGCCGGGCAGCGGCCAGGTCGACGTCGAGGATCTCCTGGATCCAGCTGCGGTTGCGCAGGCCGGTGAGCGGGTCGTGGAAGGCGCGGTACTCGAGCTCGTGGAGGGCCCGGTGCTGCTCGCTGAGGTCCTCGACCTGCACCATGAGGAAGTCCGGGTTCCCCTCGGCGTCGCTCACGACGACCCCGACCCGCCGGACGGGCACGTCCTCGCCGTCCGCGCGCAGCAGCCGGACCTCGGAGGTGACGGACTCGGACTCCTGGCCGACGACGCGATGCCGCTCGTCCAGGACCCGGGCACGTTCATCGGGGTGCACGAGGTCCAGGAGCGAGCGGCCCACGAACCACTCCTCGTCCCGGCCGAGCAACCGGGCGAGGGCGGGGTTGACGAGCCGGATCGTCGCGTCGAGGTCGGCCAGCGCCATGCCGATCGTCGCGTCGTGCATCGAAGAGCGGAACAGCCGCTCCGACGCCGCGAGGGAGCGCTCGGCCTCACGACGAGCGGTCACGTCGCGCCACGAGACAGTGACGACGTCGCCGGCGCGGTAGACCCGGAAGTCGAACCAGCGAGGGCGCTCGTCGCCCGGACCCCTGTACTCGAACCCGTCGACCAGCAGCGGCTCCCCGGTCACCAGGGTGTCCAGGTAGAGCGATCGCAGTGCCGCGTCGAGCCCGTCGCCGAAGAGCGTGAAGAGGCTGAGCCCGACGACCTGGTGCAGCTCGAGGTGTATGTAGTCGAGTGCGGCCGGGTTCGCGTCGAAGATGCCGAGGTCGACGAGCTCGCCGTCCTCGTAGAGCCCCTCGGCCTGCATGAGGGGGTCGACGGCGTGGTCGATCGTCGCCCTGAGGAGCTGTCGCGACTCGTCCAGCATGCGCGAGACGTCCGCCTCCGCCGTCCAGTCGACCATCGTGCCGGAGTAGGTGTGCGGCCCCGGTGCGTGCGGGTCGGCGGCCGACCAGGTGGTGAAGATCTGCCGCACCTGCCCGTCGGCGCGCAGGACCCGGAACGGGAGGAGGAACACCGGTGCGTCGGTAGGGAGGTCGCGCATGAGGTCCAGCACGCTCAGGACGTCGTCGGGGTGGATGTGCTGCAGGAAGAACTCGGTCGTCGACGGCGCGTCGGCGTCGACGCCGAGGATCGCCCGGGCCTCGGGCGACCAGTACGACGTGTCCGAGGCGCGGTCCCACCGCAGCGCGCCGATCGCATCGATCGGCTGCGGCTCGCGTGCGGCCCGCGGCTCCCTCGTCGCCGTCATGCACGTCAGGCTAGGGAAAGCAAACCTTCGTTACCCGCTGAAGGCAGTTCTTCACGTCACGTGCAACCGCCGGTCGGGCGGTTGGACCCGGTCCGGCAGTCCACGACGGCGGTACGGCGTCCACCTGGTGCGTGCCACCGTCGGACATGCGCTGGTTCATCCGTGACTACCACGACGACGACCTCGAGGCCGTGGTGCGGCTGCTCGACGTCACCAAGGCCCACCAGGGGAGCATCTTCGGGCTGTCGGAGGTCATCGCGGCGCTGCGCGACGACCAGCCCGCGGTCGTCGCCCAGCTGCACGACGAGGTCGTGGGCGTCGTCGTGTCGACCGTCTCGGGCGACCGCGCGTGGGTCGCGCGGCTCGCGATCGCCGAGGAGTGGCGCGGCCAGGGCATGGCCAGCTCGTTGCTGCTCGGGCTCGAGCGGGCTCTCCTCGACGCGCGGGTGCGCCTGCTGTCGTACGTGCTGCCCGAGGAGGAGCAGCTCGCCGACGGCCTCGCCAACGCGGGGTTCGCGCGCCGCCCCGCCGTCGCCTACTTCGACAAGGTCGTCTCGCTCGAGCGCGACAAGGCCGACGTGCTCGCCGAGCTCGGCGGCCAGGTGCTGCCGGGCCGGCTCTGGGACCAGCTCGCCGGCATGCACCGTGAGAAGGACCTGATCGAGCGCCGCATCGTGGCGCCTCTCGACCAGCCCGAGACCGCGAGCCGGCACGGCGTGCAGCCGCCGCGCGCGGTGGTGCTCTTCGGGCCGCCCGGCACGGGCAAGACGTCGTTCGCGCGCGCCATCGCGAGCCGACTCGGCTGGCCGTTCGTCGAGGTGCTGCCGAGCGCCCTGCTCGCAGATCCCGCCGGCCCGGCCGCCGCTCTCCGCGCGACCTTCGACCGCATCCGGCGCCTGGAGAAGGTGCTCGTCTTCATCGACGAGGTCGAGGAGATCGCCGCCGCGCGCGGCGACCGGCCCACCAGCCCGGTCCACGGTCTCACCAACGAGCTGCTCAAGGTCGTGCCTGCGTTCCGCCAGCACGACCAGCGTCTGCTGGTCTGTGCCACGAACGACCTCCGCGCCCTCGACCCCGCATTCACCCGTCCCGGCCGCTTCGACTACGTCATCCCGATCGGCACGCCGGACGACACCGCGCGCGCGGCGATCTGGTCGCGGTACGCCGACGCGGACGTCGTCGACCTCGACGCCCTCGTGTCGGGCAGCGCATCCATGACCCCCGCCGAGATCGAGCACGCCGCGCGCGCGGCGTCGCAGACGTCGTTCGAGCGCGCGGTCTACTCGGGCTCGGACGGGGACGGCCCGACGACCGACGACTACCTCGGCGCCCTCGTTCTGGCGAAGCCGTCGGTGACCCAGGAGGTGCGCGCCCGGTTCGAGGACGACGTCCGCGACCTCGCTCGCCTCTAGCTCCGCACCGGCTGACAGGATCGGGGCGTGGCTCTCAAGCGTCCCGCTCCGATGACGGCTCCCGGGCCGCCCGGCGGCGAGATGCTGCGCTCGATCCGCGAGATCAGCACCGACCCCATCACGTTCCTCACGCGCATGCGCGCGGAGTACGGCGACGTCCTGCAGCTGCCGATCCCCGACCCGCCGACATACCTCGTCACCGATCCCGAGGCGGTACGCCGGGTGCTCGTGACGAACGCGCGCGCGTACGGCAAGCGCACGCTGCAGTACACGACCCTCTCGCTGGTGACCGGTGACGGCCTGCTCACCGCGGACACCGAGACGTGGCGCCCTGCGCGTCGTCTCGTGCAGCCGGCGTTCCACCACGAGTCGCTCGACCTGGTCGGCGCCCACGTCACGACGGGGGTCGACCGGCTGCTCGCGCGCTGGGCGGCAGCGGACGGCGCGGTCGTCGACGTCGACGAGGCGATGATGGTGCTCGCGCTCGAGGTGGTCGGCGCGTCGCTGTTCGGCTCCGACCTGTCGGGCGACGCGAAGCGGCTCGCGGACGCCACGCTCGAGGCGCTCGACGTGGTCGTGCGGAAGGCGCGCTTCCCGATCCCCGTCCCGATGTCGGTCCCGACGCGGTCGAACGTCGTGCTGCGCCGTGCGGTGCGGCATCTCGACGACGCCGTCGACTCGATGCTCGCCGAGCGCGCCCGCCGACCCCTGGCCGACGGCGAGCCCGCGCGCGACATGCTCGACCTGCTGCTCACCACCCGCGACGACGAGGGGCGGACGCTGTCGGCCCGTCAGGTGCGCGACCAGGTGGTCACGTTCATCGTCGCCGGGCACGAGACGGTCGCGAGCGCCCTCACCTGGGCGTGGGACCTGCTGGCCCGCAACGACACTGCGGCCGACAGGCTGCGCGCCGAGGCCGACGCGCTGCACGCGCGACCGACGTTCCACGACCTGGCGCAGCTGCCGTACGCCGCTGCGGTGATGGACGAGACGCTGCGGCTCTACCCGCCGGCGTGGGTCATCACGCGCCGTGCGCTCGAGGACGACGTGCTCGCCGGCGTGCCGGTCGCGGCGAACTCCCTCGTCATCGTCAGCCCGTGGCTCGTGCACCGCCACGAGGCCATGTGGGAGCGGCCCGAGGAGTTCGATCCGACCCGGTTCCTCGATGCGTCGGGTGCCCGGCGGCGCGACGTCGCCGCGGTGCCGGCGTACATCCCGTTCGGCGCAGGACCGCGCCTGTGCATCGGGCGTGACATGGCGCTGCTCGAGGGCACGCTCGTGCTGGCGTCCCTCGCGCGCGCCGTGCGGTTCGCGGCCGTGCAGGACTCCCCGCGGGCCGTGCCGCTCGTGACAGTGCGCCCTGACGGCGGCCTGCCCCTGCGGATCAGGATCCGCTAGCGGGACCGCGTCAGCTCGACCAGCGGCGCACGATGTCGCGCACGCTGAGCATGCCGGCGATCTCGGTGCCGTCGAGCACGATGAGGTGGCGGAAGCCGCCGCGCATCATGGCCTGCGCTGCCTGGGTCAGAGTCCACGTCGGCGTCGCGAAGACGACGTCTGTCGTCTGGTGGTCGTGCGCGGTCTCGGCGTCGAGGTCCTGGCCCGCGGCGACGGCGTCGAGGATGTCGCGCTCGGTGATGATGCCGAGGCCAGGCCCGTCCTGGTCGGCGACGACGGCGGCGCCGACCTTCCGGCTGCGCATCGCCTGCGCGCACTGCCGGAGGGTGTGGCCCGGTCCCACCGTGAGGACCTCGGGCGTCATGGCGGTGTCCACCGTGGTGCTGTCGTCGACGTGCATGTCGGCCTCCCGTGGTCGGCGTGCGCAGGTCCAGAGCGTCCCAGCCCCGACGGGCGATCACAAGCGCACAACCGAAGTCCGCCCAGGTCGGGGACACTGGTCGAGTGACCCGAGGCTGGACCGACCCGCGTGCGCTGCTGCTCGCGGTGCTGTGGATCCCGTCCGTGCTGTGGCTCGATCGTTCCGCAGACCTCCCCGGCCAGCTCGCCCTGGGTGCCCTTACCTGGGCGCTGCTGCTCTGGTGGCTGAAGCACGAGACGCCGCTGGTGCGCGTCCAGACCGGCGTCGTCATCGTGATCGCGGCGTTCATCGAGCTCGTGTTCTCGGGCTGGCTGGGCGTGTACGTGTACCGCCTCGAGCACGTCCCGGCGTACGTCTTCCCGGGCCATGGACTCATCTACCTGGCCGCGCTGACCTTCGCGCGGCTGCCCGTCGTCGTCCGCCACCGGGTGCTCGCGATCAGGCTCACCGTCGTGGTCGCCGGGGCCTGGGCGCTCTGGGGCCTGCTGCTCTCGCCGCGCCAGGACGTGCTCGGCTTCTTCTGGTACCTCTGCCTGCTGGCGTTCCTGCGCTGGGGCCGCTCGACGCTGCTCTACGTCGGCGCGTTCGTGATGGTGAGCTACCTCGAGATCCTCGGCACCGCGTGGGGAGTGTGGGCCTGGATGCCGCGCGACACGATCATGGGCTGGGTCGCGCAGGGCAACCCGCCGAGCATCGCGGCCGGCGGCTACGGATGGTTCGACCTGTACGCCGTGCTGCTCGCGCCCGCGATCCTCGAGCGGTGGTACGCCTGGTCAGCGAAGCGCCGCAAGGACGGCGTCGTGCAGGAGGCCGTTGGTGGCGATGCCGCTGCCGCGGTCGGGGCCGTCGACGCCGTCGACGCCGGTGAACCGGCCGCCGGCCTCCGTGACCACCAGTGACACGCCCGCGACGTCGTAGAGGTTGAGCTCGGGCTCGGCTGCGATGTCCACGGCACCCTCGGCCACGAGGACGTGGCTGTAGAAGTCGCCGTAGCCGCGCACCCGCCACACCGTGCGCAGGAGCGCGTCCCACTTCGGCTGGTCCTGCTCCGGCACCCAGCGGACCTCGGAGTAGCCGAGGCTCGCGTCGGCCAGCGCGTGCACCTTCGACACGTGGATCTGCCGCGGCTCGGTCGACCCCGGCTCGGACACGAACGCACCGCCGCCGAGCGTGGCCCACCACCGTCGCGCGAGCGCGGGTGCTGAGACGAGACCGACGACGATCCGGCCCTCGGCGTCCTGAAGGCCGATGACCGTCGACCACACGGGCACGCCGCGCACGAAGTTCTTGGTGCCGTCGACCGGGTCGACGATCCACCTGCGGCCGCTCGTGCCGACCAGCTCGGCCTCCTCCTCGCCGAGGACGCCGTCGCCGGGGCGCTCGGCCGCCACGGCCTCGCGAACCATGCGCTCGACTGCCTTGTCGGCGTCGCTCACCGGCGTGAGGTCGGGCTTGGTCTCCACCACGAGGTCGCGCGCGTTGAAGCGGTCCATGGTGATCGCGTCGGCGGCGTCCGCGAGGCGGTGCGCGAGGGCGAGGTCGTCGGCGTAGGGCTGCGAGGTCACGGCGCAGACGCTACCGGGCGCGTTCGTACACACTTCATCCAAGTCCGACCACGGCGCGCGCGTGCGACGTACGGTCGGGGCATGTTCGACACCATCGCGGGGATCCCGCTGCATCCGCTGGTCGTGCACGCCGTCATCGTGCTGCTGCCGCTCGCGTGCCTCGGCGCCGTGCTCGTCGCGGCCAAGGCGTCGTGGAACCGGTCGTACGGCTGGCTGGTGCTCGCCTGCTCCTTCATCGCTCTGGGCTCGGCGTTCGTGGCCAAGGAGAGCGGCGAGAAGCTCGCCTCACGTGTGGGCTGGCCCGAGGACCACATCGAGTGGGGCGAGAAGATCCCGATCGCCGCGTTCGGACTGTTCGTGCTGCTCGCGCTGCTGTACTGGTTCGACCGTCAGCAGCGCGACGGGCGTACGACGATGACGAAGGTCGTCGCCGTCCTCGTGGTGCTGGTGGCGGCAGGCAACCTCGCCCTCGCCGTGCTCGCCGGCCACTCGGGTGCGACGGCGGTGTGGGGAGGCACGGTCGACAAGACGACCGTCGGCTCGGTGCCCGAGCCGAAGTAGTCGCTGCCCCGTACTGGCCGCTACTTCTTGGCGTACGACTTCTTGAGGAGCTCCTCGAGCACCTGCTGGTCGACGTCCGCGAGCTTCTTGATGTGCAGGCAGCCGCCCTTGGCGGTGTGCTTGCCGAGGCGCTCGAGGAGGTCGGCGTACTCCTCGGCCTTGCCGTTCAGGTAGAGCGTCGTGCTGGTCTTGCGCGGGGCGAACCCGAGCACCATCCACGGCCGCTGCGCACCGCCCGCGTAGGTGAGCAGGTGCTCGCCGTAGCCCACGATCGCGTCGCCGTACATCACCGGCTCGGCCTTGGTGACCTTGGTGAGGAGCGTGTCGATCGCGCGGGCGTCGGCCTGACGCGCCGGGTCCTCGATGGAGTCAAGGAACGCCTGGACGTCGCCGGCGTTCTTCTGCGTCTTGATCTCGGCCATGGTGCCCTCCGCGATGGTCGTCGTCGCGGTCGATTGTGCCCGCCGGGATCGGCTGTGCGGCAAGGATTCGCGAGACTGCGGCGGGTGACCGCCGGGTCACGCGCCGGGATCTGCAGCGACGTCCTCGCCGGGATTCACGTCGTCCCCACCGGCGCGGCTGCGCAGCAGGCGGCGCAGGGACTCGAGCCGCTGCGGCCCGCCGCTGCCGGCGTGGCCGTCGGCGACCCAGGCGTCGAGGGCGCAGTCGGGCTCGTCGTGCGAGCACGAGCGCGGGCAGTCGTCGGTGCCGGCCTCGAGGTCGGGGAACGCGTGGAAGACGCGCTGCGGGTCGACGTGCGCGAGCCCGAACGACCGCACGCCCGGGGTGTCGATGACCCAGCCGCCCTCGGGCAGGGGGAGCGCGACGGCGGAGGTCGAGGTGTGACGGCCGCGGCCGGTGACCACGTTGACCACGCCGATCGCGCGCTCGGCGTCCGGGACGAGCGCGTTGACGAGGGTGGACTTGCCGACGCCGCTGTGGCCGATGAGCACCGACACGTGGCCGCGCAGCAGGTCGTGCAGCAGCTCGACGTCGACGGGGTCGGTGCCCTCCTGTCGCGTGACGAGGTACTGCACGTCGAGCGCCCCGTACTGCGCGAGGAGCTCGTCGGGGGAGGCGAGATCGCTCTTGGTGAGCAGGAGCACCGGCTCGAGGCCGGCGTCGTACGCCGCGACCAGGCACCTGTCGATCATGCGCGGGCGAGGCTCGGGATCGGCGAGCGCGGTGACGATGACGAGCTGGTCGGCGTTCGCCACGAGCGCGCGCTCGATCGGGTCGTCGTCGTCGGCGCTGCGGCGCAGCATCGTGGTGCGCGGCTCGACGCGGACGACGCGGGCGAGGGTGTCGGGCTTCCCGCTGACGTCGCCGACCAGTGCGACGCGGTCGCCGACCACGACACCCTTGCGGCCGACCTCGCGCGCCTTGACGGCGTACACCTCGGTGCCGGGCTCGTCGACGTCTCCGAGCACCGCGGTGTAGCGGCCGCGGTCTACGGCGGTCACGAACGCGGGGACGGCGTCCTCGTGCTTGGGCCGCTCCTTGCTGCGGGGCCGGGACTTGCCGCGGCCAGGGCGCACACGGACGTCGTCCTCGTCGAGCTCGCGGCGCTTGCTCACGCGGCAGAGCCTCCGGCGAGCATGGAGGCCCACATGCCGACGAAGTCCGGCAGCGTCTTGCCCGTGGTCGCGACGTCGACGACCTCGACGCCGGGGACGACGAGGCCGAGGACCGCGCCGGCGGTGGCCATGCGGTGGTCGTCGTACGTCTCGAACACGCCGCCGTGCAAGGGCTTCGGCGTGATGCGCAGGCCGTCGTCGGTCTCCTCGACGCTGCCGCCGAGGCGGGTGATCTCGCGCGCGAGCGCCGCGAGCCGGTCGGTCTCGTGGCCGCGCAGGTGCGCGATGCCGCGCAGGCGCGACGGGGATCCGGCGACCGCGCACACGGCGGCGAGGACGGGCGTGAGCTCGCCGACGTCGCCGAGGTCGGCGTCGAGGCCGTCGAGGCTGCCCGTGCCGCGCACGGTGAGGCCGCGCTCGTCGAGCGTGACCTCGGCGCCCATCCGCGCGAGGAGGTCGCGCAGCGCGTCGCCGGCCTGGGTGGTGCGGGTGGGCCAGCCCGGGATGGTGACCGAGCCGCCGGTGACGACCGCTGCGGCCAGGAACGGGGCGGCGTTGGAGAGGTCGGGCTCGACGGCGCGGTCGAGGGCGCGCAGCGGGCCGGGCAGGACCCGCCACGTCGCGCGGGTCGGGTCGGCGGCGTCCACCTCGACCGTGACGCCGTGCTCGCGCAGGAGCTCGACGCTCATGTCGATGTGCGGCATCGACGGCACGGGGCCACCTTGGTGCCGGATGAGCACGCCCTCGTCGAAGCGAGCGGCCGACAGAAGCAGGGCGGAGACGAACTGGCTGGAGGCCGACGCGTCGAGCGCGACGTCGCCGCCGCGGACGGCGCCGGTGCCCTTGACCGTGAACGGCAGGGTGCGGCGGGCGTCGTCGTCGATCTCGACGCCGAGCGCCTCGAGCGCCTCGATCACGCCGCCCATCGGGCGGACGCGGGCGCGCGGGTCGCCGTCGAAGCGGATGTCGCCGTCGGCGAGCGCGGCCACGGGCGGGACGAAGCGCATGACCGTGCCCGCGAGCCCGCAGTCGACGTGCGCAGGGCCGACGAGCGGGCCGGGGGTCACGCGGATCGCGGCGTCGCCGGTGAGCCCGTCGATGCCGGCGCCGAGGGAGGCGAGGGCCTTGCCCATGAGGACGGTGTCACGGGCGCGCAGGGCGCCGCTGACAGTGGACGGGCCATCGGCGAGCGCGGCGAGGAGCAGCGCGCGGTTGGTGAGCGACTTGGATCCCGGCACCCGGACGACGGCCGTCACGGGCGCGTCGGCGAGGGGTGCCGGCCATGGATGGTCGTCGGATGCCACGTCCGCAGCCTATCGAGCCCGAAGCGCAGGACCGGCAGGGATACTGCTCGCATGTGCGGGCGGTACGCGGCGAGCAAGAATCCGGACGACCTCGTGGAGGAGTTCGAGATCGAGGCGCGGCCGGAGAAGGAGCTGAAGCCCGACTGGAACGTCGCGCCCACCAAGGACGTGTACGCCGTCGTCATGCGGGCGCCCCGCGAGGACAAGGAGGCGCCCCCGCGTCGCGAGCTCGCGGTCGTGAAGTGGGGCCTCGTGCCGTCCTGGGCGAAGGACCCGAGCATCGGCAACCGCATGATCAATGCACGGATGGAGACCGTCGCCGAGAAGCCGGCGTACAAGCGGGCCTTCGCCCGCCGGCGCTGCATCCTCCCGGCCGACGGCTACTACGAGTGGTACACGCCCGAGGACGGCCCGAAGGGCAAGGGCGGCAAGCCCTTGAAGCAGCCGTTCTTCATCCACCCCGCCGACGGCAGCAGCCTCGCGATGGCCGGGCTGTACGAGCTCTGGCGCGACCCGACGCGCGAGGACGACGACCCCAAGGCCTGGCTCATGACGTGCACGGTGCTCACCACCACTGCTGAGGACGCCGTCGGCCGGATCCACGACCGCATGCCGCTGCTCGTCGAGCGCGAGCGCTGGGCCGAGTGGCTCGACCCGGCCGTCACGGGGGAGAAGGGCGACCCGCGCGGCCTCCTCGTGCCTGCGGCGCCCGGGCGCCTCGACGCCTACCCGGTCGCCACCCTCGTGAACGACGTCCGGCACAACGGCCCCGAGCTCGTCGACCCCCTGCCGCTCGACGAGGCGCTCGCCGACGGCCTCGACGCCGGCGGCGACCAGGCCCCGCTCTTCTGACCTCGATGCCTGCACCGAAGGTCCGCACGCTCGACGTCGACACCCCGGCCGGTACGGCGCGCCTGCACGCCTACCGCGCGACCGGCGCCCGGGCGCTCGTCGTCCTCGGCCACGGCGCCGGCCGCGGCGTCGACACCGCCGACCTGCTCGGCCTCGCGCGGGACCTGCCTGCGCTCGGCGTCGCCGTCGTGCTTGTCGACCAGCCCTGGGTGCTGGCCGGGCGCAGGGTCGCCGCGGCACCGGCGCAGCTCGACCTCGCCTGGGTCGCGGCGCTGGCCCACGCCCGCCGGGCGGCCGGAGTCACGCGCCGCGTTCCCCTCGTTGCGGGCGGCCGCTCGGCCGGTGCCCGGGTCGCCTGCCGCACCGCCGTGCAGGTCGGCGCGGATGCAGTCCTGCTGCTGGCCTTCCCGCTCGTCCCGCCGGCCGCCCGGCACGACAGAGCGAAGCGGGCGAAGGCACGTGCAGCCCGCGCCCAGGAGCTCGGCGTCCCCTGGGCAGCGGGGCTGCCGGTCGTCGTGGCGCAGGGCGAGCGCGACACCTTCGGCACCGCGGCCGACGTGGCCGACGCGCTCCCTTTCACCGGGCCGGACGGCGTACCTCTCACCGGCGCCGGCGCGCATCTGCACCGCATCGCGGCCGCCGACCACTCCCTGGCCGTCGGTCGCGGCGGCCCCGACCCGGCCCCCGCGATGCTCGCGGCCGCGCTCACCGCGGTGGGCCTCGTCACCGCCTGACGGCGTCCGGCGACCCCGGGTGAACGGACGGGGAATGGCGGAGGCGTCGACCGTGTTCCAACCCGTGGCCGGGCGCTCGCCCGGTGTATGGGGAACCGTCAGGGGAGGGCGTCACGTGCTCGTGCTCACCGTGCCCGAGGACCGTCTCGAGCTGCCCGTGCAGCCCGGCGGCGCCTCCGGACCACTACCCTCGGTCGTGATGACCCAGGACAACGAGCTCGACGCCGTCGCCGCTGAAGCAGGCGCGGACGCCCCCGAGGAGACCGCCGAGGAGCGCACCGCGCGCTTCGAGCGCGACGCGCTCCCGTACCTCGACCAGCTGTACGCCGGTGCGCTGCGCATGACGCGCAACCCGTCGGACGCCGAGGACCTCCTGCAGGAGACCTTCGTGCGCGCCTTCTCCGCCTTCCACCAGTACCAGGACGGCACGAACCTGAAGGCCTGGCTGTACCGGATCCTCACCAACACGTTCATCAACGGCTACCGCAAGAAGCAGCGCGAGCCCCTGCAGTCCAACACCGACGACGTCGAGGACTGGCAGATGGCGCGGGCGGAGGCGCACACCTCCACCGGGCTGCGCTCCGCCGAGGCCGAGGCGCTCGACCGCCTGCCCGACTCCGACGTCAAGGACGCCCTGCAGGCGATCCCCGAGGACTTCCGCATCGCGGTCTACCTCGCCGACGTCGAGGGCTTCGCGTACAAGGAGATCGCCGAGATCATGGGCACGCCCATCGGCACCGTGATGTCGCGCCTGCACCGTGGGCGCAAGCAGCTGCGTGAGCTGCTCGAGGACTACGCCCGCGAGCGGGGTCTCGTCCCCGCCGCCGCCGGCGACGAGGGAGGTCGGCAGTCATGAGCTGCGGCAACCACCACGACACGCCCTGCAGCGAGGTGCTCGAGTACGTCTCGGCCTTCCTCGACGGCGAGGTCACCGAGCACGACCACGCGAAGTTCAAGCAGCACTTCGACGAGTGCGGCCCCTGTCTGCAGGAGGCCGGCGTCTACCAGGAGGTCAAGCTCCTGATCGGCCGCTCGTGCGGCGGCGACCCGTGCCCCGACGAGGTGCGCACGAAGGTGCTCGCCAGCATCCGCTCGGTCACGGTCACGACCACGGTGGTCACGACGCTCCCGACCGAGCCGACCGCCTGAGGCGGTCCCGAAGCAGCAGAAAGGCCCGACCCCCGCGGGGGTCGGGCCTTTCTCACGTCCTAGGTCGCTGAGACTGCTCAGGCGTTCGGACGGTTGCCGTGGTTGGCACCGCTCTTCTTGCGGGTGCGGCGCTTGCGTGCGCGCTTGCTCATCAGAACTCCTGAGGTCGACCGAAACTCCGGCGATCCTCCCACACCGGGGGCGGCGGGTCGAAATCAGCCGGCAAGACGGCGGTTGACCGCCGCGAGCACCGAGCGGGCGACCGCGTCCTCGGCGTCGCCGCGGACGAGCGCGCTGCCGCACAGGATCTGCTCGCCGAGCTGCGGGAGCTGCAGGGCGAGGGTGGTGACGGCGACGTCGCGCAGCCCCACCTCGATCACCTGCGAGCTCTCGATGTGCGCGGGGATCCCCAGCAGCTCGGACAGGGCGGCGAGCGTGGCCTGGGCGATGATGCGGGCGCGGTGGATCTGGGCGCTCGGGCCGGAGGACTGGCCGGTGTAGACCGACTCGCCGATGCCGAGGGACACGGTGACGACGGCGTCGCCGCCGGAACGGCTCACGCTGATGCTCGTGAGCGCGGGGCGCGTCTCGGGCGCTGCGGAGGGGGCGGGGGAGTCTGCGGCCGGGGTCGGGTCGCCGACGTCGACGCTCTCGGGCGCCATCTGCACGATGCTGACGATGCGGTAGTCGATGTCGAGGTCGTAGTCGGCCATCGCGACGGCCTGGATGTCGCGGACGAAGTCCTTCGGCGCCTTGGACATGTCGGTGATCGCGTGGATCTCGATCGGCCGGCCGTCCGCGGTCGTGACCACGCGCACCCGCAGGATCCCCGGGATACGGCGCAGGCCGTCCTCGAACTCGGGGAAGAAGTGGAACGCGGTCATCAGTCCTCCGTCAGTGGGAACGGCCCGTGCGGGCCGTCACCGAGCACGGTAAGCCCGCCTGCGAGCAGGCGGTGAGGGGGCGCGCCGGTGTCACCCGGTGGGGTGGCCGACCGGTCCGTGAACAGGGAGCTGGTGAACCCCGGGCCGGGTCGCTCGGGCGGCTCAGGCTGGTCGCCAGGTCCGCGCGTGGGCAGCGTGGTGACCGTGCCGATCGGCCCGTCGTGACCGTGGTCGTGAGGCTCGGGCGAGGAGTGGAGGTGGCCGCCGTTGTCGCCGACGGCGGGTGCGACGACCTGCGCGGGCTGGGGGCTCACCGCGCTCCAGGCGCGGTCGCTGCTCGTCACGGACTCGCGGGCGGCGGCGTCCGAGGCGGACATCCGCGCGATCGTGGCGGGGAGCACCTCGGTGATGTGGTCGGAGACGGCGCGGACGCTCTCGCGCTGCCACCAGCGCAGGGTGCGCGCGGTCGGGCCGTCGATCAGCCCAGCGGCCTCGGCCTCGGCGAGCGCCTCGTCGAAGCGGGCGGTCGCGTGGTCGGTGCGCGTGGCCACGAGGGCGGCGACGAGCGCGTCCCAGGAAGGACCCGTGCCGTCCGGCACTGCCACGCGTCTCACCGCCTCTGCCCGAGCGCCCACCGCTCTGCGGACGAATCTAGTCAGGGGACTACCTGCCGTCACCGGTCCCACGCCGCTATCCGCCGATCGGGTACACGGCAGCGGAGAGTCACCACCCGATCGGCCGAGCGACGGAGCCAACCTCGGCTGCGACGCTCGTCACGCTCACCAGCGGACCACGAAGGGGAGAAATCGGACACAAGACACTTGACGCACCAGGGTCACCTGCTGCAACAGTGACGTCGACACGGATCGTGCTGTCAGCACGCCCCGACCCAGGGTGCGGGGAACCTGGACCGGTATCGGGACATATCGGACACGCAGAGCGACGACGACCGACAACAGAACAGCGGCAGGAACGGGATCGGCAGCCGAGGGAGAGGGACGGCTGCACGGCTGGGCGAGGCACCCTCGGCGCCTCGACGACGACGTGCGGAGAATCTCGGCTTCACCCAGCTCCATCAATTCGCGAGCGGAGCGGAGTGCGCGCAGGCCATGAGCGGTGCCTGTGACACCCATCGCGAGGAGTGATCCGTATGAAGAAGATCGTTTCGGTCGTCGAGCGCATGCTCGGCACCGAGGCCGGCTGGCGCTGGGGCTGATCTGACCGGGCTTTCTAGCCCCGTCGGACAGATTCAGCACCACTGAGGTTCAAGTTCGGGCCTCTGCTGCCGATCCCGATCCTGCCGACATCTATCGATCGGTCGACTGACGCACGGGTGAGGAGGCGGGCAGCGATGCAGGACCTGCCTGTCCTGGCGCGCCTGTACGTCGGTGCCGTCACGGCCATCGGCGCCGTCATCGTGACCTTCAGCGTGCTGCACAGCGCCGGCTGGGTCGGCGCCGACGCGTTGAGCAGCGACCAGTGGACGGCCGTCATCGTCCTCTCGCTCCTCGTGCTGCTGTCGAACCTCATCATCAGCCCGCTGCGCCAGAGCGTCGCGAAGGACCAGCAGGTCGACATCGGCATCGACATGCCCGTGGGCATCGCCTCGGTGCTGCTGCTGGGGCCTTGGGGCGCGCCCATCGTCATGGCCGTCATGAGCTTCGCGCCGGGCAGCACGTCGAACGACCGCCAGCTGCCGTGGTTCAAGCGCGCCTTCAACGGCGGCATGGGCGCGATCCAGGCCTGCCTCGCCGGCCTCGTCTATACCGGGCTCCTCGGGCAGCCGGTCATCGGCGAGGAGTTCACGTTCGGCTGGAAGCCGATGCTCTCCATGCTCGCGGTCATCGCCACCATGGAACTGGTCAACGGCCTCCTCATGGTCACGGTCATCTCCCTGACCGAGCGCGTCTCGCCGCTGCGCGTGTGGTTCGGCACGATGGGCGAGTCGGCCTTCCCCCTCTTCATCTACTCGATCTTCGGCCTGCTGCTCGCCGTCGTGTGGTCGTTCGCCGGCTGGATCAGCGCGGTGCTGGTGCTCGCACCGCTCATGGTCGCCCGCTGGGTGTTCGCGCAGTTCGCCGCGCGCCAGGCGGCGTACGAGGCCACGATGCGCTCGCTCATCAAGGCGGTCGAGACCAAGGACCTCTACACCCGCGGCCACAGCGAGCGCGTCTCGCGCGCCTCGGTGCTCATCGGCCGCAGCTCGGGCATGCGCGAGGACCGCGTCACGACGCTGCGCTACGCCGGCACCCTGCACGACGTCGGCAAGCTCGGCGTGCCCACCCGCGTGCTGCAGAAGGCCGGCAAGCTCACCGACGAGGAGTACGAGGCGATCCAGAAGCACCCCTCGCGCGGCCGGGAGATCACCCGTGAGCTCGAGTTCCTGGGCGAGGCGATCGAGGGCATCCACTACCACCACGAGCGCATCGACGGGCGCGGCTACCCCATGGGCCTCAAGGGCGAGCAGATCCCGGAGTTCGCCCGGATCATCGCCGTGGCCGACGCCTTCGACTCGATGACCACCACCCGCTCCTACCGGGGCGCCCGCTCGATCGAGGACGCCGTGATCGAGCTGCGCCGCTGCAAGGGCAGCCAGTTCGACCCCGTCATGGTCGAGGCGCTCATCGAGGCCATCGAGGTTCACGGCTGGGACGTCACGGACACGCTGCCCGAGATCGCCCTGCAGCCCTCGGCCTCGCCGCTGCCCTCGCTCGGCTCCGACGACGACGACCCCACGGCCCGCGACCGGCTCGCCCTGCACGTGCCCGACGACGCCTCCGAGCTCGACGGCGTCGACGAGAAGGCCGGGGAGGGCTCATGAGCCGCGACAACGACGTCCGCGCCACCGGTCCAGTCGTCCTCCTCGCGGGTCTGATCGTCATCGCGAGCATGACCGTGACGGTGACCAAGAGCCTGACGTCGACCATCACCAGCCTCGATAGCGCGGATGTCCTACGGACGTGCGCGGCCTTCGCGTTGTTCATCGCGGTCGGCGAGGTCATGCGCCTCACCCTTCCGGGCGGCCGTCAGTCGGCCCCGCTGGCCTCCGCGGGTGCCCTCGCGTTCGCGTTGCTTCCCGAGTGGGCCGGTCCCGACGGCGAATTCGGCGTGCCCATGGCGCTGGCCGTCACCGTTGTCACGGTCGGCTCGGTCATCGGTTCGGTGCCACGAGCCTTCGCCCGCCGCAGCGTCATGGCGGAGGAGCTCGCACGCCGAGTGGTCGCCACCGTCGTCGCGTCGTACCTCTTCCACATCATGCTCCAGTGGTTGGTGGGCAACGGCTTCACCCAGGGCAACGAGCGCGGCGACGGATCTCCCTACGCCATGGCCCAGCCCGGGTGGATGGCGGCCGCGATGGCCCTCGCAGCCGCAGCTGCCTCGACCATCGACGCCCTGCTCGCCGCCGGCCTCCGCTCCAGCAGCGACCGGGTGCCGTTCCGCACCGCCGTCGTCGACGAGGCCCGCGCTCTCATCGGTATCGCCTCGGCGATCGCCGCGACCGGGGTCCTCATCGCCCTCTCGTACCCGAAGATGCACCTCTGGGCGCTGCCGATCTTCGCGGTGCCGCTGCTGCTCACCCAGTTCTCGTTCCGCCGCTACGCCACGATCCAGGCGACATACCTGCAGACGATCCGGTCGCTGTCCAAGGTCACCGAGGTCGGCGGCTACACGGAGACCGGCCACTCCCGCCGCGTGAGCCGTCTCGCGGTCACCGTCGGGCGCGAGATGGGCATGAGCCAGCGCGACCTCGACGACCTCGAGTACGCCGCCCTCATGCACGACATCGGCCAGCTCTCGCTCTCGGACCCGATCCCCGGAGGCGCGACGACCATGGTCAGCCCGCTCGACCAGCGGCAGATCGCCGAGCTCGGCGGCGGGATCATCCGCCAGGCCGGCGTGCTCGACAAGGTCGCTGACATCGTCGAGCGGCAGTCCGACCCCTACCGGCCGCACCGCGGCCAGCTCGACGCCGAGCTGCCCCTCGAGAGCCGGATCATCAAGGCGGTCAACGCCTACGACGACCTCGTCGGCGCTTCGATGGAGAGCGACCGCAAGATGCAGGCCCTCGAGCGCCTCTCCCTCGGCACCGACCGCGAGTTCGACCCGGCCGTCGTCGACACCCTCGCCGACATCATCGAGCGCGAGAGCACGTTCGCGTTCCCCAGCCGCTGACGCGGTAACGCAGCGCCGATCTGCCAGGATGAGCGCCGTACGACCGACTCTCCTGGAGGAACCGTGGCCGAGGTGTGCGCCGAGATGGTGGCGAACGTCATTCAGCTCGTCGTGAGCGAGGCCGACGTGGTCGCCGCCGGGGACACGCTCCTCGTGCTCGAGTCGATGAAGATGGAGATCCCGGTGCTGGCCGATGTCGGCGGCACCGTGGCCGAGATCAAGGTCCGCGAGGGCGACGTCGTCCAGGAGGGCGACGTCCTCGTCGTCCTGGCCTGAGCCTCCGGGCGCCTTTCCACCCTCTGCGCACGCTCAAGGCGGCGCCCCCCACGGTCGAAACATCCACCGTGACGCAGTTTGCCGACTCCGCCCTGAACCAGGTCCCGGCAGCCGAGCCCGCCGCAGGCGAGCCCGCCCCGGTGGCTCCGCCTGCCGTGCCGCTGTTCACGGCCGCCCCGGTGGCCCCGGCCCCGCCGTCGGCCGCGTCGGCGCCGGCCGCCCCCGTGGCTGTCGCGCCCGTCGCCGTCCCGGTGCCCGTCCCTGCGCCCGTCGCGCCGGCCCCCGAGCCCGAGCCCGAGCCCGTCGCCGTCGAGCCCGCCCCGGAGCCCGCCCCTGCGTTCGCCCCCGTCGTCGCCGCGCCCGCGCCGACCCCGGTGCCCGCCGTCGAGGACGTCGAGCCGCGCACGCCCGCCGCCGGCCACCCCGTGGTCGTCCGCGAGAACGTCTCGGTCATCCCATTCCTGCGCGCCCTCGTCGAGACCGGCGGCTCGGACCTGCACTGCAAGGTCGGCTCGCCCCCGCGTATCCGCGTGGACGGCGTCCTGCGCCGCCTCCAGGTGCCCGACCTGACCCAGGCCGACACCGAGCACATGGTGAGCGAGGTGCTGCGTGGTGACCTCATCGCGGAGTACGCCCGCACCAACGAGGCCGACTTCGCCTACGGCATCGACGGCGTCGGCCGCTTCCGCGTCAACGCGTTCCGCCAGCGCGGCAGCGCGGGCCTGGTGTTCCGCCGCGTCGCCATCGGGGCGATCCCGCTGAGCGACCTCGGTCTGCCGCCGGTGCTCGGCCCGCTGTCGCTCGAGCCGCGCGGCCTCGTCCTCGTAACCGGCCCGACCGGTTCGGGCAAGACCACGACGCTCGCCGGCATGGTCGACAACATCAACCAGAACCGCGAGGTCCACGTCGTCACGATCGAGGACCCGATCGAGATCCTGCACCACGACAAGCGCAGCATGATCAACCAGCGCGAGGTGCGGGTCGACACCAAGGACTTCGCCGTCGCGCTGCGTGCCGCCATGCGGCAGGACCCCGACGTCATCCTCGTCGGCGAGATGCGCGACCAGGAGACGGTCAAGGCAGCGCTCGCCGCCGCGGAGACCGGCCACTTCGTCATGTCGACGCTGCACACGACCGACGCGCAGGAGACCATCACGCGCGTCATCGACTTCTTCCCGCCGCACGAGCAGGCGCAGATCCGCATCGCGCTCGCCGGCAGCCTCCAGGGCATCATCTGCCAGCGCCTCGTGCCGCGCGCCGACGGCCTCGGCCGCTGCGTGGCCATGGAGGTCTGCATCAACACCGGCCGCGTGGCGGACGCGATCATCGATCCCGAGAAGACGATGTCGATCCACCAGCTGGTGTCCGAGGGCGGCTTCTACGGCATGCAGACCTTCGACCAGCACCTCACCGAGCTGTTCCGCGACGGCGTCGTCTCCCTCGACGCCGCGATGGCCGCCTCGACGAGCCCGCACGACCTGACCGTCGAGCTCCGACGCCTCGGTCTCATCGCGATCTAGCCCACGACCGGCCTATGGTCGGCTCATGGGTGCCCTCGAGGTCGGTCTGTCGGCAGCGCTGTCGTTCGTCGTGGACGAGGACGACACCGCGCTCGCGCTCGGCAGCGGCGATGTCCCCGTGCTCGCCACCCCGCGCCTGCTCGCCTGGCTCGAGGCCGCGACGGTCGAGGCCCTCGCACCCGCGCTGGAGCCCGGGTCGACGAGCGTCGGCACGCGGGTCGAGGTCGAGCACTCGGCCGCATCGGCCGTCGGTGCCACGGTCGTCGCGCGCGCCTCGCTGGCGTACGTCGACGGCCGGCTGCTGCGCTTCGAGGTGGCGGCCAAGCAGGTCGGGGCCGACGGCGCCTCACGGGTCGTGGCGACGGGCAGGGTCACGCGGGTCGTCGTCGACCGCGAGAAGTTCCTCGCGCGCCTCTGAGCCGCCCCTAGAGCGCCTTGGTGCTCACCACGAGCTCGACCTCGGGCACGGGCTTCCAGGTGCGTACGTCGTCCCGCACGAACCCCAGGCCGCGGTACAGCGCGTGCGCGGGCTCGTTCCAGCTGATCACGCTGATCACCAGGCCGCGCGCGCCGGCGGCCCGGGCGACCTCCTCGGCGTCGGCCACGAGGGCCTTGGCCACCCCCGTGCCCTGGGCCTCCTGCGCCACGGCGAGGTAGCGCAGCTCGATCTCGCCGTCCGCGGCCACCTCGGCGTGCTCGGAGCCGGCCGGCGCGAGCGTGTAGGTGCCCACGAGCACGCCGTCCCGCTCGGCCACCCGCACCGACTGGTGGGCCGACCGGCCTGTGACGTCGACCACCGTGGCCTCGTAGGCCGGATTCGCGTCGAAGTGCCCGACTGCGCCGTACGCCGTGCTCAGCAGTGCGGCGACGGCGGCGTGCTCGTCCTCGCGCAGGTCGCGGATCGTGAGGTCCACCGCTCGCCCTTCCTCCCCGTCCGGTTCACCCGGCCGTGTCCATCTTGTTATGGTTCCCCTGGCCTCCCGGTACTCCGGGTGGCCGACGCGGGTTGAACGCCGAGTTCTGCCCCGACCCGCGTGCTCGGACTGACATCCGCTCAGGGCAGGAGTGGGGGACCCACTTCCGGTCGAGACCTCGCGGTCGCGACCTTGGGGTGAAGCCGCGCGAAGGTAGCACCATCTCCGACACGCGGCCGGCCAACTCCGACGGCCGAACCCGACAGCTGACCCCACAGGCGCGGCCGGAGGTTGTTCCATGGTCGTGTCCCCGCGTACGCGCTGGGCCGCAGGGGTAGCAGGCGCGAGCGCCGCTGCCCTCGTCGTCGCAGGTCTCGCCCTCGTCCCCGCAGCAGGCAGCGAAGCCGCCTCGGGAGGCTGGGCCGACTCCGCCACCCCGTTCACCGCGTCCGACGCCGCGGAGCCCGCCTCGGACTCCTCCGTGTCCCGGGCCAGCGCGTCACTGCAGCGAAGCCTCGCCGCGCAGACGCGCCTGTTCGCCTCGTCGTCGGACCTCGGCACCGCGGCCGCCCCGGCACCCGAGAAGGCCCCGGCGAAGGCCACCAAGGCCACTCCCGCCAAGGCCAAGCCCGCCAAGGCCAAGCCCGCCGCGAAGACCCTCACCCTGAAGCCCGGCAACGGCCCCCTCTGGGAGCGCCTCCCCGTCCTCGAGCCCGGCGCCGAGGGCAAGGCCGTGGCCTTCCTGCAGTTCAAGCTCCAGACCAAGAAGACCGGCTTCTACGGCCCGCTGACCCTCGCGGCCGTCACGAAGTACCAGGAGAGCCGCGGCCTCCCGGCCAAGGGCTACGTCGGCGCTCTCACCTGGCGCGCGATCCTCACCGGCGCCAAGCCGGTCGCGTCCGCGTCGTCGCCCAGCTCGCCGCGCAGCTCGGGCTCGAGCCGCAGCGTCGTGCGCGCCCCCGTCACCGCTGGCAAGGTCTGCCCGGCTCCCGGTGCGGCCTTCGGCTCCGGCTGGGGCGCCCAGCGCTCGGGTCACCTGCACCAGGGCGTCGACCTCGTCGCCGGCCGCGGCACCCCGATCCTCGCGGTCGAGTCCGGCTACATCGTGCGGGCGGGCGTCCAGAGCAACGGCGCCATCCGCGTCGTCCAGCAGGGCGGCAGCGGGTCGAAGTACTTCTACGGCCACATGGACCGGATCACCGTCGGCGCCGGCTCGCGCGTCTCGCGCGGCCAGGTCATCGGCTACATGGGCGACACCGGCAGCCGCGGCGCGGTCCACCTGCACTTCGAGTACTGGCCGTCCGGTCGCGAGTCCGCGGCCGTCGACCCGTACCCGCTGCTCCGGTCCCTCTGCTGGTAGCAGCGCAGACGCACGACGAAGGCCCCACCGCGAGGTGGGGCCTTCGTCGTAGACGGATCAGCGGAACTTGAACAGGGCCGTGTGGAGCACGCCGTCCCCGATGTCGAGGCTCATCACGCCGCACTTGCCGGCGAGCTTCGGTGTCTTCCAGTTGATCGCGTAGCGTCCGCCGCCGAGGTTGCGCAGCCCGCTGGCACGCTCGGCGTCCTCCTCGATCTTGTCGGTCCGCGCGGTCGTGCACGGCTGGACGGTGAACGAGATCGACGCGGTGGTCAGCGTGGTCACCGGGAGTCCTGCCGAGGTGAGCTTCCACCGCACGGGGACGATCTCCCCTGCCTTGACCAGGTTGACGACGCCGCCGTTGTCGATGGGTGCGGAGAAGCCGGTGAAGGTCCACGGCTGCAGGGCGACCGGGGGCGAGCCGACCGGCACCTGCGCCGTGGCCCCGTCCTTGGTGATGGTCACCGTCTGACCAGGACCGGCCGCGAGCGTCTGGACGGTGTACCCGCTCGTCGCGCCGTCCGCGATCCGCACCTCGCTGCCGCTGGGCATGGTCACGCTGGTGCCGTCGCCGAGGTCGGCGACGACGGGCCCACCGGACTCCACGGTCGTGCGGATGCTGCCGCAGGTGTACAGCGCCGACGAGCTCCCCGGCATGCTGATCGTGAACGGGAACCCGCACAGCGAGAGCCTCAGGAGCCCCGCGCCCGGACCGGTCTCGACGCGGACGCCGTCCGGGTCGGCCAGGTCGGTCACCGACACCGTCATGCCGACCGGGGTCGAGGTGATCCGCCCGAACGTGTCGATGCCGCTGCCCGTCACGTCGTAGAACTGGCCGGGCAGGGCGCCGCTTCCTCCGTCGGCGTCGACCGAGTCGAGGATGCCGTCGGCATCCGCGTCGGGAGGCGTGAGCCCGGTGACCTCGTAGGTGTACGCGTTGTTGAACGGCCCCGAGTACGGCGTGGCCAGCAGGTCGGTGGACGACGACGTGAAGACCGCCCGCGAAGCATCCGCGGAGAGGCGGATGCCGCGGCTCTCGGTGTTGGCGATCGTCCCTGGGTCGCCGTACGTGTGCGACGCGAGCTGCCAGGTGGCGGACGCGATGTCGTAGACGCCGACATTGGACCAGTTGTCGCCGATGCCGGTGGTCAGGTAGACCCAGCCGATGTCGGCTGCCACATGCGTGCCGTCGCCGCTGATGCTGGGGTAGCGCGCTGAGGCGGCGAATCGCGAGACGGTCGTGTTCACATAGGTGTCGGCTGTTCTGTCGTGGACGTAGACGCCCTGGAACGGCACCCCGAAGCTCGAGTCGGTCGGGTCGGTGTTCGCCTGGAACACCACCCGGGTGCCGTCGTCGCTGACGTCACCCCAGAAAGAGCCCCCGGGTAGCGCGTCGCCGTTGGGGAACGTCGACTCCAGCTCGCGCGTCCCGCTCGTCCGGTCGTGGAGCCAGAGGTCTCCGTCGAGGTTCGTGATACCGGGCGTGGTCGTGTCCATGTCGGACTTGTAGAGCACCCACCGGCCGTTGGGGGACATCGCCATGAACTGGCTGCCCATCTCCGCCCCAGGGCTGCCGGCCGACGTCGTCCCGGGGCTGACCCGCTCGACACCCGTGGTCGCGTCCCACAGGTAGACGTCGCACAGGCCGTTGGTGTCGGTCACGTCCAAGGCGGCCGCCGTGGTGAAGGCGATGGCGGCGCCGGCGTCCGCAACCTCGAGCCGGTCGTTCACCGTGCACTGCTCGGCCGGCGTCCCGACGTCGGCGACTGCAAGCGCGTCGCCGGTCGCACGGTTCTTGAGCACCAGGCCGACACGACTGTCGGTGACTCCGTAGAAGGTGCTGGTGGACTTGAACGCGACGTAGCCGGCGTCGTCGCTGAGCGCGGGTGTCCCGATGAAGCTCGGGTTGCTCGGGAACGACCCGTTGGAGTTGGCGTCGCCTCGGGTCGTGACGCCGTTCTCGCGCACATAGAGGCCGTAGAAGATGCGGCCGGTCTCGATCGCCTGGAACAGCACCGCGTCGCCGTCGCCGCTGATGTCGTGGGCGAAGACGCCGTACGCGGGATTGGGTGGTGAGCCGTCGGGCATGACGCCCTGCAGCGTGACGTCCCCCGGAGCGCCATGGGCCGCACCCACAGCGAGCCAGGGGACCGACAGCGAGAGCAGGGCCGCGACGGTGAGCGTGGCAGTGCGGGCGGAGCGCATGGAGTTCGGTATCAGGACCCCCGAGTCCGATCAGCGGTGATGCAGGTTGCTGCACTGTGGGGCCGTTCACCCGAACGGAGCAATGGCCTGAAGTGATCAGGCCGGGCACAGTGCCGGGCTCACCCACAGGCGTCGCCCCGGATCAGACGCCCGTGGTGTTCCGGGGGTACTCCCCTACTGCCTCCTTCGTCGGCAGCGGGGGCCCAGCAACGCTGATCAGACGCCGGTGGTGTTCCGGGGGTAAGCGATCCGGGGGTCGGTGAGGACGTTGACGAGGTACGGCGCGTTCGCGGCGAAGGCGCGGTCGAGCGCTGCGCCGATCTGGTCGGCGCTGGTCACCGTCTCGCCGTCGGCACCGAGGCCCTTCACGACCTCGTCGTAGCGGGTGCCGGGGCGCAGCTCGGCGGCCACGTCGTACTGGTACAGGAACTGCATGGGGTGCTTCTCCAACCCCCAGATGCCGTTGTTGCCCACGATCATCACGACCGGCAGGTTGTGCCGCACGAGGGTGTCGACGTCCATGAGCGAGAAGCCCGCGGCGCCGTCGCCGAGCAGCAGCACCACCTGGGACGACGGCCGCGCCACGCGCGCCGCGATCGCGTAGCCGAGGCCGGTGCCGAGGCAGCCGTAGGGCCCGGGGTCGAGCCATCCGCCGGGTCGCGAGGGCTCGACGTACTTGCCGGCGTACGACACGAAGTCGCCGCCGTCGCCGATCACCACGGAGTCCTCGGCGAGGCGCGGCAGAAGCTCGCCGTAGATGCGCGCAGGGTGGATCGGGTCGCGGTCGCTCGCGAGGTCGGCGGCGTCGCGGGCGCCGTTCGCCGCGGCGATGTCGCGCAGGCGGCTGGCCCAGTCGTCGTACGACGGCCGGCGCAGCAGAAGGTCGACGGCGGCGAGCACGGCGTCGAGCGAGAGGCGCAGATCGCCGACGACGCGCGCCGCGACCTGGGCCGTGCGCGAGAGCTGGTCGGGGGAGTCGACGACGTGCACGACCGCGGCCGGCGCGGCGCCGTCCTTGCCGCCGAAGACGCCGTAGCCGAGACGGAAGTCCAGGGGCGTGCCGACGACGACCACGAGGTCGGCCTCGCCGAACGCCGCGCTGCGGGCCTTCGTGACGAGCAGCGGGTGGCCGGCGGGCAGCACGCCGCGACCCATGCCGTTGGCGATGACGGGGATGCCGAGCTGCTCGGCGAGGCGAAGCGCGCTGTGCTCCGCGCCGCCGGCCCACACGTCGCCGCCGAGGACGAGCACGGGGTGCACGGCCTCGCCGAGCAGGCGAGCCACCTCGTCGACGTCGTCGGGATCGGAGGCCTGCGGGCTGACGGCGGCCGGGCTCGCGACGGGGACGTCGGCCCAGGAGAAGAGCACGTCCATCGGGACGTCGAGGAACACCGGGCCGCGGTGCGGGGACGACGCCGTGGTGAGCGCGTCGGAGACCGCGGTGCCGATCGCGGCGGTCTCGTGCACGGTCGCGGAGTGCTTGGTGACCGGCGCGACGAGCGGCGGCTGGTCGAGCTCCTGCAGCGCACCCGAGCCCCAGCGGTTGTCGGGGGAGCGGCCGCCGAGCACGAGCAGCGGGCTGCCGTTGAAGTGCGCCGTCGTGATGCCGCTGACGACGTTGGTGACGCCCGGGCCGGCGGTCACGACGGCGAGACCCGGTGTGCGCGTGAGCTTCGCGGTCGCCTCGGCCGCGAACACCGCGGTCTGCTCGTGCCGGACGTCGACCAGGCGCATCGGCCCCGGCGTTCCGGAGTCTGCTCCGGCCTTGCCCCCGACGGCGGCGTCGTACAGCGGGAACACGTGCGCGCCGGACAGCGTGAACATGGTCTCGATGCCGTGTGCCGCGGCCGCCTGGACCGCGTGGGCGCCACCGTGGGCGTTGAGCGTGGGGACGTCGTCGTGGTCGGTCATGGCGGACAACCTACCCGCCGGTAACCTCTGCGCGAAGCAGGTCCGGAGACCTCGGCGTCAGACGAGCTCGAGGTCGACGACGTCGGCCACCACACGGAAGCCGAGCCGCTCGTACACGCCAATGCTCGTCGGGTTGGCGGCGTCGGTGTAGAGCATCACCGTCGTGGTGAGCGGCAGCAGGTGCTCGACGACCGCCGACGTGATCGCGGCGCCGTAGCCGCGCCGGCGGTGCTCGGCCGGCGTGTAGACCGGGCCGACGCGTCCCACCGTGCCGGCGGGCGACTCGACCAGGGGCGCATGGCTCGCGAACGCGACGGGCTCGCCGTCGACGACCCAGAAGCGGTGGTGGGTCATGCGGCCGACGACCGCCTCGCGAGGGTCGGTGATGAGCGCGCCGGAGTCGATCGAGAACTGCCGTATCCACTCGGTCGCGATGTCGACGTCGTCGTCGGTGAGCGGCCGTGACGAGCCGGGCACGCCGGTCGACGGCACGAACTCCTGCAGCACCAGCAGCTTCTCGCGCATGTGCTCCCGCACGGTCCATCCGGCGCCGGCCGCGACGCGCTTCGCGACGTCGTCGGGGCCGATCAGGCCCGGGGGGCGCACGGTGAAGGAGGCGAGGTGGGCGGCGAGGGCGTCGGCGGCGTCGTCGGGCATCGGCGGCAGCAGGAGGCGGTACGGCTGCGTCCACACCGCCGCTCCGACCACGGTGCCGTCGTCCCCCTCGACGACGAACCAGTGCTCGGCGTCGTACCGGCGGCCGGCGGCGACCCCGAGGGCGACCGACCCGATGACGTTGGTGCGCACAGGGTCCGCGGACCGCAGCTCGGCGGTCCGCTCCAGGAACTCCGACGCGTCGGCCGGTCTCGACACTCGCACGGCACCAGCCTGTCGGGCCGGTGCGGCGACGTCGAGCGCGTAACCACTAGCGTTGCGGCGTGGCCAGGCTGGACGACGTCGCCTCCGAGCGCACCGACCTGTCCGACGCCGACCTCGACCACCTGCGGGCCCTCGTCGGCGACTGGACGCTCCTCGCCGACCTCGCCTTCGCCGACCTCGTCCTCTGGCTGCCCACCTGGCACGGCGGCGGCTTCGTGGCCGCCGACCAGGTGCGCCCGACCACCGGCCCGACGAGCCTGCTCGACGACATCGTCGGCCAGTTCACCCCGCGCGGGCGGCGCCCGATGCTCGACCGCGCCGTGGCCTCGCGTGCGGTCGTCGCCGACCGCGGCATCCGGGGGCCGGCACCCGTCGAGGCGATCCCGGTGATCCGTGCAGGCCGCGTGCTCGGCGTCATCGAGCGCCACTACGCGCTGAACGACCGCGCCGTCGGCCCGCTCGAGCGCGCCTACCTCGAGGCCGCCGACGACCTCGCATCGATGATCGTCGAGGGCACCTTCCCGCCGTCGCAGCCGCTCGCCCGCACGGGCTCGCCGCCGCGAGCGGGCGACGGCTTCGTGCGGCTCGACGCCGAGGGCGTCGTGGTCTTCGCCTCTCCCAACGCGCGCTCGGCGTTCCACCGCCTCGGCCTCGCGACCGACCTCGTCGGCGTGCAGCTCGCCAAGACCGCGGCCAAGCTCGCGCGGCGCCCCGGGCCGGTCGACGAGGCCCTCGCGGTCGTGGCCTCGGGTCGCGCAGCCGGTGGCGCCGAGGTCGAGAACTCCGGCGCCGTCGTCACGCTGCGCGGCGTGCCGCTCCGGCGCGGCGGCGTGAACTCCGGCGCTGTTGTGCTCGTGCGCGACGCGACCGAGATCCGACGCCGCGACCGCGCGATCATGAGCAAGGACGCCACGATCCGCGAGATCCACCACCGCGTGAAGAACAACCTGCAGACCGTGGCCGCGCTGCTGCGGCTGCAGGCGCGGCGGATCGACGTGCCCGAGGCCCGGGTCGCGCTCGAGGAGGCCGTACGCCGGGTCGGCGCGATCGCGGTCGTGCACGAGACCTTGGCGCACACGCCGGGGGAGAAGGTCGACGTCGACGAGGTCGCCGACAAGGTCATCGCGCTCGTGCGCGACATGTCGCTGTCGTCCCGCCAGGTGTCGGTCGTGCGGGTCGGCAGCTTCGGCATCCTCTCCGCCGACATCGTGACGCCGCTGTCGATGGCGCTGTCCGAGCTGCTCCAGAACGCCGTCGAGCACGGCGGCGGGGCCGATGTGCGGCTGCTGCCGCGCCGCGAGGACAAGCGGCTGGTCGTGTCGGTCGTCGATTCCGGGCCGGGGATCCCGCCCGACCTCGACCCGTTCGGCACCGGACGCCTCGGCCTCCAGATCGTGCGCACCCTCATCACCGAGGAGCTGGCGGGCGAGCTGAGCTCGGCCCCGGCGAGGACGGCGTCGGCACCTCCGCCCGGATCACGCTGCCCCTGCCCGGCTGACCGCCTCATCACCCCCGGGGGCGAAGGCCCCGCATGTCGGTTGGGTGAACTCGTGGTGGCCTCGGCCTAGCGGATGACGGTTCGGGCGCCCACGAGGCTTACGCTCTGCCGGGGGATCGCACGCGAGCGTGCCCCGCGGACCTGAGGGTGGGGCAGTGACCAAGCACGTGCGACGTGGATCGACCATCGCGATCGTGGTGGCGGCAGCAGCGGCACTGGCCGCAGGAGCTCTGCCCGCCTCGGCCGTGAGCACCTCCGGCGGGCAGGACCCGGCCGTCGTCGCCCCGTCCGGCGCGGTATCCGCGTCCGACGGCAGCAGCCACGCCATCTCCGCCTCGCAGGCGCGCGCCCTCGGCGCGCCGACCGTCGCGCCGGGCTCCTCGCACTCAGCCGTGGCCCGCGCGTTCGCCGTCCAGAACGCACGCGCCCTCGGCCTGCGCGGCGACCTGGGCGCCGCAACCACCACGCGCTCGGTCGCCGGCGGCTCGGTCGTGCGGTTGCCGCAGACCGTCGGCGGCGTCCCCGTGCTCGGCGGCGAGGTCGTGGTCGACGTCAGTCCCACCGGCGCCGTCCGCGGCGCGCTCAGCGAGACCCTCCCCGGTGCGGCCCCGGCGACGACCCCGACGGTTCCGTCAGCCGCAGCCGCGGCGAGCGCCCGCGCCCTCATCGCCCGCGATGTCCAGCAGCCGGCCTCCTCGCTGGAGGCCGCCGCCCCGACCCTCACGATCTACGACCCGGCCATCCTCGGCGCCCCCGGTAGCCCGTCCGGCGCACGGCTCGTGTGGCGCACCGAGGTGACCTCGTCGGTCGACGTCGCGGTGCGTCGCCTCGTGCTCGTGGACGCGCAGCGCGGCACGATCGCGCTCACCTTCGACGAGATCGACCACGCCAAGAACCGCACGGTCTGCGACGCCAACAACGTGCGCGGCGCCGGCGTGCCGTGCTCGGCACCGGTGCGCACCGAGGGCGGGGCACCGGGCAATGCCGAGGTCGAGACGGCCTACGCGTTCGCAGGTGCGACGTACGACTTCTACCGGACGATGTTCGGGCGTGACTCCATCGACGGCCAGGGCATGACGCTGGTCTCGACGGTCAACTACTGCGACCCCGACCCGCTGTCGAACTGCCCCTACGACAACGCGTTCTGGGACGGCTCGCAGATGGTGTACGGCGCAGGCTTCGCCTCGGCCGACGATGTCGTCGCGCACGAGCTCACCCACGGCGTGACCGAGCGCACGTCCGGGCTCTTCTACTTCTTCCAGAGCGGCGCCATCAACGAGTCCCTCTCGGACATCTTCGGCGAGTACGTCGACCTCACCGATGGCGTCGGCAACGACAGCGCCGGAGTCCGCTGGCAGCTCGGCGAGGACCTCCCGGTCATCGGCGCCATCCGGAACATGAAGGACCCGACGCAGTTCGGGGACCCCGACTCCACGCAGAGCACCAACTACTTCGACGGGCGCGACCTGGCGCACGGGTACGTCGTCGACTCGGGCGGCGTCCACTTCAACAGCGGCGTCGGCAACAAGTTCGCGTACCTGCTGACCGATGGGGACACGTTCCGCGGCCGCACCGTGCGCGGCCTCGGCATCAACAAGGCGGCGCAGATCATCTACGCCGCGACGCAGCTGCTCACGCCCGCCACCGACTACCGCGGTCTGGCGTCGGCGCTCCGTCAGGCGTGCTCGTCGCTCGCCTCCGCCGGCACCGTGACGGCGGCCGACTGCACCTCGGTGAACGACGCGATCGCGGCAGTCTCGATGGACACCCCGCCGTTGTCGGCGCCCACGGCCGCGACACCCGCCGCGTGCCCGGCCGGCAGCACCCCCGTGCTCGACCGCCGCGACTCGTTCGAGAGCCCTGCAGCCGGCGGCTGGACCCGCTCGTCGACCTTCGGCCAGCAGAGCTGGTACTGGGCCAGCGAGAACCCCTACTCGATCAACCCGGTCTACCCGACCGACGGCGGCAACAACCTGTGGGGCGACGACCCGGGCAGCGCAGGTACCGGCACGATCGCGATGTCGTCGTCGTTCCCGGTGACCGCCTCGTCGTACGTGCAGTTCGACCACGCGTTCTCGTTCGACCAGTTCGACGGCCAGCAGTTCGACGGCGGCGTGCTGCTCTACAGCACCGACGAGGGCAGCACGTGGCACGACGCCGGGTCGCTCATCACCGGCAACGGATACAACGGCGGCCTCGACGTCGGCGACGGCTCCAACCCGCTGAACAACCAGGGGGGAGCGATCACCACTCGTCCTGCGTACGTCGGCACGAGCAGCGGCTACCAGACCTCGCGCATCGGCTTCGGCGCGATCGGCACCGCCAACGTCCGGCTCGCCTTCGTCGTCGGCTCGGACTCCTCCATCGGCGACTACGGCTGGTTCGTCGACAACCTGCGCTTCGGCCACTGCGACCCGGTGCCCACGCTCTCGGTGTCGACGCCGGCGAAGATCACGCTGTCCGCACCGGCGCTCACCTGGAACGCCTCGGACGCGACCGGGCTGAGCGGATTCTCCGTCCGCACCCGTACAGCTACGGCCCGTTCGGGGTACGGCGCCTACGGCGCGGCCAAGGCCCTCGCCTCGACCGCGCGCGCGTGGACCACGCCGTTCAAGGCGGGTGTCTCGACCTGCGCCGAGGTGGTCGCCTTCGACGCCGTGGGCGGCCGGTCGACCGCCGCCGTGCGCTGCACGACCACTCCGGTGGACGAGGTGTCGCTCACCAAGGGTTCGCGCAACGCCTGGACGAAGGCCTACTCGGGCACGACCTACCGCAACACGATCACGACGTCCAAGCGGGTGGGGGACACCCTCACGCTGACGGGCGTGCGGGGTCACGGGCTCGTGCTGGTCATCCGCACCAAGGCCGGCGGGGGCAAGGTCGGCGTCTACATCGGCAGCAAGCGGGTGGCGCTCGTGAGCACCTCCGGCAAGGCGAAGGACCGCGTGCTCGTCAGCGTCTCGTCCGCGACGCTCTCGGGCGCGACGGTGAAGCTGAAGGTCGAGTCGGCAGGCACCACCGGCGTCAGCATCGACGGCCTGGCCGTCCGCCCCTGACCGTCACCGAACAGCGATGTGGGGCCGGTCCCGAAGGACCGGCCCCACATTGACGACTGCTGAGCTGCTCTGCGGCTGCCTCGGTCTGGTCTACAGACCCGCGCGGGCGGCGCGAGCGCGGGCGTTGCGGCGCTTGAGCGCGCGACGCTCGTCCTCGGAGAGACCGCCCCAGACACCGGCGTCCTGCCCGGACTCGAGGGCCCAGGTGAGACAGGTGTCGACGACGGGGCAACGACGGCAGACGGCCTTGGCCTCTTCGATCTGCATGAGGGCCGGGCCGGTGTTGCCGATCGGGAAGAAGAGCTCGGGGTCCTCGTCACGGCAGGCCGCCTCGTGGCGCCAGTCCATGCGTCTCCTCCAATAGGCGGTGCGATCGCACCGTCGGTGTTCTGGTGATCCGCTCCAGCGCCTTGTGAACGCTGTCACGAAGTCCCCGGACGTGACCGTCCTCCGCTTGCGCGGCAACGGTTGCACACGGGGCCGTCGGTCGCACGGTGGCGGACCGACAGGGCTCAACCCTCACACACCGTCTCGCGGGGTGTAAAGGATCCGTCCCGATCTGTGAGACGTAATCGTTATCACGTCCGTCACACTGAGTCACGAGTAATCGCTTGCAGGCGACCTACACGAGCACGGACAGGGCCTTCGGCACGGAACGGAACGTGACCCCCCTGGTGAGACCGGCGGAGTCGCCGTCAACCTGGAGCTGGATCGGGCGAGCGGAGGTCACCGCGAGCTCGCTCTGGTCGTGCAGCGACAGCACCCCGCCGAAGGGATACGTCGAGCGGCGGCGCGAGAGCATCCGGCGCACGTAGCCGAGGGCGTGGACGATCGCGAGGCTCCGGGGGGCGAACAGGTCGAGCCCGGTGTCGTACGACGCCCGCGGGCACGGGTCGACCGGCAGCGGCCCGAGGTAGGTCCACGGCGAGGAGTTCTGGACGATCGCGAGGAAGACACCCTCGACGTCCGGCACGCCCGGGCGGCGCACGGTGAGCGCCGGCTCGCGGCGCTCGGTCTTGACGACGATGTGCGACACGGCGGTCTGGAAGTAGCGGGCGGGGGTGGCGTCGTGGCCGCGGGCCCGCTGGCTCTCCATGTCCTCGATGATCTCGGCGTCGACGCCGAGGCCGGCGTTGCAGAGGAACCACCGCACGCCGCCGTCCCACTCGGCGGTGCCGAGGCCGATCGTGCGGCTGCGCTTGTGCTCGATGGCCTCGATGACGGCGCCGGTGGCCTCGATCGGGTCGTCGGGCAGCCCGACTCCCCGAGCAAAGACGTTGGCCGACCCGCCCGGGATCGCGCCGAGCACGGGCACGTCGTGGCCCGGGCCGTCGGCGAGGAGGCCGTTGACCACCTCGTTCACCGTGCCGTCGCCGCCGAGCACGAGCACGTGGTCGACCCCGTCGCGGCGGGCCTGACGGGCGAGATCCTGGGCGTGACCGCGGCGGAGGGTGTCGGCGACGTCGAGGTCGACGGCACTCGAGAGCGCGTGGACGATGACCTCGCGCGCGCGTGGGCTCGTGGTGGTCGCCGACGGGTTGACGACGAGGAGAGCGCGCACCTGCCGAGCCTACGTCGGTTCGTCTGGCAGGGTGGACGTCGTGACCGAGCCCGTCCCGTCCGATGCCGTCCCTGCACCCGACGACGCCGTGCCTGCGGGCAGTCGCCCGCCCACGCTGCTCGCCGCCATCGCCATCGCGGCGTTGGAGGGGCTGGCGGTCCTTGCCTACACCGCGGGCATCGCGCTGTCGGGCACCCAGAACCCCGGGTCGGTCGCGGCCCCTGCGGTCGAGGCCCTGATCTACCTGACGTTCGCCGTCGGCATCGTGCTGGTGGTCAAGGGCCTGTGGCAGCGCCGTCGCTGGTCGCGCACGCCGTTCGTCGTGATCCAGCTCTTCGCGCTGGTCACCGGCTGGACCCTGCTGCAGGGCGACGGAGACAGCACCCACCTGATCGGCTGGGCCGTCCTGGTCGTCGCAGTGGTCGGGCTCGTCTGCGCCTTCGTGCCGCGCACCGGCGAGGCGCTCGACCTCTGAGCCGCTCGACCTCTGACCCTCTCGGTCAGCCGCGGGCGAGGTCGTCGAGGGCGGCGCCGGTGACCCGGTGCACGGTCCACTCGTCCATCGGCTCGGCGCCGATCGAGCGGTAGAACCCGAGCGCGGGCTCGTTCCAGTCGAGCACCCACCACTCGAGCCGGCGGTAGCCGCGGTCGAGGCACACCTGCGCGAGGGTCGCGAGCAGCCGCTTGCCGTAGCCGGTGCCGCGCAGCGCCGGACGCACGTAGAGGTCCTCCAGGTAGACGCCGTGCGTGCCTGTCCAGGTCGAGGTGTTGAGGAACCACAGGGCGAACGCGCCGAGCCGGGTCCCGGCGTCGGCGTCCGGGTGGTCGACCACGTGCGCGTACGCCGCCGGAGCACCGCTCGGCGTCGTCGTAGCCACGCCGTCCACGATGCCGCCGAACAGCAGAGCGGTGAGCTGCTCCTCGGTGGTCTCCACCTCGTGCGCGGCCCGCTCGTACTCGGCGAGCTCGCGGATCATCGCGAGGATCTCCGGCACGTCCTCGGGCGTCGCCGGCCGGATGGTGCCCGTGATGCCGGTTGCCTCAGACACGCTTCACGTTCCCTTCGTTCTCCTTCAGGTAGGCGTACGACGACCGCAGGATCTTCTCGAGCACGCCGAGGTCGACGTCGCCGAGCCGCTTGAGGTAGACGCACACGCGGCTCGTCGTGTGCTTGCCGAGCTGGGTGAGGAGCTCGGTGTGCCGGTCGGTGCCGTCCATGAGGTAGACGGTCGTCCTGCCCTTGCGGGGGTAGAAGCCGAGCGCGTGGCCCTCGCCCTCGCGGCCGCTGTCGTATGCGAAGTGGTACGAGTCGTAGCCGATCGTGCCGACGTTCCAGATCTCAGGCTGCGCGCCGCTGATGCGCGCCATCAGGTCCATGAGCACCCGGCAGTCGGCGGCCGTCGCGTCGTCGAGCGTCGCGACGAGGTCGACCACCGATCCGGCGCCCGAAGGGTCCTGGGTCATGCGCCCGAGCCTCTCACCGTCGTGCGCACCCCGGCCAGGATCCTCAGCCTCCGTAGCCCTGGATCTTGTCGAGCCACGTGGTCAGCGTCTCCTCGGTGACGTGCCCGTCGGTGACGCAGCGGGTGAGGATCGACTGCACCGCGGTCTGGGCGCTGGTCTGGTCCTTGGCCGCGGCGATGGTGTCGAGGTCGGCCGCGAGCGCGGGGTCGTTGGCCCTGGCGGCGTCGGCGAGACCGGTGAAGTACGGACGCGCGTCGTTGTTGTTCAGGTTCTTCTGCGCCACGG
The DNA here is from genome assembly GCA_963843975.1 of uncultured Actinomycetes bacterium. Classification (GTDB taxonomy): domain Bacteria; phylum Actinomycetota; class Actinomycetes; order S36-B12; family CAIYMF01; genus Longivirga. Next base: position 216,147 of record CAWJMG010000001.1, on the reverse strand, counting down.
TGTCGAAGGTGTCGAGGAAGGCCTGGCAGCCCTCGGCCGGCGATGCGATCGGTACCGCCTCGACAGTCTTGGCGCGCGTGAGCTGCAGGCCCACGAAGGCGCCGACGGTGGCTGCGGCCACGATCGCCACGACCAGCACCAGGACGCTGCTGCGCAGGCCCTTGTCCTTGTGCTTGCCGGGGAGCAGCGAGGCGATGGCACCCCAGAAGAGGCCCGCGAACACGACGCCGAGCGCTGCCCCGGCGACCATGCCTGCCTTATAGGTCGCTGCGGCCGTGGAGCTCTGCCCCACGAGGCCCAGCGGGTCGCCGGAGACGAGCGAGACCAGCAGGAGGAGATACAGCGCGGTGATGACGAGCAGCGCGATCGGGAGGCGGCGGCGGAACTTCTCACCGAAGCTGGCACGCTCCGAGGCGTCGGCGCCCTCGCTGACCGCACCCGTCCAGACCGTGCCGTCGAAGTAGCGCAGCCGACCGGCCTCGGCGGGGTACCAGCCGGCGGCCATGCCGCCCTCGGGCGTCGCAGGCGCGGGCTCAGGCGCGGGCTCGGGTGCGGGCTCGGGCGGGGCCTCCGGGGCCGAGTCGGCGGTGTCGACCGCCGCGGTGCCGTCGGTCGTGCGGTCGTCGTCGCTCATGGGGTCCCCCCGCTCGTGCCGGCACCTCCCGCCGACGATCGGCGCAACCCTAGCCGGGCCGCACGCGACGAGGCCCGCACCGGCGAACCGGTGCGGGCCTCGTCGTACGGGCGATCAGGCCTTCTTGGTCTCCCAGAAGATCTCGGCGATCTCGTCGATCTTCGCGAGCAGCTGGTCGGCCACGGCGACGTCGAGCGAGCCCTTGGTGCCGCCGGCACCGGCGAGCTTGGTGGCCTCGTTGAACAGGCCGTTGAGGTTCGGGTACTTCTCGAAGTGGGGCGCCTTGAAGTAGTCGGTCCACAGCACCCAGAGGTGGTGCTTGACCAGGTCGGAGCGCTCCTCCTTGATCGCGACGGCGCGGGCCTTGAAGACCTCGTCGTCGGAGGCGTGGTACTTCTCGATCGTCGCCTTCACCGACTGCGCCTCGATCCGCGCCTGGGCGGGGTCGTACACGCCGCAGGGGAGGTCGCAGTGCGCGTGCACGGTGACGGAGGGGGCAAGAAGACGTCGGACGGTACGCAGCATGTTCTGCCTCTCGGGTCATCGGGGGACTCCGGGGAACGGGTCCTGCCTGATCAGCGACACTACCCCGGGAGCGGACGTACGGCACCAGGCAGGTCGCACGGATCGAGGCGGTGGGAGGCTCCGGGGATGGACTCCACGAGGACGCCGACGCGGCGGTGGCCGCTGCTGCGCGTCGTGGTGTCCGGCTCGTCGATGGAGCCGACCCTCTCGGACGGCGACTGGCTGCTGTGCCGGTTCCTGTCCTCGACCGACCGGCTCGAGCAGGGCGACGTCGTCGTGGCGCGGCGTCCGGACCGGCCCGAGCTGCTCGTGGTGAAGCGCGTCGTACGCCGCGAGCGCGACGGCTGGTGGCTCGAGGGCGACAACGCCGAGGCGAGCGACGACTCGCGGCTGTTCGGCGTCGTGCCGGACGACTGCCTCGTGGCGCGGGTCTTCGTGCGCTACCTGCCGCTGCCGCGCCGGGTCTGACTCCACTGCGTACCCGAAGCGGGCTTCGTGGAACGCTCCGTGCGATGCTCGTCGCCTGCGGGTGATCCCCGCACGGCAGCCAGACCCGAGAATGCTCCGCACCCTGACGCCCCGGGCCCGACCGCACTCGCGCATCCCTGCCCGCCTTGCCGAAGGACCTCCCGTGAGCTCGTCTGTCCCCGATGACTCACATCCCGAGCCCGACTACTCGGACCCGCACCAGGACGACCCGGCGTTCCCGCTGCACAAGCACGGGAAGATCGAGGTGCGCCCGACCGTCCGGGTCCGCGACAACGGCGGCCTCGCGCTCGCGTACACCCCCGGCGTCGGCCGGGTGTCGCAGGCCATCGCGGAGGACCCGTCGCTGGCGTGGACCTACACCTGGCGGGCGAACGCGATCCTGATCGTCACCGACGGCACCGCGGTGCTCGGGCTGGGTGACATCGGCCCACTGGCGGCCCTGCCGGTAATGGAGGGCAAGTCGCTGCTGTTCAAGGAGTTCGGCGGCATCGACTGCGTGCCGATCTGCCTCGACACGACCGACGTCGACGAGATCGTCGACACGGTCGTGCGCATCGCACCTGCGTACGGCGGCATCAACCTCGAGGACATCAGCGCGCCGCGCTGCTTCGAGATCGAGCGCCGGCTGCAGGAGCGCCTGGACATCCCGGTGTTCCACGACGACCAGCACGGCACGGCCGTCGTCGTGACGGCGGCGCTGACGAATGCGGCGACCGTGGTCGGCCGCTCGCTCGGCGACCTGCGGGTCGTGATCTCGGGCGCGGGTGCCGCGGGTGTCGCGATCGCCGACATGCTGCTCGCCGCCGGCGTCGGCGACATCGCGGTGTGCGACCGCGTCGGGGTGGTCGAGCCTGGTCGCTCGGACCTCACCGACGTGAAGGCCGCGGTCGCCGCCAAGACCAACCGCGCGGCCCTGTCGGGGTCGCTCGCCGACGCGCTGCGCGGCGCCGACGTGTTCATCGGCGTCTCCGGAGGCACCGTCGCGCCCGAGGCGGTGGCGTCGATGGCGCCGTCGCCGATCGTGTTCTCGCTCGCCAACCCGGTGCCCGAGATCCACCCCGACGTCGCCCACGCGGCGGGAGCGGCCGTGGTCGCCACCGGGCGCAGCGACTTCCCGAACCAGATCAACAACGTGCTGGCCTTCCCGGGCATCTTCCGCGGCGCCCTCGACGCGGGTGCCACGCGCATCACCGAGGGCATGAAGCTCGCTGCGGCGACGGCGATCGCCGGCCTCGCCGCCGGCGAGCTCGGGCCGGAGCGCATCGTGCCCGACCCGTTCGACCCGCGCCTCGCGGGCACTGTTGCCGCGGCGGTCGCGGCCGCTGCCGTTGCTGACGGCGTCGTCCGCGGCGGGTAGCGTCGCGCGCATGTCGCGCATCCGGGTGCACTGCTTCTCGGTCTCGCTCGACGGATTCGTGGCCGGGCCCGACCAAGGCCCGGAGGATCCGTTGGGCGCGGGCGGTCACCGCCTGCACGACTGGATCTTCGACACGGCGTACGGGCGTGCGATGGCCGGCGACGACGACAGCGGGTCGACCGGCGTCGACGAGACCTGGTTGCGTCGCGGCGATGCGGGGGTCGGTGCCACGGTCATGGGTCGCAACATGTTCGGGCCGGTGCGCGGCGCGTGGTCGGACGAGACCTGGACGGGCTGGTGGGGTTCCGACCCGCCCTTCCACCACGACGTCTTCGTGCTCACCCATCACGCGCGCCCGCCGCTGCTGATGGAGGGCGGCACGACGTTCCACTTCGTGACCGACGGGCTCGAGCCGGCGCTCGCGCGGGCAACCGAGGCTGCCGGCGCCCTCGACGTGCGGATCGGGGGCGGTGCGGCGACCGTCCGCACGGCGCTGGCACGCGGGCTCGTCGACGACCTCCACGTGGTGGTGGTGCCGGTGCTGCTGGCGGCCGGCGAGCGCCTGTGGGACGCCGACGGCGCGTGGCCGCAGGGATACGACCTCGTCGAGCGCGAGGCGTCCGATGCCGTCACCCACTACCGCCTCGTCCGTGCCACGTGATGCCTGTGGCCGGTCCGGGCGTAAATCCACGGGGTCGTGCGACGGTCGCGCCTGCGGCGTAGCCTTCCCGGATGCCGCGCATCCGAGTGCACTCGATCTTCACCTCCGTCGACGGCTTCGCTGCCGGTCCCGACCAGGACGCGGACAACCCGCTGGGCGTCGGCGGTCAGCAGCTGACCGGGTGGATCTTCGCGACCGAGTTCGGGCACGCGATGATGGGCAAGACCGGTGGCACGACAGGGATCGACGACGCGTGGCTCCGCCGCGGCGACGTCGGCATCGGCGCACATGTCATGGGCCGCAACATGTTCGGCCCGGTCCGCGGGCCGTGGCCTGACTATGCCTGGACAGGCTGGTGGGGGCCGAACCCGCCGTACCACCACGACGTCTTCGTGCTGACCCACTACCCACGTCCCTCGCTGGCGATGGAGGGCGGGACGACGTTCCACTTCGTGACCGACGGGCTCGAGGCGGCGATTGACCGGGCCACCGACGCCGCAGGCGGCCAGGACGTGCGCATCGGCGGCGGTGCCGCGACCATCCGTGCGGCGCTCGCGGCCGGGATCGTCGACGAGCTCCACGTGGCCGTGGCGCCGGTGACCCTCGGCGCGGGGGAGCGCTTGTGGGACCCGTCTGGCGGCTGGCCCAGCGGCTACACCGTCGTCGAGCACGAGGCGTCGGACGCCGTCACGCACTACCGCTTCGAGCGCACCTGACCTCGATCAGAAGCGCGCGAGGAGGGCGGCGGTCAGCCAGGGGCCGAGGAACCCGAGGGCACCGGTGAACGCGCCGAGCAGCGCCGACCGCACGCCGGGGCGTACGCCGAGCCCGCGGAAGCCGAGCGAGGCGACGATCCCGCCGCCGACCACGCTGAGGATCAGCGCGAGCAGCGAGGCCAGGCCCCAGCTCGAGCTGCCGGAGAAGGCGAAGCTCACGACGAGCGCGATCGACACCAGTCCGCCGAGCGTGCCGACGAAGCCGCCGAGGAGCACGACGACCTTCGCCCGCCCGCGACGCGGTTGAGGTCGCCCGGCGTCGTCAGTCGTCGGGTCGCTGCTGCTGGGCTGCTCGCTCATGGGGAGAGGATGCCCCACGCCTGCGGCGCGCGCGGGGAGCGGGGCGGGTACGTTCGGCCCATGTTCGCCGTCACCGCCACCTCCTTCAGCTCCTCCGACCCGCTGTCGGGCCTCACCCTCGGCGAGGTGCCCGACACCGTCGTGCCCGAGGGCTGGGTGCGCGTGCACGTGCGCGCGGCGAGCCTCAACCACCACGACCTGTGGAGCCTCAAGGGCGTCGGCCTGCGCGAGGAGCAGCTGCCGATGATCCTCGGCGGCGATGCGGCCGGTGTGCTCGACGACGGGACACCCGTCATCGTGCACGAGGTGATCGGCGACCCGGCCGCGGGCGGCGGCGACGAGACGCTCGACCCGAAGCGGTCGCTGCTGTCGGAGAAGCACCCTGGCACGCTCGCGGAGACCGTGGCCGTGCCCGCGCGCAACGTCGTGCCGAAGCCCGACGCGCTCACGTTCGAGGAGGCCGCGTGCCTCCCGACCGCGTGGCTGACGGCGTACCGCATGCTCGTGACGAAGTCCGGGTTGAAGCCTGGCGACACCGTGCTCGTGCAGGGCGCGGGCGGCGGCGTCGCGACGGCGGCGATCACGCTGGGCAAGGCGCTCGGCTACCGCGTCTGGGCGACGAGCCGCGACGAGGCCAAGCGGGTGCGCGCGGTGGAGCTCGGCGCCGACGAGGCGTTCGAGAGCGGCGCTCGTCTTCCTGAGCGCGTCGACGCCGTGATCGAGACCGTCGGCGAGGCCACGTGGGCGCACTCGCTGCGCGCGCTCCGCCCCGGCGGCACGATCGTCGTCTCGGGCTCGACCAGCGGCCCCAACCCGCCGGCCGACCTCGCCCGCGTCTTCTTCCTGCAGCTCAACGTCGTCGGCTCGACCATGGGCACCCGCGAGGAGCTCGAGGCGCTCGTGGCCCTGCTCGTCGAGACCGGCCTGCGCCCGACCATCGACGCTGTGTTCGACCTGCGCGACGCGCGTTCGGCGTTCGAGCGCCTTGCCTCCGGCGACGTCGTCGGCAAGATCGTCCTCACGACTGGTTGATCGCGTCACGGGCTCGTCACGTAGGACGTCGCCTACGCAGTAGGCGGCGACCGGCGGTGGGGAGAGACTATTTCCCGGTTATGTGAGCCTTCATCTCGTCGAACTCCGCCTGGGAGATGAGCCCGTCCCTTCGCAGCTCTGCGAGCTTTCTCAGCTCATCGACTGCTGAGGTGGACGGAGCGGATACCGGCGTCTGTGCGCTCGGCTTCCGTTCGGCCGCGTGTGCCGCAATGAACCGGCAGCGAGAGGGGTCGACAAGTTGCGTGAGTTGATCGAAGACGTCGACCGGGATTCGCGAGCCTGAGTTGGGTCGCACGACCTTCCCCCGCGTGCCCGTTAGAACGGGGGCTGGTCGATCTCGACGGCGAGTGCGGTGACGGCGGGTGGTCGGGGGAGGTAGGGGCGTGCGGGGATGAGCACCGTCTGTCCGTAGGCGGTGTGGAAGGTGGCGGATCCGTCGGGCATCGAGTCGGTGATGTCGAGGAGGCCGGCGGTCTTGCGCTGATGGCACTCCACGCACAGGGCGCCCCAGTTGCCGGCATTGGTCCGGCCGTGCGGATGCTCCTCGGCGTGGTCGAGCTGCAGGAACCGCAGTGCCCTGCGGGTGCAGCCGGGTGACCGGCAGCCGCCGTCGCGGGCGAAGCAGTGCCGGCGCAGGGCTGGTGGGACGCGGACCGTGTCGCCGTAGTCCTTGACCCACCCGTCGACGTCGTCGACGACGACGCGGCGCACGAACGTGGACCATGCTGCGTGCTCGCGGGCGACGCGGGCCGGGGCGGGCTGGCCGTTGATGAGCGCGACCCGGTCGGCGAGGCCGGCGGCGGTGGCGTGGTCCATGACGATCTCGGTGGTGATGACCGTGGCGGCGGCCCGGTCGAACGACACCTCGCCGTCGGGGGTGACCGTGCCCAGCACCCGCGCCATGAGGGCATCGGCGCGGGCGGCTTCGGCCCGCAGGTCTGCGTCGTCCCAGACCGGCTCGACGTTCTGGGCAGCCGCTTGGTCGTTGTCCCGCTCCCGCTGATCGACGATGGCCTGCCCGTCCTGGACGAGAGCGGCCATGATCGCGTCGACGACCGGGGTGTCGTGGGTGAGCCCGAGGAACGACATGCCGTCCTTGCCGCGCCGGGCGTAGACGCCCCGCTCGGCGTGCGCCTGCTCGTGGCGGCGCACCGCCTCAGGGTCCAACGACTCGATGAGGGCTTGGAGCTCGCGGCGGAACTCCGCCACGACCAGGGTCTGCGCGTAGGGGAGCGCGAGGTGCCCGATCGCTTCGCGGGCGGGGGTGTCGGTGAGGTTGGCCGTCTGCTCGATCAGCGTGCGGGCATGCCACTCCGAGACGGTCCCGTCGAGCAGAGCGTGCCCGAACGGGGCGTACTCCCCGAACAGCGCCTGGGCTTGGCGGATGAGGTGCTGGGCGGCGTCCTTGGAGATGCCGACGGCGATGCCGATCTCGTGGGCGAGGTGCCGGTCGCGCTCGGACCCGGATCGGCCCGAGGTCGGGACCGGGCCGGCGAGGGCGGCGACGGTGGCGAAGCGCCGCCCTGCGGCACGGTGCAGCTCACGATCCGCCGCGGCGAGGCCGGCGAGAAGCTCGGGCGCGGACTGCAGCAGCACGGCGTCGCGGGCGGCGTCGTCACCCTGGGCAAGCGCCCACAACGCCGCCGCGTCACCACCAGGGGCGAACCGCGCCTCGAGCTCAGCGCGAGCCGCGGCAGCACGGGCGGTGCGCTGGGCGGCCAGGTGCTGTGCCCGCTCGTCGGGCTGGCGCGCCGGCTCCCGCGTCGGCTCGGCGGACGGCTGCGCGGAGGGGTGGGCGTAGTCGGACTCCAGGCCCTGGAGGATCCCCGTCTCGACCTCTGCCAGCAGGCCGGCGAGGAGCACCTCCACCGCGGACGCGCCAGCGCCCGGCACGTCGGTGGAGGAGGTGAAGGACATGGGGCAAGAATAGAACACATGTTCGAAACGTGCAAAGGTTTCCACATGACGAATCGCCGAGAAGTGTTCAGTCGCAGGCAAACGCAGCCGTCAGCTCGGCGATGCGACTCGCCTGGCGGATGCCGTCGCGACACCCGACGCAGCGCTCGCCTAGCGTGAGGTTCGTGGCCATGAGACTGCGCAGGACGACGTCGGCCGTCACCGCGCTGCTGCTCGCCGTCGGCGTCGCGCTGCTCGGCCCGGCCTCGACCGCGCGAGCGGCCACCGACAACCCCTACCGCGGCTACGACATCTCGTGGCCGGAGTGCCCCACCGACGTCGGCATCCCGGGTCGCATGGGCCTCGGCAAGCCGATGCCGCCGACCACGACCGGGTTCACGGTCATCGGCCTCACCAACGGGCCGGGCTTCCACCGCAACCCGTGCATCGAGACGCACCTCGCGTCCGTGCGCGCCCACGGCATCCGCGTGGCGGCGTACGCGATGACGACGTTCCCGACCAAGGATCAGCTGCACCAGTACGGCGGCTCCGGCCCGTATGCCACGACCACGCTGCTCGGTCGGCTGTCGAACGCGGGCGTGGCCGAGGCGCGCTTCAACGTGTGGACCATGCGCTCGATCGGCTTCCGCACGCCGATCGTGTGGATCGACGTCGAGCACTACCCGCCGTGGGACTGGACGACGTCGCAGCAGATGAACCGCGCGTTCCTGCGCGGCGTCGTGCGTGAGTACCGCGCCGCCGGCTACCGCGTCGGCTTCTACTCGAGCCCGTACATGTGGGGCTCGATCATCGGCACCGGCGGTCCGACGGGCTACCCGGAGTGGCGCTCGGCCGGCGCGCGCGGGGCCGACGTCGCGTGGAACCGCTGCGCGCCGTCGCAGTCGTTCCAGGGCGGGCGCGCGGTGCTCGCCCAGTGGTGGGACGACCAGTACGACTACGACCTCGTGTGCGGAGGCTTCCGTACGTCGGCCGCGCTGGCCCGGTGGTTCGCGCTCACGTGAGCGGGACGAGCCGGTGGTTCTCCGCCAGCGGGTGGGTGGAGAGCAGGTCGGCGAGCGCCTCGCGCATAGCGTCGGCGGACGGTCCGTACAGGTAGAGCGCCGTGTCGGTCGGGCCCTCCCAGAACGACTGCAGGCTGCCGACCTCCGCGAGGGCGATGTGCAGGTGGTCGAGCAGGATGTTGACGTCGTTCTCGGCGTACACCGCGGGCGCGAGACCGGTGCCGTCGAGGTAGAGCGCGAGGCCCTCGGTCGAGCCGAAGAAGCGCGCGTCGCCGCGCTCGACCGCGAGGCTCGACCCTCGCGGCGCCCCCTGCGCCTCGAGCAGAGTGATCACGGCGTCGGCGATCTCGCCGTGGTCGCCGACGACGTCGGCCTCGATCGCGCACGTGAGCGGCTCGCCGTCGCCGGACACGAGCGTGCCGCCGCCGGTCACCGCGCTGCCGGGGAAGCTGCGCTCCAGCAGGAACGCGAGCGGGTCCTCGTAGCGGTCGCCTCGGTGCACGGGCTGCACCCGCGCGTTGATCCGTACCTCAAGTAGCGCGCCAGGGCCCCCCACCTGCGCGCGGCTGTCCTGCCCCACCTGCGTCATGCTGCCATGCCGCGGCGTGCGCGCCTCACTTCGCCTCGGCCCAGCTCGAAGCGATCGTCGTGTCGGTCACGAAGCGGACGCCGCTGCCCGCCGACCACCACGCCGCGGTCTGGTCGAGCGAGCGCCCGACGACGGCGACGACGTCGTCCGCCTGCTCGGCGGAGGTCTCGATCAGCAGCTCGTCGTGCAGGCACAGCACGATGCGTGCATCGAGGGTGACGATGCCGGCACGCACCGTGGCGGCCCAGGCCTTGAAGAGCTCGGCGGCTGCGCCCTGCACGACGGCGTTGCGTGCGAACCGGCCGTAGCCGTGCGCGACGTTCGACTCGGGTCCGGCGTCGGCCAGGCGCTCGGCGAGGGTCGAGAGCCGCAGCAGGCGCCCGCCGTAGGTGCGCAGGTCGGTGCCGCGGCGGCCGTTCTCCTCGGCCTCGCGCAGGAAGGCCATCGCGGTGGCGTAGGCGCGGTCCATGTCCTTGAGCGCCGCGCCGGCGGGGCCGGACGTCTGGCCGTACATCGCGGCGAGGACGGCGACCTTCGCGGTGGGTCGGTCGCTCTTCAACGCCGCGGCTACGGGGGAGTACATGTCGTCCTCGCGCGCGGCGGCGGCGAGGCCGCGGTCGTGCGACACCGCGGCGAGCACGCGCGGCTCGACCTGGCCGAGGTCGGCGCGCACGAGCACGCGGCCGGGCCGAGGTCGCACGGCCGGCCGCAGCTCGGCCGGCAGGTTGTGCAGACCTGCGGACGCCGTCATCCGCCCGGCACCCTCAGCCGCACCCCACACGCCGCGCAGGCGGTCGTCGTCGCCGATGTCGTTCTCGACCCAGCGCCAGCCGTACGTCGTCGCGATGCGCTCCGCCTTGCGCCACTGCAGCAGCGCCGCGACGCCGGGGGAGGCGTCGGCGTACGGCTCGAGCCGCCAGGAGCGGGTGTCGGGGACGTCGATCCCCGTGCGCGCCAACAGATCTCGGACGGCAGCGGGATTGCGCAGGTCGACCGGCTCACCGGGGAATGCGGCCCAGACGGGTGCGTCGCGCTCGCGCCGGGCGGCGATCTCCTCGGCCTCGCTGCGCGGGCGCGGGCCGACGACGTCGGTGAGCATCTCCTCGAGGAGCACCCGGTCGATGCAGAGGCCGTCGACCTCGAGCTCGACGCACAGCAGCGCGGCCATGCTCTCGCTGAGCGCGACGAGGTAGGGCAGCGGCGTCGTGCCCGGCGTGTCACGGCGGTCGGGCAGCGCGCGGACGGCGGCCTCCTGACGGCCGTGCAGGTCGAGGGCGAGCGCCGCCCAGCGGCGAGTGCCCTCGAGGCTCTCGGCCCACGAGCCGCGCAGCCACTCGCGGCTGAGGTGGCCGTCCGCGCGGACGGCGTCGTCGGACTCGCCGTCGAGGTCGAGCAGGGTGAGCGCGCCCTCGGCGAGGTCGGGGGAGTCGAGGCCGTGCTCAGCGGCCCAGACCGCGCCCTCGTCGTCGCGACCGAGACCGTGCAGAAGGCGGCCGACGGCGCCGAGGTCCCAGCACGCCCGGGGGCGCACGTCGGCCTCGACGAGCGGGAACGCCGTACCGCGGGCCGTCCACCACACCCAGCGCGGGTTGAGCGCCTCGACCGCCGCGACGACGGCGACCGGCTCGGCCGTGGCGAGCGCGTGCGTGCCGCCGGCGTGGGCGACGGCCAGGCCGCGCCCGGGTGAGATCGCGAGGGCCAGCGGCGTACCGCTGCCCACCCCGGACGCCGCGAGCTCCGCGGCGAAGGAGGCAGCGGGCGAGGTCACCCCGCGACCCTACGGCCCCGCCCGGACGGGCTCAGTCGAGGTCGTCGTCGTCGTCGAGGCGGGCGAGGTAGACGGCGAGGCGCTCGACCGGGATCTCGAAGTCGGGGTGCAGGTCGACGAAGGTGCGCAGGCGCTCGGCGAGCCAGGCGAAGGAGACCTCCTCCTCGCCGCGCCGGTTCTCGAGCTCCTCGATGCCGCGGTCGGTGAAGTACATCGGCCGACCCCTACGCGAAGGCCTGCGCGACGAGCCCGGCCTGCTCGCGCTCGTGCACCTTGTGCGTGCCCACGGCCGTGGTGGCGGCCGCAGGGCGGGAGACCCGGCGCAGCGCACGACCGTCGATCGTCGGAAGGTTGAGCACGACGAACGGCCAGGCGCCCTGGTTGGCCGGCTCCTCCTGCACGAACACGAGCTCTGCATCGCGCGGGAACGGCGCGATGGCGGCGGTCAGCTCGTCGACGGGCAGCGGGGCGAGGCGCTCGATGCGCACGACCGCGACGTCGGTGCGGCCGGACTTCTCGCGCTCGGCGAGGAGGTCGTACGTGACCTTGCCGGTGCAGACCAGCACGCGGCGGACGCCGGCGGGGTCGACGGTGTCGTCGCCGATGACCGGGCGGAACGTGCCCGAGGTGAAGTCCTCCTTGGCCGAACCGGCCGCCTTGAGGCGCAGCATCGACTTCGGCGTGAAGACCACCAGCGGCTTGTGGTGCGGCGCGAGGGCCTGCCAGCGCAGCAGGTGGAAGTACGACGCCGGCGTCGACGGCATGGCCACGGTCATGTTGTCCTGCGCGCACATCTGCAGGTAGCGCTCGATGCGCGCCGACGAGTGGTCGGGGCCCTGGCCCTCGTAGCCGTGCGGCAGCAGCAGCGTGACGCCGGAGGTCTGGCCCCACTTCTGCTCGCCCGAGGTGATGAACTCGTCGATGATCGTCTGCGCGCCGTCGGCGAAGTCGCCGAACTGCGCCTCCCAGAGCACGAGGGCCTCGGGGCGGGCCACCGAGTAGCCGTACTCGAAGCCCATCGCGGCGTACTCCGACAGCAGCGAGTCGTAGACGAAGTAGAAGCCCTGGTCGTCGCTGAGCTTCGCGAGCGGCGTGTGCTCGGCGCCGGTGACGCGGTCGACGATGACGGCGTGGCGCTGGCCGAACGTGCCGCGGCGGGAGTCCTGGCCGGCGAGGCGCACGGTGCGCCCCTCGAGCAGGAGCGACCCGAACGCGAGCGTCTCGCCCATCGCCCAGTCGATCGTCGCGTCCTGCACCATCTGCGCCCGGCGCTGCAGCTGCGGCGCGAGACGCGGGTGGACGGTGAAGCCCTCGGGCATGTTCAGCTGGCTGTCGACGATCCGCTTGACGGTGTCGTCGCTGATCGCCGTGGTGACGACGGCCGGGAACGGCGGCGGCACCGGGTGGTGCTTCTCGGTCGGGTGCGCCAGGGCGTCGCGGGTCTCGGTGAAGACGCGCTCGAGCTGCTCCTGGTAGTCGCGCAGCGCCTGCTCGGCCTCTTCGACCGAGATGTCGCCGCGGCCGATGAGCGCCTCCGTGTAGAGCTTGCGCGTGGAGCGCTTGGCGTCGATCAGGTTGTACATCAACGGCTGCGTGAGCGACGGGTCGTCGGCCTCGTTGTGGCCGCGACGGCGGTAGCAGACCATGTCGATGACGACGTCCTTGTTGAACCGCTGGCGGAACTCGAACGCCAGGCGGGCCACGCGGACGACGGCCTCGGGGTCGTCGCCGTTCACGTGGAAGATCGGCGCCTGCACCATGCGGGCGACGTCGGTCGAGTAGACCGACGAGCGCGACGACTCCGGCGCGGTCGTGAAGCCGACCTGGTTGTTGACGACGATGTGGATCGTGCCGCCGGTGCGGTAGCCACGCAGCTGCGAGAGGTTGAGGGTCTCGGTCACCACGCCCTGGCCGGCGAATGCGGCGTCGCCGTGCAGCAGCACGGGCAGCACCGAGAAGATCTTGCCGCGGGGGAGCACGTCCTGCTTGGCGCGGACGATGCCCTCGAGCACGGGGTTCACGGCCTCGAGGTGCGACGGGTTGGCCGCGAGGTAGACCGGGATGGTCGCGCCCGACTCGGTCGTGAAGGTGCCGCTCGTGCCGAGGTGGTACTTCACGTCGCCGGAGCCCTGCACCGAGCCCTCGACCTCGAAGTCGCCCTCGAACTCGCGGAAGATCTGGTCGTACGACTTGCCCGCGATGTTGGCGAGCACGTTGAGGCGGCCGCGGTGCGGCATGCCGACGCAGGCCTCGTCGAGCCCGGCCTCGGCCGCAGCGGTGATGACGGCGTCCATGAGCGGGATGACCGACTCGGCGCCCTCGAGCGAGAACCGCTTCTGGCCGACGTACTTGGTCTGCAGGAACGTCTCGAACGCCTCGGCCGCGTTGAGCTTGCGCAGGATGCGCAGCTGCTCGTCGCGCTCGGGCTTGTCGTAGCGGCGCTCCACGCGCTGCTGGATCCAGGAGCGCTGCTCCGGGTCCTGCATGTGCATGTACTCGATGCCGATGGTGCGGCAGTAGGCGTCGCGAAGGACGCCGAGGATGTCGCGCAGCTTCTTGAACGGCTTGCCGCCGAAGCCGCCCGTGGCGAACTCCCGGTCGAGGTCCCACAGAGTGAGGCCGTGGCTCGCGACGTCGAGGTCGGAGTGGTGGCGCTGCTTGTACTCGAGCGGGTCGGTGTCGGCCATGAGGTGGCCGCGCACGCGGAACGCGTGGATGAGCTCGTGCACGCGCGAGGTCTTGTCGAGGTCGTCGTCGTGGGCGGTCGCGATGTCGGCGGCCCAGCGGATCGGCTCGTAGGGGATGTGCAGCGCGCGGAAGATGTCGTCGTAGAAGTTGTCGTCGCCGAGCAGCAGACCGTGGATGTAGCGGAGGAACTCGCCCGACTGCGCGCCCTGGATGATGCGGTGGTCGTACGTCGAGGTCAGCGTGGTGACCTTGCTGATGGCGTGACGGGCGATCGTCTCGATCGCCGCGCCCTGCCACTCGGCGGGGTAGTCCATCGCGCCGACGCCGATGATGACGCCCTGGCCCTGCATGAGGCGCGGCACCGAGTGCACGGTGCCGATGCCGCCCGGGTTGGTGAGGCTGGCGGTCGTGCCGACGAAGTCGTCGACGACGAGCTTGTTGCCGCGGGCCTTGCGGACCATCTCCTCGTAGCTCGACCAGAAGGTCGCGAAGTCCATCTCGTCGGCGCCCTTGATGCTGGGGACCAGCAGCTGGCGGGTGCCGTCGGGCTTGGTGAGGTCGATCGCGAGGCCGAGGTTGACCTGGTGGTGCTTGACCACGGCCGGCTTGCCGTCGACCTCGGTGAAGCCGTAGTTCATCTCGGGCATGGCCTTGAGGCCCTGGACGACGGCCCAGCCGATGAGGTGCGTGAACGAGACCTTGCCGCCGCGCCCGCGGGCGAGGTGGTTGTTGATCACGATGCGGTTGTCGACGAGGAGCTTCACCGGGATCGCGCGCACGCTCGTGGCGGTCGGGACCGTGAGGCTCGACTCCATGTTGGTGACGACGCGCGCTGCCGGGCCCTTGAGCACGGTCGGCTCGACGCTCTCGACGGCGACCGGGGTGGCGGCCGGCACGGGCGTGGCGACCGGAGCGGCCGGAGGCGTGGGCTTGGGCGCGACCTCGGCCTCGGGCTTCATCGGCTGCGGGGCCTCGTGCGCGGCGACCTCGACGTCGAGGGCGACCTCTGCTGCCTCGGCGGAGGCCCTGGCGGCCGCGCGGACGGCGGCCGACGCGGCGACGAGGTCGGCACCGGCGTGCTCGGTGGGGACGTAGTCGGCGAAGAAGTCCCACCAGGCGGGGTCGACGCTCTTCGGATCGGTCAGGTACTGCTGGTAGATCTCGTCAACCAGCCACTCGTTCGGACCGAATGCAGCGAGCCGGGCGCTCTGGTCCGACGGTTCCGACGTCGACATCGACATCCCTCGTAGAAGACTCTTGGTAGGACCCGGGCCACCTGTTGGCCCCCGGGTCGTGATCGAAGGTCAGCCTACGCGGTTCCGCTCCCGGGTCCCCGCGCGGACCACGCGGGTTCCGGCGTACGGCACGTGTCCCGCGCCGAGCGGCACCGCACCCTCTCGGCCGCCTCTCGGTCGGGGTGCGGTCGCTGTCCGTCGACCTCAGAGTGGTGTGCATGGATCCCGACCGCGTGCTCGACGACGTCGCCCCGGCCGCTCTGGAGGGACGGGTGGCGCTGGTGACCGGCGGCTCGCGAGGCATCGGCCTCGCGGCGGCCCACGGGATGGCCCGGCTCGGCGCCACGGTGGTGCTGGTCGGCCAGGACGCCGGCCGCGCCGAGGCCGCCGCCGCGGCCCTCGTGGCGCAAGGCCTCGACGCCGTCGGGCGCGGGTGCGACGTCGCCGATCCAGGCGCGGTGGCCGCGCTGCACGACTCGCTCGGCCCGCTGGCTGATGTCGACGTCCTCGTGCTGGCGGCCGGGGTGATGAGCGAGCGAACCGCGAAGACCCTGCGGACGACGCCGGACGAGTGGCGGCGGGTGATGGGCGTGAACCTCGACGGCGTCCACCACGTGGTGCAGGCCTTCGCGCCCGGGATGGCCGCGCGGCGCGACGGCCGCATCGTGACGGTCAGCGCGTGCCTCGGCCGGATGTCCGGGCCGGGCACGTCCGGAGGGCTCGCGGCGTACCGCGTCAGCAAGGCCGCCGTGAACGGCTACACCAAGAACCTCGCAGTCGAGCTCGGCGCTGGACGCCGCGGCGTGCTCGTCGACGCCATGTGCCCTGCGCACTGCCGCACCGACATGGGCGGCCAGGACGCGCCCCGCAGCGCGGAGCAGGGGGCCGCCACGGCCGTGTGGCTCGCGGCGCGCCCCCTGACCGACGGGACCGAGACCGGCGTGCTGTGGGAGGACCGGGAGGTCGTCCCGTGGTGACCGCCGTCAGGTGACGTCGCGGCGCTGCGTCGTAGCCGCAGCGATGGCGCCGAAGACCACGGCGTACGCGATGAGCACCAGGGACGCCGCCCACACGGGGAGGTACTCGGTGCCGTTGAAGCCGGTGGTCTGCAGGACGCCGAACAGCGCGCCGCCGGGGAGCCACTTGCCGACGGCCGGGAGGAACACCACGACGAGCTGCTCGATGAGCAGCACCCACACGAGGATGCCGAGGATCGCGGCGATCTGGTTGCGGATCAACGTGCCTAGTGCGACGCCGACGACGGCGAAGAGCGCGCATCCGAGGATGGCGCCGCCCGCGATCTGCCAGAGCGCGTCGGTGGGGACGTCGGCATGGTCCTTGAGCGGCAGCAGCGCGAACGCGAGCGCGTAGCCGAAGACGACACCGACGGCGCCGTAGATCGCGCCGATCACGCCGTACGCCGCCATCTTCGCGACCATCACCTTGTTGCGGCGCGGCTCGGCGAGGAACGTCGAGGTGAGCGTCTGGTGCCGCAGCTCCTGGGTCATGCCGAGGGCACCGAGCACGATCGCGAAGACGTACGCGCCTCCTGCCTGCGCGAACAGGTTGCGCATGCCCGCGGCCGTCTGCAGGGTCGTGGCGTCCTGGCCGGGCTGGGCCGGGGCGAAGATGCTGGCGACCACCCCGATGCCGATGTAGAGCACGACGCCGATGAGCATCGCGAGCCACATCTTGGTGCTCGTGACCTTGAGGATCTCCGCCGAGACGAGGCGCTGGCGGTGGGTCGACGCCTGGGTCGGTGCAGTGAGCGTGGCGCTCATGAGGTGGCTCCGTCCGTGGGGGCGCTGGTGAGCGCGAGGAAGACCTGCTCGAGGTCGTCGGCACCGGGTCGCAGCTCGTGCAGCTCGACGCCGGCGCCGAAGGCGATGCGGCCGACGTCGGCCGACTCGAGGCCCTCGACGCGCAGTTCCTCGTCGGTGCGGTGCACCGTGGCTTGAGGTGCTGCGGACGCGATTGCCGCAAGGAGCTGGTCGGAGCTCGGGGTGCGGACGACGACGTGCGCGCGTCCGGTGGTGAGCTCGGTGAGCGGGCAGGCGCGCACGAGGCGGCCGTTGGCGATGATCACGACGTCGTCGACGGTCTGTTCGACCTCCGACAGCACGTGGCTCGACACGATCACGGTGCGGCCCTGGCTCGCCAGGTAGCGCAGGAACGACCGCAGCCAGGCGATGCCCTCGGGGTCGAGGCCGTTCGCCGGCTCGTCGAGGACGAGCACGCCCGGGTCGCCGAGCAGCGCTGCTGCGAGCTGCAGCCGCTGGCGCATGCCGAGGCTGAAGCCTCCGACGGCACGTCCGGCGGCGTCTGCCAGGCCCACGGACTCCAGGACGACGGGCACGCGGGCCTCGTCCAGGCCGCCCGAGCGGGCGAGCACGCGCAGGTGGTTGGTGGCGGTGCGGCCGGGGTGGAAGCCGGTCGCCTCGAGCGCCGACCCGACGACGCGCATCGGCGCGTGCAGGTCGTGGTAGCGCTTGCCTCCGATCGTCGCGCTGCCCGACGTCGGCTCGACGAGGCCGAGCAGGCATCGCAGGGTGGTGGTCTTGCCCGCGCCGTTGGGCCCGAGGAAGCCGGTGACCCGGCCGGGGGCGACGGTGAAGGAGAGGTCCTGGACGGCGTGCACGCCGCCGAAGTGCTTCGTGAGGTTCGTGACCTCGATGGGCGCTCCGACGACCGTGCCCGCGGGTGTGCCGCTGGTGCTGGTCTGCGTCATACCTCCACCTTGCCGCGTCCCGGCCGCTGCGACCACCCGTTATGACTGTGGCGCACCCCTGATCCGGCCCCGGATCGACCCTGAGCGATGTCCGGTCAGCGCTGGCTGAGAAGCGTCTCCAGGCGCGCGATGGTCTGCTGCTGCTCCGCGAGCATGCGGTGCAGGTCGTCGACCTTCGTGGCGATGTCGACCTCGCGCTCGACCTCGGCCTCCTCCGCGGCCTCGTCGGCAGCGATCTCGTCCTCGGTCCGGCGCGGGGCGATGAACGCGTTGGCCAGGAAGCCGGTGAGCGTGCCGAAGATGCCGACGCCGAGCACGATGATCGCCGTGCCCAGGACGCGGCCGGCGTTCGTCACGGGGAACTGGTCGCCGTAGCCGACGGTGGAGATGGTGACGAGGACGTACCAGATCGCGTCGGAGGCGGTCGTGATGTTGGCACCCTCGACGCTCTGCTCCAGCCGCAGCATCGAAAGGCTGCCGAACTCCAGCACCAGGACGGCGATGAGCAGCAGCAGGTAGAGGGCGGTCTCCGCGCGGTCCTTGACGAGCGCCGTGAGGAGCCGCTTCGCGCCGTACAGGCGGAAGAGCCGCCAGACCTTGATGAGCCGGAAGATGCGCAGCACCTTCAGCTGGGGGAGCGGCAGCGAGGCGCCGAGGTCCGCCCAGCCGTACTCCCGGAAGAAGTACGTCGACTTCGACGGCGCCTTGCGCATCCGGTAGAGGAAGTCGAAGAACAGGACGAGCGACAGGATCAGGTTCATCGCCTGCAGCACGATGTCGAGCGAATCGTCGCGGACGAAGAAGATGAGCACGAGGTTGACGATCGACAGGATCGACAGGGCGGCGATGAAGACCTCGTAGCCGATGTTGTCGATCATCGGCTCGGGCGCTGCGGCGACCTCGGTGGTGGCGGCCTCGGGCTGCGTGCTCATGCGGTCCTCCTCGCGACCGCCCGCGCGGTCGTCCCGGCAGGAAGTATGGAGCCCCGCCAGGTCGAGGTGCGGGAGGTCAGTAGCGAGGCGGTACGCCGACGGGACGGTTTCGCTCAAGTTCTACCCTGGCGTCGGGTTGCATGGAGACTGTGGGCGTGACCCTGGTGATGGTCCTTGCCGACGAGAACTCGATGTTCATGTCTTGCGACTTCAGGCTCTCGGCATACGGCTCTGGTGCGCCAATGCAGGATGCGTACAAGCTCGCCACCGTCCAGACCCTGTCTGTGCACGCCCGGATTGGGGTTACGGGTCTAGGGGTTCTAGACGGCCGAGCCATCGGCGATTGGCTGGCTGGTGTCGTTGTCGAGGCGAACGCGGTGACGTCGTTGGGGGCGTTGCTGAGTTTGCTGCAATCCCGAGCAGATGCTGCCCTTTCCCGCGTTTCTGACCCAGTGCAGCGGCGGCATTCCTTCGTCGTCGGATCAGTAGCCGGTACGCAGATCGTCGTTTCGCTCGTATCGAACTTCGAGTCGTTTGTGGACGGCCGGGTCGTAGCGCGGGACGTCGCCGACACGCACTTCACTGTCACTAGCGTTAGGCCAAAGTCAGGCACACTCGTCGCTACCGGCGCGCGGAACGCCCTAACGGCCGAAGAGATCGAGTCCCTCCAGCGCTTGCTCAGAACCGGACCATCTGACGACGAAGTGTTCGAACGCTTGGCCGAGGTCAATGCCTCGGTGAGCGAACGGACACCGACGGTAAGCCGAGGTTGTTCCGTCGGGTCGGTGCGCGCGACCGGACACGGAAGCTCGAAGGCCTACCTAGAAGGCGAACACGACGCCGCCTACCAGCCGCCGGACTTCCTTGCCCAACTTGAGGCAATGGGCATTCGGCTCAAGCCAGCCATGGACGCAGAGGGGCGGCCGAAGAGGCCACAGCTCATCGGTTCCGGCTTCAGTTCGCTGCCTGGGACGGTCAAGGATTACAAAGCCCAGGTTCGCCTTCGACCGAACGACAGTGCTCTGCTGGCAAACTTCGGCGCCTTCCTCGCCGACAAAGACGAGGTAGGTGCGGTTGAGGTGCTTCGTCGAGCGCTGGAGGTTGACCCGAAGAATGCACACGCTCAGGTGACGTTGGCTGATCTCCTCCTCCGAGGGCACGGTTCGATCGAAGAGGCGGAGAGTCTGTATTCGACTGCTGCGAACGAACCCGGCACGTTCGCAGCCTCCGTCGCTGCCTCGGGCTACGCCACTTTTCTTGACGCGATGGGCCGCCATGCGGAAGCGATTGGCTGGCATGACATCGCCTGCGTGGATGGGACCAACCAGATCGCGGCGGCGCGAAGAGCGCTATCGAGGCTGTCGACAGATCCGACGGCGGCCGACGGATGGGCCACCCTCGATGACCTCGTTGGCTCGCAAGGACCTGATGTCGAAGTCTTGCGAATGGCCGCACACGCCTACGCAGAATACCTCGGGGACTTGCAGACGGCCGGAGCTATCGCCGAGCGGGCCGTCTTGCTTGATCCGCATCGGCATTCTCTGCTGCGGCTTGTCGCTCTCCTAAAGTGTCACCTTGCCGAGTTTCACGCGGCGGCCTACTACGCGCAGCGCGCGCTCAAGCGTCAGCAGAATGACCCGCCACTTCGAGCAGCGCTTGTCGCCTCGCTGATCGCGCAACAGAAGCTTGATGGGGCGCGCCGTCACCTCAGCCGCATCAGCAAGACCTCGCCGAGTGACCTACATCGACTGATGCAAGCGGCACTCACCTTGAAGGAGTCTGGGCCAGATGGCGGCGCTCTAGATTCGCTGCGCACGCTTCGCGACGACTCTGATTCAGACGAGTTTCGGGCCGAAGCGATAGCTCTGTTGTCGTGCTATGAGCCACTCCGTCTGGACGACTTGGTCGCGTTGAACTCCATGCTGGACGCGAAATCACTTCACGTGGATTGGATCGTCGAGGCTGTGTCCCCTGGTGGGGCTGATGCTCTTCGCGTGACGCTCGGCAAGGCTTTGGGGGACTAGTAGCGGGGCGGTACGCCGTCGGGGATCTGCACCGGCTCGCCGAGCTCGACCTCGACCTCGCGGAGTCCGTCGGAGTACTCGTCCCGGATCACCGTGCCGGCTGCCAGCATCATGCGGTGGGACGCCTCGTTCTCGGGCGAGATGACGGCGGAGAATCGGCGGATGCCCTCGTCGTGGGCGCGCCGCGCGAGCGCGAGCATCATGAGGGTGCCGGCGCCCTCGCCCTGGATGTCGTCGGCGATGGTGACGGCGACGTCGGCGCACTCCGGGTCGGCCGGGAGGCGGATGAAGCGGGCGTCGCCGAGGAGCACGTCTGCCTGCGTGTGCCGCGTCCACCAGAGAGCGAGCGCGACGTGGTCGTGCTGGTCGACCTGGTCGACCAGCTTGTCGAGGCCGCGCGAGGACAGCACGCCTTTGCCGGTGAGGAAGCGCAGGTACTTGCTGCGGTCGGAGAGACCGACGAACCCGTCGGCGAGGGCCGCGCGGTCCTCGGGGTTCAGCGGCCGGATCACGAGGTGCAGCCCGCTCTTGAGGGTGACGCGCATGTAGATGTCCGGGCGCTCCGGATCCGGCTCACCCAGCGGGTCGACGCTGATCTGGCCCTCGGTCATGCAGTCAGGATGCCGTATTCGCGGGTCAGCGCCCGTCGAGGCCCGCCAGGGTCTCGGCGACCAGCAGACCGATCGTGCCGAGGTCGTAGCCGCCCTCCTGCACCGCGACGACCGGCAGCCCGAGCGCGGCGAGCCGTCGGCCCGCGGCATGGTGCACCTCGACGCTGACGTCCAGCGGCGACTCGGGGTCGGCTGCAGCCGAGTCGACGCCGAGGCTGACGACGAGCGCCGTCGCTCCTGACGCCTCGACCTTCTCCGCGAGGCGTCCGACCGCGTCGAGCCAGGCGGCGTCGCCGGTGCCGGGTGCGAGCGGGACGTTGAGGTTCGCGTCGGCGCCCCGGCCGCGGCCGGTCTCGTCGGCGAACCCGGCGTAGTGCGGGAACCAGCCAGCCCCCGGGTCGACGTGAAGCGACGCGTAGAGCACGTCGGCACGGTCGTAGAAGAGAGCCTGCGTGCCGTTGCCGTGGTGAGCGTCGAGATCGACCACCGCTACGCGCTCGTGCCCCGCGTCGCGCAGGGCCTGCGCCGCGATGCCCGCATTGTTGAGATAGCAGGAGCCGCCGTACGCCGACCGCGTGACGTGGTGGCCGGGCGGGCGCACGAGGGCGTAGGCGAGCGGTGCTCCCGCGGCGACGGCGTCGACCGCGGTGAGGGTGACGTCGACGGCAGCGCGGGCCGCAGTCCACGTGCCTGGGCCGACGAGCGTCATCGTGTCGTAGCACCAGCGGCCGGCGGCGGCGTGCACCGCCGCGGGCTCGCGCTCGGGGAGGCCGTCGAGCATCCCCGCCGTCGGCATCAGGTACGGGACCACCCGGTCCTGGCCCGGCTCGTCGGGGAAGCCGGCCTCCACCCAGCGGTCGTAGACGGTGCGCAGGTGCTCGACGAGGCGCGGGTCGTGGACGCGTATCAGCACGTCGTCGTCGTGCGCCTCGGCGTCACGCACCTCGTGCCCGCGCGCGCGCAGCTCGGCCTCGATCCGGGTGGCCCGTTCGGGCAGCTCGGTGCCCGGCGTGCGCACGCCGACCCAGATCTCCGCCGACGGCACGTGCAGCAGGCAGTCGGCCGATCGCACGACGAGAGCGCTCATGTGGGCGAGCATGCCAGCGCCGGGGCCGGGGGTCGGGCAGGATCGGCGCATGACGACGCTTGCTGACCTCGGAGTCAGGATCGGGACGCTGCCGCGCGGCGCGACGAACTCGGTGATCGACGTCCCGGGGGCGGGTCTCGGCCACGCGACGGTGGTGTACGACGAGCCCAACCCGCCGGAGGGCCGTGGGCTCGCGCGGACGGGCGTGACGGTCGTCGACCTCGGCGGCGACCCGTTCCTCGAGCCGGTGCCGGCGGGCGTCGCGCTGCTCAACGGCGCCGGCGAGCTGACCTCGCGCTCGCAGATGGACGAGTGGGGTGTGGCCGAGACGCCGGTGTTCCTCACCTCCACGATGCAGGTCGGGCGCGTGTACGACTCCGCCTGCCGCCTGCTCATCGAGGAGCAGCCGCGGATCGGCGTCGACGACTTCCTGATCCCCGTGGTGGGCGAGTGCGACGACTCGTGGCTCAACGACGCGAGGTACATGCACGTGACGCACGAGCACGTGCGCGAGGCGCTCGCCGCGGCTCGGGCCTCCGTCGGGTCGGGCGCGACGCCCGACCAGGGCGCGGTCGGCGCTGGCACCGGGATGTCCTGCTACCAGTGGAAGGGCGGCATCGGCACGTCGTCGCGCGTGCTCCCCGACGGCCACGTTGTCGGCGTCGTGCTGCTGTGCAACTTCGGCCAGTGGGACCGGCTCACGATCGCCGGCGTGCCGGTCGGGCAGCTGCTCGGCCGCCCCGACCACGTGCCGCCGCCGCCCGCGGGCTCGTGCCTCGGCGTCGTCGTCACCGACGCACCGATCGACCACCGCGGGTGCGAGCGGCTCGCGACCCGCATCGGCCTCGGCCTCGCGCGCACCGGGTCGACCGCGCACCACGGGAGCGGCGAGATCTTCATGGCCGCGGCCACCGGGCTGCGGGCACCCCGCGGCACGGCGTCGGCGAAGGCACCGCTCACCGGCCGCGAGCTCGACCCGTACTTCGAGGCGGTCGTCGACGCGTCGGAGGAGGCGGTCATCAGCTGCCTGCTCAACGCGCACGACGTGACCGGCGTCGGCGGCAAGACGATCCCGGCGCTGCCGCGCGACGCGGTGGCCGAGCTGCTCGACCGCCACTACGCGGGGCCGCGCGCATGAACGCCCTCGAGGGCACCAAGGTCGACGCCTGGATCCCCATGCGCGACGGCGTGTTCCTGTCCGTGACGCTGTACGTCCCCAACGCCGCGCACGGGCCGCAGCCCTGCATCCTCGAGGCGCTGCCCTACCGCAAGGACGACATGACGTCGTCGTACCGGCCGGAGTATGTGCGGCTGCGGGACGAGCACGCGTACGCCGTCGCGCGTCTCGACGTGCGCGGCACGGGCAGCAGCGGCGGGCGTGCGACGGACGAGTACCCGGCAGCCGAGCAGCTCGACCTGGCCGAGGTGATCGCCTGGCTCGCAGCCCAGGAGTGGTGCGACGGCAACGTCGGCATGTACGGCACGTCGTACAGCGGGTTCAACTCGCTGCAGATGGCGTGCGAGCGGCCCGCGCATCTCAAGGCCGTCATCGCGATCTACGCCACCGACGACCGGCACACCGACGACGTGCACTACATGGGCGGCCTGCGACGGTGGATCGACCTCGTCGACTACTGCCACTACATGACGCCGATGAACGCGCTGCCGCCGGTGCCCGCGGTGTTCGGGGCGACGTGGCGCGAGGAGTGGAAGGCGAGGATCGCCGAGCACGAGCCCTGGATCATGACGTGGTTCGAGAACCAGCGCGACAACGCGTACTGGCGGCACGGCTCGGTGCGTCCGGCGTACGACCGGATCGAGATCCCGACGATGATCGTCGCGGGCTGGGCCGACGGCTACCGCAACAACACGTTCCGCACGATGGAGCGCCTCGGCGAGAACGGCGTCCCGCGACGGCTTCTCGCGGGGCCGTGGTCGCACGCGGCCACGTCGTCGGCGCTGCCCGGGCCGCGCATCGACCTCGTGCCCGAGATGGTGACGTGGTGGGACCGCTGGCTGCGCGGCGTCGACAACGGGATCGACGCCCAGCCCGAGGCGGTCTGGTACGTCCGCGAGTTCACCGCGCCCGAGCCCGACCTCGACGTCGTGGCGGGGGAGTGGCGGGCCGACTCGTGGCCGTCGCCGCGCTCGTCGGTGCTCGAGGTGCCGCTCGACGCGCGGGCGGCGTACGCGGTGAAGCCCGACGTCGGCACTGCGGCCTGGATCTCGTGCGCCGGGCACCTGCCGTACGGGCAGTCGCTCGACCAGCGGCACGACGACGCCGACTCGCTCACGTGGGACGTCGACCCGTCGGCCCTCGGCACCGACGGCCCGCTCGAGATCGCGGGCAACGCGCGCGTGGTGCTGTCGGTATCGTCCGACCAGCCGGTGGCGACGGTGTCGGTGAAGCTGCAGGACGTCTCACCCGACGGCACGTCGGTTCTCGTGTCGCGCGGCGTGCTCAACCTGACGCGCCGCGGCGGCATGGCGGCGGTCGAGCCGCTCGTGCCGGGGACGGCGTACGACGTGGAGGTCGAGATCGAGGCGGCGGCCTACCGCTGGCTGCCTGGTCACGTGCTACGGCTCGCGTTCGCCGGTGCGGACTGGCCCAACACGGCCGCGCCGCCGCTGCCGGTGATGCTCACCGTGCACGGCGGCACGCTGGTGCTGCCGGCGTACGACCCGGCGGGATCGCCTCCGCCGCCTGCGTTCTCGCCCGGCGACGACGTCTCGAGCGAGTCGGACCACGGCGTGGTGTGGCGGGTCGAGCGCGACGTGCTCGCGCGGCGCACGACGTGCGTGATCGACCACGGCTCGGCGTACGACGCGCCCTATGGCGCGGTGGTCGAGCACTACGGCGGCCGAGTGTCGGTGTCGTCGCGGACGTTCGAGCAGACCGCGGCGTCCGACGTGAGCTTCCGCCTGTCGTTCGCCGACGACGGCAGCGGCAACCCCGTCACCGTGACGACGCGCTCGGTGCTCGAGGTGCACGCCGGCGAGCGGACGTACGACGTGCGCATCGCGATGACGTGCAGCGAGGGCGACCGCGTGGTGGCCGAGAGACGCTGGGAGCGCCAGTTCCCCCGCGACCTCGCCTGACGCCGTCGACGTGACCCTGTCGGTCACGTCACAACGGCCGACCGTAAGCCGGACGGCAGGTTTGCGCTGCCCGTGAGCGGGACACGTAGTCTCGAGAAGTCAGCACGACGGCCGGGGTGAGGGTCCCGGCCGATCCCCGTCCGCCTCGGTCGGGGGAACGGTCCCGCCCAGGGGCTGACCGAGTCCGGGTCGTCATTGCAGACGGCCATCGCCTCGACGCGACCATCGAGTCGCCCGACCTCACCGCACACCAGGCTCTTTCACCGTGCGCCTCCGACCGGCCGTCGGCGCGTGCTGGTGGGCCTCGCCATGCCGCCGTACGCCGCGCTGCACGTGCGCGCGTGCCCTGGCCAGCCACCACGACCCACGAGGATGCGCATGACCACGTTCGACACCGATGTCCGCGCCGGGACCACCAGGAGGCACATCGCACGCGACGCACCGGCACCCGTCCCGATGGACGAGGCGGCTATCGCCCCCACGTTCCACCTGCCGTCGGCGCCGAGCGACCAGGAGAAGTACAGCTACTTCGGCGTGCAGCGCCGTTGGCCGTTCGTGTGGCTCTTCTTCTCGCAGGCGTGCCTCGTCTACGCGTTCATCCTCGTCATGCTGCACACGCCGGACACGGCGCTCGGGCTCATCCTGCTGACGGTGATGGTGCCGCCGATGGTGGTGAACCTGTGGCTCCGCCTCAAGCGGCGCAGGCTCACCCTCGAGGCCCACGTCGTCGGCGTCGAGACCTGGCGCGCCGCCCTCGACGGCGACGCTCCCAGCATCGACGTCTTCCTGCCCGTGTGCGGCGAGCACCCTGTCGTCCTCGCCAACACCTTCGAGCACGTCCGGGCCCTCGAGTGGGACGGCGAGGTCCGCATCCATGTCCTGGACGACGCCGCGGACCAGCCGACGCAGCGGCTCGCGGAGGAGTTCGGCTTCGACTACGTCGTGCGCGCCAACCGCGGCGAGTGGAAGAAGGCCGGCAACCTCATCGCCGCCTTCAACCGCACCGACGGCGACTTCATCGCCGTGTTCGACGCCGACTTCGCCCCGCGGCCGGACTTCCTCTGGGAGACGGTGCCGTACATGGCCGATCCGGCCACGGGCGTGGTGCAGACGGCGCAGTACTTCGACGTGGACCGGCGCGTCACGTACTTCGCCCGCTACGCCGGAGCCCTGCAGGAGCTGTTCTTCCGCTGGATCCAGCCCGCCCGCGACACCTGCGAGGCCGCCATCTGCGCCGGCACGAACGTCGTCTACCGGCGGCAGGCAGTGACGGCCGCCGGCGGGTTCGCCCAGGTGCCGATCGGCGAGGACGTCCACTCGGGCGTCAAGCTCTGGGTCGCGAACTACCGCACCCGCTACGTCCCGATCGTGCTTGCCAAGGGGCTCGCACCCGACAGCTGGAACGCGCTCACGAATCAGCAGTACCGCTGGTGCCGCAGCTCGATGCTCCTCATGATGAGCGCGTTCTTCCAGAAGGCGCCGTTCGACAAGCGGCAGCGCACGTCGTTCTGGGCGGCGTTCCTGTACTACATGGGATCAGCGGCCATGCCGCTCATCTCGGTGCTGCCCACGTTGATCATGGTGTGGTTCTTCGCCGACACGATCGTGCCCTCGAACTACCTGCTCATGATCCCGTCCATCATCTCGACGCTGTTCATCTTCCCGCTCGTCGCGCGTGGCTGGGACCCGGGCATCTACCGCGTGACGATGATCAACAGCTTCTGCCACCTGCTCGCCGTGACCGACGCGATGCGGAACCAGGTGGCGAGCTGGGTGCCTACTGGTGCTGCGGCCGGCCCCAAGAAGGCCGGGATCCCGCAGCGGGTCGCGCTCGTCGCCCGCACCTGGCTGGTCGTGTCCCAGGCGCTGCTGTGGGCAGGTCTGGTCCGGCTCTTCCTGAGCGGTGGGAACCCGTGGCTGGTGTGGCCCGGCATCGCGCTCGCACTCGTCCAGGTCGCGCTGCTCGGACCCGTGCTCCTCACCCTCGGGCCGGCCGGTGACTCCTACCCGGACCGGGTGGACGTCGACCTGCGCGACCGGGTCGGAGCGCCGGCATGACGGCCACGATCGCCTCGTCGACAGCGACCTCCGCCAACGACCTCGACGTCGTCGAGGGCACAAGGCGCTTCCGCGCCGACATCCAGGGACTGCGCGCCGTCGCCGTGCTGCTCGTCGTGCTCTACCACGCGGGCGTGCCGGGCATCACGGGCGGCTACGTCGGCGTCGACGTCTTCTTCGTGATCAGCGGCTTCCTCATCACCGGCCACATCGTGCGCGAGATCTCGAGCACCGGTCGGCTCGCGCTCGGTGCCTTCTACGCCCGGCGCATCCGACGGCTGCTGCCCGCAGCGGTCGTCGTGGTCGTGGTGACGCTGGTGGTCGCACGCTTCTGGGGCCCGGCGCTCGCGCTGCGCGCGACAGCCTGGGACGCCATCTGGACCTCCGGGTACGCCGTCAACGTGCACCTGGCGAACCAGGGCGTCGACTACCTCGCGGCGAGCGAGACGGCGTCGCCGCTGCAGCACTTCTGGTCGTTGGCCGTCGAGGAGCAGTTCTACCTCGCCTGGCCGCTGCTCGTGCTGGCCGGCGTCGCCGTGGCCCGGCGGACCGGCCGCTGGCTGACGGCGGCGCTGGTGGTGCTCGTGGTGGTGGGCAGCCTGCTGCTGTCGGTGTCGCTGACCGCGTCGTCCGCGCCGACGGCGTACTTCTCCGCACTCACGCGCGCCTGGGAGTTCGGGATCGGGGCGCTCGTCGCCCTCGCGATCACCCGGCTCTCGACTGTGCCCGCCTGGCTGCGCGCACCCGCCACGTGGGTCGGTCTCGCTCTCGTGATCGGCAGCGCGCTGCGCTACGACGACGCCACGCCCTTCCCGGGCATCGCTGCGCTCGCGCCGGTGCTCGGCACCGTGCTCGTCATCGCGGGCGGCTGCGGGGGCGCGCCGCGCCGGAGTGCCGACCTGGTCCTCGACCATCGCCCGGTGCAGTGGATCGGGCGGGTGTCCTACGGCTGGTACCTCTGGCACTGGCCGGTTCTCCTGCTCGCACCGGCGGTGCTGGGCCTCGAGCTCTCGTGGATCCGGAACCTCGAGATGTGCGTGATCGCCCTCTGGTTCGCGGGTCTCACCTACGTCGCCGTCGAGCGACCCGCCCTGCGCACCTCGCTGCGCACAGGGCCGTGGCTGCGCCGCGGCGCGCTGCTGTCAGGTGCCTCCGCGATCGCTGCCGGAGCTGTGCTGCTCACTGCACCCGCCGTCGCCGGCAACGGCGCACCGGCGGCTCCGCTGACCCTGACCTCGAGCCGCCCCGCCGCTCTGGCCGAGGCACTCGTCGTCGCGGCCGACAACCCGGCCGTCCCCGGCAACCTGACTCCGGAGCTGCAGTCGGCGCGCCGCGACGTCGCCATCACCGAGTCGGGCTGCCATCTCGGCTTCCTGCAGATCGATCAGGGAGCGTGCGAGTACGGCGACCCAGCAGGCGCACGCACCGTGGTGCTCTTCGGCGACTCGCACGCGCAGCAGTGGATGGGCGCCCTCGACACCGAGGCGAAGGCCCAGCACTGGAAGGTCGTGTCGCTGACCAAGGCCGCGTGCCCGGTCGCCGACGTCACGCTGGTCAATCCCACCCTCAAGCGCGACTACACCGAATGCACGACGTGGCGGGAGCAGACTCTCGAGCGCATCGCCGCCCTGAAGCCCGACCTCGTCCTCGTCAGCCAGAGCGACTCCGTCCCCGGCCGTCTCGTCTCGAACGAGACGTGGGCCGAGCAGACGGTCGTCACGCTCGAGAAGCTGAGGCAGGCGGGCAGCCGCGTCGAGCTGATCCGGGACACGCCGTACCCGAGCGGTGACGTGCCGACCTGCGTCGCGGCCAACCTCGCAGACGTCCGTGCCTGCCAGGTCTCGAGGGCTGACGCGTATCACGGCTCCGCGCTCTACACGGATCGGCACCGGCAGGTGGGACGTGCGGCGAAGGCCGCAGGCTTCCCCATGATCGAGCCGCTCTCGTGGCTGTGCTCGCCGGAGGCCTGCCCCGTCATCGTCGGCAACGAGCTCGTCTACCGCGACGACAGCCACCTCTCGAACACGTTCTCGACCACGCTCGCGCCCATGCTCGCCCCGACCCTCCGGGCGGCCGCACGACAGGAGACCTCCGGATGACCCGCAGCGAACGCATCCAGTACTCCGCGCTGCTCGCGCTGGCGGTCGCTTCCCTCGTCGTCTTCTTCGGCTGGTGGTTCCGGCCCGAGCACGTCGGCGCCAGCTTCCAGGGCTGGTGGCACGTGGTCGACGTGGGCCTCTTCGTGCTCCTGACCCTGGTGTTCGGGCACCGGCTCTTCATGGACGCGTTCACCTGGGTCGTGGCGTGGGGCATGAAGGTGGAGGAGGAGCCGCCGGCACCCGCCGCCGGGCTCCGCGTCGCCTTCATCACGACCTTCGTGCCGTCGTCCGAGCCGCTCGACCTCCTGCGCGTGACGCTGCCTGCGATGCAGGCGGCCGACTACGCGCACGACACGTGGGTGCTCGACGAGGGCGGCGTGGACGAGGTCCGGCTGCTGTGCGAGGAGCTCGGCGTCCGCTACTTCAGCCGCGCCGGCGTGCGGCGCTACAACCTCGTGGCCGGCCCGTTCACGGCACGCACCAAGGGCGGCAACCACAACGCGTGGTACGACGCCTTCGGCGACGAGTACGACGTCGTGGCGCAGATCGACACCGACTTCGTGCCGTCGCGCGACTTCCTGACGCGGACCCTCGGTCACTTCGACGACCCGACGGTCGGCTTCGTGGGCACCCCGCAGGTCTACGGCAACGGCGACCAGTCGTTCGTCGCCCGGGGTGCATCCCAGCAGCAGTACGCCTTCTACGGCCCCCTGCTGCGCGGGCTCGCCTCGCGCGGGCACTCCAACATGATCGGCGCGAACCACGTGGTCCGCGTCGCCGCCCTGCGCGAGGTCGGCCTGTACGCCGGCCACCTCACCGAGGACCTGCTCACAGGCATGCGCATGCACGCGGCCGGATGGCGCAGTCGCTACGTGCCCGTGCCGCTCGCGATCGGCGAGGGACCGGAGACGTGGCAGGCGTACTTCAACCAGCAGACGCGCTGGGCCTTCGGCTGCATGGACATCCTGCGCTGGCACACGCCTGCGCTCGTGAAGGAGATGAGCCGGCGGCAGGCTGCGCTCTACGTGTCGCTCCAGCAGCACTACTTCTCGGGCATCGCCACGGCGGTCGGGCTCGTGCTCCTGGTCCTGTACTTCGCCACCGGCATCACGCCCGCCGACGTAGGTCTCGTGGAGATGCTGCTGTGGGTCATGCCGCTGGTCGTGGCGCGTCAGCTCGTCGCGTCGTGGCTCCAGCGGTTCAACCCCGACCCGTCCAGGGACCGCGGCCTGCATCTGGCGGGCCGCTTCATGGCGGTCGTGACGGCACCGGTCTACCTGCTCGCGACGATCGGAGTGCTGCGGCAGAAGCGCCTGGTCTTCAAGGTGACGCCGAAGGGCGAGGGTCAGCGCGACCGCACGCCGATCGCGATGATCCTGCCGCACATGGTCATCGGCGTCGTCGCCGTCGCGTGCCTGGCGTCTTCTGTGGTGACCGACCGGCTCTCGCTGCCCATGCTGTTCTGGGCCGCGGTGAACGCTGCGGTCATGGTGACGTTCGTCGGCGTCGTCCTGGCGACCCGCACGGGCCGCACCGCGGCCGAGACGGTCGTCGACCTGCGCAATCTCGGCGAGCGCGTGCTGGAGACCTCAGCGGTCGGCGTACACCCGCACGTAGTCGACGACCATCTGCTGCGGCCAGGTGGTGCTCGCTGAGGGCGGCCCGGGCCACCGGCCGCCGACGGCGACGTTGAGCAGCAGGTAGAACGGCTGGTCGAACACCCATCGGCCCTGCGCCTCCACCTCGGCACGCGTGACGCGCTGGTACTCCTCGCCGTCGATGGCGAAGGAGATGCCGTCGCGGGTCCACGTCGTCGAGTAGACGTGGAAGCCGGTGCCGAGGTCGGCGGGCAGTACCCGCTGGCCGGTGAGGGTGAACGGCGATCCGTCGGCCTTCGGCCCGTGCACCGAGCCGTGGGTGATGGTCGGCTCGCGGCCGAGCACCTCGGTCACGTCGATCTCGCCCGAGGCAGGCCAGCCCGCCGTCTCGTGGTCCTGCCCGAGCGCCCAGAACGCCGGCCAGGCGCCGACGCCGGTGGGCACCTTGGCGCGCATCTCGAACGTGCCGTACTGGAAGCTGCGCAGGCCCTGGGTGATGAGGCGGGCCGAGGTGAAGTCGTTGTACTTCCCGTCGGCGCAGGCGTGGCCAGGCGTCGGTCGGGCCGAGATGACGAGGTAGCCCTTGCCGTCGACGATGCTGTTCTCACGCGAGTCCGTGTAGCACTGGAGCTCGCCGTTGCCCCAGCCGTCGCCGCCGGAGACGGGCTTCCAGCTCGTCGCGTCCGGTGCCGCACCGGCCGCGCCGGCGAACTCGTCCGACCACACGAGCTTCGGGCCTTCCGGTGCCGAGCTCCCGCAGGAGGTCAGCATGGTGGCGCACGACAGAGCGGCGGCAGCAAGGGTCCAGCGACGAGCCGAGGTCATGGGTCTCCCGGGGCGAGGGTGCGAGGGATGGACGCGTTGAGCGCGACGGCGGCGGCGGCTCTCACGTGGTACGACCAGCACACCTGACTCCGCGGTACGCCGCAGGCCGTCGTCCGGTGGCAGGACACGGGGCGAGACGCACGTCACGGGTCGACGTCGAAGCGGCGTGCGGCGTCGTGCAGCGTTTCGACGCTCCGCTCACGTGTAGGGGGTAGGGCGTCGGTCGCCCCACGGGGAGGATGGGCGCGTGAGGCAGGGTGCGGAGGCGGACTTCGTGGGCTGGGTGGCGACGAGCCGCGACGGCCTGCGGACGACGGCGTACCTGCTGTCGGGCGACTGGTACCTCGCCGACGACCTCGTCCAGGACGCGCTCACCCGCCTGTACGGCGTCTGGCCGCGCGTCTCGGCCGCGGGCGATCCCGCGCCGTACGCCCGCAAGATCCTCGTGAACCTCTACCTCGACCACCGGCGTCGGCCCTCGCGCCGGGAGCGGCCGGAGGCCGACCTGCCCGACGTCGCCGACGGTCAGGCCCATCCAGCTGACGGCGACCGCGACCAGCTCATGACCGCGCTTCACCAGGTGCCGAAGGGGCAGCGCGCGGTGCTGGTGCTGCGCTACTGGGAGGACCTGTCCATCGAGCAGACGGCCCAGATCCTCGGCACGTCCGCCAGCAACGTCCGCTCCCAGGCCAGTCGCGGCCTCGACGCCCTGCGCGCGGCGCTCGAGCCAGATACCGACCACGTCACCACGCCGGAGGAGGCGCTGTGAACGACACCGACCTGCACGAGAGGTTCGCCGTCGCCGTCGCAACCCCCGGCGTCGACCGCATCGACCTCGACGCCGTCCTGCGCGGCGGACGCCGCCGCCATCGCATCCGCGTCGCCGCGACCGTGGGGTCGGTCGTCGGAGTCCTCGCCCTCGTCAGTGCCCTCGGCCTCGGCCTCTTCCCGCGTGTCACCGGGACGCACGTGCTTCCGGCGGACCCGACGGACTCGGTCTCCGTCGCACCACCGTCGCCGCAGCTGGTGACCTCGGTCGACCAGGTCCTCGGTACCTGGGCCGTCGTGGACGACACCTGGCCGGTGCCCTCGACCGGTACGCAGCCGCCGGCACGGACGGTGACGTTCAGCCTGGTCGACGGACGATCGGTGTGGGGGGTGACCGGCTCCTGCCTGCCCCGGTCCGGCGAGTTCATCGTCCGTTCCTCCGGGGCGTTCGAAGCCCGACGCACGGGCCCTATCACCTACGAGTTCTGCCCGTACGACCAGCTCATGGGCGCCCTCGTCACCACGACCTCGGCAACGCTCAGCGGCGGCGCCGACTCGCTCACGCTCATGAACGACCGCGGGTCGCCTCTCGTCGTCCTGCAGCGGTCGGCGGCACCCGAGCCCGCGCCGACCACGACGCCGGTGACGGCACCGACCGGTGCGGAGGCTGTGCTCGAGGTGACGTGCTCGGCGGAGGGGATCACGGTGTCCGGCGACACCGTCGCCGCGCAGCGCTCCGGTGTGCTCCTGCGTGTCTCCAGCACCCTGCCGAAGGGCGCCTATCTGGCGTACCAGGCGACGTCGAGCCCGTTCGGCGGCACCAGCGGCGGCGACACCCTGCCGGCGGCACCGACCACCTGGACGCGCCAGTTCCCTCCGGGCCCGCTCACGCTGTCGTGCTACGTGCCCGCCGACGATGCAGCGCGCGGACCCGCCGCCACCGTGACGGTCGTCGACCCCCGGGGCTTCTGGTGGCCGGGTGAGCTGTCCGAGTACAGCTGCCACTACAGCGGCCTGGCCGACTTCGCCGGTGGTCACGAAGGCGAAGGGCGGACGCGCAACGAGGCTGCCGCCGAGGTGCTGCGCAGCTTCGACCGCGCGGCCACCGGCGCGTACGTGTCCTCGGAGCACGTGCCCATCGGCTACGCGGGAGCACCCGACCAGTACTGGATCGGCTCGGTCGACGGCATCCCCTACCTGCTGATCAGCACGTGGCCCACCGAGACCGGCTACAAGGCCTGGCCCGCCGAGCTCTGCTGATCCACCCGGTGGGGGTGTCAGGGGGTCGCGCGGAGGGGCTTCACGATCGGGGCGAGCAGGACGATGCCGAGGCCGAGGACGGGCAGGATCCAGAGCGCGTTTCCGAGGCCGATGTGCTGTCCGAGGACTCCGATGAGCGGCGGCCCGACGAGGAACCCGCCGTATCCGATCGTCGATACGGCGGCGATGCCGGCGGCAGCTCTGCCGGGCGTCTCGCCCCCCGCGCTCATGGCCGCGGGGAACACGAGGGCGACGCCGGCGCCCCACAGCAGGACCCCCACGAGCGATCCGTATACACCTGGGGCCGCCAAGGTGGCCACGACGCCGGCGAGGACAACGGCGCCCGCGAGCCGGATCGCGCGGACTCGCCCGAGTCGGTCGATGAGGGTGGTGCCCGAGTAGCGGGAGGCCGCCATGGCTGCGGCCCACAGCCCGTATCCGACAGCTGCGATCGTTTCGCTGGCAGCGCGTTCGGAGGTGAGGTACAGCGCGATCCAGTCGGCGGCGGAGCCCTCCAGAAGGCACGAGCACAAGGTGATGATGCCGAGTAGGACGAGGCGTCGGTCGAGCAGCCGGGGCTTCGTCGACGTGGTGCTGCCGTCCTCGGCGTCGACCACCGGGACGCGCGCGACGGGCGGTTCGCGGTCGTCGAGATACCAACGGACAACGAGCAGGGCGCTGAGTCCCGTGGCCATGATGCCGACGACGGCGAAGTGCAGGGTGAGGCTGACACCGAGCGCTGCGGCACCGGCTCCGAGAACCAGCGCGCCGATCGCGGCCCCGACCGACCACGACGCGTGATACCGCGGCATGTAGTCGCGGCCCGAGCGACGGTCGACAAACGAGCCCTGGATGTTCATCGACACGTCCCAGACGCCGAGGCAGGCACCGAGCACGAAGAGGACAGCACCTGTGGTGAGGGCGTTCGGCGTGATCGACAGCACGACGAGGCAGAGCGAGCACAGCCCTGAGGAAGCCATGACGAGTGGGCCGCTGCGCCACCTCGCGGCGAGCCGGCCCGCGAACGGCATCGCGACCAGGGCGCCGACGCCCGACATCAGCAGGGTGAGACCGATCGTGCCGGTGTCGAGGTCGAGGCGGTCCCGAGTGGCCGGTAGTCGCGACACCCAGGTCGAGATGATGAGCGCGTTGACGAGGAAGGCGGCCGCGCTGGCGAGGACGGCGGGGCGCCAGAACCGGGCGTGAGCTGCGTCCCGCGGCGCGGAGGGCGGCGGGTGTGCCGGGTGGCCGATGGCGGGGTCGTACGTCACCGGTTGATCCAACCACTGCCGCGGCCCGGGATGCTTCAATCGCTGCATGCCCACGACGCCAGAGGTGACGCAGCGCCAGCTGCGAGCCTTCGTCGTCCTGGCCGAGGAGCTCCACTTCGGCCGCGCCGCTGCGAGGCTGCACGTGTCGCAGCCAGCGCTGTCGCTGGCCATCCAGCAGCTCGAGAAGGCCGTGTCGGTACCGCTTCTCACGAGGTCGACCCGGAATGTGAGCCTCACGCCCGCAGGCGAGGACTTCCTGGCCCGGGTCAGCCCGGCGCTCGCGGCGTTGGACGCGGCTCTGGAGTCGGCCACCCGGTGGGCGGACGGTACGCGCGGGATCCTTCGGCTGGGCTACCTGATCGGTGCCGGACTCGAACGCCTCCCCAGACTGCTGCGCGACTTCACCGACGCCTACCCCGAGATCCGCGTCGAGACAGTCGAGTACGACTTCTCCGACCCGTCCGCAGGGCTTGCCTCTGGCTCCGTCGACATCGCGCTGGTGCGCCCGCCGATCGACGTGAAGGGCCTCCGCTACCTCGAGATATCACAAGAGGGCTGGGTCGCCTGCCTTCCACTCGACCATCGGTTCGCACGTCGGGTCTCCCTTGTGCTGCAAGACATCCTGGCCGAGCCGATTATCGCCGCGCCAAAGAGCGCGGGTGCGTGGCGCGAGTACTGGCTGGCTGAGGAGTTCCGCGAGAGCGGCCCGGCGCTCGTGGCCGGTGAGGCGGCGACGTTCGACGCCGAGTTCACCGCGGTAGCCCAGGGCAAGGGCATCTCGATCTCGACCGAGACGGCCGCCCGCTACTACCACCGACCCGGCGTTGCCTTCGTCCCGATAACCAACGCGCCACCCTGCTCGGTGTCCCTCGCCTGGCCCCGCGCAGGGGCTGAGCCGGCGGTGGCGCGCTTCGTCAAGCTAGCGAGGGAACCGGCCAACTCATAAGCATGGGTTATAGGTCCATGCGATCTTTCAACTTCACTCCTGACCCGCGCACTCCTAGCGTCTGCAGCCTCAGAGCACGTGCATACGGCGCCAAGGAGCCATCGATGACGACATTCGCGTACACGGACGACGAGCTCGACGCAGGCCGGCGGGCCATGCTCGGCGGCTGGTCCGAGGGTGAGGGGCAGAAGCCGGTATTCGTCCGTGCCCTCGCATCGTCGATCTGGGACGCCGACGGCCGCGAGTTCCTCGACCTCACGTCGCAGGCCTGGTCGAACAACGTTGGGGCGTCTGATCCGCGGGTGGTGGAGGCCGCGTCGGCCCAGGCGGCCGAGCTCACCCACCTGCGCTCGAACTACGACTCGATCCCGCAGCTCCTGTTCGCGTCGCGTCTGGCGCAGACCGCACCCGCAGGCCTCGGCAAGGTGTCGTTCTGCCTGCACGGAAGCCTCGCGGTCGAGTCCGCCGTGAAGCTCGCGCTCAAGAATGGCAACCCCAACGGCCAGGTTATTGCCCTCAACGACGGCTACCACGGCCGCTCGCTCGCGACGATGGCGCTCAGCTGGCCGCACTACGAGCGTTCCTTCGACGCGATGACGCCGCCGGTCCTGCGGGTGCGTCAGCCCTATGCCTACCGCGCGCCCAAGGGCGTCGGCCCCGCGGAGTGGGCGGCGCGCTGCGCCGACGAGTTGCGGAGCTCGATCAAGGGCCAGGCGTTCCGGCGTCCGTCCGCGTTCATCATGGAGCCTGTCCAGGGCAACGGCGCTCAGCTCGACTTCCCGGCGGAGTACTACCAGTACGTCCGCGAGATCTGTACCGAGCTCGACGTGCTGCTGGTGTTCGACGAGATCCAGACAGGGTTCGGTCGCACGGGCGAGATGTGGGCAGCCGACTACTACGGCGTGACCCCCGACATCATCGTGTTCGGCAAGGGTGCGGGCGGTGGTTACCCCCTGGCAGGTGTGATCGCACGTGACGACCTCACCGGCTTCGCGCCCGGCGACGACGCGCTCACCTTCGGGCAGTTCCCCGTCAGCCTCGCCGCCGGCCTCAAGACCCTCGAGATCCTCGAGAGCGACAAGATGATCGAGAACGCGGCCGACATGGGTCGCTACGCAACCGCAGCGCTGAAAGGCATGCAGGCACGGCACCCGATCAT
The DNA here is from genome assembly GCA_963843975.1 of uncultured Actinomycetes bacterium. Taxonomy (GTDB): domain Bacteria; phylum Actinomycetota; class Actinomycetes; order S36-B12; family CAIYMF01; genus Longivirga. The sequence continues at coordinate 178,689 of CAWJMG010000001.1, read as the reverse complement.
CGGAGACGTGCGGTGCCCGGGGCTGCTCATCGGCGTGGAGCTCGTCAAGGATCGTGAGACCAAGGAGCCTGCCACCAAGGAGACCATCGAGGTCTACGAGCGAGGCCTCGAGAAGGGCGTCATCTTCGGGTCCACCAAGTACGCCGGGCTGGGCAACGTCATCAAGTTCAAGCCCCCGCTGTGCATCACGCGCGAGGAGATGGACCGCGCCCTGAACGCGTTCGACGAGATCTTGACGGACATCGGCTGATGGAACCGCGGTCCGCCCTCTTCATCCGTATACGAGCCCACAGGAGTGACATGTCTCGGAATGTCCGCAAGCTGGCAGCAACAGCACTCGGTGCCGCACTGCTGGTCACGTCGCTCGCCGCCTGCGGCGGCGGCAGCTCGAGCGATGGTGCGACCGCATCCTCCACGACCGGCGACGGTGGTTGGACGCGCGACTACGAGGGCACTGAGCTGAGCTTCATCGGCGAGGCCACCGCGAACACCCAGATCCTGGAGTCGCTCATCCCGGACTTCGAGGCGAAGACGGGCATCACCGTCACCGTCGAGCAGGCGCCGTACGACCAGCTCGTCCAGAAGGCGGTGCTCGACTTCACGACCAAGAAGGGGAGCTACGACGTCCTGTCGATCCCCTACGAGTACCTCGGCGCATTCGCGGAGAAGCAGTACATCGCTCCGCAGAACGACTTCGTCAACAGCCCGCCTGCCGGCCTCGGCTCGGACTTCTCTGCCTCCGACATCATTCCGTCGCTGTGGAAGGCGTCGTCCAACTGGAAGGACACCTACTACGGCATGCCGTCCAACAGTGCCGTGATGATGATGTTCTACCGTAAGGACCTCTTCGAGAACGCTGACGAGCAGACGGCGTTCAAGGCGAAGTACGGCTACGAGCTCGCCCCTGCGAAGACGTGGGACCAGTACCGCGACATCGCCGAGTTCTTCACCCGACCCGCTGGCGCCACGCTCGCGGGTGAGAAGACCGCCGAGCCGTTCTACGGTGCGACGCTCGCCGGCAAGCGGCACGTGGCCACGGTCCTCGAGTGGATGAACTACAGCTGGACCAATGGCGGAGACCTGTTCGACACGTCGGGCCAGCCCGCGATCAACTCCTCGCAGAACGTCGCAGCCCTGGCGTGGGAGAAGGACCTCACCGCCTTCGCGCCTCCCGGCTTCACCTCTGCCACCTGGGACGAGGTGACGGCGCAGATGCAGCAGGGGACCGCGGCCGAGGCCATCACCTGGGGCGACACCGCCGGGGCGATGGAGGACACGACGCAGTCCAAGGTGCTCGGCAAGATGGGTTACGCCGACATCCCGGTCGCGAAGGAGGGCGACGCTCCGGTGGCCCACCTCGGGAGCTGGACCTACGCCATCAACACGGACTCGGCCAACCAGGGCGCCGCTCAGGTGTTCATGGCCTGGGCCCTGTCCAAGAGCGTGCAGAACGAGCTCGCGACCCAGGGAGGCCTGCCGGCGCTGACCTCGACGTTCGAGGACGCGACCCTGCAGTCGACGCTCCCGTATTGGAAGCAGGAGCTGGCAAGCCTCAACCAGGCGAAGTCCCGCCCCCGTATCCCCCAGTGGAGCGGCATCTCCGACGCGATGGCGCTGAGCGTCTCGGAGGCGCTCAGCGGACAGAAGGACCCGCAGGCGGCGCTGGACGAGGCGCAACAGAAGGTCTCCACGCTGATGGCAGGATCTCTGCCCGTCACCTATCAGTAGGGAACAGTTGTGGCCGGCACGGACGTGGCAGAGCGCGGCGACGCGTCCCCCGCACCTGTGCAGCGCGAACGGCCTGTGAGCACGGGCCCCCGGCGGCGACGCCGCTGGGGTCCCGTGCTCGCGCAAGGTCCGAGCCTGCTGGTGCTCGGGGCCGTCGTCATCTTCCCGCTGCTCTACAGCATCAACATGAGCTTCCGGTCCTACAGCCTCGTGATCCCGGACCACACCGGCCAGTTCGTCGGGCTGGAGAACTACGGCCGGATGGTCCGCGACGGCGACTTCTACCAGGCGATTCTCGTAACCGCAGTGTTCGTGGTCTCCGCCGTGTTCCTCGAGACGGTCCTCGGGGTCGTGGTGGGCATCTTGATCGACCGGCTGCGGCGCCTGCGCCGTGTCGCCATCTCGATGCTGCTGCTCCCGATGATCCTGACCCCGCTCGTCGTGGGGCTGATGTTCAACTTCGCGCTGAACGCCCAGTTCGGCTACCTGACCTGGTTCTTCAAGAGCATCGGCTTCGAGGCTGGCGTGGGGGTGCTCAACAGCAACGTGGGAGCCCTGGTGGCGTTGATCCTCATCGACGTGTGGGAGTGGTTCCCCTTCGTCGCGCTCATGGTGGTGGCGGGGCTTCAGACCATCCCCAAGGAGCCGCTCGAAGCGGCGAGCATCGACGGGGCCTCGACCTTCCAGTCCTACCGCTACGTGACCCTGCCGATGCTGGCGCCCGTGCTCGGTGTGGCGGTGCTCTTCCGTGCGACGGAGGCGATCCGCGAGTTCGACAAGGTGTTCGTGCTCACTGGCGGCGGACCTGGATCGGCCACCACCGTCAACGACCTGTACCAGTACCGGATCAGCTTTCTGCAGTGGGACCTCAGCTACGGCGCCACTCTCGGCCTCGTCAGCTTCACGTTCGTCCTCCTGCTCTCCGGCCTCATGTACCGGCGCCTCAACCGCAGGGAGGTGCGACGATGAGCACGCGTAAGCGGCCCTTGTCGCGACCGGTACGGACGGCAATGTTCGTGCTGGTGGTCGGGGTGTTCGTCGCGTACCTCTCGCCGCTCATCTGGCTCGTGCTCTCGTCGTTCAAGAACCGCGTCGACATCTTCTCCACGACCCCGAAGCTCTTCTTCGAACCCACGTTGAGCAACTACATCACCGCGTTCGTGGACAAGGGCTTCGGTGGCAACCTGAAGAACTCGGTCATCGTGGCGGTTGCCTCCAGCCTCGTGGCGCTCCTGGTCGGCATCCCAGCGGCGTACTACTTGTCGCGGCACCAGACCCGGTTCCAGGGCGTGTTCCTGCTGTCGCTGCTTGCCGCCCGGCTGCTGCCGGCCATGGTGCTCTCGGTGCCCCTGTTCGTCATCGCCAGCAACGTGGGGCTTTCCGGCACCTACGTCGCCGTCGTGGCGGCGCACCTCACCTTCGCGATCCCGTTCACCGTCTGGATGATGCGGGGCTTCTTCCTTGCGGTTCCGGCTTCGCTGGACGAGGCGGCGCGCCTCGACGGCTGCAGCGAGATCTCCGCCTTCTTCCGCGTCGTTCTCCCGCTGACCCGAGGAGGAATCGCTGCCACCGCGATCTTCCTGCTCATCAATTCGTGGAACGAGTTCCTCTTCGCGCTCATCCTGACTGGTCGCAAGACCGAGACCCTGCCGGTCGCGATCCCCAGCCTGCTCACGCCGATCGGCACGTTCTGGGGTCAGATCGCCGCCGTGGCCACGGTCACCGTCATCCCTGTGTGCATCTTCGCCTTCGCGGTGCAGAAGTACATGGTCGCCGGGCTCACCGGCGGAGCGTTGGCTGGCGAGTAGGCAGGCGTCGGCCTACGCGGTGCGGACGGCCCCGGGCTTGTCGCTCGGGGCGATGCCGAGGTAGCCGCGGCCGATCATCTGCACCCACTGGTGCACCGCGTCCTCGTTCGGCGCGAACGGCCCGGGCTTGAAGTGCGGCGAGGTCAGGCCGCGCTGCACGAGCTCGCAGGCCCGCCAGTCCTGGCTGTTGGTCAGGTCCCAGAACTCGACGGCGTACGACGGGTCGACGTCGGTGCTCGGGAAGTACCAGCTGCACTCGATCCACGACCGGTCCGGCCCGAGCGGCAGGACGCGGTGGGTCATCACGTAGTCGGGGTGCCCGGAGAACAGCAGGTTGGGGAACAGCTGCACGTAGAGCACGGAGTCCTGCGGAGCGCCCTTGATGGGTACGCCCTTCGACGTGCCGTCGAGGCTCATCGTGACGGCGTCGCCCTTGAACTGCATCGTGCCGCCGACCCACGCGCCCGGCCGGTCGAAGTTGTCCCCGGACGTCGGGATCGACACCTGGCAGAGCTCGGGGTGGATCAGCGGGCAGTGGTAGCACTCGTGGTAGTTCTCCGACACGAGCTTCCAGTTGGCCTCGATCTCGTACGAGTGCCGGGCTCCGAGCACGAGCGACTCGGGGTGGTACGGCGCGACGAGCTCGTCGAGCACGCCGAGGTGGTCCTCCCACGCGGGTGCGGTGCCGGTCGCGTTGACGAACAGCCAGCCGTGCCAGGCCTCCGACGGCAGCGGCACGAGCCCGTGGTCGGCGCCGACGAACGTCGCGCTGTCGCGGAAGCCGGGCGCGGCCTGCAGCGACCCGTCCAGCTTGTACGTCCATGCGTGGTAGACGCAGAGCACCGAGCGCGACGTCGAGGTGCAGTCGTCCTCGAGCAGCACGTGCCCACGGTGCCGGCAGGTGTTGGCGAACGCGTGGACGTCGTCGCCCTCGAACGTCAGCAGCACGGGCACGTCGCCCACGAGCAGCGCGCGCTGGGTGGCGCGGCCGCCGTCGCTGTCGGTGCGCAGCTCCTCGATGCGGCCGACGCAGGCCCAGCTGCCGGCGACGAGGTTGCGGCGCTCCCACGCGAGCACGTCCGGCGAGATGTACGCCTCGGCGGGCAGCATGGTCGAGGTGCCGAACGGCATGAGCGCGCGCGCCAGGGCGTCGGCGTCCACGGGGGCCAGCGGGTGAAGATCGGTCAGGTCGACGTCCATGCGTCCCACCTCCGGGTTGTCGCGTCGCTAGGGTCGTCGTCGTGGCGAGACGGAAGGTCGAGGTGCGGCGCGAGGAGATCCTCGAGGCCGCTGCGGCAGAGGTGACCAGGCGCGGATTCGCGCACACGCGCGCGGCCGACATCGCAGCCGCCCTCGGTGTGAGCACGGCGCTGCTCTTCTACCACTTCGGCACGAAGGAGCAGCTGTTCGCAGCCGCCCTCGAGCACGCCGTGGCCAAGGACCTCGCACGCCTCGACGCCACGGTCGCCAAGGCCAAGGACCCGGCCGACGGCGTACGCCGGATCCTGGCCCTCTACTCCCCGCAGGGGAACGCCGAGGGCTGGACGATCTGGGTGGACGCGTGGTCGGAGTCGCTGCGCGAGCCGGAGATGCGCGCGACCTCGCGGCGCCTCGACGTGCGCTGGAAGGACGTGCTCGCCGAGCAGATCACCGCGGGCGTGCAGCAGGGCGTCTTCGACTGCGCGGACCCCGATGCCGCGGCGTGGCGCCTGTCGGCGCTGCTCGACGGCCTCGCCGTGCAGGTGATGGTGCACCGCAGCCTCACGAAGTCCCAGCTCGCGGTGTGGGTGCGCGAGGCGGCCGCGCGCGAGCTCGGGTGCGACCCCGCGCTGCTCGCCTGACGACCGTCCCATCACGTCACACCATCCAGTGCGGCTCGTACGCCGGGTCGGTGAGCGCCGGTCGGTCGAGGCCGAACGCCGAGATGTCCGCAGCTGTCGAGCCGTCGACTGCGACGTCGGTGAGCAAGCGGCCGAAGGTCGCGGCGAACTTGTAGCCGTGCGCGGCACCGAGGCCGACCACGACCTGCGGCACACCGGGAACGGCCGAGACGACGAAGTCGCGGTCGGGCGTGAGCGTGTAGAGGCAGCGCTTGGACCGCACGGCCGGGCCCGACGCCGGGAACGTCGAGGCCATGAACGACGCCAGCCGCTCGAGCATCGCCGGGTCGGTCTCGCGGGAGCGATCGTCACCGGTGACGGTCGGGCCGCCGCAGTCCTGCGCGGCCTTGACCGTGTCCTCGCCGTACGTGGGGAAGCCGTAGTACGACGGCTCGTCCATCCAGATCCACACGGGGAAGCGGTCGGGGCGGAACTGCTCGGGATCGCCCGGTGCGAAGTAGGTGACCTGCTCCTCGGTGACGGTGAGCGGAAGCCGGGCACCGAGCGGCTCGATCAGCCGCGAGGTCCATGCGTCGGCCGTCACGACGACGCGCGCAGCCGAGACGCGCCCGGTCGCGAGCACGACCTCGACGGAGTCGCCGAGGGGCTCGATCGCGACCACCGGCGTGCGGTCGCGCAGCACGGCGCCGTGCGCGACTGCTCGCCGCTGCATCGCCGCGGTGCCGCGCGCTGCCGGCACAATCGCGGTGCGCTGCTGGTAGAGCGCGCTCGTGCCCTCGGGCAGTGCGAGCTGCGGCCAGCGGGCGAGGATCTCGTCGCGCTCCAGGAGCTCGTACGGCACGTGCCGCGCATCCATCGAGTACGTGTAGTCGTCCATCGGGATCGCCGCGCCCGTGGGGAACAGGTCGAGGCCGCCGGTGACGGTCACGAAGGTCTCGCCGGTGGCGTCCTCGAGGTCGGCCCAGTCCTCGTACGCGTCGAAGGTCAGGTCGACGTACTCGGGCGTGTGGTAGCTGTGGCGCAGGATGCGGCTCGTGTCGTGCGAGGCCCCGCGGTCGTGACCGAGCTCGAACTGCTCGATGCCCAGCACCGACAGACCGCGTCGTGCAGCGTGCCACGCCGTCGAGGAGCCGAGCGCCCCGAGGCCGACCACCACCAGGTCGTAGGTCTCAGGCATCGGTGCCTCCCCGCTCGTCGCGCTCGAGCCGCGGCAGGAGCCAGCGACGGATGTCGAGGGACGCGTCCTCCATCGGCGCGTACCAGCCCTGCCGGTACGCCCGCGACGACATGCCGCGCTGCACCGACTCGCAGATCGCCCAGTCCTGCTTGTTCGTGAGGTCCCACAGCTCCTCGGCGTCCGACGGGTCGAACGTGTCCTTCGCCGCCTCGTCCGGCGCGAAGAGGAGATCGCACACGACCTCGGTGCAGTCGACCGCGAGCGGGCGCAGCACGAACGCCGCGGCGTGCTCGGCCGAGAGCGACAGCAGGAGGTTGGGGTAGACGCAGCTCGCCCTTGTGCCGCACACGCTCGTTCTCGTCGAGGTCGGGGAACGGGGCGCGATCGGTGGTGCCGCTCATGGTGAACGTCCACGCACCCTCGCGGTGGGGCACGCCGTCCTCCCACTCGAGGTGCTGCCCGCCGCCGCCGAACGCCGGGACAAGCCGCACGAGCTCGGGGTGCACCGGGCCGCAGTGGTAGCACTCGTTGTAGTTCTCCGCGACGACCTTCCAGTTGGCCGCGACCTCGTAGCGCAGGCGGCGTCCGACCACGAGGGTGTCGAGCGGGTAGCGGGTGACCCGCTCGGGCACGGGTGCCAGCGACTCGAGCAGCGGCGTCGTGTCGCCGGGGGAGCCGTGCAGCCAGAGCCAGCCGCCCCAGGCGTCGGCGCCCACCGTGTGAAGTGCGAACGCCGACCGGTCGAGCTCGACGCCGTCGGTGTGCGGCGCGTGCAGCAGCGAGCCGTCGAGGCCGTAGGTCCACGAGTGGTACGGGCAGCGCAGCGACTTCGCCGCGCACGGGGCGACGGACGCGCCCGGCTCGACCGGGACCACCTGCGACCCGCGGTGGCGGCACACGTTGTAGTGCGCGTGCAGTCCGCCGTCGGCGTCGGTCGTGACGAGGACGGACTCGCCGTGCAGGTCGACGACGGCGAGCCGCTCGGGCAGGAGGTCGCGTGTGCCGGGCTCGGTGAGGCCGAGGTCGTCGAGCCGGCCGACGCAGGTCCACTCCGCGAGAAGGACGACGCTGCGCTCGCGCTCGTGCAGCGCGGCGTCGACGTAGTGCTCTCGGGGGAGCGCCTCCTGCAGCCCGCTCACGCGCCGGACTTCTTCCCGAGCCGCGCGCGGTCCTTCCAGGTCGCCTTCTTGCGGTCGGCCAGCAGCTGGTGGACGACGTTGCGACCGGGGACGCCGGTCACGCCGCCACCGCCGTGCGTGCCCGAACCTGCCTGGTACAGACCGGAGATGGGCGTGCGCAGGTCGGCGTACCCGGCGGCGGGACGCGCGTGGAACATCTGACCCATCGTGAGCTCGCCGTGGAAGATGTTGCCGCCCACGAGTCCGTACTCCTTCTCGATGTCCCACGGCCCGAGCACCTGACGGTGCAGCACCGACGACGTGAAGCCGGGTGCCACCGCCTCCATGCGCGCGAAGAGGCGGTCGGCGTACGCGTCGAGCTCCTCGCGGTGCGGCTCGTCGTTCCAGGTGTGCGGCACCCACTGCGTGAACATGCTCATCACGTGCTTGCCCTCGGGCGCGAGGGTCGGGTCGAACACGCTCGGGATGCAGATGTCGGCGAACGGCAGCGTGCTCGGCTGGCCGGCTGCGGCCTCCTGGAACGACCGCTCGACCTCGTCGAGGCTCTCCGCCAGCACGATCGTGCCGCCGTGCACCTGCGGGTCGAAGCCGGGTCGGCTCGTGAACTCCGGCAGCCGGTCGAGCGCGACGTTGACCTTCACCGTGCCGCTGCGCGAGCGGTAGCGCTCGATGTCGGCGACGAAGTCCTCGGGCAGCACCGCGCGGTCGACCAGCTTCAGGAACGACACCTGCGGGTGCGTGGTGGTGATGACGGTGGGCGCGTTGACCTCGGTGCCGTCGGCGAGCACGACGCCGGTGACGGCGCCCGACTTGGTGGTGATCTCCGCGACGGCGGCCTCGGTGCGGATCTCGGCGCCGAACGACCGCGCGGCCGTGGCGAGCGCCTGCGTCACACCGCCCATCCCGCCGCGTGGGAAGCCCCATGCGCCGATGCGGCCGTCGCCGAGGTCGCCGATGTGGTGGTGCGCGATGACGTACGCCGTGCCCGGGGTGCGCGGGCCCGCCCACGAGCCGATGGCCGCGGACACCGAGAGCACGCCGCGCATCGCGTCGGACTCGAAGTGGTCCTCGATGAGGTCGGCGGCGCTGTCGGTGAGCAGGCGCACGAGGTCGACGGCGGCACGCTGGTCGACATCCTTGAGCCGGCGCAGCAGCAGGGCCTGCCGGCCGAGGTCGGCAGGCTTGCGCGAGCCGAGCTTCGGCGGGATCTCGGTGACCAACGGGCCGAGCACCTTGCCCAGCCGGTCCATCCACGCGTCCCACTTCTCGATCGCGTCGGCGTCCTTCACGGAGAACTTCGAGATCTCCGCGCGTCGCGCCATGCGGTCGTCGGGCAGCTGCAGCGAGCGGCCGTCGGCGCGCGGCGCGAAGTACGGCCCCTGCGGGTAGACGTGGTAGCCGTGGCGCTCGAGGTCGAGGTCGCGCACGAGCGTGGGCGGCAGCCACGACACGACGTACGACAGCGTGGTGAGCTTGAAGTCCGGGCCGAACGGCGTCTCGGTGACGGCGGCTCCGCCGACGATGTGGCGCCGCTCGAGGACGAGCGTGCGCAGGCCTTCGCGCGCGAGATAGGCCGCGGCGACGAGGCCGTTGTGGCCACCGCCGACCACGACGACGTCGTACTGCTGCGCGCTCACGCGGCCTCCCGTCCGTACTGACTCATGAGTCAGTAAGTATGCGGCCTGGAACCGCTCTGCGACAGCGGTTCCAGGCAGGTGTCGGCTAGGTCGTGGTGCTGCCGGGCAGGTGGCAGGCGGCCGCGTGCGCGCCGGCCGCCGGCAGCACCGGCAGGGCCGTGCCGCGGCAGGCCGCCTCGATGCCGAGCCTCGCCGCCTCCCCGCTCGCCACCACCGGGCAGCGCGGGTGGAAGCGGCAGCCGGCGGGGATGCGCGTCGGGTCCGGCGGCTCGCCCGTGAGCACCACGGGCTCGAGCCGCTCGGTCTCGGGCACGACCGACAGCAGGGCGCGGGTGTAGGGGTGCTTGGGGTCGCGCAGCAGCTCCTCGGTGGGGCCCTGCTCCACGATGCGGCCGAGGTACATCACCGCGACGCGGTCGGCGATGTTCCACGCCAGTCCGAGGTCGTGCGTGACGACGAGCAGGGAGAGGCCCAGCTCCTCGCGCAGGCGCAGGAGCAGCGCGAGGATCTCGCCGCGCACCGAGGCGTCGAGGCTCGACACCGGCTCGTCGGCCACGATGATGTCGGGCTCGAGTGCGAGAGCGCCGGCGATGACGACGCGCTGGCGCTGGCCGCCGGAGAGCTCGTGCGGGTAGCGGAGGAAGAACCGCTCGGCCGGCCGCAGGCCGGCGAGCGACAGCGCCTGGGCGACGCGCTTCTCCTCGGCGTCGACGAGCCCGTGGATGCGCAGCCCCTCGGCCACCGCCTCGTAGACCGTGTGCCGCGGGTTGAGGGCGCCCGTCGGGTCCTGCAGCACGAGCTGCACGCGGCGGCGGTAGGCCTTGAGCGCCTTGGACGACGTCGTGAGCCGCTCGCCGTCGACGAGTACCTCGCCCGCTGTGGACTTCTGCAGGCCGAGGATCGTGCGCGCGAGAGTCGTCTTGCCGCAGCCGCTCTCGCCGACGAGCGCGACGATCTCGCCTCGGCCGAGGGCGAGGTCGACGCCGTCGACCGCGCGGGCGGTCGAGCTCGTGCCGCGACCGCGGAAGGAGACCTCGATGCCGCGCGTCTCGAGCGCGGGCGGCGGTGTGCTGGAGGCGGCGGCGTCGGTGCTCATGCCTGCACCTCCGCGAGGTGGCACGCAGCCCGGCGGTCCGCGCCGGGCTGCGTGAGCTGGAGCAGCACGGGCGTCTCGCTCGTGCAGCGGTCGAACGCGCGCGGGCAGCGCGGGTGGAACGCGCAGCCGTCGGGAACCTCGCCCGGGAAGGGCGGGTCGCCGGGCAGGCCGGCGGGTGCGTAGCGGAACCGCTCGTCGCCGATGCGCGGGAACGCGCCCGCCAGCGCGCCGGAGTACGGGTGCGCGGGGGAGTCGAAGACCTGCGTGGCCGGACCCTCCTCGACGATCTGGCCGGCGTACATCACCGCGACGCGGTCGCAGGAGGTCGACAGCACCGACAGGTCGTGGCTGATGAGCACCATCGCGAGGCCGAGGTCCTTCACCAGCGACGCCATGAGGTCGAGCACCTGCGCCTGCACCATGACGTCGAGCGCCGTCGTCGGCTCGTCGGCGATCACGAGCTGAGGGCCGCAGGCCAGCGCCATCGCGATCATCACGCGCTGCTTCTGCCCGCCCGAGAGCTGGTGCGGGTAGGCGTCGGCGCGACGTGCGGGGAGGCCGACCATCTCGAGCAGCTCGCCGACCCGCTTGTCGGCCGAGGACTTCGTGGCCTTCTTGTCGTGCAGCAGGATCGGCTCGGCGATCTGCGCGCCGACCTTCTGCACCGGGTTGAGCGCGTGCATCGCGCCCTGGAACACCATCGAGGCCTGGGCCCAGCGCAGCGCGCGGACCTTGCCCCACTTCATGGTGGTGACGTCCTTGCCGTCGACGAGCACCTCGCCGGTCACCTTGGCGCTCTTGGGCTGCATGCGCAGCACCGTGCTCGTGAGCGTGGACTTGCCGCAGCCGGACTCGCCCGCGATGCCGAGGGTCTGGCCGGCGTCGACCGAGAGTGTGACGCCGCGTACGGCGGGGACGTCCTGACCGCCGGAGCGGTAGGTGACGCTGACGTCGCGCATCTCGAGGAGGGCCATCAGGCACCGTCCCCGCGCGGGTCGAGGATGTCCTCGACGGCGCGCCCGACGAGGTTGAAGGCCAGCACCACGAGCACGACGCAGAGACCGGGGGCCGCGAGGTCCCACCAGGCGCCCTGCGAGATCGCACCGGCTGCGAAGCCCTCTTCGAGGATCGTGCCCCAGGAGATCGCCGACGGGTCGCCGAGGCCGAGGAACGACAGCGTGGTCTCGGACAGGATCGAGATCGAGACGGCCAGCGTGGTGTTGGCGAGCACGAGGGGCATGACGTTGGGCAGCACGTGCTTGGTCATCTGGTGCACGTTGCCGCCGCCGAGCGCGCGCGACCGCTCGAGGTACGGCCGGCTCGAGATGGCGAGCGTCTGCGCGCGGATGAGGCGTGCGGTGCCCGGCCACGACGTGATGCCGATGACGATGATGATGTTGAGCAGCGAGCGCCCGAGCACCGTCGCCAGGACGATCGCGAGCGGCAGGTAGGGGATCACCAGGAACCAGTCGGTGACGCGGTCGAGCGTGCCGCCGATCGGGCCGCGGAAGTGACCGGCGGCGATGCCGACCGAGGTGCCGATCACCATCGACAGCACGGTGGCTGCGAGGCCGACGAGCAGCGAGATGCGCGCGCCCCACGCGACCAGCGCGAGGACGCTGCGGCCGGAGTCGTCGGTGCCGAGCGGGAACTCCAGCGACGGCGGCTCGAAGGACCCGCCCGTGGCCTGGGTGATGTCGAGCATCGACGCCGGGAACAGCACCGGGGCGAAGATCGCGACCAGCCCGAACAGGATGAGGATGCCGAGGCCGATGCGGCCCGACACGCTGCGCCCGAAGGCGGAGGTGAAGCGGCGGGTGGCAGCACGGCGCCGGGCGCGGACGACCCCGCGCGCCGAGAGCGGCGTACCCGTGACGTCGGCGCTCATGTGCGCACCCGCGGGTCGAACCAGCCGTAGAGTAGATCGGCGACGAGGTTGGCGAAGATGACCGCCCCGGAGAAGAGCAGGAACAGCGCCTGCAGCAGCGGCACGTCGGGGCCGGATAGCGCGTAGACCGTCAGCGACCCGAGGCCGTTGATGGAGAACACCGTCTCGATCGTGATCGCGCCGCCGACGACGAAACCGAGGTTGAGGAACACCAGCGTCATCGTGGGGAGCAGCGCGTTGGGGACGGCGTGCTGGCGGCGCACCATCTTGTCCATGAGCCCCTTGGCCCGGGCGGTGCGGACGTAGTCCTGGCTCGTCTCCTCGATCAGCGACGCGCGCATGATGAGGGAGTACTCGGCGAGGTAGATGACCGCGAGCGTCGTTACCGGCAGCACGAGGTGCCAGGCGACGTCGAGCCATCCCGCAGGTGTCGAGGTGTCCACGCCCGGTGTCGACAGGCCGCCGATCGGGAAGAAGCCCGGGATCGGGCCGACGCCGACGGCGAAGACGATCAGCATGATCATGCCGAACCAGAACTCGGGCATGGAGTAGAGCACCAGCGTCGTGGTGGTGGAGACCTTGTCGAAGCGACCGCCACGGTTCCAGCCGCTGCGGATGCCGAGCCAGACGCCGATGAGCGTCGCGATGACCGTGGCGGTGCCCACGAGCAGCAGGGTCGGCCCGACCCGCGGACCGATCACCTCCCACACCGGCTGCTGGAAGCGCACCGAGTCGCCGTTGCCGGTGAACGGGTTCTTCAGGTAGCCGATGAACTGCTCGCCGATCGGTGCGTTCAGCTTCTCGCGCAGCGCGCGGATGGCGTCCTGGTCGACGTTGCGGCCGCGGGTGTAGAGCGCGATCGGGTCGCCGGGGAGGATGCGGAACAGGAAGAAGTTGAACAGCAGCACGAAGACGAACGTGCCGAGCGCCGACAGCGTGCGGCTGACGGCGTAGCGCGCAGTGGGGTTCGCGAGCCCCCACGACACCGACCTGCGGTGCCGTGGGGCGCTCTCGACCTCGCCCAGGATCGCCACGGGCGGCTACCTACTCCTCGTCGTCGTCGGACCGGCCGCCGCGGCGTCCGACCGCGATGCCGACGCCCAGCACGGCGAGCAGGGCCACGACGCCACCTACGATGAGCGGCACGTTCGACGAGCTGCTCTCGGTCGTGCCGCCACCGGTCGACGCGCTCGCCGATCCGCTGGCCGCGGGGCTCTCGGCGCTCACGGGCTTCACGTTCTCGTACGACCACGTGCCGTACTGGAACAGCAGCGAACCGTTCGGCGAGGGCTGCGGCACGAAGCCGGTGAAGCGGTCGGAGCGGTACGCCTCTCGGTTGTCGTAGTAGTAGGTCACGACGTACGGCGCATCGTCGTACAGCATCTGCTGCATCTGCTTGACGATGTCGGTGCGCTTCGCAGAGTCGGTCTCGACCGACTGCTGCTCGAAGAGCTTGTCGTACTCGGGGTTGCAGTAGAACGAGTCGGACAGGTTCGCCAGCACCGCGTCGCCGTCCTTGTACGAGCGGTTGGCGCAGGTGAAGGTGGAGAGCTGGTAGTTCGGGTCGGGCTCGACGACCCAGCCCCACTCGAACATGTCGAAGTTGCCGGCGCCGATGACCTCGGTGAGCGGGCCGTCGGCGGCGAGGCCCTTGTCCTTGATCTCGATGCCGACCGCGGCGAGCCAGCCCTTGATGAACTGCGCCGACTTCTTCGACTCCTCGGACTCGGTGCGCCAGTAGAGGCGGAACGAGAGCTTGTCGCCCGCGGCGTTCTGGCGGATGCCGTCGGACCCGACCGTGTAGCCGGCCGCGTCGAGCAGCTGCTTGGCCTTCTCCGGGTCGAAGCCGACCGGGTTGGCAGGCTGGAGCTGGAGGTTCGGGTAGATGGGCGGGATGATCGTCGACCCCGCAGATCCGCCGCCGCCGAGCACCTTGTCGACCAGGGTCTGCCGGTCGATCGCCCAGCCGATGGCCTGGCGCAGCGCCTTGTCCTTGAGCAGCGGGTTGCCGTCGCCGATCGGGGTGCCGTCGTCGAGCGCGGCACCGGTGTTGAAGGCCAGCTCGTTGAAGCCGGAGTACTGCGCCGACACGGCGGTGATGCCCTCGGCGCCCTGCAGCGAGTCGTAGACGTTGGCGCTCAGGGAGTCGGCGAAGTCGATCTCGCCCTTCTTCAGGGCCTGGCCGAGCGCGTCGCCGTTGGAGTAGATCTTGAAGACCAGCTCGTCGACCGCCGGGCGGCCGCCGTAGAAGTTGTCGTTGGCCTTGAGCCGGATGAACTGGCCGACCTGGCGCTCGACCATGACGAAGGGGCCGGCGCCGACGGTCGGGGCGGCCTCGGTGCCCTCGTTCTTGTACGACTGCACCTTCTTCTCGTCGATGTCCTTCCAGATGTGCTCCGGGAGGATGTAGACGGCGAGGCGCTCCATGATCGGCGAGGGCTTGCTCACGGTCAGGACCAGCGTCGTGTCGTCGGTGGCCTCGGCCTTGGTGATGTTGGCCGTGTACGAGCCGAAGTTCGTCTTCTCGTACTCGCCCGTGAGGATGCGGTTGAACGTGTAGGCGGCGTCCTTGGCGGTGAGCGGCGTGCCGTCGCTCCACTTCATCCCGGCGCGGAGCTTGTAGGTCCATGTCTTCTTGTCGGCCGACTCCTGCCAGGACTCGGCGAGGCCGGGCACGGGGGAGAAGTCCTCAGGGGAGGAGTTGAGCAGCGTGGGGTACTCGAGCTGGTAGATCTCGTACGCCTCGGCGAGGTAGCCCGTGAACGGGTTGGCCGAGTCGATGTCCTGGGTGATGCCGACGGTGAGCACGACCGGGTCGGCGGCGCTCGCGGGCGCACCGGCCCCGAGGCCGATCCCCGCGAGGAGCGCTGCGGCCCCCGCCGCGGCCAGGATCCGAGATCGACGAGTCGCCACGCTGATGCCCCTTCGGTACGACGCCGCGCCGGGACCCACCTCCCGGCCGTCCTGACCGGTGAGTCAGGGTGGCGTGGCGCATTCCTACCCCACGATCGAGCAAATCGGGACATTTGTGACCTGATCGTTTCGGGGGCGTCATCTTCCGGTGCGGGACGCGCCCCGCCGGAGCACCTTCGTCGGTTAGCGTCCCCGCATGCTCCAGCCTCCTGCGGCCGCCGTACGCCCCGAGACCACCGTGCTGCACGGGCGCGAGCGGGTCGACCCCTACGCGTGGATCGCCGAGCCGGACGAGCCGGAGATGCTCGCCCACCTCGAGGCCGAGCGGGCGTACTACGACTCGCGGGTGGTCGGCCTGACTGCGGCGCGGGAGACCCTTGCGGCGGAGATGCACCGGCGGCTGCCGGACGTCGAGCCGAGCGCACCGTGGGAGGCGGGCGGCTGGGCCTACCGCCTCGTGACCCCCGAGGGGTCGGAGTACGAGCGGCTCGTGCGCAGGCCGGTGGCCTCGCCGTCCCAGTCCGAGGCCGTGCTGCTCGACCTGCAGGTCGTGCACGACGCCGGCGGCACGGGCTATGCCCGCGACGGCGTGCTGGAGGTGAGCCCGGACGGCCGCTGGCTCGCATGGTCGGTCGATCTCGACGGCGACGAGGTCTATGCGCTGCGCTTCCGCGACCTGTCGACCGGCGTCGACCTGCCCGAGGTGGTCGAGCACACCTACTACGGCGGCGCCTGGTCGACCGACTCGTCGACGTTCCTCTACGTGGTGCACGACGACGCGTACCGGCCGTACCAGGTGTGGAGGCACGTGCTCGGCGCGCCGGTGTCGTCGGACGTGCTCGTGCTCGAGGACCTCGACGAGCGGCTCGAGATCGAGCTGCACGCCTCGCGCTCAGGCACGTACGCCGCGATCTCGTTGCGGGGCAGGAGCTTCCGCGAGGAGCACCTGCTGCGCCTCGACGTCGCCGACGCGACGCCGCTGCTCGTGCGGCCGCGGGAGGTGGGGCTCGAGTACGAGCTCGAGCACGCACCGGGCCTCGGGCCTGACGGTGGAGACGGGTTCCTCGTGGTCACCAACCTCGATGCGCCGGAGTTCCGCGTGATGTGGGCGCCGGAGTCCGACCCGGCGTCGTGGACGCCGCTGCTGCCCGAGGACAAGGCCGTGCGCGTCTGGGGCGCGGACGCGTTCGCCGACGGCTTCGTGCTGTCGCTGCGCCGCGACGGCGTCGCCATCCTGCGCTTCCATCCGCGCGGTGGTGAGCCGTTCGACGTCGTCCCCGAGGACGCCGGCGGCAGTGTGACGATCGGCCGCAACGACGACCACCACGCGGCCGCGGTCACGGTGTTGGTCGACTCGTTCATCCGTCCGACGGTGTGGACCGACGTGTCCTGGACCGGCCGTCGCGCGCCGCGGCATGTGCGCGAGACGGTCGGCGTCGATGCTTCTGCGTACGTCACCGAGCGGCGGCTCGCGCCGAGCTCGGACGGCGTGCTCGTGCCCGTGATCCTCGTACGGCACAAGGACACCCCGCTCGACGGCACCGCGCCGTGCCTGCTCTACGGCTACGGCTCCTACGAGGTCTGCCTCGACCCCGACTGGGACTTCGAGCGGCCGCTGCCCTCGCTGCTCGACCGAGGCGTCGTGTTCGCCCTGGGCCACCCGCGCGGCGGCGGCGAGATGGGTCGGCGCTGGTGGGAGGACGGTCACCTGGCGGCGAAGCAGAACACGTTCACCGATCACGGCGCGGTGGCGGCCTACCTGCTCGACGGCGTCGTGTCGTCGGTGGTGTCGCGCGGGCTGTCGGCGGGCGGGCTGCTGCAGGGCGCGATGTACGCGCAGTTCCCGCGGCTGTTCGCGGGGATCGTGGCCGAGGTGCCGTTCGTCGACGTCGTCACGACGATGCTCGACCCGTCGCTGCCGCTGACCGCGCAGGAGTGGCTCGAGTGGGGCGACCCGCGCGACCCGGCGCAGTGCGACTGGCTCGCGGCGTACGCGCCGATCGAGAACCTGCCCGCCCTGGTCGACCGGCCCCCGCTGCTCGTGACCGGTGCCGTGCACGACCCGCGGGTGCTCGTGCGCGAGCCGGCGCGGTGGGTCGCGCGGTTGAGGGCGTCCGACCCGGCGGCCGGGGCCGGCGCGGATCCGTCGTCGCCGGTGTCGGCTGCCACGGTGCTGTTCCGTCCCGAGACGGCCGCGGGTGCGCACGGCGGCCCGAGCGGCCGCTACGCCGAGCCTCGACTACGAGGCCGAGGTCTACGCCTGGGTCCTCGCAGCCCTGGGCGTGGCGGTCTAGCGGTCGGCCACCCTGCGGACGAAGGCGAGGCCGCTCCAGGTCTCGTCGATCGCGCAGACCTTGATGTCGACCACTCCGGCGGCCAGGCCCTCCTCGCGGACGACGTCGCCGGTGAGGTCGGTCGCGACGCCGCTGGCCTTCTTCGGCCACGCGAGCCAGAGGCGGCCGGGCATGGTGATGCGCGTGATGTCGCGCGGCAGGTTCTTCACGAGCGAGCGTGCGTCCGTGCGGAAGGCCACGACCAGGTCGTACGGCGTCTTCCCCGCGCGACGGTGCATCTCGACGCCGTCGGGCAGCGGTGCGAGGTGCGTGCTCTCGAAGTCGTCGGGTGCGCCGTCGAGCAGCACGCGGCTGCCCGGCTTGATGCCGAGCTTCTTCGGCAGCGGAGTGCCGGAGTAGCCCGCGGTCGGCGTCGTCATGCGCCCGACGCTAGCGCGGCCGTCGCGTGGCGTGGCGACGTACGGCGATCACGCCGAAACCCGTGCGCACGAGGGCCTGCCGGGTGCACACTCCCGGCCATGACCGAGGTGGTGGGGCGCCGGGAGACGATGCCGTCGGCTCTGCCTGAGCCGTGCCCGCCGCTGGCCGACCTGTGCGACGGCGACCCGCTCGACCTCGAGGCCGACCCGAGGCTGCGCCTCACCAAGCCCGCGCCGCCCGAGCCGTGCGGCCCGCTCTGCACCCCCTGGTGCCTCGCCTCGCACGCCTGACCGCACAGGGCCCGATCTGGATGCTTCACAGGCACATATTCAGGCCCCTCACGCATCCAGATCGAGACGTTCCGACTGTTCCGCCGTCGTCGTGCGCGGGGCTACCGTCGTCGTACCTACCAGGACGGGGAGGCCCGCATGTCGGGTGACGTCAGGATCTGGGGACTGCTGCTCGTCATGCTCGGGATCGGCTCCGGCGTCGCGTGGGCCTGGTTCTACTCCTCGGTGGGCAAGCGTGGCGACAGGCTCCGCAAGGAGGACCCGATGGCTGCCGGAGTGCACGACACGGCCTTCATGCAGATGGCGAACCCGGCGGCCCTGCCGATGCGCGACCAGGCGTTCGACAAGCCCAAGCACTGACCCCACCCCCGATTTGGTAGTGCTAAGGCGTCACGGGTGACGCTTTAGCACTACCAAATCGGTCTTGGTGGTCAGAGGAGGCGCTCGGACTGCGGGTCGTAGCAGACGAGGCCGTGCTCGCGCGCGATCGTGGCGATGAACTCGCCCGCCTCGTCGGCGCGGCTCCACACGACGCCGGTGTAGAACGTCGAGCCGCTCGCGTCGCCGATGAGAGGCGACGCCGACCACGGGCTCGACTCGTCGACGTCGATGTCCGGCCACCGCGCGAGCAACGCCTGCACGAACGCCGCGATCGCGGGCGTCGGCGGCTGGTGGTCGCCTGCCTCGAGCGCATCCATGATCCGCTGGTACGTCTCCGCGGCCACGGCGTCCGAGATTGGCCGCGGCCCCTCCCACACAGCCAGGTCGAAGCTCACGGCGTCATCCTGACGACTCCGCCCGCGACCGGTGGTCCAAACGGACGCTCTAGCGTCCGTTTCGACCACCGGTCCCGGGGCTCGCCGGTGGTTGCGTGCTCGGCGGGGGGTCCCGACCACCGGCGTGCAACCGGATGGGTGCCGGGTGTCGTGTAGTCGGTGAGGGCCGTTCGGCCCGCGCGGGAGGATGACGGCGTGAGGCAGGGGGCAGAGGCCGACTTCCGCGGCTGGGCGGGCGAGCACCGCTCGGGCCTGCGGTCGACGGCGTTCCTCCTCAGCGGCGACTGGCACCTCGCCGAGGACCTCGCCCAGGAGACCCTCGCGCGGCTCTACTCCGTCTGGGACCGCGTCGCCGGCAGCGGCGACCCGAGCGCGTACGCCCGGCGCGTGCTGCTCAACCTCTACCTCGACCACCGCAAGAAGCCCTCGCGCCGCGAGGAGCCGTACGGCGACGTGCCCGACCGCGAGGCGCCGCACATCGACGGCCCCGACGGCCCGCGCGACGACCTGATCGCCGCGCTCCGCGACGTACCGCCGGGGCAGCGCGCGGTGCTCGTCCTGCGCTACTGGGAGGACCTGTCCGTGGAGCAGACCGCAGCCGCGCTGAGCACCAGCAGCGGCAACGTGAAGAGCCAGGCCGCCCGCGGCCTGACGGCCCTGCGCGAGGCCCTCGCGCGGCGCGGCCTCGACGACCTGATCCCCGCCGGAGGCGAGAGCTCATGAGCGACCAGCAGGTGAAGGAGTTCTTCTCCACCGTCCTCGAGGGCGGCCCCGCCGACCGCCTCGACCTCGACCGCGCCGTGGCAGCGGGACGCCGCCGCCGCCGGATCCGTACGGCGACCACGCTCACCTCGGCCGCAGCAGTGCTCGTCGTCGTCGGTGCCCTCGTGGTCTCGGCGCTCCCCGACTCGGACACCGGCATCGTTGGCGCCCCGACCGGCTCTGCGTCGCCCACAGGAGCGACTGCGACGGCCGGTCCCGCCGTCGTAGACGGGGGTCCGGACGACTGGGCCCGGGCCGTCGAGCCCTACCTGCCCTACGGCACCCAGACGCCGGCGGTGTACGCAGACGGCTCGGTCACCTACTCCGTTCCTGGGCAGGCCTTCACCAGGGCGATCTACCGCTACGTCAAAGACGGCCGTGCGACGGCGCTCGGCGTGGGAGTCCGCGCCACGGTGGGCGGCCGACGGGCCGCCTCCGAGGAGGTGGCCACCCGCCTCGCAGAGCTCGAGCAGTCCTGCGGCGACAGCACGATGACGTGCGATCCGCGGGTGGAGACTGGGAGCGGCCCTGTCATCGTGCAGAGGTGGACGGACGGGTCGACGATCGCCGCGTCGAGCGTCCGCGAGACCGGCGCCGTCGTCACCGTCGTCTCGTGGAACGGCGACGCGGACAAGGACCGGATTATCGACGGATCTGGCGACCCCGGGCTGCTCGACGACATCGACGCGCTCGTGACCCTCGCCGCCGCCGTACCGCTCCCCGCCTCCGTCGTCACGACCCCCACGCCGACGCCCACCACCGATGCGCCGACCGCCGAGCCGTCGCCGACCGACTCCGTCTCGACCGGCCCCGAGCCCACCCCCACGGGCACCGCGCCCACCGCGCAGCCGACGCCCACGCCGACCCTCAAGCCCGAGGGACTGATCGGTGCCTACGCATCGGAAGCCTGCGAGCGGCAGAGGACCTTGGAGTACCGCGTCCCGCAACCCATCGCCGGATCCGTGATCGAGTACGTCGTCTGCCCGTACGAGAACGGCGGCACCCTCGTTCCCTACTCCGTCTCGCCCCAGAGTGGAGCTGTCTTCGACGATGTCGATGCCGCCCTCCGTCAGCCGGGCCAGCCGAAGGCCGACGCCTGCAGGCTGAAGCTGGACATTCAACGGCCGATCTTCGTCAGGACGAACGACGGCTGGTTCAAGGTCGAGCAGCCGACAGATGGTTGCGGTAACCGGCAGCCGGAGGCTCCTTGATGCGGTCTCGGCCATCGTCGGCACGGCCGCATGACGGCGCCGATGTTGGCGAGCCGGTAGTCAGAACGGGGGGTAGATGCCGCGAAACGACCACTGACATAGGCGCAAGGCGATGGCGTCGAGCATCGTCGGCTCGTCGAGGAGCGGGCCGCCGGCGACGGTGTACGACGACTCCGCGGCTGTCGCGAGCACGGAGTCGTGCAGGCGGCCGGGGGCGAGAAGCCATGGCACGACGACCGTGCCGGCGGGCGAGTCGGTGAGCCGAGCGCCCGGGCCGGTGGCGAAGGCGACGGAGGCCGGCACGCCGGTCCGCGCGGACGAGGCCGCGACCGCATCGGCGAAGGCTGCGCGCTCGTCGTCGACCTTCGTACCCGCCGCTACGACGACACACGCGCGGCCGGACCGAGCCAGCGCGGCGTCGAGCACGGTCTCCGGGTGGCCGAGCGGGTCGAGCAGCGTCACGGGGCGGGGGAGGGCGGCCACTGCAGCGGGTACGTCGACCCGCGCGTGGAACGCCGCCGACAGCAGCAGCGGCAGCACGACGACCTCGTCGTCAGGACCAGTCGCAGCCACCGCCTCGTCCAGACGTGGGGAGTCGTGATCGAGGAACGCGCCGACCACGCGGAATCCGACGCGGGACTCGACGCCCGCTGCGGCGCAGGCCACCCAGCGCGCCGACCGCGGGTCGGGCGATCCGTGCGCGAGCAGAACTCCGAGGGTCACGCGCCTACCGTCGCACGTCGCTCTGGATGCCTGCCAGGCCGGCATACCGACCGTTGAAGCATCCAGATCGGGAAGCTTCAGTCGATCTCGGGGGAGAAGGGGCCGAGCTGACCGCGCAGCGCGACCACATCGCCCACCACGACGACGGCCGGCGACTCGACTCCGCGGGCCTCGGCGAGGTCGGCGATGTCGGCCAGCGTGCCGACCGTGGTGCGCTGGGTGGCGGTCCAGCCGCGCTCGACGATTGCGACCGGCGTCGAGGCCGGACGGCCGGCGGCGACCAGTGCCTCGGCCGACGAGCGCAGCAGGCGCACGCCCATGAGCAGCACGAGAGTCGTCGACACCGAGTGCGACCGGGCGGCCTCGACCACCGGGTCGATGCCGTCGTGCGCCGACACCAGCGCGAACGACGTCGTCACACCGCGGTGCGTCACGGGGATGCCGGCCGCTGCGGGCACCGACACAACCGACGTCACACCGGGTACGACGGTCACGGGCACGCCGGCCGCGTGGCAGTAGAGCGCCTCCTCGCCGCCGCGGCCGAGGACGAACGGGTCGCCGCCCTTGAGCCGCACGACCGTGAGCCCCTGCCGCGCGCGGTCGACGATCACCTCGTTGATCTGGTCCTGCGTGAGCTGGTGGTGGCCGGGCGTCTTGCCGCAGTCGATCACCTCGACGTCGGCCGACAGCTGCGCCAGCACCGACCGCGGCGCGAGCCGGTCGACCACCACGACGTCGGCCGTCGCGAGCAGACGGCGACCGCGCACGGTCAGCAGCTCCTCGTCGCCCGGACCGCCCCCGACCAGGTGCACCACGCCCACGGCAGGGGTATCGACAGCGCGAGTACGCCGGACCGGCAGCGTGCCGGAGTCGAGCGCGGCCGCGACGGCGTCGCGCAGGGCACGCGCCCGCCCGGGGTCGCCGCCACCCGACACCGCGAGCACGACGCCGTCGGCGCCGCGGGCAACCGCGGGAGTCCATGCGGCAGAACGGGATGCGTCGTCCGCGCGCACGCACCAGATCCGAGCGGCGGCGGCATCGTCGGCGACCAGGGAGTCGACCAGCACGTCGCCCGTGGCCGTGTGCACGAACCACGCGCCGTCCACGTCGGACGAGACGTACTCGCGCGCGTGCCACACCACGCGCCGGTCGGCGACCAGCTGAGCGAGGTCCTCGCACAGCCACGGCGCGACCACCTCGACGTCGGCCGAGGCCTCGAGCAGACCAGTCGCACGACGGGCCGCGACCGGCCCGCCGCCGACCACGAGCGTGCGTCGCCCTGCAAGGTCGAGGAAGACGGGGTACGACGGCGTGCTCATCGCGCACCCGCCGTGAGTCCGCGCGACTTCAGCAGCCTGCGCTCGAGCGGCGAGAACACCAGCAGCTCGATCCCGACGCCCACGATGAGGATGAGCAGGATCGCGGCGATCACGAGGCTCATGTCCGAGAGCTCGCGGCCGACCTGCAGCACCTGGCCGAGCGACGTGCCGAGGGCAGGGGAGAAGGTGATCAGCTCGGCGGCCATCAGCGAGCGCCAGGCGAATGCCCAGCCCTGGCGCAGGCCGGCGAGATAGCCCGGCATTGCCGCCGGGAGCACGACGTACCGGATCGAGTTGAAGCCGCGTGCGCCGAGCACCCGGCCGACGCGGAGGTAGAGCGGCGGCACCTGCGAGACGCCGGCGAGCAGCCCGTTGGCGATCGAAGGCACGGCGCCGAGCAGCACCACCATGTAGATCGCGGCGTCGGTGAGGCCGAACCAGATGATCGCCGCGGGCACCCACGCGACCGACGGCAGCGACTGCAGGCCAGACACGAGCGGCCCGATCGCGGTACGCACGAAGCGGGACTGCGCGAGCAGCAGACCCAGCGCCGTGCCCACCACCACCGAGACGGCGAAGCCGACGAAGGCGCGGCGCAGGGAGTTCCACACGGCCTCCTGCACGAGGCCCTGCTGCCAGTAGGTGACGAACGTGTCCCACACGACCGAGGGCGGCGGGATGACGTACGCCGGCTTCAGGTGCAGCGCCACGACCACGACCCACACCGCGAGCAGGAACAGCACCGCGACGATCGGGGGAAGCACCGAGCGGCGCAGACGGGTGCGGAGCGTCTCGCGCGTCGAGGTGGGTGTGTCGAGCGCGTCGAGACCGGCCTCGAGGGCCGCGACGTCGTCGAGCGGGTCGACCGTCGACTGGCTCATGAGCTTCTCCTCCGACGATGCGGCAGTAGTAGGTGCGGCGTGCCGGCGGATCTCGCGGCGCAGGTCGTCGGTGATCTCACGCGAGAGCTCGGAGACCCCCGCCGACTCGATGCGGCGCGGGCCCTCGATGTCGACCGTCCAGCGCCGCACGAAGCGGCCTGGGCGCGACGACATGCAGCTCGACGCGCTGCCCGAGGCGCACGGCCTCGCGCACGTTGTGCGTCACGAACACGACCGAGACGCCGGTCGACTCCCACACGCGGATGAGCTCGTCGTGCAGCACGTCGCGGGTGATGGCGTCCAGCGCCGCGAACGGCTCGTCCATGAGCAGGATCCGGGCGTCCTGCGCGAGAGCTCGGGCGAGGGCCACGCGCTGGCGCATGCCGCCGGACAGCTCGTGCACGCGCGTCTTGTGCTGCCCCGCGAGGTGGACGACCTCGAGGTGCCGCTCAGCCTCGGCCCGGCGCTCGCGCCGCGGCACGCCTCGCAGCTTGAGCGCGAGCTCGATGTTCTGCCCCGCGGTGAGCCAGGGGAAGAGCGCCGACTCCTGGAACATCAGTGCCGCGTGGCCGCCCGGCGTCGCGACGGTGCCGCTCGTCGGCTTCTCGAGGCCGGCGATCAGCGAGAGCATCGTCGACTTGCCGCAGCCCGACGCCCCGAGGAGGGACACGAACTCGCCCTGAGCCACGGTGAGCGACACGTCCTGCAGCACTGCAGGTCGTGAGCCGTCCCTGTCGAACCGCTTGGTGATGCGGTCGAGCTCGATGGCGGCCGGGGCCGTGGCCGGCGGCACATCGGCCACCGCCCATGGCTGCCCGTCGCCCACCGTGGCTGCAGTCATCGCGAGGTCACTCCGTCCCGAGACCCGAGGCCGACACGACCGCCCCGCCGCGCGCCTTCAGCAGCGCGTTGAGGAGCGTCAGGTCGTAGATGCCCGTGAGGTCCGCCTTCTTGGTCGTGCCCACCTCGACGCCGTGGTCGGCGCTGCTCTGCAGCGTCGAGGCGATCGGGTCGAGGGTGAGCGTGAGGTTGTCCCACGCCCGGTCGAGCACCTCGGGCTTGAGCTGCTTGCCGGTCAGCGCCAGCAGGGCCTCGTTGGCGGCCTTCTTCGCCGCAGCGGGGTCCTTGGTGACGGCGTCGAGGGTGTCGGCCTCGGCGGTGAGCAGCTTCGTGATGGTCGCCGGGTACTTCTTCAGGTACTCGGTCGACACGATCAGGTGCGTGGTGACGAACGCGCCCTGCGGCCACAGGTCCTTCTCGTCGACGAGCACCTTGCCGCCGCCCTCGAGCACGAGGCGCGACGCCCACGGCTCCGGCACCCAGGCGCCCGCGATGTCGCCCGACTTGAACAGGTCGAGCGTCTGCGAGTTCTCCTGCGGCGCGACGGTGACGTCGCCGGTGCCCTGCACCGGGGCGGTGAGGCCCTGCTGCTTCAGCCAGTAGCGCAGCGCGACGTCCTGCGTGCCGCCGAGCTGCGGCGACGCGACCGTCTTGCCCTTGAGGTCGGCGGCGCTGGCGATGTCGGGCTGCACGACGAGCTGAGCGCCGCCGCTCGAGGCGCCCGCGACGATGCGGACGGCCTCGCCGTTGCTCTTCACGAACGCGTTGATCGCCGGGTTGGGGCCGATGTACGTCGCGTCGATGGCACCGGCGAACAGCGCCTCGACGGCCGCGGGGCCGGCGTTGAACACCTGCGTCTCGAGCTTCGTCGAGCCGAGTGCCTTCGCGTAGGTGCCGTCCTGCACGCCGACGAGCGGCAGGGCGTGCGTGACGTTGGCGAAGTAGCCGAGACGCAGGGTGGGGGCCTCGCCGCCCGCCGCGCTGTCGTCGGCCGAGGACGTGCCGCAGGCCGCGAGGCCGACGGTCACGAGCAGGGCGGCGGCGGACGCGGCGAGCGTGCGTCGGAGACGGGATCCGGCAGTGCGTGATCCGGTGGTGCGGTTCATGGGGTCCGTGCCTCTCGTACGTATGGACATGGATGTCGCGCGCGGGGCGGACCGATCCGGCTGGGAGATCAGCCCTCGGTACATCGCGCGACGACGGCCATGCCGGCCGCGAGGGTGGAGCCCTCCTGGTCGTCGACGAGCAGGAACGAGCCCGTACGACGGAGGTGCGAGTAGTCGTCCGCGGCGACCGGCTCGGCGAGCCGGAGCGTGACGCGGCCGATGTCGTTGACCACCAGGCCCTGGTCGTACGGCGCCGACTCGAGCGTCGCGAGGTCGAGCCGCGAGATCACCGCTTGAACGCGCGCCCGGACGGTGCGGGTGCCGTGCCGCAGGAGCACGCGGTCGCCCGCGGCGATCGCGCGCTCGGAGACGACGCAGATGTCGCCCTCGAGGTCCTGCGACGCCTCGGCGGCACCGTCTGCCGCGGCGATGAGGTCGCCCCGGGACACGTCGACGTCGTCGGTGAGGCGCAGCGACACGGACTGCGGCGCGAACGCCTCCTCCAGCGGCCCGTCGAGCCCGTCGATGGCGGCCACGGTGGTGGTCCGCCCCGACGGCAGGACGACGACGGCGTCGCCGACGCGCACGACGCCATGCGCAACGCGGCCGGCATAGCCGCGGTGGTCGTGGTGCTCCTCGGTCTGCGGTCGGATGACGTACTGCACGGGGAAGCGCAGCGGCTCCGCCGCCGGGTCCTCGCCCACCGGTACGGCCTCGAGGTGCTCGAGCAGCGTGGGGCCGTCGTACCAGGGGGTGCTGGCCGATCGGTCCACGACGTTGTCGCCCTGCAGCGCCGAGAGCGGGATCGCTACGACGTCGCGCACGCCGAGGGCGGCCGCGAGCGAGACGAACTCTTCCCGGATCGAGGTGAAGACCGACTCGTCGAAGCCGACGAGGTCCATCTTGTTCACAGCGAGCGCCACGTGACGGATCCCGAGCAGCGCGGCCACCGCGGCGTGACGCCGGGTCTGCTCGACGACGCCGTGCCGCGCGTCGACCAGCACGAGCGCGAGCTCGGCGGTCGAGGCACCCGTGACCATGTTCCGGGTGTACTGCACGTGCCCCGGGGTGTCGGCGAGGATGAACGAGCGCGTGGCCGTCGTGAAGTAGCGGTACGCGACGTCGATCGTGATGCCCTGCTCCCGCTCGGCGCGCAGGCCGTCGGTGAGCAGTGCGAGGTCGGCGCCGTCGAAGCCCTTGGCCTCGGACGCGCGCTCGACGGCGGCGAGCGTGTCGGCGAGCACCGACTTCGTGTCGTGCAGCAGGCGACCGACCAGCGTCGACTTGCCGTCGTCGACGGAGCCGGCTGTGGCGAAGCGCAGGAGCTCGTGCGGCGACCCGCCGCTGCCGTGGGCGAGCAGCTCGGCCGCGTTCTCGTGGAGTGCGGTCATGGCTAGAAGTACCCCTCGCGCTTGCGGTCTTCCATGGCGGCCTCGGTGAGGCGGTCGTCGGCGCGGGTGGCGCCGCGCTCGGTGATGGTGCTGACGGCGACCTCGGCGATGACGTCCTGCACGGTCGCGGCGGTCGAGTCGACGGCGCCGGTGCACGACATGTCGCCGACCGTGCGGTAGCGGATCGTGCGGCGCTGCACGACCTCGTCGCCCTTGGGGCCGCCCCACTCGCCAGCCGTGAGCCACATGCCGTCGCGCAGGAACACGTCGCGCTCGTGCGCGTAGTAGATCGACGGCAGCTCGATCCGCTCGCGCAGCACGTACTCCCAGATGTCGACCTCGGTCCAGTTCGACAGCGGGAACACGCGCACGTGCTCGCCCGCTCGGTGGCGGCCGTTGTAGAGGTCCCAGAGCTCGGGGCGCTGGCGGCGCGGGTCCCACTGGCCGAACTCGTCGCGCAGGGAGAACACGCGCTCCTTGGCGCGCGCCTTCTCCTCGTCGCGGCGGCCGCCGCCGAAGACCGAGTCGAACCTGCCGGCCTCGATCGCGTCGAGCAGCGGCACGGTCTGCAGCGGGTTGCGCGTGCCGTCAGGGCGCTCCCGCAGCCTGCCGCTGTCGATGTAGTCCTGAACCGACGCGACGACGAGGCGCACGCCGTACCGCTCCACGGCCTCGTCGCGGTAGGCGATGACCTCGGGGAAGTTGTGGCCGGTGTCGACGTGCAGCACCGGGAACGGCACCACCGCGGGCGCGAACGCCTTCGCCGCGAGGTGCAGCATGACGACGGAGTCCTTGCCGCCGCTGAACAGCAGCACCGGGCGCTCGAGCTCGCCCGCGACCTCGCGGATGATGTGCACCGCCTCGGCCTCGAGGGTGTCGAGCTGGCTCAGCCGACGCACTGCCGGCGCGTACGTCGCGCTCACGTGTGCAGCCCGCACTCGGTCTTGCCGGTGCCGCTCCAGCGGCCGGCACGCGGGTCCTCTCCCTCGGCCACCGGCCGCGTGCAGGGCGCGCAGCCGATGGACGCGTAGCCGATCTGGCGCAGCGGGTTCATGAGCACGCCGTGCTTCTCGGCGTACGCGTCGACGTCGTCCTGGGTCCAGGCTGCGAGCGGGTTGAGCTTCACCTTGTCGCGGCGGGCATCCCAGCCGACGACCTCGATGTCCTTGCGCGTGGGGGCATCCTCGCGGCGCATGCCGGTCACCCACGCGTCGTACGGCGCAAGGCCGCGCTCGAGCGGCTCGACCTTGCGGATCGCGCAGCACGCGTCGGGGTCGCGCGACCACAGGTCGGCGCCGTGCTCGGCGGTCTGCTCCTCGATCGTGAGCAGCGGAAGCACCGTGCGCACGCTGACGTCGTAGACGGCGGCGACGGCGTCGCGCGTGCCGATCGTCTCGGGGAAGTGGTAGCCGGTGTCGAGGAAGAGCAGGTCGACGCCGGGGGCGTCGACCGACGCGAGGTGCACGAGCACCTCGTCACCCATCGAGCTCGCGACCACGAGGGTGTCGCCGAAGGTCTGCCGCGCCCAGCGCAGCGCGACCTGCGCCTGCTCGACGACGTCGGGTCCGACGGCGGCCACGAGTGCTGCGCCATCCTCGACCTGCGAGCGCAGCGTCTCGGTGGGGGCGGTCATGCGAGGGCCTCCTCGTCGGCGCGGCGGGCCCACGAGGCGAAGCTCTCGTCGGCGCTCTTCTGCTCGTCGAAGCGGCCGAGCACGCGATCGACGTAGTCGGGCAGCTCGGCGGCGCTCACCTTGAGGCCGCGGGGCTTTCGGCCGAGACCGGCGTCGGGTCCGAGCTCGCCGCCGAGGTGCACCTGGAAGCCCTCGACCTGGTCGCCCTTGTCGTCGGTGACGAGCATCCCCTTGAGGCCGATGTCGGCCACCTGGATGCGGGCGCACGAGTTGGGGCAGCCGTTGACGTGGATCGACAGCGGGGTGTCGAAGGTCGGCAGCCGGTCCTCGAGCTCGGCCACGAGCGACGCAGCGTTGCCCTTGGTCTCGACGATCGCGAGCTTGCAGAACTCGATGCCGGTGCAGGCCATCGTGCCGCGACGGAACTCGCTCGGGCGCACCTCGAGCCCGAGCTCGTGCAGACCGGCGACGAGCGGCTCGACCTCGGCCTCAGGAACGTCGAGCACCACGAACTTCTGCTGCGCCGTCAGGCGGATCCGGCCGGAGCCGTGGGCCTCGGCGAGGTCGGCGATGCGGTGCAGCACCGTGCCGCTGACCCTGCCGACCGTCGGGGCGGCGCCGACGTACGACAGACCGTCCTGCTGCGGATAGACCCCGACGTGGTCGCGCCGACCCCGGTACGGCGCGGCCGCAGGCCCGTCGAGCAGCGGACGCTTCAGGTAGTGCGTCTCGATGACCTCGCGCAGCTTGGCGGCGCCCCAGTCCGAGACGAGGAACTTCAGTCGCGCGCGGGTGCGCAGGCGCCGGTAGCCGTAGTCGCGGAAGACCGAGATGACGGCCTCCCACACGTCCGGCACGTCCTCGAGCGGCACCCACACGCCGAGGCGCTGGGCGAGCATCGGGTTGGTCGAGAGGCCGCCGCCGACGTACACGTCGAAGCCGGCGCCGTGCTCGGGGTGCACGACGCCGATGAACGAGACGTCGTTGATCTCGTGCGCGACGTCCTGGCGCGGCGAGCCCGAGACGGCCGACTTGAACTTGCGCGGCAGGTTGGAGAAGCGCGGGTCGCCGACGTAGCGGCGCACGATCTCCTCGACCGCGGGGGTGCCGTCGATGATCTCGTCCGCGGCGACGCCGGCGACGGGCGAGCCGAGGACGACGCGCGGGGTGTCGCCGCACGCCTCGTTGGTCGTGAGGCCGACGCCCTCGAGACGCTGCCAGATCACCGGCACGTCCTCGATCCGGATCCAGTGCAGCTGGACGTTCTGGCGGTCGGTGATGTCGGCGGTGTCGCGGCCGAACTCCTGCGACACGTCGGCGATGGCACGCAGCTGCTCGGGGGCGAGGATGCCGCCGTCGCTGCGGATGCGGAGCATGAAGTACTCGTCGTCGAGCTCGTGCGGCTCGAGCGAGCCGGTCCTCCCGCCGTCGATCCCTGGCTTGCGCTGGGTGTACAGGCCCCACCAGCGCATGCGGCCCCGGAGGTCCTTCGGGTCGATCGCGCCGAAGCCGGCGGCGGCGTACTCGTTCTCGATGCGCGCGCGCACGTTGAGGCCGTCGTCCTCGCGCTTGAACGTCTCGTTGGCGTTCAGGGGCTCGGTCTCACCCAAGGCCCACTGACCGTGGCCGCCCTCGGGGCGGGGCTTGGGTGTGCGTGCCGGGATGGTGGGCTCGGGGGCCACGGGACTCTCCTCGATGGGGACGAGGACGTCATCGCGGGCAGCACGGCAGGATCACGTCACCTGACGAGCACCGGGCCCGGACGGCATCGCTCGTCCAGTGCCAGGGCAGGCGGGGACGGCGTCAGCCGACGGGCAGACACATCGCGCTGGCAACACGCATGTGGTCGACGTGACGTCGAACCACGAGGGCGTTGTGCGCGGACATGGCTCCTACAGTGAGGGTCGCCTCAGCCTCGATCAACCCGCGGACCGGATCGTCTCGGAGTCCGGACTCGTTCTGGGCCGGGCGGCCAGGTGCGAACACTTCGCAGCAAGAGCCCGGAACTGGCCGGTCGGGCGAACGGGTGTGACGGAGTCATCCACGAGGGCACCTGCCGCGGGCGCGACCCGGGCGCTAGGTTCGCGGCCATGAGCACCCCCGGCATCCCCGGCATCGACGCCGGCACCGTCACCCCTGTCCCGATCGACGGCGAGCTCGTCGCCGGCAGCGAGGCCATCGAGGTCCGCGCGCCGTACGACGGCACGCTGCTCGGTTCCGTCCCGGCCCTGGGCGCCGACGAGGTCGACCGTGCGGTCGCCGCGGCGAAGAAGGCCTTGCACGAGGATCCGTTGCCGCAGTGGAAGCGGGCCGAGATCCTGGACAAGGCCGCCCTGCTGCTGGCCGAGCGCGAGGAGGAGTTCGCGCGCTGCATCGCGCTCGAGGCGGCCAAGCCGATCCGCACGGCACGGGCCGAGGCGCAGCGCGCGGTGTCGACGTTGCAGTTCTCCGCCGCCGTGGCGCGCACCCTCGCGGGGGAGGTCGTGCCGATGGAGGCGTCGGCCGCCGGCATGGGCAAGCTCGCGTTCATCCTCCGGGTGCCGGTCGGCGTGGTCGGTGCGATCGCGCCGTTCAACTTCCCGCTCAACCTGGTCGCCCACAAGCTCGGCCCGGCGATCGCGGCCGGCTGCCCGGTGGTCCTCAAGCCCGCCAGTCAGACGCCGTTCTCCTCGATCCTGCTGGCGCGGGTGCTGTTCGAGGCCGGTCTCCCCGTCGGCTACCTGCACGTGGTGACCGGTGGCGGATCGAAGGTCGGCAACCCGATCGTCGACCACGACGACATCGCGCTGATCACGTTCACCGGCTCGCCCGAGGTCGGCTGGGGGATCCGCGCCCGGGCGCCGCGCAAGCGGGTCGGCCTCGAGCTGGGCAACAACGCGCCGCTGATTCTCGAGGCCGACGGCGACTGGCGCACCGCCGTGGCCAAGGTGAAGGTCGCGGGCTTCAGCCACGCCGGTCAGTCGTGCATCTCCACCCAGCGCCTGTTCGTCCACGAGTCGATCGCGGACGAGGTCGTGTCCGAGCTCGCGGCGGCGGTTTCCTCGATCGTGGTCGGCGACCCGCTGGACGAGGCCACCGACGTCTCGGCGCTGATCAACACCGGCGAGCGCGACCGCGTCGCCGGCTGGGTGAAGGAGGCGGCCGAGCAGGGCGCCCGCATCGCGGCCGGTGGCGAGATCGGTGCCGACGGCGTCCTCGTCCCGACGCTGGTCGACGGCGCGACGTCGGACATGAAGGTCTGCTCGCAGGAGGTCTTCGGACCGGTCGTCGCGGTCATCCGCTACAGCGACTTCGACGACGCGCTGGCCCAGGCCAACGACACCCGCTACGGCCTGCAGGCCGGGGTGTTCACCTCGGACATCACCAAGGGCCTCAAGGCGGCGCGCACGCTCGACTTCGGCGGCGTCGTCATCAACGAGGTGCCCACCTTCCGCGCCGACCAGCAGCCCTACGGCGGCCTGCGCGACTCCGGCAACACCAAGGAAGGGCCTGCGTGGTCCGTCCGTGAGATGACCGAGGAACGCCTCATCATCCTGAACGGCTGACACGCGCACCGAGCACGGCGAAGGGCCGGCACCCGTCACGGGTGCCGGCCCCTCGCGCGTCGGTGCGGGTGAGGCGTCGAGATCAGGCCGCAGCGCTGCCGGCGTTCTCAGTGCCGAGCCCGTCGAAGGCCTGGCCGAAGCGGCCGGAGAACGCGAGGTCGTCGAGGTCGAGGCGGCTGCGCGCCGCACCCTCGCGGGCGCGGGCCCAGTCGGGGAGGTCGGCGGCGTCGCCGAGGCGGCCGACGGCGAGGACGGCGAAGGGCCGGTAGCCCACGGGCACCTCGAACGCATCGACCACGGCGTCGGCGTCGAAGCCGCCGATCTGGTGGACGTGCAGTCCGAGCGACTCTGCCTGCACCGTCAGCTGGGCGACGGCGAGGCCGAGCTCGTACGGCCCGACGGCGCGGGCGCTGCCGTCGTCCTCGAAGACGCGGGTCAGCGCGGCGACGAGCACCGGTGCGCGGTGCGCCCAGGCCCGGTTCGGCGGGGCGAGGGTGCCGAGCAGCCCGGTGTGGGTCGCGTCCGGGCCGTCCTCGGTGGTGCGGCCGACCAGGAAGCGCCACGGCTGGGCGTTCATCGCGCTCGGCGCCCAGCGGGCGGCCTCGAGCAGGGAGACGACCTCGGCGTCCGGCAGCGGAGCGGCGTCGAAGGCGCGCGGGCTCCACCGGTCGGCGACGAGCGGGTGCACGCCGCGCACGTCCGACCGCGTTCGTGCGGTGCCGGGTCGGGTGGGTGCTGCGGTGCTCACGGTGTCCTCCAGGTGCGGGATCTAGTTGAAGGCTCAACAACCTCCGGTCACGATCGATTCCCATCCGGTTCCGACGCGGCGTGTCGCACCGGTCAGTCCGCGACGGGCGCGGGACACTCGGGCCGTCGATCGGCAGCAGCTCGCCTGCTGCGGGGAAGCGCTCGGCCCGGACGCCTGGACAGGCGCCTGGTGCCGCATGCCCGCATCCCTGGAGCCCTTCGTGCCCCTCGACCTCGAGGACCTCGCCGCCCTGGGCGATCTCACGACCGCCGACGCGCCGCGCCCGCTGCCGCGCCCCTCGCGCGGTGCCGCGTCGTCCGACCCCGTGCGCGGGTCGCTCTCGCGCGCCCGGATCGCGAGCCTCGCCGCGTCCGCCGCGGCCGCGGGTCTCGTGTGCGGGCTCGTCGGACCGAGCCCGTCGGCGCTCGCCCAGCCGCTCGCGAGCGCGGTCCGCGGCACGCTCTTCCCGACCGCCTCGGCCGTGCCGTTCGCCGCCGGACCCACCGTCACCCCGGTCTCCGTGACGTCGGCTCCCTCGACGGCGCCGCACCCCGCATCCGCGGCGGACGCGATCGCCGCCGTCGCCGGCACCCTCGGCGCCGGGCTCGGCGCCCTCGACGTCCCCGCCGTGCCGGAGAAGCCGAAGGGCTGGGTGCCTACCCGGTCGCTGCCGAAGAACAGCGGCACGGGTCGGCGGATCGTGTACGCCGAGACTGCCGCGCACGTATGGATCGTCGGCGCCGACGGCACCGTGCTGCGCGACTACAAGGTGACCGGGCGGCCCGGCCGCCCCAAGCCCGGGACCTACCACGTGTTCTCGAAGTCGACCACGGCCGTGAACCCGGGGCAGAAGCTGCGCTTCCAGCTCATGGTCCGCTTCGCGCACGGCGTGACCGGGGCGGCCATCGGCTTCCACACGATCCCCGAGACCTACCAGGGCGTCCCGATCCAGGAGGTGAAGGACCTCGGCAAGGCCATCGGCTCGGGCGGCTGCGTGCGGCAGAAGCGCGTCGACGCCCGTTGGCTGTACCGCTGGGTGAAGACCGGCGACACCGTCGTCGTGCTGCGCTGACCCGGTCGGGGCACGACCGGTCACGCTGGGTCCGCCGTGGGCCGTACGGCGTGCCCCGGCATCGGCCGAACGGGCCGCTCGGGATACCGATGCGGCAGATCGGGCCTCGTCCGACGTACAGTCGCCGTAGGCGATGCCGCACTGCTGCGGTGTCGCCCGTGTCCCGCCTGCCTGGAGGTACCGCCGTGGACGTGCGGCGAGCTCGACCGGTCCGCCTTCGCGGCCGCAGCACGACGGTCGCCGTCGTCGCCGCGAGCGGCGCCGCACTGGTGCTCAGCCTCGTGGCCGCCATGCCCGCGCAAGCCGACACCGGTTCGACCGGCGGCACCCCGTCCGGCACCACCACGACGCCGATCACGCCGCCGCCCGCCGGGAAGTCGAGGGTCTCCGTCAGCGCTACCGCGAGCCCGTCGCTGGGCCGCACCATGGGCGTGGCCCAACCGATCTTCGTGAAGTTCAGCGGCCCGGTCGTGTTCAAGGCCCGGGCCGAGCAGCACATGCGCGTCTACGTCTCCGGCGTCCTGTCCTCGGGTGCCTGGCACTGGAAGGACGCGCAGACCGCCGTCTTCCGTCCGCAGACGTTCTGGCAGTCGCGCAAGACCGTCTCGATCAAGATGTCGCTCGCCGGCGTCGTCCTCGCCGAGAACGCCACCCGTCAGTACGTCGGCGCCACGACGAAGGTGCACTGGTTCAAGACCGGTCGCCAGCTCGTCGCGAAGGTCGACGACGCGACGCACCGGATGCGCGTGTTCATCGACGGCAAGCTCGTGCGCACGATCCCCGTCTCGCTCGGCAAGCCGGGCTACGAGACCCGCTCGGGCGTGAAGGTCGTGCAGGAGAAGTACGAGACGCGGCGCATGACGAGCGTCGGTGCGGGCATCACCGACCCCAACGACCAGTACGACGTCACCGCCACCTGGGCCGTGCGCATCACGCCGACCGGCGAGTTCGTGCACGGCGCCCAGTGGGCAGCCGGCCGCATCGGCCGCTACGACGGCTCGCACGGCTGCACCAACGTCCTCGACTCCGACGGCAAGTGGTTCTACGACCGCGCGATCCCGGGCGACCCGGTCGTGACGGTCGGCACCGGTCGGCCGATGGAGTACTGGAACGGCCCCGGCGGCCCGTGGAACATGCCGTGGAAGCTCTGGCTCGCGAAGTCGGCCACCGGCGCCCAGCGCTGAGCCGTCGACGCTGACCGGCCGATGAGGTCGGTCGCTCAGTCGAGGAGCACGCTCGGCGTACGGAGGCCGTACGTCGCGAGGACGTCGGGGAGCTCCGCAGCAGGCACCGGGCGCGCGTAGAGGAAGCCCTGCGCGATGTCGCATCCGAGCAGGCGAAGACGCTCGGCGGTCGCGTGCTCCTCGACGCCCTCCGCCACAGCGACCATCGAGAACTCGTGCGCGAGGTCGGTCACGACCTTGACGAGCACCTCGTTGCCCGTGCTCATGTCGTTGATGAACGACCGGTCGATCTTCAGGGTGTCGATCGGCAGGTCGCGCAGCTGCGAGATGGACGTGTTGCCGATGCCGAAGTCGTCGAGCGCGATGGTCGAGCCCATCGCCGCGATGCGGCGCAGCACCTCGGCGGCGCGCTCCGGGTCCTGCATGATCGCGGACTCCGTGATCTCGAACTCGAGCAGTCGTGGGGGAACGTCGTACTCCTCGAACAGGCGCGCGATGCGCCGGTCGAGCTCGGGCTCGGCGAGGTTGAGCGCGGACAGGTTGACCGCCACCGGGATCTCGAGGCCGCCGTCGATCCAGATGCGCTGCTGGGCCAGCACCATGCGCATGACACGGTCGGTCAAGGTGTGGACGAGACCGGTCTGCTCGGCCAGCGGGATGAACTCGCCGGGCGGCACCATGCCGCGCAGCGGGTGGTTCCACCGAAGCAGCGCCTCGAGGCCGACGACCGACTTGGACTCGAGGTCGAGCTTGGCCTGGTAGTGGATGCTCAGCTGGTCGCCGGAGTCCAGGGCGCGGCGCAGGTCGCCGAGCAGGATGAGACGGGCGGGGGAGTTGGTGTCGCCGTCGGCCTCGTACACGCTCATGCCGCGGCGGCCCGCCTTCGCGATGTACATCGCGACGTCGGCCAGCTTGAGCAGCGACTGCATGTCGTCGGCGTGGTCGGGGAACAGCGCGAGGCCGATCGAGGTCTCGACGTGCAGCACCAGCCCGTCGATCTCGTACGGCGCGTCGAACGCCTCGAGCACGCGCTCGGCGAACATCACGCCGTCGTCCACGCTCCGCACGGTCTTCAGCAGGATCGCGAACTCGTCGCCGCCGAGGCGTGCGACGGTGTCGGTCTCACGCACGATGCCGCGCAGCCGCTCGGCGGCCTGCACGAGCAGCTGGTCGCCGCGGTCGTGCCCGAGGGAGTCGTTGATCTCCTTGAAGCGGTCGATGTCGAGCAGCAGCAGGCCGACGTGCTTGCCGTCGCGCAGAGCATCGGCCACGGCCGTCTCGAGGCGCTCGTTGAGCAGGCGTCGGTTGGGCAGACCCGTGAGCGGGTCGAGCAGGGCGAGGCGGGCGTTCTCCTCCGCCGAGGCACGCAGCTTGCGGCTCGCGTTGTGCACGGTGCGGAACAGCAGCGCCCACACGAGGAGAAGGCCGAGGAACGTGATGATCGCGATGGTGCGCACGGCGTCACGCGTCGCCGCGACCGTCGGGCCGTAGTCGAGCACGACCTCAGCCGTGCCGACGGGTGTGGCGCTCTCCGCGGCGTCGACGGTCATCGCTGAGTCGAAGACCGGCACGTAGACGTCGAGCACCTGCTCGAGGCCGGCACGTGTGGACGGGACGATGCCGCCGAAGCTGTCGCTGTCGACGATGGCCGTGCTCACCTGGGCGCGCTCGTTGGCGATGGCGAGCCGGGCGTAGTTCGGCCGGTCGAGGGCGACGCCGTCGCTGTCGAACAGCAGCGTCGCGTCGCGGTTCCAGAGCTGGAAGCGCACGAGCGTCGCGTCGGGGTGCAGGTACTTCACGAGCGAGGTCTCGGCCTTGGGGTCGATCGTGCCGTCGGCCCAGTTCTGCCGCGTCACGCGCTCGCCGACACCGGCGGAGACGTAGGCCTGCGCCGTGCGCACCGCCTCGTCGAGGGCCTGCTTCTGCAGCAGCTGCGCCATCGAGGCCACGAGGGCAGCACCGAGCGCACCGAGCGCCAGGAGGCACACGACGGCGAACGTTGCCGTCAGGGACAGCCTTCCCCTACCTCGCATCTCGGTGTTCCCTCCAGGGTCCGGACGTGCGCCGTCCCCCGACGGCGCCGTTCCGGAGGTCTGGTCAGGTCATCGGCAGCGGGGGGCCGTGCTTGAGCCGATCAGGTGGCGGAGGCGTCGGGCACACGCACGACGAGCGCGCCCGGGCGCACGCGCGCCTCGATCTTGCGACCGTCCTCGACGACGTCGCCGTCGATCTGGCGGGGCTGCGGGATCTGCGTCACGACCCAGGCCGACCGCCCCGACAGGTGGATGCGCGAGTCGTCCTGGCGCGGGCGGCGCCGGACCAGGTTGCCCGCGGTGCGCACCCAGTCCATCGGCTTGTCGAGCGGGAGGACCACGACGTGCAGGAGCCCGTCCGAGGCGTCCGACTCCGGCACGACGTCGAGGCCGGCGATGAGGCCGCCCACGTTGGCGACGAGCACGCTGCGCGCGGTGTACCAGCGGGGCTGGCCCCCGTCGACCGACACGGCGACGCGCATGGAGTCGTTGTTCACGAGCTTGGCGGCGTTGGCGACGTACGCCGCAGGACCGATCGCCGCCTTCAAGGCCTCGGGCGCGTCGATCAGCGACGCGTCCAGCCCCATGCCGGCGATCACGGTGCTGAGCGAGACACGGCCGCCGAGGCCGATGTCGACGACGTCGATGCGGCGGTCGGAGCCGGTGAACGCGACGGCGGCAGCCTCGTCGAGCGCCAGCGGGATGCCGAGGTTGCGCGCGAGGAGGTTGCCCGTGCCGCCGGGGATGATCCCGAGCGCCACGTCGGTGCCGGCGAGGCCGGTGGCCACCGAGGTGAGCGTTCCGTCACCGCCCCAGGACAGCACGAGGTCGGCACCCGCGGCGACCGCCTCGCGCGCCTGCTCGGTGCCCGTGCGCTCCGTGGTCGTCGGCACGACGTGCGGGGCGGGGACCGAGGCGGCGTGCGCCCAGGCGGCGAGCTGCTCGGTGGCGGCCTCGACGCCCCCGGACTTGCCCGGGTGCACGATCGCGACGGTCTCGCTGGAGCGGGTCATCGTGCCGTCCTCGGGGGCGCTGCTTGCGACGGGCGGGTCACCGCTACTGGACGACGTCCCACGTGACGGTCCCCCGGTCGTCCTTCTGGGTCACCTTCACCGTGGCCGTCTTGCCGCCCTCGACCGACACGTCGCAGGTGAACGAGATGCCGCTGCCTGCGTCGACGGTGTCGGGGCAGGTCACCACGGTGGCGGCGCCGACCTGGTCGGCGATGCTCTGGGCGATCTGCTCCTCGACGAGCTTGGTCGTGATGCGCGGGCGCGAGAGCCCGTACGACAGCGCTGTGACGGCGGCGAGGATCACGACCAGCAGGCCGGCCACGAGGGCGAT
This sequence comes from uncultured Actinomycetes bacterium, assembly GCA_963843975.1. Lineage (GTDB taxonomy): Bacteria > Actinomycetota > Actinomycetes > S36-B12 > CAIYMF01 > Longivirga. The sequence goes on along the minus strand of CAWJMG010000001.1, from coordinate 139,890 downwards.
CGCACGACCCCGGTGGGACGCCGAGGGCGCCGGAGCCGAGGGCGGCGAGGGTGCCGGGGAAGGGGTCGCGAGGTCGGCGGATGCGCCGGCGGGGTCGGGCAGCGGGTGCGTGGAGTCGGTCCAGCGCTCGCCGTCCCACCAGCGCAGCGCCGGCGACCCGGAGGGGTCGGGGTACCAGCCGGCCTCGGGAGCGGTGGACGTCGCGTCGGTCACCGGAGGACGGTAGCGCGGGCACGCTGGAGCTGCCCCATGGTGGGGCAGGTCATCAGCCGCTCGTGACCGGCGAGGTCAGGACGCGGTGGCGTAGCGGTGGTCCGAGGCGGCGCGCTCGCACTCGCGGACCGTGTGGAAGCCGGACTCGAAGACGCAGTCGTGGCACACGGCGATGGAGGCGCTGCCCAGGTGCACGACCTCGACGCTGTGCGGGGCGCAAGGGCCGTCCGCGTGCGCGTGGTCGCGCCGGTGCACCGCGGCGAGCATCGCTCGCACGATGGGTTCCGGGCTGTTCGGGCTCATGCCGGAGTTATCGGTCGCGCGCGACCGGACCTGAGCGCCTTCGGTCACGATTGCGCGACACCGGGTCGCCCGTTCGGGGGACGGCCGCTACCCGTCGGGACCCTCCGCGGATCCCCCGGCCGGCAGTAGGGTCCGCGCATGAGCCCGGTGTCGCGCCGGCGACCCGGTGCCGGCCGCCCTGCTCCTGCTGTCGCGCGGCTGCGTGCGGTGGAGGCCCGCAAGCTCCGCGCCGAGGTGCCGCTGGACGCCCTCACGACCCGCATCGCCAAGCTCGGGCCGGCAGCGGACGGCTTCGCCGCCGAGGCCGTCGCGTCCGGCGTCCTCGAGGTCGTCGCCTCGAGGGGCCCGGACGCCGACGAGACCCTGGCCCGCTTCTCCCGTGCGGCAGTGTCCGATGCGCGCGCGGGCACCACAACGTTGGGGCTGCAGGCCATGGCGGTCCTCGCCCTGCACGGTCACCGCGGCCTGCGCGACGAGGCGGCGGCGCTGGTAGCCGATGCCGACGCGGCGCTGCGCTCGTCGTTGCCGGCATGGGTCGACGTCGTCGGCCGCGTCGAGGTCGTGGAGGCCGGCGTGCTGCGCACGGCCGACGGCACGGAGACCGTCCTTCACCTCCTGCTCGACCACGTCGACCCGGCCGCCGGCCCGCGCCACCTGCTGTCGCTGGCCGTGCACCACGGTGACGACCGCGTGCATCTGCTCGACGTCCGCACACGGCGGGACGATGAGGTGCTCGCCCCCGTGGCCGAGCGCTACGACGGGTCGACGGATCCGGTCTGGATCTGGGGCGACGTCGCCGACATCCGGGCCGCAGCCGAGCCCGCGCTGCGCGTGACCGCCGGTCGCACACCGGCGCAGTGGCCGGTGCAGGGGGTCGAGGGCGGCGAGACGCTCACGTGGTCGCTGGGCACTCACCGCCTCGAGCAGGTCGTCGGCGCGCCTCTGCTGTGACCGTCAGCCCCGGAGCGTCGCGTCGAACAGGGTCTTGATGCGGCTCCAGCTGTCGGCGGCCGCGGTGTCGACGTAGCCGACGTTCATGAGGCGCCGCGACAGCGGACGCATCCAGGCCGGGGCGTCCTTCTCCGAGTGCGTCATGAAGGAGTGCCCGGCCTCGGGGTACTCCTTCACGTCGTGCTCGACCCCGGCGGCTGCCAGTGCGGACTCGAGCTTCGCGGGCGCTCCGCGCAGGCTGCCGTCCTTCCCGCCGTACGACGCGACCACGGGGCAGGCTCCGTCGAACACCGACTCGAGCCGCTTGGGCAGCTGGCCGTACATCGCGGCGCTGGCGTCGAAGCCCTGCGTCGCCAGCACGAGGGCGAAGGCACCGCCGAGGCAGAAGCCGAGGACCCCGACCTTGTCGGTGGAGTCCTCGCGGTCGGCGAGCCACTGCCGCGCGGCGTGGATCTCGTCGAAGGCGCGACCCTCGCCCGCGGTCAGCGACCGCGCGATCGCGACGAGGCAACGGGTGTTGCCGGCGTACGACATGAGGTCCGGCGCGAGGGCGTGGTAGCCGAGCGAGGCGGCGTGGTCGGCAGCCTCGCGCATCGCGTCGGTGAGACCGAACGCCTCGTGCACGATGACGACGCCGGGCGCGGGTCCGTCCACCCCCTGGGCAGGTGCGTAGTAGGCGGGGATCGTGCCGAACCCCGCTACCTCGATGCTCAGATCCGGCATGTCGTCCCGTCCTCACCGCCGCCGGGCTCCCGGGGCGGGCCCCAGAGTAGGCCGGGCGCAGTGAGTGCGCCCGCGTCAGCCGGTCTCGGGCGCCACGAGCCGCGCGGTCTCCTCGTCGGTGAACAGCCGCGATCGGATGAGGAAGCGCTGCCCTGTCGGCGACTCGAGGGAGAAGCCCGCGCCGCGACCGGGGACGACGTCGATCGTCAGGTGCGTGTGCGACCAGTAGGCGAACTGGTCCCGGCCCATCCAGACGGGCACGGGCTCCGGGCCGCCGACGTCGAGGTGGCCGAGCAGGACGTCGGCCGGCCCGGTGATGAAGTCGCCGAGCGGGTAGCACATGGGCGAGCTGCCGTCGCAGCAGCCGCCGGACTGGTGGAACATCAGCGGGCCGTGCTGTGCCCGGAGGCTGCGGACCAGGTCCGCAGCCTCCGGGGTCACAGCCACCCGCGCGACGGGTGCGTCGGTCATCGGCTTAGAAGAAGCCGAGCTTCTGCGGGTTGTACGACACCAGCAGGTTCTTCGTCTGCTGGTAGTGGTCGAGCATCATGTGGTGGGTCTCGCGGCCGACGCCCGATCCCTTGTAGCCGCCGAAGGCCGCGTGCGCCGGGTACGCGTGGTAGCAGTTCGTCCAGACGCGACCGGCCTGGATGCCACGGCCCATGCGGTACGCCGTGTTCATGTCGCGCGTCCACACGCCGGCGCCGAGGCCGTAGAGCGTGTCGTTCGCGATCTTGAGGGCGTCGTCGTAGTCGTCGAAGCGGGTGACCGACACGACCGGGCCGAAGATCTCCTCCTGGAAGATCCGCATCGAGTTGTCGCCCTCGAAGATCGTCGGCGTCATGTAGTAGCCGTCGGCGAGGTCGCCGCCGAGGTCGGCGCGCTCGCCTCCCGTGACGAGCCTGGCGCCTTCGGCCTTGCCGATCTCGACGTAGCTGAGGATCTTCTCGAGCTGGTCGTTGCTCGCCTGGGCGCCGATCATCGTGTCGGTGTCGAGCGGGTTGCCCTGCTTGATGAGCTGCGTTCGGGCGGTGGCGTCGGCGAGGAACCTGTCGTAGATCGACGACTGGATGAGCGCACGGCTCGGGCAGGTGCAGACCTCGCCCTGGTTGAGCGCGAAGAGGGTGAAGCCCTCGAGCGCCTTGTCGTAGAAGTCGTCGTTCTGGGCGGCGATGTCCTCGAAGAAGACGTTGGGGCTCTTGCCGCCGAGCTCGAGGGTCACCGGGATGATGTTCTGCGAGGCGTACTGCATGATCAGGCGGCCGGTCGTGGTCTCGCCGGTGAACGCGATCTTCGCGATGCGCGGGGACGACGCGAGCGGCTTGCCCGCCTCGACTCCGAAGCCGTTGACGACGTTGATGACGCCGGGGGGCAGCAGGTCGCCGATGAGCTCGATGACATAGAGCAGCGAGACGGGCGTCTGCTCGGCCGGCTTGATGACGACGCAGTTGCCGGCCGCGATCGCCGGGGCGAGCTTCCACGCCGCCATGAGGATCGGGAAGTTCCAGGGGATGATCTGGCCGACGACGCCCAGCGGCTCCTGGAAGTGGTACGCCACGGTGTCGTCGTCGATCTGGGAGATCGTGCCCTCCTGGCCGCGCACGACGCCCGCAAAGTAGCGGAAGTGGTCGACCACGAGCGGGATGTCGGCCGCGAGGGTCTCGCGGACCGGCTTGCCGTTCTCCCACGTCTCGGCGACGGCGATGGCCTCGAGGTTGGCCTCGATGCGGTCGGCGATCTTGTTGAGGATGTTCCCGCGCTCGCCCACGGACAAGCGGCCCCATGCCGGGGCGGCAGCGTGCGCCGCGTCGAGCGCGCGCTCGATGTCGACGTCGTTGCCGCGTGCGACCTCGCAGAACACCTTGCCGTTCACGGGGCTGGGGTTCTCGAAGTACTGGCCGCTCGCCGGCGCGACGTACTCGCCGCCGATCCAGTGGTCGTAGCGGGAGCGGAAGGTGACGAGGCTGCCCTCGGTGCCCGGTGCTGCGTAGACGGTCATTCAACTGCCTCCATGCGAGCCGGCCGCGTGGTCGCGGCGTTCGTGTGGAGGGACCGTAGGAAGAGCAACGTTGCAGCAACGTTGCGCGCTAGAGAGCGCTCGCCCCGAACTCCTCGTCGAGGGCCGCGAGCCGGAGGCGGGCGAGCGTGTGCTGCTGCGAGCCGGCGGGGAGCACCCGCATGGCCTCGACCCACACGTCGGCGTCGTCGCCGCCCCACGACGTCTCGCCCCAGGCGAGCAGGAGGTTGGCGTCGTGCGACCCGAGGACCGCGGATCTCACCTGGTCGTGCAGGCGGCGGCGGGCGTGCACGACGCCCGGGGCGTCCGAGTGGGGGAGCAGCGGGCCGCGGTACGCCTTGAGCGCCTTGGAGACCTCGCCGCCGCGGACCAGCCGGGCCACGGCGGCGGCGTCGGTGTCGAGCACCACGGGAAGGCGGTAAGGGCGCGAGGTGGGGGCGAGGTCGCCGAGCGTGGCGCGCAGCCGTGACATCTCCGCGCGCACAGTGACCGACGACAGCTCGTCCTCGGTGAGCTCGACGGCCAGCTGCTCGGTGGTGAGCCCGTCGGGGTGCAGCGCGAGGAGGGTCACGATCTCGGAGTGGCGCTGGCTGAGGGTGCGGCGCTGGCCTGCGAGGTGCAGCACGCCGTGGTCGACGCCCAGGATCTCGAGGCGCCGGGTGAGTGCGCGCGGGCTGTTGCGCCGGCTGCGCGGCGCAGGCGGCGCCATCATCAGCAGCCGCAGCTCGGTCTCGATCGCGTGGACGGCGGCCTGCACGAGCGCGAGCGAGTGCGGCGAGGCGACGACGTCGCCGCCGGTGACGTCGAGGACGCCGAGGATCCTGCCGGTCGCCGGGTCGTGGATCGGGGCGGCGGTGCAGCTCCACGGCTGGACGATCCGGTTCCAGTGCTCGTGGCCGAAGATCTGCACGGCGTGGTCGGTGGCGAGCGCCGTGCCCGGGGCGTTGGTGCCGGCGTACGCCTCGCTCCAGAGCGCGCCCTCGACGAAGTTCATCGACTCGGCCCGGCTGCGCAGCCCGGGCGAGCCCTCGACCCAGAGAAGCCGGCCGGCGTCGTCCGACAGGGCGACGACGAGCCCGGTGTCGACGGCGTCCTCGACGAGCAGGCGGCGGACGACGGGCATCACGGAGGCGAGCGGGTGCGCGTCGCGGTAGGTCGACAGCTCGTCGTCGTGGAGGTCGACCGGTGGGAGCGCGGAGTCGGGGTCGACGCCCGAGGCGCGTGAGCGCTGCCACGACTCGAGGACGACGTCCCGCACGCCTCCGGTGAGGCCGGTGGTGACGAAGCCGGAGTGGGCGCGCGCGAGCGAGCGCGCGGCATCGCGCGCGTCGGTGCCCGCCGGCAGGGCAACCCAGGGGTTCGCCACGAAACCTCCACCCGACGTCGAGGCTCAACTCCTGGTCGAGGGTTGAGCGCAGGGCCGGGGACTGGGGCGCCCGCGGCACGGTCGGCAGGCTCGAAGGGTACGGCGCGGCCTCCCCGGACGCGAGACCTCGATCACACGTGTCCCCGCGTGGCGCAGGGGAACACGCACCGCCGCCACGCACGACGGACCGGTCAGAAGACGTCTCGCTGTTCGGGCATCTGGTCGACAGGCGGCGCGGCGTCCGGATAGCGTCGAGGAGCCCTGTGGGGAAGCAGGGCACCACGACCGGACCGCCGAGTCCCGTCCACGGCCGTGGTCATCTGTACCTGGACGGGAGCGGGGGACCCAACTCGCCGGCCTGCACGTCGGGCCGGCTCGGGGTGAAGCCACGAGAGTGGCCGGCCTTCCTCGGGCCGAACCCGACAGCTCACCTCGCAGGCGGCGGAGGACAAGGTCATGACCACCGTCATGCCGATCCATGCCCGCACGGGCGTGGCACGCAGCAGGGCCCGAGTCACGCTCGGCGTGCTCTCGGCGACCCTCGGGCTGTCGATGCTGACGCCGGCTCCGGCCGGTGCAGCGACGCTGCCGCCGACCCACCTCGTGGGCGCCGGCACGTCCGCGTCCGTCGACGACACCGCCTACCCCGACGCCCTTCCGGCCACGGTTGCTGTTGCCGCCGTCGCCGCCCCCGAGCGCGTCACCTCGACCGAGGTGCTGCGCGGAGGCGACAACGGCGCCGGCGTACGTCGCATCCAGCGCATCCTCGGTGTCCCCGTCACCGGCTTCTTCGGCCCGGCCACGCGCGACGCCGTGATCCGCTTCCAGGAGGCGCTCGGCGCCGATCGCGGCACCGGCATCGTCGGCCCCATCACGAGCCGTCAGCTCCAGACCTTCGGCGAGCAGCAGGCGAAGAAGGCCGTCCGCGCGGCTGCCCGTGCCGAGGCGGCGAAGAAGGCCGCCGCGGCAGCTGCGGCGCGCGCCGCCGCCGCGGAGAAGGCGTCACGCGACAACAGCCGTCCCGCCCCGCTGCCCTCGACCGGCTCGTCCAACGGTGGCGACCCGACGATGACCGCGGCCGCGCGCAGCTCTCGTGCAGCGCGCGAGGCCGTGCCGTTCGCGGTGTGGCGCAACTCTGCGCACGCGCGGATGATCGTCGGCCGCGAGTCCGGCGGCCGCTGCACCGCGGTCAACCCGAACGGCCTGTACCGCGGTACCTGGCAGATGGGTGCCTCGTTCTGGCGCGCCTTCGGCGGACTGCAGTTCGCGGCGACCCCCGACCGCGCGACCTGCGGCGAGCAGGACTACGTCGCCTACCGCGGCTGGCTCGCCTCGTGGTGGAGCCCCTGGGGCGGCTGATCCCCCCGCACGACATCGGCGCCGTCGGTCCACGAGGACCGGCGGCGCTGTCGTCTGTCAGGCGCGGGTGCGGACCAGGTCGCGCACGACGTGGCCCTTCTCGACGCCCTGCCGCTCGAACTTCGTGAGCGGTCGCGCGAGGCGGGGCGCCCAGCCGTCGTAGGGATCGTGGAGCGTCGGCTCGGCGTCGAGCACCTCGCGCATCGCCTCGGCGTACGGCTCCCAGTCCGTCGCGCAGTGCAGCGTGCCGCCGGGGCGGAGCCGCGACGCCATGAGACGCACGAGGTCCGGTCGCACGATGCGACGTTTGTGATGGCGCGCCTTGGGCCACGGGTCGGGGAAGAAGATGCGGATCGCATCGAGGGTGGCCTCGCCGATGCGGTCGGTCAGCAGGTCGACGGCGTCGCCGAGCTCGACGCGGACGTTGTCGAGCTCGAGCCGCTCGATCTCCGCCAGCAGCCGCGCGACCCCGGGGGTGTGGACGTCGACGGCGACGATGCCGCTGGTCGGGTCGGCCTCGGCCATCTCGACCGTGGCGTGCCCGAGGCCGAAACCGATCTCGAGCGCCACCGGTCGTCCGTCGAACAGGGAGGCGGGATCGATCGGTCCTGCGGGGACGCCGTACCGGGGGAGGAGCCGGTCGAGGGCGTCGCGCTGCGCCTCGGTCATGCGACCGCGCCGCGGATGGAACGTGAGGATGTGGCGGTGCTCGCGGTCGCTCACGTGGTGGGCCTCCGTCACGAGCGAGAGCCTAGGTGGGGTGTGGCGCGTCGGTGACGCGTGCGCGGCTGGGTGTGCGATGAAGGGGGCCTTCGTTGCTAAGAGCGCAACATTTCTACCCTTCACGGGTGCGGCGCACGGCGCTTCGTGGGCCGCTGCGCGGCTAATTCTTTGTCTGCTCGGCGCGGAGCATGGCGCTGTGCGGGCCGCTGCCCGGCTGGTGCTGGGGCGTGGTGCGGATCGTGGCCCGGCAGGATCCGTCTCGTGCTGGCTCGCGAGGCGCCCGGCGCCTGGTGGGCAGGTGCGGCCTTCGGCCGAGGGTGGCCGGGGGAGAGCGGGGGCGGGCGGCGAGCGGGGGTTCCTCCCGAATCAGGGGAGGGGGCACTCGCAGAGGGAGGCCCTTCGGGCCAGGTGGATCAAGTGCCCCCGGCAGGATTCGAACCTGCGCGCATGCCTCCGGAGGGCACCGCTCTATCCCCTGAGCTACGGGGGCCAGGGCAGGGACCGACAGTACCAGCGGGGGACGGGTGGCCCGAAACCGCTCGGAGCGGGCGGACGGCGCGAGGGCGATACGCGGTCGGGATGCTCGGACCTGCGCCGATAGGCTCCCGCGCATGACGCCCGACCAGATCGCCGCCGAGGTCCGAGCAGCCGTTCTCGCTGCCGTGGCCGACGGCGAGCTCGCCCTCGACCCCGCACTCGTCCCGGCCGAGGTCACCGTCGAGCGTCCCCGCAACGCCGACCACGGCGACTACGCCACGAACATCGCCCTGCAGCTCGCCAAGCCCGCCGGCACCAACCCGCGGGCGGTGGCCGAGCTCGTCGCCGCGCGCCTGCGCGCCCACGACGCGATCGCCTCGGTCGACATCGCCGGCCCCGGCTTCCTCAACATCACGCTCGAGGCGGCCTCCCTCGGCGAGCTCGCGCGCAGCGTCGTCACCGCCGGCGAGGCGTACGGACGGATCGACCGGTACGCCGGGCAGCGCTTCAACGTCGAGTTCATCTCGGCCAACCCCACCGGCCCGCTGCACCTCGGCCACACGCGCTGGGCCGCCGTCGGCGACGCCATCGCGCGGGTGCTCGAGGCTGCCGGCGCAGACGCCGAGCGCGAGTTCTACGTCAACGACCGCGGCGTCCAGATGGACAAGTTCGGCCTCTCGCTGGAGGCGCGGGCGCTCGGCACCGACGTGCCCGAGGGCGGCTACCAGGGCGCGTACGTCGACGAGCTCGCGCAGCAGATCGTGGCCGCCGACCCCGGCATCGTCGGGCTGCCCGAGGACGAGCGCATGGTCGCGTTCCGCGAGGCGGGCTACGCCCTGCAGCTGCAGCAGCAGAAGGACACGCTCGACGGGTTCAACACGCACTTCGACGTCTGGTACTCCGAGCGCACACTGCACTCGAGCGGCGCCGTCGACCGCGGCTTCGACAAGCTCCGCGAGCAGGGCCACATGTACGAGGCCGACGGCGCGGTCTGGCTGCGCACCACCGACTTCGACGACGACAAGGACCGCGTCCTCGTCAAGGCCGACGGCGAGCTCACGTACTTCGCGAGCGACACGGCGTACTACGTCGACAAGCGCAACCGCGGCTTCGACGTGTGCATCTACCTGCTCGGCGCCGACCACCACGGCTACGTCAACCGCCTCCGCGCGGTCGCGGCCTGCGCGGGCGACGACCCCGACCTCAACATCGAGGTGCTCATCGGGCAGCTCGTGAAGATGTACAAGGGCGGCGAGGAGGTCCGGCTCTCCAAGCGTGCCGGCAACATCATCACCCTCGAGGACCTCGTCGAGGAGGTGGGCGTCGACGCCGCCCGCTACTCCCTCATCCGCTATCCCGCGGACAGCCCGCTCACCCTCGACCTCGACCTGCTCGTGCAGCGCAGCAACGACAACCCGGTCTTCTACGTGCAGTACGCGCACGCCCGGATCAGCTCGGTGCTGCGCAACGCGGTCGACGTCGGCATCGACTGGCGCTCGGCCGACCCCGACCTGTCGCTGCTGTCGCACGAGCGCGAGACCGCGCTGCTCGGCGTCATCGGCGAGCTGCCCCGCATCGTCGGCTCGGCCGCCGAGCTGCGCGAGCCCCACCGGGTCGCGCGCTACCTCGAGGAGCTCGCGACGGCGTACCACAAGTTCTACGACGTCTGCCGCGTGCTGCCGATGAGCGACGCCGAGGTCGAGCCCATCAACCTCGCCCGCCTGTGGCTGTGCGCCGCCGCGCGCCAGACCCTCGCCAACGGCCTCGACATGCTCGGAGTCAGCGCCCCCGAGCGCATGTAGCCCTGGCTCGCGGACGCCCGCTGTCCAGGGGGTGGAACTCCCGGGGGCGGGCGCGCGGCTGCTCGGTAGCCTTGCCGCATGCGCGCACACCCCGCCGGGCCACGCTTCGGCGAGATCCTCGCCCCCGCCGGTGCTCCCGCAGCCCCTGCCGACATCGAGGCGATGCACGCGCTCGACCCGGTCGTGTGGCCGAGCACGGCGGTCCGCTCCGGCGGCGAAGAGCTGAGCCAGCGCGCGGTCACGTTCGCGGGCATCGACGTCCGCGACCTCGCCGCTGAGCACGGCACCCCGCTGTACGTCCTCGACGAGGCCGACTTCCGGGCGCGTGCCGCGGCATTCCGCGAGGCGTACGCGGACGCCGAGGTGCCCACCGACGTGTTCTACGCCGGCAAGGCGTTCCTCTCCTCGATCGTCGCCCGCTGGGTGGCGGAGGAGGGACTCGGCCTCGACGTCTGCTCCGGCGGCGAGCTGCTCACCGCCGTCCGCGCCGGCTTCCCCGCGGACCGCATCGCACTGCACGGCAACAACAAGTCGGTGGCCGAGCTCGAGCTCGCCCTCGACCACGGCGTCGGGCGGTACGTCGTCGACTCGTTCGAGGAGATCGTGCGGCTGGCCGCCGCGGCCGAGGCGCGCGGAATCGTCGCCGACGTCCTGGTCCGCGTCACCGTCGGCGTCGAGGCGCATACGCACGAGTTCATCGCGACCGCGCACGAGGACCAGAAGTTCGGCCTGTCGCTCGGAGGAGGCCAGGCCGAGGAGGCCGTACGCCGGATCCTCAAGCTGCCGTCGCTGCGGCTCGTCGGCCTCCACTCGCACATCGGCTCGCAGATCTTCGACACCGCCGGCTTCGAGGTCTCCGCGCACCGCCTGGTCGCGCTCGCAGGCAAGGTCCGTGACGAGCACGGCATCGAGGTGGCCGAGCTCGACCTCGGCGGCGGCATGGGCATCGCCTACGGCTCGGACGACGACCCGATGACGGCGAAGGAGATGGCCGAGCTCCTGCGCGGCATCGTCGTCCGCGAGTGCCGGGCGCTGGGCCTCGCCATCCCGCGCATCGCCGTCGAGCCCGGCCGCGCGATCGTCGGCCCCGCGATGGTCACGGTCTACGAGGTCGGCACCGTCAAGCAGGTCGACCTCGGCAACGGCCACGTGCGCCACTACGTCAGCGTCGACGGCGGGATGAGCGACAACATCCGCACCGCCCTCTACGACGCGGAGTACACCGTGCGCCTGCTCTCGCGCGTGTCGGACGCCGCGCCCGTCCTCGCCCGCGTGGTCGGCAAGCACTGCGAGAGCGGCGACATCGTCGTGCGCGACTGCTGGCTGCCCGGCGACATCACGGCGGGCGACCTCGTCGGGGTCGCCGCAACGGGCGCCTACTGCCGGGCCATGGCCTCCAACTACAACCACGTGCCGCGCCCGCCGGTCGTCGCCGTGCGGGACGGCGCGAGCCGCGTGGTCCTGCGCCGCGAGACACCCGACGACCTGCTGGCGCTCGACGCCGGCCTCGACCAGCCGTAGCCACGCGCCCGACCTGCGCGGCGCCGTCCCTCGCTGGGGTGGCACGCTAGGCCGGACACCCCGGGAGGGAACCCCATGACCACGCCCGACGCGGCGCCCCGCGAGCTGACCGTCGCCCTGCTGGGCGGCGGCACGGTCGGCAGCCAGGTGGCACGCCTTCTGCGCGAGTCCGCCGACGACCTCTCCGCCCGAGCAGGAGCCACGCTGCGCCTCGTCGGCGTCGGGGTGCGCGACGCCTCGAAGCCGCGCGAGGGCATCGCCCAGGAGCTGCTCACCGACGACCTCGACGCGCTCGCGGCCTCCGGCGCCGACGTCGTCGTCGAGGTCATGGGCGGCATCGAGCCGGCTCGCACCCTGATCCTCGCCGCCATGGCGGCGGGCTCGTCCGTCGTCACGGCCAACAAGGCGCTCCTCGCCGAGGACGGCGGCACGCTGCACGAAGCCGCCGAGAAGCACGGCGTCGACCTCTACTACGAGGCCTCGGTCGCCGGCGCGATCCCGCTGCTGCGCCCGCTGCGCGAGAGCCTGGCGGGCGACAAGGTGCGCCGCATCCTCGGCATCGTCAACGGCACCACCAACTTCATCCTGTCCAAGATGGACGAGGACGGCGCCGACTACGCCGACGTGCTCGCCGAGGCCCAGGCCCTCGGGTACGCCGAGGCCGACCCGACGGCCGACGTCGAGGGCTACGACGCCGCGGCGAAGGCCGCGATCCTCGCCGGTCTCGCGTTCCACACGCGCGTGCGCGGCGACGACGTGCACCGCGAGGGCATCACCGGCGTCTCGTCGCAGGACGTCGCAGCCGCGCGCGACATGGGCTTCGTCATCAAGCTCCTCGCCGTCGCCGAGCTGGCGGACGACGAGAAGGGCGTGGTCGTGCGCGTCCACCCCGCGATGGTGCCGCGGACCCACCCGCTCGCGGGTGTGCGCGGCGCGTTCAACGCGGTGTTCGTCGAGGCGGAGTCCGCCGGCGACGTCATGTTCTACGGCCGCGGTGCGGGCGGTGCGCCCACGGCGTCGGCCGTCCTCGGCGACATCGTCGCGGTCGCCCGGCACAGGCTCGCAGGCTCGCGCGGTCCGGGGGAGTCGACGTACGCGCACCTGGACGTGCTGCCCATCGGCGACGCGACCACGCGCTACTACGTCAACCTCGACGTCGCCGACCGTCCGGGCGTGCTCGCCGCGGTCGCGCAGGCCTTCGCCGACAACGGCGTGAGCATCCAGAACGTGCGCCAGGACGGGCACGGCCTCGACGCCCGCCTCGTGGTGCGCACGCACACCGCCGCCGACTCCGCGCTCGCCGCGACCATCGAGCGGCTCCGGTCCAACGACGCCGTGCGCAACGTCGTCGGCGTCATGCGCGTCGAGGGCGAGGACGAGCGATGAGCGGCACCACCTCCGTCGGCACCAGCCGCCAGTGGCGTGGCCTGATCGAGGAGTACCGCCACCGGCTCCCCGTCAACGACAAGACGCCCGTCGTGACGCTGCGCGAGGGCGGCACGCCGCTCGTCTACGCGTGCGTCCTCTCGGAGATGACCGGCTGCGAGGTCTGGATCAAGGTCGAGGGCGCCAACCCGACCGGGTCCTTCAAGGACCGCGGCATGACGATGGCGATCTCCAAGGCCGCCGAGGAGGGCGCCAAGGCCGTCATCTGCGCGTCCACCGGCAACACCTCGGCGTCTGCGGCGGCGTACGCCGTGAAGGCGGGCATGGTCTGCGCCGTCCTCGTGCCCAGCGGCAAGATCGCGCTCGGCAAGATGGCGCAGGCGCTCGTGCACGGCGCGAAGATCCTGCAGGTCGACGGCAACTTCGACGACTGCCTCACCCTCGCGCGCAAGCTCTCCGAGAGCTACCCCGTCTCGCTGGTGAACTCGGTCAACCCGTTCCGCATCGAGGGCCAGAAGACCGGCTCGTTCGAGATCGTCGACTTCCTCGGCGACGCCCCCGACATCCACTGCCTGCCCGTGGGCAACGCCGGCAACATCACGGCGTACTGGAAGGGCTTCGTGGAGTACGCCGCCGACGGCCTCGCCACCAAGCGCCCGCGCGAGTGGGGCTTCCAGGCCGCCGGCGCCGCGCCGATCGTCAACGGCGCCCCCGTCACGCATCCGTCGACCATCGCCACGGCGATCCGGATCGGCAACCCGGCCTCGTGGGACCAGGCCGTCGCCGCCCGCGACGACTCCGGCGGCCTCATCGACGCCGTGACCGACCGCGAGATCCTCTCGGCGTACCGCTTCCTCGCCGCGAAGGAGGCCGTGTTCGTCGAGCCGGCGTCGGCGGCGTCGGTCGCAGGGCTGCTGAAGAAGCACAAGGAGGGCCTGCTCGACCCGGGCCAGACCGTCGTGTGCACCGTGACCGGCAACGGCCTCAAGGACCCGGAGTGGGCGATCGCGGGGGCGCCGCAGCCCACGCACGTGCAGGTGGACGCGTACGCCGCCGCTCTGCAGCTGGGCCTCGCATGACGCCGCGCCCGTCAGGCCGTCCGGTCTTCCGGGCGGCCGCGGTCCGCGTGCGGGTGCCCGCGACCTCGGCCAACCTCGGCCCGGGCTTCGACTCGTTCGGCCTCGCGCTCGGGCTGTACGACGACGTCGTGGCCCAGGTGTCCGACGATGCCGGCGTGCGCGTCGACGTCCACGGCGAGGGTGCGGACGACGTCCCGCGCGACCACCGGCACCTGGTCGCCAAGGCCGCGCTCAAGGCGTTCGACGCCCTCGGCGGCAGGCCGCGCGGCCTGGATCTCGTGTGCGCCAACAGGATTCCGCACGGCCGCGGCCTCGGTTCGTCGGCCGCGGCCATCGTCTCGGGCATCCTCCTCGCTCGCGCGCTCGTGGTCGGAGGCGAGGAGCGGCTGCCCGACGACGCGCTGCTCGAGCTGGCGGCGACCATCGAGGGCCACCCCGACAACGTCGCAGCCTGTCTGCGCGGCGGCGCCACCATCGCGTGGACCCGCGACTCCGACCCCCGCTCGACCGGCGTGGTCGACATCGTGCCGACGTCGTCCCTCGTGCCGGTCGTGTGCGTGCCGTCGTCCGCCGTGGCCACGAAGAAGGCGCGGGCGCTGCTGCCCGAGACCGTCCCGCACGCCGACGCGGCGTGGAACGCCGCGCGCGCCGCGCTCCTGGTGCAGGCGCTCACCGCCCGGCCGGACCTCCTCCTCGAGGCGACCGACGACCGGCTCCACCAGCCGTACCGTCGGCCGGCGTACCCACGCACGACCGACCTCGTGGCCAAGCTGCGTGCGGCCGGCATCCCCGCCGCCGTCAGCGGTGCCGGGCCGACCGTGCTGGCCCTCGCCGACGCGGACTCCGCGCCGAAGGTCGCCGCCCTCGCCGGAGCCCGGTTCGCCACGTCCATCCTCGAGGTCGACCGCGAGGGCGCCCGGGTCCTGCCGGTCTCGTAAGGGTGGCGGTTGGACTCGGACCCTGGACCAGGTGTTACTCTCGTCGCATCCAGGGCCCGCACCGTCCGTCGTTCTGACGGATCGATGCCCGACGGAGCCTCTCCAGAAACCCGCAGTCGCTCCTGCGCGCCGCCCCCGGACACCCGTGCTCCCGCTCGCCGGCCACTTTCCCGAGCCTGCCGAGGCACGACAACCCTGTCCGTCTTCCGGCGGACGACCTCTCCACAGAACGCGAAGGTGCACTCGGTGACCGAGACCACCCAGACCAGCTCGACCGCCCGCAAGGGCGGCGGCCTCAGCGCGATGCTGCTCCCCGAGCTCAAGGCCCTCGCCGGCCAGCTCGGCATCAGCGGAGCGTCGGGCATGCGCAAGGCCGACCTCGTCAGCGCCATCAGCGCGCGCCAGGTCGGCGGCTCCGGCGGCGGTGCCGCCCGCGGCGAGCGCCCGGCCCGTGAGGACCGCCCGGCCCGTGAGGACCGCCCCGCCCGCGAGGACCGCCCCGCCCGCGAGGAGCGCGCCGAGACCCCGGCCGAGGGCGGCGACCGCCCGGCCCGTGAGGACCGCGGCGACCGCCAGCCCCGTCAGGACCGCGGCGACCGACCGTCCCGCCAGGAGCGCCAGGACCGCGGCGACCGCCCGGCCCGCGACGACCGTGAGGACCGCGGCCAGAACCAGAACAGCGGCAACGACCGCCCGCCGCGCGAGGAGCGCCAGCCCCGCGACCAGAACCAGGACCGCGGCCAGAACCAGGGCGGCCAGAACCAGGGCGGCCAGAACCAGGGCGGCCAGGGCAACGGCGGCGACTTCGACGACGAGCGCGGCGGCCGCAACAGCCGTCGGCGCCGTCGGGGCCGTGACCGCGACCGTCCGGGCTTCGACCGCGACGACCGCGGCCCGCGCAACGACCGCCAGAACCGCAACCAGCGCGCCCCCCGCGGGTTCGAGGGCGACGTCGAGGTCACTGAGGACGACGTGCTGCTCCCCGTGGCCGGAATCCTCGACATCATGGACAGCTACGCCTTCGTCCGGACGAGCGGCTACCTGCCCGGCCACAACGACGTGTACGTCTCGCTCCAGATGACCCGCCGCTACGGCCTGCGCAAGGGCGACGCCATCACCGGTGTCGTGCGCCAGCCGCGCGAGGGTGACAAGGCCCAGAAGTTCAACCCGCTCGTGCGCGTCGAGACCGTCAACGGCGCCGACCCCGAGCAGTCGCGCAACCGCATCGAGTTCGGCAAGCTGACCCCGCTCTACCCGCAGGAGCGGCTCCGCCTCGAGACCGACGGCACGAACCTCGTCACCCGCGTGATCGACCTGGTCGCCCCGATCGGCAAGGGCCAGCGCGGCCTCATCGTCTCGCCGCCCAAGGCCGGCAAGACGATGGTGCTGCAGGCGATCGCCAATGCGATCACCCAGAACAACCCCGAGGTCCACCTCATGGTCGTGCTCGTCGACGAGCGGCCCGAGGAGGTCACCGACATGCAGCGCTCGGTGAAGGGCGAGGTCATCGCCTCGACCTTCGACCGGCCCGCGGAGGACCACACCACGGTTGCCGAGCTGGCCATCGAGCGGGCCAAGCGCCTCGTGGAGCTCGGGCACGACGTCGTCGTCCTGCTCGACTCGATGACGCGTCTCGGTCGCGCCTACAACCTCGCGGCGCCGGCCTCCGGCCGCATCCTCTCCGGCGGTGTCGACTCCGCCGCGCTGTACCCGCCGAAGCGCTTCTTCGGTGCTGCTCGCAACATCGAGAACGGCGGATCGCTCACGATCCTCGCGACCGCCCTCGTCGAGACCGGCTCCCGCATGGACGAGGTCATCTTCGAGGAGTTCAAGGGCACCGGAAACATGGAGCTCAAGCTCGACCGCAAGCTCGCGGACAAGCGCATCTTCCCCGCGGTCGACATCGATGCCTCCGGCACGCGCAAGGAGGAGATCCTCATGGCGCCGGACGAGCTCAAGACCGTGTGGAAGCTGCGCCGCGTGCTCCACGCGCTCGACCAGCAGCAGGCCATCGAGCTCCTGCTCGGCAAGCTCCGCGAGACCAAGAGCAACTTCGACTTCCTGCTCCAGGTGCAGAAGACGACCCCCATGGCCGTCGGCTCCTCGAGCGACGACGACGAGTAGCCACCCGCTCCACCAGCTCTCCGAAAGGCCCGCTCCCCTCGGGGGCGGCCCTTTCGCCTGTCTTGAGGCCCGCGCGCCCGAACCGGTCCGGATTCACCCGTTCGGCCCGCACGGATGGCCAACTTTTTCCTCTCCTTGCGCTCAAGGAGTGACGCCACGGGTCGATGACTGCTCTGCACGGGGGTGTGATCGCAGTCTTTTTCTTTCCGGAGGGGAATCTCATGAACCGCACCACCCGTGCTCGCGCCGTCCGCTCGGTCGCGCCGGTCGCCGGCCTCCTGGCCGCGGGCCTGCTCGTCTGGCAGGGCAGCTACGCAGCCTTCAACGCCACCACGAACAACACGTCCGACGCGTGGTCGACCGGCAGCCTCGCGCTGACCAACAACGGCGGCACCGCCACCTACAGCGGCACCACCACCGCGCTGTTCACCGAGACCGGCATCAAGGTCGACCAGGCCGCTGTGGCCAAGTGCATCACCGTCCAGAGCGGCGGCTCGCTCGCGGGCAGCCTGAAGCTCTTCCGCGGCGCCGTCACCGGCACCAACTCCGCCGCTCTCGCCCCGGCCCTGAAGATCACGGTCGAGGCCGCCGGCGTCGCTGCCGCGACGAACGTCGCCGCCAACTGCACCAACTTCCCGGCGACGGGCATCACCACGCTGCACAACGCCGTGGCCCTGTCGGCCCTGCCGACCGACTACGCGAGCGCCACCGGCGTCGCGGTTGCCTCCGGCACCCAGCGCGTGGCGTACCGCATCACCTACACGCTGCCGACCACCGGCTCGACCGCCGGTGACAACGCGCTGCAGAGCTCGACCGCCCAGGCCGACCTCACGTGGGAGATCCAGTAGTCGTCGACGTCACTCTGGGGGCGTCATCCGGGGGATGACGAGACCGTGACGTGACACGCCGTCGGTGTGCCCTGCGCGGGGGGCGCAGGGCACACCGACCGGCTCCCGTCCTCGACGGGGCCGTCCGGTGGGGGCCGGGCGGTGCCGTGGACGACGGAACGCCTCGAACGATCTGCACCACCGACCCACGCACGGGGAACCTGCGCAGGAGGACCGACATGGCCGCCACGGCCGCGGCACCGCAGCCCGAGGGCGACGCCACCGCGTCGACCCCGGGCACGGAGCCGCTCCACCGCTCCTCGACCGGCCTGTTCCTGGCCGCGCTCGTGGCGCGCACGTGGCTGTGGTTCGTCGCCGGCTGCCTGCTCGTCACGCTGCTGCCGATGGTCATCGGCTGGCGCCCGTTCGTCGTGGAGAGCGGCTCGATGCAGCCGCGCATCGACGTCGGCGACATCGTGCTCGCCGCGCCGGAGACCGACCCCACCGTCCTGCTCGGCCGCGTCGCCGTCTTCAACGACGCCGAGCGCCCCGGCAGCACGAAGACCCACCGCGTCATCGCCCTGAACGACGACGGCACGATGACCACCAAGGGCGACGCCAACCCGAACGCCGACACCGCGCCGCTGAAGGTCGAGGACGTCCGCGGCCTGGGCCGGCTGCTCGTCACGTTCGCGGGTCTGCCCATGGTGTGGATGCACACCGGCCAGTGGTTCCTGCTGGGCCTGTTCCTGCTGAGCCTGGTCGTCGCGTCGTACCTCGTCGGCCGCGACCGCGACGACGAGGAGCCCGAGGACGTCGAGGGCGCCGACGGCGACGGTCCGGACGGCCCCGGGGGCGAAGCTGCTCCCGCTGCCCAGCCGCCTCGGAACTGGCAGCGGCCTCGACGTCGCCGCCAGCAAGCCGCTCGACCCGGGCCTGCGTCGCCAGAGCACCCTCTCGATGCTGCGCCGCCGCGGCGCGCTGCTCGTCCTCATGCTCGCGGGTCTGCTCGTGCCCACCTCGACGGCCGCCGCGTTCTCCGCGACGACGAGGAACACCGCCAACGCGTTCACGGTCCCGAACTGGAGCTACACGACCACCATCACCGGCTACACGCCGTACCTCTACTGGAAGCTGGACGAGACAGGGACGACCCCGACCACCGCGGCCGATGCCACCGGCAACGGCCGCACCGGCACGTACTCGCCCAACGCCAACGCCGCGAACTTCACCCGCGGCGTCAACGGCGCGTTCCTGACCGACACCCCGGACACCGGCGTGACGCTCAACAGCGCCAACGCGTGCATCAACACCACCAGCACGACGGCGATCAACGCACCCACCTCGGTCACCGTGATCGCCTGGTTCATGGGCACGGGAACGGCGAACGGCAAGCTGATCGGCTTCGAAGCACCCCGCACGGGCGTGTCGCCCGCGGGCGGCGGCGGCACCTACGACCGCCACCTGTACGTCGACGGCAACGGCCAGGTGTGGTTCGGCGTCTACAACAACAACTACTTCACCATCGGCAGCGGCACCGCCACGGACTACACCGACGGCCAGTGGCACATGGCGGCGGCGACGCTCGGCGCCACGGGCATGGCGCTGTACGTCGACGGCGCCCTCGTGGCGACGGACGCCAACAACGCGGGGGAGGCGACCACCGGCTGGTGGCGCGCAGGCTGCGGCAACCTCGCGGGCTGGGGCGGCAGCTGGACGGGCACGAACAACCCCACCACCAACTCCGCCACCGCCCAGAACCGCCCGTACACCGGCGGCTCGCTCGACGAGATCTCCGTGCACAACGTGGTGCTCACCGCCGCCCAGATCCGCCAGGCGTACATCGCCCGCTGAGCCCCTGACCTGCGCTGATCCCTCCTGGGGAATGCGGGGCAGGGGTCGCCGGTTTGGAGGGTGCGTCGATCGGGTGGCACACTTGCCTGCTGGTACCCCGGCTTCCGGTCGGTGCAGTCCCACTCACGGTGTCCGGTTCACGTGCCGCCTCGGCGAGCACGACCCGGCCACGACCAAGGAGACAGACATGAAGGCCGACATCCACCCGGCGTACGGCGAGACCACGGTGCACTGCGCCTGCGGGTCCACGTTCACCACGCGCAGCACCGCCAAGAACGGCGTCATCAACGCCGAGGTCTGCAGCCAGTGCCACCCGTTCTACACGGGCAAGCAGAAGATCCTCGACACCGGCGGCCGCGTCGCCAAGTTCGAGAAGCGTTTCGGCAAGAAGGCCGACGCCTAGCACTCCCCTGAGGGCGCTCCTGACCCGTCTCGCGACGGCTCGGGGGCGCCCTCAGCGCTTGTACGACCCGCACCACCTGAACAGTGACTGCGGCGGTTCGCGCCGACGACCCCGGGCCGCAGGCTCGGGGGAGGAGGCGTGAGGCGCGCAGCGCTCCGACGCCGTCGAGGCACGGTTACGGCCCACCTCGCGGCGGCGGTCGGACAGGTCGGGAGCCGACGAAGGAGGCTCCCGGCGTGGCCGGCCGGCGAGCGCAGCGAGCACTGTCGACGCACGCGCGCAGCGCGAAGGGAGAAAGCATGTTCGAGTCCGTCGAGGCCTTCGAGGCCGAGTACGCCGACCTCGAGCGCCGGCTCGCCGATCCCGACATCCACGGCGACCAGGCAGCGGCCCGCAAGGTCGGCCGCCGCTATGCCGAGCTGCGCCCGGTCGTGGCCACCTACCGCGAGTGGCGCACCACCGGTGACGACCTCGAGGCCGCCCTCGAGCTCGCCGGCGACGATGCCGCGTTCCGCGCCGAGGCCGAGCAGCTCGAGGCGCACCGCGCCGAGCTGGCCGACCGGCTGCAGGTGCTGCTCATCCCGCGCGACCCGCTCGACGACTCCGACGTCATCCTCGAGATCAAGGCGGGCGAGGGCGGCGAGGAGTCCGCGCTCTTCGCCGGCGACCTCCTGCGCATGTACCTCCGCTACGCCGAGCGCCGCGGCTGGAAGGCCGAGGTCCTCGAGGCCGAGCAGTCCGACCTCGGCGGCTACAAGGACGTCACGGTCGCGGTGAAGGCGCGCGGCACCGTCGAGCCCGGCGAGGCGCCGTACGCCCGGCTCAAGTACGAGGGCGGCGTCCACCGCGTGCAGCGCGTGCCGGCGACCGAGTCGCAGGGCCGCATCCACACGAGCGCCGCGGGTGTCCTCGTGCTGCCCGAGACCGAGGACGTCGAGGTCGAGATCGACCCCAACGATCTGCGCATCGACGTGTACCGGTCGAGCGGCCCCGGCGGCCAGAGCGTCAACACCACCGACTCCGCCGTGCGCATCACGCACCTCCCGACCGGTGTCGTGGTCAGCTGCCAGAACGAGAAGAGCCAGCTGCAGAACAAGGAGTCCGCGATGCGCATCCTGCGCGCGCGGCTCGTCGCGATCGCCGAGGAGGCCGCGGCCAAGGAGGCCTCGGACGTCCGGCGCTCGCAGGTGCGCACCGTCGACCGCTCGGAGCGCATCCGCACGTACAACTTCCCGGAGAACCGCATCAGCGACCACCGCGTCGGGTTCAAGGCGTACAACCTCGACGCAGTGCTCGACGGCGAGATCGAGACGCTGGTGCAGGCCTGCGTCGACGCCGACCTCGCCGCACGCATGGCCTCGCTCGGCGGCGAGGCCTGATGGCGCGCTACACGCCGCCGGTCCGCACGCTGCGCGACGTCCTCGTCGACGCCGAGCGCCGCCTCGCGACCTCCGGCGTGCCGTCGCCCCGCGTCGACGCCGAGCTGTTGATGGCGCACGTGCTCGGCGTGCCGCGCGGTCGCATGTTCATGTCGGATGCCGCCGACCCGTCGGACGTCGTCCGGTTCGAGGCGCTGCTGGTGAAGCGGGCCGCGCGCGTGCCGCTGCAGCACCTCCTCGGTGAGGCGCCGTTCCGCCACCTCACGCTGGCAGTCGGCCGCGGGGTGTTCGTGCCGCGGACCGAGACCGAGAGCGTCGCCGAGATCGCGATCCGCGCTCTGCGTGAGGCGCCCGAGGGCTCGAGGCTCGCCGTCGACCTCTGCACCGGGTCGGGCGCGATCGCCCTGGCGCTGGCGACCGAGGTGCCCGGCTCGGTCGTGCACGCGGTCGAGCTCGACGAGGTCGCCGCCGGCTGGGCGCGCCGCAACGTCGAGGAGAACTCAGCCGCCGTCGCCGCCGTGGGCTCGTCGCTCGAGCTGCACGTCGGCGATGCGACGCAGGCTCACCTCGCGTCGCTCGCGGCGCTCGTCGGCCGGTTCGACCTCGTCGTGACGAACCCGCCGTACATCCCGGACGCCGCTGTGCCGCGCGACCCCGAGGTGGCGCAGCACGACCCGCCGCGCGCGCTGTTCGGCGGCCCGGACGGCCTCGAGATCGTGCGCGGCCTCGCCGATGCCGCCGCCGCGCTGCTGCGGCCGGGCGGCGTCCTCGTCGTGGAGCACGGCGACGAGCAGGGCGAGGGCGGGGGAGCGGCCGGCGTGCCGCACGTGCTCCGCGAGCACGGTGCCTTCACCCGGGTCGAGGACCACGTCGACCTCGGCGGTCGCGACCGCGCCACCAGCGCTGTCCGGGCCTGAGGCAGGATCGGGCCGTGAGCCTCGAGTTCGACATGGCCGACCCGTCGGCGCGCCAGCGCGGGCTGGACGCCGCGGCCAGTGCGGCGCGCCGCGGCGACCTCGTCGTCCTGCCGACCGACACGGTCTACGCGCTCGCCACTGACGCCTTCAACCCGCGCGGCGCCGCAGGCATCCGCTCGGCCAAGGGCCGCGGGCGAGACCTCCCGCTGCAGGTGCTCGTCGGGAGCCCGGAGACCATCGAGGGGCTGGGCTACGGCCTCACGAAGGCCGCGCGCGACCTGGTCCAGGGATTCTGGCCCGGAGGCCTCACCCTCGTCGTCCGTCAGCAGCCCACGCTGGCCTGGGACCTCGGCGACTCCGCCGGCACGGTCGCGCTGCGGATGCCCCTGCACCCCGTGGCGATCGAGCTGCTGCGCGTGACCGGTCCGCTCGCCGTGTCCGGCGCCAACGTCGCCGGCGGCGCCCCCGCCGCCACCGCGGCCGAGGCCCGCGAGCAGCTCGGCGACCGCGCCGCGATCTACCTCGACGGCGGCCCCAGCCTCGACGCCGTGCCGAGCACGGTCGTCGACGTCTCCGGCTCCGTGCCCCGCCTCCTGCGGCCCGGCGCCGTCGACCTCGACACCCTCCGCACTGTCTGCCCGGAGATCCTTCCCGGCTAGGCTCACGTGCCATGACCTCTGCCACGCCCTTCGGCGCCGACTTCGGCGCGCTCGAGGCCACCGACCCCGAGATCGCCCGGATCCTGCTCGCCGAGCGCGACCGTCTCAACGACGGCCTGCAGCTCATCGCGAGCGAGAACTTCACCTCGCCCGCCGTGCTGGCCGCGCTCGGCTCGACGCTGTCGAACAAGTACGCCGAGGGCTACCCCGGGAAGCGCTACTACGGCGGCTGCGAGGTCGTCGACCAGGCCGAGACCCTCGGCATCGAGCGGGCGAAGGCGCTCTTCGGCGCCGACCACGCCAACCTGCAGCCCCACAGCGGCGCCAGCGCGAACATCGCCGTGTACGGCGCGTTCCTGCAGCCGGGCGACACCGTCCTCGCGATGAGCCTGCCGCACGGCGGCCACCTGACCCACGGCACGAAGGTGTCGTTCTCGGGCAAGTGGTTCAACGCCGTGCACTACGGCGTCAGCCAGGAGACCGAGGACATCGACTACGACCAGATGCGCAGACCTCGCCCTCGAGCACCGCCCGAAGATGATCATCTGCGGGGGCTCGGCGATCCCGCGCCTCATCGACTTCGCCGCGTTCCGCGCGGTCGCCGACGAGGTCGGCGCGATCCTCATGGTCGACGCCGCCCACTTCATCGGCCTGGTCGCCGGCAAGGCGATCCCGAGCCCGGTGCCGTACGCCGACGTCGTCACGTTCACCACGCACAAGGTCCTGCGCGGCCCGCGCGGCGGCATGCTCGTGTGCAAGGCCGAGCACGCCGCGGCGCTCGACAAGGCCGTCTTCCCGATGATGCAGGGCGGTCCGCTCATGCACGCCGTGGCTGCCAAGGCCGTGGCCCTCAAGGAGGCGGCGACCCCCGAGTACCAGACCTACGCCAAGCAGGTCATCGCCAACTCCCAGGCGCTCACCGCCGCGCTGGCGGAGGAGGGCATGCGCCCGATCACCGGGGGCACCGACACCCACCTGTCGCTGCTCGACCTGCAGGGCATCGGCGTCACCGGCGCCGAGGCCGAGGCCCGGGCCGGCGCCGCGAAGATCGTGCTCAACAAGAACGCGATCCCGTACGACCCGCAGCCGCCGAGCATCGCGTCCGGCATCCGGGTGGGCACCCCCGCGACGACCACGCAGGGGCTCGACGAGGCCGACATGAAGGTCGTCGCCTCGCTGATCTCTCGCGCGGTGAAGGACGCCGACGGCTCGCAGACCGCCGCGGTGGCCGCCGAGGTGCACGACCTCGTGAAGAGCAAGCCGGCGTACGCCTCCTGACGGATCGGTCCTCCCGTGCGCGAGTACCTCCTCTGCCTCACCATCGCGGCGGCGGTGACCTACCTGGTCACCCCGCTCGCGCGGCGCTTCGCGCTGTGGTGGGGCGCCATGGCGGAGGTGCGTGACCGGGACGTCCATGACGAGCCGACCCCACGGCTCGGCGGCCTCGGGATGGTTGGCGGCCTGCTGGCCGCGATGCTCGTCGCGAGCCAGCTGCCGTTGATGCGCTCGGTGTTCGAGGGCTCGAGCGAGCCGGTCGCGCTGCTGTCGGCCGCGGCGATCCTGGTCGTGCTCGGGATGATCGACGACAAGTACGGCCTCGACGCCCCGACCAAGTTCGCCGGCCAGGCGCTCGCGGGCGCCGTCATGGCCCTGCAGGGGATCGCGATCGTGTGGCTGCCCATCGGCGGCACCCTCGTGCTCGACCCGCTCACCTCGGTGCTGCTCACGGTGCTCGTGGTCACGGTCGCGGTGAATGCCATCAACTTCGTCGACGGCCTCGACGGCCTCGCCGCGGGGATCGTGGGCATCGGGGCGCTCGCCTTCTTCGCCTACTCGTACCTGCTGTCGTTCGAGTACGGCTTCACCCGGGCCACGATCGCGGCTCTTGTCTCGGCGATCCTCGCGGGCATGTGCGCCGGCTTCCTGCCGCACAACCTCAATCCGGCGCGCATCTTCATGGGCGACACCGGCTCGATGCTCATCGGCCTGCTCATGGCGAGCTCGGTCATCACGCTCGTCGGCCAACTCGATCCCAACGTCGTCCCCGGCCCGACCTTCGTGCCCGCGCTGCTCCCGATCCTGCTGCCCGCTGCCGTGATGGCCGTGCCGCTGCTCGACATGCTGCTCGCCGTGGTACGCCGGACCCGCGCCGGGCGGAGCCCGTTCTCGCCGGACAAGCAGCACCTGCACCACCGGCTCCTCGAGATCGGCCACAGCCAGCGCCGGGCCGTCCTGCTCATGTACGGGTGGACGGGCCTGCTCGCCTTCACCGCCGTCGGCCTGGCCTTCGTGCCGGTCGGGGTGGCCGCGATCTGGTTCGTCTGCGGGGCCGCGATCCTCTACGTCGCCGTCCGGTGGCCGAGGATGCGCGAGGCGCGGCTCCGCGCGTGACGCGGATCTCCGTCCGCCGGTAACGCTTTCATTTGGGCGGCTACCCTCCGTTCATCTAGGCTGCGGACATGCCCGCCGCCTCCGACGGACACCCCCTGAGCTCCACCCAGGCGTCTGCCGTCGCTCTGCGCACCGCTGCGATCCCGGCAGCCGTCGTCGGCGTGGTCGCGGTGGTCCTCGGATGGGTCTTCAAGGGCCCGAACGGAGCCCTCGGCGCCGCGCTCGGCGCGGTGGTGGCGATCGCCTTCTTCGCGGTCGGCCAGTACGTCCTCGGGCGCATCCTCGACGGCAACCCCGACCTCGCGCTGTCGGCGGGCCTGCTGCTGTACCTCACCCAGGTGCTGGTGCTGTTCGGCCTGATCATCCTGCTGCGCGACGCCACCTGGCTCGACGGCCGAGTCTTCGGCATGGCGATCCTGGCGGTCACGCTCGCCTGGATCGTCGGCTCGATCATCGCCTCGCAGCGCGTCAAGATCCTGTACGTCGACCCCTCCCGCTCGGCCGATGCCGTCGCCGAGACGCCGACCGCGGGGGAGGCCCAGTGAGCACGTCGTCGCCGTCGAAGAAGCGCACCGCGGTCCCCGTACCCCGCTCCGGGCACCGGGACGCCCAGTGGTACCGTCTGGCCGCGACGAAGGCGTCCGCGGCAGAGCCGGGCGCGCAGCCCACCAGCCGCGTGTCCGACGATGCCGCCTGGTCGGCTGTCAGCCACATCACCGCCGGGATCATCCTGTACGGCGGCCTGGGCTGGCTGCTGGGGACGTGGCTGGGGCACCGGCCCCTCTTCATCGCTGGAGGGGTCCTCTTCGGGGTCTCTCTCGCTCTCTTCATGCTGTTCCGCAAGCTCGAGTCCCTGGGACGCGAGCCCGAGACGCCGCGGGAAGGCCCGTCCCTGACGGACTCCCGCACGGAGGTCGTCGCACCGATGCCCGACAAGACCGGCACCACCTCAGAGGAGTCGTCCCGTGTCCGGTGAGCTGATCGCCGCCGCCGCCGAGTCGTGCCACCTCTCCACGGGTGGGTGCGGCTTCCCGGCACCGAAGCAGGACATCTTCTTCTTCGACGAGATCGCCAAGTTCACGATCGGCCAGACCGAGTTCGCGGTCACCAAGCCGATGATCCTGCTGTGGCTCGCGGTCATCCTGGTCGTGGGCTTCTTCGTCCTGACCTTCCGCAAGGCCAAGATCGTGCCCGGTCGCATGCAGGGCGTCGCGGAGTACGGCTACCTCTTCGTGCGCGACGGCATCGCCCGCGACACGATCGGCAAGGAGGGCGACCGCTTCGTCCCCCTGCTGTTCTCGTTCTTCTTCTTCATCTGGCTGAACAACCTCTGGGGCATCATCCCGTTCGCCCAGATCCCGGTCACCAGCAAGTTCGCCATCCCCGTGGCCTTCGCCGCCATCGTCTACCTCGCGTGGGTGCCCCTGGGCGTCAAGCGCCAGGGCCTGCTGCCCTTCTTCAAGGGCATGACGATGCCGCGCGACGTGCCGAAGCTGATGTACGTCCTGCTGATCCCGATCGAGATCCTGTCGAACTTCATCGTGCGCCCGTTCACGCACTCGGTGCGTCTGTTCGCCAACATGTTCGCCGGCCACATGCTGATCGCGACCTTCTCGATCGCGGCCTGGTACCTCTTCCCGACCAACCTGTTCTCCGAGCCGAGCGGGGTCGCCGTCATCGGGCTCTTCGGCTCGGCCGCCTCGACCGTCGTGACGATCGCGCTCACCGGCTTCGAGATGGGCATCCAGGCCCTGCAGGCCTACGTCTTCACCCTGCTCGCCGCGGTCTACCTCAACGACTCGGTGAACGCCCACTAGACCAGCACGACGCACGCGCACTACCCGCACTACTCAGACGCTCCACACGATGACCGGCGGATCCGCCGCCGGCCGACACGAAGGAACACGACATGTCGCTCCTCGCTGAGGTCTCCGGCTCGCTCGGATCGATCGGTTACGGCCTCGCGGCCATCGGCCCCGGTATCGGCGTCGGCATCATCTTCGGTCAGGGTGTGCAGGCCATCGCCCG
Source organism: uncultured Actinomycetes bacterium (assembly GCA_963843975.1). Classification (GTDB taxonomy): domain Bacteria; phylum Actinomycetota; class Actinomycetes; order S36-B12; family CAIYMF01; genus Longivirga. Next base: position 112,450 of record CAWJMG010000001.1, on the reverse strand, counting down.
CCAGCCCGAGGCCTACGGCGTCATCCGCCAGAACATGATCCTGGGCTTCGCGCTCACCGAGGCGCTGGCCCTCATCGGCTTCGTCGCGCCGTTCGTCTTCGGCGCCTGATCGTCGCTCCTCCGAGCTGAACGACCAACCTGACGAAGGGTGACTCCTGTGAACCTCCTCGCTTCCGAGGGCGGCCCGAACGTTCTCGGCGTACCGCTCGACGAGCTGGTGCTGGGGATTCTCGCGTTCCTGGTGGTGTGGTGGGCGCTGAGCAAGTTCGCGCTGCCCGGCATCCGCAAGGCGCTCGACGAGCGCAGTGCTGCCATCGAGGGCGGCATCGCCCGCTCCGAGGCGCGCGAGGCCGAGGCCGAGGCGCTGCTCGAGCAGTACCGCGCGCAGCTGGCCGAGGCTCGCACCGAGGCGGCCCAGATCCGGGCGCAGGCTCAGGCGGACAAGACGGCGATCATCGACGAGGCCCGCCGCGAGGCGACCGAGGTCGCGGCGGCTGTCACGGCCCGCGCCGAGGCGGCCATCACGGCCGAGCGCGCCTCGACCGTGGCGTCGCTGCGTCGCGAGGTCGGCACCCTGGCCGTGTCGCTGGCCGGCAAGGTCGTCGGCGAGTCCCTCGAGGACGACGCCCGCGCCCGCGCCACCGTCGACCGGTTCATCGCCGACCTCGAGGCCGAGGCTGCGAACGGGGCGAACGCCTGATGCTCGGTTCCTCCCGCCACTCCTTCGCCGCGCTGCGGACGTCGCTCGACGCCCGCAGCGGCGAGGCCGGCTTCGCGTCGGTCTCGGGCGACCTGCTCGCGGTCGCCGGGCTGCTCGGCCAGGAGAAGTCGCTGCGCCAGGCGCTCGCGGACTCCGGCCAGCCGGTCGGCACCCGCGGCGCCATCGTGCGCGACCTCTTCGGCGGCAAGGTGTCCGACACCTCGCTCGCCGTTCTCGACGAGGTCGTGTCGGCGCGCTGGTCGAACGACGTCGACATGGTCGACGCCGTCGAGCAGCTCGGTGCGCAGGCCGCCTTCACCGTGGCGGAGTCCGACGGGTCGCTCGACCGGGTCGAGGACGAGCTGTTCCGGGTGGGGCGCGCCGTCGACGGCTCGGCCGACCTCCAGATGGCCCTCACCGACCCGTCGCTCGCCGCCGAGCACAAGTCGGCGCTCGTGCGCGACCTCATCGGCGCCACGGCGAACCCGACGACCACCTCGCTCGTGTCGTACGCCGCGGCCAACCTCCGCGGCCGCCAGCCGGCCGTCGTGATCGATGCCCTGGCCACGCTGGCGGCCGACCAGCGTCAGCGCCTGCTCGCCGAGGTGCGCACCGCGGTCGGCCTCACCCCGGAGCAGACCGGCCGCCTCGCAGCCGCCCTCTCCACCCTCCAGGGCCGCGACGTGCGGCTCAACGTGATCGTCGACCCCGAGGTCGTCGGAGGCATCGTCGTCCGGGTGGGCGACGACGTCATCGACGGCAGCGTGGCGAGCCGCCTCGAGCAGGCGCGCCGCGCAGTCTCAGCCTGAGCACCACCCCGCACGCCCCCTGGACACCCGACAGCAGGCGCCGAGCCCGGCGCGTGGAACGAGAGAGCAGGACACCATGACGGAGCTGACGATCCGACCGGAGGACATCCGCGACGCGATCGCCCGGAACGTCGAGTCGTACGCGCCCGGGACCACCCGCGAGGAGGTCGGCCGCGTCGTCGAGACCGGTGACGGCATCGCGCGCGTCGAGGGCCTGCACTCGGCCATGACCAACGAGCTGCTCGAGTTCGAGAACGGCCTCCTCGGCCTCGCTCTCAACCTCGACGTCCGCGAGATCGGCACCGTGCTCCTCGGCGACGGCTCCCGCATCGAGGAGGGCCAGTCGGTCCGCCGCACCGGGGAGATCCTCTCCGTGCCGGTCGGCGACGGCTTCCTCGGCCGCGTGGTCGACCCGCTGGGCAACCCGATCGACGGCCAGGGCCCGATCACGGCCGAGGCCCGCCGCCCGCTCGAGCTGCAGGCGCCCACGGTCGTCCAGCGGCAGCCGGTCAAGGAGCCGCATGCAGACGGGCATCAAGGCCATCGACGCCATGACCGCCATCGGCCGCGGCCAGCGCCAGCTGATCATCGGCGACCGCCAGACCGGCAAGACCGCCGTCGCCGTCGACACGATCATCAACCAGAAGCAGAACTGGGAGTCCGGCGACCCCAAGAAGCAGGTCAAGTGCATCTACGTCGCGATCGGCCAGAAGGGCTCGACCATCGCGGCGGTCAAGGGTGCGCTCGAGGAGAACGGCGCGATGGAGTACACCACCATCGTCGCGTCGCCCGCCTCTGACCCGGCCGGCTTCAAGTACCTCGCGCCGTACACCGGCTCGGCCATCGGCCAGCACTGGATGTACCAGGGCCAGCACGTCCTCATCATCTTCGACGACCTGTCCAAGCAGGCCGAGGCCTACCGCGCCGTGTCGCTGCTGCTGCGCCGCCCGCCGGGCCGCGAGGCGTACCCCGGTGACGTCTTCTACCTGCACTCGCGGCTGCTCGAGCGCTGCGCGAAGCTCTCGGACGAGCTCGGCGCCGGCTCGATGACGGGCCTGCCGATCATCGAGACCAAGGCCAACGACGTGTCGGCGTACATCCCGACCAACGTCATCTCGATCACCGACGGCCAGTGCTTCCTCGAGTCCGACCTGTTCAACTCGGGCGTCCGCCCGGCGATCAACGTCGGCATCTCGGTCTCCCGCGTCGGTGGCTCGGCCCAGCTCAAGGCCATGAAGAAGGTCGCCGGCCGTCTGCGCCTCGACCTGGCGCAGTTCCGCGAGCTCGAGGCGTTCTCGGCCTTCGGCTCGGACCTCGACGCCGCCTCCAAGGCCCAGCTCGCCCGTGGCTCGCGCCTCGTCGAGCTGCTCAAGCAGCCGCAGTACGCCCCCTTCCCCATGGAGGAGGAGGTCGTCTCGGTGTGGTCCGGTACGACGGGCAAGCTCGACGACGTCCCGCTCGAGGACATCCGTCGCTTCGAGCGCGAGTTCCTCGACTACCTGAAGCGCGACCACAGCGCGATCCTCGACCTCGATCCGTGAGACCACGGACCTCAGCGACGACTCGGTCAACCTCCTCGAGAAGGCGGTCGGTTCGTTCAAGCAGCAGTTCACGACGTCGGCGGGCAAGCCGCTCGTCGTCAACGAGCCGGTCGCGGAGGCTCTCGACGAGTCCGAGGTCGAGAACCTGACGATCACCAAGGTCAAGGGCTGAGGTCAGGCCCCCATGGGTGCACAGCAGAGGATCTATCGCCGACGGATCAAGACGGTCCAGTCGACGAAGAAGATCACCAAGGCGATGGAGCTCATCGCCTCGTCGCGCATCGTCAAGGCGCAGCAGCGGGTGGACGCGGCACTGCCGTACACCCGCGAGCTGATCCGGGCGATCTCCGCGGCGGCCTCGCACACGGGCGGCGGTCACCCGCTGACCCAGACCGAGCAGAGGCAGCGCGAGCGCGCTGCTGTGCTCATCATCACCTCGGACCGTGGTCTCGCCGGCGCGTACAGCTCGGCGACGATCAAGGAGGGCGAGCAGCTCACCAGCCTGCTGCGCGAGCAGGGCGTCACCGCGGTGCCGTTCCTGGTCGGTCGCAAGGCCGTGGGCTACTACCGCTTCCGCGGCCGCGAGGTGGCTGCGTCCTGGACCGGTTTCAGCGACCAGCCCGACTACGCCCACGCCAAGGAGATCGCCGAGGCCCTGCTCGAGGCGTTCCTCCTGCCCACCGAGGAGGGCGGCGTCGACGAGATCCACATCGTCTACACGCACTTCGAGAACATGGTCACCCAGACCGTGCGGGTCCGTCGTGCGCTGCCCCTCGAGGTCGTCGAGCAGACGGCCGAGCAGGCCGCAGCGGCCGGCCAGGGCCCCTTCCCGCTGTACGAGTTCGAGCCGAGCGGCCAGGCCGTCCTCGACTCGTTGCTCCCGAAGTACATCGAGAACATCGTGTTCACGGCGCTGCTGCTCGGTGCGGCGTCCGAGCACGCCGCCCGTCGCCGCGCCATGAAGGCCGCGACCGACAACGCTGAGGAGCTCATCAAGACCCTCAGCCGCCAGGCGAACCAGGCGCGTCAGGCAGAGATCACCCAAGAGATCAGCGAGATCGTCGGCGGCGCCGACGCACTCTCCGCATCGGCATAGGAGTCGAGGACAACCATGACTGCAACGACTGAGACCACGACCGGCGTCGGTCGCGTGGCCCGGGTCACCGGGCCGGTCGTCGACGTGGAGTTCCCCGTCGAGGCGATGCCCGAGCTGTACAACGCGCTGCACGTCGAGGTGAGCTTCGGCGAGGGCCAGCCCAGCCGCACCCTCACCCTCGAGGTGGCCCAGCACATCGGCGACAACATGGTGCGCGCGATCTCCATGCAGCCGACCGACGGCCTCGTCCGCGGCGCCGACGTCGTCGACACCGGTGACGCGATCACCGTGCCCGTCGGCGACGTGACCCTCGGCCACGTGTGGAACACCCTCGGCAAGCCGCTCGACGTCGAGGAGTCCTCGCTCAACATCACCGAGCGCCGCGGCATCCACGCCCAGGCCCCGAGCTTCGACCAGCTCGAGTCCAAGACCGAGGTCTTCTGGACCGGCATCAAGGTCATCGACCTGCTGACCCCCTACGTCAAGGGCGGCAAGATCGGCCTCTTCGGCGGTGCGGGCGTCGGCAAGACGGTCCTCATCCAGGAGATGATCAACCGCGTCGCCGAGCAGTTCGGTGGTGTGTCGGTCTTCGCCGGTGTCGGCGAGCGCACCCGTGAGGGCAACGACCTCTTCGGTGAGATGACCGAGTCCGGCGTCATCAACAAGACCGCGCTGGTCTTCGGCCAGATGGACGAGCCGCCGGGCACGCGCCTTCGCGTCGCCCTGTCCGCCCTGACGATGGCGGAGTACTTCCGCGACGTGCAGAAGCAGGACGTGCTGCTGTTCATCGACAACATCTTCCGCTTCACCCAGGCGGGCTCCGAGGTCTCCACGCTGCTCGGCCGCATGCCGTCCGCGGTGGGCTACCAGCCCACGCTCGCGGACGAGATGGGCCAGCTGCAGGAGCGCATCACCTCGACGCGTGGTCACTCGATCACGTCGCTCCAGGCGATCTACGTCCCCGCGGACGACCTCACCGACCCGGCCCCGGCCACGACGTTCGCGCACCTCGATGCGACGACGACCCTGTCGCGCCCGATCTCCGAGCTCGGCATCTACCCGGCCGTGGACCCGCTCGACTCGACCTCGCGCATCCTCGACCCGCGCTACATCGGCGAGGAGCACTACGCGGTGGCGGCTCGCGTCAAGGAGATCCTCCAGCGCTACAAGGACCTCCAGGACATCATCGCGATCCTCGGCATCGACGAGCTCTCCGAGGAGGACAAGATCCTCGTCGGCCGTGCTCGCCGCATCCAGCGCTTCCTCTCGCAGAACCTCTTCGTCGCCGAGCAGTTCACCGGCCAGCCCGGCTCGTTCGTGCCGGTCGAGGAGACCATCGCGTCGTTCCGCCTCCTCTGCGAGGGCGAGTACGACCACCTGCCCGAGCAGGCGTTCTTCCTCTGCGGCGGTATCGAGGACGTCGAGAAGAACGCCGCGAAGCTGGCCGGCTGACCATGGCAGAGGCTCAACGTCAGCCTCGTCGCGGTCGACCGCAAGATCTGGTCGGGCACGGCGACGATGGTGGTCGCCAAGACCCTCGAGGGCGAGATCGGCATCCTGCCCCGGCACGAGCCCGTGCTCGCGCTGCTGGCGAACAGCCCGGTCCGCATCACCACGACCGAGGGCACCGTCATCTCGGCCGCGGTGCACGGCGGGTTCTTCTCGGTCGACTCCGACAACGTCTCGATCCTCGCCGAGAGCGCCGAGCCTCTCCGGCGAGATCGACGTCGACCGCGCGCGCCTCGCTCTCGAGCGGGCCAAGGCGGCCGGCGCCGACACCCCGGACGAGATGGCCGCCATCGAGCGCGCCGAGGTGCGCCTCAAGGTCGCCCTCGCCGAGCAGCACAAGGAGCACGCGGCCGGCGGCCGCTGATCCAGCAGCTCGCACAGCACGCCAGAACGGCCGGTCCGAGCGGACCGGCCGTTCTGCTGTTCGGGGGGGAAGGAGGAGGGGCTCCGGCGTCTTCCTGGACCGGCTTTCTCTGCTCCCGGGCCAGGAAGATGCCGGAGCCCCTCCCACCCGGCGGACGCCTGCATAGGGTCGGGGCATGGCGACCGAGCTGCATCCCAGGAACGCGAGGCTCATGGCCCGGGTGCGGGCCGCCGAGGCGGCCAACGGCGGGCACCTGCCGATGCCCGACGTGGCGGGCTGGGACATCTTCCCGTTCGAGGGCGACATCCGCGTCACGCCTCTGCAGGACCCCGTGCTGCCCGAGCCGCACCGCAGCGGCGAGGGCGACAACCCGTGCGATTCCTGCGGTCGCGGCACCGACGGCGCGATCTGGACCGACGGCAGGTGGACCCTGATCGGCCTGCGCGAGCCGGCCTCCATCCCGATCGTGCTGCTGCTGCCCGTCGACCACTACGACCACGAAGAGCTGCCCGAGGAGCTCGCCCGCGACATGGGCTGGCTGCAGGTGCGGCTGTCCCACGCGATGCACGCGCTGGGCGGCGTCGGGCGGGTGCACGTGTGGAAGGTGGGCGACGGGGGACGCCACCTGCACTGGTGGTTCTTCGGGCGGCCCGAGGGCGTGCTGCAGCTGCGCGGCTCGTCCTTGTCGGACTGGAGCGACTGCATCCCGCCGATGCCGCAGGACGAGTGGGACGACGTGATGCGCCAGATCGCCGCGGAGCTCGCGAAGACCGGCGGCGAGGCGCTCGTCTAGCTAGCGCTCTCCGCCCGGCTTCCAGAGCACGTCGCCGCCGACGGACAGGTTGGCGTGACGGGCGAGGATGAACAGCAGGTCGGACAGGCGGTTGAGGTACGTCGCCGTGAGCTCGTTCATCGTGTCGCCGTGGAGCCTCGAGCGCCGCCCAGGTCTGGCGCTCGGCCCGGCGTACGACCGTGCGGGAGACGTGCAGCAGGGCAGACCCGGGCGTGCCGCCGGGCAGGATGAACGAGCGGAGCGCCTCGAGCTGCTCGTTGTACTCGTCGCAGGCCGCCTCGAGCCGCTCGACGTAGTCCGGGAGCACGCGCAGCGGTGGGTACTGCGGGTTCTCGACGATCGGGGTGCAGAGGTCGGCGCCGACGTCGAACAGATCGTTCTGGATGCGCGTGAGCAGCGCCACGACGTCCTCGGAGAGGCCGCCGAGGGCGATGGCGACGCCGATCGAGGAGTTGGCCTCGTCGGTGTCGGCGTACGCCAGGAGGCGCGGGTCGTTCTTGCTCACCCGGGACAGGTCGCCGAGGTTCGTCGTGCCGTCGTCGCCTGTGCGCGTGTAGATGCGGGTGAGGTTGACCATGCCGCCGAGCCTAACCGTGCGGGTTCCGGACGGCCTCCCGCGGCGTGGGCCGTGGATCACGTACCGGCTGGTAACCGGCAGGCCTCCCGACGGCCTATCCTCGGGGCCGTGGAGGCCTTCCGGATCGTGGGCGGGGCCCGGCTGGCCGGCGAGGTGCGGGTCACCGGGGCCAAGAACAGCGTGCTCAAGCTCATGGCCGCCTCCTTGCTGGCCGAGGGCACGAGCGTGCTCCACGAGGTGCCGGACATCCTCGACGTCGAGTACATGGCCGAGCTGCTGCGCCGCCTGGGCTGCGACGTCGTCCGCGACCGCGCCACGCGGTCGGTGAGCATCACGGTGCCCGAGGTGCCGCATCACAAGGCCGACTACGACCTGGTCCGCAAGCTCCGGGCCTCGATCAACGTGCTGGGCCCGCTGCTCGCCCGCTGCGGCGAGGCCGACGTCGCGCTGCCGGGCGGCGACAACATCGGCAGCCGCGGCCTCGACATGCACATCGCCGGCCTCGAGCGCCTCGGCGCCACCGTGCGCTCCGAGCACGGCTTCCTCATCGCGACCCGGGACGAGCGCCTCCACGGCGCCACCGTGTGGCTCGACTTCCCGAGCGTCGGCGCCACCGAGAACCTCCTCATGGCCGCCGTGCTCGCCAAGGGCACGACCGTCATCGACAACGCCGCGCGCGAGCCGGAGATCGTCGACATCTGCACGATGCTGCAGGAGATGGGTGCCCAGATCGAGGGCGTCGGCACCTCGACCCTCGTGATCGAGGGCGTCGAGACGCTGTCGCCCGTCGAGCACACGACCGTCCCCGACCGGCTCGTCGCCGGCACGTGGGCCGTCGGCGCGGTGATGACGCGCGGCGACATCACGATCCACAACGCCGTCGCCGGCCAGCTCGAGATCGCGCTCGACAAGCTCGTGCGCGCGGGCGCGATCGTCGACGAGGTGTCCGACGGCTTCCGCGTCGCGTGCCATGACCGGCCGCGCGCGGTCGACGTCGTCACGCTGCCGTACCCCGGGTTCCCGACCGACCTGCAGCCGCAGTTCATCGCGCTCAACTCGATCGCCCACGGCTCGGCGATGGTCACCGAGAACCTCTTCGAGGCGCGGTTCCGCTTCGTCAACGAGATGGTCCGCCTCGGGGCCGACGTCCGCACCGACGGACATCACGCCATGGTGCGCGGCCGCGACACGCTCTCGGGGGCGCCGGTCGAGGCCGCCGACATCCGCGCCGGCGCCGGGCTCGTGCTCGCCGGCCTCGTCGCAGAGGGCTGCACCACGGTGTACGAGCCGCACCACGTCGACCGCGGCTACGACGGCTTCATCGACGACCTCGTGCGCCTCGGCGCCGACGTCACGCGCATCGACGTCTGACCAGCCCTAGCGGCCCCCGAGGATCTCCCGGGCCCGCGTCTCGTCGTCGGGGAACACCATCACCCGCGGCCCGGCCAGCGTCTGGGTCAGCGTGGCCCTGATCCGCGCGTCCTCGAGCGTGCGGCGCATGATCTCGCCCTCGACGTACGTGCCGGGCGAGGCGACGGGCACGAGAAGGCCGTACTCGTCCTCGCCGCCGGCCTTGGGCTTGCGGGCCACCACCGACACGCCGCTGCGGAAGGTCCAGCGCAGGAGCAGCACGAGGATCCCGACACCCGCGAACGCGATGATCGGGCCGAAGAGGAAGGAGGCGCTCGTGCCGTTCACCGGCCCATGGTGCGCCCTCCGGCCCGGCCTGGCCACCGCGCCGCCCCGGTACAGGCGGGCCCTACTGTGGGGGCGTCGAGTGAGCGAGCGATAACCGGAGGAATGGTCATGGTTCAGCAGGTCGCCGTCATCGGTGCGGGCCTCATGGGCGGTGGGATCGCCCAGGTCGCCGCGCAGGCCGGGTACGACGTGATCCTCCGCGACGTCACCCCCGAGGCGCTCGAGCGCGGTCTCGGCGCGATCCGCACGTCGTACGACCGGTTCGTCGACAAGGGGCGCATGAGCGCCGAGGACCGCGACGCGGCGCTGGCCCGGATCACGCCCACCACGGAGCTGGCCGACGTGGCCCCCGCAGACCTCGTGGTCGAGGCTGTGTTCGAGAAGCTCGAGGTCAAGGCCGAGCTCTTCGCCGAGCTCGACCGCCTCTGCGGCGACGGCACGACGCTGGCGTCGAACACCTCGGCCATCCCGATCACGTCGATCGCCGCGGCCACCACCCGCCCCGAGCGCGTGGTCGGCACCCACTTCTTCTCGCCCGTCCCGATGATGAAGCTCTGCGAGCTCGTCCGCGGCTACAAGACCTCGGACGAGGCTCTCGCCGTGGCGCGGGAGTTCGCCGAGGGCGTGGGCAAGACCTGCATCGTCGTCAACCGCGATGTCGCCGGCTTCGTCACCACGCGGCTCATCAGCGCGCTCGCAATGGAGGCCGTGGCCCTGCTCGAGAGCGGTGTCGCCAGCGCCGAGGACATCGACACCGCGTGCCGCCTCGGCTTCGGGCACGCGATGGGCCCGCTCGAGACGATCGACCTCACCGGCGTCGACATCATGCTGAACGCCGCGACGAACGTGTACCTCGACACCCAGGACGAGAAGTTCGCAGCCCCCGAGCTCCTGCGCCGGATGGTGGCGGCGGGCGACCTCGGCCGCAAGACCGGCCGCGGCTTCTACTCGCACGGCTAGGAGGACGTCATGCGCGACAAGCCGTGGATGATGCGGACGTACGCCGGGCACAGCTCGGCGACGGAGTCGAACGCGCTCTACCGGCGCAACCTCGAGAAGGGCCAGACCGGCCTCTCGGTGGCCTTCGACCTGCCGACGCAGACCGGGTACGACCCGGACGACCTGCTCGCGCGCGGGGAGGTCGGCAAGGTCGGCGTCCCGGTGTCGCACATCGGCGACATGCGTGCGCTGTTCGACGGCATCCCGCTCGACACCATGAACACGTCGATGACGATCAACGCCACGGCGATGTGGCTGCTCGCGCTCTACGCGACCGTGGCCGAGGAGCAGGGCGCGCCGTTCTCGTCGCTGTCGGGCACGACGCAGAACGACATCATCAAGGAGTACCTGTCGCGGGGCACGTACGTCTTCCCGCCCGGGCCCTCGCTGCGCCTGATCACCGACATGATCGCGTGGACGGTGACCGACGTCCCCAAGTGGAACCCGATCAACATCTGCAGCTATCACCTGCAGGAGGCCGGGGCGACGCCCGAGCAGGAGATCGCGTACGCCATCAGCACCGCTATCGCCGTCCTCGACGCCGTGCGCGACTCCGGCCAGGTGCCGGCCGACCGCTTCGGCGAGGTCGTCGCGCGCATCTCGTTCTTCGTGAACGCGGGTGTGCGCTTCGTCGAGGAGATGTGCAAGATGCGCGCCTTCGTCCAGATCTGGGACGACCTCACGCGCGACCGCTACGGCATCGCCGACGCCAAGCAGCGCCGTTTCCGCTACGGCGTGCAGGTCAACTCGCTCGGGCTCACCGAGGCGCAGCCCGAGAACAACATCCAGCGCATCGTGCTCGAGATGCTCGCCGTCACGCTGTCCAAGGACGCCCGCGCCCGCGCCGTGCAGCTGCCCGCGTGGAACGAGGCGCTCGGCCTCCCGCGCCCGTGGGACCAGCAGTGGTCGCTGCGCATCCAGCAGGTGCTCGCCTACGAGAGCGACCTGCTCGAGCACGACGACCTCTTCACCGGGTCCGTCGTCGTCGAGCAGAAGGTCGCGGACCTCGTGGCGAAGGCCACGGCCGAGATCGACCGCGTGCAGGAGCTGGGCGGCGCGGTCGCCGCCGTCGAGTCCGGCTACATGAAGGGCCAGCTCGTCGCCTCGCACGCCGCCCGCCGCGGCAAGGTCGAGAGCGGCGAGGAGGTCGTCGTCGGCGTCAACATGTTCACCACCACCGAGCCCAACCCGCTCACCGCCGACCTCGAGACCGCGATCCAGTACGTCGACCCCGCGGTCGAGGCCGCGGCCGTCGAGCGCATCGCGGCCTGGCGCGCGTCCCGCGACGACGCGGCGGTCGAGGCGGCGCTGGCCGACCTGCGCCGGGTCGCGCGCACCACCGACAACCTCGTGCCCGCCACGCTCGCATGCGCCCGTGCGGGCGTGACCACCGGCGAGTGGTCGTGGGCGCTGCGCGAGGAGTTCGGCGAGTACCGCGCGCCCACCGGCGTCAGCGGAGTCGTCGGCGTCGGGCCGATGACGGGCGAGCTCGAGACCGTGCGGTCCGCGGTCGCGGCCACGAACGCGGATCTCGGCGCACGCCTGCGCATGCTCGTCGGCAAGCCGGGCCTCGACGGTCACAGCAACGGCGCCGAGCAGATCGCCGTACGTGCTCGCGACGCAGGCTTCGAGGTCGTCTACCAGGGCATCCGCCTCACGCCGGCGCAGATCGTCGCTGCCGCCGTGGAGGAGGACGTCGACGTCGTCGGGCTCTCGATCCTGTCGGGATCGCACCTGGAGCTCGTGCCGATGGTGCTCGACGGCCTGCGCGAGGCGGGGCTCGCGGACGTCCCCGTCGTCGTCGGCGGGATCATCCCCGAGGCCGACGAGCGCACGCTGATCGAGTGGGGGGTCGCGGCTGTGTTCACGCCGAAGGACTACGACGCCACCACGATCATGGCCAAGGTGCTCGACGAGGTGCGCGCGGCCAAGGGCCTGCCGCGGCTGCTCCAGCCCGCGTGAAATGCTGAGGCCGTGACCTCGTCCTCCCGCATCCTGCTCGTCCGCCACGGCCAGAGCGAGGGCAACGTCGCCCGCGTGTGGACCAGTGCCCGCGGCGGATTCCCGCTGACCGAGCTGGGTCACGAGCAGGCCCGCGCGGTCGGCGCGACGCTCGTGAATCGCGAGGTCGTCGCCGTCTACGGCTCGCCGCTCGTGCGCGCGCAGGAGACCGCTGCCGAGATCGCCGCGCTGCTCGGCCTCACGCACGGCGAGCTCGAGGGCGTCGAGGAGCTGCACGTCGGCGTCCACGAGGGTGTGCACGACGACACCGTCGGCCCGGTGGCCGAGCAGGTGTTCGGTGCGTGGTGGCGCGACAACGACCTCTCCGGCGGCTTCGAGGGCGGCGAGACGGGCCTGCAGATCGCCGCCCGCATGCGCGAGTCCCTGAACCTCGTCGCCGACAAGCACGCCGGTGAGACGACGGTCGTCGTCTCGCACGGGGGAGCGATGGCGGTCGGCGTCATCGCGCTCTGCGACCTCGACCCGGCCTTCGTCGCGACCCACCTGCTGGCGAACTGCCAGGTGGTCGAGCTCGAGCGAGACGCCGCGGGCGCGTGGACGTGCACGTCCTGGGCCGGCGAGCGCCCGCCCGTCCGATCCTGACGCCAACGGCGGAAGGTCAGGGCTCGACGGTCCGGCGCATGACCCAGCGCCACTTCGCGATCTGACGGTCGCGGGTGAAGCCGAGCTCCTCGAACAGAGTCTCGGGCCCGGTGTGGAAGTAGGCGCCGCGCTGCGGGGGTCGGCCCTCGACCTGCTCGGGGTAGGCCTCGACGACGCCGCCGCCGGCTGCCCGGATGGCGTCCAGCGCCGCCGTCACCGCGGCGCGCGCGACGCCGGCGCCGCGGTGCTTCGAGCCGGTGAAGATGCAGCCGATCCGCCAGTCGGGCAGTGACACCAGCTCCCGCGCGTAGGCGGCCGGGTTCTTGATCGAGGCGACCTCGGCAGGCGGGCCGAACTGGCACCAGCCGACCACCTCGTCGCCGGCGTAGACCAGCACCTGGTGCACCGTCCCCGCTCGCACGTGAGCCTGCTTGGCGACCCTGTTGTCGGCGGCGCTGCGCTCGCTGCTCAGGCCCTCGACGTGGAACCCCATGCACCAGCAGCCGCCCCACACGCCGTTGTTGGCCTCGACGAGCCGGGCGAAGTCGTCCCAGGTCTCCGGGGCGAGCAGGCGCGTGGTGTACGACGGCGCAGAAGTCGACATCCGCCCATGGTGCCGCGCGGGTCCGACGTCAGTCGAGGTCGGCCTTCACAGCAACCACCGGGCAGTCCGCGCCCAGCAGGATGCGCTGCGACGTGCTGCCCATGACGAACTTGCCGACGGCCGAACGACGTCGCAGCCCGATCACGAGCAGCTCGGCCCCGGTCTCGGCGGCGGCGTCGAGGATCGCCTGGGCGACGTCGGCCGTGGGCGGCAGCTGGCGGATCTCGGCGTTCAGCCCGACGGAGGCGAAGCGCTCGGCCACGGCGTCCAGGGTCTGCTCGGCGGAGAACGGCGAGTCGATCGCGACCTCGGGCCGGGTGATGTTGACGACGACGGCATCGGTGGAGCGCAGTTGCGTCTCCTGCACGGCGACGGTCAGGGCGGCGTCGCCCTCAGGAGTGCTGACGTAGGCGAGAAGGACGGTCACGGTTCCTCCGAGGGGCCGTTCGATGAGCCTGAAGCGTGGCAGACGTCGATGTCCCGCGGAACGGAACCCCTAGACCCACGCGTCACCGGACGTGCCCCCGGTCAGCGTCCGGCGGCCTAGGAGCGGCGACGGTGCGGTCGACGGTGATGGCTGCGCGCCCGTCACGCGGTGCGGAGGGCGAGTGCGAGGACGGGCTCGTCCTCGTGCACCTGGCCCGTGGGCACGAAGCCGTAGCGCTCGTAGAAGGCTCGCGGCGACGCCGGACCGACCACGTGCGACACCAGCAGCTCCCGCGCGTCCGGTCGCGTCCGCACGTGCTCGACGACGAGGTCGAGAGCCGCGGTGCCGTACCCGAGCCCTTGGAAGCGGTGGTCGACCAGCAGCCGCCAGAGGTAGTAGGGCCCGAGCAGGGTCGGGTCGTCGGAGGTGATGCCGTCGCTGATCATCACGAAGCCGACCGGCTCGTCGTCGGCGTAGACCGCGCGGTACCAGGCCATCGCCTCGGGGTAGTCGACCGCGTCGCGCAGGGACGTGGTGACGTCGGCGACGTAGAAGCGCTGCTCCGCCGTCACCGCGAGCGCCTCGACGGCGGAGCGGTTGGCCTCGGTGATCTCGCGCAGTGCGACGACCGGCATCCCGCGCTCCTTCCTCGGCGCCGCGAGCTGCGGCCCGACGAGCGTAGGCCGATCCGGCGAGTCGGACGTCGGTGTTTTCTGCCGGTGCGCGCGGCACGGCATCGCCGGTGGCGCCGACCTGCCACCGGATGGGCGTAGGGGACGGCAGACTCGACCCGTCCCGGGCCGGAGAGGGAGAGCGCATGAGCCGCCGGATCGTCGCAGCCGCACTGACCTGCGCCGTCGCGGGCCTCGCCGGGCTCGTCGGAGCCGCGCCCGCCGCTGCCGCGGACGACCCGGCCGCTCAGCTCGCGCAGAAGTACGTCCCCGTCGTGGTCGTGCGCGACCAGGCGTCGCCGTGCGGCGACGGCGAGCCCTACCTCCCGACCGCCGTCGAGACCGTGCTCGGCAGCTCCGACGTCACGCTCGTCGGCCCCGACGGCCAGTCGTTCGCGGCTCCCACGGCGTCTGACCTCGCGGGCAAGGGCGACGGCTGGTACCTCGACCTCCCGGGCAACCCCCTCTCACCCGGCTGCGACTTCGAGAAGTGGTTCCGGACTGCAGCGGCGGGGAAGCCCTCCACCGTGTACGCCCGGGTGACGACCGACCCGGCGCACGCCGACAAGCTCGTGCTGCAGTACTGGCTGTTCTGGGTCTTCAACGACTGGAACGACAAGCACGAGGGCGACTGGGAGATGATCCAGCTCGTCTTCCCCGCGACGACGCCGGAGCAGGCGCTCACCGTGGCGCCGGAGAGCACGGCGTTCGCGCAGCACGAGGGCTCCGAGGTGGCGCTCTGGACGGCCGACAAGGTGCACAAGGACGGCGACCACATCGCCGTCTACCCGGGCCAGGGGTCGCACGCGGCGTACTACACGCAAGCGCAGTGGTTCGGGAAGAGCGCGGCCGCAGGCTTCGGGTGCGACAACACCACCGCGATGGGTCGTGAGGTGCGCCCCGAGGTCGTGATGATGCCGGCGACCCCGAGCGGCGAGTTCGGCTGGCTCAGCTTCACCGGCCGCTGGGGGCAGAAGGCGCCGTCGTTCAACAACGGCCCCACCGGGCCGAACACGAAGACGCAGTGGGCCGAGCCGGTGCAGTGGCAGCTCGACGAGGGCCGCCCGGACGCCGTGCCGCTGCCCACGATCGGCGGCCCGGCGGTGACGGGCTTCTGCTCGCTCACCGAGGCGGGCTCGCTGCTGTTCGTCGACCTGCTGGACTCCCCGGGCATCGTGCTCGGCGTCATCGTCGGCGCACTCATGCTGCTGGCGTTCATCGCTGCCCGCACCGACTTCTTCAACGACGACGACCCCACGCTCGACCGGCCGCGCAAGGCCGGCCAGATCGCCGTCGCGTCGCTCGACCTCATGCGCAAGCGGCCCGGTGCCTTCTGGGTGCCCGCGCTCATCGTCATGGGATCGGTCGCGCTCAACCTCCTCGTCGCACGCATCCTGGTGCGCGCGCGGCCGGGCGGCAGCCTCACCGACGTCAACGGTCTCGGCGAGCAGGTCACGGGCGTGGTCCTCACGGCGGTCGTCTCGGTGCTGCTGCTGCCCGTCGTCGCCTTCGCGATGGCGACGACGGTAGAGATCGTCGACGCCCTCGCGCACGGCAAGGAGATCTCGGGACCGACGGCGTTCCAGCGGGTGCTCGTGCACCCGGGTGGCTGGGTCGTCGCGATCATCGCGTACGTCGTCGTGTCGCTGCTGGCGTCGACCTGGTGGCTGCTGCCGGTCGCGCTCTACCTGCTGGCGCGCTGGGCGGTCGCGCTCCCTGCCACCGAGCTCGAGGACGAGGGCGTGCGCAAGGGTCTGCGCCGCAGCTCGCAGATCACGAAGGGCCACCGCCTCCGCGCCGCGCTGCTCGGCGGTTTCCTGGTGTGGATCGCGTTCTCGCTGCCGGCGAGCATCGGCGCGATGATCCTGCTGCTCACGGGCTGGCCGTTCTGGGCGACGAACCTCATCGCGCTCGTGATCGCGGCGGCGCTCGTGCCCGTCGCGACAATCGGCCTCACGTTGCTCTACTACGACCTGCGCAGGAGGCACGACGTATCCGCTGCGGAGCCGGCGCCCTCAGCCGCCGGGTGAGGGCAGCAGGCCGCGCTCGAGCGCCTGGGTGACCGCGGCGGTGCGGTCGGAGACGCCGAGCTTGTCGAAGACATGCAGCAGGTGCGACTTCACCGTCGCCTCGCCGATGAACAGCTCGCGCGCGATGTCCGGGTTGGACATCCCGCGCGCCACGAGCGCGAGCACCTCGAGCTCGCGCGGGGTCATCTGGTCGCCGCCGCGCACCTGGCGCATCAGCTTGGCGGCGAGCGGGGGAGCGAGCACGGTCTCGCCTCGCGCCGCCGCGCGCACCGCCGCGAGCAGCTGGTCGCGCGGGGTGTCCTTGAGCAGGTAGCCGGTGGCCCCGGCCTCGACCGCGCGCAGGATGTCGCCGTCGGTGTCGTACGTCGTCAGCACCAGCACGCGCGAGGTGCCGGCAGCGGTGATCTCGGCCGTCGCGGACGCGCCGTCCAGCACCGGCATGCGCAGGTCCATGAGGACGACGTCGGGGGTGAGCGAGGCCGCGAGATCGACGCCCTGGCGGCCGTTCTCGGCCTCGCCGACCACCTCGAGGTCGGACTCGCTGCCGAGCAGGCCCACGAGCCCGCTGCGCACCACCGGGTGGTCGTCGACGACCAGCACGCGGATCACGGCACCCTCACCCTCACACGCGTCCCAGCACCGGGTGACGACTCCACCGACGACAGCCCGCCCACCGACTCGACCCGCTGCGCGAGCCCGTCGAGACCGTAGCCAGGCCGGGGTGACGCCGGGTCGAACCCCGCGCCGTCGTCGCTCACCGACACGGTGGCGCCGTCCTCGTCGTACGTCAGCCGCACCTGCACGCGCGTGGCTCCCGCGTGCTTGCGCACGTTGGCGAGCGCCTCCTGCGTGGCGCGCAGTGCGACCACGTCGCTTGTCGCCGAGAGACTTCCGGGCTCGCCGTCGACGGTGAAGTCGGCAGCCACCCCGGTGTCGCGGGCGAACCGGTCGACGAGCCGGGCGAGCGCATCGGGCAGCCGGTCGCCCTCGAGGGCCGGCGGCGTCATCGCGCCGACGAGGGCGCGGGCCTCGGCGAGCCCTTCGCGGGCGGTCTCCTGGATCTGACGCAGCCGCGCGGCAGCCTCGGAGCCCTGGCCCTCGACGGCCGCCGCCTCGCCGGCCTGCGACAGCATGACGATGCTGGTGAACCCCTGGGCCAGCGTGTCGTGGATGTCGCGCGCGATCCTCTCCCGCTCGGCGACGGCACCGGCCTCGCGCTCGAGCGCCGCGAGCTCGCCCTGGGTGGCCTGCAGCTGCTCGAGCAGCTCCTTGCGCCGCCGGCTCTCGCGCACGATGCCGTCGATGAAGAGCCCGATCACGAGCGCGAAGACGATGTTGCCCACGGCCGTGAATCCGTTGAGCAGCACGGCCTCGCGGCTGAATCCGTCGCGGGCGGCGAGGGTGACCGTGAAGGTCAGGGTGATCGCGATCGTCGTGATGATCGCGCCGCGGCGGTCGAGCAGGACGAAGCCCAAGGGGTACAGCGCGAACAGGATCACCAGCGACGCCGGGTTGCGGTACGCCATGAGGGCCAGCACGACGCACGCCAGGGCGAGGAAGGGGATCGACCGCTTCAGCGAGGCGCAGCCCTTGCGCGGGAACCACACCAGCACGTACGCCGCCACGAGCACGAACAGCAGCGGCACGATGTACGCGGCATCGCCGTCGACGGCCGTGAGCACGGCCGTGGCGACGACCATGGCGCCGAAGAGCACGTGCCAGCCGACGAGGGTCCGCTCGGCGAAGTCGCGCTCCTCGGTGGCTGCCATGTCGATCAGTTCTCGCCCCTCTTGTTCCAGCGGAAGAACACCAGGCTGAGGACGAGCCCGCCGATGGTCCACGCGACCAGGACGGCGGCGCACTTGCCGAGCTCGAACGACCCGGTGACCTCGAGCGCGGCGGCGCTGTCGGGCAAGAAGACGCTGCGCATGGCCTGGGTGAGCCACTTCAGCGGGAAGAGCGCGGCGAACTGCTGCATCCACGACGGGAGGTTCTGGAAGAGGAAGAACACGCCGGACGTGAACTGCAGGACGAGCACGATCGGGCTCACGACCGCCGAGGCGCCCTTGGCGTTCTTGGGGACGACGCTGAACGCGATGCCGAGCAGGGTGCACGACACCAGGCCCAGCACCGACACCCAGGCGAAGGTGAACCACTGCGCGCCGCTCGGCAGCTCGATGTCGTAGAAGAGCACGCCGATCAGGATCAGCAGAGTCACCTGCGCGGCGTACGCCACGAAGACGAGGCCGATCTTGCCGATGAAGTAGGACAGCTTCGGCATCGGCGTGCCCTGGATGCGCTTGAGCGTGCCGTCGTCGCGCTCCATGGGGATGGCGATCGCGAGGTTCTGGAAGCTCGTGTAGAGCACGCCCGAGGCGATCATGCCCGCGACGAAGTACTGCGCGAACGTGATGCCGGTGGGGCCGAGCGTCTGGCCGCCGAACACCGATCCGAAGATGATCATCAGCAGCATCGGCAGGGCGAAGTTCCAGACCGCGGAGTTCTTGTCGCGGAAGAACGACTTGAGCTCGATGGCCACGCGGCGTCGGCCCAACGCGAGGGCGCCGGGGGGCGCGAGCGGCGCCGCGGGGACGGGGGCCGTGGTCGTCGTGGTCATGATGCGTCCTCGTTGTCGTGCCCGATGAGGGCCAGGTAGACGTCCTCGAGGCTGGGCCGGTGGATGGCGAGCCCGGGGATCTCGCCGTCGAAGCGCGTGGCGAGCTCGGCCACCGCACGGGTGGGCTCGGTGGTCCGCTGGGTGCGCACCTCGTCGCCCTCCTTCCACGTCAGCGTGGCCTGCGACTCGTCGCGGCCGCCGAGGCGGGAGGGGATGTCGCACGCGATGACGCGGCCGCGGGCGATGACTGCGACGCGGTCCGCGAGGACCTCGGCCTCGTCCAGGTAGTGGGTGGTCAGCAAGATCGTCGTGCCCTCGTCCTTGAGGCCCGAGATCAGGCCCCAGAACTCGCGCCGGGCCTCGGGGTCGAAGCCTGTGGTCGGCTCGTCGAGGAAGAGCAGCTCGGGCCGGCCGATGATGCCGAGCGCGACGTCGAGCCGGCGGCGCTGGCCGCCCGAGAGGTTGCTGCCGCGCGTCTTTCGCTTCTCGGTCAGTCCGACCCACTCGATGACCTCGTCGACGTCCCGCGGGCGGGGGTAGTAGCCGGCGAAGTGCTTCACCGACTCCTCGACGGTCAGGTCGCCGAGGTCGGCGGCCGTCTGCAGCACGATCCCGAGGCGGCTGCGCCACAGCGGGTCGGTGTGCGACGGGTCGTGGTCGAGCACGGACACCTCGCCGCCGTCGCGGTGGCGGTAGCCCTCGAGGATCTCGGTGGTGGTGGTCTTGCCGGCGCCGTTGGGGCCGAGGAGCGCGAGCACCTCGCCCCGGACGACGTCGAGGTCGACGCCGTCGCACGCGTGCGTCTCGCCGTACGCCTTGCGGAGGCCGCGGACCCGCACCGCGAGGTCCGAGCCCTCGGGCACCGGCACGACCAGGGAGTCGGCGGAGCTGCTCGTCGTTGTCATGGGACCACCCTCCCGCAGGACGGCGCCCGACGGCAGCGAACCGCTGGTGGCTTTCCGCCTCCACCGACCGGTGGAGGCTCAGAACAGCCGGGAGTCGACGTCGTCGAGCCCCCGGAGGGCGTCGTAGTCGAGCACGAGGCACTCGATGCCGCGGTCGGCGGCCAGCACCTTGGCCTGGGGCTTGATCTCCTGCGCGGCGAAGATCCCGCGCACGGGGGCCAGCAGCGGGTCGCGGTTGAGCAGCTCCAGGTAGCGGGTGAGCTGCTCGACGCCGTCGATCTCGCCGCGGCGCTTGATCTCGATCGCGACGGCGAGGCCCTCGGCGTCGCGGGCCATGATGTCGACCGGGCCGATCGCGGTCGGGAACTCGCGGCGCACGAGGCGCCAGCCCTCGCCCAGCATGTCGATCTGGGCGGCGAGCAGCGCCTGCAGGTGGGCCTCGACGCCGTCCTTCACCAGGCCCGGGTCCTGGCCGAGCACGTGCTCGGTGTCGTGGTGCACGGCTTCGATGCTGATGACGAGCTTCTCGCCCGCCTTGTTCGTGACGGTCCAGGTGCCCGTGCCGTCGTCGGCCTCGTCGACGGCCAGGGAGCAGGGCGGGCTCATCCAGTTCAGCGGCTTGTACGAGCCGCCGTCGGAGTGCACGAGCACCGAGCCGTCGGCCTTCACCAGGAGCAGCCGCATGGCGCTCGGGAGGTGGGCGGTGAGACGGCCCGCGTAGTCCACGGAGCACGTGGCGATGACGAGGCGCACCCGGTGCACGCTAGTGCCTGACCCGGTCCCGGCGGGCTCCGGGTGGCCGCGACCCGGGCTCTGCTTCCGGTACGTCCGGGTGCCACGATGGGATCGACCTCGCCGCCGCGGTCGCCCGATCCCGGCGTACCCGGGCGGGGCGTGCGCATCTGAGGAGCTCGTCCATGTCGCGTGACATCAAGCGGATCGGTGTCGTCGGCCTCGGCACCATGGGTGCCGGTATCGCGGAGGTGTTCGCCTCCCACGGCTACGACGTCGTCGGCATCGACGCGAACGACGCGGCGGTCGAGCGCGGGCGCGGCCACGTGGAGGGCTCCACCGCCCGCGCCGTGAAGCGCGGGAAGGCCACTGAGGAGGAGCGCGCCGCGATCATCGGCCGGATCCGCTTCGGCACCGATCTCGCCGACCTCGCCGACCGCGATCTCGTCGTCGAGGCGGTCAGCGAGAGCCTCGACCTCAAGCGCGGCATCTTCGAGCAGCTGGACGCGATCGTCGGGCCCGACGCCATCCTCGCGAGCAACACGTCGTCCCTGTCTGTCACCGACATCGCCGTCGCGACCAAGCGGCCGGCGCAGGTCGTCGGCATGCACTTCTTCAACCCGGCCCCGGTGCTGAAGTTCGTCGAGGTCGTGCGCACGGTCGTGTCTGCACCCGACGTCGTCGCCGACGTCGAGGCGCTCGCCTCCTCGCTCGACAAGCTGCCGGTCGTCGTCGACGACAAGGCCGGCTTCATCGCCAACGCGCTGCTCTTCGGCTACCTCAACCACGCGGTGTCGATGTTCGAGACGAAGTACGCGACGCGCGAGGACATCGACGCGTCGATGAAGCTCGGCTGCGGCCTCCCCATGGGCCCGCTCGCGCTGCTCGACCTCATCGGTCTCGACACGGCGTACGAGATCCTCGACACGATGTACAAGCAGGGCCGCGACCGCCTGCACGCCCCCAGCCCCGCGCTCAAGCAGATGGTCACCGCGGGCCTGCGCGGTCGCAAGACCGGCCGCGGCTTCTACACGTACGAGGCGCCCAACTCGCCCGTCGTGATCGCCGACGCGCTCACCCCGGTCGAGGGCGGGGCGTCCGACACCCCGCTGCGCCCGGTCGACAAGGTCGGCGTCGTGGGCTCGGGCACCATGGCCACGGGCATCATCGAGGTCTTCGCCAAGGCCGGGATCCCGGTGCTGTACGTCGCCCGCGGTGACGACAAGGTCGCGCGAGTCCGCCACAACCTCGAGCGCTCGCTCGACAAGGGCGTGGCCCGCGGCAAGCTCACGCAGGAGGCGCGCGACGTCGCGCTCGCGATCGTGTCCGGCACGACGAGCCTCGACGACCTCGCCGACGTCGACCTCGTCGTCGAGGCGGTCGTCGAGGACCTCGCGGTGAAGACGGTGCTGTTCGAGGCGCTCGACGAGATCTGCAAGCCGGGAGCGATCCTCGCCACGACGACGTCGAGCCTCTCGGTCGTCGACCTCGCGGCCGTCACGAAGTACCCGCAGGACGTCGTGGGCCTGCACTTCTTCAACCCGGCGCCGATCATGAAGCTGGTCGAGGTCGTCTCGACGGTCGCGACCGCGGCCGACGTCGTGGCCACCGCGGTCGACCTCTGCAAGCGCATCGGCAAGCACCCGGTGACGTGCGGCGACCGCGCAGGGTTCATCGTCAACGCGCTGCTGTTCCCGTACCTCAACGACGCCGTGCGCATGCTCGAGGCCAACTACGCCACGGCCGACGACATCGACACCGCCATGAAGACCGGTTGCGGCTACCCGATGGGTCCGTTCGAGCTGCTCGACGTCGTCGGGCTGGATGTGTCGCTCGCGATCCAGCGCACGCTGTACCTCGAGTTCCGCGAGCCCGGCTTCGCCCCGGCCCCGCGCCTCGAGCACCTCGTGACGGCCGGATACCTCGGCCGCAAGACCGGCCGCGGGTTCCGCACCTACGACTGACCTACGATCGACGGGTGGCACGTCGCAACCGTCGGGCGGAGGACTCAGGTCCGCGTCCCCTGCGTGGGGACTTCCAGCAGGTGGAGGAGCACCCGGACGGCGACTGGGCCGTCCGGAGCATCAGCGGTTCGTCGGCGACCAAGACCTACCGCTGCCCCGGCTGCGACCAGGAGATCAGGCCCGGCGTGCCGCACGTCGTCGCCTGGCCGTCCGACCGGCCGTCGGGCGAGGACGACCGGCGGCACTGGCACACCCCGTGCTGGAACGCCCGCGGCCGCCGCGGCCCGCGGACCAGCCGCGGCAACGCACCGCGCCACTGAGCACCCGGAGGACCTGCATGGCGGAGATCGTGGCGGGGAGCGTGCTGCCCGCCCGGCGCGAGCCGCTGACGCTGATGACGTCGGACGGCCTGCGCCTGGTCGGCGAGCTCGCGCTGCCGGAGGACCGCGACCCCGTCGCGACGATGGTGTGCCTGCACCCGCTGCCGACCCACGGCGGCTTCATGGACAGCCACCTCTACCGGAAGGCCGCCTGGCGGCTCCCGGCGCTGGCGGGTGTCGCGGTGCTCCGCTTCAACACCCGTGGCACGACGAGCCCTGCCGGCACGAGCGAGGGCGCGTTCGACAGCGGCGAGGGCGAGGGCAAGGACCTCGTCGCCGCCGTCCTCGAGACCATCCACCGCGGCCTTCCTGACCCGTGGCTGGTGGGCTGGTCGTTCGGCACCGACGTCGTTCTGAAGCACGGTGACACCGACCCCGTCCTCGGCGCGATCCTCATCTCGCCGCCGCTGCGCTTCTCGACCGACGACGACCTCGACCACTGGGCCACGTCCGGGCGGCCGGTCACGTGCCTCGTGCCCGAGCTCGACGACTACCTTCGGCCCGACGAGGCGCGCGAGCGCTTCGCGCGCATCCCGCAGGCCGAGGTGGTGGCCGTCGAGGGCGCGAAGCACCTGTGGGTGGGGGAGAAGTACGTCAGGATCGTGCACGACGCGATCGTCGAGCGCATCGTCCCCGGTGGCGCGACGATCGACTACGACTGGGACGGCCCGATGGAGAGGTGGAGCGACCTGTGAGCAGCTTCCGGCTGGACGGCAAGACCGCGCTCGTCACGGGTGCCTCGCGCGGCATCGGGCGGGCGATCGCCGAGGCGTACGCCGATGCCGGCGCGGACGTCGCCGTCCTCGCGCGTGACGCCGAGAAGCTCGCCGAGGTCGCCGCCGCCATCGAGGCGAAGGGCCGCCGCGCGGTGGTGCTGCCGTGCGACGTCACCGACATCGAGGCCGTGCAGTCGTCCGTGGCCCGCGCGATCTCCGAGCTCGGTCACCTCGACATCCTCGTGAACAACGCCGGCGGCAACTCGTTCTCGATGCCGCTGGCGGGCATGCGCTTCTCCGGATGGGAGAAGACGCTGCGGCTCAACCTCGACTCGGTCGTGCACCTGCTCCAGGCCACGCTGCCGCACTTCCTCGAGCGGCACAGCGGCGTCGTCGTCAACATCGCGTCGGTCGCGGGGCTTCGCGGTGCCCCGATGATGAGCCACTACGGCGCCTCGAAGGCCGCGCTCATCTCGCTGACGCAGTCGGTGGCGCTCGAGACCGCGTGGGCCGGCGTACGCGTGAACGCCCTCGTGCCCGGCTGGATCGAGACGGACCTGACCGACTTCCTGCGCGCCAACGAGGACGCCGAGAAGGGCACGCTGTCGCGGGTGCCGATGTCCCGCTGGGGTGCCGCGCACGAGATCGCGGACCCGGCCGTGTTCCTCGCCTCGGACGCCTCGTCGTTCATGACCGGACAGGCCCTGGTCATCGACGGCGGCCTGTCGGCGATGCCCTGACGGGCGTTCTGTAGGTTCATCGCATGGCCCCCGCAGTCGTGCTCCTGCACGCGTTCCCGCTCGACAAGCGCATGTGGGACGACGTCGTCGGCCCGATCGCCGACAGCGGCTGGGACGTCGTCGTCCCCGACCTCATCGGATTCGGCGAGTCCGTGCTCGACGAGGACGACCTCGACGAGACGCCGACGCTCGCCGCACAGGCGCGCGGTGTGCTCAGCATCCTCGACCAGATCGGCCTGTCGAACGTCGTCGTCTGCGGGCTCTCACTCGGCGGCTACGTGGCCATGGAGATGATCCGGCAGGACCCGTCGCGCATCGCCGGCCTCGCACTCGTCGACACCAAGGCCACCGCCGACACCGAGGAGGCGCGCACCAACCGTCTCCGCGTGGCCGCCCAGGTGCTCGAGGCGGAGTCGACCGAGGCGCTGTCGCGCGCGATGCTGCCGAACCTCCTCGGCGCCACCACGCACGAGACCCGCCCCGACGTGGTCGAGAGGGTCCGCGGCTGGATCCGCGAGGCCGACCCGATCGGCGTCGCGATCGCCCAGCGCGCGATGGCCGCCCGCCCCGACTCGCTCGCCGACCTCGCCTCGCTCGCGGTCCCCGGCCTCGTCCTCTGGGGCAGCGAGGACACGCTCTCGCCGCGCGCCGAGCAGGACCTCATGGTCGACGCCATGCGCGACGCCCGCTTCGTCGAGATCCCCGGCTGCGGCCACCTCGCCGCCGTCGAGGCGCCCGAGGCCACGGCCGAGGCGATCACCGCCTTCCTCCGCGACGTCGAGCGCCTCCCCTCGGCGACCTGAGTCGCCGATTTGGTAGTGCTAAGGCGGCCAATGTGACGCCGTAGCACTACCAAATCGGGCTGCGCGGCTAGAGGTTCCTGAAGCGGTTGATCTCGGTCAGGTGCTTGGCGCGGAGCCTCGGCGTCGCGGACGCCGAGGCCCTCCTCGGGTGCGAGGCAGAGGACACCGACCTTGCCCTGGTGCAGGTTGCGGTGGACGTCGTACGCCGCCTGGCCGGTGTCCTCGAGGCTGTAGGCCTTGGACAGCGTGGGATGGATCTTGCCGCGCTGGATGAGGCGGTTGGCCTCCCAGGCCTCACGGTAGTTCGCGAAGTGCGAGCCGACGATGCGCTTGAGGTTCATCCAGAGGAAGCGGTTGTCGTACTCGTGCATGTAGCCCGAGGTCGACGCGCACGTGACGATCGTGCCGCCCTTACGGGCGACGTAGACCGAGGCGCCGAAGGTCTCACGGCCCGGGTGCTCGAAGACGATGTCGACGTCGTCGCCACCGGTGAGCTCGCGGATCTTTGCACCGAGGCGGCGCCACTCCTTCGGGTCCTGGGTGTGCTCGTCCTTCCAGAACGTGTAGCCCTCGGCCTTGCGGTCGATGATCAGCTCGGCGCCCATCGCGCGGCAGATGTCGGCCTTGTCGGGGCTCGACACCACGCAGACCGGGGTCGCGCCGCCGTTGAGGGCCATCTGCGTGGCGTACGAGCCAAGGCCGCCTGAGGCGCCCCAGATGAGGACGGTGTCGCCCTGCTTCATGCCGGCGCCGTTCTGCGACACGAGCTGGCGGTACGCCGTGGAGTTCACGAGACCAGGCGATGCCGCCTCCTCCCACGTGAGGTGCGTGGGCTTGTGCAGCAGCTGGTTGGCCTTGACGATCGCGAGTTCGGCGAGGCCGCCGAAGTTGGTCTCGTACCCCCAGATGCGCTGCTCCGGATCGAGCATCGTGTCGTTGTGGCCGAGCGGGCTCTCGAGCTCGACCGACAGGCAGTGCGCGACGACCTCGTCACCGGGGTTCCACGTGTGGACGCCGGGGCCGGTGCGGAGGACGACGCCCGCGAGGTCGGAGCCGATGACGTGGTAGGGCAGGTCGTGCCGCTTGGCGATGGGGTTCGTGCGGCCATAGCGCTCGAGGTAGCCGAAGGTGGAGACCGGCTCGAAGATCGCGGACCAGACGGTGTTGAAGTTGACGGCGCTCGCCATGACCGCCACGAGGGCCTCGCCCGGACCGAGCTCGGGCACGGGGACGTCGTCGAGGTGCAGCGACTCGCGAGGGTCCTTCTCCCACGTCGACTTGCCGGCGAACATCTCCTGCTCGTCCTTGTGCACGGTGATGCCGCGGTAGGACTCGGGGATCTCCAGGGCGGCGAAGTCCGCGGTCGTCGCGGTGCCGGACAGGATCGTGTCGAGGATCTTCTTCACGTCGGCCTCCAGGGTCGGCGTACTGCTCGGGAGCAGGTCGGTCGGTACGCGCCGGTCGCGTCCGTGAACCGACGCTAACCAGGGCATGTACCGGTCCGACCAGGCAGGGTGCGACGGTTGACGCCGCAACCGCTTCCACCTGCTGCGCAGGCGACGGGGGTCAGTGGTGCGCGTCGGCCGCGGGCTCGACGAGCTCGACCAGGACGCCGCCGCAGTCCTTGGGGTGCACGAAGTTCACCCGCGAGTCGGCCGTCCCGCGCTTGGGGACGTCGTACAGCAGGCGCAGGCCGGCGGCACGCAGGCGCTCGGCCGCGACGTCGATGTCCGACACCCGGAACGCCACCTGCTGGATGCCCTCGCCGTTGCGTTCGAGGAACTTCCCGATGGGGGAGTCCGGCCGCAGCGGGGCGAGCAGCTGGATCGCGGAGTCGCCGATGCCGACCATCGCCTCGCGGACGCCCTGCTCCTCGTTCACCTCCTCGTGCAGGAGGGGGAGACCGAACGCGCGGCCGTAGAAGGCGACCGCCTCGTCGAGGTCTCGGACGGCGAACCCGACGTGGTCGATCGCGGTGACCACGGGGCCCAGGGCCTCTGCGGGGGTAGGGGTACTCACGGGTCTATCGTGGCAAGCCCAGGTACCGGTGTCCGGCAGAAGGTCAGGAGTTCGACGTGGTGAACGTCATCGTGGCAGGCGCACGCACCCCCATGGGCCGACTCCTCGGCTCCCTCAAGGGCTTCACCGGTGCCGACCTCGGCGGTGTCGCGATCAAGGGCGCGCTCGAGCGCTCCGGCGTCGCGCCCGACCAGGTCGACTACGTGATCATGGGCCAGGTCATCCAGGCCGGCGCGGGGCAGATCACCGCCCGCCAGGCCGCGGTCAAGGCCGGCATCCCCATGGACGTGCCCGCCCTCACGATCAACAAGGTCTGCCTCTCCGGCCTCGACGCCATCGCGCTGGCCGACCAGCTCATCCGCGCGGGCGAGTTCGAGATCGTCGTCGCCGGCGGCATGGAGTCGATGACCAACGCGCCGCACCTGCTGCCGAAGAGCCGCGAGGGCTACAAGTACGGCGACGTCACGCTCGTCGACTCGATGGCGTTCGACGCGCTCACGTGCGCATTCGACCAGGTCGCGATGGGCATCTCGACCGAGAACCACAACGCGAAGTACCCGCTGGTCACCCGCGAGGCTCAGGACGAGTTCTCGGCCCGCTCGCACCAGCTCGCCGCGATCGCGCAGAAGAACGGCGTGTTCGCCGAGGAGATCGTCCCCGTCGAGATCCCGAGCCGTAAGGGCGACCCGATCGTCTTCTCCGAGGACGAGGGCATCCGCGCCGACACCACGGCCGAGTCGCTCGGCAAGCTCCGCCCGGCGTTCGCGAAGGACGGCACCATCACCGCCGGCTCGTCGTCGCAGATCTCCGACGGCGCCGCCGCAGTCGTCGTGATGAGCAAGGAGAAGGCCGAGTCGCTCGGCCTCACCTGGCTCGCCGAGATAGGCGCCCACGGCGTCGTGGCCGGCCCGGACGCCTCGCTGCAGGAGCAGCCCGCCAACGCGATCCTCAAGGCGCTCGCGCGCGAGAGCCTCGAGGTGTCCGACCTCGACCTCGTCGAGATCAACGAGGCCTTCGCGGCCGTCGGACTCGCCAGCACCGCCAAGCTCGGCGTCGACCCGGAGAAGGTCAACGTCAACGGCGGCGCCATCGCCCTCGGCCACCCCGTCGGCATGAGCGGCGCGCGCGTGGTGCTCCACCTCGCGCTCGAGCTCAAGCGTCGCGGCGGCGGTGTCGGTGCTGCCGCGCTGTGCGGTGGCGGCGGCCAGGGCGACGCCCTGATCGTGCGCGTCCCGTCGGCCTGACGGCGCTGACCGACCGGTGGCTGTCGACGTCGACGATCTCGTCACGCGGGCGCGCGAGGGCCAGCCTCGCGCGGTCGCCCGGCTGATCTCGTTCGTCGAGGACGCCTCGCCGCTGCTGCGTGAGGTCACCGCCGCGCTCGCGCCGCACGCGGGCCGGGCCCACGTCATCGGGATCACCGGCGCGCCCGGCGTGGGCAAGTCGACGTCGACGTCCGCGATCGTGACGCGG
Source organism: uncultured Actinomycetes bacterium (assembly GCA_963843975.1). Classification (GTDB taxonomy): domain Bacteria; phylum Actinomycetota; class Actinomycetes; order S36-B12; family CAIYMF01; genus Longivirga. The sequence goes on along the minus strand of CAWJMG010000001.1, from coordinate 83,679 downwards.
CTGCGCGCCCGCGACCTCCGGGTGGGCGTGCTCGCGGTCGACCCGTCGTCGCCGTTCTCCGGCGGGGCGCTGCTCGGCGACCGCGTACGGATGCAGGAGCACGCGACCGATCCGCAGGTGTTCATCCGGTCGATGGCTTCGCGCGGCCACCTGGGCGGCCTGTCGTGGGCCACGCCTCAGGCGGTGCGCGTGCTCGACGCTGCGGGGTGCGACGTCGTGCTCGTGGAGACCGTGGGCGTCGGGCAGAGCGAGGTCGAGGTCGCGGGTGCGGCCGACACCACCGTGGTGCTCCTCGCACCGGGCATGGGCGACGGCATCCAGGCGGCCAAAGCGGGCATCCTCGAGATCGGCGACCTGTTCGTCGTCAACAAGGCCGACCGCGACGGCGCCGAGTCGACGCTCCGCGAGCTCCGGCACATGCTCACGCTCGGGGCGGGCCCGCGGTCAGGCCCCGCCGACGACCCGTGGAAGCCACCCGTGCTCAAGACCGTCGCGGCCAAGGGCGAAGGCGCCGAGGAGCTCGTCGAGGCGCTGTTCGAGCACCGCGCGTGGCTCGAGCGCAGCGGCGAGCTCGCGGCCCGGCGCCGTGTCCGGGCGGCCGGCGAGATCGAGGCGATCGCGTTCGGCCTGCTGCGCGCCCGCATCGGCGACCTTCGGGGCGATGCCACCCTCGACTCGCTCGCCGACCGTGTCGCGGCGGGCGACACCGACCCGTACGCCGCCGCCGACAAGCTCGTGGCCGGTCTGTCGCTCTGACGTCGACGTCGCTCTCGGTGCTGCGGCGACTGCTCACGGCGAGCATCCCCAACACTCGGTAGCCGTGCGGCGTCGCTCTGTCGAACTCCTGTTGCGTCGAGGTGACGACTCGCGAGATGTGCCGGGCGGCAGGGGTTTTCGGCCCTACCGTCGGCGACGTCGTCACGACCGCCAACGGAGGAGCCCCCATGTCCCGCAGCCGTGCCCTCAGCGTCGCCGTCCTGGCGGCCGCGGCCCTCGTCCTCACCGCGTGCGGCGGCGGAGCCGCGTCCGAGGTGGCGCAGAGCGCCGCGTCGAGCGCAGGCTCGAGCGCAGCCGCGTCGTCGTCCGAGCCCGCCGAGTCCTCCACCGCGGCGGCGACGCCGAGCGAGGACAGCTCGTCGTCCGAGCCGGCTGCGCGAGGGGAGGCCACCGACTTCTGCGGCGCCTTCAAGGAGCTCGACAACATCGGCGACGCGTCGTCGGACGCCGAGGCGGCCGCGGTGTTCCGCACCGCGGCGGCGGACATGAAGAAGTACGCGCCCGCCGAGGTGTCGAAGGAGGCGAACGCCTACGCGGACGCCATCGCGGCGCTCGCCGACACCATCGACGGCAGCGCGGGAGGCCTCAGCGCGCAGCAGGCGTTCGCCGAGGTGCTGTCGCAGAGCACGAAGGAGATCGGCGTGCTCGCGGTGTACGTCGGCAAGAACTGCTGACCGTCCCGGGCGTCGCCCGCCGGAGGGCGGCGCCGGCTGCCAGGATGACGGCGTGCAGCTCACCCCGTCCGAGCGCGACCGGCTCCTGATCTTCACGGTGGCCGAGCTCGCGCGCGCCCGCCGTGCCCGCGGCCTCCGGCTGAACGTGCCGGAGGCGACCGCGCTCATCGCCGACACCGTGGCCGAGGCCGCGCGCGACGGCCGCCGGCACGAGGAGGCCATCGCGATCGGCCAGGCCGTCCTCGGCCCGGACGACGTGCTGCCCGGCGTCGCCGACGTCCTCGCCGACGTCAAGGTCGAGGCCGTGTTCGACGACGGCACGCGCCTCGTCGTCGTCCCGGACCCGATCGGCGGCGGGCACCTGGGTGCCGGCGCCCCCGGCGCGATCGAGGTCGCCGCCGATCCTGACGCCGATCCGACGCTCGACGCGGAGCGCAGCGCGCGGCTCGACGTGATCGAGGTCGACGTCGCCAACACCGCCGCCGTGCCGGTCACCGTGACGAGCCACTTCCACTTCTTCGAGGTGAACCCGCGGCTCTCGTTCGACCGCGGCGCGGCGTACGGCCGGCACCTCGACGTCGCGTCGGGGAGCAGCACGCTGTTCCCGCCGGGGGGGACCGTGCGGGTGCGGCTCGTGCCCATCCGCGGCGAGCGCGTGGTGATCGGCTTCGCCGGCCTCGTCGACGGCCCGCTCGACGCCCCGGGCGCGAAGGAGCGGGCGCTCGACCTGCTGCACGCCACGGGATTCCTCGACACCGCGGTGGAGGGCGGCGACCCGGAGGGCGCCGTCGCGGCCGTACGCCGGCACCTCGCGCAGCACCGTGAGGTGCAGGGATGATGGAGGTGCAGGCATGACGCTCAACCCGGCGGCCCACGCCGAGACCTACGGCCCGCGCACCGGCGACCGCGTGCGGCTCGGCGACACCGGCCTCGTCGTGCAGGTGCAGGCGCACAGCCAGCCCGACGACGACGAGTTCCTGCTCGGCTTCGGCAAGACCGGGCGCGACGGCATCGGCCTGCGCGCGGTCACCACGGCGGAGTCGTGCGACGTCGTCATCACCAACGTCCTCGTGCTCGACGCCGTCCTCGGAATCCGCACGGCCAGCATCGGCATCCGCGACGGCCGCATCCTCGCCGTCGGCCGCGCGGGCAACCCCGACACCAACGACGACGTCGAGGTCGTGGTCGGCACGGGCACCGTCGTCATCAACGGCGAGGGGCTCATCGCCACGGCAGGTGCCGTCGACACGCACGTGCACCTGCTGTCGCCTCGCGTGATGGAGGCGGCGCTGGCGAGCGGTGTCACCACCGTGATCGGCCAGGAGTTCGGGCCGTTCTGGGGCGTCGGCGTCAACGCGGCCGCGCCGCTGCGCACGGCGTACGCCGCCTTCGACGCCTACCCGATCAACGTCGGCCTGCTCGGCCGCGGCTCGGCGTCGCGCACCGGCACGATGCTCGAGGGCATCGAGGCAGGCGTGTGCGGCTTCAAGGTGCACGAGGACACCGGCGCGCACCTGCGCTCGCTCGACACGTGCCTCACCGTGGCCGAGGAGCACGACGTCCAAGTGGCCGTCCACACCGACGGGCTCAACGAGGGGCTCTCGGTCGACGACACCCTCGCGGTCTCCGACGGCCGGGTCTTCCACGCGTACCACGTCGAGGGATGCGGGGGCGGGCACACGCCCGACGTCCTGCGCCTCGCCGGCGTGCCGCACGTGCTGGCGTCGTCGACCAACCCCACGCTGCCGTTCGGCCGCGACGCGGTGGCCGAGCACTTCGCGATGATCATGACGGTGCACGCGCTGAAGCCGGATCTCCCGGGTGATGCCGACATCGTGCGCGCCCGCGTGCGCGCGGCCACCATGGCTGCGGAGAACGTGCTGCACGACCGCGGCGTCATCCCGATCACGAGCAGCGACGCCCAGGGCATGGGACGTGCGGGCGAGACCGTGCGGCGCACGTTCCAGCTCGCGTCCGTGCTCAAGCCCGCGGACGACGACAGCCCCCACGACAACGACCGCGTGCTGCGCTACCTCGCGAAGCTCACGATCAATCCCGCACTGGCGCACGGGCTCTCGCACGAGGTCGGCTCGCTGCAGCCGGGGCGGATGGCCGACATCGTGCTGTGGTCGCCGGCGACGTTCGGCGCCAAGCCCTACCTCGTCCTCAAGTCGGGCCTGCCGGCCTGGGGGACGGTCGGCGACCCCAACTCGGTCATCGACATCGCGGAGCCGCGCCAGATCGCCGCGCAGTTCGGCGGCATCGGTGGTGCGGCGGTCGACCTCGCAGTGGTGTTCACCAACGGTGCGGCCGTGGACGCCGGCAGCGACGTCTTCCCGACGCGACGTCGCCGCGTCGCCGTGCGCGGGTGCCGCGACGTCGGGCTCGGCTCGATGGTCGGGCACCGCGGATCGGCGTCGGTCGTGGTCGACCCGCGCGGGGGCGAGGTGCACCTCGACGGCGAGCTGCTCGCGATGGACCCGGTGCAGAGCGTTCCGTTGTCGCGGCTGTACTTCCTCTAGCGGCACTTCCTCTAGCGACGCCCTCGAGCGGTCGAAGCGACCGCTAGTGCGTGTGGTCGACGCCGAGCGACGTGATCACGGTGCGGACGAGTGACTCGACGAAGTCGTCGTCGATGTCCTCCCCGCGCACGAGCATCCGGTGCATGAGGGTGCCAGCGAGGATGTCGAACAGCAGGTCGGCCGCGGCCTCGGCCTGAGCGGCGTCGAGCTCGCCCTTCTCGACGCCCATGGCGAGCCGCTCGCCGATCATCGCGCGCGCCGGCCCGAGCACCTGGGAGTCGACGGCGCTCCTCAGCTCGGGATCGCGGCCGGCCTCGGCGATCACCGCGAGGTACGCCGCCCGCGCGGCCGGGATCCGGTAGACGGCGGCCGTGGCGAGGATCGACCGGCGTACCTGCTCGTCGGGCGTGCAGTCGGGCTCGGCCGGCACCATCGCGGCGTCGACGAGCTGGGCCACGGCCGCCACGGCGAGGTCGGTGCGCGAGGAGAAGCGGCGGTAGACGGTGGTCTTGGCGACGCCGGCCCGGGTGGCGACGCCCTCGATCGTCAGGCCGGTCCAGCCCTGCTCGGCGAGGAGGTCGCGGGTCGCGTCGAGGATGGCGGCGTCCGCGGCCGAGGACCGCGGCCGCCCGCGCGGCGGCGACGCCGGCGGGACGCGGGTGGCTCCGGTGCTCGTGCTCATCGGGCCGAGCCTCCCACGCGGGTGCCCGACGGGTCGGGTTCGACGCTCGGGGACATCTACGATACGCTACGAAGCGTAGTGAAAGTCCCTCCGATCTGAGGAGGCCACCATGGCCACCACCACCACCCTCCGTCCCGTGCCCTCCACCGGCTCGCAGGAGGCCGTCGCGTCCCACCGCACCTGGGTCGCCCCGGCCGTCGCGGCCGCGATCGGCTCCGCTGCCGCCGTCGCCACCACCTGGTGGATCGTGGCCAGCCAGTCGTTCGAGCTGAGCATGCGCACGATGGGCCTCTGAACCCTGACCACCCGCCCCGCCGCAGTGCTCGGGCACGACGGCGTAGGACAATGACGCCGTGAGCTCTCAGAACCCCGCTGCCCGCGTCCCGCTCCGCGGAGCCGTGGATCTCGCCGCCGTCGCCGCTGCCCGTGAGGCCCAGGCCAAGACGGAGGAGCGGCTCGCCCAGCAGGGTGGAGCGCCTACGGCGTCGCCGCTCGTCTTCGACGTGGACGAGGCCGGCTTCCAGGCCGTGCTCGACCTGTCGTTCACGGTGCCGGTCGTCGTGGACTTCTGGGCCACGTGGTGCGAGCCGTGCAAGGCCCTGTCGCCGATCCTCGAGCGGCTCGCGCTGGCGGATGCCGGCACCTGGGTGCTCGCGAAGGTCGACGTCGACGCCAACCCGCGCATCGGCCAGGCCTTCCAGGTGCAGTCGATCCCCGCGATCTTCGCGATCGTGAAGGGGCAGCCCGTCCCGCTCTTCCAGGGCGCGCTGCCCGAGCCCCAGGTGCGCCAGTACCTCGACGAGCTCCTGCGCGTCGCCGAGGCCAACGGCGTGACCGGCCGCATCGACCCCTCCGACGTCGTCGAGCCCGAGGCTGCGGCCGAGGTCGAGGAGCCGGCGGGCGACCCGCGCTTCGACGCCGCCTACGACGCCATCGAGAACGGCGACTGGGACGCCGCGGAGGCGGCGTACCAGGCCGTGCTCCTCTCGAGCCCGGCCGACGCCGACGCCAAGGCCGGCCTCGCGCAGGTCGCGCTGCTGCGCCGCACCGACGGCGCCGACCCCGAGGACGCGTACGCCGCCGCCTCTGCCGATCCCGACTCGCTCGACGCGCAGGCCCTCGCCTCGGACATCGATCTGCTGAGCGGCGACCTCGACGCCGCGTTCGACCGCATCGTCGCGCTCGTCCGGCGTACGTCGGGAGACGAGCGTGCCGCCGCCCGCGACCACCTGCTCTCGCTGTTCCTGCTCGTCGGCGACGACCCCCGCGTCACCAAGGCCCGCGCCGCGCTGGCGTCAGCGCTGTTCTAGGACCTTGTGCTGATCGACCGCGCTCGATGACAGGGGCGGTCGGTACGGCGGCTGCTCCGACCTCGACCCGCGGATCACTTCGCCTGGAGCACCCCGCGCGCGGACACCGCCATCCGCAGGAATCGCGCCGGGAGACAACCCGCGCGATACCCGGCCTTCGGCATCGGGTAGAGCGGCAGACTGTGCGGGTGTTCCGGAATCGCTCCCAGTCGCGGGATGAGGACAACCCTGTCGTCTACGACTGGGCTGATGCCCATGCATTAGCCGTCGACTGGTGGGGTGCCTTGGAAGCCACCGGAGGCTTTGGGGAGGACGGCCCCCAGCGAGATGCGACCGATCAGGAGCTGGCGGCAGAAGACCTGGTGGACGAAATGTGCGCTGCGGGCGACCCGCGAGCCGTTGACGTGATGATCGTCCTGGCGGATACGTCGCCGGACCGGGATTCTCTGTTCTACCTGGGCGCTGCCGTTGCCAAGCCGTTGGTCAACGATCACGGCGACGCGCTCGTAGAGACTCTCGTGCGTGCCGCTGAAGAGCACCCCCGAATCCGAATCGCTCTTTCCGACCGTCACCGCTGGCTTGGCAACGCCCAACTGAGCCAGGAGACCCTCGACAGACTTTGGCCATGGATAGCCGTTGCCGAGGACGAAACAACCCCGTTCTGACTGCTGCAGACGTGCCGATCTGACTCGGCTTCGATCACAGCCGGATGTGACGCGCTGGTGGGTGCGGGGGTGAGCCCGTCGGTGGATCAGACGTAGCGATGTCGCCGTCAGCCCGTGACGGCGAACCAGCGACCCTCGGGGTCGCTGAACGCGAAGCTCGTCACGCCACCGTGGTCGCCGATCTCCATGGCCGTGACGCCGCGCTCGATCAGGTGTGCTCGCGTTGCTTGGAGGTCATCGGTCTGCAAGGCGATCGATGGGGTGGCGAGATCGAGGCCGTCGGGGTTGTCGGCCATGAGAGCGAGCGGCACGAGCTCGAACGCGAAAGGCTGATCGGCGAAGCCGACCTGGACGATCGAGAAGTCCCCGATCTGCTTGCGGTCCTTGTCCACCATCCCCACCTGCTCGACCCAGAACCGGCGGCAGGCCTCGGCGTCGGTGACGTACAGGACGACGTAGCGGACACGCAGCATGGGGGATCCCTTCATCGACCCTCGGCTGGACCTGCGACACCTGGGTCGCGAGCCGGCCAGACCAGGTGATGGTAGCGATCGGCCGCCATCACGCCGCGCGGCTGACCGGTGCGACGTGCGTTGATGGGCATCAGACGGCGTCCCGTCGTCCGGCCGTTGAGCGGCGAGATCCCTTGTGCCCCAACGGATTCAAGAAAGTCACGCCAACGTCTTGCGTTCGAACACCTGTACTATTACGATATCGGGCATGGACACCACCCACGTCGACGTGATCCCCGCCCGGGAGGGCGTGGCGCTGTCGTTCGTGGAGTCGCAGTGGCACCGGATCAGCGCTCGGCTGGAGTGCGAGCGGGCGATCGATCGGCTCGCGGGGATGCTGGACCGGGAGCCGTGCTGGGACGACCTGCACGTGCTGGCGTCGTTGCGCTCGGTGGAGCTGGACCAGACCGGTCGGCTGATGCGGCTGATGGCCACGCGGCGGGTGTCGAGCTTCCTGGACGGTCAGACGGTCCGGGACATCGTCGACCTCGCCGACGTCGACGGCGACGGCGAGGCCGTCGAGGCGATGGATGCCCGCACGACCCGCCACGAGATCGGGCTCGCGTTCGGTCGGACCAAGGACCAGGCCGAGTTCCTGATCGGCACCTACCGGCGCCTCGTCGAGGACTTCCCGGACTTCGTGTCGGCGTTGACGGCGGGGCAGATCTCGCTCGGGCACTGCTACGCGATGCACGAGGAGACCCTGGTCGTCACCGACCCCGCGGTCCTGGCGAAGATCGCGGGCAAGGCGCTGCCGTTCGCGCAGGCCCACTCGGTCACCCGGTTCCGCACCGCCCTCAAGCGCCTCATCCAGCGCCACGACCCGAACGCTGCCGCACGCCGCCGCCAGGCCCGCCTGCAGCGCCGCGTCTCCTACTCGAACCTCGGCGACGGCATCTCCTCCATGACGGTGGTCGCCCGGACCGAGGACGTCGAGGCGATGCGCGAGAGCATCGACGACGCAGCCATGTCCCTGGTCGCCGCCGACCGCGCCCAGGCCCAGGCCGACGCCGACGCCGACGCCGCGGCTGACGGCGACCGCGACGAGGGGAGCCGGCCCGCGGCGAAGCCGGAGCGGCCGCGGCTGTCGACGGCGCAGGCACGTTCGGGCGCCGTCGTGGCTGCGCTGCTCGGGACGGTGGACGAGGACGGCACCGTCACGTACGCCCCGCGCGAGCACCGCCGGACCCGGGTCGAGCTTGTCATCGACGCCCCCACCGCCGCCGGCATCGCCGACAACCTCGCCCGCTTCGGGCAGGACCCCATCTGTGCCGGCATCGCGCGGCGCCTGATGGTCGACGTCGACGTGATCGCCCGGGCGCTGGTCGCCGAGGGCACCGCGCACCTGCTCGACCTCGGCCAGGACACCTACCTGTCCGCCAAGCAGCGCACCCACATCAAGAAGCGCGACCGGGCCACCTGCCGCTGCTGCGGCCGACGCGCGACCCGCGGCGAGATGGACCACCTCATCGAGTTCCTCCGCGGCGGCCCGTCAGCCCCGTGGAACGAATGGTGGCTCTGCCTCGAATGCCACCAGCGCAAGACCGCCGAGCAGCTCACCGTCGACGGGCGCACCGACGCCGCAGTCCAGATCACCACACCCCACGGCGTCGTCTACTACTCCAGCCCACCGCCGTACCTCGACGACCCCGACCGCGACTCGATCCTCGCCGCCCAAGCACCACCGGCCCGGTTCACCCTGCCCGGCTACCGGCATCGCCGGCCGGCACCCACCGTGCCGGACCCGCGCGACGACATCCCACCCTTCTGACCACCCCGCCTCGCAGCCCTCACCTCCACCAGGTGCGGGGCCCAGAGGCATGTCCGGGAGAGGTATCAGGGGAATGGGATCAAGACAACGCGATCAGGGGGTACGGCGAGGGCTGGCGTCGTACTGCGAGTCGTCGTAGCTGCGGTGGTCCTCGCGCGGCTCCACGTGCGTGGTGACCTGCAGGTCCTCGAGCGCGGCCCGGAGGTCGGCCTCGACGTTCTCGAGCAGGTCGTGGGCATCCTGCACGGTCCACGCCCCCGGCACGAGCACGTGCACCGAGGCGAACCGGTGCCGGCCGCTCACGCGGGTCTGCAGGCCGTGGAAGTCGACGTCGTCGCTGCGGTGCCGGTCGAGCACGGCCACCACGACCGCGTGCTCGTCGGCGGTCATGGCGGCGTCGAGCAGGGACGACGTCGCCGACTTCACGAGCCTGCCGCCCATCACCAGGATGTTGAGCGCGACCGCGATGGCGACGATCGCGTCGAGCTGCAGCCAGCCCGTGATCGCGACGAGCAGCACGCCGACGAGCACGCCGGCGGAGGTCCAGACGTCGGTCATGAGGTGCTTGCCGTCGGCGGTGAGCGTGGCGGATCGGTGCTGACGGCCGACGCGGATGAGCAGCAGGCCGACGAAGCCGTTGATGGCCGTGGCCACGAGCGAGATCGCGAGACCGATGCCGAGGCTCTCGAGCTCGACGGGGTTGAAGAGCCGCTGCACCGCGGTCACGAGGATGACGGCAGCGGCCACGAAGATCATGAGGCCCTCGATGGCGGCCGAGAAGTACTCCGCCTTGCCGTGGCCGTAGTGGTGCTCGGCGTCGGGCGGCCTCGCCGCGACCGTGAGGGCGACGAGCGCGATCACGGCCGCCACGAGGTTGACCACCGACTCGGCGGCGTCCGACAGCAGGCCGACCGACCCGGTGATCCACCAGGCGCCGGTCTTCAGCGCGATCGTCGCCAGCGCGGCGGCGATCGACAGCCAGGCGAACTTCGTGAGGTTCACGGCTCCCGAGGGAGCGGTGCCGTGAGGGGCCTCCTGCGGCTGGGACATGGCCTCAGCCTGCCCCACCAGCGGGACCGATGCCGACCCAGGCGACCCTGACCGCACTCACCGCGCTGACCAGGCTCAGCGACCCGACGGGAGCTGCTGGGTGATGCAGTGAAAGTTGCCGCCGCCGAGCAGGACCTCCCGGCCCGGCACCGTCAGGATCCGCCGGTCGGGGAAGAGCTCCTGGTACGCCGCCACCGCAGCCGCGTCGTTGGGGTCGTCGAAGGTCGGCAGCACGATGATGCCGTTGCCGAAGTAGGAGTTGACGTACGACCCGGCCAGGCGCTCGCCGGCCTCGCGCGGCTGGCTGCCGTGCACGACGTCGACGCCGGCGGCCTCCTCCTCGGTGAAGTAGAGCGGCCCGGGCTGCGCGAGCTTCACGACGCGGATCGGACGGCCCTGCGCGTCGGTCGAGGCCTCGAGGACGGCGAGCGCCTCGGCGCTGCGCTCGTACTGCGGGTCGGACTCGTCGTCGGTCCAGGTGAGCATCACGACGCCGGGCGCGGCGAAGCGGGCCATGTTGTCGACGTGGCCGTCGGTCTCGTCGAGGTGGACGCCGCGGGGGAGCCAGATCACCTTCGACGTGCCGAGGTGCGCGTGCAGGATCTCCTCGATCTGCTCCCGCGTGAGGTCGGGGTTGCGGTTGGGGTTGAGCAGGCACTCCTCGGTCGTGAGCACCGTGCCCTCGCCGTCGACGTCGATCGAGCCGCCCTCGAGGATGAGCGACGGCTGGTAGACGGGCAGCCGCTCGAGGTCGCAGATCTTCGGGCCGACGAGGTTGTCGGCATCCCACGGGAAGTACAGGCCGCCGCGCAGGCCGCCCCAGGCGTTGAACTGCCAGGACACGCCGCGGACCTCGCCGGCGTCGTCGCGCACGAAGCTGGGGCCGGTGTCGCGGACCCATGCGTCGTTGGTCGTGGTCTCGACGAGGCGCACGTGGGCGGGCAGCTGGCGGCGGGCGTTCTGGTACTGCCGGGCCGACACGAGAACGGTGACCGGTTCGGCCGAGGCGATCGCTTCGATGAGGGCCCGCCACGTGCGCTGGGCGGGCTTGGCGCCGTCCCGCCAGTTGTCCGTGCGCTCGGGCCAGACGAGGAAGCAGCCGGCGTGGTCGTCCCACTCGCCGGGCATGCGGAAGCCGTCGGCGGCGGGGGTGCTGGTGAGGGTCGGCGACATGGCGGCCAGGGTGCCATGAGCCTCCGGTGAGGTCACGCCGGGGTCGGCGGGTGAATACCCCCGGAATGTCGGATGAACGCTCAGTCCGATGGGCCTTCCGGCCGATGAGAAACATGTGGCGGACACGTACAGTGATGACATGAGGAAGCGCCCGCTGGTCGTCTTCCTCGACTCCTATTCCTGGCAGGCCTTCGTCGACCTCGCCGGTGCCCTCCGGCACCGCAAGGTCCGGGTGGCCCGCATCTCCGGCACGAGCGGCTCGATCCGCGTCCGGCTGATCCAGCGGATGGAGTCCTGGGTCTTCGGGCCGCTCAAGCGACTCGTCGTCGGCGGTGTGCTCCACGGCAGCCAGGCCACGATCGACCCGGCGCAGCTCGCGGCGGCCGTGCCGGCGGACGCGACCGACGTGCAGATGCAGGAGGACCTCGTCCTCTCGGCCCTGGCGATCGCCGACGGCCCGGCGAACCCGGCCCGCCACCTGGCCGCCGGCGTCGACCCCCTCCTGCTCATCGACAAGCGGCTGCAGGCCCAGCATGCGCGCGCCATCGGCGTCCCCGTCCCCGACATGTGGGACACGCCCACGGCCGCGACGTACCCGGTGGTCGTGAAGACCCCCGTCGGCTTCGGCGGCGGCGGCGTACGCATCGTCCGCGACGCGGCCGGTCTCACCGAGGCCTGGACCGACTTCTCCGCCGACGGCGTCCAGCCGTTCGTGCAGGAGTTCATGGCCCGCGGTGTCTCCACCGGTGGTGTCGCCCTCGACGGCGAGCCCGTCATCTGCGTCGCGTACGACGGCAGGCCCGCGGCCGACGACCCGACCGGCCCGTCCGAGGTGATCGTCGCCGTCCACAGCGAGGAGGCGGTCGAGAAGACGACCGCGTTCCTGCGCAGCATCGGCTACACGGGCTTCTTCTGCATCGACTGGGTCACCGACCAGCAGGGCCGGCTGCGCCTCATCGACTTCAACGCCCGCGTCTTCGGCTCCTGGGTTGCGCTGCAGGACCTCGGCTTCGACCTCGCCGGGGCGTACGTCCACGTCCTCGGCGCCGGCGCTCGGCCCGCCGAGTCGCACGGCCGCTACGGCGTGGCCGCACCGATGCTGCGCTACCCGTGCCCGCCGGTCGACACCCGCGACCAGGTGATGCTCTGGCGCGCGCAGACGCTCGAGGTCGTCAGGATTCGTCGCTCGTGGCTGGGCGCGCGCTGGGCGACGGTGATCCGGATCCGCACGGCGCTCGGCACGCTCCGGGCGCTCGGAAAGGTGCGGCGCATGGACAAGGGCGCCTCCGGCACGGGCTCGGCCTCCGGGCGCCACAGCGGGGACAGCGCCGACCGGCGCTCCACCGCAAGTGCGGCGTGAGCGGGTTCTCGGGGGACGAGATCGTCCTGCAGGACCCCTACCACCCCTACGCCGTCCGCTTCCTCGCGCTCGCCCGCGAGCGCGGTCTGCGCGCCGTCTGCGTGTACACGGATGCGGCCGACATGGCCCGCAACATCCGCAAGTTCCCCGAGCTCGCCGGGCCGGACGTCGCCGCGAGCTATCTGATCGAGGGCCGCTCGCTCGAGGACGTCGCCGCCCACCTGCGGCGCCAGCATCGCGTCGTCGCCGTCGTACCGCACGCCGAGCCCACGGTGCTGCCGCTCGCCCGTCTCGCCGAGCTCCTCGACCTCCCATGGGCTCAGCCGGGCGTCCTCGAGCGGTTCCGCGACAAGCACGCGCTGAAGTCCTACCTCCGCTCGGTGCCCGGCGGGCCGCGCATCAACGCGATCGCCGCCGTGCGCACCGTGGACGACGTCCGAGCCGCGCTCACCACGGGAGACTTCGCGCGCTACGTGCTCAAGCCCAACGACGGCTTCGGCAACTCGACCATCGGCTTCTTCGACGCCGACGGCGACCCGGCCCTGCTCGAGCAGTACGTCGCGGAGCGTCGCGGTGCGCAGCTGCTCATGGAGGAGTACATCGGCGGCGAGGAGTACTTCGTCGACGGCCAGGTCGACGCCGACGGAGGCGTCGAGTCGTTCGCCATATGGAAGTACCGCCGCCAGGACCTCAACGGCCGCCAGGCCGTCGCGATCGGTGACATCTCGGTGCGCACGACCGACCCGGTCTTCGCCGTGATCGTCGACTACGTCGCGCAGGTGGTGCGCGCCTCCGGATTGCGCAGCAGCCCGTTCCACCTCGAGTGCAAGGTGGACGACGTCGGTCCCTGCCTCATCGAGGTCGCCGCGCGGTTGGTGGGTGGCGACCTGGCCGAGATCGACCCGCTGCTGCACGGGACGCTCGACATGCTCGAGATCGCGCTGCACTACTACCTCGGCGAGCCCGAGGTGATCGACTCGAGGCTCGACTGGGCGACGTACGACGAGTACGTGTTCGGCACCGTCAACGGGATCAGCACGATCGACGGCTACGTGTACGAGATCGAGGGCCAGACCGAGGTCGAGGCACGGGACGACTTCGTGGCGTGGGGACAGCCCCCCAAGCTGGGCGTGCGGATCACCCCGACCGTGGATCTGCTCAACAAGCCCTGGCGGGCCGTCCTCCGGCTCCCGTCCGAGGCGTCGTACGACGAGGCGGCGGCCGAGCTGTACCGCACCCTGCGCCTGAACGAGTCCTCCACCGGCACCCGCCGGCTGCTCCGGCGCGGCCGGGTCTACAGCAGCCTCGCGGTGGCCCGGGTCGGGCGGATGCGGCGTCCTCCGTCGTTCGTGGTTCCGCTGCCGTAGCGCCGGCGCGGGGGGCGGGTTCGCCCCGGCGGCGCCGATGGCGCAAGATGGTCTGCCCGTCGTACGACGGAACGAGCAGGCGAAGGACGTATGCAGGGTCATCCCGACACGGTCGAGGAGCAGGCGCACCTCGACGAGGCCTACAGCAGGCTGGACGCGCTGCGCGAGCTTCAGCGCGCGCGCCTCCGGTCGACCATGGCCCAGGGCTCGAGCGGTACGCACCAGAACCGCTCCGAGCGCGACTCGTTCGTCTCGATGTACACCGACCGGCTCGCGGCGCTCGAGGCCGTCGAGGCACGGCTGCTGTTCGGCCGGCTCGACACCGACGGCGGTCCCACCTGGGTAGGGCGCATCGGGCTCACCGACGAGTCGCAGAAGGTGCTGCAGATCGACTGGCGCGCACCCGCGGCGGCGCCGTTCTACCAGGCGACGGCGGCCAGCCCCCAGGGCCTCGTGCGCCGCCGCCACATCACCACCGAGGAGCGCCGGGTCGTCGGGCTCTCGGACGAGGTGCTCGACCCCGACATGGTCGACCCGAACGCCGTCGACACAGGCTCGGACTCGGCCCTGCTCGCTGCGCTCGGCGCTGCGCGGACCGGCCGCATGGGCGACATCGTCGCCACGATCCAGGCCGAGCAGGACCGCATCATCCGCTCGAGCGCCAAGGGCGCGCTCGTCGTGCAGGGCGGCCCCGGCACGGGCAAGACGGCGGTCGCGCTGCACCGCGCGGCGTACCTGCTCTACACGCACCGCGACCGGCTCGAGCAGTCCGGCGTGCTGGTGCTCGGGCCGACCGGTGTGTTCCTGCGCTACGTCGAGGCCGTGCTGCCCTCGCTGGGCGAGACCGGCGTCGTGCTGTCGTCGATAGCCGAACTCATCCCGGGCATCGCGCCGACGACGCGCGACCGCGACCACGTCGCGCTGGTCAAGGGCGACTCCGTGATGGCCACGGTGATGGCGAACGCCGTCCGCGCCCGCCAGCGCGTGCCCAAGCAGGGCATCACGATGCGGGTCGGCGACACCGACGTGCACGTGGCTGCGAACGCGATCGCGACGTCGGGCCGCGAGGCTCGTCGCGACAACGACACCCACAACGGTGCCCGCGTCGCCTTCCTCACCCACCTGCTCAACCAGACCGCCACGCGGCTCGCCCGCCGTCGCAGCCTGGACCCGGGCGACGCGTACGTCCGCGAGGACCTGCTCGAGGAGCTGCGCGACACCGTCGCCGTACGCCGCGAGCTCAACCTGCTGTGGATGCCGCTCACCCCGCAGCGGGTGCTGCGCGACCTGTTCGCGAAGCCCGACCAGCTCGCCGCCGCAGCCGAGGGGCTGCTCACGCGCGACCAGCAGCGGCTGCTGCACCGCGACGCCGACGCCGAGTTCACGATCGACGACGTCCCCCTGCTCGACGAGCTCGCCGAGCTGCTCGGCGACGACGCCGTGGCCTCGAACGCCGACCGCGCCCGCCAGGCCGCGGCCGAGGCACGGGCAGCGGCGTACGCGCAGAGCGTTCTCGACTCCTCCGGCGGGTTCGACGACGGCGGCCTCGACGCGATCGCCGGGATGGTGTCGGGTGCTGACGTCGCCGCGCGGTACGCCGACACCGGTCCGGCGCTCACGCTCGCCGAGCGCGCGTCGTCCGACCGCGAGTGGGCGTACGGCCACGTCGTGGTCGACGAGGCTCAGGAGCTGTCGCCGATGGCGTGGCGCGCCGTCGCCCGTCGCTGCCCGTCGCGGTCGATGACGGTCGTGGGCGACCTCGCGCAGACGTCGTCCGGCTCGGGTGCGCGCTCGTGGGCGGCTGCGCTGGACGAGGTGACGCGCGGCGTGTGGCGGGTCGAGGAGCTCACGATCAACTACCGCACGCCGGCCCGCATCGCGCGCCTCGCCGACCGCGTGCTCGATGCGATGGACCGAGACGTCACCGCACCCCAGGCCGTGCGCGAGGGTGACCACGACCCCACCGACCGGCTCGTCACCGATCTTCCTGCCGCGGTGCTCGACGTCGTCCGCGAGTACGTCGCCGGGCCCGGGCGCTCGGTCGTCGTCGCACCGCCGGAGCTCGTCGAGGGCCTGTTCGCCTCGCTGCAGACCGCTGGCATCGACGTCGCCCTCGGCGCCCGCGGCCTAGACGCCGCCGTCGGCGTCATGACGCCGAACCAGGTCAAGGGCCTCGAGTTCGACCACGTCCTCGTCGCCGAACCGGGCATCGTCGGGGCCGGCCCGAGCGGTCTCGCCGACCTGTACGTCGCCCTCACGCGAGCGACCTCGCGCCTCGACCTCGTCCGCACCGGCGACCTCCCGCCGCCCCTGGCCGGCGCCTTCGCCTGACCCCTCGGATGTGGTAGTGCTCAGGCGCCACCGGTGACGCCTGAGCACTACCACATCGGGTCGTTGTCAGGTCACGATCCGGCCACCCGTCAGGCGTGCGTCCGGGCGGGCTGCTGCACTCGTGCCATGGGGGAGAGCAACGCACGACGTCGTCGCACGGCCGGGTCGCTCGCGTTCGTCGTGCTAGTGACGTGCCTCGTCACCGGCCTCTTCGTCCCCGCTGCCCGTGCCTCGTGCCCGGGCCCCACGATGTCGGTGGGCGCCGCCGGGACGACGCCGACGCCCACGGTCGCCCCCTCGCCGCCCGGCCTTCCGGTGCGCGCGGGCGACGGCGTCGCGGTGGTCGGCACCTACTTCCTCGACGGCTGCGACGACGTGCAGTCGTGCCAACCCGGCTGCGCGGGCTGCCAGAGCGGAAACCCGTCCGACCCCATCCCTGGGCTCCAGCTGGTGATGGTGACGCCGTCGGGCGAGCAGCTGCTCGGCGAGCAGGACGCCGAGGGCGACCCGGGCGACGTGCGCTGGGACGTCGTGGTCCCCGCCGGCACTCCGCCCGGCCCCGCCACCCTGCAGGCCCGCTGGCCCACCGGCCCCACCATCGACGCCGTGATGGCCGAGATCCAGATCATCGTCACCTGACCGCCAGCGGTAGTCGTTTCGCGCTGCAGAGCGTGCGTCTCGACTACCCGTTCGGATCGGGGAACGGCCGGAGCGGCGATGGCGTCCGAGCAGCAGGAGAGCGGGTGCGCATGAGACGGACACTGGGCCTTGCCCTGGGCCTTGCCCTGGGTGCTGCGCTGCTGCTGGCCGCCTGCAGTGCTCCGGCCGGTACATCGCCGACGCAGGCCGGAGCGACCGACGCCGGAGGAGCGCCCTCGTCGGCCACCGTTGGCACTCCCTCGACCGAGCCTGGCGGTTCCGGCACGGCCGCGACAGGGGGCACCGCGACCGCCACAGGCACGACGACCCACACGATCTCCGAGGACGTGACGGTGGAGGCGCCCTCGAGCTGGTTCCCGGTCGAGTACCGCGGGATCCCGGCGACGGTCGTCTTCCCGCTGTGGTTCTTCAGCACGGCGGAGTACACGGGCGCGTGCTCGACGGGCAAGCCTCGTGAGTCCTGCCTCGACCAGACCTGGTTCCCGCCCGACTGGGTCACGCCGGACGATGGCGTCATCGTGCTGTGGAGCGAGACGCAGTTCCCCTGGACGAGTGGACCAGCCCTGGCCCACCTTCGAGGCGATGTCACGAGCATCAACGGGCATCGGGCGAAGGTGTGGACCGGCACCGCGACGCGAGGCTGCTCGCACGTGGCCTCGACCGAGATGGACGCCTATGTCCTCATGTTCGACAAGGGCTACCCGGGCCAGCGCATCGACATGCAGGCGTGCTTCGGCGAGCACGCGCCGGACGACGTACGCGCCGCCGTCCGCGCGATGCTCGACAGCCTGACGATCACGAGGTAGCGGGCGGCTACGCCGGGCGGAGCCAGAGGGCGCCGAGCGGGGGGACGCGCACGAGGGCCGAGAACGGGCGTCCGTGCCACGGCACCTCCTCCGCGACGACCGCGCCGAGGTTGCCGACGCCGGAGCCGCCGTACATCTCGGCGTCGGTGTTGACGACCTCGTTCCACGTGCCGCCGTGCGGCAGGCCGACGCGGTACTCCTCGTGCGGACCGCCCGAGAAGTTCACGATGCACGCGAGCGCCGAGCCGTCGGTGCCCCAGCGCAGCCACGAGAACGTGTTGCCTGCGGAGTCGTCGGCGTCGATCCACTCGAAGCCGGCCGAGATGTTGTCCTGCGACCACAGGGCCGGCGTCTCCTTGTAGACGCGGTTGAGGTCGGCGAGGCACTGCTGCACGCCGCGGTGGTCGGCGTTGTCGAGCAGCCACCAGTCGAGGCCGCGCGACTCGCTCCACTCGGCGTACTGCCCGATCTCCGAGCCCATGAACAGCAGGTTCTTGCCGGGGTGCGCCCACATGTAGGCGAGGTACGCGCGCACGCCCGCGAGCTGCTGCCAGCGGTCGCCCGGCATCTTGGAGATGAGCGAGCCCTTGCCGTGCACGACCTCGTCGTGGCTGATGGGCAGCACGTACTGCTCGCTCCACGCGTAGACGAGCGAGAACGTCATCTCGTGGTGGTGCCACTGGCGGTGGACCGGCTGGCGGTGGGCGTACTGGAGCGTGTCGTTCATCCAGCCCATGTTCCACTTCAGGCCGAACCCGAGACCGCCCAGGTGCGTGGGCCGCGTGACGCCGGGCCACGCCGTCGACTCCTCGGCGATCAGGACGACGCCGGGGTTGCGCTTGTACGCCGTGGCGTTGGTCTCCTGCAGGAACGAGACCGCCTCGAGGTTCTCGCGGCCGCCGTACACGTTCGGGCTCCACTCGCCGGCCTTGCGCGAGTAGTCGAGGTAGAGCATCGACGCGACGGCGTCCACGCGCAGGCCGTCGACGTGGAACTCCTCGAGCCAGTAGTTGGCGTTGGAGACGAGGAAGTTGCGCACCTCGCGGCGGCCGAAGTCGAAGACGTACGTGCCCCAGTCGGGCTGCTCGCCACGACGGGGATCGGCGTGCTCGTAGAGCGGCGTGCCGTCGAAGCGGGCGAGCGCCCAGTCGTCCTTCGGGAAGTGCGCGGGCACCCAGTCGAGGATGACGCCGATGCCGGCCTGGTGGAGCCTGTCGACCAGGTGGCGGAACTCGTCCGGCGACCCGAAGCGCGAGGTCGGCGCGTAGTACGACGTGACCTGGTAGCCCCAGCTCGGCGCGTACGGGTGCTCCATCACCGGCATGAGCTCGACGTGGGTGAACCCGAGCTCGACGACGTACGCCACGAGCTCGTCGGCGAGCTGGGTGTAGGTGAGGCCTGGGCGCCACGAGCCGAGGTGCACCTCGTACGTCGCCATCGGCGAGTTGGTGGGGTCGCCCTGCGCCCTGGCCTCGAGCCAGTCGGCGTCCTTCCAGTCGTACGACGACGTGAACACGACCGACGCCGTCGCCGGCGGGTGCTCGGTGTGCTGCGCGAGCGGGTCGGCCTTGGTGCGCCACACGCCGTCGCGGCCGAGGATCGCGAACTTGTAGCGCGAGCCGCCGCCGACGCCGGGGACGAAGACCTCCCAGACGCCGCTCGAGCCGAGCGAGCGCATCGGGGTGCCGGTGCCGTCCCAGTGGTTGTGGTCGCCGACCACGCGCACGCCCTGGGCGTTGGGCGCCCAGACGGCGAACGACGTGCCGTGCACGTCGCCGAGCGGCGAGGCGTAGACGTGCTCGTGCGCGCCGAGC
This sequence comes from uncultured Actinomycetes bacterium, assembly GCA_963843975.1. Lineage (GTDB taxonomy): Bacteria > Actinomycetota > Actinomycetes > S36-B12 > CAIYMF01 > Longivirga. The sequence continues at coordinate 64,205 of CAWJMG010000001.1, read as the reverse complement.
ACGGTCCAGAGCGTCTCGTGCCGGCCCTCGCCGAGCAGGTGCAGGTCGAGCTCGCCGAGCGTCGGCAGGAAGCGGTAGGGGTCGTCGACGATCGCCGGCTCGCCGCCGTACGCGACCTCGAGACGGTAGTCGGGCACCTCGGCGACGTCGACCAGCCCGACGAAGATGCCCCCGTGCTCGTGGGTGAGCTCGTAGCGCTTCTCGCCGTCCTTGGTCGCGACGAGCGCCACGACCGACGTCGCCCACGGGCGGAGCGTGCGGATGGTGACGCCGCCCTCGGACGGGTGCGGCCCGAGGACCGAGTGCGGGTCGAAGTGGCGGCCCTCGACCACGCGCTGCAGGTCGTTCACGTCCACCGGTGCGATCGCGGGGCCCTTCGCCTTCTTGGCCTTCGCCGGCTTCTCGCCCTTGCCAGGCTTGAGATCGGGCTTGTCGGACTTGGACATGTCACACAGCTCCGGCTCGGACGTGGATCACGTGGGCCACCTGGACGTGGGGGTCGAGGCGGACGTACGGGTTCTGGCCCCACACGTACGTGGCGCCGTTGATGAGGTCGCGCGCGGCGAACTGGTCGCCCCAGCCGAGGCCGAGAGCCGGCAGGTCGAGGTGGAGAACGCCCTCCCTCACACCGTAGGGGTCGAGGGTGCAGACCACGAGCACGACGTCGTCGCCCTCGCGCTTGCTGTAGACGATCAGCTTGTCGTTGTCGCACCCGTGGAAGGTCAGGTTGCGCAGGCGGCGCAGCGACGGGTGCGAGCGACGGATGCCGTTGAGCTGGCCGAGGTACGGCGCCAGCGTCACGCCGGAGTCGTCGGCTGCGGCCCAGTCGCGCGGCTTGTACTCGTACTTCTCCGAGTCGATGTACTCCTCGCGCCCGGGCGCGACGGGCACGTGCTCGTAGAGCTCGTACCCGGCATACACGCCCCACGTGGGCGACAGCGTGGCCGCGAGCGTCGCGCGGATCGCGAACGACGGCGGGCCGCCGTACTGCAGGAAGGTCGGGAGGATGTCCGGGGTGTTGACGAACGCGTTCGGCCGCATCGAGGCGGCGAGCGGGCCCGACAGCTCGCGGAAGTACTCCTCGAGCTCCCACTTCTCGTTGCGCCACGTGAAGTAGGTGTAGGACTGCTGGAAGCCGATCTCGCCGAGCACCTTCATCATCGCCGGCTTGGTGAACGCCTCGGCCAGGAAGATGACGTCGGGATCGGTGGCGTTGATGCTGCCGAACAGCCGCTCCCAGAAGTGCACGGGCTTGGTGTGCGGGTTGTCGACGCGGAAGATCCGCACGCCCTCGGCCATCCAGTGCCGCAGGACGCGGTCGCACTCGGCGAGGATGCCGTCGAAGTCGTCGTCGAAGTAGACGGGGTAGATGTCCTGGTACTTCTTCGGCGGGTTCTCGGCGTACGCGATCGTGCCGTCGGCGCGGTGCGCGAACCAGTTGGGGTGCTCGGTGACCCACGGGTGGTCGGGCGAGCACTGCAGCGCAAAGTCGAGCGCGATCTCGATGCCGAGCTCGGCGGCGCGGCCGACGAAGAAGCGGAAGTCGTCCATCGTGCCGAGGTCGGGGTGGATGGCGTCGTGCCCGCCGGCGGCCGACCCGATGCCCCACGGCACGCCGGGGTCGTCCGGGCCCGGGTCGAGGGTGTTGTTGCGGCCCTTGCGGTTGGTGAACCCGATCGGGTGGATCGGCGGGAGGTAGAGCACGTCGAAGCCCATGTCGGCCACTGCGGGCAGCCGCTCGGCCGCCGTGCGGAACGTGCCCGACCTCACCGGGTCGAGGGTGGCGCCCTCCGACCGCGGGAAGAACTCGTACCAGGAGCCGAAGAGCGCGCGCTCGCGCTCCACGAGCACCGGCACCTGCATGGAGTCGGTGACGTGCTCGCGCAGCGGGTAGGCCTCGAGCAGCGCGGTGACCGTGGGGTCGAGGGCGACGGCGAGGCGGGCAGGCGCGGGGCGCTTGGTGTCGCGCAGCGCGTGGATCGCTGCCTTGAGCGGGTCGCGCACCTTGCCGCGCGGGAGCCCGGCAAGCGCGGCCTCGAGGACGAGCGCGCCCTCCTCGAGCTCGAGCTCGACGTCGAGGCCCGCGGGGATCTTCACCTCGGCGCGGTGCCGCCAGGTCTCGACCGGGTCGCCCCAGGCCTGCACGACGTAGTGGCCGAGGCCCTCGACCGCGGTCACGATCTCCGCCGTCCAGCGGTCGACGCCCACGTGGTGCATGGGCACCGAGGTGGTGCTGCCGTCACCGGCTGTCACGACCACGGTGGCGGCGACGGCGTCGTGCCCCTCGCGGAAGACGGTGGCGGAGACCCGCAGGCGCTCTCCGGCGACGGCCTTGACCGGCCGGGTGCCGTGCGCGACCACGGGGGAGAGGTCCTCGACGAGGTAGCGGCCGGTGCTGGCCGGACGCAGCGGCTCGGCGACCGCGGTGGCCGCCGGGGAGGCCTTGGCCGTCTTCGCGGCCGGTTTCGGGCGCGCAGAGGACGCGCGAGGGCTGACAGGGGCGGCGGGAGACGTCGACGGCTCGGGTTCTCCGGTCGACGTACGACGGCGAGGCGGCATCGAGCACGAGCCTAGCGACGTAACACGACGTCACGAGATGTAAACCTCATGAACCTCCTTGTAACGGCAGGGCGGGTTCCCCCCGCGTAACAAACCCGCCCTATCGTGGAGCGGGTGAGAGCAATCCGACGGTTCACCGTCCGCACAGTCCTGCCCGAGTCCCTCGAGCCGCTGGCCGCCATCGCGGCCAACCTGCGGTGGTCGTGGAACCCGGAGACCCAGGACCTCTTCGCCCGCATCGACCCCACCCTCTGGGACGAGGTCGGCCATGACCCGGTACGCCTGCTCGGCGAGGTCCCGTCGGCCCGCTGGGCCGAGCTCGCCACCGACGAGGACTTCGTCGGGCACGTGACCTGGGTCGCCGACGGTCTCCAGACCTACCTGACCGGCGACCGCTGGTACCAGTCCCTCGGCGCCGACGCCCCGAAGGCGATCGCGTACTTCTCGCCCGAGTTCGGCATCACCGAGGTGCTGCCGCAGTACTCCGGCGGCCTCGGCATCCTCGCCGGCGACCACCTGAAGTCGGCCTCCGACCTCGGCGTGCCGATCGTCGGGGTGGGCCTGTTCTACCGCGCCGGCTACTTCCGCCAGTCGCTGTCGCTCGACGGCTGGCAGCAGGAGCAGTACCCCGTCCTCGACCCGGACGGCCTGCCCCTGTCCCTGCTGCGCGAGGCCGACGGCTCGCCCGTCGTCATCAAGATCGGCATCCCCGGCGGCCGCACCCTCCACGCGCACGTGTGGAAGGCCGACGTCGGTCGCGTCCCGCTGCTCATGCTCGACTCCGACGTCGAGGAGAACGAGCGCGCCGAGCGCGAGGTCACCGACCGCCTGTACGGCGGCGGTGGCGAGCACCGCCTGCAGCAGGAGCTGCTGCTCGGCGTCGGCGGCGTCCGCGCGCTGCGTGCCTACGCGCGCATCACCGGCGCCCCCGAGCCCGAGGTGTTCCACACCAACGAGGGCCACGCCGGCTTCCTCGGCCTCGAGCGCATCCGTGAGCTCGTCACCGCGCAGGGCCTCACGTTCGACGAGGCGCTGTCGGCCGCCCGCGCCGGCACCGTCTTCACCACGCACACCCCGGTGCCCGCGGGCATCGACCGCTTCCCGCGCGTCCTGGTCGAGCAGTACTTCGGCGGCGACAACGCGGCGGCCGGAGTCCCGGTCGAGCGCGTGCTCGCGATCGGCGCCGAGGACTACGACGGCGGCGACCCGACGGTCTTCAACATGGCCGTCATGGGCCTGCGCCTCGGCCAGCGTGCCAACGGCGTCTCGGTGCTGCACGGCGAGGTGAGCCGCGGGATGTTCTCCGGCCTCTGGCCGGGCTTCGACGAGGACGAGGTGCCGATCGGCTCGATCACCAACGGCGTCCACGCCTCCACGTGGGTGGCGCGCGAGGTGCGCGACCTCCTTGCGAAGATCGTGGGCCCCGAGGACGCCGAGGAGACCCGCGGCTGGGAGGCCGCAGGCCAGATCCCGGCCGCCGACCTCTGGTCGACCAAGCGCGTCCTGCGCTCGCGCCTCGTCGACGATGTCCGTGCCCGTCTGCGCGCCTCGTGGATCCAGCGCGGTGCGTCCGACGCCGAGCTCGGCTGGATCGACGACGTCCTGTCGCCCGACGTGCTCACGATCGGCTTCGCCCGTCGCGTCCCGTCGTACAAGCGGCTCACCCTCATGCTGCGCGACCCTGCGCGGCTGAAGGCGCTGCTGCTGCACCCCGAGCGCCCGGTCCAGCTCATCATCGCCGGCAAGTCGCACCCCGCGGACGACGGCGGCAAGAAGTTGATCCAGAAGCTCGTGCACTTCGCCGACGACCCCGAGGTCCGTCACCGCATCGTGTTCCTGCCGGACTACGACATCGGCATGGCGCGCCTGCTCTACCCGGGCTGCGACGTCTGGCTCAACAACCCGCTGCGCCCGCTCGAGGCCTGCGGCACGTCGGGCATGAAGGCGGCACTCAACGGCGGCCTCAACCTGTCGATCCTCGACGGGTGGTGGGACGAGTGGTACGACGGCGAGAACGGCTGGGCCATCCCGACCGCGGACGGCGTCGTCGACCCCGACCGTCGTGACGACCTCGAGGCCGCCGCGCTCTACGACCTCGTGGAGAAGTCGGTCGCGTCGCGCTACTACGACCTCGACGCCACCGGCCTCCCGACGCGCTGGATCACGATGCTCCAGCACACCCTCGCGACGCTCGGGCCGAAGGTCCTCGCCTCGCGCATGGTCCGCGACTACGTCAACAAGCTCTACGCGCCGGCCGCTGTGTCGTCGCGCGAGGTGCTCGCCGGCAACGCGGCGCTCGCCAAGGAGCTCGCGGCGTACGAGGCGAAGGTGCGCAAGGCGTGGCACGGCGTCCGCGTCGAGCACGTCGAGGCGTCCGGCGTCGGCGACTCCCCGGAGCGCGGCACCGAGCTCTCGGTGCGTGCGTACGTCGCCCTCGGCGACCTCACGGGTGACGACGTCACGGTCGAGCTCGTGAGCGGTCGCGTCGACCACAACGACCGGATCGTCGAGCCGCGGCACACCGCGCTCGTCCCGGTCGAGGGGTACGAGGCCAACCGCTGGCGCTACGAGATCAAGCTGGCGCTCGAGGACACCGGCCCGTTCGGCTACACGGTGCGCGTGCTCCCGCAGCACGCGGGCCTGTCGAACCCGTCCGAGCTCGGCCTCCAGGCCGTCCCGACGGTCACGGCCGCCGAGTCCGCCTGATCGCACCCTCTGCACGAACGACGGCGCCGCCCCCCGCGAGGGGAGCGGCGCCGTCGTCGTACGCCCCGTCCGCTCAGCCTGATCAATCCGTCGTTTCCCGCCCTGGGAAACAACGGATTGATCAGTGCGAGCGGGGTGGGTGTCAGCGGGCCGGGAGCGTGGCGACCTGCTCGACGAGGGCAGCCGTGAAGACCGGGAGGTCGTCGGGCATGCGGCTGCTGATGATCGGGCCGGGGCCGTTGGTGCAGGTGAGGAGCTCGGCGTCGCGCCATTCGGCGCCCGCGTTGCGCAGGTCGGTCTGCAGGCTCGGCCACGACGTGAGGGTGCGGCCGCGGACGACGTCGGCCTCGACCATCGACCACGCGCCGTGGCAGACGACGGCGACCGGCTTGCCGCTGGTCACGAACTCCTTCACCAGGGCCACGGCCGCGGCGTCGGTGCGCAGCTCGTCGGCGTTGGTGACGCCGCCCGGCAGGACGAGCGCGTCGTAGTCGTCGGCGCTGGCGTCGGCGGTCGTGAGGTCGGCCTTGCGCGTCCCGGAGGCGTCGAGGTGCTCGAAGAGGGCCACCTCGGCACCTCCGGTGGAGGCGAGGACCGGCGAGCCGCCGGCCTCCTCCACCGCGCGCCACGGCTCGACGAGCTCGGCCTTCTCGACGCCCTCGTCGGCGGTGAGGAACAGCACGGAGCGTCCGGCGAGGAGCGTCGTCGGGTCATCGGTGAGGGTGGGGTTCTGCAGATCAGTCATGCCACCGACCTACCCGCCCAACGCCCCGGGTAACCCCCCACGCTCAGCCTGATCAATCCGTCGCTTCCGGCGCCGGGAAACAACGGATTGATCAGTGCGGGCAGGTGGGGCTACTGGCCGTCGGGCCCGGTGACGATCGGAGTCACGGTCAGTTGGTTGCCGAACTGGCTCACGTTTCCGCTGCACACGGTCACGCCGTCGGGCAGGGGGACGGCGATCCGCTGGTCGATCGGGTTGGTGCCGAGCGACGCGAGGTTCAGTGCGACGTTCAGCGCAGTCGCCGAGACAGGCAGGCAGACCGCCGAGTCGTAGTTGGCGCTGTTGGCGATCCCGACCAGGAACGACGCGACCGTGCTGCCGGTCACCGGGTAGTCGCCCGATGCCTCGCCCGATTCGGCGGCGGGACCGATGGAGTCGCCTACCGCCCTGGTGGCCTCAACGTAGGCGAAGCCTTCGACCTTGCAGGTGATGCCGGGCTTGGCCTTGATCAGGATCACGCTGTACGCCGTTCCGGCCGCCGCCCCGCTGTCGCTGAGCGTCAGCGTGACGTCGTCCACCCGGCACCACTGCCAGGTGGACGACGGTCTCGGCGAGGCATCGGTCGTGGGGGTGGCGCTGCTCGGGCCGTCGGTCGGACTCGTGGGCGCGGCCGAGGTCGAGCCGCCATCGCCAGGCTGGATCGCGGTGCCCTCGTTCAGGGGCTGGCCGATCAGGGCGATGCTGCCGCCGACCACGACCGCCGCGACGCCGAGGGTGGCGGCGCCGGTCAGGACCCGGCGGCGGGTGCGGATGCGGGCGCCTCGGCGCACGACCTCGTCGGCGTCGTAGCCGCGGCCGTGCGGCGGGGTGCGGCCGGCGTCGTCGAAGACGTCCTTCAGGTCGGGGCTCATGACGGGTCCTCCAGGTCAGCGGGGGTGGTGACGCCCGGGCCGAGGGCGGTGCGCAGCGCGTCGACCGCGCGCGACAGCCGGCTCTTCACGGTCCCGGCGGGGATGTCGAGGGTGCGGGCGATCTCGTCCACGGCGAGGTCGTCCACGAAGCGCAGCACCACCACGGAGCGGTGCGCGGGGGAGAGGTCGGCGAGGGCGCGGACGAGCCGGCTGTCGGCCGACTCGACGGCGTCGAACGGCGTGGCGGCGCTCGCGTCCGGGCGGTCGACGTGGTCGTCGACGCTTGTCTCGCGCCGCCAGGGCCGGCGGGCGGCGTCGACGTACTTCCCGACGAGCACGCGGTTGGCGTACGCGTCGACGTTGGTGCCGCGCGCCACCCGCGACCAGCGCGAGTAGACCGTGACGAGCACGTCCTGGGTGAGGTCGTCGGCGGCGTGCCAGTCGCCGGTCATCAGGTATGCCTTGCGGCGGATCGCCGGCCCGCGGACGGCCATCCAGGAGCGGAAGCCGTCCTCGTCCGGGGTAGGAGCGGCACGGGGCGCCGGGCTCGACGTCGTCATGCGCTCACCTCCTCATCAATGGTCACCCACTGATCGTGAGGAGGGCCCCAGAACGTTCCACCCCACCGCTCGCACTGATCAATCCGTTGTTTCCCAGGCCCGGAAACGACGGATTGATCAGGTTCAGCGAGGGGGGTCAGTCGTGGAGCTGGAGCTTCGCCACGTGGGCGCCGGGCGGGAGGTCCTTGACCTGCTCGTGGATCTGGCCGAGGAGGTTGACCGAGACGATGAAGTCGAGCAGCTCGACGTTGGCCGGCTCCATCTCGCCGCCGAGCACCGGCGGGCGCGTGAACGAGTAGACCTCGTCGTCGCCCGGGTGCACGCCGGCGGCGTCAGCGGCCTCGGCGAGGCCGACGAGGAGGTACTGCTCCTGCCCCTCGACCGTGTTGAGCTCGGCGTGGCACGCCTCGGCGGACTCCCAGCGGCGGGTCATGGTGCCCTCGAGCGTGTCGAGGAACCACCAGCCGTCCACGCCCTCCAGGAACACGTCGCCGAACGGCGAGCAGAAGCGCGGCTCCTTGCCGAACAGGTCGACCCACGCCCAGGACTCCAGCGCTCGGGCGTACGCCTCGGGGCTGAACCGACGGATGACGTCCATGGGGCCATCCAACTCCGCGGGCGCCGCTGATGCGCGCGGATCTGCTAGGTGGTCTCGACGCGGAAGAGCGCGACCGAGCGCGGAGCGACGCGGACCGTGCTGCCGCTCAGGTCGGTCTTCACCGCGGTGGTCGGGCGCTTGTCGTCTGTGTCGAGCAGTCGGCGGTAGCCGTTGCCGTACGGCGTCTTCGGCAGCACCAGCGGCACCTCGGCGTCGCCGCGGTTGAGCGCGACGAGGAAGGCCGAGTCGCGCAGCGGGTGGCCGTCGACGTCGCGCTCACCCAGCTGGCCGTTGAGCGCCATGACGAGGCAGTCGGTGTCGGGGGAGTTCCAGTCGGCGTCGGTCATCGCCGTGCCGTCGGGGCGCAGCCACTCGAGGTCCTTGGGCTGGCCCTCGGCCACCGGGCGGCCGTCGAAGAAGTTGGTCTGGCGCAGCGTCGGGTGGTGGCGACGCGCGTTGAGCGTGACGCGCGTCCACTCGAGGAGATCGACCTGCCAGGGCTCGAGGTCCCAGTCGAGCCAGGAGATCTCGTTGTCCTGGTTGTAGGCGTTGTTGTTGCCGCCCTGGGTGCGACCCATCTCGTCGCCCGCGACGATCATCGGGGTGCCGGCCGAGAGCAGCAGCGTGGCCATCATCGCGCGGCCGGTGCGCAGCCTTGCGAGGTTGATCTCGCGGTCCGTGGTCGGGCCCTCGACGCCGTGGTTCCACGACGAGTTGTTGTCGGTGCCGTCGCGGTTGTCCTCGCCGTTGGCCTCGTTGTGCTTGCGGTCGTACGAGACGAGGTCGCGCATCGTGAAGCCGTCGTGGGCGGTGAGGAAGTTGAGCGACGCAGCCGGGGTGCGGCCGGAGAAGACGTCCTGCGAGCCGGTGAAGCGCCAGCCGAGGTCGGCGGGCGCCTCCTTCGGCGACGGACCGCCGCGCCAGAAACGGCGCACGTCGTCGCGGTAGGCGTCGTTCCACTCCGCCCACGGGGATCCGAACTGGCCGAGGCGGTATCCGCCCGGGCCGAGGTCCCACGGCTCGGAGATGAGCTTCACCTGGCGCAGCACCGGGTCCTGGTGGACGGCGGCGAGGAAGGGTGAACGCTCGTCGAAGTCCATGCGCTCGCGGGTGAGCGCGGTGGCGAGGTCGAAGCGGAAGCCGTCGACATGCATCTCGGTGACCCAGTAGCGCAGCGAGTCCATGACAAGGCGCAGGACGTCGAGGTCGCCGACGTCGAGGGTGTTGCCGCAGCCGGTCGTGTCGACGTAGTGGCCGCTGTGCGGCGCGAGCTTGTAGAAGTCGCGCTCGCCGAGGCCGCGGAACGACAGCGACGGGCCGTCGGGGCCGCCCTCGCACGTGTGGTTGTAGACGACGTCGAGGATCACCTCGATGCCTGCGGCGTGCAGCTGGCGGACCATGTACTTGAACTCGCCGACCTGCGCGCCGGGCGTCTGGTCGGCGGAGTACGCCGCGTGCGGTGCGAAGAAGCCGAGGGTCGAGTAGCCCCAGTAGTTGCGGGTGCCGCGAGCGGCCAGCGCCGGCTCGGCCACCGAGTGGTGGACGGGGAGCAGCTCCACCGCCGTGACGCCGAGCGAGGTCAGGTGCTCGATCGCGGCCGGGTGGGCGAGGCCGGCGTACGTGCCCCGGATGTTCTCGGGGATCAGCGGGTGCCGCTTGGTGAAGCCCTTGACGTGCGCCTCGTAGACGACGGTCTCGCCCCACGGCGTGGCGGGCGGCGCGTCGTCGCGCCAGTCGAACCCGTCGCTCACGACGACGCCGCGGGGGACGTAGGGCGAGGAGTCGCGCGGGTCGGGCTTGGACCCGTCGGTCGGCATGACCGGGCGCGGCACGTCGGCGGAGGTGACGTCGCCGGTGATCGCGCGGGCGTACGGGTCGACGAGCAGCTTGGCGGGGTTGAACCGGAGGCCGTGGTCGGGCACCCACGGGCCGTGCGCGCGCAGGCCGTACTGCGTGCCGAGCTCGACGCCGGGGAGGAACCCGTGGTGGACGCCGTGGCTGCGGGCCTCGAGCGGCACGCGCACCTCGTGGCCGTCCAGGAACAGGCACGCCTCGAGCAGCTCGGCCGAGGGGGCGCGGACCGCGAGGTTGAGGCCCTCCGGCGTCCACGTGGCGCCGAGGGGCGTGGGCAGGCCGGGAGGGCGCACGACCGTCGGCGACGGCAGCTCGTGCGAGGACGCGTCCGTGGACACGCGGGGACCCCCTGGGACCGCTGGGACCGCCCTCGTGGGCGGGGCCGCGCGCTCGCGGCGGAGGACAGTCTGCCCCTGCCGTCCGGCGCGGGCGCACCGAGGCCCACCGATGGCGGCCGGACCACCCGATCGTGCGGGGGCGGCGTACCGGGAGAGGGCGTGGCTAGGCTCCGAGGCGTCGACGGCGACGGCGCCGCGGCGGCCGCTGGTGCGGCGCGAGCGCAAGGAGGACGACGTGGGCGAGCTCGTGCATCTCGAGGTGGCGGACGGCGTCGGCACGATCCGGCTCGACCGCCCGCCCATGAACGCCCTCTCGCGCCAGGTGCAGGAGGAGATCCGCTCGGCGGCCCTCGAGGCGACCGAGCGGGCCGACGTCCGCGCCGTCGTCGTCTACGGCGGCCCGAAGGTGTTCGCGGCCGGCGCCGACGTCAAGGAGATGGCCGGCTGGTCCTACCAGCAGATGGTCGACAACTCCGTCGGGCTCGGCTCGTCGTTCACGTCCGTGGCCGCCATCCCGAAGCCGACGATCGCCGCGATCACCGGCTACGCCCTCGGCGGCGGGTGCGAGCTCGCCCTCTGCTGCGACCTGCGGGTGGCCGGCGACAACGCCAAGCTCGGCCAGCCCGAGATCCTGCTCGGCATCATCCCGGGCGCCGGCGGCACGCAGCGCCTCACGCGCCTGATCGGCCCGTCCCGCGCGAAGGACCTGATCTTCACCGGCCGCTTCGTCGACGCCGAGGAGGCGCTGCGGATCGGTCTCGTCGACAAGGTCGTCGCCCCCGACGACGTGTACGCCGAGGCGCTCGCGCTGGCGGCCAAGCTCGCCGCGGGTGCGCCGTACGCGTTGCGCGCAGCCAAGGAGGCGATCGACCGCGGGCTCGAGGTCGACCTCGCCACGGGGCTGGAGATCGAGCGCCTGCAGTTCACCGGGCTCTTCGCCACCGAGGACCGGTCCATCGGCATGGCGTCGTTCATCGAGAACGGCCCCGGCAAGGCCCAATGGTCCGGCCGCTGACCCCCGCACGGTTTGCGATGAAGGGGGCCTTCGTTGCTAAGAGCGCAACAAACGCGGCTTTCATGCTCGGCGTTGTCCACAGGCCCGGGTTCAGGCGCCCGGCCTGACTAAGCCTTCGCGTTGCCGGTCGACTGGAGGGTCTTCAGCACTGCGGGGCTCTGGGCGTCGAGCCAGCGGGCGAGGTACGAGAACGGCACGAACCGCACGTCCGGGTGCGCGGCGTGCGCCTGGACGACGAACTCGGTGAGCGCGTCGGTGTAGGCGTTGCAGACCCAGTCGTTGAAGTGGTTGCCGATGAACAGCGGCGCGCGGTTGCTTCGCTCGACCGCGTCCAGCGCGTGCAGGTACGACGCCCGGGTCGAGGCTCGGATGCGGTCGCAGACCGCCTTCGGTGCGGTGATCTGCGCGCCGTTCTGCTGGGCGAGGAAGTTGTAGTCCATCGACAGCGCCGACTTCCCATAGCCGAGCACAGGGATGCGCTCGAGCGGGAAGCTCCAGAGGTCGTACCCGGCGTACTTCCTCGGCCACGAGAGCGTGCCCGCCCCCGACGCGTCGTAGGTGAATCCGGCGCGCTCGAACACCGGGAGCATCTGCGAGCGGATCCCGCCCAGGCACGGCGTGCGGTCGCCCTTCCAGTCGGCCGAGGTGAACGGGAGCGCCGGTACGCCGGACGGGTTGCCGGTGATCGAGGCCCAGTCGTCGAGGAAGCGCTGGGCCTGCGAGAGCTCGGACTGCCACTCCGCCGACGTCCAGGTGCCGACGCCTGCCGCGTCGCAGAAGTGGCCGAGGAAGTGGGTGCCGATCTCGTGCCCCTGCGTCCACGCCCGCGTCAGGAGCCGGATCCGCTCGGGGACGTTGGCGGGGTCCGCGAACCCGATCGCCGACGTGCCCACCGGGTGCCGGGGCGGGTCGTAGAGGCTGAGCCTTCGTCTCCGGCAGGAGGCACAGGCCGGACACGAAGAACGTGAAGTGCGAGCCGGTCGACTCCGCGAGGTCGAGGTACTTCCTGAACAGCGACGAGCGGCACGTGCCGTCGAAGGACACGACGACGAACTGCGGAGGGCGCTCGCCGGGCGCGAGCCGTGTGATGGGCGGCAGCCCGGTCTGCGGCGGGGTCGCGGTCGGCGTGGGCTCATCGGTCAGGGTGGGTGTCCCGGTCGGCGTCAGTGTCGGAGTCGGAGAGGTGGACGGCGACTCGCTCGGCGTCTCGGGCGACGCGGAGCTGGGCGTGGGCGTCGGCGACGTGGGCGACACCGCCGTCGGTGTGCCCGTGGTCGCGGACGACGGGCTGGGTGCACGACCAGGCGTGGGGGACGAGCAGGCGCCGACCGTCAGCGCCGCCGCGGCGAGAATGGCGACGGGCACTGCGCGCGCGGAGCGCATGCGGCCACCTCCCCTGTCGTCCCAGGGTCGCACCACTGCGCCGCGGAGTCGCCCGGACTCTCCGCTGACGTCGTTGACGGGTGCTGTCAGGTGCATCTGCGGCCGTCTGGCGGGGCCCGGATCTCGGGGTAGCCTCGCCGCATGAGCGACCCGTACGTCGACGTCCCCGTCGAGTCCGACCCGGTGCCCCAGGGCGCCGCGGCCACCCGCGAGCAGGTCGAGGCCGCGTTCCACGACCCGAAGCTCGCGAACGTGCTCTACCACGACTGGGAAGCCGCGACGTACGACGAGAAGTGGTCGATCTCCTACGACGAGCGCTGCATCGCCTACGCCCGCGAGCGGTTCGCGCACGTGGCCGGCACCGACGGCTGGCCCTACGGATCGGCGCTCGAGCTCGGCTGCGGCACCGGTTTCTTCCTGCTCAACCTCAAGCAGGCCGGCGTGCTCGACGAGGGGCACGTGACCGACCTGTCGCCCGGCATGGTGAAGGTGGCGGTGCGCAACGCCGAGTCGCTCGGCTTCTCGGTCGAGGGTCGCGTCGCCGACGCCGAGTCGCTGCCGTACGACGACGACTCGTTCGACCTCGTCGTGGGCCACGCGGTGCTGCACCACATCCCCGACCTCGACCTCGCGATGCGCGAGGTCATGCGCGTCCTCAAGCCCGGCGGCCGGTTCGTGTTCGCCGGCGAGCCGACCGAGAAGGGCGATTGGGTCGCCCGCCGTCTGTCGCGCCTCACGTGGTGGACGGCGAAGAAGGTCACGCACCTGCCGCCACTGCAGGAGAAGTGGGCGCGGCCGGTGGCCGAGCTCGAGGAGTCGTCGCGGGCCGCGGCGCTCGAGTCGGTCGTCGACATCCACACGTTCGACCCCGGCCGCCTCGCGGCGCTCGCGCTGCGCGCCGGCGCGATCGACGTACGGACCGTCACCGAGGAGCTGCACGGCGTCATGGTTCGGCTGGCCGGTGCGCACGTTCGAGGCCGCCGTGAAGCCGGGTGCGCTCGGCTGGAACTGGGCGATGTTCGCCTACAAGGGCTGGCTTCGCCTGTCGTGGCTCGACGAGAACGTGATGAGCAAGGTCGTCCCCGACGAGCCTTCTACAACGTCTGCATCACCGGCACGAAGCCCGCCTGACGTCAGGCCGTGAGGCCCCGCGGTGCGGCGCCGCGCAGGGGGAGCACCGTCTGGACGAGGCCGTCCTGGCCCTGGTGGAAGTTCGGGTGCAGGGTGCCCGAGCGCAGCACCCGCATGAGGGCGTGGGCACCGGCCGAGGTCGCGAGCGAGTACGTCACCACGCGGTCCAGGCCCCACAGGTCGGCGACGTCGAGCGCCGCCTCGGCCAGGGCCCGGCCGACTCCGTGCCTCTGCCACGCGTCCTCGACGAGCAGCGCCAGCTCGACCGGCTGTCCGTCGTGCTGCGCGAGGTGCCCGAGCCCGACGACCTCCGAGCCCGACTCGGCCACCAGCGCGAGCCGCGTCTGCAGCAGCCGCGCCTGCAGCGTCGGGGAGATCGCCGGCACCGCGGAGAAGTAGCGGCGGAAGACCGTGTCGGTCGAGCACCGGTGGTGCATCCGCTCCACCGCCGGCAGGTCCGTGTCGTACGCCGTGCGCACGAGCACCGCGCCGCGCGTCGTCTCGAGCGTTCGCGGCAGCAGTCGTGCCAGGTCCCCGTCCATGCCCCTACGGTGGCCCGGCCGCGTTACGGGGCCGTGTCCTCGACACGTCGTGCCGGTTGCCCCGTGCGGACGTCGCCGTGCCTCCGACGTACGCTCTGGCCGTGATCCTCGAGGCGGTCGGCGCAGCGGCGCGGCGCGTGCGCGGCCTGCCGCCGCGCGATCCGCGCCAGGCGAAGTTCGTCACCCTCGAGTCGCTGCGCTGGTGCTGGCGCAACCGTGCGTTCGACCGCTGGTACCTCACCCGCTACTGGCGGCTGATGTGGCTGCGACTGCTGCACCCGGACGTCGTGACCGAGGGCATGGTCTTCATCGGCAAGCGGGTGGAGCTCTTCGCCCGCACCGGGTATGCGCGGCTCATCCTGGGCCGCTGGGTGCACGTCGGCGACGAGAACCGCCTGCGCGCCCACGAGGGCACGCTGCGCATCGGCGACAAGTGCGTGTTCGGCCGCGACAACACGATCAACTGCTATCTCGACGTCGAGTTCGGCCAGGGCACGATCGTGGCCGACTGGGTCTACATCTGCGACTTCGACCACGTCTACGACGACATCCACGTGCCGATCAAGGACCAGGGCATCGTGAAGTCGCCCGTGCGCATCGGGGCCGACTGCTGGATCGGCGCGAAGGTCACCGTGCTGCGCGGATCGACTGTCGGCCACGGGTGCGTGCTCGCGTCGCACACCGTCGTCCGCGGCGACGTGCCGCCCATGTCGATCGTGGGCGGAGTGCCCGGCAAGGTGCTCAAGGACCGCGTCGAGGTCTACGAGGCGAAGGCTGCCACGCGCGCCGCGCTCGAGGACATCGCGCGCAAGACCGCCCGCGCGGCGGGCACCCTGAAGGAGCCGGCATGACGTCGCCCATGCGCACGATCGGTCTCCTCGGCGGCACCTCGTGGGAGTCGACCGCGGACTACTACGCCCTGCTGAACCGCGGGGCGGCCGAGCGGCTCGGCCCGCTCCGGCAGCCGCCGATCGTGCTGCACTCGGTCGACTTCGCCGAGCTCGCAGCTCTGCAGGCCGCCGACCGCTGGGACGTCCTCGCCGAGCAGTACGCCGCGATCACGCATTCGTTGGTCGATGCTGGCGCCACGGTCCTCGGCATCTGCGCCAACTCGATGCACCTGGTGGCCGACCGCGTCCGCGAGGCGGCGGGGGAGTCGGCAGCCCTGGTCCACATCGTCGACGCCACGGCCGAGGCGGCCCGCCGCGAGGGCGCCTCACGCGTCGCGCTGCTGGGCACGGCGTACACGATGGAGAAGCCGTTCTACGTCGAGGCTCTCCGCACCCAGGGCCTCGACGTCGTCGTCCCCGACGCCGACGAGCGAGCCGAGCTGCAGCGGATCATCTACTCCGAGCTGACCCAGGGCGTCATCCGGCCGGAGTCGCGCGCCTACCTGCTGGAGGTCGTACGGCGCTGCGCGGACGAAGGCGCCGAGGCGGCGCTCCTGGCGTGCACCGAGTTCCAGATGCTGGTCTCGCCGGGAGACGCCGAGTCCGCCCTGCCCCTCGTCGACACCACCCGCGAGCACGCCCGCGCCCTGCTCGACGCCGCGATCGACGGACCGGCATGACCAAGGAGGGCGGCGTCGGGCCGATCGTCGAGTCGGCGTTCGTTCCGGCCGCGCCCGGGGCCGTCTACGCCGCCTTCACCGACGGCATCGGCGCGTGGTGGCCGGTGGGCACGCACTCGGTCACGGGCGTCGCGGTCGAGGGGCTCGAGCTCGAGGCGCACGCGGGCGGGCTTCTGGTCGAGGTCTGGGCCGACGGCACGAGGGCGCCGTGGGCGCGTGTGGACGCCGTCGTTCCGCCGTCGCTGATCTCGTTCGCCTGGAACCCGGGCGGCGGAGCGCGACCCGCCACGTCGGTCGAGGTGGCCTTCACGCCGATCGCCGGCGGCACCCAGGTGCGCGTGACGCACTCTGGCTGGGAGCCCCTGGGCGAGGAGGCGCGGATGGACTACGTGGCCGGCTGGCCGTTCGTGCTCGACCGGCTCGCGCTGCACGTGAGCCGTCCCGGCCCCCGCACCGACTGGGCCTAGGCAAGCACCAGCGCGACGATCGAGGCCAGCGACAGCACGTACATCGCGATGATCAGGACGGCCTCGTCCTTGGCCGCGGCGCTGTCCTCCTTCTTCACCGAGCCGCCCACGACGAGGCTGAAGTCGAACAGGAAGTGCAGCGCGATGGGCAGCCATAGCGAGCCCGTCAGCACGAGCGCGGCGAACAGGCCGAGGCCCATGATGGCCGAGGCGACGACCTGCTGCAGCGTCGTCCTGGCGTCCTGGCCGTTGAGGATGTTGGCGCCGTGCAGGAGGCCGAACACGACCGAGGAGATCACCGAGATCCACACGAGGGCCAGGCCGCGCTCGACCAGCACGTCGGCGAAGTAGCCGCGGAGCAGCAGCTCCTCGGACAGCCCCACGAGGAACGTCGCCAGCAGTGCGACGACGACGAAGCGCCCGCTCACCTGCGACCAGGGATTGCGCACCAGGCGCAGGATCACGCCGAGCATGATCACGACCGGGATGAGCCACAGCCAGGCCGCGGACACAGTCGGCGCGAAGGTGAACGCGTCGGCGAGGCGTCCGGTCGCGGCGAGGAACGCGACGAGCACGACCGTCATCACCCCGACGGGGATGAGCACGCCCTTGCGGAGGTTCGGCTCGCTCTCGGCGATGGCGACGTACGGGACGCCGGACGCCTTCTGCAGACCGATCAGCCCGGCCAGGTAGACCACGCACACGACGATCCCGAGCAGCAAGACCCACCCCTTCGATCGCCGGCCCCTCGGCGGCGTCCGCGCCGACTCTAGCGACGCGTGCGAGGCTGGACCCGTGGACACCTCACGTGAGCTGGACGTCGTCGTCTTCGGTGCCAGCGGCTTCGTCGGCCGGCTGACCGCCGAGCACCTCGCCGCGCACGCACCCGACGGCACGCGCATCGGCCTGGCCGGACGGTCGGAGGAGCGCCTCGCCGAGGTGCGCGTCTCGCTCGGCTCCGCGGCCGCGGACTGGCCGCTGATCGTGGCCGACGTCGACGATCCGGCCTCGCTCGCTGCGCTCGCCGCACGTACCCGCGTGCTCGCCACCACGGTCGGCCCGTACCTCAAGTACGGCCTCGGCGTCGTCGAGGCGTGCGCGTCGGCCGGCACCGACTACGTCGACCTCACCGGCGAGGTGCTGTTCGTCCGCGAGTCGCTCGACCACTGGGCCGACGTCGCCCGCCACACCGCTGCGCGCATCGTGCACTCCTGCGGCTTCGACTCGATCCCGTCCGACCTCGGCGTGCTGCTGCTGGCCGAGGCTGCGCGTGCCGACGACGCGGGCACGCTCGAGGAGACGGTGCTCGTCGTGCGCTCCTTCGGCGGCGGCGTGAGCGGCGGCACGATCGACTCCGCCCGCACGATGGCCATGGCCGTGGCCGAGGACCGGTCGCTCGGCCGCCTCCTGGCCGACCCGTACGCCCTCAGCCCCGACCGCGACTCCGAGCCCGACACGCGCCAGCCGTCCGACGCCGCGCGCATCCGGCACAGCTCCGGCCTCGGCACGTGGGTCGGCCCGTTCGTGATGGCGTCGTACAACACGCGCATCGTGCGGCTCTCGAACTCCTTGCAGGACTGGGTCTATGGCCGCACCTTCCGCTACGGCGAGGAGATGGCGTACGGCGCCGACGTGCTCGCACCCGCGCGCGCCGCCGCGGTGAACGCGGGCCTGGTCGCCGGGCTCGCGGCGTTCGCCTTCGGCCCGACCCGCGCGGTCGTCGACCGGTTCCTGCCCAAGCCGGGGGAGGGCCCGAGCGAGGAGACGAGACGCAACGGCCACTTCACGGTCGAGGTGCGCAGCCGTACGACGAGCGGTGCGACGTACAGCGCCGTCGTGGCCGCCTCCGGTGACCCCGGCTACCAGGCGACGGCGGTGATGCTCGGCGAGAGCGCGCTCGCGCTCGTGCACGACCGCGACCGCCTGCCCGACCGCACCGGCGTCCTCACCGCGGCGTCCGGCATCGGCAGCGTGCTCGCCGACCGCCTGCGGGCCCAGGGCTTCACCCTCACGGTCGAGCGCATCTGACCCTGTCGTCGATCAGGCGGCGTGGCTGAGCAGGAAGGCGAGCGCGAAGCCGCCGGTGGTGACGAGGCCGACGAGCTTGCCGCCGTTCTCGAAGGCCTCGGGCATCATCGTGTCGGCGAGCATCGTGAGGATCGCGCCCGCGGCGAAGGCCTGGATCACCGCGACGACGCTGGGGCTGGCGTCGCCGAGCAGCGCGTAGGCGAGCGCGGCGACGAGACCGGACACCAGGGCGACCGCGGTCCAGAGCCCGAGGATCCAGCGCCGCGAGTGGCCAGCCTTGGCGAGACCGGTCGCGGCGGACATCGCCTCGGGGATGTTCGACAGGAAGACGGCGGCAACGACTGCGACGCCGATCTGGCTGCCGCCGACCAGTGTGATGCCGATGGCGGCCGACTCGGGGATGCCGTCGAGCATGGCGCCGAGCACGAGGCCCTTGGCGTCGGGGCCGGGCTCGGCCTGCTTCCCGCTCGAGCGCTTGCGGTGCTGGCCGCCGACCCGGTCGAGCAGGCGGTCGCCTCCGTAGAACACGAGCGCTCCGGCCGCGAGGCCGACCACGACCTCGACGGCGCCCGCGCCCTCGAACGCCTCGGCCGTCAGCTCGAAGGCCAGGGCGCTGATGAGCACCCCGGCACCGAAGGCCATGACGAGGCCGATGGTGCGCGGCGAGAACTGGCGGGCGAGGCCGAGCAGCGCGCCGACCACGAGGGCGACGCCGCCCACGAAGCCCCACAGCCCTGCGATCAGCACGCGGTCACCCTCTCACCGCGGCGCGGGCAGCGGTGGGTCAGGTGGCGTCGCGCAGCAGGTTGCCGTCGCGGACGACCATGCGCAGCTGCGGGTGCGCCGTGCTCGCGAGCAGCGCGCGCTCCTCGACGACCGCCTGCTCGTACGTCTGCACCGTGCGCGCGGCCAGCGTCGGCCAGTCGTGGTCGCGGGCGAGCACCTCGCGCGCCTGGCGCACGACGCGTCGGGCGAGGACGTCGTTGCGCAGCACCGCGGTGACGGCGTCGGCGAGGGCTGCGGCGTCCAGAGCCGGGAACGTCACGCCGGTCTCGCCGTGCGTCACGATCTCGGCGAGGCCGCCGGTGTCCGAGACCACGAGAGGTGTGCCGAGAGCCGCGGCCTCCAGCGCCACGAGGCCGAACGGCTCGTAGACCGACGGCACCACCGCGACGTCGGCCGCGCCCGACACGGCGCGCAGACCGCCTTCGGTGAGCCAGCCCGTGAACACGACCGAGCGCGACACGCGCAGCCGGCGGGCGAGGTCGACAAGCATCTCCTGCTGGGTGCCCTTGCCCACGATCACGAGGCGCAGCCCGGGGAAGCGGCGCCTCAGCCGTGGCATCGCCTCGATCAGGGTGTGGACGCCCTTCTCCCACTCGAGCCGGCCGCTGTACAGCACCATCGGACCGTCGTCGCCCCACTGCGTCCGGGCCGCTGCCACCTCGGCGTCGGTGACGGTCCACTCCGCGAGGTCGATGCCGTTGGCGATCACGTCGACCTTGCCGGGCGGCAGCTCGAACAGCCGCGTGACCTCCCAACTCATGTGCTGCGAGCAGGTGATCGCGCGTCGCGCCTCGAAGGTGAGCCACCACTCGACGGTGTGGATCGCCTTGGAGAACTGGTTGGGCAGCCAGCCCTGGTGCCGCCCCGCCTCGGTCGCGTGCATCGTCGCGACGATGGGCACCTCGTACGCAGCTCGCAGGTTCGCCGCGGCGTGCGCGACCACCCAGTCGTGCGCGTGCACGACCTCGGGCTGCCACGTCCGTCCCAACGCGATGCCGGCGCGCGTCATCGCGTGCCCGAGCGCGATCACCCACGCGAGGAACTCGTCCTTCATCGTGATCTCGCTCGAGTCGTGCGGCACGCGCACGACGCGCACGCCGTTGACGGTCTCGTCCAGCGCGAGGCCCGCGTCGCCCGGGTGCTGTGTCAGGACGACGACGTCGTGACCCGCCGCAGCCTGCGCCTCGGCGAGCGCGTGGACGTGGCGCCCCAGGCCGCCGTAGACCAGCGGCGGGTACTCCCAGGACAGGTGCAGGATCCGCACGGTCACACCATCCACTCGTGCGGCAGGGCGGGATCGGCGAGAAGCCTCGCGTCGAGGTGCCCGAAAGGCCTGTCGGCAGAGCGCATCTCGACGGCGTGCCGGATCGCGTCCGGGTGCCCTCGCTCGATCAGCGTGGCGAGCTCGTGCGTCTGCAGGTGGTGGCGGCGGTGCCGGTCGCGCGCATAGCCGGCCGCCGAGTCCTTGGTGACCATGAACGCCCAGTCGCTCGACAGCGCGAGCAGGGCCGAGCGCACGAGCTGGTCGCGCGCGGCGTCGCGCGCGTAGGGCCGCGGCTCGGCGTCGAGCACCTTGAGCACCCGCTGGCGCAGCAGGGCGTTGTCGTCCACGAGGTCGGCGACGGCCTCGCCGTCCCACACCCGCCAGTCCTTGCCCGATCCCCACGAGCCGGCGCCGAGGTCGAGCGAGCCGCCGACGTGACCGGCCTCGACCGCACCGCGCAACGTCGTGACGCGCACGCCCGCCTCGGGCAGCAGGCGCAGCACCCGCTCGAGCCAGAGCGGGCCCTCGTGCCACCAGTGCCCGAAGAGCTCGGTGTCGTACGCCGCCACCACGAGCCCGGGCCGCCCGTCGCGCTGCGCCGCGAGGTCGGCGAGGCGGTGCCGCACCACCTCGACGAAGTCCGCGGCGTCCTGCTCGACGGCGAGGCGTGCGTGCTCCGGATCGTACGGCGCCTTCTCGTGCGACGGCGTCGTCGTGCTCGTCACGCGCGCCGGTCGGAAGCCCGACGGGTGGTCGAACGTGTGGAAGTCGCGGTACCAACGGCCACCGGGGTAGCCCTTCTTCGGCGACCACACGCGGTACGTCACCTCGAGGTCCCGCGCGAACGCCACGACGTCGCTCGACCCGACCCTGACGGCCTCCGCCGTGGTGCCGCCGGCGCCCTGCACGGTCGGGCCGTCGACGAGGAAGCGCTGGACGCCGGCCGCGGCGTACAGGTGCTCGAGGCCCGGGCGGTAGCCGCACTCGGGCGCCCAGATCCCCGCCGGCGTCGACCCGAGGCGCACGCGCGCGTCGTCGAGGCCGGTGCGCAGGGCGAACGACGTCCAGCGGTCGTCCAACAGCGGCTGGAACGGATGGGTCGCCGGGCCGCCGAGGAGCTCGACCGTGCGGCTGTCGACGAGCGGGCGAAGCACCGGCGAGAGGCCGCCGCTCCACCTGCCCTCGAGCTCGGCGAGGGCCTGCTGCGAGGC
This sequence comes from uncultured Actinomycetes bacterium, assembly GCA_963843975.1. Lineage (GTDB taxonomy): Bacteria > Actinomycetota > Actinomycetes > S36-B12 > CAIYMF01 > Longivirga. The sequence continues at coordinate 42,558 of CAWJMG010000001.1, read as the reverse complement.
GCGGAACTCGCGAGAGCCCGTCTCGCGCAGGTGGTCCTCGTCGCGGTGCGCGAGGCCCTCGGCGCGCGCCTGCCAGAAGCCCGCCCAGGTGCGGACCTCGCGCAGGCAGTAGGGGTCGTCGAGCTGCGCGGCCAGCACCGGCGTCAGGCCGAGGGTGAGCACGTCCTCGCGGCCCTCGTCGGCGAGGCGGTGCAGCAGGTCCAGCACGGGCAGGTACGACGTCGCCCATGCTTGGTAGAGCCACTCCTCGCCCACGGGCCACGTGCCGTGGTGCGCGAGCCAGGGCAGGTGCGTGTGCAGCACGAGGCAGAACGTGCCGACCGGCTCGCTGCTCGTCGTGCTCACGGCCGCACCGCCACCGCGACGAGGTCCTGGGCGCCGTCGTGCCCACCCACCACGAAGTCGGCCGCCGTCACCGAGGCGACGAACGCCTCGAGGTCGGCCGGGACCTCGCCGGATCCGAGCACGGCCGCGACCTGCGCGGAGACGATGCCGCTCCCAGCCGCGGACTCCCATTCCTCGATCCGCGGGCCGTGATGCAGGCCGTAGACGGCGACGTCGACGAAGCCCGCCCCGACCAGCAGGTCGTGCAGCTGCTCGGCGTCGAGCTCCTCGACGTGGAACGGGTTCGTGGGCTTCTCGCCGCGGCCGAGGCCGGGGGAGAAGACCGGGCGGTTCGGGGTGGTCACGACGAGCGCGCCGCCCGGGCGCAGCACCCGAGCGCAGTCGCGGAGGAAGCCGCGGAGGTCCCACAGGTGCTCGACGACCTGCAGCGTCACCAGTACGTCGGCCGATGCGTCGCCGACGGGCAGCATCGCGAGGTTCGCGCGCACCGTGCGCACGTCGGGGTACGCCGCGTGCGCGTGACCGGCGGAGGCGTCGTCGTACTCGAGGGCCAGCACCGTGCGTGCCCCGGCCGCGCGCAGCATCGCCGCGCCGTAGCCTTCGCCGCTGCCCGCCTCGACCACCGCGGCATCGCGGATGCGCTCGGCGAGCGTCTCGACGAGCCACGCGTAGGCGGCCTCGTGCCGGGCGAACCAGTACTCCTCGCCGGGCACGCCGGGGAGCGTGCGCTCACCGGTCAGCGGCAGGGGGTGGCTCACGCCGACGACCCTAGGCGCAGAGGGCCGCAGGAAGAACCTGACGGGTGCCGAGCGCCGTGTCAGCCGTGGGCCGCACGGCGCCCGCCGCCGTCAGACGACCTTGGTGGTGAGCGTCGAGGTCGTGCCCGAGCGGATCGCCGCCGTGCCGGCGACGTACACGCGCAGCGCATAGGTCGCCTTCGCGGTCGGCTTCCAGTGCAGCTTCGCCTTGCCGGACACGAGCGTCGCGGTCGCGACCGTGATCCAGGTCGAGCCCTTCTTGCGCTGCAGCTTGACCACCGATCCGGCGGGGGCGCCCTTGGTCGAGGCGGGGACCCAGACCGTGGCGCCGAGCTTGAACACCGAGCGCGGCGAGTACGACGACGTCGTGGTCCGACCGGACACGGTGATGGCCGGCGACACCGTGACGACGGCGCTGTTGACCTGCTTGGCGTTGAGCGACGTCGAGCCCAGGTAGCGGGCCTGCACGGCGGTCTTGGACGAGAAGGTGCGCGCGAACGACCAGGCGCCGCTGCTGCTCGCCTTCGCGGTGCCGGCCTTCGACCAGGACGCTGCGCCGTACGGCTTGATCCAGACCTGCACCTGCTGGCCGGTCTCGACCTTGCCGCTGATCGCGAGGGTGCCGCGCACGGTGACCTTCTGGGAGGCCGTCGGCGTCGTGTCTGTGGCCGAGGCGCTCAGCTTGCTCGCGGCGGGAGCGGGGCCGTTCGGTGCGACGGCGACCGCCGCGTCGGTCCAGTCGGACTGGCCGATCGCGTTGACCGCAGCAACCTGCGCCACGACGGCGAAGCCGTTGAGCAGCCCGGTGACGTCCGTGCTGAGGCCGGACGTCGTCGCGCTGCCGAGCACCGTGGCGGTCATCGGGTCGATGACGCGCACCTTGTACGACGTGACGGGCATGCCGCCGTCGTCGCTCGGCGCCTCCCACGACACCGTGAGCCTCCCGTTGCCGGCGACGGCGCTGGGAGTGCTGACCGAGCTCGGCGACGAGGCCTGCACCCACTCGACGGGGGTGGAGAACTGACCCGGGCCCCAGGCGGAGTCGGCCGCGACCTGGATGTCCTGCGCACCGGGGTCGAGCGAGCCCAGGAACACGGAGCGGTCGCCGGCGGGCGCGGTCGCGACCGGCACGCCGCCGGAGTAGATGGTGTAGCCGCTGATGCCGATGCCGCCGCCGACCGACTCGGTCCACGAGACCGTCGGGTGCGCGGTGCCGGTGACGGAGACGAGCGGGGGTGACGGCAGGACGCCGCGCAGCACGGTGATCTGCTCGCCCCAGCCCCAGCGGAAGGCGTTCTTGGCGATCACCCGCACCTGGTGCGGACCGTACGACAAGCCTGTGAGCGAGAACGAGCGCGTGGCCGGCCCGAACTCGACCCACTGCTCTGCGTCGACCTGCACGAGGTAGTTGGTCACGGGGAGGCCGCCGTCGATCAAGGGCGGCTCCCAGGTCACATAGGCATCCATGCCGTCGTGGCCGTCGAGGTTCTCGACCGGCTGAGGTCCGTCGCGGTTGACCTGGACCTGCTTGGTGATCGTTCGCGCCGAGCCCGTCTCGTCAGTGAAGGTCACGGTGACGGTGTGCTGCACCGCAGCGCCGTCGGCCGGGTTGTCGTACCCCGCGGTGATGCCCTGCACCTGCCACTCGGTGGTGTAGTCCGGCTCTGCCGGCAGGTCGAGCGTCGGGCCGCCCGAGATCGAAAGCGTCGCGTTCAGCAGGCCGTTGGGGCACGTGGCCGGGCAGTCGATGCCGAGCGTGACCCAGTCGCCGACCCACACCTTGTCGGGCGCGTAGACGGTGAAGGTGACCGGCGACAGGGCCGAGGCGGGGGAGGCGCCCGCGAGACCGGTCGCGACGAGTGCGATGGCGGTGGCGACCGCCGCTGCCGCGCGGCGCAGACGGGCGGGCAGGGTCGTCGTCATCTCAGGCCCTCGGCTTCGTGAGGCCGAACGTGGTCGCACCGCTGTAGCCGGGGAACACGGTCCCGAGCTGCTCGATGCTCGCGCCCACGCGGTTGCGCAGGATGTCCGACAGGACGAGTCGGTAGTCGGTGGTGACGGCGAGGTCGCCGTCGTTGAGCTGGTCGGCGCCGAGGCCCGGCCAGGTGCCGTAGACGTGGCCGCCGTTCACTCCGCCGCCGAGGACGAAGCAGGCGTTGCCCCAGCCGTGGTCGAGGCCGTTGCTGTCGTTCTCGTACGCACGGCGGCCGAACTCCGACATCGTGACCACCGTCGTGCTGTTCATGCCGGTGCCCATGTCGGTGGCGAACGCCGACAGCGCGGCGCCGAGCTCGGTGAGCTTGTCCCACATCCATCCGGCCCGCGGATTGCCCGTCGGCGCGAGACCCGCGTGCATGTCCCAGTCGCCGACGTCGAGCGTGACCGCCTGGACGCCGAGCCCGGACTTGATGATCCGCGCGATGTCCTTGAGCGTGTCGCCGAGATCGCCGGACGGGTAGACCGCACCGTTCGCGGGCCGGTACGACGTGGCCGTGATCGCGGCGACGGTCGACAGCGCGCCGACGGTGGTCTGCGTGGCTGCGACCACGGGCGCCGGCGCCCCGGCGTGCAGGGCCGAGAGCGCCGTCGACCAGCGGGCGCGGTCGGACGCGGAGTTGACGCCGGCGATGGAGAAGTCGCCGAGGTCGTGCATCGCGAGCACCGGCACGGGGCCGATGACGCTGTCGGGCAGGTCGCCCCAGCCCATCTGCACGGCGGCGAACGGGCCGCTCGGCGTGGTGAGGCCGAGGGTGCGGCCGATCCATCCGGTCCGCGTGCTCGAGCCGACCGCAGCGTTCTCCATCTCGACCATGGCGTCGAAGTGGGAGCGGTTCGGGTTCGGCAGACCCGTCGCGTGGACGACGGCCAGCTTGCCGTTGTCGTACCAGGGCTTGAGCGCGGCGAGGCCGGGGTGCAGGCCGAAGAAGCTGTCGAGCTGCACCGTCGCGCTGGTCGGCACGCCGATGCTCGGGCGCCGCGTGAGGTAGTCCGGGTCGCCGACCGGCACGACGGCGGACATGCCGTCGAAACCGCCGCGCAGCGAGATCACGACGACGGTGTCGCCGGTCCAGTTGGCGGCGTACGCCACCTGGGTCGACACCGTCTCCAGCGCCGGCAGCGCCACCAGTGCGGCACCCGTGCCGAGCAGGCCGCGCAGCAGGCCGCGGCGCGTGACCTCGCCCGCGCGCTCGGCGCGCGTGCAGTCGTCGCACCCCGTGCGGGGCTCGGTCGTCGTCGTCATGGCTGTCCTCACCGGTAGAGGTGGTAGGGCGTGTCGAGGATCAGGGCGACCCACGACCGCAGCCGCCACGTGAGCGCGGACGACGTGGGGGTGAGCGGGGAGAGCGGCTTGGCGCCGAGGAACGTGATCACCGCGTTGCGGTGCGCCGTAGGGAGGATGCGGCCGAACAGCTTCGTCGAGGCCTTGTCGACCATCTCGCCGTACGTCTTCGGCATGGTGGCGCCGAACAGGTGCGTGGCGAGCTCGGGGCGTACGAGGTTGCCGGTGCCCCAGCCCTCGACGAGGTAGCGGCTCGACGACCAGCGGTTGAGCGTGGTCGCGGTGGAGAGCCAGTTGTCGGCCCGGTCGGGGAAGCCGTCGGGCTGCGACCAGGCCATCGGGCGCTGGCCCATGTCCTGGCACTGGTACATGAGCGAGTTGATCGAGTCGAGGCTCTCGGGCTCCGGGCCGACGCCGAGCACGCGCAGCGTCGCCGCGACGTGCTCGAGGGGCCGACGCACCTTGAGACCGCGGGCCGCCGCGAACTCGGCCGAGCCCAGCACCTGGCGCACGACCGGCGCGATCGCGGTGCCGTTCCTCGTGTACGTCCTGGCGAGCGCGGCGACGAGCGCGGGCGACGGGTCGTCGGACACGAAGCGCTGCGCGATCCGGAACGCGACCCGTTGCGCCGTCTTCGGGTGGTGCGCGAGGTATGACACGAGCGCCTTGGCCACCGCCTCGCCACCGCCGGCGGCCGAGTTCGGATGCGTGAAGCCGAACACCGACACCGGGCCGACCCAGTGCATCCACGACTGGTAGGAGAACTCGCCGGTCCTGTCGTCCACCGACATGCCCGTGAGGATGCGCGCGGCGTTCTTGATGTCGGTCTCGGTGTAGCCGGCGCCGACGCCGACGGAGTGCAGCTCGAGCAGCTCGCGACCCTGGTTCTCGTTCGGCGCGTACTTCGTCGAGTCGCGGTTGTTCAGGTAGGTGAGCATCGCGGGGTGCCGCGTGATGCCCCAGAGGAGGTCCTCGAACCTGCCGAGGGCGCGGCTGCGGATCGTGTACTGGTAGTTCGCCCGAGACTCGTTGGTGTTGTCGTGCGGCACCGTCACGTTGAACAGGTCGCTCCAGAGCTCCTCCATGACCGTGAGGAGCTGCCGCTGCGACCAGACCGACCGGATGATCAGGGACTTCGGCACCGACATGTACTGCTGCCAGCCGTCGATCGTTCCTGCCTCGAGGAGCGCGTTCACCGTCGTGATCGGCGTTCCGTCGTTGGGCACGGGCAGGCGCTTGAGGAGCGCGTCGACCTGCGGGTCGGGGATCCCGGCGGGCGCGAGCTGCCAGTTGACCCAGCCGGCGAGGCCGAGGCGGCTCACGTCGGCCAGCGACTTGGCGGTCGGGCCGTACGCCGCCCGGCGCAGCAGGTGGTGCCGCGCGCTCGGCGTGATGTACGTGGCACCCGTGGTGGCCGCCTCGGCTGCCGTGGCCCCGAGGACGGGGACGGCGGCTGCCGCGGCGACGACCGCGGCCCCCTGCAGCACGCGGCGCCGGCTCGGGCGCGCGGATGCCGCGACGTCGCTCAGGGCGGTGTCGGCCAGGCTCACGATGGTCCCCTCCCGGCGGGCCCCCACGGCCCGTCGTGAGCGCTTCGACCCGAACCGCGCCGAGGCTGAGGCCCGTTCCCCCGTGCGGCTCAGCCGCTCACCCGCCTGCGCGGGGAGGTCCACCCGTACGCCGCGCCGGTCGTCACACAGCGTCGTGACGACGGCGCGCGGGTGGCGCCGCGGCCTGGGGCGGCGGTGCTGGTTCGCGCGCGGAGTTACCGGCGGGTAACCTGTCGACCGGCAGACCTGGGGGGCCGCCGCCTGCGCGCGGTACACCGTCCGGGCATGCTGTGGAGCACGTTCCCGTCCATGAGCCGTGCGCTCGTCGAGGAGGTCGGACCCCGACCATGAAGATCGTCGTCCTGGTCAAGCATGTGCCGGATGCCGCGGGTGACCGTGGCTTCGCCGCTGACCGCACCACTGACCGAGCCGCTGTCGACGGCCGCCTGTCCGAGCTCGACGAGTACGCCGTCGAGCAGGCTCTGCAGGTGGTGGAGAAGGCGGGCGAGGGTGAGATCACCTACCTGACCATGGGCCCCGAGGCCGCCGGCGAGGCGCTGCGCAAGGCGCTGTCGATGGGCGGCGACGCCGCGGTGCACGTCGTCGACGACGCCCTGCACGGCAGCGACGCGCTCGCGACGTCGCTGGTGCTCGCCAAGGCCCTGGGCACCCTGGAGTACGACCTCGTCGTCTGCGGGATGGCCTCGACCGACGGCACGATGAGCGTCGTCCCCGCGATGCTGTCCGAGCGCCTGGGCCTGCCGGGTCTGACGTTCGCGTCGTCGCTGGCCGTCGAGGGCGGCGTCGTGACGATCCGCCGCGACGACGACGACGCGTCGACCACGATCACCGCGCCGCTGCCGGCGCTGGTCAGCGTGACCGACCAGACCGGTGAGGCCCGCTACCCGTCGTTCAAGGGGATCATGGCGGCGAAGAAGAAGCCCGTGACCACCCTGACCCTCGCCGACCTGGGCATCGACCCGGCGTCGGTGGGCCTGGGCGCCGCGTGGTCGGTGGTGGAGGACACCTCCAAGCGACCCCCGCGCCAGGCCGGTGTCGTGGTGACCGACGAGGGCGACGGCGGCGTGAAGCTCGCCGAGTACCTCGCGACCGGCAAGTTCATCTGAGAGGCGTGGCAGTCATGGGACAGGTCCTTGTCGTCGTCGACCACGTCGACGGTGTTGTGAAGAAGCCGACCACCGAGCTGCTCACGATCGCGCGCCGCATGGGCGAGCCGGTCGCGGTGTTCCTCGGTCAGGGCTCGGCGAACGCGCTCGACACCCTCGGCCGCTTCGGCGCCACCACGGTGTACGTCGTCGACGCGCCGGAGCTCGGCTCGTTCCTCGTCGCGCCCAAGGCCGACGCCCTGGCCGCGGTGGTGGCCCAGGTGAGCCCGTCAGCGGTGCTGATCACCTCGTCCGCCGAGGGCAAGGAGATCGCGGCCCGCCTGGCGGTCAAGACCGGCAGCGGCATCGTCACCGACGCGGTCGACGTCGCCGCCGACGGCACCGCGACGCAGTCGGTGTTCGCCGGCTCGTGGAGCGTGCAGGCCAAGGTCACCACCGGCACCCCGATCATCACGGTCAAGCCGAACGCGGCCGCACCCGAGGAGGCCCCGGCCACCCCGGCGGTCGAGAACGTGACCGTGGCGTTCAGCGAGGTCGCGACGTCGGCGAAGATCACCGGCGTCGAGCCGCGTGCCAAGTCCGGCCGCCCCGAGCTCACCGAGGCCGCGATCGTGGTCTCCGGCGGCCGTGGCGTGGGCGGGCCTGAGGGCTTCGGCGTGATCGAGGCGCTCGCGGACTCCCTCGGTGCCGCAGTCGGCGCGTAGCCGCGCCGCCACCGACGCCGGCTGGTACCCGCACGCGTTCCAGGTGGGGCAGACCGGCAAGACCGTGTCGCCGCAGCTGTACGTCGCCAACGGCATCTCCGGCGCGATCCAGCACCGGGCCGGCATGCAGACGTCCAAGACCATCGTCGCGGTCAACAAGGACGCCGAGGCCCCGATCTTCGAGCTCGCCGACTACGGCGTCGTGGGCGACCTGTTCAAGGTCGTCCCGCAGCTCACCGACGAGGTCGTCAAGCGCAAGGGCTGAGCCCGCTGCCAGCACGTCGACGAGGGGCCCGACCGGCAACGGTCGGGCCCCTCGTCGTCGCCTGACCTACACTCGCGGGCGTGGTCGACGTGACGGGACATGGCGCGGTCTACCTCGACCACGCTGCCACCACCCCGCTGCGGCCCGAGGCGCTCGAGGCCCTCACCGCCGAGCTCGCCCTGGTGGGCAACCCGTCGTCGCAGCACACCTCGGGCCGTCGCGCGCGACGCGTCGTCGAGGAGTCGCGCGAGGCGGTCGCATCGGCGCTCGGCGTACGCGCCGGTGACGTCGTGTTCACCTCCGGCGGCACCGAGGCGGACAACCTCGCCGTCCTCGGCATCTACCGCGCCCGTCGGGCCGAGGACCCCCGTCGCACCCGGGTGCTCGCGAGCGCCGTCGAGCACCACGCAGTGATGGACCCCGTCGACTGGCTCGGCGCGCGCGAGGGTGCGCAGGTCTCCTGGCTGCCGGTCGACGACGTCGGCCGTGTCGACCTCGGCTGGCTGAAGACCGAGCTCGACGAGCACGCCGACGAGATCGCGCTCGTCACCGTGATGTGGGCCAACAACGAGGTCGGCACGATCCAGCCCGTCGCGGAGGTGGCGGCCCTCGCCGCCGAGCGCGGGATCCCGTTCCACAGCGACGCCGTGCAGGCGGTGGGTGCGCTCGAGGTCGATGCGTCGGTCGTCGACTCCCTCGCCCTGTCGGGCCACAAGATCGGTGCCCCGGTGGGGGTCGGCGCCCTCGTGCTGCGCCGTGGTCTCACACCCGTGCCGCTGGTGCACGGAGGCGGTCAGGAGCGCGAGATCCGCTCGGGCACCGTCGACACCGCCGGCATCGCGGCGCTCGCCGCCGCGCTCACCGCCTCGATGGCCGACTTCGACGTCCGCACGCAGCGCATGGCCAGGCTCCGCGACGAGCTCGTCGCCGAGGTGCTCGCGACGGTCTCGGACGTCACCCGCAACGGCGACCCGCACGGCTCGCTGCCGGGCATCGCCCACCTGTCGTTCGCAGGCTGCGAGGGCGACTCGCTGCTCCTGCTGCTCGACGCCGCAGGTGTCGAGTGCTCGCGCGGGTCGGCCTGCTCCGCAGGCGTCCCGCAGCCGAGCCACGTGATGCTCGCGATGGGCGTCGACCCCGTCGCAGCCCGCGGCTCGCTGCGCTTCTCGCTCGGCTGGTGCTCCACGGAGGACGACGTCGCCCGTCTCGTCGAGGCGCTGCCGGCCGTCGTCGCGCGCGCCCGGCGGGCAGGGGTCGGACGATGAAGGTCGTCGCCGCCCTCTCCGGCGGCGTCGACTCCGCGGTCGCCGCGGCCCGCGCGGTGCAGGCGGGGCACGACGTCACGGGGATCCACCTCGCGCTCGCCCGCAACCCGCAGAGCCACCGCACGGGTGCCCGCGGGTGCTGCACGCTGGAGGACGCGCGCGACGCGCGACGCGTGGCCGACGTCCTCGGCATCCCGTTCTACGTGTGGGACCTCTCGGAGCGGTTCGCGGAGGACGTGGTCGACGACTTCGTCGCCGAGTACGCCGCGGGCCGCACGCCCAACCCGTGCCTGCGCTGCAACGAGAAGATCAAGTTCTCCGCCGTCCTCGACCGCGCGCTCGGGCTCGGCTTCGACGCCGTGGCGACGGGCCACTACGCGCGTCTTGTCGACGGGCCGCAGGGGCGAGAGCTGCATCGTGCGGTCGACGAGGCGAAGGACCAGTCGTACGTGCTCGCGGTGCTCGACGCCACGCAGCTCGCCGGCGCGATGTTCCCGCTGGGCTCCTCCACCAAGGACGAGGTGCGCGCCGAGGCCGCGCGGCGGGGCCTCCTCGTGGCGGACAAGCCCGACAGCCACGACATCTGCTTCATCCCGGACGGCGACACCGGCGGCTGGCTGCGCGACCGCCTCGGCGACGCGCCCGGCGACGTCGTCGACGCCGAGTCGGGCGAGACCCTCGGCCAGCACGACGGCGCCTTCGCCTTCACGGTCGGTCAGCGCCGCGGCCTGCACCTCGGACGGCCGGCTGACGACGGCGGGCGGCGCTACGTCGTCGGCGTCGACGTCGCGACCTCCACCGTGATGGTCGGCCCTCCGGTGCTGCTGGAGGTCGACCGCGTCGAGGGAGTGCGGCCCCGCTGGTGCGGCGCCGTCCCCGACGCACCGATCGAGGGTTCTGTGCAGCTGCGTGCGCACGGCGACCCGATCGAGGCCGTCGTGTCCGTGGAGGGCAGTGGCGGCGCCGAGCTGCTGGTCGCGTCGCTGCGCTCGCGCACCCGTGGCGTCGCGCCGGGCCAGGCCGTCGTGGTCTACGACGGCACGCGCGTCGTCGGCAGCGCCACGATCAGCCGCACGGGCCGCTCCTGACCGTCCCGCCTCAGGTCTGGTCGGCGCGCGCGTCGCGGGTCGAGGACAGGCCGCGGGTGACGCGTTCCTCCAGGTCGGCCCAGACGTCGTACGCCGTCGGCGTCCGCCAGTTCCACTGCACCGACGCGCCGCGGAGCCCCGCGGCGACGACGATCGCCACCACGCGCGCGACGTCGAGGGTGCCCCCGGCACCGACGATGAGCACGTACGCCGTGGCCGACGCGATAGCTGCCGTGGCGTACCACTGCCCCGGCAGGAACGTCGTCGGCACCTCGCCCACGAGCAGGTCGCGCACGAGCCCGCCGCCGATGGCGGTCAGCACGCCCAGGAACGCGGCGGCCGAGAGGCTGAGGTCGATGTGCAGCGCCCGCTCGGCGCCGAGCACGACCCAGGCGCCGATCAGCAGCGTGTCGACGATCCCGATCACCGGCAGGGCCTGCCGGACGATCCGCGCGAGCACGACGGCGACGACGGCCGCGAGCACTGCGCTGCCGAGGTACGCCGGGTTGCGCAGGAAGACGGGCACGCCGGACTGCAGCAGCACGTCGCGGACGATGCCGCCGCCGACACCCGTCACGAGAGCGAGGGTGAAGACGCCCACCAGGTCGAGGCCCTTGCGCGTCGCGTGCAGAGCGCCGGAGAGGGCGCCGAACGTCACGGCGGCCATCTCGAGCCAGTAGGGGAGCGCGAGGACGTCGTAGACGACGGTCACGCCGAGCGTGCTCATGGCGGGTCCGGTCGCGACCAGAGGGACCAGACGCGCTCGCCGAGGTCCTGCGCCGGCCGGGTGCGCCAGGAGTATCTGACGGCCAGCACGCGCACGACGAACACGACGAGGATCGCGATGATCTGCGCCTGGCCGTCCGCGATCGGGGTGAGCAGCACGAGTCCGGTGAACGTGAGCGCCCCGAGGAGGCCCACGGCCGCCGTGATCACGCCGGGCCGCAGAACGCGCGGGGGCTCGCCGGCGAGGAGGTCGCGCAGGATCAGGCCGCCCGCAGCCGTCGCCGTCCCGATGAAGACCGCCGCTATCCACGACAGCTGGATCCGCAGCGCCGACGCCGCACCGACGGTGCACAGGAAGCCGAGCGCCGCGGCGTCGAGCACCACGACCACGGCGTCGAGGCGGTCGATCAGGCCGGCGAAGAAGAAGCCGATCACGGCCGCGCCGACGGCGATGAGCAGGTAGCGCCCGTCGAGCAGCACGACGGAGGTGCCGCGCTGCAGCAGGGTGTCGCGCAGCAGCAGGCCGCCGAGGCCCTGGGCGACCGCGAGGCCGAGGATGCCGACGACGTCGAACCCGCGCCTCGCGGCATATGCAGCACCGGCCACCGCTCCGACGCCCACGGCGGCGAGCTGCGTCCAGGCCGGGAGCGCGGTCGGCAGGACGTCGAGGACGACGTCGGCGGCCAGCAGAGCGGAGGACACGTCGCGACCCTAGCCAGGGCTAGGGTCGGCTGGTGCTCGATGACCTGGTCCCCGCCGCGGTGACCGCTGTGGGATCCATGCCGGGCACCTCGCCCGTGGACGCCGTCGGCCTCGTGGTGGGCGAGCTCGGCCAGGGGGACGGCGTCCCGCACCTGCCCGAGCTGCCGGCCCGCGGGCCCGGCGCCGACATGGTCGGACGGACCGCCGGGCTGCTCGCCGACATCGCGCCCGACCTCGCCGTGGAGACGACGCCGGACGGGTGGCGCTTCGCCGACGCCCCGGGCCGGTCCATGCGACGCGCCCGCTCGTGGCTCGCCGAGGACCTCGACGCGTTCGAGGAGGCGCTCGACGGCTACGACGGCTGGGTCGGTGCCTCGCTCACCGGCCCGTGGACCCTCGCAGCGGCGATCGAGCTGCGCCGGGGCGAGCGGGCCGTGCGCGACGCAGGGGCGTGCCGCGACCTCGCCGGCGCGCTCGCGCAGGCGGCCGAGGCGCACGTCGCCGAGCTGCGCCGCCGGGTGCCGGCGGCGCGGATCATGCTGTGGTTCGACGAGCCGGCGCTCCCTGCCGTGCTCGTCGGATCGCTCCCGACCCAGAGCGGTCGGGGCCGGTACGCCGCGGTCGAGCAGCACGTCGTCGAGGCTTCCCTCGCCGCGCTGGTCGACGCCGTGCACGGGGTCGACGCAGCAGCGGTCATCCACTGCTGCGCCGAGCGCCCGCCCCTGGCACTGCTGCGGCGCACCGGGGCCGATGCGCTCTCGGTCGACCTCCTGCTCCACGACCAGCGGGACGACGACGAGCTGGGCGAGCTGCTTCGACTCGGGGCGTCGCCTCGTCGCCGGCGTCGTGCCCGGCACGGGGCCCGCGAGCGCGTCGCCGGCGTCGGACGTCGGCGATACGGTCGGCCACGTGACGGCACTCGGCAACCGCCTCGGGCTCCCCGCGGAGAGCCTCGCGCAGGGCGTCCTGCTCTCACCCACCTGCGGACTGGCCGGCGCCAGCCCCGCGGCCGCGCGTCGCACCCTCACGGTGCTGCGGGGAGCGGGGCGGGCCCTGCGCCAGGACGATCCGGTCACCGTCGACGAGGAGCGCTGACGTGGCGAGGAAGCAGGCAGATCCGGCCGCTCGCTGGCGCGAGCTGATCGAGCAGATCGAGGAGGCCCGGCGGCGCTACTACGCCGACGACAACGCCACGCTGTCCGACATCGAGTACGACGTGCTGTTCCGCGAGCTGCAGGCGCTCGAGGCGGAGCACCCCGAGCTGCAGTCGGCCGACTCGCCGACGCAGTCGGTCGGCGGCGAGGCCTCGGCCATGTTCACGCCCGTCGAGCACCTGCAGCGGATGCTGAGCCTCGACAACGCGTTCAGCGCCGAGGAGCTCGAGGCGTGGGCGGCGCGCATCGAGAAGGACCTGGGCTCGCTGCCGCCGCTGCTGTGCGAGCTGAAGGTCGACGGGCTCGCCGTCGACATCGTGTACGAGAAGGGCCGGATGCGGTCGCTGGCCACCCGCGGCGACGGCCGGGTGGGCGAGGACGTCACGTACAACGCCCGCTTCATCGCCGCCATCCCCAAGGCGCTCACCGTGGCGGCCGGGCACCCGGTGCCCGAGCTGGTCGAGGTTCGGGGCGAGGTCTACTTCCCGACCGCGGCCTTCGACGCCCTCAACGCCGAGGTCACCGCGCAGGGGCTGTCGCCGTTCGCCAACGCGCGCAACGCCGGCGCGGGCACCCTGCGCCAGCGCATCGACAGCCGCGAGAACGAGCTCACCACGATGCGGGCCAAGGGCTCGACGACCGTGCCGCGCCTGCAGGGCGAGCTCGACCTCGCCCTCAAGCGGCTCGCGGGCCTGCAGCTCGTGGTGCACGGCATCGGCGTGTGGCAGGGCCACGAGCCGTCCTCGCAGTCCGAGGCCTACGACGCGCTGCGTTCGTGGGGTCTTCCGACGTCCGACCGCGCCACCGTGGTCGAGTCGCTCGAGGGCGTCCGCGCCTTCGTCGACCACTACGGCGAGCACCGGCACGACGTCGAGCACGAGATCGACGGCGTCGTGGTCAAGGTCGACGACCTCGCCACGCAGGGCCGGCTCGGCTCGACGTCCCGCGCCCCGCGCTGGGCGATCGCCTACAAGTACCCGCCCGAGGTCGTGCGCACACGCCTGCTCGACATCGAGGTCAACGTCGGGTCGCACCGGCCGCGTCACGCCGTTCGCAGTGATGCAGCCCGTCAAGGTCGCCGGCTCGACGGTCGCGATGGCCACGCTGCACAACCAGGAGGAGGTCGTCCGCAAGGGCGTCCTGATCGGCGACGTCGTCTTCCTGCGCAAGGCCGGCGACGTCATCCCCGAGGTGCTCGGCCCGGTCGTCGAGGAGCGCGACGGCACCGAGCGCGCCTTCGTGATGCCCACCCGCTGCCCGTCGTGCGGCACGCCGCTCGCGCCCGCGAAGGAGGGCGACGTCGACATCCGCTGCCCCAACCAGCGGTCCTGCCCGTCCCAGCTGCGCGAGCGCGTCTTCCACGTGGCCAGCCGGGGCGCGCTCGACATCGAGGGGCTCGGCTTCAAGGCGGCGGTCGCGCTGCTCGAGGAGGGCGTCGTCACCGACGAGGGCGACGTCCTCGGGCTCTCCGCGGACCAGCTCCGCGCCAGCCAGTTCTTCACCCGAGCCGGCACCGACAGCGCTCGGGTGCTCACCGCCAACGCCGAGAAGCTGCTCGTCGAGCTCGAGGCGGCGAAGTCGCGCCCGCTGTGGCGCGTCATCGTCGCCCTGTCGATCCGGCACGTCGGGCCCACCGCGGCGCAGGCGCTGGCTCGAGAGCTCGGCGACCTGGACCTCATCGCGGCCGCCGGCCGGGACGAGCTCGCCGCCGTCGAGGGCGTGGGGCCGATCATCGCGGACGCCGTGATCGAGTGGTTCGCCGTCGACTGGCACCGCGACGTCGTGCGCAAGTGGCGCGACGCCGGCGTCCGGATGGCCGAGGAGCGCGTCGACACCGGTCCGCGGCCGCTCGACGGCGTCACCGTCGTGATCACGGGCACCGTCGAGGGCTGGTCGCGCGACGGCGCCACGCTCGCGGTCCAGGAGGCCGGCGGCAAGGTCAGCGGGTCGGTGTCCAAGAAGACGGACTTCGTCGTCGTGGGGGAGAACCCCGGCTCCAAGGCCGACAAGGCCGAGGCGCTCGGGCGGCCGATCCTGGACGCCGCGGGCTTCCGCGTCCTGCTGGAGCAGGGCCCCGAGGCCGCGCTGCCGCTCGCCATGACACGTTCGGAGCAGTAACGGCGTCAAGGGACGGCCCTTTCCCGCCGAAGCACCCCTGGAGGGCAGGACTCCGTCCCCGCTGGGGGAACGGTGTCCCGACCCGACCTGTCCGGGAGGGGTTATGGGGACGCGCGGTCGTCCGTCGCTGATGCGATGGTCGCTGTTCGCCGTGACCTGGCACTTCTCGGTCTGGGTGGGCTGGGGCCTGATCCTGCTCGCCGCGCTGCTGCTCGACCCGGCGGACGTCGTCAACTGGGGCTGGCCGATGGTGGTCATCGCCGCGCTGGCGTTCCTGGGCGAGCTTCGTCCCGTCATCGCCTCGGACTTCAAGGAGGCCGAGGGTGTCCCGATCTCCGCGACGTTCGTCTTCGCCTCGCTCTACCTGTGGGGCTTCGCCCCGGCCGTGATCCTGCAGGCGCTCGCGATCCTGCTGAGCGAGATGGTGGCCCGCAAGGACATCTGGAAGCTGATGTTCAACGTCGGCCAGTACGTCATCAGCCTCGCCGCGGCGTGGCTCGTGCTCGCCTGGGGCGGCGTCACCGGTCTCCTCGCGAACGGCGCCATGATCTTCAAGCCGTCCGACCTCGCCGTGCTCGTCGTGGCGTGGTGGGTCTTCCACCTCGTCAACGTGACGCTGGTCGCCGGCCTCGCCGCGGAGCAGGGCCAGACGTGGTGGGAGTCCTTCAGCGAGGACTGGTGGTTCTACGTCTTCTCCACCCTGACGCCGCTGGCGATCTCGCCGTTCGTCGCCGTCATGGCCGCCCAGGCCGCGATCATGCTGCCCCTGCTGCTGGTGCCGCTGTTCGCCGTGTACCGCACCGCGGCCATGGCGCGCGACAGCCAGCACCAGGCGCTGCACGACGCGCTGACCAACCTGCCTAACCGCGTCTACCTCGAGGCCCGGGCGACCACGGCGCTCGAGGAGGCGCACCAGCGCAACGAGACCGTCGCGCTGTTCCTCCTGGACCTCGACCGGTTCAAGGAGGTCAACGACACCCTCGGCCACCCGGCGGGCGACGCCCTGCTCGAGGTGGTGGCCCGGCGCCTCATCGGCGCCGTGCGCCCGTCCGACGTCGTGGCACGGCTCGGCGGCGACGAGTTCGCCGTCCTGCTCACCGACGTCGAGCAGCCGACCGACGCGATCGAGGTCGCCGGACGCGTCCGCTCCGCGATCGCGGAGCCCGTGCGGCTCGACGGCGTTCTCATGGACGTCGACGTGAGCATCGGCATCGCGCTGTCGCCGGTGCACGGCACCGACTTCGAGGTGCTCATGCGCCGCGCCGACGTCGCGATGTACGTCGCCAAGGGCGAAGGCACCGGCATCGAGCTCTACGACGCCGCCGCCGACCCGAACTCGCCCGCCCGTCTCGGCACCGTGACCGCGCTGCGCGAGGGCATCGAGCAGGGCCAGCTCGAGCTGCACTACCAGCCGAAGGTCTCACTCGGCGACGGCACTGTCGTCGGCGTCGAGGCGCTCGTGCGCTGGCAGCACCCCGAGCGGGGGCTCGTGCCGCCCGACGAGTTCATCCCGCTCGCCGAGCGCACGGGCCTCGTCCACGAGATCACGGCCCACGTCCTGCGCGAGGGCCTGGGCCAGGCGCGCACCTGGTGGGACATGGGCCTGCACGTGCCCGTGGCCGTCAACGTGAGCATGCGCGACCTCCACGAGACCGACCTCGCCGGCCTCGTCGTCGCCGAGCTCGACCGGCACGGCCTGCCGGCCGAGGCCCTGGTGCTCGAGGTGACCGAGAGCGTGCTCGTGCTCGACGCCGGCCGGGCCGTGTCGACGCTGCGCGAGCTGCGCGAGATCGGGGTGTCGGCGTCCCTTGACGACTTCGGCACCGGGTACTCCTCGCTCCTGCTGCTCGAGCAGCTGCCCGTCGACGAGGTGAAGATCGACCGGTCCTTCGTCCGACGCCTCGACGAGGCGGGCGGCGACCCCGCCATGGTCCGCTCGATCGTCGACTTCGCCCACGGCCTCGGGCTCTCGGTCGTCGCCGAGGGCCTCGAGACCTCGGCGGCGTGGCGGCTGCTGCGCGAGTTCGGCTGCGACGTCGCCCAGGGCTACCGCATCTCGCGCCCGATGCCTGCCGGGCAGGCCACCCAGTGGCTCGTCGAGCGCGTCGTGCGCGGCCCGGCCGAGCGCGCCGGGCTCCGGGCAGTCGGGTCCAGCCGGATCGTCGCGGACATCTGACCGGCGTCCGGGCCGCCGTGCCCGGATCCGTAGGATGAGCCGCATGTCGGACACCCCCTCGATCACGCGGGACGACGTCGCCCACCTGGCGCGGCTCGCCCGGATCGATCTCCCGCCCGAGTCCCTCGACCACTACGCCGAGCAGCTCGGCGTCATCCTGGGCGCCGTCGCCCAGGTCTCCGAGGTGGCTGCCGACGACGTCCCGGCCACGAGCCACCCGATGCCGCTGGTCAACGTGTTCCGCGCGGACGTCGTCCGCCCGTCCCTGACCAACGAGGAGGCGCTCTCGGGGGCGCCCTCGGTCGAGTCCGAGCGCTTCCGGGTGCCGCGGATCCTGGACGAGGAGTGATCCGGTGAGCATGGCCATGAGCACCGACCTGACCCGTCTCACCGCGGCCGACACGGCTGCCAAGGTCGCCGGCGGCGAGGTGTCCGCCGTCGAGGTGGCCACCGCGCACCTCGACCGGATCGCCGCCGTCGACGACCGCGTCCACGCGTTCCTGCACGTCGACCGCGAGGGCGCGCTCGCAGCGGCCTCGGCCGTCGACGCGGCCCGTGCGGCGGGCGAGCCGCTGTCGCCGCTGGCCGGCGTCCCGCTCGCACTCAAGGACGTCCTCACCCAGCGCGGGATCCCGACGACCTGCGGGTCGCGCATCCTCGAGGGCTGGAAGCCGCCGTACGACGCCACCGTCACCGCGCGGCTCAAGGCCGCCGGAGTCGTGATCCTCGGCAAGACCAACATGGACGAGTTCGCCATGGGGTCCTCGACCGAGCACTCTGCGTACGGCCCCACCCACAACCCGTGGGACCTCGACCGCATCCCCGGCGGCTCGGGCGGCGGCTCGGCAGCGGCGGTCGCGTCGTTCGAGGCCCCGCTCGCGATCGGCACCGACACCGGTGGCTCGATCCGCCAGCCCGCCGCGGTCACCGGCACGGTCGGCGTGAAGCCGACGTACGGCGCCGTCTCGCGCTACGGCCTCGTCGCGCTCGCGTCCTCGCTCGACCAGGCAGGGCCGTGCGCCCGAACCGTGCTGGACACGGCACTGCTGCACGCCGTCATCGCGGGCCACGACCCGATGGACTCCACCTCGCTCGACGTGCCGGTGCCCGACGTCGTCGGCGCCGCCCTGCGCGCCGACGTGAAGGGCCTGCGCATCGGCGTCGTGAAGGAGATCGGCGGCGAGGGCTTCCAGGCCGGCGTCAGCCAGCGCTTCGAGGAGGCCGTCGAGATCCTCACGGGGCTCGGTGCCGAGGTCGTCGAGGTCTCCGCGCCGCACTTCCCGTACGCGCTCGCGGCGTACTACCTGATCCTGCCGAGCGAGTGCTCGAGCAACCTCGCGAAGTTCGACGGCGTGCGCTTCGGCCTGCGCGTCGGCGAGGACGACGGCAACCCGTCGATCGAGCAGGTCATGGGCCGCACCCGGGCGGCCGGGTTCGGCGACGAGGTGAAGCGCCGCATCATGCTCGGCACCTACGCGCTGTCGGCCGGCTACTACGACGCGTACTACGGGCAGGCGCAGAAGGTGCGCACGCTCATCCAGCGCGACTTCACGGCCGCGTTCGAGCAGGTCGACGTCCTCATCTCGCCGACCGCGCCGACCACGGCGTTCAAGCTCGGCGAGAAGCTCGACGACCCGCTGGCGATGTACCTCAACGACGTCGCCACCATCCCTGCCAACCTCGCGGGCACGCCCGGCATGTCGCTGCCGATCGGCCTCGCGCCGGAGGACGGCCTGCCCGTAGGCCTGCAGATCATGGCCCCGGCCATGGCCGACGACCGGCTCTACAACGTCGGTGCGGCGCTCGAGGCGGCGCTGCTCGACCGGTGGGGCCACCCGATCCTCGAGGAGGCTCCGGCGCTGTGAGCACGCACACGACCGAGAAGGTCCTGCCCTACGACGAGGTCGTCGCGAGCTTCGACCCGGTGCTCGGGCTCGAGGTGCACGTCGAGCTCGGCACCGTCACGAAGATGTTCTGCGGCTGCCCGACCGAGTTCGGCGCTCCGCCCAACACCCAGGTGTGCCCGGTGTGCCTCGGCCTGCCGGGCGCGCTGCCCGTGGTCAACGCCGTCGCGGTCGAGTCGGCCATCCGGATCGGGCTCGCGCTCAACTGCTCGATCACCGAGTGGTGCCGATTCGCCCGCAAGAACTACTTCTACCCGGACATGCCGAAGAACTTCCAGACCTCGCAGTACGACGAGCCCATCGCGTACGACGGCTACCTCGACGTCGACGTCGAGACGGACGAGGGCGTGAAGACCTTCCGCGTCGAGATCGAGCGCGCGCACATGGAGGAGGACACCGGCAAGACCACCCACGAGGGTGGTGCGACCGGTCGCATCCACGGCGCCGACCACTCGCTGGTCGACTACAACCGCGCGGGCATCCCGCTCATCGAGATCGTCACCAAGACGGTCGAGGGCACGGGCAAGTACGCGCCCGAGGTCGCGCGCGCCTACGTCACGGCGCTGCGCGAGCTGCTGCGCGGGCTCGGGGTCTCGGACGTGAAGATGGAGCAGGGCTCGCTGCGCTGCGACGCCAACGTGTCGCTGCGCCCGACGCCGGACTCGCCCTTCGGCACGCGCACCGAGACCAAGAACGTGAACTCGCTGCGCTCGGTCGAGCGCGCGGTCCGCTACGAGATGACGCGACAGGCCGCGGTGCTCACCGCCGGCGGCCGCATCGTGCAGGAGACGCGGCACTGGCACGAGGACACCGGCGTCACGACGTCGGGCCGCGAGAAGTCCGACGCCGAGGACTACCGCTACTTCCCCGAGCCGGACCTCGTGCCGATCGCGCCGTCGCGCGAGTGGGTGGAGGAGCTGCGCGCCGCACTGCCGGAGAACCCGGCCGTGCGCCAGGCCCGGCTCAAGGCTGCGTGGGGCATCAGCGACTTCGAGATGGCCTCGGTCGTCAACGCCGGTGCGCTCGACCTCGTCGAGCAGACCGTCGCCGCCGGCGCCGACCAGTCCGCCGCCCGCAAGTGGTGGACGGGCGAGCTGGCCCGCGTCGCGAACGAGCGCGTCGTCGAGGTGGCCGACCTCCCGATCACGCCGGCCGACGTCGCGCGGGTCGAGGCCCTCATCGGGGAGGGTGCGCTGAACGACAAGCTGGCCCGCCAGGTGATCGAGGGCGTGCTCGCGGGCGAGGGCACGCCCGACCAGGTCGTGGCCTCGCGCGGGCTCGCCGTCGTGAGCGACGACGGCCCGCTGCTCGCGGCGATCGACGAGGCGCTGGCCGCACAGCCGGACGTCGCCGACAAGATCCGCGGCGGCAAGGTCGCCGCGGCCGGTGCGATCGTGGGCGCGGTCATGAAGGCCACGCGCGGCCAGGCCGACGCCGGCCGCGTGCGCAGCCTGCTGCTCGAGCGCCTCGGCGTCACCGAGGAGTAGCCGATTCGGTAGTGGTAAGGCGTCACCCGTGCCGCCTTGGCACTACCGAATCGGCGTGGGGCAGGCTGGGGCCGTGGCTCCTGACCCGCGCGCCGTGCTCGAGGCCTTCAGGCTGCCGGGCGAGCCGACGGCGTACGTCGAGGTCGGCGGCGGGTGGTCGAACGTCGTGCTGCGGCTCTCGACCACGCACGGCGACTACGCCGTGAAGGAGCTGCGCAACACGTGGGGCGAGCCGCGCTGGCTCGAGTGGCTCGACGAGGGCTGGCGGCTCGAGAACGCCTGCGCCGCAACGGGTGTGGCGATGCCGGATCCGGTACCCGCGGCGAGTGGCGGCGCGGTGGCGTACGTCGAGCCCGCAGGTGGTGGCGCCGGCGTGCCCGTGCGCCTCCACCGCTGGGTCGAGTCGACGACGGTGCCGCGGCTGCCCGTCGACGAGGCACTGGCCGCCTGGGTCGGCCGCACGCTCGCGGCGGTGCACCGTCTGGAGCTGCGACCGCTCCGACCCGATCTCTACGCAGCTCGCATCGGGCTGACGCGGGCGGAGGTCTGGCCCGACCTCGTGGCCCGGTCCCGTGCCGCGGGTGCGGCGTGGGCCGAGCGGTTGGCCTCTGCCGAGCCCCTCGCCCGCCGTGCCTCCGCCCTGCTCGTGCCGTGGGACGAGGACGATGCCGTCCTGACGCATGGCGACGTCGACCAGAAGAACCTGCTCCTCGGTGCGCACGGCCCGCTGCTGTGCGACTGGGACGTCGTGCTCCCGGCTGTGCCGTCGCACGACCTCGCCCACGCGGCGCTGACGATGGCGGGCTGGGCCGAGCCGGGGATCGCTGCGGCGGTCGTGCGCGGCTACCGCGGGGCCGGGGGAGCCGCGGCCGCGCTGGTGCCGGGCGATCTCGGGCCGGCCTTGGCCTCGCGCCTCGGCTGGATCCGCTTCACCGTCGACCGCGCGCTGGACCCGGTCGCGACCGAGCAGGACCGCGACGCCGCGGAGAGGGTGCCCGACCTCCTCGACGACCTCGCCCGTCGGGTCGAGGTCGCGGAGCGGATCACCGCGTGGGGTGCGTGACGGCGCGGTCACGCAGAGCAGGCTCCTGACACCCCTGGGCGGATGTCGCCGTCGGCGGTTAGCCTCGGCCCACCGTCCGGCGGAAGGGACCTGCGTGCACCGGCTCGTCGTTCGAGGCCTCGTCGCCGTGGCGCTCGTCCTCGGCCTGACGGCCGCCCCTGGGCCGGCCGTGGCCTCCTCCTCCCCGGGCGGCGCGACCACGCCGGTCCCGACGACCGCACCCGTGACGCCACCCCAGGCGACGACACCGGTCCGGCCCGGCTGGATCCCGCTGCCGGCGCATTCCGGTGCCGGTCGACGCATCGTCTACTCCATGGCGATGCCCCAGCACGTCTGGGTCGTCGACGGCCGGGGCAGGGTCGTGCGGCAGTTCGCTGTGGCGGGCCGCACGGACCGCCCGGGCGCCGGGACGTATCGAGTCTTCAGCAAGTCGCTGCGGGGCGTGTCCTCGACCTACGGCGTCACCTTCCGGCACATGATCCGTTTCGCCCACGGTGCCAGCGCAGCGATCGGGTTCCACTCGATCCCGCGCTACCGCGACGGCTACCTCGTGCATCCGGCGTCGATGCTGGGGCTGCCGGTGGGCTGGGGCGGCTGCCCGCACCTCACCGAGCGAGATGCGCGCTGGCTCTACTCGTGGGCGGGGATCGGAACCAAGGTCGTCGTCGTCCGCTGAGCCAGTGCGGTCGGATCAGTAGCGCGTGCCGACCGGCGCGGGCAGAGCATCGAGCAGCGCGAGGTCGTCCGCCGACAGTGCGACCGCGGCGGCAGCGACGTTCTCCTCGAGCCGGTGCACCCGCTTGGTGCCCGGGATGGGCACGACCTGCTCGGCCTGCGCCAGAAGCCACGCGATCGCCACCTGCGCGGGGGTCGCGCCGATGCGCTCGGCCACGTCGCGGACGGAGTCGACGAGAGCCTGGTTGGCCGCGAGGTTCTCCGGCTGGAACCGGGGCAGGCCGCTGCGGAAGTCGCCGGTCTCGAAGCCACGGTCGGCCGTCATCGCACCTGTGAGGAACCCGCGCCCCAGCGGAGCGAAGGCGAGGAACGCGACGTCGTTCGCGCGGCACCAGGGCAGGACGTCGGACTCCCAGTCGCGTGTCCACAGCGACAGCTCGCTCTGGACGCTCGCCACCGGGTGGATCGCGTGACAGCGCTCGACCTCGTCGAGGGTGGCCTCGGACAGGCCGATGGCGCGCACCTTGCCCGCCTCGACCAGGGTCGCGAACGCGCCCCAGGTCTCCTCGACCGGCACCTCGGGGTCGACGCGGTGCAATTGGTAGAGGTCGATGTGGTCGACGCCGAGCCGCGCGAGGCTCGCGTCGCACGCGGCCGCGACGTACTCCGGCGATCCGTTGCGGGTCATCGGCCCGCCGTCGACCTGGAGCAGGCCGCACTTGGTGGCGAGCACGGCGCCGTCGCGCCGGCCGGCCAGGGCCTTGCCGACCAGCACCTCGTTCGTGTGCGGGCCGTAGACGTCCGACGTGTCGATCAGGGTGGCACCCAGCTCGAGGGCCCGGTGGATCACGCGGATCGACTCCGCCTCGTCCTGCTCGCTGAAGTCGTACGCGTGCGTCATCCCCATGCATCCGAGCCCGACCGGGCCGACCTCGATGCCGCTGCTGCCGAGCCTGCGAGACGTCATGCCTCGACAGTACGCGCGGGCGCTAGCGTCGGGACATGGCCGACGACGTGATCCTCCTGCCGTGGCACAGCCACGCCGACGCGCTCGGCGGCGCGACCGACCGCCTCGAGGTGCACGTGTGGGCCGACGGTGAGCCGCCGCCCGACGACGACGTGCTCGCACGCGTGACCGTCTACGTGCCGCCGTACCTCGGAGGGCGCCCCGCGCTCGAGGCCATGGCCCGCATGCCCGCGCTGCGTACGGTGCAGAGCCTCTGGGCCGGGGTGGACGCCGTGTGGCCCTTCCTCCCCGACGGCGTGGCGCTGCACAACGCGGCGGGCGTGCACGACGCCAGCACCGCGGAGCTCGCCGTCGGCCTCGCCCTCACCCGGCTGCGCGGCCTGGACGACTTCGCCCGCAACCAGGCCACGGGGTCGTGGCTGCCCCGGACGAACGACTCCATCGCCGACAAGCGCGTGCTCATCCTCGGCTTCGGCCGGATCGGCCAGGCGATCGAGCGTCGCCTCGACGGCTTCGAGTGCGAGGTCGTCCGCGTCGCCCGCACCGCGCGCACCCTCGAGGACGGCCGCACCGTGCACGGGATGGCCGAGCTGGACGGCCTGCTGCCCACGGCCGACGTCGTCATCCTCATCCTGCCCGCGACGCCGGAGACGGTCGGCCTCGTGGACGCCGCGTTCCTCGCCCGGATGCCCCGCGGGGCGCTGCTGGTCAACGTCGCCCGCGGGCCCGTCGTCGTCACCGACGACCTGGTGGCGGCGCTGCACGCCGGCCGGGTCCGCGCAGCGCTCGACGTCACCGACCCTGAGCCGCTGCCCGCCGACCATCCGCTGTGGTCCGCGCCCGGCGTGCTCATCAGCCCGCACGTCGGCGGCAACAGCACGGCCTTCGAGCCGCGCGCACGCCGGCTGGTGGCCGCGCAGATCCGTCGTCTGCGCGCGGGCGAGCCGCTCGACAACCTTCTGACCCGCCCATAGCGTGAGAGAGGGCAGCAGCCCGATTCTCGGCCAGGGGGAGAGACATGGACACGTCAGTGCTCGCGGGGTCGCTCCCGATGCCGGGCAGCGAGGCCGCCGACACCATGTTCACGATCGTGCCGGTCATCATCGTCCTCGGTTTCGTCGTCGTGATCGGCACCGCGATCTACCGCTTCTACGCCGCCCGCCGCGAGGGTCTCGACCCGCTGGCCGGCGACATCCAGCTCATGGCGGCCGCCAAGGACTCCCAGCTGCTCTCGCCCGAGCGCAGCCTCGAGGAGCGCCTCGCCGAGGTCGACACCCTGCTCGCTGCCGGCAGCATCACCCAGGACGAGCACGACGCCGCCCGCGCACGGATCATCGCCAGCCTCTGACCGCTGCGTGCCCGGGCTCGCGCAGCCGCCCGCACGCACACCTCGTAGGCTCAGCACGTGAGCACCGAGACCCCTGACATCAAGCCCCGCAGCCGCACCGTCACCGACGGCCTCGAGCGCGCCGCCGCCCGCGGCATGCTCCGCGCCGTCGGCATGGGCGACGACGACTGGGTGAAGCCGCAGATCGGCATCGCCTCGTCGTGGAACGAGATCACCCCCTGCAACCTCTCGCTCGACCGCCTCGCGGATGCCGCGAAGAACGGCGTGCACGCCGGGGGCGGCTACCCGCTCGAGTTCGGCACCATCTCCGTCTCCGACGGCATCTCGATGGGCCACGTGGGCATGCACTACTCGCTCGTGAGCCGCGACGTCATCGCCGACTCCGTCGAGTGCGTGTTCGAGGCCGAGCGGCTCGACGGCGGCGTCCTGCTCGCGGGCTGCGACAAGTCCGAGCCCGCGATGCTCATGGCCGCCGCGCGCCTCGACGTCGCCGCGGTCTTCCTCTACGCCGGGTCGATCCTTCCGGGCCGGGTCGGCGACAAGGACGTCACGATCATCGACGCGTTCGAGGCGGTCGGCGCGTGCGCCCGCGGCCTCATCACCCGCGAGGAGGTCGACGCCATCGAGCGCGCGATCTGCCCGGGCGAGGGCGCGTGCGGCGGCATGTACACCGCCAACACCATGGCGGCCGCTGCCGAGGCGATGGGCATGAGCCTTCCCGGCTCTGCCGCGCCGCCCGCCGTCGACCGCCGCCGTGACGGCTACGCGCACCGCTCGGGCGAGGCCGTCGTCGAGCTGCTCCGCCGCGGGATAACGACCCGCGACATCATCACGCGCGAGTCGTTGCTCAACGCGATCGCCGTCGTCGTGGCGCTGGGCGGCTCGACGAACGCCGTCCTGCACCTGCTCGCCATCGCCCACGAGGCGCACGTGCAGCTCGACATCGAGGACTTCAACACCGTCGCCGACAAGGTGCCGCACCTCGCCAACGTCAAGCCGTTCGGCCAGTACGTCATGAGCGACGTCGACCGCATCGGCGGCATCCCCGTCGTCATGAAGGCGCTCCTCGACGCCGGCCTGCTCAACGGCGACTGCCTCACCGTGACCGGCAAGACGATGGCCGAGAACCTCGCCGACATCGCCCCGCCGGACCCGGACGGCAAGATCCTGCGCGCGCTGTCGAACCCCATCCACAAGACCGGCGGCCTCGCGATCCTGTCCGGCTCGCTCGCGCCCGAGGGCGCGGTCGTGAAGACCGCCGGCTTCGACAGCGACGTGTTCGAGGGCAACGCCCGTGTGTTCGACGGCGAGGCCGGGGCGATGCAGGCCGTCGAGGACGGCACGCTGCAGAAGGACGACGTCGTCGTCATCCGCTACGAGGGCCCCAAGGGCGGCCCGGGCATGCGCGAGATGCTCGCCGTCACGGGCGCCATCAAGGGTGCAGGCCTCGGCAAGGACGTCCTGCTCATCACCGATGGCCGCTTCTCCGGCGGCACCACCGGCCTGTGCGTCGGGCACGTCGCTCCCGAGGCCGTGGACGGCGGTCCGATCGCGTTCGTGAAGGACGGCGACCGCATCCGCCTCGACGCTGCGGCCCGCACCCTCGACCTGCTCGTGGACGAGGCCGAGCTCGAGGCCCGCAAGGCGGGCTGGCAGCCGCCCGCGCCCAAGCACCAGCGCGGTGTCCTCGCGAAGTACGCCAAGCTCGTCGGCTCTGCCCGCTACGGCGCCGTCCTCGACTGAGCCCGCACGTCCGCGCCGCGGCCCGATCCCACGACGGGGTCGGGCTGCGGCCGTTCTGGGACCTGCCGCGACCTCAAGGTCCCCCCACCTGCGCCGATGAACGCAGAGTGACGTCCACGCACGCGCCTGCAGCAGCTCGCACGGCACCCGACCGGCCGGTCTGGATGCTGCTGCCGGTGCTCGCCGTGGCCCTGGCTGTCGGCGCCGTGCCCGTGATGCTGGGCGGCGACGACGACGGCTCGTGGATGTTCGTCTACGTCGCCCTGATCGCGCTCATGACGGGTGCGTCCCTGGTCGTCGTCGCGGCGCGCGCTGCGGGACGGCTGCGGGCCGCGTGGGGGCTCATGGCGGCCGCCTGCCTGGTGGCCTCGGTCTCGCTCGGCGAGCTCGCCCTGGTCGACCAGCCCACCGAGGCCTCGTGGGTCCCGCGGCTGCTCGCTGCGGTCCTCGCGGCCGCCGCGGTCGGGTCGTTCCCCGGCACCGTGAGCGGCCTCCAGCGCTGGGTGCTGCTCGGGCTCGACGGCTGGCTCCTCGGCGGCTCGGTCTTCGTGGCGCTGTGGCTCGCGACCGTCCCGGGAGCCCGCCTGCTCGACTCGCCGGAGAGCGTCGCGCTCGGCTCGATCTGGCTGCTCGGCGATCTCGCCCTCGTGAGCACGGTGCTCGCCCTCACGCTGCGCCTGCCCAAGGGCACCCGCATCGGCGGAGCGGCCCTCGCCCTCGTCGGCGTCGCGCTCGCCCACGGCGACCTGTACCGCGCCTTCGTCGGCGCCGGCACCTGGACCCCGATCACGCAGTCGGCGTACGTCGCCTCCTGGACCGTGGCAGGCGTGCTCATCGCCGCGACGGCGTGGCTGGCCCCGAGCCCGTTCCGCGCGGGCACCATGCGGGTGCCCACCGGCCCGGGCCTTCGCCTGCCCTACCTCGTGGCCTGCCTCGCGATCGGCGCCACGACCATCGCGTGGGCCCTCGGCCGCCCGTCGGACCCGCTCCTGTCGGCGGTCGTCCTCACCCTGCTCTGGTCGCTGGTCACGAGCCAGGTGCTGCTCGCCATCGAGAACCGCCGTCTCGTCACCCAGGTGAGCCGCCAGGCGGACATGTTCCGCACCCGCGCGACGCAGGACGGGCTCACCGGCCTGCCCAACCGCAGCGAGTTCACCGGCCGCGTCGAGGCGGCGCTGCACGGCCCGATGCGCGGTCATGTGGCGGTGCTGTTCATCGACCTCGACGGATTCAAGGACGTCAACGACTCGTTCGGCCACGCGGTCGGCGACGAGCTCCTCATCGAGACCGCCACGCGTCTTGCTGCCGAGGTCCGCGAGAGCGACGTCGTGGCGCGGTTCGGCGGCGACGAGTTCGTCGCTCTCCTCAACGACTGCTCGGACGAGACAGCCGTCGAGATCGCCGAGCGACTCCGGGCGTCGCTGTCGGCGCCGTACCGGATCGGGCACCGCGACGTCGTGGTCTCGGCCAGCATCGGCCTCGCCCGCCCGGGGGAGGACGACGACGCCGAGTCCGCTCTGCGCAACGCCGACCTCGCGCTCTACCGGGCGAAGGAGAGCGGCCGCGACCGCGTGTCGGTGTTCGAGCCGGCCATGCACGCGTCGGCCCTGCGCCGGCTCGATGCCGCCGCCCGCCTGCGCCACGCGCTCGCGCACGACCGGCTGTCGCTCGCCTACCAGCCGATCGTCGACCTGCGCACCGGAGACATCTACGCCGTCGAGGCGCTGCTGCGCTTCGACCACGAGGACTTCTCCGACTGGACCGTCACCGAGGTGATCGAGGCCGCGGAGGAGAGCGGGCTGATCGTGCCCGTCGGCGGCTGGGTGCTCGACAGCGCCGTCCAGATGCTCGGGCAGTGGCTGCGCGCCGGAATCCGCACGCGCCTCAACGTGAACGTGTCCGCCCGCCAGCTCGAGTCCGGCGGCGAGCTGGCCCTGCAGGTCGAGAACGCGCTCATCTGCTACGGCGTCCCCGCCGACATGCTCTGCCTCGAGATCACCGAGCACCAGCTCGTGCGCGACCTCGACCACACGACCGTCGAGCTGGAGAAGATCCGGCGCCTCGGCGTCCGCGTGGCCCTCGACGACTTCGGCACCGGCTACTCGTCGCTGTCGTACCTGCCGAGGCTGCCGCTCGACTGCCTGAAGATCGACCGCGACCTCACCAGCCGCGTCGGCTCGGCCCGCGACACCCTGCCCGCCGTCCTGCGCCTCGGCCGCGACCTCGGGCTCGCCGTCGTCGTCGAGGGCATCGAGCGGCACGACCAGCTCACGCTGCTCAAGGCCTCGGGTGCCGTGCTCGGCCAGGGGCACCTGCTGAGCCTGCCGCTGGGGGAGCGGGCCGCGACCGATCTGCTGCGCCTCGGCTCGATCCGCATCGAGGACATGGTCGACGTCGTCCCGTCCCGGTGACCGGACTTCTGTCTCGCGATCTGAGACGTTCGTGTCAGCACGTGACACGGTCCGGACGTCCCTGTAGCCTCGTGCTCGTGTTCACCAGCATCGTCGTCGTACTCCGCGGGCGCGCAGCCTGACGGTCTCGTCGTCGATTGCGCGCACCCCTCGCCGCCCGTTCGGGCCGGGGGGTTTTTCGTTGCCCGACCCACCTGACACCACCCGAGAACCATGCACCCCAGCGAGGAAGCCATGACAGACCAGATCACCGGAGCCCAGAGCCTCGTGCGCTCGTTGGAGCGCGCTGGGGTCGAGGTCGTCTTCGGTATCCCGGGCGGAGCCATCCTCCCGGCCTACGACCCGCTCATGGACTCGCAGCAGGTACGCCACATCCTCACCCGCCACGAGCAGGGTGCGGGGCACGCCGCCGAGGGCTACGCCCAGGCCACGGGCCGCGTCGGCGTCTGCATGGCCACCTCCGGCCCGGGCGCGACCAACCTCGTGACGCCGATCGCCGACGCCTACATGGACTCGGTGCCCATGGTCGCCATCACCGGCCAGGTGCCGAGCGCGTCGATCGGGACGGACGCCTTCCAGGAGGCGGACATCCGCGGCATCACGATGCCGATCACCAAGCACAACTTCCTCGTGACCGACCCGGCCGAGATCCCGGCTGCCATCGCCGCGGCGTTCCACATCGCCGGCACCGGCCGCCCGGGCCCGGTGCTGGTCGACATCGCCAAGGACGCCCTGCAGGCCCGGACCGGCTTCAGCTGGCCCGAGTCGATCGACCTCCCGGGCTACCGTCCCGTCACCCGCCCGCACGCCAAGCAGGTGCGCGAGGCCGCGCGGATGATCGTCGAGGCCAAGCGCCCGGTGCTGTACGTCGGCGGCGGCATCATCAAGTCGCACGCGCACGCCGAGCTGCTGCGCCTCGCGGAGCTCACCGGCATCCCGGTGACCACCACGCTCATGGCCCGCGGCGCCTTCCCGGACAGCCACCCGCTGCACCTCGGCATGCCGGGCATGCACGGCACCGTGGCCGCTGTCGGCGCGCTGCAGAAGAGCGACCTGCTCATCTGCCTCGGCGCCCGCTTCGACGACCGCGTGACCGGCAAGCTCGAGTCGTTCGCCCCGGACGCCGCGGTGATCCACGCCGACATCGACCCGGCCGAGATCTCCAAGAACCGCACCGCCGACATCCCGATCGTGGGCGACGCCCGCGAGGTGATCGCCGACCTCATCGTGGCCGTGCAGGCCGAGCACGAGTCCGGCCACGTCGGCGACTACGCCGAGTGGTCCCAGCTGCTCGACCACATGAAGGCGACGTACCCGCTCGGCTACGACGTGCCCACCGACGGCTCGCTGTCGCCGCAGTACGTCATCCAGCGCCTCGGCCAGATCGCCGGCCCGGAGGCGATCTACGCCGCGGGCGTGGGCCAGCACCAGATGTGGGCCGCGCAGTTCATCAACTACGAGATCCCGGGCACGTGGCTCAACTCGGGCGGCGCCGGGACGATGGGCTACTCCGTCCCGGCGGCCATGGGTGCCAAGGTCGGCCGCCCCGACGCGACCGTGTGGTCGATCGACGGCGACGGCTGCTTCCAGATGACCAACCAGGAGCTCGCGACCTGCGCGATCAACGACATCCCGATCAAGGTCGCGGTCATCAACAACTCCTCGCTGGGCATGGTGCGCCAGTGGCAGACGCTCTTCTACGAGTCGCGCTACTCCAACACCGACCTGCACAGCCACCGCATCCCCGACTTCGTGAAGCTCGCGGACGCGTACGGCTGCCACGGCCTGCGCTGCGAGTCGCCCGACGAGGTCGACGCCACGATCGAGAAGGCGATGGCCCTGAACGACGCCCCGGTGGTCGTGGACTTCATCGTCAACAAGGACGCCATGGTGTGGCCGATGGTGGCCGCCGGCACGAGCAACGACGACATCAAGTACGCGCGCGACCTGGCCCCGCGCTGGGACCGAGAGGACTGAGCGACATGACCCGTCACACCCTGTCCGTGCTGGTCGAGGACCAGCCCGGCGTGCTCGCCCGCATCTCGGCCCTGTTCTCGCGCCGTGGCTTCAACATCGAGAGCCTCGCCGTCGGCCAGACCGAGCTCGCCGGCATCTCGCGCATGACGATCGTCGTCGCTGTCGACGACCTCCCTCTCGAGCAGGTCACCAAGCAGCTCAACAAGCTGGTGAACGTGCTCAAGATCGTCGAGCTCGAGCCGGACTCCGCCGTCGCGCGCGAGCTCGTCCTGGTCAAGGTCAAGGCCGACCAGGACATCCGCTCCCAGGTC
Organism: uncultured Actinomycetes bacterium; assembly: GCA_963843975.1. Lineage (GTDB taxonomy): Bacteria > Actinomycetota > Actinomycetes > S36-B12 > CAIYMF01 > Longivirga. Next base: position 11,414 of record CAWJMG010000001.1, on the reverse strand, counting down.
CTCGACATCGCCGGCGTCTTCCGCGCGAAGGTCGTCGACGTCGCTCTGGAGACGGTGACGATGGAGATCACGGGCAGCCGCGACAAGACCGAGGCCCTGCTCAAGCTGCTCGAGCCGTTCGGCATCAAGGAGCTCTCGCAGTCCGGCATCGTCGCCATCGGCCGCGGCCCCCGCTCGATCTCCGACCGCAGCCTGCGTCCGGTCGACCGCACCGCCTGAGCTCACCCCGGCCCGGTCCCGTGCCGGGCCCCCTGTCAGACTCATCCCCGACTTTCCAACCCCAGCAAGGAGAAGCCCCCGTGGCCGAGCTGTTCTACGACGACGACGCCGATCTCTCGATCATCGCCGGCCGCAAGGTCGCCGTTCTCGGGTACGGCAGCCAGGGCCACGCCCACAGCCTCAACCTGCGCGACTCGGGCGTCGACGTCCGCGTCGGCCTGCCCGAGGGCAGCAAGAGCCGCGCCAAGGCCGAGGCCGAGGGTCTGCGCGTCCTCACGCCTGCCGAGGCGTCCGCCGAGGCCGACGTGATCATGATCCTCGCGCCCGACCACGTGCAGCGTCACCTGTACAAGGAGTCGGTCGAGCCGCACCTCACCGCCGGCAAGGCCCTGTTCTTCGGCCACGGCTTCAACATCCGCTTCGGCTACATCACCCCGCCCGCCGACGTCGACGTGATCATGGTGGCCCCCAAGGGCCCCGGCCACCTCGTGCGCCGCGAGTACGCCGCGGGCCGCGGCGTGCCGGTGATCGTCGCCGTCGAGCAGGACGCCACCGGCACCGCTTGGGCGCTCGCGCTCTCGTACGCCAAGGGCATCGGCGGCCTGCGCGCCGGCGGCATCAAGACCACGTTCACCGAGGAGACCGAGACCGACCTCTTCGGCGAGCAGGCGGTGCTGTGCGGCGGTGCCTCGCAGCTCGTGATGTACGGCTTCGAGGTGCTCACCGAGGCGGGCTACCAGCCCGAGGTGGCGTACTTCGAGTGCCTGCACGAGCTCAAGCTCATCGTCGACCTCATGTACGAGGGCGGCATCGCCAAGCAGCGCTGGTCCGTGTCCGACACTGCCGAGTACGGCGACTACGTCTCCGGCCCGCGCGTGATCGACCCGAGCGTCAAGGAGAACATGAAGGCAGTCCTCGCGGACGTGCAGTCGGGTGCCTTCGCCCAGCGCTTCATCGACGACCAGGACGCCGGTGCTCCGGAGTTCAAGGCGCTGCGCGCCCAGGGTGCCGAGCACCCGATCGAGGCGGTCGGCAAGGACCTGCGCGGCATGATGAGCTGGGTCAAGAAGTCCGACGACGACTACGCCGAGGGCAACGCCGCCCGCTGACACCGCACCGCACCGAGCACCGAACAGGTCGCGCCCCACGAGGGTGCGACCTGTTCGCATGTCTGCCCTGAGGGGCGTCTTTGTGCAGGTGAACTGCACGGATCCCGCCCAGAACCGTGATCTTGGTCTGCGGCGAAGCCCCAGGATGCGCGACCTCGGCACGGCTCCCATGCTGGGCAGGTGCCCCGCGACCTGCCCACCAAGACCTGCGGGTCCTGCGGCCGCACGATGACCTGGCGCAAGGCCTGGGCGCGCAGCTGGGACGACGTGCGCTGGTGCTCGGACGCGTGCCGCGCCCGCGGGCGCAGCACCGCGGACGACTCTCTCGAGGCAGCGCTGCTCGACGCACTGCGCGCGGCGCGCCGCGGGGCGCTGCTCGACCCCGAGGAGGTGCTGGCAGTCGATCGTGAACGCATCCGCTCGGCCGCCCGGCGCCTCGCTGCCGACGGCTCGGTGGAGGTCGTGCAGGGCGGGCGCGTCGTCGACCCGTCGCGGGCATCCGGCCCCCTCCTCGTTCGGCTCGCCACATGAGCGAGCGGCTGCCGACGCCGTCGTACGGCGACGCCGCGGCCTGGGTCCGCACGCACCTCGGCGACCTCGCCGGCGACGAGGTGGTGCCGAGCCCGTCCTTCCGCGGAGGCCAGGCGGCCGCCGACGCCGCGCTGGCCGCGTTCGACGTCGCGGGGTACGCAGCGCGTCGCAACGAGGTCCACCCGCAGCGACGGCGCGGTGCGTCCCGGCTCTCGCCGTACATCCGGCACGGGCTCCTGCCGCTGCAGACGGTGTGGGACCACGTCGGTGGCGGACCCTCCCGGGACGTCGAGAAGTACCGCGACGAGCTGCTGTGGCAGGAGTACGCGCGACACCTCTACGCGCGCACCGGCGGCCTCCGGGCGTCGCTGCGGTACTCCGTCCGCGAGCGCGGCGGAGACCCGAGCGGCTGGGACCACGACGTCGCTCGGATGGCGTGCCTCGGGCTCGTCCTCGGTGAGCTGGAGCGCGACGGGTGGCTGGTGAACCAGACGCGCATGTGGACCGCGTCGCACTGGACTGTGCGGCGGGGGCTCGGCTGGCGCGACGGCGAGGACCTCCTGTTCACCCACCTGCTCGACGGCTCCCGCGCGGCGAACCGGCTCGGCTGGCAGTGGACCGTGGGCGCCGGCACGGGCAAGCCCTACGGCTTCAGCCGCTGGCAGGTGGAGAAGCGGGCGCCCGGCGTCTGCGCGGGGTGCGCGCTGCGCAGCGCCTGCCCGGTCGAGGGCTGGCCGGACGAGCCCGCGCCGGTCGCCGCACCCGAGCGGACCGGCGTCCGGGGTGACATCGACCCGCAGGCCACGGCCGGGCCGCGCGAGCCGCTGCGCGCCGGACCGGTCGACCGGGTCTGGCTCACGGCCGAGTCGCTCGGAGACGACGACCCCGCGCTGCGTGCGCACCCCGACCTCCCGGCCGTCTTCGTCTTCGACGAGGTGCTGCTCGGGCGGTTGCGCCTGTCGGGCAAGCGCCTGGTGTTCCTCGCCGAATGCCTCGCAGACCTCGGCGGACGGCGCGAGGTGGAGGTCCACCGGGGCGACCCCGTCGATGTGGTCGGAGGCGGGGGAGCGGCCTCGACGTTCGCTCCCGTGCCCGGGTGGCGCCGCCGCAGCGCACTCATCCGCCCCGCGGAGGTGCACCCCTGGCCGTGGCTCGTGCAGCCGCACTCCGGGCCTGCGGGATCGTTCAGCGCCTGGCGGCGGGCAGCCCGCGTCTGAGCGGGGTCAGAAGCGCAGCGGTCCGTCGGCGTCGAACCCTGCGGGGCGTACGTCGTCGACCAGGTCGACCGGCACCTCGGCGTACAGGTGGGGGAACGTCACGCCCGGCGCGATCTCGTCGAAGCGGACGGGCACGCCCGCGGCCTCGAGCCGCTCGGTGTCCATCACCAGCACCACGAGCGGCTCGGTGCGGCCGGCGTAGTAGCGCGACGCCGTGCCCTGCACCTGCTCCGGCGTCGAGGCGTGGATGAAGCCCTCGTCGTCGATGGTGCGGCCGATGGTCGACACCCGGTAGGCGCCTGCGGCGACGGCGTTCTCCCAGTCGGGGAGGAGCGCGATGTGGAGGATCTGCACGCGCCCGACCCTAGGGCCGCGAAGGCCCGCGGGGGCCGATCCTGACGCGTGGGACAGGGATCTCAGGATCCGGACCTCGTGAAGGCGTTCACAAGGCCGCCGATAGACTTCGTGGCATCTCCTGACGTCGTCCTCGAAGGTGCCCCCAGTGAGCAAGCCCGTCGTCCTCATCGCCGAAGAGCTGTCCCCCGCCACGGTCGAGGCGCTCGGCCCCGACTTCGAGATCCGCCACGTGGACGGCGCGGACCGCGCGGCCCTGCTGCCCGCGATCGCGGACGTCGACGCGATCCTCGTCCGCTCGGCCACCAAGGTCGACGCCGAGGCGATCGCCGCCGCACCGAAGCTGAAGGTCGTCGCGCGCGCGGGCGTCGGCCTCGACAACGTCGACGTGAAGGCCGCCACGCAGGCCGGCGTCATGGTCGTGAACGCCCCGACCTCCAACATCGTGAGCGCCGCCGAGCTCGCCGTCGCCCTGCTGCTCGCGAGCGCCCGCAACATCGCACCCGCCAACGCGGCGCTGAAGGCCGGCCAGTGGAAGCGCTCGAAGTACACCGGCGTCGAGCTCACCGACAAGACCGTGGGCGTCGTCGGCCTCGGCCGCATCGGCCTGCTCGTCGCCCAGCGCCTCTCGGCGTTCGGCGTGAAGCTCGTCGCGTACGACCCCTACGTGCAGCCGGCGCGCGCCGCGCAGCTCGGCATCCGCATGCTCACGCTCGACGAGCTGCTCGCCGAGGCCGACTTCATCACCGTGCACCTGCCCAAGACGCCGGAGACCGTCGGCCTCATCGGCGAGGAGGCGCTGCGCAAGGTGAAGCCGAGCGTGCGCATCATCAACGCCGCCCGCGGCGGCATCGTCGACGAGCACGCGCTGTACGTCGCCCTCAAGGACGGTCGCGTCGCGGGTGCGGGCCTCGACGTCTTCGCCACCGAGCCCTGCACCGACTCGCCGCTCTTCGAGCTTCGAGCAGGTCGTCGCGACACCGCACCTGGGCGCCTCCACCGACGAGGCGCAGGAGAAGGCCGGCATCGCCGTCGCCCGCTCGGTGCGCCTCGCCCTCGCCGGCGAGCTCGTGCCAGACGCCGTCAACGTCAAGGGCGGCTCGATCGCCGAGGCCGTGCGACCCGGCATCGGCCTCGCCGAGAACATCGGCCGTGTCGCGGGCTCGCTCGCGCAGGCCGCCGTCGAGGCGATCGAGGTCGAGGTGCTCGGCGAGATCGCGGAGCTCGACGTCAAGATCCTCGAGCTGTCGGCGCTCAAGGGTGTCTTCTCGGTGCTCAACGACGCCCCGGTCTCGTACGTCAACGCGCCGGTGATCGCGGGCGAGCGCGGCGTCGCCGTGTCGCTCACGACGTCGGCCGAGTCGCCGAACTGGCGCAATCTGGTGCGCGTGAAGCTCACGCTCACCGACGGCGAGACCGTCGCGGTCGCGGGCACCGTCACCGGGCCGCGCAGCCTGCAGAAGATCACCGAGGTCGACGGCTTCGACGTCGACGTCCCGTTCAGCGCGCACCTCGCGTTCCTGCGCTACGCAGACCGCCCGGGCGTCGTCGGCATCGCCGGCAGGGTGCTCGGCGACGCCGGCGTCAACATCGGCGGCATGCAGGTCTCGCGCGACGAGGCCGGGGGCCAGGCGCTCATCGCGCTCACCGTCGACTCCGCGATCCCGGCCGGTGTCCTCGCCGAGATCGGCGAGGCCGTCGGCGCCACGAGCGTCCGCGCCGTCGACATCGAGCTCTAGCACCTGTCGCTCGCGCTGACCGTCTGTCCTCACGGCAGGGCAAACGACGCGTCTATCGGTCACAGAACCCGCGTGCCGTGCCGTCGGGCCTAGGCTCCGCGTCGTGACCGAGGCACGCCCGTGGAGCTGATCCACTACGCGCTCCTGCTCGGCACGTGCGCCGCGGCGTACGTCGTGGGCGAGGCTGCCGCACGCGTGCACGTCCCGCGGTTGCCGGTCTACCTCGCCGTCGGTGCCGTGGTGGGGGCGTTCGTCGACCGCGCGGGCGAGGGAGCCGCGCTCGCGTTCCCCAAGGTTTCGACGGTGGCGCTGGCCTTCATCGGCTTCGTCGCGGGCAGCCACCTGGTGTGGAAGGTGATCAAGCCGCGGCTGCGCCCCATCGTGGCGCAGGTGCTCGGGCTCTCGATCGCGGTCCCGTTCATCGTGGGGATCACGGTCTACGTCGTCACGTCGGGGCTGCAGACGCCGGTGCGGCTGGCCGGCGCGATCCTCGCCGGCACCGTGATGCTGGCCCTGTCGCCGCCGGAGGCCATCGCCGTCATCTCCGAGAACCGCTCGGCCGGGCCCTTCACCAAGCTGGTGCTCGGCGCGACGGTGGTGATGGATGTCGTGGTGGTCTCCGCGTTCTCGGTGACGCTGCTGGTCGCGAAGGGGCTCGTCGCCGAGGGGACGAGCGCCGGGGAGATCGTCGCGAGCGTTGCTGCGGTGCTGGTGCTCGCGCTGGTCGGGGGCGCGCTCGTCGGCCTGCTGCTGCGCGCGGTCATCGAGCGTTCGGCGTCCGACGTCTGGGTGGGCGCCTTCGTCCTGGGGGTCGCTGCCGTCGCTGCGGTGCTCGCGCCGCTCATGACCGGGTGGGCCGAGACCGAGCGCTCGGGCTGCACATCGAGATCGACTCGCTGCTCATCGCGATGATCGCCGGGGTGATCGTCGCGAACTGGACCGTGAAGCCCGAGCGGTTCGCGTCCCTGCTCGAGCGGATGGTGCCGTACGTCTACGTCGTGTTCTTCACCCTCACCGGCCTGGGGCTGCACCTCGACGCACTGGTCGCCGCTGCCGGCGCAGCGCTGCTGCTGTGGGTCACGCGGCTCGCGGGCATCTTCGCCGGCAGCACCACGGCGATGCACCTGGTCGAGGAGCCGGCCGTCGTGCGCCGCGTCGCCTGGCGCGCCTACATGCCGCAGGCCGGGATCGCGCTGGCCCTCGCGGCGACCATCGCCTCGGACTTCGGTGCGGGCGGCGAGGAGCTCTCGACGATCATCATCGCCACGGTCGTGCTCAACGAGGCCACCGGGCCGTTCTTCCTGCGCTCCGCACTGCGCGCGACCGGCGAGACCGTCGTCGACGAGGAGCTCATCGACTGAGGGTCAGTGCCAGAAGCCGGCGTGCACGACCGCGGCGTCGCCCTCGCGGTGCGGGCCGTCGACCACCATCGGGCTCGTGGTCGCGGCGGCGAGCTCGGCGGCGGTGATCGTGAAGCCGTACGCCGCCTCGCCGGGAGCGGTCGAGAGGCTGTTCAACGTCGACGCGGCGAGCCCGAACACGATGTGCCGGGCACCGGCCCAGAACATCGCACCGACGCACAGGGGGCAGGGCTCGCAGGAGGCGTACACGACGCCGCGCGAGAGCTCGTCGAGACGACCCTCGCGCTCGAGCAGCCGCACGAGCTCGGTCTCGGCGTGCGCGGTCAGGTCGCGCGTGGTGGTCACGCGGTTGAGCGCCTCGGCCACGACCACGCCGTCCACCGCCAGCAGCGCACCGAACGGGTGGTCGCCGTTCGCGCGCGCGTCGGCCGCGAGAGCGATCACGCGGGTCATGAGCTCGTCGTCGTACGCAGCCATGGCGCTGACGGTACGTCACTGCGCTGAGGGCGAACCCGGCTTCCGCCCGTGGCGTCCTCGGGGGAGGGTGCAGGCATGAGGCTGCTGGTGCTGGGCGGGACGCAGTTCGTGGGGCATGCGGTCGTGGCGGGCGCCGTGGCGCGCGGGTGGGACGTGACGGTCGCCAACCGCGGCCTGTCCGACTCACCGCACGAGGGCGTGACCACCGTGATGCTCGACCGCACCGAGCCGGGAGCGTTCGACGTGCTCGCGGGCGAGGAGTTCGACCTCGTGGCCGACACCTGGTCGGGCGCGCCGTCCGTGGTGCGCGACGCCGCTCGGGCTCTCGGCGGCCAGGTCGGACGCTGGGTCTACGTGTCGAGCCGGTCCGTGTACGCCTGGCCCCCGCCGATGCACGGCGACGAGAGCGCACCCCTCTGTGACGGCGACCCCGACGCCGACGCGACCGAGTACCCGCGCGACAAGCGCGGCAGCGAGCTCGCCCTCGAGCGCGAGCTCGGCGCCGACCGTGTCGTGCACCTCCGGGCCGGGCTCATCCTCGGTCCGCGCGAGAACGTCGGCCGCCTCCCGTGGTGGCTGCGGCGCATAGCCGCCGGTGGCCGCGTGCTCGCTCCCGGCCGCCCGGGTCTCGGCATCCAGTACGTCGACGCCCGCGATCTGGCGGCGCTCGCGCTCGACGCCGGCCAGCAGGGCCGCAGCGGCCCCGTCGACGTCGTGTGCACGACCGGCCTCGCCACGATGGGCGACGTCCTCCGCCTCTGCGTCGAGGTCACGGGCTCGGACGCCGAGCTGGTCTGGGTCGACGGCGCGTTCGTCGTCGAGCACGACGTCGCCCCGTGGACCGAGCTGCCGATCTGGCTGCCCGAGGACGACGAGGCCTACGCCCTGCACACCTGCGAGGTCGCGCGCGCCGTCTCGTGGGGACTTCGGACGCGGCCGCTGCGCGAGACCGTCACCGACACCTGGACCTGGGTGCAGCGGGTGGACGCCGGTCTCGAGACGCCGGCTCCCGCGCCGAGAGCCGGCGCGGGCCTGGACCGAGAGCGCGAGGACGCCGTCCTGGTCGCCTGGGACTCCCGCCCCTGAGGCAGGTCAGAGGTCGTAGTCGAGGTCGAGGTGGGCCCCGGCCTCGGTGTGCTCGATCGTGCCGCTGCCGGCCAGGCCGGCCAGGTCGCCCGTGCCGGAGCCGAGCACGACCGTGAGGGCGAGGGATGGTGCGCCGTCGACGATCGCGCCGACGTGCTGAAGCACGAAGGCACCGGCCCGGCCGTCGAGGGTGCCCTCGATGCGCTCGAGCGCGACGTAGGAGAGCGGCCCCGCCTCGGCGGCGGCCGACACGAAGTGCACGACGCTCGTGCCCTCGATCGCCCCGCCCGAGAAGACCTTGTCGAAGGTCGTGCGCCCGACCATCGGGAGCCCCGAGGCCTCGGCCTCCTCGGCAGGGCGGGCGGTGATCGTGAACGGCGCTCGGATGCTCGGCATGCCCGCACGCTAGCGGTCGCCTCCGACACCCGGCACGCGACGAGGCCCGGCACCCTCGCGGGGATGCCGGGCCTCGTACGTCGAGCCTGCGGACTACTCCGCAGCGGCGTCCCGCTCTGCCTCTGCCGCGCTGTCGCGCGAGGCACGGTTGACCGCCGAGACGATCGCCTTGAGCGAGGACGTCACGATCGACGGGTCGATGCCGACGCCCCACAGGACGCGGCCGCCGACGGCGCACTCGAGGTACGACGCGGCCACGGCGTCGCCGCCGGACGACATCGCGTGCTCGTTGTAGTCGAGCACCCGCACATCGACGCCGTACGCCGCCATCGCGTCGCAGAACGCCGCGATCGGGCCGTTGCCGGTGCCCTCGAGGTCGACCTCGGTGCCGTTGTCCACGATCGTGACGCCGAGGTGCGTGGCGCCGTCGACGTCGGAGTCCTGCTTGACCGAGCGGAGCGTGAAGCGGCCCCACGGCGCGGCCGGGTTGGGGAGGTACTCGTCCTGGAAGTAGTCCCACATCGCGGCGGCGGTGACCTCGCCGCCCTCGGAGTCGGTCACCTTCTGCACGACGTGGCTGAACTCGATCTGGAGCCGGCGCGGCAGCTCGAGCTTGTGCTCGGTCTTCATGATGTACGCGACGCCGCCCTTGCCGGACTGCGAGTTCACGCGGATGACGGCCTCGTACGTGCGGCCGACGTCCTTCGGGTCGATCGGCAGGTACGGGACCTCCCAGCGGAAGTCGTCGATGCCGCACGCCGGCCTCGTCGGCGTCGCGCTGCATCGCGGCGAGGCCCTTGTTGATCGCGTCCTGGTGCGAGCCGCGAGAACGCCGTGTAGACGAGGTCGCCGCCGTACGGGTGGCGCTCGTGCACGGGCAGCTGGTTGCAGTACTCGACCGTGCGGCGGATCTCGTCGATGTCGCGGAAGTCGATCTGCGGGTCGATGCCCTGGCTGAACAGGTTCATGCCCAGCGTGACGAGGCAGACGTTGCCGGTGCGCTCGCCGTTGCCGAACAGGCAGCCCTCGATGCGGTCGGCGCCGGCCATGAAGCCCAGCTCGGCGGCGGCGACGGCGGTGCCGCGGTCGTTGTGCGGGTGCAGCGACAGCACGAGCGAGTCGCGGCGGCCGAGGTTGCGGTGCATCCACTCGATCGAGTCGGCGTAGACGTTGGGCGTGGCCATCTCGACGGTCGCGGGCAGGTTGACGATCGCCTTGCGGTCCGGCGTCGGCTCCCAGACGTCGATGACGGCGTCGCACGACCTCGACGGCGAACTCGAGCTCGGTGCCGGTGTACGACTCGGGGGAGTACTCGTAGAAGACCTCGGTGCCCTTGAGGTTCTCGGCGTACTTCAGGCACAGGCGCGCGCCCTGGGTCGCGATGTCCTTGATGCCGTCGCGGTCGAGGCCGAACACCACGCGGCGCTGCAGCGTCGAGGTGGAGTTGTACAGGTGCACGATCGCCTGCGGCGCGCCGGCGATGGACTCGAACGTGCGCTCGATCAGGGGCTCGCGCGCCTGCGTCAGCACCTGGATGACGACGTCGTCGGGGATGTGGTCGCCCTCGATGAGCAGGCGCACGAAGTCGAAGTCGGTCTGGCTGGCCGACGGGAAGCCGACCTCGATCTCCTTGTAGCCCATGTCGACGAGCAGCTTGAACATCCGCAGCTTGCGCGCGGGGGTCATCGGGTCGATCAGCGCCTGGTTGCCGTCGCGCAGGTCGACCGCGGCACCAGCGCGGGGCCTGCGTGATGACCTTCGACGGCCAGGTGCGGTCGGCCAGGTCGACCGGGGTGAAGGGGGTGTAGCGGCGCCAGGCCATCGGGGACGGCTTCTGGGCGTTGCGCTCGTCGTACGAGAAGGGGGCGGTCACGGGGTCCTCGCTGGATGTGGGGTGGGGGTGGGTCAGGTACGACCGGCACACCAGCACCCCGCAGCGAGGAGGCCGGTCCTAGGCCTCGCTGCGGCCGCTAAGGAGAAGCGCCACGTATGACATCTCGGCCAGGGTAGCAGCGACCTGAGCCGAATCCCGGTCGGGGGGCACGTGGCGTCTCACTCCCTGGGACGGCGATACCGGATGCTGGGACGCCGCCCTACCCTCGACCCCATGTCCACGAGCGTGCAGCTGGCAGTCATCCCCGGTGACGGGATCGGTACCGAGGTCGTCGCCGAGGGTCTCAAGGTCCTCGACGTCGTCGCCTCGCGGCACGGCCTCACCTTCGACCGCGTCGAGTACGACCTCGGCGCGCGCCGCTACAACGCCACCGGCGAGACCCTGCCCGACACCGTCCTCGCCGAGCTCCGCGGCGTCGACGGCATCCTGCTCGGTGCCGTCGGCGACCCGAGCGTCCCGCCCGGCGTGCTCGAGCGCGGCCTGCTGCTGAAGCTCCGCTTCGAGCTCGACCACTACCTCAACCTCCGCCCGGTGAAGCTGTTCCCCGGCGTGGCCACCCCGCTCGCGGGCAAGGGCCCCGAGGACATCGACTTCGTGGTCTGCCGCGAGGGCACCGAGGGCCCGTACGCCGGTGCGGGCGGCTGGCTGCGCCAGGGCACGCCGCAGGAGATCGCCACCGAGGAGAGCGTCAACACCGCCTTCGGCGTCGAGCGCATCGTGCGCGACGCCTTCGAGCGCGCCACCAAGCGCGCCAACAAGGTGACGCTCGTGCACAAGACGAACGTGCTGGTGCACGCGGGCGGCCTGTGGCAGCGCACGTTCGACAAGGTCGCAGCCGACTACCCCGGCGTCACCACCGACTACTGCCACGTCGACGCCGCGAGCATGTTCTTCCTGACCTCGCCCGAGCGCTTCGACGTCGTCGTCACCGACAACCTCTTCGGCGACATCCTCACCGACATCGGTGCGGCTATCGCGGGCGGCATCGGCCTCGCCGCGAGCGGCAACGTCAACCCGGCCCGCACGAGCCC